>NZ_CH902583.1:2066753-2239097 GCF_000152965.1 Roseobacter sp. MED193 | reverse complement strand
CCTGCCGCTGGGTTGCAGAACTCAGGTTCAAAAACATAGTGACTGGCCATCGCTTTGAAGCGGGCGTTGATGTCGCGCTGTTTACCACGGCCAACGCGATCAACAGCGGTCTTCATGTTGTCATATATACCGCGCCCAGGCACACCGCCAAACACGCGGAATGCATGCCAATGAGCATCGAACAGCATCTCGTGTGTTTGCAATGGATAGGCGCGCACCAGGAATGCCCGGCTGTGCGAGAGCTTCGTATGGGCGGCCTGCAACTTGACCCGCTCACCGCCAATTGTGGCCCAGTCTTCGCTCCAATCGAACTGGAACGCTTCACCCGGTTGGAATACCAAAGGCACAAACGTGCCGCGTCCAGTTGTTTGCTCCACACGATGCCGGTCTTCACGCCATGCACGGGCAAAAGCGGCCACGCGCGCATAGGATCCCGCATAACCCAACTTCACCAAATCGGCGTGCATCTGCTTCACAGTACGCCGCTCTTTGCGCGATTTGCGTGTCTGAGCCAACAACCATGCTGATAAACGATCCGCAAACGGGTCCAACTTGCTTGGCCGTTTGGGCGTCTTGAACCTCGGCTCAACAGCGCCCTCACGCAGGTACTTCTTGATGGTGTTGCGAGACAATCCCGTCCGCCGCGCTATCTCTCGAATTGGCATATCTTCACGCAAAGCCCAACGTCGTATTACACTTAAAAATCCCATGTCGATCACTCCATATCTCCCCGAACAAAAGCGTCAGGGTAGCGGGTTCACATGGGTCAATTCTCAGTGAAAATTTATAGGCCTACCGGGTCAGTTCTCAGCGCAAATCAACACACTGCGGTCTCAACCGCCAGCTCGGTCTGGGCCAGGGCCTGCACCAGTGCATGGGGATCGCCATCGCCGGTCATCGATTGAACTGCAGTCTGTTCACCCACCTGTAGGGTATTGGCAAAGCTGGCAAAGCTGGAACGCAGCTGATCCGTGGGGCTATTGCCCTGGAACTCTGGGTCCACTTTGGTGGCGGGACGGGCGGCTGCGTAGCCACCAGCGGCGGAAGCGATAGAGCGAATATCCATTCTGGATCTCCTCGGGTGTTAGGTTACTTTCTCAGCAGATCCATCAGCGAGGCTGACATTCCACGGGTTTGTTCAAACATCTTCAGGTTGGCGTCATAGCTGCGTTGCGCCTCGCGGGCGTCGGCGATCTCGATCATCAGATCTACGTTCGATCCCTCGTAGTGACCGCTTTCATCCGCCAGGGGATGCGAAGGGTCATAGACATTCTCCAGGTCACTGCGATCGAGGACGACGCGGCCAGTCTTGACCCGCTCGACATCATTTTCCAGATCGCGCGCGGCCTCAAAGGGGACGCTTTTGCGGCGATATCCGGGGGTATCGGCGTTGGAGATGTTTTCAGAAACGTGACGCAGACGGGTGGCCTGTGCTTTCAGGCCACTGGCGGTCACACTCAGAGAGTTGGAAAATTCACTCATTGGTCATGCCCCCTTTAGCGCCCAAGACTGGTGCGCAGAATGTTCATCGATGATTTGTAGATGGCGAGCGCCCTGCTGTGCTGGCGCTTGACCTCAACCCCGTTGAGGATTTCGGTTTCGATCGAAACAGAGTTGTCGTTGGGGTCGGTGCCAACAGCTGAAGTGGTGACAGCCCAATCCATGTTGGACCCGTTGATACCATTCAGGTGTGAACCGCGTGAGGCCACCATGTCGCCTGGGCGCGGCCCGGCGGCATAGACCTCCTTAAAAGGTTTTATGTCCTTGGCGTGGTAGCCAGGGGTATCCGCGTTGGCGATGTTCTCAGACACCAGTGCCTGACGCTTGCCGGCGTGGCTGGCCATCGAATATGCGATTTTAAAAACGTTCAGTTCGGTGAACACCGGGGCTTCTCCCTCGATCAATTTCAATCAAGGCTTAACCCTGATTCCTTTAGAAATTGTTTCAGGAACTAGTTGGAGGCCTCAGGCCATGATTCCAGAGCTGAAAGCTTTGACTGAACAAATCGCCAGTAAGAAACTGGCAACTTCCATGGGACGCGTCAGTGGTATTTCTGGCGGAGAAATTGAAATTTCCGGCCTAGAGCGCGAAGCCCGAATCGGTGACCGCCTGGTTCTTGTCCGCGGCCCGGGTGATGAGCTTCACGGCGAAGTATTGAAGATTGATAGTAATAAAATCAGTATGTTACCTGATAGATCTCCGGATCGTGTGGCGATAAATGATCGGGTGAAGCTGATGCCTGCGCCAGATTTTGCCCCTGGCGACAACTGGATCGGCCGGGTCATTGATCCCTTTGGAGAGCCTCTGGATGGTCGCCCGTTGCTACGTGGCGAGAAGGCCCGCGACCTGATGGCACCGCCTCCCAAAGCGGCCGGTCGGCGTCATATGGGGGCGCGTCTGGACACTGGGCTGTCAGTGTTCAATACGATTCTCCCTATCGTTCAGGGCCAACGTATCGGTCTTTTTGCGGGCTCTGGTGTTGGTAAATCGACTTTGCTCGCAAAAATGGCGCAATTTATGCAGGCTGACGTCGTGGTCATGGCTCTGATTGGCGAACGGGGTCGCGAAGTGAATCACTTCGTCAAAGATGTTTTGGGCCCAGAAGGCATGAAACGCGCCGTTGTTGTGGCAGCGACTTCTGATCAGTCTGCGCTGGTACGGCGCCGCAGCGCCTGGGCGGCGATGACAATCGCAGAGCATTTCCGTGACCAGGGCAAGAACGTGCTGTTCATGGCGGATTCGGTCACACGCTTTGCCGAGGCCCACCGGGAAATTTCCGCCGCCTCGGGCGAGGCGCCCTCGCTACGCGGGTTCCCCCCTTCGGTGACGCCGCTGATTACTGGGCTGTGTGAGCGAGCTGGACCTGGCTCTGAGGGGCAAGGCGACATTACGGCTGTGTTCAGTGTTCTGGTCGCGGGGTCCGACATGGATGAACCCATTGCAGATATTTTGCGGGGTGTTCTGGATGGGCATATCGTGCTCAACCGAGAGATCGCAGAGCGCGGCCGGTTCCCGGCGGTCGATGTGTCACGTTCAGTCTCGCGTAGCTTGCCTGCGGCGGCGACAGACGAAGAAAACGCTACCATTCTGGAGGTGCGGAAGTTCCTGGGCTCTTATGAACAATCTGAGGTTATGATCCGCGCTGGCCTCTACTCCGAAGGCAATGACGTGGTGCTGGATCAGGCGGTAAAGATATGGCCAGAGCTGGATGCCTTCTTTGGCAAGGAAGATCCCCAGGGGGTGAGCAACAGCTTCAGCCGCCTGCAACTTATGCTGCGCCGCGTCAGCAAGGGGCGATAGGATAGGGCAAGGAGGCTCGCAGGAGCCTCCTTAACTGTTCACAAAGCAGCGCGCTCCAGCTCGCGCGATTGCGATGCAAAAAGGGCGCTTTCCAGTGCATCTGGAAGCGCCCTTTGTTTTATCTCGATCGATTGGTCAGGTAATGGCTCAGGACTGCAGGAGCGAAAGCGCCAGGGAGGCAGAGGAGTTGGAGCTTTGATAGGCTTCCAGCTCTGTCCGTGCCAGATAGGTGTTGATCAATGTCTTCATCTCTTCGGGGTCAGAAAACATCTTGAGATCATCAGAGCCAAATCGCTTTTTTGCGGCATCCTGCAGAATGTCCACCTGCTGATCAATATCAAGCAGGGCAAGATCACTTGGCAGTCCAAGTGTGGTCTGCATCATGGATTGAAGCTGCGGCTGACCAATGATGTTTAGCCATTGCCCCGTAATAGACAATTCTTCGCCTTCATCATCGAAGGTAACGAGGTCCACCAGTTCGCGTTCGGCATAAAGCGCGATCTGCATGGAGACGTCTTGTGCCCCAACCGCGTCTTCAAACGACTGAACAACATTTTTGTCCGCGATCTCCTGCATCTTGTAGGTCAGGCCAGTCACAGGTGCTAGACCGGGGCCGAACTTGAAGGCATCAGTGAAGTCGATCCAACGGTCGTCGCCCAATTTATTGGCCAGGGCATCATCCGCTTCACTACCATCTTCCAGAACTTTCTGAATCATCGCCTTTGAATCGATCTCACTTGCGAGACCGAAAGCGTTCAGGGCTACCTCCAACAAGCGGTAGTCAGAAACCAAGTCCTCTGCGGTTTTGACATTGCCGATGTTTTCCATGAAGTACTCGTTGTCGCGCTCCAGGATCGGATCTTTGTTGAAGTGCTCGAACTGGCGGTCGTAGGTGGACTGCAAGAAGGCCCAGCCAGTCAAGCCAGTTGAAGGGATGGTAGGTTCAAAGCTCATGACGGACGGATCGCCATCAAACGTTCTTCCCGTGGCAGCAGAGTGCGTAGGGATTTCAAGCACCTGTAGTGATTGTCCTCCAACAGGGCTTCTGTGGCGTCGGCAAGCGCACTGCGGCTATCAGCATCCAAAAAGACCTGGCTCAGTTCTTCGATCCGGCGCAGCATTGGCAGGCGATCTTCTTCGGGGTCACTGTCGCCAGTCAAAATCAGTTGAGCTGCATAGCACACTCGACGAACAGGCGTATTGGCGTTTTCTGGATGGATGGCATCGCGTAGGCGCAGGATATTGGCATCTGGCGTCACGATGGACAGGCGGCTCCGTCTGTCGCCGTTTTCAATAACGGCGCCGTTGACCAGAACCCGCTCTTTCGGGGCCAGTTTGAGAACAAGTCCACTCATATTTAGGTTGCTCCGCTGCGGAGGCCGCGCAAGACGGCCATGTTGATTTCAATCAGCGCTCTCACATTCGCTTTGCGCGATAGGACCTTGCTGGTGTGCTGACGGGTAAATTCAGCTAGGTAAAACAGATTATCTTTAACATCTTGCGGCAACTGGTTGTCCGATGAAGCGAGATCCGCGGTGAAAATGTTCCACATCTTGCGGTTCTTGTGCAGCGCTTCAGTTAGGACTTTGAACCCCTCGGTTCCCTTGTTCGCGCTAGCGACCTTATGTGCAGCAAGTAAATTTTGCGTCGAGCGAGCGACGATATCATATTCTTTGTCTACGGTCGTTCTGGTCGGGGCCTTTGCCGCAGAATAGGCACTCTTCGCTTTCAGCAGTGCGTTCACGTGTTTTCCTAACGTATTATTTCTTCAGATTCTCTGAGAAGAGGGGCCCAGGGCGTGAATGACACGCCCTGGGTTAGGTATTTTAACGGAACAGCTGCTGCAGAGTTTCCGGTGCCGAGTTGGCAATGGTAAGTGCCTGAACACCAAGCTGCTGCTGAGTTTGCAGAGCTTTTAGTCGAGCGGATGCTTCTTCCATGTTGGTATCAACAAGTGCACCAATGCCGGACTTCATGGCGTCGGTTACTTTAGAAACAAACTCGTTCTGCTTCTCGATACGGGCAGCGGAGGCGCCCAGAGCAGCAGCACCGTCAACAGCGGCCTGGATCAGAGCTTCGATGTCATCGATCGATGCTTCGGCAGTGGTCGCATCGCTCATGTCAACGGAGGTCAGGTTGAGGCCTGCTTCAAAGTCAACCGAAGCAACGGTGATGTTGGAGGCAGTCACGGTACCAGATGCATCACGGTCCAGCGAAGACAGAACAGTGATGTCGCCACCGGCGGTGTTCAGCAGGTTGGCGCCGTTGAACTGCGAAGCACCAATCACGGAAGTGATCTGGTTTTTCAGCTCGTCAACGTCAGCTTCCAGCTTGGCGTGGTCAACGTTTTCACCAGTTGCGGCAACAACTTTTTCCTTCATTTCTTTCAGAAGGTCGGTGATCTGCTCGGCACCCGCAGTTGCAACAGCAACAGTGGATTCACCCAGGGACAGCGAGTCAGATACGGCTTCAAAGCCAGCAACGTCAGATTCCATAACTTTGGAAATCGCCCAGATGGCCGAGTTATCTTTGGCAGAATCGACTTCTTTACCAGTGGAGATCTGGTTCTGAGTCTCTGTCAGGTCGCTGTTGATAGAAGACAAAGTCTGCAGAGCAACCATTGCGCCATTGTTTGTCAGAATACTGGTCATAGCTTTTTTCCTTTAGCGATTGAGACACTTTAGTCTCAGTAGTTTTCCCTGCCCCAGAAGGGGGCGTTTTGGCGTCTTTCTGACAATGCGTTTGCCTGTCGGCTTTCGCGCCACCTCAGTGATGAGATGCAAGGAGACATTGCGTCTAAAGTTGCTAAGAGAGTGCTAATGTTCAAAACCACATTCCGTAGAATTTTACTAAACCCTGGAGCGACTTAGCTCCCGTGTTTCAGCTGCGTTTTTCCAGCCGTTGCCCCATGGTTGTTCCATAGCGCGCCTTGCGGCCAGCACGGTCATAAACATCCAGTCCCTTTTTGACACGACGCAGTTCAGCCATGCGTGTGGCGACACTGCGAATGCCTTCCATAGCGCTGTTGAGCAGTTCCTGATTTCGCGACACCTTTGTTTGTACCTGGGCCAGGGCTGTTCGTTCCAATGTGTCGATGGTGTTGAGATTCGCGATGATCGCTTCCTTGCGAGCGAGGAGACCTTCGATCTGTTGCAGCTCGCCGCGCACCAATGCGCTGCGTTCCTGGTCAAGAATCTCGTCCAACTCATCAATAAGGCTTTGGGGGTTTTGGTGGGTCAGTTGTGGGTTTGGGTCAGTCATTAGAGGAATCCTTCATTGCTTGATAAAGTGATTCGGCGAGGCCAATGCCGCCGGCTTCGGTAATCTGTTCTGCCTGGGCGCGGACCAGAAAGCTGCTGAACTGGTCCTCGCCTTCGCCGCCGCCGCCAAGGCCCTCGCGGCTTTTCCCAAGCCCCGCAGATTTCAACATTTCCGTTAGAAAAGAAGCTTCTAACTTCTTTGCAGCATCGCGAATCGCGTCATCCGGTGTGGGCTGTTGAAGCCTGGGTGGCGCTGTTGTCGCCTGATGAACTGTCGTTAGATTGGGCATCCTGCACCTCGCTCCAGTTTTAATTCAGATTTGCTTGATTTTTCTGAGAATGCCTCAGGAGCGGTTAAAATTACCGTAACCGCTTTGCTCTAGAGCTGGGGGCATCGAGATAGAATGTCTGGAATCCGAATGCTCACAAATGTACTCCTTGGCCAGCTGCGTTCTGGCGCGACTGACCCAGTTGGCGTTAAGGCGACAGAAAGCCCCCAACGGCAGCAAACAACCCGCAGCTTTTCCGATCACATGGATGATCGTGCCCGAAGAGATGAGGCAAAGCTGGCGTCTGAAAAAGAGCGCTCCAAGCAGGCTGAAAAAGCAGCTGAGCAGCGAGAGGCGGATGGTCGATCTAAAGACGTTGATCAGAAGCAGCCCAATGCAGGTAAATCCGCAGCTCAAGAGGCAGAGACACCGCGCTCTGCTCGGGATGCGAGTGATGGGGAAACCGCTGCTGAGATCGGCATGAGCGAGACCTCGACCGAGGGCAAAATCTCTTTAGAAACTGAGCTATCGACCTCCGAAGGTGAGGTGAAGAGCGCCGAAACAGGCGTTTTGGACACTGATTCTGTATCCGATACCGCGCTGCCTGCTGCCGTAGAGGTTGCAGCGCAAGAGACAGAAGTTCCCCCTGTAGGGATTGCTCAGGGCGTTGATGGAAAGCCTGATACTGCAAAAACTGCTGTGGACCCTGATGCCACTGCCCGGGCTCAGAAACCCGTGGGCGCTGTTGGTGCGCAGGGGGCTGTCGCAGCGGAGCAGGGGGGCGAAAATGCAACGCCGCTGGCGGATGAGGTTCCCGCAGCACAGGGCGACAGTGCTGAAGGCGAAAGCGCAAATGTGCCTCGTGCGGCGCAATCCACTGCCAGTACCCAAGTTACAGCTGGTTTAGCTGCTCCCACGGGACAGACCTCAGCTCAGTCTTCTAAGACCACAGTTCAAACCGGCACCGCACCGGCTGAGGCTGTGATCAATGCAGATGATACAGCGCAGGCTGGGGCATTGGATGCGGAGCTGGGCGATAAGCTTCCAGAGCAGTCAGCGGCAACATCGGCTGTTACCCGTGCGCAAGATGCAGCGATTCGCCGTAGCGAGATGCGCGCCGCAGCGGCGGGATCTGCGCCCGTAACACAGACCTCTGGGCCGGATGAGACGACCCTAGCGGAGGGTGCAGCGGCGGATGAGGCCGCAGTTGACGATGCGACAGAGACCTCTCAGCCGACGGCAAATGCAAAATCCGCAAGCTCAGGAGAGGCACAGGCAGCGGCAGCTGCGAGCCAATCCCGTGGCACACCGTCCACTGAACCAGGGCGTCGGGCGGAGGGGCGGGCCCGCGAAGCCCGTGACGCGCAGGCCGTAGTCTCTGGTAATGCATCACCCGCGAACACAGCCCCCAAACCGACGACAGCTGCAGCTGCGCAGATTAGCGCCGTGCAGCAGGCCTTTGCCGCCCAGATGCTTGCCGGTGACGCCTCTGGCGCTGGTGCTGGCCTTGGGGGCGAGGCGCAACTGCTGAGCGCTGATCTCACACCAGATCTGCCGGGTTTGTCACAACTCTTGACTGAGGCTGTGGCTCAGCCGGGAACCGTACATCGCCCGGAAACACCCCGGTTGGTTGCAGTGCAACTGGCCCAGGCCTTTTTTGCCAAGGGGGAGCGCAATGTTGATGTGGCTCTGAACCCCGAAGAGTTGGGGCGGGTCAAGATGCGGGTCTCCACCAGCGAGACGGGAATCACTGTGGTCATCCAGACCGAGCGGGCCGAAACCGGTGATTTGATGCGCCGCCATATCCATGAACTGGCGGATGAGTTCCGTAAAATGGGTTTTGAAAACGTCTCGTTTGAATTCAATGGCGGCGGCGCTTCGGGTGGCCAGACCAGTAGCGAAGGCGAGAGCGCATCCGGCATGGGTACATCATCCAACACAGACGAATTGGATGACCTGGCAGCGTCTGAGCTTGCAGAAAAACAGGTACAACACCTCCGGTTTGGAAATGCCGGCGTGGACATGAGGGTCTAACTGATGACGACAGAAGTTTCTGGCACCAACTACAATACAGCGACAGCTAACAGCGCCTCCGCTGGGGGGGGCACCAATCTAACCTCTGATTTTGATACTTTCATCAAGCTATTGACGGCACAGGCCAAGTATCAGGACCCCACGGAGCCAATGGACAACACGGAATACGCCTCTCAGCTCGCGGAATTCTCCATGGTTGAGCAGCAGGTTCTGACCAATGATAACCTGGGGTCTGCGTTGGAGCAGCTGGGACTGGGCAATATGGCGGCCTTGACGGGCTGGGTCGGCATGGAAGTGCGTGCTGCCACAGCAGCGAGTTTTGACGGCACCACCCCAGTCAATGTGTCTCCCAACCCTGCAGCTGCGGCGGATGAAGTTACGCTTGTGGTCCGAAATGCAGATGGGGATGAGGTCAACCGCATCTCGCTGCCAGTCAGTGCAGAGCCCTATGATTGGGACGGCACCGGCTTTGACGGGGATACCGTTCCGGCAGGGGATTATACTTTCATCGTCGAAAGCTCGGTGGATGGAGAGGTTGTCCTGTCTGAGATGGCGGAAGTCTACACCACTGTGCAGGAAACCCAATTGGCGGGCAGTGATGTTGTCTTGATCAACGAAACCGGCTTTGCAATCTTGGCGACCTCGGTCACAGCGCTGCGCGACCCCGCAGCGGAACAAATGGAACAAGAAGAGGCTTGATCCAAACGGCGCCGCAGGGTCTAGAGATGTTGCTCCCTAAGAACGGAGCTGCCCAAAGCGGAGTGTGACGTCCTGCAAGACCTGGATACAGATTTTGATCAGCGGTTTTTCCAATCGCTCAAGGCGCAGGGGCTGGTGGCCGCTGCGCCTATTCCCTTGCAGGGGGGGCGATCTAACCGGGTCTGGCGGGTTGGCGACCTCGTCATAAAACTCTATTTGAAACAGGACGATAACCCGCTGTTCGACAATGATCCGGCGAGAGAGGCCGCAGCCCTGACGGCCTTGTCCGGGACCGGCATGGTTCCGCCTTTGCAAGGCGCGGGTTGTTTTGAGGGCCATGATTGGTTGATCTATGGTCACATCACCGGCGCGCCGTGGCAGCAGGATAGCGGCCATGTGGCCCAGCTTTTGGGACGGTTGCATGACCAGCCAGAGTTCGGCGGTCTGCCATTAGGCGTCAATGGCAGCGCTGAGCTGGAGGCGCAGGGGAATGCAATTCTCTCTCACTGCACCTTGACGACCGATTTGGTTGCTGAGCTGCAACGGAGGTGCCCAATTGGTCAGGTGCCTCCTCTAAAACAATTGGCGTTGATCCATGGTGATCCAGTGCCGGGGAACCTACTGGCCCATGACGGCACGCTGACGCTGATTGACTGGCAATGCCCGCAAATGGGCGACCCAAGCGAGGATCTGGCGCTGTTTCTGTCGCCGGCCATGCAGTTTCTTTATCGAGGCGCGGTGCTGTCACAGGCCGAGGAAGAGGCCTTTCTTTCCGCCTACCCCGATCCACGTATTGTAGGGCGATATCTATCCTTAAAGCCCTGGTTTCATTGGCGTATGGCAGCCTATTGCCTTTGGCGCTGCAGGCGGGGAAATCCACAGGACAGGCAGGCCTGTGATCTGGAGCTGGCGGCTATGGATCAATCCATCAGCCCCAAAACTGCGTAGGACGGTGGCATAAGAATTCGCCTGGCACGGCCAAAGGGGAAGCGAGACATGCCCTGCAGTGCGGGGGAATAGGGGAGGTCGGGTATCTTGTCCTGCGTCAGATCCGCCAACAAACGCCCAGCATAGCTGCCCATGGCAACGCCATTTCCATGGTAACACAACCCAGCAAAAAGACCGGGATTATCCGGTATCGGACCGACAAAGGGCACCAAATTACGCGCCATACAGACCATTCCAGACCAGAAATGTGTGCCCTCAACTTCGCGCCATGCGGGGAATAAGGTCTCGAAATGGCTGCGCAGAAGCCGGCGAATAGAGGCCTCAGCACGGGGGGAGGCAAACAGACCGCCGCGCATGCCGAAGAGAAAGCGCCTGTCTGGCATCAGACGGAAATAATGCAGCAGGTTGCGAGTGTCATAGGCCATCTGATCGCTGAACCAACCCTGCGCCTGTAGCTCGGCTTCGCTCAGTGGGCGGGTCACCATGACCGTTGATTGGGCCGGGAGATAACGCCCGGACAGCCACTTTGGCAGCCCATCCCAAGAGTACCCATTGGTAGCAATGATGACCTTTTTGGCGCGCACTTGCCCACTTGGGGTGGTCAGGACATGCCCGCCAGAGGTGGGTGCCAGTTTGGTCACAGGGCTGTATTGGAACAGCTTGGCACCAGCATTTTCGGCGGCGCGGGCGATGCCAAAGAGGTACTTGCGCGGGTTGAGGCCAAAGCCAACAGGTGTTGTCAGCGCACCAAAGAAGGTTCCGCTCATCCCCTGCGCTGCAAGATCCTCCTTTTCCAGCAGTTGGGGCGTGTCCCCTGCCGCTGCGATCTGATCCGCTTCGCGGCGCAGGGCGGCCATGGCACGGGGGCTGTGGGCCATCCGGGTTTCACCCTTGGAATGCGTGTCCGCGTCTATCCCGTGGCGCTCCAGCAGGCTGCGCACCAATTCGATGCTTGCCAATTCTCCAGCAGCGTAGGTTTCGGTGGCTTGCTGGCCGTATTTGCGCTGCATGGCAGTGCCAGAAAGCATGGTCCCGCCCAGGCAGCAAAAGCCGCCATTGCGCCCGGAAGCCCCCCAGCCGGGTGTCTCTGCCTCCAAGACCGCAACGCTGGTGCCGGTTTCTGCCAGGTGCAGCGCTGCCGACACGCCGGTAAAGCCGCCGCCAATGACGGCGACATCAACATTCAGCTCCCCGGCCTGCCGCGGCCAGGGGGGCGCATCCACGGTTTCATCCCACCAGCAGTTTTCGCGTGGCGCGGGGCCATAGGCGTAGTCGGAAAAGATCCTTCGCATTAGTTGCGCCCAGCCTCTTTTTCTTCACGCTGTTGCCGTACGATCTGGCGCTTGTTGACCAGCGAAGCGGTGAGGACGCCTATGGTGACAATTGCAATCATCAGGGTCGAGAGGGCATTGATTTCGGGAGAGACGCCTAGGCGCACCGCCGAATAGATCTTGATCGGCAGCGTTGTCGCCGCAGGCCCAGAGGTAAAGGAGGCGATGACCAGATCGTCCAGCGACAGGGTAAAGGCCAACAGCCAGCCTGAAATGACCGCGGGCGCAATGATCGGCAGGGTGACCAGCCGGAAGGCCTCAGAAGGAGAGCAACCAAGATCCAGCGCGGCCTCTTCCAGCGACCTGTCGAAGGTCACCAGCCGCGAGGACACCACCACCGAGACATAGCACATGGAAAAGGTTGTATGGGCCAGCACGATGGTCAGGACACCCCGATCCAAGCCGATGCCGATGAACAGCAAAAGCAGCGACAGGCCAGTGATGACTTCCGGCATCACCAGCGGTGCGTAGATCATGCCGGAAAACAGGGTGCGTCCCATAAACCGCCCGCCGCGCACCAGAACATAGGCGGCCATTGTGCCCAGAACCGTTGCGATGGTTGACGATATCACCGCCACTTTAATGGTCACCCAGGCGGCACTGAGAAAGGCCTCGTTCTGCATCAACTCGCCGTACCATTTGGTCGAGAACCCGGCCCAGACAGTGACCAGTTTGCTTTCGTTGAAACTGTAGATCACCAGGATCAGCATCGGGACATAGAGAAAGGCAAAGCCAAGTGTCAGCGAAACGGTATTGAACCAGCTCATGCGTTTCATTGCTCGGCCTCCTGCTGTTTCTGCTGGTTGCGCTGGAACAGCACGATGGGGATGATCAGGAGCAGCAACAGAACCACGGCCACGGCCGAGGCCACGGGCCAGTCGCGGTTGGAGAAGAACTCTTCCCACAGGACCTTGCCGATCATCAGCGTATCGGATCCACCGAGGAGCGAAGGAATAACGAATTCGCCCAACACAGGGATAAAGACCAGGAAACAGCCAGCGATGATGCCGGTTTTGGACAGCGGGATAGTCACCAGCCAAAAGGCCGAAAGGCGGGAGCAGCCTAGATCCTCAGCGGCCTCAATGAGGGATTCGTCAAGCCGCTCCAGAGCGGCATATATCGGCAGGATCATGAAAGGCAGATAGGTGTAGACGATGCCAATATAGACGGCTGTATTGGTGTTCAGGATGGTCAGCGGCTCTGAAATCACCCCGGTCCAAAGTAAAAACTGATTGAGAAAGCCCTCGTTCGACAGAATGCCCATCCAAGCATAGACCCGGATCAGGAAAGAGGTCCAGAAGGGTAGGATCACCAGCATCATCAGAGTGGCACGCCATTCCTGCGGCGCGCGCGCCATAGCGTAGGCCATGGGATAGCCGACCAGCAGGGTCAGCAGCGTTGAAATAGCAGCGATCTTGAGTGAGCTGAGATAGGCTTTCCAGTAGAGATCATCCTGGGTCAGAAAGACGAAGTTTTCAAAATCCAGCTCTGACAGGAAGGCCCAGATACCAGTGGCCCAATCAAAATGAGGGGTATAGGGCGGGCGGGCCAAGGCCACATCGGAAAGCGAGATCTTAAAGACGATGACAAAAGGCACCAGGAACAGCGCCAAGAGCCAAAGATAGGGGATAGCAATCAGGGTAAAGCGGCGCATCATGCAGCCAAGAGAACGCCTGCCGTGGCGGTCCAGGACAGCCAGACAGTGTCTTCCCATGTGAAGGCACGACGTGAAATTCGGCGGGTATTGGCGCTTTGAGCCTTGATCACTGCACCAGAGGGCAATTCAACATGGTAGGTCGACAGATTGCCGAGATAGGCAATGTCGAGGATCTTGCCTTCCACTACGTTATCGGCCCCGGTGGGTTTCTCCGCATTGATGGTGACCTTTTCCGGCCGTATCGCCAGATGGCAGCTCTGGCCATCGGAGAAGCTACTTGGCGATTTAACGTTCAGTGGGGCTTGTCCGTCTTTCCAGGCGACAGAATAGCTCTCTTCGCCATTTGGTGTGGCGATGCCGTCGATTATGTTCACTTCACCAATAAAATCAGCGACATAGACCGAGTTTGGGGTCTCATAGATACGGTCGGGGGTGGCGACCTGAATGATCCTGCCGTTGTCCATAACGGCAACGCGGCTGGCGACGGTCATCGCTTCTTCCTGATCATGGGTCACAATGACAAAGGTGGTTCCAGTCTTTTCCTGAATGTCCATCAGCTCAAACTGGGTGTCCTGACGCAGCTTTTTGTCCAGCGCGCCTAAGGGTTCATCCAGCAGCAGAAGTTTGGGCTTTTTGGCAAGAGAGCGCGCCAGAGCAACCCGCTGACGCTGACCACCCGATATTTGGTGTGGCTTGCGGCTGGCAAATTTCTCCAGCCGGGTCAGGCGCAGCATTTCGTTCACTCGGTCACTGATCTGCGGCTTGGCCATGCCTTCGCGTTTCAGGCCAAAGGCGATGTTTTCCCAGATACTCAAATGCGGAAACAGCGCATAGGATTGAAACATCATATTGGTGGCGCGTTTGTTTGGGGGCACAGGCGCCATGTCCTGTCCGGCCAGATAGATGCTGCCCTCGGTGGGCGTTTCAAACCCGGCGAGCATGCGCATCATCGTGGTCTTGCCGCAGCCCGAGGGGCCCAATAGCGCAAAGAACTCTTTCTCGTAGATACCGATGGTTAGATCGTCGATCGCCGTGAAGTCGCCAAATCGCTTGGTGACGTTCTGGAACTGGATCAAGGGCTTGGCCTCTGGATCGTTCCAGGGTTCGAATACAGGAATAGTCAAGCTGCGTCCCCCGCAATTTCTGAAGACGCTGGTTGCTCGCCGCGCTGTCAGAGGTTTGTCGCAATTAGGCAAAGGCAGGGCGCGCTGGGCGCCCTGCCGGATCGATTAAGATCAGGTGCCGGATTTGATCTTGGTCCACATGCGGGTCACCACACGCTGCACCTTGGGGGCATAGGGCGTGGTGGTGAAGAGGTTCGCCAATGTGGCCTCATCCGGGTAGATGGCTGGATCGCCAATCACGTCTTCGACCAGGAACTCCTGCGATGCCTTGTTGCCGTTGGCGTAGTAAACATAGTTCGATGCGTCCGCCATGTTCTTTGGATCCATGATGAAATTCAGGAACACATGCGCGGCATCTGGATTGGGGGCGTCGACAGGAATTGCCATCTGGTCAAACCACATCTGCGCGCCCTCGACAGCCGCATGGTAGGCGATTTCGACACCGTTCTCTGCTTCGGCGGCTCGGTCCCGCGCCTGCAGAACATCTCCAGACCAACCAACGGCGACACAAATGTCACCATTCGCCAGGCCATTGATATACTCGGAAGAGTGGAATTTCTGGATATAGGGACGAATACCCATAAAGACAGCTTCGGCCTTGGCCAGTACTTCGGGGTCATGGCTGTCGGGGTCTTCGCCGATATATTTCAACGCAGCTGGGATCATTTCGGCGGGCGCGTCTAGGAAATGGACACCACACTCGCCCAGTTTTTCCATATTTGCGGGGTTGAAAACCAGCTCAAGTGAGTTGATTGGAGCGTCGTCGCCCAGCAGTTCCTTCACTTTGCCGACGTTCACGCCGATGCCAGTGGTCCCCCACATATAGTTGACGGAATAGGCATTTTCCGGGTCGTATTGTTCGGTGCGAGATTCCACGACATCCCACATGTTTTTGTGGTTAGGTAGTTTGGACATGTCCAGTTTCTGGAATGCGCCTGCCACGATCTGGCGCTGTAGGAATGTGCCACTCGGCACCACCACATCATACCCGGAGCCACCTGCCAGCATTTTAGTTTCCAGCAATTCATTGCTGTCGAAGACATCATAGATCAGTTTGATACCGGTTTCGGTTTCGAACTTTTCCAGCAGTGCTTCATCAATATAGTCAGACCAGTTGTAGACGCGTACTTCTTCGGCCATGGCTGCGGAGCCGAGCAATGCGACAAGAGCGGTCGTTGTCATCATTTTGAGTGTCATTGTTATCTCCCTGTGGGTACCGGTGTTGGCCCGGCTGACCTAGATTTGATCAAGTTTTGCCTCATTCGGCAATACTGTTTATGTTTCCACTGGGCAGAACTTCGTGCAAGCTGCCCAAAATTTAGGAGGAAAACCGCAAGTGTCGATGACCAAAACAGTAGCTCAGTCCGGCCAGACTGACCCCGATGAGGGGCCAAAACTACCGGCCCATGAGATCGTCTATCAACAACTGCGGGCGCAGATCCTATTTGGAGAGCTGGCGCCAGGGCAGGCGGTTACCATTCAGGGGCTAACGGAGTCCCTTGGGGCGGGTATGACCCCAGTGCGCGAAGCCATTCGCAGATTGATTTCAGATGGGGCGCTGATGTTTCAGGGCAACCGCCGAGTTTCGGTGCCGGTTCTGAGCTCCGCGGATATTGATGAGCTAGGTTTTGTAAGGAAAACAATAGAGTCTGAGCTGGCTCGCCGGGCATCCCTGCGGATGAATGCGGTGCAGATTGCCCGTTTGGAAGCGATTGATATTGCCTTGGATCGGGCTATCTCTGCCGGGGATGTCGCGGGCTATTTGGTGCAAAATTACAGCTTCCATTCTGAGCTCTACGCCTGCGCCAATGCCCCCATCATGGCAGATCTTGCCGACCGGCTTTGGCTACGGTTTGGTCCTTCACTTAGGGTGGTCTGTGGGCGCTTTGGTACCCAGAGCTTCCCGGACCGGCATAAGGACATCATCGAAGCGATGCGCCGAGGGGAGCCAGAAAAAGTGGCGCAGGCCATGGAAAAAGACGTGGCGCAGGGCATGGAGCAGGTAACTCAAGGGTTAGGCGGTGCCAACTGATTCGATTGACAAGGTGAAATTTGATCATATTCTGGGCGCAATCTCTCATTGATGGAGTCTGCCTGATGAACGCGATCACCAATCACATGCCCACAGCCGAATTGCAGGCTCTGGATGCCGCCCACCATATGCACCCTTTCACGGCCAACGGGGAACTGGCCGAAAAAGGCAGCCGTATCATTACTCGGGCGTCGGGCGTGACGCTGACCGATAGCGAGGGCAACCAGATCCTGGATGCTATGGCGGGCCTGTGGTGCGTCAATATCGGTTATGGCCGCGATGAGCTGGCTGACGTTGCCGCGCGTCAGATGCGCGAGCTGCCCTATTACAACACTTTCTTCCAGACCACCCATGTGCCTGCGATTGCTCTGGCCGCCAAAATTGCCGAGCTGGCGCCGGGGGATCTGAATCATGTGTTCTTTGCCGGGTCTGGATCGGAAGCCAACGATACCAATATCCGCATGGTGCGGCACTATTGGGCGCTGAAGGGCAAGCCGACAAAATCCATCATCATCAGTCGCAAAAATGCCTATCACGGCTCCTCTGTCGGCAGCGGCTCGTTGGGTGGGATGAGTGCTATGCACGAGCAGGGTGGCCTGCCGATCCCTGACATTCATCACATTAATCAGCCTCATTGGTGGGCCGAAGGGGGTGACACGCCTGAGGATGATTTTGGTCTGGAACGGGCGCAGGAGCTGGAAGCGGCGATTCTGGAACTGGGTGAGGACCGCGTTGCTGCCTTCATCGCCGAGCCCGTTCAGGGCGCTGGCGGTGTTATTGTGCCGCCTGCCACATACTGGCCTGAAATTCAGCGGATCTGCGACAAATATGAAATCCTGCTGATCGCAGATGAAGTCATCTGTGGCTTTGGTCGGACTGGTAATTGGTTCGGGTCACAGACCATGGGCATCCGTCCGGATATCATGACGATCGCCAAAGGGCTGTCCTCTGGCTATGCCCCCATCGGTGGCTCTGTTGTCAGTGATGAGGTTGCCGCTGTTATTGCCTCGGATGAGTTTAATCATGGCTATACCTATTCTGGTCATCCCGTGGCCTCAGCGGTGGCGCTGGAAAACCTGCGAATCCTCGAAGAAGAGAATGTCGTCAGCCACGTTCAGGATGTTGCTGGTCCCTATCTGAAAGAGAAGTGGGAATCATTGGTTGATCATCCGCTGGTGGGCGAGGCTAAGATCGTCGGCATGATGGGGTCGATTGCTTTGACCCCAAACAAGGCGACGCGCGCAGCCTTTCCTGATGCGGGAACGGTTGGGTTTATTTGCCGCGAACGCTGTTTTGCCAATAACCTGGTGATGCGGCATGTTGGGGATCGGATGATTATTTCGCCACCGTTGGTCATCACGCAAGAAGAGATAGACGTATTGATTGCCCGCGCCCGCACCTCTCTGGATGAGTGCTATGAGATTTTGCAGGAGAAAGGCCTTTTGCAAAGTGCCTGAATCGCAGGTGTTCTGGAAAACGAGCGCCTAAATTGCAGCAGGTCGCCATTGCCCTGGCGCAACCTGCTGCGGCAGCTGTGGCGGGGCCTAAGGGTGAAAGGCCGGGCCAGAGCCTCAAAATGGTCCCGCGCCAAAGAGGGTGCGGGGCTTTCTTCTGGTTTTGTGTCCCAGCCCTCTTATGGTTTCCCCAGCGTTAGCGTAAACAAGTCGATACTTGTCGCAAAAATCACTTTGATGGTCGCAGTCGGTTCTTACTGGCGAGGACATGCCCCTAGTCTGGATAAACAACGGTAATCAGATGATGTGGTTGCATCCCCTGCTAAGGGTATGCTTACATCACGACAGAAGCGCAGAACCAATCTGCCGATTACATAAAACGGGGAGCCTGCTTTGGCTGATGCGTCGAATAATGACGCGTTCGTAGAATTCGAACGCGTGCAGAAGAGCTACGACGGTGAGAACCTTGTCGTAAAAGATCTGAACCTCATTATGCCCAAAGGTGAGTTCCTCACCATGTTGGGGCCCTCGGGTTCTGGTAAAACCACCTGCTTGATGATGTTGGCTGGATTTGAGACGGCAACCCATGGCGATATTCGCCTTGGTGGCACCTCGATCAACAACATCCCGCCGCATAAACGTGGCATTGGCATGGTGTTTCAGAACTACGCCCTTTTCCCGCATATGACCATTGCCGAGAACCTCTCCTTCCCGCTGGAAGTTCGCAAGATGGGCAAGTCCGAGCGTGAGGAAAAGGTAAAGCGCGCTCTGGATATGGTGGAAATGGGCGCCTTTGGCGGTCGCCGCCCCTCGCAGCTTTCTGGTGGCCAACAGCAGCGTATCGCTCTGGCGCGGGCGCTGGTGTTTGAACCCGAGCTGGTTTTGATGGATGAGCCGCTTGGCGCGCTGGACAAACAGCTGCGGGAAAAGATGCAGTTTGAAATTACCCACCTGGCGCACCGCCTCGGGATTACTGTTGTCTATGTGACTCATGACCAGACCGAAGCCCTGACCATGTCGGACCGTGTTGCGGTCTTTGAGGATGGCCGTATTCAGCAGCTGGCACCGCCAGACAAGCTGTATGAAGAACCACAAAATAGTTTTGTTGCGCAGTTCATTGGCGAGAACAACACGCTCGAGGGCGTGGTCAAAGAGATCAACAACGGCGTCGCGCTGGTGCAGCTGGATGGCGGTGAGTTGATCGATTGTCGGCCCGTGAATGTCAGCAAACCTGGCGAGCGGACACGTGTTTCCATTCGCCCAGAGCGCGTCGAATACAATAAGGACCGTCTTGCCGAGGGGGTTCATACCCTGAAGGCTGAGGTGCTCGAGTTCATTTACATGGGTGACATTTTCCGCACCCGTCTGCGGGTTGCAGGCAACGATGAATTTGTCATCAAGACACGGAACGCGCCTGATCAGGTCCGTCTGAAACCTGGCCAGCAAATCGAAATTGGCTGGTTGCCTGACGACTGCCACGCGCTGGACGCCTGATCTATACCCCACATAAGAACAACTCCCGGCAGCTATGACCGGGAGGGTAAAAGATAACGAACGACTTTCAACAAGGAGAGATCTCTCATGAAGATGACAAAACTGTCAGCATTGGCAATGACCACAGCGCTGATCGCGCCTGCGGCATTTGCCGAAGACATGGCGAACGAAATGACGCTGGTATCCTGGGGCGGTGCCTACCAGTCCAGCCAGCACAAAGCCTATGTTGAGCCCTATCTGGCGGCAAACGATGGCGTCAAAGCCGTTTGGGACGAAAGCTCAGCGGAAGCGGTTGCCAAGCTGCGCGCCATGAACGAAGCCGGCAACGTGACTTGGGATCTGGTTGACGTTGTTGCCTCTGACGCGATGCGCCTGTGCGACGAAGGTCTGGCTGAAGAAATCAACCACGACGAAGATCTGGCCGCTGCCCCCGATGGCACCTCGGCTTCTGACGACTTCGGCGACCTGCTGGTTTCTGACTGCTTTGTGCCTCAGATCGTTTACTCGACCACCTTTGGCTACCGTACCGACCTGGTTGGCGCCGAAGCACCTACCTCTGTTTGCGACATCTTTGACCTGGCGAAATTCCCAGGCAAGCGTTCGCTGCAGAAGCGCCCAATCGACAACATGGAATGGGCTCTGTACTGCGACGGCGTTGCGAAGGACGGTATCTATGACGTCCTGGGCACCGATGAAGGTGTGACCCGCGCGCTGAACAAGCTCGACACCATCAAAGACAGCGTTGTTTGGTGGTCTGCTGGTGCAGAAACCCCTCAGCTGCTGGCTGATGGCGAAGTTATCATGGGCTCCACCTACAACGGTCGCCTTTTCTCAGCCATTGCTGAGCAGAATCAGCCAATCGGGATGCTCTGGGACATGCAGTCCTTTGACCTGGACGGCTGGATCGTTCCCGCCGGTCTGCCTGCGGACCGTAAAGCCCGCGCAATGGACTTCCTGAAGTTCGCCACCGACACCCAGCGTCTTGCTGATCAGGCGGCTTACATCTCCTACGGTCCGGCACGTGCCTCTTCGGCGCCACTGGTTGGTAAGCACGCTGAACTGGGTATCGAAATGGCGCCTCACATGCCAACCGATCCTGCCAACGCTGGCAACGTTCACACCTATGACTACGAATGGTGGGCAGACAACCGCGATGATCTGGACGCAAAATTCCAGGCCTGGTTGGTTAAATAATCTGACCTCGTTGTGACAACGGGAAAGGGCCCGGCACAGTCTGGGCCCTTTCTCCACCAACCAAAAAAGACCCGACGGGGACCCCCACCATGAGTGACACCACCCAAAACGGCCCAGTGCTGGCCGCTGATGGCACGCCGCTAAAGCGCAGCCTCGCAAAGGCACTGCGGATGCAAAAGCTCAGGGCTTTGATGCTGATCGCACCGCTGCTCTTGTTTATCCTTGTGACTTTTATCCTGCCTGTTGGCGACATGCTGTTCCGGTCGGTGGATAACCGCATTGTTCAGGAGGTTTTGCCAAGAACTGTGGCTGCTCTTGAGAATTGGGATCCTGCCTCGCCGGACCTGCCCGATGAAGCGGTTTTCGCCGCCCTGGCAGTGGATCTAAAGGCTGCAGCAGAGATCAAGGTTCACACCAAAGTGGCCAAACGTCTGAACTATGAAAACCCTGGACTGTCCTCGGTGTTTCGTAAATCAGGTCGCAAGATCAGAAAATGGGATGTTGAGAACGAAGGCCCCTACAAGGAGCGCCTGATCGAGCTCAACGATGGCTGGGCCGATATCGAACTGTGGCGCACCATCAAGACCTATTCGGGCACCCGTACCATTGGGTATTTCCTCAATGCGGTAGATATGAAGCTGGGGGCCGAAGGCGCCGAGGTGCGCCCGGAAACAGAACGTATTTACAACACCATGCTGATCCGAACCATGCGGATGTCGCTGATCATTACTTTCAGCTGTATCATGCTGGGGTATCCGGTCGCCTGGTTGCTGGCCAATATTACGACACGCTCCGCCAATATGCTGTTGATTCTGGTGCTTTTGCCCTTCTGGACCTCGCTGCTGGTGCGGACCTCCTCCTGGAAAATCCTGCTGCAGCAACAAGGCGTCATCAATGACGTGCTGGTCTGGATAGGTATTGTTGGCGATGACAACAGATTGGTGCTGATCAACAACGAGCTGGGGACGATCATTGCGATGACCCATATCCTGCTGCCGTTCATGATCCTGCCAATGTACTCGGTGATGCAGACGATCCAGCCGACCTACCTACGTGCGGCCAAGTCGCTGGGCGCCACCAACTGGACGGCTTTCTGGCGGGTTTACTTCCCGCAGTCCATTCCAGGTATTGGCGCGGGCTCGATCCTCGTCTTTATCCTAGCGGTTGGCTACTACATCACACCTGCCCTGGTGGGCGGTACCAAAGGGACCTTCATCTCGAACCTGATTGCCTATCACATCTCGACATCGGGCAACTGGGGTCTGGGTGCGGCACTGGGTGCGATCCTTCTCGCAGTGGTGCTGTTGCTCTACTGGGTCTATGACAAAATTGTCGGCATCGACAACGTGAAGCTGGGGTAACCGACAATGAGTGCACTTCCTCCATACGCGACCACCGGCCAGCGGGCTTGGTACTACTCCTTTCGGGTGATCTGTGGGTTGATATTTTTCTTCCTGATTGCTCCGATCGTGGTGATCATCCCGCTGAGCTTCAATGCGCAGGACTTCTTCACCTTCACACCTGAAATGCTTCGGTTGGATCCGGAAGGGTTTTCGCTGAAGCACTATCGTGACTTCTTTGGCAATGACTCTTGGCAAAGTGCCATGTGGAACTCGCTGAAGATTGCCCCCATGGCAACGATTGTCTCTGTGACCTTCGGAACCTTGGCGGCGATTGGTCTCAGCCAGCCCCACGTGCCCTTCCGGCGTGCCATCATGGCGATCCTGATCTCGCCGATGATCGTGCCGCTGATCATTTCGGCCGCTGGCATGTATTTCTTCTACAGCCGTATCGGCCTGCAGGGGACATATATCGGTGTGGTTCTCGCCCATGCGGCCCTGGGTATTCCCTTTGTCATTATTACCGTAACCGCGACGCTTGTGGGCTTTGACCGCTCGCTGACCCGCGCGGCGGCAAATATGGGCGCAGACCCGGTAACCACCTTCTTCCGCATTCAGATGCCCCTGATCCTGCCTGGCGTGATCTCCGGTGGTCTGTTTGCCTTTATCACGTCGTTTGATGAGGTTGTTGTGGTTCTCTTTGTTGGCTCGGCCGGTCAGAAAACCCTGCCTTGGCAGATGTTCATCGGGCTGCGCGAACAGATCTCGCCCACCATCTTGGCGGTGGCGACGATTCTGGTGGCAATCTCAATTGCGCTGCTGGCAACTGTTGAACTGCTGCGCCGTCGTTCCGAACGCCTGCGGGGTATGAGCCCAAGCTAAGCGCGGCTCATCTCATATCGTTCTGACAAAGGAGGCCCTGGTAAATCTTGGGCCTCCTTTCTATTGGGCCTTAGCGATTCTGGCTGAAAACGCCTAAGTTGAATAGAAAGGTTCGGAATATGGGGGTGTGAAGATGAAATTCCCTTTCGCCAGTCAGCAAGTCGAAGAAGCCTATGATCTGTCGGACCGTGAGGCCCGCGAAGGCCTTTTGCAGCTGCGAGAGATGATCTTTGACACTGCGCAGGCGCAGCCCGATATCGGCGTGATAGAGGAAACGCTGCGTTGGGGGCAGCCAGCCTATCTGACACCAGAAACAAAGGCGGGGAGTACCATCCGCCTGGGCGTTCCAAAAACCGCAAGGTTTGCGTTGTTTGTACATTGCCAAAGCCGCTTGATCCCAGAGTATCTGGCGGAATACCCCATGTGGGACCGGGTGGAGGGCACCCGTGCCGTCCTGTTTGACCATGTCGCAGAGATAGACCCCCTGCGCCACGGTTGGCTGATTGAACAGGCTTTGACCTATCGGTTGCGAAAGAAAAAGGCAGGCAAATAGCCGCGCTTTTGCTCAGCGGCGTTTGCGCTCGACCTTCCGTTTCACCTTGGCAGCCTTATGCTTAGACCGGCTGCTTTTGCGTTTTGCGGTATGTCCTGCTGGGCTGCGCCGACGACCGCCACCCTTGCCGACCCCACCGCCAAAGCCGCCTTTGGGCAGGTCTGCGTCTTCGATCGACAAAAGCTCCAGCTCAAGTCCGCCGGTAACGGGCGCCGCTTGTGTCAGGCGCACCGTTACCCGCTGGCCGAGTGAGATGGTAAACCCGGTATCAGCCCCCATCAAGGTTCCGGCCTCGGCGTCAAAGTGGAAAAATTCCCGCCCGATGGTACGCACCGGTACCAGACCATCCGCCCCGGTTTCGTCCATTTTTACAAAGGCGCCAAAGCGCGCGATGCCACTGATCCGGCCAGCGAACTCATTGCCGACCCGTTCCGATAGATAGGAGGCCAGATAGCGATCGGTGGTGTCCCGTTCTGCGATCATCGAGCGGCGCTCGGTCTCGGAGATATGGGTGGCGGTCTCTTCGAGGCGTTCGATTTCGGCTGGCTGCAAACCATCTTCGCCCCAGCCATGGGCGGAAATCAGCGAGCGATGCACAATCAGGTCAGCGTAGCGGCGAATGGGCGAGGTGAAATGCGCGTAGTTGCGCAGGGCGAGACCAAAGTGACCAAAGTTTTCTGGCGTATAATAGGCCTGCTGCATCGAGCGCAGTGTCGAGATATTGATCAGCTCGGCGTCATCCGTGCCAGCAGCGCCATTCAACAGGGCGTTCAGGTGCTTGGTCTGCAAAACCTGCCCCTTGGCCAGCGGGAAACCGGCCGCCATGGCGGTTTCGCGCAGCGATTCCAGCTTCTCTGGTGCGGGTTCTTCGTGGACCCGGAACAAGAGCGGCGAGCGTTTTTTGATTAGGGTTTCAGCAGCTGAGACATTGGCGAGGATCATGAATTCCTCGATCAGCTTGTGCGCATCCAGCCGGTCGCGGAAGGCCACCGATGTGACCTTTCCGCTGTCGCTCAGCACGATCTTGCGTTCCGGCAGATCCAGATCCAGCGGTTCGCGCCTGGCACGCGCTTTTTTCAACGCGGCATAGGCGGCATAAAGCGGCTTGATCACGGGTTCCAGAAAATGCTCGGTGCGGTCTGTCACCTGACCGTCCATGGCGTCCTGGACCTCAGCGTAATGCAGCGAGGCCTGCGAGCGCATCAGCCCGCGCACAAAGCGGTGCGAGAGCTTGTTGCCCTCTGCATCCACCTGCATCCGCACCGCCAGACAGGGGCGCGGCACGCCCTCGTGCAGCGAGCACAGATCGCCCGACAGCCGGTCGGGCAGCATCGGCACCACGCGATCCGGAAAATAGGAGGAATTGCCGCGTTTACGGGCCTCGCGGTCCAGCTCCGACCCGGTTGTAACATAGGCGGCGACATCGGCAATGGCGACCCAGATGATATGGCCACCAGGGTTCTTGGGGTCGCTATCTGCCTCGGCATAGCAGGCGTCATCGTGATCGCGGGCATCCGCTGGGTCGATGGTGATCAACGGCATATCGCGCAGATCTTCGCGCCCCGACAGGCCCATCGGTTTGGCGGCATCTGCCTCGGAAACCACCTTGTCTGGGAAATCATCAGGAATGCCGTGCTGATGAATGGCGATCAGCGATACGGCCTTGGGGGCGGATGGATCACCCAGCCGGTTGATAACGCGCGCCCGCGGCAGCCCCATGCGGCCCTTGGGACCGGCCTGTTCGGCCTCCACCAGTTCACCATCCTTCGCGCCCTGTACGGCGTCTTCCAGAACGATCCACTCGTTAGAGGAGGATTTGTCGATAGGCACAATGCGGCCGCCCTCAGCCCCTTTGCGGAAGATGCCAATGACCCGCTTGGGATTAATGCCGATGCGGCGGATGATCCGCGCCTCGTAGTGGTGATCCGAGCCCTCGACCTTGCTCAACCGGGCCAGGATGCGATCGCCCTGCCCAAGGGCGGGACCCGCAGGGGTGGTGACCAGCAGCACGACGGGTTCAATCCCCTCGCCGTGCCATTCCAGCGGCTGCGCATAAAGATCGCCGTTTTCGTCCGGGGCCTTGACCAGCAGCACGGTGACGGGCGGCAGTTGCTCGGGATCACGATAGGTCTTGTTGCGCTTTTGCAAATGCCCTTCGGCCTCCAGCTCCTTCAGCAGGCGCTTGAGATCAATGCGGTCGGCGCCCTTGATGCCAAAGGCCTTGGCAATGTCGCGTTTCGATGTCTGGGTCGGGTGGGCGCTGATCCAATCGAGGATCTCGGCCTTGGAGGGAATACGGGTCATATCTCCCGCCTAACACGGCTGGACAGAGAGGTCATGATGAAAAGCGTTGCAGAGCGCGCAACCCTGTTCTCAGGAATTCTTGAGATCGGCTTCGGTGTCTACGTCTCGCAGCTGATCTGTCAGGGCGATCCGGTACCCAGGCAGGCCACGCAATGTATCAGCCAGTGCATGTTCACTGGACCAGCGCACATTCTGAAACAGGCTGCGGGGCAGGCGTTTGGGGTGCTTGACCCCCACCAGCCAATAGCCCCCATCCAATGCAGGGCCAAACACCGCGTCATGGCTGCCAAGCGCGGCAAAGGCGCGGGCAACATGGGCGCGGGTGATGCCGGGAATATCAGCACCAATCAGGCAGGTGGGGCCGGGACCAAAGTTGCGCAACATCTTTCCCATACGCTGACCCAGATCGCCCTGTCCCTGCGGGTGGCGGGCAATATCGCCGGGCCAAATGCGTGAGGAGACGGCCATATCAGGGGCAACAGCAAGCACAATCCTCCAGCGCGGATCCCGAAGACGGCGGATCAGCCGGGCGCTTTGATGGCGAAACCACCAGGTGGCAGCAATATTACCGATGTCACGCCCCAGGCGGGTCTTGACCCGGCCGGGCCGGGGCTCCTTCACCATGATGATCAGGACGGGTTTCACGCCAGCTCCAGCACCATGTCGCGGTGATCAATGCCTGCGTCATCATAGATAGGGCCAAAGGCCTGAAAGCCGAGCTTTTCATAAAAGCCAAGTGCCTGAAGCTGCGCCCCCAGTTTGACGTGAGAGATGCCGGGCGTTTCGCGGGCAATATTGATAGTGGCACGGATGATATCGGCGCCCAGCCCGGTTCCGCGGGCGCGTTCCAGCACGCAGACCCGGCCTACCTTGGCCGTGCCCTCCTGAAACAGAACGCGCGCGGTCCCCACCGGGGTGTCCCCGTCGCGCGCTAGCAGATGTGTCGCCGTTGCGTCCAGCGCATCCTGCTCTTCCTCAATGGGAACGCCCTGCTCTTGGACAAAAACGGTATGGCGCAGGGCAAGGCAGGTTTCAAAGTCCTCTGTCACATCAATGGTCAGGCTCATGCAAAGTAGTCTTTCAGGATGCGGGTGTAGATGGATTTGAGCTGGGTGATCTGCGCGATGGGCACGCATTCGTCGACCTGGTGCATGGTTTTGCCAACCAGGCCAAACTCCACCACCGGGCAGTGATGTTTGACAAAACGCGCATCCGAAGTGCCGCCCGTGGTCGACAGCTCGGGCTTGAGGCCGGTCTCAGCCTCAACGGCGGTAGCAACGAGATCCGACAGGGCGCCGGGCGGGGTGATAAAGCTCTCGCCGGAGATCTTGATGGTCAGGTCTACTGAGACGCCGAACTCGGTTGTGACCCGGTCGACTTCTTCCTGCAGCCAAGCGCTGAGACTGGCGCCGCTATGGCTGTCATTGAAGCGGATATTCACCGTTGCCCTGCTCTGGGCTGGGATCACATTGGTGGCGGGGTTGCCGGTGTCGATGGTCACAACTGCCAAGGTCGAGGCATCAAAATGTTCGGTGCCCTGATCCAGTTCGTGACTGGCAAGGCGATCCATCAGCCGCGCCATGGCGTTGAGCGGGTTATTGGCACGGTGGGGATAGGCGGAGTGACCCTGTTTTCCCGTCACAGTAAACCAGGCGGTCATCGAGCCACGACGACCGATCTTGATCATCTCGCCCATGGTATTGGGGCAGGTGGGTTCGCCTACCAAACAGACATCCATCGCTTCGCCAGCTGTCTCCAAATGGTCGAGCAAAGCGGTGGTGCCATCAATGGCATCGCCTTCTTCGTCTCCGGTGATGGTCAGAATGACGGCCCCGTCGGGGGGCGTGTTGGTAACAAAATCGATCGCAGCAGCGGCAAAGGCTGCAACCCCGGATTTCATATCCGTGGCACCCCGGCCATACATCACGCCCTCCTTAATCTCGGCTCCAAAAGGGGGCATGGTCCAGGCGGCCTCATCCCCCAGGGGCACCACATCGGTATGGCCATTAAAACCAAATGTACGCGCATGGCCTTTGTCGCCCCAGCGGGCAAAGAGGTTGGCAATACCACCCCTGTCAACGCGAGTGCAGGCAAAGCCTGCTTGGGTCAGCAGTTCGTCGAGCAGTTGCAGGGCTCCGCCCTCTTCTGGGGTTACCGAGGGGCAGCGGATCAGATCTGCGGTCAAGCTGACAGGGTCAATGGGGGGCATGCAGAGGTTCCTGTGTAGTGCCGGAATTTGGCGCCTGGACTATGGTTTTAGGGGTTTAGCGCGCTTTGCAAGCCCGTGCAAATAGGGGTCTCAAACAAAGGGTAAAGAGCCCCATAGGTCATCCTGTCTGTTGTGCCTCTTGTGGCGCAAAAGCTGCGCGTGCTCTCTTGAAAAAACTTCCGGGATGACTCTGCGCAAAAACACGTGTTAAGAAAATATTAATTAATAAGACCAGAGGCAGGTCACCAGAGCGCAAAACACCACAAAGTGGGTTTGCCAACAAAAATAAAGGGCCGGGACAGGTCCTGGCAACGCAGTGGGACTCCGCTGTGGCGCGGTCGGTGATATGCCTCTCCAATTGAGGACTGGGCAAGGCAAATGGCGACAGCAGCAGAGCTGGGATACGATACCGGTGCGAGTGCCACCGAGATGGCCGAAGAGATATTTGGCGATGGTGTCACCGTGGTTAGCGCCGACTACACAGGCGACAGCCGATCATCGGCGATATATTCAAACGGCGATGCCCTAGCCCCCGGTGCCACACCTGGCGACACAGGTGTTATTCTGTCAACGGGACGGGCCAACAGCTACACCAACTCCAGTGGTGATCCAAACCGGGCGCCCAATACGTCACGCAATACCAGCGGCGAAAACAATAATTCCGAGTTCAACCAGGTCGCGGGTGCACGCACTTACGATGCCTCTTACCTTGATGTGAGCTTTATTCCTGACAGCTCCGTAATGACCATTGAGTTTGTGTTCTCCTCTGAAGAGTTCCCGGAATATCAGGACTCGATCTATCAGGATGTGGTGGCGGTCTGGGTCAACGGCTCGGCGGTTGAAATGGACGTCAGCGGTGGTACCGCTAATCCAGGCAACATCAGCGCCTCAATCAATGAAAACCTATACCTTGATAACACTGGGGACGATTACAACACTGAGATGGATGGCCTGACCATCACCATGACGCTGACCATGCATGTCAATCCCGGTGAGGTGAATGACATACGCATCGGCATCGCTGATGTCGGTGACAGCAGCTACGACAGTAACCTGTTGATCGCTGCCGACTCGGTGCAAACTGATCTGGTTGCGGTGACAGATGAGGCCCATGTCGCGCCTGATGGCAGTAAGGTTGTCGATGTGTTGGCCAATGACGTCAGTCCCTCGGGCGGGGTTTTGACGATCACCCATGTCAATGGGGTAGAGGTCACGGCGGGATCCATAGTGACGCTTGCCAGTGGGCAGCAGGTAGAGGTGAACGGAGACGGCACCCTGACGCTTTATGGTGATGGGGATATTGAGGATTTCAACTTTACCTACACCGCGAGCAACGGGGAAAACAGTGACACTGGTTTTGTGAATGCCAGTTCGATTCCTTGCTTTGTGGCTGGCACCCTGATCCGCACGCCCGACGGAGAAGTGCCGGTGGAATGTTTGCAGCCCGGCGATCTGGTAAGCACCAGGGACCATGGGGCACAACCGCTGCGTTGGATCGGCTCCCGCAGCGTTGCAGCTGAGGGCGACTTTGCGCCGATTCTTATTCGGTCGGGGTGCTTTGGATCCCATCGCGATCTGTTGGTTTCACCCCAACACCGCATCTTGCTGCGCGACGCCTATGCGGAGCTTTTGTTCGGGGAAGGTGAGGTTCTGGTGGCAGCAAAAGATCTGTTGAATGGGGGCAGTGTTTCCCGTCAGTTCGGCGGCGAGGTTACCTATGTTCACCTGTTGTTTGACCAGCACCAAGTGATCTACTCCGAAGGGCTGACAACTGAGAGTTTTTTGCCGGGACCGCAGACGGCGGAGCTGTTTGAACAACCTGTATTGCAAGAGATCTACGCGCTGTTTCCTGAGCTCGACCCTGAAACCGGCCTGGGCTATGGCGCCTCTGCCCGACCTGGGTTGAAGGCGTTTGAAGGCAGGCTATTGGCCGCTGTGCAGGCCGCCTGACGCAATGGGTTGGCTGGGCATCAATGATCTGGAGCAGGGGTGCTTAGATCTCTCCGGGCTGTCGCAGGCCCAGAGGGACGAAGGCGGTGGCGATGCATTGATGCTGCGCGGAACCTTGGTGCTAGAGATGTCGATCCCGGATAGTCGGAGGCCAGAACCGCTGTTGCTGTTCTCCCAAGGGGGCGATTGGCCCATTGATTTACGGATCCAGGCCGTGCCCGGGGGCGGGGTGAGCCTCGTGTTGCAACACTCTGGCAGCCTGTCTCATGCGACGCTTAATCCCAGCGGGGCCGGCCGCGCTGGGCAGGTCAGGTTGACCTATGCCTGGGACAGCCTGTCAGGATATGCACGCCTGGCGCTGGAACGCGCCGACAGTGATCGGGTGCAAATCACTTTGCTGCCACCGCCCTGCCCATGGCGGTATCAGGATCTGCAGGCGGTGATCTCCCCTGGGCCGTTTCGGTTTGTCGCAGAGGCCGTGACCTATCTGGCGATCTCCACCGCCTTAGAGCCGGTAGGGCCGATGCCGGGTCTTGATCCGGCGACGCCGGTCGCGACGCCACAGGGCTATCGCCGGGTAGACAGCCTGAAACGTGGCGATCTGGTGCTCAGCGAGACAGGCGGCAGCCTACCTGTTCTACATGTCTTGCATCGGGAGGTGCCAGCCTTGGGGATCTTTCGACCCGTGACCCTGCGCGCTCCCTTTTTTGGGTTGCAGCAGGGCATTCAGGTCTCAGCCTCGCAGCGGGTGGTGGTGAGCGGCAGTGAGGTCGAATATCTGTTTGGCCGACCAGAGGTTTTGGTGCCTGCACGCCATCTGATGGGAACATCTGTCGCGACACCGGGTCAGGCTAAGGGATTCACCACGCGCTATACGCAGCTTGTGTTACCGGATCACGCCCCCTTGCTTGCGGCGGGGGCGGTTCTCGAAAGTCTCTATCTGGGAAGTCTGCGGCGCGATGCACTGCGTCTGCAAGCCAGCCAATTGGCAGCGGTGGACCGTATGACCCTGCCCGAACATGGTCCCCCCAGATATCCGGTTCTGCGAGCCTTTGACGCAGCAGTGCTGGCGGAACGTCGGGTGGCGTGAGGGGTTCAAGCTTGCCTGAGCGAGTTGAACCACCTAAGACATATTCAGAAATGCTGTATTTAGCTTTGAGGTATTGACGTGCGTGTTCTTCGCTTCATCACCCCGTTTCTCTTCCTGCTTTGGGGAAATGCGCTGACGGCGCAGGTGGTCGATGTCAATACCGTGACGCGGCCTCCGTTTTCAATGATCGAAAACGGCCGGGAAACCGGTTTCTCTATCGAGCTGCTGCGCGAGATCTCCAATCGTTTGGGCTGGGAGCTTAACATCCACCGCAAGGATACATTCTCTGAGATGTTGGCGGGTGTTAGCAACACTGAGGTGGCATTGGCAGCGGCAAATATTTCGATCACCGCGAGCCGCGAAGCTGAGATGGATTTTAGCCAACCGGTTTTTGAGAGTGGTTTGCAGATCTTGGTCCAGGCTGCAGATGTGCGTGAACCATCGCTGATGCATGCCCTGCTGTCCTGGGATCTGGCCTTGGCCATTGGGTTGGCATTTTTGCTGCTGTTGGTTGGCGGCATGTTCATGTGGGCGCTGGAGCGTCGCGCACAGCCCTATTTCGACCGCCCTCTCAAAGAGGCCTGGTTTCCTTCTTTCTGGTGGGCGCTCAATCTGGTCGTGAATGGCGGTTTTGAAGAACGGGTGCCACGCACAGCTATCGGACGGGTGTTTGGCGTAATGTTGGTGCTGTCTTCGCTTTTCATCGTGTCGATATTTGTCGCCAAGATCACCGCCGTGATGACGGTAGAGGCAATCAGCGGATCCGTTACCTCTGTGAATGACCTCTATGGCAAACGCACAGGCACCATCGAGGGGTCCACTGCGGCGAGCTTCTTGCAACGGCGCGATATCGATTACCGCGGCTTTGAGAACCTGGATGACCTTCTATCGGCCTTTGAGGTCGGAGATATTCGAGTTGTGGTCTTTGATGCCCCGGTTTTGAACTACTATGTTCAGCAAGGCGGCAGTGAGTACGGGCGTACTGTTGGTCCCGCCTTCCTGCGTGAATACTACGGCTTTGCCTTCCCACAGGGGTCTGAGCTGACCGAGCAGGTCAATCGGAGCCTGCTCGAGATGCAGGAGGATGGCAGCTATGAGGCGCTTTATCACAGTTGGTTTGGACGGTTGAACTGACCGATACCTTTGACAGGGTCAGGTCTGAACCGTCGCTGTGCCTGGCCTGGCAAAAATGGCTAGTGAAAGGTCGGCTCCTGGCCTTCGAAAAACGGAGTCATCTGAGCGACGATCACAGCGTTTTCTTCCAGCGCACGCTGCATCAGCGCAAGCTCTTCTTCACCGATCTCGTGACCTTCTTCCTGGCGTTCGGCCAGCGTACCATAGCCGGTGACATCCAGCGGAGCGGTATCCGCCTGCTTTAAGATGGCGACAGTTTCGCGCACGGCCTCTGCCTCATCCACGCCAGAGGCATAGATCATCAAGGCGGCCCCGGTTGCACCTTCGGGGAGGCCGTCACCCTCTTTGCGACCGATCTGAACCAGAAGCGTATAGACCTGTTGGCGGGATATCTTCTTTTTTTCCATAGCGTCGCCATAGCCCTGTCGGCGCCTTGGGGTCAATCGAATTCAGATTGATTGTATCCGCGACCCCCCTTTGGCTGAAACTGCGGCATTCACCTTGCGGTAAGGCCCATCCAGTTAGATGGGGCCAATGATTCCTTTTATGCACTCCGGTTGCGTTCACCCCGAGTGACTTTCGACAAATAAGGGTTACGACATGCCAACCGCTTCTGAGCTGCCCATTGATACCTCTGCAACCGCTTTGGACATGGCGGAAGCAATGTTTGGCGATGGTATCTTAATCCAAAGCGCAGACTATATCGGGGCGGCGGCATCTTCGGGTATCTATACGGACGGCGACACGGTTGCCCCTGGTGTTACGCCTTCGGACACCGGTGTCATCCTGTCCACAGGCCGGGCGACGGATATCACCAACAGTTCCGGAGATGCGAATACCTCCGCCAGCACGAGCGGCAATATGGGGACCGCTGGCAACAGCGACCTGAGCGAAATCGCCGGGGGAACCACCTTTGACGCAGCCATTTTTGAGGCGGAATTCATCCCCTCCGGGTCAACGCTTACGATGCAATTCACCTTCTCGTCTGAGGAATATCTGGAATATGTCGACCAGGGTTTTAACGATGCCATTGGGGTATGGGTCAACGGCGAAAAGGCTGAACTGACAATCGGAAACGGCGATGTTTCTATCGACAATTTCAACACCGGATCGAACGAAGATCTCTATGTCAACAACCCGCAGGGGGACAATCTATACAACACAGAGATGGACGGCTTCACAGTCACTTTGACCCTGAAGGCCCCAGTCAACCCTGATGAAGTGAATACGATCATGATCGGCATCGCTGATGCTGGGGACGCGGCATATGACTCTAACCTATTGATTGCCGGTGATTCTATCCAAACATCACTGGTTGCTCAGGATGACGAAGTCTCTGTCCAAGAGGGCAGTGCCACGACCTTGGATGTGCTGGACAATGACATCCACGCCAGTGGGACTAGTCTAACGATCACAGAAATTAACGGCCAGCCGGTTGTTGCCGGCTCGAGCGTCACCTTGGCAGGGGGCGAAGTGGTAACGCTCAATCCCGACGGTACCATGTCCATCGAGGGTCAGGATGATGTGGATGCTGATGAAGAGACAACCTTCACCTACACAGTCGAAGATGATCTGGGGAACACGGATACTGGCGTTGTTGAAGTCACCACAACGCCCTGTTTCGTGGCAGGCACCCTAATTGATACACCTACCGGCCTCGTGGCAATAGAGCATCTAGAGCCCGGTGATCTGGTATTGACCCGTGATAGCGGCGCCCAGCCCCTGCGCTGGATCGGCAGCTCATTGCGGCGCGCCGAGGCCGCCGAAGCCCCGGTGCGATTTGCGGCGGGTGCTTTGGGCGATCACGCAGAGCTGGAGCTGTCCCCCAGTCACCGGGTATTGATTCAGGATCAATGGGCCGAGGTGCTTTTTGGGACCTCTGAGGTACTTGTTAAGGCGGAAAATCTGGTCAATGACCGCAGCATCACCCGGCGCAGGGATGCAGCACCGGTCACCTATGTGCATCTCCTGTTTGACCAGCACGAAATCATCTGTGGCAACGGGTTGGAGAGCGAGAGCTACCATCCCGGCGCTGAAACGCTGGATAGTTTTGACTCTGAAACCCGTGCTGAGGTTCTGGAGCTGATGGGGGGAGACCTTGAAGGATATGGGGCCAGCGCTCGCCTGTCCTTGAAACCTTTTGAAGCCCGCGCTTTGCTCAGCGGAACCAGTTTGACGATCTAAACTCTGTACATCTCGCTTGCGACGGTGCTCCAAACTCTCCAAAATTATGTCTGTACATATTCAGATATAGGATAGCCCATGCGGTTCTCGCTTGCACAGATCTTGCCACAGGCGTGGAAAAACGGTGGTGGCTCAACGAGGGAATTGGCGCGCGCCAGTGCGACAGGCCAGGACGAAGGGCAGATGGTCTGGCGGGCCAGCTTGGCGCAGATTAATCAAGATGGCGCTTTCTCCGTCTTTCCTGGTTATAGGCGAATTCATTGCATCGTTTCCGGTGGCGGGCTGTGCCTGACCAATGCCGATGTTCAGCTTAGGGCTGATCCCTTGCAACCGTTGTTTTTTGACGGTGGTCTGGATTTGGTTGCGCAGCTGCAGGATGGCCCCTGCGAGGCCTTCAATTTGATTTACGATCCCAATGAAATCCGCCCAGAGATGCAGATTTGTGGGCTCGGCCTGCATCAACTTGGCGATGCGACACATTTGGTCTTTGTTCTGGAGGGCGAACTGCGGCTGGAAACCTCCGAGGGTGTTGAGCATCTTAGCCCCGGGGAGGGTTGGCAGGGCGAGGCATCTGGTGTTGCCCATATCGCGCAGGATGGCAGGGCCGTATTGTTGCGGTTAGAGCATCTTTAGGCCGGTTCAAAAAGAAAACGCGCCTCCTTTGGATCAAGGAGGCGCGCAGATTTTAAAATCGGGATCGGCAGGATCAGTCGCGCAGCAGCTCGTTGATGCCAGTCTTGGAGCGGGTCTGTGCATCGACACGCTTCACGATCACGGCGCAATACAGGCTGACGTTGTTCTTTGAGGGCATCGAGCCAGAAACCACCACCGAATAGGGGGGGACTTCGCCATACATCACTTCGCCGGTTTCGCGGTCGACGATTTTGGTGGATTTGCCGATGTAGACGCCCATGCCAAGAACCGAGCCTTCGCGCACGATGCAGCCTTCGACCACCTCGGAACGTGCCCCGATAAAGCAGTTGTCTTCGATGATGGTGGGGCCGGCCTGCATGGGCTCAAGCACGCCGCCGATGCCAACACCGCCTGACAGGTGCACGTTTTTGCCGATCTGGGCGCAGGAGCCAACGGTGGCCCAGGTGTCGACCATGGTGCCTTCATCGACATAGGCGCCGAGGTTCACAAAGGAGGGCATCAGCACCACGCCGGGGGCTACATAGGCGCTTTTGCGTACGATGCAGTTGGGAACGGCGCGGAACCCGGCCTCTTTCCACTCAGCATCGCCCCAGCCCATGAATTTGCTGTCGACCTTGTCCCACCAGCTGGATCCCTGCGGACCACCAGACTGCATTTCCATATCTTTGATACGAAAGCCGAGCAGAACCGCCTTTTTGGCCCACTGGTTCACATGCCAGTCGCCGCTGTCCAGTTTTTGGGCAACCCGCAGTGAACCGGAGTCCAGCGCCTGCAATGTGGCTTCGATGGCCTCGCGCTGCTCGCCTGTGGTGGCGGGGGTAATGCTGTCACGGGCCTCCCAGGCGGCCTCGATCGCGGTTTCCAGCTGAGCGTTGGACATGGGGGGTACTCCGGCGTGTTTGATAAGTTTAGGATTCGCAGCTTTCTAACGGCAATCTGTCCGCAGGTCATGCCCGGATTGCGCTCAAAATGACGCTCACCCCGGCGTTTTGTTGTCTTTAGCTGACGCGACGCAGGTGGCGACGCAGGATTTCGCAGGCGGCAGCGGCATCCTGGCGCTGCATTGCCTGTACAATGGCAGCGTGATCTTGGTCTATCCGGGGGCGCCATTGCTGCCGCCAATTGGCAAACAGATGCCGCGCCGAGGCAATATGGAGATCATCAATTGCGGTGAGCAGTCGTGGCATTTCGCAGGGTGTCAGGATTGCCCGGTGAAAAGCCCGATTGCAGCGTTCCCAGGTTGTCATGTCCTCAGCCGCATCACAGGCAATACGGGCATCCTCGGCCATGCGCAGGTCGGCTTTGGTAAGGCGGGCAAAGGAATGAGTGAGCGCGAGCACCTCAAGCGAGACCCGCATTTCAATCACTTCGCGGATTTCCGCAGGGTTTAGCGCGCTTACGCGTGTGCCGCGCCGGGGCGCTGAGATCGCCAGCCCATGGGCTTCGAGCCGCAGTAAGGCTTCGCGGACCGGCACATGGCTGGTGTCGAACGCCCGCGCAATATGCTCCTGGCGCAGTTTCTCACCGGCTTTCAGCGCGCCTGTCACGATCTGCTCGCTTAGGGCCTGATAGATTGTATCTGCAATTGTTGCGGTCATGACAGGTCGATAGGGCTCGGGTGCTGCTGGTGCAAGCCTCAGGCCAGCGGATCTGGGGCGATATTGCCACCACAGAGCAACACAGCCACTTTTTCACCCGGTTCAGGCTGGTAGGCCCCAGAGGTCAGCGCTGCCAGAGCGGTGGCCCCTGCAGGTTCAACCAACAGGCGGCGTTCGCGCCAAAGGGCCGTTTGTGCGGCCGTGATTGCGGCGTCATTGACGGTCAAAGAGGTGAGCGTACCCGTTTGGCTGTGCTGCTGCGCCAAATCAAAACAGATGGAGCCGATCCGCCGGGCGCCGAGTGCATTTGCCGCCACGCCAGACACTTCAACATCTCTTGGGGTGCCAGCAGCAAGCGCGGCATTTAGCGCACAGGAGGTTTCCGGCTCTACTGCGATGATCTTTTTGCCGCCTTGGAACCAGGCCATTGCGCCGGCAATCAACCCGCCGCCGCCGACGGCGATAATTACGGTATCCGCCGCAAGGCCCTGGGCCTGCCATTCAGCAAAGCAGGTGCCCTGACCGGCAACGGTGCCCGGGGCGTCATAGGCATGGACCTGCATTGCGCCGGTCTCTTGTTCATAGACCTGTGCCTGTTCAAGCGCATTGGCATAGGCACCGGGCACCACCTGTAGATCAGCACCGCTGTCTCGGATCAGGGAGATTTTTGCAGGCCCAGCCATTTCGGGCACATAGATACGGGCTTTGTGCCCCAGCTTGTGGGCCGCGTAACCCACTGCGGCACCATGATTGCCACCGGAGGCGGCCACCAGGCCAGAGGCTTGAACCTTCTGGCTCAGCAGCGTGTTGAACGCACCGCGCGCCTTGAAACTGCCGGTATGCTGCATGTGCTCCAGTTTCATCTCAATGGGATAGCCTAGGCCGAAACCGTTTCCTTGCATCACCGGAGTGACCTGAATGTGGCCTGTAATACGTGCTTGGGCAGCGTTGATTTCCGGTTTCCAGTCCATGTCGGCCTCTCTTAGTTGCAGCGCCCAGACCTTAGCGATTGATCGCCCTGGCACAAGGGTCTCCGGGCGGAGAGGCAAACTGGGCGAAACTGCGCGCCGGGGCTGGTGCCTCCGGTCAGATGAGGGTTAAGCTGGGCCTCTCATTTATCTAATAGGATTGCCTGACCCGCCATGAGTGATGATCGCCACAGCCGCTTTCCGGATGCCCATTCCGACAGAGATCGCGCCGAACATGTGCAATTGACGCCACAATCGGCCTCTCCAGCCTATAGTCTGGCCTTCGCAGACGAGGATTTCCTGTGCCGCGAGGAGTTGCGTCCGGTTCGGTTGCAGCTCGAGCTGCTCAAAGCGCAGCTTATGCTGGATGAGCAGGGTATTGATAGCACCGTCGTCATGTTTGGCGGCGCGCGCATTCCTAGCCCCACCAACAAAGACAGCGCCCGCACTCAGACCCTGGCCGATCTGTCACATTTCTACGATGAGGCCCGCGAATTTGCTCGCATGATGACTGAAAGCTCAATGAAGAGCGGCGGGCGCAAGAATGTGATCGTCACGGGCGGTGGTCCTGGTGTGATGGAAGCAGGCAACCGCGGTGCGATGGATGCAGGGGGGAAATCCGTTGGGCTGTCCATCGTGTTGCCTCACGAACAGGCCCCAAATGGCTATGTCACCCCTGAGCTGAGCTTTAATTTCCACTACTTTGCCATTCGCAAGATGCATTTCCTGATGCGTGCGGCGGCAATCACGGTGTTCCCGGGGGGCTTTGGCACCCTGGATGAACTGTTTGAGAGCCTTACCCTAATTCAGACCGGCCGTATGGAGCGGGTGCCCTTTATCCTGTTTGGACGTGCCTTTTGGGAGAAGATCATCAACTGGGAAGCGCTGGCAGATGCCGGCACGATCTCGGATCAGGATCTTGAGCTGTTCAAGTTTGTTGAAACCGCTGAAGAGGCGGCGGAAATCATCAACACCTGGTCGCCGGAGCCTGCCCGCGACAGCCTGCCTGGCCGCGAGCGCTAGGCGCTAATTTCAACAGCGCCAGCCCAAAACAGGTGGGAGCTGTTTTGGGCCGGTTGCTTTAGAGATCATAAAGTCTGGGCATGGGGTGTGGGGCACCATGCCCTAGAGTGGAAAATTGGAGTGGAAAACTGATTTAGGAGTGATGATCCTCTTTGGTGAGGGGGAATGCTTACGAAAGGCTGTTTAGGCGAATTCTGCTGGCAGAACACCAATTTCGGTGCCCTTGGGCAGGCTGGTCACGATTTGAGCGCCATCAACATTCTTGATCGCATAGCCATAGCCACGCAGGCGGAATTGCCATTCACGGGGGCTCAGCGCTTTTTCACGCTCTTCGCGGATCAGGTCGAGCACATAGGGCTCAAGATTGCTGTTGGCGGGTTGCGGCGTATGTGTTTCCAGTTTCATGCTCAGTCCTCATGGATTCTTTTGATTGTTTCCTGGGATTGAAACTGTTGGTCTCCTGTGGCCGGAATATATCCGGTTTGAGGAAAGATTGTGGCAGCGCACTTTTGCCGCCTCAGGGCCACATAAAAACGCCCCGGACCCTAGGATCGCGAGGCGTTTTAGTATCACTGAAGTGAATGTTGGGTCAGGCAGTCAAGATTTTACGCCTGCCTCTGCCTCGATCTGTTTGCGGCTTTTGCGGGCGCGCTCGGTTGCGGATTTCAACTGGCCGCAGGCCGCCATGATGTCTTCGCCGCGGGGTTTGCGGATCGGCGAGGCATAGCCGGCATCATGGATGATATCGGCAAAGGCATGGATGCGGTTGTTGGATGAACGCTGGTAGGGTGAACCGGGCCACTCATTAAAGGGAATAAGGTTGATCTTAGCTGGAATACCCTCGATCAATTTGACCAGCCGATGGGCGTCTTCCTTGCTGTCATTTACGTGGTCCAGCATCACATATTCAAAGGTGATGCGTTCTGAGTTGGCGAGACGCGGGTAGGCGCGCAGGGCCTCAAGCAGAGCTTCGATGTTCCAACGTTTGTTGATTGGCACCAGCTTGTCGCGCACCTCATCAGTGGTGGCATGGAAGGAGACTGCCAACAGGCAACCGATTTCCTGCGCAGTGCGGGCGATTTCCGGCACCACACCCGAGGTCGACAGGGTGATGCGGCGACGGCTGAGCTGGATGCCTTCGGGATCCATGGCGATCTTCATCGCGTCGCGCACGTTGTCAAAATTGTACAGCGGCTCGCCCATGCCCATCAGCACGATATTGGAAAGCAGCCGTGCCTCATCGGGGTTGCGGGTGCCGGGGACGGGCCATTCGTCCAGATCATCGCGTGCCATCATTACCTGGCCGATGATTTCGGCAGCGGTGAGGTTACGCACCAGTTTCTGCGTGCCGGTGTGGCAGAAGGAACATGTCAGAGTACAGCCCACCTGGCTGGAAATGCACAGGGTGCCGCGATCGGTTTCGGGGATATAGACGACTTCTACTTCGTGACCACCGGCGATGCGCACCAGGTATTTGCGGGTGCCATCCTCGGAAACCTGTTTGCTGACCACCTCTGGGATGGCGATCTCAAAACCCTCTTCCAGTTGGGCACGCAGGGCTTTCGAGAGATTTGTCATCTCGGAGAAGTCGCGTTTTCCCCATTGGTAAATCCATTGCCAGATCTGACCGACCCGCATCTTGGCCTGTTTTTCAGGGACCCCAATACCGACCAGCGCCTGGCGCATCGCATCGCGAGTCATGCCGACAAGATTGGTCTTGCCCGCCTCGGCCTCCTTGCGGGGAACTGTCAGGATATCCGGGGTGATTGGCGCGTTGGCGGTCATGGCAGATCGACTCTAAATCAGGAGGGTGGATGCGGCTCTATATAGGAATTTGTTCGAAGATCAAAAGGAAACCGCTGTGGGTATTTGGGCAGGGTGCCTTTGAACAGGTAGTAAAAAGGCCGCCCCGCTGCTGCGGGGCGGCCGGATCTGCGCGCTGAACCTGATAATTCAGGTCCTATTTTGCGGCGGGTTCCCAGGCGAAGGCCTGAAACGGTGCATCAAGAGGTGTGTCAAACAAAGAGTTGGTGAAATTGGACAGGATTTTCTGGGCATAGATCACCAGGAGATCCATCATCGCCTTGTTGTCGTAGCCGGCTTTGAGAAAACGGGCTGTTGCGGCTGCCTCCGGGTGGCCATGTGTTTCACGCACAGCCAGCGCAAAACTGCGCAGGGCTTCCAGCCGATCACTGGGCAGCGGGGTCTCATTGCGCAGGGCGTCAATGATCGTGGCGTCGATTTTCTCGCCCTGGGCGATCATCGTATGGGCTGGAACACAGTAGTGACACTGGTTTGCGACATTGATTGTCAGCCAGATGACTGTGCGTTCCTCAGGACTAAAACCTGAGGCCTCGGCCAGTCGGTGGAGCTGAAAATAACCTTCCAACAGTGCGGGGCTTTCAGCCATGACGGCGTAGAGGTTTGGCACCATGCCATAGGTCTTGATGGAGTCCTCCAGCAGAGGTTTGGCGGCTTCTGGGGCGGTTTGCAGGGTGTGGAGTGTGGCTTTGGCCATGATTTGGTCCTCTTAGGTTAGGTTTCCCCTAGCTAAGAGCGCAGGCAAGAAGGATAACCGGCAGCGACCCACAAGGGGATGTGCAGGAGAGAACCGACTTCTCGGCCTTGTGGTTTGGCGTGAGCCTGGCGTGTTGTCGCGCGTTTGTCTTGAGGCAAAGAAAAAGCCCGGTCAAATGACCGGGCTGAAACAAAACGGGTAGAACCATCAGCAGGCTGGTTAGCTGCTGCAGCGCTTTTCGGCGTCTTCAATGGCTGCGGTAAACCCGAGCAGCGAGAAGGAGTCCTTGGTTTGGGTGCCCCGCGCTGAGCGCGCAGTCAGCACCGCACCAGCGCCACGTTTCATGGCGGTGATGATCTTGGCATCATCCGCCGCCGTCGCAGGCCAGGCCCATTCGCCTTCGGTAAAAAGTTCAAATTCGGTATCGCCAATGGTCATGTTGACGGTCGACCCAGGGGCAAAGGGGTAGCCGCCGGTAAAGGTAACCTGACCCTTGCCGCCGTTGTCTGGACGGTAGAACACAAAGAGCTGGATTTCACTGCGGCGCACGGCGACCACGCGGCCATCGCGGGTATTGACGCTTTCTTTGGGGGCAGATACGCCCCAGCATTCTTTTGGGCTTTCACCCTGAAAGACGCTCCAATCCACATTTGCGCCGACGCGATTGTCGGTTGTGGTTTGCTGCGCGGTTGCTGTTGTGGCCATAGCGGCCAGACACAGGCCCGCGATCATACGGGCGAGTTTCGATGCCATTTGTCTCGACTCCAAGACTGTCTCTACCTCAATTACTCTGAGAGCGAGCAGCGTTAAGACCGCCGTCTGTACCAGATGCTCTCGCTTGCCATACACAAGCACACTAACGTAACAAGCGCTACGGGCGAAAGTGCGTTTGGCAGGAATTCGCCAAGAAAAGAGGCTGAAACAATGACAAAACCAGTACCAATGGCGGAAATTTGGCGCGGTTCCCTGCTGGAGAGCCTGCATTTGGGTCATGCAGTGATCTGCGATGATACAGGTCAGATTGTACGCAGCTGGGGTAATTCTGATGCGGTGATCTATCCGCGCAGCTCTGCCAAGATGATCCAGGCCCTGCCGCTGATTACGTCCGGGGCAGCTGCTAAATATGGCCTGACCTCAGAGCAGCTTGCACTGTCTTGTGCCTCACATAATGGCGCGCATATCCATACAGACCGGGTCAATAGCTGGTTGGCGCAGCTGGGGCTGGGCGATGATGATTTTCGCTGTGGCCCGCAGGAACCGGATGATATCCCAGCCCGCAACGCTCTCATCAAAACCGACACCAGCCCCTGCCAGGTGCATAACAACTGTTCCGGCAAACACGCTGGGTTTTTGACCCTGAACCAGCACCTGGGTGCTGGGCCGGACTATGTCGAGATGGACCATCCAGTGCAGCAGGCCTGCCTGACCGCCTTTGAGGAGGTCACGGATATGGCAAGCCCCACTTATGGCATTGATGGCTGTTCGGCGCCGAATTTTGCCACGACCGTGCATGGTCTGGCGCGGGCGATGTCCTGGTTTGCCTCGGCTGCGGATCGTTCGGATCGAGCCTCAGATGCTGCGGCGCAGCTGGTTTCGGCGATGGCGACACATCCGGATCTCGTGGCGGGGGAAACCCGTGCCTGTACCAATCTGATGCGGGCCATGGGCGGCAAGGTTGCGGTGAAAACCGGCGCCGAAGCCGTGTTTGTCGCAATCATTCCCGAAAAGAAATTGGGCGTAGCGGTCAAAATCACTGACGGTGCCACGCGCGCCAGCGAATGCGTTATTGCCTCTATTCTGGTGGGGCTGGGCGTGCTGGAGGCGGATCACCCGGAGACCCGCAAATACATCAACGCGCCTCTCTTGAACCGACGCGGCATAAACTGCGGCTCTGTGCGGCCCAGCGCCGAGATGCTGTTCTAGCAAAGGCCATTTGTCCAGAGCCCTCTATAAGGCCCAAGACAGAAAACGGGGGGCTCCCGCCCGTCGGCGTTTCTGGGTCGAAACGTCTCCCGTTGGGCCCGGCGCCGCGCTGTCGCGCGGCGCGGCTGCGGCTGAAACTGAGGGCGGCGGCTTGGGGGCTAGAGCATGTCCCAGATCAGCTTAATCGCCAGTGCAACTGAGGTGAGCACAAGCAGAGGTTTGATCAGCCTGGCGCCTTTGGTCTGGGCCAGAGTGGCGCCAGCCTGTGCACCGGCAATTTGCGCTATTCCCATGCACAGCCCGGTGATCCACCAGGGCGCTGCCACCAGGGCAAAGGCACAAAGCGCCCCAGCATTGGAGGCCAGGTTCAGCAGCTTGGTATGAGCGGTGGCCTTGAGAATCCCGTAGCCTGCAAGTGAGACAAAGGCGAGCATGTAGAAACTGCCCGCTCCGGGCCCCAGCAACCCGTCATAGGCCCCACAGAGCGGCACCATGGTCATTGCAAAGACCGCTGGGCTGAGGCGACGGGCGCGATCCTGATCGCCAAGGCCTTTCTTAAGGGCAAAGAACAGCGCGATACCGATGAGCAAAACCGGCAGAATAAGGCGGATCCAGCCGGTAGGCAGGATGGTGATCAACAAAGCACCCAGGATTGATGCAGCAAAGGCAATAAGCGCTGAGCCTGCCTGTTCTCTCAGGTTTACATGGCCGCCTTTTGCATAGGCGCGGGCTGCCGTGGCAGCGCCAAACAACCCTTGGATTTTATTGGTGGCCAGGGCGGTGACCGGATTGGCGCCGGCCAACAAGAGGACAGGCACGGTGATCAAGCCGCCGCCGCCTGCCACGGCATCAATGAATCCCGCCGCAAAGCCTGCCACCATCAAGAGCAGCAGGGTTTCAATCCCGACTTCAAGCATGCAAGCCTACCCTTTGAATGCGTCGCGGGCGTAGCCCTGTATATACAACAGCGCGGTCAGGTCACCGTGGTTGATGCGGATCTCACACTGGTCAGCAACAGAAGGTTTGGCATGCAAAGCCACGCCAGATCCGGCGCGCAGCAACATGCCCAGATCATTGGCACCATCGCCAACAGCTATGACATCAGCCTCGGTAATGGAGAGCCTGGCGGTGATCTGCTCGAGCGCCTCTACCTTTGCTTCGCGGCCTAGGATCGGCAGGCCGGGCTCACCTGTCAGCTTTCCATCCGCCACCAACAACGTATTGGCGCGGTTTTCATCAAAGCCAAGCTTGGCCGCAATGCGGGCGGTAAAGGCGGTAAAGCCACCGGAGACCAGCGCCGCATAGGCGCCATCGGCCTTCATCGTGGCCAGCAGAGCCGGACCACCGGGCATCAGGGTGATGCGGGTATCCAGAACCTTGCCTATCACGGATTCAGGCAGGTCCTTCAGCAGAGCAACCCGTTCGGTCAGAGCGCCGTCAAAATCCAGCTCTCCATTCATGGCGCGGGCGGTGATTGCCTTTACCCGAGGACCGACACCGGCCTCTTCGGCCAGTTCATCAATGCATTCCTGTTCAATCATGGTCGAATCCATATCGGCCAGAAGCATCTTTTTCCGCCGGTTGGCGCGCGGTTGAACAACCAGATCTACGCCGAGGCTCTGAAGGTCTTCCCAGACCTGCCATTGATTTTCGGGCTGGATGTCGAGCGGAAATTCTGCTGCAACATCAGGGGCAAGCCATGTTGCATCACCGCCGCCCCAGGCATTTCGCAGCGAGTCAACCAGGGCAGGGTTTAGGCAGGGTTTAGCGGGGTTGCAAAGCAGCGTAGCGATATACATGGGGCAGTTCCATCTGGCGCGAGGGTCGCGCTCTCATAGCGCCCAGAGCGAACGGGAACCAGCCCCCAAACTTCAGGAAGCATTGAACCGCTTCTATAGGTCGCCCTTTTCGGACATCAGCACAGCGATCCAACGCGTATGGGAAATTTCGGCCAGGATGATCATCACCATGGCAGTCAATGGCACCGCCAGGATGGCGCCGGTCATGCCCCAGAGTGTGCTCCAGACCGCCAAGGCGAGAAGCACGGTAAAGGGGCTGAGGTTGACCGACCGGCCAAGAAACTTTGGCTCGATATAGTAGGCGACTACAATCTGCGGGATCATCAGCAACACGAGGGCCAGGCCTGCATGGGAAAATGAGGTGAACTGAATCAGGCTCATGGTGACAGGGAAGACCACGGCAATAACCGAGCCAATGTAGGGAATGTAGTTCAGCAGACCAATGATGATGGCCCAGAATGCCGGATGCGCGATGCCCAGAAGTTTCAGCAGGGCAAAGGAAACCAACGCAAGGATTACGTTGACCAGTGTCTTTGCGGCGAGATAATTGCCGATCCTTTCGTTAATTTTGCGGACGAGCTCCATGGTATGTTCCGATTGGGCGTGATTGCCCAACGCCCTGCGGGTTTTGTCGGGAAGGCTGTCGAGTTCGGCCAGGATAAAGATGGCATAAAGCGCCGCCGCGATGATCAGCGAGCCGCCATTGCTGATGGTTGCCAGCGCGGTGGGCATCAGCGTGGTGGCATCGACCATATCCAGTAGATATTCGCCCAGATTGCCCCAGTTGGGTTCTTGTTTCATGCCAACGGCGGTGAGGAATTTGCTCTGCAGTGCGTCAAAGTTTGCGGCATACTGTGGCAGCGCCGCAGACAGGGAAGTGGCGCTGGCGGTGATAAAGGAGGCCAGGATCAGGAAACCCAGAGTGATGAGGACGACGGCCAGCAAGCGGCGTAATCGCCGGGGCAGTCGACCAATCAATGGCACCGGGACCAGGGCGTCAGCAGCGGTGGTGAGAATATAGACAGCAATGATACCAACCAAAACCGGTAGCAGGATTTCCTGGCCCGCGACCAGCAGCCATCCCACCATCAGGATCAGGGCAAGAGAATAGGTCACCAGCGCGAGTCTGCTTGTCATTGAATACCTCGAATCATCCTTCCCCATGTGGCAAGGAATTTGAAAAATCATAGGCCCGCGCATCGGAAATACCATCTGGCCCAGCAAGACTTTGGTAGGGAAGTTTCCGAAAGGCGTCAAAACCTGTCGCAAAAATATGCCAAAGCGGCGCTCATTGGCGATTTTGCTGGTTGCACCGGGAGCCGCCGCGCCCTAGCTCTAGCGGCGGGACACCCTTCCCCAACGAAGGGCAGATATCTGTAAGGATAGCATCAATGGCTACTCAGCAACCGGCTACGCGGCCGGCCAATCCGCGTTTTTCCTCTGGCCCCTGTGCCAAACCCCCCACTTTTGATGTCACCAAACTCGCCGATGCCGCTCTGGGCCGCTCGCACCGCGCTGCCGTTGGCAAGGACAAGCTGAAGGCCGCGATTGAAGGCACCCGCGAAGTTCTGGGCATCCCCGCTGACTATCGTATTGGCATCGTTCCCGCCTCTGACACAGGTGCGGTTGAAATGGCGCTGTGGTCGCTCTTGGGCGAACGCAAGGTCGAGATGCTGGCCTGGGAAAGCTTTGGCGCTGGTTGGGTCACCGATGTGGTGAAGCAGTTGAAAATCGACGCTGAGGTCAAAACCGCCGATTATGGTCAGATCGTTGACTTGGCCTCGGTCGACTGCACCAACGATGTGGTCTTTACCTGGAACGGCACCACTGCCGGTGTGCGGGTTCCAAATGCGGACTGGATTGCCGCTGACCGCGCCGGTCTGACCATCTGCGACGCCACTTCTGCGGCCTTTGCGATGGATCTACCCTGGGACAAACTGGATGTGACCACCTTCTCCTGGCAAAAGGTATTGGGCGGCGAAGCGGCCCATGGTGTGATCGTGCTGTCCCCCCGCGCTGTTGAGCGCCTTGAGAGCTATACCCCGGCCTGGCCCCTGCCCAAAATCTTCCGCATGACCAAAGGCGGCAAGCTGATCGAGGGTATCTTTACCGGGGCCACGATCAACACGCCTTCGATGTTGGCGGTTGAGGACTACCTTTTTGCTCTGGACTGGGCGCGTTCCGTTGGTGGGCTTGAGGGGCTGATCGCCCGTGCTGACGCCAATGCGCAAGCGGTGTTTGATTTCTGCACCGCCAACCCTTGGATCGCCAATCTGGCCGAGGATGAGGCGACGCGCTCCAATACCTCTGTCTGCCTGAAGTTCACTGATGCGCGCATCCAGGACGGTGCTGCCTTTGCCAAGGCTGTGGCCAAACGTTTGGAAGCGGAAAACATCGCGCTGGACATCGGCGCCTACCGCGACGCGCCTGCGGGTCTGCGGATCTGGTGTGGTGGCACAGTGGAAACCGCTGACATCCAGGCCATGCTGCCCTGGCTTGCCTGGGCCTTTGAGGCCGAGATCGCCGCGCAAGGCTAAATCTCAAGACTGAACTCAGTCGCCCGGCGGAACCGCCGGGTAGCGCTCCCCTAAGCGACACCCTTCAGGCCGTAACTGGCCCCCGCATAAAAGGACCTACAAAAATGGCTCCCAAGGTACTCATCTCCGACAAACTCTCCGAAGCCGCCGTACAGATCTTTCGTGATCGCGGCATCGACGTGGATTTCCAGCCTGATCTGGGCAAAGACAAGGACAAGCTGGCCGAAGTGATTGGTCAGTATGATGGTCTCGCCATCCGTTCCGCCACCAAAGTGACGGAAAAGATCCTCGCCAATGCGACGAATCTTAAGGTCATCGCCCGTGCCGGCATCGGCACCGACAACATCGACAAGGAAGCAGCGTCGAAAAAAGGCGTGATCGTGATGAACACGCCCTTTGGCAATATGATCACAACTGCCGAACACGCGATTGCGATGATGTTTGCCGTGGCGCGTCAGATCCCAGAGGCCTCCACCTCGACCCATGCGGGCAAATGGGAAAAGTCCAAATTCATGGGCACTGAGCTCACCAATAAAACCCTGGGCGTTATCGGTGCCGGCAATATTGGTGGCATCGTTTGCGATCGGGCCCGTGGCCTCAAAATGAAAGTCGTGGCCTATGATCCCTTCCTGGGTCAGGAAAAGGCCGACAAGATGGGCGTTGAAAAGGTCGAGCTGGACGAGCTGCTGGCCCGCGCCGATTTCATCACCCTGCATGTGCCCTTTACCGATGCCACAGCCAATATCCTGAGCCGCGAAAACCTCGCTAAGACCAAGAAAGGCGTGCGTATCATCAACTGTGCCCGTGGTGGTCTGGTGGACGAGGAAGCCCTGGCCGAGGCCCTGCAATCGGGCCATGTGGCCGGTGCCGCCTTTGACGTGTTCTCGGAAGAACCCGCCAAGGAAAACGCGCTGTTCAACCTGCCCAACGTGGTCTGCACGCCGCACCTGGGCGCGGCAACCACTGAGGCACAGGAAAACGTCGCCCTGCAGGTGGCCGAGCAAATGTCGAACTATCTGCTGACCGGTGCCGTTGAAAACGCGCTGAACATGCCAAGCGTCACCGCCGAAGAAGCCAAGGTCATGGGCCCCTGGATCAAGCTGGCCGATCACCTGGGCGCCTTCGTCGGCCAGATGACGGATGAGCCGATCAAGGCGATCAACATCCTCTATGATGGTGTCGCAGCGGAGATGAACCTCGACGCGCTGAACTGCGCTGTTGTGGCCGGCATCATGAAAAAGGTGAACCCGGATGTGAACATGGTTTCTGCCCCTGTGGTGGCCAAGGAACGTGGCATCCAGATCTCCACCACCAACCAGGACAAATCTGGCGCCTTTGATGGCTATATCAAGGTCACGGCCGTCACGGATAAGCGCGAGCGCTCGGTTGGTGGCACTGTGTTCTCTGATGGCAAGCCCCGGTTCATCCAGATCAAAGGCATCAATATCGACGCCGAGGTCGGCGCCCATATGCTTTACACCACCAACAACGACGTGCCCGGCATCATCGGCACCCTGGGTCAAACCATGGGTGAGCATGGCGTCAACATCGCCAACTTTACCCTGGGCCGCGCCGAAGCTGGCGGTGAGGCCATTGCCCTGCTCTATGTAGATGCAGCCGTACCCGCCGAGGCACGCGCCAAACTGGCCGAAACCGATCTGTTCAACCAGATCAAACCACTGCAGTTTGATGTCGCCTGATCTATCGGTGCTGTGCGCTTTCGAAGAGGACCACTTTAGGGTGGTCCTCTTCTTTGTTCCCCTTGCGGTTGCGTGGTGTTTCTGCTGCTATGTTTTTAGCTGCGGATAGCTCCAGTCGGAAAAGGAGGAATTTATGTTTCCCAAGATGTTGGACGACACAGAAAAACGTGAGGCCCGTCTTGGCACGGGCAAGGTTGACGCGTTATTTTTTCAAAGCCGAACGGTGATTGTTGCAGGTGAAATCAACGACAAGCTGGCGCAACGGACGGTGGCGCATCTTTTGGCCCTGGCTGAAGAGAGTGATGACCCGATCAATATCTTCATTTCCTCGCCAGGCGGTCATGTGGAAAGCGGCGATATGGTACATGACGTCATCGGCTTCATTCGGCCAAAGGTTCGGACAATTGGCACCGGTTGGGTCGCCAGTGCCGGGGCGTTGATCTACGTTGGTGCCAAACAGGAAAACCGCTATTGCCTGCCCAACACCCGGTTTTTGTTGCATCAGCCTTCGGGAGGGATTGGCGGTCAGGCCAGTGACATGTTGATACAGGCGGAACAGATCAAAATCATGCGCCAACGCTTTGATCTTCTTTTTGCTGAGGCCACTGGCCAGACCCCGGAAAAAATAGAAGCAGACACAGCGCGTGACTTTTGGCTGACGGCACAAGAAGCGATCGATTACGGGTTGGCGGGCAAAATCATTCACAGCGCAGAAGAATTGGTTTGATTCCTCTCTAGGTCTCACTAGGCGTTAGCTGAGCTTACCAAGTCGAAAAAAGAGTCCTTTGCCCTGGCAATGGGCTCTTTCAAATTGGGCTTCTTTTGACCACTAATGAGGCACGCAAATTTGGAGCCAAATTGATGACCCAACCGATCTACGCCATTGGTGACATTCACGGCCAGCTAGAGATGCTGGAACAGGCGCTTGCGCGGATTGAGGCGGATGGCGGGCCGGAGGCTCGGGTGGTTTTTCTGGGCGATTACGTTGATCGCGGGCCGGACTCGGGCGGGGTGATTGAGCTGTTGTCGAAAGGCCTGGCGGCGGGGCGCAATTGGGTCTGTCTGCTGGGCAATCACGACCGGATGTTCTCCATGTTCATGGAGGACTACCCGCGCAATGACGCGCGCCTGTTGGTGGGCTATCACTGGCTGCATGAGCGCATCGGCGGGATTGAGACGCTGCAATCCTATGGCACTGAAGTGACCGAGAACACCCGGATCTATGAGCTGCATGCCGAGGCGTTAAAGGCGGTGCCCGAGCACCATAGCCGTTTTCTGCAAACACTGCCGGATTACCACCAGGAAGGGGAGTTGCTGTTTGTGCACGCAGGTATTCGCCCTGGTGTGGCGCTGGAGGATCAAAGCCAGGATGATAAGATCTGGATCCGCCAGGAATTCCTGAACGATCAGCGCGCCTATCCCTGGCTGGTGGTACATGGGCACACGCAGATCCCCGCGCCCGAGCACCGCGGCAACCGAATAAACCTCGATTCTGGTGCTGGCTTTGGGCGCGATCTGACGGCAGCGGTGTTTGAAGGTCAGACGTGTTGGACCCTCACTTCGGAGGGGCGCAAGCCTCTTATGCCCACCTGAAAAACGCCGTTGATCAGCGAAACTGAAAATTGTGCGTAATTTGCACATATTCGATAAAGAAATTTTGTGTATACTGAAGGTGTGATCGGCGGTTTGGTCGTGAGTTCCTTTTGGCTAAAGCCGAATAGTATGTGTACCCGCCGATCATCGATTGCGCCTGGTTTGCGGCTATGTGGATTGATTCCAGTTCAGGACCACCTTACCGCTGTTGCCGGATTTCATTGCCGCAAATCCCTCGGCAAAGTCATCAACGCCAAACTGGTGGGTAATGACGGGGCTGACGTCCAGTCCGTTTTGCAGCATGGCAATCATTTTATACCAGGTTTCGAAGATCTCCCGCCCGTAGACGCCCTTGAGGGTCAGCGCTTTGAAGACGATCCGGCTCCAGTCTACTGGAGATTTGCCCGGCGGGATGCCTAGCAGAGCAATGCGCCCGCCCATAACCAGGGCCTCAACCATCTGATCCAGCGCGCGCTGGTTGCCGGACATCTCCAGCCCCACGTCAAAGCCCTGAGACATACCAAGCTCGGCAATGACATCGTTCAGGTCTTCGGTTGCCACATTAACTGGGCGGACATTGGCGACCTGTGCCGCCAGTTCAAGTCGTCCTGAGTTCACATCGGTAATGGCCACATGACGGGCCCCGGCATGGCGGGCTACGGCAGCGGCCATGATGCCAATGGGGCCGGCACCAGTGACCAGAACATCCTCCCCCACCAGATCAAAGCTGAGCGCAGTATGCACCGCATTGCCCAGGGGATCGAGAATGGCGCCGATGTCATCGGGGATGTCATCCGGGAGCGGTACAACATTAAAAGCCGGCAGCGCCAGATACTGGGCAAAGGCCCCCTGTTCGTTGACGCCGATACCGCGGGTTTCGGGATCGAGGTGAAACTTGCCAGCGCGGCTTTGCCGGGAATGATGGCCAATCAAATGCCCCTCGCCCGAGCAGCGCTGGCCGATCTCCAGATCGGTGACATTGCGTCCCAGCTCGACAATCTCGCCGGCAAACTCATGGCCGGTGATCAGCGGCACTGGTACTGTCTTTTGCGCCCAGGCGTCCCAGTTCCAGATATGCACATCGGTGCCGCAGATGCCGGTCTTGTTGATCTTGATCAGCACCTCGTCCGGGCCGATTTCCGGCACCGGGGCCTGCACCATCCACAAGCCCTCTTTGGGATGGGATTTTTCCAGCGCTTTCATCGTGTTTGGTCTGGTCATTTGATGATCCCCAATTCTTTGCCAACTTTGCCAAAGGCCGCCAGCGCGCGGGTGAGTTCCCCCCGTGTCAGGGCGGCGTTCATTTGGGTGCGAATACGCGCCTGACCACGCGGGACCACCGGGAAGAAGAAGCCCGAGACATAGACGCCTTCGTCAAAGAGCCGTGCGGCCATGTCCTGGGCCAGCTGCGCCTCGCCCAGCATCACCGGCACGATGGGGTGCTCTCCGGGCAGCAGGTCAAAACCCAGCTCTTCCAGCCCGGCGCGCCAAAAGCGTGTGTTTTCAAACAGCTGTTGGCGCAGATCGGCGCCTTCTTCGACAAGGCGGATGGCCTCCAGCCCGGCAGCAACGATGGAGGGCGGCAGCGAATTGGAGAACAAATAGGGCCGCGCCCGCTGCCGCAGCAGGTCGATCACTGGCTGCGGCCCGGCGATATAACCGCCGATGGCCCCCCCAAGTGCTTTGCCCAAAGTCCCGGTGAGGATATCCACATCCACCCCAAAATGATCCGGCGTACCGGCGCCATTTGGCCCCATAAAGCCGGTGGCATGGCAATCATCCACCATGACCACGGCGTCATACTTATCCGCCAGGGCGCGGATTTCCGGAAGTTTCGCCAGATAGCCATCCATCGAGAACACTCCGTCGGTGGCAATCATGATATGGCGGGCGCCGTCCTCGCGGGCCTGTTTCAGCCAGGCCTCCAGATCGTTCATATCGCTGTTGAGGTAGCGATAGCGTTTCGCCTTGCACAGGCGCACCCCGTCGATGATCGAGGCGTGGTTGAGACTGTCCGAGATGATCGCATCCTCTGGCCCCAACAGGGGCTCGAACAGCCCGCCATTGGCATCAAAACAGGCCGCAAACAGGATTGCGTCATCCTTGCTCAGAAACTTGGCCAAGCGCTGTTCCAACTCGCGGTGGATGTCTTGCGTACCGCAGATAAAGCGGACCGAGGCCATGCCAAAGCCCTTGTCGTCCATCACACCACGCGCCGCTTTGATCAGATCGGGGTGATCTGCCAGGCCAAGGTAGTTATTGGCACAAAGGTTGATGACCTCGCGGTCGCCAACGGTAATTTCACCCCCTTGTGGGGAGGTGATCATTCGTTCCCGCTTATAAAGGCCATCGGCCTCGATCTGGGTGAGCGTCTCAGAGATGTCGTTCAGAAATGCAGTGCTCATGGCGGGAAACTCCTTATCCGTGGAATCGCATCTATCATAACGGATGAAATTCCCAAATAGGAGATTTCATTATCTCGGAAAAAAATCCGTGAAGGTGGAAAAGTGGTTGGCGTGAGAAACTACGAAGTGCTGGATCCACCTTCACTTGATTTTTCTTGTTTCCTCAGGAGGATGCTGTTTAAAGGTGAGTGCACCGAATATCTTCTCCCAAGGGGTGATTGCGTGGAACCAGTTGAACAATCATATAGTCCACCTCGCGTCTTGGCCCTGTTCTTGGGATTTGGAATCTTTGTGATCTACCAGTGGATTTGGAGGCCTAACCTTTTAGAGCCTTCTATATTGTTGGGAGATCCAGTCGCGCTTCCTGTAGCAATCGGGTTTGCACTGATACTTGGGTACGCTTTGGCCATGGTTTGGTGGCTGATCCGGCAGACAAGAGGGCAGGTTCTAGATGTTTTGCGTCCGACGCGGGGACGCGTTGTTTCGGCAATTTGCCTGGTGCTGATCACGCCCATAGGTGTTGTCAGTTGGCTTCCCTGGATCGTTCTTGGAATGGCCCCGTTTTTATGGGGGAACATAGAGCTTGAATTTGTCTGGATGTTGGGAGTGCTTTGCCTCGTCGTCTATCCCCTGGCGGCAATGATCCAGAGCCAATCTTATCAACGGAGATGGCTACGTTTTGCATTGTTCTCGTTGTATTGCTGGGCGGCCTACGCATTCCACATGCTGTGGCGCGGCATTCTAACGTTTCCCTTTCCGGCCCCCATCCTACCAGCCTGAAGCTTCGACAAAGTTGAACGGGCGATGATACTTGTGCTTGAGAGTGCTACGCGTTCTTCACGATCAGAAACACCCGCGCCGCCCCATTGGGTGCGGTGATCGCATGAGCCACATCGGCAGCGTAGCGGGCGGTGTCGCCTGATTGTAGCCTATCCTTGGCGCTGCCGGAGGTTACCTCGATTTCGCCCTCCAGCACCGTCAGCTGTTCATGCGCGCCGCGGGTATGGGGCTGGCTGGTCAGGGCACCGCCTTTGTCGAACCGGATGTCATAGATCTCGTGGCCGCCGGCCTCTTCTGGCGGTGACAGGATGCGGATGCGGCAGCCCTCGCCGATGTTTTCGATCTTGGGCACATCCACCGCTCGCAGAACCTCGATCCGGTCCTGCAGGTCGCCGGCTTCCAGCAGGCCGGCAAAATCCACCTGCAGCGCGCGGGTGAGGTTCCACAGGGTGGCAATGGTCGGGGAGCTTTCACCGCGTTCGATCTGGCTCACCATCGAGCGGCTGACGCCCGAAAGATTGGCCACGGCTTCAAGGCTGAGGCCCTGGGCGCGGCGGGCCTCTTTCAGCCGGGCGGGCAGCAGTGTCAGGATATCGTCTGGGTTTTCCGTCATAACAGATGTCCTGCGGGTCCTGAGGGGATTTGTCAATGACGGGACGTCCACCGGGTTCGGGGGCAGTGAGGGGCAGACAGGGCGATGCTGCAGCTGCATAATGCGCCAACTGACTCGTGAGGAGAGAGATCATGACTGATATCGTCATTCTGGACGGTGCCCGCACCGCAATTGGTACCTTTGGTGGCGCGCTGGCCAATACTGCCCCTATTGATCTGGCCACAGTTGCCTCGAAGGCGGCGATGGAGCGTTCGGGCGTGGACCCGGAACAGATTGGCCATGTGGTCTTTGGCCATGTGATCAACACCGAGCCGCGTGACATGTATCTGTCCCGCGTGGCGGCGATGCAGGCGGGCGTGCCCAATGGTACCCCGGCGATGAACGTCAACCGTTTGTGTGGGTCCGGTGCCCAGGCGCTGGTGTCGGGCATTCAGTCGCTGATGCTGGGGGATGCGGATTACGCGCTGACCGGCGGTGCCGAGAATATGTCGCGCAGCCCCTTTATCATGCAGCAGCAGCGTTGGGGCGCCAAGATGGGCGATGTCAAATCGCTCGATATGATGCTGGGCGCGCTGAACTGCCCCTTTGGCACCGGCCATATGGGGGTGACGGCAGAGAATGTCGCGGATGAGCACGAGATCACCCGCGAACAGATGGATGAATTTGCCCTCGCCAGCCAAACCCGTGCGGCGGCGGCGATTGAGGCGGGCTATTTCAAAAGCCAGATCACGCCCGTAGAGGTGAAGGTAAAGCGCGACATGGTGGCCTTTGAGGTGGATGAGCACCCCAAGGGTACGTCATTGGAGGCCCTGGCGGGGCTGCGGGCAGTATTCCAGAAGGACGGCCGCGTCACTGCGGGCAATGCCTCTGGCATCAATGATGGCGCGGCGGCCCTGGTCATGGCGCGGGCAGAGGCAGCTGAAAAGGCCGGTCTGAAGCCCAAGGCGCGGGTTTTGGGCTATGCCCATGCCGGTGTGCGCCCTGAGGTCATGGGCATCGGCCCGGTGCCAGCGGTGCAGAACCTGCTGGCCAAGACCGGGCTGAAGGCGAGCGATTTTGATGTGATTGAAAGCAACGAGGCCTTTGCCTCGCAGGCGCTGGCGGTGAACAAGGAGCTGGGGCTGGACCCGGCCAAGGTGAACCCCAACGGCGGCGCAATTGCCCTGGGGCATCCAGTAGGTGCGACAGGGGCGATCATCACGCTGAAGGCGCTGTATGAGCTGGAGCGGACCGGTGGCTCTAAGGCCCTTATCACTATGTGTATCGGTGGTGGGCAGGGGATTGCCCTGGCGATTGAACGTCTTTGAAGCCTTAAAGAGCGGAGGGGCTACGCCCCGCCGGTTTGAAGGTGCGGGGCTTTGCCCCTCTGGCCCGTCTGGGCCATTCACCCCAGAATATTTAGGGAAAGATGATACGGGGGGCCGGTGTTCGACGGCCCCCTTTTGTGCCTGTCAGAAGATCTGGACCAACAGGAATGTTGCCAGGGCTCCGGCCAACGCGCCGAACAGGGTGGCGCGTTTCCACGATCTTTTGCTGTGATCTGAGGCGGGCTCCTGGCTTTGAGCGATGAGCGCCTGTTCCATCAGCGCGGGCAGGCGCGGGCCAAAGCGGGCCAGGACCTTGGCGGTTTTCATCAGATCCGAGGCTATGGCGCGGGGGCCAATGCTTTTCTTAATGTAGTCCTCAACCACAGGCTGGGCCACTTCCCAGATGTTGATATGGGGATCCAACGAGCGGGCGACGCCTTCGACCACCACCATGGTGCGTTGCAGAAGGATTAGCTCGGTGCGGGTTTCCATGCCGAAGCGTTCGGTGACCTCGAACAGATAGTTCAATAGGTTGCCCATGGAAATATGGCTGGCGTCCATGCCAAAGATAGGCTCGCCCACGGCCCGGATCGCCCTGGCGAATTCATCAACGTCGCGATCTGCGGGCACATAGCCGGCCTCAAAATGCACTTCGGCGACGCGTTTGTAATCGCGCTTGATAAAGCCAAAGAGGATCTCGGCGTAGACCCGGCGGGTGTATTCGTCGATATGGCCCATGATGCCAAAGTCATAGGCGATGATATCGCCATTGGCGGCCACCTTGAGGTTGCCTTGGTGCATATCTGCGTGAAAATAGCCGTCGCGCAGTGCATGGCGTAGAAAGAGCGAGAGCACGCGCTTGCCCAGCGCAGACCGGTCCTGGCCTGCCGCATCCAGGGCCGCGTTGTCACCAAGCGCAATGCCGTCGGCCCAGTCCAGGGTCATGACCCGGCGGGCTGAGGCTTCCCAACGGATACGGGGCAGTTGAAAACCCTCATCCTCGCTGGTGTTAGCGGCGAATTCCGAGGCGGCTGAGCTTTCTAGGCGGAGGTCCAATTCGCCCTGTACCACGCCGTCGAAATGTTCGATCACCTGCATGGGGCGCAGGCGGCGCGCACCAGGTGCAAAGATATCGACGATTCTGGCGGCAAAGTAGAAGGCGTCCACGTCTTTGTTGAAGGCGCGTTCGATGCCGGGGCGCAGAACTTTTACAGCGACATCTTCGCCGGTTTCGGTCAGCCGTGCCCTATGCACCTGGGCGATGGAGGCGGCGGCGATGGGTTCGCTGAACTCCGAGAAGACCTCTGCCAGCGGACGGCCCAACTCGCGCTCCACCTCAGCCATGGCCTCAGCCCTGGAGAAGGGCGGCAGCTGATCCTGCAACACCCGCAATTGCTGTGCCATATCTTCGCCAACCACATCGGGGCGAGTCGAGAGCACCTGTCCGAACTTGATATAGGCGGGCCCCAGCGCCGTCAGGGCGCGGGTGGCAGGGGGCATTTGAGGATCGCCCTTGTAGCCCAGCCACTGAAAAGGCCAGCCGAGCGTATAGGCCAGCACCCGCAGGGGGGCGGGCGCGTCAAAAGCATCCAATACCACATCCATGGCGCCGGTACGTACCATTGTGGCACCAGTGCGGATCAGGCGGATGATATTATGGGGGCCACGCATGGTTTAGATCTTCCAGCCAGAATGCAGCGCTGCGATACCCATGGAGAGGTTGCGGTACTTGGCATTGGCAAAGCCCGCGGTTTTCACCATCTCTAGGAAGGTGTCCTGATCAGGGAAGTTGCGGATTGATTCCACCAAATACTGGTAGCTGTCGTAGTCATTGGCAATGAGTTTGCCCATGCGCGGTATGACGTTGAAACTATAGAGGTCGTAGAGCTTTTGCATGCCGTCATTGGGCAGCTGCGAGAACTCCAGCACCATCAGGCGACCACCGGGTTTCAGCACGCGGTAGGCTTCATTGAGGGCTTCCTGCGGGCGGGTGACGTTTCGAATGCCAAAGGAGATGGTGTAGACGTCGAACGTATTGTCCTTGAAGGGCAGGGCCATGGCGTCGCCGGTGACCCAATCCAGGCTCTCGGCCATCTGCTCAGCCTCGGCCCGCTTGCGCCCTTCCTCCAGCATTGGCGTGGTGAGATCCAGCACGGTGGAATGGCCGTGGCCGGCGCGTTTGAGGAAGCGAAAGGAGATATCACCGGTCCCACCGGCCACATCCAGCAGCCGCTGGCCGGGGCGGGGTGCCAGCCAATCCATCATGGCGTCTTTCCAAACCCGGTGGATGCCCATGCTCATCACGTCGTTCATGATGTCATATTTGGAGGCCACGGAATTGAACACGCCCTGAACCCGGCCTGCTTTTTCATGCTCGGGGACGGTTTCAAAGCCAAAATGGGTGGTGCTGTCTGATCTGTCTGCCATGGGGACTTGCCTCTGCCGATACCGCCCCCTCTTATAGAGACCAAACCCGGGAACACAATTGGGCGAATAGGTAGCAGGGGGCGGGGATGCAAGGTGCCTTTTGGAAAGACAGGTTTTGGCGACGTTTTCTTTGGGGGAGCGTGCTTTTTAGCCTTAGCTTCTGGGGAGTAGCTAATCTGGATGGTGCTCCGGGGTATGCGGCTATTTTGCCGATGGTTGTTGGGTTGATCGCAGCGATGTCAGGGCTGTTCTGGGTCGGATCTGAGCGTCGAGTAGAACAGCCAGATGGGGCAATCGAATCCAGGTTTCCCATTGGGCATATGCTGTGTGGTTGCCTCCTCGCGATCGGCGGAGGGGCCATAGCACTTTATTGCCTGTTTGGGGGACCTGCAGAGGATCCAGTCATTTTTCGGATCCTAGGCGCAATACCTGGGTTTGGTGTCTTTGTTTTGGGCTGTGCCGCGGGGGTGCATTGCTTTCCCTATCGCGTTTTTATGAAAGCGGGCGAACTCTGGTCCTCGGAAGGCCTAAGGCCAAGCCTGCGAAAAGGCCCGTATAAGCTTGAGGATATCAGCAAGCGACAGATTGATCTGAATTCTCACATGACGGGCACACAGCCGATTTTAGCCGCTGCTGCATCTTTCTACCCTCATGACTATGCTTACGATGATTGCTTGGTTAGGAAAGTGAATGTCTGATTTGCCCGCAACTGGGAACGCGATGGGGCGAATGTGTAGCAGGGAGCGGGGATGAAGCCGTTGATAAGACCCGCACTTGTGCTAACCTTTTCCACCGTATGGGCGGTGGCGATTTTCTATTTGAAGATAAATGGTTGGGTATCAAAAATTCCTGACCTGGTGGTCGTATTGCTTGCCGCGGGACCACTAAGCATTGCGTGTTTGAAATTTGTTTTTGCTGCCATGGATAGCGGGCGCACTCATGGGATACTTCTGAAGGATGGTCGGCATTGTGCACGAATCAATGTCGGTGCGAGGATAGTATTGGTGTTCTTCGTTTTGCCTTTGGGAACGGTCATGTTTAAGTTTTCTTTTGAAATAGTTGCAGCGGGGGCTGGGGTCGCCACGGCCCTATTTGCGGTGTTTGTCGCTGCCATAGGGCTGATCATGATTTATGAAGTGGTCTACTGGTTGTTCACTAAACTACGTTGGAACGAAGAGGCCATAGAAGGGCCAGATTTCTGGGGACGTCAAAAACTTCACCTTTGGAGTGACCTAAGAAAAATCGAGCAAGAGGCCTATCAGGACAAACTACACTTCACTGGTTCGGGTGTTGCGCGCGTCTCGAAATACAGTGCTGGTCATAGCGATATCTTGGAAATTGCAGAGAGCAAGCTGAACAATGCCTGAACTGCCCGAGGTTGAGACCGTGATGCGGGGATTGCAGCCCTCAATGGAGGGGGTGGTGATTGCACAGGCTCATGTGAACCGGCCAGATCTGCGCTGGCCTTTTCCAGAGCGCATGGCCGAGCGGCTGACCGGCGCGCGGGTCGTGGCGCTGCGGCGGCGGTCGAAATACATCCTGGCAGAGCTGGATCGGGGCGAGACCCTGCTGGTGCACCTGGGCATGTCGGGGCGGATGACGGTGTCGGGCGATCCTCTGGGGCAGTTTGTGCACGACCATCCACAGGCAGAGAAACATGACCATGTGGTTTTTGACATGGAGAACGGCGCGCGAGTGACGTTCAATGATCCGCGCCGCTTTGGCGCCATGGATTTGATTGAAACAGCGGGACTGGCGGAGCACAAACTCCTGAAGGTGCTCGGGCCAGAACCCTTAGGCAATGACTTTCATGAGGACCACCTGATTGCCGCCTTCAAAGGCAAGAACACACCGGTGAAATCGGCACTTCTGGATCAGGGAATCATAGCTGGTCTGGGCAACATCTATGTCTGTGAGGCGCTTTTTCGTGCTCAAATTTTGCCCACACGCAAAGCGGGGCAACTCTCGGCTCGTCGCGTTGCCAGCCTGGTTCCGATCATTCGCCAGGTTCTGGAAGACGCCATCAAAGCGGGGGGATCTTCGCTAAAAGATTTCCGCCAAGCCAATGGCGAACTTGGATATTTTCAACACAGCTTTGACGTATATGGCCGCGAGGCAGAGGCCTGTCGGCGACAGGGGTGTGGTGGGACTATTGCCAGAATCACCCAGTCAGGGCGATCCTCTTTCTACTGTGGCAAGTGTCAAAGATAGCTTGAATGCGATGTTTGTCGTGGTAATGACTCGGTTCTGAACGGAACAATGAAAGCATCAATTATGGCCTATGAGACGATCAACGTCGATGTGCAGGACCACGTTTGCCTTATCAAACTGCATCGCCCCGAGGCGTTGAACGCGCTCAATGCAGCGCTCGTGAGTGAGCTTTGCACGGCCCTGGAAGAAGCCGACGCTAGCGACAAGGTGCGCTGCATCGTGCTGACCGGTTCGGAAAAGGCCTTTGCTGCCGGCGCTGACATCAAAGAGATGTCGGAGATGAGCTTTACCGATGTCTATACCAACAACCTCTTTGCGCAGGTCAATGATCGCATCATTGCCATCCGCAAGCCCATCATCGCGGCTGTGGCCGGTTATGCGCTGGGCGGCGGCTGTGAATTGGCGATGTTGTGCGATTTTGTCATCGCGGCGGAAACCGCAAAGTTTGGCCAGCCAGAGATCAATCTGGGCGTTGTCGCGGGTATCGGTGGTACACAGCGTCTGACACGATTTGTAGGTAAGTCCAAATCCATGGATATGAACCTCACGGGTCGTTTCATGGGCGCCGAGGAAGCCGAGCGCGCTGGCCTGGTGTCGCGGGTCGTGCCTGCCAAAAAGCTGATCGAAGAGGCCATGGGCGCGGCGCATAAAATTGCCGAAAAATCCCAGCTGACCGTCATGGCGGTCAAGGAAACGGTCAACCGCAGCTACGAGCTGCCGCTAAGCGAAGGCATGTTGTTTGAACGCCGGGTGTTCCACTCGATGTTTGCGACTGAGGATCAGAAAGAGGGCATGGCGGCCTTCCTGGAGAAACGCGAAGCTCAGTTCCGCGATAAGTAACCTTCTGGGGTTTGCCCCAATGCCAGGGCCTTGCGTTTGTTTGGTCCTGGCGGCTTTTCAGCGGTATGGCTGCCGTTGCAAGGCGAAAGATCAGGTCTTTGGCAAATGGCTTGCATATTGCCGTCCGCCGCATTAAAGACCGCAGCCATACATGCGCGTGCAGCCCGCTTGGCTAGAATCACTCCGAGATCCGATCCGGGTTTGGCTGGCCTGCGCCGATATACACATTCGAACCCGAAGATAAGGTCACAGAGACATGGCAAATAGCCCCCAAGCAAAAAAACGCGCCCGTCAGAACGAAAAGCGTTTCGCAGTAAACAAAGCCCGCCGTTCGCGCATCCGCACCTTCCTGCGTAAAGTTGAAGAAGCCATCGAATCTGGCAACAAAGAAGATGCAGCCGCTGCTCTGCGCCTCGCCGCGCCTGAGCTGATGCGTGGTGTGACCAAAGGCGTCTACCACAAGAACACCGCATCGCGGAAAGTGTCCCGTCTGACCGCACGAGTCAAAGCGCTGGGTTGATTCTCGGACGTAATTTCCGCACAAGCAGGAAATTGAAAATTTTAAAGGCGTCGCATTTTTGCGGCGCCTTTTTATTTTGTCCTTATCTGACTAAGGCCTGCTGCAACTGCGAGAGATTCTTTGTGGGCAAAGCGTGAGTCAACATCATAGTTTGATTGCCGCTGCCCCTCGCAAATTGCTACCACATGTACAGCGATTCACTCGCTGGGGGGACAGGCTGCTCACGGTAATCTTGACGGGCATCAAGGTTGCTGACGCTGCAGGAAGTTACGAAAGGCTATATTCGCCTAACGGCTTCTGTGCCTTGCTGTACTGGATTTTCCAGTCAGCAGCCTCGTTCCCATCTGTGTGCAGAAACGGTTTTTTTGTATCAATATAGAGCCACCGCGTTTTGGTGTTTTTGTTTGGACGATCCGTTGCCCCGAAGGGGAGTGCGGTCAGGAATACCCTGTCCGCAAACACAGAAGCTATGTGTGAAGAGCGGCTCTGAAAGGGGCGCAAAGAAATGATAGGCGAAAGATAAACAGGCCGCTGCTTGTTTTTGGGGATGCATGAGGCGCAGCATGACGGAAGAAAAATGGGGACAGCTCAGAACACGGCTTTTGAAGACTGTTGGCCAGAACAATTTTACGACCTGGATTGAACCACTTGAGTTTAATTCAGTTGACGACGGTGTGGCCGTATTTCACGTGCCAACAAACTTTATGGGCAACTATGTGAGCCAGAACTTTGCAGATTTGATTCTGCATGAGTTCAGTCTGTCTGGCGAGCCAGTTCAACGCCTGGCCTTCCGGGTCGCTGCCAATTCGCCTGCCCGCCCGGTGCGCCAGGTTGAACAGCCCGCAGAGCCATTTGCCGAGATGCAAGAGACGGGAAATACCGGCGCGAGCACAGGTATGTCCTTGTCTGACAAAGCAGCGGCTGCTGCACCGATGGATACCCTGCAAGCGGCTCCTTTGGACCCCCGCTTCACCTTTGACAACTTTGTTGTTGGTAAGCCCAATGAGCTGGCCCATGCCGCCGCGCGTCGCGTGGCTGAGGGCGGTCCAGTGACGTTCAACCCTCTGGTGCTCTATGGTGGCGTCGGTCTGGGGAAAACCCACCTGATGCATGCTATTGCCTGGGAAATCACTGTTCAGAATCCGAGCCTGAACGTGCTTTACCTGTCTGCTGAACAGTTCATGTATCGCTTTGTGCAGGCTCTGCGTGAACGCAAAATGATGGATTTTAAGCACCTGTTCCGCTCGGTTGATGTGCTGATGGTAGATGACGTGCAATTCATCGCTGGAAAGGATTCCACTCAGGAAGAATTCTTCCATACCTTCAACGCACTAGTGGATCAGAACAAGCAGATCATTATCTCTGCCGACCGCGCCCCAGGCGAGATCAAGGATCTGGAAGACCGGGTGAAATCGCGCTTGCAATGTGGCCTGGTGGTGGACCTGCACCCAACAGACTATGAACTGCGTCTGGGTATTCTGCAGACCAAGGTGCAGCTGCAGCAACAGACCTATCCCGATTTGGAAATCGCTGATGGGGTGCTGGAGTTCCTGGCGCACCGCATCTCCACCAATGTGCGCGTGCTCGAAGGGGCGTTGACTCGGCTGTTTGCCTTTGCCTCGCTGGTGGGGCGTGAAATCGATATGGATCTGACCCAGGATTGTCTGGCTGATGTGTTGCGCGCCTCTGAACGCAAAATCACCGTAGAGGAAATCCAGCGCAAGGTGTCGGAGTATTATAATATCCGGATGTCCGATATCATTGGCCCCAAGCGTCTGCGCTCCTATGCGCGGCCGCGTCAGGTCGCAATGTATCTGTGCAAAAAACTCACAAGCCGCAGCCTGCCAGAGATTGGCCGCCGTTTTGGTGGTCGCGACCATACAACCGTCATGCATGGTGTGCGCCGGATTGAAGAGTTGAAGTCAACAGATGGGCAAATCGCCGAAGATGTGGAAATGCTGCGCCGGTCGCTTGAATCCTGATCCGGCACCACTGTCGCATTGATTGTATACGGCCCTGGATTTCCAGGGCCGTTTTTTTTGGCTATTTGCGGGGCTGGGCGGTGATCGTCTGGTTCCCTGGCAACGATTGGGCGGGTTTGACGCTGTTGTGGGATCTGGCCTCTTGACGCTACTGGGATTCCCCTGGAAAACTCAATAAAAAGCCTTGTGCATGAGGGGCAAACCGCTACTTTGCTGGTCCCGAGTATTGCTTTTTCATTGGCTGGGCAGCAGCCCTCAGTTATGGCACGGCAACTCTGACAGAACGGGCGCGACGAAGAGGAAAGCGACATGAAGATCAGCATCGAACGCGGCACACTCCTGAAGGCGGTTGCGCAGGCCCAATCAGTGGTCGAGCGTAGAAATACTATTCCGATCCTGGCCAATGTTCTGATCGAGGCCGAAGGTGACGTGGCCCAGTTCCGTGCCACCGATCTTGATATCGAAGTGGTCGACAAGGCGCCTGCGCAGGTTGAGCGCGCCGGGGCTACAACTGTTGCCGCCACGACGCTGCATGAGATCGTGCGCAAACTTCCCGATGGTGCTCTGGTGACACTGACTGCGGATGCGGCAACAGGCCGTCTGACGGTCGAGGCTGGGCGCTCGAATTTCTCCTTGGCGACCCTGCCACGCGAAGATTTCCCGGTTATGGCGAGCTCGGAATATCATTCGAACTTTACCGCCAATGCGGCCATGCTGCGTCGGCTTTTTGATAAGTCCAAGTTTGCCATCTCCACCGAAGAGACCCGCTATTATCTAAATGGGGTATATATGCATGTCTCGGATGCGGCGGAGGGCGGCAAGGTGCTGCGCTGTGTGGCCACCGATGGACACCGTTTGGCCCGGATTGACGCGTCGCTGCCAGTTGGGGCCGAGGACATGCCAGGCGTGATCGTGCCGCGTAAAACCGTGGGCGAGATGCGCAAGTTGCTGGATGATGATGAGATGGATATTGCGGTCTCGGTGTCTGAGACCAAGGTGCGGTTCGCCACCCCGAATATCACCCTGACCTCCAAGGTTATTGATGGCACATTCCCTGATTACACGCGGGTCATTCCGGCGGGCAATACCCGTCGTTTGGAAGTAGATGCGGATGAGTTCGCCCGTGCTGTGGATCGTGTTGCCACTGTTTCTTCCGAGCGGTCGCGCGCGGTGAAACTGCAGCTGGAAGAGGATCGTCTGATCCTGTCGGTCAATGCGCCGGACAGCGGTGCGGCTGAAGAAGAGCTGGCAGTGGCCTATGCGGATGAGCGTTTGGAGATCGGTTTTAACGCCAAATATCTGTTGGAAATTGCCAATCAGGTTGACCGCGAAAACGCTGTCTTTATGTTCAATTCCTCTGGCGATCCGACCTTGATGCGCGAAGGCAGTGATGAAAGCGCGGTCTATGTTGTTATGCCGATGCGCGTATAATTGGTGGTTTGCGGCTGCGCCGTGTAGCAAAAGGCGCGCCCATTCATGTTGGCCTTAACTGAATTGACTTTGTCCCACTTCCGCTCGCATCTGCGGGCGGAACTGCATTTGGATGGGCGCCCCGTGGCCATTCATGGCAAAAATGGCGCTGGTAAGACCAATATCCTGGAAGCTGTTTCACTGTTTTCGCCGGGGCGGGGGCTGCGACGGGCCAGTGCTGCCGACATGGTGCGCCGTCCCGAAGGGCTGGGCTGGAAGTTGAAGGCGGTGTTGCAGGCGCCGGATCAGGCCTATGAAATCGAAACCTGGTCCGAGGAAGGCGCGGCGCGCCAGGTTCGGATCGACAATAAGGCCTCGAACCAGATCGCCCTGGGGCAGATCTGCCGGGTGGTCTGGCTGGTGCCAGTGATGGACCGCTTGTGGGTGGAGGCCGCTGAGGGGCGTCGACGGTTCCTGGACCGAATAGCCTTGAGCTTTGATCCCAGTCACGCGGAAGCAACGCTGACCTACGAAAAGGCCATGCGCGAGCGTAACAGGTTGCTGAAAGAACAGGTGCGTGATGCTGCCTGGTATCGGGTGGTTGAGGCGCAGATGGGGACGGCTGGCCATCGTATTCATACAGCGCGATGCTCTGCTGTTCAGCGGCTGATTGAGGCGCAAGACAAGGCTGAGACTGCATTTCCAACCGCACATCTGGATCTGGTTCAGTCTGAGGGTGAGATGCCACAGAGCGAAGCGGATCTGGTGCAGGCCCTGGCAGAGGGGCGGATGCGGGACATGAAGGTTGGGCGGAGCCTCGTTGGGCCGCACCGAAGTGATTTGATTGGCACCTATGTGCACAAAGGGATTGCCGCCAAGGAATGCTCTACAGGGGAACAAAAGGCGCTTCTGGTTTCTCTCATTCTGGCCAATGCGCGGGCTTTGACTGCCAGCGAGGGGGCGCCGCCCATTTTGCTGTTGGACGAGGTCGCGGCCCATTTGGATGCCGGACGTCGGGCGGCTCTTTATGATGAAATCTGTGCGCTTGGGGCCCAGGCCTGGATGACGGGCACAGGGGCCGAGCTCTTTGCGGAACTGGGCACACGTGCCCAGGTTCTGGAGGTGGGAGACATGGAAGGAATTTCACAGGTGGTAAGCAGATGACTGATGCGGTGAGTGCCGGAATGCGGGATCTCATTCAGGCAAAGCTGAAAGAGATCGAGGCTGAGGAAGGCCTGCGTATCCTGTTTGCGGCGGAATCCGGGTCACGCGCCTGGGGGTTTCATTCGCCAGACAGCGATTACGATGTGCGCTTTGTTTACAGCCGACCGGTGTCCTGGCATCTGCGCCTGGATGGCAAACGAGACGTTGTTGAATACCCGATTGATGATGAGTTGGACCTGTCTGGCTGGGAGCTGGGCAAGGCGCTGAAACTGGCCTGTAATTCCAATGCCGTGATTGCGGAATGGTTGCAGTCACCAATCGTCTATATGGCAAACCAAGAGGCGGTCTCTGCCCTACGCAGCTTTTGTGGTGGGGTGCTCGATCGACGAGCGGTGACCTGGCATTATCTGCAGCTAATGGAGCGCCAGCAGACACGCTTGCTGGCGCCTGGCGGTGGCAGGCGGCTAAAGCGCTACTTCTATATCCTGCGACCGGCCTTGGCCCTGCGATGGATGCGGCTGCAACAGGCGCCCGTGCCGCCGATGAACATGCAAGAGCTCATGCTGGGCTGCCACTTGGAGGGGGCGCTCACAGCGCAGATTGACGCCTTGACCCGTCGCAAGGCTGAGCTGAGAGAGAAAGCAGAAGAGATTGCGGAGACGCCGTTGATTGATGCCCTGATTACGCTGGAGAGTCAGACAGCAAAAGACTGGTTGCAGGCCACATCTGGTCAACGTCGCAAGGCGGACTGGCAGGCTGCAAATGAACTTCACCTGCGGTTCAGTTCGCAGGGTTAGTCGGCTGTGTTTTAGGGAAAACCTTGGATAAGCCTGATCCCTCAATTGCATGCGTTGTGCGCTTCTGGGTCTTGGATTTGAGGGGATGCGCGCGGCCCACGATAGGGTGTTGTTTCAGGCTAAGAAAAAGGCCCTGTGTGGGTGACATTAGGGGGCAAATTGCGTATAAACTCTGAAAGTTAAAACAGGAAGTCGCGAATGTCTGATAACGAACAGAGCCCAGCCGAATATGGTGCAGATTCCATTAAGGTTCTCAAAGGGTTGGAGGCAGTTCGCAAACGTCCTGGAATGTATATCGGCGACACCGATGATGGCTCTGGTCTGCACCACATGGTCTACGAGGTGGTGGACAACGGAATTGATGAGGCGCTGGCCAAACATGCCGACCACGTTCGGGTGACAATTCACGCTGACAGCTCGGTTTCGGTCTATGATAATGGGCGCGGTATTCCGGTTGGCATTCACGAGGAAGAAGGCGTTTCGGCAGCCGAAGTCATCATGACCCAGCTGCACGCGGGTGGCAAATTTGACAGCAACTCCTATAAGGTTTCCGGCGGTCTGCACGGGGTGGGTGTTTCGGTAGTAAACGCCCTGTCCGATTGGTTGGAACTGCGGATCTGGCGCGAAGGTAAAGAGCATGTTGCGCGGTTTGAACGTGGCGACACCGCAGAGCATCTGAAAGTGGTCGGCGATTGTGGCGATCAGACGGGCACCGAAGTGCGCTTCATGGCGTCTACCGACACGTTTTCGAACCTGGAATACTCGTTTGAGACTTTGGAAAAGCGCCTGCGTGAGCTGGCCTTCCTGAATTCTGGGGTCAAGATCATTCTGGCGGATGAGCGTCCCGCTGAACGGCTGGAATCTGAGCTGTTCTATGAGGGCGGTGTCAAAGAGTTTGTGAAATACCTGGACCGGTCGAAAACGCCTGTGATGGATTCACCCGTCTACATTACCGGTGAAAAGGATGATATCGGTGTTGAAGTGGCGATGTGGTGGAACGACAGCTACCATGAATCGGTGTTGCCCTTTACTAACAACATCCCACAGCGCGACGGTGGTACCCATTTGGCGGGATTCCGCGGGGCGCTGACCCGCACCATCAACAACTATGCCCAGTCCAGCGGTATCGCCAAAAAGGAGAAGGTCTCCTTTACTGGTGATGACGCCCGCGAAGGTCTGACCTGTGTCCTGTCCGTCAAAGTGCCAGATCCAAAATTCTCCAGCCAGACCAAGGATAAACTGGTCTCCTCCGAGGTGCGCCCGGTTGTTGAAAGCCTGGTGAACGAAAAGCTGGCGGAATGGTTTGAGGAAAACCCCAATCAGGCCAAACAGATTGTGGGCAAGATCGTTGAGGCAGCTCTGGCCCGTGAAGCGGCCCGCAAAGCCCGCGAGCTGACACGCCGTAAGACAGCAATGGATGTGAATTTCCTGGCGGGTAAGCTCAAGGATTGCTCAGAGAAAGATCCGTCTAAGACCGAAGTCTTCCTGGTGGAGGGGGATTCCGCTGGTGGATCCGCCCAGACCGGTCGCGATCGTCAAACCCAGGCGATCTTGCCGTTGCGGGGTAAGATCCTGAACGTGGAACGGGCACGGTTTGACCGCATGCTGGGCAGCCAGGAGATTGGCAATCTGGTGATGGCCCTGGGAACCGGCATTGGCCGGGACGAGTTCAACATCGACAAGCTGCGTTACCACAAGATCGTCATCATGACCGATGCGGATGTTGATGGCGCCCATATTCGGACGCTGCTTTTGACCTTCTTCTACCGGCAGATGCCAGAGCTGATCGAAGGCGGTTATCTCTATATTGCTCAGCCCCCGCTTTACAAAGTGGCGCGTGGAAAATCCGAGGTCTACCTTAAAGATCAGGCGGCGCTGGATGATTATCTGATCCATCAAGGTGTCGAGGGCGCGACCCTGAAACTGGGCAGTGGCGAAGAGTTGGTAGGGCAGGACCTCACCCGCGTGGTTGAAGAGGCGCGTCAGCTCAAACGGGTTCTGGATGCCTTCCCGACCCATTACCCACGCCACATTCTAGAGCAGGCAGCCGTGGCCGGCGCCTTTGTGCCCGGTGCTGTTGATGCCGATCTGCAGGGCGTTGCTGACCGGGTTGCGGCACGGCTTGATCTCATCGCGCTGGAATATGAAAAGGGTTGGCAGGGTCGTATCACTCAGGATCACGGCATTCGTCTGGCCCGCATCCTGCGCGGCGTCGAAGAGGTGCGCACCCTGGATGGCCCTATGCTGCGCTCTGGCGAAGCCCGAAAAACCGGCAGCTTTACCAAGAGTTTGCAAGAGGTTTATCGAACCTCTGGTCAATTGCTTCGCCGCGACCGTGCGCAGGCGATCCATGGCCCGCTTGATCTGCTAAAGGCGATCATGGAGGAGGGCGAAAAGGGCTTGTCGCTGCAGCGCTACAAAGGTCTGGGCGAGATGAACCCCGATCAGCTGTGGGAAACCACCCTGGACCCGGATGCCCGCACCCTGTTGCAAGTACGTGTCGATGATTTGGTCGGGGCTGATGATCTCTTTACCAAACTGATGGGCGATGTGGTTGAACCCCGCCGGGAGTTCATTCAGAAAAATGCTCTGAGCGTTGAAAACCTGGATTTCTAGTCCCTGTCTATGGGGTGCAGATACCGCGGCCCAGTTCCGGGGTATCTGCTGAGGAGCCTGCCATGATCACCTCTCGTCTGCATGGTCGTCTTGGCAACCAGATGTTCCAATATGCGGCTGCCCGCGCCCTGGCGCATCGTCTGGGCTGTGGCGTCGCATTGGATGGCCGCGGCGCTGAACTGCGCGGCGAAGGGGTTTTGACGCGTGTCTTTGACCTGCCCCTTAGCGCCGCCCCCAAGCTACCCCCATTAAAGCAGCATGCACCCTTGCGCTATGGGCTGTGGCGTGGTCTCGGGCTGGCGCCACGGTTTCGTCGCGAGCGGGGCCTGGGCTACAATACTGCTTTTGAAACATGGGAAGATGGCTGCTACCTGCATGGGTATTGGCAAAGTGAAAGATACTTTGAAGAGATCAGTGATCTGATCCGAGCGGATTTTACTTTTCCTGACTTCAGCAATCGCCAAAACGCCGAAATGGCGGCGCGGATCATGGAGGATAACGCGATTTCTCTGCATGTGCGGCGCGGAGACTATGTCGCGCTTTCGGCCCATGTGCTTTGTGATCAAGCCTATTATGAGGCCGCACTGACCCGCCTTCTGGAGGGTTTGTCACAAGATGCCCCCACTGTTTATGTCTTCTCAGATGATCCTGACTGGGCTAAGGCCAACCTCCCTCTGCCTTGCAAAAAGGTGGTTGTGGATTTCAACGGGCCGGAAACCGATTTTGAGGATATGCGCCTCATGAGTTTGTGCAAACACAATATCATCGGCAATAGCTCGTTTTCCTGGTGGGCTGCTTGGCTGAACGCCAATCCGCAAAAGCGTGTTGCAGGGCCGGCCAACTGGTTTGGCGACCCCAAGCTCAGCAATCCTGATATTCTGCCGTCGCAGTGGCTGAAAGTGGCGCCCTGATCTGGCGGGGCTGCTGGTGAAGCTGAGGCCGCTTCTAAAACGGTGCTTTGACGCGGAACTTGATCGATTCACCAGTGTCCGGGTGTTTAATCCTCAATTCCTCTGAATGCAGCATCATCCGGGAATACTCTCGATCCTCTCCAGTGGCATACAGCGGATCGCCGAGGATCGCATGACCCAGTGCCATCATATGCACCCTAAGCTGATGCGTGCGACCGGTCTTTGGCGTCAATCTCACACGGGTTTCACCCTCGCCGTATTTCACCACGCGGAAGTCCGTTAGGGCGGGTTTTCCAGTGTCATGGCAGACCATCTGCCGGGGGCGATTAGGCCAGTCCACGATAAGCGGCAAGTCTACTTCGCCAGCACGGGGCTCCAAATGACCCGCAAGGCGCGCGACATAGACCTTGCGGGTTGTGCGCTTTTCAAACTGCATCGACAGATGCCGCTGCGCATGCGGTGTCACCCCAAAGACCATAACCCCGGATGTGTCCCGGTCTAGTCGATGCACGAGCAGGGCCTCAGGAAAGGCGGTTTGCACCCGGCTCAGCAGGCAGTCAGCCAGATGCTCGCCACGTCCGGGCACACTTAGCAGGCCCGCGGGTTTGTTCACCACCAAGATTTGGGCGTCATGATGCAGGATCTCCAATGGGTCCTGCGGCGGGGTATAGTCACTTGAAACTGCCATGTGTGCCTGCCTACTGCGCCTTTCGCTCCCCTGCAAGTTCCCGCAACGTCGCGCTTGCTGTGATAGGGGGAGGAAACGCAGAGTTCAGCCTAGCAATTAAAAAAAGACGTTCAGGGAGAGAGACCATGCATCCAACCATTACCCGCATGCAGGAAGTTGTTGCCAAAGGCGAAGAAGAAGCCATCCTGGAGCTGTTGGCCGAAGATGTGACCTTCCTGCCGCCCACCTATTGGAAAACCTGGACTGGCCGGGCGCCGGTTGCCGCTGTTCTGGGGCATGTCGGCCAGATCTTCTCTGAATTCCGCTATCGCCGTATCATGGGTGAGGGCAAGGATTGGGCGCTGGAATTTCAATGTAAAGTTGGCGAGTTAGACACTGTTGGTGTCGATCTGATCACCCTGAATGATGCGGGTTTGATCCAGAATTTTGAGGTGGTGATGCGTCCACATAAAACCATTGGCGCCCTGCGCGATGCCATCAATGCCAGGGTGATGACTGACGCGCGTTTCCTCGAATTTCGCAAAGCCCTGACCTGACGCCCCAGATGCCCCAATCTATATTCTAGGCCTGGGCCTTGGGGTTTTGACGCAACTGTCGGATCAGCGGAATTGAATAGATCACCAAGGCTGCCCAGATCATTGGGAAGGCGATCATCCTTGCGCGACCAAATTCTTCTCCAAAGACAAAAACCGCGATCAGGAAGATCATCGTCGGTGCGATATATTGCAGGATCCCGATCGTCGAAAGTCTGAGCAGCTTGGCCCCATTGGCATAGACAATCAGCGGCACCGCGGTCACCAATCCGCAGCCCATAAGCAGCCAGATATCCACGCCCTGAAAATGGGTGCCTCCCGTTACCGACATATAGGCCAGATAGCCCAGCGCGGGTGGTGTCAGGATCAGGACCTCAAGCATAAAGCCCTGATTAGGACCAACCGGCAGCTGTTTCTTGAAGAAAGCATAAAAGCCCCAGCTGAGCGTCAATGCAATTGCGACCCAGGGAAGTCGCCCGGCTTCAACGGTCAGGACCACCACAGCGGCTGCGGCCAGGCCAATGGCGAGCAGTTGCGTTGGCGTCAGCCGCTCTCGCAGTAAAACGGCACCCAGCGCAATGCTGAATAGCGGATTGATATAATAGCCAAGAGCTGCATCCAGTGCGTGGCCGGTGGCAATAGACCAAACGTAAATGCCCCAATTCACCGATATAAGTGCGGCTGTGACGCAGGCCATGCCCAACGTGCGGGGGCTCTTGAGTGCAGCGCGTAGCTCCTTAGTGCGCCCCAAGACCACCAAGAGCAACCCCGCCACCGGTACTGACCAAAGCACCCGATGCGCGACCACCTCAGCAGCGGGAATATGCGCCACCAGTTTCATGTAAAGCGGCAGAAATCCCCAGAGCACATAGGCTGAAATGGCAAAGGCTAACCCCTGCGGTGTATCGATATTCTCGCGCGGCATTTGCGTCATCTCGGGTCTCCTCTGACGCGTCTTTATGACAGGTCATGCCAAAAGAAGAAGCACAGTTTCTGTTAGCGTCTCATCACCATTGCTGATGGATCTAATGGCGCCCGCGCCAGCCTCGTCAGCGGCTTTCTTCCTGCGCGCGATTAAGCTCAGTCAGCTGCGCTGCAGCCTTTTGCAGGGGGGCGAGAAATTCCAGGATCTGGCTCAAACCTCGTCGTTGAACCGGCGCATGGACCGACAATGTTGCCATCAGCCGCCCTTGGGGGTCCAGGATCGGCACGGCAATTGCAGCCATTCCGGTCATGAATTCCTCGTCATCTGTTGCATACCCGCGCGCACGGGTCTTTTGCAATTCCGCGCGCAGGGTATCGGGGTCAGTTATTGTCCGCTGGGTCTGTGGTTCTAGGGCACGTGCAGATAGCACACTGTTGAGGGTCGCAGGCCGTAGAGTCGACAGATACATCTTACCGCTTGCGGTACAATGAAACGGCACTTGAGTGCCTATTGGCAATTGGATCCGCAGAGGCCATTTGGTCTCAACCCGGTCCAGATAGGTCATGCCTTCGCGATCTGGGGTGGCCAGATTGCAGGTCTCACCGATTTCTTCTGCTACCGCCCTGAGAATTGTCAATCGCGCCGTGCGCAGATGTTCGGAAGAAATGGTGTTCACCGCAAGCGACCGCAGCCGGGAGCCGGGCCCGTAGGAGCGACCATCAAGATCGCGCTGCAAGAACCCCTCTTCCTCCGCCGTTTGCAGCAACCTGTGCAGGGTGGGTTTGGGCAGCCCCAGGGTCTCAACCAGCTCTGCCGGTTTTATCGCAACACCACGGCGCGCGACCTCCTCGATGATCAGCAGCAATCTCAAATTGGTTGGAATCTGCGTCTCTTTGGCGGAGGTCGGCTCGTGGGGCATGGGACTACATCTATCTGTTGGGCAGCAGGATCAGTGCGAGGTCAGGCACCAGGGCAACCAGTATCCAGACGCTAATCAATGCCGCAAGGTAGGGCACGGTATAGCGCAGCAGGCGGAAGTAGGGAACGCCCGTTACACCAGATGCGACATAGAGGTTGAGCCCATATGGGGGCGTAATAAACCCAATGGAGGCCCCCACCAGGAAGATCACCGAAAAATGGATCGGATCAATCCCCACTGACGCCGCAATCGGCGCGAGGATCGGCGCCAGGATGATCGTCACGGGCAGGCTTTCCAGTACCATGCCAGAGAAGAAGACAATCACCATCGAGGTAAAGAGTACCGCGTGATAGCCGCCCATAGAGGTGACAAAATCGCCGATGGTTTGCTGCGCACCCAGCAGCGACAGGATCTGCTGCATCACCACGGAAATGGCAATCAAGGGGGCCAAAATGCCTGTGATCTGGGCTGAACGTACCACCACCGATGGGATTTGCGGGATGGTAAAGCCTTCGACCACGAGCATCTCGGCGTAGGACTTTTCAGAAATTGGTCTATCTTTCCGCGATCCCATAATCCGGTTGAGCGGATAGCTCACCAGCCCGGCGATGACACAAAAGCCCACAGTGACTCCAGCCGCCTCGGTTGGGGAGAATTTGCCGGTGTAGATCCCCCAAAGCACCAATCCGATGGCAAAGAAGCCAAGCCAGGCACCAAAGGCGGTTTTCAGAACCCGGGTCATTTGCAACGGGATCAGATGACCCCAGCCGTTGATCCGGCAGATCACCCAGCAGGCCAGCTGCATGCCAATCACCATCAGCGCACCGGGCAGGATGCCGGCTACAAACAGCTCTGAAATTGGCAGGTTCAGCAGGAAGCCATAGACGATAAAGATGATCGAGGGCGGGATGATAATCCCCACCGTACCACCCGCCGCTGCGGTCGCCGCAGAAAAGCGTTCATCATATCCGCCTTTGACCATTTCAGGGTGCAGCATAGAGCCAATTGTCGCCGTCGTCGCCGAGTTAGAGCCTGAAATGGCCGCAAACAGCCCGCAAGCGCCCAGCGCTGCCATGGCAAGCCCTCCACGCAGCCAACCCAGACAGGCATAGGCAAAATCCGATAATCTCCGGGCAATTCCTGATTGGTTGATCAGATCGCCGGTGAGGATAAACAGCGGCATCGCCAGCAGGGCAAAACCCTTGTTAAACACATTCAGAAGCTCGGCACCCATATTGTCGAGCGTCAAACCCAGAACAAAAGAGCAGCCAATCACCCAATAGGCAATGACCAGCAAAACCGGCACGCCGAGCATGAACAAAAAGGTGACCCCAAGCGAGATCAGCGTGACCCAAGATCCATCTGTCATCAGATATCCCCCCCGATCACAGCCTGTTTGATCAGCGGTGCCCCAGAGCGCCAGTTCGAAACGTCTTCGATCAGGTTTTCAAACACCCGCGCCACCATCAGAACAAACGACATGGGCGCGGTGATCAGGAACCACCACTGCATGACATTATCGGTGCCCAGAACGATCTGAAAATTTGACGCCGATAGCGCCGTCATCCGCGTTGTTGTCACCAGTACAATCACTGCAAAAATAAACCACAAAACGGCATCCAACATCAGGCAGGCCATCTGTCCAGCCCGTGGCATCATGGAGCGAAACTCTGCAAAGCTGAGGTGGGTGCGCAGTCGCACGTTAAAGGCGGCACCAAACCAGGCCATGATCATGAACAAAAGCGGAGGAATGGTGGTCGACCAGGGCTGCTGGTTCGAGAAAATGAAGCGATCAATAACGCCCCAAAATATGATAAAGGCAATCGCCAGATAGCTATAGACCATCACCGTGCGTTCAAGGTGCCGGTCCAACCAGGGCAGTAGCTTGTAGATCCACAGCATGATCAACCCGCTGAGCGCGGTGGCAACTGTGCCGAACAGCCAAGCGCCTTCGGTTTTGAGCGCATTGCGGATTTCCCAGCTGTCTTGTGATGCAAATGCACGAAATATATCGCCGATCTCTGGCCAGAGTCCCATCTTTTCCTCCCTGTAGTCCGTTGGCGCAGGCCGCTTTATTCGGACAGGTAAGACCGGCGCGCAAAAGCACGCCGGTCTGTCTTCATACTTTTGGGTTTTAGGCTTTCCACCAGCGCCGGGGTTCGACATTCTCTGGTTTCATGTCCTTGGGCACCTGGCGCGCGATGTCATAGATCTCCTGATAGGTATCAATGCCACCGGCCCATTTGTTCAGGCGATCACGCCACTGTTCCCACAGCTGCGGCTGGAACTCGGGCGAGCACATTTCCTCGGCCATTTTGATCTGATCATCTGCCAGGAATGCGTTGCGCACATTGTTTTCGGCAAAGATCGTGCCCGGCATCTGCGGGTCAGAATGGCCGACGGTCTTGACCAGCGCTGCCTCATTCGCCGCCTGGACATGGGTCTGCGCCCAATAGGCGCTCTCCATCACCGCATCCTGCAGATAGCCCTCAAGCCCATCAAAGACTGCCGCACTCATCGAGGTGTGCTCGGTGCCGCAGAAGAATTTGAGATCAACCGACTGGCTAACCACTGGTGACATATTGGCATAGGCCACAGCCGAGGCCCAGGTTTCGGCTCCGTCAATCAGCCCCTGTTTCAGACCATCCAGAGTTTCCTCCCAGGCCACAGGCACCGGGTTTAGGTTCAGCGCCTGCATGGCGATCCGGCCCAGCTGGGTCCCGGTTACCCGGTTCTTAGTGCCGAAGAGTTGCTCCAGTTTGGTCACGGTTGGCTTGTCTTCCCAGCCAAGGCCCAACTGAATGCCGCGCAGCTCACAATGGCTGAACAGGAACTTCAATCCATGACGTTTTTCCAACGGATCCCGCAGAATGCGCTGCGATTCTGGGCTATAGAGGAAGTGGTACTGCGAGGCCCGACCTGGGAACATATAGGCGTAGTCCAGCACATTGAGATAGGGCGCACCGCCGGCGGAATTTTGGGTTGAGGCGGCATAGATATCCACGATGCCCTGCTGGGTTTTCTCTACGCAGGAGGTCTGGCCACAGATCTGGTTATTGCCAATGAATTCAATACGGATCTCCCCATCTGTGCGGCTTTCCAGATCGCGAGCAAATTCCAAGGCACCGGCGCGTTCAATCAGCAGGTTCTGTGCATTGAAACCAGCCGCACCAAACTTAAGCGTGTGCTTTGCGGGCTTGCTAAAACGCTTGTCGTAGGTCGATTCCGCTGCAGATGCGAGATTGGCTAGGCTCATGGCTCCTCCAAAGCCACCCGCCGCCAAAAGTGTCGAGCTCATACCGTAGCGCCCAGCGACGCGGAACAGATCCCGCCGTGAGATATGGTTAAGATTCTCCTTGAGTCCCATGGTCTTCCTCCCTAGATGATCATTATTGAGACGTTTTATCTCAAAAAAAGCTAGCCGAATTCATGCAATCTGCATAGAGTTTTTTTCGTGAGCAATTGGAGGGCCAGGTTTTGGAGGCAGATTATATCATCGTTGGGGCAGGTTCCGCTGGCTGTGTGATAGCCAATCGGCTGAGCGCAGATCCCAGCAAAAAGGTGATCCTGCTTGAGGCTGGCGGGCGTGATAGCAACCCCTGGATTCACATCCCTGTTGGCTACTTCAAGACCATTCACAACCCAAAGGTGGATTGGTGCTACAAAACCGAACCTGATCCAGGTTTGAATGGGCGTTCAATCGAATGGCCGCGGGGCAAGGTTTTGGGGGGATCTTCCTCGCTCAATGGGTTACTCTATGTCCGTGGACAATCCCAGGACTATGATCGCTGGCGGCAGATGGGCAATGAGGGCTGGGGTTGGGATGACGTGCTACCGCTGTTCAAACGCTCTGAAAAGAACGAGCGTGGTCAGGATATGTTCCATGGTGAACAGGGGCCGCTTTCCGTATCTAACATGCGTATCCAGCGCCCTATCACCGATGCCTGGGTCGCGGCGGCGCAGGCAGCCGGATACAAGTTCAACCCTGATTACAACGGCGCTGATCAGGAAGGCGTGGGCTTCTTTCAGCTGACCGCCCAAAATGGGCGGCGCTGTTCTGCGGCGGTGGCTTTTCTGAACCCGGTTAAATCGCGGTCAAACCTGCAGATAATCACCCATGCCCATGTTCAACGCGTTGTGATCGAGGGGACGCGCGCCACCGGGGTTGCCTATAAGGACCGCGCTGGCCAGACCCATGTTATCAAGGCGGGACGTGAGGTGATCCTGTCTGGCGGCGCAATCAACTCACCGCAGATATTGATGCTCTCCGGTATTGGAGAGGCCGAACAGCTGCTGGAACAGGGTATCAAGGTCGTGGCGGATTTACCCGGCGTGGGAAAAAACATGCAGGACCACCTGCAGGCCCGGCTGGTCTATAAGTGTAATGAACCCACCCTGAATGACGAAGTAGGCTCTCTGATCGGCCAGGCCAAGATTGGGTTGAAATACCTGATGTTCCGCGCCGGGCCGATGACTATGGCCGCCAGTCTGGCCACTGGATTTCTAAAAACGCGCCCTGAACTGGAAACCCCTGATATACAGTTTCACGTTCAACCTCTGTCAGCGGAGAACCCCGGCAAAGGGGCTGATAAGTTCTCGGCCTTCACTATGTCGGTGTGCCAGTTGCGACCCGAATCGCGTGGCGAAATTCGCTTGAACTCTGCCGACCCTGCTCGCTATCCAAAGATCATCCCCAATTACCTCTCAACCCAGACCGATTGTCAGACCGTGGTCGAGGGGGTCAATATCGCGCGCAAAATTGCCAGACATGCGCCGCTGACCTCCAAGATCTCCGAGGAGTTTCGTCCCCACGCCAGTCTCGACATGGAAGACTATGATGCAACGCTCGACTGGGCGCGCAATAATACAGCGTCGATCTATCACCCAACGGGGACCTGCAAGATGGGCCAGTCAAAGGATGCCGTTGTCGATGCTAAGCTGCGGGTACATGGAATTTCTGGGCTTCGAGTGGCGGATTGTTCGATCATGCCAGAGATCGTCAGCGGTAATACCAATGCTCCGGCGATCATGATTGGCGAAAAGGCCAGCGATCTGATCCTCGAGGCACATCGATAGGGGCTAAATAGAAATGCCCCAAGGCTAGGGGCCTCGGGGCAAATCTTTGTGGTTTCATGTAGACAGCAGCTGTCAGGCGTCAACGCTGTCGACAACCTCCCCGAAAGATTTGAAGAACTTGCCAGCCAGTTTTTTCGCCGTGCTCTGGATCAGGCGGGATCCCAGCTGCGCCAGCTTGCCGCCAATATCGACCTTGGCAGTATAGGTGAGGGTGGTGACTCCATCTGCTTCGCTCAGGGTGACATCCGCGCCGCCCTTGGCATAGCCGGCTGCACCACCGCTGCCCTGGCCGGTCAGGGAGAAGGCATCCGGAGCGCCAGAGGTATCCAGCTCCACATTGCCGCCAAAGCGCGCTTTGACAGGGCCGATTTTCAGCACCACCTTGGCTTCCAATTCGCTGTCAGAGTGTTTTATCAGTTCTTCGCAGCCAGGAATGCACTGTTGCAGGATCTCTGGGTCGTTCAAGGCCTCATAGACCCGTGCCATTGGGGCGTTGATTGTGATTTCGTCGTTCAGTTCCACGTGCGTATCCTTCTTAACAACAGGGGTGTTTTACAGAGGCCATTATCTCAGCCTGCTCTTTGCTCAATGGAGCCAGAGAGAAGCGCGACTGCAGGTAAGTCATTATGCGTTTCAAGCGCTTGCCTCCTGTTGGCTCTGTTGGTCTGGGGTGATTTGCTCTTCGCTGCGATGGGTGCGACGGCGCACCTGCGTCAGTTGCGCCAAAATGGAGAGGGCAATCTCATCCGGTGTCACCGCGCCAATGGCCAGTCCAGCTGGGGCCTGGATCCGGTCCAGATCTGCCCGCGCGACGCCACGCCCGATCAAAGTCTCTGACAGGGCCGCGAATTTACGATGGCTGCCCACAAAGGCGACAAAAGCTGCCGATGTTTCCAGCGCCTGTTTCAGGCAGGCCAGATCGCCCTTGCCTTGGCTTGCCACCACGATCATGCGGGTCTCTCCCTGCGATAGGGCCAGGGGGGAGGCCTCGGGATCGCCGATGGTTACGGCCCATTGGAATTGTTCGGCGAGCCGCGCCAGGGATTGCGCCACTGGCGCATCGCCATAGATCACCAATTCCGGCAGGGGAAGGATCAGCTCTACAAAGATATCCATTGACCCCTTGGAAGGGCAGCCATTGCGGGCAAAACGCACGCCGTCGACGCTGTCCCCGGCGGTGAGCCCTTTTTCATCCAATAGATCCTGCGGATGTAGCGAGACCAATTGCGGCGTGCCATCTTGCAGGGCGCGTTTTACGGCCTTCACCAAAGCACTGCGCACGCAACCGCCGCCAATCCAGCCCTGCAAGATGGTGCCTTCGCCATCCAGCAGCGCCTTGGCGCCCGGTTTTGCCGCCGTTGCGCCCAGGGTGCGTACCACCGTGGCAATGGCAAAGGGCTCTCCGCGCGCGCGCATTTCTTGAGCCAGGGTTGCCATATCTGTATCGATCATCTCAGCTGGGGTCATAGGCGGGTGAGCTCCTGTTCCAGGGCAGCCAGGTCGGCCAGGGTGTTGGCGGGGCAAAACACATCCAAATGCGGCAGGGCCTGTGCCATGGCGCGGGTCACCGGCTCATAGCCTGCCCAGCCCTTCAGAGGGTTCAGCCAGATGATCTTGCAGCCGCGCTTCTTCAGCTTTTCCAGCGCAGCGCTCAACAGGTCCGGGTGGTCGGTGTCGTAGCCATCCGACAGGATCAGAACCACGGTGCGCCCATCGACAAACCGACGTGCATAGGTTTGGGAGAACTGGGCCAGAGAGACGCCAATTTTTGACCCCCCGCCAAAGCCATCTGCTAGAACAGACAGACGCCCCAGAGCACGCAAAGCGTCCTTATCGCGCAGAGCTTCGGCGATCCGTACCAGCCGGGTGTGAAACAGATAGGCATCCGTGTTTGGATCTGCCCGCATCATTCCAGCCACAAAGGCAAGAAACACCTGCGCATAGGTGGCCATCGACCCGGATACATCGCAAAGCGTCACGATTTTAAGTGGTCGGTCCGGGCGGCGCATCCGGGCCAGATGCAGGGGTTCCCCTCCGGAAGAGAGGCTTTGGCGGATCACCTTTCTAAAATGAATTCGGTCTCCCTTACGGTGTTGCCTGCGCCGCCGCGAGCGACGATCCCGCAATGCCGCGCCCAAACGTTGTGCTACCACCTGGGCCTCTGCAATCTCTTCTGGGCGAACCAGATCGCGCAGATCTGTCTTCATCTTTGCCTGGGTCAGGCTGGCAACCAGCTTGCCCTCCCCATCCGCTTCCGCCGGGTCTTCGCCCGCGCTATCTGGTGTGCTGGGTGTTCCTGCACCTCCTGAATTTTCAGCTCCGGCGGCATCGCGCGAACTATGGATATGGTCTGAAACGGGGGACTGGGTTGGAATGGTTTTTGTCGTGACGCGCCCACCATTCATCCAGAAGGCATCAAATAGGCCATCAAACCGTTCCACCTCCTCAATTGACCCCGTACAAACTGCGCGCAGGGCATGTCGGGTGACGGTGGGGTCCGAAGCGATCACATGGGTCAGCGCCTGCAGGCTCAGCTCTGCCTCACCAACGCCCAGGCGAAAGCCGTTGTCGCGCAGATGGGACATAAAGCCGACCATTCGGGCCGTTGGTCCCGAATCACGGGCGGCGAATTTGGTGACCTGGCTCATGCTGCTTTACCTGCAAGGCGTTGCGCCACCTCGGTGGTGATGTTGAAGCGATCCGTCTCAGTCTTTAGCAAGGTGGCCAGGCAAGCCTGCAGCACCACTGGATCTTGTGTCAGATCGGCAATCCCAAGCCCCATCAGAGCAGCGGCAAAGTCCAGCATCTCAGCAATGCCAGGCTTTTTCTCCAGATCCTCTTTGCGCAGGGACTGGACAAAACCGATGATCTGCCCCGCTAATCTGTCTTCGATTGCCCCGCAGCGTGCCTTGAGGATCGCCAGTTCAGTGGCACGTTCCGGGTAAGAGACATGGGCATAAAGACAGCGCCGCCGCAACGCGTCACTCAGATCGCGGGTGCCATTGGCGGTGAGAATTACAATGGGGCGAGATTTTGCACTTATGGTCCCCAGTTCGGGGATGGTCACTTGAAACTCTGACAGAATTTCAAGCAGATAGGCCTCAAACTCCTCATCGGCGCGGTCGATTTCGTCAATCAACAGCACGGGTGGTGTATCGCGGCGGATCGCTTTGAGCAGGGGACGTTCCAAAAGGAATTCTTCGGAGAAAATACGTTCTTCGACACTGCGCCCGGTTTCGCCATGTTCGGAGGCGGCCCGGATCGACAAGAGCTGGCGCTGATAGTTCCATTCATAGATTGCCTGCGCCGCGTCCAACCCCTCGTAGCATTGCAGGCGGATCAACTCGGTCTCGCGTAGGTTGCTGAGCACCCGAGCGACCTCGGTCTTGCCCACGCCGGCGGCACCTTCCAGCAGCAAAGGACGGCCCAGCGACAGCGCCAGATGCACCGCCATCGCCAAGTCGTCATCGGCAATATAGCCCTGTTCCGCCATGGCGGTTTGAAGCGTGGTCCAGGTCATGATCATCCCCGTTTGGTGAGGAGGCGACCCCATGATGGGATCGCCTCGGTCTCCCTAATCGTGCAGGCCCAGACCATTGGCGGTCTGCCAAATGCGCCAGTGGTCATGGGGCATATTGGTGTGTCGCAACCCGAAGGCGCGGAAGGCATCCTGTACAGCATTCGAGAAGCAGGGCACGCCGCCCACATGGGGGCTTTCGCCGACGCCCTTGGCGCCGATGGGGTGATGCGGGCTGGGGGTGACGGTATAATCCGTCTCATAGTTCGGGACTTCCCATGCGGTCGGCAAGAAGAAGTCCATCAGCGTGCCGGTCTTGACATTGCCCATATCGTCATAGGCAATTTCCTGTCCCAGCGCGACGGCGAGCGCCTCGGTCAGCCCTCCATGCACCTGACCTTCGATGATCATCGGATTGATCCGGGTGCCGCAGTCATCCAGCGCATAAAAGCGGCGGATTTCCGGAACCCCGGTGTCCACGTCGATATCCATCACACAGACATAGGCGCCAAAGGGATAAGTCATATTGGGCGGATCATAGTAGCTGACTGCCTCAAGACCTGGTTCGATCCCCGGAATGGCCTGATTATAGGCGGCATAGGCGATCTCTTTCATTGTCTTGAACCGCTCTGGCGCGCCCTTGACCACAAACCGGTCGATGTCGAACTCTACGTCATCGTCATGCACCTCAAGCAGATAGGCCGCGATCATCTGCGCCTTGGCGCGGATTTTACGCCCCGCCATCGCCGTGGCGGCGCCTGCAACCGGCGTGGAGCGCGATCCATAGGTGCCCAGTCCATAGGGGGCGGTGTCAGTGTCGCCTTCCTCGATGGTGATGCTATCGGCAGAGATACCGATCTCACTGGCGAGGATCTGTGCAAAGGTTGTCGCATGGCCCTGACCCTGGCTAATGGTGCCTAGACGCGCGATGGCCGATCCGGTGGGATGTATGCGGATCTCGCAGCTGTCAAACATCCCCATGCCGAGGATATCGCAGTTCTTAACCGGGCCTGCACCGACAATCTCGGTGAAAAAGCTCAGACCAACCCCCATCAGCTTGCGGGTCTCGCCGCGTTTGAAGGCCGCAACCCGTTCCGCCTGCTCCGCGCGCAGGCCTTCATAATCGACGGTCTCCAGCGCCTTGTCCCAGGCCGTGTGATAATCGCCGGAATCATATTCCCAACCCAGCGCCGCCGTGTAGGGGAACTGCTCTTTTTTGATGAAGTTGATCCGGCGCAGCTCGGCTGCATCCATATCCAGCTCAATCGCCAGGACCTCGATCATGCGCTCAATAAAATAGACCGCCTCGGTCACCCGGAAGGAGCAGCGATAGGAGACACCACCGGGAGCCTTGTTGGTATAGACGCCATCCACGGCCAGATAGGCCACCGGGATGTCATAGGACCCAGTGCAGATATTCATGAAGCCAGCCGGGAATTTGGTCGGATCAGCGCAGGCGTCAAAGCCACCGTGGTCGGCGGTTACATGGCAATGCAGCCCGGTGATCTTACCCTCCTTGGTGGCTGAGATCTTGCCGGTCATGTGATAGTCGCGGGCAAAGGCGGTGGACATCAGGTTTTCCATCCGATCCTCGACCCACTTCACCGGTTTTCCGGTCACAATGGAGGCGACGATGGAACAAACATAACCAGGGTAGACACCAACCTTATTGCCAAAGCCGCCGCCAATATCGGGGGAGACCACGCGAATATTGTGCTCTTCGATTCCCGACAACAGCGAGGCCACGGTGCGCACCACATGTGGCGCCTGGAAGGTGCCCCAAAGCGTCAACTTGCCGTTGACCTTGTCCATCGAGGCCACCGAGCCGCAGGTCTCCAGCGGGCAGGGGTGGGTGCGGTGGTAATACATGGTTTCCTCAGCCACCACCTCGGCATTGTCCAGCACCTGATTGGTGCCTGCCTCATCGCCCTGTTCCCAGGTGAAGATATGGTTGTGGTGTTTGCGCGGCCCATGGGCGCCTTCGGTCTGGCCCTCCAGATCCTCGCGTAGGACCACATCGGATTTAAGTGCCTCAAAGGGATCGGTGATCACCTCCAGCTCTTCGTATTCGACCTCAACCAGCTCTACCGCATCGGCGGCGACATAGCGATCAGAGGCGACGACAAAGGCCACTTCCTGGCCCTGGAACAGCACCTTGCCATCGGCCAGAACCATTTGCTTGTCACCCGCCAGAGTGGGCATCCAATGGAGATTCAGTGGGGCCAGGTCTTCGGCGGTCAGAACGGCAACAACACCGGGCAGCGCCAGAGCGGCGTCCTTATTGACCGACACAACCCGTGCATGGGCATAGGGAGAGCGGACAAAATCTCCGTGCAACATATCGGGAAGTTTGATGTCATCGACATAGTTGCCCTTGCCCTGGGTGAACCGGGCATCCTCGACGCGTTTGCGGGAGCAGCCAAGGCCCTTGAGGTTGGCAGAGCGTTCTTCGCGGTCTGGAGTCATATCGTTCATTGCGCTGCCTCCTTGGCTGCATTGATCTCGCTTGCGGCCGAGAGGATGGATTTGACGATATTCTGATATCCAGTACAGCGGCAGATATTGCCGGCCATGCCAAAGCGCACCTCTTCTTCGGTGGGGTTTGGATTTTCTTCCAGCAGCTTGGTGGCGCGGGTGATCATGCCGGGGGTGCAGAACCCGCACTGAAGCCCGTGATGCTCGCGGAAGTTTTCCTGCAGCACATGCAGGGCATCCGGCGTCCCGATCCCTTCGATAGTGGTGATCTCAGCGCCATTGGCCTGGGCCACAAACATAGTGCAGGACTTCACCGATTTACCATCAATGGTGACGGTGCAAGCGCCACAATGAGAGGTCTCACAGCCAACATGTGGGCCGGTGATATTCAGCTTTTCGCGCAGAGCGTAGATCAGCAGCTCACGCGGTTCGGCCAGGAACTCTTTGTCCTCGCCGTTGACCTTCAGTTTGATATGCATCTTGTCTGACATGTTTTTGCTCCCCTATGCCCGGTCCCAGGCGCGTGTCACCGCGCGTTTCAGGATCACGCCAGCCACGTGGCGTTTAAAGGCAACCGGGCCGCGGTTGTCCTCGGACGGATCAATATCGCCCAGCATGGCCGCTACGGCTGCATCGAGTGCAGCGCTTTCGCAGCTGGTGCCAATCAGAGCGGCGCTTGCCTCTTCGGACCAGACTGGAACGTCGCTCAAGTTGGTCATTGCAATGGAGGCTGTGGCAACTTTGCCGTCAGATTTGGTGATCTGAACCGCCGCAGCAGCCGTGGCATAATCGCCAATTTTGCGCTTTTGCTTTTCATAGGCGTAGCCACCTGTGGGCGCCGTCAAGCTCACCGAGACGAGCACCTCGTCATCTGCGCGGTCGGTCATATAGGCGGCTTCATAGTAGTCGCGGGCTGCAACCGTCCGGGGGCCATCGGGACCTGCCAGATTGATCTGCGCATCCAGGCACTGCATCACGCCTGGCATGTCATTGCCAGGGTCACCGTTGGCGACGTTGCCCCCGATCGTGCCCATGTAGCGCACCTGGGGGTCGGCAATCTGCAAGGCGGCTTCACGCAGGATTGGTACCGCAGCGGCGAGACCGTCGTGGTCGATCAGATCATGCTGCGTCACCATCGCGCCAAGGGTGATCTGACCGTTTTCGATCTCTATCGTTTTGAGGCCTTCAATGCTCTGAAGGTCGATCAGATGCGGCACTTCGGCCATGCGAAGCTTCATCATCGGGATCAGGCTGTGCCCGCCTGCCATCACACGGGCATCATCGCCGTGCTCCTGCAATAAGGCGATTACCTCATCCATGTTCTTGGGGCGATAATAGTCAAACGCCGCTGGTATCATTGCTTGTCCTCCCTGACGTGCAATTTACTTGCTTGAGGGAAGCCTGCGGCGCGCCGTGGTTTTGGCGCATCCGTTTTTCACTGAAAAGAGAGGGTTTGCGCACGAAATGCGAAACTGAAGGCACGAAATGCGTGGTGACTAGACGCCCAACATCTCGCGCACGGCCCGCAATCGTGAGCGGCTTACAGGAACCTTGGAGAGTTTCGCGATGTCAAAATAGCAGACGCCATTGTCCTTGAGCCGTTCAAACCCGGTGACAAAAGCTGGGTTAACCAAGTAGCTGCGGTGGGTCTTGATAAAGCGGGTCGGACCCAGTCGCTTTTCCGCCTCGGTGATAGACCAGACACAAAACAGCTTATCCTCTTCGGTATAGATATGGGTGTAGTGCCCCTCTGCCCGGATGGCAGCCACCTCTTGGCGGTCCAAAAACAGGGTGCGCCCTTCCAGCTCATAGGGGATCTGGCTCTGTGTGGTGGTTGTATGGGGCTCATCGGGGGCAGCAATCGGTGCAGCGGGCTGCGCTGTTGGTTGTTGGGGCTCTTGTTCTTGATCCTGCTCTGGCCCGGTCAGAGGATTTGCAGAGGGGGTCAGGTGGGCCTCTGGCTGTAGCGGTGCCAATTCAGGTGGTGCCAAGAAGGTAACCCCGGTCAGCAGGAAGGCCCCGCATAGAACAAAGCTGCTAAGGACAACAGCAATTGCCATGACCTCATTGCTGATCAACGGACCAACCTCGGTCAAATTATCCACGGCGACAAAGTCGGCGCCACTGATAGCAATGAAATGCACTGCAAAAACAGCAAAGCCAAAGAACAATGTTCCGACAACGATATTGCGTTGGGTTCGCTGACCATAAGCGATGGCAAAGGCCGCAGTATTGAGCGCACAGGAGGAGATGACAGCCAAAGCAATCCCGGTTGGGGTATAGAGTGCCTGGCAGAGCTCCATCGCAGACATGCCCAGATAATGCATGGCCAGGACGCCTAACCCGACAATCACACCCGCAAGAACCAGCGTCCCTGCGGTCCGTTTCCAAAAATGCAGGATAAGCAGCGCACAGCCGACCACCAGAATGGCGATTAGGGCTGAGGCCAGGGTTATGGCGGCATCATAGTAGAACAGAATTGGCAGTTGTAGCCCAAGCATGGCGACAAAATGCATGGACCAGATACCGCCCCCCAGCGCAACCGCAGCGAGTGCGATGAGGATTTTTCGGTGGGCAACACTGCGCTCTGACAGACCCTTGGTCAGCGAGAAACCGGTGAACCCGGCCATTGTCGCGACCAAAAGGGAAGCGAGGACCAGTAGGGTGTTATGGGAGTAATCCAGTATCTGCATGACAAATCAGTACCCAACTGCTTAATTTCTCGCAAGCTTTCCGGGTCAGGCAAAGATCTTGCTCGCGGCTAAGATTAGCACTGATTTGAAAACTTGGCGCCACAATAGCATTGAAGGTGTGGAACATCCTAACACGGTCACGCAGGCGCTTGCTGAGAGTATTGACCTAGTATCGACGTCCCGCATGATGGCTTGGCCGCTTTGAAGATCAGGCCCTAGAAAACCCTCCCAGGGCAGCCCGCGCAACGCCGATCTTTGTATCAAAGCTCAGCAGTAAGGCGGTGGAATAGGGCGCTTAGATAATTGAAATATTTACTATTTCCTGTTTTTGAGGTGATGAATGTAGCCCATTACCGGAATGTAGTTTTCCAAGGCTTTGCCAGTGGCGGCCTGCGCGGTGGGGAACAGTTGTCTTTTCCCACGTTCAATCCGTTAAGATTGTATGGGTTTTGTCCGCGCGGTTTATGCAGTCTTTAGACTTCGTAAGGATTTTTGACGCAAAGCTCCCTTTATGAAATTTGCCGCCCCAGATGTAGCACTCATGTTGACCGCTATGGTTGTTGTGCTGTGTTCGCCGGTCTTGCCGTTGTTGATGCAGGAGCGCCCCCAAGTTGGAGATGTTGCCTTGGTAATCGCATCTCCCTGGGGGGATGCCGCATGGATTGCAGACAAGGCGGGTGTGCAGGAAGTGGCACCAGAGCGCGCTCCATTGGGTGTTTTGGTTGCCCTGGAGACGTCGCAAAGCGTTGCCCAGCTTTATGCACATGGTGCTTGGCTGGTGGTTGATGGAGAGAGAGTGTTAGAACTATGCGCAATATGAAACCTACTGGCGCGAAGCCCGAAGCTGCCAGCTCAATACTCACGAATGAACGCAGCATTCAGCAAATTACCAGCTGGCTCTTGGTGCCTGGGCCTGCTGTTGCAGCCTTCTACCTTAACGGCAACCCAAACTGGTGGGTCTTTGCTTGCCTTAGTCTTGTATTGGGTGTTTTTGCCTATGTTTCAAAGGCACTTCCTCCCTCAACACGGGACTACCTGCTGAGTTTCTGTTTTGTGGCCCACTGCATTCTTCTGACAGCATCCCTGAGCGGTCATGCTTGGCAGTTGGACACGCATATGATGTTCTTTGCCGTTCTGGCCATTGTCTCAACCCTAGCAAACCCCAAAGCATTGATTTTTGCCACCGTTCTGGTGGCGCTGCACCACGTTTCCTTTAGCTTTATGTTGCCCAAAATGGTTTACCCTGGCGGTGATCTGATGGCGAACCTGCAACGCACCGTTTTGCACGCTGTCATTGTTCTGCTGGAGGCGGGCGTTCTACTGCTCAGTCTGCTCAAAAGCCTGGCTGCGGATGCTGAACTCAAACGCCAGCAGGAAGCGGCAAGTGCGCAGACCCTTGTGGCCGAAGAAGCGCAGGCCAAGGCGACGAAGAGCCAGAAAGATGCTGTACTTGTTGTGGACACCGTTGGCTCACATCTGGGTGAAATGGCCAGTGGCCGGTTGGATTGTACCATCAACGAGAGTTTCCCGAGTGAATACGAGCAGCTGCGCACAAATTTCAATGCAACTGTGACTTCGCTCAAAGAGACCATGGAGCAGGTGATTGGTGCCAGTGAGAGCATCAAGAACGGCGCTACTGAGATCAGCCAGGCTTCGGATGATCTGTCACATCGGACCGAAAGCCAGGCCGCTACGCTGGAAGAGACAGCCGCCGCCCTGGAAGAAATGACGGTTTCCGTGAAGTCCGCCGCAGATGGCGCCCGCAATGTTGAAAACACGATGGAAGAAGCGCGCAAGGAAGCCGAGAGCAGTGGTGACATTGTGACCAAGGCCGTGGCTGCGATGTCTACAATCGAGAACTCCTCTGACCAGATTGCGCAGATCATTGGGGTAATTGACGATATTGCCTTCCAGACTAACCTTCTCGCCCTAAACGCGGGTGTTGAGGCGGCGCGCGCTGGGGAGGCTGGCAAAGGCTTTGCGGTTGTTGCTTCCGAAGTGCGTGGATTGGCGCAGCGCTCAGCTGATGCGGCGACCGAGATCAAAACACTGATCACAGAGAGTTCAAAACAGGTGGAACATGGCGTGACCCTCGTAGGTGATGCGGGGAAATCCATCAGTACAATTGTCAGACGTGTGAACGAGATTTCGAGACTTATTTCAGACATTGCAAATGGTGCGGTTGAGCAAGCAACAGGTCTGGGTGAAATCAACACCGGCGTAAGCCAGCTGGACAATGTAACCCAACAAAACGCAGCTATGGTGGAACAGGCGACAGCCGCTGGCCATATGTTGCACACTGATGCGACAAAGCTTTCTGCTTTGATGGCGCGGTTTGAGTTGGACCGACACACAGCAGGTACGACAAGCCTTAACGCTGCCGCTTAGGGGCGAGCCTTCATTGCTCACCTTGCCTTTGACTATGCTGAGATTGCCCCGTTTGTAAGAGCGGGGCAATCGGTCGTTTAGGGGAGGCGGAGCGGGGAATAGAGGCCAGAGATCCAAGCTTGGCTTCAGAGAGTTCTGGGCATGTTATTTGGCGTCTGGCCTATGTTCGAAGAGTCCCTGGCAAAGCCTCTTGCGATCCAGTTATCGGGAAAGCCAATCTCTGAGGCTTGACTGAGCAGAGAGAACTGCCGTAAGCGAAGCCCTAGGTTTGGGTCTCCTGCCTACCGCAGCTCTGATTCGGGGCCATGGTGAAACCCTGATAAGATCAAGACGACATCTATCGCTCACCTCTTGGCGCGCTGGATGGCAATGCGGTGCCCATCGTGATTTGCGTGCCCTTAATGGGACGAGAAACAGATGACTGATTTTTCTAATGTGCCTTCAACGGATGCGTTGAAGCTGCAGGCGAAGCGCCTGCGACAACAATTACACAGTAGCGGTGTTGCGGTTGGCCATTCCAAATCTTTGGAGCTGGTTGCACAGCAATACGGTGCGCGGGATTGGAATACGCTACAGGCCCGTGCCTCCAACCGGTTGCAGCTGCAGGTTGGGGACCGGGTTCGCGGGCGTTACTTGGGACAGGTCTTTAAAGGTGAAATACGCGGGCTTTCCCTGATGGGAGATGGTGAGCATCGCCAGATTACGCTGCATTTTGACACGCCGGTGGACGTGGTGCGCTTTGAGAGCTTTTCCGCGCTGCGCCAGCGGGTCACAGGGGTTATCGGCTGGGATGGTTGTTCCGCCCAGAAGACTTCTGACGGGGTGCCGCAGCTTATTGTCGATGGGCTGGCCTGACAGAGCCTGCCCAAGGTCCGCCCTTGTTCTGGCTTTGGCCAGGGCAACGGGAGGACGCGGGAGAGCCACCTTCGCTTTGAAAAATCCGACCTGTGAACGCACGCGAGGGATCGCCAAAAAGAAAGGCCGCCCGGGGGGCGACCTTTCAAAACGGTCCGTCTTTGCTGAGCCGGGCCTTATTCTGGTGTCCAGCCGCCGACGGATTTCACTTCGAGGAAATCCTCTATTCCCCAGCTGCCACCTTCGCGGCCATTGCCGGATTGCTTCATGCCACCAAAGGGCGCGCCAGCGCTGCGCGACTTGCCATTGATTTCCACCATGCCAGAGCGCAGCACGCGGGCCATGCGATTGGCGCGCGCGCTATCCTGAGTCTGTACGTAGTTGGTCAGCCCATAGGGGGTGTCATTGGCGATTTCGATGGCTTCCTCTTCGGTTTCAAAAGGAATCATCGTCAGAACTGGGCCAAAGATCTCTTCGCGGGCAACGACCATCTGGTTGTTGGCATCTGCAAAAACCGTGGGTTTGACATAGAAGCCTTTGTTCAGCCCATCGGGGCGACCAGTGCCACCGGCCACCAGTTTGGCGCCCTCATCAATGCCCTTCTGGATCAGATCCTGGATCTTGTTCCATTGTAGCTCATTCACCACCGGACCAATGTGGCGCCCCTCTTCGGAGGCGGGGCCCACTGTGATCTTGGAGGCAACTTCGGACGCAGTGGCAACCGCTTGATCATAGATCCCTTTCTGAACCAACATCCGGCTTGGGGCGTTACAGCTTTGGCCGGTGTTGTTCATCATATGCAAGACGCCGCGTTTCACGGCCTTCTCATCGGCATCGTCAAAGATAACATTGGCACCCTTGCCGCCAAGTTCCAGATGTACCTTCTTGAGGGTTTCGGCAGCGGATTTCGAGATCGCGGTACCGGCCCGAGTCGAGCCGGTAAAGGAGACCATATCCACATCTGGATGCGCGGTCAGCTGTGAGCCAACGCCCACACCGTCACCGTTCACCAAGTTGAACACTCCTTTGGGGAAGCCGGCTTCGTCCATCATTTCGGCAAAGAGCATGGCGTTGAGCGGGCTCTGCTCGGAGGGTTTCAGGACCATGGTGCAGCCAGCAATCGCTGCGGCGCCGACCTTCAGAGTCACCTGGTTCATCGGCCAGTTCCAGGGGGTGATCAGGGCGGTAACGCCGACCGCCTCGTGGATGATGCGGTCATTGGGGGCATGGTCGCCCAAGGGCGCGTCAAAGGCATAGGCCTTTGCGGCATTGATAAATTCTTGTAGGTGGTAGCTACCGGCGCCAACTTGCTGACTGCGCGACATTTCGATCGGCGCGCCCATCTCGACGGATATGGCCTGCGCCATCTCTTCGCTGCGATTGCCGTAGACCTCTATCAGCTTTTCGACCAGCGCAATGCGTTCTGCCACTGGGGTTGCCATCCAACCCGGCAGGGCAGCTTTGGCGGCGGCTACAGCTGCATCGGTATCGGCTTGGCCGCCCAATGAAATCACCGCGCAGGCTTCTTCGGTAGAGGGGTCGATTACCTCAAAATCGTTTGCTTGCGCAGGGGCAACCCACGCACCATTGATGTAAAAGTCGCGTTTCTCAATCATGTCCGGTCTCCCATTCAGACGCAGAATCCGGCGCGCTGGCCGGAAGTCATCCGACACCTTGTCACTGCGGTTCCAGCGGGGCAAGCGGTCATGTTAAATAATTTGATCATATTGCTCGAGCGGCAGATGGGCACAAGCAAAGTTTCGCAAAGCTACCCGCATTCCACCATGGGTCTTGCCTTTTGGGCTGGCCAATCCAGCCTCGGGCTGTAACGTTGCGGCATCACAGACAGCGGGCTGTTTTGTGGCCCGGAATTGAAACGAGAGGAGACCGTCATGGGTTTGCGTATTAATGATGTAGTTCCAAATTTCACGGCTGAAACGGACCAGGGGGAGATCAGCTTTCACGAGTGGATCGGTGACAGTTGGGCGATTCTGTTTTCCCATCCCAAGGATTTCACCCCGGTCTGCACCACTGAGTTTTCGGCAGTGGCACAGTTGAATGATGAGTGGGCCAAGCGCGGTACCAAGGTGATTGGCGTTTCCGTAGACGGTGTGGAAGACCACAAGAAATGGAAAGGCGACATTGAGAAATACGGCAATGCTGCCGCCGGTTTCCCAATTATCGCCGATGAAGGTCTGGCCGTGTCCAAAGCCTTTGATATGTTGCCCGCCGAAGCCTATATGCCCGACGGTCGCACTCCTGCCGACAGCGCCACCGTGCGTTCGGTCTTTATCATTGGGCCCGACAAACAGCTGAAACTGTCGATGACCTATCCCATGTCGGTGGGGCGCAATTTTGCTGAAATCCTGCGGGCGCTGGATGGGCTGCAGATGGCCACGGGCAATGGTGTTGCAACGCCGGCAAACTGGGTACCCGGTGAAGATGTGATTATCCCGCCAACCGTGTCGAATGAGGATGCCACAGCCAAGTTTGGCGAATACGAGACCATCTTCCCTTACCTGCGCAAAACCAAAGCGCCCAGCTAAGCCGGAAGATCAGAGACGAACCGGAAAATGGGGCCACTGGCCTCATTTTTTGCGCTTCACTCAGACGGTATTTGTCGATGTGGGTCGATTAACAAGACGGCCGCCCACATCGGTTTTGCAGTGTTTTCTTGAACCTCTAGCCAAAGCCACTCTTGCCTCTCTTACGGGACAGCCAAGAGAGGCTATACGATTGCCTAGTTCGCCATGGCGGCCTGGAGCACTTCCTTAATCGGTGTGGTCGGATGACCAATCAAACGAGAGAGGGTTTTACTATCATCAAACAACCAGCCTTCTGCTGCAACAGCATCGGCATTTGACAACAGCGCCGCCAATGGTTCTGGCAGACCGGCCCCGGTGAGGGCATCCTTGAAAGCGGCCTCAGGCATATCGACATAGGCGATCTGTTTTCCAGACAACTCTGCGATGGTGTCGGCATAATCCGCGTAGGTAAAGGAATAGTCCCCAGCCAATTCATAGGTCTTTCCCTCGTGACCTTCACCCGTGAGCACTACAGCGGCGGCTTCGGCAAGATCAGCGCGGGTGGCTGGGGCAAATTTTGCGTCTCCGGCGGCGCCGAAATGCTGACCCAGTTCGAGGATTTGTGGCAAAGCCATAAGATAGTTTTCTGCGTACCAGCCATTGCGCAGGAAGGTGTAGTCGAGACCAGATCCAGTGATGGCTTCTTCAGTGCCCACATGCTCAGGCGCGAGGCCAATCTTGCTGCTCGTTGCTTTCAACAAAGAGGTATATACGATATATTTGACCCCAGCTTCTTTGGCACCGGCGATTACATTGAAATGTTGTGGCAGGCGTTCGCCCACTTCAGAGCCAGAAATCAGCAGAAGACGCTCAATGCCCGCAAATGCAGCAGCCAATTTGTCCGCATCTGAATAGTCACCCATGCGAACATCGTACCCTTTGCTCTTCAATTCGGCAGCAGCATCCGCGCGGCGAACCAGAACAGCTATGTCAGAATTCAGGATTTTTTTCTCAGAAAGGGCGTTCAGAACAAGTTGCCCCAACTGGCCGGTTGCCCCAGTTACGAGATATTTTGTCATAGGGATTTCCTTTGGTTTTGATTTTGGTCTCGAATCGTATATAGGTCTCGTTTAGAGACCTTGGGCCGCTCTGAAAAGGAGGCACTTTCCCCGCTACAGGTTACGCATAGGTAACCCTTATGGGGCCACCAAGAGGGGGCTGAGCAGACAAGAGAGGACAGATCATGCGCAATACGTTGGCGAAACGGATCGAAGATTGGAAGGCAATGGGATTTGACCCGAGCAATTGCCCTGTGCGCCAGGTTCTGGATCATGTCGCTGCGAAATGGACGTCTTTGATTCTTCTTGAACTGGAGGCCGGGCCGCAAAGGTTCAACGCGCTTGGTCGTTCTTTGCCTGACATCTCAAAGCGGATGCTGACACAGTCGCTTCGCGATCTAGAAAGGGATGGGCTGGTTGCACGTGAGGTGTTTGATACGAAGCCACCTTCGGTTGCCTATAGCCTCACTGATCTCGGTCTGTCGTTTATGGAGCCGCTACATGCCTTGATCGATTGGTCTGCGGACAAGATGAGCGAAATTGAACAGTCGCGGGATGCATTTGACCAGGTCTAAGTCTCTCAGCGAGATTTTCACTCCGGTGCCCATAAGAGTATCGGCCAAACAGCCGGGAAAAGGCGGCTATTGCCCGCACGGCGGCTGTTTAACAGATCTCTCAGCGTAGCGGCCTGTTCTCCGTTGCTTCCAAAGCGCGGGGGAGGTCATCCTGTTTGTGGTCGGGCAGTGATCTGCGCTCGGTAGAACGCGCGTTTTAGCTCGCGGGTCAGCTTGCCTTTCTTTGGCGTCTTTTGCTGAATGGTCGAGCCCCCAATCTGTGCTGCAACCTCTTGGTTGCCCGTGCCCAACAGGGCATGCACAGGCTGCTGGGTGATCCAGTGCATCTGCAAAAAAGTATCAACCGGGCGGTCAATCTCCTTGGTCGCCTGTAGCAGGCGGGCGGCCGCGTGGCGGCCAACACATTGGCAGATACATTGCAGGCCAATCACGCGTGGCAGGATCAACTGCAGGCCGTCCTTGTCTTCGAGCACCTTGGCGGGGGTCTCACGTTGTTTCACGGGGAGGCGGATATAGTGGTCCGGCGTAGCGTGACGCTGTAGCAACTCCAGCGCTTTGGGAAACAGCACAGGGTCGATTTGCAAATCATCCTCGGTGATCAGGGCTAAATCAATGCCCTCATCCACCATCTTTTGCCAGATCCTGCGGTGGCTTTGAAAGACACCGATTTCAGCCGGGCGCAGGGCAAAGGGGTAGTTGGGGGAATGCAGATCGCCACCATGGTATTTGACCGCGCCAATCTGCGCCGGGTCGCGTCCGTTCACTGCGTCAAACAGGGTGCCAGATGGAAGATCGTCACAGAGACGCTCAGCATTGGCCTGGCGCGCGGTGCTGTCTGGCATATGAATAATGAAAGAACGCATGGGCTGCATCTACCGCAGAAAGCGAAGTGGGAAAAGCTCTCTGTTTGGGTCCGGGTGGATGGGGCGAATTTTCGATAGGACGAGGCGCAAGCCCTGGGATAGTCTTGGCTAAACGAAGTAAAGCAGAGGCGAATTCTTTATGCGTTGGAGCATCGTATTGGTGGCGATTTTGGTGTGCACGGGAGGCGTTGCTCTCTGGCTCAACTGGCCAAAGGACTGCGCCTGCCTGCCGCTGCTGGAGGAGGACGGCGTGGTGACAGACGTAGGTGTTGCGGCCTCGCCAGATTGTTTGTGCTAGGCGCCCACCAGAACAGAATGACAGTGGAAGAGCTGAAACGAAAATGGCCCCAGAGCTGAGCTCCGGGGCCATTCTAACAGTCAGAAGACGATATTAGTCTTCTTTTTTCTCAGGAGCCATTTCTTCGCCGGTCTCCTGGTCGATCATTTTCATCGACAGACGGACCTTGCCGCGATCATCAAAGCCCAAGAGCTTTACTTTCACTTCCTGGCCTTCCTTCAGAACATCCGAAGGGTGGTTCAGGCGGCGGTTTTCGATCTGGGACACGTGGACCAGGCCGTCGCGCTTGCCAAAGAAGTTCACAAAGGCACCAAAATCGACGATTTTGACAACTTTACCGGTGTAGATCTTGCCTTCTTCGGGCTCGGCGACGATCGAATAGATCATGTCGTAGGCTTTCTTGATCGAGTCGCCGTTTGGCGATGCGATCTTGATGATGCCTTCGTCATTGATGTCGACCTTGGCGCCGGAGACTTCAACGATCTCGCGGATGACCTTACCGCCGGAACCGATGACTTCACGGATCTTGTCGGTGGGCACCTGCATGGTCTCGATGCGGGGCGCGTGGACAGAGAATTCCGCAGCGCCGGACAGCGCTTTGTTCATCTCACCCAGAATGTGGATACGGCCAGCTTTGGCCTGCTCCAGGGCTTTTTCCATGATCTCGGGCGTGATGCCTGCGATCTTGATGTCCATCTGCAGCGAGGTAATCCCTGCTTCGGTACCGGCCACTTTGAAGTCCATGTCGCCGAGGTGATCTTCGTCGCCCAGGATGTCGGACAGGATCGCGTAGGAACCGTCGTCTTCCAGGATCAGACCCATGGCAACACCGGCAACCGGTGCTTTCAGCGGAACGCCCGCATCCATCATCGACAGGGAGCCACCACAAACAGACGCCATCGAGGAGGAGCCGTTCGATTCGGTGATCTCAGAGACCACGCGGATGGTGTAGGGGAAGTCGGTTGCCGCAGGCAGAACCGCCTGAAGCGCGCGCCATGCCAGCTTACCGTGGCCGATTTCACGACGGCCGGGGCCGCCCACACGACCCACTTCACCAACCGAATAGGGAGGGAAGTTATAGTGCAGCAGGAAGTTGGATTTGAAGTTGCCGTGCAGCGCGTCGATGAACTGCTCGTCGTCGCCGGTGCCCAGAGTGGTCACAACCAGACCTTGGGTTTCACCACGGGTGAACAGGGCGGAACCGTGGGTCCGTGGCAGCATGCCGGTTTCAGAAACGATGTCGCGGATCTCATCGGTGGCACGGCCATCGATACGCTTGCCGGTTTTGACAACGTCGCCACGCAGAATACCAGCTTCGAGCTTCTTCATTGCCGAGCCAAGGTTGGCGTCGTCCAGCTGCTCTTCGCTCAGAGCTGCCTTGATGGTTTCACGGGCAGCGGCAACAGCGGCAGTGCGCTCTTGCTTGTCGCTGATCGCAAAGGCGGCGCGCATCTCGGTGTCGCCTGCGGCTTTCACGGCCTCAAACAGTTCCGAGTAGTCGGGGGCCGCAAATTCGAAAGGCTCGTTTGCGGCTTCTTCGGCCAGCGAGATGATCAGGTCGATCACAGGCTGGATCGCGTCATGGGCGAATTTCACCGCGCCAAGCATTTCTGCTTCGGACAGCTCATAGGCTTCAGATTCGACCATCATCACCGCGTCTTTGGTACCGGCAACAACCAGATCCAAGCGCTGTTCAGGGTTCAGGCGCAGGTCCTGCATGTCATCAACGGTGGGGTTGAGGACGTATTCGCCGCCTTCAAAACCAACGCGGGCGGCTGCGATCGGGCCCATGAATGGCGCGCCGGACAGGGTCAGGGCAGCCGAGGCCGCGATCATCGCCACCATGTCCGGGTCATTGACCAGATCGTGGCTCAGTACGGTGCACATGACCAGGACTTCGTTTTTGAAGCCGGGCACAAACAGCGGGCGGATCGGACGGTCGATCAGGCGCGCGGTCAGTGTTTCTTTTTCGGTTGGGCGCGCTTCGCGCTTAAAGAAACCGCCGGGCACTTTACCCGCGGCATAGTATTTCTCTTGGTAGTGGACTGTCAGAGGAAAGAAGTCCTGACCAGGCTTTTGCTTGCGCGCAAAAGTCACGTTGGCCATAACGCTGGTTTCACCCAGTGTGGCGATGACAGAGCCATCTGCCTGACGGGCAACCTTGCCCGTTTCCAGTGTCAGCGTCTCTTCGCCCCACTGCATCGATTTCTTTGTAACGTTGAACATGTCAGCATCCTAAATGGGAGCACTCCCAGGCGTATCCTGGGTCTCCCGTTTTCATGGCGGCCCCATTGCCGCCGGCCTCTTCCATCTTGATTTCGCGTACCGAGGCCAGGCACGTGTCTCAGATAGGCCGCGCATACAGGAGAATTCCGCCAAAAGAAAGCAAAAGCGGGTCTGGTGAGGACCTTGCTGTCAAAACGGCCAGCGATAGAAAGCCAAAAGGTGAGGACGACCTCCCCCGCGATGGCGCAACAGCGCAGGGGACGGCCCGATGAATGCCCCCTGTGTTCGCAGGACAATAGGCCTTTCAACGCGCGGAACAGCAGACAGAATTCGTCATGCCCTCAGTTTTGAAGGGATCGGCCTATTGGCGATCACCCGTTTTGGGGGCTTGGGCCTTTGGCATCGAGATCCATGCCTTTGTCCATAACTGGATCTACGATCTGATGCTATCCGTCTCGGCATAGGCAGCCGGTGTCTGAGCTGGTGTGCCGACAGAGGCAAAACTGCTTGCGATCTGTTGCAGGGCCTCTTGGTCTGCTTTGTAGAACACCCAGTTTTTGATTTTCTTTGAGCTGACCAGCCCGGCTTGCTCCAAGCTTTTCATATGGCTGGTCACTGTGGGCTGGCTGAGGCCGACTTTGTCGGTGATGAACCCAACACAGACACCATCTGAAACCAGATCTCCATCCCGTTGGGGTGGAAAGTGGGCTTCTGGATTGAGCAGCCAGTCCATGATCTGAACACGATGAGGATTGGCCAATGCACGCCATGCGGCAAGATGGTTGACAAGCAGATCGGGCATATAGGATATCTTCTATATAGATTTATTACGATGTGGAATCGGGTGAGGAGAGATTGCCATGAACGAGGATCAGTTGCTACAGGAAGCCGACAGGCGTGCCCGTGACTATGTGGCAGGCGCGGATGCGCGCCGGGTTTTCCCCACAGAGCAGGCTATTGCAGCGCTTTCCGCTTTTGATGAACCCCTGCCGGAGCAGGGCTTTCCTGCCGCTGAGACAATTGCGCTGATGGATAATATTGGCTCCCCGGCGACTGTGGCCTCCAATGGGCCGAACTACTTTGGCTTTGTGATCGGCGCCAGCCTGCCGGTCGCGGCGGCGGCAGAACGTCTGGCAATCGCTTGGGACCAATGTGCCTCGACCGAGGATGGCAGTCCGGCGGCCTATGCTATTGAGCGTCAGGCCAGCAGGTGGCTGTTGGATGTCTTGGATTTGCCCCGTAGCAGCGCCGTAGCCTTTGGTACTTCTGCCACTGCCTGTGGTCTCAGCTGTCTGGCGGCAGCGCGGGCGGATCTATTGGCGCGGCAGGGCTGGGATGTGGTGAATGATGGGCTATATGGCGCGCCAGAGGTCAAAGTGGTGGTTCCTGCCAGCACCCATGTCACGGTCCGCAAGGCGTTGCAGGTGCTCGGGTTTGGCTGGAACCGGGTGATCAAGGCGCCAGTGGATGACAAAGGACGCATTCTGCCCGAGCTACTGCCTGAAATGGATGCCAATACCCTGCTGATATTGCAAGCTGGTGAGGTCAATACCGGGGAGTTCGATGATTTTGCCAGTGTCATCCCGCGTGCCAAGGCTGCTGGGGCTTGGGTGCATGTGGATGGGGCCTTTGGTCTTTGGGCGCGTGCGGCCCCCCAGCTGCGGCATCTGACTCTGGGGGTCGAAGGCGCGGATAGCTGGACAACGGATGGGCACAAATGGCTCAATACGCCCTATGATGGCGCGATGGCCGTTTGCCGGGATCCGCAGGCGCTGGCGCGGGTGATGAACAGCGATGCTGCCTATTCCAGCGCTTCGGCAGATGCACAAAAGAACCTGACATTGGAGTTTTCCCGGCGGGCGCGCGGGATCCCAATCTGGGCGGCGCTGCGTAGTCTCGGCAAGACAGGCGTAGAGGATCTGGTTACACGCCACCATGCGCAGGCAGCGCGCATCGGTGTCGCATTGGGGGAGGCGGGGTTTGAGGTGCTCAATCGCGTGGTGCTCAACCAGGTTCTGGTCCGTGGCACAGATGACGCGGCTACCCTGGCCATTCTGGCTCAGGTGCAAAACAGTGGCAGGTCTTGGTTTGGGGGGACGGTTTGGCAGGACCGCCCAGCTTTTCGGATCAGCCTCTCATCATTCCGCACAGAGGAGCGGCATGTGGACCAGTTGATTGATCTACTGGTTCGGATTGGCGCCAGGGGCTAGACCGTTGAGAGAGGGGGGCTCAGTTTTAACATTCTGTTTTGACAACTGAGCGGGTTTTTGGTGCATGGGCTCTTCTGATCCTTACAGGGAGAAAGGCTAGGAGGTGTAGCGACTTTTCTCGCGCCCTCGACTGGCGTCGCTCATCGCGTCCAACGCGGCTTGCCAAGCAAGGTCTTGCTGATGTTCGGACAGAGTTGTCACGACGCAGTGCGGGCTGAATGACATATCTGGGTCCGTCTCAACAGCAGCGTTTTTATTGGCCACAGGCTTGTAGTCACGCTGTTTCAGGGACCTGTATAAGCTGATTGAAAAGGTCATAGTGGTTGTCCTCCTTGTTGTGGTGAGACCATTGCTAAAAAGGGCTGCTGGCCTTTTAAAGCTATGCCGGTGGAGAATTTTTGGCGCGATAGAGGGGCTGCATAGCCAAAAGTGTAGGTGGGCTAGACCCTTGAAACACTAGCTCTGAGCTAACGGATCAGAGAATTGGCGCATTCATTTGTCACGCGCCAGGGTTGCCGCTTCGGCCCGGTCCAAACTGGCCAGGGTCTGTTCCAAACTATCACCTCTGGCTTTGGTTTTGAGCCAGACTTTGCGGCAGGAGGCAGGCGACCAGGGCAGTTTCGCGCTTTGAACCCAGAGCCGCAGCTCGCGCGGCAATCGATCGTAGGCCTGCATGGGGTCTTCCTTTCGTTTGCGGCGTTTTAGTTTGGTTTCCCCAATGTTCCTGATGCGGCGGCTGTGGTGAGCGATCTGTGTCATGCTATCTGTTGTTATGATATATCATTCATGGATTGGTAGCAATTTCGGCTCCTGTTCACAAGAGAGTTCGCGGGGTAAGTGCTTCATCACAGGATCTGCCAATATGGGCGAGGTTGCGCTTGTTGTTCCATGGCAGTTAGGGAAGGGTACCTGAAATTTTACCCCCCCCCTATTGCGAAGTAGGTGATTTCCAAAGCGAGCTGCGATCCATGAACGATCTCCTTAATAGCGCGACATTCCAAAACAGATTCAACCAAGCACAGCGCTTTATTGCGCCAACCCTGCGCCAGGCCGGTCTGGACCTCAGCAAAATGCGAGCGCTGGAAATCGGGTGTGGCGAGGCGGCGAAAGTCTGCGCTTTGGCGCCGTTGTTTGAGACCTATGTGGGTATCGATCTGGATCCCCATGATCTGGCTATTGGGCGGGCCAATGTTGAGGCCCGCGGGATCCAGAATGCAGAGCTGCGGTTGCAGGCGGCCAATGACCTGCCGCAGCTTTTGGCACAAGAGAGTTTTGACGTTATTTTCCTCTATGCGGTCATTGAACATCTGACGATCGAGGAACGGCTCAACACCTTGAAAACCTGTTGGGACGCACTTCCGCCCCATGGGTTGTTGTATATCGGTGAGGCCCCAAACCGGATCGCGCCAATCGATTACCATTCGTCCAAAATGCCCTACTACAACCTGCTCCCCCGCGAGTTGGCCATCAAACTGGTTGATCGGTCCGGCCATGAGAAATGGCGTCAAAGGGTTTGGGCACAGGAAACCACCGAACTTGGGCTGTATCGCAATGGCCAACACGTCGGGTTTGAAGACTTTGATCTTGGGCTGATGCCGATGGATCAATTCGAACGCCATCTGATCGTCGACAACTGGTCAGAGGCGATGATGAATCTCTATCCCCTGCGCTGGTTCGAGCCGCGTAATTTGGAGGATTTTGAGTTTTTCGCCGCCTCTGGTACGTCAGAGTATCCAATCCCCCAAATGTTTGGGCGCTATTGGATCGAAGGAATACTGGCAAAGACGCCCACGGCGAAACCTTTGCCCAGTGTACGGTTCCTACAGTTGTCCGGGGTGGATCAAAAGCGCATTCACCGGGATCGTCTGGGGGTGCCAATTCATGGGGTTCATTTCAACTCCACCGCGCGGGTCACAGTGGCACCCGAAGCGCGTGAACTGTCCCTCGGTATCTCAGACAAAAGCTATGGCCGGTTCCAGCTGCTTTGGGGAGAAGAGGTGATCGGAGATTATGCCGTGGAGGATATCCGAGCGGCCAACCTCGGCATCTGGACATTGCAATCCTGGAAGACCGTAAGGTTGCCACAAGCGGAGGAAGGCAAAGCGGTTGAGGTGACAATCCGGCCCACAGAAGGTTCCTGGCTTGGGTTGTGTCCGCCATTTACGCGCTAGTCCTGCAAGCGGCGGGTGTTTCACAAAAAAACGCCCGCTCAAACCTGAGCGGGCGTTGATAATCCAAAAGGATTGGTATTCTTAGCGACGGATGCCAAGGCGTTTGATCAGGTCCTGGTAGCGGGCCACATCTTTGCCTTTGGTGTAGTCCAGAAGCTTACGACGCAGAGCAACCATTTTCAAAAGGCCACGACGACCGTGGTTGTCTTTCTTGTGGGTTTTGAAGTGCTCGGTCAGGGTGTTGATGCGCGAGGTGAGGATCGCAACCTGTACTTCGGGCGAACCGGTGTCGCCTTCTTTGGTTGCGAATTCTTTCATCAGGCGTGCTTTTTCTTCAGCTGTGATCGACATCGGGGTCTCCTTTAAAAGGTTAGAGTGATGGCACAGGCCGGGATGTCGTCCAGCGCAGGCCCATGGAGGAAATCCGCCGCGAATCTGTACAGGACCCAAGGCAGATGCGGGCGTATAGGCGGTAATGAGAGAAAAGGCAAAGGAGAACTGCAGAGCAGGCCTCTTTCTTGCCTCTAGGGCGCGTTGCCAGTCTGCGCATCGACCAGCGCGATATCCGCAACGCTCAATCCTTCGGCCCCGGTGAGGCGCAGTACTTCGTTGCCATTGACACGGATGACTTGTTGGTTGGGGCTGTTGCTGTCGGTTTCAATCGTGATTTCGGGTTTGGCCTCGGTATCGGGGTTCCAGAACACCACCAGTTGATCTTCGGAACTGTCAAAATCCATCAGTTGCACGGCCTCTCCGCTGCCGGATAGATCCTCAGCCCAGATCTCGTCGGCCCCCTCGCCAGAAGTTACGATATCTCCTGCGCCAGCCACCAAGGTGTCATCCCCATCGCCCCCATTCAGGTAGTCGACCTCGGTGCCGTCATCTGCCCCCCAGACAAGATCATTTCCGGTTCCACCAAACAGGCTGTCCTGCCCGCTACCGCCCTGCAGGCTGTCGTTGCCGTCATTGCCATGGAGGGCGTCATTCCCAGCCTCGCCATTGAGGGAATCATCGCCCTGACCACCGTGCCCCTGGTCGTCCCCCGCTCCGCCAAGCAGGGTGTCGGCGCCAAAATGGCCAAACAGGCTATCGTCGCCTGCGTCGCCTGACAGGTTGTCATCACCATATTCACCATGCAGCAGGTCAATGCCGCTGCCACCGATCAAACTGTCGTCGCCGCTGCCACCGTGCAACTGATCATCGCCTGTTCCACCCACAACGGAATCATCGCCAGCATAGCCGTTGAGCTGGTCGTCGCCTTCCAGGCCGGTGATATGGTCGCCAATCTCCGTTCCGATGAGGATATCTGCTTGATCCGTGCCGGTGACCTGATCTCCATCAAACAGCTCAGGCTCTCCTGTGTCACTGGTGCCGAGGCCGGTGTTTTCGCCGGTCTCGCCGCTGTCTGTGTCGATAAAGTCGCAAATTTCCAGCCCTTGATCCGTGCCGCTGGTCGCGCCGTCTAAAAATTCGTCGGCAGGAATCACAGGGGTGTCGTCAGGGGCGCTGGGATCGCCGCTACCGCTGGCTGGCGACTCATCAGCTGGCAGATCGTCGCCAAAATCCAGCAGAGCAGCCCCGCCTATCCCCATGAGGCCCAAAAGACCTGCTATCCACAACATGGCATTTCTCCAAAACCAGCCTGATGCAAAGGGCAATCAGTCAGCCAATTGGTGATCAGTGTGCCATATTTTGCTTAATTGTCTCCAAACAAATCAAGAACACTAGCTAACGCGACTTTCAGCTCGGACTTCAATGGTTTGAGTTTTGTTTCGCGATTTTTCGGCCGTAAAAAATGCGTTAAGTCCACAATAAAGGGCGCTGGCTATAGGCAATATAAAGCGGATGTTTGGGGTGGCCGTGTTTGCTGAGGCCAAGATGATGCAGAGGTTTCCCTGTCTCGCGTAACAGGGCTTCAATACTGCGCCCTTGGTCGCGATGGGCCCCATGGGTGCCCCAGGCGCAGATCACCATATCCGCCCAGTCCAGCCCTGCACGGATTGCCACTTTGTTATCGGGCCCCTCCGGATCGGCGGCCTGGCGCATCACCCTTGGGTCGGTGGCGCGAATGCCAAAGATATTGGTGGCCTGAAAGCCACCAAATCCCAGCGCGCGGGCGCGGCGCTCGCAGCGCTCAATCGTGGGGTCATTCTGTACTTCGGTGGCCTTAGATGGATTGAGCATCACAAACATCACCCGCTTATCTGCCGGATCCCACACCCGGGTCAGGCTATAGCGAAAGGTTTCACAGTCGGAATAGACGGCAGTGGAGGGCGCGTCGCCCTTGGTATGGCTGCGAGTAATCATCGCTTTGTCCTGCCAGCCCCGCTGACATCTTGCAAGCTCAGTCGCAACAAGAAGACCTGCCAAGCCACCGCTCAATCAGGCTGTACAAAGACCCGGCTGGGGTGCAGTTCACCTGCTTTGTAGATACCAACGGCGACGGCCTTACCATTGATCGATGCCCAGGCCTCGTCCCCGTATTCCACATCTGCGGCCAGAACCATGCCAGGGTTGCCATTGCGCAGACGGGTGGCGCCTTCGGGGGTGCACTTTAGCTCCGGCAAATCGGCCAGACCCTGTTCCAGTGGGCGCAAATGAGTATCGAGCTCAGGCGTGCGCTCCATGCGCAGCACATCCTCGAGGCTCAGCCCATCGGCGGCGTCAAATGGCCCAGACCAGATACGGCGTAGCACTTTCACATGGCCATGGCAGCCCAAAGCAGCGCCTAGATCACGGGCGATGGAGCGCACATAACCGCCCTTGCCACAGGTCATTTCCAGCACCACGTGATCGGCATCGGGACGATCTAGCAGAACCAGTTCCTCGACCCACAGGGGGCGGGCGGCGATTTCAAAATCTTCATCGCCATCGCGGGCCAGTTTATAGGCGCGTTGTCCGTCGATCTTAACAGCGGAAAACTTGGGCGGGATCTGTTGGATATCGCCAATGAACTGCGACAGCGCGTCTTTGATCTCGTCGTCCGTGGGGCGCAGATCGCTGGTAGCAATGATCTCACCCTCTGCATCATCTGTATTGGTTGCCTGCCCAAGCCGGACGGTGAAGGAATAGGCCTTCAGTGCGTCGGTAATATAGGGAACGGTCTTGGTGGCTTCGCCCAGTGCAATGGCCAATACGCCAGTAGCTTCGGGATCCAGGGTACCGGCATGGCCGGCCTTTTTGGCCTCCAGCGCCCAGCGCACCTTGTTCACGACAGCGGTAGAAGTTAGCCCGGCGGGTTTGTCCACCACCAGCCAACCAGAAATATCGCGGCCTTTGCGTTTGCGTGCCATGCCTGTTCCCCAAATCCAAGTGAGGCGCGCGGCGTATCCCAAGGAACAAGCCCTGTCAATTCTGCTCTAGGGGTCTGTGATAGACCCATTCATGGACATTGGACGGTTACTCGATCACACCGACAACCGGACCCATCATGAAACCAGCATCCGAGCGCCCGATCTGTGGCGCATGTAAGCGCGAGATATTGCCGTCAAAATAGAGAGCGTTGGGCAGCTTCAGGTGGTCGCGAAACAGGCTACCAAATTGATGGAAGGTGACAGCGTTGCGTGAGATGGCAAAGACGACACGGGTGCCATCGGCTGAGGTGCCAACACCATTGCGAATGTAATAGGAGGTTGAATCGGGCAGAAACCTTGGATGTAATTCACCATTGATCACCAGCATCGGTCCCGATTGTGTAGCAGAGGTGCAGCGGATGCCCGCATCGCGAAAGCTCAGCGTTTCAAACACATCGGCGCGGCCTTCTCGCAGGCAGAACACCCCATTGGGCAGCAGGCCAAAATTGCCGGGGCCTGCGTTGGGGACCAATCTCATCTCTTCCTTACCGTCTTCGATATACAGGCCAACTGGGGCGCGATTGGCGTGATACATCCCGGCATTGGTGGCAAAAACCAGCTCTTTGCCCTGGCTTTTGAGAGCCTTCTCGATAGTTGAGAAATGGCCAAAGACCTGCTCTTTGTCATCGCGCAGGAACAGCTTTAACTGCGCCCGCGCCGCATCGACCTCACAGATCGTATAGCGATTGTCCTGGTAGCTGAGGTCAGAGCAGCTGACGGCACCGGAACCGGACCCAACCGCTGGCAGGGCCCAGAGGGCTGCCAGCAGTATGAGGGCCCGCCGGATCAATCCTCGATGTCGCGGCGCACCGCGTCCTGTTCCAGCATGCGCCGGGTGGCGTCCATCTGGTCATAGGTGAGATCCAGTTGGAACCGTAGGTCGGGGGTGTATTTCATCCCCAGTTTCTTGCCGGCAAGGGTGCGCAGCTCCCATTTGTTGCGGCCCAGCAGTTTCAGCAGGTCGTCCTGCCCCTTGCCACCCAGGGGCAGCACATAGGCGGTTGCGATGCGCAAATCAGGGGTGACCCGGACTTCGCCGACTGTGATGGACATGCGGTTCAGCTCTGGGTCATGCAGTTCCCCACGTGAAAGCACTTCGGACAGGGTCCGGCGGATCAGCTCGCCGACGCGCAGCTGCCGTTGGGAGGGGGCGCGCCCCTCAGGAGATTTGTTCTTTGCCATATCTTGGATCTAAGCCGAAACCAGCCCTTTGCCAAGTCACCGCCAAGAGGGTAGGAGAAAACCAGCAGAGATTTTTACGCTCCATCCATGTAAAGGCGAGGACCACCGCAATGACCCAGACACCAAGTATCGTGATTACGGGGGCTTCTGGCCGTATGGGGCAGATGCTTATCAAGACGGTATTGGAGAGCGACAAGGCACGGCTGGTTGGCGTGGTGGAGCGTACTGGACACCCCTGGGTTGGTCAGGATCTTGGGACGGCCATGGGCGGGGCCGCGATTGGGGTGGTGGTCACCGATGATCCTTTGGAGGCCTTTTCTAAAGCGCAGGCGGTGATTGATTTTACCTCTCCCGAGGCGACGCTGGCGTTTTCAAAACTAGCGGCGCAGGCCCGGGCGGTGCATGTGATTGGCACCACGGGCATGTCCGAGGCACAGATCGCCCAGCTGGAACCCGCGGCGCGTCATGCGGTTCTGGTCCGGGCTGGCAATATGAGCCTGGGGGTGAACCTGTTGGTGCAATTGACCAAAAAGGTTGCTGCAGCTTTGGATGAGGATTTTGATATCGAGGTGATCGAGGCGCATCACCACCACAAGGTTGATGCGCCTTCGGGCACTGCGTTGATGCTGGGAGAGGCCGCCGCCGAGGGGCGTGGTGTGACGCTGGCAGAGGTCTCGGATTCTGGCCGCGATGGGATCACGGGGGCCCGCAAACGGGGCGATATCGGGTTCAGCGCCATTCGCGGTGGCGATATCGTTGGCGAGCATGACGTCTTGTTTGCTGCGGCTGGCGAGCGCATCGTGCTGCGCCATATGGCGACAGACCGCGCCATCTTTGCCCGCGGAGCGCTAAAGGCGGCCCTCTGGGGGCAAGACAAGGCACCCGGCGAATATGACATGCTGGATGTATTGGGGCTTTGAAGCCCTAGGGCGCCCCGTTGGGGCGCCGCATGTTCTTGGGCGGCAAAGCCGCCTGTGTGCCTCCGGCGGGAATATTTATGGAAAGATGATGAGAAAGGGGCTTTAGGGAGCCCGTTGCTGAACGCTGCTGTCAGAGATCGGGAGTTTCTCTGAATCCTTCAAAACCCTTGGTGGTTTCCACAACGGAGGCCTCGAAATGGGCGATCAGCGGCATCACCAGAGGCTCGACCTCCTGCGCCCAGACGGGGCCGTCGTAAAAGGCCTGTTTGACCGCATCGCGTTGTTCCAGGCTTTCGAAGGCGCGGAACCAATGGACTTTGTCTGGGTCATCAAGATCGCGCATAGGGCCAAAGACCAACATTCCCGCCTCGCGTAGCGCCGCGCGGTTCACCTCTTCAAAGAAGTCTATAAAGGTCTCGCGCTGGCCGGGGTGCAGGGTGTAGCGGCGTATTTCCAGAATCATCTTAGGTCCTCAACGCAGAAGGGCTGTAGTCTGCTGTTTTACCTGCAGTTGGCTTGACTATGCTTTAGCAGGGCCTTGGCAGTTTCGCGGGCTCGGTCTTCGGATGCGACTGTAAACCGGACCTGGGTGGGGAACTCCAAACCGCCAAGTATCAGGGTGTCGCGCGCGGCTGTCTCTGTGTTGAAGATCAGATTGAAACTATAGCCGACAAGTGTTGAATCGGCTTCAACGGCCTGCACAAAGTCAAAGAGTGCAGGGGCATCTTCATGGGGTTGAATGTCTACCGTGGCCTGTCCCGGTTCTGTATCGGGGAGAGACGCTCCGAGCTGAAAGGTGAGTTTCCCATTTGGCTGCTCCAGGAGGCGGCGCAGATCGGTCTTTGGCCAATGGCCTGCCTGCCCGGGTGGGAGAGGGTTGTTCTGCGTAACCCTGCCGTCATTATGGAACATCGTCAGGGTATGGCCCGTTTTGTCTCGCATACTGGGTGGAATTTTGGACAAAAGCCTTTGAGCCAATACAAGCTGCTGATCCGAAATTGGCTTGGGTATTAAGGACAGGACCGCGCGTCCATCGTTGATCGGTAGGATATTTACGGTGTCTTTGCGGAAGTCGGAGAGATCCGTGACCAAACGGGATCGACGCAGCCCAGTGCCGTTAGGTTGAACCTGCCTGATGGAAATATCCAATCGGCAGGCGTCCAGCCGAATGTCCACATCTGCGCCCTCAGCAGCCCATTGGGCATCACGGAGGGTATCCAGCGCCAGTTCCTGTGGGCTTTTTAGGGTGAAGAGGTAGTAAACAGCGACAGCTGCGAGAAGAACGCAGGCAACACCAATAATATTGCCGATTTTCAAAGTGAATATCCTAACATTGAAGCAACCAACCACGCGTTCACACGCCGAAAAAAAAGCGCGATGTTCCGCGATCCAAAAGGCGCAAACGGCTCAGAAGTCGATTGCGATGCCTTTTTTCTCCCAGTCACCATATCGGGCCGGGTCCAAGCCGTCGCGGCCTCCTAGTTCCACCGGCGGTTTGGCTTTGGCATCGGCTGCCTTGCGGCGTTCAGCTGCTTCGGCCAGGGCGCGCTGCGCGGCGGGGGGCAGATCGGGATTGATCTGTGGTTCAGCCTCTTTGGGGCCTGGGGTTTCGTCGCTCATGGCGGGTTCCTTTATGCTGTGGTCATGATATACGCCCCTTTTTGGTGGGGACAAGCCACCAGAGGCGTCGGCGCATTGGCAAGCGGGGCGCGTGTCTATGCCAAGGAGAGCAGCAATGTCCGATGGAACGCAGGCCCGCCGCACGGCGATCTATCTACTGGATCAGGTTCTGGGGGAGGGACGTTTGCTGGCAGAGTGCTATGCGGCGGGGGCTTTGGAGCGTCTGACCCCTGAGGATCGCGCGCGGGCTCAACGGCTAACCCTTCAGACCCTGCGCAGCCTGGAACGCGCAGATCGCGTGCTGCAAAAACACCTAAAGAAGGCAACGCCGCTGACGGTGCAAAATGTCCTGCGTTTGGGCACGGTGGAGCTGTGTCACGGTGCTGCGGCCCATGGGGTGGTCAATGATATGGTGGCAATCATTTCCAAACACCGCCGTCATGGGAAGCTCAAAGGGTTGGTCAACGCGGTCTTGCGCAAAGTGGCTGAGCAAGGTCAGGCGGAATGGGCAAAGCTGCGCGTGCCGCGCCTGCCCAAATGGCTGCGTAAGCCTCTGGTCGAGGCTTGGGGTGCCGAGGCCATGCTAGAGATTGAAGCCGCGCATTATGAAGGTGCACCCCTGGATATCACAGGCAAACGAGGGGCAGATCTGACTGCTTTGGGAGGCGTGGCACTGCCCACAGGGTCGCATCGTTTGAAAAATGCGGGACAGGTTTCGGCCCTGGCTGGATATGAGGTTGGCGACTGGTGGGTGCAGGATGCTGCTGCGGCGCTGCCTGCCCAGATGCTCCAGGCCCAAAGCGGCGAGCGCATACTTGATCTCTGCGCCGCACCTGGTGGCAAGACCATGCAGATGGCGGCGAGCGGTGCCAGTGTGACGGCGGTGGATACTTCGGCCTCCCGGATGGAACGGTTGCAGGAAAACCTGACCCGGACTGGGCTGGCAGCGGATCTCGTGGTGGGTGACGCTTTGGAACAGAGGGGGCAGTTTGACGCGGTTTTGCTGGATGCGCCTTGTTCCGCGACTGGCACCATTCGCCGCCACCCAGATCTACCCCATGCCAAGGACGGTAGCGCATTTGGTGCGTTGATTGAGCTGCAAGCGCAGATGCTGGCCCATGCCTGGAGTCTGGTCAAACCGGGGGGGCGTATGGTGTTTTGCACCTGTTCATTGCTGCCAGACGAGGGCGAATGCCAAGTCGAGGAAGCTCTGGAGATGTTTCCTGATATGTCCGTGGATCGCGATGTCTTAGCTGCGCTGGGGGTTGATTCCGCCTGGATCACGGAGGAGGGCGGGTTGCGGTTGCGCCCGGACTATTGGGCCGAGCAAGGGGGAATGGATGGGTTTTATATGGCGCTTTTGCGCAAATCTGCCTAGCGCTGCGCTCTGAGGTCGCATTCATCGGTGACTTGACGCCTTAAGGCGGTTATCCTTTTGCCAAAACGCCGGCACTCCATAGCCCAAAGGCGTGAGGCAGAGAGCATGTCCAGATACGACAGAGTGGCGAGTCGCGGGACTCGCATGATGAATAGGCTATACGCCTGGCGCGCCCACAAGCAGCCGGCGGCAACTGGGTTTGTGTCGCAGCCCGAACCGCGAACCATTGGCAGTTTTGCCCGTGGGCGCCAGCTGGTGGCAGGGAATCTGTTGTTTGCTGGCTTTCTCGTCGAATCGGAAACCACTGGTCTGTGGGATGTTAATGCGCCGGATGCCTCCTTCGATGCCGAGCGCCAGGGCTTTGGTTGGTTGGACGATCTGGCCGCAGTTGGCGATATCAAGGCACGGGTCAAGGCGCAGAAATGGGTTTGGGGTTGGATCAAAACCCATGGATCAGGGGTCGGACGGGGATCGGCTTTGGCCTGGTCGCCAGATCTGACGGGGCGACGGGTGATCCGCTGGATTAACCATGCTCTGTTTCTGCTGAGCAGCAAAGACCGGGCTGAGACCGAAGCCTTTTATCAGTCTTTATCGCAGCAGACCTGGTTCCTATCCCAGCGCTGGCAAGGGGCATCGCCGGGATTGCCCCGGTTTGAAGCCCTCACTGGGCTGATTTATGCCGGTCTGGCTCTGCAGGGGCGCGAGGAGCTGGCGGATCCAGCGATCCGAGCTCTGGCCCTGGAGTGCGAAGCCCAGATTGATGCTGAGGGCGGCGTGCCCACACGCAATCCCGAAGAATTGCTGGAAGTTTTTACTCTGTTGACCTGGGCCGCCGCAGCCCTGCATGAGGCGGGCCGCACGGTGCCTGCGGCACAGACGGCGGCGATTGAACGGATCGCCCCGGCGCTGCGTACGCTGCGCCATGCCGACGGTGGATTAGCAAGGTTTCATGGAGGGGGACGGGGCCTAGAGGGCTGGCTGGATCACGCTTTGGCGGCCAGTCATGTCGCGGGCCATCACCGTGACGGGTTGGCCATGGGCTATGCGCGCCTGGCGGCGCGCCGCACTTCGGTGGTGATTGATGCCGCAGTACCGCCAAAAGGGGCGGCCTCGAGCAATGGTCATGCCTCTACGCTGGCCTTTGAGCTGACTTCCGGGCGCCGACCGTTGATTGTCAATTGCGGCTCTGGTGAGACTTTTGGTCTGGAATGGCGCCGTGCGGGGCGGGCAACGCCCTCCCATTCGACCCTGTGTCTCGCAGGCCATTCCAGTGCTCGGCTGGCCACGCCTGATCGCACCACGGGGCAAGAGATGCTGGTGGATGGTCCCAAGGAGGTTCAGGTGGCCCTGGATGATTTGGCCGATGGCCGGCGTTTTCAGGGCGGGCATGATGGGTATCTGCGTGATTTCGGTCTCACCCATGCGCGAACCCTCGAATTGTCCGATGATGGGCGTGGGTTATCAGGTGAAGATCTCTTGGTAGCCGTCGAAGACCCAGCCAAGAGGGCGTTTTCGAAGGTCCTGGATCGCTCGGGCACCAAGGGAGTTGAGTTTGAACTGCGGCTGCATCTCCATCCTGAGGTAGATTCTGCGTTGGATCTGGGGGGGGCGGCAGTGTCGATGGCGCTGAAGAGCGGCGAGATTTGGGTGTTTCGCCACGATGGAAGCTGCGAATTGAAGCTGGAACCCAGTGTTTATCTGGAAAAAACGCGATTAAAGCCTCGTGCGGCAAAGCAGATCGTTTTATCTGGGCGCGCAATCGAGTATGCGACACGCGTCCGGTGGACGCTCAGCAAGGCGCAGGAGACTGCCATTGCCGTGCGCGACCTGAATCGGGATGAGCCCGAAATTTTTGAATGAGCCTCTTGAGAGCCTACAAAGGACCGCCCTGCCATGACCGACCTTCACCCTGTACGCCGCGCGCTGCTTTCCGTTTCCGATAAAACCGGCCTGATTGATCTGGGCAAGGCGCTGGCTGCGCGTGGCGTTGAATTGCTGTCGACCGGTGGGTCCGCCAAAACACTGCGCGACGCAGGTCTCACCGTGAAGGATGTCGCCGAGGTGACTGGGTTTCCAGAAATGATGGATGGCCGTGTCAAGACACTGCACCCGATGGTGCATGGTGGTCTGCTGGCGCTGCGCGACAATGACACCCATGTTGCTGCCATGACTGAACACGGCATTGGCGCCATCGACTTGTTGGTGGTGAACCTCTACCCCTTCGAGGCCGCCCTGGCGCGTGGGGCCGGATATGACGAGATGATCGAGAATATCGACATTGGCGGCCCGGCGATGATCCGTGCGGCCTCCAAGAACCACCTGTTCGTGAACGTGGTGACCGATGTCGAGGATTATGACGCTCTGCTGGCGGAACTGGACGCCAACGACGGTCAGACCTCTTATGGCTTCCGTCAGCGTTTGTCGCAGATCGCCTATGCCCGGACCGCGGCCTATGATGCGGCCGTGTCGACCTGGATGGCTGGTGCCATTGATGAGCAGACCCCACGTCGCCGCGCCTTTGCTGGCGAGTTGAAGCAGACCCTGCGCTATGGCGAGAACAGCCACCAGCAGGCGGCCTTTTACACCGATGGATCCAATCGCCCCGGTGTGGCGACTGCTGTGCAGCTGCAGGGCAAGGAACTGTCCTACAATAACATCAATGACACTGATGCCGCCTATGAGCTGGTCGCGGAGTTCGACCCGGCGGAAACAGCCGCTGTGGCCATTATCAAACATGCCAACCCCTGCGGTGTGGCCAAGGGCGCGAGCCTGACTGAGGCCTATCGGAAGGCCTTTGATTGCGACCGCACTTCGGCTTTTGGTGGCATTGTTGCCCTGAACCAACCGCTGGATGCAGCGACCGCGACCAAAATTGTAGAGATCTTTACCGAGGTGGTGATTGCCCCTGGTGCCTCTGATGAGGCCAAGGCGATTTTTGCGGCCAAGAAGAACCTGCGTCTTTTGCTGACTGATGGTCTGCCCGACACCCGCGCGGCGCAAACAGCCTACAAGCAGGTGGGCGGCGGTGTGCTGGTACAGGACAAAGACGTTGGCTACGTTGGGATGGAGGATCTGAAGGTTGTCACAGAGAAGGCACCCACGGATGAACAGATGCAGGATCTGCTCTTCGCCTGGAAAGTGGCAAAACACGTCAAATCCAATGCCATCGTCTATGTCAAAGGCAATGCGACCGTTGGCGTTGGCGCCGGCCAGATGAGCCGTTTGGACAGTGCCAACGTGGCGGCCTCAAAAGCGCAGCGCATGGCGGATGAGCTGGGGCTGGACGAAAGCCTTGCCAAGGGCTCAGCCGTGGCTTCTGACGCGTTTTTCCCCTTTGCCGATGGTCTGCTGGAAGCGGCGGCTGCTGGGGCGACCTGCGTGATCCAACCCGGTGGCTCGATGCGCGACGAAGAGGTGATCGCGGCGGCCAACGAGCAGGGCATTGCGATGGTCTTTACCGGCATGCGCCACTTCCGCCACTAAGCAAAAGAAACGAGAAAATGGCTGCAGCACGTATGATATTCTGGGGCGCCTTTTGGGCTTTCCTCCTGGATCAGGCCAGCAAATACCTGGTCATCCACTGGATGGGCCTGTCGCGTCGTCTCAGCATTGATGTGCTGCCGCCGCTGCTGAATTTTCGCTATGGCGAAAACACAGGCATCAATTTTGGCCTCTTTGGCGACGGGGCAGACAGCGCCCGGTGGATCTTGATAGGCCTGTCTCTGGCGATCTGCTTGGCGCTGGTGCTCTGGGTTGGCCGTGGGCACGACAAGGGCGGGCTGATGCAGGTCTCGGCAGGGCTGGTCATTGGCGGCGCCCTTGGAAATGTGGCGGATCGGCTGCTCTATGGCTATGTGCTCGATTTTCTTAATATGTCCTGTTGCGGGCTGAACAATCCTTATGTCTTTAATCTGGCGGATGTGTTCATCTTTGCTGGAGCGGCGGGATTGATCCTGTTCGAGGGGCGCATCAAAAAGCCTGCGTGACCTCCTTTGGGAAATAGGCTAAAACCGCGTTGAAACTGACGGGAGTATTGGGGAAATGCGAATTCCTCTGGCGATTATCGGGCTGATCTGTGCTGTAGCTGTATCTGGCTGTGGGTCAAAAGAGCTGCGTGATATCCGTAGCACCGGCACCGGACCGGATGAATTCCTGGTGTTGCCGCCCAAACCTTTGAGCGCTCCTGACGACTATGCCGCCCTGCCAACCCCCACCCCAGGCGGGCAAAACCGTACAGACGCTAACCCGCAGGCCGAGGCCGTTGCGGCACTGGGGGGCAAACCGGATGCCCTGCTGCCGGGCAATTCGATCCCAGCCACGGACTCTGGCTTGGTTACCGCCTCCAGCCGCTATGGCGTGTCGCCGGATGTGCGTCAGGTCCTGGCCAGCGAAGACGCGGCCTTTCTCAAGCGCAGACGCCGCGGCGGGCGGATCAAGATTGCTCCGGTTGATCGCTACGAACAAATTTACTCGAAACAAACGCTTGATCCTTTTGCGGTCAATGAAGCCTTCCGCCGCGCTGGCGTGGCAACACCATCGGCGCCGCCTCGCAACGAAGAGTAACAGCGTTTTACCTGTTGCATCGGGTGTTACAGTTTGAACCGAATGGGGCTGCTTTGGCGGCCCTGTTTGATTTTGACCTCTCGGTTTGTGTTGGATGCCACTACGCATGTTGAAGAGTTTTGCTTCATCTATTGTTTAACCTGGTCTTGCTACTGTTATGCCGCAAGGAAAGTCAGACCGTGGCCCTATTCACGTTTGCGATAGTGTTGCTTGCGCCCAAGCGTCAGGGGCGTAGGTTGAAGACTGGGCAGGACTGCACCAGATATATGGCTAGCCCATAGGGCAGCGACTTCAAGAATGAGGAGAATGCCAAATGTTTCCAAGGATTGCTTTGGTCGCCACCATGTTGGGCATCAGCCTGACCGGCGCTCTGGCCAAAACAGGGGATGGCACGTCTAGCCCGGATGACCTGGTGACCAGTTTTGCCTTGGACAATGGTATGCAAGTCGTTGTCGTTGAGGACCACCGGGTGCCGGTGGTGCAGCATATGGTCTGGTATCGCGCGGGATCAGCTGATGAGCCAATTGGCCAATCCGGGGTTGCGCATTTCCTGGAACACCTCTTGTTCAAGGGCACTGATACCCTCGCCCCGGGAGAACTCTCCGCGACTGTGGCGGCCAATGGCGGGCGCGACAACGCCTTTACCAGCTATGATTATACCGCATATTACCAGCGTGTTGCCTCGGACCGGCTAGAACTGATGATGCGGATGGAGAGCGACCGCATGGTCAATCTGCGCCTGTCCGAAGACGAGATTATCACAGAGCGTGAGGTCATTCTGGAAGAACGCAACCAGCGGACGGACAACAATCCACGCGCGTTGTTTGGTGAACAATTGAACGCAGCCCAGTATCTCAACCATCGCTATGGTCAGCCTATAATTGGTTGGCGCCACGAAATGGAAGAGCTGGATAGGGAAGACGCCCTGTCATTTTACGGCACATACTATGCGCCCAATAATGCCATTTTGGTGGTCTCTGGCGATGTGGAGCCTGATGCTGTCAAATCCCTTGCAGAGACGTACTATGGTGTCATTCCCGCCAATCCTGATCTGCCCATAGTGCGGGCACGTAGCAAAGAGCCGCCGCAAAATGCCGAGCGGCGTCTGATCTTTCGCGATCCCCGTGTGGCTCAGCCCTATGTCCAACGCGCCTATCTGGCGACGGAACGCAATGCTGGTGCCCAGGAAGAGGCAGCCGCGCTTTACCTTCTGTCGGAGCTTCTGGGCGGGGGGAACACCTCTTATCTGGCCAATGCGCTGCAATTTGACCAACAGATCGCGGTTTACACCGGGGCGTTCTATTCCGGGGTTTCTCTGGACAAAACCAGCTTTGATTTTCTGATTGTCCCAGCGCAAGGCGTGAGCCTGGAAGAGGCCGAAGCGGCGCTGGACGCAACCCTGGTCGCTTTCCTGGAAGAGGGCGTTGACGCGGAACAGCTGGAGCGGATCAAACTGCAGCTGCGGTCTTCGGAAATCTATGCGCGTGACAATGTGGACGGGATCGCCAATCGTTACGGGCGGGCGCTGACCTCGGGCCTGACGGTGCAGGATGTACAGGACTGGCCGCAGATTTTACAGTCTGTCACCTCGGATGAAATCATTGCTGCAGCGCAAAACCTGCTGCGTCCCGAGGCTTCGGTAACGGGATGGATGATGCGACAGGAGGAGGGCGAATGATGCGTCTCACAGCTTTGACAGTGGCAGTCTGTGCATGGGTGTCCGTTTTGGTCGTGCCTGCGCAGGCGGAGATTCAGATCAATGAAGTGACTTCTCCGGGTGGTATCACCGCTTGGCTGGTTGAGGATCACTCGATCCCCTTTACCGCGCTTGAACTGCGCTTTCGCGGCGGCACCTCGCTGGATGCACCGGGCAAACGTGGTGCTACCTATCTGATGGCTGGGTTGCTTGAGGAAGGGTCAGGTGAAATGGGCGCGCAGGACTATGCCCGCGCCGTGGAAAATCTGGCAGCCAGCTTTGGTTACGATGCTGACCGTGACAGCCTGTCGATCTCAGCGCGTTTCCTCAGCGAAAACCGCAGGGAAGCCATGGCGCTGTTGCACCAGACGCTGCATGAGCCGCGTTTCGACCAGGATGCACTGGACCGGGTGCGGGCGCAGGTCCTTGCCGGGCTGCGTTCTGATCTGAAAGACCCCAACAAAATCGCGGGTCAGGCCTTTGCTGCTATGGCCTATGGCGATCACCCCTACGGGAGCTCTGGTAAGGGGACGATTGAGAGTGTTTCTGGGCTAACGCGACAGGACATCTTTGCGGCCCATGAGGCAGTTTTTGCCCGTGACAGACTGTTTGTGAGCGCTGTTGGAGACATTACCCCGGCTGAACTGGGGACCCTGTTGGATGACCTGCTGGGGGATCTGGCTGCCAAAGGGGCGCCATTGCCCGGACCGGCGGAGGTCACGATCTCCGGTGGCGTTAGCATCGTTGACTACGACACACCACAATCGGTCGCATTGTTTGGCCACAGCGGGATCACGCGCGATGATCCGAGGTTCTTTGCGGCCTATATCATGAACCAAATTCTGGGGGGTGGCTCTTTTGACAGCCGCCTGATGAAGGAAGTCCGCGAAAAGCGGGGCCTCACCTATGGGGTGTATTCCTATTTGCTGCCGCAGGATCTCGCCACGGTTTATATGGGGCAGTTGGGATCGGCGAATACCAAGATGGCAGAGGCGGTTGCCGTGATTCAGGGCGAATGGCAGCGTCTGGCCAGCGAAGGCGTCACCGAGAAAGAGCTGACAGATGCCAAGACCTATCTGACAGGTGCCTATCCGCTGCGCTTTGATGGCAACGGGCGGATTGCCTCTATTTTGGTGGGGATGCAGATGGATGACCTGCCCATAGATTATGTCCAGACCCGCAATGACAAGGTCAACGCGGTCACTCTGGAGGAGATCAATCGGGTGGCGGGTGAAATCTTGATGCCTGAGGCTCTGCATTTTGTTGTGGTTGGACGCCCCGAGGGTCTGATCGCCAGCCCTTGACGGGCCAAGCGACGGGCCAAGCGCCCAGGCGCAGCGGCAACAGGAGGCGAAGTTAAATAGATCTCAGGGCCGGGGAATTCCTCGGCCCTGAGATTTTGAAGCTTAGCTTGCAGGGCTTTCCCTATTCGCCGTAGGGCACCCAGATGTTTTTCACTTCGGTGGATTCCATCAGAAACTTGCGGCTGTGATCAAGGCCCCAGTCCAGCGCGGTGCCATTGTTCACCCAGGTCCGTTTGAGGTTGAGCGCTGAGGCCTTTTCAATGGTTTCCGACAGGTCTGTCGACGCAAAGCTCCAGACCGCATCCACATTCATGTGGGCGGCCAGGGGCTGCGCCAACTCAGTGGCCTCGCCGGTCAGGATATTGACCACGCCTGCGGGTACATCAGAAGTTTCGATCACCTGATAGAAATCGGTGGCGGCCAGCGGGAAGGGTGCTGAGGCAGCCAGTACCACCCGGTTGCCCATGGCCAGCGCCGGGGCCATGACCGAGACCAGCCCCAACAGGGGTGCTTCATCTGCGCAAATCGCGCCAATCACCCCGATGGGTTCCTTCATCGCCAGTGCGACAGCACGCACCGGTACGCCATGGGCCTGACCGTCGTATTTATCGGCCCAGGCCGCGGCCGTGAACAGGCGCTGAATAGAGGCCTCGACCTCTTTTGCACCGCCCTTTTTGCCGGTCATCGTGTCGATGCGATGGGCAAATTCATCCGCACGCGCCGACAGGTTTTCGCCAATGTAATACAGAATCTGCGCCCGCAGATGGCCGGTGGTCTTGGACCAGGCCTTGGCCCCAGCCGCGGCCTCAACCGCGTTGCGCACGTCTTTGCGACTGCCCATGCCGACATGGCCCAAAAGCGCACCGTGGGCATTGTAGACGGCTTTGGAATAACCGCTGTCCGGCCGTGTCTGCTTGCCGCCGATATACATTTTGGCGGTCCGATCTACAGGGTCGGCCGCATGGCTGTCCTGTTTGCCGGCAAAGGCTTTGATCGGGGCTAGCGGCTTGGCCTTGCCCTTGGGGCGGGTATAGGCGCTGAGGCCTTCCCAGCCGCCTTCACGGCCAAAGCCGCTTTCACGGACACCGCCAAACCCGGCGGCCGCGTCAAACATATTGGTGCTGTTGATCCAGACAACGCCAGCCACCAATTTTGGCGCCAGATCCAGCGCCAGATTGATATTTTCGCTCCAGACCGTGGCGGCCAGCCCATAGCGACTGTTATTGGCCAGCTCCACGGCTTCGGCCGGGGTGCGGAAGGTGCAGGAGGCTAGAACCGGGCCAAAGATTTCTTCTTGCATGAGGGGATCGGCAGGCGACAGGCCCTGGATCAATGTCGGCAGGAAAAAACAACCGTCAGAGGGCAGCGGTAGGCTAGGCTGATAGGTCTCGCCCGCCTGGTTGCTCGCGACCAGCGCGGTGATAGTTTCCAGCTGAACCGGATCAACCACGGCGCCAATGTCGATTGATTTATCCAACGGGCTACCAATCCGCAGCTTGTCCATACGGGCTTTGAGCTTGGTATAGAACCGCTCGGCAATGCTCTCCTGCACCAAAAGGCGCGAGCCGGCACAGCAGACCTGCCCCTGATTGAACCAGATCGCATCCACCAGGCCTTCAACCGCAGAATCTAGATCGGCATCGTCAAAGACGATATAGGGCGACTTGCCGCCCAGCTCGAGCGTTAGCGCCTTGCCAGATCCGGCAGTGGCTTCGCGAATGCGCCGCCCGACAGAGGTGGAGCCGGTAAAGGCGATCTTGTCGACGTCGGCGGCGACGATCATTTCACCCACGGCCCCATCACCAGTGACGATATTCACCACCCCCTTGGGCAGGCCCGCCTGTTGGCAGATATCGGCAAAAAGCAGCGCGGTGAGCGAGGTGTATTCCGCCGGTTTCAGCACCACGGTATTGCCCATGGCAATGGCAGGGGCGACCTTCCAGGCCAGCATCAAGAGCGGAAAGTTCCAGGGGATGATCTGGCCACAAACGCCGAGCGCCTGCGCGTCGGGTAATTCGCTTTCCATCAGTTGGGCCATGCCCGCGTGATAGTAGAAATGCCGCTGTGCCAGAGGAATGTCGATATCGCGGCTTTCCCGGATCGGCTTGCCGTTATCCAGCGTTTCCAGCACCGCAAAAAGGCGGGAGTGTTTCTGCAATAGCCGGGCAATGGCATAGAGGAAGCGCGCGCGTCCCGGCCCGCCGAGCTTTTCCCATTTTGGCTGGGCGGTGCGAGCGGATCTCACCGCTGCATCAACGTCATCCTGACTGGCCTGGCTTAGGGTTGCCAGCACTTCGCCGGTGGCGGGGTTGCGGCTGTCAAAGCCATCCTGCGGCGCGGTGAAGGCGCCATTGATGAAGTGACCAAAGCGGTCGCCTTGGTCGATCAACCAGGCCAGTGCTTCGGCGGCATTTTCGGGGGCAGGGCCATAGTCCATGGAGTCGAACTTCTCTTTGATGGTCATGTCTGATGCTCCTTCAAGCCGACGCATGGCGGTAGCTGGCGGAGTAGGCTCCGGTGGTGTGGTGTTCCAACTGGCGTTCGATATCGTTCAGCAAGGATGAGGCACCAAAGCGGAACAGATCCGGTTGCAGCCAGCGGTCGCCCAGCTCTTCCTTGATGAGCGACAGATAGACCAGCGCGTCCTTGGCCTTGGAGATGCCGCCGGCAGGTTTGTAGCCGACTCGAAAGCCAGTGCGGTCATAATAGTCGCGGATGGCGCGGATCATCACCAAGCTGACAGGCAGGGTGGCATTGACGCTTTCCTTGCCGGTCGAGGTCTTGATGAAATCTGCCCCGGCCATCATGCAGATCACTGATGCCCGTGCCACATTGCGCAGGGACCCCAGCTCTCCGGTGGCGAGGATGGCCTTCACATGGGCCTCGCCGCAGGCTGTGCGAAAGGCTTTCATCTCATCATAGAGCGCCTGCCAGTTACCCGCGAGCACATGGCGGCGTGAGATCACGATGTCGATCTCTTTGGCGCCGGCCTTGACGCTTTCGCCGATCTCGGCCACCCGCAGATGAAAAGGCGACAGCCCGGCGGGGAAACCGGTGGAGACCGCAGCAACCGGAATGCCGCTGCCCGTCAGCGCCTTGACGGCGGCGGGGACCATGTCGTGATAGACGCAGACGGCACCGGTGGTGATCGCAGGCATATCCAGCGCCTGAAGGATATCGCCGCGCAGAGGCTGGCGCGCCTTGGCACAAAGACGGCGGACGCGCTCTTCAGTGTCATCGCCGGACAGGGTGGTCAGGTCGATGCAGGTCACGGCTTTCAAGAGCCAGGCGGCCTGATGCTCTTTTTTGACGCTGCGCCGGGCGGGCAGCGTGGCACAGCGGCGCTCGATCGCCGATGTATTGGCCTGCACGCTCGCGACCCAGTCCAGGTCAAGGTTCATGCCCGGGTTGCGGGGCTCTTGCGCCAGCACAAGCGGCTGTGTGTGTTCCAAGGTTTGGCTTTCCATTCCGGAGATCCTCAACAGAGTTCTGCGCGAAAGTCGCACGGGTGCGGCATCTTGGCAAGTAAACCGGCCGGGCTGGGGATGCAATATTTGACCTTTTGGACAAATGTCACAGAAGTTTTGTTGAGAATAATTCTCATTTTCATTGACTAAGTTGAGAATCGTTCTCATATTCGCATCAAGTTCGATATTTCAGGAGCCTTCGTCCAATGAACCTTACGCGACGCACCATTGTGGGACTGATGATGTCCCTTGCTCTGCCGTTTATGGCAGCAGGCGCCCGGGCGGAGGCACCGCTGAAGCTGGTGGCGACCACTGGCATGATTGCGGATGCGGCCCGTCAGGTCGGGGGAGAGCAGGTTGAAGTCAAAGCTCTGATGGGGCCTGGGGTCGACCCACATGCCTATCGTCAGACACGCTCTGACATCGTTGCCATGACCCGCGCCGATCTGGTTCTGTGGCATGGGTTGTATCTGGAGGCCCAGATGGAAGAGTTCTTTCATGATCTGGAGCGCAAACGCAAAGTTGTCGCTGTGGCCGAAGGTCTGCCCAAGGATGTGCTGCGCGGCCATGACGACTATGCCGACAAATTTGACCCCCATGTCTGGATGACGCCCGCACTGTGGAAACTGGTTGTCACCGAGGTCCAAAAGGCCCTGACCGAAGCCCGCCCCGAAGCCGCCGAAGTCTTTGCAGCCAACGCTGCAGAGCATATGGCGGAGTTGGATCGGTTGATCGCCTATGGCGATGATGTCTTGGCGCAGGTTCCGGAAAGCAAACGCGTCTTGCTCTCAGCCCATGATGCCTTTGGTTATTTTGGCCGCGATTATGGGTTCGAGGTCTTGGGCATTCAGGGCATCTCGACTCAGTCCGAGGCCGGCCTCAACCGCATTGGCGAATTGGTCGACCTGCTGGTCACCCGTGATATCAAGGCGGTTTTTGTTGAAAGCTCGGTCTCGGATCGGTCCGTGCGCGCCCTGATCGAAGGCGCAGCGGCACGGGGACACGAGGTCACCATCGGCGGCGAGCTGTTCTCGGATGCCATGGGCGCGGATGGCACCTATGAAGGCACCTACCTTGGAATGCTGGATCACAATATGACAACCATCTCCAGCGCCCTGGGGGCTGCGAATGTTCCAGCCCGTGGCATGGATGGAAAACTATCGGCAGGATTGTGACAGTGGAAATCGTGAAGACGCAGGCCCAGGGCGACCTGAGCACAGACAAAGCGCCAGAAGCAAAGCTGGCACAAAGCCCGCTTGCCATTCGCGGTCTCACCGTCAGCTACGGTGAAAAGCCGGCGGTCTTCTCGGTGGATATGACCGTGGAGCCGGGGCAGATGACAGCCATTATCGGCCCAAATGGGGCAGGTAAATCCACCCTGCTCAAGGCCGCATTGGGCATCGTTGCGCCGGTTTCTGGTCGGGTCACGATCTTTGGGCGTTCTTTGGCCGAACAGCGTGCCAGAATTGCCTACGTGCCACAACGCGCCAGCGTCGATTGGGATTTTCCAACACGGGTGATCGATGTGGTGCTGATGGGGCTCTACCGTGAACTGGGTCTGTTGGGCTGGATCAAAGGGGCCCATCGGGCCAAGGCGCTGGACTGTCTGGAACGGGTCGGTATGGGCGATTTTGCCACGCGTCAGATCGGCCAGCTATCCGGTGGTCAGCAACAGCGGGTGTTTCTGGCCCGCGCCCTGGCCCAGGGGGCGGATCTCTACCTCTTGGACGAGCCCTTTGCCGGAGTAGATGCCGCCACCGAAAAGGCGATTATCTCGGTGCTGAAATCCCTGCGCGAAGCAGGCAAGACGGTGGTAGTGGTGCATCATGACCTGGCCACCGTGGCCGAGTATTTCGACAATGTTTTCTTGATCAACACCCGCCGCGTGGCCGAAGGGCCTGTTTCAGAGGCCTTTACCGAGGAAACCTTGCAGGCGGCCTATGGTGGGCGGCTTGCGACCTCGCAAATCGACAAGCTGGCCAAGGCTTAAGGGGGCAATTTATGCTACTGGATGCTCTGCTCCTGCAGCTTGGATATAATGCCACCCTGGTGGCAGTTGGGGCCGCGCTCTTGGGCACGTCTGCAGGAATTACCGGCACGTTTCTATTCTTGCGCAAACGTGCGTTGGTTTCTGATGCTGTGAGCCACGCCACCCTGCCCGGTGTCTGTATCGCCTTTTTGCTCATGGCCTTTGCCGGTGGTGATGGCCGCAATTTGGCGGGGCTCTTGGCGGGGTCCGCGGTCTCTGCGGGGATTGGTCTGTGGTGCATGAATTGGCTAACACGCAACACCCGCCTCGCCGAAGACGCGGCGATTGGCGCGGTTCTGTCGGTTTTCTTTGGATTTGGAATCGTCCTGCTCACGGTCATCCAGACCTTGGGCGTGGGGCGTCAGGCGGGGCTTGAGGGGTTCTTGCTCGGCTCCACCGCAGGCATGCTTTATAGCGATGCCGTGGTGATTGCAGCGGGCGGAGCCATGACTCTGGCTCTGGTTTTGCTGACACGCAGGCCCATGACGCTGGTGGCCTTTGATCCTGAATATGCTGCGGCCCGCGGCCTGCCGGTGGATCGCATTGATATGCTGATGATGGGGCTGGTGATGGCGGTGACTGTCGTGGGTTTGAAGATCGTCGGATTGATCCTCATCGTGGCGCTGTTGATCATTCCGGCCGTCACCGCGCGGTTTTGGACAGAGCGATCGGAATATGTGGTTTTGCTGGCAGGCCTGTTTGGTGGCGTTGCGGCCTATCTGGGGGCGGCACTTTCCGCCTCAGCTCCCAATCTGCCGACGGGGCCATTGATTGTTCTCGTCAGCTTTACCCTGTTTTTACTCTCGCTGGTTTTGGCGCCCAATCGGGGTGTTCTGGCTGCGGTGCTGCGTCATCTCCGGCTCCAGCGCCGGGTGCATCTGCGCCAGGGACTGTTGGCCTTGGCACAGGGTCAGGCCATCTATGAAAGCCTAACACTACGCCTTTTACAGCGCGCGGGTCTGGTGCGGGCGGATGGGGTGCCAACGGCCAGCGGCAAGGCCCGCGCGGCTAAGGCCCTGCGTGATGAACGGCGTTGGGAAGTAGTACGCCGCGACATGGCCCATGAGGCTGCTGCGGCGCTTTATGACGGGTTGCGCGATATAGAGACGGTCCTGACGCAGGATCAGATACAGGAAATAGACCGCCAAATCGGTGGCCCGCGTGAGGTCTTGTCATGAGCGGAGAAGAATTTGTACCCCTGTCGCTTACGCCGATGTTGATTGGAATTTTTGCCGCTGTGGCCTGCGCCCTTCCCGGGAATTTCCTGTTGTTGCGGCGCCAGGCTCTGATCGGTGATGCCATCAGCCATGTGGTGTTACCGGGCATTGTATTTGCGTTTCTGATGACCGGCGTGATTGCCACTTGGCCGATGATGCTGGGTGCCGCCGGGGCGGCGATTGTGGCTGTGGTAATGATCGAGGCGATCCGCCGCCTTGGCCGGATCGAACCCGGTGCGGCTATGGGGGTGGTCTTTACCACCATGTTTGCCGGCGGAGTCCTGCTCCTGGAACAATCCGATACATCAGCCGTGCATCTGGATGTGGAACATGCGCTTTACGGCAATTTGGAAAGCCTGATCTGGCTAGATGCCACCGGCTGGTCCTCGCTGCTCGATCCGGAAGCTCTGCGATATCTGCCGACCGAGCTGCCACGGATGGCGCTCACCCTTTTGGGTGTGTGCCTTTTCACCGCGCTATTCTGGCGGGCATTGAAGATTTCCACCTTTGACGAAGGTTTTGCCCGCACCATGGGCATCCGTACCAATCTGCTTGGGCTGGGTCTGGTCATCACCGCTGCTGTGGCGGCTGTCGCGGCCTTTGATGCGGTCGGATCGATTATTGTGATTGCCATGTTCATCTGTCCGCCTGCGGCGGCGCGGATGATGACCAATCGACTGGAAGCGCAGATCGCCTGGAGTGTGCTCTTTGCGGTGCTTTCAGCGGTACTTGGCTATGTTCTTGCCGGTTTTGGCCCCCTCTGGCTGGGGGGCGGGGATGCGGTCAGCGCGGCCGGCATGATCGCCACCGTCTCTGGCGTGATCTTGGCGATCACCGCTCGATTTGGTCCCTGTAGGGGTCGTTCCGGGGTGCCGGCTACGGTCTGAGGCGGGCGTGCGCCGATCTCTGCGCAAAGGATGACCGGGCATGGCAAAGCGCGGCGCTCTTTTTGTTCCCCTCTTGTTCGATTTATGCACCAGACCCTGTGGTAGAATCGTGGGAAGCTGCTAAATTTAGCGGTATGAGCAGCCAAGACCCCCATATCAGCGATCATGATCGCCCGACCATTCGTCAGCTTGACGACAGTGCAATCAACCGGATCGCCGCTGGTGAGGTGGTGGAACGACCCGCCTCAGCCGTCAAGGAACTGGTGGAAAACGCCATCGATGCAGGGGCGCATCGCATCACCATCGAGATTGCGGATGGTGGCAAGACCCTGATCCGGGTGACCGATGATGGCTGCGGTATGACTTCCCGCGATCTGCCACTGGCGCTGTCGCGCCATGCCACCTCCAAAATTGACGGAACGGATCTGCTCAATATCCATACCTTTGGTTTTCGCGGCGAGGCACTGCCAAGTCTGGGTGCAGTGGGGCGGTTGACCATCACCAGCCGGGCGGCAGGTCATGACGCCGCGCAGATCCGGGTGGCGGGCGGCAAGATGGAACCGGTGCGCCCAGCGGCCCTGCGGGCGGGCACAATCGTTGAGCTCGCCGATCTTTTTTATGCGACCCCGGCGCGGCTGAAATTCATGCGCACGGATCGTGCGGAATCCCAGGCTATTGGCGATGTTGTAAAACGTCTGGCCATGGCAGAACCCTCGGTGGGCTTTACCCTGCGCGATGTTTCGGGAGGCGGCGAAGGCCGCGTGACCTTTCGGGCGGATCCGCTCACCGGGGATCTGTTTGATGCTCTGCACGGGCGCCTGGCCTCGGTACTGGGGCGAGAGTTTGCCGAAAACGCGCTCAAGATCGATGCCACCCGAGAGGGCATTCGCCTGTTTGGCTATGCGGCCTTGCCGACCTACTCGCGGGGGGCTGCGGTGGCGCAGTTCCTGTTCGTGAATTCGCGGCCCGTGAAGGACAAAATGCTGACGGGCGCCCTGCGGGGGGCTTATTTTGATTTCCTCAGCCGCGACCGCCACCCAGCGGCGGCGCTGTTTATTGACTGCGACCCGACCCTAGTGGATGTGAATGTGCATCCGGCCAAATCTGAGGTGCGCTTTCGCGATCCCGGCTTGGCGCGGGGATTGATTGTCTCGGCGCTGCGGCATGCCCTGGCCGAGGCCGGGCATCGGGCATCTACAACGGTGGCAGGGGCCACATTGGGTGCGATGCGTCCCGAAGCGCCGACTGCAAACGGTGCGGCGCGGGTCTATCAGATGGATCGACCCTCCTTGGGCGCACGCAACCTGTCTTATGCGGCGCAAGCCCCGGGTCAGCCGCAAGAGATGTCTGTGCCTGCGCCGCCAGCGGCAGCCCCGGGTTTTGCCGAGTTCCAGCACGAATACAGCGGCCGCCTGACCGACCCCCTTGCGGACACTGAGGCCCCGGGTCAGATGTCGGATGCGCCCGAGCCCACCGCGCCCGGGGCCGAGCATTTGCCGCTTGGGGCGGCGCGCGGGCAGGTGCATGAAAACTACATCATCGCCCAGACCGCTGACGGGATGGTTATCGTTGACCAGCACGCTGCCCATGAACGGCTGGTCTATGAAAAGCTGAAGCAGCAGATGGCGGAGAATGGCGTCGCTGCCCAGGCCTTATTGATCCCCGAGATTGTTGAGCTTGGGAGCAACGACTGCGCGCGCATCCTGGCCCAGGCAGAGGAGCTGAAAAAATTCGGCCTCGGGCTGGAGGCTTTCGGCGGAAATGCCGTAGCCGTGCGTGAAACCCCTGCCATTCTGGGAGAGGTCAATGCGGAGGCCATGGTGAAAGACATTTTGGATGAGCTGGACGATCAGGGCGAAAGCCAGCTGGTGCAGGCCCGGCTAGAGGCAATCCTGTCCCGCGTCGCTTGCCACGGGTCAGTCCGGTCTGGTCGTCGGATGCGTGGTGAAGAGATGAATGCGCTGCTGCGCGAAATGGAGGCAACACCGCATTCGGGCCAGTGCAACCATGGTCGCCCCACCTATGTGGAGTTAAAGCTTGCCGATATCGAACGGTTGTTTGGACGCAGCTGATGGAGGAAATGGGGGACGCAGTTCAGGCAATGAATGAGGTCGGGGTGCTGATCCTTCTGGCAGGCGGATTTGCCGCGGTGCTGTTGCTGTTGCTCCTCCTGTCGCTGCGGGCCTCGGCGCGGATGGCGCGGGTCATGGGGCCGCTCACGGGGCAGATCGGGCAGTTGGGCCAATCGGTGCAGCAACTGCAGGGAGGCTTGCAGCATGTGTCTGACACTCAGACGACCGCGCAGGTGCAGATGGTGCAAACGGTCGAGGCGCGCCTGACAGCGGTGCAGCAGCATATGAATGACCGGCTGGCGGACAATGCCCTGCGTCAGGCTCAGTCGATGGCGCAGATGCAGGAGCGTATGCAGGAAAGCCTGCATGGCAGCAGCAAACGCACGGTGACCTCGCTCACCCAATTGCAGGAACGTCTAGCGGTGATCGACAAGGCGCAGGACAATATCACCAAACTCTCAGGCGATGTGCTGGGCCTGCAGGATATCCTGTCGAACAAGCAGACCCGCGGTGCCTTTGGCGAGATCCAGCTGTTTGATATCGTCTCCAAGGCGCTGCCGGCGGGCAGCTATACGATGCAGGCTACCCTGAGTAACGGTAAGCGTGCCGATTGTCTGGTGCATCTGCCAAATCCACCGGGCCCGATTGTCATTGACAGTAAATTTCCGCTGGAACCCTATGAGGCGCTGCACCGGGCCGAGACACGGGATGAAAAGGCCTATGCCATAAGGCAGATGAAAGCCGCGCTGCGGGCCCATATCTCTGCGATCTCGGAAAAATACATTATTGACGGTGAAACTGCCGAAGGCGCGCTGATGTTTCTGCCTTCCGAGGCGGTTTACGCAGAACTTCACGCGAATTTCACGGCTGTGGTGCGCGAAGGCTTTGCCGCCAAGGTCTGGATCGTTTCGCCCACCACCTGTATGGCGACGCTCAACACTATGCGGGCCATCCTCAAGGATGCGAGGATGCGCGAACAGGCTGGGGCGATACGATCTGAGCTGGGGCTCTTGTACCGCGATATGGAGCGCTTAGGTGAGAGAGTAAGCAACCTGGATCGCCATTTCGGCCAGGCTGCCAAGGATATCGCAGAGATCCAAGTCAGCGCTGAGAAGGCTGGAAAACGGGCCAAGCGTTTGGATAACTTTGACTTTGAAGAGATCGGTGGCGAGGCCGCTGGCAATATTGTGCCCCTGGAGCAGACCCCACAATGAAAAGCCAACCTCTGGATACAAAACTACTGCATCGGGCGGAAGTGAAGGTTGAGCGGATGGTTGCCGTTCTGCGTGTTGCTGTGGCTGGTTGTTTGTTGGCGGCTTTCCTTCTTCTGGTAAAAGGGGAAGGGGCAGACCAGCCCTATCTGAAAATCCAATGGCTTTTGGCGCTGCTTACGCTGCTGTCCTATTTTATCCTGGGGGCGATATCTTATTGGCTGGCCAGCTCTGGACGGTTTCGGCGCTGGATGGTCTGGCCAGCGGTGACACTGGATTGTCTGTTCATGCTGGTGAACACCTGGGCGGGGCTGGCAAATACCGGCTTTCCGGGGGAACTGACCTTTTTGTTGCCGCCCACCTGGCTGGTGCCGGTCATTATGGCCTTCGCTGTGTTGCGGTTTAATCCCTACCTGCAGGCCTATTGCGTTGTGCTGACGGTTGGAGGGCTGTCTTATCTGACGCTCTGGCAACCTGCAGAAATCACACCTGATCTCGCCGCACGCGCCGAATTTATGCTGCTGTTGCCTCCGAATATGGTGCGGATAGTGATGATTGCGCTGGGGGGGCTGGTGCTGATCGTTGCGGCCTACCGCACGCGCCAACTGTTGCATAATTCGATCACTGACGCCCGTGCCCGTGCCAATTTGACCCGCTATCTCCCGGCGCAGATGGCGGATCGGTTAGCGGCAGGGGAATTGAGCGAGCTGCGCAAAGGCCGCCAGCAGGAAATGGTGGTGATGTTTGTCGATATTCGCGGTTTTACCAACTGGTCTGAGGGGCGGGCCCCGGAAGAGGTGGGCGCCTATATCAGCGAGTTTCGTCTCAGGGTACAACGGGCTGTGGGACAGAACCAGGGGATGATCGACAAGTTCATTGGTGATGCGGCCATGATCCTGTTCGAGGATGAGAATGCGGCCTCCCGTGCGTTGAGCTGTGTCGATGACCTTTTGGCAGAGTTAAAGGACTGGAGCGCTGAGCGCCAGGCCGAGGGACGTGATCCGGTGCGCGTGGGAATTGGCCTGCACCTAGGGGAGGTCTTTTCCGGTGTGGTTGGGGACGCCCAGCGTTTGGAATATTCGGTCTTTGGCGATACCGTGAATACTGCGGCGCGTCTGGAAGAGCTGACCAAGGCGGTCGGTGCCGATGTCATTGCTTCGGCGGCTGTGCTGCAGGCTGTAGGGAGCGGGCCCGCGCGCGATGGCTGGTCGGCTCTGCCGACGGAGCACCTGCGCGGGCGCAGCAGTGGGCTGGAGATCTTCGGACGGGGGCTGGGGACAGATCGCGCGGGTTAGCCTGCTGCCCATTGCGGTTTTCTTGCCTCAGATCAAAGACCCCGACCTTGCGCTGCTGTCAGATGACCACAGACGGCGAACAGAAGGAGACAAACAATGTTGGAGATTTCCAAACGCAAGGTTGCACAGGTGGCCCTGATGGCGCGGGAACTGGGCCGGGCTGAAGGTGAGTTACGCGCCTTTATTGAGCGTCTCGGTATGGATGAACAGGCCGAACTCACTGCAGTTATGTGGATCGGACGGGGTAGTTTTGAGCGTGAAGAACTGGCGGAAGCCATTGAGACGGCCAAGTCCGAAGCCTCCACCCCTACTGCCGACTACCTGATTGGCACGCCGCATTTGGCCGACAATATCGAAGCGGGTCTGGATGCACTGGGCGTGGATGTGCAGGACGTCGAAGAGGATCTGATCGGCCGCTAGGCCGACCGCTCCCTTGCAAGACAGCGTGGTTTTATCAGAGCTGCGGCACCGCTAGCTTCAGCTCGGTCGCCTCGGCCCGGCTGAGCTGCTGTCCCTGTTTGCGCTTGGTCAGCACCTCGCGGGCGCGGGCATACTGATCGTCTTGCCAGAAGATCATGCAGCCATTGCAGCCCTTGCCGCAGCAGCCCTCGACCCCGAGGCGATTGGTTTTGAATCGTCGCTCATTTCCGTCTTGCTCGATGCTTTTGGCCAGAGCATCGCGGCGCTTGGCATAGGCCTTGGGGTTTTCTGTGCCACTGATCTCGAGCCCCTGGGTCAGCTTGTCAAAGCGCACTCGGTTCCATTGTTCCTCTGTCAGGGCGCGCTCCTTACGCAGGACGGAGTATTGCGGGAAGCGCGCCTTCAGGTCGTCGATTTCTTCGTGATCAAACAGAGTAAAGGGCAGGCGGATCACCGTCTTGGTACTGCCCTGAACCACCTCCGTGCGCATTCCATTGGCGGCGTTTTCAAAGTCATAGACCCGCAAGAGCACGGTTTCGCGGGCAATGGGCGAGACAAATTCCAGTACCTCGCCGGCAACTAGCTTGTTCTTCACCTCCACCAGCAAAGCATCCTCGGTCACCTCGGTGACAACCCCGGCATATTCCCACTGCGCGAGTGACGCGGTGTGTTCGTAGTTGTGGGCGTAATTCGTCAGCCGCCCCTCGTGGAAGGCCAGCGTATATCCGCGGTTCCCGACCGCTTCCAGTTCGCGCATATAGGGCTTGGGGTCCCAGTTTCCCGGGTCAGCATAGTAGTCATCAATCGCCATGCGATAGGCGCGTGCCACGATGGCGCAATAGTATTCCGACTTGCCACGGCCCTCGACCTTGAGACTGTCAACGCCGATCTCCAGATACTCGTTCAGCTTGGGCATGATGCAGAGATCTTTGGAGTTGAGGATGTAAGAGCCGCGCGCGTCTTCCTCAATCGGCATCAGCTCACCGGGGCGGCAGCCCTCTTCGAGCAGGAATTCGAACATATCGGCGTTGTCATCGGTGATCTGCAGATCCTGCACTGTGCCGTCTTTGAGCCGCATGCGGAAGGTATAGTTCCAGCGGCAGGAATTGGCGCAGTTGCCCTGGTTCGCACCGCGTTCGGCCATGAAGTTCGACAAGAGGCAGCGGCCGGAATAGGTCATGCACATAGCGCCATGGACAAAGGCCTCTAGCTTGATATCCGGGCATTTCTCGCGGATCTCTTTCAGCTCGGCAAAGGAGACCTCGCGGGCCAAAACGCAAAGCTCAGCCCCCTGATCCTGCCAGAATTTCACCGAGAGCCAGGAGCAGATATTACTCTGGGTGGAGATATGCAGAGGCAGCTCTGGTGCGCGATCCTTGACGTATTGGAACACACCGGGATCGGCGATGATCAACCCATCAGGGCGCACCTTGCGGACGGTCTCGACATACTCATCCAGCTTGTCGATGTCTTTATTATGGGAAAACAGGTTCAGCGTCAGATAGGCGCGCCGTCCGTATGCATGGCAAAACGCTACACCCTCAATTACCTCTTCCAAGGAGAACTCGGATTTTGTGCGCAGGGACATATCCGGCGTGCCCAGATAGACGGCGTCAGCCCCGTAGAGAATGGCGAGCTTGAGCTTGCGCAGGTTGCCTGCGGGCATCAAGAGTTCAGAGCGATGCTCGGGAGAGGACGCGGGGCGGATCATCGGTTTCATACCCTTCACCAGGACTGGAAAACGCGCCTATAGAGCAAGCCAGGGTATGGCGATTTGATCTAGCGCAAATTTGCGCAGATGCGATCTTGCCAGCCCAATTTTGAGAAGGGCTGTCAAAGGGGCGCTCCCTTCCGCCAAAGGGCGCGCCTGCTGAGCTCAGCTTTTCAGCGAGCAGGTGTTGATACCTAAGATCGAATAGAGTGGGCAGTTGCCCAGAAGGCCGGTGGCCAGAGGCACAATACCGATCAAACCCCAAAGCGACTGGGGGCCGATAAAGATCAGTGAGAGCAGTATGATGCCGGTGATGACACGCAGGATACGGTCCGTTTTGCCTTCGTTCTTAGTCATGGAAAATCTCCTCTTTTGCGGTGCTGAAAAAAGCATAGCAAAAAGAAGATGTGAGGCGCGGTGACAGAGTCACCAGATCTGCAAAGAAAGCTATTTTTGTTCGGAAATCTGAGCCAGTTCAGCCGGGTTGCACAGGCGAATACCCTCTGCAAGCTGTTCGACTATGCCACGGCGGGCAAATTCTGCCAGACGGCGCGATACATAGGCCCGGCCTGAAGCTGTTTCTGCAGCCAGTGCCGTATGGGTAACATGTACAATCCCGGTTGCATCGACAAGACGCAGCAAAACCTTGGCAAGGCGGGCATCAAATCCTGTGAGGGCAACGTCTTCGATCAGTTGCTGATATTCGCTAAATCGTAGCGCCACCGAAGTCAGTACATCGTTGCGAAAGGCGTCATCCTGTTCCATCACCTGACGAAACTGACCCGCCGAGATCAAGTCGCCTTGCAGATCTTCTTCGACAACGCCCTCGGCGGAATAGGTCTGATCTTCGATCAGGCAGGTAAAGGTCTGCAGGCAGACCTCACCGGGATGGACCCGGTAAAGCACGACCTCGCGCCCACTGCTGCCGGTCAGAGTGACCTTGATGCAGCCCTGTTTCAAGATGAGAAACCCAGGGCAGTCTTGGCCTGGGCTGAACAGGATCGTGCCCTTTGGGGCGGTGAATTTTTTCGCGAGATTCAACAGGGCTACTCCAAACGCACTTTCTGCTACCGGATACCAGCGCGCCGGAGAGTGCAAGCCTGATCCAGAACCGCGCCCTGAAGAAATGAAAAAGGGCCCGCTCGCGCAGGCCCCTCGAATGGTGATAGGCTGATGCCTCAGGCCAGACGGTCGGTGATCTCCAGGTGCTGTGCCAGGCTACCAATCTTGCCCATCCAATCCGCGACCAAACCAGCATCGCTCGGCGCCGCATGGACACCGGCGGCAATCTTGCCGTTCATCACCGCCTCAATGGCATAGGACACAGGATAGGAAACCAGGCGCGCCATGGCGGTTCCACGTTCGTCGCCCCAGGCATCCATCACATAGGTCTTATGCCAGACCGCTGCGCCGTCCTTTTCAGCCTTGAGATCGACACAGAGCACAACCCGGTCAGGTTCACCCTCGTCATAGGAGTTTTCCTCCCAGAACTGATCTGACATTTCCTTCAGGCGGGCATCGCCAGTTTCGCCTTCGAGCGTCTCTACCTCTTTGAACACATCCCCCCAGGCCTCGGTCCAGCCGTTCAGGCGCAGGGTGCCGCGGACGAATTCCTTCACCTTCCAGTCGGCGCCAAAGTGATACTGCCCTATAAAGGGCAGGGAGTCGCGGTTTGGATAGACCTCAAAGCTTTCTGGGGTTGGCAGCGGGGCGTCGAAGGTTGAGATCGCATCCCAGGGACGGGCGACGTCCAGCTCTTTGAAATCACGGATTGATTTCGACGGTGACCGCAGCGCCTTCAGCACGCCCAGGGGCGACCAGCTGAATTTATAGCGGAAGGGGTTGGGGGTCTTGGGAATGCCGCCACAATAGGAGAGGAAGCTCAGCTCATTTACGGAGTCAAAAGCCTCCGACGCCTTGTATTCATCCACCAGGGCGTGAGCCATCAGGTGGTCAATCCCAGGGTCAAGACCCACCTCGTTGACCAGCGCGACACCGGCTGCTTTGGCCTTGTCATTCAGCGCTCGCATTTCTGGCGCGATGTAGGACGAAGAAACAAAATGCGCCCCTTTTGAGATCGCCAGTTCTGCTAGCGGCACATGCCAGTCACCGGGCAGCATCGAGACGACAACATCCGCCGGGCTGAGCATTTCCCCCAAGTTGTTAATGTCAAAGACATGAATGTTGGAAGTGAGATCGCCGACTGCTTCGCGCGCCTTGTCGGCGGTGCGATTCCAGACAGCGACATCGTGACCAGCCTCCAGCAGGCGACGCAGGCCTGGGATGGCGGAGAGGCCGGTGCCGCACCAGTGAATAGTCATGAGAGTTCTCCCTTATTTGTAACGCAGTTTGGCAGCGACAATGCTCAGCACGATGAGAATGGCGCAGATATTTGCAATGATGATCGGCCAGTCACCGACCAGGATTCCGTATAAAAACCACAGGCTGACGGTCAGCAGAAACATTAGATTTGCAGGCAGAGATAGGCCAGAGGTATCGCGACTGGCCCAGGCCTTCCAGGCCTGTGGCAGCCAGCAGATCGTCCCCATAAAGGCCGCGAAATATCCCAGATAGAGTTCCATCAGGCGGGCACAAAGTCGAGGAATGTGGTTTCAGCCCGGCCCCAGACGCCCGTCTTCAGATCGGTGAGCGTCAGCAGCGAGGGCAGCAGCTGTGCAGCATAGTCCTCAGAGCTCTCCACCGGCAACATCGAAGGCAGGTTATCAATCGCCATGACATCCATCACCGGGTCATTGGCGACCCGCAGGGCTGGCGCCTCCCAACTGGTGGCCTCAGCATAGATGGGCACCGGGTTGTAGTCGCTGTCTGGGTCACAGGCCACATCGCCGATCGCGGTCAGTTTGCGCGCGGCGGTGAGCGCTTCGGCAGGCACAAAGACGGGCGTGCCGGGGCGGGCAAAGATGCAATTGAGGAACAGATCATGCTGCAGGATTTCCGGGAAAGGGCCGCCGCTTGCGGTCTCTGCCATGTCCCATTTGGTGACTGTGACCCCCATGGCTTCGCACAGGTCAGCGGCACCGGTGCCAACCCGGCCCATAGCGCCGATGACAATGGCCGTAGGGACATCCGCCGGCACGGCTTTAAGCTCTGCACCTAATTCGGTCAGCAGGGCATCCTTGCCGGGGTAAACACCAACCGGGCCGCAGATCTCGCCCCGTTGTTGCGCGCACCAGCTCTTGAGGGTGACCGCAGCGCCCGCATAGCCCGCCCAATAGCCAAAGGCCGCGACCCGGCGGCCAGCCTCATCCACCAGATACTCCAGATCATATAGTGTACCGCCACCAGCCGCGAAACGATCCAGCAGCGCCTTGCCGGAATGCTGACCCTTGAAGGCATGGCCAAACATAATGTGGCGATGCGGCAGGGGCGTGCCATCTTCGGGCAGCTCTTTCAGACCAAAGATGATGGCGTCCGCTGGTGCTGTGGGCCAGGAGTTCTCTGGCGCGATTTCGCAGCCCGCATCGATGTAGCCCTGCAGCGGGATCGCCCGGACCGAGCTCTCCTCCACCGTGACCTTGATGCCGCCTGACAGAAGCGCCTTGGCGCCTTCGGGCGTCAGGCCTACACGGTCTTCATTGGGGCGCTGTTCGGCCCGTACCCAGAGATGTGTCATTGTGGAATCCTTTAGAGCATGTCCTTGGCATAAACGGCGCGCAGCGAGTCGCGCTGTTCCATTGCCGTCATGAAGGACTGTATTTTTGGAAAATCTGCAAGGGTGACGCCATCGCCCTCCAGCCAGGTGCAAACCACATACAGATAGCAATCTGCCAGGCTGACCTCATCGCCCAGCACAAAGGGGCCGCGCAGCCCGTATTGGCTCAGATGGGCGCAGCTCTCTGCCATGGTCTGGGGCACCTTGGCCTGCATGTCCTTGTAGCTAGAGGTCTTGCTGGCCCAGCGACTGCCGCGCAGTTTATGGGCGTGGTTCACGTGCATGGTGGAGGCGAGATAATACATCACCTCACGCATCCGGGCGAGCAACACCGGATCGCTGGGGCGCAGGCCTGCTGTGGGGGCGACATCGGCGATATAATCCAGCAAGGCGCCGGTCTCAGTCAGGATGCCGCCCTCCACCGCCAATGCCGGCACACGGGCCTTTGGATTGATCTGCGCATAGGCCGGGCTGAGCTGTTCCTTGTTGGCAAAATCAATTTTAACGGCCTCATAGTCGAGACCGGCCTCTTCCAGTGCGATGGCCACGGCAACCGAGATTGTGCCTGGGGAGTAGTAAAGCTGCATGTCAGATCTCCTGTTGGGGCTTGGCTTCTGATTGGGGTCCGGCCGTTATAGATGCGTTTGAGCGTGTTGCCGATCCGCCCTATCCAGATGCGGGACTGCATTGAACAGAACGGGGCTCAGGTGACCGCCAATGGGGAACAGGCGGTGCATTGATGTATTCATAATCGCCAGCGCCATGCGGGCCATGCCATCGGTATCCAACCCCATGGCCTGTCGCATTGCCATCGAGATAAAGCCCCCAGAGGTGACCACCAGAGCGGGGCCATCGCCCGCGGCAATCTCGGTCAGAACCGATTGAGTACGACTTTCAAAATCGCTCCAGCTTTCTGGTGGGTTCTCAATCTCACCCGCCGACCAGGCTTTGAACACCTTGGGCAGGTGGGCAATAAAGCCCTCGCGCTCCTGTGGGACAGGCAGACCCTGCTGGGCCTCCATGGCTTGGGCCATGGTGAAATACTCCATCTCGTTGAGACGGGCATCCTGAACGACCTCATCATGCCCCATGCCTGCTGCGGTCTCGATATGGCGGGTCAGGGTACCGCAATAGACGCGTGGGTGATGAATGCCGCTGCTTTCCAGATGCGCACCAAGCCAGGCAGCTTGCTGATGACCCAGCTCACTGAGCCGGTCATAGCTGACCTCATCGCGGGCCTCGGTGTTGGCCTGCCCGTGGCGGATAAGGGTGATATGTGTCATGCGCCGCTTCCCATTCTCGTTCCTGAGAATTTCATAGGTGAGCTGGCAGCGACATGGAAGAGAGGGTTTTAGGGGAGCGCAACTTTTTGGAGCGGTGAAATTTCTTCAAGGTCTCCTAAGGTGATTTGAGCCCCAAATGTTCGATTTTGCTATTTTATCAACACCAATAGTAAATGCACTCAAATCCAATCTTGGCCATTGCGCTGTGGGCAAAGGCATGAATTATATCAAATATCGCAGAATGCGAGAAGATCGGTGACCGTTACGGTGCACCCAAATTAGAGGTAGCCCTATGACATTGAACCCTGATCGTTTTCTTGATGATTTGCACCGGCTACAATCATTTGGCGCTTCGGGTCAGGGAAAGGGAGTAGTCCGACCGGCCTTTACAGCAGTGGATATTGCTGCCCGGCGGTGGCTGGCCGCCCGGATGAAAGAGGCGGGGTTGAAAACCCATTTTGATCCAGTTGGAAATCTCTTTGGGGTCGGCGGAGAAAGATCGTTACTGATCGGATCCCATAGTGATAGCCAACCCGAAGGGGGATGGCTCGACGGGGCTTTGGGCGTGGTTGCTGGGCTAGAGATCGCCCGCGCCGCCAAGGAGGCGGGTGGTCCCCCCATCTCTGTAGTGAACTTCCAGGACGAGGAAGGCCGCTTTGGCATTCTTACTGGTTCGGATGTCTGGACAGGTAAGATCCCGTTGGCCGAAGCGGATATGTTGACTGATACAGATGGCTTGGCCCTGGGCGCCGCCCGGGCCCGTATGGCGGAACGCGCCCGTGAGTTTTTGCCTCATGATATGTTTACCGGTTTTATCGAACTGCATATCGAGCAGGGGCCGGGCATGGATGCTTCGGGGGATCAGATCGGCGTGGTGAGCGAGATTGTCGGCATTCGCGAGGTGCGGATCGTGATAAGAGGCCGCCAAAACCACGCTGGCACCACGCCTATGGCGCAGCGCCAGGATGCCTTTCAGGCGCTGTCAAACTTCAATCAACGAATTAATGAGCGTTTTTCGACGGTGGCAACCCCTGAGACCGTCTGGACCCTTGGCCATGCCACATTAAGCCCGAACGCGTCCTCTGTTGTGCCAGGGCAGGCGCGGTTTTCATTGCAATGGCGTGACGGCGATTCCGCACGTTTGAACTATATGGAAAAGATCCTGCGGGAGGTTGCAGAAGAAGTCGCCCGCGATCGAGGGGTTGAGATCGAACTGAGCGAGGTGGGCGGTATTGAACCCTCTGCGATGGACCCGCGCCTCAAGGCGGCTTTGCGCCAGGCAGCAGAGGAGCTCGCACCCGGGAAATGGCTGGATCTGCCCTCAGGCGCCCTGCATGATGCGGCCAATGTCTCCAGTGTGATACCCTCAGCGATGCTTTTTGTGCCCTCGATTGGAGGCATCAGCCATGCCTTTGATGAAGACACCAAGGAGGCCGATCTTGTCAAAGGGCTGGAGGTTCTGGCTCAGGCGGCTTTTTCACTTTGATGCGCTGTCGGCACTTGGGGGCTTTACAGGGGTGCTAGACTGATCACGCCATTAATGTTGGAGTGATTTCAATGCCAGTCCTTGCCATAGTCCCAAAGGGATCAGAACGCGCCTGCCAGGATTTGGCGCTGTCGCCGGGGGTCCTGTCCGGAGAGCATCTGTTCCTCACCGGGATGACCGGTTCCGAGGCTTCGGGGGAAATGCCGGATGATCCAGAGCAGCAGTTTCGCAACGCCTTTGCCAAGATCGGAGCAGTGCTGGCAGAGGCGGGTCTAGATTTTTCTTCGATTGTCGAAATGACCAGCTACCACGTAGGGATGAGCGATCATTTTGATCTGTTCACTGAGGTTCGCCGCGACTACGTTTGCGAGCCCTTTCCGGCTTGGACTGCCCACGGCGTGGCGGAGTTAAGACGCCCGGGAGCGGTGGTGGAAATCCGGGTCATTGCTCAAAAGCCAAAGACACCTTGAGGCTTGCTCAGCCGCGGGCGTAGCCGCGTTTCAGCATGCGATTGCGATGCTTGTCCGCCGCCAGTGAGGCCTCGCGCAGGTTGTCATAGATGTTGATGGCGCTTTGACCATTGCTCCCAGCGATCCCCCATTCCCGAAGGACGGACACCTCGGAAAACAGGTTCAGTGCCAGCTCGATCCGATAGAACCGAGAGCGGCGGCTTGGGGTTTGGCTATAGAGAAGACAGGTGGCCATGAGGTGATTCTATACCAAAGCGAATCGCCGGGGCAAGAGGCGGTAGCCGGGATTTCCGAGGCGCTGCCCGGAGGTTAGCTCCAGGTCACATCGCCCAGAAAGATATAGCCAGCACCGTAGATGGTTTTGATCAGGCGTGGATTTTTGGGATCTTCGCGCAGTTTGGTGCGCAGCCGCGACACGCGTACATCCATGGCCCGATCAAAGCTGTCACCAGCTCCACCGCCCAGGCTCTCCTGCATCTGGGCGCGCGAGATCAGGCGTTTGGGACTGTCCAGAAACAGCCGTAATACCTCACCCTCGGCATGGGAGAACGGCACTTCAATTCCCTGGTCATCTTCGAGCAGGTAGCGATCAAAATGCGCGGTCCAGCCGGCAAATTGAGCGGAGTTTCCGCCTACAGGTTGGTTGCGGGGGCCAGAGCGCAGCCGGGCACGAATACGGGCGACCACCTCTGCGGGGTCAAAGGGTTTGGTGATATAGTCATCCGCGCCAAGCTCCAGCCCGGTGACGCGATCCTGCACCTGGGCGCGACCAGAGATAATGATCACTGCGGCGCCCTGCTCTAGCGCTAAGCGATGTACAAGGGCCAACCCATCTACATCCGGCAGCGACAGATCCACCAGACAAACATCCGGCGTGACCCGTTTGAGAGAGGCCTCGAACTCGCGGGCACGGGCAAAGCTCTGGGTGCGAAACCCGGCCTCTTGCAGGCAGTCCGTGAGGATCTGACGAATTTCGGGTTCATCGTCCAAAATGGTGACAAGAGGCGCGGTCATGCAGGTGTCTCCGTGGGGATGAGGGCCGATAGTTGCTGTGTCGTAAAGGGTTTTGGCAGGACAGGTCCAGCCTTCAATGCCAAACGGAACTGCGGATCACTGGGCGGTAAGGAGGTCATAAGGATAATAGGCAGGTGGGAGCCCTTGAGGCGTTGCGCCAGGTCAATGCCGGTGGCTTCACCTTCCAGCCGCACGTCTGAAAGGACCAGGGCAATATCAGGAATATCTGCCGCCAGGGCCGATGCTTCGTCAACGCTGGTGGCTTCGATTACCGAATAACCAAGATCAATCAACATATCGCGGAACGTGGCGCGCAACTCTTCACTGTCCTCAACCAAGAGGGCCAGGCCGCCATTGGGATCGGGGGCGAGCCTGTAGGGCAAGCGCAGTGTGACGCTGGCACCAGAAACTGTGTTGCCCACGCGCATGTCCCCGCCCGCAGATTTTGCCATATCATAGACCATGGGCAGACCAAGCCCAGAGCCCTCGCTGCCCTTGGTAGTGAAAAAGGGGTTGAGCGCATTTTTGAGCGCATCATTGGAAAATCCGGGGCCGGTGTCCGAAACGCTGATTTCCAGCCAGACTTTGCCAACGACATGGGCGCTGACAGTGATCTGGCCATTAACGCCACAGGCGTCACGCGCGTTGAGGATCAGGTTCAGCAGCGCATCTTGCAGCTTTCCTGCATCCAGCAGCAAGATTACATCGGGCGTATTGTCCAATACGCTTAACCCTACCCCCTGGGGCAACGAAGGGGTAGCGAGAATTTTTAGTTCAGACAGGAGCGCGTGCATATTGGTGGCCTGTGGGCGCAGGCTGCGCTGTCCGGTCATCTCTCCGATCCGGTTCAGCAATCTCCCCCCGCGCCGCGCCGCTGAGAGGGTGCCACGCACCATCTCCTGGGCAGCCGCGGGCAGCTCCATCTTGTCTAGCTTGCCCTGCATTCCCAATATGATGGTCAGCAGGTTGGAAAAATCATGGGCCAGCCCCGAGGTCATCTGTGCAGCAATCTCACGCCGTCGCGCCTGCTGCAGGGCGACCCGTGCTTGGGTTTCCTCGGTCACATCCATAGAGAGGATATAGACCCCGCCGCCCAAATCGGGGGTAAAGGCCACCCGGATGCGACGGCTGTCGTGCACTTCGGTGAATTCAAATACCGGGCTGCTCCCCTTGTAGGCCGCCATAAGATGCGGCTCAATCTTGGCAAAGGCCTCAGGGCCGAGCGCGTCGGAAATATGCATCTCCAGAATATCAGAGGGGCGGCTGGGAAAGACCGAACTAAGCCGTCTGTTGGTATAGGTGTAATAGCCATCAGCATCGACATGGGCGATATGAGCTGGCATCATTTCGGTGGTGAGACGGGTGCGACCCTCGATTTCGGTAAGCTGTCGTTTGGCCTCTTCCAGCGCGGTAATCGTCGCCGCCAGCTTACGGTTGGTCGCCGAGAGTTCCTCGGTGTGAGAGATCAACCGGTCAGACATTTCCTCGGATTTTGCGCGTAGCAGCTGCTCAACCCGTTTGGTGCGGCTGATGTCGGTATAGACCGCCACCCACCCCCCCTGCGGCAGCGGTGCCCCCTCGATCGAGATCACCTGGCCATTGGAACGGGTGCGTTCGATGTAATGGGGTTCAAAATCCAGCGCCTGTTCCACACGGGCCGAGACAAATTCCTCAATGTCCTCCATCGGGCCGTATTCGCCGCTGGCGGCGATATAGCGAATGGTGTCGTCAAAGCGGGCACCGGGGCTGACCAGGTCATTGGGCAGGTTGAACATTTCTTGAAATCGACTGTTGCAGACGGCCAGCCGTAACTCGCTGTCGTAGATTGAAATCGCCTGCGCAATCAGGTTCAGCCCGGCGGTTGTCATTGCTGCGCGTGATTTGTCGGATGTGTTCATGCTGTCTCCCCGCCCTTGGGGTAGCATCTTAGCAAAAAAGAGCAAGCGCGGCGCGACGACGCGGGGAACCTAGCTGCCCAAGAGGGCGCGCATTGCCGCGCGGGTGCCGGGGCCAATCTTGCCATCGATCGCGCCTGTGTAAAGTCCCATGTCGCGAAGCCTGCGTTGCATCGCCATCAGGGTGCTTTGCCGCCAAGAATCACCGGACCAGCCCAAGGGGGTTTCGCTCCCCAGTTTTAACCCGTCGATGTAATAGGATACCGCGCGTTGGTCATTTTGGGTCACTCCACGGCCCAGTTCATATTGAACCCCGATATTGACGGTTGCCGTCGCATTCCCTTGCGCCGCAGCCTTGTGGTACCACTCCAAAGCCTTGCTGTAGCTTTGCTGTACCCCCCGGCCTTTTTCGTACATCCACCCCAGTGACGTCTGCGCCTTTGGCAAATCACGCGCTGCGGCCATTCGGAACCAACGTACAGCCTCTACATCATTCTGAGAAACGCCGTACCCTTCCCGGTGGAACACGCCGATCTTGTACTGAGCGTTGAGATAGTCAGCCTGCGCTGCTTTTTGGTACCAGTCATAAGCACGAGAGTAGCTCTGGCTTGTGCCGCGACCGTTTTCATACATCCAGGCCAGATTGTACTGGGCGCGCGGATGGTCCCTGTTGGCGGCCTTGCGATACCAGGATACTGCCAAAGCATCATCCTGCGGTACTGCGCGGCCTTTTTCGTACATCCATCCGAGCTGTGTTTCTGCGATTGGGTATCCCTGATTAGCGGCGCGCCTAAGATAGGTCACTGCGAGTTGGTCGCTTTGGGTTACACCCTGGCCCTTGCGGTACATCAGCGCCAGATTGGTTTGCGCCATCGGGTCCTGAGCTGCAGCGGCCGCGCGGTAATTGGATAGGGCTTGGGGCAAGTTGTTTGCCTTGTCGTAGGCGCGGGCCAAAAATGCTTGTACTGCTGGGGTCTCAGGGTTGAGCTGTACGGCCCGTTTGCAGGCGAGAATAGCTGTCTCTGCTCTTAAGCTGTCCCATTTTACGCCAGCGGAATTGATGCGCTGGCCTGTCAGGTGCGGATGGCGTGGGTGTCCGGCCTCATCGGCACAGGACACGAGCGCCGCTTGTTGCGGTGTGGGTGAGGATGGCGTGGCAACGGCTGCTGTGGGGCTGGGCGCGCCAGCTGCCGCAGTGGACGGGGCTGCCGGTCTGTTGCCCGCAAGAGGAGGGGCAGGGACATTCCCTTTGTTCTTTGAAAGAAGCGCCAGAAATTGGTCAGGATCCGGTATTGTGGCCGCCTGTTCTGTCAGCCTGGGTGCGACCGGCGTAGGCTCGGTCTGACTCGATGCGATCGTCTGATTTTCAGGCTCGATCTGCGCGCGGGTTTGCGGCGTGGTAATTGGTGGAGGCTCCGTAGCTTCACACCGAAGTCTCACATAGGATTCAGCGATGGGTGCAAAGGTGTGATCCGCACAGTGGGACTGATAGGCCAAATAGGCGTAGCATTGGTCGGTATCCTGCGCGACTTTGAAAAGGGCACTGCATTGATCGAGAGCCACGGTCTGCGCAGCGGAATCAGTGGGCGGCTTTGGTGGCTCTTGTGTCTGAACGCCACACTGGCCGGCGAGGCAGATGCGCGCTGTTGTCTGATCATAATAGGCAGGTAACTGTTGGTGCCCGCCATAAGAGGCTGCCTGCCGAGTGGTTTGTCTGCGGGCATCCAGTATTGCATCCTGCAGGTAGGTGCCCGGTTTCAGATGCTGGACGAAATTGCGGGTAAAGACCGAGAGCTTTTGGTCCGGACTATCTGTGGGGAGGTGGTCCAGGGCCTGCTGCCCCTTCCCGGCCGAGTAAACAATAAACGTGCCAGTACTGGGCAAAATCGGCGTTAGCCCCCGTGTGACGCCAATGGATTTTGTGCCAGGACTTTGCAAAAAGGGACTGTCACGGCAGGCATCAATGACGGCAATGGTGAGGGCAACGCCCTTAGCCTCCAACTCATCCAACAGGCCATTATGGCCGTTCTGAAGGGGGATGGTGGCATCCTCTAGCAGCTTTTGAAATTCAGGTTGGGGGCGTTGGACCTCGGTTGGGACAATGTAGTTGACCCGGCCATTGCTCCAGCCATGCCCAGAATACACAAAGGCCACGTCGTCTCCGGGGGCGACCTGATTGAGGAAACTGTAGAAGGCATGCAGCGTTTGGCGCCTGTCGAGATCCTTGTTCAGGGTTATCGCAAATCCTAGACCTTCCAGTGCCTTAGCGTAGGCCTCAGCGTCAGCATGGGTATTGGCCAGATCCCCCAACTCTGCGTAGTCGGAGTTTCCCAGAATAAAGGCGTATCTGGCCGCGGATGCAGGCTCGGTGAGGAACAGAGCCAGAATCAATGCCAGAATGCGTTTCATTTGAACCCCCGCTACTCAACACTCACACAGTTACAATGTTGGCTGACATCCCCCCGTCTTGGCAAGGGTTGTGATTGAACTGCCCTAATCCATTTCGGTCCAACGCCTAAAAGAGCCCGCCTGAGGGGGCTGTTACAATTCGTTAGATTTGTGAAAACTTCACGAAAAAGTTGACCCGCTAGCATGAGGCAGTCCCTAATTGGGGCCAGAATCGTGTGACAGCGATCTGCCGGTCGGGGAAGGCCGGAATGGGAGGAGAAAGACATTGGCTCAGATGCAGTCAGGCGCTGCGGGGAAACTCTCCCTGCCAGCGCTGCTTGAACGCAACGTATCGGAATTCGGTGATCAACCGGCTTACCGAGAAAAAGAATTTGGCATTTGGCAGTGCTGGACCTGGGCGGAGACCGCCAAGGAGATCGAGTCACTGGCGCTTGGTCTCATCAATCTTGGTGTGAATGAGGGCGATTTTATTGCCATCATTGGCGGCAACCGTCCCTATATGTACTGGTCGATGGTTGCAGCTCAATCGGTAGGCGCCATTCCGGTGCCGCTCTACCAGGATGCCAACGCCGAAGAAATGGCTTATGTTCTGGATCACTGTGGCGCACGCTTCGTGATCGCTGCTGACCAGGAACAGGTCGACAAGGTGATCGAGGTGCAGGATCAATTGCATCAGTTCGAACACCTGATCTATCTGGATCCACGCGGTCTGCGCAAATACGACCACCACACGCTCCATCAGTATTCCCATGTTCAGGAGCAGGGCCGGGCCGCCTATGACGAATGGATCACCGATCTGAACGATCGCCGTGCTAAACTGTCCTATGACAGTACCTGTGTGATGCTTTACACTTCGGGCACCACCGGTAAGCCCAAGGGCGTGGTTCTGTCGAACCGCAATATCATCGAGAGCGCCAAGAACGCTTGCGAATTTGATAAGCTTAAACAAACCGACGAGATCCTCGCCTATCTGCCGATGGCCTGGGTTGGCGACTTCATCTTCTCAATTGGTCAGGCCTATTGGGCGGGGTTCTGTGTAAATTGCCCAGAAAGCCCAGAGACCATGATGACCGATCTTCGCGAGATCGGCCCCAGCTACTACTTTGCCCCCCCTCGTGTGTTTGAAACCCAGTTGACCAATGTGATGATCCGCATGGAAGATGCGGGCAACTTCAAGCGCAAGATGTTCCATTACTTTATGGATCACGCCAAAAGGGTCGGCCCCAGCATTCTGGATGGTAAACCCATCGGCATGATGGACCGGCTGAAGTATGCCCTGGGCAATGTCATGGTCTATGGCCCGTTGAAAGACACCCTGGGCTTTGGCAATGTACGTGTCGGCTATACGGCGGGTGAGGCCATCGGTCCGGAGATCTTTGAATTCTACCGCTCGCTGGGGATTAACCTCAAACAGCTTTATGGTCAGACCGAAGCTACCGTGTTCATCACCGTGCAGCCTGATGGCGAAGTGCGCGCCGATACTGTGGGTGTGCCAGCACCAGATGTTGAAATCCGCATCTCTGACAATGGCGAAATCTTCTACCGCTCCCCGGGGACCTTTGTGGAATACTACAAAAACCCCGAAAGCACCGCAGACACCAAGGATTCCGAAGGTTGGGTGGCAACCGGTGACGCGGGCTTCTTTGAAGAGAAGTCAGGCCACCTGCGTATTATCGACCGGGCCAAGGACGTTGGCAAAATGGCCGATGGCAGCATGTTCGCGCCCAAATTTGTCGAGAACAAACTGAAGTTCTATCCCGACATCCTTGAGGCCGTTCTTTTTGGAAACGAAAAAGACCGCTGTGTCGCCTTTATCAACATCGATCTCTCGGCGGTGGGCAACTGGGCGGAACGCAACAATATCGCCTATGCGTCCTATCAGGAACTGGCGGGTCACCCCAAGGTTCTGGCTTCGATCCAAGAGCATGTCTCGGCGGTGAACAAATCTGTTGCTGAGGATCCGATGCTGTCGGGCTGTCAGGTGCACCGTTTTGTGGTTCTGCACAAGGAACTGGATGCGGATGACGGCGAGATGACCCGGACCCGCAAGGTGCGTCGTCGGATCGTCGAAGAGAAATTCGCCGATATCATCGGGGCGCTTTATGATGGGGCTGGCGAGATTTCGACCACCACCGAAGTCACCTATGAGGACGGTCGCAAAGGGTCGATCTCCGCAACGCTGACGATCATTGATGCGGATCTTTCTGGCGCTGTTCAGCAGCGGGTGGCCGCAGAATGAGCAATTTGATCTCAGACTGGCGCTTTGCCTGTTCTGACACGCTTGATCTGGGTTCAGACCAGGTCGGGACAGTGTTCGGGATGAAAGGCGGTCTGCACCACCTGGCGGATCATGAACGGTGCGCTGAACCCACGGGTTCGGCGGCTGATACTGGCACGGCTTTCAGAGGGGGACAGGCCTTTGCGTCTGCACTCAATCGCCATGTCCAACAGGCAACCGTGCTCGAATTCGCTAAACATTGCAGGGATCTCCTTGCTGCTCATCTTTCTCAAGTGTCCTCTAAAATGGTTAACATTTTAGTGTGGCATAATAATGGAGACGTCACCCATGCTTGACCAATCCGATAGCTATGTCACCGAAGACGGTCGCACCATTGGCGGCGTGGTGATGGAAATGAAAAACATCACCCTGCGCTTTGGCGGTGTGGTGGCGATCAAAGATATCTCCTTTGATATCCGCGAAGGCGAAATTCGCGCCATCATCGGGCCCAACGGTGCTGGTAAGTCTTCGATGCTGAACGTGATCTCGGGCTTTTACGTGCCACAAGAGGGCACGGTCGAGTTTCACGGTAAGCCGCGCCCACAGATGCGCCCCTATGAGGTGGCCCAGCAGGGCATCGCCCGGACGTTCCAGAACATTGCCCTGTTTGAAGGCATGAGCGTGTTGGACAACGTGATGACCGGTCGCCTGAACCACATGAAATCAGGTCTGTTTCAGCAAGCCCTGTGGAAGGGCAAAGCTGAGAAAGAAGAGACCGCCAACCGTGAAGTGGTTGAGAAGGTTATCGACTTTCTGGAAATCCAGCACATCCGCAAAACACCGGTTGCGCGCCTGCCTTATGGTTTGAAAAAGCGGGTGGAACTGGCACGTGCTCTTGCGGCGGAGCCCAAGCTTTTGCTGCTGGACGAGCCAATGGCCGGTATGAACGTTGAGGAAAAAGAGGACATGTCCCGCTTTATTCTCGATGTGAACGACGAATTTGGCACCACCATCGCCCTGATCGAACACGATATGGGTGTTGTCATGGATCTGTCCGACCGCGTGGTGGTGATGGATTACGGCAAAAAAATTGGTGACGGCACACCAGATGAAGTGCGCAACAACCAGGCCGTTATCGACGCCTATCTTGGTGTGGCACATGACTAAAGTTCTGACAGATATGAGGAGAGTGACTGATGTCTGACCAGTTTCTTTTTGCAACCGAAGTCTTTTTCAACGGGCTGATGGCCGGGGTGCTTTATGCGCTTGTGGCGCTGGGCTTTGTTCTGATTTACAAGGCTTCCGGCATTTTCAACTACGCCCAGGGTGTTATGGCGCTGTTTGCGGCGATGACCCTGGTTGGCATCATGCAGGGGCAGGTTCCCTTTAGCCATATCATCAATGCAGTCTTTGGCACCGAGGTGCACCACTTTGGCTGGCATGTGCCGGCGCTGCTGGCGATCCTGCTGACGGTGGGTGTGATGGTGATCTTTGCCTGGCTGGTGCAGCGTATCGTCATGCGCCATCTGGTTGGCCAAGAGCCGATCATCCTTTTTATGGCCACCATCGGCCTGGCCTATTTCCTCGAAGGGTTTTCTGACCTGATGTGGGGCTCTGAGATCAAAAAGCTCGACGTGGGCCTGCCGCAGGGTGGCTCGTTCTGGATCGAAGACATGACTGCGGGTCTGGGCTCGGATAACTTCTACGGCTTCTTCATTGACCAGCTGGATATCGTGGCGACCGTGATTGCGGCACTTCTGGTGATCGGTCTGGTGCTCTTTGCTCAGTACACCAAACAGGGCCGCGCCATGCGGGCTGTCGCGGATGATCACCAGGCGGCTCTGTCGGTCGGCATCTCGCTGAACTTCATCTGGGTGCTGGTCTGGTCGGTTGCGGGCTTTGTGGCCCTGGTCGCTGGGATCGTCTGGGGTACCAAATCGGGCGTGCAGTTCTCGCTGTCCCTGATCGCGCTCAAAGCCCTGCCAGTTCTGATGCTGGGTGGCTTTACTTCGATCCCTGGCGCCATCGTTGGTGGCTTGATCATCGGTGTGGGCGAGAAGCTCTTTGAATTCGCCATTGGCCCGATGGTGGGCGGCGCAACAGAGAACTGGTTTGCCTATGTTCTGGCGCTGCTCTTCCTGGTGTTCCGACCCCAGGGTCTGTTTGGCGAGAAGATTATCGAGAGGGTCTAGCTGCCCATAAGAAACACAGACCTCCCCGTTCCAGGCGGGATGGGGAGGCATCACGGAAACCTCGCAGCCTGCGCAGACTGACAGCGCACCGAAAATTAGGAGAACATGCATGATGAAGCTCATCGCCATCATCAACGTGATTGCCTGGTCCGGTTTCTGGGCCTTTGGATACCTGGCCATCAGTGCCAGCGGCTTTTCCGAAGCTCAGGTTGTAACCTCTGCGCTGCTGGCTGCAGCGGGTCTCTTTACCGGCATCATTGCCTATCTGCGCCTGGCCCGTTCGGCTGAGTTGAGCGGATATGCAAAAAAATCCAATCAAATGAGCGCAGCGGATCGTAACCGCGCGCAGCAACAGGGGAGCATCTAACCCATGTTCTATCGCGAAGCCGGAGACTTCAAAGTCTCTTATGAACAGGACAGCCAGACCTTCCCGATCAAATTTGATCGTTACCGGTATTACCTTGTGCTGCTCATCGCCTTTTTGGTCATTCCTTTTACCATCAATGACTATTGGGCCAGCGCCATTCTGCTGCCCTTCCTGATCTATTCGATCGCAGCCATCGGTCTGAATATTCTGGTTGGCTACGCGGGGCAGGTGAGCCTTGGAACCGGTGGTTTCATGGCGGTGGGTGCCTATGCCTGCTACAAGCTGATGACAGCCTTTCCCGAAGTCAGCATGTTCGTGCATGTTATGCTGGCCGGCGGGATTACCGCGCTGGTCTGCGTGCTCTTTGGCCTACCAAGCCTGCGCATCAAGGGGTTCTATCTGGCGGTGGCAACACTGGCGGCGCAGTTCTTCCTGGTCTGGGTGTTCAACCGGGTGCCATGGTTCTACAACTACTCGGCCTCGGGTCAGATCAACGCCCCAGAGCGTGACGTCTTTGGCATCGTGATCACTGGCCCCAATGCCCCGGCCTGGGCAACCTATCTGTTCTGCCTGATTTTCCTCACCATCTGTGCCGTGATTGCTCGCAACCTGACCCGTGGTACCGTAGGCCGCAGCTGGATGGCGATCCGTGACATGGACATCGCAGCTGAAATTATCGGGGTGAACCCGCTGAAAGCCAAACTCACTGCCTTTGCGGTTTCCGGCTTTTTCATCGGCATCTCGGGCGCCTTGTTCTTTGCGCTTTATTTGGGTGCGGTTGAGGTTGGTGAGGCCTTTGGCATCACCAAGTCTTTCCAGGTGTTGTTCATGGTGATCATTGGCGGCCTGGGCTCTATCTTTGGATCCTTTGCTGGTGCGGCCTTCCTGGTTCTGCTGCCGGTGATCCTGAAAGTGGTCGGCGTCGACGTGTTGGGCTGGCCCACAGATATTGTGGCACATTTCCAGCTGGTTATTGTCGGAGCGCTGATTGTGTTGTTCCTGATCGTAGAGCCACATGGGCTGGCGCAGCTCTGGCGCGTTGCAAAAGAAAAACTGAGGCTATGGCCCTTCCCGCACTAACGCGGCAAGGTTTGAAACGAGCGGCGGGGACAAGATCAATATTTCGGCCCCGTCACCCAAGACGACTATCGGATGAGACCAAGGGAGGATGAATACCGATGAATATGAAACTTACCACTTTGGCGCTGGGCGCCGTGATGGCTGCGGGTCCAGTAATGGCGGACCTGGTTTTCCCATCGCTGAGCTACCGGACTGGACCCTATGCAGCGGGCGGTATCCCGTTTGCGGATGGCTACGCTGACTATTTTACTCTCGTCAACGAGCGTGATGGCGGCATCGGCGGCGTAAAGGCGCGTTTGATCGAATGTGAAACCGGCTACAACACCGAGAAAGGTGTGGAATGCTATGAATCCACCAAAGGCGAAGGCGCTCTGGTGTATCAGCCCCTTTCCACCGGTATCACCTATCAGCTGATCCCAAAAACTGCCGCTGACGGCATCCCGCTCCACACCATGGGCTATGGTCGGACATCGGCTGCCAACGGCAAAGTCTTTGGCAACGTGTTCAACTACCCCGCAAACTACTGGGATGGCGCTTCGGGCATCATCAACTACCTGCTGGATGAAAACGGTGGCGACCTGAAGGGCAAGAAGATTGCTCTGGTGTACCACAACTCTGCCTACGGTAAGGAACCAATCCGGACCCTGGAAGAGCTGGCTGCAAAGCATGGCTTTGAACTGACCGCCCTGCCTGTTGACCACCCTGGTCAGGAGCAGAAATCCCAGTGGCTGCAGATCCGCCGCGAGCGTCCTGACTTTGTCATGATGTGGGGCTGGGGCGTGATGAACCAGGTTGCCATCCAGGAAGCCGCAAACATCCGTTTCCCAATGGAAAACTTCATTGGTGTCTGGTGGTCCGGTGCCGAGCATGACGTTCTGTCTGCGGGCGCAGCGGCTGATGGCTACAAGGCTGTGACCTTCCACAATGTTGGCCGTGACTTCCCTGTCTTTGACGACATGCAGAAATATGTTGTTGATGCAGGTAAAGCGGCTGGCGCTGGCGATCAGATCGGCAACGTTCTGTATAACCGCGGCATGTATGCAGCAATGCTGGCTGTTGAAGCGGCTAAAACTGCTCAGGAGATCCACGGTACTGCCGACATCACCCCAGCAATGATGCGTGATGGTATGGAAGCTCTGGAAATGCCAGAAGCCCGCATGTCTGCGCTTGGCATGCCTTACTTTGGTCCTTCCTTCAACGTGTCCTGTGAAAACCACGGTGGCCCCGGCCTGGTTGGTGTGACCCAGTGGGACGCAGAATCCAAAACCTGGAGCCTGGTTACTGACTTCCAGCAGACCGATGGTGACGTGATCAAGCCGCTGATCGAGGCTGACTCTGCTTCTTATGCGTCTGAAAACAACATCGAGCCTCGTTGTAACTAAAGACTATTCTGACCCCACAGCCTAGTGGGGTCGGGCCTTAATCCGGCGCGGCGGCCCTAGTCTGCCGCGCCACACCGAACAGACCCGGACGCGCCGAATAAACAGCGCCCTGGACCGTATGAGGACAAGCTTTGATGCTGGATGCAGCCAACACCACTGATGTGCAGGCCGAGGCCCTGCTAGAGGTCAACAATATCGAGGTGATCTACAATCACGTGATCCTGGTGCTGAAAGGCGTCAGCCTCAATGTTCCAAAAGGCGGCATTACCGCGCTTTTGGGCGGCAACGGTGCCGGTAAGACCACCACGCTCAAGGCGATCTCGAATCTGCTGCGCTCCGAGCGCGGTGAAGTAACCAAAGGTTCGGTGAAATATCGCGGCAGCGATGTGCATGATGCCGATCCGGCCGATCTGGTGCGCAAGGGCGTGATCCAGGTGATGGAAGGTCGCCATTGTTTTGAACACCTGACCGTCGAGGAAAACCTGCTGACCGGTGCCTATACCCGCTCTGATGGTGGCGCCAATATCAAGCAGGACCTGGAAATGGTCTATAACTACTTCCCCCGCCTGAAAGAGCGCCGCACCAGCCAGGCTGGCTATACCTCTGGCGGTGAACAGCAGATGGTGGCCATGGGCCGCGCCCTGATGAGCCGCCCCGAGACCATCCTGCTGGACGAGCCTTCGATGGGCCTGGCACCGCAGCTGGTGGAGCAGATTTTTGAGATCGTAAAATCGATCAACGAACAAGAAGGCGTGACATTCCTTTTGGCCGAACAGAACACCAATGTGGCGCTGCGCTATGCCCACTACGGCTACATTCTGGAATCCGGCCGGGTGGTCATGGATGGCCCTGCCGCAGAGTTGCGGGAAAACCCTGATGTAAAAGAGTTCTACCTTGGTATGTCCGACGAAGGCCGCAAGAGCTTCCGGGATGTGCGCTCCTATCGTCGCCGTAAGCGGTGGTTGAGCTAAGGGAGTGATGGTGAGCAAATGACCTATTTTGATACCCTAGAAACGCGTTCTGACGATCAGCGCGCCAATGACCTCGCTGCGGCGCTGCCTGCGCAGATTGCCTTGGCCCAGACGGCTGTCGGCTATGCTGGCAGCTTGGCTGACGTTGATGCCACAGCTATTACCTCGCCCTCGGATCTGGCGGCACTGCCGGTTTTGCGCAAATCTGATCTTAGCAAAGCCCAGGGTGGCAACGCGCCTTTTGGCGGATTCACCGTAAAACCCGCTTCTGGCTTTGCGCATATTTTCCAGTCGCCGGGTCCGATCTATGAACCAGGCGGGGTGGATCACGATTGGTGGCGCATGGGGCGGTTCCTGCATGCGGTAGGTATTGGCCAGGGCGATGTGGTGCAAAACTGTTTTGGGTACCACCTGACACCTGCGGGCATGATCTTTGAAAACGGTGCCCGCGCTGTTGGAGCTGCGGTGCTGCCAGCCGGTACCGGTCAGACCGAATTGCAGGTCACAGCGGCGCGCGACGTTGGTGCCACGGCCTATGCCGGGACCCCGGACTATCTCAAGGTTATCCTGGATCGTGCCGACAGCATGGGCATCAAGCTGGGCTTTACTAAGGCGGCTGTCGGTGGCGGAGCGCTGTTCCCCAGCTTGCGTCAGGAATATGCTGATCGTGGCATCACCTGTTTGCAAAGCTATGCCACGGCGGATCTGGGCAATATCGCCTACGAGAGCGCCGCGATGGAAGGCATGATTGTAGATGAAAACGTCATCGTCGAGATCGTTACCCCTGGCACCGGCACGCCAGTGGCGCCGGGTGAAGTGGGCGAAGTTGTTGTGACCACGCTGAACCCTGACTATCCGTTGATCCGCTTTGCCACGGGTGATCTGTCTGCGATGATGCCGGGTGTCTCGCCCTGTGGCCGGACCAATATGCGGATCAAGGGTTGGATGGGTCGTGCAGACCAAACGACCAAGATCAAAGGCATGTTTGTTCGCCCTGAGCAGGTCGCGGCCCTGGTCGAAAAACATGATGAGATCGTCAAGGCCCGTGTGATCGCTGCTCGCGATGGCGAGATGGACACCATGACTGTGCAGATCGAAGCCAATGCAGGCGATGAAATCACCTTTGGAAAATCGGTGATCGAGGTGCTGAAAATGAAAGGTAAGATCGAAGTGCTCGCACCCGGTGCATTACCCAAGGACGGCTTGGTGATCGAAGACCAACGCAGCTACGACTAAGAAAATCCGGAGCCCTTCCTTCCAAGTTCGGAGGGCTTCTTGGATCCCCGCACCGCATGTCGGTGTCCTATCCCCCCGATGTGCCCTGCGGCTATCGGGGGGACTTTTTTTGCACCGAGGCCCGCAAGAGACGACCAGATAGCGCTCTACGTGAGGTTTCCGGCTGGAGTTTCCGACCAAAATGATCGCATAAGGGAGCAGAGCCAATTGACAGCCGAGAGCCGGACAAATGACTGCCGTGAGCGAGACTGAAGAATACGCCCCAAAGGGGAGCCGCCGTGGGAAGCGATCCGGAACCAAGGTGTTTTCTGTGTTGGCATGGGGCGTGGCTCTGGCTTGTATCTTGCCAATGGTCGCGGTGGCGCTTGCAGCGCTGACCGGTGGGACTGATACAATCCAGCATTTGGCCGAAACGGTGTTGAGCCGCTACATTCTGACAACAGTTGCCTTGGTTGCTTTGGTGTCTATCGGGACCCTGGGAATTGGTGTTGGTGCCGCTTGGCTGGTCACCATGACGCGGTTTCCCGGTGTGCGGCTGTTTGAAATTGCCTTGGTCTTGCCGCTCGCCTTTCCGGCCTATGTTCTGGCCTATGCCTATACCTTTGTTCTAGATCATCCCGGTATCGTTCAAACCACCCTGCGATCTGTGACGGGATGGGGGCCGCGCGACTATTGGTTTCCGGAAATCCGCTCCTTAGGGGGCGCGGCGGTGATGCTGATCCTGGTGCTCTATCCTTATGTCTACTTGCTGGCGCGGGCTGCCTTCTTGCAGCAAAGCGGCGGTGCCTTTCTTGCGGCGCGCGCCCTTGGAAAGAGCGCTTTTCAGGCCTTTTGGTTGGTCAGCCTGCCCATGGCACGCCCGGCGATTGCCTCAGGGGTTTTGCTGGCGGTGATGGAAACCATCGCAGATTTTGGCACCGTGTCCTATTTTGGCGTGCAGACCTTTGCCACAGGGATCTACACCAGCTGGTTTTCCATGGCGGACCGCGCTGGCGCCGCTCAACTGGCGCTTTGCTTGCTGAGTTTTGCGCTGGTTCTTGCTGTGGTGGAACGCTCCACCCGCGGCAAGGCGCGCTACCATCAGGCTGGCAAACAACACGCAGTGATGCCGCCAACGGATCTTAAGGGCTGGCGCTCTGCGGGTGCTTGGGTTCTATGTGCGCTGCCAGTCTGCTTTGGCTTTTTGCTGCCGGTCGTTATCCTGTTTAATATGGGGCTTCAGTCCGAACAGAATCTTCTAAGCCGCCGCTATATCGCCTTTTTGCAAAACTCGCTCACCCTCGCGATGTTGGCGGCACTTTTGACAGTGATGGCGGCCATCTGCCTTGGCTTTTATCAGCGGTTGCGCCCAGGTCGTCCCTCGGCGATGGCAGCCTACATGTCCCGTTTGGGCTATGCGGTGCCTGGCGGGGTGATTGCGGTCGGGCTGATGGTGCCCTTTGCGGCTTTTGACAATGCTCTGGACGCCTGGATGCAGGCCAATTTTGAGATCCGAACAGGATTGCTGATTTCGGGTTCTATTTGGCTTTTGGTGGCGGCCTATATGGTGCGATTTTTGGCGGCAGCTCTGGGCGCCTATGAAAGTGGGCAATCCACGGTTCACGCAAACATGGATGCGGCGGCGCGCTCCCTGGGACAGGGACCCTTGGGCATGCTGCGCCGGGTGCATTTGCCTATGCTCACCCCCAGCTTGCTGACCGCACTGTTGATTGTCTTTGTCGATGTGATGAAAGAGCTGCCAGCCACGCTGATCATGCGGCCCTTCAATTACGACACCCTTGCGGTCCAGGCCTACCGGCTTGCTTCGGATGAGCGGTTAGAGGGCGCGGCGGTGCCGTCGTTGGTCATCGTCGCGGTTGGGCTCCTGCCCGTGATCTTGATTTGCCGTCAGGTGGGGCGCCGCTAACGGGGGCTGCTGCCTTTTAGCTGCCCCACCAGTCGTCAATCTCTGCGCGACTGATCTGATCTCTTGGTCCCAGAGCCACCAGTTGGGTCTTGCTCGCTTCGCACCGTTTGGCCTCGACGTTTTGGCCGACAATATGCAGCGCATAGGCACCACCGGAGGTCAGCACAAACCCCTTCATCCGATAGAGCCCCTTGGGCCGTGCAGCCAGCTTGTCGCCCAGTTGGCGGCGATCAAGGGGGATGTCGCTCTGGAACTGCCAGGTGGTAAAAGCGGCATGGGGTTTGGATGTGCTGTGGCCCTGCGGCAAGGGCAGCAGATCAAATAGCAGATCCGCCAAGGGGGTGTCATCCAGCAGACGTAAACCACGAGCACCGATCTTTGAAAGCTGCACCTCCAGATCCTGGTTCAGCTCCGCAGTTTTGGTCACCAGGACGAGATCGGCGCTGCTGATCTGTTGGCGTACCAAATCGGCCACGGCGCGATCCGCAAGCAAGGCGGCGGCGTTATCGCCATCCACCAGTGACACGATACCCCCGTAGCTGAGTTCGGGGATGCTGTGGATAGTGTCGGCGATCGCGGCGGGGTCTGACACGCCGCTGGCTTCGATCAAGATATGATCGGGGCGATCAGCCTGAATGACGATCTTGCGCAGGGCCATCTGCAAATCCTGGTCCATGCTGCAGCAGACACAGCCATTGGTCAGCGCCAGGGTGTCGCCATCTTCGGCGGTAATCAGCGCATCGTCAATGTTCACCGCACCAAAGTCATTGACCACAACCATCAACCGCAGGCCGTGATCTTCGGCCAGCAGCCGATTGATCAGGGTGGTTTTCCCTGCGCCCAGATAGCCGCTCAGCACCGTGACTGGCAGGCGATTCATTTGAAACGGGTCCAACGATGGGCGGATCGGATGTGAAACATGGGGGCTCCTGCCTGGTTACGCGTAGCGAGCTATAGGCATTTGCGAGCTCTCGGTCCAGCCAGCTAGATCAGTGCCTTATATAGGTAAGTGGTTGCCTCATAGGTTTCGATCTGCGGGTTGCGGCAATACCCAGGGATAGAGCCCGCAACGGTAAATCCAAGACTTTCATAAAGTCGCTGCGAGGGATCGCCGGAACGCGTATCAAGCACCAACAGCGTTTTGCCCAACTGCCGAGCCACATCCTCTATGGCCTGCATCAGGCCCCGGCCAAGCCCGCTGCGACGGGCCTCGGGATGGACGAGAAGTTTGCCCACATCGGCTCGGTGCAACTGATTGGGAGGCTGAGAGATCGCCAGTTGTGCGGTGCCTTGCAGCTGTCCGTTCACAAAGGCTGCGAAAAGGATGACGTCATTGCGTTGTACGGCTGGAAAGACCTGATCGCTCCAGAACCGGGTGGCGTCATTTTCGGAAAATGGCAGCACAAAGCTAACGCTTGCGCCTTCCTGAACGCAGGCCCAGAGGATATTGGCCAGGGCTGGTTCAAGGTCACTCAGTTCGGTGGTTATAGCGGGGCGTATTTCGATTTTCATATCAGCACCAGAATGTAGCGGGCACCTTGGGCACCGGATAAAAATTGAGATGACCCGGTCAGGTGGTAGCGCAGACAATCGCCCGCCTGTAACACATGACATTTCCCGGACAGGGTCAGATGCAGTGCGCCCTCCTGTAGAATAAGGTGATGTTCCAAGCCTGGGCGCGATGGGGAATCATAGGTAATGGTCTGCTCTGGTGGCAGGTAGCCTGCGATCACTTCGCCGGCCAAAGTGGGCGCAGGGGGCGATACCTGCCGGCGCTCAAATCCGGTGGTTGGGTCTCGCCATACCTGTTGGCGTGACGCGGCTACCAGCTGCTCGTGACTGTCTTCCACCTGCATCAAGAGGCGGGACATAGGCAGCGCATAGGCGGCACAAAGCTGGCCAAGACTTTCAGCGGTGGGACTGACCTCGCCTTTTTCCAAGCGTGACAGGCTCGCCCGGCTGATTCCGCTTGCCTGCGCCAGCTGGTCCAATGACCAACCCCTGTCCTGTCGAAGTGTTGCGAGCCGGTTGGCCAAGCGGCTGTTGAAGCCATCCATTTTCTTGCTCCACCTTGATATAGGGAATATTTCCCATATTTGAGATGGGCGCAAGACAAAAACACCCGAAGCAGGCGTTTCTGCTCCGGGTGCTGTGCAGATTTGGGGCTGATACTATTCCCAGCCAGCCTCGTTAAAGATCTTCTGCGCCTCTGGGATATTCTTGGCGACTTCGGACAGGTTGATATCATCGGGCTTAAAGTGCCCAAGAGCTGCGATGCTCGGCGCTAGGCCAACGCCGGGTACACTGGGGTATTCGTCGTTGCCGGCAGAAAAATACTGCTGTGCCTGGTCAGAGGCGAGATACTCTAGAAACTTCACCGCATTGTCGCGGTTTGGCGCATGGGCGGCAACGCCCGCGCCAGAGAGGTTCATATGGGCACCCACAGTGTTTTGCGAGGGGAAGACCCAGCCGATCATATCCCGTTGATCCGAAACACCTTTGACGTTCTTACGGATCGTGCGGGCGAAGTAATAGCTGTTGCCAACTGCGATTTCACATTCACCAGAAACGATACCACGCAGCTGATCTGTGTCGCCTCCCTGCGGGGCACGGGCCATATTCGCCACCACGCCATCTGCCCATTCCAAGGCTTTTTCCGCCCCATGGTGCGTTACGATCGAAGCCAGGAGCGTCTGGTTATAGGTGTTGCTGGAGGACCGGATACAGATTTGGCCCTGGTAGGCGGGATCCGCGAGGTCGAGGTAGGTGCGTGGTGGGTTTGTCACATCGTTTTTGTCGTAAAAGATGATCCGCGCGCGCTGGGAAAAGCCAAACCACTGGTTGTCAGCATCCTGAAGGTATCCGGGGACGCGCGCCTCCAGAAGGTCGCTTTTGACCGACTGCAGAATGCCCGCATTTTTGGCCCGTGCTAGACGCGAGGTGTCAACGGTCAAGAGAATGTCGGCGGGTGAGTTGGCACCCTCGGCAGACATCCGAGCAATCAACTCGTCCGCTTTGCCTTCGATCCGGTTGATGGTGATGCCAGTAGCGTCTTCAAAATCAGAGTAGAGGCGTTCGTCGGTGTCGTAGTGACGAGAGGAATAAAGATTCAACTCACCTTCGGCAGCAGCGGAGGTTGCAAGGGCGGCGACAAGAGTACCAGCGAGGACAGAGGGGGCTTTCAACATAGCAGTTCCGATCTAAAAGTGACGGGCCAGATTGGGGAATTAGAATTCCGACTTCTTTTGTCAGTTATAGGAAAGTGAACCAAAGGGAAATAGAGTGCAACCACACTAGGCGCAAAAACTCTTGTCATAGAAATGCAAGCCCAGGCCTGGTTGGCTCTGGGGCAGACGGATCCGTTTTGGCAGAAGAGCTGGAGCGATAAAACTACAGAGCAAACACAAAAAAACCGCATCCAAGGATGCGGTTCTTCCGGTTAGAGCGAGATCTTAGTCTCAGCCCTGGCGTGCTTTGAAACGCGGCTGTGTCTTGTTGATCACATATACGCGGCCCTTGCGACGCACAATGCGGCAATCACGGTGCCGGTTCTTGAGCGAGCGGAGCGAGTTCTTGACTTTCATAGCCATTCTCCTGTTCTGCGGCGCGAACCAGCGCCTGGGTTGCGGGTGTCTGGACCGGATGGCCAAAACAATGAATTCATGGTGGGCACTACAAGGTTCGAACTTGTGACCCCTTCGATGTCAACGAAGTGCTCTACCGCTGAGCTAAGCGCCCATGAAACCCTTGCGATCCTCTGCCCCAAAATAAATGGGACGCGGAGAACCGCGCCGGTGAAGGGGTCTATAATCAGAGTCGCGAAGGGGCGCAAGAGCTTTTGATGCTAGAATTTTCGCTCTATGGTGATTTCCAGAAACCAAGGGCAAAAGCACCTATGTCAAAGCAAGCATTTTCCGTTTTTTCGCCGGTTGAGCTGACCTCAGCCGTTGTTTTTGCCTCGCCGCATAGCGGATCTGACTATGATTCTGCCTTTCTGCAAACGTCTGTCCTTGATGCCCAACAGATTCGCAGCTCGGAAGATGCCTTTGTGGATCAGCTTTTTGCCGAGGTTCCCAAATTCGGTGCCCCTCTCCTGACGGCTACCAAACCGCGTGCTTATTTGGATCTCAATCGGGCTGTCGAGGAATTGGATCCGGCGCTGATTGAAGGCGTGGCGCGCCGGGGGCAAAATCCTCGGGTTGCGTCGGGGTTGGGGGTGATTCCCCGTGTGGTGGCAAATGGACGGGCGATTTACCGTGGCAAGTTGCAACAGCAAGAGGCGCAGCGACGTATCCAGCAGTATTGGCACCCCTATCATACGGAATTGCAGGGGCTGATGCGGCAAGCGCAGGGCAGGTTTGGTCATTCTATTCTGATCGACTGTCATTCCATGCCACATGAGGCGGTGGCGGCTTTGCCGAATCGAGGGGCTGCGTTACCGGAGGTGGTTCTGGGGGATCGCTTTGGCTCTTCTGCAGGAGCAGAGGTGATGGATCAGGTCGAGGAAGCCTTTGTACGGGCAGGGTTGCGGGTGGCGCGCAATGCGCCTTTTGCCGGAGCCTATATCACCCGAACGTATGGGCGCCCATCGCGCGGTCAGCACGCCATACAGGTGGAGATTGATCGCGGGCTTTACATGAATGAGGCAGAGATCCGCCCGAGTGCCGATTTTGCAGCCTTTCGCGAGCTCTTGGGGCAGGTTGTCCGGGTGATCTCAGGTATTAAGCTGGGGCAAGATGAAATGCCACTGGCGGCCGAATAGCTCCTCGCTTTCTGAGGACACCGCAATGGCTGCGGGCTGTTGTGCATGGAGTTAGGTCAGCGCAGCGCGCGCCCCTTTAGAATGGCACTCTCGCCAAATCGCTTTCGAATCGCATCTGTGGCGCGTTCTGCTTGGGCACGTTTTCCCGCCTGGGGGTCCAACAGGTCTCCGCTGGAATCGGCCTGAGCTTCGGGAACCAGATCCGAGATACCACAGCCGAGCAACCTGTAAGGTCCCTGGTCTCCAACCTGATCGAGCAGTGCGCGCGCCTGGCGATAGATGACATCGGCCAACTGCGTTGGGCTGTGCAGTGAGATCCGTCGTGTCAGCGCCGAGTGATTGGTTCGTTTCAGTTTGAGCGTCACCACCCGTCCGGCCATGGCTTTGGCCTTGGCGCGATCCGCCACCTGCTCTGCCAGCCGCCACAGATGACCATCCAGTACATCGATATTCGCGGTGTCCTCCAAAAAGGTGGTCTCCTTGGATATGGATTTCACAGGGGCATTTGCCGAGACCCGGCGGCGGTCTTGGCCACGTGCCAGATGCCAGAGCCGTTCTCCGGTGCTGCCAAAGCGGGCGATGAGATCCTGTTGCTCCCAACGCAAAAGATCGGCAAAACTGCGAATGCCTGCCTTTTCCAGTGAGGCCTGTGCCGCCGGGCCGATCCCCCAAATCATTCGCACAGGTTTGTCGCGCAGAAAAGCAGCAGTCTCGCCCTTGCCGATCACCGAAAACCCACGCGGCTTGTCCAGATCAGAGGCAACCTTGGCCAGGAACTTATTGTGTGACAGCCCGATTGAACCAGTGATTCCCAGCTCATCCTTCATCCGCTTGACGAGCCGTGCCAACATCACGGCGGGCGGGCGACCGTGCAGTTTTTCCGTGCCAGAAAGATCCATGAAGGCCTCATCCAGAGATAGGGGTTCCACCTCCGGCGTGAGTTCATCCATCATTTCTCGCACCGCCCGGCTGACCTCGACATAGGCCGACATGCGCGGTTTGATCACCACCGCGTCGGGGCAAAGTTTGAGCGCCTGAAACATCGGCATGGCAGAGCGCACCCCGCGAATACGCGCCACATAGCAGGCGGTCGAGACCACGCCGCGTTTGCCGCCGCCAATGATCACCGGTTTGCTGGCAAGTTCTGGATTGTCACGTTTTTCGACGCTGGCATAAAAAGCATCGCAATCCATATGCGCAATCGTCAAAGAAAACAGCTCGCCGTGCTGCTTGATCCGCGGGCTGCCGCAGTGTGGGCAACGTCGCGTCGGAGCGATCTGGCTGAGGCAATCACGGCAAAGGGCTTGCATGGCGCTGTGGGGGCTCTATCTCTGTGCAGGGCGATGCTGTGTTTACCGCCGCAGTCTCGACTTGTCTTTGAGTCTATCAGTTTTCAAGCGATGAACATGTCTTTTTCTGGCGCAAAGCTAGCCCTGTTTCTTGGGCAGGAGCTCTTGGTTATCAAACGAGATGACAAACCGGATATTCCTTATCCGGGCTATTGGGACTTGCCGGGTGGTGGCCGCGAAGGAGAGGAAAGCCCAGAGGCCTGTGTTTTGCGGGAAACCCTGGAAGAGGTGAGCCTGTCGATCCCGATATCAGATCTGACCTGGTCCAAAAGTTATCAACGCCCACGGGGCAAGGTTTGGTTTTTCGTCAGCCATCAGTCAGAAGAATTGGTAAAACAGGTGCGCCTCGGGTCTGAGGGCCAATGCTGGCGTTTGATGGACCCGCAAGACTATTGCCGAAATACGCTGGCGGTGCCTCATTTTGCGGAGCAATTGCTCAGCTATCTTGGTCGCTGAGGCAGATGTACGCTCTCGCGAGGATCTTTGTTGAGCGGCTTTTTTGGGAAAAAACTCCCCCGCTCTGAGGCGGGGGCAGGGAGACGAGCCTCAGGAAGAGGAGCCCGTCAGGGGAGTGTCTCACAAACAGAATCGCCTATCATCGGGGGTTTCGCAAATCTCATCTGGTGTCTGACTGGGCGCCCTACCCCTAGATGTGGCATTCCCGTCACGGGACAATTTGGCACAGTTTAAGGGCTGTGCCGAATTTCTCGCCTGAATACATCAGGTTGACGTAGGGTAATCTTGTTGGGGTGGAGTCAGAATGTCCCATTAGGGGAAGAGCATCGGAAGTTTATTTTTTGATGCATATTTAGGCACCGATGTCCGGAAGCGCGAATTTTGGCGCCTCCAAACCGACCTGACGCACAAGGTATAGGCTGAACTCTGACGAAAAGATGCGCTGATAGTCAAAAAATATACGCGCCTGGTCCAGCGTCTCATTGTCAGGCCGAGCGCAATTCGTCCACGATCGCCAGGGCAGCGGCACGAGGATCTGTGGCCTGCCAGACGGGACGTCCCACAACGATGTGATCTGCGCCTTCTTGAACCGCAGAGGCGGGCGTCGCCACCCGCTTTTGATCTCCCAGCGCTGCTCCAGTTGGGCGCACCCCTGGGGTGACAATCAGCTTGCCTGCCGCCTCGGGTAGGGCGCGGATCAGCGCGGCCTCCTGTGGGCTGGCGATCACCCCGTCAGCGCCGGCAGTAAAGGCCTTACCAGCGCGTTCTTGCACCAGATCACGGATCTCACCGGGTTTGATTAGGGCGCTATCCAGATCGGCACGATCCAGCGAGGTAAGGATGGTAACGGCAAGGATCTTCATTTCTTTGCCCGAAGCCCCCTCTTTGGCGGCGCGCACCACATAGGGGTCGCCATGGACGGTGAGGAAGTCCAGATCAAACTGTGACAGACCGCGCACCGCCTTTTCCACCGTTGCGCCGATATCAAACAGCTTCATATCGAGAAAGATCCGTTTGCCCAGTTCCTGCTTCATCTCATTGGCCAGCGCCAGCCCGCCACCGGTGAGCATGCCAAGGCCGATTTTATAGAACGACACGGCATCACCCAGCTGCTCCGCCAGCTTCAGCCCGGCAAGCGCATCCGGAACATCCATGGCAACAATCAGGCGGTCGTCGGCTGTGGTCTGGGTCATGGTCTATCTCCGGTTTCAGGGCTGAGGGAATGGCGCTTTCCTACTGTGCGGGCGGCTCTGAAGAAAGCCCAAATCCCCAAAAATCGGCTTCAGTATTGAGCCATATCAGGGAATTTTCAGGAATTTTGCCACAGGATGATCTTGAAGAGGCGACAAGACCTCCCAAATTGATCTGTGAGGCCCGGACCGGGGTGTGCCGCATAGCGGGCACCGCCACATTTATCCGGGCGCTTGAAAAAGGAGAGAGACATGGACTTGAACAAGTTCACTGAGCGCGCACGGGGTTTCGTGCAGGCGGCGCAGACTATTGCGATGCGTGAAGAGCATCAGCGGATGATGCCGGAGCATCTTCTCAAAGCATTGATGGATGACGATCAGGGGTTGGCCAGCAATCTGATCGGTAAATCGGGTGGCAATGCCGCCCGTGTGGTTGAAGCCGTGGATGCGGCTGTGGGCAAATTGCCCAAGGTCAGCGGTGATGCCGCGCAGGTCTATTTGGATGGCCAGACTGCCAAGGTTCTGGATGAGGCTAGCAAGATTGCCGAAAAGGCTGGCGATAGCTTTGTGCCCGTCGAGCGGGTGCTGATGGCGCTGTGCATGGTAAAATCCAAAGCCAAGGAGGCGCTGAGCGCTGGCGATGTTTCCGCGCAAAAGCTGAACGAAGCGATCAATGACATCCGCAAGGGGCGCACAGCAGACAGTGCCACCGCTGAGGAGGGCTATGACGCGCTGAAGAAATACGCCCGCGACCTGACCGAGGCGGCCCGCGAAGGCAAAATCGATCCTATTATTGGCCGGGACGAAGAAATCCGCCGCGCCATGCAGGTGCTGAGCCGCCGGACCAAGAATAATCCGGTTCTGATTGGCGAACCTGGCGTTGGTAAGACCGCCATCGCGGAGGGCATGGCGCTGCGTATCGTCAATGGCGATGTGCCCGAGAGCCTGCGTGACAAGCAGCTCTTGTCGCTGGACATGGGTGCGCTGATCGCCGGGGCAAAGTATCGCGGTGAATTTGAGGAACGCCTCAAGGCGGTTCTGACCGAGGTGACAGAGGCGGCTGGTGAAATCATCTTGTTTATTGATGAGATGCACACCCTTGTTGGGGCGGGTAAATCTGACGGTGCCATGGACGCGGCCAATCTGATCAAGCCGGCGCTGGCAAGGGGGGAGCTGCACTGTATCGGTGCAACCACCCTGGATGAATACCGCAAATACGTGGAAAAAGACGCGGCTCTGGCCCGTCGCTTCCAGCCTGTTGTGGTGCAGGAACCCACGGTGGAAGACACCGTGTCGATCCTGCGCGGCATCAAGGAAAAATATGAGCTGCACCACGGGGTACGGATTGCGGATGCGGCCCTGGTCGCGGCGGCCACCCTGTCGAACCGCTATATCACTGACCGTTTCCTGCCAGATAAGGCCATCGACCTGGTGGATGAAGCCGCCAGCCGGTTGCGGATGCAGGTGGATAGTAAACCAGAAGAGCTGGATGCGCTCGACCGACAGATCCTGCAGATGCAGATTGAAGAAGAGGCGCTGAAGGTAGAAGAGGATGCGGCCTCCAAGGATCGTCTTGAAACGCTGCAAAAGGAGTTGTCGGATCTGCAAGAGCAATCCTCTGAGATGACGGCCCAGTGGCAGGCCGAACGGGACAAGCTGGCTGGTGCCCGAGACATCAAGGAGCAGCTGGACCGTGCCCGCGCCGATCTGGAGATTGCCAAACGGGAATCGAACCTGGCCCGCGCCGGGGAGCTCTCCTATGGCGTCATTCCGAACCTGGAAAAACAGTTGGCCGATGCTGAGAGCCGCGAAGAGCAGGGCGTGATGGTGGAAGAAGCCGTGCGCCCCGAACAGATCGCAGGGGTGGTCGAGCGCTGGACCGGGATTCCGACCTCCAAGATGCTGGAAGGCGAGCGTGAAAAGCTGTTGCGCATGGAAGATGAGCTGCACTCCCGCGTCATTGGACAGAACGCGCCGGTGACGGCGGTGGCCAATGCAGTGCGCCGTGCGCGCGCTGGGCTAAACGATGAGAACCGCCCGCTGGGCTCCTTCCTGTTCCTCGGGCCAACCGGTGTGGGTAAAACCGAGCTGACCAAGGCTGTCGCGAACTTTCTGTTTGACGATGACAATGCCATGGTGCGCATCGACATGTCGGAATACATGGAGAAGCACAGCGTTGCCCGCCTGATCGGGGCGCCTCCCGGCTATGTTGGCTATGATGAGGGCGGGGCCCTGACTGAAGCGGTGCGGCGGCGTCCCTATCAGGTGGTGCTGTTCGACGAGGTGGAAAAGGCGCATCCGGATGTCTTCAACGTGCTCTTGCAGGTGCTGGACGACGGTATGCTCACTGATGGTCAGGGGCGCACGGTTGATTTCAAGCAGACGCTGATCATCCTGACCTCCAACCTCGGCGCGCAGGCGCTGAGCCAACTGCCCGAAGGCGCCGATGCCTCGGATGCCAAGCGCGATGTGATGGATGCGGTGCGGGCTCATTTCCGGCCAGAGTTCCTCAACCGGTTGGATGAAACCATCATCTTTGACCGGCTGGCGCGCAAGGACATGGATGGCATCGTTGATATCCAGATTGCCCGCCTGGCCAAACGCCTGGCCGCGCGCAAGATCACCCTGTCGCTGGATGAGGGTGCCAAGACCTGGCTGGCGGATGAAGGCTATGATCCGGTCTTTGGCGCGCGTCCGCTGAAACGGGTGATCCAGCGGGCCCTGCAGAATGCGCTGGCCGAGCTGTTGCTGAGCGGTGAAGTCAAGGACGGCGATACCGTTCCGGTCTCTGCCGGGAGTGAGGGGCTGATCATTGGTGACCGTCTGGGCACAACAGATCGGCCAAAGCCGGATGATGCTGTGGTGCATTGATCTGAGTGATCAGTCTCACCCGAAAACAATAGGACAAAGCCCGCCAATTTCGGCGGGCTTTGTTATGTGAAATCGCCGTTTCCAGGTGGCTTGTCTACTCTTCGATGGCTTCTTTTACGATCTCATCCAGAAGGGTTTGGATGATCTGCATATCTCCCTTTGGGAAACTGCGGAAGCCGATGGTGACAGTGTCTTCGCCGGGACGTTGGGCGACAAAGATGTCATAGGGGCAGAAGGTGATATTCATTGGATCGGCCTCCATCACCTGCCGCGACAGTTTGGCAGAACAGAAAGAGTAGACATCGGCCTGCTGAAACAGCACCACGTCAGAACCCACATCGGCGCGGGTGCGCTCCAGCATTTCGCCCACATGGCTGATATGATCCACCACAAAGCCGCGATCGGTGATCGCGCTTTCCAGGCCAAAGGTGACATCAGCGTAGTCCAGATCGGTTGAATAGCTGACCATGTCCTGAGCCTGCGCAAAGGCTGGGGCCAAAAGCAGCGTGCCCAGGGCAATAGCGGCGGTAAAATGTTTCATCTGGATTCTCCCAATGTGATCTGCGGTGACTTGCTCAATCAATCTATCCCCTTCATTTTGGGGATAGATACAGGCAGCACCGGGCCACCTGTAGGTTTTATATATAGGAAATTTTGCATGGGTTTTGCGGCAAAAGCTATAGAATTTCTCGCACTTGGGTTTGTTTTCTTTCTGGGCGCACTGGTGTTGGTGGGGGTGCTGCTGTTTGTGGTGGACCGCTTGCAGACCCATGATGCCATCCGCAGGAACTATCCAGTTGTTGGCCGTTTCCGCCATTTATTCAGCACCATGGGGGAGTTTTTTCGCCAGTATTTCTTTGCCATGGACCGCGAGGAGCTGCCCTTTAACCGCGCTCAGCGTGAATGGGTTGGCCGTGCCGCCGAAGGTGCAGGCAATACTGTGGCTTTTGGCTCGACGCGCAATATTTCGGTGCCCGGTACGCCCATTTTTGTAAACGCGCCTTTCCCGCCGCTGAACGATCAATATGCCAGCACCGAGCCCCTGTGCATCGGAGCAGAGGCGCGCGTGCCCTATATGGCGCCCTCCTTCTTCAATATCTCAGGCATGAGCTATGGCGCGCTGTCACAGCCTGCTGTGCGGGCGCTCAGCCGAGGCGCCCGTGAGGCTGGTGTCTGGCTGAACACGGGCGAGGGTGGTCTGAGCCCGTTTCATCTGGAGGGCGGTTGTGACATCGTCTTTCAGATCGGCACTGCAAAATATGGCGTGCGCAATGCCGAAGGTGGTTTTAGCGACGCCAAGCTGCGCGAGGTCGCAGCTAATCCAACGGTGCGGATGTTTGAGTTGAAACTGTCACAAGGGGCAAAGCCCGGCAAGGGCGGCATCCTTCCCGCTGAAAAGGTCAGTGCTGAGATCGCGGCTATTCGGGGCATTCCTGAGGGCGAGGCCAGTATCTCGCCCAATCGGCACCCTGAAATGAAGAGCTTTGATGACCTGTTGAACATGATCGCCCATGTGCGGGAGGTAACGGGCAAACCGGTGGGCATCAAAACTGTGGTGGGATCCGAGGCGGTGATGCGGGAAATGTTCATGGTGATTGCTTCCCGTCCTGAGGCGGCGCCGGATTTCATCACCATTGATGGCGGTGAAGGCGGCACCGGAGCGGCGCCAATGCCCTTGATTGATCTGGTGGGCATGTCGGTTCGCGAAGCCTTACCTATGGTTTGCAACCTGCGCGACGAATATGGCTTTCGGGACCGGATCCGGTTGATCTCCAGCGGTAAACTGGTCAATCCCGGTGATGTGGCCTGGGCGCTGGCGGCAGGGGCAGATTTTGTCACCACCGCGCGTGGCTTCATGTTTTCATTGGGCTGCATTCAGGCGCTCAAATGCAACAAGAATACCTGCCCCACTGGCATTACCACCCATGACCCCCGTTTTCAAAAAGGCCTGGTGGTTGAGGATAAGGACAAGCGTGTGGCACGTTACGCCAGCGAAATCATCCATGAGGTTGAAACCATCGCTCATTCCGTTGGCGTGACCGAGCCGCGCAAGCTGCGCCGCCGCCATGTGCGCATCATGCAGGAGAACGGACACTCCCGCCCGATGAATGAAATCATGCCAAGTTACAGTGCCATCGCGCAGACGTGACAGGATATGTTTTGGCCTGGGGGCTGCGCTGCGCTAGGCCTATGGGAACTGTTATTCTTAGGAGAAGCCCATGGCTCGCCGCTGGACCAATACCCTGACCGCCGCTGATGTGACGCCCAAAGCCGCCTTTTTGAACCGCCGCCAGATCATGGCGGGGCTTGGTGGTATGGCGGGTTTGGCTGGAATGGGGGCCTTGCCAGGTGCGGCGCAGGCTGATGAGCTGGAACCGAACTCCTGGGAGGATGTGACCACCTATTGCAACTACTATGAATTTGGCACCGGCAAGGGCGATCCCGCTGAATATGCTGGGCAACTCACCACCTCTCCCTGGAGCGTCAAGATCGACGGCATGGTCGAACGCCCCGGCGACTATGATTTTCAGCAGATCCTGGGGGAGATGACGTTAGAGGAGCGTATCTATCGCTTCCGATGTGTCGAGGCCTGGTCGATGGTTGTGCCCTGGACCGGGTTTGAGCTGGCAGATCTGTTGGCCCTGGCTGGCGTGCAGGCTGAGGCAAAATACGTGGCTTTTGAAACGCTTTACCGCCCCTCGGAAATGCCCGGCACTGCGTATCGCGTCCTAGATTGGCCCTACCGAGAAGGTCTGCGCCTGGACGAGGCTATGCATCCGCTGACGCTGATGGCGACTGGCATCTTTGGCAAAGACCTTCCCAACCAAAATGGCGCTCCACTGCGCCTGGTGGTGCCATGGAAATATGGCTTTAAGTCGATCAAATCCATTGTGCGGATCACACTGACCGATGAAGAACCCCCCACAAGCTGGAACATGGCAAATGCGCGGGAGTATGGGTTCTATAGTAATGTGAACCCGGAGGTCTCGCATCCTCGATGGAGCCAGGCTACTGAACGCCGCATTGGCAGCGGGCTGTTTGCCAGCCGCCAGGAGACCCTCATGTTCAATGGTTACGAAGCCGAAGTAGCCTCGATGTATGAGGGAATGGATCTGGCGCAGAATTTTTGACGCACAGGATGATAGACAGACTTAACCAGGGCCTGCGCAAAGTTCCTATATGGTTGCTTTATCTTTTGGGCGACCTGTATCCGGGATGGCTGCTCTATCTCGGTCTGACTGGTGGTCTGGGGCCGGACCCTGTGAAAGCACTGGAGCACGCGCTGGGCGAGGCCGCACTCCAGTTGCTTATATTAGGTTTGGCAGTAACCCCCCTGCGCCGGTTCCTGGGGCTGAACTTGCTAAAGTTTCGCCGCTCTGTTGGGGTATTGGCCTTCACCTATGTAGCGCTGCATCTTTTGGTCTGGCTGCTGCTGGATGTTCAGATCCTGTCGCAGGTCTTCAATGACATTATTAAACGCCCCTATATCACCATCGGCATGGTTGGCTTTGCGCTTATGCTGCCCCTGGCCCTGACCTCAAACAACCTGTCTTTGCGTCGCTTGGGAGCCGCACGGTGGCGACGTCTGCACCTGTTGACCTACCCAGCAGTACTATTGGCGGCTCTGCATTTTGTTATGCTGGTGAAAGGGTTTCAGATCGAGCCCTTAATCTATCTGAGCGTGGTTCTGTTTCTCTTGCTGTGTCGTATTCGTGTTGTTGGGTAGTTTTGGGTCTGTCGGGGGTATTTTTGAGGGCTGGACGGGGGAATCTCTTTGGAATGGCTTTGGGATTTGCTGCGAGTCGTTTGGGTTTGTTGTAGTTTGTGGTGCGTGAGGGGCTAGATGTTGATTTGGGCGCTGTTGCGGGATTGCTCTGGGTGGTTTGGTTTGCGGATGTTTGGGGTTGGCCGCTGCGGAGGCTTCATTTAACGCTTTGTTTTTGGGTGATTATTTCTGTTTCTCCAAAAAAGGTGTGATTTTTGTAATTTAGGTATTGCGGGTGATTTGAGTTATGCTTAGAACCCCCTTCACCGGCAGCGGCGACGCGGCACGGCGGGGGGTTGCGAGGCTCTGGACGGATCGGAAAGACGATTGAGACGCTCAGGAGAGACTGGGGCATCTGAAGGATGTCGTGAGGCGGTAGCGCTAAGGAATTGGCGCCTCTGTCTTATTTTTGGCCTTTTGGTGTAGCTCTTTGACATTGATGAAAACTGAAGAGATATGTGGGCGGTTTGGTTCGTTTCGATGGATCAACGTCTGTATATCAACGCTCTTAGTAATATTGCGGCGCTCAAGTAGCGAAGCGGTAGCGCGATGATAGAGTGTCAGCTTCACTGTTTGAACGGTTCACTGTTTTCTTATGAAAACTGTGTACATCAAACAGATGACTTCCGATACGTGTCCAATCCTTAGCCGGGTGGACATAGAGGCCTGCCCCCAAAGGTGGCCTTGAGTATTGGAGATGTGCAGAGGTTCGAACGTCAAGGATAAGCAAGCGATTGCTTTTCAACTTGAGAGTTTGATCCTGGCTCAGAACGAACGCTGGCGGCAGGCTTAACACATGCAAGTCGAGCGCACTCTTCGGAGTGAGCGGCGGACGGGTTAGTAACGCGTGGGAACGTGCCCTTTTCTAAGGAATAGCCACTGGAAACGGTGAGTAATACCTTATACGCCCTTCGGGGGAAAGATTTATCGGAGAAGGATCGGCCCGCGTTAGATTAGATAGTTGGTGGGGTAACGGCCTACCAAGTCTACGATCTATAGCTGGTTTTAGAGGATGATCAGCAACACTGGGACTGAGACACGGCCCAGACTCCTACGGGAGGCAGCAGTGGGGAATCTTGGACAATGGGCGCAAGCCTGATCCAGCCATGCCGCGTGAGTGATGAAGGCCCTAGGGTCGTAAAGCTCTTTCGCCAGAGATGATAATGACAGTATCTGGTAAAGAAACCCCGGCTAACTCCGTGCCAGCAGCCGCGGTAATACGGAGGGGGTTAGCGTTGTTCGGAATTACTGGGCGTAAAGCGCACGTAGGCGGATCAGAAAGTATGAGGTGAAATCCCGGGGCTCAACCC
>NZ_CH902583.1:1939362-2061199 GCF_000152965.1 Roseobacter sp. MED193 | reverse complement strand
ACGGCAGTGTTTGGCACCTCGATGTCGGCTCATCTCATCCTGGGGCTGGAGCAGGTCCCAAGGGTACGGCTGTTCGCCGTTTAAAGAGGTACGTGAGCTGGGTTTAGAACGTCGTGAGACAGTTCGGTCCCTATCTGCCGTGGGTGTAGGATACTTGAGAGGAGTTGCCCCTAGTACGAGAGGACCGGGGTGAACGAACCACTGGTGGACCAGTTGTCGTGCCAACGGCAGTGCTGGGTAGCTATGTTCGGACAGGATAACCGCTGAAGGCATCTAAGCGGGAAGCCCCCCTCAAAACAAGGTATCCCTGAGGGCCGAGGTAGACCACCTCGTCAATAGGCCAGAGATGTAAGCGTGGTAACACGTTCAGTTGACTGGTACTAATCGCCCGATTGGCTTGATCTGATCTAGTAATAGACAGCCAAGAACCAAATAAGCACCACATGAACTTGTGACATAACAAAGGTGCAGCAACGTGCATTTGCCCGGCAAATACACTGCCTGCTGCGTGACAGACTTTACTTGCGTAAAGTCGTCAGTGTTGATTGTTTCCCTGCGATCTTGGAAATGTCCTCGTGACATAACTGGGGTGCGGTCTCTCGGGCATTTGCGATGCAAATACCCTGCCGACCGCCAACCAAAAAAATCCAAGAACCGCAGGTTCTTGGATTTTTCTTGGTTTGGTGGCGATAGCGAGAGCAAAACACCCGGTCCCATCCCGAACCCGGAAGTTAAGTGCCTTTGCGCCAATGGTACTGCGGCTTAAGTCGTGGGAGAGTAGGTCACTGCCAAACCTAGTAAAATCCAAAAAATCTCTAAACGATATAAACTTCCGACACTGACGCGGGATGGAGCAGCCCGGTAGCTCGTCAGGCTCATAACCTGAAGGTCGTAGGTTCAAATCCTACCCCCGCAACCAAATTACTACGCTAAATCAAAAGCTTAGAGCCCGACTTAATCAGTCGGGTTTTATGCGTTTATTCCATGTCAACGCCATGTCAACGTTTGACGAGTCGCACCCCTCGAATAGCCGTAATCATTGGTAATCAGCCGAAACCAGTGATGGTCGATGATGTTCGGGCATACTGAAGCGGACCGGTTTGGCAGGTTGATGGATGAAAATTCGGTCTGCTCGCGTTACAGAACCAGCTCGTAGCTTGTGCTGCGGCCGCCGGCTTCGCCTTTCCGCATCAGCCCAAGTTCAATCAAGGCTGCAATGTCGCGACTTGCACTATCCTGAGAGCATTTCGCAATCGTCGCCCATTTCGATGTGGTCATCTTACCCTCAAAGCCGTCAAGTAAACGGTTCAGAACCTTGATCTGTCGCTCGTTCAGCGGCATCGGAGCTGCGCGCTCCCAGAATTGAGCCTTCGCGACAACTGCAGCTAGTACGCTATCCGCTCCACGGATGGCGCGATCCAGGCACGCGAGGAACCATAAAACCCACTCTGTTACGTCCGTTTCGCCCTTCTGCGTTTGCTCCAGTTGATCATAGTATGCGCTCCGTTCTGTCCGGATCTGCGCTGACATGCTGTAGAACCTCTGTGAGCTCCCCTCTGACCGCGCCAGCGCAAGATCAGCGATGGCACGAGCAATCCGTCCGTTACCATCCTCGAAGGGGTGGATCGTCACAAACCACAGATGCGCCAGGGCCGCCTTGATTACCGGATCGGATGAAATCGGCGCGTTGAACCAGGCGAGAAATGCTTCCATCTCCGCCGCGACCCTAGAGGCAGGTGGCGCTGTGTAATGCACGCGTTCTCGGCCGTAGGGTCCTGACACCACCTGCATCGGGCCGGTACTGTCATCGCGCCAATCCCCGACGCGGATGCGTGTCATGCCGCTGCGCCCGGTCGGAAACAGGGCGGCATGCCAGCCGAATAGGCGTTCCGCTGTCAGTGGAGCGTCGTAGTTGCGCGTCGCATCAAGCATGACCTCGACGATGCCTTCGACGTTACGATCTGTCGGGGGCAGGGCGCCAATGTCGATGCCAAGGCGACGTGCCAGCGATGACCGCACCTGAGTGGCGTCGAGCTGTTCACCTTCGATTTCGCTTGTCTTGACGACGTCCTGTGTCAGCGTCTGCAGCACTGCTTCCTCGCGCAGCTTGAAGCCTAGCGCTTCCATTCTGCCGATCAGTCTGCCCTGGGTATGGCGCACCTCAGCTAGGCACGCGGCGACGTGCGCGTCTTGCCAAGTTAGGTTAGGCCAAGTGTCGCGTTCCCAGATTTGCATCACATTCTCCGCAAAATTTACAGGGATAATCCGACTTTTTCTCCGCACTGGCAAGAGTAAAAGCCGCATTATGTGCGGAGAATATAGTAGGCAATCTCCGCACGGCACGCCTAGCCTATTCGGGATCGTCGGCTAGATCCGCCTTTTCTATTCGGCGCCTAGCACGGATGCTCGGCGATCCCGTCTGGGCCTGCACACACGGGCCTCTTGGCATCGCCGTGGCGCTCGTGGCATCACTTGAGCATGATTGAATTCCGCACGCTTCCTGATGATCACCCAGACTTAATGCGCTCGCCGCTGCTGCGCGGTACCCTTTTGACGCTGCAATATGCCCAAGAGCATGGATCGATCGGACTCACCCAGACCAAGGCGTTCAAACGCGTCTTCGTTCATTGGGCCGTGGAACACTTCGATTGGCCGGGGAAAAGCGCCAACGAAATGTTCCGCTACAACAAGGTCATCAACGAGTATGAATTTCCGCCTCTTGAGGTTCTGCACTTCCTGCTGATCTCATTGCGCCTCGGGCGGCATTATAAGGGGGCGTTTCGGATTACGAAGAAGGGTGCTGAGCTGGCCCGATCGCCAGGGCGCTTGTTTGCCGAGTTGATCCCATACTTCGTGCTCCGCATCGATCACGCGTCGTATGCGCGCTTTGACGATCGGCCGTTTGGTAAATGGGATGTCTGGATGAATGTCATCAACGTCGAGGCCGACCAAGGCACCACTGAGGCAGCTTTGTACCAGGCCTTTTATGGCGAGCCAGAGGATTGGCACACCGCGGGATGGCGGGCGATGGGCGCATTCTCATCATGTGTCTTGCGGCCGCTTGAGTGGGCGGGACTGTTGATGGAGACCCGTGACATCAGCCCGGGCAAGCACGATTGTCACGTCTTCAAGACCCAGCTTTGGCGCAGCGCCCTCAAGCTCGATACGGATGAGATGCTGAAACCGGTACATGTTCAGTGATCAGCGGCAGTGGGTTTTAGTGATCATTTCTGACCTAAGTTGTCGTCCCTGAAATTTGATGGTGATCCATTAACATCAAACTCCGTTGCCAACGGAATATCCCTTAATATTGTCGTCAAAGACTTTGACCTTCTGTAGCTGCCAATGCAGCGCCTTGGCTACAAGGCAAAAAGGCGGTTGTTGCCAACCAGCTTCCCTATCAACGTGGGCGCTACTGAGCGTTGGGAAGGAAATGGTGGTATTGCCCCTGCCATGCCTGAAGATGGATTTCCCTCATGATAGGGTGTAGGAACCCATCATGGATTTTGTCTTCTACGATCTGGAAACCACGGGAATCTCCCCCGAGTTCGACCAGCCGCTGCAGTTCGCCGCGATCTGGACGGATGAGAATTTCGTGGAGAAGGATCGGGTCAACATCCGCTGCCGGTTGGCGCCCCATATTTTGCCTTCACCACAGGCGCTGGTTGTGACCCGTGTCACCCCTGATCAATTGATAGACCCAAGCCTGCCGTCGCTGTTTGAGTTTTCGCAGCAGGTGGCAGAGTTCACCGAGCGATGGGCGCCCGCGATTTGGGTCGGCTACAATACGATGAAGTTCGACGAGGAGGTGCTGCGGCAGACCTTCTACCAGAACTTGTCGCCGAACATTTATGCCACGCAGTTCAATGGTAACACGCGCTTTGACATCCTGCCTGCGGTCTATGCTGCTTATGTCCGACACCCTGGTCTACTTGTCTGGCCCACCGATGATACCGGCCGGCGGAGCTTCAAGCTTGATCGGCTGGCGCCTGCAAATGGCTTCAATGCCCACAACGCGCATGATGCCCTGGGGGATGTCGAGGCGACCATCCACATCGCACGTCTAATCGCAACGCGCAGCCCAGCGCTTTGGTCCGAGTTGATAGACAACGCCCACAAGGCACGCGTGCAGGCAAAGCTTGAAAGCTTTCGGCCCTATGAGCTCGTCACGCGCTTTGGCGGCGGTGAGCCGCGATCCTACGTGGGCTGTTTCTGTGGATACTCTCACGGTAACAGCGCGCAGGCCGCATTTTTCGATCTGGATGCTGCTGACCCATCCGAGTTCCTCGGGGCCTCGGATGAGGCGATCTTTGCAGCAGTGGATGCCACGCCGAAGATCATTAGGGGCGTGTCCACAAATAAGGCCCCCGCGCTCCTAGAACACACAGCTCCCAGCGCGGAGCATCTGCACCGGGCGACGATCATTGCCAACGCGCCTGAGTTTCTTCGGCGTGTAGGCGCGGCAATGGCCAATCGCTTCGTCGAAGATTCCGACGCTCCGCCCAAGCCGGTTGAGCGGCAAATCTATGGGGAATTCTACTCCAGCGCTGACAAGCAGCTTTTGCAGGAGTTTCAGCATGCGACCTGGCCGCGGCGCCAGGAAATCGTGGCGAGCCTTTCAGACCCTCGGCTGCGCCAGCTCGGTCGGCGGTTGGTGGCATTTTACAGCCCTGAACTGCTGACAGCGGACGAGATGGCGCTTTTCAAAGCCTATCTGCGTGATAAGTGGTCTGCGCCCGATGTCCCTGAAACCGAATGGATGACCTTCGAAAAAGCGGAGGCCGCTTTGGGTGAATTACGTTCTGCTGGTGCTGCTGAGCCTCGTGAGCTTGAAGCTATTGGCTCATTTTTGAAGCCGATGCGCAGCTCAATACACTGATCCTTCAATTGCCTTTCGTAACCAGGCTAGCACTTGATTTACTTACGGTCCTCAGATGCGATTTGGTCTATTCTGACGGGTATGGGCGTTAGCTGTGGAATGCGGCAAGCAAGATATCGCGCCACGTGCTCTGCGGTGGAAAAGGGTAAGCTATCTCCATTCTCATAGATATAGCGACTTCTCCGAAAGATACCTTCGAGAAGTGCGAGTTCCTCATTTAGCCTTGGCATCCCGGAGAGGAGCTCTTTTTGATGTTCCGGCAAGGCATTTGTAAATGAATTCCCCAATTGATGACCTGCACCACGTCCAGAGGTTGGCCGAAGCAGTGCCACTCCATCGCCGAAGTCGGTCGCCGTATCCTTCAAGTGGAGTGCTTTTAGGTATAGTTCAATTGCGTGACAGCGAAGATTGATTATGGGAATTGCATTGCTTCTATTATCTTTAAGTATTTCGGCGGCGCTGTAAAAGCTCTCAGCAAGATCAAGGACTTGTAAATTGGGAAGCGCAGTGAATCGCATTTGCAAACCTTTCTGTTTCACGATTTTGCGGCTGGATTTGGATATGAAGTGGGGTTTGTGGCACTAGGTTGAGGTCTGTTCATGCACTGGTTTCTAAATGATGATACCATTTGAGCGAAGCCTCACCAGCCTGCATATGACGCCAAGCCATCGGCGCAGGCTTTTATTTGCCCTTCAAAATAGCAGCAATGATCAGACCAAAGGGCCCGAGGATCGCCCCCCAGAGCGCGCCTCTGCCGCCATCGACGAAGAAGCCGATGATGCCGAAGACGATGGCGCCTGCGATGATGAATTCCATGATTTGGGTTCCTTTCGTGTTGCGGCAGCGCGCTCAGTGCACCGTCCCACCCTGTGGGCCGCGTTGATTTGATGGTTCTAGTCGCTGGCCTGAATGCCCAATGCCTCAAGCGTCGCGCGGTCAGGTGCTCCAGTGGGTGCTAAACCGTTCTGTTCTTGGAAAGTGCGCATCGCGTTGCGCGATCCGTTCCCCCAAACGCCATCCGGTGTGCCGGCATCAAAGCCACCGGCATTCAACATGGTCTGAATGGCGCGGTAGTCATCGCGGGAGAGATCCAGCGTGGACCACCCGCAAGCGCCAGCGATAGCCTCGATCGCGTCCTGAATGCCGGCCAGGTCGAACTCTGCGTCATAGCGACGACCATTGCCATCGGTCAGCCGGATGAAAAACGCTTCGGCATCGTAGAGGTTGCGCAAGAAGCCTTCGGACGCAGATCCAAAAAGCCCAGCGCCTTTGTTATTGGTCAGTTCGTTCCAGCGGGTCGACTGCGCAGGTGCATCGTCGATACGGTAGTTGATATCGAACGAGTTCCGCCGAATGGTGCTCATCAGAAAATCGTCTTGGACAAAGACGATGGATGTCTCGCCTTCCCGACACTGCGCGAGAAGGGCAGTGATCCCGCTGAAGCTGCGCGCATCATAGGCCGAATAGTTGATGGCGACGACGGACGGGCTGTCATCGATCGCGGCGCGCTCCTCGCTGATGACCCACCAGCCCGAAATCCGATCCCCTTCGTTGTGCGCCTGCTCAAAGGGCGCGAGGCTGTAATCGATGTTCGGGTGGTCGGGATCCGCCCAGGGCAGGGCAGCGGTCCCCTCGTCACCCTCTACCGTGGCCACAGGCGATGGTGCGTCCTGGCTTGGCGTCGTCGAAGCCACCGCTTGAGGTGTCACTGGGAACGCGATGCCATAGCGCGCCTGCAAATAGGCCATCTGCAACTGGGCGAGGGTGAGCTTTTCGGTTTCGACGCGGCTTAGCGCCACCGCTTGTATCAGGCCACCGGCAGATGCGGCCTCGCGTTCGGCCGCTTCGACACGCTGTTGTTGCGCGGCCATTTCTCCAAGAAGCTGCTCTGCACGTTCGGGATCAGGTTCCACGGCTGGCACAGTGACTTCGATGGTCGCGCCAGCGGCCTCAGCCTCTTGTCGAGCCTCAACGATCGTGCGCAACAAAAGCAGTGCTTCTCGTCGGCTTTCGGCAAGCATGCGGATCAGTCCACCATCGTAACGGGCGATCGTGGCATCCACCTCGGTGATTTGGCTGTCGATTGCGGCGATCTCTGCATCGAGCGCCGAGCTTTCCTGGGCCAATGTCTGCCCAGCAAGGCAGGTGCTGATCAGCAGCGAGGCGGTGAGCGTACGCAGTTTCATCATGTCGAAGGTCCTTCCAGCAAAACGCCTTAGCCGCGGCCAATATCGTTCAGGATCGTGTGGCCGCGTTCAGCCATGCAGCGATCCACGACCCGGCGGGGGCCATAGGTCACAAGATCATAGGAATAGTCATTCGCCGCTGCTCCTGCCGCCATTCCGGAAGCCGCGCCATAGGCGGCGAGTTCGCCCTGATAATCAGACCCGCTGCCGACAACGGCTCCTGTGATGGCGCCGACCAGAAGCCCCGCCATGATGTTTGCGCCCATCTGTTCCTGCTGGCGCTGGCGGTAGTCGGCCTCGACCTGGACCGCGACCGCACGGCAAGCCTCAAGGTCCCGTTCAAATCGCGGCATGTTTGTGCGCTCTGGGTCTACAACAGGGCGGTACTCAGTCAGCGGCTCGAGCTCTGCGCAACCGGCTACGGCAAAGACTGCGATCAGGCCAAAAGCCTGGGTTTTTGTCATAAAATTCATCCAGCAGCTCCTTTTCCCTTCCCGAGAGCAGAACGGGAGGGTTATGCTGGGGTGAGCCCCCAGGTTTGTGATACGTCTAATAACGTGACGGGCTTGTCACGAATCGGCATTCCGGCCCAGCTAGGGTCTGTCGGTCCGGTTGGTGAGTCAATCAAAAAACTAGACGCATGTATTCGTGCGACATATAAGTGAGGGCGCAGGGTGACTCGCAAGAAGGGCAAACAGCTGAACTGGGGTGTCGAGCGTCGATATGAGTTCATCGAGTTTCGCCTGTTTTGGCAGGGGCGGATAAACCGAGGAGACTTGATGGACGCGTTTGGGGTTTCAACACAGCAGGCATCGCTGGACCTGAACGCCTACATCGAGCAGGCCAAGCGCAACCTTGTTTATGACAAGAGCCTGCGCACGTATCTGCGCGGTAAGCATTTCAAGCCCAAATATCTCAAGCCGGACGCTGACGAGTATTTTGCTCAGCTGCGTGCGGTTGATCAGGGGCTGGTGAGTGCCGAGCAAAGCTGGATCAGCCTTTTCCCGGGCTTTGGCGCAACGCCGACCCCTGCGCGTGGTGTTTCCCCGGAGACCCTGCGCGACGTACTAGCAGCCATCCGTGAGCCAGCTGCCTTGCAGGTGACCTATCAGTCTATGTCGCGGCCCGAGCCCAGCGCGCGCTGGATTGAGCCACATGCACTGGCCTTTGACGGGTTCCGATGGCACGCCCGGGCGTTTTGTCAGAACGACCAAGTGTTCAAGGACTTCTTGTTGTCTCGGATCGTCGAGGTGGGTGATCAGGGGGCCGTGACCGCTGAGCCCAGCGCTGATGAGGCTTGGCACACGGAGATCGTGCTTGAGATCGGCCCGCATCCGGACCTCTCGGATAACCAGCGCCGTGCCATCGAGATGGACTACGGCATGGAGGAAGGCAGGGCTCGGATCGCTGTCCGCCGCGCGCTGTTGTTCTATGCGCTGAAGCGTCTTGGCCTGGACACCGACCCAGCGGCACGCCGCCCCCAGGACCAACAGATTGTCCTTCTGAACCGTGACGAGGTCGTTGGATGACCATGGCGGCGCGGCAAGCAGAGTTCGGGGTGAAGCAGCCCTACAAGATGTCCTTCACCTCTGGGGGGCTTTTCTTGAATGAATGCATCGATCTTGCAGCGAGCTATCTGGAAACCCGCGACTGGGATGTCACGATCTCCCAGTTGCAAGCTGATGGCCTCACATCATCGCCCAAGCAAAAGTCAAAGCGTCGAATACTCCGGGAACTGGTCAATCGCATCGAAACGCTGACCGAGGACGAGTTGCGTTTCCTGGTTGAGCGTGCCGATCGACAAGATCAAGCGCTGCTCATTTGGCTTTCCTTTTGCCGTGCCTACCGGCTGGTCCGCGAGTTCACACTCGAAATCGTGCAAGACCGGTATCTCGCCTATCAGCTGGATTTGTCGACCGACAGTTTCGATTTGTTCTTCGAGCATAAAGCCGAGTGGGATGACACTTTGGCCTCCACCTCTGCCTCCACACGCGTTCGCCTCCGGCAGGTCGTGTTCAAGACCATGCGAGAGGTTGGGATTATCTCGGAAGAAAACCGGATCCAGTCGAGTTACCTCTCGCCTCAGCTGCGCGCGCTGATTGAGGCGACCAATCCGGCTGATCTGGCCGTGTTCCCTGGAGTTGTGATTGAGGGAGGTCTGTCGTGAGCCTGCAATTGACGCGCAAAGAACGCGCCGAGCATCTGTATCGGGTCATTACCAGCGAGCGCTTCCTGACGAAGCAGGGACTGGGCAATGAAGTGCCGTTCTTCATTTGCCCGTTCCCGGCCGAAGAAGGCCTCACGATGATCGAGGACCGGCTCGACCTGGTCGAGCGCATTGGGCATGCGGGCGTCACCGCGCTCGATCTCAGCCTGTACGATATTTCGCTCGGGCTCTTGGAAGAGCGGGGCATCCTAGAGGATGTCCTGGCTGCAGAGCCTGACATGGAAAAATCAGAGCTGCGCGAGCTGCTGCAGGGCGTTCTCGACGTTCATGAACACTTAATCCCGAAAATTGCGGAAGCGATCGCCGCCCAGCCGCATGACGTGATTTTCCTGTCGGGCGTGGGCGAGGTCTACCCGTACATCCGCTCGCACAATGTGCTCAACAACCTGCAGAGCACCGCCAAGGACAAGCCAACGGTGCTGTTCTTTCCCGGCAGCTACACCCATTCCACAGCGACGGGGGGATCCCTCGATCTCTTTGGGCTGCTGCATGACGACAAATATTACCGTGCTTTTAACATTCTGAACTACGAGGTCTGACCCGATGACCACTGCTCTGAGAACCATTTTCGCCAAGCCCGTTGACCGCCCGATTGATGGCGTGATCAAGGCTGACGATGAAGCGAGCCTGCGCATCGAGCTCGACGAGTACGTCATCACAGACGAAATCGGCAAACGCCTCGAGACCTTCCTCGATGCCTATAATAACTACGACACCGCCAACGGTGTCTGGATTTCTGGCTTCTTTGGCTCGGGTAAGTCGCACCTGCTCAAGATGCTGGCCCTACTTATGGAAAATCGGGAAATCGATGGCACGCAGGCTTTTGACCTTTTCGAGGAAAAGCTGACCGGTCAGCCAATGCTCTTGGGCGCGTTGCGCAAAGCCGTCTCCGTGCCGTCAAAGTCGATCCTCTTCAACATCGACCAGAAGGCTGACGTCATCTCGAAGACCGATGTGGATGCGCTGCTTTCCGTGTTCCAGAAGGTCTTTGACGAGGCCTGCGGCTACTACGGCAAGCTGCCCCATATCGCGCAGTTTGAGCGCGACCTCGATGATCGCGGCCAGCTGGCAGCGTTTAAGGACGCCTATGCTGCTGCCGCAGGCAAGCCTTGGGAGCGCGGCCGCGAACAGGCAGCGCTCGAGCGCAAAAACATCGCCACCGCCTTCGCATCCGTGACAGGCGGCGACCCAGCAGATGCGGCGGACATTTTGGGACAGTACCGCGCCGACACCCGCGTTTCGATTGAGGACTTCGCCAACAAGGTGAAGGCTTGGATCGACAAGCAGGCGCCGAAGTTCCGACTGAACTTCTTCGTGGACGAGGTAGGCCAGTACATCGCTGAAAACGTCAAGCTGATGACGAACCTGCAGACGATCGCCGAAAGCCTGAACACGAAGTGTAAAGGCCAGGCCTGGGTCATCGTGACCTCGCAGCAGGACATGGAAGCCATCATCGGGGACGGGAAGGCGTTTCAGTCGCAAGACTTCTCGAAGATCATGGCGCGCTTCGGTGTGAAGATGCCCCTGAACTCGGCTGATGTGGCCGAAGTCATCCAGCGCCGCCTTCTGTCGAAGACCGACGAAGGCCAGGTGCGACTTGGCAACCTGCACGATCGTGAAGAGAACAACCTCAAGACCCTGTTTGATTTCACGGACGGGTCGATCAAGCTGAAGAACTTTGATGGGCGTGCCCATTTCGTCTCGAGCTACCCGTTCCCGCCTTATCAATACATGCTGTTCCAGATGGCGATCACGTCGCTCTCGCAGCACAACGCCTTTGAGGGAAAGCACAGCTCGGTCGGTGAGCGCTCGATGTTGGGCGTGTTCCAAGAGGTCGCCAAGAAGATGGCAGACCAACCAGTAGGCGGCCTCGCCACCTTTGATCTCATGTTCGAGGGCATCCGCACGGCCCTCAAATCCGCCGTCCAGCAGTCGATCCAGATTGCCGAGAAGGAAATCCAGGACATCGACCCCTTCGCGGTTCGTGTGCTGAAGGCGCTCTTCCTCGTGAAATATGTCAAGGAGTTCAAGCCGACGGTTCGCAACATCAGCGTGCTGCTGCTCTCCGAGTTCGACACCGATCAGGTCAAGCAGCGGCGCAAGATCGAGGAGGCGCTGTCTTTCCTCGAGCGCAACACGCTTATTCAGCGCAACGGCGAGGTCTATGAGTTCCTGACGAACGAAGAGAAGGACGTCGAAGCGGAAATCAAGGCCCTGGATGTCGACCCCTCAGAGCTTTCCAAGGAAATGGAGACGCTGGCGTTCGATACAATCCTGCGTCACCGCAAGATCAAGCATCTGACCACTGGCAATGAATACAGCTTTAGCCGCAAGCTCGACGATCACCTGCTGGGCCGGGAGTACGAGCTTTCCATCAACGTGATCAGTCCGTTCAATGATGATGTTGCATCACCCGAAGCGGTGCGCATGCGGAACATGAGCCGGGAAGAATTGGCGGTCGTGCTGCAACCCGATGTGCGGTTCATCCGCGACCTGACGCTCTTCAAGCAGACCGACAAGTTCATCCGCCAAGCCCGTGCGGGTTCCCAGCAGCCAGGCCGTGATCGCATCGTGGCCGAGAAGGGGGATCAAAACAGCCGTCGCTACAAGGACCTCGAACTGCGCCTACGCAAGCTGATGGCAGAGACGCGGATGTTTGTGCGGGGCGATGAGCTCGATATCGGGGGCGAGGAGCCCCAGGACCGGATCGTGAAAGGCTTCCAGGGCCTTGTCGACAAGGTCTATGTCAACCTGCCGATGCTGCGAGGCGTAACCTATGCCGAAGCCGACATCCTGAAAGCGGCAACGCCCGAGAGTGGGCTCTTCGGCAACAATGGCGAGGGGCTTACTGAGGCCGAGCAGGATGTGCTGAACTACGTCCAGTCGCAGGCCCGCAACGGCGTGAAGGTCTCGGTGAAATATCTCACCGAACGCTTTGGTGGCAAACCCTACGGTTGGCCGACAACAGCTATTCTGTGCCTCGCGGCCAGTCTCTCGGGCAAAGGCAAGCTGGAAGCCCGCTCGGACGGCACCGTGCTTGAGCGCGCAGAACTCGCCAAGGCGCTGAACAACAGCCATGCCCTGGCCAATATCTTGCTCACCCCACAGACCGAATTTACTTCGGCTCAGATCCGGAAGGCGAAAGAGCTCTACAAGGAGCTGTTTGACCTTCCCTCAGATGGCACTGACGCGCGGACGATCGGCGCGGAATGGCTGGAGAGCACGCGCACGCTCTCTGAAGACCTGGGCAAAATGCTGGCGCAGAAAGCGCAGTACCCGTTTGTGGTGGCGCTCGAGCCATTGGCGACAAAGATTGCTGCAATGGTGGGGAAGCCCGCGACTTGGTACATCACCGAGCCCGCGGCGCAGGAAGATGACCTTCTCGACGCCAAGGAAGAAGTCCTCGACAAAATCCGCAGCTTCATGGGCGGTTCCCAGCGCGAAATCTATGACGATGCGCGCGAATTTCTACGTGATCAGGAAGCCAATATTTCCTACGTGGATGCGGCGGCTGGCGAAGCACTGGCCCGCGCTTTGGCTGATCCTGCTTGCTACAAGGGCACCGCCATTCAGGCGCTTAAATCCGATCTCTATGGGCTGAAAGACCGTGTGGAGTTGACGGTGCTTGAGGAGCGCAAAGCCGTCATCGCGGCGGTCGAGGATTGCGCAGCCAAGGTCACGCAGACGCCAGAGTTCCAGGCGCTTTCTGCAGATGATCAAGCGCACATCAAACGCAACATCGATAGCCACAAATCTGGGCTCGATAGCGTCAAGATGATCCCGATCCTGCGCGATCGGGCGAATGGAGCGAAGCTCGACCTGTTGCCACGCATTTTGGCGGAGGTTGAGCGACTGAACCGACCGGTTGTCGATCCAAAACTCGTCCCGCCCGGGCCGCCACAGCCGGAGCCACCGCAGACCACTTACGTTAACGCCTCAGAAATCAAGGTGGGTTTCGCCAAGCCCTACCTGACTGAAGAGGCTGACGTCGAACAATACGTCGAAGAAATGAAAAAGACCCTGCTGGAGCAGATCCGCGCGGGCAAGAAGGTGATTGTCTGATGGACACGAACGCGCTGAAGAAGTTTGCCCAATCCGCCCGTAATCTGTTGATCGAACAGGTCCGCTCCAAGCTTGATCTTTTGCTTGATCCGGCCTCGCCTGCGCGGCGGGAGCATCCGCAGGCAATGAAGGAGCTCGACGCCGCGATCGCGCGGGATGGTAAGGCGCAGTTGATCGAGCAGGTGGCTTATACCTGGTTCAACCGCTTCACCGCGCTGCGCTTCATGGATGCCAATGGCTACACGACTGTTGGGGTTGTATCCCCAGCGGAAGGGCAGACACGGCCCGAGATATTGGCTGAGGCGATGGCGGGGAACCTGCCCGAGGACGCGCCGGGGAGCATCGCGGCGCTTCTCGATGGCCGCACCCCGTCTTCTGATCCGCAGGCCGAGGCCTACCGCCTGCTGTTGGTACATGCCTGCAATCAGTGGCACGGGCCGATGCCGTTCCTGTTCGAGGAGCTGGATGACTACACCGAACTCCTGATGCCCGAGGATATGCTGTCGCAATCCTCGATCCTTGCCGAGCTGCGCAAGGTCATGACCGAAGACGCCTGTCAGGACGTCGAGATCATCGGCTGGCTCTACCAGTTCTACATCTCGGAGAAGAAGGATCAGGTCTTCGCGGGGCTCAAGAAGAACCAGAAAATCACGGCCGAGAACATCCCGGCCGCGACGCAGCTCTTCACCCCGCACTGGATCGTCCGCTACCTGGTGGAGAACTCGCTGGGGCGGCTGTGGCTGCTGAACCGGCCGGGCTCAAAACTGGCCGAGCGGATGGACTACTACATCGCGCCGGAAGAACCCGAGATGGATTTCCTGAAGATCGCCAAGCCCGAGGAGATCAAGGTCTGCGATCCGGCATGCGGGTCGGGCCACATGCTGACCTATGCCTTCGACCTGCTCTACGCCATCTACGAGGAAGAGGGCTATGACGCGACAGAGATCCCCGCGCTGATCCTGACGCACAACCTGACTGGGACGGAGATTGACGACCGCGCTGGGGCGCTGGCAGCGTTTGCGTTGGCGATGAAAGCCGCTGAAAAGCTTGGTCGCCGCCGTTTCCTGCGGATGGAGACGAAGCCCGATATCTGCGTTCTGAAGAAAGTCAGCTTCGAGCCAGCAGAACTCCAAGACATAGAAGCCATGGTTGGACGCAGCCTGTTCACGGCAGATTTGCGGGCAACCCTTACCCAGTTTGAGCAAGCCAAGAACTTTGGTTCTCTCATCATCCCGAAACTAAAAGACCCTCAGGAATGCCTGCGAGTGGTTGAGGAACAGGATCTTGGTGGCGACATGTTCCGTGCCAAGTTGCGGGAACGGTTGCTGACAGTCCTTCGGATGTCTGAGGCACTCTCCTCCAAATATCATGTTGTAGTGGCGAACCCGCCTTACATGGGCGGAAAAGGGATGAACGGGCCTCTTGGGGACTACGCCAAGAAGGAATATCCCGACAGCAAGTCAGATATGTTTGCTGCATTCATTGAGAGAGGTTTCGATTTTATCCAGCGCAATGGATACTCTGCGATGGTCACGATGCAATCATGGATGTTTCTTTCTTCCTACGAGAAACTCCGCATCAAACTTAATGAGCAAAGCCATATCGTGAACATGGCCCATATGGGCAACATGGTTATGGGGATTGCTTTTGGCACGAGCGCTACGGTTTGGAAGCAAGGGCAAAACACCTCCCAGCCAGGCAACTTTTTCTATGTAGACTACGAAGACTTATCTGAGGAAAAAATCCCTGTCACTTTCCCTCCTCAAAACGAGCGAAACTCAAAACAACGAGATCGTGGCTGGTTCTATCGGGCCTCTGCAAATGATTTTGAGAAAATTCAAGGGATTCCAATTGCTTATTGGGCCTCCGCCCGCGTGCGAAATGTCTTTGCCAAAAATAAAAATATCAGCGAAGGTTTTGATGCACGCCAAGGGATGGCCACTGGTGATAATGATCGCTTCATTAGAATTTGGTCTGAAGTATCTATAGGCAATTTTGAAGAATTTTCAGGTTCAATGGAATCTGCATTTCAGTCAGGAAGCCGTTGGTTTCCTTACAATAAAGGTGGAGACTATAGGAAGTGGTATGGCAATAGAATATTTGCCATAAACTTCAATAGAGCGGATTTTGAGGTGCTGGCTAAGATGGGCAATCATTGCCCATCACGTCAATTTTATTTTAGAGAAGCGATTAGTTGGTCAAGAATTGGCAGCTCATTAAATTCTTATCGATACTATGATCGAGGATTTCTGTTTGATCAGGCGGGGCATTCAATTTTTCATGAGGATGGGAGCGCGCTTGAGAATATTTGCTTAATGCTGAACAGTAAGATGTTTTCCGCCGTTGCAAAAATCGTAAATCCAACACTTAATCTTGAAGTGGGAAATATTGGTCGTTTTCCAGACCTATCAAATACAGCCAAGCAAAACCGCCATATTTTCAAAGATCTGATTGCGCTCTCTCGGTCAGACTGGGACGCCTACGAAACTTCTTGGAATTTCACCTCGCTCCCGTTGCTTTCGTCTGATCATCGCGGCGAGACGCTGGCGGACAGCTACGCCACGCTAAGCGCCCATTGGCAGTCCATGACGGACGAGATGCAGCGGCTGGAGGAAGAGAACAACCGCATCTTCATCGACGCCTACGGTCTGCAAGACGAGCTGACCCCCGAGGTGCCACTGAATGAGATCACCCTCACCTGCAACCCCGCCTATCGCTATGGCATCAAGAATGATGACGCGGCCAACGAGACCCGCCTGCGCGCCGACACCATGGCCGAGTTCCTCTCCTACGCCGTGGGCTGCATGTTCGGCCGCTACAGCATCGATACCCCCGGGCTGATCCTTGCCAACCAAGGCGAGACACTGGCCGACTACCTCGCCCGCGTGCCGGAACCGACGTTCATGCTGGACGAAGACAACGTCATCCCCGTGCTCGACGCCGACTGGTTCGCCGACGACATTACCGACCGCTTCCGCCTGTTCCTGCGCACCACCTTCGGCGAGGCGCATTTCCGCGAGAACCTGCGCTATATCGAGGACGCGCTTGGCAAGGACATCCGTAAGTATTTCACCAAGGATTTCTACGCCGATCACGTGAAGCGGTATAAAAAGCGCCCGATCTACTGGATGTTCTCCAGCCCCAAGGGGACGTTCAATGCGCTGATCTACATGCACCGCTACCGGCCCGACACCGTCTCGGTCCTGCTGAACGACTACCTGCGCGAGTTCATCAGCAAGCTTGAAGGTGAACGTGGGCGGCTGGAAAAGCTGTCCGATGATCCGAGCGCCAGCCAGGGCCAGCGCACAAAGGCGTTGAAAGACATGGCGGTCATCGCCAAGCAGATCGACGAGCTGAACGAATGGGAACGCGATGTCGTCTTCCCGCTGGCGCAGGCCAAGATCGAGATTGACCTCGATGATGGGGTAAAGGCGAACTATCCGAAATTCGGCGCTGCGTTGAAAAAGATCGTTGGGGTGAGCTGATGACGGATCGGATCACCGCCAGCCTGGAACGGCTCTTTGACGAGCATCGCATCGTCTTCTGGTATGACGACGCGCGCGATATGCGGGGGGAGTTCGATGCGGTTGATCTGGCTGGGGTGACCAAAGTGGAGGTCGCCAACAACCAGTTCGGCCTAAAGCACCGGATGCTGCGGCAGGAGCCGACCGCGAAGTTCTTGGTGTTCCATGACGGGCCAGAGCCCGGGAATGCGGCAAACTGGCTGCTGGACCTGCAACTGGCAACGGCGGTGTTCAAGGCGGATCAAGCTGGCATATGGCTGGGTGAGCTGGGCCTGCCGCCACAGTTCGAAAGCGTCGTGCGTGATCACATGGAGTTTTATCGCTCCAAAGCGCGTGTGGCTGAGCTGAAACGGCTTTTGCATGCGGCAGATACCCAGTCGCAGGTTCGACTGCGCATGCTGGCCGTGTGTGCTGGCGCCGAGGGTGGGCTTGATACAGTGGTCGAGGCGCTCCTGAGCGAATTAGCAGAGGGCCGCGACGATGCGATGCGGCTCATCGAGCGATCTGGACTGACTGAGGTGTTCTGGAAGCAGGTTGGCAATGCCTATGACTATCAGCCGGACCAGCCCGATCTTGAAGACTTCGCGATCGCGCTCTTCCAGTCGGCCTACCTGCGGGCGCTGGGCGAAGATGGAAAGTTGAACGCCGAGGCTCTCTTGGTCTTCCGGCGTTGGAAGAACAACCGCCATTGGGAAGAGGCGTTCGAGACGCTGGCTGCGCGCTATCAGGGCTTGCTGAAGATCCCAGAAGACTTGTCCAAGCGCGACTTCCGTGCGGTCATGGCCGTCGACCATTTCGAGGAAATCGACCGACACATCATTCGGCAGTTGGTGCATGCTATGTCGACGCAGACGGTCAGCGCGTCTGAGGTCCTGAAATGGGTGCGCGAGCGCCGGCAGAGCCATTGGTATGGCTCCTATACGGACATCTATCAGGCGATCGGCTTCGCCACCGAATTCCAGCAGGCTCTAGCAGAGGCCAATCTCGGGATGACGAGCCCTGCCGAGGGGGTGAAGCGGTATGTCAGCAGCTGGTACAAGCTCGACCAGCTCTATCGCAAATTCATCTACCACATGCAGCGCAGTGGCCATGCCTCGCTGCTTTCGGAACTCTACGAGGCGGTGGAGAACCGATACACCAATAGCTTCCTGTTGAAGCTGAATGACGCCTGGCAGGATCAGGTTGCCGGACTGACCGATTGGACAATCCCAGGTTACGCACGCCAGAGCGCCTTCTATATCGAACAGGCCGCAGAGTTCCGCCGTCGCGATCAGAAGGTCGTGGTCATAATTTCGGACGCACTGCGCTTCGAGGTGGCCGAGGAATGCCTACGCCGGATCCGAGCACTGAACCGATTTGATGCGGAACTGAAGCCCATGATCAGCGCGCTACCCAGCTATACACAGCTCGGGATGGCGGCACTTTTGCCGAACAGGGAGCTGTCTTTCGCTTCTGATGGCAGCGGCGCGATCTTGACGTGCGGCGAAAGCACACAAGGCCTTGCCGCGCGCGAGAAGCACTTGGCAACAGGACGTGTAGGCGACCGCGCCAAGGCTCTATCCGCACGCGATGTGCTCGATATGCGGGTCGATGAGGGCAAAGAGCTCTTCCGCGACAATGACGTGGTCTACATCTATCACAACCTGATCGATGCGATTGGCGATAAGCTGCAAACCGAGGATCAGCTGCCCAAGGCCGCCGAGGATGCGATCGAGGAACTGACCAAGCTCGTTCGGAAGCTGACATCGGCAAACTTCTCGAACATCCTGATCACGGCAGATCATGGCTTCCTCTATCAGCACCGAGCGCTGGATGAGAGCGACTTCGCGGTTGCTGATCCTAAGGGCGATGAAATCCTGCTGCGCAATCGCCGCTTCGTCATCGGTCGTGGCCTCGAAGAAGCTGCGGGCGTGAAGAAATTCACCTCGGCCGAGCTCGGTCTTGCGGGCGACCTCGATGTCCTGATCCCGAACTCGATAAACCGCCTGCGCGTCAAAGGGGCGGGCAGCCGCTTTGTCCATGGCGGTGCGTCGCTGCAGGAAATCGTTATCCCTGTCATACGTGTTGGAAAGCAGCGCGAGGCGGATGTGAACCAGGTTGAGGTGCAGATCATCGTATCTGGCCGCAGCCAAATCACTTCTGGGCAGACGGCGGTGATCTTCTACCAAGCGCAACCGGTTTCCGAGAAGATGCAGGCGCGCGAGCTGGTCGCGGGTATCTATGCCGCCGATGACACGCTGATTTCAGACGAGCATGTCCTGCAGTTTGATTTCACCTCTGAGAACGCCCGTGAGCGCGAAATGCCCCGGAAGTTCCTGCTGTCGCGTGAGGCGGACAAATTCAATAACCAAGATGTATTCCTGAAACTGCGCGAGCGGGTTGGTAAGACCAGTCACTATCAGGACTACACAAGCCATCGCTTCCAGTTGAAACGTGGCATCACAACCGATTTTGACTTTTGAGGAGCGGGCCCATGAGTGATCTCGACGCCAGGATCAATGAACATTTCGCGGGCTTTGTCGTGCGCAAGGACCTGGTGAAGGCGGTCAAGGGCAACGCGATCGTTCCGACCTATGTGCTCGAGTATCTCCTCGGCCAGTATTGCGCCACAGACGACGAGGCGTCGATCGCGACCGGCATCGAGACTGTCAAAGAAATACTGCGCAAGCATTATGTCCACCGCAGCGAAGCGGGGCTAATCCAGTCAACGATCAAGGAAAAGGGCGGCTACAAGGTCATCGACCAGATCAGCGTGTCATTGAACGAGAAGACCGATAGCTACGAAGCGACCTTCGACAACCTCGGCATCAAGAAGGTTGCGGTCGACAGCGGCACGATCAAAGCGCACCCAAAGCTGCTGGTGACGGGCGTCTGGTGCATTGCGGATGTGCAATACGAGTTCTCGGAAGATGCGCGCATCTCGCCGTGGATCCTCGAGACCATCAAGCCCATCCAGATCGCCAAGGTCGACTATGAGGGCTACCGCGAGGCGCGGGGCAGCTTCAATACTGACGATTGGATTGACCTCCTGATGCAGAGCATCGGGTTCAACCCGGAGGCCTTTGGGCGTCGGGCGAAGCTCTTGCAGCTGATGCGACTGATCCCGTTCGTTGAACGCAATTACAACATCATCGAGCTGGGGCCCAAAGGGACCGGTAAGTCGCACATCTACTCGGAGTTCTCGCCACACGGTCAGCTGATCTCAGGTGGCGAGGTGACGATCCCGAAGCTCTTTGTGAACAACTCGAACGGCCGCATTGGCCTTGTCGGCTATTGGGATGTCGTGGCCTTTGATGAATTCGCCGGTCGGGAAAAGACAGCGAACAAGGCGCTGGTCGACATCATGAAAAACTATATGGCCAACAAGACCTTCTCCCGGGGGGTGAACCCGATGGGGGCCGAGGCCAGTTTCGCGTTTGTGGGCAACACCGACCACAACGTGCCCTTCATGCTGAAAAACAGCGACCTCTTTGAGGCCCTGCCGCCGCAGTTCCATGACTCGGCCTTCATCGATCGTCTCCATGCCTATCTGCCCGGCTGGGAAATCGACGTGATCCGCGGCGAGATGTTCACCAAGGGATATGGCTTCATAGTCGACTACCTCGCCGAGATCCTGCGCCACCTGCGCCAGGAGGATTTCTCGCACCGGCCGGACCAGCATTTCAAGATCAGCGAGAAGATTTCGACGCGGGATCGGGATGCCATCTACAAGACGATGTCGGGCCTTCTGAAGCTGATCTTCCCGAATGGCGGCGAGACAGCAGAGGATGTCGAGGAGTTACTGCGCCTAGCCATGGAGAGCCGCAAGCGGGTCAAGGATCAACTAGCCCGCATCGACAGCACCTATCCCGAGGTTGATTTTCACTACCTTGGCACGGACGGGACCAAGCGCCGTGTGACCACGGTAGAGGAGGAAGAATACCCGCAGTTCTATCATCTCAAGCCTGCGCTGGATCCCAAGGAGCAGGAACAGTCAGAGACGTCAGCTGGTGCTGGTGAGCCCACATCTGCCGGTAACGAAGGGGCATCGACGTCAGGGTCCGCTTCGGAGGCTGCGCGCCCTGTCAAGGCAGAGGCGAAGCCCATTCTCGAAGAAGGCCATCATGTCTTCACAGAGGATCGCAAGGGTATCAGCTACGATCTGCTCTTCGGTCCTTACATTGAAGGCGCATCAAAGATTATCGTGACAGACCCCTATGTCCGATACTTCTATCAAATCCGAAACATGATGGAATTCGTTGAAATGGTAATTCGGCGGAAATCGCCCGAGGACCAGGTCAGCGTTCATCTCGTGACAGGGCCGGATGATGGCAATGTCGGCAAGCAACGAGAATTGCTGGACTCGATCGTGGACGCCTGTGTCGGCTCGGGCGTCGAATTCACTTGGGCCTTCGACGGCACAGGAACAGCGCATGCGCGTGATATCGTAACCGATACTGGCTGGAAGATCGTGCTGGATCGTGGCCTCGATATTTTCCAGGCGCCGATCAAGAAGGACGGGTTTTCGCTCAGTGATCGGTTGCAGGAGCACCGTTTAATCAAGGGCTTCTACGTGACCTATTTAAGTGATGAGAAAGGTTAGATTGACCAGCTTAATGGATCGCGTAACGCAACTTGAAGATGGGGATCGAAACAAATGGCACTGAATTTGGTGAAAACCGTTGTGGACTTTTTGGAAACTCGTCCGGAAGAGAAATTCACCGCGCGAGAAATAGCGCATTGGATTTTTGAAAATTACCCTGAGGAATGCCAAGCAAAGAAAGACAATTCGAAAGCAACGGTGAACCCACTTGATACGGATTCTGCCGTCATACAGCAGATTTCGGCGGAAATCGGGGCCAGCCGTCCACGGTTGACCAAAACATCTTCTGGCATCAAAACAACTGAAGGTCGGCCGCGCCGGTATTACTTTACGCGTAACACAGACACAGAGGAGCTTAAGCAAGCCGAGGATGGCGGGCCAGCTATGAAAGCTTCGACCGAAACGCGCTCCCTGACTGAACACGATCTATACCCTAAGCTCTCAAAATTTCTGCTGTCCGAGCTGAACGTCTACAGCGCTCGCATCGACGAAAGGCGCTCGCGCAATACCCGAGGGGCAGGGGGCAATCGTTGGCTTTACCCAGATATTGTTGGCATGGAGGATTTGAGCGCTGATTGGGATCGAGAGATCAAAGATTGTGTCAGACAATATGCAGATAAGAAAACGAAGCTTTGGTCTTTTGAAGTCAAGCTTTTGGTGAACCGGTCGAATGTGCGCGAAGTGTTTTTCCAAGCTGTAAGCAATTCGTCGTGGGCGAATTTCGGCTATCTCGTCGCAAGTGAAATCTCAGGTTATGATACGCTCAAAGAATTGCGGATGCTGTCGAGTCTACATGGGATTGGATTCATCAAATTAGACGCAGAAGACATCATCGAAAGCCAGATCATTATACCAGCCAGGGAGCGCGGCGAGGTTGACTGGGACGCTGCCAATCGCCTGACGCAGGAAAACAGAGACTTTCGTGACTATGTTGTACGTGTGCGGCAGTTTTACCAAACTGGTGAAATGCGCCCGCGGGATTGGGACGCTTTTGAAGAAGAAACTTAATTAGCTTCCAAGGTGCCGATTATTTTGACCTTAGCGTCACTAGCTACAACCCGCCCGAACCATTGTATCTGGTTGAGGATATCGCGGCGCTCAATTGTAAGCGTGCCCTCGCCAATCCCGTGATCTTGCAGGCACGTGAAGTCGCTCAAGTCGAAGATGGCAGTGCGGGCACGACAGACCGCTGTGGCCTTCATGCAGCGCTCAAAGATATCAAGGTAAAGCGGCAGTACGTCTGCATAGCAGCCTTCAAAAGTGACATCTTCAATCTTTGGAATTGCATAGGCTTTTCTCACCGGTTTTGTCCTTCTTGTGGTGAATATGTGAAGCGACTAACGCTCTGTCTGAAAAGGATATCAAGCTCTCTCGGTGAAGCGGGTGGAGATCAGCAGCTTCGAAACGAGCGTTTGGGGCTCTGTGGCGCAGACGTTTCGCTGTCAATTGGATGCGCTGACGATGAGTCTGGGCAATCCCTAAGAGACATCCCTCACAAACACGCGTTTCCCGTCTGGCCCTTTGAGCGCCACCTCCACCATCCCCGGCAGCGCCGCGGCCCAATCCTCCATCTCCTTTGAGGGAAGCGTATGCGAGAGCGTATGCGTTACCGCCGGGTGACTGCGCCGTGAGGCTTCAGTGAGCGCGAAGGTCGCGCCCCCGCCCCAATAGTCCGGAATGAGATAGACGAAGTGAGAGCAGCCGACTTTGCCCAGATCGTAGCCCTCACGCGCCAGAAGCACCTTGATCGGAATCCATTCCGGCCCGGAGATAAAGTGGTGGCAAAGGCCAAGGCAGGTCACGCCGACCAGCTGGTCGCCATCCCAGGCCAAAGCAGCCGTATCGCCCCGCTTAGCGTAGGCCTCTAGCATGGGCATCGCGTCGATCGGCTCACGTCCGGTTTTAACCCGAACATCCGCCACAATCTGCGAAAGCCGCTCAAAGTGCTGGGCTGCCTCGGCGAGTTTTACCTGTTCGTATCGCATGGGTCAGACCTCGATTGATTGTGCAAGAAGGAACAGCTGGTCGATATCGCCCTCCGTGAGCGCGGCACCATCCGGCCAGCTGAGATAGGGCGCCAGCGCATTGAGAAGCGGGCTATTGCGCTCAAAGGAGATCGCCTCACGCCAGGCCAACTGGCTCATGGCGTCCAGGCCGGTCATGAGCGTCTCCACCTGATCGAGAAGCCCCATCTGCAAAAGCGCAGCTTTGGCCTGCAGACGGCTGACCGCCATCGCAGGCTCAGCGGGCGGTGTCACGTCCAGCGCCGGATCAAACGGTGCCACGGCCCCAAACTCCCCTGCCTCGGCACGCGCGAACAAATCAGACGGCCCGTCGCGATCGACGATGCGCAGCGCGCCATCCTCCAACTCAAAACGGATCACGCTTTGATCCGCGGTCATGTATTGCGGGTTTTGCATTTAGTCGTTCTCCACAGGCGCATAGACACCGGGGATCAGGTTCTCCCCGCCGGTTTGGAAACGCACATTCTGAATGCGGGCATAGCTCGTGTAGCAGACCGACTCTTTGCCCCACCCAGAGCAAGAACGCACCGCAGAATATTGAACTTTCACGCGGTCGGCTGGAACCACATCGATATCGAGTGTTGTCGCAGTCCAGGCCGTGCCGCCTTTTGTCCAACTGCCCAAAACAGTCTCAACGCCGCCACGAAGGCGCGTCACGCGGAACAACGCCTGAGGGCTACTATGGCTCGCAGCGCGGTCAAATGTGACACGTATCGTTCCGGATTGCGCAAAGTCGAACGAGTGGCGCGTGGCATAACCACTGTAATGATTTGTATTTTGCGCATAAGCATCGACCCGACTGCGGATGGTATCGCCAGCGCTGAGCTCTTCACTGGCCCCACCCAATGCCGCAATGGCCTGCGCCACGCGCTCGGGCGTCATCAGCTTGCTGCTGGCGGTGCCAGCCTCCGCCTCCGCCTGGCTCGCGATATCTGCTGCCAGCGTGCGATCAGCCGCAAGCGAGCCACCCCCAGTCAGCCCCGTGCCGGCCGAGATCAGTCGGCCGGAATTCACGATCTCGACAATGGCCTCCGTGCCATCGTCGCGCTTAAGGAACAGCCGACCGTCATAGGTATTGACGGCCAACTCCCCAAGCTCGAGCTGCGCGGTCGTGGGCACTTTGCCCGCAACCGCGGAGCGCTTCATCTTCACAGCCATATGGCCTGCCTCCTTTTTGCCTATCTAAAGCGGTCTGCCAAAGCCTTGAGACCTCAGCTTCTGGCAGACCGCAGCGCACCCTATGACTGTGGTGCGCGCCTCGCCTTTCTCTTGATGCTCAAGACAAAGGCGCGACGCCTTAGACGAGGTCAGCGGGATCAGAACGTCCCGCCATCCAGCGCGATGCCGGAGATCGAGCCGCCGGTGATTGCGACATTGTTCGCGGCCTGCGTGGCCATAGAGCCAAGCCCCAGGTTGGAGCGCGCTGTCGCCGCATTTGTCAGATCCGAGAGGTTGGAGGTTTTCTCCAACTTTCCGGCAAGGCCATTGGTCACCGTGGTGGCAAAATCCGGATCATCCCCGAGTGCTGCCGCCAGCTCATTGAGCGTATCCATCGCCCCAGGGGCCGCATCGATCAGCGCCGCAATCGCCGCGGAGACAAACGCCGTGGTGGCGATCTGGGTGTTGCTGGTGCCCCCGGCGGCCGTCGGCGCCGTCGGCGTGCCGGTGAACGTCGGCGAGACTTTCGGTGCCTTGGCATCCAGCGCAGACTGCAGACCGGTCACCTGGCTGATCGGATGGTTATGCGCAGACGGCGGGAAGGTCGCCGGCTTGCCGGTCACCCCAGTCCAGGCCACCGCATCGGCCAGCTCGGCTGCGTCGACCTTGCCGTCATTGTCCGAGTCGTAGGTCGCTTTCAGCATGTCACCGGCGCCAAAGCTCGCGATCGCCGACTGCACAAAGGCGGTGGTGGCGATTTGCGTGGTATTGGTGCCCCCCGCCGCCGTCGGCGCCGCCGGCGTGCCGGTAAAGCTCGGCGAGGCCAGTGGCGCCTTGCCATTGAGCGCCGTCTGCAGGCCAGAGACATCGGAAATGGCATGGCCATGCGCCGCCGCTGCGAACGCGGTGCTGCTCATGAGCGCCGCCGTGCCGAGGCCCAGAGCCGTGTGTTGCGCGGCCACATCGGCCGCCTTCAGAAGAGTGCGCCCCGCCGAGGTGCTGTCGCTGATCTCGGCTGCCGTGTGGTCATGGCTCACAGCTGCCTTGCCATCAAGCGCGCCCTGCAGCCCGGTGACATCCGCGATGGCATGGCTATGGCTGGTGTTCGCCTTGCCGCCCAGAAGCGTATCGAGCTGCGACTTGCGCACCAGGTCCGAGCCGGCCGCGGCATCCTGGGACGCGGTCGGCACCAGGCTAAAGGTTTTCTTGCCAGCGATGGTCTGCGTGCCGGTCTTGGCGACAAACCCGCCCGACCCGGCGATCGCCACGATCGACGTGGCATTGCCGCCGCCATCGTCGCCCTTGCCGATATAGAGCGTATCATCGACCTCGTTGTGGGCGACCTCGCCCGACTTGAGCGCAGCCGGCGCGCCGGCATTGCCCGACACCCGGCGCTTAAGCTGAATCGTGTTCGCCATTAGAAGAACCCTCCATTAATAGGCGTGTCTGTTGGTAGAATGGTCACACCAGGATCGCCCTGGTCACCTTTTGGCCCTTGCGGCCCGGTCTCCCCGTCAGGCCCAGGCAGACCCCGCACCCGCACCGCCACAGGACCCGAGGCAAGCCCCACCCGAATGGGCAGATCCTCAGACACCGTGACGCGGATCGGCACCCGAGCGCCGACCACCTCGATCTTGTCCCCCATGCTACAGCCCTCGCGTGACCGGGCTCATCACCGGAATCTCGAGCGCAAAGCCCAAGTGCCGATCCGGATCCGTGTCCGTGCGCACCACATCGACCACGACCGATCCCACCGCCATGCCGGCGGTATCCGCCGCTGCGATCTGCAGATCCAGCGCGCTATCCGAGACCCGCTCCAGCCCACCGTTGGCACTGGTGAGCGTGGCCAGGATCTCCGTATCCCCCAGCTTTGCCCGCACATGGCCAGTGAACGCCGCCCCTTCCGGAAACAGTGCTCCAGCCGCCTCTAGCCGAAGCCGGTAGGCATAGCCGATCATGATCGCCGGCCCCTCGTAGATTTGTGTCGTCATGGTTGCCACCCGCAGATTTTTGCGCCGGTTTCATTGTGGACCAAGATCTGGCGCTGCGTGCCCGGCGTCAGCTGATCGGCGCGCGACGGCCGGATGGGCTCAGCCCAATCACAACCCGTCCCGACCTTAATCCCGCATCCAGCGAGAGAGCCGGCGAGCCACGCCAGCATCATCATCCGCACCCACATCGCGCCGCACCTCCGCTGCTTGTTTCATTGTTCGGATCCGCGCCTCGGCGCGCTTGACCGCAAACCGCGCGATCCCGGCCGCGCGGCCATGACGCCAGATCGCAAACACCGCCGCCAAAACAGCGAGCACGATCAAGGCGACATAGAGCAGACGGCGCTGGGTCCCGCCCAAGGCCATCCCGAACAGGCTCATCCGAGCCCCGCCAAGATTTTGCGGATCCGCCGCCGCGCAATCCACATGGCCGAGACCAGCACCACGCCCACCACCGCAAGCGCCACGACCTGCGCGGTGCCGTCGAGCGAGCGCAGCGCTTCAAGCCCGGCCACAACAGACGTCGCGGCCTGAACCCCCGCCGCGCGCACCGTGGTGCTCTCGGTCACGCCCGCGCGCCGCTTGGGCAGCGCCGCCGGCTCAACCGCCCGGCGCACCGCGACCACGCGCGACTTCGGGTAGGCGGTGACATTCACCTGGTTTCCCTGATTGCCGCCCAGGAGGTAGACATTGCCTCCGGCCGAGCCCTCGTAGAAGGCCACATGGCCCTGCCACGGCTGTCCACGCGACAAGATCACCACGTCGCCGCGCCGCGCCTGATCGAGCGGCACAGACGTGCCCCAGCTCTCATAGCTGCGCGCCAGGAGCGAGCCCGTGCCCTGCACACCGCAACGCGCCAGCACTGCACCGACGAAGGCCGCGCACCACGGCACCTCATCATTGGTCTGCGGCACGCCCGCGTCGCGGTAATAGGCCAGAACCCGAGGATTATGCCCCTCGGCCCATTCCCAAACACCCTCGTCCGCCTTCGCGGTCTCATAGATCAGATCGCCAATCCGCATGGCTGCCTCCTGCAATAAAAAGCCGCCCAAAAGGACGGCGCGTCGGTCAATGTGTCGTGTGATCGTGGCTGTTTTGGCTATTTCTTGCGGCCGAGCCACGCGCCGAGCAACGCCTCCGCGCCGCGCGGCCCCAGATAGGCCAGCGTGGCGACAAACCCGGTCGAGACCGGCTGGCCAAGCCCCATATAGCTCGCCGCCGCCTCACCGATCAGCGCCATGCCCACCGCCACCGGGATCTCCCACAAAAGCTCCTTGCCAAAGAAACGGCGCTTGCCCAGCTTCACCTCGCCAGAGTGATACATCAGCCGCCCCGTAAAAGCCCCGATCAGCGTCGTCACCGCCCCGCCAAACAGCCGGTCCATCATTTCAATAAAACTGGGATCTTGCATGTTTGGGCCTTTTCGGTGGAGCGCAATATCAAGGCGTGGGCTTGACATGACTCAGATTGGTGCCATTTAAGGAGCGATATTCAGTATTGTTTTGCACGCAGATTTACAGGAGCCCCGCCATGCAACGTGTCGAAGCCAATGTCGCCGTGAGCGTCTCTGACCTCAAAAAAAGCCCCACCAGCGTGCTGGAGCAAGCCAATGGGGAATCCATCGCCGTGCTCAACCACAACCGCGTGATGGCTTATATGGTGCCCGCTGAGCAATATGAGGCGATGATGGAACGCCTGGACGACCTCGCCCTGATCGATCTCGTGAACGCGCGGTCTGCTGAGACCCCGGTCAAGGTGACGCTGGATGAGCTATGAGCTGCAGTTCTTGCCGTCAGCCTTGAGGGAATGGCGCAAACTCGGAGCGTCCGTACAGAGACAGTTCAAGAAGAAGCTCACAGAACGCCTGTCACACCCCCATGTCCCAGCCGATCGCCTGCACGGGTTGGAACAGCACTACAAGATCAAACTGCGCAGCGCCGGTTATCGTCTTGTCTACTCAGTGCAGGACACCAGCATCACCGTGACCGTCGTTGCGGTCGGCAAACGTGAACGGGGACAGGTTTACAAGGCAGCCCAAAAGCGCAGCTCCCCTCAGTAGGTCCCGCCATCGAGGAACTCCTCCCAGGCATCATCCGTGGAATTGCGGATCTTCAAGACAGGCACCGCCGCACCGGTATCCAGCCACAGCATGCCCGGCCGGGTGTGAACCGGCGCCGTCGCCCCGGCATTGCACGATTGCAGCGCCGCCAAGACCTCGTTGATGCGCTGGCGCACCGCAAGACCGGCATCGTTTTCAATCACGTAACTGGACGTCTGGGCCATTAAGCCACCTCGTCTGCATGGAGCCGGAGGCGCGCGACCACCGGCGTATAGGCGGCATCCGCCGTTCTGAGCCAGGCGCGCGCCTGCACCGCCCGCGCCTCGATCTCGCTATTGTCGATCCGGCCCCAATCAGACCAGACCGGAGAGCCTGACGGGTCGTCATCGGTTTCACGCACCTCAACCACCACATCCGTCTCCGCGCCCTCAGCCCCATCGAAGTCCGCCCAGCTGTCGATGGGCTCCAGGCGAGCATCAATCAGGTCCGCCAGCGCCAGGACCGCGACCCGGATCTCGCTGCGCAGCCGGATCCGACGCACCGCGCCAAAATCCATGCCAGCCCCGAACTCATAGAGGCCTTCCGGCTCCGGCACATAAGGCACGCCTGAGCCGTCCACCGCCGTCACCAGGCGCAAGCTTGTGCCGTCGACCACCAGATCCGTCTTGGAGCCTGGAAACGTGCCATCGGCCTGCAGGCTTTCGACCGGCGCAAAGGCAATCGCCTGCGCCCCCTTGGTCGCGACCGCCGTCACCGGCCCGAGGCGTCCGCCGCTGTCCTCGGCGCGGATGAGGTATGTGCCGGGTTTGAGCGGCACCACCGCAATCGCCTCCGAGCCCGCGACCCGGTCCATCGAATAGCTGTTCGCCCAGGTCGCCGGCGTCTCGCCGCTGTGGCGAATAACAATGTTCCCCGCAACCCGCACATCCGGATCCGCGGCCCGCGTCCATTTGAGGATCGCCAAGCCGCCCGCCGTCTGCAGCGTCACATTCTCCAGCGCCACCGGCGGTGCCGTTAGCCCGAGGATCTCCGCAGACCCGACCCGCCAATCCGACGGCACACCCAAAACAGAGACCGCCTGCACCCGCACCTCCCACTGGCCCGGTTTCGCATCGCGGATCTCCAGCGCCGTGCTTCTTTGCCGCCCATAATCGACCCACTCTCCACCGTCCCGACGCGCCTCGATCTGGTAGCTTTCGACAAACGCCGAAGGCGCCGGCACCCACGACGCGGTGATCAAGACCTTTGCACCGCCACCATCGCGCGTGATGTAGAGCTCCTCGGAGAGCTCCGGCGCACCCGGCACTGCAGTGAATGCCGAGGATGGCAATGTGGTGCGCGGCGCAGCCGCGTAGATCTGCTCCTCAGAGGCATCCCAATCATAGACCAGCGGCGAGGTTTCTCGCAGAATGAGCTCCGGCACCAGCATGACACCATCACCGACCACACTCAGGTCCAGCTGCGCCGATTGCACCTCAAACGGTTTGCCCGCAAAGCCCCAGCGCGCGTAGTCCACCTCCACCGTGTCGCCGGCCGCCGCCTTCCAAGCGCTGAGCTTGCCCGACCACTTCACCACCTGCTGGCGGCGTTGCCGCTCCAGCTCGATCTTGGCGATACGTTGCGCGGTCGAAGATGAGATGGTGAATGGCAGAGAGATATCGCGCCAAATCTTCTCGCCGCCGTCCTCGGCCACATAGACCTCAGAGGAATAGGCCGGGAAGTCATCCGGCTGCCAGTCATTCTCCGGGCTGATAAACTGGCCGCGCACCCCGTTGAAGTTGGACGCCCGGCTTTGCCGCGTGGTCAGCGCCAAGCCGCCCTCGCGGATATCATCCACCCCGAGCGCCACATCCGGCACCCGGTAAGCGCCGGCATGGATGCGCCAAGCCCCGCCTTGCCAGATGCAACGCCCGGCCATCGCGGTCAGCATGGCCTCGATGAGCGTCTGCGGCGTTTGATCAAGCACCACAACGCCGTTGCAGGTATAGCGCAGCTCGGTGCCGGCCTCCGCCTCGCCCTCGCGCAAGGCCAGCGTCACCGGCTCATCGCAGATATTGGCCGCCTCGATCAGAGACGCGGTCTCGATCCCATCCTCTGCGCCGATCTCGGCCCCAAGCCCAAAAACAGCATGGCTCATGTAATCCGCTACGCAGAGCGCAGCGGTCTCGGTGTAGCCCCGCTCGCCCGTGCGCGGATCAAGAATGTCGTCCTTACCCTCGACATCGACAGAGATGCTCGGGATTCCGCCAGGAAACGCCTTGGCGCTATGTGTCAGGCGCAGATGGATCGCGGCACAGCCGTCCAGGCGATGATCTGGCCCCCAATGTTCGGAGACCTCCTCGCTCAGCTCTGCGAACGGCTCCTGCGGCAAGGCCTCATACCACGGCGGCCCATAGGCGACAGGCGGATCAATAGGCGTCTCTTCCTCAAGCACAAACGCGCTCTGGTCCGAAAGGCCCAGCCGCTTCTCGATCTGCACCTTGCCCTCCCAGCGATCCAGCGCCGTGCCACTCTCATCGATCGCCATCTCGCCATCGAAGTAGACCGCGCCAATCGACTTCACACGGTGCGTGGCCAGCACGATCACCAAATGCAGATACTTGTTGTCATCACCGGCTTCGTGGATGAACACGATCGTGCCGCCTTTGCGCACCCGGCCATAGACCATCTCGCGCGGCCGCACCGGCTCACGCACGCTCACCGTGCGCGGCCCAAGCGACGGCGTGCCCATCAAGGCTGCCGACGCCCCCGACAATAGCATCGAGACCCCGAACTGCGCCGCAAAGCCGATCAGGCCGCCCGCGGCCATCGCCGCGGCAAAACCGCCGGCTGCGATCGAGGCACCCCCGACCGCAATCGCACCAATCGCCACCTGTGGCATGTCTCAGATCCTCCAGGCCAGATGGCACGCAGACAGCGGCAGAAAGGTCAGCCCCTCTGGACCCACAAATGCCGCACGCGCGCCGATGCAGATGCCAAACGCCGGATCCGCACCGCCCAAAACCATATCCCCCCGCTGCGCCAAAAGCGGTGTGGCGAGCGGATCCCCCAAAAGCGCGCGGACGCCCTCCTCAAGCAAGTCCCAGCCGAGCCGGCGCATCACGCGGTGCGAGCCAAGCGCCGTCCGATAGCGGCCGCGCCATAGTGCTGCGTGATCCGCGCCACCACTCAGATCCCGCACCACATCAAAGGCCCAGGTCGCACAATCATGGCTACCCCAGGCAAAGGGAAGATCCCGCGCGGCCTCGACCGCCTGCGCAAGCCGGGTTTCCCAATTCGAAACGCGCATCACCCGCGCCCCCACTTGATCTCTTTGTCTTGAATGGTCGTGACAAACTCGAAGCCACGATCACCCGGCGCCAGCACCTGCTGACTTTCATGCGTGTAGCGCCAATTGCGCGCCGCCCCGAGATCAATCAGCCGGTTCTCATAGGAGATGGTCACCGTGCAGGTATCCCCGCCATCCACCACCTCCGGCACATCGAGCCTCCCGGTGAAGGCGCGCACCGGATCCGCGATGATTTCACCGGCCTCCGTCAACAGCCCAAGCCACACCCGGCCCGGCTTGCCTTGGCGCGCCTCATCGATGGCCAATGCCACCAGCTCCAGCGGCACACCCGAGAGCGACACCGTGGTGCCATTCGCCACCACCTGCTGCGTTTCCTCGATCGGCCCAATGCCAAGCAAGCTGCCAGCCCCAAGCCACGTCTCGCCATTCCAGGCAACCTCGCCAACGCCGGTCCAAAGCCGCACCCAACCGGTCGCGAACTCGCCCTCAAAAAGCAAAACCAGACGCAGCTCGCCCGCCTCAAGTGCCGCGCCGACCGCTGCCGTGAACTCACGCGACATCAAAGCGCCTCCCGAGCCGTGACAGAGAAGCGGAAACTGTCAGCCCGGCTGATCCGCGTCGGCACCGGCTGCGTCAAACGCAGCGCCCCGCCGGGCGCGGCAACCTCAACCGGGCTCATGTCAACCGGCGACTGGCGCAGGCGCGGCGTGAAAGTCAAAACCGCAACCCCACTGGCATCGGCCACCACGTCCTCGGTGACCATATGCAGCCGCATATCCTGGCCCGTTCCGAGTGAGAAGAAGTCCCCTGCCTCAAGCGCCAGAGCCTCCGCGTCCCAGCCCGAGGTGACAAGCGTGTTGCCCGACTGCCCGACGCCCGCCACCGCAATATCCATCGCGGCAAGATCAGGACGCGCCGCCGAAGGATCGCGTAAGGTGAACCAGCCCCGCACGCCGCCAAGCTCTGTGAAGAAGGCCGACAGTCGCCGGCCATTTCGCCCCTTGGTGAGCGCCACATCAAACGTGACCTCCCACCATTCACCGCCCCAGTCCTGGATCTGCTGGCTGCCGGTAAACGGCGAGGTCTGCGCCGAGACCGCCGTCGCCAAGCGCCGCTCGATCGATTCCACCAGCGTCAAAGGAAGCTCGCTCATACCGCATACCCCCGCTGCCGGCGATCACTCACACTCTGGATCGCAACCCGCTTGATCTCCGGCAAAGCCGCGCGGAGTTTTTGATCGATCTGCTCGGCCACGCCCATCTGCGCCCCGCGCGCATCGATCGCGATCGACACGCCAGCGCTCAAAGCACCCCCCGGTGCATAAGACGCCGCCTCGCGACGATTGAGCACCCGCTCCCCGCGTTGCAGGATTGTCGGCACCTCATCCGGCCGCAGCCCGGCCCAGGAGCCAACCGGCCCCACGGTGCCGCCACCATGCATGCGCGGCGCCCCGGCAAACACCGCCGTCGGCACCCGCCGCGACATGCCAGAGATCCCGACCATGCCCCCATTATGCGAGACTGCCACAGGCGCAGACCCACCTCCGAACACGCCCGAAAGCGCATTTGCGATCGGACCCAATACCGCGTTCTTGAACGCCAGCACGGCCAGATCCGCGAGGATCGAACGCACCAGGCTCTTGAAGTCCAGCTTGCCCGTCTCCACGAAGCTGCGGAACGCAGATTCAGCGCCGCTGAACGCGCCGGTCAGCGTCTCCCCCAGCCCCTTGCCCCAATCCATCGCCGTCGCGGCGTAGTCCTTCAGGCTCTGGCCCACAGCCTGGAAGCCAGAGAGCGCCTCCTTGGTGTCCTTCGCCGCGCCGCCCGCCTTGGTCAGAGCCGCGGTGACCTTGTCGGCCGAGGCCGCCGCCTCATCGAGCGCCGCCGCGCCCTCATCGCCCGCCCCGGTCATGGCGTCTTTGAGCGCCTGCCAGGCGGTGATCGGACCCGACGCGGCGGTGCTCAGCATGCGCGCCGCCTCCCGGTAGCCCGACGCCCGGATGCGCGCATCCTCGGCCATGCCGTCGAACATCTGCGGCGCCTCAAACGGCACATCCGAAAAGGCTTTCTCGTAAGCCTCCCGCGCGGCCTCGCCCAAATTGGTGGCCTCGGGCACCGTGGCTTTCCACTCCGACAGATCCGGCGCCTCGATGGCCCACTCTGGCCGCCGGCCGCCCAAGGTCAGCAGCGCGTTCACGCCTTCGGTCAGGCCTTCGAGCCCGGTCTCCATCGCCGCCACAAGCCCATTGATGGCCAGCGCACCGATCCGGCTAAACACGCCAGGCAACGCCTCCCAAATGGCCTGCACCGCGAGGAACCCTCCTTCGAAGGTGTTGACCGTGCCATTGGCCCAATCCGTCGCGCCATCGACCGCAGACTGGAACCCATCGAGGATCACCGCCTGCGCATCAGCCCAGGACGCCTCAACACCGGCCCAAGCCGACTGAGCCGAAAGCGAGACCTTCGTCCAGACCTCTGAGGCCAAATCCGTCAGCAAGCGCATCGCCTCGCCAAAGCCACCCGCGCCGCTTGCCAGCTTGGTGAACCAATAGACCAACTCACCAGCCCCAACGACCAGCGCGCCGATACCAGTGCGAATGAGCGCACCCTTCAAGACCACGAGCGTCGTCGCAAGACCGCGCACCGACAGCGCCGCCGCGGCCATGCCGGCCACCCATTTTCCTGCAAGGAACCCGGCAAAGGTGCCAGCATAGATCAAGATCCGGTCGAGGTTGCCGATCAGCCCTTTGATTGCCTGCCCCAGAGGCCCGGTCACACTGGCCGCGGCCGCAACCCCATCGGCCAGTCGCTCAAGCGCCGGCGCGGCCGCCACCGCAATCTGATTTGCAACCCCGCGACCAATCAGGCCCAGCCGCGACAGCGCATCATTGGTCCGCTCGATGTGGTCCGCATCGCTGTCCGACACGATCGCACCGAAGTCCTGCAGATCCTTGGTGGCCTGGCGCAGCGTGGCGCTATCAAGCCGCTGGAACGCCACAAAGCCCCGATCACCGAACAACTGCGAGAACAGCGCCGCCTGCTCGGACGCATCCGCATTCTCGCGAATGGCATTGGTCACCGTCTCGATCCGCTTGTCGAGCGGCATCCGCAACAGCTCCTCGGCGTTGAGGTTCAATCGCTCGATCGCCTTGGCCGCCGGCCCGCTGCCGTCGGAGGCAAACAAAGACAAGCGCCGCGTCAGACGTGCCGAGCCCGCCTCAAGATCCGCCATCTTGGAACCAGACAGCTCGGCCGCGCGCTCAAGCACCTGCACGCTGGCCACCGTGGTGTCGAGCGACTGCGCCAGCTTGGCCTGCGCATCGATGGTCTGTAGCCCATTGCGCACCATCGCCACGCCGGCCGCCGCAACCGCCGCCGTTGCAGCCGCAGCCACAACCCGCGCCCGACGCGCAAAAGCCGCCATGCGCTTGTTGGCCGCGTCCATCTCGCGCGACAAGCGCTGCATGCCCTTAGCGCCAGACTTGCCGACCCCCTCAAGATCGCCGCGCACCTGCCGCCCGCCAGAGGCCACAAGCCGCACGGAGACTTGTTTTGTTGCCATTACACGCGTCTCCTTGAATTGTGTATCGCGTCGTGATACATGACGGCATGATCATCAGCACACGTGGAAAGCTCGCTGCGGGCGCAATACAGGATCGCTACGGCAAAAGGTTCCCGTCTGATCTGATCAAGCGGACCCGGGCCATGCTCTCGGCATTGGACGCTGCGGTCGTTCTTGAGGATTTGCGGTTTCCACCGGGCAACCATCTGGAAGCCTTGAGCGGAAACCGCGCTGGACAACATTCGGTGCGCCTCAACGGACAATGGCGCATCTGTTTTATCTGGACCGATCAGGGGCCTGCAGAGGTCGAGATCATAGACTATCATTAGGAGGCAAGACATGAGTTTGATGACCAACCCATCCCATCCCGGCGACGTCTTGGCTGAGCTTTATCTGGCTCCGCTCGAGATGAGCGCGATTACGCTGGCGTCGCGCCTCAACGTGCCCCGCACCCGTATTGAACGGCTGATCAAAGGGGATAATGCCCTTACGGTTGATACCGCCATGCGCCTCGCACGGTTTTTCTCGACAACGCCGGAATACTGGATGAACCTCCAGCGCGCTTGGGATCTTGCCCGGGCGCGTGAGTGCATTGACGTCTCAGGGATTAAACCCCTCGAGGCTGCCTGAGCCAATCTGCTCGTTCACTTTGCGCACCATCACCGCCTCAATCGCCGGCAACAGCTCCGCAATCACCCGCGGTGCAACCCCGAGCGCCGCACCCAACTGCAAGGCTGCACTCATATCCCAGCCGGTGACCGCGCCACCACTGGCGCCGGCCACCAGCCGCACCTGCCCCCCAAGCCGCTGCACAAGGTCCCAAACCTGCCAGCCCTCGAGCGTCTGCGGCGCATTCACCACAGACGGGCAATCTGCGCAGACCCCGGAACAACCTGCGCAATACTCACCGCCCCCGCCGAACTCCCAGTCGGCGAGAGCGGTCAGCCGTTTTTTTCCGCATCCAGCAACATCGCGCCGGCGACATAGCGCGTCTGGAAGGCCTCAAAGAGAGGCCAGATATCCAAAAGCGCATCGAGACCTTCCGGCGTCAGAGCGATCGGCTCACCCGCCTCATCGCCAACGCCCTCCCAGTCCTTTACCACGAGCCGCGCAAGCGCCTTTGCCACGACAACAGCGACAGCTTCATCCTGCACCACATCCTCGTCATCCTGCGCCGGAGCACCGGCCAAGGCGCGCACCGCCGGATCACTGCGCGCGGCCAGCATCATCGCACTGGACAAAGGCTCCACGAATAGACGCACGCCATGGCCCAGATCGAGCCAGCTTGGCTCGCTCTTTAAAGAGAGTTTCAACATTTTCAGTGTGTCCCAAAAAAAGCGCCGCTCACGAGGAAGGGAGCGGCGCGTGGAGATAAGACTTGTTACTGGGGGTAACATCTCCTAGGTGCGACCGTTGGGCTGGCCGCGTGGCTTGAACCGAGCAGCGGTTCACCTAAGAGCATGCCCCCAGCAACAGCTCAGCGCAACATATCGAAAGATTGCCTTTGTGGATCAATAGGATTCCACATCGTTTACCAGAGTGACGGTCGCCATGCGGCCCTCGCTGGCGTCCTTCGCGGCCTGCCAGTCGAACGTTGCCTGAATGCCCTGCGGCCCGTTGATCTCCACACGCGGAACCGGAAGGTAGACCGAATGCACCGTCACCGTCAGGCTTTCGCCGGTGGGCAGCGCATACGAGAACTCCAGCTCGCAGGCCTGACCAGTGATCGCCTGGTTAACCAGCGTCTGATCCGAGAAGCGCACGGCCACGTTGCCGGTGAGCGCGGCCACAGAAGGATCGGCCCCGTCGATCTTGCCATCTGCCCGGATCGTCTCGATGCGATCAAGGTTGTTCGCATAGCTGATATCAGCCGAAACGATATTGCCGATCGCAACCCCGTTGCGCTTCACAGACCCGTTAAAATGCCCAAACCGTTGCAGCGTCAGCTCCGCAGGCGTGCCAGCCTGGCTGGTGGTGGCGATTTCCTCGCCCTGCGCCACAAGGCTCGCCGTCGCGGTCAACAGCCCCGAACGCGCCATCTGCCAGCTCAAGGAATCCACCTTGCAGCCCGCATAAATCGCATAGCGCGGCACCTCGGGCATGGCCGTCTCGATCGAGAAGCTCGGAAGGTCCCAGCTCCCCGAGCGGAACTCGTGGGAATAAGGCGCTTCCGTCCCCGTGGTGATCGGCGCACCAAAGGCACCCTTCAGCCAAAAGCCGAAAGCCTCAGCATCGATCGGGATAACCACGTCGCCATCCGCCGTGACCGCGTCCTTCTGCGGCGCAAGCGGATCCCGGCCATAGCCCAGAAGCTCCGACTCTTGCAGAGGCTGCTCCGCCCCCAGCGTGGTGGATGCGAACGGCATCCGCGCAAAACCGCTCGCCGGCGGCGTGCCATATGTCGTCTCAAACGCCAGCGCCATCTGCGACCGCGCCCCTTGGGCTCGTCCCATTGGTTCTCTCCTTGAAGATGATTATGTTTAAGATCGCCATTCATTGGCCGTCTGTGTTTCGTTAGGCTGAACAGATTGGTTGGTTATCTAAGTAGGTTTGAGCCAAGCATCGGCGCCCCAGTGGGAAAGAGGAGTACAGCCGCCAATGAGCGATGACCCAATTGCAGCGTTTCTGTTTCTCGCCATTGCTGGACTCGCTTTCTACCTGGTGATTTGGTTTTACATCCTGCTTCCGGCCGATATGGCCACAAAGCGGGGCAGAAGCGCATTTGGGTGGGTGCTTCTTAGCCTGCTGTTTTCTCCGGTATTGGCCTGTCTGTTGCTTTTGTTGCTGGGGGCCGATCCAAATAAACGCAGTAAACAGTAGTCCTTCAGGCAAGCGGATCGCTGGTCCAATAGTGCAACATCACCGGGATCACCGCCGCCTTCAGGCTGGCCGCGCCCTCCACAGGCAGATCCACCGGCTCAGGCGCCGAAGGCTCCACCCAATCACAAAGACCGCCCAATGTGCGATCCGCCGCCAAGACCACGCCCAAAGACGCGATCAATTCATCAAACATCTTGTCCCGATCGCCCGTACCCTGCACCACGACCTCGACCTCCGCCCTATGCTCGTAGTGATAGGCAAGCGGCGACATGGTCACCTCCGGCTCGCCAGGATCACCGTCACGCATGATCAACAAACCGTTCGCAGGTACGCGCTCGGGCAGCACCTCGCCACGCAGAGCGGTGGCAGGCAATGCTGAGAGCCGCGCGTGCAACGCGGTGAGGATGGTTTCTCGGATTGTGGGCATCGCTTGTGCTCCGCGGCAGAATACGCCAAATACCCATCCAGTGGGTCTGTAGCTCAATTGGTTAGAGCATAGCGCTCATAACGCTTTGGTTGCGGGTTCAAGTCCTGCCGGACCTACCAAAGCCCCCTTGGTGGAATGGTAGACACACGAGACTTAAAATCTCCTGGCCAAATTGGCCGTGCCAGTTCGAGTCTGGCAGGGGGCACCAGACACGCGGTCAAGCAACCGGATGAGAGAGCACCAATATAGAGCGACCATCTTGGATTTGTTCATGCACTTGGCTGCGCATCACATCCCTTGCAAAGATGCGATCGCGTTGATCCACGAGGTAAGCCAAGCTCTGTGACATTTCATGCAGCTTGCCTTCCAGGCGATCTGCTCGGGCCTCAGCGCGACCAAGATAAACGCGATTTTCCCTAAGGCGCTCCTCGAGCGAGGTCCGTTCGCGTTTCAGGATATCAATTGCAATATGCAACTCCAGTTCACGCTCTTTGGCGCGATCCAAGGCCTTACGGCAATGTTCCGCCTCATCCATGCTAGAGCTATGACGGCTCTCAAACAGGCGTACCAAGCGAATTGCAGACTGCAGCGGTACTGTTGTCTCACCTAATGGGATATCCCAAGATTTTGCCAACATCCGGATCAAGCTTTCCGGACGATCTACTTCTGACGCAAAGTCACTTAGCGATATCAAGCTCGACACGTTTTTGCCTTTCGATTGGTGCAGACAAGTCAGGAAGCCCCGCTTATTTGTCTAGAAGATTGCGCGCCTCCCTTGCCATATGGGTATGGAGCGCGAGGCAGATTTACACAGCCAAGATCCAGAGTGAACAGGTTCCAACTTCAGGTGTCTATAAAACATCACGATGACCTTGTCAGCGAGTACTATCCAATCCGACCCACACGCCACTCAACCCATTTCTCAACAATCAGGCTCGGGATCCGACCCGCCACGGCCCGCGCCGGCTTGTCCAGATTGAGCCGCTTTTTGAGCTTTACCTGCGGCACCAGAACGAAGATCGGAGCCGTGACCTGATTGCGGCCCGTCTTGGCGCGCGATTGCGCCGCGGTGCCCGCCTTCGAGATCCGCGCCTTGTCCGCTACCAAAAGCCCAGGCTTGCCCTTGCGATAGACAAAACGCAGCTTCATGCCCGTCTTGCGCTCCCAGGCCAGCGGCGTGATCTTGCGCCCCCTCATCCCGCGCCCGGCGGCCGGCAATGGGATCGCTAGCCAAAACCCATTCGGAGACCGGATCAGTGGCCCGGAGTCATGGGCACCGATGATGTGCGGCGCCTTGGACCAGACCAGGCCGGCCGCGTTCAGGCTGGTGTCACCCTTTGGGTAAACTTGCGAGCGAATGCTATTTCCCAGCCGGCGGCCCAGACCCGCGCCCGTGATCTGGCCGCGCCATTTGAGCTTAAGGCCCTGCGAGGCGGTCGACATGGCAGCCGTCACCGCCCGCTCGCCCGCCTTCACCTCAGCGGCCATCATCTTGGCAATGTCCGGGCTGATCTTCACATCCAGCTTCATGCCGGCACCAACTCAAGCGTCCAGATGAGGCGTTCCCGATCGCGCTGGGGCTCGCCTTGAATGAGGAAGGTGTCTTCCTCGATCAGGATCTGCTCATCGGGGCGGGGGGCAGGGATATCTCTCGCTCGAACATCAATTCTTGTGGTTTCCGAGAGTAGCCGCGCTGCCCCAAACGAGGTCATCTCGTCCGGGCGGCGCAGGATCCCCCGGGTGCGCGTGAACTGTCCCTCACTGTCCCGGTGCCAAAGCTCGATCGAGAGGTTCGGATCCGTAAACAGCACCCCGAGCGCGTCTGCAAAGGCAGTCATCCGCCGCAGCCTTAGTTCGAGCTGTGCAGGCGGATCGCGAGACGCGGCCGCTTGTTGACCGGCAGGATCGAGCTCTCGGTCATCAGATCAATCCAGCGGCCTTTGGCGTCAATCATTTGGCGTGCATAGAGTGGTAGACCGACGGTGTTGGCGGTCTCCAAGAGGTTGGCCGGCCCGCCATAGGTGGTGAAGGTATCAAAGGTGCCAAGAGGGAAGGCGATGCCTTCGCCCGCCGGGATCAGACGCTCAGAGGTCCCGTTTGAGAGGGTGACCGAGCCGTTATATTCCTCAAAGAGAATACCCGCGAAGGGGAAGGCGCGGCGCATGTCATCCCGCAGTGGCTGGCCGCCAGTGGCCGAGTAGAACTTGTAGGCGTCCTCAGTCTTGGAGTGGCTGATCAGCTTGTCGAAGAACTCCGAGCTGACCAACGCATGCGCGGTGGTCATGGTCTCGCCCAGAAGATTGTCCTCGATGCCGCGCAAGACGGTGCGCACCTTGCCTTGGATATTGGTGCCGGCGGTGCCAAATACGAAGTCGACCGAGATTTTTTCCAGCCCGAACTCGGTGAAGTAATTATATAGGGTGGTGCCCGCGCCGTCTTTGACGATGCCGCGCAGAGCATTCATCTCCATATATTCGCGGGTCTGGGCGTGCTTGCGCCGCATGAGCGTCAGCTTGCGGTTCATCGTCTCGACCAGCGTATCGGCGGCGTCTGAGGCGCCCAGCGCCGGCATGCCTTGGATATCGGCAGGCAAGATCACGTCGTCATGCGGGATCCAGGGCAGGGCAAAGCTGCGCATCTCGCGGGTCTCGCGATTTCCAACCGTGGCCGGTGCGCCAAGCGGGACCGAGGGCAGAAGGCTCAACACACCTTCGCGCTGTTCAATCACGATGGAGCGTTGTGTGACCCCTTCAAAGCGAAAGAGGCCAATCTGACCGAGGCGGGTGTAGAGATTGGGCAGGATATTGATGGCCTGCGTCATCTCGGCGAGCGAATAGCCGCCCGCGTCAAACGGGTTGCGGGTGAGGGTCATGGGGGAACTCCGGGGAATGAGGGGGGTAACGCGTGCGAGCACGGTGGGGGAATGAGCGATCCGCCAGATCAGGCGGTCTCGCGGGGGATGATACCCAGCTCGGCCAGCTGGCCGAGTTTGGTGGTGATCTTGGCGGCGTCATCGACGCTGCCATCATAGGTAAGAGCGGCGCGCGAGACGATTGCCGGCCCACGGGCCACAACGATACCCACCGCATCGGCCAGCGTGGCATCTACAGCGTAAAGCAGCACGGCCGCGGCAGTTTGTGCGCCATCGGTGCCGCCCGATGTGGCGAACTTGTACTTGTCACTGGCGGTGATGCGCCCGAGGACGGCACCAACCGGGTAGGCATGTCCGGCAAGCAGGGTCACGGTTTCGCGGATATAGTTGGGGTTCAGCTCATATTTGAGGACATCGCCCATAGTGGACGGTTGGGTCAGGACAGACATGGGTCATCTCCAGAACATAGGTCAAAAGAAAGCCCCCACCGCATGCGCGATGGGGGCCAAGGTGGGTGCGAAGAGTCGAGGGTAGTCTTAGATCTTCGCACCTGAGGCAGACCGTTTGGCAGCCGCCACAATCGGGCTTTCTACGGATTTGGGCAGGACAGGTGAGGGTGGGGCGGCGACAATGTCGCGTGCGTCGGCCGCAGCGCTGGCTTGATCAAGAACCAACCGACGCAGGGCTTCGGGGCTGGTCCCCTCGCGCAGGGCTTTCGCAGCGTCGATCGCGATGCCGAGGCGTCCGGCCTGCGCTGCGATCTCGGTGATCTCCGCCGCTTCCTGGCGCAGTTGCGCTGACACCTCTGCAAGATTGCTCTGCTGCGCCGCGATCGGCGCGGTCAAAGGCGCTGCAGCAGCAGGCACTGATGCGTCCTGCTGCATGTCGCGGTCCTCTTCCAGTGCATCGGGGTGTTCGTCCTGGCTCGCCTGCACGGTGTCTTCGGTGTCAGGGATTTCAGGACTTGTCTCTGCGGCATCTGTATTGGCGCTCATGGCGGCCTCCTTTGGTTGGGGATGAGTGGCGCGGGGCAGTCGCGCGGTGGAAGAGGGGATAGACAGGCTGTCTCTGAAGCGAGCAAAGCCCCGGGTGAGATCGACAACTTCATCGGCCAAGCCTGCGGCGACTGCGTCGGACCCGCGATAGGTTGTAGCTTCGGTCGCCAGGGCGGCGTCTTGGCTGAGTAGACCGCTTCGGCCGGCGGCGACGGTCTCTGCGAAGAGAAAGCGCAACACGTCTATCTCACGTTGGATGTCGTCCCGCACGCTCTCGGGGAGCGGCTCATAGGGATTGCCATCGACCTTGTGCTGGCCGGAATGAATCATAGTCACGCGCACCCCGTCCTGATCCAGTTGTCCGCTGAGATCGGCATGCATCACAACGACGCCGATACTGCCGACAGTGCCGGTGCGGGGCAGGAGGATCCGGTCGGCCTGTGAGGCCAAGGCATAGCCGGCTGAGAATGCGTGTTCGGCAATGAAGGCCCAGACAGGCTTATCTCGACGCAGGGCCCGGACCTGGTCCGCCAAGTCAAAGACGCCGGCCACTTCCCCGCCAAAGCTGTCGATCTCGAGCGCCACCGCCCGCACCGACGCATCGCGCGCGGCCGCCTCAATCTGTGCCGCGATCCCCTCATAGCTGGTCTGGCCCGAGGACTGCCCGATCCAGCCTCCGCGATGGATGAGAACGCCAGAGATCTCGATGACGGCGATGCCGTCCACGATTGGGTACGGCGCATCGCCATGTTGCTGAAGGCTTTCGGTCAGGCGACCAGCCAGGATGCCGGCACGGGCAGGCAGGGTGGCGGTGCCAGCTGCAGCGTCGTCGCCGTCCACCATCTCAACCTGCCGCCCTAGAATGCGTGGCCCAAGCCCCGATAGAAACGCCATCGCCTTGGTGGGTTCAACGAGCAGCGGAGTGTTGAAGGCGCGTGCGGCAATGCGGGCATGGAGCATCAGGGTTGGTCCTCGTCTGTTCGTGGTCGATCTTCCGCGTCATCTGTGCTGTCGGTGTCGCCACGCGATACAGGGTCCGGATCCTCGGTGGTGCTTGGCAGCGCCTGCACCCCTTGTGCTGGAGACCCGGGGCGACGGAAATCCAGCCCCAACGCGCGCTCGCGCGACCTCTCTGCGGCGATTTCGCGATCGACCTGTTCAGCATCATAGCCGCGCTCGGCAATCGCCTGCGTGCGGGATTTCAGCCCCGCTTCGATCTGGGCGATTTCAGCATTGGCGTCTTTGAGCGGGTCGACCCAGTCCCATTTCGTGGGCAGCCAATCGGCCGCGAGCATGCGTGGGCGGTCCGCTTCGTAGCCGGGCAGGGTCAGCGCACCCGATAGTACCGCGAGATCCAGCCAGCGCGCATAGACCAGTCGACAGAGCTGATAGACCATCACTGAGTGCTGCCAGGCCGAGACGCGCCGGCGGAATTCGATCAGGGCGAGGCGTGAGTTCGAGAAGTTCCCCTTCACCATGTCATTGGTGAGATAGGGGTAGGGGATACCCAAGGCCGCAGCGATCTGCAGCAGCGTGCGGTACTGGAATGGCTCATAAGTGGCGCCGCTGTCTGCGGGCTGGCCGACGGTGACATCCTCGCCTGGATCCAGCCGTACAATCTGACCCGGGCTGATCTCGACGCCAGCGGGCATCTCCTCATCGTCCAGGGGCGCAAGCGGGTTCTCCGGGGCAGGGGAAGTCACGAACATCGCATACATCGCCGCGACCTTTTTGCGGTCGAGCTCGGCGTCGTCATACTGGTCCAGCAAGAACAGCTTTACGATCGCGGGGGTCAGTTTTGAAACACCCCGCAATTGACCACCTTCCACCGGGTCGATCACATGAATGATCTCCGAGGCCGGCACTCGGGTGGTTTCTCCAGACAGTCCAGGATCGGTGCTGTCACCCGGGTGACGGCGCAGGAAGTGATAGGCCACACGCCGCCCGATCCGGTCGAACTCGATGCCCTGGCGGATCGCGTTACCATTCCTTGCCACGCCTGTTTCATGCAGCGGCAGCATTTCTGAAGGCAGCATCTGCAGTTGCAGCGGCACGGTGAGGCCGTCTTCTGCCCTCCGTGGGCGAACCCGGAAAAACACTTCTCCCGCAATGAACACCTCACGCGCCGCACGGCGCTGCAACCCGTAAAAATCGGTCAGCCCTTCGGCATCTGCCTCATCGGTCCATGTCAGCCAAAGACGTTGTAATTCTTCCTTTTGGGAAGCGTTCACGATCTTCGAGATCGGCTTGATCCCATCGCCCACAGTATTGGCGGCCCAGCTCTCAACAGCATTCACGGCATAACCATTGTTGCGCACCAGCCAGCGCGCGCGGGCGGTAATATCGGGCCCTGCCGCCGCAATCAGCGCATTGACATGGGCACGCGTCGCTTGGAAGCCGCGCAGGCGCCTGTGATGCTGACCTGCATCAAACCCGCCAATGAAAGCGCCAATGCGCTGTCGCCAGTTCATCACAGATCCTTCACCGCATGCGGGCGTAGAACGCGCCCGGTGCCACGGTCCAACCTTGCAATGCGTCGCTCTGCATCACTGATCGCAGCCGCCAGTTCAGCGTCGGTGCCATAGGTGACGGTTTTCCCGTCATAGCTCACAGACCGCGTGCCGCTGTAGCGCGCGCTTAGAAGTGCGCTATGACGGAGTTTTAGCTCGTCGAGGGTCATCGTCACTCCATGTATCTGGGCGTGCTGATCTTCCAGCCTCGCCGCCGGGGCGTTGCGATCCGCCCGGCTTGGGGCTCTGTCGGTTTCTCGGGCTCGATAGTTTGCGAGGGGGCGGCCGTCTCCACGCCCGCCTGTTTCTCCAACTGTCGCCACATCTTCTCGTCAAAACGATCAGCGCCAAGAATCCACGCGGCGGCGCGGGCATAGACCCGTGTGTCCAGCGCCTCATTGCGCTCACGCAGCTTTTGCCACTCTTGGCGGGCAAACCCGCGCTTGTTGCGGATCGTGACCAGCTGTTCGGCCACCAGCTGTTTGAGCCATTCGCTGTCTATCCAGTCGGGGAGATGGATCATACCTGCCGGTATCGGCGCGTCTGGCTCGGACGGTCGCTCGAGCCGCAGATACCGATAGGTCTCTGCTTTGAATGTGGCGGTGGCCACCGTCCAAAGCCGCGCTCCGCGCTTGAGCTTGCGCCCATTCACCGTGGCATCGACGAAGGTTGGGCCCGACACAGGCGTGGCGCGGTTGAAGCCTTCCAGACCTTTGACCGGCGCCACCTGCGAGATGCCCTGCGCCCGTGCCCAGGCATAAACAGCCGCTGTCTCATATCCGGTATCGATCGCGAGTTTCGCCAGTGGCATGACGGCACCGTTCTCATGCACCCAGGTGCGGCTGAGTAATTCGGTGAGCGCCTCCCAGCAGGTGGGGGCGCCGGGCCCACCTGGAATGACGATGTGATCCACAAGCCAGCTTTCCAAGCCACGGCCCCAAGCCCAGACATCCACCTCGATGCGGTCCTTCTGCACATCAACCCCGGCGGTGAGGAACAGGCCTCCCATTGGAATCTGTGATGGGAAGACCTCACGACGATCTGCAAGGCGCTGCCATTCCGGGGCATCGCCGCTTTCAACCCAGGTTTCGCCGAGGAGCGTGTTCCGCGCCGCGCGCAGCATTTCATCTGACCCTTGAGCGGCCAGCCACTCGCGGGCGATCTGCTCCCAGCTCTTCCAGCCGATCGGCGAATAAAGCGCTGAGAGGTGGAACCCGATCGCGTTTGGATCAGAACTGGTAGCAGTTGCGCGCCACTCACCCCGCTCAAGCATCTGTGTCTTATGGTGCTCAGCAATGGGTTGCTCGCATCCCTTGCAGGCATAGGCCGCAGTTTCCGGGTTGCCCTTGTTCCAGCGCAATCGCTCGAACTGCAGCCATTGCATGTGACCACAATGAGGACATGGCACGAAATACCGTCGCTGGTCACTGGCTTCGAACTCTCGCTCAATGCGTGAGAGACCGCGTATTGTGGGCGTCGACACCATGAACACCTTGCGCCGATGCGCGAAGGTGGTGGTGCGCGCTTCAGCCAGCGTCACAGGGTCACCCTCCTCGTCAGAGGAGGCCGGATAGGCATCCACCTCATCAAGAAAGATATAGCGCGCGGGCATGGAGCGCAGGCCGGTGGCCGAGTTCGCCCCGGTCAGCACCAGGATCCCACCTGGGAATTCCTTGGACAGCATCGAATTGCCAGCATCGCGCGACCGTGCTGGCTGCACACGTTCCTTAAGTGCAGGGCTATCTTCAATCAGCGGATCGATACGGCCCCGCGAAGTGCGCTTGGCCATCTCCACCGTGGGCAGCACGGCGAGCATCGGTCCTGGAGCGTGGTGGATGACAAAGCCTATCCAGTTGTTGCCCGCTTCCGTCGCTCCGACCTGGGCGGCCTTCATGAAGCTGATCCGCTGCGCGGGGTGGCCCGGGCTCAGCGCATCCATGATCTCGCGCAGGTATGGCGTGCGGGTCGTGCGGTATTGACCAGGTTCGGCTGAGGCCCGAGAGGACAGCTTGCGGTGCTTATCTGCCCACTCGGACACCGTCAGGTCCGGGTCAGGCCGCATGGCCCGGCGCCAGGCCCGCAGGATATCCTCAGCGCCGTCAAAGGCGAGGTCAAGGCCCCTGGTCAGGTCCACAGTTGGAGACGGATTGTCATTCATGCCCTGTTTCCCGTTTTCTTCGGGGGCGTTTCAGGGCTCTATTCTAAGGTTAAAATGGGTCTTCGATTTGCACGCCAGTTGGCTCAAAGTCACTCACATTGCCGGTAACGACTGTTGCGCCATGTACAAGCGCAGTGGCAGCAATCTGTAGATCTGCCCCATTGTGGCCAAGCCGCGCTGAAAGCTGTCCCCAAATCCGCGCATCATCTGCACCAAAAGAAAGGAGCCGATCCGCAAATAGAAGAGTGGTGCGGTCTATCCAGTATCGGAGATCCGTAGCAAAGCTAGGATTGCGACTTCCTTGTTGAGCGATCCCACGCTCGATTTCACCGATGGTAATCACGCTCAGAAACAGCTGGTCCTCAGGCTTGCTACGCAACCATTGTGCAACCTGCGGTGCTCGATTGGGCCGGCGAAGAGCTGAGAGCACATTTGTGTCGAGTACATACATTAGAAGTCGACGGGCCGGGGTTTAACTTGTGCACGCTCGATATCCTCCGCAGGGAATGCGAGCAAATGGTCAACAAACGACCCCCTAGAACGCTGCGCGTCAGCTAGTAGAGATCGGTATTCTGAGGTTGATAGGACCACAACAGCTGATTTTCCGCGTCGTGTCACTTCCTGGGGGATGCCGGCTAAAGCGGCATCGACGACTGTACTGAACTTGTTTTTGGCGTCCTGCAATGTCCACATGAGCTTGATCCTAGCTATCTATCTAGCTAGATATAGGTGTGAGGTGAAGTATTGTCAAATTTGCTCACTCCAATCCCACCCTGAGATCCGCTAGGGCGTCGAGCTGCTCTCGGACATGGGTTTCCAATACCCTCTGCAAGATCGCAGTCTCGATCGTCACCGCCTTGCCAGATGCCTTCTCCATATCTGCGGACAGTTGCGCGGCCATCAGCGCCGCGACACGTGTGGGCCAGGTGACCCAGGCATCGCGTTCCTGGCGAACGAGGCGAAACACCAGTGTTTCGGCGCGTGCACGATCCACCAGCACGCCCTTCTTCTTTTGGATCGACAGTTGGCGTTCCTGCGCCTGGTAAACGGTCAGGGCCGTGCGGGCTTTTAGGTAAGAGGTGCTATCGCCACTGCCTGAGACGCTGGGGCCATCGTTCCCACTGCTATTGGCTAACCCTCCCTGCGCGCGCATCTGCTGATCTGGATCTGTTGAGGCTTTCCGACGCACATCGGATGCGGCTGCATTGATTGAGCCATCGGCAAAGAGCACCAACCGCCCGGTCTTGCGGGCCTTCTGCACAGCCCCGCGGGAGATCCCAGCGTGCTCTGCATAGGCGCGTTCAGATAGACCCTCCATGACGCTTTATGTTGCCTCAACATATTGTAAATAAACAACTAAAAACGTCTATTTGAGTTGATTGTATTGCGGCGTCGAGCGATTCTTACATCACGCAAACAGCCTGATTGGAGCTACGCCATGACCGCCATCACCACTATCCGCATCGACCATAGCACGCTGCCGGAGCGTTTTGACCGCGCACGACCGGACGCCGTCGCGGAGGTCATCGAGGTAACGCTGCGCAAGGACGGCATAAACGCCGAGGCCAGTGACGTGATCTCGCATCTCAAGATCGAGCTGCCCACGGCTCAGCTGGTCGCCGCCGCGGCGGTTTTGGCTGAACTGCAAGTGATCTGATGGAGGGCAGAGCCATGAGGACACGCGCACAGATTGCGACCCTGACCCAACCCGCACCCCTCCCTAGAAAGGCTTCTGAGATGACCACGCCCGCCATTCTTCCCAGCCGCAATGAAGACGACGGCTTCTTCGGCAGCATGACGCGCTGCCCTGAACGAGACCGCCGCAGCGTTGAGGTCTGGACGCTCACCTCCCGCCTGGTCGCCGAGGCCATTGGCGCCGATAGCGAGGAGGACATGCGCGGCATCCGTGACTTTCTCGACAGCCGCTGGGGTCGGCACTTTGCCGATGATGTCGTCGGAGCCCTACAGGGCAGCACAGCGGACAGTGAGGTTGCCATAACCACCACAATCGCCAAATGGCAGGACTGGCGCATTAGCTCCAGAACTCAGCGTGAGGAGGGGATCCCCGTCGGGCTGCCTTACCTGACCGGCTGGGTGCAGCACTTCGCGGTTATGGCCGCGATGGAAGAGGTCGGCTGATCCCAAAATTGCACCCCACTCACACGGAGGCCAAAATGCCCAAGCTCACTGAGACCCAATCTATTATCCTCAACTGCGCGGCCTGCCGGGCCGGCAACTTGGCCATGCCCCTGCCCAAAGGCTTGGCTGGTGCTGCCGCCAAGATGACAGTGACCAAGATGATCGAGCGGGGATGGCTCGAAGAGGTCGAGGCCAACCTCTTTCGCAAAGAACCGCTCTGGCGCGAGGCCGGCGATGGTCACGGTACCACGCTGATTGCGACCGAAGCGGGGCTGGAGGCCATCGAGATAGAACCGATTGCAGCCAGCACGATCAGCAAGATCCGCAAGGCAACTACGCGGGCGCCGGAAGGCAATATCCCAACGGCGGATGCGGCGTCGTGTCAGAAGCTGGCGTCCATCCGACAGGGCACAAAACAGGCGATGCTGATTGAGATGCTCCAGCGCCCCGACGGCGCCTCCATCGCGGAAATCGTCGTCGCCACATCTTGGCAGCCACACACGGCCAGAGGGACGATCTCCGGCGCCCTTAAAAAAAAGCTGGGCCTGTCCATCACCTCCCATAAACACCCCGAGCGGGGGACTGTTTACAAGCTCGACACGGCTTGAGCGGATATCTCACCGCCATAGCTCGAATAGCCGGCGCAGCGTATAGCTCCGGATAAGCGAGATACCGGTGAATACAGAGCCGATTGCGAGGGTCTAACCGAGTCCGGCTTGAAGTCCAAACCATGAGAATATGATGGTCTGGGTGATGACGGCTAGCACATAGCCGACGATGACATTGGTGATCGCCTCAATGAGGGAGCGACGGCGCGATTGTATCAGGCCGCGATCCGCTTGGATTTAAGCACTGCGAATGTCTCACCGCTACCTGCCAACACGGCCTCTTCGCCTGTAAAGGCCTGCCAGCGCTCGATAGCCACATCGACATAAGCTGGGTTCAGCTCCACTCCATAACAAATACGTCCTGTCGTCTCTGCTGCGATCAGCGTGGTGCCGGATCCCATGAAGGGCTCATAGACAGCTTGGCCGGGGTTTGAGTTGTTGAGGATCGGGCGGCGCATGCAGTCTACTGGCTTCTGAGTGCCATGTACGGTCTCGGCATCCTGATCTTTGTTTGCAATCTGCCAGAGTGTCGTCTGTTTGCGATCCCCCGCCCAGTGACCTTTGCCCTTGGCGCGCACCGCATACCAGCAGGGCTCATGCTGCCAATGATAATCGCCGCGGCTCAGTACCAGCCGGTCCTTGGCCCAGATGATTTGGGAGCGTATGGCAAAGCCCGCGGCGGTCAGACTGTCTGCGACAGTCGCTGCATGCAGAGCGCCATGCCAGATATAGGCGACATCGCCAGGAAAAAGGGACCAAGCCTCGCGCCAGTCCGCGCGGTCGTCGTTCAGCACCTTGCCGGTGCGTTTGGTCTTGGCTGCCCCAGCTTGGTTGCGCCATGACGGATCATACTCCACGCCATAGGGGGGATCGGTCACCATGAGGAGCGGTTTGACGCTGCCCAGGAGGCGGCCCACGACATCGGCGCTGGTGCTGTCCCCGCAGACCAGACGATGTGAGCCCAGCTGCCAGAGATCTCCGGAAACTGATACCGGCGTCACCGGGGGCTCTGGGATATCATTCTCGCCTTCGGCAGCGCTGTCGCCGTCCAGCGCGTCAGGATCTTGAAGGAGGGCGTCTAGATCCTCGTCTGAGAACCCCAGCAGATCGAGGTCGAAGTCGTCGGCCAAGAGCCCCGCGATCTCATCGCGTAGGACAGCCTCGTCCCAGTCGCCGAGCTCGGTCAGCTTGTTGTCGGCAATACGGTAGGCGCGGCGCTCCGCGTCGTCGAGGTGGCCGAGCCGAATGACAGGCGCCTCAGTGAGGCCCAGCGCGCCGGCAGCCAATACACGCCCATGGCCCGCAATCAACTCACCGTCGTCTGCCACCAGACACGGGACGGTCCAGCCGAACTTCGCCATGCTCGCTGCGATCTTCGCCACCTGCGCCTCACCATGGATCTTAGCGTTCTTCGCATAAGGGCGCAGCTGTTCGATCGGCCAGAGTTCAATCTGGCGCGGCGCAAAGACAAGGTCCATGGGGTAGGGGGCTCACTGGCAAGGGCGATGCATGCCGAAGCTAAACCCCATACCATGGGGTCGTCAGCAATCGCGATGTCGGAAAAACAAAAGCGCCCGCAAGGGTTATCCTTTCGAGCGCAATTCTTCGATGATCAAGGGGTACGTCAAGGGGGCTAGAAATGTCAATTGGAAATTGCCTGCTCTGAGATTGACGAATCTGCTCCTACATGTTCACTTTATGTTCTTACTTCGAGTCTCAACGATCATCTCATCATGTACACGCCCTCTGACGATCCCTCGGTTTGTTTCCTTCCTGTGTTCAGCAGCAGGGTGCCCGCAGGCTTTCCAAGCCCTGCTGAGGATCATTTGGAGGGGAAGCTCGATCTCAATCAGCATCTGATCCGCCGGCCTGCGGCGACTTTTTTTGTGCGTGCGAGTGGGGAGTCGATGCGGGATGCTGGAATTTTTGATGGGGATATTCTGGTTATAGATCGTTCGATCACGCCTGTGGCTGGAGATGTGGTTATTGCGGTGTTGCATGGGGATCTGACGGTCAAAAGGTTGATGAAAGCTGGGCCGGAGGGCTGGGCTTTGCAGGCCGAGAATGCGGCCTTTCCCAATATCCCGGTCGATGAAGAGGGATGTGAGATTTGGGGTGTGGTGACCAACAGCATCCGACGTCATTGCCTGCGGTGATCAGATGCCGACCTTTGGTTTGGTGGATTGTAACAACTTCTATGCGTCTTGTGAGCGTGTGTTCCAGCCAGAGCTCATAGAGCGACCGCTGGTTGTGCTTTCAAATAATGATGGCTGCGTCGTGGCTCGCTCCCAAGAGGCGAAAGATCTCGGGATTCCTATGGGAGTGCCGCTGTTCAAAATCCGCAATTTGGTCAGAGATCATGGTGTCGAGGTGCGTTCGTCAAACTATGCGCTTTACGGGGATTTGTCAGAGCGCGTGATGAGCATTTTGGCGGACAGCGCGCCACGCAGCGAGGTCTACAGCATTGATGAATGTTTTTTGGATTTGCATCACCTCGCGGTCCCGAGCCTGACCGAGTGGTGTTTGGACTTGCGCCAGCAGGTGCGGGCTTGGACAGGTATCCCCGTCTCCATCGGTATTGGTCCCACGAAAACCTTGGCGAAGCTTGCGAACAAGTTGGCGAAATCCTCGCCCCGAACGGGTGGAGTTCTGGATTTGGTGCATCACCCGCAGTGGCGTGAGCCCGCGCTTCGGAAAGTTGCGGTTGGTGATGTCTGGGGCATTGGGCGCCGTTGGTCGCAGATGCTTGAGGCTCAGAACATTCACACGGCGCATGATCTCAGCCGCGCATCAGATGGTTGGGTTCGAAAACGCATGGGGATTGTCGGGTTGCGGACTGTCCATGAGTTGCGAGGGATTGCCTGCCATGATCTAGACACTCAGCCCGACCCAAAGCAAACGACCTGCTGCTCACGGAGTTTTGGGCGGGTGATCTCCGAGAAACAGGACCTGCGCTCTGCGGTCATCACGTTTGCTGAGCGAGCGGCCGGCAAAGTGCGCGCGGCAAATCAGGTTGCTGGTGCGCTACAGGTCTTTGTGTCGACGGATCGGTTCAACAAGGCGGCGCCACAATATGGCTCTGCAGCAACCGTGCGCTTTGCACTGCCGACAAGCGACGCGCTGCATATTGTGTGCGCTGCCTCGCGCGCGCTGGAGCGTGTCTGGAGAGGGGGATTTGCGTATCGCAAAGCTGGTGTGCTGCTTCTGGATCTGTCCTCTGCGCAGGACCAGCCCAGGACCTTGTTCGATCCACGCCCTGCACAAAAAGATCATCTCATGCAGGCCGTTGATGCGATTGATCGGCGTCATGGACGCGGCGCCATTGCACTGGGGCAGGCCCCCAAATCCCGTCCACCGGCTTGGGCAATGCGACAGGATATGTTGTCGGCACGGTTCACAACACGGTGGTCGGACTTGGTCACCGCACGCGCCAAACCTGATGGTCAGTCGATTGGGGAATAGTGGATTCCATCCTGGATTCCGATTGGCACAGGTGGATTCTTGACAGAAATAGTAAAATCCACCTTAGCGAGCGCTAGAGCGCGTTTAAGTAATTGTTATCACGTTATAAGTTCGAAGTCCGCATGACGGGTGGCCTCCAAGTGGATTCCCCGGTGAAAATCCAAGTCGCTAGAAAACTTGCGCGCTGAGCCCCCCCGTATACGCAAAGGGCTGCGGAGGAACCGTGGGAGGGGGGTCAGGCCCCCTCGCCGTTAGCCTCGAGATGATAAGGTGCGATCAGCGAGGCAGCAGGAATTTTCCAGCTGGTGTTGATCTTTTGGATCATTCGCAAGGTCAGCGGACGCTTGCGGTTGATAATCTCGGAGGCGCGCGGCTTGCCGCCAACAAGCTCTGCCAAATCGCTCTGCTTCTTCTTTTTGATGTCCATGAAGACTTTGAGCGTCTCGATCGGATCGAGCGCTTCGATGGGGTATTCACGGTTCTCATAGGCTTCGATGAGATCGGTCAGGATGTCGAAGCGATCGGCTTCTTCCGTTCCAGGCACCGGCGGTGTATCGAAATATTGCTCGATTTCCGCAAGCGCCCAATCCAGATCTTCATCGGTTCGAATGGCGCGGAGTTCCATTTGTTTCTTCCTGATTTACTTAGACTTTGGTTACGTCAATCTTGTCATATTCTGCGTGGGTCCCCACGAACTTGATCATCACACGGTAATACGGACCGTACACAACCCGGGCGACCAGACGAAACTTGTTGCCGCCAATGTCGAACACGATTCGGCTGTCACCGACGAAGTCTACCGATGCGCCGAACAAGTCCTTCACGTCCTGCGGGCGCTCCCACTGTGCCCGCTCGACCTCAGCGTACCAGAACTGCAGCGGGGCTTTAGCCGCCGCATGTTTGGCCCAGTACTCAACAAGGGTTCGTCTCGACAGTATCCGCATTTGACCTCAATGTGTTCCCCCATCGGGAACCCACCTCAATGTGTTACCAAAATGGGAACTTGTCAAGTATCATGTGCCAGCTCTTATGCCGGAGCCGCACCCTCGGTATTTTATGCGTCATCAAACTGCTCGCTCACCTCACGACGGGGAGATCCGAGATGCGCGTCGTGTAGCGAGGACTTCGGTGGTTTGCGCGCAGCTGCCACGTGCGCGCCGTGCCTTCACTAGCGAGCACCATCGTCTTTTTGCCAAAGCGGGCGTTCACGGCATCCAGCGCAGCCATAAGCGTGGGCGACTTTCGCGGCTCATCAAAGAGGGTTCTCGGCTGATCGTCCTGAGGCAGCAATTCATCCAACATGACCCCTGCTTTGGTAAAGGCGTAGTTTTGCGTGCAGTTTTTGGGCCAAGCCGCGATGGCACATTGTTTGGCTGCTGCAACCAGCTCAAAGGTATCAGAAGACATTGGCGTTAGGCGTGTCGAGCGTGAGCCAGCATACTGTGGTCGATCGGGCCGGTGCCGATTGGTGTGGAAGAAGACCGTAAGTGTTCCTGCCACCAACCCATGTTGCCGAAGCTTTTCGGCAGCGCGTGTCGCATGAGCGGTGATCGCCTGAAACAGTGTGTCGAAATCCGTCATCGGTGCTCCTGCTGAGCGGGTGACCGCCATGCCTTTACGCGGAGGCTCTACGTCATCAAAGGCGATGCACGGCTCACCTTGCAGCTCCAAAACTGTGCGTTCAAGAACGACAGTGCCCAGCGCGCGGGCTTGTCGGAGAGGCATGTCTCGTAACTGGGCTGCTGTGCTGATACCTATACCCTCAAGCTTTCGTGTTGTGCGCCGCCCAATGCCCCATATGTCGCCAACTGGCACCCGAGGTAGAAGCCAATCGGCTAATGCTGGATCAGTCATATCCAGAACCCCTTCAAAGATTGGGTTCTTTTTTGCGATGTCATTGGCGCATTTTGCGAGTGTTTTGGTCTGTGCAATTCCAACGCGTACGGGGATACCGATGCGACGTAGAACATCGCGGCGCATGTGCTTGGCGTGGGCTACTCGGTCTTGGAAGCCGCTGAAATCCAAAAAGCATTCGTCGATCGAATAGATTTCGACGTTCGGTGTGTAATCCTCGTAGACCTCGACCACGCGGCGGCTGATGTCGCCATAAAGCGTATAGTTGGATGAAAACACTTTGACGCCATGCGTTGCGATCTTGTCGCGGAGCAGGTGCAAAGGCTCGCCCATCTTGATGCCCAGCGCTTTGGCCTCATCACTACGGGCAACGGCGCAGCCATCGTTGTTTGACAGAACGATGACCGGCACGCCGTTCAGGCTCGGATCAAAAATCCGCTCGGCGCTCACATAGAAATTTGCGCTGTCGCTGATGGCTATGGCCCGCATTACGCCAGATCATAGCGCCGCACGACGCCCGCAATGACACCCCAGATTTCGCTGTCTTCTGTGAGCTCAATGTCGGGAAAGGCTTCTTGACTGTTGGCAGGTGACAGGAAGTATTTCCCATCCCTCTTTCGAAGTATCTTGGCGGTGACTGTACCGTCTACGACTGCCAGAACTGCCCGGCCGAGACGGCGTTTTCCGGCTCGATCAACAGCAATGATGTCGCCATCACGAATGCCAACATCCCATAGACAGTCGCCCTCAACACGCCACCAAAAAGTCGAGGTGGGATGCCGTACGACCCAGGCGATGGGATCAATCTCGTCCTCGAGGTCGTCCCCGGCCGGCGAGGGGAAGCCCGCGCTGACCAAGGGCAGATGGATGGGTACAGTTTGCCCAGATGCGACAATGGGCGCTTCTATCGGATAGACGGGCATGCACGATTCCCTCTTGTTCTGCCTTTGTTCTCATAAGTCGCGCATTTGGGTCTGTGACGTCAAGCGGTGATAGCGTCCGTAGATGGAGGTGTGTGTGGTTAGGCAGAATTAAGCGTGGTTGTTCGGATGAGCCTCTATGTCAGCGCAGGCCTTCAAGGTCATTGGCGTCCAGTCTGAGGCGTATGCCCAGAGTTCCGGTTCCGTCCTTCACGGGACGTTTGTGCAAGCCAATATCGAGACCAGTGATCTCTGGGTATGCAGCACATGCTTTTGCAATCCTGCTGACAAGCCATTCTTGCGTCTCGTAGTGGCCATCACCTGCCAAGTGATTAATTTCTTCAATCAACGGATCGTAATCAAAAACTTGGCTCATGTCGTCTTCTGACACGAACACTTTCTCCGGAGCGATCGACAAAGTCATATCTAGGACATGGGCTTCCGGAACCGTGTCGTTTTCGCCGTAAGTCCCGATGGCTGTTTGAAGCACCAAGTCTTTGAGTTCGATTGTGGCGGTGGCTGCCAATTGAATGCTCCTTGAGTTTTTAAGCCTGCTCCTGGCGCGAAACGGTCAGGCGAACAGTTGTTATTCTGATCATGCGTTAAGGTGATCGTAGGCGTGTTTGTTTCGGCTTCCAAGGCCGCTGTGCCGGCAGGGCTGCGGCTATTTGAACATCCCGCAGCATATTCCCCACTTGCAAGCCGTCCCGGATCCATTCCAGCGCCCGCCACCAGTCACCATACGCCCGCCTTGCCGCTTCAATCTGCTCCGGATGGAGCGAGTAAGTAACGGGACAGGCCCGAACCTCCACCGTCCGCCACTTCCCGCGGCTCAGCACGCGCTCGGTCCCAACCACCTCGGTCACCGCGCGATCGCCATACCGGTTGCGCTTCATGTCCACCGGCACACAGCGTGGCACTGCCCCTGGCATCCAGTCCGGCGTGAGCCCAGCGCGCGCGAGCTCGGCCACGCGTATTGCCATGCGCTTACCACCGAGATCATCAGGCATCCCGGCCACAGTGGCCGCGATCACCTCAGCATCCTCGTGGGTGTAATCGCCCATTTTGTACCGACCACCATCGATTTGGCAGCCCAGCGCCGCGCGCTGCATGAGCACGTATTCGAGGCCAAAGCCAAACCCCTGGCCGCGCTCTGGATCAGGCGGCTCGGGCAGCTCCAGCTGAGCGCATTCGGTGCGAAACGCCCATTCCAGCGCCTGCTGCACGGTCATCACGCGCTTTGGGCGTCCCTTGCGGGATTGGAGCCCCTCTTTGCGCGGTGAAGCGATTGGCTGTCCATGGAGTTTGCGATCAAACTTGCTCATAGCACACCCCGCATCCGCAGCTGGTCATGGGTCACCAGTCCGCGCTCCAGCATTGCTTGGCACATGGAAGTGCTGATCATGCTGGGTGGTAAGTATCCGTCGCCCTTTACCCGGTCTGCATAGAAGGCCGCGAGCTCATCGATGCTGGGGGCAGGCCCTGGAGTCCCCTTTCTCCGCCTCGCTTTGCCGTCCTGGCCCTTTGAGATATCCGAAACCGCTTTGGTCTGCGCCTTGCGCTGGGCGGCCCGCTGCATGATCCGATCCAGCGCCTTGGGCCCGTCGGGAGGCTCGGGATGCTCCTGCCGAGACGCCTCAGCCGCCTCGAGGATTTCAACCTCGATCAGCCCGAGATCATCAATCCATCGCCACACATGTTCTCGAGGCGGCCTGCCTTGCCACCAGCCGGGCAGGGGCCCGTCTGGATCGAAGCCCAGCGCCGTGAGCAGCTTTCCAAAAAAAACATCAAATGCAGTTTCGCGCGCTCGCGCGTCCTCCTCCTCCTTTACTGGTTTACTTAAAGGTTCCCTTACAGGGTTAGTGTCCCATTTTGAGACACGGGAATCGCCATTTTTGAGACACGGGTTTTGCCCAAAATGAGACACGGGCCCGTGTCCTGTTTTGGGACATGGCGTGGCAGGGACTGACAGTGTTTTACCCTCGTCGCCATAGGACGTTTCAGCGTCTTGCCCGTGTCCCAAATCAAGACACGGGGTTTTTGCGGTGTTTTGCGATTTGGAGGACGCGTCCTCAGGGCGGCGGGGCGGGGCTGTGTCACCTGCACCCGTAGCGGTGTTCCCATCAGGGGGTGCGCTTGACGGTCGGGCACCATTTCCATCGTCGAACTCGAACCCCAACAAATACCGTGTGGGCCGCTGCTGGCCGGTTTTAGTGTCGACGATGCGCACGCGCTTGATCAACCGGCGGGCCTCCAGCTCATCGAGATGGCGGTTCAATGTGGCGCGCCCGATTTCACAATCATGTGCGAGCCGCTCTTGCGTCGGAAAACACCCGAAGTCCGGGTTGAACCGGTCACACAGATGCCAAAGCACGATTTTGGTCGTGGGCTTCAGCCCGCGCTGCTGGATGGCCCAGTTTGTGGCGGCATGGCTCATGGGGCGATCCTCCCGGTTGGAGGGGCGACGCGCGTCGTAAAGCCATAATCGGCGAGGGCGCCCAGCGCATCATCAAGTGAACGCACCAGCGCCCAGCCAAAGCCCTGCGCCGTCACGGCGTCCCGAAACGCCTCCTGCGCTGGGCTGAGCCGCCCCTTGAGGGATTTCAGCTCGAGGAAGAGCGCCTTGCCCTCGCAGAGAATGATCAGATCGGCAAATCCGGGATGGACACCCATGCCAACGAGGATGGCTTGCCGCTTGGCCCCACGCGGGCCGGCTTCGGTGACCTCATTGGCGCAGTGATGGATGATGGCGCCCTTGGGGAGCGCAAAGCGCAGCGCGGTCACGACAGCGCGCTGCAGATCTGCTTCAGGTGTGCCGCGGCGTTTCATGAGCGGCCCTCCCGGTCTGGGGAGGGTGCAGGCAACCGACCAGGCGTCTTGGCATCTAGGATGACCAGCAGAATGCGCGCGTCTTCGCGCTCCTCGAAGGTCTCACCATGTTGCACCAGCACATTGCAGGCCAGCCGCACCAGATAATCAGAATGGTGCGCCACATCAGCGATCACCATGCGCGCCTCGCGCCGGCGTTCTTCGATCCAGTCCTGGCGGACGCGGTCCCGGGCGCTGGGCTTGCGGAAGGGCATGGGAATGCTCATCTGCGTGCCCCCCGGCACCCGCGAGTGACGCGTGTATTTTCCTGTTCAAGTAGCCAGGCCTCAACCGCGTCACGACGATAAAAGACCCGTCTCCCAATGCGCGTGCAGGGCGGGCCAATTTGGCGGGCTTCCCAGCGGCAGAGCGTGTCGCAGGTGAAGCCAAGCTCCACGGCCAGCTGCTGGCGTGTGTACATTTCCGACAACAAGGGCGCAGGGCGCGTCGGCGGTGAAATGTGCTGATCAGACATGGGTGTCTCCGTTTCAAAGCTGGCATGCGTCGCCAGCAGAGGCAGAGAAACATCCCGAACCGACCGGCCCCTAGGCAGTGACCGGCGGTCATACGGCGGCCTGAGTTCCGGCCAACAAAATCAGCGTTTTGGCGTGTTTCGCGCGCTTGGACCGGAAACCGGCGGTCATCACGACACCGATCCCGGATTTGAATTCCGGCCCGTTGTAGGAATCATGCGCACAACGCAGCACCAGGCCGGGAACAGCCAGTCTACGGCAGGGAAGGAAAGTCGCCGCGACGGTGCTCGGCAACAACCTTTGCAAGCCCGGCAGGCTCCAGAACGGTGACGCCATCGCCCCATTTGTAGAGATGCCAGGCCATTTCCAACCAGCCACTCGCGCTGAAGCGAACGATCATCCCACCGTCGTCAGTTTCCTCGACGCGCTGGTCCGGGTGGAACTCGAACTCGCGCGCAACTTTCGCAGCCTCCGGGCTGAAGCGCCACGCGACAGGTCCGAATTCCTCTTCGCTGTAATAGGACCCAAACGCCTTTGCCGCATGAGCCTGCAGATCAACCTCCGGGTCCTTTTGAAAAGGCTGATCGGTGACGGCGATGGCAGCAATGCGATCGAGGCGAAAGCTGCGCAGCCGGTCATCCTTGTTAGTGTCGCGGGCAATGAGATACTCGCGGATCCCAAACAATAATCCATAGGACTCAAGGCTGCGATCCGTGGCGACCGCATCCTCCTTGCCCTGATAGCTGACCGACAGTCGCATGCTGGTTTCCAGGGCTTCTTCGATCGCAGATAAAATGTCAGGGTTCAGGCGCGCACGAGGGCCAGGGCGGTAGGCATGGCCGCGCGCCTCCAGCACGGCCTTGGCATTGCGCTTGATGGCCCGCGCCTCTATCGGCGACATGCTGGCGAGCATGCGATCGCGGATGGATTCAAGATGGTGGACTTCGAGGGGCGACCCATGCTGGCGCGCGCGCAGGATGGCGGTTTCGAGAGAGGCCAGCTCTTTCTCGCGGATGCCTTGATACCGTATCAGTGGCTCATCGTGCAGTTTCCACCACCTGGTTCGATCCGGATCCTTGCGTTTTTCAACCGCAGGGAAAGCCTCCTCGAATAGGTGAATGAGGCGTTGTGCAGTCCGTGTGCGGAGCTTCAGCAGCCGCTGGATGTCATCCATGTTGATGCCGTTCTCCCTCGCGAGAGCCGCTTCAGCCAGGCGCAAAACATCGAGAACCTTTCTCATGTGCCAAATATTTTCCTCTCAACGTCAGAACTTGACGTTGAGCCTAGTGCATTCCCGGTCGGCAGGCCAATAATCGCGGACCCGAAGCCTCAGCGATTCTCTGAAGGAGAGTTGCAGGTCGTCACGTGCTGCGCGTGAGGTATCGGGTTCAGCTCCGGCGCTGAGGGTTTCCACCGGATGGTCATCCTGTCCATCGGTGATTGATCTCAGCACGAACGCGACGGGCAGGGCGCCCGCGCGATCGACAGAAGGAGCACCATATGTCTCTGCCACCCCGACCAATTTTTTCTCTCAACGAAGTCGCCGCGCGTTGGGGATGCTGCCCAACCGATGTTGCGGGCTGGGCGCTCACAGGCCAGTTGCAGATGATGACGGCGGTTGGCCCGCTTGTCTGCGGTACCGAGCCCGTGGCTGGTCTTGTGCAAATCAACGCCGCCGACATCATGGCGATGTTCCGACGCTATGCGCGCAGCGAAAAGTCCTGCACTGTGCGGCATATCCTGCCCGACGGAAGCACCATCTGGCGGTACGTTACGCATCCAACGCAGGGGCTGCGATTGCGCCGGGCGGACCTGCTGTTGAAGGCAGATGATGTGCTGGCTTTTGAAGAGGAATGCGATCTTCTCCGGCGAAAAGGTGGCCGCAAGGGCGGGGCCGGGGGCAGCGAGCCGCGCTACGACTGGGATGGCATGTTCGTGGAGATGGTGCGCATCATCAACGAGCAGGGGATCCCGCAAAAGCAGGCAGATTTCGTGTCCCTGATCATCGACTGGTTCCACAGCGAGTCCGAAACCGGTGATATTCCCGATGAGAGCACCATTCGGAAACGGGTCGCAGCGGTCTGGCGCCGTCTCACAGCGCTGGCGTGAGCCCGTCAGCTTGCAGCACGATCGGTCCTCGTATCGTGCACAAGGACGGGGCGCGGCCGAAAGGCCTGGGCCACAGCATCGACGCCAGCGCGCAAGGGCGAGTCCATGAAATGGGCGTAGCGCTGTGTGGTCGACATCTGCGAGTGGCCCAGCAGACGCCCGACCATCTCGAGCGAGGCGCCACCGCTGACCAAAAGCGACGCGAATGTGTGGCGCAGGTCGTGGATGCGCACATCGGGGATCTCCGCCTCGCGCTGCATGTTGCGCCAAAACCGGCGGATTTCCTTAACAGGCTGGCCCGGCGTGTCGCCGGGAAAGAGCCACGGCGAGCCCTTGGGCACGACCAATTTGCGCTGGCGCACGATCGTGGCCACGTCGGCGGAAATCGGGATGCGGTGGACCTTGCGTTGCTTGGTCGTGTCAGCGGGCTTGGCCCAGCTGCCATAGTCGAGGTTGAAATGTTCAAACCGCGCCGTGCGGACTTCCCCGACACGCGCGCCGGTCAGCATGCACATGCGGATGATCCCCGCCGCGCGCTGATCTTCTGCGTGGTCCAGTGCGGTGGCCAGCCTTGCCAACTCTTCATGGCTCAGGAAGCGTTCGCGGCTGTTCTCAATCCGCATGCGGAACCCAGCCGCAGGGTTGTCTTCGCGCCATTCCCAGCTGATGGCCAGATTGAACATCTTGCGCAGAAGTTGCCCGACCCGGTTGGCCCGGATCGGTGTAGGTTTCCAGCCTTGCAGCTTGCGGGCGCGGTTGTTGGGCTTGAGCTTTGAAGGGCGCGGCCGCCCCTCGGCGACCTTGTTCAGAAAGCGCTCGACGTCCTGCTTGGTGATCTCTGTCACCAGCCGGTTGCCCCATTCAGGTTCGACCATCTTCCGTAGCATTGAAATCTGGTCTGAGGCATTGCGCGGCGCGAGCCGGGGCAGGTGTTCCTCAATATAGCGATCGATCATGTCGCTGACCTTCGGGGCCTCTCGTTCGGTCTCGCGAACAGAGAGCGGGTCGATTCCCTCGTCGATTTGCCGCCTGATTTCCTTGGCACGTTCGCGGGCAGCTGTCGTGGTCCATTCGGGCCAGGCGCCGAGCTTGTAGCGCCGCTGCCGGCCGTTGATGCGGTAATCCAGCGTGAAAGCCTTATTGCCGGATTTGTAGACCCGGATGGAAAATCCGCGGATCTCGCTGTCGAAAACCTGGTAGTCACGACCCTCAGTGGATTCCAGGTTGCGTACTTCTTTTTCATTCAGTTTCAATCGGTTGCGCATGGGTTCCAGCCTCCTTCTAACCCTGACATGAGGCGTAGATTCGCGCCCGAATCAAGTTAGAGCACGTCAGTGCTGCCGGAATTTAGGAAGAACCCGGAACTCATAGGCACGGGATGAATTCCGGAATCCAGGTTGGCACTTGCGGGTGGTGCATTGGTGACCGCTGCCTGACGAAAGGTTCCTTCGCCTTACACAATACTGTTGCGAGAGGCAGCCATGCCGGACCTTTCCGCCGTTCGCGCCATCTATCAGCTGTCGCTGTTGAAGCACCACCGACGTGAAGGGCGGGAAGCGGTCGTTCGCTGCGTGCCGCACTAAGGCCCGCTATGCGGGACGTTTCCGGCATTCGTCGGATGCAACGCAATGGCCGCTACCGTCACGTTGCGATCGCGAATAAGGTTGAATCGGTGACAGACGGATGTCGACTTGGAACTCGGGACAAAGCCCGGCGGGCATCCAAATACTGACTGTGGGACTGTTTTGTCCAAGCTCGTTTTTCGGCGGACCACCATCCCACACGGTTAGCTGGTCCAAACATCCGTCTTAGAAGTTTTTCACTGCAGCGTAGGCCTTCTTGATCTCGGCCGTGTCGCCCGTCTCGAGCACCGTGCGCGCCGGCGTGATCCCCTCGGCGATCATGCGTCGCGAAAGCATGTGCTCGCCCGCGCTGTTGAGCGTTTCGCAGGCCACCAGCTGGCCTCCTGCCAAGTGATAGACCGACTTCACCTGCCCATCGTCGGATCGGGTCGCCAGGGTTTCGCCCCCTTCCCGGGCAAGACCGGCGATCTGGAGTTTCACGGCGCCGATGTCCGACCAGAACCACGGCAGGGCGGCATAGGGTTGTGGCGTGCCGGTCAGGGTCTGGGCCAGCGAACGGGCTTGGTCGGTCGCGTTCTGTACCGATTCCAGACGGGTGTGGCATCCGAGGTGAACCTGTGGAAACGACACGCAATCGCCGATCGCGAAGATATCGGGCGCGCTGGTTGCAAGGAACTCATCCACAACGATCCCGTTTTCTACGACAAGACCGGCATCGCGGGCGAGTTCGTCCATTGGCTCTGCCCCGACGCCAACCAACACAAGATCTGCCGCCAGCACCTCGTCGGACAGGCGAACGTCCGTGACCCGTCCGTTCTGCCCGTCGATTGCCTCGATCGCGGTGTCGAGGTGCAGGCTGACCCCTTCGCCTTCCAGATAGGAGGCTATGGTCTGCGCCGTGATCGAACTGACCGCGCGGCCAAGCAGGCGCGGGGCAAGTTCAACGACACTGACAGAAAGGCCCCGCGCGGCCAGCATGGCGGCGGCCTCCAGCCCGATGAAGCCGCCGCCGATGACGACCACGCGGCGCGCGCCGGGCAGATCGGCGCGCAGCGCGCGGGCATCCTCGGCCGTGCGCAGGCTGTGGACGCCGTCGAGCTCCGCGCCGGGGACGGTGAGCTTGCGCGCCCGCGTCCCGGTCGCCAGCACCAGCTTGTCATAGTCGAGGGCGCTTCCGTCGGAACAGATCAGTCGTTTCCGTTCCCGCTCAACGCGCACCACCTCCCGCCCGAGATCGAGCGCGATGTCGTTTTGGTCAAAGAATGCTTCGCCACGCAGTGGTTGCAGCGGCGCGTCCGGCGTTTTCATGAACGACTTGGACAGGGGCGGTTTGTGATAGGGCAGGTCCGGGTCAGCAGAGATAAGACGGACACGCCCCTCATACCCCGTCTCGCGCAGGCTTGCGGCAAGTTGCACGCCGCCATGACCTGCGCCGATAATAACCGTTCCTGGCATGATCAACGCCCCATGACCTTGAAGACCGTGCCTTCGATTTCGGTTGTCACCTCGATCTGACAGATCAGGCGGCTGGTCTCTCGCATCTCTTCGGCAGTGAATTCCAGCGTGTCGGCCTCGTCGCTTTCCATTTCGGGCAAGCCCCCCGGCGCCTCGCAGACAAGGCAGTGGCAGGTTGCGCACATGCACGACCCGCCGCATTCGGCGGCAATGCCCTCGATCCCGGCGGCTGTTGCGGCCTGCATCACGCTTTGGCCTCCATCCGCCTCGATTTCGCGGCGGTTTCCGGACGGTTCGATGAATGTAAGTTTGGTCATGGGGTCCTCAGATGAATTGCCGGCCGCCGTCGACGACCAATGTCTGCCCGGTCACAAAACCGGCTAGATCGGAGGCGAGGTAGAGCGCGCCGCCGACCATGTCTTCGGCCTGGGCAGCCCGCTTGAGCGCGCCCCGGTTGACGCCATAGCTCTCGGCGCCTTCGATCAACTCGAGGCTGGCCTCGGTCAGAGTGAAGCCCGGCGCCAGCACGTTGGCGCGGATCGGCACGTCGCCCAGCTCGCGCGCCATCGAGCGGGTCATCGCGATCACCGCACCCTTGGAGGCGACGTAGTGCATCCACTGCGGCGAGCCGGAAAACACCGTCGCCGAGGCAACGTTGACGATGGCGCCGCCACCTGCCTCGCGCATCAGCGGGGTCAGGGCACGGCTCATTTGCCACACACCCTTGACGTTGACTTCCATGACCTTGTCCCAGGTCGCTTCGTCGATCTCTTCGAAATCGCGCCGTTCGAGCCCGGCGTAGATCGCGGCGTTGTTGACCAGGATGTCGACGCCGCCAAGCATTGTGCGGGCCAAGTCGGCAAGCGCGCGGCAACTGTCGCCACGGGTGACATCCACCTCGGCGCCATGTGCCTCGGCCCCGGTTTCGGCGATCTGCGCGGCGGTTGCACGCGCACCATCGACATTGATATCGGCCACGATGACACGTGCACCAGCCCCGGCGAACCCTTCGGCAAAGGCTCTGCCCAGACCGCCCGCCGCGCCGGTCACGACCACGCGTTTGTCCGTCAATCCCAGATCACTCATCAGCCGCCTCTCCCATGTATCGATTGATTTGTGCCTCGGCCTTGATCGCCACGCACATTCCCTCAGCAAAGGCCCGTCCGGCGGCAGTCAGCATGTAGGGGTTGGACACCTGCTCCAGCGTTTCGACATGCTCGACCGGCGAGGTATCGTACCAGCCGCAAATCGTCTTCACGCCGTGCGGTGTCGCCCGCCAGCCCTTGTCGGCGTCTTTCATCACCGCATCGTTCACCGAGCGCGCCTGTTTGGTGGTGTCATGGCCGTCGATGATCGCCAGCACGGCCTCGACATCGACCCCCTCGGGGCGGTGGCGTTCCAGGATCTCGCGGGCGATCTCGACGCCGTGGATCTCGTGCTCGCGCACGAGGTCCTTGCGGGTCGGGTTTCGCCCAATGGCGAGCAACAGAAGCTCGGGATCGATCCGTTTCCAACCGACATCGTGCAGGAGGATCGCCGGCAGCACCACGCTCTCATCCGCTTGCGGCATTTCCGCCAGCAGCGCACGGGCCAGTCCATAGGCAACGATCGTGTGCTCGTCGTTGTTGCGCACGTCGAGATAGGGTTTGGCGTCCTGCCACAGGGGCAAATCGCGCGGCAGAATGACGCCCTCGTCGATCATTCCGGCACCTCGTAGCTGAGATACATGGTCTTGTATTCGAGGTAACTTTCGACCCCGTAGCGGCCCTTTTCGCGGCCCAGCCCGCTTTCCTTCATGCCGCCGAAGGGCACGTAATGGGACGAGCGGTGAATGTCGTTGAGCCAAACCGACCCGGCTTCCAGCCCTTCGCAGAGCGTCAGCCCCTTGGCCAGATCTCCGGCAAAGACAAAGCCGGCCAGCCCGTAGCGGCTGGCATTCGCGTGGGCCAAGGCGTCGAAGGCACTGTCGACCGGGCAGACACCGAGCACCGGGCCAAAAGTCTCTTCGGTCAGGATCAGCATCTCGTGGGTCGCATCGGCGATGATCGTGGGCGGGAAGTAGAAGCCGCCGTCGAACCCGTCGCCGGTCTTTCGGTCGCCCCCCAGCAGGACACGCGCACCTTTCTGGCGGGCATCGGCGACCTGAACCTCGCTGTTGGAATAGATCTTCTCGTTCACGAGGGGTCCGAGATCCCCATCGCCCCCGGCGGGCGCGAGGCTGAGCTTGCCTGCCTTTTCGGCCAGCCGCGACAGGAACGCCTCGTAGACCGGGCGTTCGACATAGACCCGGTTGACCCGGTAACAGAACTGCCCGGAATTGGCGAAACCGTGGCGGGCGATGGCGGTGGTGGCTTTCTCAAGATCGGCATCGGCACAGACAATGGCGGCACTTTGCCCGCCCAGTTCCAGTGTCACGCGCTTCATCGTGCCGGTCGCGGCGGCGGCGATGGCCTTGCCCGCCGCGGTCCCACCGGTGAAGGCGATCTTGCGCGGTACCGGGTGCTCGATCATGGCCGCGCCGATACCACGGCCCCGGCCGGTGACCACGTTGAACACGCCTGCCGGCAGCCCAGCCTTGTGAAAGATCTCGGCCAGCATCAGGGTCGAAAGCGGCGTATCCTCGGCCGGTTTCGCCACCATCGTGCAGCCCGCGATGACGGCGGCCCCGAGTTTGAACATCAAGAGCGTGATCGGGTAGTTGAACGGCGTGATCGCCACCACAACGCCCAGCGGCTCGCGGGTGACAATGGTTTTCTCGCCCGGGCCAGAGGCCAGCGACATCGTGGCCGACAGGCGCAGGCCCTCCTGGGCATAGACGTCCAGCAGGTCTGCGGATCGGGTGATCTCGGCGATGCAGGCGGCAAGCGGGCGACCAAGCTCGCGGTTCAGAACGGCGCCCACGGTCTCGGCCTTGTCGCGCATGGCCTGCGCACAGGCCTTCTGGACGCGCACGCGCTCGCTCATCGGCACCTTTTTCCAGGTCTCGAAAGCGCGCGCGGCGGCTTTGATGGCGATGTCGGCATCCTCGGCACCCCCGGCGGGCACCGTGTCGAAAACTTCGCCGGTTGCGGGGGCCGTCACATCCTGGCGCGCCCCCGAGGCGGCGGGGCGCCATGCGCCGTCGATAAACATGTCCATTGGGAAAGTCCTCAGATCACGTGAAGCATCAGGGCACGCCGGGTTTCGGCCAGCGTCTCGTTTGCCATGCGCCGCCCGGCTTCGGTTTCGAGGGTGTCTTTTTGCTTTTCCAGCCGGTCGGCATAACCATGCGGCGTGGTCTTGAACCAATCGCTGGCCACGGCAATGCCGGTAACCTCAAAGCGCCAGAGCTTGTCAGCATCGCGCACGATCCGGTCGTTGAGATGGCGCGGGTCGGGGCGGGTGTCGTGCCCGTCTATGATCTCGCAGACCTGCGCGATGACACCCTCGTCCCAGCCGGTCTCAGTCAGGACCTCCCTGGCCAGCCGCACGCCTTCGCTCTCGTGCAGGTAGCGCACGTCGGATTGCAGCATGTTGGGTCCGGAGAACCCCTTTTCGATGATGTCTTCCATGTCGATGGTGTACCAGCCGATATCGTGCAGCAGGATCGCCAGCGAACAGACGTCGCGGTCGGCCTCGGGGTGTTCGTCCAATAGTCGCTGAGCCCAGGCGAAAGACAGCGGGATATGCACGTCGTTCTTTCGGGCCCGCATGTAGGGTTCGGCCGCGCGCCAGACCGGGTTGTAACGTGCGATTTCGGCGGATTTGTCCAGCATCACTGTCTCCAAGGACGGGTAGGTCGGGGCGCGCTTTGCCTCACGCGCAGGCGCGCCCCGTGGGAGTCCGGTCAGTCGAGGATCGTGACCTGACCGGTGTTGCCATCAACCCGGATCCTCTGTCCGGTTTCGATCCGCGAACTGCCGTTGCCGGTGCCGGTCACGGCCGGAAGGCCGTATTCGCGGCAGACGATGGCGGCGTGGCTCATCATCCCGCCGATATCGGTTACGGTGGCCTGGATCTTGCCAAACACCGGCGCCCAGCTTGGCGCGGTCACCGGGGCGACAAGGATCTCGCCCTGCTGGATCTCACCCAGTTGCTCGGGGCTGCGGATCACCCGGGCGAGGCCTTCGACCGCGCCGGGGCTGGCGGCCATGCCGGTCAGGTCGCTGCTATTGTCGTCACCGCCGGTCCAGTTCTTGATCGAGTCCGAGGTGATGCCCCAGAGCATGATCGTGAAGGGTTCGGTGATCACCTCGGGCGGGTTGTTGAGCGCCGGCTGCGGGGCCTCGGTCGACAGGGCATCGATGATGCCGCGGCGGCGCTCGATTTCCTGCGGCCAGTAGCTCGGCCCGATCCAGTCGCCGCCGGTTGCCCAGGCATTGCCGTAGTCAAACAGCACGTCGCGCACCTCGTTGCGGGTGAGGTAGAACATGCCGTCCTCGGTCGGCCAGAAACCCTCTTCGGACAACAGCTTGGAAAGCTCGCGCATCTTGCGCCAGAACACGCCCATCGACCAATGCTCGATGTAGAAATTGTGGTCCTCGACGTACGGATAGACCACCCGCGCCAGCCCAAGCTTGCCCTGGAACACCTCCTGGGCTTCGGGCTCCATCATCTCCTGGTATTCGGAGGTGATGCGGTCGCGTTCGGCATGCAGTTCGGCGGTCGGCCGTTCGATGGTTCCGCCTGCTTCGGCGCGCGCGATGTAGTCGCGCAGATAGCCCATCGGGATATCAAGGTTTTCGATCCAGTACTTGTCGGTCGAATAGAACCCGTTGCCGGTGGTGTAGTTGAACCACGGATCCTTGGCCTCTTCCCAGGCGGCGAGCCATTTCTCGCCATTCGGACGGGTGCCAACCTGTGCCAGCGCCTCGTCGACCGAGCCGGACCGCAACGCGTCTGCCAAACCCAGCTCAATGGCCAGCCGGGCCAGTTTCTTCAGCTCGTCATCGGGGCGGAACAGGTCGCTGTCATGGCCCTGTACCATCTTGGCGATGGCCTGGTCGGGGATCGACGGGAACTGTTCCTTCATGAAACCGAACAGGTCGAGATAGGCGGCATAGCCGAGGTTCAGGAACTCGAAGTGATACTGCCAGGTCCGGTAGAGAAGCTGGATGGCGCGGTCATAGGTCTCGGTCAGCTTGGTGGTGTTATCCAGCCCGACGCCGCCCTTCACATCCTCGACCGACACGGTCTCGGGGAGCTTTTCGAACTCCAACGCTTCCATCTCGTCGATATTGGCGCGAACCTTCTTGTGCCAGTTTTCCAGCAGCGTCGGCCAGTTCTGGAAATAATGCCCCGCGCGGTCCATGAACTGGGGCACGCGGCCCTCGATCAGCTCCGGCGCAACGGCGATCGGCGACATGTAGCAATAGCCGTTGTGGATGCGGTAGTCGACGCCATTGGCGGGCGGTACCAGGTAGTGGCGGGTGTTGTACTGGCCAAGGCATTTAACCGCGAATTCCACGGTGACCGCGTCGAAAGGTTTGAACGGGTTCGGCCAGTGCTGGCTGTCACAGAACCAGAATTTCGCGTCTTCCTGTTCCCTCAGGTTCGGCTGGAACGTGAGGTAATAGGGGTAGAGCTCTTCCCAACCTTCGGCGCCCGCGGGGGCCTTCAGGTCATATGCACTTGGAAACATCGGTGATTGCGCGTCCATTGGAAAATTCCTCCCTGATTTCCGATGATTTTCTTAGTTTTTTGCGCCGATCGGATTATTCAGCGCACCCACGATCCCGGCCATGCCGGTGGCATAGGCGGATTTGGGTTTTTCCTTGGGTTTCTGCGACCAGACCGTCTCGGGCCGGCTTTGCAGCGCCAGAAGGTTCTCGCCCTCGGGCAGATCGGCGTCGAGCGCCCATTCCACGTCTTGCGGGCAGCCGTTCTGCTTCTCAAGCCGTTTGGCAAGCTCGGCCACGGCAAGGATTTCCTTGTCGCTCAGACACTGCGCTTTGCGCCGGTCTTCGGCGACGACGCGCTCGACAGTGGTTTCGGCCTTGGCGTCGGGGATCAGCTCGAGATGCTTGTCCGAGATCTTGCGATCTACGACCTCCATCAGGACTTTCTCGACCGAATAGTTGTCGGGGGTGACGATCCCGGAGACAACGAGTTCACCCAGACCGTAAGAAGCGTCGATCACGATCCTGGTTTTGTCGCCGGTCAGCGGGTCCAGCGTCATCGCCACGCCGGCGGCACGGGCGTTGACCATTTTCTGCACCGCGACGCTCATCAATACGTCGATCTGCCCAAGGTCGTGATCGTGCCGGTATTTCATCGCCCGGGCGGTAAACAGCGAGGCCCAGCAATCGCGCACATGTTCGATCACGTCATGGGCGCCGACCACCCACAGATAGGTGTCCTGCTGTCCGGCAAATGACGCATCGGGCAGGTCTTCGGCCGTTGCGGAAGAGCGCACCGCGACCGGCATGTCGGCCCCCATTCCCTCGTACCCGGCGCGAATGGCCTCTTCGACCGCAGCGGGAAGGTGGTGCGAGCGGAAGCGAACCTGGATCGCCTGCGCCGAGCGGTCGAGCGAATCCACGTCGTCGAAATCGGTGCGCGCGAGCTGCTTCTCGATCTCGCCGCACAGACCGGTTTCCTCCAGCATCGTCTTGTAGGCATCCGTGGTCACGGCGAAGCCAGGCGGCACCGCAACACCGGCTTGGGTCATCTCGCCCAGGCTGGCGCATTTGCCGCCGACACGGGCGTGATCCGCCGATCCAATGCTGTCGAAAGGCAGCGTGTAATCTGACATCTTCAGCCTCCGAGCCCCAGATCCACTTCCACCTTGAGCGGCACGCGGAACGAGATGTTTTTCAGGTAGTCGATGTTTTGCCCGTCCGTCAGTGTCATGTTCGGGAACCGCTTGGTCAGTTCGCGCAGCATGATGCCAAACTCCATCTTGGCCAGTTGAAAGCCGATGCAGAAATGGATGCCGTAACCGAAGGTCAGGTGATTGCGGGCGTTGGCGCGGTGGATGTCGAATTCCTCGCCGCCGGGGAAAACGCTTTCGTCGCGGTTGCCCGAACCCATCGCCATCAGGATCTTGGCCCCTGCGGGCACGTCGACACCGCCGATCTGGGTATCGGCCTTGGCAAGGCGCCGCCAGCATACGATCGAGGGCGAATAGCGCAGGATTTCCTCGGTCGCGGCGGGGATCAGCGAAGGATCTTCACGGATCGCGTCCCATGCATCGCGGTTGTGCATCAGCGTGATCACCGCGTTGGACATCAGGGTGGTGGTGGTTTCGTGCCCGGCAAACAACGTCGAATACATCAGGCCCGCGATTTCTTCGTCGGTGATGTCGGCACCTTCCGCCTGCGCCTTCAGAAGATCGCTGGGGAAATCATCGCCGGGGTTTTCCCGGCGGGCGTCGACCAGCGCACGGCAATAGGCCCAGTAGTCGACCATACCCTGTGCATGGACCACCTGTTCCTCGTCGCTCAGATCGCCCCAGGTCACCAGGGCGCGGCTGACAGCCCAATCCTTGACCTTGGGCACGTCCTCGTCCGGGATGCCCATCATCGTGAACAGCACCAGCGCCGGCACCGGGTAGGCAACCTGGCGGAAGAAATCGAACTGGCCCAGTTCGGCGGCCTCGTTCAGCGTCCGGTCGATGATCGCCTCGATCTTCGGTTCGATCGACTTGAACCGGCGCGGACCGAAGGCGGTCTGGGCGACCTTGCGAATACGGGTGTGATCCGGGGGCATCCGCGCCGAAAGGCCGGAGGTGAAACCGCCCTTTGCGATGATCCGTTTCGCCTCGTCGCAAAGGGGCTTCGTCGGCTCCTGGGCGATTTCCGCAGAAAAGGTCTGGTAGTCGTCAAACACCGCCTTGATGTCATCATAGGCCGTGACGACCCAGTATCCCGAGGCCGGGTCATGATAGACCGGCGCTTCCTCGCGCAGGGCCTTCCATGCGGCATGGGGCGCGCTGAGATCGAAGATGTCGATTTTTCCCGCCTCGCGGGACAGTTCGGCAACGCTCATCTCTTGTCCTCCCGAAAATGTGCGTTCGTTGCGAATCACAGTACGACCGCAACTTTGGTTTTTCTTTGGGATTGCGCAAGCTATTGATTTTTTGCGCTTTTGAGGAGCTTGGCCTGGAGTTCATCGAGCTCGGGTGTTGCGAATTCGGCGCCGATCGCCTCGATGGCGGCGCGCATCTGGCGGTATTGCCGGGTGATGGCCTCGGGGCGATTCTGGGCACAGAAGATCTGCATGGCCTCGGCGTGGGCGATCTCGCAGGTCGGATCCATGTTCAACGCCTTCTGGCAACATTCCAGCGCCTCGCGCAAATGGCCCTGGCGGCGCAGGATCTCGGCCTTGTCGCGCTGCACTTTCAGGGCCATGTCCTTGAACCACATCCGGCGCGGCATCACCCAATCCTCAATGTCGTTCTCGACGAAGTCGGGCAGCAGATCTTCGAATAACTCGCCGGTATAGAGCCGGTCCGCCGCGTCGAGCAGCGTGATCGCCTCGTCGGCCCGTCCGGTATTCGCCAGCACCTTGGCGCGGTGGCAGAGCTGTTCGAAGCTGCTGACGTCGATCCAGGTTCCGGTTGGTGGAAGCAGGCTGTAGTACTCGCCGGTGCGCAGCACGAACTCGCGCCCACCCAGGGTCTTGCGCAGCATGGCGACCGCGTGGTGCAGGCGAGAACGCTTGACGGTCTCGTCCGGTTCGTCGCCCCACAGAAGCTCCGCCAACTGGTCGGCGCGCGCGCCGCGTTCGCCACGTTGCAGCAGGTAGGCGAACAGGGCCTTGGATTTCTTCGGCGCACTGCCGGGGATACCCCAGCGGACCTGGCTCCCGTCGGACTGATAGATCCTCAACCGGCCGAAACAGCGGATCTTCCAAACATCGTCGCCGCCGGCACGTGGCCTGATCCGCCGCGGTGTCGTAATCCAGTTCGGGTCGGCTCCGGTTGCAGCGCCCTCGCCCAGTTCCGTTCCGGCGACGAGCCCGGCATAATCCGGCACCAGCCGTCCCAGAAGAAATGCCACCTGTTTGGTCAGCGTCGCACCCTCAAGGTATTCAGGCGGCAGCCAGTAGGGATTGGGGTAGATCCCGGACGGGGCTAGGAAATGGCTATGGCCGCGAAGCGCCGCGATTAACTGGTCTTCGATCAACAGGCTGCGGGCATAAACCGACACCACCGACAAGCCAAGATCGGCAACGAGCCGGTCGCATTGTCCGCCCCAACGTTCGAAATTGGCCGAGGCCGAGACCGTTTGCAGGCCCCAGCGCATATCGACGACGATCCGAGCCCCCATTGCCAGGGGCGCTGCGGCCTTCGAGATGCGTTCTCGCACGACGTCAAAGCGGATCGGAATTTCGTCCAGCCCCGCGGCGGTGTAGTCCAGTCGTTCCTGGTTTTGGAGATCTGGAAGGAAGCTGTCGTCATCCGAAAGGACCAAAACCGGCGAATCCTTTTGGGACAAGGCGACGAGGGCTTCCACCAGGAAGCCGACATCCGTTTCTTGGTAGATCAGAGAGGCGTTCACAGCGATGTCGGTCGTCTGTGCGGGGTCTGATCCAGTGCTGTCTCTGGATGCGCTGCGCGTCATGAACTCTCGACGATTGTTGGCATGAGGATCGGTCCCCTCAAATTTTTGGTGTCACCAGGAAGTTGATAGGTTTCACTTCGAATACGCAACGGGTTTCGCACTTGCCGAATGCGCCGCGCAGGTCCCGACCTTGCAGGGCAGACTCTGCGAATCCAATGTCGGGTTTGGTTGCTTCACGGGCATTCAGGCAAATTGCAGCACTGGCTATTTTGGGCTCAAAGCCGCCGTTAGCTGCTTATTGGCTTAACTTCCGCTAAGGGCCGTTTGCTTGATAGGTGCAGAGGACAGTGAGTGGCCATTTATTGCGGAATGCGCGAACGACAGTTCGCTTTCAACTGTTGGCTATGTGAGCAACAAGCGACAACTCAGGAAGGCAGGCGTTAAGGAAACTAGGGGCGCCTCCTTCCTCAAGCTTTTTTCGTGTGCCTCTCAAAAAAGCGCCGCCGCGTTCTGACCAAATACGAATTGCCATTCGCGCCCCTTGGAATCTCTCATGGTTCCAGCGCCTGACAATCCACTAGCAGTTCGCGTAGCTGAGCCAAGTGCAGTTGTACCGTCTTCACAAAGCAACGAGATTGGAATGGTCAGAGAGTAGTCCAAGGAATTGTAGTTCCCGGTACATGCTCCATAGGGGCCAGAAACAGATATTTCACCGTCACCATTCATCCGGGCTGTCGCTGTACCCTTCATAATCGTGCCAGTTTGGCCAATTGCAGCTACAGGAACGGTTATGTCGGCACACGCTGCCAAAGAGACTGCAGAAAGGGTGATTGCCAGTATTGGTCTAAATTTCATCACGAAGCCCTTTGTACATTCTAAAGCAGATATTGAGCCAGACAACAGTCAAGCAAGGTGGAAGAAGTTTGAGTTTAGTTGCTTGTAGCTTAGCCACCAGCCGTGGTGTTTTCAAAGGCCTATTTGTGCGCCGCTGCGATTAAGTGCAAAGGCTAGTTATTCGCAAACGATCTGTACGGTAAAGGCCTGAGCTTGCCTTGCCAGAGTTACCCCATCAAGGGGTAAGTCTGTTTCCCCATTGACCGGATCGACACCATTTTGCGAGAGGAATAGCTTGGCGATCTCACCTCTGACAGCAAAATTCACATTCTGAGGAACATCCCCCAAAACCTCTGAAACCAATTTGGCGTCAAGCTTCGAAACAACAACACCAACTACCTCACCATCGTCTCCCAGCAATGGACCGCCGGAGTTGCCAGATTGAATTGGTGCGGAAATCTGTAGTGTCGTTTCGTCCCCACCTAGGCCCTGCAATGCAGAAATGGCCCCGCGTGTAACGTTTAGCCCACCAAGTAACCCTGAATAGGGAAAACCTACAGCCGTCACATCCGAATTGAGTTGAGGGGGAGAGGGCGAAAATCGGGCGAATGTCCTACCTATTGGTAGCTCCGTTCTCAGTAGTGCCAAATCAAACGTCTTGGACTGTCCAACAAGCGTCGCGCTTTCCCCATCCACGGTGAAGCGACTACAAGTTTCTACGACATGGGCATTCGTCAGCACGTGACCTTGATCCGAAACAAAAAAGCCTGAGCCTTGAGAGCCCTGGCCACCCCTCTTAGCTTTCGGAGGTGTTGTAGCTGCCCGCTGGTCTCCTGGTTTCTCTTCTTCGCGCTCCATAGCGGCCAACAGTTCATTTGTCTGTTTTAGAATGTTTTCTAGGTAGCCGCCTTGAGTGAAGATAATTGGTGGAGCGTATCCTTTTTGTATGCTCGAAGACACCGCGCCAAGGACGTTGGCGTCATAGCGATTTGCGGACAGCATAATGGTCGACCATGCCCCGTTTATATAGTCGGATCTGGTGTAGAGGGCGGAACCATCTGGTTTGATGATGCTCGTGACAGCCAACCCTTTTTTCCGCACCACGTAAGGATCCTTTGTTCGACTAGCCTCCGACAGAGTGAATTCATGGAAGCGCACGGCAGTTTCGGTACGGTGAACACCTGTCGATATTGAAAGGGAGCTTTTTGTATGGCGTATGTTCGCGAAATACTCACTTGGCGGATCAATGACTACGGCTTCCTTTGGGATCAGGAACGATAATCCCAGTTTCGGAATGTACTCTATCCGCCACCCGCTCTCACTCCATTTACTAAAGAAGCCATAGGCCAGCATCGCCATATGCCAATCTTCAGAGGCTGTGCTGTACTCACGCCGCGAATATTGCTCCATCGCTCTTTGGCTTAGTCGCCCCCATGCCCCGTCTAACAGACCTATGTAGTCTCCTTCGAAAGCAAGCGCTGTTTGCAAGAATCGTTTATCGGCTTGCGTCAGAGCATTGCTATCGAAATCCCTAAGCAGCCTTTCGAACTGCTGTGAATAGGCTGGGAAGGAAAGCCCCACCACGAAAAAAATGATCTGCAAGAAACCAAGAAGTCTCATTTCCCCACCACGCATTCTGCCGCGAAGATGGTATCGGCATTCAGTAATTTCGCAACCCACAGCGTACGTCTAAATCGGTTCCACCACAGATGACAGAATTTGGCAGCCCCTCTGGGAAACGCAGATCCTGTTGCCGTCAGAAGGGCAATACCGCGTGGGCGACGCCGCCGTCCTTGCAGGATTTCTACGCTTCATCTGACGGATCTTTCTTGGTAGCTGCGCTGCGGCAAGCTGGACGGATTGAATGACTGCTCTGGGCCGATCACGATGCTGCTCTGGCTAAGTTTACTTCAATACTGCGGCACAAGCCGCGCCCTGTGACCAAGTCACTGCCGCCGGAATTCAATAAGAACCCGGAACTCATAAGCGCGGAATGAATTCCGGAAACCGGGTTGGCGGGCCAGCCGGGGCGCTATAGACGCTTCATTAGGCCCATGCGCGCCATGGGTTTCGGGTGAGCTTCCCCGCATTGTGGTCCGCCACATGATGCTCCGCGCTTTGTGCTCAGGAATTTGATGGAAACGGGCCAGTTCGTCGTCAAAATGGCCGGTCCATGGGGCCGTCAGAGAGCGATATTGCGATTATAATCGCGATGGTTTACGTCAACACCACGTCAACCACTCAACGTCTGTTTGCCTACATCTCAAAGCGTCTCAACGCACCCAATGTCGGTGGAAGTCGGTGAACAGATTGAATGAAAACAAAGGCTTATCGGTTAAGTGCTTGATTTAAAATAATAAATCAAAATCAAAGGGTTACGACTCATAACCTGAAGGTCGTAGGTTCAAATCCTACTCCCGCAACCAGGTCGGAAAAGGTCAACACAGACCCATCAAAATACAATTGACCAACAGCATCAATTGATTAACCTCTTCACCTCCCCACGCTCATAACATCAAAACACGAGCTTCAAATCCTAAAACCCAAAATAGAGACCCGCCTGAGGGAGCGTCAGTAGAATACGCAGCCCCTGAGCCGGGATGTTTGCGTCCGGTCGGGCCGTTGGGTTGATACCAACGGGCTGGAACAGAGGTTGGAGCTTCTGAATGAAGATGAAATCTGGGCCGAGGTGATCCCAGTTAAGCCATTTTCCGTGTGGCGATTTCGTACATTTAGAGAACTGCACCTGGATGGTCGATCAAATACTAAGCGTGAAAACACGCGTGTTTCTGTGGGAGCCGTTGAATCGGGCGGTCCGACCCGCACCCAAGCTAGAGAGCTGATTGCGTGCTCTCTAGTTCGCTTGCGAAAAAATATGCTCTAATGCCTATAGACATTCTGGGGGTTCAATGATGACAGAAACAAGTGCGTTGGACCTCTTCGGCAAGACGCTAATCCAAGAGTTCAGAGATCGGTCCATTGAGACCATGGAATGGAGCTTTATGGGCACTGCGCGTGCACCCTGCCTAACCTTCTGGTGGCCGGCACTCCCTGCCAGTCCTTTTCCGTAGCTGGCCTTCGCAAAGGCACTGCAGACGCCCGCGGCAATCTCACATGAACTCGTCGCTGCTCGACCTGATGGAAAACGCGCAGTCATCTGGGAAAACGTCCCTGGTGTCCTCAGCGACGAAGGAAACGCCTTTGGGTGCTTCTTGGCAGGACTGACTTGTCGGCGCAGTGAATGCCCTGCAGTCACCAGGAGACGGCAGCTGGCCCGGTGAAGGTATGGTGCAGGGGCCGCGGGCACGGGCGGCTTGGGCCGTTCTCGACGCCCAATGATTCGGAGTGGCGCAGCGTCGCCGTCGCGTGTTTGTTGTCATCGACTTTGGAAACTGCATTGATCCCGCAGCGATACTACTTGAGCTCGACCGCATGCGCGGGGATTCTCCGCAGCGCCGCGAAGAGGGGCAAGACTCTACCACGGGTGCTTCAGAAGGCCTGGGAGGCGGTCGCGAATACCCAATTGGAATCGCACCCACCATGAGGGCTGGGGGAAACAGAACTGGGGGCGACCGCCCATATGGGATGGATGTTGACACCTCCGACGGCCTCGTCCCGATTATGTCAGCCACACACACTCTGCGAGGCGAAGGGTTTGACGCCAGCGAAGACGGAACAGGGAAAGGAACGCCCATAGCCCCAGTGGCAGGTGAGTTGGCAGAGGCTGGGTGTACCGACCACCAAATCGCCGCCACTACTGGCCACAAAAGTTTGTCGATGATCCAGAAGTATTCACGCGGTGCGAGTCAAAAAGTCCTCGCTAAGCAGGCGCAAGCACTGCGAGAACAGAACAAAAACAAAACGTGACCGTGGGAAACTTTGTGGGAAACCATTTTTGGGGAAGAATGAACAGGACATCAAGTCCTTGATTTTACTGGCAGGGGCATCAGGGTTCGAACCCGAGACCTACGGTTTTGGAGACCGTCGCTCTACCAACTGAGCTATACCCCTGCAATGCCGGTTTAACTAAGGCACCTCCGGCTGACTCGCAAGAGGGAAATCATCAGAAAGGCGTTGCTTTTTTCGCGACGTAGTAACCAGGCTGGATCTCGCGAGTTCTGTATTCTATGACAAGTAAAAAAGGGATCCTCTATTGAGCTTGCGCAAAAAAATAGCTGACAGCCCCCGCTTCAATCGAATGATTGAGGCGTTTTTTGCAGGCTACGTTGCCTTCGCATATAAAACATCTCGCTGGCAGAGGTCCGGCTGTGCGGAGATGGATGCTGCCGTTGCAAGAGGCGAGCCTGTGATCTTTGTGCTCTGGCACCAACGCCTTATTATGGCGCCTTATCTGTTCGACACTTCTTTGGGCCCAATCTGCGCGCTAACATCGGCTGCCCGCGCAGGTCGATTGGCTGGGCAGATCCTGGTTCGATTGGGCTTCGAGACCATCCCGATGTCGAGCCATAAACGTCATGTCGCCTTGTCGCGCGAAGTGTTGCGGCGCACTAAATCTGGGTGTTCTATTGGCATTGCTGCGGATGGACCCCGCGGCCCGGCGCGGGTTTCATCTGGGGTGCCAATCACTTGGGCGCGCATGACTGGCTGTCGGGTTTTTACCGTGGCCTTTGCTGAACGGCATGTGTTGAAGCTTCCGACCTGGGACAAACAGATGTTGCCTTTGCCCTTTTCGCGCGGGGTCCTGATCTGTCAGGAGTGGACAGATGTGGTTCCTAAGAAGCCAAGTGAAGAAGAGGCGGAAGTCCTCCGGATGAGTTTGCAGGCCTCATTGGATGAGATCACAGATCGTGCAGATCGGGCTGTAGGGCGCGGCCAGGATGAAAACGGAACCTAGGCGGAAGACCGGGGCCCTATGGATTTCAGGCTCAGATCTGTCTGTCCCAGCCAAAGGCTGAACAGGGCAAGGGCGGCTCCTATAAACTGCATCTGAGTTAGGCTTTGCGCCAGCAATACCCATCCCAGGATAACCGCCGTGAGCGGGCTCAGCACACCCAGGAGTGAGACTTTGGCAGGCTCGATCCGTGCAATGCCGCGAAACCACAGGATATAGGTCAGGGCACCGCCAACCAAGCTCATATAGGCGAGGCCCAAGAGGTTGGCTCCGGTAAGCGAGAGGATATCTAAGAGGTTTGGAGCCGCAAAGGGGACCAACAGCACCCCACCTGCCGTCAATTGCCAGGCAGTAAGGGTGAGTGGTGGCACGGGTGGCTGCCATTTGCGGGTCAAGACTACGCCTGCCGCCATGGATGCAGCGCCGCCAAGTCCGGCGATGGCGCCCCACATGTCAAGTTTTGCCTCCGGAGTGAGAACCAAGAGGGCAACGCCTATGATGCCAAGGCTGCCGGCCAAAAGAGCAGCTGGCCTCATCGGCGTTTTCAGCGCATAGGCCGAAAGAAACACCACCAGCAGCGGCTGCGTTGCTCCCAGGGTTGCCGCGACGCCTCCTGGCAGACGGTAGGCTGAGACAAAGAGCAGGGTCCAGAACAGGGAAAAGTTGAGCATGGCTAGTATCAACAGTTTTGGTATCCAGCTCAGTGGCGGCAATTGGCGCACAAGCAGCAAGAGGATCAGCCCGGCAGGCAGGGCGCGTAGCAGGGCGACCAATAGGGGAGATTGGCCCGGCAGCAGGCTGGTGGTCACGATGTAGCTGCTGCCCCAAATTGCCGGGGCAAGCGCGGTGTAAAACAAATCCAAGCGGGCCATGTCGTGAGTCTCCATGTATTTATCTCGACGTCAAGATATATGTGTTTGTCTTGACATCAAGATATTTAGTGAACAGGCTATGTGCATGGATCATGTAGACTTTATCATTGACCAATGGACGCGTGAACGGCCCGATCTGAATGTCAGCGCGATGGGGATCATTGGTCGGGTGGCACGGTTGTACATGGCTTACCAGGAGGGCATGCAGCAGACCTTTGCCCGTTTTGGATTGAATGCCGCAAAATTTGACGTGCTTGCGACCCTGCGGCGTGCAGGGGCTCCGTATCAGCTGTCACCAGGGGAGCTGCTGAAGGCGACTATGGTTGCCTCTGGAACTATGACAAACCGTATTGCACGCCTCGAGGCGGATGGCCTGGTCCTACGTCAGCTCAACCCCGAAGACAGCCGCAGCTTTTTGATTGAGCTTAGCCCAGCGGGCCTGGATCTAATTGATCAGGTGGTAGAGGATCATGTTGTCACGCAGGAGCGCATGCTTGCAGCTATGCCAGAGGAAGAGCGGAGAGCTTTCAAAACCTTGCTATCTCGGGCTCAGGCTGCAGTGGAGCAGGCGGGCAGCTAAAGGAAACGCACTGGGTTTGGGAGCCCCGCCCGCCATCGGCGAGAAGGGCGAGGGGCGGGAGCGCCCTCTTGGAGCTCGAGGCTTCGTCTACAGTAGGCCTGCCTCGCGCAGCAGATCCTGCATATTGGTCTCAGGACGCGGGCCAATATGGCTGATGACTTCAGCAGCGCAGATATTGCCGATCTTCGCACAGGTCTCAAGATCCCGCCCTGTGGCCAGACCAAACAGGAAGCCGGCCGCAAATTGATCACCGGCCCCAGTTGCATCCACGGGCACCACCTTGGTGACAGGCACGTCGATCCGGGTGCCGTCTCCGATCACTGTGACGCCATCACCGGACCGGGTACAGACCACCAGTGGGCAGATTGCGCTGGTCTTGGCGAGGCCCACTTCGAGATCATCGGTCTCAAACAGGGATTTGATTTCGTCTTCATTGCCGATGACAAAATCCAGGTCATTCTCGATCAGCGACAAGAAATCCGTCCTGTGCCGTTCGACACAGAAAGGGTCCGAAATGGCGATGCCGGATTTGCCGCCGCCTTTGCGGCAGTCGCGGGCCGCTTCCATAAAGGCCGACTTCCCCTTGTCTTTGTCAAAAAGGTAGCCTTCCAGGAACATAATCTGAGCGTTACCGGCCACTTCATCGGGTACATCCTGGCTGCTCAGCTCTGACGAGATGCCCAGATAGGTGTTCATTGAGCGTTCCCCGTCGGGCGAAACAAAGATCATTGAACGCGAGGTTGGCAGTTCGCCGCCCTTAACCGGTGGATTGACAAAATCGACCCCCTCTTCGTTCATAGCATCAGCGTAGAAATGCCCCAGGGCGTCATCATGGACGCGTCCAATAAAGGCGGCGTCCAGGCCTAGGGCACCGGCACCAGCGATGGTATTGGCGACCGAGCCACCCGGGGTTTGTACCCGATTGTCCATGGCGGCATAAAGGACTTCGCCACGATCCCGTTCAATCAACTGCATGATGCCTTTCTCGATCCCCATATGGGCGAGAAAGTCGTCGTTGTTTTGCGAGATCACGTCGACAACCGCATTGCCGATGCCAACGATTTGGTAGGTTTTCATAAGTTCTTGTCCTCATATTGACAGAGATCGCGGATCAGGCAGGTGCCACACAGGGGCTTGCGCGCCTTGCAGTGATAGCGGCCATGCAGGATCAGCCAATGATGTGCATGTTGCTGGAAATCAGCAGGGATATTGTCCTCGACGGCACGTTCCACCGCATCGACGTCCTTGCCCGGTGCAATACCGGACCGGTTGCCAACCCGAAAGATATGGGTGTCGACGGCCTGGGCGGGCTGATGCCACCACATGTTCAAAACCACATTGGCGGTCTTGCGGCCAACTCCGGGTAGCGATTGCAGCGCGGCTCTGGAGTTTGGTACTTCGCCACCATAGTCATCCACCAAAATCTGGCTGAGTTTGATGACATTCTTGGCCTTTTGTCGGAACAATCCGATGGTCTTGATATGTTCGGTGACGCCCTCGATGCCAAGATCCAGCATCTTTTGCGGTGTATCGGCGATTTTGAACAGCGCCCGCGTTGCCTTGTTCACCCCGGCATCGGTGGCCTGCGCCGACAGGGCAACAGCCACCACCAGGGTGTAGACATTGACATGCTCCAGTTCGCCCTTGGGCTCTGGTTCTGCTGCCTGAAACCGCGAAAAGATCTCGCGGATGGTGTGATAATCGAGTTGCTTAGCCATTGCGGATCTTATTGCCGTTTTGGGTCACGTCCTGCAATGACAAAGCATCAGCGCGGTTTACAATGGCTTTCCAGCTGGTTCTTTAGCCACAGCCCTGGCCAGCTAACGGGTTGAGGTTGGAAGTTCTCGCAAGTTTCGGGTCGCTGGCGGGACCTTGATGGCCGTATGGTGAGGGCCAAACGTCAGAGCAGAAAGGCGCGGTGATGAATATTCAAGCAGGCGAGCAAAGCTACCACTACGGGGTCATGCGCCGTGCAATTGAATTGATTGATGCGGGGGGCGGTGATCTGTCTTTGGAGGAACTCGCAGGCCATATGGATATGAGCCCGGCGCATTTTCAACGCTTGTTTTCGGCATGGGTTGGAGTCTCCCCCAAACGCTATCAGCAATATCTCCGCCTGGGGCATGCTAAGGCTTTACTCCGTGAGCGATTTTCGACCCTAGAAACTGCGCATTCCGTAGGGCTTTCTGGGTCCGGCCGCTTGCATGATCTGTTTTTACGTTGGGAGGCGATGAGCCCCGGTGAATACGCCCGCAAAGGGCAGGGCTTGCAGATTTTCTGGGGCTGGTTTGACAGTCCCTTTGGTTTGGCTCTGGTGATGGGGACGTCCAAAGGTATCTGTGGCTTGGGTTTTGCGGCGGAAACAGGTGCCGAGCCGACACTGGCTGATATGCGCAGCCGTTGGCCACAGGCGGAGTTCATCGAAGATCCTACCGCGTTACGGCCCTTGGTTGACGCGGCCTTTGCTCAAAGGGGAGAAACGGCCCTGCATCTGATCGGTGCGCCGCTTCAGATCAAGGTTTGGGAGGCGCTGCTGTCGATCCCTGATGGGCATGTGACCAGCTATTCAGAAATCGCGAAATCTATCGGATCGCCCAAGGCGGTACGGGCGGTTGGGACAGCGGTGGGGCGCAATCCAGTAAGCTGGTTGATCCCCTGCCACAGGGCGCTGAAGAAATCCGGTGAATTGGGAGGCTATCACTGGGGGCAGCCGGTCAAACGGGCCATGCTCGCCTATGAGGCGGCCCGCGCGGACAGCCCAAAGCCCGAGGGAACAGAGATCTGAGGGGCTAAGGCAGGGTTTTGCGCAGTATTTCGCCGAAGAGAGCAGGCAAGAGCTTGAGCCAGATGCCGCGAGCGCCGATATAGGAGGAAAGGTGCAAAACCTGTACCGATGAGCAGATAAAGAGGTGTCGCAGTGACCGTTTTGAAAATCTCCAGCGCAGGGCTCTTGGCCGCGACCCTTGGGCTGACCGCCTGTACCGATACAGATGCGCTGCGCCAGCCCGGAGAAAAGGAACGCAACGGGTTGATCGCTGGGGCGATTGTGGGTGCAGGATTGGCCGGGCTGTCCAATTCCAGCAATAAGGGTGCTGCGGTGGTCGCTGGGGCTGCTGCCGGGGCGCTGCTGGGCGGTGTCATTGGCAGCCAGCTGGACAAACAAGAGGCAGAGCTGCGTGAGAGCCTCTCCAACAATGGCATTACCATCGTCAATACCGGCGATAGGCTGATTGTGTCCCTGCCCAATGATCTGACCTTTGCCAGCGATAGTGCAGCGATCTCTCCGGCGGTGGAATCTGATTTGCGTCAGGTTGCCCAAAGCATCGTGCGTTATCCCAATAGCTCGGTCCAGGTGATTGGCCATACCGATAGTGATGGGGATGCAAGCTATAACCAGACATTGTCAGAGCAGCGGGCCAATACCGTGGCGGATCAGGTTCAGGCGGGGGGCGTTCCCTATAATCGCTTGCAGACCTTTGGGCGCGGGGAATCCCAGCCCGTGGCCAGTAACTTGACCGCCGAAGGCAAGGCGCAGAACCGCCGGGTTGAGATTGTCATCGTTCCCACTGCCTAACAGGGGAGAGGAATGGCATCGTCAGATGCCGACGAAAGGCCACATATGGATGTGGTTTTTTGATTTGCGATCCTAATTTAGATGGTTGCTCTGGATGCGGCGGGGACTAAGGTTGCGCCATGACATATGCTCCGGAAACCGCCTCGCCCTCGACCACCGACCCAGTGTTTCGCAGCACTGATGTGATGGATCCAGCCCGCTCTGCCGCTCTACAAGTTGCGCTCGGGTTGGAGCCAGACATCAGTGCCGGATCAGAGCTGCCGCCGTTTTTCCATCAGCTCTATTTCTGGACGCCGGTGCCACCGGAACAGTTGGGGCGCGATGGCCACCCAGGTCGAAGCAAATCCGGTCTTATCCCCGATCTGGGGCTGCCCCGGCGCATGTGGGCTGGTGGCCGCTTGCAGTTTGAACACCCGCTTATCGCGGGGATTGCAGCGGAAAAACGTTCTGTTGTGGAACAGTCTAACCGTAAGATGGGGCGCAGCGGTCCTTTGGGCTTTGTCACTTTGAGGCATGAAGTTCACCAAGAGGGGCGGTTATGTGTGCGTGAATGGCATGACCTGCTCTTCCGTGAAGATCCCTCTCCTGAGGCGCCAAAGCCTGTGCCGCCCCGGGCGCGTGAGGACGAAGAAGAAGCGCGGCAGGTCAGTTTCAGCTCGACCCTGCTGTTTCGCTACTCGGCCCTGACCTTCAACGGTCATCGTATCCACTATGATCTTGATTACGCCCGCGACGTTGAGGGATACGCTGGGCTGGTGGTCCATGGGCCGCTTTTGGCACAGCAGCTGATGCTTCTGGCTGAAGAGGTGATGGGGCCGTTGGCAGAGTTTTCGTTTCGCGCGACAGCGCCCTTGATGCATTTTGAGGCGGCGACTCTGTGTTGCAAGGGGCGGGAACTATGGGTGCGGGCCCCGGACGGGCGCCAATGCATGCAGGCGCAAGCTGTCCCTAAGGGCTGAGTGAGGTCTTGAGTTTAATCGCAATAGCGCGGAGGCTCCCGCGCCTTTTTGACGACCAGCGGGGCTGATCATCAATAGAAGCCTTGGGCCCGGCGCCGCTACGCGGCGTAACAGGCTGCTGGGGAAGCGCTTGAGCGGCAGGATTGCCTCTCGAGACGCCTGGGTCCAGTTTAAGGGGCCCTGTACCGCCTCAAGGGTGAACCGCGCTCACGCGCGGCGGCTGCGCCGCCCTTGACCCACCAAAGGGCAAAAGCTGGGCTGGGGTGCTGGCTCAAAGGTTGTCTTCGATCCGGAAACCCGGTGGAATGTGGTCGTTGCCGTCTAACAGAAGGTCCGCCATGACTTGGGAGACCCCGGGAGCCATGCCAAACCCGATTTTGAAGCCGCCGTTGGCGATGAAATGCCCTGGGCGCCCCGGCCAAGGGCCGAGCATGGGCGCGCGGCTTTTGGCGCGGGGGCGGACCCCAGCCCAGCGTTCGATGATCCGAGCCTGCTGCAGAACCGGAATCGCTGCAGTGGCGCGGGCGATGACATCGTCGAGCTGGTTGTCAGGGGCACTTGGGTGGTCAAACAGGCGCTCGCTGGTGGAGCCAATGGCCACAGTTCCATCGTCATGTGGAATAATATGCAGACCATCCGCATAGAGCTGTGGCACCTCTCCGGCGTCATGGCGCAGTAGCGCAGCCTGGCCCTTAACGCCATTGCCCACAGTCCTGGCAAAGCGCGCGTTTAGGTCTAGAAGCCCTGCATAGCCCTTGGCATGCAGCACCTGGCCTGTGTCAGCCGCCTCGGCTGAGATAGTTACCCCCTTGCTGACAAGAGCCGCCGCGAGAGCGGCACAAGCCCGACGGGGGTGCATGCGGGCGCTCAGGGTATCGTAGACTACCAGCCCGGTTTCACTGGGTGGGCACCAGGCGCTAAAGTCCGAGGCTGGGCGGACCTGCCATTGCGCATGGTTCTGCCATAGGTCGCGGGCAGTGTCTTCGCGCTGCCGGGCAAGTACAACAGCGCGGGCGTCTTGGAGGGGTTGGAGGCGTCCGGTGCGACCATAACCGGCGGAGTGGCCTCCAGCGGCTTTAACCTCGGTCCAGAACTGCTGCGCCATAAGGAGGCTTTCCAACTGGAACTGCTTTTTCGGATTCCAGTTTTCTGGCACGTGCGGTGCCAGTGCGCCGACCAAACCACCACTGGAGCCCGCCCCGACGCCATGAGGGTCAACCACCTGAACCCGAGCGCCACGCTGGACACAGGCCCAGGCGATGGAAAGGCCAAAGATGCCTGCGCCTCGAACGGTGATATCTGCCATTGTCATTTGTCATGCCTTTCGCCAGTGTCGCGCCAGTTTCAAAACTTCATCTAGGGGATATTGCCATGGCAGACCAGCAGGCACAGCTCAGCTGGCGCGAGGAGCGCATTCCGGTTTCGGATCAGTTTGATGACCCCTATTTCTCGATCCAGGATGGGCTGGCAGAGACTGAGCATGTGTTTCTGGCTGGCAATGATCTGCCAGCTCGGTTTGCACCTGGTTTTCACATCGCTGAGTTGGGGTTTGGCACCGGGTTGAACATGCTGGCGACCTGGCGGGCCTGGGAGGACAGCGGCCAACGCACGGCCCTGCGGTTCACCAGTTTTGAGGCCTTTCCTATGGCACCTGCGGATATGGCAAAAGCCTTGGCGGCATTTCCTGACATCGCGCCCTGGGCAGATCGTTTTCTGGCACAATGGCAGGGCATCGGGACCTGTGATCTGGGTACACTCAAGCTGCAGGTGGTTGCCGGCGACGCAAGAGTGTCGTTGCCAGACTGGACAGGGGCAGCAGATGCATGGTTTCTGGACGGGTTCTCTCCGGCGAAAAACCCCGAGCTGTGGCAGCCGGATCTTTTGCAAGCGGTGGCAAATCATACCAAGCCGGGCGGTAGTGCGTCCACCTATACCGCAGCGGGCTTTGTGCGGCGCGGTTTGGAGGCGGCAGGGTTCGCTGTGAAGCGGACATCGGGGTTTGGACGTAAACGACATATGACCACGGCAGTCAGGGCAGAGGCGACATTGAAATGAGCAAGCCAATGGCAGGCACGACGCCCCAAAGCAACAATGTGCCCATGGGTATTTTGCTGATGATCGGGGCGACGATTGTCTTTGCCCTGCAAGACGGAATCTCACGCCATCTGGCGGGCACCTACAACACCTATATGGTGGTGATGGTGCGCTACTGGTTCTTTGCCGCCTTTGTCCTGTTCCTCGCAATGCGTGCTCCAGGCGGCATTCGGAGCGTGGCGCGCACAAGCCAACTGGGATTGCAGATCTTTCGCGGTGTCCTGTTGGTCGCAGAGATCTGCGTTGCTGTCTACGGTTTTACCCTACTGGGGTTGGTCGAAAGCCAAGCAGTGTTTATCTGCTATCCTTTGCTAGTGGCCGCACTTAGCGGTCCGGTGCTGGGCGAAAGCGTGGGGTGGCGGCGCTGGGCGGCCATTGGTGTTGGGCTCATCGGAGTGTTGATTATTCTGCAACCAGGCGTCGGAGTATTTGATCCGGCGGCTTTGATCCCCTTTGCCTCGGCCCTGATGTTTGCGGTCTATGGTCTTGTCACCCGCTATGCGGCGCGGCGTGACAGCACTGCCACCAGCTTTTTCTGGACCGGAATTGCGGGCATGGTGTTCATGACCTCAATCGGCATTTGGTTCTGGGAGCCAATGAGCCAGAATGATTGGCTGTGGATGGCCTTGCTCTGCGTTTCTGGGGTGACCGGGCACTGGTTACTGATAAAATGCTACGAGATGGCGGAGGCCAGCGCGGTGCAACCTTTTGCCTATTTCCATTTGATCTGGGCGGCCATTTTGGGGGTTTCCATCTTTGGGGAGGTTATCCGCCTCAACGTGGCCACTGGAGCCGCTATCATCATCGCGGCGGGGCTATTCACCCTTTGGCGTGAAAGCCGCAAGGCTCGCACCTGACAATTCCTTGGAAAAGGGCACTGGCAGGGGGACTTTGCCAAGGCGGGCGCGATAGGCTGGAAGGCTTTCGGTGACCCGCATCACGTAATTGCGGGTCTCGTTAAAGGGAATATGTTCGATCCAGTCGATGATATCCGGGCTGCCGCTGCGCGGATCGCCATAGCGTTGCATCCAGGCTGTCGGGCGGCGGGGGCCGGCATTATAGCCTGCCGCCATCATCACCACATTTCCATCGAACTCCCCTGCAAGCCCGGCCAGATACTGGCTGCCCAGTTTTGCGTTGTAGTCCCATTCTGCTGTCAGGCGGGAGTTGTCATGTTTGGTGAGGATGTCCAGCTCTTTGGCGACCAGTTTGGCCGTGGCTGGCATTAGTTGCATTAAGCCACGTGCGCCCGCATGGCTGATTACGACAGGGTCAAATTCGCTTTCGCGCCGGGAAATTGCCAGTGTCATCTCGGCGGCCATGGGGAGTTTTTGCTGTGCCACGGGGTGCAAAGGGTAGTAAGCGCTGTGGAGTTCAATCCCTGCTTGGGCCGCGCGTTTGGCGATCATCACCGCCAGGTGTGGTTCTTTCATATCGACCGCCATCTGTCCCAACTGCTGGGCTTCCAACGGGGACAGGCTTTCCACCTTATGGGTGAAGAACCGTTCTGCCAGCGTCAAATCACCGGCCTGCAACAGCAGTAATGCCGCTTCAATCACCGAGGACTCGAGGAACGCAGCGCTGCGCCAAGGGGGCAGCTGAGGCGGTGTCACAAGGGCAGGATCAAATGCCCGTCCCAGGTTTTCTGCTGCCAGAAGCCCATAAAAGGAGGTCTGATACTCCGCAGCCTTCGCATAGGCCGCATGCGCCTTGTCGACGTTCCCCAGCGCGGCATAGGCCCGGCCAAGCCAGTAACCTCCACGGCCGACGGAAATCGGCGTCTCAATTGAGGCCAGAAACCGCTCAAAGTGATACACCGCAAGCTCTGCATCCTTCAGTTTTTGCAGTGCGATATATCCTGCCAGCCATTCGCAATCGGAATAACCATAACCTGCTTCTGGGGCCGCAAAATGATGCGCTGCCAGCTGATAGGCGCGCTCATGCTTGCCATCTCGCATCAACTGCCGCGCCAAATCGCGCCGCCGTCGCAACCATTTTTCCGGCTGCCCGAGGGCCTTTGCGCTGGTGCTGCGATCAATCATGAGGGCAACAGCGTCGTCCTGGCGCCTTTTCCGGTCGCGCCAGACAAAGCGATCATAGGCGAGGCCAGGGTCGTCTTGGAACGCGGCCGGTATGGCTTGGATCTTCTCATCCACTCCCTTGGATTGTTTTTGCAGCGCAATACGTGCCTCTGCTAGGGCGCGGGGCCCATCTCCAACCAGTGACAGCATGCGCGTAGCGCTCGCATCATGCGCGTCCCACAACAACTGACTCAGGCGGGTGGCGTGGTGAGGGCTTAGCAGATTTGCGTGCTCCGCCAGATAGTCGGCCTGCGTCTCTTCGCTCATCGGCATTGTCTGCCAAGCGCGGATCAGCTCCGCATCGCCAAGGGACTGCGCGCCCTGGGCATAAAATGCACGCGCCAGGCTGGCCGCTCCTTCGGGAGTTTGCGGTGGATGATCGGCAAAGAAAGCGCGGACCCGTTTATGCGATTTCTCTATGATGATCTTTTCGCTGCGGCGGCGCAGATAGGGCAGGCCGGGCCAGTTGGGACGTCGCGCCAAAAAACGTTCCAGATCCTCAGCCGTGCCTTCCTTGGCCCGTAGCCTATGCCATTCAACTATGTCACGAGACACAGACCCTTCGGCTCCTGCAGCCTGAAGCGCTTGTGCCCAGTCTTCAGAGCGCACCAGCTCTAGCGCCTGTGCCAGTGGGCGCGTTTGCGCCTGCGCGGCGGATCCCAGCGTCAGGATCAGCGATAAGAGGAGAAGAATGCGTGTCATGGCTTGCTTTTATAGTGGATCAGGGGATAGAGGCATTGACGATAATTCGAGAATGGCCGGTATCAACACAAATTCCGGTCATGTCCACAATGAAGGCGGTACTCCGCCTGTCAAGACCACCAGCTAAGGGAGCGCACCCATGTTTAAAGGCTCTATGCCAGCCCTCGTCACCCCGTTTCAAAACGGCGCGTTGGATCTGGATGCGCTCAAACGCTTGGTTGAGTGGCATATTGATGAAGGGTCAAGCGCTTTGGTGCCGGTTGGCACCACCGGCGAAAGCCCAACCCTCACCCATGATGAGCACGAAGCGGTTATTGCAGAAGTGGTCAAAGCCGCAGCCGGGCGAGTGCCGGTGATTGCCGGTGCCGGGTCGAACAACACGGTTGAAACGATTCGGTTTGTCGAATTTGCCCAGAAGGTTGGCGCCGATGCTGCTCTGGTTGTGACCCCCTACTACAACAAACCGACACAGCGCGGTTTGCTGGCACATTTCCAGGCCGCCCATGACTGTGCAGATGTGCCAATCATCATCTACAATATCCCTGGCCGCTCGATCGTTGACATGACACCTGCCACCATGGGCGAGCTGGCCAAGCTGCCGCGCATTATTGGGGTCAAGGATGCCACTGGTGATATTGGGCGTGTCAGCCAGCAACGCGCCAGCTGTGGCGCCGATTTTGTTCAGCTCTCCGGCGAAGATCCCACCGCGCTGGGCTTTAACGCCCATGGTGGCGTAGGCTGCATCTCAGTGACAGCAAATGTGGCACCAAGACTCTGCGCCGAATTCCAGGCTGCAACCCTCGCGGGCGATTACGCCAAAGCTCTGGAGTATCAGGATAAGCTCATGCCGTTGCATGAGGCGATCTTTATTGAACCAGGTCTAGTCGGCGCGAAATACGGCCTCAGCAAACTAGGGCTGTGCTCCGAGGAAGTGCGCTCTCCCCTGACTGGCCTCGAAGACAGCACCAAAGCCGCCATAGATGCCGCGATGCTGCACGCGGGTCTTTTGTAATACTGCACTGCTGCAATCAATCCTTCAAAAGCCCCGCATGCGCAGCGGGGCTTTTTCTTTGGTTTCACTTTTCTCAAAATATTCCGGGGTGAATGCGCCCCTAGGCGCAGAGGGGCTGGCCCCTCTTAGTGGAGCTCAGGGCAGCGCAAGACTTTTGGGGAGTAACCAAGGCCTCACCTTTTCCCATAATAGAGTCCCACAACATGTTCCGCCTGGGCAAAGAACAACCAGCGAGAGACAGCAGCCCCGACCATATGGCTCAGTACAGCAAAAGCGGCCATCAGATGTTTGACCAGGCTGGATTCTACAGGCAGCACCAAAAAGACAATGGGTAAACCAAAGCCGAGGAGGAGCGCAATTACGCGTAGTTTCTGGGCGTGTTTGCGCCCCACCACATGCACAAACTCACGTAATAGGTAGTTGCTGCCCGTATGGGGCGGTTCAAAAGCCCGCACAGTTCCTTCTCCCCCCAGACCAGTGGCGGTTTTTATGGTGGTGCCAGAGGCAGCAAAGGCTTTGTCTCCTTTGGCCCAATAGGCCAGTTGAACGGCGCCAGCTGCGAGCAATAACCAGATCGACAGGCTCTCTTGCCCGGCCAAAAGAGCCCCCCCAGAGATGGAGAAGCTGAGGAACACCACCGGGGTGAGTGCCATGTTCCAGCGCGGAATGGTCTTGAGCTGGGTGTAGATCATCGAGGTGGTGAAGACCGTGGCCAGGCTCAGACCCGCCCCAAGCAGTCCCAAGAGGCGCCAGTCCCTTTCCAGGAAGATGGCGCCTATGGCAAAGAGCCCCATGATCAACAGCGCCGCCACGGCGCAAAGGCCTTCACGGCTGAGCCAGCTGCTGCGCCATTGGCTAAAGGCTTTCAGCGCGCGTTCGGGGCGGCCAAGGTGGAAGGTGGAGGCCAGCAGCCCTCCGACGGCCAAAGCATAGGCAATCGCGTAGAAAACAAAGGCGACCCAACCGGTGACGCCGGGATAGCCGATGCCAAGGAAGGTCAGCAGGCCAAAGCCCAGACCAGAGAGGGTGGTGAAGAGAATAACGGATGGTGCAGGATGCATCAGGTGGATCCTCCAGAAGATTGGCCGGAAGCGTGACCTGGGAGTTTGTCGAGCGCCTTGTCGAGCCAGCCGAGGAACCCGCCGGGCCCTTGGGTGACAGGAGCCAGCAAGGGAGCCAGCACGTCGATCTGTTCATCTAGCTGATCCTTGGGGCGGGGTGGCAGGTATTTGTTCACAGGTTTGGTGCCCATCTCAGGCATCAGATCCATGCCACCGCGTTCGGCAACCAATTGGCTGACCTGGCTCTCTGGGTCCCCGAGGTCACCAAAATGGCGGGCCCCGGCGGGGCAGGTCCGCACGCAGGAAGGGACACGATCCACTTCGGGTAAGTTTTCATTGTAGATACGATCAACGCAGAGGGTGCACTTTTTCATTACTCCCTCAGCCAGGTCGAGTTCGCGGGCGCCATAGGGACAGGACCAAGCGCAGAGGCCACAGCCGATGCAATTGTCCTCGTTCACCAAGACGATGCCATCCTCGACGCGTTTGTAACTGGCGCCGGTGGGGCAAACGGTGACACAGGGGGCGTCTTCGCAATGCAGGCAGGATTTGGGGAAGTGGATCAATTGGGCCGCTGGATCCGGTTGGCTGGGCGTTGCAGCTGGCTGGACCTCGAAGCTATGCACTCGGTTCAGGAAGGTGCCTGAGGGATCAGCGCCGTAGGCGTCTTGATCTGACAGGGGGGCGCCGTAGTTTTCGGTGTTCCAGCCTTTGCAGGAGATCACGCAGGCATGGCAGCCAACGCAGGTGTCCAGGTCGATGACCAGACCCATTTTGCGGTTGGTGCTGGTGGGGAGTTCGGTCATCAGAACATACCTCCGCTCATTTTGACGTGCAGGACCGGGGCGCTGCCCCGGACCCCGGAATATTTTGGGAAAAGTGAAAGGAGGATCTTGGTCATTTGCCCACCTTCCATGTCAGATCTTTGGGGCCAGTGCCGACGGGAGATTTAATGGGCTCCAGCGCGGGTTGGCTTTCGGTGAAATCTTCTGGGGCACCTGCTTTTTCAATTTTCACTTTGAGATCAAACCAGGCGGCCTGGCCGGTGATGGGATCGGAGTTGGCCCAGCGAAGCCCGTCGCCCTTGGGCGGCATCAGCTCGTGAATCAGATGGTTGAGCAGGAAGCCTTTGGTGGCCTCGGACGCATCTTCCTGCAGGCCCCAGGTGCCCTTGCGCTTGCCAATAGCATTCCAGGTCCAGACGGTATTGTCGTTCAGCGCCGCCATTTCCATCACGGGTACGGTGATTTCCCCATGGGGAGAGGAGACGCGGGCCCAATCGCCATCTGCCAGATCGTGTTGTCGCATCAGCTTTGTCGGCAGATAGAGCGGGTTGCGGCCATGCAGCTGGCGTAGCCAGGCATTCTGTGTGCCCCAGGAATGATACATCGCCATCGGGCGCTGGGTGAGGGCGTTGACGGTGAAACCCTCGTTGCCCTGTTGATCGGTCTCATACCAGATCGGCAGCGGGTCCATGGTGTCTTTGATGCGCTGGCGCAGATGCTCAGGGGGCTGGCGCTCGCCGTGGCCCTCGGCGGCCAGCTGAAACTTGCGCATCGGTTCGACATAGAGCTGGAACAGATAGGGCTGCGGGCTGTCGTAGAGCCCAAGGTCTACGGCCCAGTCCTGATAGGCGCGGTTCCAGGGTTTGAAATAGCTGGCCTCGGCCGGGATATGTTCGACAAAGAAACCGCCGTTTTTGATGTATTTGTCCAGCTGCTCTGGGTTTGGCTCACCGCGCCCGGATTTGTCACCATCGGGGCCGCGGAAACCGGCCAGCGGGCCGATACCCGGTTTGCGCTCATGGTTGACGATGTAATCGGCGTAGTCCTGCCATTTGGCGCTGCCGTCCTCAGCGGTAAAGCCGGGCAGTTTCATCTTGTTGGCCAGCTGCACCAATACGGTTTGGAAACCGCGCACATCCCGGTCCGGTTCGATCACTGGCCAGCGGATCGCATCGGCGGCGCCATCGGCCTCGCAGATGGGGCGGTCCAGCATCGAGATGCAGTCGTGGCGCTCCAGATAGGTGGTGTCGGGCAGGATTAGATCGGCATAGGCCACCATTTCCGAGGAATAGGCATCGGAATAGATGATGCGGGGGATCTTGTATTCGCCGTCCTCGCTCTTATCCGTCAGCATGTCGATGACACCGCCGGTGTTCATCGAGGAGTTCCACGACATATTGGCCATATACATGAACAAGGTGTCGATCTTGTAGGGGTCGCCCGCATGGGCGTTAGAGATCACCATATGCATCAGCCCATGGCTGGACATGGGGTTTTCCCAGGTAAAGGCCTTGTCGATACGCGCTGGGCTGCCATCACTTTTCAGCGCCAGATGTTCGGGGCCGTGCACAAAGCCCAGATGCGGACCATCCAGGGGTTTGTTGGGGGTGACGCGGCAATGGGGCGCCGGGTGGGCTTCAACCGGTTTGGGATAGGGCGGTTTGAAGCGGAAACCGCCGGGGGCCTCCACGGTGCCGAGCAGGATTTGCAGCACATGCAGGGCGCGGCAGGTTTGAAAACCGTTGGCATGGGCAGAGATCCCGCGCATGGCGTGCATGGCGACGGGTCGGCCGATCATTTTGTCGTGTTTCTCGCCGCGGAAATCTGTCCATTCCTGATCGAGCTCAAAGGCCTCGTCAAAGGCGACGCGGGCCAGCTCTGCGGCAATGGCGCGGATGCGTTTGGCTGGGATGCCACAGCGCTCGGCCACGGCTTCGGGGGCGTATTCGTCCTTGAGGTAGCGGTCTGCCATCAGTTGAAAAACAGAGACATGGGTGACATCACCCATCTTGAAGCTGCCGCCCAGATCAGGCCGTACGCCTTTCATGTCAAAGGGCGCAAGTTTGCCGGTGGTGCGGTTGATGACCAGCGGCGTGCCGTGGTCGTCGCGCAGGAACAGGCCCTTGTCTGGAGAGTTGGGATCCTGGTTCACCAGAACCGGCGCATTGGTGTAGCGGCTGAGGTAGTCCAGATCGATCTTGCCGGCCTTCATCAACTCATGCACCAGCGCTAGAATGAACAGCCCGTCGGTGCCCGGGGTGATGCCCACCCAATCGTCCGCGATGGCATTGTACCCTGAGCGGATCGGATTGACGCCAATCACCCGTGCGCCACGGGCCTTGATCTTGCCCAGGCCCATTTTGATCGGGTTGCTGTCGTGATCTTCAGCAACGCCAAACAGCATGAACAGCTTGGTGTGGTCCCAGTCAGGCTGGCCGAACTCCCAAAAAGCGCCGCCCATGGTATAGATACCGGCGGTCGCCATATTGACCGAGCAAAAGCCGCCGTGGGCTGCGTAGTTGCAGGTGCCAAAGTTCTGCGCCCAGAAGCCGGTAAAACTCTGGGATTGGTCCCGACCGGTAAAGAAGGCCAGTTTGGAGGGGTCATCCCGGCGGATTGGCTCCAGCCATTCGGTGGCAATGTCCAGCGCCTCCTCCCAAGAGATTTCCTCGAACTCTCCTGAGCCCCTTGGACCGACCCGTTTCAAAGGTGCCTTCAGACGCGAGGGCGCATTGACCTGCATGATGCCTGCTGAGCCCTTGGCGCAGAGCACACCCTTGTTGACGGGATGATCCCGATTGCCCTCGATATAGGCAACTTTGCCATCCTTCATGTGCACGTTAATGCCACAGCGGCACGCGCACATGTAGCAGGTGGTCTGACGGATCTCGTCGGATACCTTGGGGGATGTTTCCACCCGGGGTTGCTGGAACGTCATCTGGCCTCCCTTGTCTTTGTTTGCCTGGCCCCTCTTTGGGTATCAGGTAAGGATCGTGATCCCTGCCAGGATAAGCCCGGCAATGAACAGTGTTTCTACGATTATGAGGGCGATGGCAGCGCCTCCGACGGCCAGCACCTGTTTCAGATTTGTCTTCATGCCGACGGCGGCAATGGCCGTCAGCAAGAGCCACCGTGAAACCTGGCTGAGCGTGTCGCTGATTACTGCCGGGATAAACCCAAAGGAATTGAGCAGCGCCAAACCCAAAAAGGCAACAACAAAGCCGGGCAACAGCGGCGGACGGGTGCCATCTGTCGGCAGCTCAGCAAAGGAACGGATCATCAGAGAGGCCATCAAGACGATGGGTGCCAGCATGGCGACGCGCATCAGTTTGACCAGGGTGGCCGTATCGCCAGTTTGTTCTGAGATGGAAAAGCCTGCGCCAACAACCTGGGCCACATCATGGATGGTCCCACCAAGGAAAACGCCTGCCTGAACCGAGTCCAGATCAAGAAATTTCACCAAGATAGGATAAGCAATCATGGCAACGGTGGAGAGTACGGTGACTCCCATCACGGTAAAGATTAGTCGCTCTTCGGAGCGGTCATCGCGGGGCAGTATGGCGCTGATTGCCATGGCGGCCGAAGCCCCGCAGATCGCGACAGATCCGGCTGTGAGCAGGGCAAAGCGCCATTTGTGGCCAAAGAACCGCGCCACCAGCAGGCCAAAGCCAATGGTGGCGATCACGCCTCCAACCACCAAGGCGATCAGATCCCAGCCCAGGCCCACCATCAGCATCATTGAGACCCGTACGCCCAGAAAGGCAATTCCCAGACGCAGCAGTGCGCGCGCAGAAAAGGCAATGCCAGCAACAGTTTTGCCTTCTTCACCAAGAAAGCTGACAGCGATGCCGAGCAGCAAGGCCAGCAACATGGCGGGGGTGGCGTAATGCTCTGCCAGGAACTGCGCGGTAACAGCGACAATCAGCGCCACTGCAACACCAGGAAACAGTTCCTTTGCATGGCCGCGCAGGGTCTGTGCCATCTGCATGGAACGGTTGCGGAGGCTCGTGTCGGTCACGGCAGGTCTCTTCGGCTTGAGCCGCATTGCTGCAGCAGTGACGGTCTCATGCGCCCACCTCCATCAGGGCGCTGGCATTCATAGCGATCTCACGCTCTTCTTCTGCTGCAACGATCCAGGCCACCGTCGCAGCGCCAGGGAGAGTCAGGCTGGGCGCGTTTCGGGCATTCTTCCCAGGATCGATGTCACAGCCAAGCCAGCCAAACCCTTCCATGATGCGGGCGCGAATGTTGCGGGCGTTTTCGCCAATGCCGCCGGTAAAGACAATTGCGTCGCAGCCGCCCATGGCTCCAATCATGCTGTGTCCGTGCCGGATGGCCCAGTAGCAGAAATGCGCGATGGCAAACTGAGCCTCGGGCGTGTCTGCTTTTTCCAGGGCGCGCATATCCGACAGCCCACCCGACAGGCCCGCAAGGCCGGAGCGGTTGTTTAGCAGCGCCTTGGTCTCTGTAAGGCCGATTTCCTCGACAAGCCTGAGAGTGGCATTGGGGTCAAGGGTGCCCACACGGGTGCCCATGGTCAGCCCTTCCAAGGGGGAATACCCCATGGTGGTGGCGACCGATCGTCCGTCTTTGATGGCGCAAATTGAGGCCCCGTTGCCCAAGTGAAAGGCAAGCAGACGCGATGGCAGCAGAGCGCCAGATACTTTTGGCAGGCAGCGGCAGATAGAGGCGTAGGAGAGGCCATGGAACCCATAGCGACGCAGGCCCAGGGCTTCGGCCCGGGGCGGCAGAGCGTAGCGACGCGCCACTTCGGGGGCGTCGGCATGGAAGGCGGTGTCAAAACTGGCGTATTGCGGCAGATCCGGCGCCAATTGTTCCAGAGCGTCAATCGCCGATAGCGCATGGGGGTTGTGAAGCGGGGCCAGGGGTACGCAGGCTTGGATTTCGGCCCGTACCGCGGAGGTGACACGGGAGGGAGTGGTGAGCGAGGTGCCTCCATGGACCACCCGGTGGGCCACTGCGCGTAGGCTGTCTGCTCCCGCGCGCGCCTTGGTTAGACGCTCTAGGATGGCCGCGAGAGCCCGACCGTGGGTGGGCAGCTCCAAGGCTTCTTTTTCGGCTCCGACACGTAGGTGACCACGGCCACCTATGCCCTCAGCTACGCCGCTCATCTGCTCTTGCAGCTGGGCGTCGAAGACCGCAAATTTCACTGAAGAAGAGCCTGTATTCAGCACCAGAATGTCGGCTGGGTGAGTCATAGCGCCACCTTCAGGATGTTGAGAACGGAAAACAGGGTTAGCAAGATTACGATTGCCCGGCGAAACTGCGCCTGAGAGGCTGATGAAAACCGCAGTCCCCCGGCCCAGATGCCGACCCCCAAAATGGGGAAGGCCAGCAGAACCCCCATGAGGGTCTCTGTCCCGGTCAGACCATTGGCATGCATGACGGGCAGGGCCATCAGATCAATTCCGGTGAGAAATACAATCATTGTGGCACGAAACACCGCCGGGGCCAGAGGTTGCGCTGTCAGAAAAGCCGCCGCAGGCAGGCCTCCAACTCCGGCGCTGTTGACCATGCCAGAGAGAAGGCCAACCGATAGATTGCCGCCAAAGCCAATCTCACGACGCAACTGCCAGCCACTGAGCAGAATGAGGCTGAGGCCTAGAATGACGGCAGAGATCGCCAGACGTGCCTGAGCCTCCCCGAGATGCGCCATGACAGTCACAGAGGGGATAGTTGCAATCGCGGCGCCAACCAGCAAAGGACGCATTCGGGACCAGTCTACATGGGCCCGAATGCCACGCGCCTGAAATAGCGTCATGGCGATTTCGCAGGAGAAAATCACCGGGATCAGTGGCAGCGGATTGGTGGTCAGTGCCGCAAGAATGATAAAAATCGCGGAAAACCCAAAGCCGGAGTAGCCGCGAACATAGGCCGCCGCAAACAATGCGGCGGCCAGATATGCCCCTTGGCCTGCTGTCAGATCAAAGGGCAGCTCCATCAGTTTCAGACCTGCTGTTCGCGCATGTCTGCAGGATCGATACCGGCCACCTCGACGGGCTTTTTCATCGCGTCGCGACGGAACGGCTCCCCCAGTTCCTGGTTGATCATGGCCTCAATGAGAGTGGTGATCCCGTTCTTTTGGTCTTCAACCGACTGCGCGAGCGCAGCGGTCAATTCATCCATGGTGCGGGCAACGACGCCTTTCAGACCACAGGCATTGGCGATGCCTGCGTAAGACACCTGTTGGTCCAGTTCGGTACCTACAAAGTTGTCGTCAAACCAGAGGGTCGAATTGCGCTTTTCCGCGCCCCACTGGTAGTTGCGGAAGACCACCTGTGTCACGGCGGGCCACTCGCCGCGGCCAATTGCGGTGAGTTCGGTCACGGCAATGCCAAAGGCGCCATCGCCGGAAAAGCCAACTACCGGGACGTCAGGGCAGCCGATTTTGGCGCCAACAACGGCTGGCAGGCCATAACCACAGGGGCCAAACAGGCCGGGGGCAAGATACTTGCGGCTTTCATCGAAGGATGGGTAGGCGTTGCCGATGGCACAGTTGTTGCCAATATCAGAGGAAATGATTGCCTCTTTCGGCAGGGCCGCCTGGATGGCACGCCAGGCCATGCGGGGGCTCATCCACTCTGGCTTGTCGGCACGGGCGCGCTCGTTCCAGGTGGTGCCTGGATCGTCATCTTCGTGATCCATCGAGGAGAGCTGCTGTGCCCAGGTGGATTTTGCAGTGGAGATCAGGTTCATGCGATCATCACGACCTTCATCCCCGGCAGTGTCAGAGAGTTTTTCGAGGATCGAGGTTGCGACTTTCTTGGCGTCGCCAACGATACCAACACTGACCTTCTTTGTCAGGCCGATGCGGTCGGGGTTAATATCGACCTGGATGATTTTTGCATCCACCGGCCAGTAGTCGATGCCATAGCCAGGAAGGGTTGAAAACGGGTTCAGCCGGGTGCCCAGGGCAAGGACCACATCGGCCTTGGCGATCAATTCCATACCGGCCTTGGAGCCGTTGTAGCCTAGCGGACCGGCAAAGAGTGGGTGCGAGCCGGGGAAGGCGTCATTGTGTTGGTAGCCGACACAGACGGGTGCACCCAGACGCTCAGCAAGTTCCTTGGAGGCTTCGATACCACCGGCCAGAACCACGCCGGCACCGTTCAAGATCACTGGGAACTTGGCCTTCGACAGCAGGTCGGCAGCCTCCTGCAGCGAAGCTTCGCCGCCGCCGGGACGTTCGAATTCCACGATCTGAGGCAGGGTGATGTCAACGACCTGGGTCCACATATCGCGTGGGATGTTCAACTGGGCTGGGGCAGAGGCACGTTTGGCCTGCATGATCACACGGTTCAGGACCTCGGCCACGCGAGAGGGATCGCGCACCTCTTCTTGGTAGCAGACGCAGTCGGCAAACATGCGCATCTGTTCCATTTCCTGGAAACCACCCTGGCCGATGGTCTTATTGGCGGCCTGTGGCGTCACCAACAAGAGCGGCGTGTGATTCCAATAGGCGGTTTTCACGGCGGTGACAAAGTTTGTGATGCCGGGACCGTTTTGGGCAATCATCATCGACATTTTGCCAGTGGCGCGGGTATAGCCGTCTGCCATCATGCCGCCGGATCCTTCGTGGGCGCAGTCCCAGAAGGTAATACCAGCTTTGGGGAAGATGTCAGAGATCGGCATCATGGCCGAACCAATAATCCCAAATGCATGCTGGATACCGTGCATTTGCAGGGTTTTTACAAAGGCTTCCTCGGTGGTCATTTTCATGGCGGGTGCTCCTAAGTGAGACGCATAGAGCCCCGATCAGTCGCCGGGGATTAACACCGGTTTAGGCAGACGGAGCCGTGTCAGATAGGGCCAGTTCCAAACGCGGATAGATCCAAACATCGACGCTCTCGATCCAAGAGCGAAATTTTCTAATCCCTTCAAGGGGTCGCATGTTGTCTTGATGTGGTTTGTTGAAAATTATTGAGATGAAATATCTCATTAATTGCTGAAATTGCTCTCTGCCCCGTGGGGCGGCTGGGCCGATTACCTCTTTTTGAGCGCCTTCGCCAATAGTTCCATACCCGGCGCGATGCGGTTGGCCGAGATGGAAGAATATCCGAGCCGGAAGTAGTTATGTTGCCGATTCTGGGCCGAAAAGAACGGAGCCCCGGGTTCAACAATGACGCTGTCGGGTTTGAGCCGTTCCGCAACCTCTGCCATGTCGACGCCTTCCGGCGCATGCATCCACAGGGATGACCCGCCATAGACCCCGGCACCCGAGACGGTGAGGTCATGGGCGGTAATGGCCTCTTCGATGACATGGCGGCGGTCCTGCAGAACCTTGGCCGTCCGGCGGATCTGGGCGTCATAGTGGCCCAGCGACAGAAAATAGGCGACGGTGCGCTGCACATGCCCGGGAGGGTGACGCAGCACATTGGCACGCAGGGCACGGGCCTGGCGAATAAAGGCTTCGGAGCCAACCATGTAGCCCAGCCGTAGGCCCGGGAACAGCGATTTGGAAAAACTGCCGACATAGATGACCCGACCGTCGCTATCGAGCGATTTCAGCGCGGGCGAGGGAGCGGTCATGAAAGACATCTCAAATTCATAGTCGTCTTCGACAATGACCGCGTCAATATCATGGGCCCGTTGCAACAGTTCGCGGCGACGTGCCATGGGCATGGTCGCGGTGGTTGGGCTTTGGTGGCTTGGGGTGCAGAAAATCACATCTGTGTCGTCCGAGATTTCCTGAGGCGGCAAGCCGTCCTTATCCACGGGTATACACTCGACCTGACACCTGACGTGGTGCAACTGGTCGCGCAGGGTGTAATAGGTGGGATCCTCGATGGTGGCCTTGCGTCCCCGGTTCAGCAACAACTGACCCGCGAGCCAGAGCGCGTTCTGGGCACCAAGGGTGATCAGGATTTGTTCGGGGCGCGCAATGACGCCGCGCCGGGGCAGAGTATGGCGGGCGATATATTCGATCAGCAGCGGATCATCCTGGTCGAAATAGTCATCCGTTAGGGCGGCAAAATCCTTTTGTCCCAGGGCCCGCAGGGAACAGAGCCGCCAGTTGGCATGATCAAACAGGGATGGGTCGGCCTGCCCGTAAATAAAAGGGTAGCGATAGCTGCGCCAATCGCGGGCTTTGCGCGGTGTGTCGCCACCGGTGAAGGTGCGCACCAGCATATGCCCCCAGTCCACGGCTTCCTCTGATTGAACCGGCGGGGTGTAGCTCGGCGGCACTGGCGCATTTTCTGACACATAGTATCCGGAACGGCCGCGCGAGGTCAGGTAGTCATTTGCCAGTAACTCGGTATAGGCCAGGGTTACAGTGATGCGGCTAATGCCCAGGTGTAACGCCAGTTTGCGTGAAGAGGGCAGTTTCTCACCAACGAGAAAGCGTCCCGAGAGGATGCCTTCGGCAATCATTTCCTGGATCTGCGCCTGCAGGGTGCCCTGTGCGTCTGGGTTCAGGAAGAATGTGTCAACAGATATAGCCATGCCAGGCACCTTAGGGTGGACATAAACCCGGTGCAATCTGGACTTACGACACTGTGAAGGGTTTTGGCGGCATAATTGAGGCTTGCAGAGAGGCTTTAATAACCATATAACTAGTTTTATCGAATCAATTGGGGTTTCACAATGCAGTGGGAAGAAGCGGCACAGGGCTTTGCCGCAATGGGATCAGAGGCACGCCTGCAGGTGCTGCGCTGCCTGATCCGGGCTGGCCAAGAAGGGCTGACAGTGAGCGAGATTCAGGAGCGCACGGGCATCGCGCCCTCGACCCTGGCGCATCACCTCAAGTTCCTCAGCGGAGCCGAGGTCATCGAACAGGAACGCGCGGGGCGCAGCATCCTCAACCGGGCCAATTTTGATCAGCTGGAGCAACTGGCTGGTTTCATCCTCAGTGAATGTTGTGCTGACGTTACAAAAAAGGCGGCAAATGATGGCTGATCTTTCTCAAAACTCATCGGGCCCGGCGCCCAAGGCCTCTGGTGTGTCTCTTGCCTGGCTCAAGACCCCCTGGACACTAAGCGTTCTGATCCTGATTGCCGTGGCCATACTGGATCCGGGCAATTTGCGGGCGGTGATTTACTTTGCTGCTGGGGCTCTGGCCCATACCGGGCAATACATCCTCTTTGCGGTTCTGCTACTGGCCTATCTCAAGGCCACCGGCGCCGAAACCATGGTGGCGCGGGCCTTTGTGGGGCGTGAAACCCGGATGATCTTCCTTGCGGCAATTTTTGGCGGATTGGCGCCCTTTTGCTCCTGCGAGGTGATTCCATTCATTGCTGGGCTGTTGGCGCTGGGCGCGCCGCTGTCGGCTGTCATGGCCTTTTGGCTGGCTTCACCCCTGATAGATCCGCCGACTTTGCTGATTACCGCAGGGGCACTGGGCTGGGACTTTGCCATTGGCAAGGCGGTGATTGCTGTGTCTCTGGGGCTGTTTGGCGGTTTCTTTGTCAAAGCCCTGATGGGGCAGGGTGCCTTTGCCAATCCGTTGAAACAGGCGCAGAGTTGCTCGAGCTGCTGCAGTGCGGGGCCAAAACTGGATGATAAGCCGCATTGGAAATTCTGGCAGGAGTCTGCGCGTCGGCTGAAATTTCGTGAGGAATTTGTCAGCAATGGGTTGTTCCTGCTGAAGTGGTTGGCCCTGGCCTATGTGCTGGAAGCCATCCTGGTGAATTATGTGCCCGCAGACCTGATCGCCCAGGCGGTTGGTGGCGAAGGGGTCCTGCCGATTGCCGTCGCGGCTTTGGTTGGCATGCCAGCCTATCTGAACTCCTATGTGGCACCACCTTTGTTGGCGGGACTGATGGAGCAGGGGATGACGGCAGGCGCCGCAATGGCCTTTATGGTGGCGGGGGCTGTGAGCTCTATCCCGGCGATGGCGGCGGTCTGGTCACTGGTCAAGCCGCGGGTCTTTGCCACCTATCTGGGGCTTGGGGTCAGCGGTGCAATTGTTTCGGGCATCCTGTTTCAATTGGTCTGAGCGTAAGGGGCTTCGGGCGGGGCTCCCGCCCGGAGTTGTCATTCAAAGAATGCCTGCCTCCCGTTGGGCCCGGCGCCGCGCTGATGCGCGGCGCTGTGACGCTTAGGGCCAGCGGAAGGGGCCAGATTTGCCACTTTAGCGGGTCAGCTGGTGAGTCAGATGGGCCTGCACGGTGGGCCATTCTGGGGCGATGATCGAATAGACTGCGGTGTCGCGAATGGTGCCATTGGCCATCTTCATATGGGCCCGCAGGATGCCATCAAGCTTGGCTCCGACTCGTTCGATGGCGCGACGGCTTTGATGGTTGATCACATGGGTGCGGAACTCCACCGCGATCGCATTGAGATCTTCAAAGGCATGGCGCAGCATCAGCAGTTTGCATTCGGTGTTCAGCCCGGTGCGTTGCACGGATTTGCGGTACCAGGTTGAGCCGATCTCCAGGCGCTGATTTATGTGGTCGATATTCATATAGGTTGTCATTCCAACGGCGCGGCCCGCGCTGTCCAGAATGGCAAAGGGCACCATGCTGCCGGCCTCTTGCAGCGCGAGTCGCCGGTCAATCTCTGCAGGGACCTCCTCTGGCGTCGGGACCATTGTGTACCATAGAGCCGAGAGATTGCCATCGGCGCTTGCCACGGCGAGATCGGCAGCATGGCTTTGCGAAAGAGGTGCAAGCGTGACCTGTTGGCCGGAGAGTGTGACGGGGTGGGCCCACATGGGAAAATTCCTTAGTCGAGGCGGTGTTTGGGGCAGACTGAGGAAAGACCGGTCAGATGAAAAGAGCCACTTTTGCTACAAATGATCAATCCAATTGAGACGCCCCGATCAGCGCGGATGTTACCAGTCCTTGCACTTTTGGGCTGGGACCAACCTGTAGCGGAAATATTCGCTGGCTTCTGAACGTCTGCGTTCAACACAGGCGCGGTCAGAAATAGATCCATAGGTTGAGCCATGAACTGCTATCAAATTGCGACGGCTTCCATCGGGGAGGACAACGCCAACGATAACTCTGCTATACTTAACACCTGCATCGTGGAATATGCCGGTTACGCCAACCACATTATAACCGTCGTGGACGTATTTTTCCGGATCAAACCACAGTACCAATGCGGTCATCCCGGCAATCCCGAGAATACCTGCAATGCTAAGACTTGCATATTCTCTGACATAGTACCGCAGCACTTCTGCCCTGTATTGGCCGAGTATGCGCACCAGAAAGGAAAACATCGCAATCCTTAAAAAACTTCCTGAATCCTAAATGGAGAAGGTAGGGCTGCTTTTCAAGGTGGGTTTTCTGCTTTGGGTTGAAATGAAAAACGCCCCGGAAAAACCGGGGCGTTCCTAACTTGACTAAGGCTCGGGTGGCTTAGCCAAAGACTTTGGTCAGCGCCTTGTCGACCGCATCGGTGATGGCGTCGATGTCATCGGCCGTGGCGATCAGCGCTGGGCTGAAGCAGAGCGTGTTGTTTTTGCCGGGAACCGAGCGGTTGGTGACACCGATGATAACCCCCTGGGCGCCACAATCGGCCACAACCTGCTGGGCGAGCTTTTCGTCCACCGGCTCTTTGGTTTCGCGATCCGAGACCAGCTCGGCACCAAGGAACAGCCCCTTGCCGCGCACATCGCCAATCACGGCGTGCTTTTCCTGCAGCGCCTTGAGGTTGTTCATCATCCGCTCGCCCATGGCGGTGCAGTTGTCCAACAGGCCTTCTTCTTCGATGATGCGCATGTTTTCCAGCGCCGCAGCCGGGCCGGCGGTGCAGCCACCAAAGGTGGAGATGTCGCGGAAGTAGTTCATCGGATCAGAGGCATCGTCTTTGAACATGTCAAAGACCTCCTCAGTTGTGACCAACACGGCGATGGCGGCATAGCCCGAGGCAACGCCTTTGGCCATGGTCACGAAGTCAGGCTTGATGCCATAGTGCTGATAGCCAAACCAGGTGCCGGTGCGGCCAACGCCACAGACCACCTCGTCGATGTGCAGCAGGATGTCATACTGGGTGCAGATTTCCTGCACGCGCTCCCAATAGCCTTCGGGGGCCTCAATAACACCACCGCCTGCGGTCACGGGCTCTAGGCAGAGGGCGCCAACAGTTTCGGGACCTTCGCGCAGGATCACCTCCTCAATCGCATTGGCGGCCGCGATGCCGAACTCACGGCCCGACAGATGCTCAAGACCCAGCTCGTGCTTGCGGTATTCCATGCAATGCGGCACGCGGATAAAATCAGGTGCAAAGGGACCATACTGGGCGTTGCGTTCATCCTGGCCACCAGCGGACATCGCCGCCAGGGTGGAGCCATGATAGTCGCGGTCGCGGTACAGGATCTTAGTTTTCTTACCGCCGTATTTTTTGTGCGCGATCTGGCGCACCATCTTAAAGGCTTTCTCGTTCGCCTCGGAGCCAGAGTTGTTGTAGTAGACGCGGCTCATGCCGGGCATTTTTTCGATCAGTTTTTCGGCAAAGAGTGCGCCGGGGATCGAGCCTGCAGACTGGGCGAAATAGCACAGCTTCATCATCTGGTTATAGACGGCCTTGCAGATGTCTTCGCGGCCATAGCCAACGTTGACGGTCCAGACACCGCCGGACACAGCATCAAGGAATTCCTTGCCGTTCTGGTCCCAGACCCGCATGCCCTTGCCTTCGACGATGATGCGGGGATCATTTTCTTCAAAGGGTTTGTGCTGAATCAGGTGGTGCCAGACATGGGCCTTGTCAGCCGCAACTACCCGGCTGAGATCGTTTTCGTTGAACGTGCCGTCCATGACATGTCCTTCCATAAAAGTAAGAGTGGGGTGTCTGCCAGCTGCCTGTCAGCCGGAGTCGTTCTACTGTGACGAAACGCCAAAACGGGCGGATACTCTAGGGCCAGTTGGTGGCGTGTTTTGCATCCAGTTTCGACGTATTTCCCAGTGGAACCTCCCCATTAAATTTTAACCATATGGTAAAAAAGAAACTTTCCTCTGGCGCTGCAGGTCCGGGTAATCGCAGCGGCCAATAGCGGCGGCGTAGTTTGATGACCAGAAATGCCCGCCTGGATCACATTGCGGTGAATCATAAGTAAAAGAACAAATGTTCTGAATTCACCATCTTGAGATCGCTTTGCGCGCCACCCAGTGTTTAGGTCAAGACAGTGCACGAGGTCAGATGTGGCAGATTATCAGGTAACAGTGGCGCCCAATGGGGCACGGCGGCAACAAAGGGATCATCCCATGCTCCCGATAACGCCACAGGAATTGGCACAGACTGCGCGGCAATGCCAGGCGGCGGGGGCCAGTAGCCTACATCTGCATGTCCGCGATGGGACGGGTGGGCATTCCCTTGATGCCGGGCGCTACCGCGAAGCCATGGCCGCGATACGCACCGCTGCACCCGGTATGGGCATTCAGATCACCACCGAAAGCGCCGGGATCTATAGCCCAGAAGCGCAGCTGGCCTGTTTGGAAGCCTTGCGCCCAGCGGCGGCATCGATTGCAATTCGTGAAATGGCCAGGGCGCCTGAGATCGCAGCGCGCGCCTATGCGCTGAGCGCTGAGGCAGGAACGCAGGTTCAGCATATTCTGTATTCACCGGCCTGTATTGCCCAACTCACGTCCTGGTATGTCGCTGGCGTTGTCCCTGCGGCGATGCGGGATGTGATTTTTGTGCTGGGGCAATACGCGCCTGCGACACCGGGCCGGGCCGAGGGGCTGGTAGAATTTGTGTCGGCCGCTCAGGCGCTGGAACTTAGTTGGAGCCTTTGTGCCTTTGGCCGAGACGAGCGCGCCTGCCTGCTGGCGGCGATCCAAGCAGGCGGCCATGTCCGCGTAGGGTTTGAGAATAACCTCGAGACCCCAGAGGGCAGAGTGTTGAAAGATAATGCCGCTTCTGTCGCGGCGCTGGTCAAGGCTGCCTCACTGGCTGGCCATACCCTAAAAAGGACCTGATCCATGAGCCATGTTTTTCCACGCCATACCAAGGCTAAGCTCCCAACAGCGGTTGGGGGCGATGGCTGCTATCTGATCGATTCAGAGGGCAAGCGCTACTTTGACGGCTCCGGAGGTGCGGCGGTGTCTTGCCTGGGGCACTCAGACGCGGCGGTCATCGCGGCCGTGCAGGAACAGGTCGGAAAGCTGGCCTTTGCCCATACTGGGTTTATGACCTCTGAACCAGCTGAGGCGCTGGCGGATCTGCTGATCGAACAGGCACCGAAGGGATTGGACCGGGTCTATTTTGTCTCTGGCGGCTCCGAAGCCACAGAGGCGGCCATCAAGCTGGCGCGACAGTATCATCTGGAACGCGGCGCGCCAGAGCGTCGCCACCTTATCGCGCGGCGGCAGAGCTACCATGGCAACACCTTGGGTGCCCTGGCGGCGGGCGGCAATGCTTGGCGCAGGCAGCAGTTTGATCCGCTGTTGATCGGGATGTCGCATATTGCGCCTTGCTATGAATATGCCGAGCGCGAGGGGGGCGAGAGCGCCTATGACTATGGTCAGCGTGTCGCCAATGAACTGGAAGAGGAAATCCTGCGATTGGGGCCGGAAACGGTCATGGCGTTTATGGCCGAGCCGGTTGTTGGGGCCACCTGTGGCGCGGTGCCTGCGGTGCCGGGGTATTTCAAGCGCATCCGTGAGATCTGCGATAAATACGGGGTTCTCTTGATCCTGGATGAGGTCATGTGTGGCATGGGGCGCACGGGACATCTGTTTGCCTGTGAAGCGGAGGGGGTCGCACCTGATATCCTCTGTATCGCCAAAGGCCTGGGGGCCGGCTATCAGCCCATCGGCGCCATGCTCTGCAGTGGGCAGATCTATGACGCCATCGCCGGGGGGAGCGGATTTTTCCAGCATGGCCACACCTATATTGGTCATCCCGTCGCCACCGCCGCCGGGTTAGCCGTAGTAACGCAAATGCGAGAGCGCGATCTGATTTCGCAGTGTCGCACGCGCGGGGAACAGCTACAGGCTGCCCTGATAGACCGGTTTGGCGAGCACCCAAATATCGGCGATATTCGCGGGCGAGGCTTATTTCGTGGCATCGAATTGGTTGCGGATCGGGTGAAAAAAGCCCCGTTTGACCCCAGCGATGGCATGGCAGCCAAGGTGAAGCGCGCCGCTTTTGAGGCCGGGTTGATTTGCTATCCGATGTCAGGAACGCGCGATGGTCGCCTGGGCGATCATATCCTACTGGCGCCCCCCTTCATCATGACGCAAACCCAAATTGGCGAAGTTGTCGACAAGTTGGATCTTGCTATATCCTCCGCTTTGCACTCGGCGTGATGTTGTTGCGAAAAGCAGTGGGTTAGCAAAGAAAAGGATCGCGCACATGGTGCGCGATCCTGCGAGCTGGCTAGCACAGAGGACGGGTTATGCAGCCCAGGTTTCCCCGTCGAACACGGCATCTGCCTCGACAAACTCTTCGGCCGTTGGACTGTCGGTGGGCAGTTCAAAATTCGAAACGATCTGAACCAAATTGTTGGCCTCATCCCGCAGCATTTGACCCGAGGCTGCAGTTTCTTCCAGCATTGCGGCGTTTTGCTGCGCATCGCTGTCCAGCGCATCCACCCTGCTATTGACCTGAGCAATGCTCTTAGATTGCTCTACGGTGTTATCAGCGATCTCATTCACCTTTTCGACCACTTCTTCGACCATGGTGAGAATTTCCTCCAGTGACGAACCGGTCTGCCCCACCAGTTTGACTCCATCGGCAACTTCTTTCTCGCTGGTGGAGATAAGGTCATTGATTTCTTGCGCAGCTTCCGCAGAACGATGGGCAAGAGAACGCACCTCGGAGGCGACAACGGCAAAGCCCCGCCCGGCTTCCCCCGCACGGGCGGCTTCGACTCCGGCGTTCAGGGCCAGGAGGCTGGTCTGGAAGGCAACGTCTTCGATCATGCTGATGATCTTCGCGATCGCCCCAGAGGAGGCTTCGATCCGCTTCATGGCCTGGTTGGTTTGCTGAGCAATCTCCTGCGTGGTACGGGCACGCTCTTGTGCGCTGGTGACAATCGTGCGGGCCTGCTGCGAGTTTTCCGCGGTGTCTTTTACAGTTTCGGCCAGAGTTTGCAGGGTTCCTGCGGTTTCTACAATGGATGCGGATGTGCGTTCGCTACGCTGAGAGGCATCATCTGCTGCGGCAGCTATTTCGTTGGAGGTGTTCTTTAGCATATCACTGCTGTTGGTCAGCTGTGCAACCATGCCGCCGAGGCTGTGGTTCAGGTTCTCGGTGGCATCGGAAATCTCCTTAAAGATCCCCTTTTGCCCTTCTGGCATGCTTTTGGTTAGATCGCCTTGGCTTAGTGCGGCAAGCGCCGAGAGCACATCGCCAAGACCTTTCTGCGCAACCTCACCAATGGAATTCACGCCTTTGCCCAATTCGGCAAAGGTGCCGTCGGAGTCATCTGTGGCGATCCGGCGGCTGAAATCGCCCTCTGCGCAGGCAGAAATTACCTCCGAGATGTCCTGAGTGAGTTGGTCCTTCTTCATCTCTCCCTGGCGGAAGACAGCCACCGCGCTGCTGATTGAGGCGATTTCGCCCAGGCGGGATTTTGGCGGCTCTTCGGCAAAATCATGATCTACGATGCCCTGCAGAACTGACTCCAGTTTGCTCAAGGGGCGCGCGATGCTGCGTGCCAGTAGGAAGGCAAGCACCAGGAAGACGGCAGTGCCGATGGCGCTGGTGAGCAAGGAGTAGTACTTTGCATCGGCACTGGCGACATGTGTGGCCTCAACAATATCGGCGAGACGCGCTGCGGCAGCTTTGTGAATGTCGACCAGGATTGGCTCAGCTTCTGAATACCGGGCCGATAGATCCCTGCGCAGGGCCGTTTCCTCCATGCTCACCTTTACATAAGAGGCAAAGGCAGTCTGATAAGTCTGCAACAGAGATTCAACTTCGCTGCGCTGGTCTGCACTGTTGTAATAGCTGTCCGGGAAGGCCAGGAACTCGTCTACGCGGGCGTTCAACCGGTCCAGATATTTGGTATTTTTGCGCATAATGAAGTCTTTTTCATGCCGACGCATCATCAGCATTTTGACCGTCATTTCAGCGTTCCCCATCTCGGACAGGCGTTCTTCGATCCCGTGAACCGCCGAGCGCAGTGCACCCTGCAGACCGGATTTTTCATCGAGACCCAGGGTGTTGTGGCTGTCGACCAGGGTTGCAAAGCTTTGGTCATAGGATTTCGCCGCTGCCATCAGCGCGCGCAGAGGCTCGATTTGATCCCGCATGCTGTCAAGCAGCGGCATTTCTTCTTCGAGCATGTGTTCTGTATCGTAAAGATGCTGCATCGCGCTGGCGTGGTGATCAATGTATTTGGGATCCATTCGCAGCAGAAAATCTTTTTCAAAGCGCCGCGCCATGAGGAACTCGATCTCCATCTTGTCCAGAGATTGGTATATATGCTCGATTACGAGAACATCCTCTTCCAACTCATCGCGAACTTCGTGGGTGTAGTAGGAGATCCCAGCAAGACCAAACATGACGGCGCCAGCCATGAGGATGATAAAGAGGAAGATGAAATTTACTGAGACTTTCATGGTATTGCACTCGTCATTCAGAACCTGTTGAGAGTGCATTTAGACTTGAGAAGGTTAAAAAGGCGTAGTTCGGCCTCCCAACAAGCGCTTCAAGGCAAAGTCGCTAGAGGGCTGTAAGCTGTTATCAGTCAACAGTAATTCTCATAATGATACTTCTGAAAGTCACATTTGTAGCGCTTTAGTTGTGACTTTCTGCCTAAAGTTGCTTTTGCGCGCGTAAAATTTCACTATGCGGAATATTTGTGCAGCAAACCGGTGTCTCAAATTGTATCTATATTCTCGGAGGCCCGGCAAAACTGACGGGCCTCCGAGATGTGTCACATGGAATTCCTGTGACTTTGGCGCATCGGCTATGTCATATCAAAGCGGTCTGCATTCATTACTTTGACCCAAGCTGTTGCAAAGTCCTGTGCGAACCGTGCCTTCGCATCATCCTGCGCATAGGTCTCTGCGATGGCGCGCAGCTGCGAATTGGAGCCAAAGACCAGATCTACACGGCTTGCGGTCCATTTTGCGGCTCCGCTGGCACGATCAGTTCCGGCATAGCTGCCATCTCCCTGTGGTTCCCACTGGGTCCCCATGTCCAGCAGATTGACGAAGAAGTCGGTGCTCAGGCTACCAGGGTCGGAAGTGAACACGCCCATGGCAGAACCACCGTGATTTGCGCCCAAGACTCGCAACCCACCGATCAGAACGGTCATTTCCGGTGCGGTCAGTGTCAACAGCTGGGCCTTATCCAGCAGCATCTCTTCGGGAGAGATTGTATACTGTTTCTTCTGATAGTTCCGGAAACCGTCCGCTTCAGGTTCCAATACAGCAAAGCTGTCAACGTCTGTCTGCTCCTGCGTTGCATCGGCGCGACCTGGTGTAAATGGCACGTCGATATCCTGACCTGCCTCTTTTGCCGCCAGCTCTACCGCAACTGAGCCTGCCAAAACGATCAGATCCGCCATTGAGATCTGGCTCTCACCGGATCCAGCGTTGAAGGCGCTGCGGATCGCTTCGAGCTTTTCCAGGACCCCGGCCAGTTGGGCGGGTTGGTTCACGTCCCAGTCTTTCTGCGGGCTGAGTTGGATACGGGCCCCATTGGCACCGCCGCGCTTGTCGGATCCCCGGAACGTAGAGGCGGAGGCCCAGGCCGTGGAAACCAGCTCAGCAACTGAGAGGCCAGAGGCCAGGATTTGGGCCTTGAGGGCCGCGATATCCGCGTCATTGACCAGCGCGTGATCAACGGCGGGCACACAATCCTGCCAGATCAGCTCTTCTGCGGGGACTTCCTCACCGAGATAGAGCGCACGTGGCCCCATATCGCGGTGGGTGAGTTTGAACCAGGCGCGGGCAAAGGCATCGGCCAGCTCTTCGGGGTTTTCATGGAAGCGTTTGGAGATCGGACCATAGATCGGATCCATGCGCATCGCCATGTCAGCCGTGGTCATCATGGTCTTGACCTTCTTGCTGGCGTCATGCGCTGCGGGGGCCATGTCTTCTTCGCGCACATTGACCGGCTCCCAGATCCACGCGCCCGAGGGTGATTTGGTCAGGTTCCAGTCATAGCCGAACAGCAGGTCGAAATAGCCGTTGTCCCATTGGGTCGGGTTGGCGGTCCATGCACCTTCGATGCCGCTGGTGGTGGTATCGTCGCCTTTGCCGGTGCCATGGCTGTTGATCCAGCCCAGGCCCATGGCCTCGATCGGTGCGGCCTCTGGTTCGGGGCCAACCAGGGCCGGATCCCCGGCGCCATGGGCCTTCCCAAAGGTATGGCCGCCAGCAACCAGCGCCACGGTTTCCTCATCGTTCATCGACATGCGGGCAAAGGTTTCCCGGATATCACGACCCGAGGCCAGGGCATCGGGCTCCCCGTCCGGGCCTTCTGGATTTACATAGATCAGGCCCATTTGTACGGCGGCCAATGGGTTTTCCAGATCGCGCTCGCCGGAATAGCGGCTTTCTTTTGCGGAACTATCCGCCAGCCATTCGTCCTCACGGCCCCAATAGACGTCTTCTTCGGGTTCCCAGACATCGGCTCGGCCTCCGGCGAAGCCAAAGGTCTTTCCGCCCATGCTTTCAATGGCGCAATTGCCCGCAAGGATCATCAGATCGGCCCAGCTGATCTGGTTGCCGTATTTTTGCTTGATCGGCCAGAGCAGGCGGCGGGCCTTATCGAGGTTGCCGTTGTCTGGCCAACTGTTGAGCGGCGCAAAACGTTGTTGGCCAGTGCCGCTGCCACCACGACCGTCTGAGGTGCGATAGGTGCCGGCACTGTGCCAGGCCATACGAATGAACAAGCCGCCGTAGTGGCCATAATCTGCGGGCCACCAATCCTGACTATCTGTCATTAAGGCCACGAGATCCTGTTTCAATGCTTTCAGGTCAAGCGATTTGAAAGCGTCAGCATAGTTGAAGCCAGGGGCCATAGGATCCGACTTTTCGGAGTTCTGATGCAGAATTTTCAAGTTTAGCTGGTTGGGCCACCAGTCCTGGTTCGACCTGACACCGGATGAGGCGCTTTTGGCGCCGCTGTGCATCACCGGGCATCCACCTGTTTTGGGGGCGTCGTTTCCGTCCATTTTGATCTCCGATCTGGCTTATTTCTTGTGCGCTGGTGAGAGGGGAGGAGCATAGGATTCGATGCTTCCCTTCAGTTATGAGCCAAGCCTAACAAGGCTGGATGATAAATTGAAATCGCAGTTTTGTATGTTGCTGATAGGAAAAAACTATGACTCATCTCGGAAGTCCAAAACGCCATAAAAAAAGCAGTACGCGCTGCTTTGTGGACAGGTTCAGCGCGCCGCCGACAAGGTAGAAAGCCCGTTGTGAAAGGCTAAATAAAAGATTATTTTCAGCTGGTTAGTGATGATATGCGTTCACAGATTTGCATGTACATGGTTGCGCCACGAAAATCATCCGGCCGAACCTGTTTCAACCCTATTCCGTCAAACCGGGCTGATCCGTTGATAAGCCGGGAAAAAAAAGTATGGATGTTCCGGTCATCCATCGCCGAAATGCGCTGGGTAATCGCTTCTTCCAGGAAAACCCCACGAAAATTAGGATCATAGTCCAACAGGGCCGGGTAGAGCCGATTTTGCCATATGTCGTGGCAAATATTGAATTGGCGTGAAGCGGTTCCCTGACTCCCCCATTCCGGAAGGCGCCCATTTGGCAAAATACGGACCAAAGGAACAATCTGTGCGTCGGAGGCATTTCTTTCATTACGTTCTGGGCGGGGGATTTGGTGGGGGCGAGGTGCAGCGGCATCTGCCCAATGACGTGGATGTGGCCAGAGCGGCGAAGGCATTGTTTCTGCGGAATCATAGGACAAGGCAGCACAAGATTTTTGGCGTCTGGTGAGAACAGCGCTTTGGCCATTTTGTGCCAGAAGATCCTCAAAATTCGCCAGTCGCAGTTCTAACTTTTCCAGTATTGGTGCCATTTCGTTCGCAATGACGCTCTGGCCCGTGCGATTAGGCCCTGTGGCAGAGGCGATCTGGCCGCCAATCTGTAACGCAACGGCCTCACCGGATGTGGCGGAAACCCAAGCTGAACCGCTGTCGCCGGCGGAGGAGACCTTTCCACCTTCAACAGGGATATCTGCCTCATAGACTAGGTTTATTCCTTCGATATCGCGACAATCCATCATGCCCGGGCGGGTTTCATATTGCAGACGATAGAGCCCCTTACCGTCTACTTTTGCCTGGGCAGAATTGGAGGCTTGCGAGTTCTTGTTGAGGATTTCCCCCAAATTGGCGGCGCGGGTCTTGGTGATGCATTCAAAGCCACCAAACTGCAGCGGTAGCCAAGGCTGGTCAGGCAATAATTCAGCCAGAGCAGCGTCTCCGCTCCGCTCCAACATCCAGCGTTTCAAATTGGCAATGTGATTGCGAGGGTCGAATTCATCGTTACGCTCTCCCAGTTGCATGATAGGATCATTGCGGCGGGCTCTTGGTCCGGCCAAAACATGCCAATTTGACAGAATGCCCGGTTTCCCGGTGGTCCTGTCAATGACAACCAGGCCAATTGTGCCTGCGCCTTCCCCTGATCGGCCACAGCAAAGCCCACCCATGGTATAGGGTTGCGGGGTGGCTGCCTGACGCGAGGCGCCGGGCTCCAGCGAAGGCTGATAAGCGGCCTCGATGACGTCAAGCGCTATGCCGGCGACATGGCTGGGCAGGACCTGTGAAGGCAGCAAGGCATCGATGGGCAACTTGCGTTGAACATGCATGCGTAGGCAGATTTCATCGGTGCGCTGCCCGCGTCGCCAGCGAAACCCTATATCGATACCGCGAAAGTTGGACCGGTTTCCAAAGGCCAGATAGGCCTTTTTCAGACCCTGATCCAAATCCTCAGAAAAAGCGCTTTTTTCAACTTTGTCAGCTGTGTGCAGGTCAGCCATATCTTTCTCCCGGTGTCACCAATCAGGTGTTTTTCGGAACACTCTAAGACAGGGCTGTGAAGGCAGCGTGATTTTGCAGTCAGGAGGGGGTGCGAGCGTGAAGGATCTCTTTGTTTTTGGCGGCGTACAGATCAAAGGCGAGTTTTGGCAAAAGAAACACTTGGAAAGGGAGTGATTGGGGCTAAAGTGACAGAGATTCAATCTGCGAGAGTTTGAGAAAATGTTTGATTTGACCACTGCCACCGCCGACCAATTTGATGAATTCCAAGATCAAGAGTTTGTGGTCATCTCGGTCTCTGAGCCGATCACTTTGAAATTGATCGAAGTGAAAAAACTCGGCTCGGGAGAGCGTGACGGTGGGGCGTTTTCCCTGTTGTGGCAGGGGCCAGCGACCCCGATCCTGTCGCAGGAAATTCACAGAATTTCTCACCCGATAATCGGCGAGCAAGAGATCTTTCTGGTGCCCGTGGCAGAAAAAGATGTAGGGCTTCAGTATGAAGCGGTTTTTACCTGATGCGTTGAATGCGTCGCGCTTTGTGGGCTCCAATATAGCAGGTCATAGACGCCTTTTTCCTCAACGGTGGTAAACCCAAGCCGACGATAAAGTGTCATAGCCGGATTGGCCTTCTCCACATGAATGCCAATACCCCGTGAATCATCAGCGGCTGCGCCTCTTTGCAGATCCTGTAGCAATGCGGCCCCAATTCCCTGGCCGCGCGCCTCTGGTATGAGGGCGATATCAATAATCCGATGTTCCTTTGGCCACCGTTCAAGGTAGAGCCGACCGATGGGCTTGCCGACTTGTTCGATCACGAGCCAAAGCGCATCGGTATAGTGTTTTTGATAATGGCTGTGCTGAGCGTCAAACTGCATCTCGCAAAAGGCTTGTTTTTCGGCCTCGCTCCAGCTGACGCGGTCCAGTTCTGCTTCACGGGTTGAGCGATAGAGCTGAGCGAGAAACCCCATATCTTGTTCTGTGATCTTACGAAAACCGATGTGGTGCTGGGTAGAATGGTGCAGCTGGGGCAGTGCGGTCATAAATGCGCCTCATATTCGGACATAGCTGCGGTCGAGGGGCACCAGCCTGTGGGAGAGGATGCAACGCCAACCGCATTTGGCAGCAGGCGCCGCCAGATGGCAGCGCCGTTTGGACAAACAGATAGATCGATCAACAGGCTAGCCGCGAGAAGGATAGAGCCCCTGTAACGCTATGATAAAGTTCATGGTCAAAAAGGGCTGCACGTTAGTATGCGCTTGGCTGCCGCCGGTTGTGCTGACGGCTTCACTTGCCAAGTCAACAATATTGGCGGTACCGGAGTTGTACAACGCGTCACCCAGCCGACTTCTGGCCAGCGCGGTCGTGTTTGTTGGCCCCTGGTTCACAGCGCCTTGCGTCGTGGTTGCGCGCGCAGTGTGATTATGGGACGGAATTTGAGCCTCCGACAAGGAGACATTTTCAACCCCTACGCGCTCGCCCAGTCGCCGCGCTGTTAGGCCTGGTCCACGCCCAGGATGCATCGGAGCACGACCCTGTAGATTAGGTAGAGCGGTTGTTGAACGCCCATCTCCCCCATAGGTGGTTCCAATGAGGGAGAAAAGCGCGGTGTTCTGTGAGACAGGCAACAACTGCCCATCGCAAAAGGCCCAGCTGCGCGGCGCAAAGTTCCCGGCAAAAATGCGAATTTCTGCAATAAACGGTTCTGACATCTAATAAACCTCCTAATGACGGCTTGGGTAAATTCCAAACAGCGCGATTATGAAATTGACACAAAGTGTGGGCATCAGGTTCGTGTGGCTGCGGGACCCCCCTGTGTTGGTGATCATGTTTGAGGCCATACTGGTGTTTTGATTTTCCGCCAGAAAATAGCTAACGCCAACGCCTTGAGAGACAACTTTACCCTGTGGGTTCTTTGTCGTGGCAGCTGCGGTGTTTGCATTAAAATCATGCGAATGGCTGGCCAATTGATTGACTGTCAGAGTTTCTTTTTCTGAACCTGCCTTGGCCCCAAGCCGACGGGGGCTCAACCCCGGGCCAGAGCCCGCATGGAGCGGTATGCGTCCTCGTAAATCAGGTAGGCCAAATGTGGTTCGACCATCGCCGCCATAGATGGTGCCAAGAAGTGAAAAAAGCGCGTCATTTTGAGAAACTGCCAACAACTGGCCATCACAAAAAGCCCATCCGCGAGGCGCAAAATTACCCGCGAACATGCGAATCTCGCCAACAAAAGGTTCCGACATTCAATGTCCTCCGAGGTTAATTGCGTGAAGGGAAAAGCCCTTGAAGCGCGATACAGAAATCAACAACAAGGTAGGGTTGCATATTGTTGTGCGCCTGTCCCCCGCCTGCATTGGCGATCGTACCGCTGCGCAGCGCGGTCATGCTACCGGCTTCCGGATCGCGGTAGGCCATCTCCGGGTCCGCTTCGGCCGCCAGTAGTCTTCCCTGTGGCGAGGCGTTGTTGCCCTGGGTCGATATTGCCTGCGCTGCGTGGCTGTGTGCTGCGATCTCTGCCGCCGTCAGGGTGACAGTCTCCGCTCCACTTTTCTGACCCAGCGTATGCCCTTCTCCCACATGAATTGGCGTGCGACCACGCAGATCTGGCAGGGCGAACGACGTGCGCCCATCACCCCCATAGATCGTACCCAAAAGAGAGTATAAAGATTGATTTTGATTGATGGGTAGAATTTGGCCATCGCAAAAGGCCCATCCCCGAGGGGGGAAATTAAATCCCACCATTCTCACTTCGGCAAGAAAGGGTTCTGACACTCAAACCTCCAATATCCCGACGTGGGGACTATGCTGACGAATTGGGTCTGATCACGTTGCAGAGAAAAGGCAACAGGATCCAAAGGTTAATGATAAGTTAATGTGCGTAAGTGCTGAAAAGCTTGCATTTTTACAATTTTTGCGCAATCCAAAATTGAAAAAAATTTTCAAATACAGGTTGTCTGGGGAGATATGCAACCCTGGGTTCCTCATGTAATCCTAGGGTAGGCTATTGAATAAAATGAAAAATTACAAATGGGCTTCTCTGGGTGGACGGATTTTCCTCCCCGCATTCATATTTGTCGCTTTGATTCTTTTGTTTGTCTCTCCGAGATCAGCTCAGGCGGCCTTTACTGATTGCCCTTCGGTGTCTTCACCAAACCAAATCGCCATGAACATGACCGATGACAACTGTTTTGACACAGGGGGGGCCTTTCCAGGCGGAACCTCCGGGAACGAGGATTTTATCTTCATTCAGGCTGCCAACGGTTCTGGTTCCACGAACTTTGAAATTCAGGATGAAAACCTAGACGATACGCGGGATCTCTCTTTCCAGGTCAATGGCGGGTCTGTCTTGACCAGTACCGGCCAACTTCAGACCGTAAATTGTTCTGCCGGATGTACGGTGACGGGGTCTATAGGCGGTACGTCAATCAACTTTACCTACACATTCTCTGGTGGCAGCGGTGCGGTAAATGGTGCGGTTGGGCCTCCAGCGGCCTTTTCCTCGCCCAGCGGCGGCGGCCAAAGCGCTACAATTTCGACGGCCTTCAGCACCGCTCTGTCTGTCACTGTCGAAGACGCAAGTAACAACCCGGTCTCTGGCGTTTCTGTCACCTTCACAGCCCCAGGATCGGGTGCAAGCGGTACCTTTGGTGGCGGTGGTGCTTCTGAAACCGTCACGACGGATGGATCTGGCGTTGCAACCTCTTCGACCTTTACCGCCAATAGCACCGCAGGAGGCTACAACGTAACGGCTTCCAGCGCGGGTATTTCCGATCAGACCTTTGGTCTGACCAATACGGCGGGGGCCGCGGCGACGCTTGCGGTGAGTTCCGGCGCAGGGCAGAGCACGGCGATCTCGAGCGCATTTGGCACGGCGCTGGTGGCGCTGGTGACGGATGCCGGGGGCAATCCTGTGTCCGGCGTGACGGTGAACTTTGCCGCACCGGGCTCTGGGGCCTCAGCCGGTCTGTCGGCGAGTTCGGATGTGACGGATGGCTCTGGCCTGGCCTCGGTGACAGCGACGGCGAATGCCACGGCGGGGGCTTATAATGTGACGGCCAGCGCCACGGGGGTGAGCGATGTAAGTTTTGGGCTGACCAATACGGCGGGGGCCGCGGCGACGCTTGCGGTGAGTTCCGGCGCGGGGCAGAGCACGACGATCTCCACCGGTTTTGGCACGGCGCTGGTGGCGCTGGTGACGGATGCCGGGGGCAATCCTGTGTCCGGCGTGACGGTTAACTTTGCCGCGCCGGGCTCTGGGGCCTCAGCCGGTCTGTCGGCGAGTTCGGATGTGACGGATGGGTCCGGCCTGGCCTCGGTGACAGCGACGGCGAATGCCACGGCGGGGGGCTATAATGTGACGGCCAGCGCCACGGGGCTGAGCGATGTAAGTTTTGGTCTGACCAATACGGCGGGGGCAGCGGCGACGCTTGCGGTGAGTTCCGGCGCAGGGCAGAGCACGGCGATCTCGAGCGCATTTGGCACGGCGCTGGTGGCGCTGGTGACGGATGCCGGGGGCAATCCTGTGTCCGGCGTGACGGTGAACTTTGCCGCACCGGGCTCTGGGGCCTCAGCCGGTCTGTCGGCGAGTTCGGATGTGACGGATGGCTCTGGCCTGGCCTCGGTGACAGCGACGGCGAATGCGACGGCGGGGGCTTATATTGTGACGGCCAGCGCCACGGGGGTGAGCGATGTAAGTTTTGGGCTGACCAATACGGCGGGGGCCGCGGCGACGCTTGCGGTGAGTTCCGGCGCGGGGCAGAGCACGGCGATCTCCACCGGCTTTGGCACGGCGCTGGTGGCCCTGGTGACGGATGCCGGGGGCAATCCTGTGTCCGGCGTGACGGTGAACTTTGCCGCGCCGGGCTCTGGGGCCTCAGCCGGTCTGTCGGCGAGTTCGGATGTGACGGATGGGTCCGGCCTGGCCTCGGTGACAGCGACGGCGAATGCCACGGCGGGGGGCTATAATGTGACGGCCAGCGCCACGGGGCTGAGCGATGTAAGTTTTGGTCTGACCAATACGGCGGGGGCAGCGGCGACGCTTGCGGTGAGTTCCGGCGCAGGGCAGAGCACGGCGATCTCGAGCGCATTTGGCACGGCGCTGGTGGCGCTGGTGACGGATGCCGGGGGCAATCCTGTGTCCGGCGTGACGGTGAACTTTGCCGCACCGGGCTCTGGGGCCTCAGCGGCGCTGTCGGCGAGTTCGGATGTGACGGATGGCTCTGGCCTGGCCTCGGTGACAGCGACGGCGAATGCCACGGCGGGGGCTTATAATGTGACGGCCAGCGCCACGGGG
>NZ_CH902583.1:1859100-1939262 GCF_000152965.1 Roseobacter sp. MED193 | reverse complement strand
ATCCTGTGTCCGGCGTGACGGTGAACTTTGCCGCACCGGGCTCTGGGGCCTCAGCGGCGCTGTCGGCGAGTTCGGATGTGACGGATGGCTCTGGCCTGGCCTCGGTGACAGCGACGGCGAATGCCACGGCGGGGGCTTATAATGTGACGGCCAGCGCCACGGGGGTGAGCGATGTGAGTTTTGGTCTGACCAATACGGCGGGGGCCGCGGCGACGCTTGCGGTGAGTTCCGGCGCGGGTCAGAGCACGACGATCTCCACCGGTTTTGGCACGGCGCTGGTGGCCCTGGTGACGGATGCCGGGGGCAATCCTGTGTCCGGCGTGACGGTGAACTTTGCCGCGCCGGGCTCTGGCGCCTCAGCCGGTCTGTCGGCGAGTTCGGATGTGACGGATGGCTCTGGCCTGGCCTCGGTGACAGCGACGGCGAATGCGACGGCGGGGGCTTATATTGTGACGGCCAGCGCCACGGGGGTGAGCGATGTAAGTTTTGGGCTGACCAATACGGCGGGGGCCGCGGCGACGCTTGCGGTGAGTTCCGGCGCGGGGCAGAGCACGGCGATCTCCACCGGCTTTGGCACGGCGCTGGTGGCGCTGGTGACGGATGCCGGGGGCAATCCTGTGTCCGGCGTGACGGTTAACTTTGCCGCGCCGGGCTCTGGGGCCTCAGCCGGTCTGTCGGCGAGTTCGGATGTGACGGATGGGTCCGGCCTGGCCTCGGTGACAGCGACGGCGAATGCCACGGCGGGGGGCTATAATGTGACGGCCAGCGCCACGGGGCTGAGCGATGTAAGTTTTGGTCTGACCAATACGGCGGGGGCAGCGGCGACGCTTGCGGTGAGTTCCGGCGCAGGGCAGAGCACGGCGATCTCGAGCGCATTTGGCACGGCGCTGGTGGCGCTGGTGACGGATGCCGGGGGCAATCCTGTGTCCGGCGTGACGGTGAACTTTGCCGCACCGGGCTCTGGGGCCTCAGCGGCGCTGTCGGCGAGTTCGGATGTGACGGATGGCTCTGGCCTGGCCTCGGTGACAGCGACGGCGAATGCCACGGCGGGGGCTTATAATGTGACGGCCAGCGCCACGGGGGTGAGCGATGTGAGTTTTGGTCTGACCAATACGGCGGGGGCCGCGGCGACGCTTGCGGTGAGTTCCGGCGCGGGTCAGAGCACGACGATCTCCACCGGTTTTGGCACGGCGCTGGTGGCCCTGGTGACGGATGCCGGGGGCAATCCTGTGTCCGGCGTGACGGTGAACTTTGCCGCGCCGGGCTCTGGGGCCTCAGCCGGTCTGTCGGCGAGTTCGGATGTGACGGATGGGTCCGGCCTGGCCTCGGTGACAGCGACGGCGAATGCCACGGCGGGGGGCTATAATGTGACGGCCAGCGCCACGGGGCTGAGCGATGTAAGTTTTGGTCTGACCAATACGGCGGGGGCAGCGGCGACGCTTGCGGTGAGTTCCGGCGCAGGGCAGAGCACGGCGATCTCGAGCGCATTTGGCACGGCGCTGGTGGCGCTGGTGACGGATGCCGGGGGCAATCCTGTGTCCGGCGTGACGGTGAACTTTGCCGCACCGGGCTCTGGGGCCTCAGCGGCGCTGTCGGCGAGTTCGGATGTGACGGATGGCTCTGGCCTGGCCTCGGTGACAGCGACGGCGAATGCCACGGCGGGGGCTTATAATGTGACGGCCAGCGCCACGGGGCTGAGCGATGTAAGTTTTGGGCTGACCAATACGGATGCAGTGGCCCCTACGGTCACTCTGACGACCAGTACAACCGAGGTCGCACCTGGTGAGACTTTTGAAGTTACGGCCACCTTCTCCGAACCGGTTACAGGTTTCACCATGAGTGATGTGGCTGTTAATCACGGCTCAGTGGTTGCGCTGACCGGGAGTGGAGCGCTTTATACGATTACGCTCCGGTCGTCAGGGAGCGGGAATATTGGAGTATCGATCGTAGCGGGCGTTGCACAGGATGTATCGGGCAACGGCAATGAAGCATCAGGAGGGATTTCGGTTCGCAACACTGCAATTGAAGAAACGAGCCAAATCATCGGCAGGTTTATGGATACCAGGGCCACCCAATTGATCAACAATCAGCCAGATCTGACCGGGTTCTTATCCGGCAACGGGTCCTTCCAAGGGCAGGGGCAGTTTAACTTGGCAGTGACCCGGGGGCGGGGAACCTTTGATATTTCTACCAAGCCCGGATCACGTGTCTGGACCCGATTGCAGGGCGCGGTGAGCCGTGAAGGCACCAGTGACAGCGCATATGTCTTTGGCGCTATTGGCAGTCATTTTGCGGTTAACAAGAACCTCTTGCTTGGGGCCATGTTACAATTTGACTATCTGGATCAAGAGGATGGTCTTGCAAATATTAAGGGCAAAGGCTGGTTGATTGGTCCTTATTTTGTCACCAAATTCCCGAACCATGACGTCTTTGTTGAGGGGCGGCTTCTCTATGGCCAAAGCTCTAACGACGTCTCCCCGTTTGGGACCTATACCGACAAGGTTGAAACTGAGCGGCTGCTGGCCTTGTTGAAGGTGTCGGGTTCAATGCTCTATGGCAAAACGACGCTTATTCCAAAAGCGCAGTTCACCTACACGAGTGACGATCAGGAGGCCTATCGCGACGGTCTTGGCAACCTTATCCCAAGTCAAGGTGTCGCCTGGGGGCAGCTAGAGGTCGGACTGGATTTTGAGACACAGCTTGAGACACGGCGTGGCAACGGGGAGTTACTGCTGTTTGGTGGTTTCAGTGCTATTGGCAGTTATAAGGAAAACTCGGGTGGCGTGATCGGGACCTCTTCTGTTGTAGAAGGGGGGCGTGCGCGGGCGGAACTCGGGATGAGTTACCAATTTTCTGAACAGGGCGTTTTCTTGGTTGAGACGTTTTATGATGGGATCGGTAGAAGTGGCTATGAGAGCTACGGGCTACAGGTTGGGCTTGATCTGAAGTTCTAGCCCCGCCGTTTTTCTGAGATTTCAAAGAGAGAGGAGCGTGACCGCATTGGTGGCGCTCCTTTTTTGAAGCGGACGTCGACCAAAAGAGGCAGGTCCGTGCAGGGCTGACCGGTCCGAAAGGTGGCAGGTTGACTTCCTGAAGCAAAGGCAAACGGGCTGGAAAAACCAGCCCGTTTAAAACTTGTATCGACAGTTCACTGAATGAGTCAGATAGCTGATTTCAGGCTCTCGTCCAGATAGATTTCGCGCAAGCGCTTGGCGATTGGTCCTGGAGTGCCATCGCCCAAGGCAATACCGTCGATCTCGACCACAGGCATCACAAAAGCGCTTGCCGAGGTGGTAAAGGCCTCATCGGCTTCTTTCGCTTCATCAATGGTGAACAGACGTTCTTCCACTTCCATCTGCGCTTCAGCCGCCATGCGCAGAACCGCCTTGCGCGTAATGCCATGCAGGATATCGCTGCTCAGCGGGCGGGTCACGATCTTGCCGTTCTTGACAAAATAGGCGTTGTTTGAGGTCCCCTCGGTGACATAGCCATCTTCGATCAGCCAGGCATCATCGGCGCCTGCCTTCTTGGCCATCATCTTACCCATCGAGGGGTAGAGTAGCTGCACAGTCTTGATGTCGCGACGGCCCCAGCGGATGTCCTCGATCGAGATGATCTTGGCGCCTTTCTTGGCGGCCGGATTGTCAGCCAGGCCAGGCTTGTTTTGAGTGAACAACACGATGGTCGGCTTGGTTGTTTCGGGATCGGGGAAGACGAAATCGCGATCGCCGTCAGAGCCACGCGTGATCTGCAGATAGACCAGACCTTCAACGATGTCATTGCGTTTCACCAGTTCGCGGTGGATCTCCAACAGGTCTTCTTTTGAGCAGGCTGCCGGCATGTCCAGTTCATTCAGCGAGCGTTCCAGCCGAACTGCATGACCTTCGAAATCAATCAGCTTGCCATCCAAGACCGAGGTCACCTCATAGACGCCATCAGCCATCAGGAAGCCGCGGTCAAAGATAGAAACAGTTGCTTCGGTCTCGGGCAGGTATTCGCCATTTACATAAACGGTACGGGTCATCGTGGTCTCCTCAACCCCAGAGTTCGGCCTTGGGCGGGTGCACCCCGGCGGCGTCAAATTTCAATGGTTCATCGCGGTCTTCGGCCAACAGAAGCGGCCCGTCAAGGTCTGTCACCAAAACTCCCTGTGCCAGAAGTGTTGCGGGGGCCATCGCCAGGGAGGATCCAACCATGCAACCGACCATGACATCATAGCCCAGAGCCAGTGCTTCCTCGCGCAGTTTCAGGGCTTCGGTCAGGCCGCCAGTTTTGTCCAGCTTGATGTTGACCACATCATACTTACCCTTGAGCTTTGGCAGGCTGGCACGATCATGGCAGCTCTCATCTGCGCAGACCGGCACGGGCCGTTCCATACCAATCAGGGCCGCATCTTCCCCGGCAGGCAGGGGCTGTTCAACCAGTTCCACCCCCAGCCGCACCAGATGCGGGGCCAGTTCGGCATAGACAGATGCAGACCAGCCCTCATTGGCATCAATGATAATCTTGGCTTCCGGTGCGCCGGCCCGCACAGCCTCCAGCCGGGGCATATCATCAGGCGTACCGAGCTTGATTTTCAAGAGGGGGCGATGTGCATTCTCCGCCGCCTGTTTTTTCATCTCCTCGGGGCTGGCCAGCGATAGCGTATAGGCGGTGATCTCAGGCCCCGGGGCCGGAAGCCCGGCCAGTTCCCAGACGCGTTTGCCAGCCTGTTTGGCCTCCAGATCCCAAAGCGCGCAATCCACCGCGTTGCGGGCAGCCCCGGCGGGCAACAGATCCTGCAGCTCCTCTCGGGAGAACTCCGCAGGCAGGCCTTTGATCTCGGCAGTCACACTATCGAGCGTTTCATTGTAGCGTGCATAGGGAACGCACTCCCCCCACCCGACAAAACCACCTTTTTCCACCTTGACCGTCAATACCTTGGCTTCGGTCCGCGATCCCCGCGAGATGGTAAAAACCTGCGCCAGCTTAAAGACATCCGGTGACACGGTGATTTTCATGAAACAGCCCTTCCATTCCTACTCTTCAGATATCCCAAAGAGCTCTAGCGATGCCCCTGGTGGCGGGGCATCCCGACTTCATCTTTCCAAAAATATTCCCGCCGGAGGCTCCACCCATTTCAGGCAATGCCATCCGGCGGGGCAAGATAGATCAGATTGCAGCCAGCGCGTCTACCAAGCGACCAGCGCCGTGGCGATAGGGATCAACCGCAGGCAGGCCCATACGCTCTTCGGTCTCAGCCAGGTATTTGACCGCCTCATCCTCTGTCAGATGCTGTGTGTTCACTGAAATGCCAACGATTTTGCACGCGGCATTTGCGCGTTGGGCCAGTGGCAGAGCCACATCACGCAGCTCCTCCAGAGAGGGGACAGTATAGTCCGGCAGGCCGCGCATGTGTGAACGCGTCGGCTCATGGCACAGGATCAAAGCATCGGGTTGACCACCATGCACCAGCGCCATGGTCACACCAGAATAGGACACGTGGAACAGCGAGCCCTGTCCCTCGATCAGATCCCAGTGATCGTCCTCATTGTCAGGGGTCAGATATTCCACAGAACCTGCCATGAAATCGGCAATCACGGCGTCCAGTGGCACGCCATGGCCGGTGATCAAAATGCCGGTCTGACCGGTGGCACGAAAGGTTGATTTCATGCCGCGCTTTTGCATCTCGGCGTCCATCGCCAGGGCAGTGTACATCTTACCAACCGAGCAATCTGTACCAACCGCCAGGCAGCGCTTGCCGCTGCGGGTCACACCATTGGCAATCGGGTAGCCATCAGTGGGCACACGCACATCGTGCAAGGTGCCGCCGTGTGTCTGCGCCGCAGCCACCAGGTCGCCCTCATCGCGCAACAGGTTGTGCAGGCCAGAAGCCAGATCATAGCCCATTTCCAGAGCCTTGATCAGCACGTCCTTCCATGCCGCAGAAATAACGCCACCGCGATTGGCGACACCGATTACCAGGGTTTTGGCACCCGCTGCCTTGGCCTCGGCCAGGGTCATCTCGGTCAAGCCCAAATCGGCACCACAACCGGGCAGGCTAATCTGGCCGACCGCGTGATCCGGGCGCCAGTCGCGAATGCCAATGGCAACCTTAGCGGCAAGCATGTCGGGCGCATCGCCCAGGAACAACAGATATGGTGTCTCGATCATCTCGGGCCCTCCACAGGAGTTTTGTTAGGGGTTTTGTTTCCTCGCGAGTTTAAGTGAGCCCCCCTGCGATACGATCCCGTTTTTGCTTTTTCCTGGTTCTTGATTTCGGATAATTTCCCGGAAGATATGTAAATCTTCGAAGAATCTTCTGCTCTATTGGTTCCTACCGGCGATCCTTGCGCTAGCGTGCAGCAAGCGTTGTACATGCTGCAGAGGCAATGCTGCAGATGCAAAGTAAGACTTGCAAGCCTTCGCGCAATTTCTTACCACTTCCAGGGATAAAATCGTAATTTCCTTACCCAAAGGATCGCCATCATGAGCTTCCGTCTTCAGCCCGCCGCCCCGGCCCGTCCCAACCGCTGTCAGCTGTTTGGCCCTGGTTCCAACACGAAACTCTTTCCCAAAATGGCGGCTTCGGCTGCGGATGTCATCAACCTGGATCTGGAAGATTCCGTGGCTCCTTCAGACAAGGACGCCGCCCGCGCCAATGTGATTGAAGCGCTCAACACTGTGGATTGGGGCAACAAATACATGTCTGTGCGTATCAATGGGCTGGACACGCCTTACTGGTACCGCGACGTGGTAGATCTACTGGAACAGGCCGGAGACCGCATCGACCAAATCATGATCCCCAAGGTCGGCTGCGCCGAAGACGTCTATGCTGTTGATGCTCTGGTTACCGCCATTGAGCGAGCCAAAGGGCGCAGCAAGCCAATTTCTTTTGAGGTGATCATCGAATCGGCGGCTGGTATTGCCCACGTAGAAGAGATTGCTGCCAGCAGCCCCCGTCTGCAGGCTATGTCGTTGGGCGCGGCAGATTTTGCCGCTTCCATGGGGATGCAGACCACGGGCATCGGCGGTACCCAGGAAAACTACTACATGCTGCGTGAGGGCGAAAAGCACTGGTCAGATCCTTGGCATTGGGCCCAGGCTGCTATCGTCGCGGCCTGTCGTACTCATGGGGTTCTGCCTGTGGATGGTCCTTTTGGTGATTTCTCTGATGACGAAGGCTATATCGCCCAGGCCAAACGGTCTGCCACCCTGGGCATGGTTGGCAAGTGGGCGATCCACCCCAAACAAATCGCTCTGGCCAATGAGGTCTTCACCCCCTCTGAGGAGGCCGTGGCAGAAGCCCGCGAGATCCTCGCCGCTATGGAACAGGCCAAGGCCAACGGCGAAGGCGCCACCGTCTACAAGGGGCGCTTGGTCGATATCGCCTCGATCAAACAGGCCGAGGTTATCGTGGCCCAGTCCGAGTTGATCGCAAAAGGCTGAGGCCCTTTGGCTGCCGTTTGACCGCAGTAGAAAAACCCTAGAAGATCAAAAGGGCGTCCAGTGGGCGCCTTTTTTTCATATGCACGGTTTTATCTGTCCGTTTCAAATCGCGAGGTTTCCCATGCCTGATCTGACCCTGTTTCACACCGCAGATGTGCATGTTGCCACTTTTGAAGCCTTGGCACCCACGGCTGATCTGAAACATGTGGTGCGCCCTGATTGGCTGGCGCGGGCGCAGGACGGTATAGATACCGCCTTGCAGCAGGAAATCACCCTTGCGATGCAGGCCGCGACAGGCCCGGTACTGTGCAGCTGTACCACCATCGGCGAGGCCGCCGAGAAGGCAGGTGCCACCCGTATCGACTGGCCGATGATGCAGCGCGCCGCCCAGACATCAGCGGCCGCGGGCGGGGCAGTCCTGTTGGTCTATTGCCTGCACAGCACCAAAGAGCCTTCTACCTCCCTGTTGGAGCGCGCCTTTGCAGAGCTGGACGCCACGCCCAACATTCAGCACCTGCCGCTGACCAATCTCTGGCCGCTGTTTGATGTCGGTGACAGGGAGGATTTCAACGATCAGATCGCCACCTGGGTGCTGGCCCAACTGGAACGGGCGCCCGATACTTCCTGTGTGGTTCTGGCGCAGGCCTCTATGGCTGGGGCGAAAGACCTGCTGCAGAATCGCACCTCGGTTCCGGTTCTCGCCTCACCGGCCATTTCGGTAGAGGCCCTGCTATCGCCTGCCTAGCTGCGCAGATCCTTGGGCGAGCCCATCACCACATAGGTGGTAATTGCGGTGACATAGGGCGAGGTCCCCAGAATATCGGTATGAAACCGTTTGTAGCTGGGCAGATCGGCACATTCCACCCGCAGAAGATATTCGATTGTTCCGGTGATATTGTGGCATTCCACCACTTCAGTCGCGTCCTTCATCGCCCGTTCAAAGGCCTGTTGGGCCTCTTTGGTATGCTCTCCAAGGCCAACGCCGATATAGGTGACAAATCCTGCCCCCATGGCATCGCGGTCGAGCACCGCACGATAGCCGGTAATGACACCAGCTTGTTCCAGATCCTGTACCCGGCGCAGACAGGCAGAGGGTGACAGGCCAACCCGGTCTGCCAGCTCCAGATTGCTGATCCGCCCATCGCGAGTCAGCTCCTGCAATATTTGTTGGTTTATTCGATCATATTTCGCCATTAGTTGTGTATTTGGTCACATCATGCACGAGAACGCAATTTCATTCGGGGTTTTGCGCGTCATTTTCACCTTATGACTTATGAACTCTTTCTGGCCCTAGCGCTTTTTGCCTTTGTCTCCTCAATCACACCTGGCCCCAACAATCTGATGTTGATGGCCTCAGGTGCCAATTTTGGCTTTCGACGCACCATTCCGCATATGTTGGGGGTGGCGCTTGGCTTTGTCTTTATGGTCGTTTTGGTGGGCGCTGGCTTAGTGCAGATCTTTGACGCCTTCCCGGTCAGCTACTCAGCCCTCAAAATCGCCTCGGTCATCTACCTAATCTATCTTGCCTGGAAAATCGCCCATGCCGGCCCAACAGAGGCCTCAGGAAGTCGTGGCACGCCGATGACCTTCCTGCAGGCCGCCGCCTTTCAATGGGTCAACCCCAAGGCTTGGGCCATGGCTCTCACTGCGATCAGCGCCTATACTCCAGACCAAACCCTGTGGGCGATTTTTATCGTGGCCGCCGTGTTTGGCGCTATCAACCTGCCCTCGGTCGGGTCCTGGACCATCCTGGGGCAGCAAATGGCACGTTTTCTAACCAATCCGCGCCGCCTGACCCAGTTCAACTGGCTCATGGCAGCGCTCTTAGTTGCCTCGCTTTACCCGGTGATCTGGCCGCACTAGCAGCGGCCAGATCACGGCTTAAGTGCTACTTCAATGGTAGGCAGATTTCAGTCAGTAGCTCTTCTGGAGCCACCGCGCGGGGGTTGTTGAGGTAGAGCTCATAGCAGGGGGCTTCTGCGGGATCCTCGCCGGACTGTGGCAACCAATTGCCAAACAGGCTGTCATAAGCCGCTGCAATCCCGGCATAGGGTCCCTTATAGGTCAGGATAGCTGTTTTGCCGCCAGGGAGCGTTGTTTCACCCAATCCTTCTGGCACTGTTGCTCCCTGGTATTCACCCCCAACAAAGCTGCGCAGCTCTGCTTCAGCAGTTTCCTCCGGGTTGTCGTAGTAAATTGTCGCCCAGGTTCCGACTTGTGGCCATAGACCACGGGTCTCGCAAAGAGCGCCAAAGGCTTCAAATTCTTTGCCGACGGTATGGTAGCTTCCACTATGAGGGAGCCCGATCAGGCGGCGGGCAGGTTCTTGGCGTAGGGTGACAGGATACATTGGGTGGTCTCCAATTCTCAGTTCAGGACGTGAAAGCCGATGGGTTCCGGCCCTGCGAAACGCGACAGGGCTTAGGCCATAGGCTTCGGTGAATGCACGAGAAAAGGAACTGACATTGGGATAGCCCACTGAAAGTGAAATCTCTCCCAGGCTGCTCTGTGTCATGAGCAAATCGCTGGCAGCGCGATGTAGGCGAATGCGGCGTACCGCCTGGGCGCAGGTTTCCCCGGTCAAGGCGTGAAACACGCGATGCCAGTGAAAGCGCGACATTGCTGCCACCTCTGCCAACTGGTCCAGCGACAGATCTCCGGCGGGGTTGTCATGGATATAGTCTAGAACCCGCAGAATTCGATTTTCGTATGTGCTGGACATGCCGCGGTTTTCCTTCCTTCTGTGCCTGAGCAGATGTGGCACAGGCCGAAATCACAAATCTTGCTGAACTACAGCTTCGTGTCGTCGACCGTTTGATTTTCCACGCTGGAAACAGGGCAATCCTGATTTCTGTTGACGCAAGGCAAGCCACAGAGTTGCATCTGAGCGCACAGAAGGCCATATACGGCAAAACCGTGTGAACGAGGCGATATGACTCAGTACCTGGAATTTGAAAAACCGCTGGCCGAAATCGAAGGCAAAGCAGAAGAACTGCGCGCCCTGGCACGGGCCAATGAAGAGATGGACATAGCTGACGAAGCCGCAGCGCTCGACGCTAAGGCTGATCAGCTGCTGAAAGATCTCTATAAAGAGCTCACTCCGTGGCGCAAATGTCAGGTGGCGCGCCATCCGGAGCGCCCCCACTGCCGCGATTACATCGATGCGCTTTTTACCGAGTACACGCCTTTGGCGGGTGACCGGAACTTTGCCGATGACCTTGCAGTGATGGGCGGCTTGGCCCGGTTCAATGATCAGCCGGTTATGGTGATTGGGCACGAAAAAGGTTCGAACACCAAGGCACGCATTCGGCATAACTTTGGCATGGCCCGTCCCGAAGGCTATCGCAAAGCCGTGCGCCTGATGGAGATGGCAGGGCGCTTTGGTCTGCCTGTTGTTACCTTGGTAGACACCACAGGGGCGTACCCTGGTAAAGGTGCCGAAGAGCGCGGCCAGTCCGAGGCGATTGCCCGCTCTACTGAGATGAGCCTGAAAATTGGCGTGCCGGTGATTTCCGTGATCATAGGCGAGGGCGGCTCTGGTGGGGCGGTAGCCTTTGCCACCGCCAATCGTGTGGCGATGCTGGAACATGCGGTCTATTCGGTGATCTCCCCCGAAGGCTGTGCCTCGATCCTGTGGAAAGACGCTGAGAAAATGCGCGAAGCCGCTGAGGCCCTGCGCCTGACCGCGCAGAACCTGCGGGAGCTGGCGGTGATCGACCGGATCATTCCTGAACCGCTGGGTGGTGCGCATCGTGATGCCAAGGCAGCAATGGCCTCCGTCGGCACTGCCATTCAGGACATGCTGAATGAGCTGAAGGACAAAGAGGGCGCTGAGCTGATCAAGGATCGCCGCCAAAAATTCCTCGATATTGGCTCTAAGGGGCTTGCAGCGTAAGGCAATCGACGCTGCCCATTTGCTTGGAAAAACCCGGCTCTGGTGGCCGGGTTTTTTATGCGAATTTTGAATGAGCGCGGCCTAAGGTTTCTCTGGGGCGATGGGAGGCTTACACTCTCCGTTTTGGAGTTTGCAGAAGTTTGCGCATCGAAACGCGATTGCCACTGCGTTCGTATTCTTGCCAGCCAAGGTATTGGTACATGGCCACGTTTTCAGGCATCCCAACATGTGTGCTGAGACGCATTTCGCCAAACCCTTGCCGCTTGGCCTCGTTTTCTGCGTGGTCCATCAGCGCTCGCCCTAAGCCTTTACCTGCGTGGTCGGGGTGAACCGCAAGGTTTGCAAGTTTCAAGAAACCCTTCTGGGCGGATAAAAACAGGCCAGCAATAACCTTCCCGTTTTCCGTGATCACCCAAACCTGGCCCTGGTCTATCTCTTCGGGAGTGCCAGCGGAGACGGCGGGTAGGTCGAAAATGCGGCTGGCGTATTTGGCATAGGCGGCATCGATGCAAGCGATCAATGCCTCTGCATCAGTCGCATTGGCCTGTCTGATGGATGTAGACATCTGACCGAATTCCCTTTGCTCGGTTCCCTTGCCTAGGTCTAAACCACAAGCAACCGCAACCCCTGTGTTACATCAGACCGCACAGCCAGGCGTAATCCCGGTTCATCGCCGGCCTTTAGCGCGGCGATGATCAGGCGATGATTCTGCGGCGGGTCGGTGCGGCGCAATCGCCCATAGAGCGCCCGCATGGTTGGGCCCAGTTGCAGCCAGACGGTCTCTGCCATGGCCAGCATCGCGGGGGCCTGGGCGCGCAGATACAGGGTGCGGTGGAATTCCAGGTTGGTGCGGATATAGCCCACCGCATCGCGTTTGGAGACCATCTCGGCGATGGCCAGGTTGATACTTTGCAGCCGGTCGATCAGGGCCATATGGGCGCGGGGCAGGGCGCGACTGGAAAGCTCAACCTCCAGCAGGGCGCGCAGCGCCGCCAGTTCCTCTATCCGCTCATTGCTCAATTCAGGCGTGGCCACCCGCCCTGACGACGACAGGGATAAGGCACCCTCGGCCACCAGGCGACGTAGGGCTTCGCGCGCTGGGGTCATCGAGACCTCATACTCACGGCCAATGCCGCGCAGGGTCAGAGCCTCACCCGGTGCAATATCGCCATACATGATCCGCGCCCGCAGAGCGCGATACACCCGGTCATGTGCCGAGGCAGTGGTATCCGAAGGGGATGAAGCGGTGGGTCTGGCGGAAATGGACATGGCCTATCCTGTGATCACAAATTTGCGGATGGTCAACCTCGGAATTTGACGCGGGACTTGTATTGGTTCCTCTAGCCGAGGTCGAAGCGGTAACGATGCAGCCCGCTTCCCTCGTGACGCAGCCATTGGCGCGCGGCAGAACTGTCACCATAGAGCTGCGCCACCACCGCCCAAAAATCGGCGGAGTGATTCATTTCGACAAGATGCGCCACTTCATGCGCCGCCACGTAGGAGAGCACTTCTGTGGGGGCCATGATCAAACGCCAGGAATACATCAATGTCCCAGCAGATGAGCAGGAGCCCCAGCGAGAGCGAGTGTCACGCAGGCTCAGCTTGGCATAGGAGCGCCCTACTTGGGCGGCATAGTGATCTGAGGCTGCTGCCAAACGGTCTCGCGCTAGTTCTTTAAGGTAGCGCTCTAAGGAACGCGCCGGGCTATCCCCCCCCACCAAGATTCTTTCTGGTTCAAATTGTACGCCGCGTTTGGTGCCGGCCACGACTTCGCGCTGTTGCCCCTCGATGGGGAGTAGGCTGCCAAAGCCCACTTCGACCACCTCCGGGTGGCGCGCCAGATGGTCGCGAATCCAGCCTTCCTTCTCGGCTGCAAACTCCAATGCTTCGCGGGCTGGTAGTCGCGCAGGCAGCGTCAGGGTCACCCGCCCATCCAGGGCGGAAATCCGCAGGCTGATCCGTTTTGCCCGCGCCGAGCGGCGCAGAACAAGAGGAACCGGCGGGTTTCCTGGCAGGTGATATGCGCTCATGGTGGCGCCCCTTCATGGCAAAGGCTTTGACAGTGCTCACCTCATATGGCAAGGCAACTGAATCGTCGATACGACTCACCAGTAAATCAAGGGGACCCACATGCCCAACGAAGAATGGGGCGTAAAGCGCGTCTGCCCAACCACCGGCAAACGGTTTTATGACCTGAACAAAAATCCGATCATTAGCCCCTATACGGGCGAAGTTGTTGAGCTGAGCACCGGCAAGAGCCGCATGATCGAGGCAGACGACGCGGATGCGGCCAGCGTCAAAGCCAAAGAGAGCGACGCAGATGACACCGATGTATTGGACGATGACGACGACGTAGATCTGGATCTGGGCGATGATGTTCTGGATGACGACGACGACGCCGATACCGTGCCTCTAGAAGAGATCGCTGACGTCGCCTCGGAAGACGACGACTCCTAACTCTCATGTGGTTCTGCGCTCCCAAGCAGCCAGCAGGCTGCCTGGGGATCCGGCTTGCTCGCCTGGCAAAAGCGTCTCCCAACGAACCGCAAAAGGCCTGATGAAAAAAACTCTCGACGATGGTGCATTTTCCGCTTGCGGCCTGCTGCATCGTCCCTTAAATCACCCTCACACCGCACGACGGGACGGTCAATCGGCCAGGATGTCAAAGCGGTGTGATTTGGGGCCTTAGCTCAGCTGGGAGAGCGCCTGCATGGCATGCAGGAGGTCAGGAGTTCGATCCTCCTAGGCTCCACCAAATCTTTTATATGAAATGATCCTTACAGAACCTGCGGTGGACATTTATTTGTTCGCGAATGGTTGTGGTCGAAGTCGATGCGCTGATCGAGGCAACGGTTTTTGCCACTTGTGTCAGGGATGCGGCTCGCCCCTCCCCCGCGCGTCAGGGGCAAGGTAAGCGGTTGGCGCCGGGTTTCTGCCTGGGCCGCCAGAGTGGCCAGTTTAGTGGTTGTCACTGTGGCGGCCACGATGGCGTTCGATCACAAAGGTCACTTCCAACAGGGTGTCCGGGCCCTTCTGTGCGGGTGCCCAGGGCTGGGGTTAAAGGCGCTAACCGAAGCGATAGCCCGAAGCAGTGACACCGCCAAAGATCTCTTTTTGGTGGTAGATCCGCGTTGCTGGCTCCTCTTCCGCTGCGCCAAGTGCCGCAAATATCGGGGCCAGATGATCTTCCTTGGCGTGGCAGGTACGTGCGGCAGGGGCTTGCTCCCAGTTCAGCAATGCTTCTGTGCGCGCGGCGGGTGGCAAGTCCAGTGTCGCGCTAAGCCAGGTATCAAATTGCTGTGAAGGGTCTTTGGCTGCGGGACCAAAGAGAGCGAGGTTGTGATAGCTCAACCCGGAGCCGACAATAAGAACCCCCTCGTCGCGGAGTGGAGCCAGAGCGCGGCCCAGCCGGATGTGTTGTTCGGGGTCGTAGCCGTGGCGTAGCGAGATCTGAAACAGAGGAACGTCGGCCTCTGGATACATAATGGCCATCGGAACAAAGGTGCCGTGATCAAAACCCATCTCTGGATCCAGCTTGGTGGGCAGTCCGGCCCTTTCGATGAGATCTGCAGAATGTTTAGCAAGTTCTGGCGCGCCAGGAGCAGGATAGGTGATTTCATAGGTGTTTTTGGGAAAGCCGGAGTAGTCATAGACCATCGGCGGCTTTGCGGATGACATAACAGCAAAGCGGTCGCTTTCCCAATGGCCGGAGATCATCAAAACGGCCTTTGGGCGTTGCGGCAGCTGGCTGGGCATATCCGCGAGAGAGTCTTCAAGAGGGGCGAACTGAGCCCGCCAATCGGCTATCCAAGGCCAAGGGCCCCCACCGTGAGAGATGAAATAGGCGGGCATTTTGGTTGCAGACTGGGACATAGATCTTCTCCGGCGTTGTAGACATATGCCCACAACCTAGCCCCCGCCGCAGGCAGGCTAAATATCCCTTGCCGCACAGCATCTGTGTGCAACAGCGCCAATGGGGTGAAACAGATCTGGCCTTAGGTTCAGGCCTTGTCTGTGACGTTCTCTTTGAAGGCGACTTCGAATTCAGCCTGCTTTTCCGGGCTGGCCTCGGTCTGGTAGGTGCTCTTCCACTCGTCCATGGTCATGCCATAGTAGATCTCACGGGCTTCGGATTTGCCCATTTCGATGCCGCGTTCATTGGCGGCTTCTTGATACCAGCGGCTGAGGCAATTGCGGCAAAACCCCGTCAGGTTCATCATATCAATGTTCTGAACATCGGTGCGCTCTTCCATCAGGTGCTTTTGCAAGCGACGAAAGGCGGCGGCCTGGATCTCGATTTCGGTCTGCTGGTCCATGGGTGGTTCCTTAACTCTGCATGCATCTGGAGCTCAGCATGCGTCCAAACATAGTTTAACAACCCTACCGGTGCGCCGCTAGAGGCCTGAGGACGCAAGGGCGCGCGGCAGGACGGCAGAGAGGCGATCCGCCCAATACTGTTGTCCGGTGGCATCAGATATCAGATCGTTGCGCAGTTCAATCAGGGTATTGGGGCGGCCCTTATGGGTGCCATGGGTGTCTATAGCGTCGCCTGGAAGATAGCCGGTATAGGGCTCGTTTATTCCTACGCAAAGATCACCAGGGGTTTGCAAGGCCGTTATCAGATGTGGCGAGAAATGCTCCCCCTCGGGATACAAAATGCCAATCTCCCAAGGGCGCGGCGCGCGGCCACGCAGCTGCGGCGTAAAGGAATGCACCGAGATGATCACGGTATCAGGGCGCGCAGCCAGTTTGGCCAGGGCCGCGTGATAGGGGCGATAACAGCGCTCAAGGCGAGCCTCCCGTTCGGCGGTGTCTGCATGGCGATTGGCAGGTATGATTGTCCCGTCATAGAGTTGCATTAGCAGAGTGGGATCATCTTCGCCGCGGTTTGGGTCGATCACTAGGCGCGAGAAATTTGAGGCCACCACCGGGGCGTTCAGGCGTTTACCCAATAGCTGGCAAACCGCCAGGGCGCCGGGATCATAGGCGATATGGCGTTGCATATCAGCCTCTGGCAGGCCCAGATCCCCTCCGCCAACAAAGGGCGGCACCACATTGCTCGCGTGGTCGCAGGTGATGAGCCACCGGCCAGGGCGGTTGCCCCCTTCGATTGTGAATGGTCTATATGTCATGGATTTGTCGCCTGTTGTTGAGAATAGCTTTACTGCAGTTGCAGCAGAATGGGAATTGGGCGATAAGCCCCTCAATGCTGTTTGCGGTAACATTTGCCTTGGTGTCACCTGTTCTGCACAGTGACCCGTGATTTACCCTAGAGGAGACCCCCGATGAAACGCTCGCGCAACGTAAAGATTGTCGCCACTCTGGGACCCGCATCGGAAACCTATGAAACCATCCGGGCACTGTTTGAGGCTGGAGCTGATGTGTTTCGTTTGAATATGTCCCACGGCACCCATCCCGAAATTGCTGAAAAACATGCGATCATTCGGCAGGTCGAACAGGATCTGGACCGCACGATTGGCATCTTGGCGGACCTTCAGGGGCCAAAGCTTAGGGTTGGCGTGTTTGCCAATGGATCAGAGGAGTTAGAGCCGGGCGCGGCCTTTCGGATGGATCTGGACGAGGCGGAGGGCGATCTGTCCCGTGTATGTCTGCCGCACCCAGAAATCTTTGCGGCTTTGGAGCCGGGCGCGCATCTTTTGGTCAATGATGGCAAGATCCGCCTTAAAGTGATGAGCTGTGGTGCTGATTTTGCCGATTGCGAAGTGGTGATTGGCGGTACAATCTCCAACCGCAAGGGCGTCAATGTGCCAGATGTCGTCTTGCCACTGGCGGCACTGTCCGAGAAAGACCGTGCAGATCTGGAATTTGCCTGCAACCTTGGCGTTGATTGGCTGGCATTGTCCTTTGTCCAGCGGGCCAAGGATGTCTTTGAGGCCAAAGGCTTGGCCGATGGCCGCGCGGCGGTGCTTTCGAAAATTGAAAAACCTTCAGCGGTTGAGCGCTTTGGCGAAATTCTTGATGCTTCAGATGGGATCATGGTGGCGCGCGGCGATCTTGGCGTGGAGCTGCCAGTGGCTGCGGTACCACCGATCCAGAAACGTTTGGTGCGTAAATGCCGCGCGGCGGCCAAGCCGGTGATCGTAGCGACTCAGATGCTGGAAAGCATGATTGAAAGCCCGATGCCCACCCGTGCTGAGGTGTCAGACGTTGCCACTGCGATCTATGAAGGCACCGATGCCATCATGCTGAGCGCCGAATCTGCTGCGGGCAGCTACCCGATTGAGGCCGTGCAGACCATGGATCGGGTTGCGACAGAGGTGGAAGCGGATCCTACCTATAGCCAGATCATAGCCGCCTCTCGTTCCGCTAAGGGTGATACCGTTGCGGATGCTATGGTCTCTGCCGCGCGCGAGATTGCGGAGAAAACCGAGATCAAGGCGATCTGCTGCTTTACCCAAAGCGGCACCACAGCCCTGTTAACCGCGCGTGAGCGCCCAGGCGTGCCAATCATTGCGTTGACTCCATTGGCAAAAACCGCCCGACGTTTGGCGCTGAGCTGGGGTTGCTACTGCGTCCTGACTCCGGACCAGTCTCGGTTCAAAGGAGCGGTTGTCAGCGCCGCGCGGGCCGCGCGGGCAGGGGGCTTTGCCACTGAGACGGATCAGATCGTGGTAACTGCCGGCGTGCCCTTCAATGTTCCGGGTACCACCAATATCCTGCGGGTTGCCCCCTGTGATGAGCGTTTGATTTACAGCACCGACCCAGAGTAGCCTGAGGTTACGGTCGTTTTGATGAGGGGGGAGAAGGTGACATGGATACTGATCTGGCCCTGATCCTGGGGATTGTCCTGGGTGGTCTGTCCATACCCTCGATCCTGTCAGCTATTAGTGAAACTCGTCCGCCGCGTACCTCCAGCCTTATGCTGCTTGCGGCGGCGGGGTTGATTGCCTATGCGATGGTGTCACATCCGGGGGGATATCGCCTGGAACAGATACCGGATGTTTTTTTCACAGTTCTGGGACGTTTTATCTGATAAATCGCTTGCCCTTTGGCCACAGCTTTCGTACATGGCGCACCTGTTCGCGTGGCCGGCCGGAAGTGGCATGCCGAGTCGCGCATAGACCGAACCCGCATTGAAGGAGACGGAAATGCCCAAAATGAAGACCAAATCGAGCGCCAAAAAGCGCTTCAAGGTGACAGCGACCGGCAAGGTCCTGGCAGCTCAGGCCGGCAAACAGCACGGCATGATCAAGCGCACCAAGAAATTCATCCGTAACGCACGCGGCACCTCGGAGCTCTCCGCTCCCGACGCCAAGATCGTCAAGGGCTACATGCCCTACGACCGCTAAGAGGAGTTTGAGATATGTCCCGCGTTAAAGGTGGTACCGTAACCCACGCCCGTCACAAAAAGGTAATCAAGGCAGCCAAAGGTTATTATGGCCGCCGTAAGAGCACCTTTAAAGTCGCCCGTCAGGCCGTCGACAAGGCAAATCAATACGCAACACGTGACCGGAAGCAGCGTAAGCGCAATTTCCGCGCTCTGTGGATCCAGCGTATCAACGCCGCCGTACGCAGCCACGACGAAGCACTGACATACAGCCGCTTCATCAATGGCCTGAACCTGGCCGGCATCGAAGTTGACCGTAAAGTTCTGGCCGATCTGGCCGTGCACGAGCCCGAAGCTTTTGGTGCCATCGTGCGCCAGGCCCAGTCTGCTCTGGCAGCCTAAGGCTTTACCGCTTTGTAGATTTGAAAGGCCGCTCCTTCGGGGCGGCCTTTTTTGTGTCTGACGCTCTACGGCTGGAATAGACACTAGTGGGGGTGGCTGGTTGTATTCAGTTCAATTTCCAGTTGCCTGCGTGATTTGTTTCGATACAGTTCTTCGCGAAACACTCTTGGGGTAGGCAAAAACTTATGAATATCAAAGGTATATGTGTCGTGACTGCGGTATTGCTCTCTGGCTGCGTCAGCAGCGGCGGCGGAGAATCAGTGGTAGCCAGGCCGGTGCAGGATCAAGGGGGCAAAATTACCAAGGCCCAGATCGAAACTTGTTGGAAACAGGCGGGTATCAAAGGGGATTTGTACAAGTTCATGAGCCCAGAAGAGGCCGCTGGAATTCAGCCAGGGGGCGTTTTGTCCAAAAGCCAGCATGCCCTGTTTACCGCTTGCCTAAAGTCCTAAGCGGTCGCGTTGATCCACTTCGAAATGTCTAAATGGAACGAATGATGAAACGAATTCTTTTTGCACTGCCCGTGTTCCTAGCGGCCTGTGGCGATCAAGTGACTTACCCGGCTGGGATTGAACGTGATGTCCAAGCGATAGAGCAAGTGAGCCAGACGCCGGTCGAGCAACTTCCAGTATTGGTGTCGGACACGGTCAATGGCGGCAAGTTCCAGGTCTTGGCTGAGCTCTCTACCACCGTTGCAAAGGCCACGGCCTTTCATCCCAATCCAACGGCAGATCAGGCGCGCAGGAAATTGCAGGTCGAAGCCGCAGAACTGGGCGCGGATGCTGTCATCAATGCACAGATCGGCACTGTCCAGGTCTGTCCCTTTAGCTGGGCCTGTCGGGTGTCCACCGGAACAGCCGTCAAATTTGTGAACTAGATCAGAATATCAAAACCCGGGCCGATCAGATTTTGGCCTGCTTGGGTGTTTCAGGCCGCTCCTTAGCTCTGGGGCGGCCTTGTTCTATGAAACCCTGGCAACATGCGAAGGTAGGAACGATGGTGCCTTTGCGCAGAAAAAATTGTCCGGTCGCGTGAAGTAGCGCAGGCGATCGCCCCTAGCTCTCGTTGGTTTGCTTCTTGCGCGTCAAAAAACCGATGCCGAGTATGCCCGCAAGGGGCCAGAGAACCCAGGCGGTGCCCGACCAGGTCATCAAGTTTACGCAGACCAGAAAGGCGGAAATGACCCACAGGTTCAGGGGAATCCCCTTTATGTGGCTTTTGCCCAGCAGCGCTGCGCCGCTATGGAGCCCGTATAGTCCAGCGGCTACCAGAATCGGCCAGGCTGGCCAGAATGACCCGCCGCTGATCATATTGAGCAGCACGGCCGCGCCAGTACCAATTCCCATATACCGCAGGCGTTTGCCTCTGACCTCGGAGGACAGAGCGCCCTGCGGATGGGCGGCGCCGGTCTCTGAGGCTGTATCATCTGAGAGTAGATCTGGCCGACCGGTAGATTGACTGGGGGATGACCCTGGCATCTCAGGCTCAGGATCGCTCCAGACCTGTGACACGCGACTACGGCGTTTTGGCGCCGCGTCACCTGCGGCCTCACCCGCTGCCCTATCAATGTTGATAGGCTGGCCAAGAGCCAAGCGATAGACTGGCACGTCTTCGACCATATTCCGTGGGCGTTTGTCGCCGAGGAATTCGAACCCAACAGAGAGCTTGTTACGGACCTGATCATAGACCTGCTGTGAGATCAAAACCCCACCGGGGTCCGCCATGGTTTGCAACCGGGCGGCAAGGTTGACGCCCTCGCCGATGAGATCATCTCCGTCGCAGATTACATCGCCAAGATGCAGGCCAATGCGAAACCTCAAGCTGCTGTCCTTTTGTGTTAGCTCCTGCTGCACTTCGGTGGCGCAATGCACTGCCTCTACAACCGAGGGAAAATCTGCGATCAACCCGTCTCCGGCGGTATTTGCCACGCGTCCGCCATGGCGGTCGATCAGTTTGAAAAACACGTCCCGTGCGGCTTGCAAATCGGTGTACGTGCCGAGCTCATCACGGGTCATAGCAGTGCTGAAGGACTGCGCATCAGCGGCCAAAATTGTTGTCAGTTTACGAATTACTTTTGGGGACACGGCACCAAATTCCTCACGCCTGCGGTGCAAAGATGGGGCGCTCGACTGCAGGATGCAAGCGTCAACTCCGCTTCATGTGCAAATGTTGCCGTTCAACCGGTTTCATCCCCTCCCAGAAAGCACCCATGGTCTTGCTTTCGCGCGTACCTGTGGTAGCAGAGCATAAGCTCAAACTCAGGGGACCGTCATGGACGATCTTAAAGCAAAATATCTAGGGCAGATCGCCGATGCCTCCGACGAAAACGCGCTGGAGACCATCCGTCTCGCCGCCGTTGGTAAAAAAGGCGAAGTCGCACTGAAGATGCGCGAGCTGGGCAAGATGGCGCCCGAAGAGCGCCAGGTGGCTGGCCCGGCGCTAAATGCGCTGAAAGATGAGATCAACTCGGCCCTCGCCGCCAAAAAGGCCGGTCTGGCCGATGCCGCCCTGGATGAGCGTCTGCGCACCGAGTGGCTGGATGTGACCCTGCCGGTCCGCCCCTCGCGTCAGGGGAGCCTGCACCCGATCAGCCAGGCCCAGGAAGAGCTGACCGCAATCTTTGCCGAGCTGGGGTTCTCCGTTGCCGAGGGTCCGCGTATTGATACTGATTGGTATAACTTTGATGCGCTGAACATTCCCAGCCACCACCCTGCGCGGGCCGAGATGGATACGTTTTATATGCACCGCGCCGAGGGGGACGACCGTCCGCCGCATGTGCTGCGCACCCATACCAGCCCCGTACAGATCCGCTCGATGGAGAAAATGGGCGCGCCGTTGCGTATCATCTGTCCCGGTGGTGTGTATCGCGCTGACTATGACCAGACCCACACGCCGATGTTCCACCAGGTCGAAGGCCTGGCGTTGGACAAGGACATCTCTATGGCGAACCTGAAATGGGTGCTGGAAGAGTTTGTCAAAAGCTTCTTTGAGGTGGATGACGTCGAACTGCGTTTCCGCGCCTCGCATTTCCCTTTCACCGAGCCATCGGCCGAGGTCGATATTCGTTGCAGCTGGGACAATGGCCAGCTGAAGATCGGCGAAGGCGACGACTGGATGGAGATCCTCGGCTCTGGCATGGTGCACCCCAAGGTGATCGCGGCTGGCGGGATCGACCCGGATATCTATCAGGGCTTTGCCTTTGGCATCGGCATCGACCGTCTGGCGATGCTGAAATACGGCATCCCCGACCTGCGCGCCTTCTTCGACAGCGACCTGCGCTGGCTGCGCCACTACGGCTTCCAGTGCCTGGATGTGCCAACGCTGCATGGTGGCCTGAGCCGCTAGATTTATGTGCTCAGCCTGTACCGCTCGCGCTATGTGAACTGGTGTCAGGTAGTTTCAAAACAAACGCCCCGCTGGAAAATCAATCTGGCGGGGCTGTTGTGTTTTGCGATGGCCGTCGTTCTCATTGCTGCGCCGCCCGAAAAATGGCGTGGCCAATAGTCTTTCTCGCAGGGGCTCCAATCAGCCTGTTCTTGGAACGGGATCGACGCGCACGGAGGGAACGGGCGCGGCAAAAAAGGCACGCCAGTGCGCAACTCCGCAAGACTCAAGGCCTGCTTGGAGGCTTCAGGCACAAGTAGGCAGATCTTCCGCCCGGCGGTACCGCCGGGCCGCGCCTGACCTTCCCCCCGGGAAGGCGCTTTGCACCTCCCCAAGGTCAGGCACTGCCCTTTTCTTAATTCCTTTCGGTTGCGATAGATTTTCGCCACGCATTTCAGCCGCAGTTGCGTGCTGACGGTCAGGGTGAGGCCAGCAAGACTTGCGCCGGGCGGCAATCTTTGTCATTGCCTATGGCTGTATACGCATGGCTTGCCATAGGACCCTTGACCGATGAAATTCACTCTTTCCTGGCTGAAAGATCACCTCGACACTGACGCATCAGTGGATGAGATCGCTGAAACCCTGACTGACCTTGGCCTTGAGGTCGAAGAGATCAGCAACCCCGGCGATCGGCTCAAGGATTTTACCCTGGGCTATGTGAAACACGCCGAAAAGCACCCCGATGCGGATAAGCTGCGGGTTTGCACCGTGGACACGGATGAGGGCGAAATGCAGATCATCTGCGGCGCCCCCAACGCGCGGGAAGGCATCACCGTGGTGGTCTGCAAGCCGGGCATGTATGTCCCTGGTCTCGACATCACCATCGGTGTGGGCAAGATCCGCGGCGTCGAAAGCTTTGGCATGATGGCCTCTGAGCGCGAGCTGGAGCTGTCGGACGAACACGACGGCATTATCGAGCTGCCCTCGGGCGCAGTGGGTGATCGCTTTGTTGATTGGTTGGCGGAAAACCAGCCCGCCAAGGTAGATCCGATGATCGAGATCGCCATCACCCCGAACCGCCCCGACGCGCTGGGCATTTATGGCATCGCGCGCGATCTGGCAGCCCGTGGTCTTGGCACGCTCAAAACACCTGAATTTGCGCCAGTTACCGGCAGCTTCCCCTGTCCGATCAATGTCACCATCGACGAGGACACGCTGGATGGTTGTCCGCTGTTCTCTGGCCGTGTGATCAAAGGCGTCAAGAATGGTCCCAGCCCGCAGTGGCTGCAGGATCGGCTGACCGCGATTGGTCTGCGCCCCATCTCGGCATTGGTCGATATCACCAACTTTTTCACCTTTGACCAGAACCGCCCGCTGCATGTCTTTGACGCGGCCAAGGTTTCTGGCGATTTGCGGGTGCATCGCGCTGCAGGTGGCGAGGTCCTGAAAGCGCTGGACGAGAAGGAATATACCTTTGGGCCGGGGCAGATGGTGATCTCGGATGACAATGGCGCCGAGAGCATCGCCGGCATCATGGGCGGTGAGGAAACCGGCTGCACCGAGGAAACCGTGGATGTTTTCCTTGAAAGCGCCTTTTGGGATCACGTGCAGATCGCCCTTGCGGGCCGCGCGCTCAAAATCAACTCGGATGCGCGCTATCGTTTTGAGCGTGGCGTAGACCCCGAATTTACCATCCAGGGGCTGCATCTGGCGACCCAGATGATCCTCGAACTTTGCGGTGGCGAGGCCTCAGAGGTGGTGATTGCTGGTGATGTGCCGGATCATGCGCGCGCCTACAAACTGGACGCCGAGCGCGTTCAGTCGCTGGTGGGGATGGATATCCCCGAAAGCGACCAGCGTCAGACCTTGACCCGCCTTGGTTTCCGCCTGGAAGGCAATATGGCCAACGTCCCCAGCTGGCGTCCCGATGTGCAGGGCGAGGCGGATCTGGTGGAAGAGGTCGCCCGCATTGCCTCGCTGACCAAATTGCAAGGAAAGCCGTTGGCGCGGATGACCGATGGTATCCCCAAGGCAGTGATGACCTCGCAGCAGCGCCGCCAGCAGATGGCACGGCGTACGGCCGCCAGCCTCGGCTATAACGAGGTGGTGAGCTATACTTTCATCGACCAGGCGTCAGCTGCATTGTTTGGCGGTGGCGATGACGCCACCATGCTGGCCAATCCGATCTCGTCCGAGATGTCGCATATGCGCCCGGCCCTGCTGCCGGGCCTGTTGCAGGCTGCGGCCCGCAATCAGGCGCGTGGCTTCATGGATCTTGCGTTGTTTGAGGTCGGTCCTGCCTTCCATGGCGGCGAGCCGGGCGAGCAGCACAATCTGATCACTGGCATTCTGGTCGGCAACACCGGCCCCAAAGATGTGCATGGCGCGGCGCGCGGCGTTGATACCTTTGACGCCAAGGCCGATATCGAGGCCATCCTGGCCGCCATCGGTGCCCCGGCCAAGGTGCAGATCCTGCGCGGTGCGCAGGATTGGTGGCATCCGGGCCGTCACGGCAAGATCTGTTTGGGTCCGAAAAAGGTGCTGGGCATCTTTGGGGAACTGCACCCCAAAGTGATCAACGCGATGGGCGTCAAGGGCCCGGTTGTGGCCTTCACCATCTGGCCAGACGAGGTGCCATTGCCCCGCAAGAGCGGCGCCACCCGGTCGGCGCTGGGTCAAAGCGATCTGCAGGCGGTCGAGCGTGATTTTGCCTTTGTGGTTGATGCCGAGGTTGAGGCGCTGACCCTGGTCAATGCCGCCTCTGGTGCTGACAAGGCGCTGATCACCGATGTGCGTATCTTTGACGAATTCATTGGTGGGTCACTGGGCGAGGGCAAAAAGAGCCTGGCCCTGACCGTGCGTCTGCAGCCCAGCGACAAGACGCTGAAAGAAAAGGACATCGAGGCAGTGAGCGAGAAGATTATCGCCAAGGTGACCAAGGCCACAGGCGGTACCCTACGGGGGTGAGACCTGTCGCCATATTATTGGATGAAAAGGCGTGTCCCCTGGGACGCGCCTTTTTTCATAGCTGTACGCAGGTGGTCTAAATCTGCAATCATTGGGACTATCCCTGCGCGCTTTTGATTGGGAAGGCGGACAGGCATTGCTTGCCATTTGAACGAACGTAATCTTTGGAGGGGTTTGAAACAGTGGAATTCTTCAATGCTACAGGCGCGGATGAGCCGCAGCTCGTCGACTTGTTTGAGCGAGTATTTACGGTATCAGAGGGCGCGGAGGAGGGGGGCGTAATCGGAAGGCTGGTGCGTAACCTGATGCGCGATACCCCACCCGAAGACATCCATATTTTTACCGGATTTGAGAAGGCGGACTTGGTAGGTGGCGCAATTTTCTCCCGTCTGGCTTATACGGATGATCCCCGGCAAGTCTTTATCCTGTCGCCCATGGCCGTCGCGACTGAATGGCAGGGCAAAGGGGTCGGGCAGGCGTTATTGAACCATGCCCTCACTGTGCTTCGTTCGGGCGGGGTTGATGTGGCGATCACCTATGGGGACCCCGCGTTTTACAGCAAAGTCGGGTTCAAGGTTCTGAGCGAGGCGGACGCGGCATCGCCTTTGCCACTTAGTCTCCCTGGAGGGTGGATTGGGCAGTCCTTGAATGGTGCTACTTTGGCCCCCTTACGAGGGCGTTGCACATGTGTTCCAGCCCTGAGAGATCCGAGTATTTGGTAGACTGTAGACACCCTCAGCGTTGATCTTGCCGAAACTCTAGAGGGCGCATCTTTAACAGTTGCGATAGCCGCATAGTGTTCTCTGGGCAGGGCAGTTCCGGCGCGACTGGTCTCAGCTGTGGATCCGGTCTATCCATTGTCCAAATCAGGCTAAGGCCAGCACAGAAGGAACCGCATTTATGAAACTCAACGTTTATCTTTCCGGCGAGATCCACACCGATTGGCGCGAGCAGATCATCGAAGGTGCTAAGGGGCTGGATGTGAGCTTTCAAAGCCCGGTGACAGACCATGCTGCCAGTGATGATTGCGGTGTGTCCATTATGGGGGCTGAGGACAACAAATTCTGGCATGACCATAAGGGCGCCAAGCTCAATGCGATCCGCACCCGCAAGGGGCTAGAGGATGCTGATGTGGTGGTGGTGCGCTTTGGCGAGAAATACAAGCAATGGAACGCCGCATTCGATGCGGGCTATGCGGCGGCCTTGGGCAAATCCATCATCGTGCTCAGCCAGCCCGAGCATCAGCACGCCCTGAAAGAGGTCCATGCCGGAGCCCTGGCAGTGACGGATGAGCCGCGCCAGGTGGTCGAGATTCTGACCTATGTGTTGCAGGGCGCGCTGCCCAAATGAGCGCACCAACCTTGCGGACAGAGCGGCTGATTCTGCGCCCACATGGGGTGCAGGATTTCGACGATGTGGCGGCGCTTTGGGCTGACCCCATAGTGGTAAAATACATTGGCGGCACTCCCAGCAGTCCTGAGCAGTCCTGGGCGCGGTTGCTGCGCTACATGGGCCATTGGCAGGCCATGGGCTTTGGCTATTGGGCTGTCTGTGATCGCAAGAGCGGAGCTTTCTTGGGGGAGGTCGGCTTTGCCAACTTTCGCCGTGCTGTCAGTCCGCCATTGCCGGATGTTCCCGAAGCGGGCTGGGTTCTGGCGACAAAAGCCCACGGGCGCGGCTTGGCCAGCGAAGCGGTCGCCTGCATCCACACTTGGGTCGACCAGATGCAGAACTGGGCGCAGACGGTTGCGATTTTTGCACCTGAACATGCAGCCTCGCAGCAGGTCGCGGCAAAGCAGGGGTATCAAACCTGCGGTGAGGCAACCTATTTTGATGACCAAATCCTGGTCATGTCCCGCAAAAAAGGCGCGTCAGTTTGATGGTGGGAAAGGAAGTGAAAACCACTCGTTAACAGGCAGTGATTAGAATGTGGCGCAGCACACTTCTACCCCATCACTTGCTGGGCTTCTTCGCTGGGGCCCGAATGGACAATACCTATGCAAAACCGTCGACGCGCGCCCAAAGACATTTCCCACAAAAGTGAGGACCAGGGGCTGTTCAAAAAAGAGCTGGGCCAGTTTGGGGTATCTTTGGTGCCACATATCAAGCGCAGTAGTCGCGGTGATCTCGTGGTGCGGGGTTATCTCAATGGCAAACGTGAGATTTTTGTGATTTTTGCCGGGAGACGGGCCAAGGATGCCGTGGCAGTCGAGAGTCGCCTCAAGGCCATGTATGTCCGTGCCAATCAAGCTGCAGTAAAGGCTGGGACCCCGCCACCAGAGGTCAATCAAATTCGCCTTGCCATCCGTATCGAAGGGTCGTGGCGGTCTCGTTTTCAGCGAGATGTTTCTGGCTGGGATCACAAGAGTTTTCAACTTCTGGCCTCACGTTGGGCCTTCTCAGACGCCGATGGTATGACCAATTTGGGCGGGCGCCCTCCGTTTGCGTGAAAACACCCCGCCAAAGGCGGGGTGCCGAGCCCAACGGGAAGAGGGCTTTTTCAAAATCCCGATGACGGACGGGAGGGCTACCCCTCGCGTTTGATCTCCACTGTGTGGGGATAGGGGATCGAGATGCCTTTGGCGTCAAAGGCTTCCTTAACTGCCTGTGTCATGGAAAACTTCACTTCCCAATAGTCTGCGGCATCTACCCAGATGCGGGTCGTGAGGTCGACCGAGCTATCACCAAGATTGGTTACGCGGACCCAGGGTTCAGGGTCTTGTTTGACCCGACTGTCAGCCGCGGCCTGTTCGAGAATGATCGCTTTGGCCGCATCGGCGCTGTCGCTGTAATCAATGCCAAAGACCAGATCCACCCGGCGCGTCTCGTGATGCGAGAAATTGGTGATCACCGCGCCCCAGGCCTGACCATTGGGAATGATGATCTGAACATTGTCCGGGGTCGCCAGCTCGGTCACAAACAGGTTCAGATCCTTGACCGTGCCTGCGGTGCCGCCGATGTCGACATATTGACCAATCTTATAGGGGCGAAACAGCACCAGCATAAAGCCAGCCGCCAGATCGCTCAATGTGCCCTGCAGGGCCAGACCAATGGCCAGAGTCGCAGCACCCATCATTGCCACCAGGCTGGTGGCCTCGATCCCAAAGATGCCCAGCACGGCAATCAGCACGACAGCAATCAACACCCAGCGGATCATGCTGGCTACAAAATTACCTAAGGTCGGGTCGATTTCAGGGGTTGCATTGATCCGATTGCGAATGGCGCGGCTCACCATGCCAGCCGCCATCCAGCCGATGATCAGAACCGCCAGAGCCTTGCAGCCGTTCAGAACCATGGGCCAATAGGCAAAGCCCTGTTCAATAATGTCTTCCATATCCGTGTCTCTCTTCCGGTTTTGTGGTTTTGCGCGGATGAAGCACATCCGCATGGGCTCCGGCAAGGGGGAGAGCGGCAGGAAAAGGCCCCCCTAAAGGCAAGGGAGGCCAGGTGTCATCCTCTCTGTTAGGGGATCTATTTTTTCAAAGCGTCCCGGATTTCCATCAGAATATCCAACTCGCTGGGGCCTGCCGGGGCCTCTGGCTCAGGGGCTGCCTCTTCCTTGCGGGCGGCGGCCTCTTTCACCTGATTGACGTAGCGGACCAGCATAAAGACGACAAAGGCGATGATCAGGAAGTTGATGACAGCCATGATAAAGGCACCATGGGCAAAGACCGCAGCCCCGGCTTCGCGGGCGGCTTCCAGGCTGGCGCCCGCCGCAACCTCGCCGGAGAGCACGATATAGGAATTGGTGAAATCAACGCCGCCGGTGAACAGCCCGATGATCGGGTTGATCAGATCCCCAACCATGGATTTGACAATGGCGGTAAAGGCCGCGCCGATGATGATACCAACGGCCATATCCATCACATTGCCCTTGGCGATGAAGTCCTTGAATTCTGAGAGCATAGTTTTTCCCCTGTTGTTGTCGGCGTCTTTTAGGATCTTGCCCCATGGATGCGCCGAGTTAAGGGAAGTGCAAAATATATCTTAAGGCTAGGGGAAAATTCAGGTGCCTGTATCCTGCGCTGTGTTTAGGGCCTTTGGGGCACAAAAAAGCCCGCCAGTCGGGAGGAACTGGCGGGCGGTGAGCTTTAGTGGGCTGCAATCAGGATTTCAGCGCTAAGCTCGGGGAAGTCACGTCAAGCCCCAAGGCCTTGCCTACGGCAAAATAGGTCAGCTTGCCCGCGTGGACGTTTAACCCATTGAGCAGATGAGGGTCATCCTCGCAGGCCTGCCGCCAGCCTTTGTTGGCCAGGTTCAGCATGAAGGGCAGGGTGGCATTGCCAAGCGCCTGAGTGGACGTGCGGGCCACGGCGCCGGGCATATTGGCAACGCAGTAATGCATGATGCCGTCGACCTCATAGATCGGGTCAGCGTGGGTGGTGGCGCGGGAGGTCTCAAAACAGCCGCCCTGGTCGATGGCCACATCCACCAGCGCAGCGCCGGGCTTCATCTCGCTGAGCATGGCACGGGACACCAGCTTGGGAGCTTCGGCACCGGGGATCAGCACTGCGCCAATGACCATATCGGCTTCGCGCACCAGATCGGCGGTGGCGCCAGCGGTGGAATACTGGTTTTTGAAAACATGCCCAAACACATCGTCGAGGTATTTCAGCCGGGGCAGGGAGCGGTCCAGAATGGTCACATCCGCGCCCATGCCTGCAGCGATCTTGGCTGCGTGGGTGCCAACTACACCGCCGCCAATAACCACAACCTTGGCAGGGGCCACACCGGGGACGCCCCCCATCAGGATACCACGGCCGCCATTGGCCTTTTGCAGGGTCCAGGCGCCTACCTGTGGCGCCAGACGACCGGCAACCTCGGACATCGGAGCCAGCAGCGGCAGACCGCCATTGGCATCGGTGACGGTTTCGTAGGCGATGGCGGTGCAACCGCTCTCTAACAGATCATGGGTCTGGTCAGGATCGGGCGCCAGGTGCAGATAGGTGAACAGCAACTGACCTTCACGCAGCATCTTACGTTCAACCGCCTGTGGTTCCTTAACCTTGACGATCATATCGGCTGTGGCAAAGACCTCTTCGGCTGTGTCGATAATCACAGCACCAGCAGCGATGTAATCCGCATCGGTAAAGCCAGCGCCTAGGCCAGCGCCCTTTTGAATAAGCGCCTTATGGCCGTGATTCACAGCTTCGCGGGCAGCGTCGGGCGTCATTCCAACACGGAATTCCTGTGGCTTGATCTCTGTGGGGCAACCGATTTTCATGATCTCTCCTCCGTTTCCTTTGCGTCAGTCTGACGCAGATCTGAAAAAATATGCTGCTTTTTTGGGCATAATAAAAACATGACATTCGAAGATTCTTCACCTAAAACGGCGAAATCTAGCAAGGATCTTTGAAGAAATGTCTCTGGATAACACGGATCGTCGGATTCTGCGGGTGCTGCAACGGCAGGGGCGGATCTCTAACGCTGAGCTTAGCGAGCGGGTCAATCTGTCTGCTTCTGCCTGTCACCGGCGCGTGCAGCGGCTGGAAAGTGATGGCTATATCAAGGACTACGTTGCCTTGCTGGATGCCCGCAAGATGGTGGTGCCTACCACGGTTTTTGTCGAGATCACGCTGCAAAGCCAAGCGGATGAGCTGCTGGATGCCTTTGAACGCGCAGTAGCACGTATTCCCGATGTGTTGGAATGTCATTTGATGGCGGGATCTGCGGACTATTTGCTCAAGGTGGTTGCTGAAAACACCGAGGACTTCGCCCGCATCCACCGCCAACATCTGACCCGTCTGCCTGGGGTGGCACAGATGCAATCGAGTTTTGCCCTGCGCACCGTGTTCAAGACCACCGCCTTGCCCGTCTAGCTGCGCAACTTGTCCAAAAACTACGCTACGAAAGAGCTGACAAACATGGCGGATCAAACCGTGGTGACATACCTGGTGCCGTTTGTTTGGGCGATGGCGGCGGGCAGTGATGCCGGTAAGTCGCAACCGCAGGAATTGCGGTTGCACCTCCTGGGTAAACCGGGTTCCATTAGCGAATAGCGGGTCGCTGCTTCGTGTCTTTGTTGCGCAGTCAGAGACCTCCCCAAGCGTCACGAGACGGCTGGATTGTCGCGCGTGACATCAAAGGATCACACTGATCTGATAGTGGGGTCCGCAAAGGTAACACATTAAAGGAATACTCCCGTGACCAGCAATATCGACTCCGACTCTTTTGATTGGCTTGAGGCAGAGCTTCAGGACACTTTGGACGAGGATATCGAAATTGAATTTGCCGAACCAATGCTGTCCATGGAGCTGCGTAAGATTTACCGCGAGCAGCATCCCGAGATGCTGGACCGCAAAGTCTATTTCCGCAATCTTTTGCGGTTGCAGGCTGAACTGATCAAGCTCCAGGATTGGGTGGTCAAAACTGGGGCAAAGGTTCTGGTGATCATGGAGGGGCGCGACAGTGCGGGCAAAGGTGGTGTGATCAAACGGATCACCCAGCGGCTGAACCCACGGGTCGCAAGGGTAGTGGCGCTGCCAGCCCCCAGCCGACGAGAACAAAGCCAGTGGTATTTCCAACGCTACGTCCCGCATCTGCCCGCTGGCGGCGAGATCGTTCTGTTTGATCGCTCTTGGTACAACCGGGCCGGGGTAGAACGGGTGATGGGCTTTGCCGATGAAGACCAGGTGGAAACCTTCTTTCGAGATGTGCCGGAATTTGAACGCATGCTGGTACGGTCAAACACCATCGTGTTGAAATACTGGTTCTCGATCACCGACGAGGAGCAGCAGCTGCGCTTCATGATGCGCATCCATGACCCGATGAAACAGTGGAAGCTGTCGCCGATGGACCTAGAAAGCCGGATCCGCTGGGAGCAATATACCAAATCCAAAGAAGAGATGTTTGAGCGCACCAATATCCCTGAGGCGCCTTGGTACATTGTTGAAGGCAACGATAAAAAGCGTGAACGCCTAAATTGCATCGAACATCTATTGAGCAAGATCCCCTATCAAGAAGTGACTAGCGAGAAGGTGTCCTTGCCGGATCGGGAATATAACCCCGATTACGAGCGCCAGGTTCTGCCGGATGAGCTATATGTTCCCAAAATCTATTGAGGGTAAAAGGGCGGGGTCTTTTCGCCAATATCGCGCCGTTCTGACGCAGGTTCCGCAGTGATCTGCCGCGACGGGGTACTAAAGGGGGGCGGTTGGGCTACTTTGAAGCTTCGGTATTGGCCAGGAACCGTCTCAGATAATCGGTGAAATGGGCGATCTCATCCTGCGAGAACCCTTTCAGTAGATCGTTCTGACGTTCCAGCGCACGGGGCAAAATTTTGCTGTGCAGATCTTGCCCGCTAGGGGTAAGGCTCCACGATTTGCGGCGCTCGTCCCCCGCCAAGGCAATAGATTGCGCCAGCCCGTTGCTTTCTAATCGTTGCAAAGACCGACTGACGGCTGCCTTGTCGATCCCTGTGAGGCGCGCAGCTTGAGCGACAGAGCAGCCGGGGCTGCGTGTCATCATCACCAGCATCCGCCAATCCATCACGCCAATTCCAAACTCGGCTTGATAGGCGCGGGTTGCGTCCCGTGTCAGCCGATTGCCAGCAAAGGTTACCAGTACAACCGGGCTGTTGCTTAGGCTTAGGGTTGGCGCAGCTGGATCATCTGGGCGGCCAGTAGCGGTGACCAGGAACATATCTTCAGGTAGGGAGGCTGTATCAGTCATGGGCATATACTAGATGGGGCGTGTTGACACATCAACACATTCATCATTCAGTACAGTCAGCAAGTTCCATGGGAGGCTATGATGGCGCGGGCTGAATACTATGATATTAACCCTGGCCAGTTCTGGCAGGACCCCTACCCTGATCTTACGCAGATGCGGGCGCTAGCCCCGGTCGTCTATGTGCCGCAGCTTCAGGCCTTCTTGTTGACACGCCGTGACGACATCTTTCGTGAAGAAAAAAAGGTGGAGATATTCTCGTCAGAGCAGCCAGAGGGCTTGATGGTCCAGTTGATGGGCGAGAACATGATGCGCAAAGATGGGGAGGCGCATATGAACGAGCGCCGGGCCATTTTCCCCACGGTCTCCCCCAAAACAGTGCGAGACCACTGGATGGCGGAGTTTCGAAAGTTGACGCAGAATATCCTGGCGGAGTTGCGACCGAAAGGGGGCTGCGATCTGGTGCGTGACTACGCCATGGTTGTTTCAGGCGAGGCTTTGAGGCGGATCACTGGTCTGACAAATCTGACGGCCTATGAAATGGATCAGGTGAGCCAACATATGATTGATGGCTGTGCCAACTATGCTGCGGTGGCCGAGGTAGAGCAGCGCTGCCATGCGGCAACCGCAAAGATTGATGCCTGCATCAGTGAGTGTCTGGCGCAGCCTTTGGAGGCTGATGACCTTTCTCTCTTGGCGGTGCAGCGGCGGGCTGGACTGGACGAGCCCCGGATAAGGGCGAATATCAAACTCGCCATCTCTGGTGGGCAGAACGAGCCGCGCGACGCCATTGCCGGTACAGTTTGGGCGCTGCTACAGCACCGTGACCAGTTGGCAGAGGTACTGGCGGGGCAGGCCAGTTGGGGACAGGCCTTTGAGGAATATGCGCGTTGGATCTCACCGATCGGCATGTCGCCGCGTCGGGTTGCCAAAGAATACGAGTTGCACGGTGTGACACTGCGTTCCCAAGACCGGGTGTTTTTGATGTACAGTTGCGGAAATCGCGATGAACGGGTCTTTGCGCGCCCTGACAGCTTTGATTTACATCAGGATTGTTCCGCATCGATCTCGTTTGGTGCCGGCCCACACTTTTGCGCGGGGGCTTGGGTATCTAAAGCATTGATAGGCCAAGTTGCCCTGCCGATGTTATTTGAGACGATGCCGGGCCTTCGTCTTACGGCTGAGGCGCAGTTTGGCGGGTGGGCCTTTCGGGGGCCTTTGTCCGTCCCGGTTGCCTGGGAGAAGGGCCAATGAGACAACCAAGCTAAGTAGCTTATCCCTTACCTTCTTGGGGTGGCGTTTTTTGGGGGTAGGGCCCCGAGGTGACATTTGCCTTGAGCGCAGGGGAGCAAGGCGCGCCGCAAATATAGGGGGGGACGCTATGTCACCTCGGGTAGAGCCGGGTGTTCCAGGTCCGGCTGCAAGCACATGGACGGGGAAACCCAGAGGTGCCGTCCAGTTCAACCAGTATAGGGGGTTTGGGAAGATAAATACACGCTAAAGTTTATAATGGGCGGAAATATTTCGTAAACGGCCCAAGACGGGTCTTTTTGATTTTGTCGTGGCTCTATGCCGCCATGATTGGTGGTGCAGCCCTGAGCAAGCTATGATCAGAAATGACAAACCCCCGAGCCCAGGGCGCGGGGGTCATCAACTGTGTGTCCAGAAAAGACCTGGAAGCCAAAAGGCGGATAGAAGGAGCTTAGAGCATACCTTCGCGCTGTGCTTTCTTACGTGCCAGTTTACGGGCACGGCGGATCGCTTCAGCTTTCTCGCGCGCTTTTTTCTCGGACGGCTTTTCGAAATGTTGCTTGAGCTTCATTTCGCGGAAGACGCCTTCACGCTGCAGCTTTTTCTTCAGAGCGCGGAGCGCCTGATCGACATTGTTGTCACGAACACTAACCTGCATGTGGTTTTCACCACCTTTCTAGATAGAGTTGCAAGGATTTGCAGGAAGTGGCCATATAGCAAAGCTCCGGTTTCTTGTCTAGTACTGTGATATCAAGCGTGACTCCCCATATAACTGCGGAAGACCGCGTAAATTCAGATCGGAAGAATCCCCATGGATAGCCAGGAAAATCATACAGATCATTCTCGCGAACTGGTGGCCCAATTGCTGGATGCAGCCCTGCTGCATGTGGTGTTTGATGGCTGGTCTGAGGCTACATTTGAGGCCGCCATCACTGATACCGGTATCAATCCGGTACTTGCGCGCGCGATTTGCCCGCGCGGGGCGGTTGATCTAGCCCTAGCCTATCACCGGCGTGGTGATCAGATAATGTTGGCTCGGTTAGCAGAGGCAGACCTGTCAGATCTTAAATTTCGCGACCGAATCGCCACCATGGTTCGCTACCGGCTTGAGGCGGCGGAGGATAAGGAGGCGGTGCGTCGTGGGGTGACGCTCTTTGCTCTGCCTCAATATGCAGCCTCTGGGGCCAAGGCGCTCTGGGGCACCTGCGATGCAATCTGGACCGCGCTGGGCGACACATCGGATGATTTGAACTGGTATAGCAAACGCACCATCCTATCGGGCGTCTACTCTTCAACGCTGCTCTATTGGCTTGGGGACGACAGCCCCGATCATCAGGCGACCTGGGCATTTCTGGATCGACGGATCGACAATGTAATGCAGTTTGAAAAGGTGAAGGCAGGCCTGCGGAAGAACCCCCTGCTCAAACCTTTGTTGGCGGGGCCAGAGTGGCTGTCGACCCAAATCAAAGCTCCTGCGGCCCGCGATGACCTGCCCGGGCGCCAGGATTAGGCTCGGCAACTCTGTTTTGTGACGTAGCTATAGGCTGGGCATTGCCTCACATTCCTATCAGGATGGTGTGCAAAATACATGAGGCCGGGCTCTGAGCGCCGGGCCGGGACAACAAGGAGTCCGCGAATGAGCGACATGATGCGTGCCATTGAAATTTCCACCCCCGGCGGGCCGGAGGTTCTGACCCTCACCCAGCGCCCCATGCCTGTGCCAGGCCATGGACAGGTTGTGTTGAAGGTCGCCTATGCAGGCGTCAACCGTCCGGATGCGCTGCAACGGGCCGGCGCCTATAACCCGCCCCCCGGCGCCAGTGATCTGCCGGGTCTGGAGGCGGCAGGTGAGGTTGTTGCTCTGGGCGCTGGTGTCACGGGATTGGAAATTGGCGATCGGGTCTGTGCGCTGCTTCCCGGCGGCGGTTATGCTGAATACGTGGCGACCCCGGCGGCCCATTGCCTGCCCATTCCGGACGGTCTGAGCCTGAAACAGGCGGCCTGCCTACCGGAAACCTGCTTTACCGTCTGGTCCAATGTCTTCACCCGTGGCGGGCTGGAGGCTGGCGAGCGGTTCTTGGTCCATGGCGGATCGTCCGGCATTGGCACGACAGCGATCCAACTGGCCTCGGCCCTGGGGACGCGGGTTTTTACTACTGTGGGGTCGGATGAGAAATGCCAGGCCTGTCTGGATCTTGGGGCAGAACGCGCCATCAATTACAAGAATGAGGATTTTGTTGAGGTGCTGCGGGCTGAGGGTGGCGCGAACCTCATCCTCGACATGGTGGGCGGCGACTATATTCCTCGCAATATCAAAACCCTCGCAGATGATGGCCGCATGGTCCACATCGCCTTTCTGTCCGGCCCCAAGGCTGAGTTGAACTTTGCCCAGATCATGGCGCGCCGCCTGACGGTGACAGGTTCCACCCTGCGGCCACAAAGCGATTTGGCCAAGGCCCGCATTGCCCAGGATCTGTTCGAGGTGGTTTGGCCGCTGATTGAGGCGGGCAAACTGGCGCCGGTGATGGACAGTGAGTTCTCTCTCGAAGAGGCCGCAGCGGCGCATGCGCGGATGGAGAGCTCGGGCCATATCGGCAAGATCGTGCTGAAGGTAGCGGGGGATGCCGATTAAGCGGGCCATCGGTCGCGAACGGACAAAGGCGCGCCCTGTGAAGAGCGCGCCTTTTTGCGTTTTGAGACCCAAACCATGATTCTATGCGTCAGTTCCTTAACCTAACGGACTGGGGTAAACAGCGCGTCCTTTAGCGAGCAATCCTTGATTACATCCCGGCCACAGGGCACGGGCTGCATATCGCGTGACAGGCACAGGCGAACTTCCTGTATGTGGTGGTCCCGGCAGGTTACCGTGACACTGTCGGCGTTAAATTCGGGGTTGGCCTGGAGAAAGGCCTCTTCGATCAGGCTGGCAGGCAGGGTCACGGATCGGTCAAGCTTGCGAAAGATTGCGGGGCGGTTGACGCTTTCATAGGCGTGGCGCGATAGATCCAGATAGCCATGAGCTGACAGGCCTGAACAAGTGCCGTGTTTCTTCCATTGATGCCAAGCTAGGCCAGGAGTTCCCATGATATCAGCCATTTCGGCGGTCTCGCTGCGTCGGGGTGGGGCCTCGGGCGTGTTGCAATAGCTGGGCCATCCCCGGTGAAACTGCGGCCAGAGCCCATGCAGGGTCCAGCCAAAATCATGCCGTGGGTCACATTGGTCAGACCCCTTTGCATCGCCTTCGATCTCACACCAATTGGGCGACCAGCTGAGCGCCAGAACATAATAGTCGAATTCACCCGCCTTTTCACCATCTGCCCAAGCAGCAGGGGCAAAGATCCCGGTGAGGGCCAAAATTGCTGCGAACAAGAACCTGTGCATCGCCTCTTTCCTTATGAAAACAGCGCGACTATATAGGACTGAAGTTCCCCGACAATGGAAACCGACCCCAAACCACCGGGGCAGCCTAATTCAGGCGGCGGGAAAGTTGTATTTTGGGGCAAGATGTAGGTTTAGGAGATGAGCACATGGCAAAACCATTGATGACCAAGGCAACCGCCGTGTGGCTGGTGGACAATACAACGATCAGCTTCAAGCAGATTGCAGATTTCGTCGGCATGCACGAGTTGGAAATTCAAGGCATCGCTGATGGGGATGTGGCCACAGGCGTCAAAGGGTTTGATCCCGTGACCAACAACCAGCTGACCCAGGATGAGATCGACAAGGCAGAGGCCAACCCGCTCCACAAGCTGAAGCTAAAGTTCAACGCTGCAGCCGCTGGCGAAGAAAAACGCCGTGGTCCGCGCTATACGCCGCTGTCCAAACGTCAGGACCGGCCCAATTCGATCCTTTGGCTGGTGAAGTTTCATCCTGAGTTGTCGGACGGCCAGATTGCCAAACTGGTCGGCACCACCAAGCCAACCATTCAGTCGATCCGCGAGCGCACCCATTGGAACATTTCCAATATGCAGCCGATTGATCCGGTTGCACTGGGCCTGTGTAAGCAGTCAGAGCTGGACATGATCGTGCAGAAGGCCGCTGCCAAAAAGGCTGCCGAAGGCGGGGTGATGAGCGACGACGAGCGCCGCAAGCTGGTTTCAACCGAGCAGTCGCTTGGCATGGATGCTGAGCCCAAGATCCCTGCCGGGATCGAAGGTCTGGAAGGCTTTTCTCTGGGCGGTAGCGAGAGCCCGCGCCCCACATCTGACCCGATGGCCGATGCGGATAGCTTCTTTAATCTGCCCGACGCCAGTGATGAGGACGAGGACGACAACTCCGACGATCCCCGTAGTTAATTTGCACTTCCATCGTGCGAGTTCTAAAGGCCATACCCGAAGGGTATGGCCTTTTTTATTGGGAGGTTTGCGTTCCAGGTCCGGGGGAGAGGGGTGAGTAGAACCGCCAAGCCCTAAAGGGTTTTGCGCGCCTTAAGAGCTGCAATGATGGTGCCATCATCCAGATAGTCCAGCTCGCCGCCGATGGGTACCCCTTGGGCTAAGGTGGTGAGCTGCACCTGACCTTCCAATTGGTCAGCGATGTAGTGGGCCGTGGTCTGTCCGTCGATGGTGGCGTTGAGCGCGAGAATAACCTCGCGGACGCCTTCACTCGCGACCCGGTCCACCAGACGTGGAATGCGCAGCTCATCGGGGCCAATGGCGTCCAGCGCCGACAGGGTGCCGCCCAAGACATGATAGCGGCCCTTAAAGCTGGCAGCGCGCTCCATCGCCCAGAGGTCCGAGACCGTTTCAACCACGCAGATTTCCCCATTCGCGCGCCTCTCATCAGAGCAGATTCCGCAGATGTCTTGGGTGCCGACATTGCCACAGTTCAGGCATTCGCGCGCACTCGAGGCCACCTGGCTCAGGCTCTCCGCTAGCGGCGTAAGCAGCAGCGTTCGTTTGCGAATAAGGTGCAGAACCGCACGACGCGCCGATCGTGGGCCCATGCCGGGCAATTTCGCCATCAGAGCAATCAGGTGCTCGATCTCGCTGATGCTGTCGTCGTTCATGTTTTGGGTCCTCTACGAATGTTGCATATAGGCGCAAAGACACAGCGGGCTGCAAGGCCCATGGTCCAACTCTGGAGGACTGTTTCATGTTGGACACCGACAGCGCAGGCGAGTGGCGCTCCTTCACGGCCCCATGCGTATTTTGGCTTCACCGTAACTGGACTTCGAATCATAGCTTGGGTGTTTCGGTTCCAAAGGCCCCTTTGCACCGCCGCCACACTCTGGCTCGAGCGAGAGACGGAGGACGGAATGAGACCCAGATGGGACAGGGGTCAATCACGCGGTCGGTCCTATTTATGAGCGCGAAAGGCCATCTGCGATCGAAGTCTCGGCTTGTTCGCAGATATGACCAGGGGCGCTGATTGTATATTCACCCTTGAAAAGTGAAGTGCCTGCGCGCATATAGGCCTTGCTTACGTTTTTCTTTTTCGACCCACTGTCTCCTGTTCACGGCGTTCAGTCTTTCGATCCAGACCTACCACGCCGGGCTGCCGCACCAACGCGGGCAGCAAATTATAGGAGATTACGGACATGGCTTCAGGCACCGTAAAATGGTTTAACTCGACCAAAGGCTTCGGCTTCATCGCACCCGATGGCGGCAGCAAAGACGTATTTGTTCACATTTCTGCTGTTGAGCGTTCCGGTCTGACCGGTCTGGCCGACAACCAGAAAGTGACATTCGACATCGAACCCGGCCGCGACGGTCGTGAGTCCGCTGTGAACCTCGAACTGGCCTAAGCCTTTTCGAGACAGAATTCGGAAAACGCGGTCTCCCCTGTGGAGGCCGCGTTTTTCTTTCCGCTGTTCCTAAAGGTAGGGCTTGGCTATGCAGCGGCCCAAGCTTTAATCGCAAAAGGCGACCCCAGTGGGCCGCCTTTCTAGGTCTGATCTCAATGCCGCGAGCTTAGAACGGCAGCTTGATATCTTTGGGCAGGCCCATGCTCTCGGTGAGGTTGGCCATTTCTTCCTGCGCCTTCACGGCGGCTTTGGACTGGGCATCCTTGATCGCGGCCAGGATCAGATCCTCAACAACTTCTTTGTCATCGCCAGAAAAGATCGACGGATCAATGTCGAGCTCTTTCAACTCACCCTTGGCCGAGGCCGTAGCCTTGACCAGGCCAGCACCTGCTTCGCCCACCACCATGACATTGTGCAGCTCTTCCTGCATCTCAGCCATTTTGGTCTGCAATTCTTGTGCCGATTTCATCATCTTGGCCATATCGCCAAGACCGCCGAGGCCTTTGAGCATCTGTATTCTCCTAACTACGGTGGCGCAGCGCGCCGTAAATCATCCCCGCACATATCGCAATTGCAAGCGCGATGAACAAGTGCGGTGACCCGATGCAGCCTTCTTTAATGGCAAAGTAGCGGACATCGTCGAGAATGGGGCCATAATTGTCATAGGCGACAATTGTCGCCAGCCCAGCCCAAAGAAGCGCAGTGACCGCCGCGAGCAGGCGCCACCGTGTGAGAAGCGCCAGGATCGTCAGGGCACTCAGTGACAGGGTTATGGGCAGGCTGGATAGGGCAATAAGCTCATCCCAAGCAGAGGCCGGACCGGAGGAGGGGGACCACAAGGGGCGTATCTTGTCGCAAACCTCTGCCACGGCGGCAGAGGGGAACAGCGCGGCTGATGCCCTAAGGAGAGCTAGTCTTCCTCGAAGGGATCCCACTCGTCTTCCACCTCAGGCAGGGCTTCGGCTTCGACCTCGGCGGCCAGTTCCTGTGCGGTACGGATGCGGGTGATCTTGGCCTTAGGGAAGTTCTCCATCACCGCCTGCACCAGCGGGTGTTCGCTGGCCTTGGCACGCAGGGCGTTTTCTGCGGCATTTTCCAGCTCGGTGATGGTGTCGCCGCCGCCCTCATTCTCCAGCGAGATGATCCAGCGGGCATGGGTCCAGTTCTGCAGTTGCTGCCCCAATCGGGCGGCCAGGTCCTTGGGCGCATCCTGGGTGGGCTGAATGGTGATCCGACCTGGTTGATAAGAGACGAGACGTAGATAGGTTTTCACATATTCCAGCAATAGCCCATCGCGACGCTGGCGGATCAGCTCAACCACATGTTCAAAACTGGGGTAGCGGGCCAGAGCCTGTAGTGTTTCCGGGGCCAGCGCTGTCGCGGTGCCATTGCCGCCCTGCGCAACCGGCGCGCCGTGAGGCGCGCCACCGGATGCCATGGGCGCTCCTTTAGGAGCGCCGCCGCCCGCCGCAGGCGATGCCATGTTCTGCATGGGTGCGGAGGTCGTGCCATAGCCGCCAGAACTCATGCCGCCGCCTGGACCGTTGGGAGGGGGCGGCGGGGTGTCCTGTAGCTTTCGAATCAGCTCTTCCGGGCTGGGCAGATCGGCCACATGGGTGAGGCGGATCACAGCCATTTCAGCGGCCATCATGGCGTTGGGTGCAGCGGCGACCTCTTCCAGTGCCTTGAGCAGCATCTGCCACATTCGAGTCAACACCCGCATCGCCAAGGTTTCAGCCATGTGCTGACCTCGGGCCCGTTCATCCGGGCTGACCGTGGGGTCTTCCGCGGCATCAGGGGTGATCTTCACCACTGAAACCCAATGGGTGATCTCTGCCAGATCGCGCAGCACGGCCAGCGGGTCGGCCCCCTCGGCGTATTGGGCGCTCAATTCGGTCAGGGCTCCGGCAGCATCACCGCGCAGGACCATATCCATCAAATCCAGTACCCGCCCCCGGTCAGCCAGACCCAGCATGGCGCGGACCTGATCGGCAGTGGTTTCGCCTGCACCGTGAGAAATCGCCTGATCCAGCAGCGAGGTGGCATCGCGCACGGATCCTTCTGCGGCGCGGGTGATCAGCGCCAGGGCATCCTCGGTGATCTCAGCGCCCTCCGCTGTGGCAATCTTGCGCATCAGCGCGATCATCACTTCGGGCTCAATCCGGCGCAGATCATAGCGTTGACATCGGGACAGAACAGTCACGGGCACTTTGCGGATTTCGGTTGTGGCAAAGATGAATTTGACGTGGGCGGGCGGCTCTTCCAGGGTTTTCAGCAGCGCGTTAAAGGCGCTGGTGGAGAGCATATGCACCTCATCGATGATATAGATCTTATAGCGGGCCGAGGCCGCGCGATACTGGACCGAATCGATAATTTCGCGAATGTCGCCTACACCGGTGCGGCTGGCAGCATCCATCTCCATCACATCGACATGGCGGCCTTCCATGATCGCGGTGCAATGTTCACAGACACCGCAGGGTTCGGTGGTCGGCTGTCCGGTGCCATCAGGGCCGATGCAGTTCATCCCTTTGGCGATGATCCGCGCTGTGGTGGTTTTACCGGTTCCGCGGATGCCGGTCATGACAAATGCCTGGGCGATGCGATTGGTTTCAAAGGCATTTTTCAGCGTTCTCACCATGGCGTCCTGACCGACCAGATCGGCAAATGTCTCGGGGCGGTATTTCCGCGCCAGGACTTGATACTGGGGCTGGCTGCTGTCGCTTGTGCTGTCGTTCATAGGTCTCTTGCCGGATTCGGAAGGCGGGATCGCGTCCGCGCAAGGTACGCGGGTGGGCGGGCTTCGTCCACCGCTGTTGACCAACTGGGGGTTCGCGGGCCAGAGTTTCGGGGCGGTGCCCGCTTTGGTGCCAGGTCTAGGCCCATATTGAGGGCTGTTGTTGTGGCCCTGTGGGTCAGCTTTCTGGGCCTTATGTTGAGTGTGTGTATCCGGGTTGTTTGCAATGAATACGCCATGGTCTAAAAACACCGAGCTTTGCAGGGGCGGCTTGGTTTCGTTGTCCTGCTTTCCGGCGCGACAGAAAGGGACGTGGCATGGATGATCACCTGACCGGCCCAGCCCCGCGCCCTCTCACCCTGCACGCCTTGAGTGTGCAAGACGGCATTCTAGCGCTTTGCCCGCTTCCTGGCAGCGGCGGCGACTACAAGGGCGATATGGATCATTTGCATGACTGGCAGCCAGGATTGGTGATCTCTATGACGACCGAGGTCGAACATGTCAGCGTCGGCGCGGCCACTTTGGGGCAGGATTTTCAGGCCATGGGATGTCGCTGGATACACCTGCCACTGCCAGATTTCTCTGCCCCCACAAAAGACATGCTGAGGCAATGGCCCGAGGTCAGCGCTTTGGCGCTTCAGGCGCTGCGGGGCGGGGGGCGCGTTCTGGTACACTGCAAGGGCGGTTGTGGGCGCTCAGGCATGGTTGTTCTGCGTCTGATGATTGAAGCCGGAGAAGCGCCCGACATAGCCCTGCGAAGGTTGCGCGCAGTGCGTGCTTGCGCGGTAGAGACCGATGACCAGATGAGCTGGGCGGTTGGATCCGTAATTGGCGCAGCTCCTCAAAGGTCTGAGTGACGCAGGCATGCTCTGGTGGATTATTTGCCGTTTGCTGCGCCTGGAAAACACGCAGACCGCCTATGCGTTTGGCTGATAGCGCCCGGATTTCGCTAGGGCCTCCCCCATAGCGCAGGGGCGTCGCTCCAGTTTCGCGGCGGAAAATGCCGGGCTATTGGCCTGAAACAAGCTGTCCGCAAAACGGTCTAGAGCTTGGGTCTCGGTCGTCTCGGTGACGTCACAAAACACCCGAATGCGGTCATGCGTGGCAATGAAACGGGCGGGGCAATGGCGGGCACAGCCATCCATCAGGCTTTCGCCGCAAAGTTCAAATTCTGCTGTTGTAACCGGACGGGCCTTGTCTACCGCCCCGGCCAGCGCCGTGAGCATTCGGGCGAGGGCGGGACAAGGTGCGCCATGATGCATACAGATGCTTTGGGAAAAGTGATGGGTTTGTTCGGTCGTTCTGTGATCCATCGGTGTCATCATGCGCCCTCCGCGCGATGGCTGGGATACCAGACGAAGGCAAGAGATTCGACGCATAGAAAAAGGTCCGCCGATCACATCTCATGCACTCGCCCGGGCTCCCCGCCCAGTTTCGAGTTTCATACGTGATGGCAGGTCTCCTGACTTGCGGGTCAACGCGATTTCGGTCCTTCCCAGCCGGGGATCATGTCCCTGTACCAGTGGTTAATCCGAAGCGCTCACCGCTTACAGTTGCGGGGGCAGTCGTGGAATTGGATCGGCTGAACTAACCTCTCCGCACCACGTTCCCTTTTCATCCCGGACACTAGATTTATGCGTCGCAAGAACCATCCGTTACACGGCTATCGCTGACCGGGATGAGTCGTCAATCAAGAAGTGAGGTGCGGTCCGCCCTCAGCAAAATGCCTGTTGCCTGGCAGATGCGGGCGAGAGCGCCGATGGAGGTCAGAGCACGTCGTAAGGCAGGTTGGGCCCAATGCCAGACAGGGCCCAACCAAAAACTAGGGTGGGTTTAAGCGCTGCCAGTCAATCGCTCTTCTGTCAGGCTGGCAAACTCGGCCACGCGATGCTTGAAACGTTTATTGACCTTGGATCGCGCCAGTTTCATTGATTGCAACAACAGCCGCCCAGAGAGTGTCTTTGCCTCGACCTTGACCTTGACGGAAAGACGGGTGCGCCGTGGGGAAAGAGCCAGAAGTTCAATCTGTCCCTTGCCCGTGAGGCTGTTGCTCTCACCGATCAGACCGATCAGTGTCGCAGGTTCATAGGCTGATAGGGACAGGCGCAATTCTCGGGGTTTGCCGCGAAAATCTGCGCGCACATCCCAAGCCATGCCAACCTGCGGCGTCACGTCTTCGCTCAGGCGCTGCACCTCGACGCCGCGTCGGATGGCCGAGCGTTCAAAACTGGAAAAATCAGAAATCGCTTCAAAGACTTCTGCAAGAGGCGCGTCTACGTCTTCTTTGCTCGTTAATTCCATAATGTGCCGCCTGACCTCTGGTCAGTCCTCAAAGTTTCTTATTGGATTTGGTGATAGAATAATCTCCTTAATCCAAGGTGTCCGCAAGCCAGTTTTCCAGAAGAAAATGCGCAATTGCCCCCTTTCTCGCCGGTTTGATGACAGGGTGCTCGCCTGCAAAGACTGTCATCATATCCTGACGGCTTACCCAGATTGCATCTTCGATTTCATGCGGGTCGATGGTTATGTCGCGGCTGGTGGCCTGGCCGCTGCATCCAAACATCAACGACATCGGAAAAGGCCAGGGCTGACTAGAGAGATAGCCCACTTCGGCCACAGAAACGCCGGTTTCTTCAAATACCTCCCGTCGCACGGCAGCCTCTAGTGTTTCTCCAGGTTCGACAAAGCCAGCCAAGAGTGAGTACATGCCTTCTGGCCAGCCGGGGGAACGTCCCATCAGGACATCGTCGCCATGGGTGATCAGCATGATGACAACCGGATCGGTTCGTGGAAAATGCAGCGCCTTGCAGCTGGGGCATTTGCGCTGCCAGCCGGCTTGGCTGACCTGAGTTTTCTCACCGCAACGGGCGCAAAACTGATGTGATTGATGCCAAGACAACAGCGCCTTGGCGGTCGCGGCCAGCTCTGCCTCCAAGGGGCAGAGTCGGGCCATGATGCGGCGCAGTTCGGCAAAGACGTAACCCGCGGGCAGCTCTGGATGCTGCTGTTCGCTCAAATCTGCAAAACTGGCGAGCGCCATTTCATCCAGGGCATCCGGTTGCCAGGTGCCAAGGTCACAGGCAAACCGCTCTGTTCCGTCTGGTGCCATGCCAAGATAAAGTGCTGCGCGGCGATGGTCCTCTGCCAGGGGATGATTGGAGGCGATCCAGGCCAGCCCGTCAGGCCCGCGATCTGGGTCCGAGCGCTGGCTGAGAACCTTGCCGCGCCAGGTCATCAAAACCAGGGTCCCTGCAGTGCTCCAGGCCGCGTCGAGGGCTGCGGGGTCTTCTCTCAGCTGCGCCTTGCGGTCTAAACCGCCACCGCCACCAAAGGTAACCTCTTCTGCACGTTTCATTCGCCGCTCCCTGCACTGTTTGTTGTGCCTATACCGAGAAGCGCTCTGCGGTTTGACACATTCAGGCAGATTGATGACCCCTCAGGGCACGAAATACCAGACTATCTCTGTATTTTGCGCCGCGCGGGTGGTGAACTTGCTGTCTTGACTTTGGTTCGCTCTGAGCTAGCTGCTCTGCCACTTGGTTAATTTTTCTTAAAGGTGATGTATTTGGAGGCTTTGCAAATCCTTGAAACGCTGTTTCATAGGAGGGGCAGTTCCCAGAAAGGAAGCTGGTGAAGCAAGAGATCGGACCAGGCAGTGACGGCTGCGATTTAACCACAATGACAGAGTTGACACCTTCCAAGTCAAAGGCCACCGGTGTGTTGCGTATTCTTGCGACGACAGACTTGCATTGCCATCTGCTCAGCCGAGACTACTATGCTGATCGTGAGGATCCTGGCGTGGGGTTGTCGCGCTTGGCGAGCCTCATTGCAGAAGCGCGCAACCATATCCAGGCCCAGGGCGGAGCAACCCTAATGCTGGATAATGGCGACGCTTTGCAGGGGTCCCCGATTGGGGATACAGCGCTGAAAGCGGATCTAGAGGCCCCATCTGATTGCCCAAAGGTTACACATCCATTGATGTCTGCCTTCAAGGCTTTGGAATATGATGCCCTGGGGCTTGGCAATCATGATTTCAACTTTGGCCTGCCTGTGCTAGACGCCGTTTTACAGGATGCGCCCTGTGCGGTTCTTTGCTCCAATATGCATTCCGTTTTGCCTGATCTTGCGCTGCCTTTCGTTAAGACTGTGATTGTCGAGCGGCGCCTTGCGGCCTTGCCTGAGGCCCCAAGCCTGCGGATTGGAATTCTATCGGTACTGCCACCACAGACGATGATCTGGGATGCACATCTTCTGGAGGGAAGAGTCCGTGTGCAGGACATGGTGCAGGCCGCTGCCGCAAGCGCAGCTGAGTTGCGAAAAACTGGCTGCGATTTGGTTATTGCTCTGGCGCATACCGGCGTGGGCGGGGAGCTTTCAGTACCCAACATGGAAAACGCACTTCGCCCCATCGTGGCAACCGCCGGCATTGATGCCGTGATTGGTGGCCATACGCACCTGGTTTTGCCAGATCCTGAACATGCCTTTGCGAAACCCGTGGTTATGCCCGGCGCACATGGCTCGCATTTGGGACAAATCGACCTGCACCTGCGTTATGACGCGGAGGGCTGGCAGATCGAGACCTGGCAGGCCAGTGCTCTGCCCATATCGCGTCGCGATGCCTGGGGAAAGTTGAGTCCATTGGTCGAGGAAGACCGTGATATTGTTCAGATTTTGGCGATGGCGGATGCGCAGACACAGGCGCAGATGAAAGAACCCGTCGGCCATTGTTCCGAAGCCCTGCATTCCTACTTTATTTTCTTTGGCCAGGACCGGGGGCTCGCCTTGACGGCCTGCGCGCAGATGGCGGCAATACGGCCAATGCTCGCCGGGACGGCGGCGGGGGACCTGCCTTTGCTTTCCGCGGTGTCCTCTGGGAAATTTGGCGGCCGGTCGGGACCGGAGAATTACACGGATATCGCCGCTGGAGATCTATATATGCGTAATGTCGCGGATCTGCAGGTTTTCCCAAATGCAATCTGGGGGGTTAAAGTCAATGGCGATCAGTTGCGGGATTGGTTGGAAATGTCCGCAGGGATGTTCAATCAAATTTCTCCAGAAGGCCGCACTCCTGAATTGGTCAATCTGGAACGCGCTGGGCATAACTTTGATGTCATTTTTGGTCTGGACTATGAGATCGACGTCACACAGCCGCCACGGTTTTCCTCTTCTGGGCTGTTGATCAACCCGGATGCACATAGAATAAAAAACCTGCGCTGGAATGGTTCACCTGTCGTCAGTGGGCAGCAGTTTTCAGTTGCGACCAGTAGCTATCGTGTCAGCGGTGGCGGCAATTTCAAAATGGTGCAAGAGGCAGAGCAATTGAACCTGCCGGGTGTTAAGATCCGCGATGCGATTTGCGATTATGTTTCGGGACGTTTGCCTAAGGATGCGCTTGAAAATTCCGCATATCCCTGGCGGTTGGCGCCCTTGCCGGGAAAGCGGGTGACAGTCTACACCGGGCCAGTGGCACGCAACTACTTGGATGAGTTGCCCAAGGGACAGGTGGAAGATCAAGGTGTGACACCAAATGGCTTCCTGAAACTGCGGCTAAGCTTGTGACATTCTGTGGTCAGCCTGCGCGGCCTGCTACCGCTGCAAAGGGCAGCAGGGTCGTTCTGCCTGCTGGTTAGTTTCCTGCCGGGATTGGCGCATCGCTCTTGTCATTGCACAAAACTCTGCCTATATCGAGTTCCGAGAGGTTGGCGCGGGCAGGCGCCTCGCCAACCTGGTCAGATCCGGAAGGAAGCAGCCACAACGAGCCCCGCTTGGGTCGATGTCCAACCTCTCACCTTATCCCTGCCCTAATATTAGTCATGCCCACAGCTGCTGAAATCCGGTTTGGCGGCTTGATGGCTCGGTTTGGCGGCGCTGGGGAGCGCCTCATTCAGCGGTGTTTTGCCCCAATGAGACAGGAATGGCGCTTCAGAACGTGACCACAGGCCCCCTATGTCTGAGCCGTCTGTAAGAAGGCGCTGCGCTGCTTTTTGCTCAGAAACGTCCAGGCAATGAAACGGCTGATCTTTTGCCCCTGTGCCATTTCGACGATTTTGTAATCAGACACACGAGCCTTCTTTAGAACCCGGCGGAGGGGCGGGAGGTTATCTTTTTTTGACACCAGGCAGGTGAACCAGTGGCACTGGTCGGCAAACTCCAGGCTCTGCTCAATCATGCGCGAGACAAAGCCTATTTCGCCACCTGGGCACCAAAGTTCCGCATTTTGACCGCCAAAGTTGAACTTGGTTGAATGTCCCTTGCCAAGGTTCGCCCACTTGCGCTGGCTCCCCTTATGCGCTTGTTCCAAAGATCCGTGGAACGGTGGATTGCACAGGGTTGCATGGAAAACATCCTTGGGCCGGATCACGCCGCGAAAAATACTCTCAGGGTTGCTTTGGCGCCTAAGAGAAATTTCCAATCGGTTGAGTTCACAAATCCGCTGTGCCGATTTGATCGCGCCCGCGTCGATATCGACCCCAGTAAAGTGCCAGCCGTATTCGCTCTGGCCCGTCAGGGGGTAAACCAAGCTGGCCCCCGTGCCGATATCCAAGATCTTGATCTCCCGCCCACGCGGGACCTCTTGGTTGTTGCCGTCCGCCAACAGGTCTGCAAGATAGTGGATGTAGTCGACGCGGCCTGGAATAGCCGGGCACAAGTAGCCGTCAGGAATGTCCCAAAAATCAATGTCGTAATGCGCTTTCAGCAACGCCCGATTGAGCATACGAACGGCGTTCACATCTTGAAAATCAATCGTCGATCGGCCCGCAGGGTTCAAGATCGTACAGGCCGCAAGCTCGGGTGTCTGTGCCAGCAAACGCGAGAAGTCGTAGCCTTCTGAATGTTGATTGCGGGGGTGCAGTTTCGTCTTGGTGGCCATGGGGATGCCTTCGTTCTGGTTTGATGGAAATCACTCGGCAGATGATTTGGTACTTTTAGGTCCTCCTGCGCAAGGTGCAATTTTCTTGCCTTACAATGTCGCGTTAAGCCTGTTTTCCGACCTCAGTGTCTCAAGCTCTGCTCGCAACAGGGGCGGTAGGAACCGCGCGTTTCGTGGGCGGGCACAGCCCCTGAGCGTTCCAACGCAAAGTGGCATAGACACGCTCTCTGGGTTCAGCCAGCCCCTGGTTTCAAACAATATGTTACGGTGGTGATTTAGACCGAAAACTGAGTGATCAACCAAGTTGACACGAAGTAGCATTTGCCTGATACACCGGAGACATGTGCGGGCCGTTAGCTCAGCTGGATTAGAGCAGGGAACTTCTAATTCTCAGGTCGGGGGTTCGAGTCCTCCACGGCTCGCCATATATTTTCATTAGTCTGTTTATTTCAGAGTGTTAGTGGGGTGGCGAACTTTACGTTTCGGTTCGCCATTATTGCGGTGCCATTGGGCCGAGCGATCAGCTTTTTCATCGCAGAATTTTCCAGTTCTTCGCGCCCTGCTGCTTCCGTGTAGAGTTGCACCAAAGTCAGCGTTTTGTGACCTGTTTGGGGCAGAGCCCAGCCAGCATCTGCCAAGTGATCCGCGCAGACCTATGCTTCATTGACAGCGATTTTGGATGATTATTGCGGTGTCGGGAATGCGCTCTGCGTGATTTGCCCACGTTTTTGACCAGGTGTTATCTGGCAATCTACCAGGGCGGAGCAGTTCGCATTCCCCAAAGGTTGGAAGGGTTTAAAGATCAATCTCCATCCGCGATTCCCTGCATGCGCAACCGGGCCCTTCGGTTGCGATAGCTGGGCAAAACAATCAGCAAGGCAGCAATTGCCAATAACCCGAGTGTCATCGGACGCTCCCAAATGAATGCAATACCGTCATAGAGCTGCATCGAGCGGGCGAAATTATCCTCCAACATGCCGCCCAGAATGAAGCCGATCAACAGTGGCGCCAAAGGGTAATCGGCAAAGCGCAGAGCCGTCGCACAGATCCCGAAACCAACCAGTAGCAACAGTTCGGTTGCATTGTTCTGCCCGATGTAGGCACCCATCAAAGTGAAGAACAGGATGAATGGGATCAGATAGTTGCGCGGAATGGTCAATACTTTGGCGATATAGGGGATCAGTGGCAGGTTGAGGATCAGTAGAACCAGATTGCCAATGAACATCGACATGATCACTGCCCAGAATATCTGCGGCTCGTCGATCATAAGACGCGGACCTGGTGTGACATTGAGCGCGATAAGCGCCCCCAGCAAAATGGCGGTGGTGCCCGAGCCGGGAATGCCCAGCGTCAGCAAAGGCACAAACGAACCTGTGCAGGCCGCATTATTTGCAGTTTCAGGTGCTGCAAGCCCTTTGATCGACCCTTTTCCAAAGGCTTCTTGTTCTGCCTTAGTGGCGATATTGCGTTCCACAGCGTAACCCAAAAAGCTGGCAATCGTCGCGCCCGCGCCGGGCAGAACCCCGATGAAGAAGCCCTGAATCGATTGGCGGCCAATGACTGGAGCGATAGATTTTGCTTCTTGGCGGGTGATACGCAGGTCTTTGATTTCTTCGCCCTTGCCCACTTGAATTTTCGGTTTCAGCACCAGAAACAGCGCCTCGGGCAGCGCAAACATTGCCATCGCTAAGGTGATAAAGCCAAAGCCGGATTGCAGGTCCATGATCCCCATGGTGAAACGGGGTAGGTTGAACAGTGCGCCCTCTCCCACCGTTGCCATGATCAGTCCCAGCGTGGTCATCATCAGGGCCTTGGCCACCTGCCCTGTTCCAGCAAAGGCTGCAATGGCCGAGAGCCCAACGACCATCAGGGCGAAATATTCCGCCGAATGGAACAGCAAGGCGACAGAAGACAGGGCGGGCGCAAAGATCATCAGCAATAGGGCGCCAATGCTGCCACCTGCAAAGCTGGCGATTGCAGCAATGGTCAGGGCCTTGCCCGCCTTTCCCTGTTTGGCCATGGGGTAGCCGTCGAAACTGGAGGCAACCGTGCCTGCAACACCCGGCGCATTGAGCAGGATGGAGGACGTCGAGCCGCCAAAGATTGCCCCATAATAGACGCCCGCCAAAAGGATGAGTGCGGCAGAGGGATCGCCCATCGAAATGGCCACCGGGATCATAATGGCGATGATAGACATCGGCCCAAGCCCCGGTAGCATGCCAATAAATGTACCGATCAGGCAGCCACCGATAACCATCAGCAGGTTTTGGATCGAAAAGGCCGTTTGCAGGCCGATCAACAGTCCTTCAAGCATTGGGTTATCCTCCGATGAAATCAGGCAGGGGGCGCAGATAGATGCCGAGGACCTGTTGCACCAGGTACCAGACGATTCCGGTCGCCAACACAGAGACGAGCAACATCACCAAGTATTTCCGCTCTCCCAGTATGAAAGAGCCAAGCATCAGGAAGGCCGCGGTGGAAAAAAGGAACCCAAGAGGGCGCAGGCATAGCGCATAGGCAACCATGAGCCCGAGCAACAGCAGCGCTTGCCCTAGATTGTAATCTGTCAGGCGGCGATAGTTGATTTCACCTTCGCGTGCCTCGGCCTTCTCGAGGCCCAGCAGGATGACCAAAGAGGCCGCCAATCCGATGATAGACAGGGTCTTGGGAAAGGTGCTGGGCCAAATTGGGTTGCGTTGCATGAAGGGCGCTAATCCGCCATCCATCGTGAACCAGGCCGTATAACCGTAGGTCAGGCAGACCCCGGCAAGAATAAGTGCGATCCAACGATCAAGTGCCATCTTTCCCCTCCCTTAGATGAGCAATGCAGAGCGGTTTCCCGCTCTGCAACCTGTGGCTTCAGAGGAAGCCCAGTTTCTTCATCAAATCACCGATGACCTTTTCCTGGCCTTCGAGGAAGGTTTTGAATTCATCACCTGAATTGTGGATGTTGACCCAGCCGTTGCGGGCCCGCACAGCTTCCCATTCAGGGGTGGCATACATCTCGCTCAGCGCCTTTTGGTACTGGGCCAGCTGATCGGCCGGCAGATCTGGAGCGGCGAAGAAACCACGCCAGTTCACAAAGGACGTATCAATCCCCTGTTCTTTCATGGTCATGGCATCAGGCGCGGCAGGGACACGATCATCCGACGTGACACCAATGATTTTGACCTCTCCCGCCGCAGCCAGATCCACAGCTTCGGAGAACCCGGTTGAAAGGGCCGCAATCTCACCGGACAACAAGGCTGCCATGGCTTTGCCACCGGCGTCATAGGGGATGTATTTCACCGCAAGGGCATCTTTGCCTGCTGCTTCAAACACCATGGCGGCAACCAAGTGATCCATGCCCCCTGGAACCGATCCGCCGCCGATAGCGGTGTTGCGAGGATCCGCATCATAGGCGGCCATAAGATCGTCCATCGAGTTGATGGGGCTGTCTTTGCCCACGACAACTGCCGCGTAATCACCGATGGTGCCTGCAACCAGCGTCAGGTCGCGGAAGTTATGCGGGAATACGCCGGTGAGCGACCGGATCACGATTGGGGTCGAATTGACCATCAGGGTGCCGTGGTTGCTGGCAGAGTTTTCGATCAGGTAACCGATCGCCTTACCACCGCCACCACCGGACATGTTTTCATAAGACGCGGAGCCAACAAGGCCTGCCTTGGTTAGGGCTTCTCCGGTGCCGCGTGCGGTTCCATCCCATCCGCCGCCTGCTCCGCCGGGGATCAGGAAATGGATGCTGTCCATTACCTTGTTTCCTTCAGCCAGGGTCGGTGAAGCAAAGGTCATTGTGGCCAGCGCAGCGGCGATTAGAGCCCGACGGCCCATTGTTAATGTCGACATGGTTTCCTCCCAGAAATTGACAACTGTGCGAAAGGCAGCTCAGTTGCAGTAGCAAAGCACTTCAACCTGACACAGACCTGTCATCGCCGTTCAAAGGTTAAAACCGCCATGAAATTCTTGCTGATCGAGGACAACTTTGACTTGGCGCAAGCCATCTGTTCTCGCATGAAACAAGACGGTCATGTTGTTGATCACGCAGCAAGATTACAGGATGCCTTTGCCTATTCGGAAACCGGGGAATATGATCTGATCTTGCTGGATATAATGTTGCCGGACGGAGACGGACGCAGCTTTCTAAAACGCCACAGGGCCGGGAAAAAGGACACACCTGTCATCGTTTTGACGGCGCGCTCGCAGGTTTCAGACAGAATCAGCATGCTCGATTTGGGGGCGGACGATTATGTCACCAAGCCCTTCGATCACGAGGAATTACAGGCGCGGTGCCGCGCGGTTCTGCGCCGGAAATCGGGCACAGCGCAGACGACGGTTAGGCTGGGAAATATCGCCTTTGACCCGGTCGCAGGTAGCCTGATTGTTGACGGAGTGGCGATCACGCTGCGCAATCGGGAGTTGCGGCTGCTTGAGCTTCTGATTAATTCTCCAGGTCAGGTGTTCCCCAAACACAAACTTTTTGACAGGCTGTTTTCCTATGACGAAGATGTGTCGGAAAACGCAATAGAGGTCTACATCGGCCGATTGCGCAAGCATCTCGATCCCTCATCGCTGCGCATCACCACCCTGCGGGGCCTCGGGTATAGGCTGGATTATGACTGAGACCGTCAATGTCTCCGGCTCCCTGCGCCGCCGTCTGACACTGACGTTGATTGGTGGTGCCGCGGTCTTGGCAGTTGTTCTCTTTGCAGTGGTCCGTCTCTATGCGGCACAGATTGCGCAGCAGGGACAGGACAGCATTTTATCGGCCTCGGTGACCTCAATGCTGGACGCTGCGGTCCTGCGTGATGGCGCTGTCGTGGTGGATTTCCCCTATGCTGCGCTTTCTATGCTGAGTACCACCTCAGATGACCGGGTATTCTATGCAATCCTGCAGGATCAGACGCTATTGTCGGGTTACAAGCATCTGTCACCGCCAAATGGCAGCTTTCCCACAACCGGCACATTCATGGCGGAAACACCTGATGGGGCGCTGATCAGAGTGGCCAGTGACTCGCGCACTTTGGTCGGGGCGGACACCCGAACAGTCATCACAGTCTTCGTGGCCCAGACCCAAGAGGCCTTGCAGGTGACGTTGAACGATATTTCCCGAAGGGTTGCCCTGTTTGGTGCGGGTTTCTTTTGCCTGTCGGCACTTTTGTCATTTTGGGCCAGCGCCTCGACCATCACACCGATCCGGCGCCTGACCTCCTCGATTGCGCGGCGTGGCCCGCAGGATCTCAGCCCAGTTGCCAGCCCGGTGCCATCGGAAATGGTGTCACTTGTGGAGTCGTTGAACCGGTTGATGGGGCGTCTCGACAAGGCGCTGTCCCAGTCCGAAGAGTTCATTGCCGAAGCTGCCCACCGCGTGCGCACGCCACTGGCGACCGTTCGCTCCCACGCCGAAGCCATGCTGCACCGGGTGGACCGGGATGAAAACCGAAAGGCTCTGCGCGCGATGGTGCGCGCTATCGACGAAAGTTCGCGCGCTGCGGGGCAATTGCTGGATCATGCCATGATCACATTTCGCACCGATCATTTGGAACGCGAAGAATTAAACCTGACGGATCTATTGCAAGAACTGGTACAGCGGCTCACCCCCGTGGCTGAGATGAAAGACATCAGCCTGTTGGTCGAGAACACGGAGCCGGTACTGGTGTCGGCGGATGCCATTCTCTTACAAAACGCGATCCGTAACCTCATTGATAATGCGCTGAAATACTCGCCGATGGAAAGCGAGATCACGATCCGAGTTAGCGCCAGCCCGACCCCAACAATCGAAATTTGGGATCAGGGGGCAGGGTTCCCACCAGATCAGATTGCCAATCTTTCCTCACGATTTTCACGTGGCGACAACGCCAAGGGGATCATCGGTTCGGGTCTGGGTTTGGCGATTGCACAGGATGTGGCCGAGGCTCATGGTGGAGCACTCAAGCTATCGAACCTACCTGGAGGCGGCGCATGCGTTACATTCTCGTTGTAATTGGCCTATTGTGGCCGATGCTCATCAATGCCCAGGCCTGGGAAGATCAGCAATTGTTCAAAGGGGAAAACCCGGTTCAGACATTGCGTGTTCTGTCGAGCACCGACACAGGGTTCTTCTCCCCGATCATCCAGAGCTTTTTAGCGGCGAACCCTGATTGGAATGTCGAATATCTGGTTACAGGCACCGCCGATATCAGTGCTATTCTTCAACAGTCGCCTCAGAGCTATGATGTTGTTATCTCCAGCGCAATGGACCTTCAGGTAAAACTGGTCAATGACGGTTTTGCTCTCAAGCTGCCAAGCATCAGCCACCCTGATTGGGCGCAGTGGCGCCAGAGCCTGTTTGCCTTCACCTCTGAACCTGCAACCATTGTTGTTAATCGCTCCGCGTTTCGAGGCAAATCTATTCCTGCCAACCGGCAAGAGCTGATCAGGGCGCTCAGAGAGGCCCCGGAGGTATTTGATGGTAAGTTGGGAACCTATGATGTGCGGAGCTCCGGAGTTGGCTATCTCTTTGCGACACAGGATGCCCGTGCCTCGGAAACCTTCTGGCGGTTAATGGAGGTGATGGGCGGGTTGAAGCTGCGTCTCTATTGCTGCTCTGGAGATATGATCGACCATGTGGCCTCTGGTGAACTTCTGGTGGCCTACAATGTGCTCGGCAGCTACGCTGCTGCGCGTCAGTTGCAGGACGATCGGTTTGAGATCATTCTGCCGTCTGACTTTCCAACCACGATGATGCGCACGGGGTTCGTTTCAAAAGAAACCAAGCACCCCGTGGCAGCAGAAAGATTTGTCCGACATTTGGTAGATGGGCGTTACTTTGCGACTGGTCTAAACACCTCTTCGCTTCCGCAGCTTGGTTTGTATCCTGAGGGCAGGAACCCGACGGTGATCCCGTTGGAACCGGCGTTGATGACTTATCTCGACAAGTTGAAACGAAGGACCTTCATCCAGGAATGGTCAAATGCGGTCATTCAATAAATTGTCGTCCCAATGTCTCCGACACTGCCCGAGGCAAATTTCCTTTGAGTTCAAAAGTTGGAACCAAACCCCGTCAAGACCTGTGCCCTGCCGGACAAGCCTGTAGACATTTTGTTGAACTATGAGCGGGTTAGAGAGGCCATTCTTTCAAAGAAAGCTCTGTGAACTTATGTCTGGTCTGTGAGGGGAAGGCGCATAAATACACTCATTGGATCAGCTTCATAGCCCTCAAAGGGGGGGCAATAGCTGTAGCGCAGATTCTCATATAGGGTGCGGGCAGCGTCATACTCTGGGCAAAGGGCAGAACCGGTTTCCAAAACCAGCGCGGAGAACCCTTCCCGTCGCGCCTGGTTTGCGAGATGATCCATCAAAATGCGGGCGACGCCCCGTCCACGCGCTGTTTGAGCGACGTAGACTGATTTCACCTCTGCGGTGCCATTGCTTAGCGCTTTGTAGGCGCCGCAGCCCAAGGCTCTGTCACCATCAAAAGCCGCAAAGAAACGTACTTCTGAATTGCAAAGCGCCTCTACACCAAAGGTGTGGTCGCTGCTGGCATCCGTTGCCAAAGCTCCATGGCTCTGGTTGCCCTCAATCAATGGGCGCACCTTGGGACAGGCCGGGTCGGCGCGGCGGACCTCTATCAAAGGGGCCTGGTTCAATGGGTCCAGGGTACGCGGCGATTGGTGGCGAAGTTTTCACCATAGCCGCCGGGGCGCAGGTTGGCCTTGCGGGGTTTGGGCTCGACCACTTCGGCGTCGATGCCGTGATCCTGGGCATATTCCAGCGCCGCCTCTTTGCTGTCAAAACGGAGGCGAACCTGGCTTTGCGTATCAGACGAAGAGGTCCATCCCATCAAGGGGTCAACTTCACGGGCGCTGGCCTGGGCGTAGTCCAAAACCCATTTACGGGTCTTGGCCATTCCAGAGGTCATGGCATTTCTGGCTGGCCGGTAAATCCGCGCTCGCATGGGGGCTCTCCTCGTGACTCGACTTAGCCCATATATGCGCCGAATAGCCCTGTGCCACAAGGTGACAAATCCTGCGCATTCAACAGGTTTTGCAGGGCAGCAACAGGCGGGCCGCCAGAATTGCGTCGAATGCCCCTTGAACAAGAACAAAAACAGACCAAAATCAGCACGACTCACAGGAGAGCCGGATGCCCTACGCCCATTCAGATAAATCCGCAGCCAAGACGCCAGACCAGCAGTCAGAGCATATGGTTGAGCGTGACGCCGTTCAGCGCCCAAAACTGGAAGGCGGCAAGGCCTTTGTCATGCATACGGAGTTTTCACCGGCCGGCGATCAGCCTACGGCGATTGCAGAGCTCAGCGAAGGGGTTAAAGAGGGCGAGCGCAATCAGGTTTTGCTGGGCGCTACCGGCACTGGCAAAACATTCACCATGGCCAAGATCATCGCTGAGACCCAGCGCCCTGCGATTATCCTTGCCCCTAACAAAACGCTGGCGGCGCAGCTCTATGGGGAGTTCAAAGGCTTTTTCCCGGATAATGCCGTTGAGTATTTTGTCTCCTTCTATGACTACTATCAGCCAGAGGCCTATGTGGCGCGCTCCGATACCTTCATCGAGAAGGAGAGCCAGATCAACGAGCAGATCGACCGGATGCGCCACTCTGCGACGCGAGCGTTGTTGGAGCGCGACGATGTGATCATCATTGCCTCGGTGTCTTGCATCTACGGCATCGGCTCGGTTGAGACCTATTCGGCGATGACCCAGGATCTGAAGGTTGGTGAAGAATACGACCAGCGCCAGGTGATGGCGGATCTGGTGGCGCAACAATATAAGCGCAATGATCAGGCGTTTCAGCGCGGCTCGTTCCGGGTGCGTGGCGACACGTTGGAAATCTTCCCGGCCCACCTGGAGGACCGGGCCTGGAAGCTGTCCTTCTTTGGGGAGGAGCTGGAAGCCATCACCGAGTTTGACCCTTTGACTGGTGAGCGTACTGGGGCCTTTGAACAGATCCGCGTCTATGCGAACTCTCACTATGTGACGCCAAAACCAACGCTTAATCAGGCGGTTATTTCGATCAAGCAAGAGCTGAAGCACCGCCTGGATCAATTCAATGGTGAGGGTAAACTGCTGGAAGCTCAGCGTCTGGAACAGCGTTGCAATTTCGATATTGAGATGCTGGAAGCCACGGGCCATTGCAACGGTATCGAGAACTACTCGCGCTATCTGACCGGGCGCGGCCCAGGCGAGCCACCGCCAACACTGTTTGAATTCATCCCCGACAATGCCATTGTTTTTGCCGACGAGAGCCATGTCTCGGTGCCGCAGATCGGCGGCATGTACAAAGGCGACTTCAGGCGCAAATCTACCCTTGCAGAACATGGGTTTCGACTGCCCTCCTGTATGGACAACCGACCGCTCAAGTTCGAGGAATGGGACGCCATGCGCCCACAATCGGTCTTTGTTTCAGCAACGCCTGCCGCTTGGGAAATGGATCAGGCAGGCGGTGTTTTCACCGAACAGGTGATCCGCCCAACGGGGCTGCTGGAGCCTGAGATCGAGATCCGCCCGGTCAAGATGCAGGTGGATGACCTGCTGGATGAGGTGCGCAAAGTCACCGAAAACGGCATGCGCACGCTGGTCACCACGCTGACCAAACGCATGGCCGAGGATCTGACGGAATATTTGCACGAGCAGGGGATCAAGGTGCGCTACATGCACTCCGATATCGACACTCTGGAGCGGATTGAAATTCTGCGGGATCTGCGCCTCGGTGCCTTTGACGTGTTGATCGGCATCAACCTGCTGCGCGAGGGGTTGGATATCCCTGAATGTGGACTGGTGGCCATTCTGGACGCCGACAAGGAGGGCTTTTTGCGCTCGGAAACCTCATTGGTGCAGACCATCGGCCGCGCCGCGCGAAACGCCGAAGGTCGGGTCATTATGTACGCTGACAAGATCACCGGTTCGATGGAGCGGGCTTTGGGTGAGACCAATCGGCGACGTGAAAAACAGATCGCCTATAATCTCGAGCATGGCATCACGCCTGCCACGGTGAAAAAGAACGTCGAGGATGTGTTGGCAGGGCTCTATCAGGGCGATGTGGACATGAACCGCGTCACCGCCAATATCGACAAGCCGATGCATGGGGCCAATCTCGAGGCCCACCTAAACGGGCTGCGTGACGAAATGCGCAAGGCGGCGGAGAACCTGGAGTTCGAAGAGGCCGCGCGGCTGCGCGATGAGGTGAAACGCCTGGAAGCCGTCGATCTGGCCGTGTCGGACGATCCGATGGCACGGCAATATGCGGTAGAGAAAGCCTCTGAGGCGGCGGTGAAATCCCGTGGCCGTTCCAGCGCAGGCAAGGCCGGTACTCGGGCCTATCGGGGCAAGTCACAAAAGAAGTATAGCGGGTGAGCGTTGCCGTTGTGTTGGGAGCTGCCGTCTGGCCCGGGGGGCGGCCCTCTCCGACCCTTCGGCGGCGTTGCCTGCAAGCAGCAAAACTGTTTCGCCGGGGCAGGGTCAGCCATGTGATTTGTTGTGGGGGGCTGGGTCAACACCCCCCTAGCGAGGCCGAGGTCATGCGGCAGATTTGTCGGGAGGCCGGGGTGCCGGACAGTGCAATCCTGCTGGAGGATCAGTCCAGGACGACCCTTGAAAACCTGGCCAATATCCGCGCGCTCCTAGCGAGGCTCGACCAACCGAATATCGTTCTTGTGACGGATCGCTACCACAAATGGCGCGCGCTGATGGTGGCGCGCCATTTTGGGTTTCAGGCCCAAGCCTCCTGTCCACCTCCAAGCGATACCTCAAGGTTCAGGGTGCTGAAATCCTGGCTGCGGGAAGCACCTGCACTGATCTACTATTGGTGGCGCCTTAGGAGCCTTGACAAACAGTCTAGCGGGTGACGGTGACACGCACATAGTCGCGGCTGCCGTTGTCGTAGACTTTGACCCGCACCATGACACCGCCTTGTACGATACCGCGCCCAGCGGAGGCTTCGATATTCCCGTGTTGCACCATGCGCTCCATAATGGCGCGGTTACCCTTGTCCTTGAAAATCGGGTCCCATTCATCACCGGGCTGTGAAATGCCAAAGCGGTGATAGTTTGCCCGGTCCTGGCGCAGGATCTGCCATGGCTCTCTGAGCCGCGCGCCTTTGGAATTGTACAGATCATCGCGCCCGATAAAGGCCACGTAGTCCGCCAGTAGCTCATCGGCTAAAGCCAAGGGGGCGGAAAGGGCGAGCGCCGCGACGGCTGCCGTTAGCGTTTTTGCAAGGTGCATCAGAAAATCCTCCAGTCAAATTCGGACAGATTCTTGTGCAAACTGCGCTGGAGGACAAGTGCAACCTCGCCCCAAAGTGTGTGACATTGGGCCGTGGGGCTCTCTTTGGCCGACAGGCGGTGTTAGCCCTCCGTCACGCTGCTTTGGCAATTGACTGGGTGATAGCCGTGATCAGGCCTGACGCATCTGTGCCAGTTGCCCCAGTATATTGGTGAAATTCTCAATCCCCTGTGCACCGCTAACCAGGTGTTTTTGGTCAAAGATAACCGCCGGTACGCTCTGAATGCCCTGGCTGTGCCAAAAACTCTGTACTTCCCGTACAGTGCTTGCAAAGCGCTGATCTTCTAACACGGCCCGGGCCTCGTCTCGGTTCAGGCCAATTTCACCGGCGATATCGGCCAGAACGCCGCTGTCTGATAGATCACGATGGTGCGTGAAATGGGCTGTGAATAGCGCCTGTTTCAGATCAGCCTTGCGGTCTTGGGTCTCTGCCCAGTGCAGCAATTGATGGGCGGCAAAGGTGTTGTGCATCCGCATTTCAGGATCAAAGCGGAAGTCAAAGCCCAGATCGGCGCCAATTTTGGTCATCTGTGCGCGGTTTTGTTCGGATTGTTCTGGGGTGACTCCATATTTCTCGACAAGGTGCTCGCGCAGGTTCTGGCCCTCGGCAGGCATGTTCGGGTTCAGCTCAAAGGGGTGCCAATGCAGCTCATAGTCCGTCCCTGTGGCCTCCAATGCGGAGGCAAGTTGGCGATAGCCAATGATACACCAGGGGCACATCACGTCTGAGACCACATCGATGCGCAGAGGGGCGGGTGCGTCTTGGTCTGCTGGAGACCTGTCTTGAAGGCTCATGCGGTGGATCCTTTCGTGTGGCAACTGAGGTGCCATTCCTGGCGTGGGGTCTGAGATACGACGCCATGAAGGTGTTTTGGTGCGATTGTGTGGCTTAGATAGGGGAGCTACACGTGAGTTTCCATGCCCAGAGCCGTAGGGTCACTTGAAATTGAAGTTTGTTCCTTTGCACGTACACGAAAAAAAACCGCGCGAGCCGAAGCACGCGCGGTTTTTCGTCAGAGCGAGTTGGCCGATTTAGAAATCGTCCCAACCCGCAGCTTTCGGGAGGGCGAAGGATTCTTCGGTATCATCGGCAAAGAAATCATCTTCAGCCTGATGGAACTCAGCGTGGGCCGCAGGCGCAGGTGCCGGTGACGCGGACCGCAGGGGTGCGGCAGCTGGTTCTGCGCCGGTCTTGAAGACCGCAACCTGGTTGGCCAATTCAGTTGCATCATTGCGCAGGATTTGGCTGGCCGCGGTGCTTTCTTCGACCATGGCGGCGTTGTGTTGGGTGACGTGATCCAGTTGCGAAACACCCGTGTTGATTTCCAGCAATGTGGTGGATTGTTCGCTGGCGCCCTGGGCAATCTCGGCCACGTGATTGGAGATGGTGCCTACACGACCGATGATGTTGTCCAGTTCACTACCAGCCTTGCCAACCAAATCCACACCTTTGGCAACGTGTTGTGAGCTCTCAGAGATCAGCTGCTTGATTTCCTGAGCCGCATCAGAAGACCGCTGTGCCAGGGCCCTAACTTCTGAGGCAACCACGGCAAAGCCACGTCCGGCTTCGCCTGCACGGGCGGCCTCAACCCCGGCGTTGAGCGCCAGAAGGTTGGTCTGGAAGGAGATGTCGTCAATCACCGAGATGATCTGCGAAATCTGATTAGAAGAGGTCTCGATTTCGGACATGGCGTTAACTGCATCCGTTACAACCTGACCGCTTTGCTTGGCACCATTTTGGGCCTCTTCAACGATGACCTCGACTTGCTTGGCGCCCTCGGCTGCGGATTTCACGCTCACGGTGAGCTCTTCCATCGCGGCAGCAGTTTCTTCCAGGGTGGCAGCCTGACTTTCGGTCCGCTGCGATAGATCGCTGGAAGACTGACTGATTTCTTCTGCGTTGGCGCGGATCCGGGTGGTGCTTTCTACAACCGCATTCATGATCCCAACCAGAGTGGACAGAGTGGTGTTGTAATTGGTGCGCAGGCTTTCGTACTCGCCCTTGAAGGGGGTGTTGATCACCTGCGTCAGGTCGCCTTCGGACATGCTTTGCAGGGCGCGGTTCAACCGATCCACCACATGTTTCTGCGCTTCCTGTGCCTTTTGGCGCTCTTCCTCGACCTCTTGAGCAGCTGTGAGCTGTGTTTTCAAGTTGTCGATGGTACGGGCGATGGCGCCCATTTCGTCCCGGCGATCCAACAATGGCACAGGCTGCGAATAGTCGCCATCTGCGATCACATCGATGGTTTCCCCAACTGTTTTCAGCGGCCGCGACAGAATGCTGCGCAGGGCGATGACGGACAGCAGGCACATGATCACAAAGGCGGCGCCAGCAAAGATATGCGTCATCATCTGACCTGGGGCTGCCTCGGCAAAGGCGCGTTCTGGCGACCAGATCATTGCAATTGACCCAACCAGTACGTCAGCATTCGCACCTGCCATTGCAGGCGCAGCGATGAAGTAGCCGTCTGGGCTGGTTTCCAAGAGACCGGATTCCGCGGAGGCATTGCCCAATACGGTCAGTGCCTCAATATCTGCTTCACTTGCTTCTCCGGCGGTGGCGACAACTTTGCCTTTTGCATTTACAGCAATGCCAAACTTGGCGCGCCCGTCGGAAAGCTCCAGGATTTTCAAGATATCATTCGAGAGGCGCTCAGAGTCACCGAAACGAATAGAGCCACCGCTGCGGGCGGCCACCGTGATGGTGACGCCATTGCCAAGGGTATGCACACCCTTTTCAACGGCGTCGTTAAAGGTGGCATCAGTTCTGACCACGAGAGCGCCAGCCACAACCATAGTGGTTGCGGCGATCAGCAAACAGCACTTCATGAAGACTGACATGCCTTTGAATATTGTAATCGAGGGTATGCGGGCTTTCATTTTTTAACCTTCATTCGTTATCTGCGGTGAGCTGTTTGCTGGTTGAGTTTTACATTAAGGAGTCAGCGTCGACGCCTACAGTCATTGCACCGATGGCGGCACCGGACTCCGCATCGACGATCGTCAGGGAGATCTGGGCTTGATATCGGCGGCTGGATTCATCCAATTCAACTTCGCCAAAATGGACGGCATCCGAACCAACGCTATAGGTCTTCTGAAACTTGGCTTCGTCTCCTTGCCACATGTCAGATGTCGTACCAGAGGCCGCAACATTCAGACCCTGCCCATCCATGATAAAAACCTCGGTGATCCGGCCACCTGAGGCTTCAACCTGAGCGCGCAGAAAGTCTGCCGCTGCGTTGTTCAGCACGTCGTTGATCAAAGCGGAGTCGCCTGTGCCGACTTCAGCGCGCCACTGGAGATCCAGGGCATCTACATCGGCTTGGGCCATGGCATTTGTTTCACCATTTTGGCTAGAAATGGCGTCAACCAGAACCTGGGATTGAGCCCAGCTGCGGATATTGGTTTCAAGATATCCTGCCATTGCAGCCTGATAGTCAGAGGCAAAAGCAGGCAGGGTTGATAGGGCAAAAATAGATGCAATCGTTAGGGTACGCATTAGATGCTCCTCAGCAGTGTCCGTCCAATTTGGGTCGTTCAAGGGTATGGTTGGCGACTTACCGAGGTCTTAACTGGTCAAGTTTTAGGCTGGCTGGGAGCGGGGCGACAGACTTGGTCTTATGGCTGGACGGCGGGCTCGGGATAGGTGACCTTAACGTAATATCAGTACGATGCTTTATCACCAAAATACTGATTACGCTGTGTTTTTGTCCTCTAAAAAGATGATTTTTGGGCTGTTTATCGGCAACGGCCCGGTGCGGATTTCGCACGAATATTAGATACAGTTCTCTGTACTTTGGGCTTTCACGGGGCCAGGAGTCAGTATCTGAGCCAAAAATAGTGCAGCCTAGGGGTGTATTTCTATTTGACAGGACCCAAGAAGTTTAGAATCGGCTTGTCCCGCTGCTCTTCGCTTGAGGCTCAAATTCGCCCAGGCCTTAAACACGATTCTCAGACTTCGGTTTTATGGGCGCTTGTGGGGAATGTTCGCGCCCCAGGCTTTCTCGTCTTCTGAGCCTGTGGGGAAAGGGCATCGCATTGATTGCGTCTTGGCGGTTTCCCGCACTATGGTCGCAGGATGATAGAACTCAGAGATCTCCAATTGTTGACGGCTCTCGCACGGCATCAGCATTTTGCCAAAGCGGCCAAAGACTGTGGGATGTCGCAGCCCGCCTTTTCGATGCGCATTCGCAATCTAGAGCAGAAATTGGGTCTCTCCATTGTACGCCGTGGCAACCGCTTCCAGGGGCTAACCGGGGAAGGTGAGATGATCGTGCGCCGTGCGCGCGGAATTCTTGACGACGCCAAGGCGCTGGATCAGGAGATCGCTGCTTCACGCGGGGAGGTGACCGGCACTCTGATGATGGGGGTGGTGCCCACGGCGACGGCCTTTGCCGCACAACTGGTGAACCGTCTGCACGAGGTGCATCCGCGCGTTCTGGTTCATATTGACGTGACAACCTCTATGGCCATCCAGCAGCGGCTACTGGATGGGACCATTGATGCAGGCGTGACCTATAGCGATAGCGTGCCGCCCGGATTGGTGACGATTACTGATCTCTATGAAGAAAGCTATGTGCTGCTGGCGCCAGAGACCATGGTGGCCCAGATGGGCGATAGTATCAGCTGGCAGGACGCAGCAGCTCTGCCTCTCAGTCTGTTGGAGCCGGGTATGCAGAATCGACGTATTCTTGACCGGATTTTTGCGGGGCTGGAGTTGAAACCCGAAGTGATGTCTGAATCCAGTGGATTTATGTCGGCAATTATCATGGCCCGCGAAGGCGCGGTTGCCACCATCCTGCCGCGCGCACTGGCGGATGCTTTGGGGCCGATCGGCGGAACCCGCGCGCTGGGATTGGTGAGTGCTGGGGAGATGGAATCGCAGGCGCGTCCGATCTGTCTTGCCTGCCTGCAGCGCGATCCGGAACTGACGACAGTTGCCTCTTTGCGGCGAGTGGTTGCCGCCTTTGCATCATAAATTTTCGTTATTGCGCATTTCCCACATTCGATTTGACGATATGATTTCCTGATGACATGTGCCGAGAAAAGGCACGTGCGAATTTTTGGAGGTCAGCGTGGCACCATTGGACAATAGCAAGGGCGTCTGGAAATCCGGCAAAGGCAAAGGGCGTAAAACGCCCAAGGGCCGCCAGCTGGAGGATCAGGCGCATAGCGAGGTTCTGGAACTTCTGGGCGAGCAGCCCCGTAGCCGGGATATGCTGATCGAATTTCTGCACCTGATTCAGGATGCTTATGGTCATCTGAGCGCCCCGCATATCCGTGCGCTGGCAGAAGAGATGCGCACCGGCCAGGCCGAGATTTACGAAGTTGCGTCCTTCTATGCGCATTTTGATGTGGTGAAGGAAGGTGAGACACCGCCGCCTGCGCTGACCATCCGGGTCTGTGATTCCCTGTCCTGCGAATTGGCCGGTGCCGAGCAGTTGCAAAAGGCGTTGGAAGACGGGCTGGATGCCTCACAAGTGCGTGTGCTTCGGGCGCCCTGCATGGGCCGTTGCGATACTGCGCCGGTGCTGGAAATCGGCCACAATCACATCGACCACGCGACGCTAGAAAAGGTCGAGGCGGCGATTGCCTCGGATGACACTCATGCGCATATCCCTGACTACGAAACCTTTGCCGCCTATGAGGCCGAAGGCGGCTATGCCACGCTGAAAGAGCTGCGTGGGGGTGGCAATTGGGAAGCGGTGCAGGAGAAAGTCAAAGAGGCCGGTCTGCGCGGTCTCGGCGGTGCAGGATTTCCCTCAGGTACCAAATGGGGCTTTGTACGTGCCAATGAAGGACCACGCTATCTGGCGGTGAATGGTGACGAGGGCGAGCCCGGCACCTTCAAAGATCGCTACTATCTGGAACGTACCCCCCATGTCTTCCTTGAAGGCATGTTGATGGCGGCCTGGGCTGTGGAAGCAGAGAAAGCCTTTATCTACATGCGCGACGAATACCCTGCGGTGCTGGAAATTCTGCGCCGTGAGATCACAGCGTTGGAAGAGGCCGCGATCGTTGAGCCGGGCTATATCGCCCTGCGCCGTGGGGCAGGGGCCTATATCTGTGGCGAAGAAAGCGCCATGATTGAATCGATCGAAGGCAAGCGCGGCGAACCGCGTCACCGTCCGCCCTTTGTGGCGCAGGTGGGCATCTTTGGCCGCCCAACGCTGGTGCACAATGTCGAGACGCTTTATTGGGTTTGCAAGATCAACCGCGAAGGCCCTGAGTGCCTCAATTCGGTTGAAAAGAATGGCCGCAAAGGTCTGCGCAGCTATTCCGTGTCTGGTCGCGTCAAGAACCCCGGCGTGCATCTGCTGCCCGCCGGCTCCACCATCACCGACATTATCGAGGCCTGCGGCGGTATGCTGGAGGGGCATGCCTTCAAGGCCTATCAGCCGGGGGGGCCTTCTTCGGGCCTATTGCCTGCCTCGATGAATGATGTGCCGCTTGATTTTGACACTCTGCAGCCGCATGGCAGCTTTATCGGTTCGGCCGCTGTGGTTGTCCTGTCCGATCAGGACTCGGCCCGTGATGCGGCGCTGAACATGCTGCGCTTTTTCGAGGATGAAAGCTGCGGCCAGTGCACCCCCTGCCGGGTGGGCTGTGAAAAAGCCGTCAAGCTGATGAGCGAGAAAAAGTGGGATCAGGATCTTCTGGAAGAGCTGAGCACCGCCATGGTCGATACCTCGATCTGTGGCCTGGGCCAGGCCGCGCCCAATCCTATCCGTCTGACCATCAAACACTTCCCCGAGGAGGTCTGAGCTATGTCTGAGCAAATTACCTTTACCCTTGATGGCGAACAGATCACCGCAGATGCGGGGCTGACCATCTGGGAAGTCGCCAACGGCCGAGGGCTCAAGATCCCGCACCTGTGCCACAAGCCGCAGCCAGGTTATCGCCCCGACGGCAACTGCCGCGCCTGTATGGTCGAGATCGAAGGAGAGCGCACGTTGGCGGCGTCCTGCATTCGCGAACCCTTTGATGGCATGGTTGTCACCACCAATAACGCGCGTGCCGAAGGCGCCCGCAAGATGGTGATGGAACTCTTGGTTGCCGATCAGCCGAAACAGGAAGAGGCGCACGACAAGTCTTCGCATCTTTGGGATATGGCCGAGCTCAACGGGGTTTCGGAGTCACGATTCCCCAAGCTGGAAGAGGGCCGTATTCCGTTGCTCGATGACAGCCATGTTGCGATGAGCGTTAACCTGGATGCCTGTATCTCCTGTGGCCTTTGTGTGCGGGCCTGCCGCGAAGTTCAGGTCAATGACGTGATCGGCATGGCTGGTCGCGGCCATGATGCCTATCCGGTGTTTGATATTGCCGATGACATGGGTGCGTCCTCCTGTGTGGCCTGTGGTGAATGTGTTCAGGCCTGCCCAACAGGAGCCTTGATGCCTGCAGCCGTTCTGGATGATCAGGGCGTGGGGGATCTGAAGGACTATGATTCCGAGACCGAAAGCGTCTGCCCCTTTTGTGGTGTGGGCTGCAAGGTCAGCCTCAAAGTCAAGGACGGCAAGGTCAAACATGTCGAAGGCATCAATGGCCCCGCTAACGAGGGCCGTCTTTGCGTCAAAGGGCGCTTTGGCTTTGACTATATCCACCACCCCCATCGACTGACCAAACCACTGATCCGCCGCGACGACGCGCCTGCCAAAGGGCTCAATGTCGATCCTGGTGATCTGGCCACCCACTTCCGCGAAGCCACCTGGGACGAAGCCATGGAGCTGGCAGGTACACGCCTAAAAGCCCTGCGCGATGAAGATCCCAAATCAGTGGCGGGTTTTGGCTCGGCAAAATGCACCAATGAAGAGGCATATCTCTTCCAGAAGTTCATCCGCCAAGGCTTCAAGCACAACAACGTCGATCATTGCACCCGTCTGTGCCATGCGTCGTCCGTGGCAGCGCTGATCGAGAATGTCGGCTCTGGTGCGGTAACAGCAACCTTCAACGAGATCGAAAACGCTGATGTGGCCATCATCATCGGCTCCAACCCGATCGAGAACCACCCCGTTGCGGCGACCTACTTCAAGCAGTTCACCAAACGCGGTGGTAAGCTGATCGTGATGGATCCGCGCGGCGTCGGCATGCGCCGCTACGCGACTGAGATGCTGCAATTCCGCCCCGGCGCCGATGTGTCGATGCTGAACGCGATCATGAATGTGATCGTCGAAGAAGAGCTCTACGACAGCCAGTATATCCACCGCTGGACCGAAAACTGGGAGGCGGAGAAAGAGCACCTAAAGCAGTTCACCCCGGAAGCGATGTCAAAGATCTGCGGGATTGAACCAGAACAGCTGCGCCGCGTGGCGCGTCTCTTTGCCAATTCCAATGCCGGGCTGATCTTTTGGGGCATGGGGATCTCTCAGCACATCCATGGCACCGATAATTCGCGCTGCCTGATCAGTCTGGCGCTGATGACCGGCAATGTCGGCAAGCCTGGCGCGGGCCTGCATCCGCTGCGGGGACAGAACAACGTGCAGGGGGCCTCGGACGCGGGTCTTATCCCGATGTTTCTGCCCGACTATCAGTCGGTCATGGATGATGGCATCCGCAAGAGCTTTACCGATGTCTGGGGCGGTGGCGACTTCTCGAACGAGAAGGGCCTCACCGTGACCGAGATCGTCGATCAAGCCTATGCGGGCACTATCAAGGGCATGTATATTCAGGGTGAAAACCCGGCGATGTCGGACCCTGATGCCGATCACGCCCGCGAGGCCTTTGCCAAGCTGGATCTGATGATCGTGCAGGATATCTTCCTGACCGAGACGGCGAATTTTGCCGATATCATCCTGCCCGCCTCGGCGCTTTATGAAAAGAACGGCACCGTCTCCAACACCAACCGCCAGGTGCAGCGGGTCCGCCCCGCCGTTGCCCCTCCGGGGGAGGCACGTGAGGATTGGAAGATTACGGTTGAGCTGGCGCAGCGCATTGGCCTGCCCTGGGATTACAGCGATGTTTCCGAGGTCTTTGCTGAGATGAAGCTCAACATGAAGTCGCTCGACAATATCACCTGGGAGCGTCTGAAGACCGAGACCATCACCTACCCGTCGCTGCATGAGACCGACCCCGGTCAGGCGATCGTGTTTGGCGATGGGTTCCCGCGCACCGAAGGTCGCGCGCGCTTCACGCCTGCCAGTGTCATCGCGCCGGATGAGGCACCAGATGCCGAATACCCGATGATCATGACCACGGGCCGACAGTTGGAACATTGGCATACTGGATCGATGACACGCCGCTCGCTGGTCTTGGACGCGGTGGAGCCCGAAGCCAACTGCTCCCTCAACCCCAAGACGCTGCGTGCCCTGGGGGTCGAGCCCGGCGAGATGGTGCGCCTGTCAACCCGTCGCGGATCGATCGAGATCATGGCCCGCGCAGATCGCGCCATTGCCGAGGATATGGTCTTTGTGCCTTTCGCCTATGTGGAGGCGGCCGCCAATATCCTGACCAATCCGGCGCTGGATCCTTACGGTAAGATCCCTGAATTCAAATTTTCAGCGGTGAAGATCGAAAAGGCCCAGAGCCAGCTGGCCGCAGAATAGCCACTTGGCCATAGAGGTAGAAAAGTGGCGGCGTCGACAGGACGCCGCCACCATTTTTGGTCTACCTGTGCCAGACTAGGCCAGCAGCGTAATAGCTGACTGGCCTGCAGCGCGGCGCAGGGCGTGGGTCTCTTGCAATTCGGGGTCCTCGATCCAGGCCTTGGCAGCTTCGACGTCGGGGAATTGCAAAATCACGCCAATGCCTGTTTCATCACGGGTTCCCTCGATCACTGTTTGCTGCGGTGTTGACACTAAAGGTTTGGCACCGTGCTTCTGCAGGGCGGCTCCAGCTTTTTCACGGTAGGCCGCCATGGTTTCGGGGTCTTCCAGCACGAGATTCACATATACATAAGCCATCTTTTATCCTTCCATTGTGATGTCAAAGAGATGGAGGGACTGCAGGGGCAAGAAAACACATGCATTTGCGTGTCACCCATGCAAAAATGCACGCATGCAGATCAATTGGGATGACATGCGCACGATTCTGGCTCTGGTGCGGGCGGGCACGCTGGCCGGTGCGGCTGACGCGCTATCGGTGAGCTACACCACCGTGGCGCGCCGGGTACAACGGGCGGAAGAGATGCTGGGCCGTCCCCTGTTTGAGCGCCGTCCCGAGGGGTATTTTGCCAGTCCAGAAGCAGAAGAGCTGGCCAGAGCTGCGGCGCGGATGGAGGTGCAGGAGCAGGCGGCACTTCGCCATTTGTCTGGCCGCGACCAAGGGCTTTCTGGTCCCCTGACCTTGACGGCGCCGCAATTGTTGATTCAGACTCATCTCGCGCCCTTTCTGGCCGGGTTCTGTCGCGACAACCCAGAGATCGAACTGACGGTACGGGCCACAAACGACGTCCTGGATTTGACGCGGCGGGAGGCGGATCTGGCGATCCGGATCAGCAAATCCCCTGGTGACAATCTGGTTGGTTTGCATTTGGCGGATCAAAAAACCACCTGCGTGGCCCTCCCCGAGATCGTGGCAGGGGCGATTTCAGATCCCAGTGCGACATTGGACTGGGTCATCTATACGGGCCATTCTACCCCACCAAAATCTGCTTTGGCGCTCTACCCCAACTATCGCATTCGAGCGCGGTTTGACGATATGACCTCGCTGATTGCGGCAGCAAAGGCTGGGCTGGGGGTCACACGCATGCCGGTTTATCTGGGGCGCAACGACCCTGAACTGCAGCCTTTGCCAGGATTGGAGCCGCAGGACTATGCGCCGATCTGGGTGTTGAGCCATCAGGATCTGTTGCAATCCGCAAAGGTTCGGGCCTTGAAGGTGGCTTTGAAGCAGTTTTTCCGAACCCGGCGCGATGATTTTACCCAGATTCAGAGCCTGCCCTAGGAGAGCGGTGGCGGGCCATAAATCGATCAATGTCGTTCTGCGCCGGACGTTGACCAGTAAAGACTTCGATGTAGTCGGGCATGCGCGCCAGACGCCGGTCCTCAGGCTGTTGGATTTGCATCGAGATATAGCCGATCTGGGTGTAGATCATGGTCCGCGCCCGCACCAAGGCTGAATCCTTGCTGTATCCAAATCGTTCCAGCATCGCCGCCATCGCCGTCTCACGGCGGGCATCCGCCCGGTCCAGTCGCGGTTGTAAGGCGGCATCATTGCGGGCCCAGTTTCGGATCGCCAGATCTAACGCCGAATCGAAGAGCTCTGTATCCAGCCAGCAATCAAACAGATTGAAGATCGCTTCCGATACATTGGCCGCATAGGCTTCGGTGCGGGCAACCAGATTGCCGGTATTCTTGTCTTCCCAGTGGCGGATCATCGCCTCCAGCAACGCGCCGCGATCCTTGAAATGCCAGTAAAAGCTGGTGCGCGAGACCCCGAGCCGTTTGGCGAGCGTCATAATTTTTACCGCTTCTACGCCTGTGTTGGTCAGCTCTTCATAAGCGGCTGTCAGCCAGGCTTCTTCTGAGGTGGGTGGGCGGGAAGGGTTCTGAATATTCATGCCAATGTCCTAACACCGACACCTGACTGTCGCAATGGAGTTGACGGGTGTGATTGTTTTGCTGACATATGTGTCGAGAGGCAAATGTCCGGGGAGGCCAATGGCATGAGTGAAGCGCAGTTGAAAACACGGGGCCGTCGATCCCGCCGCGGCGAAGGTCGCAGTGCAGAACCGGGGCAGAACGCACATCTGAAGACGGCCTTCATCACGCGCAACATTCCGACCTATGATATCCTGTCGGAGGAAGGCCTGGATCGGATCGAGGCCACCGCAGAGCGGATCATGGCTGAGATTGGCATCGAATTTCGCGAAGACGCTGAAGTGGTGGAACTGTTTCGCGCGGCCGGCGCTGAGGTCAGCGATCTGACCGCTGACAGTTGGAACCTAAAGTTTGCGCCAGGAATGATCCGCGAAATCCTGAGCACAGCGCCAGAACGGTTCACCCAAGTGGCGCGTAATCCGGAAAATACGGTAGAGATCGGTGGCGATGCCATGGTCTTTGCCCCCTCGTATGGGTCACCCTTTGTGATGGATCTCGATAAGGGGCGGCGCTATGGCACGATTGCGGATTTTGAGAATTTCGTAAAACTGGCACAGATGAGCCCCAATCTGCACCATTCGGGCGGCACCATCTGCGAGCCGACCGATGTTGCGGTGAATAAACGTCATTTGGATATGGTCTATGCCCATATGCGCTATTCTGATCGTGCCTTCCTGGGATCGATCACCGCGCCGGAACGGGCCGAAGACAGTATCGAGATGTGCCGTATTCTGTTTGGTGCTGAGTTTGTTGACCAGAACTGCGTGATCATGGGGAACTTTAACACCACCTCGCCGATGGTGTTAGATGGGGTAACCACTCGTGGCATTCGTGCCTATGCGGCGGCCGGGCAGGGATCTATCCATTTGCCGTTTTTGCTGGGCGGCGCGGTTTCTCCGCTGACGGTCGCAGGATCAGTGGCCCAGTGTTTGGCCGAAAGCATGGTCTCTTGCGCAATTACACAATTGGTGCGCCCGGGGTCTCCTGCTGTCTTGGGGTCCTTCATTAGCTCCATGTCGCTGCGCACCGGCTCACCAACCTTTGGGACGCCTGAGCCGGCGCTGGGTTCGCTGGCCATGGGGCAATTGGCGCGGCGGTTGAAGTTGCCCCTACGCTGTGCCGGAAATTTCTCCACCTCTAAACTGCCGGATGCACAGGCGATGCAGCAATCGATGATGTCGATGATGTCTGCGGTGCACTGTGGTGCCAATTTCATTCTGCATTCAGCCGGTTTTCTCGACGGGCTGTTGTCTATGTCCTACGAGAAATTCATGCTCGACGCCGATCTTTGTGGTGCTTTGCACTCCTACCTCAAAGGGTTTGAAATCAACGAGGATACTTTGGGATTTGAGGCGCTGGCGGAAGGCGGGCCAGGGCAACATCTCTTTGCCACCCAGCATACCCTGCGCCATTATCAGAGCGCCTATTGGGACAGCGCCTTGGATGACCACCAACCCTGGGAGAGCTGGGATGAGCAAGGTGGAATCGATGCTGCGACCCGCGCCAACGGACGCTGGAAGGCGCAGCTGGCCAGTTATGAAGCGCCCTATATGGACCCGGGCACCGATGAGGCGCTGCAAGAGTTCATCGCCAAGACCAAAACTGCAATGCCAGACGCCTGGTATTAATTGCCCTGATGGGCCTCTGGGGGCTGTATTTAGCCACCGGGGGCCGTTTCACTCAGACTACTCGTTAACAACTGACCCAAGGCCTTTTCCCAGGAAAGAAAAACCGATGTCCAACGATCCACTTTTGCAGCCCTACACATTAAAACACCTGACCCTGCGCAATCGGATCATGACGACGAGCCATGAACCGGCCTATCCCGAAGATGGAATGCCAAAACAGCGTTACGCGGCCTATCACGCCGAACGGGCCAAGGCTGGGGTCGCACTGACCATGACAGCGGGTTCGGCGGCTGTATCGCGCAACAGCCCGCCGGTGTTCAACAATATCCTCGCCTATAAGGATGAGGTGGTGCCGTGGATCCGCAATATGACGGATCAGGTGCATGAACACGGGGCCGCAGTGATGATTCAGCTTACGCACCTTGGGCGGCGCACCCATTGGAATAAGGGGGACTGGCTGCCGGCGGTGTCCTCAACCCGTCACCGCGAACCAGCCCATCACGCCTTTCCTAAACTGGCTGAGGATTGGGATATCTCGCGCATTATCTCGGATTTTGCTGATGCGGCGGAACGGATGAAGGCTGGTGGTATGGACGGGTTAGAAATCATGACCCATGGCCATCTGCTGGACCAGTTTATCTCACCGCTGACCAATGATCTGGATGGCCCCTATGGGCGGGAACATTTGGAAAGCCGGATGCGGCTCACCACGGATATTATTGCCGCGGTGCGTCAGCGCGTTGGCGAAGATTTTGTGCTTGGGGTACGCTTTGCCCCGGATGAGGCCCACGAGGGTGGTATCACGCCTGAGATGGGCGTGGAGATCGCCAAGATCCTGAAAGACACGGGTCAGGTTGACTATCTCAACGTCAACCGTGGGCGTATCCATACCGATCCGGCGATGACCGATATGATCCCAGTGCAGGGCATGAAGAATGCCCCGCATCTGGATTTTGCCGGGTCGGTGCGCGCTGCCACGGGTATGCCGACCTTCCACGCCTCCAAAATTCCGGATGTGGCGACTGCCCGCCATGCGGTGGCCTCGGGACTGTTGGATATGGTGGGCATGACGCGTGCCCATATGGCTGACCCCCATGTGGTGCGCAAAATCATAGAGGGGCGCGAAGATGATATCCGCCCCTGTGTCGGCGCTACCTATTGTCTGGATCGGATCTATCAGGCGGGTGAGGCATTGTGCATTCACAACCCGGCCACGGGGCGCGAAGTCACCATGCCCCATGATATTGCACCTGCGGAACAGCAAAAGAAAGTTGTGGTTATCGGGGCCGGCCCTGGCGGTCTGGAGGCGGCGCGGGTGGCGGCAGAACGCGGCCATGCAGTGACCGTGTTTGAGGCGCAGCCCGATCCTGGTGGCCAGATCCGTCTGACAGTGCAGAACCCCCGCCGTGCTGAGATGATCTCGATCATCGAGTGGCGTATGGCGCAATGTGCGGCGCGCGATGTGGAGTTTCGCTTTAACACCTGGGCCGAGGCGGCAGATGTGACTGCGTTGCAGCCTGATGTGGTGATCGTGGCGACGGGTGGCATGCCCAACACCATGCTACATGAAACCGCGCAGGAGGCTGCAAATGTGGTGACCAGCTGGGACATTATATCGGGAGATGTAAAGCCGGGCGCAAATGTACTGATTTATGACGAAAGCGGCGATCATCCCGGAGTCATGTCTGCTGAAGTTGCTGCCAATACCGGGGCAAAGGTTGAGGTGATGACACCGGACCGAACCTTTGCGCCAGATATCATGGCGATGAACCTGGTACCCTATATGCGCGCGTTGCAGGATAAGGATGTGCGTTTTACCGTTACGCGCCGTCTTCTTTCGGTCACGCCCAGTGGCAATCAGCTGACGGCGACCATTGGCACCGACTACAGCAGCCACACCTCTGAGGCGCAGTATGACCAGGTGGTGGTGAACTACGGGACACTGCCGCTGGACGAGCTGTATTTTGATCTCAAAGACCTTTCTTCGAACCGGGGCGAGGTGGACCAAAATGCGCTGATCGAAGGCAAACCGCAGACCATTGTCAGCAATCCTGAGGGGGCGTTCCAGCTGTTTCGCATTGGGGATGCAGTGGCCGCGCGCAATACCCATGCAGCCATCTACGATGCCCTGCGCCTGTTAAAGGATATCTGAGATGCGGCTTGGATTTATTGGCACCGGAACCATTGCCTCTGCCGTTGTGCAAGGCCTGGCTGGGCGCGGTCATGAGATCCGCATTTCGGCACGCAGCAGAGCGAACTCGGAGGTGCTGGCAGCCAATATTGCGGAGGTACAGATCGCCGAGCTGCAAGAGATCCTGGATCACAGCGATGTGGTTTTCCTGGGCCTTATGCTGCAGGCCGCCCCGCCCATCCTGGCAGCGCTGACTTTCCGGCGAGATCTGCGGGTTGTCTCCTTTATGGCGGGGGCGGACCTGGATCAAGTCGCAGGGTTGGTTGCACCGGCTCACGTCTCAGCGGTGATGATGCCATTTCCGGGCATTGCCCAGGGCGGTTCTGCCATCATGGCACTGGGAGATGAGGACTTGTTGGAGCGGATCTTTGCCCCGCACAACGCCCTGTTCATGCTCCGCGATGCCGGCGAGCTCGAGGCCTATCTCTGTGCTCAAGCCATTCTGTCGCCGGTTGCGCGCATGACCTCTGATGCCAGCAACTGGCTTGCGGCCCGGGTCTCAGATCCGGCGCAGGGCGAGGCCTTCTTGCGGAAGCTGATTTCCAGCTCACTGGCAGACAGCTCTGCGGCTGATCTGCTGGAGGCGTTGAATACCCCCGGTGGCTATAACCAGCGCCTGCGTCACCATATGGAGAATGCAGGCATGGGGGCGGAGCTTGCGGCTGGGCTGGATGCCCTGGAGGGGTAAAGATGCAAAGCTACACTCATATTTTTCAGCCAGTAAAACTACGCCACAAAACCCTGCGCAACCGCGTGGTCTTTGGCGCTCACACCACCAATATGGCGCGTAGCGGCCTTCCGGGCGCGGCCCATTCCGCCTATTATCTGGAACGCGCCTTAGGTGGGGCGGCGATGATCGTGGTGGAGCCGATGCCTGTACATGCTTCGGCGATCCTCACCCGTGGCAATTTCTTACATTCATCTGACGCGGTGATCCCGCATTTCCGCGAATTGGTGCAGCCCTGCCAAGAGGCCGGAGCGGTGATGATCCAACAGCTATATCATGTTGGGGCGCACGGCGATCAGGATAACTCCTGGCACGCCGCCTGGTCACCCTCCGGTGGGCCCAGCTATCACGACAGTGATGGCAGCCATGCCATGTCTGAGGCGGAAATCGAAGAAACCATCGAAGGTTTCGTGCAGGCCGCTATCCGCTGCCAAAAGGCAGGCTTTGACGGGGTCGAGGTCTGGGCTGCTTATCATTGTCTGCTGGATCAGTTCTGGACCCCCTTTTCCAATCAGCGCGATGATAAATGGGGGGGCAGTCTTGAAAACCGCACGCGGCTTTCCCGAGAGATCCTGCGCCGCATCCGCGCGGCCTGTGGCGAAAATTTCATCATTGGCCTGTCAGTGAATGACGAGCCGGGCGTTGCGGTGGCGCTTAGCCGCGAGAGTATGAAAGACATTGTCGCCTTGCATGATGTGCAGGGGCTGATGGACTATGTGACCGTCGGATCTGGCTCCTATTTTGACTTTTCTCGGCTCATTCCCAGTTTCCAGCAGGCAGAGATGCTGGGGGCCGATTTGGCTGAGACACTCAGACCAGTGACGGGGCAGGCTCTGGTGATCGCCGAAAGCCATATTCGAACCCCCGAGAACGCCAATACACTGCTTGGTGCAGGGCAGGCGGATCTGGTCTCTATCGTCCGTGGCCAGATTGCCGATCCGCATCTGGTCAATAAGGCTGCTCAGAGCCGCAGCGGGGACATACGTGGCTGTCTTTCCTGTAATCAGCAGTGTTGGGGCCGACGGGGACGGGATTATTGGATCTCCTGTCTGGTGAACCCTTCGGTTGGCCGCGAGGCGGATTGGGGCGGAGATCGTTTTACTGCGACCGTGGCGCCCAAACGGATCTTGGTGGTGGGCGGCGGCCCGGCTGGGCTAGAGGCTGCGCGGGTCGCCGCCGAGCGCGGGCACCAGGTAACACTGGCAGAGGCAGGTCCGTCCCTTGGCGGTCAGTTCCGTCTTGCCGGGCTGCAACCACGTCGTGCCCAGATCACCGACCTGATAGAGTGGTACGAACGACAGTTGGGCAGCCTGGGCGTTACAATACAGCTCAACACATATTTTGATCAGGACGACATCCTTGCCCAGCGGGCGGATAGGGTGATTTTGGCCACGGGCTCCCAGCCTGTTGGAACCGGATTTCAGAAAGCGTTTCCCCATGTGGCCACATTGCCGGGTCTTGAGCGGGGACATGTCTGGTCCTGCGAAGATGTTCTGGCTGGGCGGGCTCGACTGGGCAGAGACGTTGTGGTCCTGGATGAAGGGGGGAACTGGCGTGGTTGCGGTACCGCCTGGTATTTGGCTGAAAGGAACCATCAGGTGACCCTAGTGACTCCGGATGCATTTATCGGCAAAGAATTGCAACGCTCAGCGACAGATGCGGACCTGCGCCGTTCTTTGGCCAAACTGAGCGTCCAGTTTGTGACAGAGGCAGCCGTTACCCGGTGGGGCGCCCAGGGGGCAGAGATCCAATCATTGCTCACCGGGCAACGCTCAGAAATTTTGGCGCAGGATCTGATCATGGCGACACCCAATTTTGCTGATATGTCCCTGCGCGACTCGCTGCTGTCAAAAGGGTGTGCGCCGCAGCTGATCGGGGATGCAAACGCGCCGCGACTTGCTGCTCAGGCGATTTATGAGGGCAGATCGGTGGCGCTGACACTTTAAGGTCGCCCCTGTTTCGCATTCTTGTCCGTGAATCACTTGTGAGTCTGTGATTAAGTCTGTGGGTAAGTTCTGGTTGTGCGGGTGACTCGTGGGATTGGGGTCCTTTTGGGGGCAGGGGTGCTGTAAAAAGGGTCAGTTGAGTTGACTTTGTTACCTGTTAGAGCGTTGATTTTGTTTACTTATCACATTTCTTTTGCAGAAAAGTGGAATTTGACTGGTTTTTGGGTTGCGGGTCCCCGGGGTTATACTTAGAACCCCCTCTACCGGCGGCGCTGAGGCGCTGACGGTCACCACCGAGGGTTCTGAAGGAACGGCGGCGCAGCAAGAGATTGGGGCGCGGCTGGGATTTTTGTCTTCGAGGGTGTAGCTCTTTGACATTGATGAAAACTGAAGAGATATGTGGGCGGTTTGGTTCGTTTCGATGGATCAACGTCTGTATATCAACGCTCTTAGTAATATTGCGGCGCTCAAGTAGCGAAGCGGTAGCGCGATGATAGAGTGTCAGCTTCACTGTTTGAACGGTTCACTGTTTTCTTATGAAAACTGTGTACATCAAACAGATGACTTCCGATACGTGTCCAATCCTTAGCCGGGTGGACATAGAGGCCTGCCCCCAAAGGTGGCCTTGAGTATTGGAGATGTGCAGAGGTTCGAACGTCAAGGATAAGCAAGCGATTGCTTTTCAACTTGAGAGTTTGATCCTGGCTCAGAACGAACGCTGGCGGCAGGCTTAACACATGCAAGTCGAGCGCACTCTTCGGAGTGAGCGGCGGACGGGTTAGTAACGCGTGGGAACGTGCCCTTTTCTAAGGAATAGCCACTGGAAACGGTGAGTAATACCTTATACGCCCTTCGGGGGAAAGATTTATCGGAGAAGGATCGGCCCGCGTTAGATTAGATAGTTGGTGGGGTAACGGCCTACCAAGTCTACGATCTATAGCTGGTTTTAGAGGATGATCAGCAACACTGGGACTGAGACACGGCCCAGACTCCTACGGGAGGCAGCAGTGGGGAATCTTGGACAATGGGCGCAAGCCTGATCCAGCCATGCCGCGTGAGTGATGAAGGCCCTAGGGTCGTAAAGCTCTTTCGCCAGAGATGATAATGACAGTATCTGGTAAAGAAACCCCGGCTAACTCCGTGCCAGCAGCCGCGGTAATACGGAGGGGGTTAGCGTTGTTCGGAATTACTGGGCGTAAAGCGCACGTAGGCGGATCAGAAGTATGAGGTGAAATCCCGGGGCTCAACCCCGGAACTGCCTTGTAAACTCCTGGTCTTGAGT
>NZ_CH902583.1:1772766-1854763 GCF_000152965.1 Roseobacter sp. MED193 | reverse complement strand
CTGATACTGCCCAAGAGTCCATATCGACGGCAGTGTTTGGCACCTCGATGTCGGCTCATCTCATCCTGGGGCTGGAGCAGGTCCCAAGGGTACGGCTGTTCGCCGTTTAAAGAGGTACGTGAGCTGGGTTTAGAACGTCGTGAGACAGTTCGGTCCCTATCTGCCGTGGGTGTAGGATACTTGAGAGGAGTTGCCCCTAGTACGAGAGGACCGGGGTGAACGAACCACTGGTGGACCAGTTGTCGTGCCAACGGCAGTGCTGGGTAGCTATGTTCGGACAGGATAACCGCTGAAGGCATCTAAGCGGGAAGCCCCCCTCAAAACAAGGTATCCCTGAGGGCCGAGGTAGACCACCTCGTCAATAGGCCAGAGATGTAAGCGTGGTAACACGTTCAGTTGACTGGTACTAATCGCCCGATTGGCTTGATCTGATCTAGTAATAGACAGCCAAGAACCAAATAAGCACCACATGAACTTGTGACATAACAAAGGTGCAGCAACGTGCATTTGCCCGGCAAATACACTGCCTGCTGCGTGACAGACTTTACTTGCGTAAAGTCGTCAGTGTTGATTGTTTCCCTGCGATCTTGGAAATGTCCTCGTGACATAACTGGGGTGCGGTCTCTCGGGCATTTGCGATGCAAATACCCTGCCGACCGCCAACCAAAAAAATCCAAGAACCGCAGGTTCTTGGATTTTTCTTGGTTTGGTGGCGATAGCGAGAGCAAAACACCCGGTCCCATCCCGAACCCGGAAGTTAAGTGCCTTTGCGCCAATGGTACTGCGGCTTAAGTCGTGGGAGAGTAGGTCACTGCCAAACCTAGTAAAATCCAAAAAATCTCTAAACGATATAAACTTCCGACACTGACGCGGGATGGAGCAGCCCGGTAGCTCGTCAGGCTCATAACCTGAAGGTCGTAGGTTCAAATCCTACTCCCGCAACCAGGTCGGAAAAGGTCAACACAGACCCATCAAAATACAATTGACCAACAGCATCAATTGATTAACCTCTTCACCTCCCCACGCTCATAACATCAAAACACGAGCTTCAAATCCTAAAACCCAAAATAGAGACCCGCCTGAGGGAGCGTCAGTAGAATACGCAGCCCCTGAGCCGGGATGTTTGCGTCCGGTTTGCAACCTTATCAAAAACGCCCTTCCTTCACTGGCCGACTGATAATCAAAAATCTAACCACCTTTTTGATGCGCTTCGTGCCCTTCTTGCCGCGTTAGGATTGATAACGCCATCAGTGACAGGTTGTCGGTTCACCCCAAGAGGCCAAACGGATAAAAGGCGGCAAAGATCTTTTCCACTGCCCATGCTCCGGAGCTTTGATATGACCACACCCAAACCCGTCGTTCTTTGTATTCTTGATGGATGGGGCAGCGCAGAACCCGGAGAGGCCAACGCGCCGCACTTGGCGCAAACCCCAACCTTTGATGCATTGATGGCAGCGGGCCCCCAGGCCCGCCTGGTGACTCATGGACCTGATGTGGGCCTTCCCCGCGGTCAGATGGGAAATTCGGAAGTCGGCCATACCAACATCGGCGCCGGTCGGGTTGTTGCGATGGACCTAGGGGCGATTGATCTGGCGATTGAGGATGGTTCATTTGAACAAAACGAAGCCCTTTTGCAGTTTATTGAGAAACTGAAGGCAACGGGCGGCGCTGCCCATCTCATGGGGTTGGTCTCCGATGGTGGGGTGCATGGGCATTTCACCCATATTCTGGCGGCCATTCGTGTGATTTCTGCTGCTGGGATCCCCGTTTGGTTGCATGCCATCACGGATGGGCGCGATGTGGCACCAAAATCCGCCTATGGGTATTTTGCGGAATTGGTGGAAGGGATGCCGCTTGGGAGCAAAGGTGCGCGTGCCAAAATCGCGACTGTCACCGGGAGATATTTTGCGATGGATCGCGACAACCGCTGGGAGCGGGTGCGTGAAGCCTATGGTGCCATGATACGGGGTGAAGGCCGTAGCGTCTTGGATGCGCATGATGCGGTGACCCACGCCTATAATCAGTCTGAAACGGATGAGTTCATCGGTGCCAGTGTGTTACGTGGCTATGATGGGGTCAAAGATGGAGATGGCTTCTTCTGCCTGAATTTTCGTGCGGACCGCGCGCGTGAGATCCTACGCGCCATTGGTGAGCCGAGTTTTGCTGAGTTTGACACCGGACCACGCCCCAAATTGGCAGCGCTTTTGGGCATGGTGGACTACTCCAAGGACCACAGTGCCTATATGACAACCGCTTATCCCAAGGCCGAATTGGTCAATACCTTGGGCGAATGGGTGGCAAAGCAGGGTAAGCGCCAGTTCCGCCTTGCGGAGACCGAGAAGTATCCGCATGTGACTTTTTTCCTCAACGGTGGAAGGGAAGAGCCAGAACAGGGCGAAGACCGGGCCATGCCCAAATCGCCCAAGGTAGCAACCTATGATCTGCAACCAGAGATGAGCGCACCGGAGGTGACAGAGAAGTTCGTCGCGGCTATCGAGGCTGGCTATGATCTGATCGTGACCAACTACGCCAACCCCGATATGGTCGGCCATACCGGCGATATTCAGGCGGCGATCAAGGCCTGCGAGGCGGTGGATCAAGGGTTGGCCCAGGTGGTTGCTGCCTTGGAAAAAGCTGGCGGCGCAATGCTGGTCACGGCGGATCACGGCAACTGTGAGCTCATGGTGGATCCCGAAACAGGCGGAGCCCATACTGCGCATACAACCAATTTGGTGCCCGTAGCGCTAGTGGGCGGGCCAGCGGGGGCTGGGCTGCGCAATGGGCGTCTTGCCGATCTTGCCCCCACCCTGCTAGAGCTTATGAATCTTCCCAAGCCGGCGGAAATGACCGGTGAAAGCCTTTTGACCTAAGTTCCAGACCAAAAAGATCTGAACCATATGATAATACGCGCCGCCGGGCTGCTTCTTTTTCTAACAGTTAGCTTTGCCGCACCGCTGCAGGGCCAACAGGCTCCTGCGGAGGCCGCACAGGAAGCAGCTGGCCAACTTGAGGCCGCGACAGAGGCTTTGGCAGAGGCTGAGAGCGCGCGTGATCGCGTCAAGGCACTGACAAATACCGTACGCGCTTATGAGGCTGGGCTGGGCGCCATGCGGGACGGGCTGCGGCGAGTGGCACGGCGCGAATCGCAATTGCTGGCTCAGTTGAAATCCCGCGATGACGAGGTGGCCGAGCTGCTGGGCATTTTGCAGACGATTGAAACCTCAGCGCCGCCGGTTCTGATGCTGCACCCTTCGGGTCCGTTAGGGGCGGCACGCTCTGCCATGATGGTGGCGGAGGTCACACCGGGCCTTTATGCCCGCGCTGAGGCCCTGCGTCGGGATCTGGATGAAGTGCAGACCCTGCGTTTGTTGCAGCAAAGCGCAGCTGACACTCTGGAAAAGGGGCTCACAGGGGTGCAGGAGGCGCGGATAGCGTTGTCCACAGCGATCGCGGACCGGACTGACCTGCCCATGCGCTTTACCGAAAACCCAGTGCGCACCGCTATCCTGATTTCGTCGACTGAGACGCTCAGCGGATTTGCCAGCGGTTTGGCTGAAATCGCTGGCGGAGCTGAAGAAATTGTGCCGATTGCCGCAGATATCAGCGCTCAGCGCGGCGAGATTTCATTGCCGGTTGAAGGCCTTCTGCTGCGCGGCTTTGAAAAGCGTGATGCGGCCGGCATTGCCCGCCCAGGCCTGCTGATTGCAGCCCGCCCGCGCGCCTTGGTGATCTCTCCTACGGCGGCGACAATCCGCTACCGTGGCCCGCTATTGGATCTTGGCAATGTGGTGATCCTTGAACCGCAGCCCGATACGCTCTTTATTCTATCGGGACTCGATGAGGTTTACGGTGCCGCTGGTCAGGTTATCCCCGCAGGCACACCGGTGGGCCTGATGGGCGGCAGTGCCCCACAGGCTGGTGCCATTTTGTCACTAAGCGGTGAAGGGGGTGGAACTGACCGGACAGAAACGCTCTATATAGAAGTCAGAATGGATAACAGCCCGGTGGACCCTGCAACATGGTTCCGCATCGGAAAAGGTGGATGAAGGTTTCATGAGAAAATTTGCCATGGCGGCTATCGGCGGCACGCTGGCCGGAATCGTCGCAACAACCTATGTGGCCGGCCCTTTGCTGGCGCAGGAAGCGAACCGCGAAGCGACGGTCTATGAACAGCTTGATCTGTTTGGCGATATCTTTGAGCGCATCCGCGCTCAATATGTCGAAGAGGTTGACGAAAAAGAGCTGATCGAAGCGGCCATCGGTGGCATGCTCACGTCGCTTGACCCTCATTCCAGCTATCTGAAACCCGATGATGCGGCCAGCATGCAGGTGCAAACCCGCGGTGAATTTGGCGGGCTTGGCATTGAGGTGACGCAGGAAGAGGGCTTTGTCAAAGTTGTCTCTCCGATTGATGGCACCCCTGCGGATGAGGCCGGCATGGAAGCCGGCGATTTCATCACTCATGTCGATGGCGAAAGCGTGCTGGGTCTGGGCCTGGACGAAGCGGTTGACCTGATGCGCGGCCCGGTGGGATCCGAGATCGTGATCACCGTGGTACGCGAAGGCGAGGGAGAGCCCTTTGATGTGTCGATTATCCGCGACACCATCAAATTGACAGCCGTGCGGGCGCGGACCGAAGGCGAAACAGTGGTGCTGCGGATCACCACCTTTAACCGGCAGACCACGCCTAACCTGGAATCCGGTTTGAAGGAACAGATCGAAGAGGCCGGCGGCATCGACAAGGTCAGCGGTATCGTACTGGATCTGCGCAACAATCCGGGTGGTTTGCTGACTGAAGCTATCAGTGTAGCGGATAGTTTCCTCGACAGCGGCGAGATCGTTTCGACCCGTGGGCGCAATCCTGAGGATGGCGAGCGCTTTAACGCGACGCCAGGCGACCTGTCGGACGGCAAACCCATCGTGGTGTTGATTAATGGTGGTTCTGCCTCTGCCTCTGAAATTGTGGCTGGCGCTCTGCAGGACCATCGCCGGGCCATCGTCGTAGGCACCAAGAGCTTTGGCAAAGGCTCGGTTCAGACCGTGATGCCGCTGCGGGGCAATGGCGCAATGCGGCTGACCACAGCGCGTTACTACACGCCATCGGGTCGCTCGATCCAGGCACTGGGAGTTTCCCCAGACATCGTGGTTGAACAGCCCCGCCGAACCCCCGAGACGGAAGAGGCCGAAGAGGAAAGCGCAGCCCGCCGCACCCGTACTGAGGCGGATCTGAGGGGCAGCCTCAACAATGATAGCCTGACCGAAGATGAAATCCGCCAGATCAAAGAGGATCGTGAGCGGGCCGAAAAAGCTGCTGCACTGCGTGAGCAGGACTATCAGCTGGCCTATGCCATCGACATTCTCAAAGGTCTGGTTGCACTGGGACCAAAGCAATAGTCTACGGGGCAACCCCAGGGGCGGAGTCCCTAAACTTAACGCCTTGCACAGATCAGGACCGCTCCGTCAGGAGCGGTCCTTTTTTGTCGCATGGATGCATGTCTGATTTGAACAGGTGCGAAGGGGCTTTTGCTGGCTGGCGATCTGTGATTCTAAACCTTGCAACAGTTTCGCCTCGCCTTGGCAAGAAAGCAGATCCTTCATGATCAAACGGGATGACCCTCTTACACCGCCTAATGAGACCGATCAGCACAGCCCTGTACTGACCGCGCTGGAAAAGCTCGGCTGGCAGCCGTTTTTTGCAGATCAGGTGGTGGGGACTGAACTGGAGGAAACGCCGCCGGTTCGGGTCGTCGAGGCTCATCGCAGCGGTCTGCGAGTGCAGGGAGATGGCATAGACGAGTTGGTTCCGCCTAAATTGGCGGCCACGGTGGGGGACTGGGTGCTGCTGAACCGAGTCTTGCCCACCTCCAGCCGGGTATTGGAACGCAAGAGCCTGTTCAAACGCCGCGCTCCAGGGCATGACCGCAGCCTACAATTGATCGCGGCAAATACCGATACCAGCTTTATCGTCAGCTCCTGTAACCCGGATTTCAATCTCGCCCGGCTAGAGCGCTATCTGGCCTTGGCCTTTGAAGCCGGTGTTGCGCCGGTTATCTTGCTGACTAAACCTGATCTCTGCGATGATCCGACACCCTATGTGGAACAGGCTGAGGCCATTTCAGCGCGGGTGCCGGTGGTTTTGCTCAATGCCAAAAGCGATGCCGCGAAAGGCCAGCTTGCCCCCTGGTGCAAACCCGGAGAGACGCTGGTGTTTCTAGGCTCATCTGGGGTGGGAAAATCGACACTGGTCAATGCGCTCTTTGGTAAAGATACTGCGGAGACGGCAGAAATTCGCGAAGATGACGCGCGTGGACGGCACACGACCCGGCATCGGCATATGCGGTTTTTACCTAATGGCTGTGCCGTTATGGATACGCCGGGAATGCGTGAGTTGCAGATGGCCGAGGCCGAAAGCGGTATTGCTGATCTATTTGAAGATTTGACCCTATTGGCCAGGCAGTGCAAGTTCCGCGATTGCAAACATGACAGCGAGCCGGGATGCGCCATCAATGCCGCCATCAAGAGAGGTGAGGTGAGCCAGTTGCGTCTGGACCGCTGGAACAAGCTCGCGGCTGAAGAGCGGTTCAATACTGCTTCGTTGGCAGAGCGCAAGGGCAGTGATAAGGCGCTGCAAAAAACCATACGCGCCGCCGTGAAGCGCAAGAAGAAACCGCGCCGCTAGAACCGGGGCCACACAAATCTGTGATCCATAGATTTTTACATTAACGCCCGGAAACCGGCGACGACTGCGGGGAGATAGGTCTAGTTTCATCCCATGATGTTTGACCTGCCTGATTCCCAAACGCTCTATGCCGCACTTTGTTCCCGCGACGCCGCCTACGAGGGGCGTGCCTATGTGGGTGTGACCTCCACTGGTATCTTTTGTCGGCTAAGCTGTCCGGCGCGCAATCCCAAATTCGAGAACTGCCAGTTCTTTGCCACGCCCGGCGCATGTATCGAGGCGGGATTTCGTGCCTGCAAACGCTGCAAGCCGCTCAAAGCCGCGGCTGGGGATGACCCGATGGTGCAGCCTCTTGTGGATGCGCTGGAGGTGCGCCCCACCCATCGCTGGCGCGAGAGTGACCTGGTTGATCTTGGCTATGATCCCTCCACCGTGCGTCGGGCCTTCAAGCGGCACTTTGGCATGACCTTTCTGGAAATGGCGCGGCAACGTCGGCTGCGAGAAGGCTTTACCGCATTGTCGGCGGGCGAGCCGGTTATCGCGGCGCAGATTGATGCGGGCTTTGACAGTCCCTCGGCCTTTCGTGCTGCTTTTGCTCGACTGGTGGGCATGGCTCCAGGCAGCTTTCGCAGGGATGCCCTGCTCTTGGCGGATTGGATTGAAACCCCTCTGGGCGCTATGATTGCCATCAGTTGCCAACATAAGTTGCATCTGTTGGAATTTGCCGACCGCAAGGCCCTGCCGCGAGAGATGAAACGCTTGCAAAAGGCGCAGCCAGGCGGAGTTGGCTTTGGTCGCCCGGCCCCGACCCAGCAAATCGCCACTGAACTCTCTGACTATTTTGCAGGAACTCAGGCACGGTTCGACACGCCTTTGGCACTGCATGGGACCGGCTTTGAACGTGAGGTCTGGCGCCAACTGTTGCAAATCCCCGCTGGCGAAACCCGCAGCTATTCGCAGATCGCTCAGGATTTGGGGCGTCCAACAGCAACCCGTGCGGTGGCCCGGGCCAATGGCAGCAATCAGATTGCCGTGGTTGTTCCCTGTTACCGGGTCTTGTCGGCAGATGGCAGCCTGACTGGCTATGGCGGTGGGCTGTGGCGAAAACAGCGACTTATCGAGATTGAAACCAGCTACACAGAAAGGCTGACGGCATGACCTATTCTGAGCGCACCCGCGCTTTTGCCGCGCTGCATAACCCCGGCACGCCCTTGGTGCTTTATAATATCTGGGATGCAGGCAGCGCTGCCGCCCTTGCCAAGGCCGGAGCTCAGGCATTGGCCACCGGCAGCTGGTCCGTTGCAGCGGCACAGGGCTATGGTGACGGTGAGGACATCCCGTTAGCGCTGCTGCTGCAGATCGTCACCCGGATCACCGCGACATGTGACTTGCCGCTTACAGTGGATTTTGAGGGTGGTTTTGCCCAGACGCCCGACAGCCTGACTCAGAACGCTCGCAGTCTGGTGGAAACCGGCGCTGTGGGAGTGAATTTTGAGGATCAGATCATCGGCGGCGTGGGGCTATATTCGGTTGCAGAGCAGGCCCGCCGGATTGCTGCCATGCGGGCGGCCAATGCCGATTACTTTATCAATGCCCGTACAGATCTGTTCCTGAAAGAGCCCGATCCAGAGAAACATGCAGGTTTGGTTGATCAAGCGCTGGAGCGGGCAGAGGCCTATGCCCATGCCGGGGCCAGTGGGTTCTTTGTGCCAGGTCTGACAGATGCCACGCTGATTTCTGGGATCACAGCGGGCACGCCACTGCCGGTCAATGTGATGATGCGGGGCAGCATGTCTTTGTCTGCCATGGCCAAGGTCGGTGTGGCGCGGGCCAGCTATGGACCGGCGCCCTTTGCCAAGGCGATGAAACATCTAGGAGAGGCCTTTGCCGGGCTGACGTAAAGCGCGCAGCGACACCGTGCAGCCCTGGATCAGCTGGTTTCCAGGCAGTGTCGGCGAAAGGCGCGTTTCAGCATGTCCAGTTCAGCGCGCAGAAGCTCGATTTCGGCGCGCATATCATCAACGGTGGCTTCCCCTGCAATCAGCGAAAAGCTCTCCAACTTTTGCCCCGCACTGCCGCCTTCGGTGATGACAAAGGTCTGCACACCGTCGGCAATCGCCTCGGTGGGGATGGTAATATGTAGATTCCACTCACCGGAGGCGTTGCCTTCGGTAATAGAGACACCCTCGAGTGGCTGGTCCTGAAAGAGCACCTGAATGTCTGGCGGCAGACCGGTATCTGCGGCATTCTGGATCACCCCTTCCCAGGTGCCATTGCGAAAACGGATCTTGGTGACGGTCAGGTCGCTCATCTCTTGGGCCTCAGATATTGGCGCGGCGGTGGCGCGCAAAAGTCAGATCGCGTAGAACCACTTGGTTCATGTCGGGTGCCTCAAAAATGAGGTCGAGCCAGATACGCTCAATACGTTTTTCGTTCAGATCGGAATAGGCGAGGTCAAATTCGACGGTGACGTCTTTCTCACCCAGAGGCAGTTCCCGCACCAGCTGTTCGGTGTTGGGGCCGTGGCGAATATTGAGGCGGGCAAAAATTTCGATCGGTTTTTCGGTTTCGATAATGCTGTCGATACGCACCAGGTGGTGACGTGAGAGACCTTTGCAGGCTTCGGTCGGCAGATCCACCACCAGTGATAGAAATGAGCCATCAAAGTTAAAGACATCCATGCGCAGGCCAAAGGGGGCAAGATCCACTTCGCGGCTGTTGCGCAGCTGACGCAGGGTTAGCTCCGAGACACCGCAGTCGTGAAACAGGGTGATTTCCTCGCCCAGTTTGGATTTGGACGGCACCGAGGATATCCCAGGCGTTGGCATTGGGCCACGCCATAACTCGGGCCGCCAGGACCAATCTGTACCATGGGGGCGGGGAAAGAAGGAGGAACCGATCTGCGGCAGGGCCAGGCGCCCCTCTGCAATATGGATCAGTCGGTCCAATTGGCCACGCAGAACCCGGGCTTGGTTTCGCTGTTGGCGTAGCTGTGGAAGCGGCATGTTGGCGGCCTGGGCCGCCGCTCGCTGCCAATGCCGTAATACACGCCGATGAAACAGCTTGCTTAGAAAACCGCCCATATCGCGTTCTGCACCCTTTGTTGTCTTGTCTCCCGCGGCTTCTGCCTGGGGATTTTTGTGCCGGAGGCCTATCTGTTAGCGCATCCGTCCGCCTGAGCCATCGGCCTTCTTTACTCTGTTGTCAATCTAGCCGGGGGTGGGGTGCGAAATAAACCGCCAATTCGTCTGCGCAGCGAGAGTTTTTCTACCGGAGCCTCTGGCACTTTTTGCAAAGCACCGTCTGAGTGCGTGCGCTGGGTTGCGGGGCGCGATTTTGGCCGGATGCTAGCGGCCGGCGCCTCCTGTCCAGTCCGGGAGGGGTCCGCGCGAAGGGACGAGACAGCCTCGGGCCTTGGGGCGGTCTGGATGCTCGCCTTCCGGCTGCGGCTGGTCATTTCGGTCAGGAGTTCGGCGCCGGCTGGTCCTAACAGCGCACTGCCTTCGGGCGCATAGAGTGCCAAGACAACAAGATGGTCGTTGACGACAAAAGCGCCCCGCCAGTGTTCGTCACTGGCGCCAGAGCCGCCCATGGCGCTATGACCGGGCCACCTTAATCGAACCAGGGGCAACATCCCTTTGTCTTCATAGTAGAGCACAGTTGCCCCCTCCGCTGAATGGGCCAGCTCTGTGGTAGAAGGAGCCTCTGCTCCCTTGGCGGGTCCGATGGTGGCGGTGATGACTGCAGCGCGGTTGCGCCCAAACAGGCGGTTGCCATTCATCAAATTGCATCGCGGTAGCAGGGCAAAACCACCTTGGGCCTCCTGGCGCAGCATGGTGAGGTCAAGGCAATGGCCCGATGGCGCGACCAGAGTGACCTTGCCCTGGGCAAACTGAGCCTGGGTTTTGGTCTGCTGGGCAGGGGCGCGCGCCTGCTGTTCATTGATCTGTTCACCACGCGTCGCAAAGGAGAAACCTGATTGCGGCAGGGTTGAACAGGCTGAGAGTGCACAAAACAGAGCCAACCCCGCCAGAGAACGGGAGCCAGTCAGGCGACTGTGGGACGCTTGATTTAGGTGTGATGAGTGCGGGTCCGCATCATCCGCAGCTTTGGCTGTGGGAGCTGAGATCTTGTCCTGTTTGCTGCGCCGATTCGCGGTGCTGAAATTCATCTCTGTTGGTTTCTGACCCTGTGAGGCCAGCCTCTATTGCCCCGCGACCGGGGTCTGTTGATACGCAGGCGTAGAAAATTCGCGCCTGTGCGCCTGCAACTGTAAACATGCGTGACCTAGATCACCTTAGCTTTCTTGAATTTGGTGCATAGGGTAGCCAAGTTTCGCCACAGTGACCCAATTTCTGCCGCAGGCGGCAAGTCGGTGTCATCTGCAAGACCCTGTCATGCAGCTTTTATGCAACAAGGACCGGATATGCCGCGCACGCTGTTTTCGTTTATCTGGCGCTATTCAAAGCGTCAGCAGCTGGGCCTGTTGGCACTGACCTTGCTGATTTTTCCGTTCCTCTATGCCACGTTGGAGTTGCCCAAGCGGATCATCAACGATGCTATTGGAGCCCCTGCACCTATTGTGGATGTCTGGGGGCAAGAGATGAGCCAGGTTGAGTATCTCTTAGTGCTCTGTTGTGGCTTCCTGGCTGCGGTGATTGTCGCGGGCATTCTGAAGATGCGCTTGAACACCGCCAAGGGGGTGACGGCGGAACGACTGCTGCGACGGCTGCGGTACAGTTTGATCAGCCGTATGGTGCGCTTCCCCACACCCTACTTTCGCACCACCAGCCAAGGGGAGCTGGTCTCGATGATTACGTCGGAAAGCGAACCTATGGGGGGCTTGATGGGGGATGCCCTGGCGCAGCCGGCATTTCAGGCCGGCCAAATGGCGACCATTGTAGTGTTCTTGTTTATGCAAAGCGTCTGGTTTGGGTTGGTCTCAATCGCGTTGATCCCGTTACAGGCCTGGCTGATCCCGCTACTGCAACGCCAGATCAACCTGCTGAACAAGGATCGTATTCAGGAAGTCCGCGCTCTGGCAGCAGAAATTGGAGAGACCGCTGCCGGGATGTCCGACCTGCGGGGCAATGGCGGCTGGCGCTACCGTTTGGCGCAAGTTTCGGACCGCTTGGGGCGGCTGTTTGATATCCGCCGCCGGATCTATAACAAAAAATACTTCATGAAGTTCCTTAACAACCTGATCGGCCATATGACGCCCTTTGTCTTCTATTCAGCGGGCGGTGTGCTGGCGATCCGCGGTGAAATCACGGTGGGAGCCCTGGTGGCGGGGTTGGCCGCCTATAAGGATCTTTCGGCCCCGTGGAAGGAGCTGCTCACCTATTACAATCAGGTGCAGGACATGGGGCTGCGCTGGTCAATCATGACCGAACGCTTCGCGCCCAAAGGCATGATTGATGCGGCCCTGATTGAGGGGGTGCCCGACAAACTGCCGCATCTGCGCGGTGATGTGGTGTTTCGCAATGTCTCTTTGCGCGACAGTGAAGGTAATATGGTGATTGAAAATCTATCTCTCACCATACCCCAAGGTGCGCGCGTTGCGGTCAAAAGCAGCAGCGATGCAGAGCGCGCGGCTTTTGCCCAGCTCCTGACCCGAGAAGTTCTACCAACTCGGGGGGCGATCACCCTGGCAGGGCATCGGCTGGAGGCGCTGCATCAGGGGGTGATCGCGGCGCGGGTGGGCTATGCCCATTCGCATCCCTATCTGTTTTCGGGCTCTTTGGGGGACAATGTGCTGATGCCACTGCGGAGCTCCCCCAGTCTGCCGCGCCCCTCAGCTGAGACTGAGCGACAGATTGCTGAGGCTATTCGGGCAGGCAATAGCGCTGATCCGCTAGAGGCGGATTGGGTGAATCCGGCGCTGGCGGGGCTTGGGTCTGAAGGCGACATGCGCGACTGGTGGTTCCAACTGGTCGAGGCGATGGGGGTCGATCAACAGCTGTTTCGCCGTACGCTGCATGCCCAGTTGCAGCCCAGTGCACAACCGTTTCTAGAGCAGCAAATCGTGCGGCTGCGCCCCTTGATCAAACAGCGACTGATTGAGGCTGGCCTTGATGGCGTCGTGCACCATTTTGACCCAGAGGCCTTTAATCCCGCCGTGCCACTGGCCAGCAATATGCTCTTTGCTACCCCCACCCGTGACATCGACCCCGAAGAGCTTCTGGCGCCAGGAACCCTATTTTATCAGGTGATCCGCGATCAACAATTAGAGGATGAGACGCTTGAAATTGGTCTGGGGGTGGCAGAGACCCTGATCAAGACATTTGGTCGAGACAATCTTGATCACCCGCTGTTTCAACGCTTGGGTCTGGACGAAGACGTGTACTGCCGCCTGTGTAACGCGGCAGAGGAATATGCAGTACAGGAGCGCGCTCTTGCGGCGAATACTGCTGGCGGCGCGGCAAATAACGGCAGCAAACAGGGACTAAGCGCAGCCTCCCGAGCGGCGCTTATGACTATTCCTTTTCTTTTGTCGGCGGAACAGATCGGCCCGGGTTTTCTGGAAAGCTTCAAGGCGCGTATCCTGAAAATCCGGGCTGCGAGTGGCGGGGTGCTTACGGCCCGCTCGAAAGGTCTGTTCGCGGCTTTGGACCCCAGCAGCTATGCGCCGCGCCTTTCGGTGATGGAGAACGCGCTGTTTGGAAAGGTCTCGCTTCATGCGGGGGATAAGGCGCGTCAGGTCGAGGCTCTGGTCAGTGAAGTGGTGACAGCCCAGGGACTGCAAAAGCGTCTGGCGCTTATTCTGTATGATTTGCCAACGGGACTGGGAGGAGCGTTGCTGGAACCGGTCTTTCAAGAGCGCGCGGCCTTTACCCGCGCTGCGATCAAGCGCCCAGATCTGCTCATTCTGGACCGGGCTCTGGCCAGCCATGATTCTGACAGCCGTCTGCGGACCCGGGACAGGCTACGTGCGCTGATGCCTGCGACCACGATGATTTTTCTTGAGGATGATTTCCGTCATCCTGAACGCTATGATCTTTTTGTTGAGATCCACGAGGGGCAGATCGATGGATCTGCCACCAGGGGGGAACGACGCAAGAAGGGGCGACCTGAAGGACTGGTCGCTGAAGATTTTCGGCAAAAACTTGATGTGATTGGCCGGGCGGAGCTCTTTACTCAGTTGGATTCGCGCAACCAGCGCCTGCTGGCCTTTTCGGCGCAGTGGCACCGGGTGGGGCAGGGCGATCTGGTCTTTGCGCGGGGCGAGAGCGGTGATGCGGTCTACCTGTGTCTCGAAGGCCGGGCTGAGCTGCGCTGGCCGGATGCGCCTGCCACAACGGCGCCCATTTCGGTTATTGAGCCTGGGCGTTTGATTGGGGATTTGTCAGTCATCTTGCGACAGCCCCGCGAAATGGACCTGCGCGCCGCAGAGCCTTGCCTTTTCTTACGGATCGGCGCGGAAGAATACCGTGCAGTGATCGAAAGCGATGCCAGCGTGGCGACGCAGCTGCTTAAGACGGTTTCGGAGCATTTGGTGGGGCTGGCGACAAGGGTGCGGCTTGCGGGCCTGCCTGTTTCGGGTTTTACTCCTGAGGTCATGCCTGGCCAAGAACAGCAAAATACCGAGGCCGTGGGTGGACCGTTTGCAAGCAGTAGCTCGCGAGCGGAACAAAAAGAAGATGATGAGCTATCATGATCCTTGAAACGGCCTATTCTGCCCATGCGGCGCTGGTTGCTCCGGGGCGCTCTAAACCGCAGCTCTGGCGCATGTTTCTTGGTCTCTGCGTGATTGTCGCCGTCAGCTATGCTCTCAACCTGGTGGTTTTTGTAGTCCTGTTGGAGATCACTTCGGTGGCCTGGCTGGCTAATTTGGAAAAAGGCAATACGCCAGTTGCCCTGCTGATCCTGCTGGCGAGTTTTGGCTTTCTCACCTTGGGGGTGGGGCTGGCTGCGCGCCTGCTGCAAAACCGCAGCCTGCTCAGCCTAGTCGGTGTGCCTGGGGTGATGCTGCAACAGTTCATTTGGTGTTGCCTGGCGGCACTAGTGGTCTTTGTCGCCCTGTTCATCCTGCCGCCCTATGATTTTGGTGCGCCACTGATTGCCAACCTGAGTTGGCCTATCTGGCTCGGCCTGTTGCCTTTGTCGCTGTTGGCTGTGCTGGTGCAGGTCAGCGCAGAAGAACTGGTGTTTCGCGGCTATCTACAACAGGCCCTGGCGGCGCGATTCCAAAATCCGCTGATTTGGCTCGGGCTGCCGGCGGCCTTGTTTGGTCTGGCCCATTACATGCCCCAGGTGGCCGGGGACAATGCCGTTCTGATCTGTCTCTGGGCTATGGGTTTTGGCCTCTTGATGGCAGATCTTACGGCGCGGGCAGGCACGTTGGGACCAGCCATAGCAGTGCATTTTGCCAATAACTTCGTGGCCTTGCTAATCTTCGGCTCGCCCAGCAGTCTGCATGGTTTGGCGCTCTATCTGCTGCCTTACGAGATGTCCGATGTAGATGCAATGCGGCCCTGGCTATTGGTGGACTGCATGACCATGCTGGTCCTGTGGTTGGCAGCGCGGCTGGTGATACGCCGCTGATTGCAATTCTGCGCAAGGCAGCTTATCTGGTGTGCAAATTGGCCGCCGCCAAACGGCTCTGACAGAGGCATGATATGAACTGGATCACCAACTACGTCCGCCCAACGATCAACTCGCTGTTTTCGCGTCGCGAAGTGCCCGAGAATCTTTGGCAGAAGTGTAGCGAATGCGGCACCATGCTGTTTCACCGTGAGCTGAGCGACAATCAGAATGTCTGCACCAACTGCGGGCACCACATGCATATCACGCCACGCGATCGTTTCACCGCGCTGTTCGATGGCGGAGTCTTTGCTGAGGTCGCAGTGCCGGAGCCAATTTCGGACCCGCTGAAGTTTCGCGATCAAAAGAAATACCCTGACCGCATGAAGGCGGCGCAGAAAAAGACCGATGAAAAAGAGGCCATGCTGGTTGCAGCGGGCGAAATTGGTCGTACGCCGATTGTAGCGGCAGCGCAGGATTTCTCCTTTATGGGGGGCTCTATGGGCATGTATGTGGGCAACGCCATTGTCGCGGCTGCCGAAGAGGCCGTCAGGCTGGGCCGCCCGCTGGTGCTGTTTTCGGCAGCAGGGGGGGCGCGGATGCAGGAAGGCATCTTGTCGCTGATGCAGATGCCCCGCACTACAGTGGCGGTGCAGATGCTGAAAGAGGCCAATCTGCCCTATATCGTTGTACTCACCCATCCCACAACTGGCGGTGTGACTGCATCCTACGCAATGCTCGGGGATGTACATATTTCAGAACCTAATGCACTGATCTGCTTTGCCGGTCCTCGGGTGATTGAACAGACTATCCGCGAAAAACTCCCTGAGGGTTTCCAGAGGGCTGAATATCTGCTGGATCACGGTATGCTGGACCGGGTGATCCCGCGCACCGAAATGCGGGCCGAGCTGATCACCATTATCCGAATGTTGATGGGGCTGCCCCCACAGGTGGTCGGGGATCTCCCCGCTCCGGTTTCCAGTGCAGAGGCCGCGAATGAGGCGGAAGATGCCGCAGAGCCCTCTCCAGCAGAAAGCTGATACGCCCTATAGTGTTTTCATGCGGCCCGCCTCCTCAGGGCGGGCCGTTTTCTATTTTGCTGATCCCCTTGTTTTCCTTTGCTGCCGGTGAGTGTGCCCTATGACCCAGCCAACCTCAGATGCCATCCTCGCCCGTATGCTGGCGCTGCACCCCAAGATCATCGACCTGACCCTTGATCGGGTCTGGCGTCTGCTGGAACGCCTGGATAACCCGCAGGACAAGCTGCCACCGGTGATCCACCTGGCGGGCACCAACGGCAAGGGATCAACCCAGGCGATGATCCGCGCCGGGCTGGAGGGCTGGGGCAAATCCGTGCATGCCTATACCTCGCCGCATCTGGCGCGCTTCCACGAACGCATCCGTCTGGCAGGCGAGCTGATCTCAGAACCCCATCTGACGGAGGTGCTGGATGAGTGTTATGCGTCCAATGGTGACGAGAGCATCACCTATTTTGAAATCACAACAGTGGCTGCTCTCTTGGCCTTTGCCCGCACCGCGGCGGATTACACCCTGTTGGAAGTCGGTCTGGGCGGCCGGTTGGATGCCACAAATGTGATCACCCAACCAGAGCTCACCGTGATCACGCCGATCTCCATCGATCATGAACAATTCCTCGGGGATACCCTGACCAAGATTGCAACCGAGAAAGCCGGGATTATTAAACGGGGGGTGCCGGTGATTGTTGGCCCCCAGCCTGATGAGGCTCTGGAGGTGATTGAGGCCACAGCTGAGCGCCTTGGGGCCCCAGTGATTGCCTATGGTCAGCATTGGCATGTCAGCCAAGAGCGTGACCGGTTGGTGTTCCAGGATGAACGCGGTCTGCTCGATTTGCCGATGCCAGCTCTACTGGGAGCCCACCAGGTCCAAAATGCTGGTGCGGCCCTCGCTGCGTTGCGTCACCTTGGTGCGCAAGAAGCCGCTTGCGAGGCTGCTATGACAAATGCGACCTGGCCGGCGCGAATGCAGCGGCTCACCTCCGGTCCACTTGTTGAGACCGCAGGCGCTGCCGAACTTTGGCTGGACGGGGGCCATAACGCAGCTGCAGGGCTCGCTCTGGAAAAGGTTCTGGCGGGCATGACCAAAAGGCCGACACATCTGATCTGCGGCATGCTCAACACCAAGGATGTGACCGGCTATCTGGCGCCTTTGGCGCGGCAGGCCGCAAGCCTCACAGCAATCTCGATCCCGGATGAGGCCAACACCCTGCCGGCCAGCGCAACCCAGGCTGCAGCGCGATCTGTTGGGCTTGCAGCATCGATCGCCGACAACACCGCCAATGCGCTAGAGAAGATCGTGAAAAAAGACCCCAACGCCCGGGTTTTGATCTGTGGCTCACTTTACCTTGCAGGCCATATCCTACGTGAGAACGGCTGATCCGGGCGTGCAGGGGGGGGCTCCCGCCCGGCTCGGAACAATCAAAGATTGATCCTTGCCCCTTGGGCCCGGCGCCGCTGATGCGGCGCGGTCTCGCTTTCATTTGGCCGCAAATATCCTGGGGTTGAGCGTCCTTAGCGCGAGGGGGCAAAGCCCCTTACTCAGCCTGCCCCCAATCCTGATCCTGCATTTCGCGTAGGCGCGAAGCAGTGCGTTCAAACTCGAACGCCCCATCGCCCTCGACATATAGAAACTCGGGCTCTGCTGCCGCGGTACAGATCAGCCGGACCTTTGCTTCATAAAGCGCATCAATCAGCGTAACAAAGCGTTTTGCTTCATTGAAGTTGTTGCGACTGAGCCGGGGGATATTGTCCAGTACCAGAACCTTCACCTCTTCGGCGATAGCGAGATAATCTCCGGGCCCAAGCATCTTGCCGCAGAGATCAAAGAACGTCGCCCGCGCGATGCCGTTGCGAAAGGCAGGCAGAACCACTTCGCGCCCCTTTACTTCAAGCGTAAGCGGCTGGGCTTCGCCGCCTGAAAGATCCTGCCAAATTGATTGCAACATGTCCCGCGCCGCTGCATCTGCGGGACTGAAATAGACTTCACTGCCCTTCAGACGGTCTTGGCGATAATCCACCGGGCTCACCATTTCCCAGACCTCCATCTTATCCTTGATCAGGTCAATAAACGGCAAGAACAATTGCCGGTTCAGCCCGTTTTTATAGAGCTCATCCGGCAGTCGATTGGAGGTTGTGACAACACAGACATCGGCCTCAAACAGCGCCTCAAACAAGCGGCCAACAATCATCGCATCAGTAATGTCCGAGATCTGCATCTCGTCAAAGGCCAGGACCCGGACGGAAGCCGCCACTTCCTGCGCCACTGGCGCCAAGGCATCCTGCACCCCTTCCTGGCGGGCGGCATGCATCTTGGCGTGGATTTCCTGCATGAAGGCATGGAAATGTACACGCCGAGACGGGATATCACCAAGGCTGTCGACAAAGAGATCCATCAACATAGATTTGCCGCGACCAACTCCTCCCCAAAGATACAGACCCTTTGGCGCCGGGGCTGGGCTGGCGCGGCGAAACAGCCCGCGTTTCACCGGCTCGGCCCGCAGCCCTTCGGAGATACGGTCAAACTGCGGCAGGACCGCCTCTTGTGCAGGGTCGGGGCGCAGATCGCCATTGGCAATCTTTTGGGCATAAAGCGTGCTGAGATCGGTCATGGGCTAGGCTTACCGCGAAGGCGGTAGGATGGGAAGCCAGTGCAGGTGTGTATGGAGTGACAGGGGTCATAAAACAGCTTAAAGTTGCTGCAGTGCTGAAGAGTATAGCGGACGCTTTATGCAACAAAAAAGATCGCCTTTTTGGGTCCTTGCGGCGATGCTCCTGCTTTTTGCCTTATCGTTCCCTTGGGCGGCGGCGCCCCTCTATGCTCGCGATGATCAGTTTTCCCGCCTCACAGGTTCGGCCTTATTCAAGCGCACGAAAGAGAGTGATGACTGGGATATCACAGTCTTGCCGGAAGCTATTGAATACGTCTGTTTGACTTGTGGCGGCCCGGTCGTGGCGCGCCTTGAAAGAGCTGTCCCCTATGGTCCCGGTGACCATGGTTCGGCGGCCCAGCGCTACCTTGCAGAACGAAAGCAATTTTGTGCAACTCTTGTTGCCTCCAGGAATGGGCGTTGTGTCTCCCACCGCGAAATAGCATGGAGCATGGTCCTTCACGGGTTTAGCTTTCAGTTTGAATTGGGCCACGAAGAGGTGACTGAAATGGTGTTTTTCTACCCCGATTATGACCTGGGCCTGGTTAAACTTGTGACTGTGATCCGCGGGGAGAAAGGCGCAAGGTTACCAGAATCCTTGTTGAAGGCTCATATGGCGCGCATGTCTCCTTTCTACTAGGGGCCTCTGGCCTCTCAACGACCCTCGCATCAAAATTCCTTAACTGAGCAAGCAGTATCTTTGATTTGACGCTCGGCTAGATTTCTCTAGCTTTGCCGGGCTGAACTGGAGAAGCCTCATGCCACGTACTCATACGCCCCTTTTTACGCCGGTCTTGATTGTCGGCTGCGTCATCATCATGGCCAGCTTTGCGGTGCGGGCCTCCTTTGGGGTGTTTCAGATCCCCATCGCCGAGGAATTTGGCTGGCTGCGCGCCGAGTTCTCGCTGGCCATTGCCATCCAGAACCTGGCCTGGGGGATTGGCCAGCCGATCTTTGGCGCGCTGGCGGAAAAGCTAGGCGACCGCAAAGCGATCATCCTTGGTGCCATCACCTATGCGGCCGGTCTGGTGCTCAGCGCTGGGGCAACCACGCCGTTTGAGATGCAGGCCTATGAGTGGCTGGTGGGCTTTGGCATTGCCGGCACCGGCTTTGGCGTGGTGCTCGCCGTGGTGGGGCGGGCCAGTTCCGATGCGAACCGGTCGATGTCTTTGGCAATCGTGACCGCAGCTGGATCTGCGGGCCAGATCATTGGTGCACCAACGGCGGAGTTCCTGCTGTCAATGATGTCCTGGCAATCGGTCTTCATGGTCTTTGCCGGTGGGGTACTGGCCTTGGTCCTGACCCTGCCTTTGATGCGCGCGCCACAGGCGGCCAGCAAGGCCGAGCTTGAGGCCAGCATGGGCACTGTTCTGAAACAGGCCTTTAAGGACCCGTCTTTTACGCTGATCTTCCTCGGCTTCTTTTCCTGTGGCTATCAGCTGGCCTTTATCACCGCGCATTTCCCCGCCTTTGTCACCGAGATGTGTGGGCCGATCCTGCCGGGCGGGGCGCTGCATAGTATCGGGATCACTACCACCTCGGCGCTGGGGGCGGTATCGATTGCCCTGATTGGTGCCGCCAATGTGGGCGGCACGCTCTTTGCTGGCTGGCTGGGCAATCGCTACAGCAAGAAATACTTGCTGGCAGGGATCTACACGGCGCGCACCGTGGTGGCGGCGGTGTTTATCCTGCTGCCGATCACCCCGATGAGCGTGATTATCTTCTCGGTGGTCATGGGCTCGCTTTGGCTGGCCACAGTGCCGCTCACCTCTGGCCTGATCGCGCATCTTTACGGGCTGCGTTATATGGGCACGCTCTATGGGATTGTCTTCTTCAGCCACCAGCTGGGCGGATTCCTGGGCGTCTGGCTTGGTGGGCGGATGTATGATGTCTACGGCGACTACACCTTTGTCTGGTGGATCGGCGTCGCGGTCGGGGCCTTTAGCGCCGTGGTGCATCTGCCGGTGCGCGAGAAAGCCGCACAAGCCGTTGCCGCCTGATTGCAGGGAATGCTTTGGGGTCGCCTGAGACAAGGCGACCCGACCAAGAACGGCACAGCCGCGCGACGCCGTCAGGTTATTGCGCGGCTTTCCATTTTTCCAGAATATGGTGGCTGGTCATCAGATCCAGATGGGCGCCACCGCCATTCTTGAACAGAGTGATCGCCACAGGGTCATAGGCGGGGAACTGGTCCATGCTGTAGAAATCCGCCAGCACATCACTGCGCTGGATCACGCCCTCTTCCAGTGGAATTTTGAACTCGCCGATATGGTCCAGCGTGGTGTCAAAGCTGTCACAATAGATCCGCGCGCGGGTGAGGGCCGTGTCGTCGGTCTCTCGCATGTCTGGCCGATAGGCGCCGATCATGTTCAGATGCTGGCCGGGACGCAGCCAGTCACCCTTGATCACCGGGGTTGAGGACATGGTTGAGGTGACGATGATATCCGCCGCTTTGACGGCCGCTTCGAGATCGGTGGCCACAGTGGTGCCGGGATAGCGTGCAACCAGGTCTTCGGCCTTGGATTGGGTTCGGTTACAGATACGAATCTGCGCCTGCGGGTAGGCGGTACCAAAGGCCTCAACCAGTGATCCGGCAACGGTGCCTGCCCCCACGATCAAGATCTCGCGGCTGTCCGGATTGGCGAGACGCAGCGCACCAAGCAGACTGTCGCCGGCGGTCTTCCACTTGGTCACCAGGTGGAAATCCACCAGGGCCTCCAGTGTGCCATCCAGATCAGAGTACAGACAAACCGAGCCATTGATCATCGGCTTGCCTGCATCGGGGTTGCGCGGGAAGATATTGGCGGTTTTGACCGCCAGCCCCATGCCATCAATCCAGGCAGAGCGGCTGAGCAGCGTATCGGGGTCGCGGTACAGGAAGGTATCGCCAATCTCGGCCTTGGGCAGGTCATGACCGCGGGCCAGGGCCTGAGTGAAGTCGATCCAGTCCAGCAGGGCTTCGCCGGCGTCAAAGGTGATCATGGGAATGCTCATAGGGCGTCCTGTTCTGAGAGTAATCCGGCCTCGACCAGGCGTGCAGCCCAGGCTTCGGGGGTGGTGAAAAGATGGCCTTGCCAACCGCGCGCTCTGGCGGCGTCGATGTTCTCAGGGCGGTCATCGACAAAGAGTATGCGGTCCACTGGCAGGCCTGCGCCCTGTTCCAGTCGCGCATAGATTTCGGGATCAGGTTTGATGCAGCCCAGATGGCCCGAGATATAGGCCTGATCAAACTCAGCTAGAAACGGATAGGCTTCAAGAGCGAGCTCAAAGGTGCCGATTCCAAAGTTGCTGAGCGCCAGAACCGGCACGCCCTTTTGGCGCAAGGCGCGCAGCAGGCGGACCGATTGCGGTATATCCCTATGGGCAAACTCCAACCAGCTGTCATGCCAATGGCGGATTTCTTCGGCCCAGGCGGGATGTTGATCTGCCAGTGCATAGACCGAGTCGCGGAAGGGGGCGCCGCGATCCAATCCTAGGTTCATTTCGTGCAGCGGCACCTCGGCAAACAGGCGTTGGCGGGTTTCAGCGCCCAGGCGGGCATCATAGAACCGTTCCGGCTCCCATTCGATCAGTACATTGCCAATATCAAAAACGACGGCTTCGATGGTCATGCGTTTCAGTTCCTAACCTAAGGATCGGGGGCGTGGGCGACTGGTTGGGCGGTTGTTGCGTGTCTCGCGCCAGAGGGAAACAAGACCAGCGCCAATGATCAAGGCACTTCCAAGCCAAACAGGCAAATCGGGCCATTCCTGAAATACTAAGATCCCCCAGAACACCGCCATCGGCATGGCGATGTATTCAAAAGGCGCCACCAGTCCGGCTTCGCACTGGCGGTAGGCAAAGCTAATCAGGTAGCCACCTATCGAGGCGGTAAGCCCCAGTGCGACAAAGGCCCACCAATCGCCAGATGCAGGCCAGACCCACGCCCGCAGGATGAAGTCCAGCGCGGCACTATCGCCACTGGCAAAGCGACCATCCCCGGTGCTGAGCCCCAAAACGGCGCTGACGATCATAAAGGCCAGAGAGGGATAAAATGTGAGCGCTGCGGGGCTGTCTGCACCACCAGCGCGGCGCGTGAGCACATGCAGCGTGGCATAGCCACAAGCGCCAAAAAACGGCAGTAACGCTGCCGCCTGAAAGGTGCCGGGGCCAGGGCGCATAATGATCAAGACGCCAAGAAACCCCACTGCCACAGCGCTCCAACGCCAAATGCCGGGGCGTTCCCCTAGTAGGACCACAGATAGAAGGGTGACGATCAGCGGGGTGGCAAAGGCGATGGCCACCGCATCGGCCATCGGCATGGTGGCCAGGCCGGTGTAGAAACAGATATTGGCAAAGAGCACCGCGCCACAGCGGATCAGGTGCAATTTGGGCTGCCGGGTGCGCAACACGTGATAACCGCCCTCCAGCGGCACCATAACCAGCAGCAAGATGGGCATCGCAATCAAGGATCGCAGAAGAACCATTTGGTAGAGCGGATAATCCCCGGACAAGAATTTGACCAAGACATCAATGATGGAGAAACAGACGGCAGAGCCAGCCGCCGCTGCAAGGCCGATGGCATTTACCCGAATCTCTGCAGTCATCGCCTCGTCTCCCGTTGCCCTTTACGCATCCTTTGCGCAATCAGGGAAGGTCGGCAATGTCGAAATTACGGGCCGCCCACTTGGTCGTATGGCGCGCGCCGAACTGTGTGGTCAGGGTCTGCCGTCAAGAGCTTGATGTCATCGCTGTTGCAGTCTGCAGCGCGGCGCTGCGGATTTCCGTCGCCAGTTCGCATTCGGGCAGGGTGCGGGCCAGAACCATGCCGCCCACACAGAGTGCAGCCATTGCCATCGCTTTTTGCCGGGCTTGCGGATCTTCCTGTTGCAGTAGGCTGCGCTGCAACAGGCCTACCATGGCCGTCAGGAGCTGCTGAAAGGCTGCGCGTACCTCGGGGCTGGCACGGGCAACGTCTGAAGGCAGGGCGATCATCGGGCATTGGTCCTGAACTGCGCCAAGATGGGCATCAGACAGATAGCTCTGGATCATTTGCAGAGCGGCCTCACTGTCAGGGTTCATCGCATTGATGCCCGCCTCATGGCGCCACCGTGCACCGCGCCCCATCAGAAAGCTTGAAACAGCCGCGCAGAACAAATCCTCTTTGGTCGAGAAATGGTTGTAGAAACCGCCCCGCGTCAGGCCCGCTTTTGCCATGACCATATCGATCGTCACGCCGTGAAACCCATGGATGTTGAACAGGGTGCGCGCCACCTCGACGATACGGGTGCGGGTCTTTTCCTTGTGCGTGCTGCTGTAGGGCATGGGGCTATGGCTCCTTTTGGGACGGGTGCTGCCAGTGTGACAGAGTACAAAATATGTTCTTTAACATATTTTGATTGAGGCTAGCGTTGGCGTCACGGAAGAATTTCAGAGGAGCATTGAAATGCCGAAATTTGTACTCGCCTATCACGGCCACCCCGATGTCAACACGCCCGAAGAGGGGGCAAAGATGATGGCGGCCTGGAAGGCCTGGATGGCCGGTCTTGGGACGGCTGCGCTGGATCCCGGCCTTGCCGTGGGGCCGTCAAAGACCGTTCTAAGCGATGGGGCGGTGGCAGAGGGCGGCGGCGCCAGTCCGCTGTCAGGCTACACGGTGATCGAAGCCAAGGACATGGACGCAGCGATTGAGTTGGTCCGCGGCTGCCCGCATCTGTCGGGGTCCGGAACCATTGAGGTGGCACCGGATCTTGAATTGGATATGTAGGGAACAGGCGCCTTGCCCTGGTTTGCGGCCTCTAAGAGCGAGTCTGAGAGGCCGCTGCCCGGATTTCTCGTTCCAGACTGTCGAGAAACCTCGAACGATCCGATTTGGTAAAGCCCTTACCAGAACCACCCGCCCCAAGCGGGTTTGCGGCGCGCAGGTCGGCCATTAGATCGCGCATCGCCAGTTGTTGGCCGATGTTGGCCTGGGTGAAGCGCTCGCCATTGTGACGCAGCACCTGGGCACCGGCTTCGATACATTTGGCGGCCAGCGGGATGTCTCCGGTGACCACTACATCACCTGGGCCACAGCGGTCTGCGATCCACATGTCGGCGACATCAGCACCCTGATCGACTATCACGTTTTCCACCAGCGGATTGCGCGAGGGACGTAATCCGCCGTTGGAAACCACGAACATTTTCAGCCTGTGGCGGGTGGCCACCCGCTCGGCCTCTTCTTTGACCGGGCATGCATCCGCGTCGATGTAGAGCGCGCTCACTTCGCGGCCTTTTTATCGGCACTCTTGGCAGGTTGTGCCTTGGGTTTTGCCGCCGGTTTTGTGGGCTTTTTCACCTTGAACTCTTCCGGGATGGGCATGCGGTTAAAGGCGTCGAGCCCGGCGATTTTGTAGGCTTCGGCCAGAGTCGGATAGTTGAAGGTATTCTGGACAAAATAGTCCACGGTACCCTGCAGGTTCATCACCGCCTGGCCGATGTGAATCAGCTCGGTGGCGCCTTCGCCCACGATCTGAACCCCCAGAACCCGGCGGGTTTTGAGGCTGATCAGCATCTTCAGCATACCATGTTCCAGCCCCATGATATGCCCGCGCGAGGTCTCGCGGAAGCGGGCGACACCGATCTCGTAGTGGATACCACGTTCCTGTAGCTCTTCCTCCGACATGCCGCAGGTGGACATCTCGGGCACGGAGTAGATGCCATAGGGATACCAGGGGCTTTCCGGCAGCGTCGGGGTCTCCAGCGCGTGACAGGCGGCAACGCGGCCCTGCTGCAGTGAGGTAGAGGCCAGCGAGGGGTGGCCAATCACATCGCCGGTGGCATAGATATGCGGCACAGCGGTCTGATAGGTCTTGCGCTCAACGCTTAGACGCCCGCGATGATCGGTTTCCAGCCCAACGGCCGCGAGGTTCAGACCATCGGTATTGCCCATGCGCCCGGCCGCAAAGAGCAGCATCTCGCCACGCACATGGCGGCCATTGTTCAGCGAGACTTCGATATGGTTGCCTGCGTCTTCGATCTTGTCGATGGCAGAACCTAAGCGAAGATCGACGCCATTTTCGCGGATCTGGTGGGTGAAATCCTGAATGAGGGTGCTATCGATAAAATCCAAGAAGGTATCGCGGGGTTCAATCAGGGTGACACGGACATCCAGGGTCGAGAACATGGTAGCGTATTCCACACCGATAACACCGGCACCAACCACAATCAGGGAGCGGGGGATCGAGGACATCTCCAGGAACTCATCCCCGTCGACAACGGTTTTGCCGTTGAACGGAACATCGTCTGGTCGATATGTGCGGGTTCCGGTGGCGATGAGGAATTTTTCACTGGTAATCCGGGTGGTGTCCCCGGCTTCGGTGGCGACTTCGACCTCATTGGGGCCGGTGAATTTGGCGAGACCGGCCAGCCATTCCACGTGGTTGCGGTTGAACTGGTGTTCCAGCACGTCGACCTCGTGATCAAGGGTCATATGCAGGCGGGCCTTCAGGTCCTCAGCGGCGATTTGGTCCTTCACCCGGTAGGAGCGGCCATAGAAGCTGCGTTCGCGCCAGCCAGAGAGGTTGAGCACCGTTTCCCTCAGGGTTTTTGACGGAACGGTTCCGGTATGCACAGAAACCCCACCCAGCCGATCGGCCCGGTCAATGACCAGCACACGGCGTTTCAGCTTACCGGCCTGGATCGCAGCGGTCCGCCCCGAAGGACCGGAGCCGATGATCACCAGATCATAGTCATAGTCGAAATCAGTCATGGAGGGGGTTGCGGATGTGGTCATGGTTTAATCCCGGTACAGGGCTTCGGCGTGGAAGGTGACGTGATCTTCCATGAAGCTGGAGACAAAGAAATAGCTATGGTCATAGCCGGGCTGTAGGCGCAGCGTGGCCTCCTGGCGCTTTTCGGCTACGGCGGCGGCGAGGGCTTCGGGGCGCAGCAGGTCAATGAACTGATCGGTGGTGCCGGTATCCACCAGAATGGGCCCGTCAAAGCCTTTTTCGCGCATCAAGAGCGATGCGTCATGCTTGGCCCAGGCGGTTTCATCGTCACCGAGATAGGCCGCCAGCTGCTTGCGGCCCCAGTCGGCACCGGTAGGATTGCAGATCGGCGCAAAGGCCGAAACCGATTTGAACCGACCGGGCAGGTTCATCGCCAGGGTCAGCGCGCCATGGCCTCCCATGGAATGGCCGGTGATAGCCTGACGGTCGAGATCAATGGCGAAGTTTTCGGCCAGCAGGGCGGGCAGTTCTTCGGCGATATAGTCCCACATTTGATAGTGCGCGGCCCAGGGCTCCTGGGTGGCATTTACGTAGAACCCGGCGCCCTGGCCCAGGTCGTAGGCCTCATCGTCCGCAACCCCTTCGCCACGCGGACTGGTGTCTGGGAAGACGATGGCGATGCCCTGCTCGGCACACCAGGCCTGGGCTCCGGCCTTGGTCATGGCGTTTTCATGGGTGCAGGTCAGGCCCGAGAGATACCACAGAATCGGAACTGGGCCGTCTTTGGCCTCCTCGGGCAGGAAGAGACCAAAGGTCATATCGCAGTTGGTGCTGGTGCTTTTGTGACGGTAGACACCCTGCAGTCCGCCAAAGGCTTTGTTTTCCGATACGGTTTCCATGGTGAGGCTCCTATAAATTGTTGCCTTATCGCTACCTGTCGGCGGCGCGCAGGTCCAGTGGTGGCTGCGGCAGCTCTCCCTGTTTTTGCGGCAATCGTGTTACAATAGTCTGAAGAGCTTGACCCACGGCAAGCTCAGAGCGCGGAAACCCAGGCGATCACCATCGGGACAGTCAAAATGGAGACTATGGTGGAGATCAAAATGGCCGCCGAGGCCCGGTGCGGTGCCACGCCGTAATGCTGTGCCAGCATATAGACATTGCCGGCCACCGGCAGTGATGCGGCAGCAATGGCGACCATGGCCGAAAAGTTGGTGACAGGCAGCAGATAGAGAACGCAAAAGGCAACGCAAAGCGGGTGCAGCACCAGTTTGGCAAAGCTGAGCCAGACGGCAATCTGCATACGTTCGGCAGATTTTGACGCCAGTGAGGCGCCAATGGCGAAAAGCGCACCAGGGGTAGCCGCGCCGCCCAGGATCGACAGGAAATCATTCATTGGCACTGGAATGGGCACTTCGGCCGCAGACCAGGCAAGGCCTGCACAAATAGCCAAGATCATAGGGTTGCGCAGAAGGCCCAAGAGCACCAGACGCAGCGTGCCCAGACCCAGCCCCGTGCCGCGCCCGAGGTTGATCAGGATCACGATCAATGAGGAAAATACCACAAGATCAACACTTAGAACCACCATCATCGGGGCGATGGCGGCCTCGCCAAACAGCATGGCCATCATCGGCAGGCCAAGGAAACCCACATTGCCGATGGCGGCGCATTGGGCCTCGACGGCTGAGGTAGGCATGTCCAGGCGGCGCATAAGCGCCACGAGGGTGACCAAGAGATAGACAGCCATTGTTCCTGCCAGGTAGGCCAGAACTAAGTCAGGATCAAAGATCTCCGCAAAAGAGAGATTGGCGGAAAAGCGAAAGATCATCGCTGAAAGTGGGAAGAAAAATACGAACTTGGTCAGATAGGCAGTGGCCTCTTCTGTGAAGAAGCGGGTCCGGCCCGCCCAATAGCCCAAGCCGATGATTGCAAAGAAGGGCAGTGTTCTGAAGAAAATGTCAGCCATCGAAACGAGTGGTAGCGGCTGTGGGTGAAAAGGCAAGGTGGAAGGGCCGGATTTACTTGAAAATCCAGGCGGTGTTTGGACAGGGGGGGCTCCCGCCCGTCGTATGGGCATCATAGATGCCCGTCTCCCGTTGGGGCCAGCGCCGCGCTGACGCGCGGCGTGGGCCATATTGCTCTGGAGCGTCTCGATAGAGGCCGGACCAGAGCGGCGAAGTTCCTCGTATTTACAAATATTTCCTTGGGCTGCCCTCCCTGTTCTGTGGTCCCCGTAGCATCAGTCGGTGCCGCGCCGCGTGTTAGCGCGGCGCCACCCCCAACGGCCCTTGCCTTCACCAGAAGGCAGAAAGGGTGGGCGGGAGCACTCCCTTTCCGTTGTTGCCTCTTCTTCCGGGTGTAACAGAGATGGTAAAGAGAAGACTGTTGCCTCTGAGCGCTCTCGGCTAGACTGGGTGTTCCAGCCCGCCAGAGCCATGAGGTCAGCTATGAACGAACACGCCAGTATTCTGCGCACCGGTCGCAAGTTCGATCAGGTACTGAAAGGCGCGCGAGAGGTGTTTCTGGCAGATGGGTTTGAGGGGGCCAGCGTCGACGATATCGCACGCGCGGCCGGGGTCTCCAAGGCGACGCTCTATAGCTATTTTCCGGATAAACGTCTGTTGTTCATGGAGGTCGCCCGCAGCGAATGTGCTCGACAGGCGGACGCGCCAATGGATCTGGCGACCTGCTCCAGCACCCCGCGTCAAATTTTGCGGGCTGCAGCCGGGCATATCCTGTCTATCAGCCTATCTGACTTTGGCATGCGGATGTTTCGTATCTGCGTGGCTGAGGCAGATCGCTTTCCTGACCTTGGGCGCCAGTTTTATGAGAGCGGCCCATTGTTGATTCGCGGCAAAATCCGCGACTATCTTTGCAGTGCCGCCGCTCGGGGCGAGTTGCAGATAGAGGATTTTGACCTCGCCGCTGATCAGTTTGCCGAACTTTGCCGCGCAGATCTGGTGCCGCGTTTTCTGTTCAATATCGACACGCATTTTTCTGGTGAAGAACGCAACAGGATCATTGAAGGCGCTGTTGAGACTTTTCTGGCCCGCTACGCCGCGCCCAAGACCTGAGGGCCGGCCTGTGTCTCAATGCGTAATCGCTCGGTTTGGTGTTGCGCGATAGGTTTGATGGCAGCTGTGACAGGCCTGAACCATCGCAGGAAGGCTGCGACGTAGCCCATTCACAGATCCGACGTTGATCTGTTTTGCCGCCTGTCGGGCCGCTTGGGCGCGGGTCTCAAAATCCTGCCAGCGGGTCCAGATCTCCGGCTGGGCGTGGGAATTTGGCTCAATTCGCTGTTTTGCAAAATGCCGGGGGATTTTTCGGGTGTTTTCTATCAGCACGCGCCGCGCCGCCTTGGCTGTCTTGGGATAAAAGGTCCGACGCCCAGCCATCATGTCACTCAGGGTTAGTAACGCTGCTTTTTGTTCGCGCATCAGCGCCAGACGGGCGCGAATGTCTTTATCTGTGATGATCGCGCTGCCTGCATTGAGATCGGCGCTGAGCATGCCCAAGCAAAGACCAACCAGGCCGAGACCTGCGAACAGTTGAATACGTCTGTGCCCTAGGCGCGCAGCGTACTTGCGGCGTTTCAGAGGTCGGAGCAGGTTGAGCCAGTAGATCATTCGAAGGCTCCAATTGGGGAGGTGCAAGTCGGCCGTTTGGGCACAGGGGGTGGCCGCTGTGTAATCCAAGTCTGTTCAAAGAGATGGGACAGATTGCTGCATCGTTCAACGGAGCACCCTAGGGCGCCGCTTACGTGAAACGGGTGTCCAGCCTTAACACTCAGAGTGCGGTGTATTGGGCTCATTGCCTGTGTCTCGCCTCTTTTTGGGGCCTCGTGCCAGGGCCGTACGGATCTAGCGACTGTTGCGAGGCGGGGTGTGCGGCGCATTGGCCAGGGTTGAGGAAGTTTCCACCACTCAGGTTATTTTCGCGTTAAATGGCCAGCGGGCTTAGCCGCAATCCTGATCGTTCGTTCCAGAGCGAAGGGATTTCTGTGGGCAATTTTGCGATGCAGGGGTAACCTTGGGGCATGACCACGCCACGTTTCGATATCATTGGGCAAGCCCTGAGCGATGCCAGCCGTACCCGGATGCTCTGTGAGCTGATGGAGGGGCGTTCCTTCACCAATAAGGAGCTGGCCTCAGCCGCAGGGATTACCCCCCAGACTGCCACTGCGCATCTGCGGATGCTGCAGAACGCTGGGCTGGTGCGCGCCGAGAAACGCGGCCGCTGTGTGTTTCATCGCTTGGAAAATGCTGAGATCGCCGGGGTGCTGGAGCAGCTGGCGGCCCTTGCTCCCAGCTCGCATCTGCATCTGGCCCAGCGGCGCAAGGCAGGTGATATTGCCCAGCTGCGCAGTTGCTACGATCATCTGGCCGGCCCCTTGGCTGTGGCGATGACTGGTCAGTTCTTGGCCCGTGGTATGCTGGTCGAGGACAACGGTGGTTTTCGCGCTTGTCCTCATGACATCTGGCACCGGCTGGGAGTAAGCCTGCCACAAAATACTGCGGCCTCAGAGCGAGGGAAGCCCTTTGTCCGCCCCTGCATGGACTGGACCGAGCGCAAGCTGCATGTTTCGGGGCCGTTAGGGAATCAGATGCTGGCACATTTCTTTGATCAAGGCTGGGTTACGCGAAATACTCACAAACGCGGGTTGCAAATCACCGGTCTGGGCCTACGGGCGATGGACGATATCCTGGGGCTATCCTGTGAGAGATCAATCAATGCTTGAAACCTTCAGAACAATCCAGTCTGGCCGTTTTTCTATCGAGCAGGGGACGCGGGTGCTGATCCAAGTACCGCAAGAGGCCGCCGAGCAGGTGCTGCAGGAGATCCTGGCGCAGGAACCATTGCACTGGGGGGATTACGACCAGGTGGCCTACACCACGATGCCCGGGGTGCAACAGTTTCGCGCTTTGCCGCAGGCTCGCAACCGTGCGACCGATATGGCGGTTGAAGTGTTCTGTGTAGAACTGCAGATCTTTGTACCCAAACAGGGGCGCGCGCTGGAGCCTCTGCTGCGGGCAATCTACCACGCGCACCCCTATGAAGAACCGGTGATCCAGCTGGTTCCGGCTGCGCGTAGCCTGCACCGGCGTGGCCAGGATGAGGCAAACCCAAATCGGTTTTGGAACCAAGAGCCTGCGGATTGGGTGCCCAGGGCCCACCGTTGACGAGTGATTTTACGCAAAGCGTCTTGATTAATGCGACCAGAGCGGCGAGTCTTGCCCTATGACTATGGATCCCATTTCGCCCAATCCGGGCGCGCCAATTCCGCAGCAAGTGGCCTTTGACCGGCGTGAAATGTCGGTAATCATGTCGCTCTATGGCCGCATGGTAGCCGCTGGAGAGTGGCGCGACTATGGGATTTCATGCCTGCGTGACCTGGCGGTGTTTTCGGTGTTTCGCCGCACCGCTGAACATCCGCTCTACCGGATTGAAAAACACCCCAAACTACGCAATCGCCAGGGACTGTATGCGGTAGTGGGCATGGACGGGCAGATCTTGAAACGCGGCAGCGATTTAAGAGCGGTGCTGCGGGTGCTGGAGCGCAAGTTGATCCGAGCTGTGAAGTAACCGCCCTTGCGGTTGGATCTGCTGCGCAGGCCTAGCCGCTTTGGGGCAGGCGCCGGTGCGCTGTGACTGGCCCATCTCCCTGATCTGCAATGCGGGCAATGGCTGCTTCCAGCGGTTCCAGCGCTACCGCCATGGCATGGACATTGGCATGCAGCAGGGTTTCAGGGTCCTGCACTAGTGCCACATGGCCTTTCCAGAACAACAGATCATTGCGCAGATAGGCGCTGCCCTTGGGCAACAGCTCCCCGAGCTCACGCTCCTGCGGGCCGCTGTCGCCGGGGCAGGCAATGCCACAGGCAAGACAGGCGGCCTGTACCAGACCTGAACAATCAATGCCAAAACGGCTGTTGCCGCCCCACAGGTAGGGCGTGCCCAGAAATCCCATGGCCACAGAGACCGGATCGTTCAGCTTTTGACCCATGGCCTTCAGGTGCACCTTGGGCACGTAGCCCTGATCGCAAACGGCAAAGCGCCCCTCAAAACCAGAGACAAGAACCTGGCTGCCAAAGCTAAGAGCGGCAAGTTCAGCAGATTTGAAATCAGCGGCGGAATAGGCATGGCTGGCGGGGGCACTGACCCAATGGCTATTGGCTTGGGCAGGGGCCAGCACCTTCTGGGGCACATAGCCTGTGTAATCATCTTTGGTCGCACGGATATGGCTCCAGCCCTGGCTTTCCTCCTGTACCTCTACTGTCTCGCCGCATAAAACCTGTCGGTCTCGCGGTCCGTCGGGTCTGCGCAACAGATCAACAACAGGTGGGGTGATGCGGGCCAAGACCGGTTTTGTCTCTGACATGGACTTCAAAGCCCGAGCAGTACGGGAAGGGCGGAAAAAAGTGCCCGGCATCCCTGTCCAGTACCGCCCTTGGGGCGGGCAGGCGCAGCGCTGGGCGTCCAGCCATAGATGTCAAAATGCATATAGCGGCTCTCGCCTACAAAACGGCGTAGGAACAGCGCCGCAGTGATTGATCCGGCAAAACCACCAGAAGGGGCATTGTCCAGATCGGCAATGCCGGGTTCGATCATGCCTTCATAGGGTGCATGAAAGGGCATCCGCCAGACAGGGTCGGCCTGCGGATCCGCACTGGCGGTGAGTGCGGCGGCATCTGCGTCATAGTCGGTGTAAAACGGGGCCAAATCCGGGCCAACGGCCACCCGTGCGGCTCCTGTCAGGGTCGCCATCGAGATCACCAGATCAGGCTCGCCTTCATCCGCCAGGGTCAAGGCATCGGCCAGCACCAGGCGGCCCTCTGCGTCGGTATTGTTGATCTCAACCGTGAGTCCCTTGCGGGAACTCAGCACGTCACCGGGGCGGAATGCATTGCCGGAAACAGAATTTTCCACCGCTGGGATCAATACCCGCAACTGAATTGGCAAACCTGCTGCCATAATCATTCGCGCCAGTCCTAGAACATTTGCGGCCCCGCCCATGTCCTTTTTCATCAAGCCCATGCTGGCACCGGGTTTTAGGTTCAGCCCGCCGGTATCAAAGCAAACACCTTTGCCCACCAAGGTTAGCTTTGGCCCGGCGCTGCCCCAGTGCATATCAATAAGGCGGGGAGCTCGGTCGGACGCGCGGCCGACTGAATGGATCAGCGGCAGATTGGCCTCCAGCAGGTCCGCGCCGCCGATTACGCCGACAGAGGCCTCAAACTCCGCCGCAAGGGCCTGAACCGCCTCTTCGAGCTGGGCGGGTCCCATGTCTGCCGCAGGCGTATTGATCAAGTCCCGCGTGAGATACTCAGCAGCGGCCAGCGCCTCAACCGCCGGGGCATTGAGGCCAGCTGGAGCAATTAGGCTTGCGGCCATTGGTGTGGCGCTTTTGTAGCGGGTGAAACGGTATTGGCTCAGCAGCCAACCGAGGCATTCGGTCGACAGGGTCTCAGCGTCGAGCTGGGCAACATTTGGGGTCCCGGTTTGCAGTTGGTAACAGCCTTTGGGCAGTTTCTCCGCCGCGCCTGCAAGGGTAAAGCGTTTGCGCCTCCGCTGAGCAACTGTGCCGTAGCCCGCCAGAGCAATAGGTGTCTCGCCGTCGCTTGCCGGAACCAAAAGAGCCTGACCTGCGCCTCCGGTAAAGCCATTGGTGGCAACCCAGTCCTGCAGGGGTGCGGACTGATCACTGAGCCAGCTTTGTAGCTGATCCTGCTCAATCAGATAGAGAGAGGTTGCCGTTGCAGTGGCAGGGGCAAAGCGAGGGGCCATGAGAATACTCCATTTGGGCGCGGCTGCCCGTAGACTATCCACCCTTCAGCTGCCTGCAAGCCCCGCTTGTGGTCCGCGCCTAGAGATTCGCTCAAAACTAACATGGTAGGCCTATTTGCAAGTAGGCGCCAGAAAGAGGCGCTAGAAACAGGCCAAGGCCGCCGGAGACCATTTGGGTCTCAAGGCGGCCTAGCATGTAGGCATTTTACACTACAAATCTGTGTTTTTCAGTCTTCCCGTTCGGTCTGGCCGTTCAGAAAGTGCGTTTGGTCGTGTCTTGGTCTTTTCCGTTTGATCTATGTGTTCAAACAGTAATGTCTTGCTGATCCCAGACGGCGGTCAGGGAACGCTCTCCGACCCGAAGCAGGCGGAACAGGATCGCGGCCACAGCCGGTGCATCCTCATTATCAATCGAAATGGTTACATCGCGGGCAATCGACGCCATGGCGCTCATCCCGATTTGTTCTGCGATTGCGATCAAGGATCGCGCATTTTTGCGCAGGTCAACCATGTTGTCCTGTCGCCAAAGTCTTTCGCAATGCGTCAGACGCACGGCCAGTTCCTCGATGGCGCGACAAACGACATCTTCGGCTCCGGCTTCGCCCAATTGTGAGTAGAGCTCGCCCAGTTTGTCTGGGTCGAGTCGCACGTTTTCTGCTTGCATGACAGTGAGTATATTAGCCACCACATTCACCCTAAATTTAATGTACCCCCACGGCACGAGACCAATTTGCCTGTCAGTGGTTGTCAAAAGGTTTCCGTCGGACTGTTCAAATCTCTCGAATTTGCTAACAATTCAGGCTATCAGCACCGCTAACACTCACAAAGGGGATGCTTTAAAATGGAATTTGCTAGACCTCTGCCCAGCTATCTGGTCACCCGCTATCACGGCTGGAAGGCCACGTCCTACGCGGAAAATCAAGGATGGTATCGCCGTCTCGCGACTGAGGGGCAGCGGCCGCGTGCGATGGTGATTTCCTGCTGTGACAGCCGGGTTCATGTGACCTCGATCTTTGGTGCGGATCAGGGTGAGTTCTTTATCCACCGCAATATCGCCAATCTGGTGCCGCCCTATGCCCCCGATGGCGATCACCACGGAACCAGTGCCACGATAGAATATGCTGTAACCGTGCTGAAAGTCTCGCATCTTATCGTTCTGGGGCATTCACAGTGTGGCGGCGTGCAGGGCTGTATTGATATGTGCAAAGGCCACGCGCCGATACTGGAGGCCAAGGAAAGCTTTGTTGGGCGCTGGATGGATATCCTCAAGCCGAAGTTCGATCTGGTGGCTGAAATCGAAGACAACGAACGCCAGGCACGGCAGTTTGAACGCCAGGCAGTGGTCGCTTCGTTGGAAAACCTGATGACCTTTCCCTTTATCGAGGAAGCCGTGAAAAGCGACAGCCTCAGCCTGCATGGGTTGTGGACCGACATCGGTGAGGGCGGGTTGGAGTGCTATGATCCCAAGGCGGATCTGTTCCAGAAGGTCTGATTGGCAGCCTGTTTCAGGAAGTGTGCCATGCGCTGATACTCTGGTTCATTCCTTTTCAATTTTACCCATATTGATGGCGGCGCGGGTGTACCCACCGGCGGCGCCATCAACAAAATGAATGTGATCATCGCGGCTGGCGGAGGGAACGATGCAGGTGAGTCTTGCCTCGTTCTGCGCATGCAGGCCAAATCGGACATGCCCGGCTGTTTGGGCCTGTTGAAGTATCCCTTGGATCTCATCGTGGAGATCTGCCGTACAATCGATGGTCATTTTTAGCCCGTCTTCGAACTTTCGATAGTCGGCGTTTGCGCTCATCACTGCAAGATAGCGGGTTGGGTCGAACTGGCCCAGGGGCTTTTTGCGGCGAAAGAGCCAGCCCGCGAACACCGCCGAGACCAACAGGCGAACCCGCTTCCACAGCAATGGCCCTGTTGCATGTGTCAGTCGTGCCTCGACATCGAGACCTTGTGGCAGCAGGGCGATGTTAGGTCCTTCTGCCGGGACCGGGTGGCCGCCCCGTGCAAGGCCAGCTGTGCGCGCCAGAATTGCTGCCGCGACCTGAGAGAACTGCGCCGCGGTCGCGGTTGATCCTGGCACCATGACCAGCGACAAGATCAACCCATTACGGGCCGGGATTGTGTTCCAGCGGCAGGACAAGCCGGTCAGATCTGGTGGCGTATCGCTGGTGTCTGCAGGAATTTCTGATTGACCCTGTTTCATCTGATCTTCAGCCCATGCGAGGCCGCCGCCTGAAAACATGGCGTAGTCCGCATTGGCAGAAACCGCGTGGCGGGCCACGGCGACGTCCAGCCCCTTTGCCCGCACGTCGCTTAGCGCGATCATCGCAACCCGCAGGGTAATGTCAAACTCCTGCTTCACCCAGCGGCGCAGGCGGGCCAGGGTGAGGCGGGCAGAGGCGGCTTGCTCTGCGGAGACCGCAAAGGAGGCTCCGTCGCCGCCAAAAATGAATGGAAAGGGGGCGCCGCCGAGCGCGTTCTGCATGGCGGCAATCACCGAGGCGCCGACCATATTCACAGTCTTGTATTTGCCGGCGGCTATCAGCCCGGTGGAATCGACGATATCGCTGCAGCAGATCACCCAGTCATCAGGAAGCGGGCTATAGGCCGAAGGGTCAGTCAGACTAGCAAAATGAACCTGCCGGGGCAGGGATTCGTAAAATTTGGGGATTTGCGTCATTTGTCCCAATCTCGGCAGTCCGGTGTCAAAACAATTGTACCCAGACTGCAAACATGCAAGCTCGCGTCGCGCACATGTGACAACAAATGTTCAATGGGCGCGCAAAAGCAAGAGATCTACCCAAAGGGAGCGTTCAAGATGCAGGCTGGATTGATCATGTTGTGCCTAGCCTATGTGCTGAGCCAGTTTTTCCGCGCTTTCCTTGGGGTGCTGACCACAGTACTGGCGCAGGATATTGGCGCGACGCCCAGTGATCTTGCTGATGCATCTGGCATGTGGTTTTTGTCTTTTGCTGCGATGCAGTTGCCAGTGGGCTGGGCGCTGGATCACCTTGGGCCGCGCCGGACCTCGGCTTGGTTGCTGTTTCTCGGCGGCTCTGGCGGCGCTGCGGTCTTTGCGCTGGCGACATCGCCCTTTCATGTCAGCATGGCGATGTTCTTTATCGGTATTGGCTGCTCGCCAGTTTTGATGGCTTCTTACTATATCTTTGCCCGTCAATACCCGGCGGCCCGCTTTGCCACCCTGGCGGCGCTGATGTTGGGCATAGGGTCGGTGGGCAATCTGGTGGCCTCTTACCCGACAGCTTTTGCGGTGGAACACCTGGGCTGGCGTGCAACGCTTTGGGCATTAGCACTGGCGTCATGGCTGGTGGCTTCGGGCATCTTTCTAACCGTTCAAGATCCGGCCAAACCTGAGGGCGGCCAGAAAGGATCGGTCATGGAACTGCTGAAAATGCCCGCGCTCTGGATGATCTTTCCCCTGATGTTTGTCTGCTATGCGCCTTCTGGTGCGCTGCGGGGGCTGTGGATTGGTCCCTATTTGAATGATGTTTACGGATTAGACACCGGTGAGATCGGATTGGCGGCTTTTGTGATGGGCGTGGCCATGGTTGCAGGGACTTTTGCCTATGGGCCGCTGGACCGGATCCTTGGCAGCCGCAAATGGGTGATCTTTGGCGGCAACGCGCTGGGCGTTCTGGGAATGGTCGCGCTGATCTTTGTTACAGGCGCACCGATTTGGATGCCTATCGCGGTGATGGCTTTTGTTGGCTTTGTGGGGGGCTCCTTCCCGGTGATCATTGCCCATGGCCGGGCCTTTGTGCCGCCGCAGCTAGTCGGACGCGGCGTGACACTGCTCAACTTTTTTGGCATTGGCGGCGTGGGAATCATGCAGTTTGCGTCCGGCAGATTACATTCGAACACGGCCGGAACGGACCCATCAGCGCCCTATCTGGTGATTTTTGGCTTCTTTGCCCTGTCTCTGACAGCAGGATGTGTGATTTATCTGTTCAGCCGCGACCGGCTGGACTGACCAGGCCCTTTATTTGCAGGGCATTTGCCTATAAGAGACCCCAGCCGGCCATAAGGCCGGGTGATACTGGAGAAACGATATGGGTTATCGCGTCGTCGTCGTTGGCGCCACAGGCAATGTGGGCCACGAAATGTTGAACATCCTGGCTGAGCGCCAGTTTCCTGCGGATGAGGTTGCCGTTCTGGCCAGCCGTAAATCGCTGGGAACCGAGGTGACGTTCGGCGAGAAGACGTTGAAGACCCAGGATCTCGACACCTTTGATTTTACCGGCTGGGATATGGCGCTTTTTGCTGTCGGCTCCGAAGCCACCAAAGTCTACGCCCCCAAGGCTGCCAAGGCTGGCTGCGTGGTCATCGATAACTCGTCGCTGTACCGCTACGACCCCGATGTGCCGCTGATCGTGCCCGAGGTGAATCCCGAGGCCGTGCATGGCTATGCCAAGAAAAACATCATCGCCAACCCCAACTGCTCGACCGCGCAGATGGTTGTGGCGCTGAAGCCTTTGCATGACCGTGCCAAGATCAAACGCGTCGTGGTCTCGACCTATCAATCGGTGTCCGGGTCGGGCAAAGAGGCAATCGATGAGCTGTGGGAACAGACCAAAGCCATCTATAACCCCACCAAAGAGGTGCCGCCAAAGGTCTACCCCAAGCAGATTGCTTTCAATGTGATTCCGCACATTGACGTCTTCCTGGACGATGGTTCCACCAAGGAAGAGTGGAAAATGGTCGCGGAAACCAAGAAAATCATCGACACCTCGATCAAGGTGACAGCCACCTGTGTGCGGGTCCCTGTCTTTGTCGGGCACTCTGAATCGATCAATATTGAAACAGAAGACTTCCTTGATGAGGACGAGGCCCGCGACATCCTGCGCGAGGCCCCCGGCGTTATGGTGATCGATAAACGCGAAAACGGTGGCTATGTGACCCCGGTCGAGTGCGTTGGTGATTTTGCCACGTTTATCAGCCGTATACGTCAGGACTCCACCATCGACAACGGTTTGAACCTCTGGTGTGTAAGCGACAACCTGCGCAAGGGTGCAGCCCTGAATGCGGTACAAATCGCTGAACTTCTGGGCCGTGAAGTGCTCAAAAAAGGCTAAAGGTTTTTACACTTTAGGTTAGGGGGCCGCTTCGCAAGAGGCGGCCCTTATTCTTTTGCAGGACTGCCCAAATCTGGCCATAAAACCCAATATCCTAAGGGTTGGATATCAAAAGGGGACGTGAGCCATGTACTCGAAAGACTTTGAACGCGAAACAGTGACAACCGGGGACGCATCCCTGCAGCAGACCGCCTGGTCCAGCGCCAGCGATCAGGACCGTATGGATACTGAAATGGCGATCCAGCTGCGTATTTTGCTGACACCGCAGTTTCAAAAGGCCAAGACCTGGTCGGAGCTGCGCAGCGGCTTAAAGGTTGCTGGTTTCTACATGAAGCGCAGCAAAGGCCATATGCACATCTATGACTCAGCCAGCCATGTGCAAATCTGTAACTGCGCTTTCCTGGGGTTCCCTTCCAAGGATTTGGAGGAGCGTTTCAAGCGGGTGCTGCCCGTGCGCAAGCCCGGGCGCCAGCTGGGTGGGGTGCAGCACTGATCTGAGCCTCGCCCGAGGTTCTGCCCGGCTGGAAGCCCCTGCGCAGATCACAACATTGCCAGCGGCAGCGCCCTATGATGGCGGCGGCCCCTGCGGATCAAAACGGTGCCAGAATGGCGCCGTTTTTGTTTTCTGCATCTGGCTGGCAGAGCTTTGGCAAATTTGTGCCAGATCGCGGTGCGCGAGCAACTGTTGCTTTCATCTGCGTTGGGAGACTCTACTATCAGGGCAATTAGGCAGGTCGGCTGCTGCCCCGGTCCGGGGCGGGCGAACAGGGCCTGCGCTCCAAACCTGATTGTGAGATATTCATGCGTTTTTCCCTTTTCTTGCTGTCGCTACTGGCGAGTTCGGTTGCCAGCCTCGCCTGGGCCGATGACATTACGGTCAACAGCAGGGTGACCGAGGTTACGGTCTACCCAATGGTTGCTGCGATCACCCGCCATGCAGAGTTTGATCTGCCAATCGGCCAGCATCGTCTGATCCTGAGCAATATTCCCTATTCGGCGGATCTGGAAACGCTGCAAATGGATCTGACCGGGGCGCGACAGACTGCGGTGTTGTTCCGTGAGGATGGCGTGCCGCCCCGGCGCGCTGACGACCCAGAGGTTCTGGCGGCTGAGGCGGTGATCAAAGAGGTTGAGACCCGTATTCAGGCGGTTCGCGATGAGGCAAGCCGGGCCGAGAGCGAAGCGGCGGCGGCCCAGACGGCGATTGGGTTTTTGCAGCAGCTGGGCAGCAATGAGGGTCTGGCAGAGGCAGGCGCGGAGGCCCTGCGCGATATCACCCGGATGATCGCAACGGAGGCCGGTGCCGCAGGCAAGCAGGCGTTGGAGGCGCAGATTCGCGCCCGCGCCATCGAGGATCAGCTGGAGGATCTTGCAGAGGAGCTGAAAGATGCTGAACGGGCCCTGGCAGCCATCGCGGTTGAGGATGCCAACCGGTACTACCTGGTGATTGAGGTGGATGTGACCCAAGCAGGGCCCGGCAAGCTGGAGCTGAACTATTTCACCAGTGGGTACGCGTCCTCGCAGCCAAGTTATGAGTGGCATTTGAACACGGGTGAGACCCCCGAGCTCGAACTGAAGCGTGGGTTCAACCTCTGGCAAGAAACTGGCGAGAACTGGTCAGGTATCGATCTGACGATATCGACCCTGGTACCGGGGGAGCGCGGGACACCTTCCCACATCAACGCCCAGCAACGGTGGCTGCAGGATCCGCGCCCGGAACCCAAAATGCGCAGCCAGGAATTTGCAACATATGATGAATCCCAAGTTGGACTTCTGGCGGAGCCAATTGTCGAACCCATCATCATGGAAGAGGCCGCTGGCGGCGTGCACTGGGGGGCGGATACCAGCGGTCCCGGGGCCACCTATCAATTTTCCCATCCTGTCTCCATTGCCTCAGGTCCGGATATTCTGAAGCTTGAGATGGACAGTCTGACCACAGAGGCCGAGCTGCTGGCAGTTGCGGTGCCGATGCGGGATGAAACCGCCTATAGGGTGGCGAAGTTTACCAATGATTTTGACGGTGACCTGCTGGAAAGCCATCGGGTGCCGATGTTTGTGGATGGCAAGTTGGTGACCTTTTCGAAGTTCGAAAGACTGGCGGTTGGTCAAGAAGCTGAACTGGGCTTTGGTGCTCTTCACGGCCTGCGCTTGACACGGGATGTCTTGCAGAAAAGCGAAGGTGAGCGTGGGGTGATTTCGCGTAGCAATCAGCAGGAAGAGGTCGTGGAGATCTCTGTGGCGAACCTGACGGGCGAGACCTGGCCGCTGCGCCTGCTGGATCGCGTGCCCTATAGCGAGCAGGAAGATCTGGAGATTACCTGGAGTGCCCAGCCAAGCGTCAGCGAGGAGAATGTCGATAAGCAGCGCGGTATCCTGGCCTGGGAGTTCGATCTGGCTCCGGGAGAGGACAAGCTGATCCGGCTGGAGACCACCTTGAGTTGGCCCGAGGGCAAGCTGCTGCGCTAAGGCGCGGAGCAAGCCTGCTCTTAACAAAAGGGGGGCTCCCGCCCGGAACGGGGGTGGATCAAAGATCCATCCATTCCCGTTGGGCCCAGCACCGCTGTCGCGGTGCTGGTTCCGCAAGCAGGCACAGTTGGCGCGTGCAAAAGAAAGACAATCTGGCTGAGACGGCCCTCAGGGGCAGGTCTGCCCTGAGGTGCCTGCTTTAAGTTTGCAAAAGAGCTGCGCGTCAAGGGTGAACCGCGCTGGCGCGCGGCCGCTTACAGCGGCCCTTGACCCGCGAACGGAAGCGACCCGCTGGTGGCATCTCGCAGCTGGCCTCGCAAAAAGCAAAGGCCGGGCTAGCGGTTTTCGCGCAATCGACCCACAACACCCGTTGGGAAGAAGTAAACGCTGAGGATAAACAGCACGCCCAGCCAGAGCAGCCAACGGTCGGCGCTGAGCAGTTCGGGCAGCAGCGGTAGTCCCTCTACCAGATGAGAGGCGGCGCCCATCAGGTTTTGCAGGTAGTTCTGTGCCAGCACAAACAGGGTGGCGCCGATCATCGCGCCATAGAGCGTGCCCATGCCGCCAATGACCACCATGAGCAGGATATCAATCATCAGTTCCATCGACAGCACGGTGTCGGGGCCTACATAGCGTAGCCAGACCGCATAAAGAGAGCCCGCCAGTGCCGCAATTGCCGCTGAGAGGCAGGTGGCGGCGACACGGTAGTAGACCACCCGGTAACCAATGGATTCAGCGCGAAAGTCATTTTCTCGGATCGCCTGCAACACCCGGCCAAAGGGAGAGTTCACCACCCGTAGCAGCGCCAGAAACAGCAGGGTCGCTCCAATGAACACGAAGTAATAGGCCAAGAGTTTGCCGTTGAGTTTGACCCCAAAGAGGCTGCCGTCAAACATCTCTTTGCCAAATTTGAAGGCGGGGCCCAGCTGGCGTGGGGTTTTGAAGGTGAGGCCATCTTCGCCCCCGGTGAGGCCAGAGAGCTGGCTGACCAGCACCGCCACAGCGGAGGCCACGGCGAGGGTGATCATGGCAAAGAAGATGGCCCGTACCCGCAGTGAAAACAGCCCGATCAGCAAGGCCAGAGCCGCCGCCAGGCCAGCGCCAGCCAGGGCGCCGATGGCGATGGCATCAAAGCCGCGCCCCATATGGACCGAGGTCAGGGCAACGCCATAGGCGCCGATGCCAAAGAACATGGTATGGGCAAAACTGACGATACCGCCGTAACCCAAGAGCAGATCATAGCTGGCCACCAGCACGATAAAGATGCAGATCCGGGCAGCGGTATCAACAGTGCGCACGCCGGGAAACAAAAATGGTGCCAGTGCCAGACAGATCAGAATGCCGCCGAGGATCAGCGCCAGTGGCAGGGAACGCGGCATATCGCCAGAGAGAAGAGAGCGGATCATTTTGCTTTTACCACCGGAATCATGCCCATAGGGCGCCACATCAGAATGGTGACCATCAGGGCAATATTGGAAATGAGGGCTGCCTTGGGTTCGATAAAGGCGATGTAGTTCTGCATCAGCCCCACCAGGAGAGCGCCAATAAAGCAGCCTTCAACTGAGCCAAGCCCGCCGATGATCACCACAATAAAGATCAGGATCATCGCATGATTTCCCATATGGGCGGTGATCACCTCTTGGTAGAGCGCCCACATGACGCCACCAAGACCTGCGAGGGCAGAGCCGGCAATAAAGACTCCGACAAAGACCAGTTTTAGCCGATAGCCAAGGGCCTGCACCATCTCGCCGTTTTCTACACCGGCGCGCACGATCAAGCCGATCTTGGTCCGGCGCAGCACCCAGCGCATAGCGGCAAAGACTGCCAGGCCCACGGCGACAGCGACCAGCCGGTATTTCTCGATCGCGGCCCCAGCAAAGGTGATGGCGCCTTTCAGGGCCTCGGGGCGGTTGAAATAGATCTCTTCGGGGCCCCAGAGCACGATGATTAGCTGTTCCACCACGATGAGCCCGCCCATGGTGACGAGGATCTGTTTTAGGTGATGGCCATAAACGGGCGCGACAATGACTTTTTCAAAGGCCCAGCCCATGGCGCCAGTGGCCAACATGGCTCCAAGGACAGCCAGCAAGACAGCTCCGAGATTTAGCATTAGGGAGGGTGCTTGGGTCATGTGGCCGAGGGTCATCAAGACGGTGATGCCTACAAAGGCCCCAACCGAGACAAAGGCGCCATGGCCAAAGTTGATCACATCCATCAGCCCAAAGACCAAGGTGAGGCCTGATGCCATGATAAAGATCATCATACCCATTGCGAGGCCTGAAACCGTGAGCGTCAGCCAGCTGGCCGGGTTCATGATGGCGAGAAAGCCTGCCAAGGCCAACAGCGGTACCAGCAGCACGGGCATATAGGGGCCAAGGCGCTCGGCCAAGGTGGTCTGGGCCATGGTAGGGGCGTGTTCGGGAGCGGCGCTCATGTCTGGGCCTCCTGAGGTCTATTGGGGGGGGATCCAGGTGTCAGCCAAGTGGTCGTTTGAGGCAGCGGAGTGGAAAGGAGCATTAGTGCGTCTCCATGCTGAGGCCCATGAGCCGTTCCTGCAGGGCTGCGTCCCGGCTCAGTTCGTCCATTTCTCCGGCCCAGATCATCCGGCCATCATCCATCACATTGGCACTGTCTCCCAGTGCTTTTGCAACGGCAAAGTTCTGTTCTACCAAGAGCACGGATGAACCCTGGTTTTTTAAGTCTTTCAGTGCCTTGGCCATGGTGGAGATGATCGCAGGGGCAAGGCCCTTGGTGGGTTCATCAATCAGGTAGAGCTTACGCTCCTCTACCATAGCGCGGGCAATCGACAACATCTGCTTCTGCCCTCCCGACAGGGTGCCGGCGTCGGACTTCCAAAAGGTCTTGAGCGGCGGGAAGGCGGTAAAGATCCAATCCAATCGACCGGAGTTGATTGGGCCGGACACCGCAGCAAGGGTCATGTTTTCCTCGACCGTCAGGTCGGCAAAAATACCCATGTCTTCGGGGACAAAGCCAAGCCCAAGCCGTGCAATGGCAGGCGTCGGCATTTTGGTGATGTCTTCTCCATCAAACAGGATCCGCCCCTGATGGGCGCGCCAATGGCCAATCACGGTGCGCAAGGTGGTTGTCTTGCCCACGCCATTGCGCCCCAGCAGCATGGTGACGCCGCCACGGGGCACCACCAGATCAACGCCCTGCAGAATATGGTACTGGGCTATGTTTGTATAGACGCCCTCCAGCGTCAGAATGGAATCAGACATCGGCGAGAATTCCTTCGAGACCACGGCCCATATAGGCTTCTTGGACCACATCCGAGGCCATGACTTCGGCCGGGGCACCATCTGCGGCCAGGGCGCCGTTGTGCAAGACGATGATGCGGTCGGCGAGGCTGCGGATCACGTCCATCTTGTGTTCGACCAGCAGAATACTGCGGTCTTTTTGTTCCTTCAGCTCTGCAATCAGATCCAGCACCACCGGGGCCTCATCGACGCTCATGCCCGCGGTTGGTTCGTCAAACATATAGACATCCGGATCTTGGGCGATCAGCAGGGCGACCTCGAGCTTGCGCTGATTGCCGTGGGACAGTTCAGAGACCACCTGATCTCGTTGATCGAGCAGTCGCACCCGGGCAAGGATCTCCTCGGCCTTATCTGTCAGATCTTGATGGCGGGCGACCATGGACCAGAGGTTAAAGCCACGTCCCAGTTTGGCCTGGATCACCAGTCGCAGGTTTTCCAGTACTGAAAGTCCGGGGAACAGATTGGTGAGCTGAAAGGCGCGGCCAATGCCTGCCTTGGTGCGGGCAGAGACTGAGGCGCGCGTGATGTCGTGGCCACGCAGCGAAACCGAGCCTTCCGAGGCCGGGATCTGGCCGGAAATCAGGTTGAAATAGGTGGTCTTTCCTGCGCCATTGGGGCCAACAATTGCGGTGAGCTCACCAGCATTGAAGGCGCAGGTGACGGCATCAACGGCCACATGGCCCCCAAATCGGACGGTCAGGTCACGGGTCTTCAGAATGGGTTCTGTCATATTGATCTCGGAGTGTTCTCTGATGGCCCGAGCCGCTGGGGCGACTGCGTGGCTTTTCTGAGAGAAGGGGCAGACCAGGGGGCGGGCACCCTCTGCTGAAGGCCATGGCCCAAAGAGGGGATCCTTGGGCCATGGGACTGGAGTGTTTAAGGCTTATTGGTTGCGGATCGGGATCGGCATCTCTTCGATGCTCAGCTCGCGCACCAGTTCCGGTACTGCCCATTCAACGCCATCCTGTACGGTTAGCTTGAAGTGGTACATGGTTTGCAGTGCCTGGTGGTCTTCTGCGCGGAATTTCATGGTGCCTTTGGGGGTTTCCCACTCCATGCCTTCCATCGCGGTGATCAGCTCTTCGGTATCGGTGGAGCCTGCCTTGCGGATCGCCTCAACAGCGGCAATGCCTGCGGCCATGCCACCTGCAGTGAAGAAATCCGGTGGGCTGTCAAAGCGTTCAAAATGGGTTTTGACCAGCCAGTCGTTCACCGGATTGTCAGGCAGTTCGTAGTAGTAATAGGTGCCACCTTCCATGCCTTCATAGTCTTTGAAGCCTTTCAGCGCCGCGAGGATATTGCCAACGCCTGCAAATTCGATGCCAAAGCGGCCCGGATCCATCGCGTGGATTTTGCCCAGTGGGTTGCCACCGCCGGCCCAAATCACAAAGAGCTTCTTGGTGCCGTCCAGATCTTTCATCGCATTAAAAATGCGTTCCCCTGCTGCGGTGAAGTCGGTGGTATCTGTGGGCGCGTATTCCTCGTGGACGATCTCGATCCCCTGAGACGCCAGGGCCTCGCGGAAGGCGGCGATGCCGTCGCGACCAAAGGCATAGTCCTGCGCAAGAGTGGCGATCTTGACGTTGTCACCAGCCAGCGCAATGGCACTGGAAACCGCGTCCTGCGACGAGTTGCGCGAGGTGCGGAAGATATAGCGGTTCCAGTTGGCACCGGTGATGCTGTCGGCCACGGCGGGCTCAACGATCAGGATCTTTTCATACTCTTCGGCAACTGGCAGCATCGCCAGGGCCACGCCTGAGCTGACCGGACCAATCGCCAGGTCGACTTCGTCGTCACCATAGGCTTCTTCGAGCAGTGCCTTGCCGTTTTCCGGTTTCAGCTGAGTGTCTTTTTCGATCATCACGATCGGCTCACCATTGATCTCCATGGTGCCGCCGGTGGCATATTCCAGCCCCAGCATCAGACCGTCGTGGCTTTGTTTGGCATAGGCCTCAAACGGGCCGGTCTTGCCATAGATATGGGCAATTTTGATGTCTGCAGCGGCGGCCGAAGCCAGTGCCAATGCAGAAACCATTCCTGCAAGCAAAGTGCGTTTCATGTCGTTCCTCCCTGAGGGCACGCCAGTTTATAGGGCTGGCGCAGTCTCGCTCCTGTGCCTTCAGGCTAACGGCGGCCTCACATTTTGGTCAATTGCAGGGAAATACGTATGTCGCCTCTCTCCCGCAGTACAGGCTTACTGCGGCTCTCTCCCCGCTGCAAGTCGCAGCCAGAAGAAGGAAGAGGGGCGGGATCGTTCAAAGCGTTGCGGCAATTTCGGTGATGACGCGATGGGCCATCATCACATCGGCCTCGGTGGTTTCGAACTGTCCTGCCTGAAAGCGGATCACCAGAGCGCCGTCGACCCGCGTTTGTGTCAGGTAAATACGGCCGTCATCATTGATGGCATTGACCAATCTCAGGTTCAGGTCATCCAGATCCGGTGCGCCCTCGGGGGCATAGCGGAAAGTCCAGAGCGACCACATCGGCGGTGTCACGATCTCAAAATCAGGCTCTAACGCAAGCCTGTCATGGAGTTGCTGTGACCAGTTGATGTGATTGCGCAGCCGCGCGCGCAGCCCTTCCAGGCCATAGGTACGGATCAGGAACCAGATCTTCAGTGCGCGAAAACGTCGACCCAGCGGCACCGACCATTCGGAGTAATTGATGATACCATCTTTGCCATGGGTTTTCAGATACTCAGGGCTGATGGCGAGCGTCTGCACCAGATCATCGGGATTTTTCAGAAAGTGCGCCGAGCAGTCAAACTGCACGCCCAGCCATTTATGCGGGTTAAAGACGATGCTGTCGGCGCGCTCGACTCCCGGCCAATAGTGGCGATACTCGGGGCAGATCATCGCGGATCCCGCCCAGGCAGCGTCGATATGGCTGTAAAGCCCGTAGTCTTCGGCGATCTGCAGGCAGTCCTTTACCGGGTCCGTGGCGCCCGTGCCGGTGCCGCCCACACAAAGGATCAACCCGGCGGGCTGTAACCCGGCGGCGATATCAGCCTCAATGGCGCTGCGCAGTGCGACAGGGTCCATACCGCGCCAGTCGCCCTTTATCGGCACCCGCACCAGATTCTGCTGGCCAATGCCCGCGACCCAGATGGCACGATCCACCGAGGTATGCACCTCGGAGGAGCAGTAGATTCGAAGGGGTTTCTGGGCGAACAGCCCCTGTTGGTTGCCCTGCCAGTTCAGGGCCCTTTCGCGCATGGTCAGCACCGCCGCCAGCGTAGCTGAGGAGGCCGAATCCTGGATGACGCCCTGGAATTCGCTGGGCAGATCCAGCGCCTGGCGCAGCCAGTCCATCATCCGGGTTTCCATCTCGGTTGCAGCTGGTGAGGTCTGCCAGAGCATACATTGTGGCGCGATGGCCGAGGTCAGGAATTCCGCCAGAACCGAGGGGGCAGCGGCATTTGAGGTGAAATAGGCAAAGAAGCGTGGGTGTTGCCAATGGGTGATCCCGGGCATCACGATCTCTTCGAAATCGGCAAAGATCGCTTCCATGCCCTCCCCATCCTCGGGCGGGATGGCGGGCAGGGCGTTCAGCACATCGCCGGGTTCAGTATTGGCGCGAACCGGTTTGTCGCCCACCGTCAAGTGATAGTCCTGCGCCCAGTCGGCAATACGGCGACCCCAGCCCGAGAATTCATCCCATTTCATCTTCAAAACTCCAGTGTTCGGGCCATTGCCCGGACAGCCCCCGATCCTCCTCATGGATGGGTCGGGGATTGTCCTAATGTCCTGTTAGGGTGCAATAATCGGCTGCGCCTTGAGCGCGCTTTCCTTGGTGCTGGCACCTTCAAAGGCCGAACCTTCCTCAAACCAACTGCGCGGTGCGGGTGCGCCCCAGAGTGTCTGGCGTTGCGGGTCCTTTAGGGACCATTTGATCGCTTCGAGATCGGGATCGACGGTTTGGTAGTCAGAGCAATAGATTTCAATCCGGTGGCCGTCGGGGTCGCGAACGTATAGGAAGAATGCGTTGGAAATGCCATGGCGGCCCGGGCCGCGTTCAATATTGGCGACGTAGCCGGTGGTGGACATCAGATCGAGCAGGTCGATGATGTTGAGCGGTGTCGGCACCCAGAAAGCCGAGTGATGCAGGCGTGGCCCGGTGCCATTGGTAAAGGCCACATCATGCACACCGCCCTTGCGGTGCATCCAGGCAGCCCAGACCTTGCCGCTTTCCTCGTCTTCGGTGTATTCCGTGACGCGGAAACCGATCTCGTTGTAAAAGGCGACAGAGGCATCCACATCCGCTGAGAACATGTTGAAATGATCGATGCGCAGAGGTTTCACCCCGTTATAGAGCTTGTACTTCTGGTGGATCGGCTCCAACCGCTCCATCTTGACGTAGAACTCCAGCGGGATACCCCAGGGATCGCGGGTCCGCAGGGTGCGGCCCATATGGGGGCGCTCCACCCAGTCTACTGGCAGGCCTTTGTCCGCAAAGAACGCGGCGGCTTTGTCGAGGTCAGGCTCATCAAAGAGCTTAAAGCCCAGCACGCCGACTTCGGCCTTGCCTGCCTGAACCAGCACAATACAGTGATGGCCACGCTCTTCCATAGCGCGCAGATAGACACGGCTCTCGTCTTCCTGTGTGACCTGTAGGCCGAGGATTTCAACATAGAATTTGCGCGAGGCCGCCAGATCGGTGACGCGGTACTCTACATGAGAGAGCCGTACGATATTGAAGGGTGGATAAAGGACGTGGGCGGGAACGGGCATGGGCAGACTCCTTGCTGAGGGATCCGGACGAAGGGGGCGGGAGAAAAGGAAGGCTCCGCTCTTGTGGTTAACATGTGTAGCTTTTTTGAGGCGTGCTGTCAAATGCTGAAAAATCCCGCCTGCAATTGCCTTTGGTCAGGAATATGGGTGATAAACGGGTATGAAAAACAGATTGCCTTCGACTGCCCGCTCTTTGCCCATCGCCCTGCTACGCGCCCGCGAGCGGGTGATGGGGCCCATTCGTAACCTGCTGAGTGATGTGGACCTCACAGAACAGCAGTGGCGGGTTCTGCGGGTGGTGCAGGAAACTGCCGGTATCGACCCAACCGAGATCGCCGATCAGGCCTGCCTGTTGCTGCCCAGCCTGACGCGGATCTTGCAAAAGCTAGACGAGAAAGGGCTGATCAGTCGCGAACGAGACAAGGTCGATAGACGCCGCCAAATCATCCGCATTACTGCTGCAGGGGAAAAAATCATCGAAGCCAATATCGCGGCCAGCATTGCAATCGTCGACCGAACCCGCGAAAAAATGGGGGAGGAGCGCTATGAGGCGCTCTTGGATCTTTTGAACGATCTTGACGAGATCGAGCTCTAGGACAGTTTAACCTGCCCGACGCAAGAACACCTGAACATCCGCTACATTGGTCCCGGTGCCGCCACAGATCAGCAGGGCCTCTGCGGCCTTGAGCGCGGCATAGCTGTCATTGTTGGCCAGCAGAGCACCAGGGTCCACGCCGGTTTTGGAAATATTTGCCCATGTTTGAGGCGTCGCGATACCCCCTGCGGCATCGGTTGGACCATCGCGCCCGTCCGTACCGCCTGACAGGAACAGCCAATCGCCGCTTAGCTCGGTTGCACCGCGGTGGGCCATGCGCAGGGCCATCTCTTGATTGCGCCCTCCACGGCCGTCGCCGCGAAGCCGCACAGTGGTTTCGCCGCCAAAGATCAGGGCCACGGGTTGGTCCAGGGGAGCATTCTTGGCAGCTTGCAGGATTGTTTCTACCGCCTCTGTGACATCACCGACAAGATGGTCGCTGACCAACTGCGGTTGCCAACCAAGAGTTGCGGCCCGCTCCATCATTGCAGCAAGGCTGTGCCGGTTGGAGCCAATGAGGGCGTTGTGCGCTTCTGGGAGTTGCGCCTCCACAGGGGAAGCGGTCAGTTGGGTCCTGACGGATGCTGGAAGATCGTCCCAGATCGCTGCCTGCTGCAAGATGGCGCGCGCCGCGGTCTTATCTCCCAAGGGAGAAACTGTGGGGCCCGATGCAATGGCACGCAGATCGTCGCCAATCACATCTGACAGAATATAAGCCTGTACGGGGGCTGGGGCGGCATGGTGCAATAACCCGCCGCCTTTCAGGTCTGACAGCTGCTGTCGCACAAGGTTCATCTCGTTGATCTCTAGCCCAGAAGCCAGCAATGCTGCGTTGACCGCTGCCTTATCTGCCAGGCTGAGTCCAGCGGCAGGGGCGACCATTAGCGCTGAGCCTCCGCCAGAGACCAACACGATGACCCGGTCCTGTTCTGTCGTCTGTGACAGGAAGTCAATCACGGCCGCACCAGCATCGGCGCTGGCCTGATCGGGCACCGGATGTGATCCGGCCAAAACCCGCACGCCGGGCAGCGCCCCTAGGTTTTCCGGATTGGTCACGACCAGCGCCTGACACGGTTCAGGGATATGCTGCAGCATTTCTTTCATCATTGGCACAGCGGCTTTGCCGAGTGCGAGCAGGTAGTCCTGCCCTCCATCCGATGGCGGCAACAGGGGCGTGGATCGCAAAGTTTCTCTTAGTGCCAGGGCAGGGTCTGCGCGGGCTACGGCTGAATCAAACAGAGCATGGGCGTCTTGAAGAAGGGTTGTCATCGGGGGCTTCGCCTTGTGGGGACAGTGAGATGTTACCGCTAAATATATCGTGGTTCTGCCCGAAACCTAGCAGTGAGGTCAAGGTGAGTGGCGCCTAGAGTCTGATTGAAAGCAGGCGTCTCCGGGCCTTTGACGTTTTTGCTGGCGTGGTCCTTGGGCTGTGATGGAATGCAGGGAAAGGGTCTGATCTGCATAGCGCATCCGGTGACGGAGCATCTGCCGTGTCAGCCGCATCAGATCTCCCTGCCGTTGCGGGTCCTGGGCCACATTCTCCATCTCACCTGCGCCTTTATGATCAAACAACAGTGGTGGCAGGTTGGCGGCAAATTCCACCAGGGTAAAGCGCCCATCTCGCAGGATGGCGAGGTTGGATTCAGCGACCGAAGTGCCCAGCATATTCTGCCAAATCGTCGGCACCTCGGGGTCGCCAAAGTCCAGTTCTGAATAGGAATACTGCCGCCAGTTCGCCGGGGGTTCACTACGCAGTAATGGCACCAGCGAGGCACCGTCCATAGAATTGGGGACCGCCTGCCCAACCCAGTCCAGAATGGTCGGGGTGAGGTCTATGGATTCCGTGATATCCTGCACCACGGATCCCGCCCGCGCCGCATTTCCGGGCATGCGGATGATCAGCGGTGTCTTATAGGCGGCGTCATAGGTCGTGAACTTGCCCCAGCTGTGGCGGTCGCCCAACATTTCACCATGGTCAGCACTGAGCACAACCAGGGTGTTGTCCTCCTGCTCACTGTCTCTGAGAAATTGCATCACCCGGCCGATATGGGTGTCGACCTCGCTCGCCAAGCCAAGATAGAGCGCCCGCAGGGTCTGGATGTTTTCATCGGTCGGTTCGAGGTCCGGAAAGCTAAGAACCGTAGAAGCTGGTGTATAGGCCTGGGTTGTCGGGCCAAAGAACGGATGAATGGCACATTCATCTGCAACCCTGTCGTGGCGCAGGGGCGGCGGAAGTTTGGCAGGGTCATACATGGCATTGTAGGGCGCTGGTGCGACCAGTGGCGGGTGTGGACGGATATAGGTGAGATGTGCAAACCAGCTTTGGTCGCTATAGGCTGGCAGGGTTGCCAGAAATCGATCGGTCAAAAAGGCGGTGTCGCTGTCTTGGGCCGTGTAGAGGGCGGGATCATTTAATCTTGCCGCACCTCCAGTTGGAGAGACCGGTTTGTGCAGGTCCCAGTAATCGTCAAATTTATAGCCCTTAGCCAGAAGATCTGCCCGCCAAGGGTAGGACATCTCCAGCCGCATCTCCAGCATTTCCTGGAAGCCCTCCATGTGCTGCTCATAGGTGCGAATGGCCGGGTCCATAGGGTGGTGCACGCGCGGATCGCGTGAGGTGTCAGTATAGCCAAAGAGCATTGGTACATAGCCAGCTTTGCGCATCTCACCGGGCAGGGTGGGGATATCATGGCGCAGCGGGGTGCCGTTGCGAATCGACCGGTGGTTCATCGCATATTGCCCGGTCAGTATCGACGCGCGCGAGGGGCCGCAGGGGTTCACCACAGTGTAGTTCTGTTCGAATGTCACCGACTGAGACATCAAGTCGCGCAGATTGGGTAGAGCAACATGCGCGGCCAGGGCGCCTGTCAGGCAATCCGCCCTTAGCTGGTCGATCAGAATGAACAATACATTCTTTGTCTGGGCGATATCTTTGCTCATATGCAGAATTCCTCTGACAGACGGGGTGCCTCATTGGCGCCAGATAAGCCTGTCCCCTGTGATTTGGGAAGAGCGTTTTCTATCGGTTGTGACTGTTTTTGACCGAATTTGACTGAACAAATGTGATAATGTGGGTTTTGAGTTGATTTGTTGGCGCTAACCTGACAGGTAGTGCTTTGTTTTTGTCTGCTTCTGGAGTCTCGCCCAATGCCGCGCCCATCTTCGCTATCTCACCGGGAGGTCGAGTTGCTGGAAACCCTGCGCCGCCTGGGTGGATCTGGGCGCAGTACTGAGCTTGCGTTGATACTGGATGTTTCAGAGGAAACCGTGCGCCGTACCATCAAATCCCTGGCCAAGGCAGGCTCGGTCGAGCGCGTACATGGCGGGGCCTATCTCGTGGGGCCCGCGGGCGCAGGTGAGACTGGGTCGAGCTTCTTCCGCCGAATGGGGGAAAACCCAGACGAAAAGGCGCAGATCGCCGCGGCGGTCATGCCACAGATTGTCGATGGTATGACAGTGTTTCTGGATGTGGGTTCCACCACCTCTTTCGTGGCAGAGGCGCTGCGACAACGGCGCAATCTGACGGTGGTCACGAACTCCATCGGAGTGGCGCAACTTCTGGCCAATCACAATGGCAACCGGTTGCACCTGCTGGGCGGCGAGATGTGCCGTGATGATCGTGGCACCTTTGGCCCGGTGGCCCAAGCGCAGGCAGGGCGTTTTGCCTTTGATCTGGCGATTTTGTCTGCCGATGCGCTGTCGCCGAAACACGGTTTGCTGTTCCACAATGCCGCCGAAGCAGAGCTGACCCGCGCGGTTACCGCTGCCGCAGATGAGGTCATGGTGGTCACCACCCATTCCAAGTTCACCGAAAGCGCGCCGCATCGTGGTCCTGAGCCACAACAGCTGACCCAATTGGTCAGTGACCGCGAACCCGGAAAGAAACTGGCCCGGGCCATGCAAGATTGGGGGGTGAGCTTTATCCTGGCCTCCTCCGCCTCCGAGGGGCAGTGATATGGCGATTCTAACCTTTCTCATCAGCCTTGCCGGGGCCACCATGTTTTTGCTGTTCGCCGTACGTATGGTGCGCACAGGCATCGAACGGAGCTATGGGGCTTCGTTTCAACGGCTCTTGACCGGTACCGGAAGCCAGTTGCATGCGGGCGGGGTGGGCGTTGGGCTGGCGCTGATTTTGCAAAGTTCGGCGGCGGTGACGCTGCTGGTGACTGGCTTTGCCTCTGGCGGCTATCTTGCCTTTCCCACAGGGCTGGCGATTGTTCTGGGCGGCGATCTGGGGTCAGCATTGATTATTCAGATCCTGTCGTTTGATCTGGACTGGCTAGTGCCCGTGCTTTTGGCGTTGGGCGGCTATCTTTTTGTAAAAACCGAGGGCAAGAAAACCCGCCAGGCAGGACGGATCTTGATGGGGGTTGCCTTTATCTTGATCTCGCTGCGCTTTTTGCGGGAGGCTATGGACCCGATCCGGGACAGTGCCTTTCTGCCTGCTGTCGCGGGCTATTTGGCGCGGGACTATATCACTGCCTTTTTGGTGGGAGCAGGGCTTGCCTTTGTGATGCATTCTTCGGTCGCGGCGATTTTGATGTGTGTGACCCTGGTGCAGATTGGCGCCATTCCCTTTGAGGCAGGGCTATCCCTGGTGCTGGGCGCAAATTTTGGTTCTGGCTTCATTCCGGTCTGGCTCAGTCGCGGCATGAGCCAAAGTGCGCGGCGTATTCCCTATGCTAATCTTGGTCTGCGCGGCAGCTGGGCACTGGCCTGTCTGGTTATGGTGAACTCTGGCCTTGGGGCAGGGCTGCTTGACAGGGGGCTGAGCGGTGCAGCGGAGGGGCAGATGCTGGTCTATGTCCACCTGGCGTTCAATGGGTCGCTTTTGCTGCTGGCGCTCCCACTTTGTGCCCGGATTGAACCTCTGATGCGGGTATTGATGGCTGAACCGGTCGCTGTAGAAACAGGCCTTTCGGGCGGACGGGTGAGCGCTCTTGAGTCGGGGGTGTATGGCCCGCCTGCACAGGTGCTGGCCAACCTCAAGCGAGAGCTCTTGCGGATGAGCGAGCTGGTGGAGACGATGTTTCGCCCGCTGGCTGATCTGTACCAAACCGGTGATGCGGCGCAGATAAAATCCCTGCAAGCCCTGGACCCAGAGGTGGACAGCTGCCTGTCAGCCATTCGCGCCTATGTTGCAGATATCCCAAGCGAAGGCTTTGCTGAAGGTGAATTGAAACAGGCCCGCGAGATGGTGGAATATGCAATCCGCCTGGAGACGGCTGGCGATGTGGCAGCACGGCGATTGGCGGTCCTTGCCGCGCGGCTGAACAAAAAAAATCTGCGCTTTTCCAGTGAAGGCTGGACGGAAATCCTGCATATGCATGAGGCGATCCTGGCCAATCTGCGACTGGCCTCCAATGTACTCATCTCTGATGATCTGGAAAGCGCTCGTTTGCTCAACGCTGAAAAGACCGAGTTGAAGCGGATGGAGAGTGATAGCCGTAAACGGCATCTCAAGCGATTGCAGAACAATAAGCGCCATAGCTTTGATACATCAGATATCCACCTGGAAACCCTGCGTGCTCTGCGCGAGTTCAATAGCCATGTAGCGGCGGTCTCCTATCCGTTGCTCTACAAGAATGGCCAGTTGCTGGAAACACGGCTGATTGAAGACTTGGAAGCAAGTTGAGACCCAAAGAACAGGCTCTAAATTGGGCAATTTCTCACCGGAACAAACGAGGAAATTCCTAGAATGACAGCCTTTGTTGTCGCCATCATCCTGTCTGCCGCCATACTGCATGCGGTCTGGAACGCCATTGTGAAAACGGCAGCAGACCGTACGACCACCCTAGGGTTGGTGGCGCTGGGCCATGTCATTCCCGGGGCTGTCATGGTGGCCTATCTGCCGCTGCCCGAGCTGGAAAGTCTTGGCTATGTGGCTCTGTCGACGCTGATCCACTTTGGCTATTTCTACATGTTGGGACAGGCCTACAAACATGGCGATCTAAGCGTGGTCTATCCGATTGCGCGGGGTATCGTGCCGGCCCTGGTGGCGCTTTGGGCAATGGTATTTGCAGATGAAATCCTGCCGCTGCAGGCCTGGGCTGGCATCGCCCTGATTGGCCTTGGTATCCAGCTTAGCAGTTGGCAGGCGTTGAAGTCCGGGGTTGGCCGGATGGCACTTCTTTATGCACTGGGAACGGGGGTCTGCATCTCACTCTATTCTCTGGTTGATGGACTGGGCGTGCGCCTGTCGGGCAATACCCTCAGCTATTGGGCCTGGGGAGCGTTTGGCCACCTGTTTATTGCCGCCTTTATTGGCCTGCGCCGACGCCGAGTGCTGGCCCAGATCCCAACACGCCATTGGGTTATCGGCCTTGCGGGCGGCTTTGTCTCGATGACGGCATACGGCTTGGTGCTCTTTGCAAAGAACTTTGCGCCCCTTGGGGCAGTCTCAGCCCTGCGGGAAACCTCGGTGATTTTTGCTGCCCTAATTGGATTTATCTTTCTGCGCGAAGGCAACTGGATTCGACGTTTGGGGGCTGCGGTGGTCATGGCCATTGGAGTTGCCATGATCGGATCGTCTGTTTGAAAGGCATTCGGAAGGGAGGTGCTACAATGAGCAGCTGTTAGCATTGACGGAAGGATCTGAGAGGCGCAAACTCCTGTTACAACACCACCTTATTGTGTGACTGTTGAGGAGAATCGAGTGGAGCTATTCAGAAACTGGAGCCATATTTTTGTGTGTTTCGGCATTTTGGCCTTATCAGTTTTTGAAACTGTCACTGTTTGTTGGGCGCAATGCCCCGCACTCTTTTAGATACCAAAAACAATAAAAAACGACACCAACAAACCCACTAGGGAGAAATTTGAATATGACTACCAAATCTAATGTCACGCGCCGGACCCTGCTGAAAAGCGCTGGTGCGGCTGCTCTGGCGGCGCCGCTCTATTCCAAAAGCGCGCTGGCCTCTTCGGGTGAAGTGAACATTCTGATGTGGTCGGATTATCTGCCCCCAGCCTTCATCGAAGGCTTTGAGGCAAAGACCGGCATCAAGGTGAATTACACCGGTATTGGCTCTAATGAGGAAATCATCAACAAGATGAAGGCCACCAAGGGTCAGGGTTTTGACATTGTCTCGCCCACCAACAACCGCTCGCTGCAGTGGGGGCCACTGGAATTGTTGAAGCCTTTCGACATGAGCAAGGTGAACATCGACGCGGTCAACCCTGCGATGGCCAAAATCGGCACATCTGCTTGGAACTTTGAAGGCGCTGGCGTGCATTGGTTGCCACATATCTGGGGCACCGAAGGCATTGCCTATCGGACTGACAAGTGGCTGCCTTCAGGTGATGCACCTTCTTACGGCGATGTCTGGTCCGAAGAAAACGCCGGCAAAACCATGGGCCGTGCCCATTCGATGATGCTGGGTGCCGGTCTCTACATGGAAGCCTCTGGCGAAATGGATCCTGGATCTGTCTGGGCGGCCTATGGTGACGAAGACACCATGCGTGAAGTCTGGGGCAAAATCACCGATTGGTGCATGGCGCGCAAAGATCGCATCAAGCTGATTTGGAACGATGCCGATACGCAGAAAAACGGTCTGCTGAACGAAGGCGTTGTTGTTGGCCAGACTTGGGATGGTCCACCGCTGGCGCTGAAAGCCGCTGGTGAGCCCGTGCATTATCAAGCCCCTGTTGAGGGTGCGATGGCCTGGGTTGACGGCATGTCCATGCCCGTTGGTGCCAAGAACGAAGAGCAGGTCTATGCCTTCATCGATTACGCCTTTGGCAAAGAAGCTGCAGGCAAGGCAATCGACAGCCACGGCTACAATTCGCCGGTTCTGGGCGCGGATTCCTTCTCAGGTGATGTCTACAAGAAGAACTTTGCCGAAGCCTATCCTGGCGACAGCCTGGCCAACCTGAACCCATGGCCTGCTGAAGCGCCTTGGTACGCCGAAGTACGTACTGAGTTCGTCAACAAGTTCAAAAGCGCCTAATCCGCTGAGAACATCGAACTGGTCCCCAAGTGTATTGGGGGCCAGTGCCGGGCTATGCCGCGACGCATGGCGCGTTTGAACCACATCTGAATGAACAGAGCAGCCTGTTTGCGCCGGGGGTATTCTCCACCGGGCACAAGAGGTGCGAGCTGAGGAGAGACCACATGAGTGCTGGGGTCGGCGTAGATCTTGAAAACCTCTGGATCCGCTTTGGAGATTTTGTCGCCGTGCGCGACGCAAACGTGCATATCAAGGGTGGTGATTTCTTTTCCTTCCTTGGTCCTTCGGGCTGCGGCAAGACCACGATCTTGCGCGCTGTTTCCGGCTTTCTGGACCCCAGTGAAGGCCAGGTGCTGATCGGCGGCAACGACATGAAGGGCATTGGTCCAAACAAACGTCCCACAGCGCTGATCTTTCAGAACCTGGCGCTGTTTCCGCTGATGAAGGTCTGGGAAAACATCACCTTCTCGATGGAGATCAAAGGTGCCTCGGCCAAGGAGCGCCGCAAGCGCGCCGATGAGCTGCTAGATATGATCGCGCTGCCGGGTCAGGGCGACAAGCTGCCTTCCGAGCTGTCCGGTGGTCAGCGCCAGCGCGTGGCCATTGCCCGTGCGCTCTGCGCTGAACCTGACGTTTTGCTGCTGGATGAGCCGCTATCGGCGCTGGATTTGAAACTACGCCAGCATATGCGGACCGAGCTGCGCGAAATCCAGCAACGGGTGGGCATTACCTTCATCTACATCACCCACGACCAGGGCGAGGCTCTGACCATGTCCGATAACATCGCGGTGATGCGCGCTGGGGTGATCGACCAGATCGGCGACGGTAAAACCATCTACAACGATCCCTCAACCGCCTTTGCCGCGTCTTTTGTTGGCGAGAACAATGTTTTCCGGGGTACTGTGAAGCAGGTACAGGGCGATAAAGCGCTGATCGCGACAAATCGCTCTGGTGATTTGCTGGCGCGGATTTCCACCGCCAATCAGGGTAAGATGAAAGCCGGAGATGACGCGATGATGTTTATCCGCCCAGAGGCTTTTGCTTTGGCGCCCGCCGGCACCCAGGGTGATCATTTCGTCACCGCAACCGTCACCAACGAAGAGTTTGAGGGCAATAGCTTCAATATCTTCATGGAAGGCGAAGGCGGCAAGGAAATGAAGGTGTCTTTGCCAAACCTTGGCCAGTCCTTTGACAGCCACAAGGGCCAGCCGATGACCCTGCAATATGATGTCCAGAACGCTGTGGCCTTGCCCGCTGGCGATCTGGCCACTGAATAGGAGGTGTGGCGATGCCTCGTTTCCTAAAAGAGTTTTTTGACCGTAACGGTCTTGGCATCGGCTCGCTGATGCTGGGGCTGGTGCTGTTCTGGACCATCGGTCTGATCATTCTGCCGCAGCTCTCGATGCTGGATTTCTCCTTCCGGCCCAACCTGCCACCTCCTGAAATTGGCGGACCAAAAGACGTCTACACAATGGAGAACTACAAATACCTAGTTTTTGGCCCAGAAGGTGGCAGCCAAGACTACAACGCGGTGGATCTCAAGGTGTTTTACCGCACCCTGGTGGCGGCAATTTTTGTGACCATCTTTAACCTGATCCTGTGTTATCCGATCGCCTATTATCTGGCCCAGACCAAGGGCAATCACATCCGTATCTTTGCGCTGATGCTGATCATTCCTTACTGGATCAACGAGATCCTGCGGGCCTTTGCGTTGCGCATTATCTTTGGCGAAACCGGGGTGCTCAACAATTTGCTGGTGGCCGCAGGGATATTCGACACGCCCTTTGACTTTGTTCGCAACGATATCGCGCTCTATGCGGGGCTGGGCTATGCCTATATCTTGCTGATGATCTTCCCGATCTACAACGTGATCGAAAGCCTAGATCGCAACCAGATCGAGGCGGCACGCGACATGGGGGCCAGCTGGCCAATGATCCACCGCCGGGTGGTCATTCCCTATGCCAAACCGGGGATCAGCTCTGGCTGTACCATGGTGTTTATGCTCTCTGCCGGGGCACTGGCGGCGCCACAGATTCTGGGTGGTCCCTCCTCTTTGTGGTTTACCCAGCTGATCTATCAGCAATTCAACGACAACTCTGACTGGCCACAGGGCGCGGCCTATGCCGTGGTGCTGCTGGTGACCTGTATCCTCTTGGTGCTGGCCCTCATGCGGGTGTTCAAGGTGAACATGGGGGATATCGGCAAATGAAGAACCTCTCATTTATGCGCCTGAGCATCTGGATCTACCTGGGCGTTTTCTTTGCCTATCTGCTCGGACCTCTGGTGATCATGTCGGTTACCGCCTTCAACTCACCAGAGTTCCCGCGGGCGACGCCCTGGGAATGCCTGACCTTTGAATGGTTCTCGGCGCTGTTTCAGGATGAGCGGATCCTGAATGGCATCAAGAACTCCATTCTGGTGGGCGCAGGCACTGTGGTGCTCTCGGTCGCCATGGGTTTGGCTGGGGCGCTGATGCTGACTCAGATCTGGCCCAAGCTCAGGGCGACCTATTACACCATCATCATTGCGCCAATCCTGGTGCCCGGTGTGGTCATTGGTATCTCGACGCTGGTGTTCTGGGACCGGATCAACCGTATGGTTGGATTGGGGGCAGACAGTTTCCTGTCCAACGGTTTGTTCCTCACGGTGATTGGCCAGTCCACCTTTATTGCCAGCTACTGTATGCTGGTGCTGGTGGCACGTCTGCAGCGCTATGATACCGCGCTGACAGAGGCGGCACTGGATCTGGGCGCCACCCATGCGCAGGCCTTCCGCAAGGTGCTTTTGCCCTTCATGAAGCCCGCCATCGCCTCGGCTGCGGTGCTGGCCTTCCTGGCGAGCTTTGAGAACTACAACACCACCACCTTCACCTTTGGCGAGTATCCAACGCTGACCATCGAGCTGGCTCAAAAGGTCCGCTACGGCATCACCCCGGCGATTTCGGCCCTGGCCTTTATCATTGTCTTGCTCACGGTATTTGCCGCCCTGTTCAACGAGGCCAATATCCGCCGCAAAGAACTGGTGGCCGAGGCCCGCAAGGAGGCTACGGTGGAAGAGTTGAGCTCAGGCCAGTTCAAACTGCCAGGCTTCCTCAGCTCAAACTGGGCCGCTGTAGCCTTGGTGATTGTCGCCTGTGCCACGGTCACTGTGGTTGGCACGGCCACTGTCTATAGTCCGCAGCAGTGTATCGCGGATGTTCAGGAGCAAAAGCGCCTAGAGACCGAGCTGCGCATTCAGGAGCTTAAGCGCCAGCGTGAACTGCGTCGTCAACAACAGGAGGCAGAGCAAGGCAGCAGTGCTGCTCCGGCCCAGTCTAAACCTGCGGGGAACGATTCCGGGTTTGGTGGTGTCTTTGCCCCTACCAATCTGGAAGGCGAAACAGAGCAGCAGGGGAGCACGGAAAGCGAGGGCAATAATTCCGGCTTTGGCGGTGTCTTTGCCCCCAGCACCCTGAGCGGTGAAGACACGAGCGAGGGATCTGGAAACTGATCCCTTCCTCATTATCAGAAAACAAACCCCGCCTGGCAAAGCCGCTGGGCGGGGTTTTCTTTTTATAACTTAGATAAAAGGGTGTTTCAGCCTTGCGGCAGGTGACGAGCAAACAGTGCGCCAGGGGCATCTGCAGCCAGAGGCGCCCCAGAGAGTCTTGCCATGTGCCAGGCCAGAGCCTGGTTGCTGCTCACCACGGGTTTGCCCAGACGCTGTTCCAGATCGGTAATGATATCAAGGGTACGCAGGTTGGTGCAGCTAAGGAACACCGCGCCCACCTCCGGATTTGATCCCACCTCCAACGCAGCCGCATGTATCGAGGCCGGATCAATGCGTGCGACATTGGCTTCAACCTCTTCGCCAAAGGAGACCATGGCGGGAACGGCGTAGCCCGCGGCCTCGAATGTCTGCCGCATAGGACCGGCGACCGTGTCTATGTAGGGGGAAACCAAGCCAATCGCAGAGACCTCCAGCGCGGCAAAGGCAGCAAGGGTTGCGCTGAGCGGTTGGGCAACATGGCGGGTATTCACAGCGCCCTGAACCAAAGTGCGCACACGGTCCACCCCGATCAAAGTGGTGCCTGAAGTGCAGCCATAGGCCACGGCATCAAACGTAGCAGCCTGTGGCAATAGGGCTGCAGCTGCGGGCAGATCGCGCCCCATCTGGGCAATGGAGGCGGGTGTCAGGTCTTCGCCCGAGGGAATGCGGTTCACATAGATCGCCACTGTGCGACTGGGAAACAGACGGCGGAAGTCCTGCTCGATGGTTTCATCCACCTGCAGGGCAATCAGCCCTAGCGTTGCTGCAGAGCCGATAGGCCCAGTGAGGCGGTAGGGGTAGTGGCGCATGCCATTGGGCTCCCTTTGCGGATTGAAAATCTATCGCGACCTTTGCCTACAAGGCCCAAGGCTGCAAGGGGTAAGCATCCAGGATCTGCACTTGGCCATTTCAATGGACGGGGCTTGCCAGCTTAGAACCTGGTGGCAGGCCACTGCATATTGGTACGAGCTGGGGCGCCTCTTCCGGGAGGCGGATCCTATGCGCAGGAAACGGGTCGTTTCATCTGTTCAGTTGGCCTAGCCTGGGCGGCAGGAAAAAAGGAGCCCTAGATGACGCAGCCGAGCCCATCCGTTGATCTGACATCTGGCGTATTATTGGCGGCATTGGCGCTGGTCTGGGGCGGGTCGTTCTTTTTCGCTGAAGTCGCCCTCAGCCAATTACCACCGCTCACCATTACCCTGTTTCGGGTGGGGCTGGCGCTTCCGGTGCTGTTTTTGGTTGTGCGCATCAAAGGCATCCAGATCCCAGGTGGGGCAAGGATCTGGGGCGCCTATCTTGGTATGGGAGCATTGAACAACGCCCTGCCGTTTTCGCTGATCTTTTGGGGGCAGACCCAGATTGAAAGCGGGTTGGCATCGATCCTCAATGGTACCACGGCGATGTTTGGCGCAGTGATGGCCGGTATCTTGCTCCGGGACGAGCCGCTGACATCGCAGAAGCTGATTGGCGCTGCCCTGGGATTTTTGGGCGTGGCGGTAATCATGGGACCTTCGACGCTGACCTCGTTTGATCCGCGCAATCTGGCGCAGCTGGCGGTCCTGGCCGCTGCCTTTTCCTACGCGCTGGCCAGTGTTTGGGGGAAGTTGTTTTTGGCGGGGCAACCGCCCTTGATGAACGCGCTGGGCATGGTGGTTGGCAGTACTGTGCTGATGCTGCCGCTGGTGTTCTATGTCGAGGGTATGCCTCGGTTGGATCTGTCCGCCGAGGTCTGGTGCGCCTTGATCGGTATCGCAGTGCTGTCCACTGCATTGGCCTATCTGATGTATTTTGACATTCTGCGCCGGGCTGGATCTGCCAATCTGATGCTGGTCACTCTGTTGATCCCGCCGGTGGCGGTTGGCCTGGGCGCCGGCTTCCTTGGTGAGACCCTGAGCCGCGAAGCCTTCCTTGGCTTTCTAGTGATAGGCCTGGGGTTGGTGGTGACCGATGGTCGCCTGTTCAAGGTCATAGCGAACAGGCGACATAGACCGGCAGATGCCCCAGAGTGATCAGCCGCTGGTGTTGACCGCATCCGGGTGTGCCTTGGCAAAGGCAGGGTGGGTGGCGCAGGCTGCCTCGACCGCTAGAATGCGGGGCATATCCGAGATGTCAGCGCCCCAACGCCGTGCGTTATAGAGCTGTGGCATTAGGCATATGTCAGCCAGGCCAGGGGCCTCCCCGGTGCAATAGGGGCTCTTGTCATAGGCGCCCAGCAGGGTCTCAAAGGCCTGAAGGCCGGGACGGATAAAGTGCACCATCCAATTGCCAGGCATTCCCTCGGCCCCACCGGAAAGCTGGGTGGCATGTTTCGCCACTTGCAGGTTGCAGACTGGGTGCAGATCCACTGCGATTGCATGGGCCAGGGCCTGGGCCTGAACCCGTGCGGCGGGGTCTTTTGGCAAAAGGCCCAGTTCGCGGGTCTGGTCCAGGTAGTCCAGAATAGCCAGAGACTGGGTCATGCGCAGACCGTCGATCTCTAGCACCGGCACAAAGCCCTGCGGATTGCGGGCCAGATGTTCTGGCGTCTTATGCTCACCCTTGACCAGATCCACGGTGACGGACCGGTAATCGATTTCAGCCAGGTTCAGCGCAATGCGTAAGCGGTAGCTGGCGGAGGAGCGCCAATAATCGAAGAGAACGGTGTCGTGCATCACTGATCTTTCCTGAAAAAATAGGGCCTATAAAGAGAGTATTGGGCACCCGAAGCCTCTCCGGTTGCCCAAGTGTTGTCAATCTATTGCAGGCTTATGGTCTGAGATCAGACCTCGCTCAGTTCTTTGGCATGCAGCCAGTCAGCGTGTTTTGGGGCCTTCTTGGTCTTGGACCATTCTTCCAACATCTCCCACTTCACGGCGTCGAGTTTTTCCAGCAGCGCCTCTTCCTTTGGATCGGGGCAGGCCAGTTCAACCCGGTGACCATTGGGATCAAAGAAATAGATCGAGTGGAAGATTGAGTGATCGGTCACGCCGAGAACTTCGACGCCATTGGCCTCGAGGTGGTCTTTGAATTCGATCAGGGTCTCGCGATCCTTGACCTTAAAGGCGATGTGCTGAACCCAGATCGGTGTGTTGGGGTCGCGCCCCATTTCGGGCTTGGTGGGCAGCTCAAAGAAGGCCAGAACGTTGCCATTGCCCGCATCCATGAAGATATGCATGTAGGGGTCGGGCTCGTGGGTGGAGGGCACGTGATCCTCAGCGATGGCCAGAACAAAGTCCATCTTGAGCATCTTGTTGTACCACTCGACGGTCTGTTTGGCGTCTTTGCAGCGATAAGCTACGTGGTGAATTTGTTCGATCTTCATGCGGGGTCCTCCTCTTTGGTGAGCGCAGCAGCAGCCAACGCCTGTTTCAGGATCGTGCGGTCGCCGATGTGGTTGGCGAGCACCAAAAGCAGACGGGCGTTAAACGCGTCGCTGTCGGCTTTGTCTCGGCCTTCGTGAGCGGTCAAAAGGTCCGCATAGAAATCATCGGCGCCGTCGATATTTGGGGTCAGAATCAGGGTGTCAGACATCGGGGTCACTCCTTGCCCATGGCGCGGCGGATGGCTGCGCGGAACTGATTGTCATCATACGAGGGACGACGCGCGGCCACATGTTGATCTGGGCGGATCAAGTAGACACCGGCATCGTGATCGCCCAGATAGCGCTCTTTCAGCGCTAGGGTCTTGTCATCTTTGACTGACAGAGCCAGCCGCTTGACGGTGATGCCTGCTTCTTCGATTTCCTCCGGTGCATCGGCATCAATGGTCAGCAGGATGAAGCTGTTCCCCAGTTTCGGTAGCAGGAACTCATCTCCCAATGGCGCGTCTGGACAGGAAGAGCCAGGGCGCGTGCGCGCAGGGCCATCCATCAGTGCATCCGCTGAGTTCAGTGTTGAGCCATCATAGGTGCAGGGCACCGACAGACGGCCAGAGTTCACCAGGGGGCGGGCAAACTCATGATGCTCGCTCAGGTCCAGCACCGCATCCCGCAGCAGACGGGACATTTCTGATTTGGGCGTGATGAAATCGGTAGACCGGCTAGAGTTGAGAATGTTTTCTTCCGCCCCGTGCACCCGTTCTTGGTCATAGCTATCGAGCAGGCTTTCGGGAGCTTTGCCCTCCATCACCAGTTTCAGCTTCCAGATCAGGTTGTCGGTGTCTTGCAAACCCGAGTTCGCCCCACGGGCACCAAAGGGGGAAACCTGATGCGCGGCGTCGCCGGCAAACAACACGCGGCCATGACGAAACTTTTCCATCCGCCGACACTGGAAGGTATAGATCGAGACCCATTCCAGCTCAAACTCCACATCGTCGCCCAGCATGGCCTTGAGGCGGGGAATGACATTCTCGGGGCGTTTTTCGCGCTCCTTGTCGATATCCCAGCCCAGCTGCAGGTCAATGCGCCAGACCCCATCGGGCTGCTTGTGCAACAAGGCTGACTGGCCCTTGTTGAAGGGTGGGTCAAACCAGAACCAACGCTCTGTCGGGAAATCGGCCTCCATCACCACATCGGCGATCAGGAAGTTGTCCTCAAAGACGCGGCCAACAAAGTCCAGCCCCAGCATGCGGCGGGTGGGGGAGCCCGCGCCATCGCAGGCGATCATCCAGTCGGCTTCGAGATTATAAGATCCCTCGGGGGTGTCGATCTCCAGCGTCACATGGTCGGGATGGGTGCCAATGGCCGAGACCTTGTTGCGGCCTCGTATCTCGATTGGCGCGCCTTGCTCTTGCAGGGCGCGGACCCGGTCGACCAGATATTCTTCGAAATAGTACTGCTGCAGATTGATAAAGGCAGGGCGTTGGTGCCCCTCCTCGGGCAGCAGATTGAAGTCATAGACTTGACGGTCATCAAAGAAGACCTTGCCCTTGTTCCACAGCACGCCTTTGTCAACCATGGGCTGGCCACAGCCAAGCCGATCCAGAATTTCTAAGGGGCGTTTGGCAAAACAGATAGCACGGGAGCCAAAGCTCACTTTGTCATTTTCATCGAGGATCACCACCTCAATGCCTTCCTGGGCCAGTTCGATCCCGGCGGCCAAGCCAATGGGGCCGGCCCCGATTACCACAACTTTGCGGCGGGCTGGTGCCCCGGCATCCTGATCCTCATGGCGGGCATAAGGATACATCGGGACTTCAAAGATCTTGTTCATCTGGTCTCCTCCGTATTCATTCGGGGTGCCTCCGGAAGCTCCCGGTTGGCACAGCTTCTCCGTGTCCCGGCACGGATGCGCCGGGAGGATTGGGTGATCGTTTCATATGTTTCAACGGGGCGGCACGATCTGGATCAAAGCGCCCCGCGATAAGGGATGCGCCTTAGCCCTGCAGCGCGGCCCACATTTCCAGATCGCGTTCTGCCGTCCAGATCCGCGGGTGGGCGATACCACGGGCCTCGTCATAGGCGCGCGCGACGTTAAAGGGTAGGCAGTGTTCATAGATGGCGTAGTCTGCAAACTTGGGGTCGCATTCTGCGCGCACCGCATCCCAGGCCTCTTTCAGGGAGCCTCCTCGGGCCGCCACGCGGGCGGCAGGCAGGTAGGTGCTCTGCACAAAGTCACGGGTGCTTTCGATGGCGCGGTTCACCGCTTCCTTGCCCACCAGGGCGCCACCGCGACCTGGCGCAATCGCGTCCACGTCATAGGCTTTGATGTTGTCCAGGGTGTTGCCCCAATCGGCAAAATGCCCGTCGCCACAATAGCAGGCCGAGTGATCTTCGACGATGTCACCGGTGAACATGACGTTCTGATCCGGCACATGGATCACAGCGTCCCCAGCTGTATGGGCGCGACCGATCTGTTTGATGTTCACCCGGCGTTTGCCCAGGAAAACGGTCATTTCATCAGAGAAGGTTGTCGTCGGCATAGTCAGGCCAGGAATGCTCTCATGGCCCTCAAACAGGCGTGGAAAGCGCTGGAACTCGCTGTCCCAATCTTCCTGACCGCGCTCCAGCACCATGTTGTAGGCGGCATTGGACATAATCACCTGCTGCGCATTGAAGGCCGAGGCCCCTAGAACACGCACAGCATGGTAGTGGGTCAGCACCACATGGGTGATCGGCTTGTCTGTGACCGAGCGCACGCATTCGATCACCTTGTTGGCCAGACGCGGTGTCGCCTGGGCCTCAACGATCATGACAGAGTCATCACCGATGATGACGCCGGAATTTGGATCGCCTTCAGCGGTAAAGGCATAAAGCCCCTCACCAATTTCATCAAAGGTGATCTTCTTCTCGCTCATGTCCCCTTGGGACGCAAATGCCTTGGCCATGTTTCTATCCTTTTGTCGGGTCGAAGGGGGCAGCGCCCCCCTCAATAATCAGTGTCTAAGCTTGCTTAGGCCGCAGGCCAGGGTTTGGCGGGCAGGATTTTACCCACACAATCGCCAAAGCCGATGGTATAGCCATCACCGCGCGCATTGCCGCGCAGTGTCAGGGTATCGCCATCCTCAATAAAGCCACGGGTCTCGCCGGTCTCCAGGGTAAAGGGCTCGCGCCCGGCCCAGCTCAGCTCCATCAGCGAGCCATATTCTGAGCGCTCAGCCCCCGAGATGGTGCCCGAACCCAAGAGATCACCGGTGTTCATCTCACAGCCACCAATGGCGTGATGGCACAGCTGCTCAGCCGCTGAATAATACATCCGGTTGTAGTTGGTCTTGGCGATGGAACTGGCGCGTTCCGCCCCTTCGGGCTGCATCAGCACTTCCAGCTCGATGTCATACAATCCGTCCTTGCTGCCATTCAGGTAGGGCAGCAGTTCTTTTTCGCGGGCAGGTGTTGGCGCGCGAAAGCTTTCCAGCGCCGTAGCGGTCACGATCCAGGGAGAGATCGAGGTGCCAAAGGCCTTGCCCTGAAACGGCCCCAGGGGCTGATATTCCCAACCCTGGATGTCACGGGCGGACCAGTCATTCAGCAGCACATAGCCAAAGATCATGGCATCGGCTTCATCCACGGTGATCGGCTGACCAAATTCGGACCCGGTGCCAACAATGGCGCCCATCTCCAGCTCGATATCCAGACGTTTTGTCGGACCAAACGATGGCATCTCAGCATCCGGCGCCTTGGTCTGGCCATTGGGACGATGGATCTCGGTGCCAGAGACCACGACAGAGGAAGCCCGACCGTTGTAGCCGATGGGGATATGTAGCCAGTTGGCAGGCAGATCAGGGGAACCGCGCAGGATCGCGCCCATGTTCTTGGCATGCTGCATACCGGCATAGAAGTCGGTGTATTCCGCCACGGCGATGGGCATATGCAGCTCGGCCTCTTCTTGGGCCACCATAAGCGGCTCCAGCTTTGCCTGCTCCGCCGCGCCCTCGCTCAGCAGCGCTGTCAGACGATCGCGCAGCGCCGCCCAAACGGCAGGGCCCTCTTCCATCATCTCGTTCCAGAAGGGCACTTCGAACAGAGGATAATCCGCCAGCTGCAACAGGCCTGCCTCTTCGGCGGCCTGGCAGTCCAGGATCATATCGCCAATGGCAACGCCACAGCGCGGATCGCTGTCAGCAGTGGAGAAAACCCCGTAAGGCAGGTTGTTCAGTGGAAAGGGATGCGTGGCGTCATTGGCCGAGGCAACCCAGGATTTCAGAAGCGGCATAGAGCCTCCAATCATGTGAGGCACTTGCGGCCTCATTATCATCTTTCCGGAAAATATTCCGGGGGTGAATGGGCCATTTGAGGCCCAGAGGGGGCAGCGCCCCCTTCTTATCTCTTTGTTATTTCATACCAGGCGTGCCGTCGAACTTCTTCTCGATGTCGCTCCAGCAATCGATATAGTCATCCTGCAGCGGCGCTTCCTTGGCGGCAAACTCGGTGAGGTGCTGTGGGAAGCGGGTTTCGAACATGAAGGACATGGTGTTTTCCAGCTTCTCCGGCCCAAGATTAGAGTTCGACGCCCCTTCAAAGGCATTTTTGTCTGGCCCATGCGGGATCATCATATTGTGCAGCGACATGCCACCGGGAATGAACCCCTGAGGCTTGGCGTCGTACTGACCATAGATATTGCCCATCAGCTCGGACATGATGTTCTTATGGTACCAAGGCGGGCGGAAGGTGTTCTCAGCCACCATCCAGCGGTCGCGGAACAGTACAAAATCGATATTGGCGGTGCCAGGCACGCCAGACGGCGCGGTCAACACCGTAAAGATCGACGGATCCGGGTGATCAAACAAGATGGCTCCAACCGGGCAATATGTCTTCAGATCATATTTGTAAGGCGCGTAATTGCCGTGCCAGGCCACCACATCCAGCGGGCTCTGGCCGATCTGAGTCTCATGGAACTGGCCGCACCATTTCACCGTCAGGGTCGAAGGCACCTCGCGGTCCTCATAGGCCGCTACAGGTGCTTTGAAATCGCGCGGGTTGGCCATGCAATTGGCGCCAATGGGGCCACGACCGGGCAGCTCGAATTTCTGACCATAGTTTTCGCAAACAAAACCACGGGCCGGGCCTTCCAGCACTTCAACGCGATAGACCAGCCCGCGCGGGATAATGGCGATCTCCTGGGGCTCTAGGTCAATAATTCCCAGCTCGGTGGCAAAACGCAGGCGGCCTTCCTGTGGCACCACCAACAGTTCCGAATCGGCGGAAAAGAAATAGGCGTCTTGCATGCTTTCGGTTACCAGATAGACATGGCTGGCCATGCCGACCTGAGTGTTCACATCGCCCGCAGTTGTCATGGTTTTCATGCCGGTGAGCCAGGTCAGGGCCTGACCGTCATGGGGCACCGGGTCCCAACGGTACTGGCCGAGGCTGGCGACATCGGGGTCCACATGGGGGGCGGATTTCCAATAAGGCAGGTCGATCTTGGTATAGCGATGCGAGTGCTTCACCGAGGGGCGGATACGGTAGCACCAGGTGCGTTCGGGGGGATCAGCGGTAAAGGCGGTGCCCGAAAGCTGCTCGCCGTAGAGGCCATAGTTGCATTTCTGCGGGCTGTTCATGCCCTGGGGCATGGCACCGGGTAGTACCTCGGTTTCAAAGTCATTGCCAAAGCCGGGCATATAGCCTTCATGCGGGCCAGCAAGGGATGGGGCCTGGACCATCTGGTGGGGATCAGCAGCTTTATTCATGTCGCGCGCTCCTTTTCTGCTTGCGGAATTAATAGTTGATTTTGTAACTAACAAGAAAAAGGAGCGCCTCATGACTGAAAAAGATGATTTTTCGCTGCAAGATTTTCTGCCCTTTTTGCTGAACCGCGCCGCTGAGGAGTCTTCACTGGCCTTCCAGGCCCACTACAAGAATCGCTATGGAATGCTGCGCAATGAGTGGCGGGTGCTGTTTCATCTGGGAATTTTTGGCCAAATGACGGCCAAGGAAATTGGCGAAAGGGCCAAGATACACAAAACCAAAATCAGCCGGGCGGTGGCAAAATTGGCCGCGCGCAGGTTCGTTTCGCGTAGCCGCGATGAAAAGGACCGGCGCTCGGAACATTTGCGGCTTACACCGGCTGGTGAAGCAGCCTATCGTGATCTCAGATCCCAGGCGCAAACCTATGATGCGCAGCTTGCCCAGCGGTTCACGCCGCAAGAGGTGGCTTTGCTCCGCCACATGTTGCGCCAATTGGCGGGGATAGAGGCGCCACGCTCTCACGACGCAGAGCATCGGGGTGACGGGTGATATGCATGGCAAGGAAGGGGATGGCGATGATGGGTGACATGGATCCAAGAGCAGAAACGCTGGTTCCTATGCTGATCGAAAAAGGGCTGCGCAGCAGTGGCCGTCAGGATCTGCTAAATACCTTCTGCGAAAAGCTGGTTGAGATGGGGGTGCCGCTCTGGCGGTTTCACCTTGCACAGCGGGCCTTTCATCCAAAATTCGGCGGCATCGGCTACAACTGGACGCGTTCTGATGGCATTTCACACGAACACTATGAACGCCGTGAAACCCCGCGCGAAGCCTGGCTCAGAAGTCCTTTCTATCAGATGTTGGATCAGGGACTGGAAAGCCTGCAGGTCGACTTGACGGCGAATGTTCCGTTAGAGTTTCCATTGTTGGAAGAGCTGAAGGGGCGCGGTGCCACTGAATATTTCGCGCTGACACTCCGCTTCACCGAGGATGATGCCCCGGTTGACCCCAACGCCCCCTCCGAAGGGGTGCTGTCTTCCTGGACCACTGACAGTCCCGAAGGGTTTTCGGCAGAGGATAAGGCCCTTATCCAGTCCCTATACCCGGTATTGGGGTTGGCACTGAAATCCATGTCGAACCGGCAAATGGCCAGTGATCTGTTGCAAACCTATCTGGGGCGGGATCCCGGTCAGCGGGTGCTTTCGGGTGAGTTCCAGCGGGGCTCCTCTACCGAGATCGACGCGGTGATTGGCCTGTTTGACCTCAAGGGTTTTACCAGCCTAGCCGGAGAGCTGCCGGGGCCGGAATTGATCGAAATGCTAAACGACTATTTTGGCATCGCCGTCGCTGCGACCCAGGAGCATGGGGGGAATATCCTCAAGTTTCTGGGCGATGGTATGCTGGTGATGTTCAATTTGGGCAGCATTGAAAAAGACTCACAGGCGGCTTTGGCGGCCTCGGCCGAGCTATGCCGCAATATTGGCCTGCGCAATGAGGAACGGCTGGCGCAGGGGCTTCCCGTGACGGACTGGACGCTGGCCCTGCACGCGGGGCCTATTCTCTATGGCAATATCGGCGCTGAAAACCGACTGGATTTCACCGTAATCGGCCCTGCGGTCAACCAGACGGCGCGGATTGCAGGCATGCATCGTTCGGTTGGGCAAAACCTGATTTTCTCACAGGTGGTCCGGGAAGCGGTTTCTGACACCAAGTACGATATTGTCTCACTTGGCCGTTACATGTTGCGCGGTGTAAGCGAACCGTTTGAGCTTTTCACCATTTACCGCCCTCAGGGCGAGATGCCTCACTTGGTGCCCTATCTTGAGGGGGCGGCAGAGTAGATATGCCCTGGGCTAGGGACGGTGGCCCTTTGCGCACAGGGCAGGGAGATGCCCGAGAGCCCTCTGCTGAGGTCAAGCGGTTACGACATCCTGACGTGATTCACACAGGCCGTGCAGGATAAACTGGGAGTGGTGGGCACCGGTGCGCGCCCTCTTCGCTTCCATGACACAAAGTGCCGCTTTCCAGTCTTGTGATAGGCCGTCTGGCTGCCTATTACCGGCGCTTCTTGGGGTGCCAAACACGGGTGCGCTTGTCCCCTGAGATCTGGAAAGGAAGTATGAAATTGGCGGTTGTCCTATTGGAGGGAATCATATGAGCTTCTATACGTGGCGCAAGGCCAGCAACAGGCCATCCCATTGCGGTTTTGCTGGATAGAATGGGACGATACCCAGACAACCACACCTCTCCATTTTGCTTCTATTTGACGCTTTGTCTCCCCACCATCAGCAAAGGCCAACTCGTGTGACACAGGACCAAAACTGCGCAGAGGATATTTACGGAGTCGAACGGTGGGGCAAGGGCCTGATCACCGTATCGTCGGAGGGCGAGATTGCCCTGTGTAATCCGGCCCATAAAGAGGCCGCCCCCATCAGCCTGCCAGGCATCTTGAGTGATCTGGAACAACGCGGCATCGCTTCGCCACTGCTGCTGCGTATCAGTTCGTTCCTGGAGAACGAAATCCGCCATATCAACCAGAGCTTTGCCAACGCAATCCAGCGGGTGGGATATAAAGCGCCCTATCGCGGGGTCTTTCCCATCAAGGTCAATCAGCAGGCCCAGGTGATCGACCGCATTGTTGAATTCGGAAGCAAATATGACTTTGGCCTCGAAGCCGGATCCAAGCCAGAGTTGGTCATCGCGCTGGCCCACCGTTTGGCGAAGGATGCGCTGATTGTGTGCAACGGCGTCAAGGACGCAGAATTTATCCGCCTGGCGATCCTGTCGCGCCGCCTTGGTTTCAATACCATCATTGTGCTGGAAAGCCCCAAGGAGGCGGAGACCGTCATCGAAGTCACTCGCGAGTTGGGAATTGAACCGCTTCTTGGGGTACGCGTTAAACTGACCAACCAGATTGGTGGCAAGTGGCAAGAAAGCTCTGGTGATCGGTCAGCCTTTGGCATGAACTCTGATCAGTTGCTGCGGGTTGTGGATCGACTCAAAGATGTGGGCCTGCTGCATTGCCTGAGACTGCAGCATTCCCATTTGGGCAGTCAGGTGCCGGATGTGAACGATGTCCGCCGCGCCACGGCGGAGGCCTGCCGCTATTTTATTGAACTGACCCGCGAAGGCGTGCCGCTGACCCATCTCGATCTCGGCGGGGGCTTGGGCATCGACTATACGGGCGAGAAACGGGCCGCAGAGAATTCGATCAACTATTCGATCGAAGAATATGCTTCAAACGTGGTGGAAACCGTAGCCTATGCGATGGATGACGCCGAGGTGGCCCATCCGGTGTTGGTCACGGAGAGCGGCCGGGCAGTGGTGGCGACCTCGTCGATGCTGATCTTTGATGTGCTGGAGACGACGCTCTATGACGCGCCGGACGCGCCGGATGTGCAGCCGGAGGATCATCACTTGGTCTCTGACCTGGCCGCGATCCGCGGCTATTTGGTGGCAGGCCGGGTACAGGAATGCTGGAACGATGCCACCTTCTATCGCGATGAACTGCGGGGATTGTTTCGTCGCGGCATGGTCGACCTGCGGCAGATGGCGCGGGCAGAGCGTATCTACCTGTCCTTGATCGCGCAGATCAAAGTTCTGGCTGCGGCTTCTGATGAAGTGAATGAGCTGGGGGAAAAGCTGGAAGAGGTTGCGGATGTTTATCACTGCAATTTTTCACTGTTCCAATCCCTGCCGGATGTTTGGGCCATTGACCAGCTGCATCCGATTGTACCGCTGCAGATGCTGAACCAGACACCGGATCGCCGCGCGGTGCTGTCTGACATCACTTGTGACAGCGACGGTAAGGTGGATCGTTTTATCCTGGCGGACGGGATCTCGCCCTCCTTGCCGGTGCATTCTCTCAGCGAGGATCAGCGCTATTACCTTGGGGTGTTCTTTGTTGGTGCCTACCAGGAGACCCTGGGCGATTTGCACAATCTGTTTGGCGATACAAATGTTGTGACCATCGACCTGCGCCCAGATGGCGGGTTTGACCTGTTGCACGAACAGGAAGGCGACACGATCTCCGAGGTCCTGTCCTATGTCGAGTTCGACCCAGCTGACTGTGTGGCGGCCTTTCGCAAAATGGTGGACGAGGCCATTTCAAGCGGGGCTGTGCAGGTCGCAGAACGTAAAACCCTGATCGGGGCCTATCGGGACTCGATCAACGGCTATACATATTATGAATAACCCCGGTAAGGAGAGAACCACCATGGGTAAGACACTTGTTGTTGGTGCCGGCGGCGTAAGCCACGCATCGGTCCATAAGATGGCAATGAACGCCGATATCTTTACCGAGATCACCTTGGCCAGCCGTACCAAATCCAAATGTGATGCGATTGCCGCCAGCGTGAAGGAACGCACCGGGGTTGAGATCAAAACTGCCGAGCTGGACGCCTATGATGTGGCCGCAACGGTTGCCCTGATCCGCGAAACCGGGGCTGAGATCCTGGTGAACCTGGCTCTGCCCTATCAGGACCTAGTGCTGATGGATGCCTGCCTCGAGGCTGGTTGCCACTATCTGGATACCGCAAACTACGAGCCCGAAGACGTAGCCAAGTTTGAATATCACTGGCAATGGGCTTATCAGGACAAGTTCAAAGAAGCAGGCCTGACGGCCATTCTTGGTTCTGGTTTTGATCCGGGCGTGACCAGTGTCTTTGCCACCTGGTTGAAGAAGCACAAGCTGGACACAATCCGCCAGATCGACATTCTGGATGCCAATGGTGGCTCCAACGATCAGGAATTTGCCACCAACTTTAATCCGGAAATCAACCTGCGCGAAGTGCTGGCTGAGGCACGTCACTGGGAAAACGGCGCTTGGCACGGCACGCCGGCCATGTCGCATAAGGTCGAGTTCGACTTCCCGGCAATCGGGGCCAAGAACATGTACCTGATGTATCACGAAGAGCTGGAAAGCCTGTCGACCCATTTCCCGGAGATCGAGCGGGCCCGGTTCTGGATGACCTTTGGTGACGCCTATATCATGCATGCCAAGGTACTGGAAAATGTCGGTATGACCCGGATTGATCCTGTGATGCATGATGGGCAGGAAATCATTCCGATCCAGTTCCTGAAAACCCTATTGCCTGATCCCGGCGATCTGGGACCAGAAACCAAGGGCAAGGCCTGTATCGGTGACATTGCCACCGGCCAGGCCAAGGATGGTTCGGGTGAAAAGACCTACTATATCTACAACATCTGCGACCACGAGGACTGCTATGCCGAGGTTGGCAGCCAGGCTGTGTCCTATACCACCGGCGTGCCTGCCATGATCGGTGCGGCGCAGGTGCTGAAGGGCAACTGGGTCGAGCCCGGTGTCTGGAACATGGAGCAGCTCGACCCCGACAACTTCATGGACATGCTGAACGAACACGGCCTGCCATGGCAGGTGCATGAGCTGAACGGTCCGGTCGAGTTCTGAATCTTTGCCCGGCGGCAACGCCGGGCAGCCCCCGACCGCCCCCATGGGCGGGGGCTTCACCCCCACCCGCGGCCGGGGACGGCCCTCCGCGTGAATTGGAGGACATTTTCCATGACCGACATGATGCAAACCCAGGCCGGCGATGCCGGTGCCTTTCGCGATTTCGACCTCTCCCGCGTGCCCACGCCCTGTTTTGTGGTGGACGAAAAGGCGGTCGAGCGGAACCTGATGGTGCTGGCCGATGTGGCCGAGCGCTCCGGCGCCCATGTTCTGGCGGCGCTCAAGGCATTTTCGATGTTTTCGCTGGCGCCTTTGGTGTGTCACTATCTGAGCGGCACCTGCGCCAGTGGGTTGCATGAGGCGCGCCTGGCGCGCGAAGAATATGGCGGCGAGGTCGCCACCTTTTGTGCGGGCTACAAGGACAGCGAGATCGAGGAGATCATTGCGCTCTCTGATCACATGATCTTCAACAGTGTGGCCCAGAAGGACCGGTTTCTGGCCAGATGCCAGGCTGCCAGCAAACAGGTGGGGCTGCGGATCAACCCTGAACATTCCGAAGGCGAGATCGCCAAATATGACCCCTGCGCGCCCTGTTCGCGGCTGGGCACGCCGATCAGCCAGCTGACTGCGGCGGCGCTGGATGGGGTGGACGGGCTGCATATGCATACGCTCTGTGAACAGGGCTTTGCCCCTTTGGCACGCACCTGGGCAGCGATAGAGCCAAAGCTGGGGCCATTTCTTGGCCAGTTGAAATGGCTGAACTTTGGTGGTGGCCATCATATCACCCGCGATGACTATGACCGCGACGCGCTTGTGGATTTTATTCTGGAAATTCGCAGCAAATATCATGTTGACGTCTATCTTGAACCCGGCGAAGCGGTGGCCCTGGATGCGGGTATTCTGGTGGGCGAAGTCCTGGACCTACCGCGGAACGGCGTGGATCTGGCCATCACCGATATTTCTGCCACCTGCCATATGCCAGATGTAATCGAAGCCCCCTATCGCCCCGCCCTGCTGGGGGAGGTCGAAACGGGCCATAGCTATCGTTTTGGCGGACCGTCCTGCCTGGCGGGGGATGTGATTGGGGACTACAAAATGGCACAGCCGCTGCAGATCGGAGATCGCTTCGCCTTCCTGGATCAAGCGCATTATTCCATGGTCAAAACCAATACGTTTAACGGGGTTGCCTTGCCTGCAATCCTGCTGTGGAACAGCCAGACGGATGATCTGCGGAGTGTGAAACAATTCGGTTATGCCGATTTCAAGGAGCGCCTGTCGTGAGGGGAACGCTATGAGCTTCTTTCTGGAAAGTGAGCTGAGCACGGCTGAGCGTAGCGAAGACGCGTTTTTTCGGGTTATCCCCGTGCCTTTGGAACGCACTGTCTCTTATGGTGCGGGCACCGCATCGGGGCCGGAGGCAATCATCGAGGCTTCAAACGAGCTCGAACGATTGTGCCGGGGGGCTGAGCCCTGTGCCAGGGGGATCTTCACCGAGCCCGCGCTTGATTGTGACGGGCCTCTGGCTGAGGTGATGGAACGGCTCGCACAGCGCACTGAGGCCGCGGTACGCGCAGGCAAACTGCCCGTCACGTTAGGCGGGGAGCATTCGCTCAGCTATGGCGCAGTGACCGGGGTAGCCCGTGCGCTTAAACAACGGGTTGGCATCGTACAGATTGATGCCCATGCCGATCTGCGCGTGGCCTATCAGGGAGAGAAGCATTCTCACGCCTCGGTCATGAACCTTTTGATCGAGGAAGGCCATGGCTTGGCGCAGTTTGGTGTTCGGGCGCTTTGCACTCAGGAAGCCGAAAGCCGAGTTGCCAATGGTGTCTTTCATGTCGATGCAGAAGAATTGGTCACCGGCAATATTCACGCTATCGACCTGCCAGAGGATTTCCCTGAGCTGGTCTATGTTAGCTTTGATGTGGATGGGCTGGATCCTTCGCAGATGCCCGCCACTGGCACGCCAGTGCCCGGAGGCTTGGGCTATTATCAGGCTTTGCAACTCGTGGAACATGCGCTGAACGGGCGCCGTTGCGTTGGGTTGGATGTGGTTGAGCTTGCCCCTGATGGCAATGCAGCCTGGGACTTCACGGCGGCGCAGATCGTCTACCGCCTGATGGCAGCGGTTGGAGAGGTTTAAGCAGTCTTTGGCGCCAAAATCCTGGCGTGCCGTGCTTGAAAGGCCAAAGTGACGTTTGGTCCAAGCACTGTGACGCTGGGATAATACTCTGCAAAACGCGGGATCGCTGGTCTAGGCTTGAGACCTTGACGGAGAGATGTGAACCCAGCCGGAGGCAGCCATGAGCGACCTGAAAACCCAGTTTCGAACCTGCAATATCTGCGAGGCCATGTGCGGGCTGATTGTCACTTATGACGAAACCCAGGTACATTCCATCAAGCCCAATCCTGCGGACCCGCTGTCGCGGGGCCATATCTGCCCCAAGGCCATCGCACTGCAGGATTTTCGCACTGATCCTGATCGGGTGACAACGCCCTTGAAAAAGGTTGATGGCGTGTTTGTTCCAATCAGTTGGGACGAGGCCTATGATTTTGCCGTTGAACGTCTGGACGCCGTGCAAAAACTCCACGGCAAGGACGGCGTTGGTGTCTATCTTGGCAATCCCAATGCGCATAAGTTCGGCAATCTTCTCACACTGCCAAGGCTGGTCAAGGCGCTGGGGACCAACAATCGCTATTCATCCGCCACGGCGGATCAGATTCCGCATCATGTGGCCTCAATCCATATGCTGGGCCATCCGATGCTAATGCCGGTGCCGGATGTGGCTCGGACGGATCTGATGCTGATACTGGGTGGCAATCCGGTGGTCTCAAACGGGTCAATGATGACGGCGCCTGGATTTGGCAAGCGCATGGATGAGATCAAGGCGCGCGGCGGTCGTGTTGTGGTGATTGATCCGCGCCGTACGGAAACCGCGGCACGCGCTGGCGAACATCTGTTCATTCAGCCTGAAACCGATGCCTTCCTGCTGTTGGCGCTGATTCATGAGGTCTTTGCCCAGGGGCTAGAGAAACTTGGCGTGCTGGCGGAGATTACGGATGGTGTCGAAACCCTGCGGGAGGCGGTGCGACCCTTTACCGCCGACAAGGCCGCGGAAATGACGGGCATCGAAGCCCAGACCATCCGCGCGTTGGCACGTGACTTTGCTACCTCCAAATCCGCAGTTTGCTATGCCCGCATGGGGGCCTCAACCCAGAGCTTTGGCTCCCTGTGCCAATGGGCTAACAATGCGCTTAATATCATCACTGGCAATTTCGACAGCCCTGGCGGGGCAATGTTCACCACCCCGGCGCTGGACTACGTTGGCATGACCAGCCGCAAAGGCAAGTCGCGCAGCTATCCTGAGAGACGGTCACGGGTGTCGCAACAACCGCTGTACAATGGCGAATTCCCGGTTTCAGTCATGGCTGAGGAAATGGAAACACCGGGTGAAGGTCAGATCAAGGCGATGATCACCGTTGCTGGCAATCCGGTCTTGACCGCGCCAAATGGCCAGCGCATTGACCGCGCCTTCCAAAACCTCGACTTTATGATGTCGATTGATCTGCACATTAATGACACCACGCGCCATGCGGATCTGATCCTGCCTGCCAGTGTGGCGCTAGAGGAAGATGTCTATGACATGGTCTTCCACAGCTTTGCGGTCCACAATACCGCCGCCTTTGCCAAACCGATCTTCGAGACTCCGAATGGCAACCCGCAGGAATGGGAGGTAATCTCACGCTTGGCAGCAAGGATTTCTGGCTCCAACAGTATCGGTCCGTCGCCGAGCGAAATGTTGCAGATGTTGCTGCCGCAGGGGTGCCACGGTGATGCTGTCACGGTAGAAGCGCTTTTGAGCGCGCCCAGTGGCTCGATTGATCTTGGCCCCCTTGTTCCCAATATTGCTGACCGCCTCGAGACACCGGAGGGACGTCTGAACCTCGCCCCCGATGTCTTCCTGGAGGATCTTCCGCGATTGCAGGCGTTTCAACCGCCTGTTAGCGCCGATTTCCCGCTGTTGATGATTGGCCGTCGCCAGGTCCGCAGTCACAACAGCTGGACCCAGAACAGCCCCCGTTTGGTGAAGGGCCGCAATCGGTGCACGGTGCAGCTCAACCCGGCTGACGCCGCTCGGCTTGGAGTGGTAGAGGCCGAAGATATCGAGATCACAAGTGCAGTGGGTTCGGCCGTACTGCCGGTGGAGATCACCGATGAGATTGCGCCAGGGGTCGTGTCGATTCCACAGGGCTGGGGACAGCGACAGGGCAAACTCTCAGCCGCAACCAAGGTACAGACTGTTTCGATCAATGATCTGACCGATGACAGACGGATAGACCCTGTTAGTGGCAACGCGGCCTTCAATGGCGTGGCTGTCTGCGCCCGCAAATTGTCCAGGCTGCCCGGACGTGCCGCGAAATAGGCAAGATGCTCAACGCAGGGCCAGGCCAATTAGCCTGTGACAGGACTGACCAGAGTGGTTCCTTCGAGGACGCGGGGAATGAGAAGTGACTCGAGTTTGAGGAGTGCCCCGGGCCTTTGAGCTGCGCAATACCTGGAATCTGGCGGATAATACCGGGAGGGCTCTGGGATAGAGTGAAAAAACGCCCTATTTCTGGGCGTTCTTTCAAAAAAGGTGTGATTTTTGTAATTTAGGTATTGCGGGTGATTTGAGTTATGCTTAGAACCCCCTTCACCGGCAGCGGCGACGCGGCACGGCGGGGGGTTGCGAGGCTCTGGACGGATCGGAAAGACGATTGAGACGCTCAGGAGAGACTGGGGCATCTGAAGGATGTGGTGAGGCGGTAGCGCTAAGGAATTGGCGCCTCTGTCTTATTTTTGGCCTTTTGGTGTAGCTCTTTGACATTGATGAAAACTGAAGAGATATGTGGGCGGTTTGGTTCGTTTCGATGGATCAACGTCTGTATATCAACGCTCTTAGTAATATTGCGGCGCTCAAGTAGCGAAGCGGTAGCGCGATGATAGAGTGTCAGCTTCACTGTTTGAACGGTTCACTGTTTTCTTATGAAAACTGTGTACATCAAACAGATGACTTCCGATACGTGTCCAATCCTTAGCCGGGTGGACATAGAGGCCTGCCCCCAAAGGTGGCCTTGAGTATTGGAGATGTGCAGAGGTTCGAACGTCAAGGATAAGCAAGCGATTGCTTTTCAACTTGAGAGTTTGATCCTGGCTCAGAACGAACGCTGGCGGCAGGCTTAACACATGCAAGTCGAGCGCACTCTTCGGAGTGAGCGGCGGACGGGTTAGTAACGCGTGGGAACGTGCCCTTTTCTAAGGAATAGCCACTGGAAACGGTGAGTAATACCTTATACGCCCTTCGGGGGAAAGATTTATCGGAGAAGGATCGGCCCGCGTTAGATTAGATAGTTGGTGGGGTAACGGCCTACCAAGTCTACGATCTATAGCTGGTTTTAGAGGATGATCAGCAACACTGGGACTGAGACACGGCCCAGACTCCTACGGGAGGCAGCAGTGGGGAATCTTGGACAATGGGCGCAA
>NZ_CH902583.1:1575071-1767472 GCF_000152965.1 Roseobacter sp. MED193 | reverse complement strand
TCTCATCCTGGGGCTGGAGCAGGTCCCAAGGGTACGGCTGTTCGCCGTTTAAAGAGGTACGTGAGCTGGGTTTAGAACGTCGTGAGACAGTTCGGTCCCTATCTGCCGTGGGTGTAGGATACTTGAGAGGAGTTGCCCCTAGTACGAGAGGACCGGGGTGAACGAACCACTGGTGGACCAGTTGTCGTGCCAACGGCAGTGCTGGGTAGCTATGTTCGGACAGGATAACCGCTGAAGGCATCTAAGCGGGAAGCCCCCCTCAAAACAAGGTATCCCTGAGGGCCGAGGTAGACCACCTCGTCAATAGGCCAGAGATGTAAGCGTGGTAACACGTTCAGTTGACTGGTACTAATCGCCCGATTGGCTTGATCTGATCTAGTAATAGACAGCCAAGAACCAAATAAGCACCACATGAACTTGTGACATAACAAAGGTGCAGCAACGTGCATTTGCCCGGCAAATACACTGCCTGCTGCGTGACAGACTTTACTTGCGTAAAGTCGTCAGTGTTGATTGTTTCCCTGCGATCTTGGAAATGTCCTCGTGACATAACTGGGGTGCGGTCTCTCGGGCATTTGCGATGCAAATACCCTGCCGACCGCCAACCAAAAAAATCCAAGAACCGCAGGTTCTTGGATTTTTCTTGGTTTGGTGGCGATAGCGAGAGCAAAACACCCGGTCCCATCCCGAACCCGGAAGTTAAGTGCCTTTGCGCCAATGGTACTGCGGCTTAAGTCGTGGGAGAGTAGGTCACTGCCAAACCTAGTAAAATCCAAAAAATCTCTAAACGATATAAACTTCCGACACTGACGCGGGATGGAGCAGCCCGGTAGCTCGTCAGGCTCATAACCTGAAGGTCGTAGGTTCAAATCCTACTCCCGCAACCAGGTCGGAAAAGGTCAACACAGACCCATCAAAATACAATTGACCAACAGCATCAATTGATTAACCTCTTCACCTCCCCACGCTCATAACATCAAAACACGAGCTTCAAATCCTAAAACCCAAAATAGAGACCCGCCTGAGGCCGTTGGGTCGATACCAACGGGCTGGAACAGATTGTAGCTTCTGAGTGGTTCTATTTGGTGCAGAATCCCTTTCAGAGTATCGGAGGTGCCGAGCAGGCTCGAATGGCCGCAAGCACTGTAGCACCAATCCGTCAGGGGCAAAAAGCCGAAGAACACGCCGTTTCGATAAACGCTTCTACCAGGCGTAACCGCGCCCTATCCTTGGGGGCCACAACAGCCGTTTCATGGATTTCTGATAGCTCGGCGATTGGTACCTCGACCAGGCCCCGCGATATGAGCCCGCTGTTGCCAAGGAAGATTGCAATACCGACGCCCTGTAGGACTGCTTCGCACATGAGAGGAAAGGTGGTCATTTTTATGCTGCGCTTTAACTGGATGCGATGTCTGGCCTGCGCTTCACGTACAACTCGTTCGGTCAATGAGCCGTTCTCGGGCAGGATGACCGTCTCCTGTTGGAGGTCCCTAAAACTCAGTAGTTCACGATGGGCAAAGGGCGAATTTGGCAGGAGATAGGCAACATATCGGGTCTTCTGAACGGGGACCCGCTCCCAATCCTCTATCATTGGAGGGTCTGTGATCAGTCCCACATCTGCCCGCCTTTCGCGTAAATACCGTGTCGCGGTGGCCCAGCCATAGAGTGAAAAATCGATTTCAACCTCTGGGTATACTTGGCGAAACTGGCTGATGGCCCGTAACGCAGGTAGTGGCGCATTTGCGATTATTTTAAGGTGCCCGCGCGACATGGCTTCATAGCCTTCGAGCCGTTCCCTGATCGAAGAGTCCAGGGTCACTAGGCGATCTGCCAAATCATAGAGTTCCTGTCCTGTCCGAGTGAGCGAGACACCTTCGCGCCCCCGCATTAACAGTCGCGAGCCAACCTGCTTTTCAAGTTTGGCCACGTGCTGGGTCACGGCGGATTGAGTGACCCCAAGCCGGTCCGCGGCAACCGAGAAGCTGCCTTCGCGCACGACATAGGAAAAGGCCACGAACTGGTGATGGTTGGCGCGCATCGAGCCTCTCCTGGTTACCTCCCAAGGCTTAGCCCCCATTAGTTTCACTAATATGACGTCACAAAAGTGAAGGCTGAGGTTCCTAAACCATCCCTGTCAGATGGAGGAATCAGATGGCTGAGTTGAGTATCAAAAACATCAACAAGCGTTTCGGGGAGACCGAAGTGCTTAAGGGGGTGTCACTCGACATCGCAGATGGTGAGTTTGTTTCACTTGTCGGACCATCTGGCTGCGGAAAATCCACCTTGCTGCGGATCATCGCCGGTCTGGAGGCGCAGAGCTCGGGCGATATCCGCATTGACGGGAGATCTGTTGGGGGCCGACGGGCGGCCGATCGTAACCTCTCGATGGTCTTTCAATCCTACGCGCTTTACCCGCATCTCAGTGTAGGGGAAAATATCGCGGTGCCTCTTAAGATGCGCCGCATGAACGGTTTGCAGCGCTTGCCTGTGCTGGGAGGGCTCATCCCTGGTCAAGCAAACAAATCTGCTGAGATCAGCGCAGAAGTCGCGCAGGCGGCCCAGATGCTGGAAATTTCTCACCTTTTGGACCGTAAACCCGGACAGCTGTCTGGCGGGCAGCGCCAACGCGTGGCTCTGGGGCGGGCTTTGGTCCGGGATCCGGCGGCGTTTCTTCTGGATGAGCCGCTGTCCAATCTGGATGCAAAACTTCGGGTACAGACTCGCGCTGAAATCGCCCAGCTGCACCGCCGCCTGGACGCGACCTTTATCTATGTGACCCATGATCAGGTCGAGGCAATGACAATGTCGGATCGTATTGCCGTCATGATGGGGGGGCGCATCCTGCAATGCGCTACACCTGAGACCGTTTACGACGACCCCGATCGCGTTGAGGTGGCAGAGTTCATCGGGTCGCCAAAAATCAACCTCCTACCGGTTGAGCTGCGGGAAACAGGGCAGGTGGATCTGTTCGGAAAGGCGCTTGATCTTACGACCACCCGCCGTGCCCGCGGCGTAGCTTCGCTTGGGCTACGCCCCGAAGCACTGTTCCTGGCAGCAGAAGGCGCCCCCATTCGGGGACGTATCACGCATCGTGAAAATCTGGGCTCTGAGATGTTTATCCAGATCGAAGTCGCAGGGCTGGAGCCGCGCGTCACCTTCCGTGCAGGCCCTGAAAAGCGCGCGTCACTGGAGATCGGGTCAATGGTTGACCTGGATTTCGACACTGCCAAGGCGCTGGTCTTTGATGCAACTGGGGCACGGGTCCGGGATGTCAGCCCGACAAGGGTGTCGAAAGCCGAGGTGGCTTGACATGCCTCTGTCCGAAACGCTTCCTGGCAAAGCCACCGCGCCGCAAGCACCGCCTCACATCACCAAAGATCGTCACACCGCCTGGATCCTGACGGCGCCGGCCTTGATCCTGATGATCCTTATCCTGCTTGCTCCTATCCTTATCGCAGCGCTTTTGTCTTTTACCAATTATTCGCTTGGCAACAGCGGGTTCGATTGGGTTGGCACGCGCAATTACGAAAAGCTCTTCACCCGCTCGACCTATGAGAAGATGTTTGTCGCCACACTGACCTATGTGGTGACCGTCGTGCCCATCTCAGTTGGCCTGGGGCTGGGCGCGGCGCTGCTGATCAATTCTTTGGGGCGGTTTCGCGAGCTTTACAAGACAATCTACTTCTTACCGGTCATGGCAACGCTCCTGGCCATGGCCATCGCCTGGGAGTTCATGCTGCATCCTTCGATCGGCATGGTCAATCACACGCTCGAGATGGGGTGCGGAACTTTTCTGGAACGGATCTGGCCCTTCATGGCCCAGGGCTGCGCCGAGCATTTCCCTGTCTGGCTGGGCGACAAACGCTATGCCATCTGGGTCGTCAGCTTTATCGGCATCTGGCAGGGCTTTGGCTTTAACATGGTGCTGTATCTGGCCGGGCTGACCGGTGTGCACCGCGAGCTGTATCATGCCGCTGAAATGGATGGGGCACGCTCTGCCTGGGAGCGTTTCCGGCTGGTGACCTGGCCGGCCTTGGGACCAACCACGGTTTTTGTTGTCACCATCTCCTGCATTCGCGCCTTTCAGGTTTTTGACACGATCGAAGCCTTCTGGCCCCAGGGCGGCGGACCCAACAAATCCACCTACGTGATGATGTTTGCCATTTTTGAGAAAGGCGTACAGCAAAACCTGATTGGTATCGGCTCAGCCATTACCATGGTGTTCCTCGCCTTTGTCATGTTCCTCACCCTGATCCAGCGCTGGCTGGTGGAACGAAAGGTTCACTACTGATGACCCGCGATTGGTGGAAACATCTCATTCTGATCCTCGGCGTGATTGTCGTGATCGCCCCCTTCTACATGATGGTCAGCTATTCCTTTAAATCGCCTGGAGAAATCGACCGGGGCGAAGGTGGTTTCTTTGGCCGCCAAGAACTGATGGTTGATGAGCGTTGCGTCGTACGGAGGGATCCAAGCCGCGCAGATATCACCGCCGCTGCGCCTAGGTTTCCAGGCCTGGATGACGGGGGCATTCGCGACGCCCTCGTGGCGGAAGCTAAAGCCGACTGTTCCCTGCGGCCGGTGGTTTTCAACTACACAATGGCCTTCACCGAGGCACCTCTGCTGCGCTACCTGCTCAATGGTCTCATCGTTACCGCTTCGATCTTTCTCATCCAGGTCGTGGTGGCCCTGCCAGCGGCCTATGCCCTGGCGAAGCTCAAATTCTGGGGCCGCGACGCGGTTTTTGCGCTGGTTCTGTTCTGCCTATTGATCCCAGTGCATGCGATCGCCCTGCCGCTCTACATCCTTTTGGCCAAGCTGGGATTGACCAATACCTATGCCGCCCTGGTGGTTCCCTGGACGATTTCGGTCTTTGGCATCTTCTTGATGCGCCAGTTCTTTATGACCGTGCCGGACGATCTGATTGATGCCGCACGTATGGATGGCATGGGCGAGTTTGCCATTGTCTGGCGGGTAATGCTTCCCACAGCAATTCCGGCTCTTCTGGCCTTTGCCATCTTCTCGATCGTGGCCCATTGGAACGACTATTTCTGGCCGCGCATCGTCGTCACTGGCAACCGCGACCTGTTCACGCCGCCCCTGGGCCTGCGCGAATTCAAAGGCGGCGGTGATGGCTCGTTCTTTGGGCCAATGATGGCGACTGCCACCGTCATCGTCACCCCGCTGATCGTGGCCTTTATGCTGGCGCAACGGCGCTTCATCGAAGGCATCACGCTGAGCGGCATGAAATGATTATGGGGGCGCCCTCACAGGCACCCCCCACCCGAAATCCCGCAAGGGACAACCCCGGAGCCCCCGTCTGCAAACAACGGCTCCAAGATCCGGCAAGAGAGGACTATTCCATGAAACTGACCGCCACCGCAATGGCCTTGGCCCTGAGCGCCACCGCCGTTTTCGCCGAAGACACCGTAACCATCGAATTTGCCTATCCCTACAGCCACCTTTTTGATGTGACCTATGAAGCCATGATGCCGGCCTTCAAAGAGGCGCATCCCAATATCGAGGTGAAGTTCCGCGCCACCTATGAATCCTACGAGGACGGCACCAATACCATCCTGCGCGAAGCCGTGTCCGGCAACCTGCCCGACGTGACCATGCAGGGCCTCAACCGCCAGCAGATACTGGTCGACAAAGGCATTGCCAAATCGCTGGAACCCTTCATCGCCAAGGAAGCGGATTTCGCCAAAGAGGGCTATCACGACGCCATGCTGAGCCTGTCGACCTTTGGCGGCGATGTACACGGGCTGCCCTTCTCGGTCTCGCTGCCGGTGGGTTACTACAACATGGATGTGCTCAAGGCGGGCGGCATCGGCGCGCTGCCCACCACCTGGGACGAGGTGATCGGCGCCTGCGAAACCATGAAGGCAAACGGCATCGATAACCCCATCTTCTGGGGTTGGAACATCACCGGCAACTGGTTCATGCAGGCCCTGATGTGGTCCCAGGACAAGGCGATTGTCGACAATGGGCATGTCAACCTCGACAGCCCCGAAGCTCTTGCTGCGATGGAGCAGATGCAGGAGATCTTCAGCAAGTGCGAGATGCAGAACCTCGAGTGGAAGGCAGCTCTGTCATCTTTCTCTGCCGGTGACATCGGCATGATGTTCTGGTCCACCTCTGCTCTGGGCGCGGTTGAGCGTTCGCAGGGTGATTTTGAACTGGTTACAGGGCCTTTCCCTGGAATGGGTGAAACGCCCAAGGGCCTGCCCGCCGGTGGCAATGCCGCCTTGCTGACCTCCACTTCGGACGACCCCAAAGTGCAAGAGGCCGCTTGGGCCTGGCTCAAGTTCATCACCTCCGGTGAAGGCGCAGCGGAAGTGGCAAAAACCACCGGCTATATGCCGCCAAACAAGGCCGCAAACGAGGTGATCTTGGCGGATTTCTACGACCAGAACCCAAATAAGCAGACGGCGGTAGACCAGCTGCCACTGTTGCGCGACTGGCTGGCCTATCCCGGCGACAACGGCCTGGCGATCACGCAGGTTATCTATGATGGGATTGAGCGCATTGTCACTGGCGATGCCACCGACATGCAAGAGCTTCAGCAAGAGCTGGTGGAAGAAGTCGCTGACCTGCTGCCAAACGGCTAAATCTGATTGTCGGCCGCGTGGGTTTACTCATGCGGCCGCCTCTACCCTGGACCGATACCCATGAAAATTATCCATATTTCTGATATCCACCTCACAATTCCCGGCGAGGAGATGGGGGGCTTAGATCCCCATGCCCGCCTTTCGCAGGCGCTGGCGCATGTCGCCAGTAATCACCCGGATGCAGCGCGTATCATCATCACCGGCGATCTGGCACACTGGGGGGAGAAGGCCGCCTATGAGGCATTGCAACGGGCCCTTGCAGATCTGCGAATTCCTGTGCGATTACTGATCGGAAATCATGACAACCGAACAACCTTTTTGTCGGTGTTCAAAGATCACCCAACGGATAGGGCTGGCTTTGTCAATCACGCCGAAACGCTAGATGGTCATCGTTTCATCTACCTCGACAGTGTTGGGGAGCGCACCCATGCGGGCCATTTCTGCGAGGCCCGCCGCGCCTGGTTGCAGAACGAGCTTTCCAACTGTGAGCGTGCTCGGCTCTTCCTACATCACAACCCGATGTTGCTCGGGCTGCCGGCATCAGACCAAATTGCGTTGGTTGAAAGCGATCGGCCCCAGTTCCGAGAGCTGATCGCAGAGCATTCTGCCAAAATTGACTACATCCATTTTGGGCATGTACATGCACCGATTCACGGGTGTTTTGCTGGGGTGCCTTTTGCCAGTGTGCCGTCAACTGGAAACCAGTCGATCCCCGATTTTGACGAAGCGGATCTACTAAAGGGCGCTCCAATGGCTCCGTCCTACTTTGTGCTCCTTATTCATGGTTGCGACACAACCATCCACCAGATGCCATTTACGTGGGAAGGGCCGATTGTGACCACCGGCACCGGTTGGGAGGACTGGGCAAAGCCAAATGAGGCCGCTGAATAATACGATAACAAGGGCAGTGTTCTCATTTCCACCGGCGGATAATGCCGGCTTCTGGCTGGGCTGGCGACAACGTAAGCCAAGCCAGAAGCCGATGATGAACCTGGGTCCGACCCCTCTTTGGGTGAGGTGAGGATTAGGCGTTCGACAGCCCGATATGTACCTGTGCTAAAATGGAACAAAGGTCTACACATAGGAAAGAAACGGCTGCTCAGTCCTTTGTCGTGCGCCAGATAATGACGACGATTTGGATAGGGTGAGAAAAACAAGAGGACCCCAAGATATGAGACTTTCCCGATATGGCGACCGCGATGGCAGCAAGATCCCCTGCATTATTGATGCGCAAGGTACCCCACGCGATGCCTCTTCCCTTGTTGCCGATTTCGGTCCTCACAGCCTTTCCCCCGAGATGTTGACCCGATTGGCCTCTGTGGATCCGGCAACCTTGCCTATGGCGGATGTTGCGGGCAAACCTTTGGCCCCTCCGGTGGCGCAACCGCTCAATATCTGGTGTGTCGGCCTAAACTACTCTGACCACGCAGCCGAAGCTGGCCTGCCGGTTCCGGAGGAGCCGATCTTGTTCAACAAGTCCACGGTGACCTATTGCGGACCAAATGATGACATTCTGAAATCCGCGCAGATGAGCAAACTGGACTGGGAGGTCGAGCTGGGTATTGTTATCAGCAAGCCCGCGCTCAATATCTCTAGAGACCAGGCCATGGACCATATTGCAGGGTTTGTTCTGGTCAATGATATCTCCGAGCGGGCCTGGCAAATGGAGCGCTCTGGCCAATGGGTTAAGGGGAAGAGTTTCCCCAACTTCTGCCCAACAGGCCCCGTCCTTGCCACCAAGGAAGAGTTTGCAGATGTGCAGAACCTGGGTATGTGGCTTGATGTAAACGGGGAACGTATGCAGACGGGCAATACCGGCACGATGATTTTTGATGTTGCGACTATTGTGAGCTACATGTCTGAATTCACGCGCCTGGAGCCAGGAGATTTGATTTGCACTGGTACACCTCCAGGTGTTGGAGCAGGTATGACCCCGCCGGTCTGGCTGAACGAGGGCGACAAGGTCAGCCTTGGGATTGACGGCCTGGGTCAGCAGACCCAAACGGTGGTCTCTTTGCCAAGGTCCTGATGACAATCGCCGCCGTGAACGCGAAACAGGCTGCGCTGGTAGGATGGACGTCTATTGCCAGCCCCAAAGACTCACGGCGGCGCCTATAGGGATAAGCCCAAGGTGACCGCTAAGGTTCTCAGGCCATTACGGTTCTAAAGACTATGCAGCCCGCTATTGCTGAACGGGGCTTTAGCGGCTTGTCCCGACTAGATTCTTCCGATGTAGTGCGCGCGCCTAGAACAGCGCCAGCCAGATGCCCGTGAACATCAAAATTCCGCCAATGTTGACCCAAGTATGCCAGATCGCATAGCGAAACGGCAGGGTCTTGCGGGCATAGAACCCGGTTCCTATTACAAAGCTGGCGACGCCAGACAGGATGCACCACAGGCTGCTGGCAGGGACCATGGTCAGATCTGGCAGCGCAAACAGCCCAAGGGTGCCGAGCCCGAGGTAAGAGGCTGTAGACCAACGCGACTTTACGTTTTTGTTGGTGATCTTGTTCCAAATCGCCAGGGCAGTCAGCCCCCAGCACAGATACAATAGCATCCAGGTCCAGGAGGTGCCGGCCTGAACAAAGAAAGGGGTGAATGTTCCAGTTATGCTGGGATAGATCGCTGCATGGTCAATGCGGCGCAGAACCAGCCGCCTATGATGCCAAGGGCCAAAGTGGTAAAAGCTCGACGCGATATTCGAGGCCAGCACCGAAAGGACATAGACACCAAGCGCGATGCTCAATTCCAAGTCGAGACCGGCACGGGCCCTGAAAGCCAATAAGCCGCACGCCGTCAGAATCAGGACCAGCCCCACCGCGTGAACCGCCATATCGGCACGCCGATGCGACGGTTTGGCGCTGGGATAGTTGGTGGCAGGCGGTTCAGGGGTCATGGCAAGCTCACTGAGAGTTTCCCCAGCGATAAGAAGGATGCGGCGCCGTGTCTAGATTTCCTGTGCGTCAGCGGGAATTTCTACGTGGAACTTAGAAACGGCCGTTGTCAGCAGGATAGACGCCCAGAATTTCCACATTCGTGGTGAAATAGGAAAGCTCGTCCATTGCCAGTTGCACGTTTGCATCATCTGGATGGCCATCAATATCCGCGTAGAACTGTGTTGCGGTGAAGGAGCCATCAACCATGTAGCTCTCGAGTTTGGTCATGTTGATGCCATTGGTGGCAAAGCCGCCCATGGCCTTATAGAGCGCAGCAGGAATATTGCGGACCTGAAAGACAAAACTGGTGATCATGCCATGGGCACCACGACGGCTGGTGTCTGGGTCCCGAGACATGATCAGGAAACGGGTGGTGTTGTCGCCGCGATCCTCGATCTTTTTCTCTAGCACTTCCAGCCCGTAGATTTCGCCGGCCAATTCGCTGGCCAGGGCTGCTGTGTGGATATCTCCGGCTGCGGCCACATCGCGGGCGGCGCGGGCATTGTCGGGGCTGACACGGCCCATAATATTGTTTTTGCGCAAGAAATCCCCGCATTGTGGCAGCAGTACCAGATGCGATTTAGCCTCGCGAATATCTTCCAGCTTTGCGCCGGGGACAGCCAATAGATTGATGTGAACCCGCACAAAGGCCTCGTCAATGATATGCAACCCGCTATGGGGCAACAACCGGTGGCTATCGGCTACCCGCCCATAGGTGGAGTTCTCAACCGGGAGCATCGCCTGGTCGGCAGCCCCAGAGCGCACCGCCTCGATCACATCCTCAAATGTGCTACAGGGAAGCACCTCCATCTCGTGACGCGCGTTGCGGCACGCCTCGTGACTATAAGAGCCGAGCTCCCCCTGAATGGCAATTTTTCCGGTCATCAGTGCGACTTTCCTGCAAAACTTCAGCAAACGGGCATTTCGTCGCGTTGTCTATACCTTGCCACTGGCGAGTGGAAGCCTTAGACAACGACCCAGACAGCTAAAACGGACACGCGATTCATGTTTGACACGATGACCCTAACCAAAGCGACCGCAGGCGTCTGCGGATCGTTCCTGGTGCTTCTTCTGGGCCACTGGGCCGCGGATGTGCTCTATTCGTCAGATGCGCACGGTGAGCAATCTTATGTAATTGAAGTAGCAGATGCGGGCGCTGCTTCTGAAGATGTAGTTGAGGTCAGCTTTGAAGAGCTGATGGCCTCAGCCGACGCCGGTAAAGGCGCCAAGGTCTTCAAGAAATGTGCCGCTTGCCACAAGCTCGAAGACGGTGTGAATTCCACCGGTCCTTCGCTTTACGGCATTGTGGGCCGCGCGCAGGCCTCTTCTGCAGGGTTCGGGTATTCCGGTGCTTTGACCGCCCTGGGCGGAACCTGGTCGGCGGAAGAGCTTGATGCCTTCCTGCTCAAGCCTTCTGCCTATGCCTCAGGGACTTCGATGTCCTTTAACGGGCTGCGCAAGGAAAAAGACCGGGTGAACCTTATCGCCTATTTGGACAGTCTCGACGACTGATCCTGAACTGATCAAAAGATCGGGACAGCTCAATACAAAGGCCGTGGCATTTGCTGCGGCCTTTTGCATTTATGACACGGGAAGTGCGGTTTGGCGGGCTATCTGGCGCGATCACGCTCTTTCGATCCGGTGAAGGCGCAGATCGCGCAATCTCAACTTGAATGTTGCCGCCTGCGGCCATTAGCTTGAGGGACAGGAAAACTTGGTCAGTTCAAGGCCAGGCAAAGGAGGTTGCGACAGATGACATCCCAATTGGCAGGTAACAAGGTGGGCAAGGGGCGTAAATGGCGCGGGGCTCAGGTCAGAAGCCGGGCTGTGCAACCTGATCACCCTGGGGTGTTTCGCGCGGCTTTCCTCGCTGTGATGGGGTTTGCTCTGATGTTGCTTTGGTCCTTGCCCCTACGGGCCGAGGACGGGGCTGTGGTAAAAAGCCATGGCTTTGCCGAATTTGGCGATCTTAGATACCCCGCAGGCTTTGCCCATTTTGATTATGTGAACCCAGAGGCCCCAAAGGGCGGCGAGCTGTCGATTTCGGCGGTTGGGACCTTTGACAGTATGAACCCTTTTACTCGCAAGGGCCGGGCTGGGGCCTTGGCATCGGAGCATTTTGAAAGCCTGATGGTGGCCTCCTATGATGAGCCTGGGTCCTACTATGGCTTGATCGCAGAAAGCCTTGAATATCCCGAAAGCCAGGATTGGGTGATCTTTAACCTACGCCCTGAGGCTCGGTTTTCGGATGGTAGCCCAGTGACAGCGGATGACGTGGTGTTTTCCCATAATATCCTGCTGGACCAGGGCTTGCAGTCCTATGCCGAAGCGGTGCGCAAGCGGATCCCCAAGGCCGAAGCCCTGGGCCCGCATCAGGTGAAATTCTATTTCTCGCCAGATTTTCCGCGTCGCGCGATGATCACCCAAGTGGCTGGCACTCCGGTCTTTTCAAAGGCTTGGTTTGAGGCCGACCCAGAAAACCGTCGTCTGGATGAACCCCGGCTGGATCCGGGTATTGGTTCCGGCCCCTATATCCTGGACAAGGCCGAAATCAACCAGCGCATTATCTACCGTCGCAACCCCGACTACTGGGGCAAGGATTTGAACGTCAACATTGGCCGCCACAACTACGATGCCATCCGGGTGGAGTATTTTGGCGATGCCATTGCAGCGATGGAAGGTTTCAAGGCGGGCGTCTATACGGTGCGGCCTGAGAATAACTCCAAAAGCTGGGCAACATCGTATGAGTTTGATGCTGTTGCCAAGGGCGATGTGATCAAGGATGAAATCCCCGACGGCAATGTCCCTGCTGCCAATGGTTTTGTCATGAACCTGCTGCGCCCCCAGTTTCAGGACATTCGGGTCCGCGAGGCGGTGCAGCTGGCGTTCAATTTTGAATGGACCAATGAGAGCCTGCAATATGGGCTGTTCCGCCAGCGTAACTCATTCTGGCAGGACAGCGCGTTGGAGGCCAAGGGCCTGCCGCAGGGGCGTGAGCTGGAGGTGTTGACCGCGCTGGGCGACCAGATCGACCCTGAGGTTCTGACCACGGAACCGGTGATGGCCCATGCCTCAAAGCCCAAGCGACCAAATGACCGCCGCAATCTACGCCGCGCCATGAAGCTGTTGGATGAGGCCGGCTGGGAAGTGAATAGCGATGGCATCCGGCAGAACGCAGCGGGCGAGACGCTCAAAATCGAACTGCTGCTCGACAGCCCAACGATGGAACGTATCGCCGGCCCCTTTGTGTCAAACCTGCAGGCCATGGGCATTGACGCGAAAATGAACCGGGTGGACTACGCGCAATATACCAGCCGCCGCCGGGAAAAGGACTTTGACATGGTCTACTTTGCCTATCGGAAATCGCTGGAACCTTCGACGGGTTTGAAGCAGCAGTTTGGCGCCGAAGCGCATCAGTTCTCTGTCTTTAATCCTGCCGGCCTGGCCGATCCGGCGGTGGACGCTCTGATCGATGGGGTTGTTGCGGCCAAGACACTGGAAGATCTCCACTCCAATACTCGGGCGCTGGACCGGGTGCTGCGGGCGAAACGTTTCATGGTGCCAGCCTGGTACCTTGACGTCAGTTGGATCGCCTATTGGAAGCAATATGCCTATCCTGAAAACCTGCCACCCTATGACACCGGATTGCTGGACCTGTGGTGGGTCGATGCGGATCGGGAGGCTGAGTTGAAAGCCTCCGGTGCCTTGCGGTAAGGGCGCGTTATGGCAGCCTATATCCTTCGACGTCTACTGCTGGTGATCCCAACACTGTTTGGCATCATGGTGGTAAATTTTACCCTAGTGCAATTTGTTCCCGGTGGCCCGGTGGAGCAGGTGATCGCGCAGCTTCAGGGCGGTGGTGACGTGTTTGAGAGCTTTGCCGGCAGTGGTGGGGATTCCGGTGGCAGCGCCGTGATCGAGGCCAACGACAGCTATGCAGGTCGTCAGGGCCTGCCGCCTGAGCTCATTGAGGAGCTGAAAGAACAGTTTGGCCTGGATAAGCCGCCGTTGGAACGTTTTGGCCAGATGCTGGTCAACTACCTGCGGTTTGACTTTGGTGAGAGCTATTTTCGCAAGATTGATGTGACCGAGCTGGTGCTTGAAAAAATGCCGGTGTCGATTTCGCTCGGGCTCTGGTCGACCTTGATCGCCTATATGATTTCCATCCCCATGGGCATTCGTAAGGCGCTGCGCGATGGCTCGCGCTTTGACACCTGGACCAGCGGCGTGATCATTGCCGCCTATGCAATCCCATCGTTTTTGTTTGCCATCATGCTCTTGGTGCTTTTTGCAGGTGGGTCCTACTGGCAGATCTTCCCATTGCGGGGGCTGACCTCGGACAATTTCGAAGACCTCAGCCTGTTTGGCAAGATCGCGGATTACGCCTGGCACATTGCCCTGCCGGTGATTGCATCGACCATTGGTGCCTTTGCCACGTTGACCCTGCTGACCAAGAACTCATTTCTGGATGAGATCAAAAAGCAATATGTCATCACCGCGCGGGCCAAGGGTTTGTCTGAGAACCGGGTGCTCTATGGCCATGTGTTCCGCAATGCCATGCTAATCGTGATTTCAGGCTTCCCGGCGGTGTTCATCAGCATATTCTTTGCAGGCAGCCTGATCATCGAGACGATTTTCTCGCTGGATGGGCTGGGCCGACTGGGGTTCGAGGCCGCCGTGGCGCGGGATTACCCGGTGATGTTTGGCACCATGTATATCTTTGGTCTGATGTCTCTGGTGGTCGGAATCATCTCCGATCTGATGTATGTGCTGGTTGACCCCCGCATTGACTTTGAAAAGCGGGAGGGCTGAGACAATGGCACTATCCCCTCTCAACCAGCGCCGTTGGAACACCTTTCGTCGCAACAAACGCGCCTATTGGTCCCTGTGGATTTTTGCGGTGCTCTTTGGCCTGTCGCTCTTTGCTGAGTTCCTGGCCAATGACAAACCCATTCTGGTGAGCTATCGCGGCGAGCTATATACGCCGATCTTCAAGTTCTACCCAGAGACCACCTTTGGTGGTGATTTCAAGACCGAGGCGACCTACCGTGATCCAGAGGTGGAGTGCCTGATCAAATCCGGTGGGGTTGAGGACTGCTTTGACGAGCCGGAAGAGATCATCGAGGAAATAGCGGCGGACAGCTATGCGGCAGAGGATTTCCATAAGGGCTGGGCAATCTGGCCGCTTATTCCCTATTCCTACAATACCTCGGTGGATCGACCAGGCGCCGCACCTTTACCGCCGAATGGTGAGAACCTGCTGGGCACCGATGACACCAAACGCGATGTGTTGGCACGGGTCATTCACGGCTTCCGTTTGTCGATCCTGTTTACTCTGATGGTCACCGGTGCGGCGACAGTGATCGGTATCCTTGCTGGCGCGATACAGGGGTATTTTGGCGGCTGGACAGATCTGGTGTTCCAGCGGGTGATTGAGGTCTGGAGCTCGGTGAATTCGCTCTATGTGATCATCATCATGTTCGCCATTCTGGGTCGTAGTTTCTGGCTTTTGGTTGGGTTGATGATCCTGTTTGGCTGGACCTCTTTGGTTCCGGTGGTGCGCGCTGAGTTCCTGCGGGCGCGCAATCTGGAATATGTCCGCGCGGCCAAGGCCCTGGGCGTGGGCAATATGACCATCATGCTGCGCCATATGCTGCCCAATGCCATGGTGGCGACGCTGACCATGCTGCCCTTTATCATTACCGGCACTATTAGCGCCCTGGCGGGGCTGGATTTCCTCGGCTTTGGCTTGCCTTCCTCAGCGCCCTCGTTGGGGGAGCTGACATTGCAGGCAAAACAAAACCTCGAAGCGCCCTGGCTGGCCTTCACGGCCTTTTTCACCTTTGCCCTGATGCTGTCGCTGCTGATCTTTATCTTTGAGGGCATCCGCGACGCCTTTGACCCAAGAAAGACCTTTTCATGAGTGCCGTACTTCAGGTCCGCGATCTACGCGTGTCTTTCCGACAGGACGGCGAGGTCAACCAGGCCGTCAAAGGCGTGTCCTTCTCGGTCGCACGCGGGGAAACCGTCGCTTTGGTTGGGGAGTCCGGATCGGGTAAATCCGTCTCAGCCCTGTCTACTGTGTCGCTGCTCGGCGACAGCGCCATCGTTGAGGGCTCTGTCACCTATGACGGGGTGGAGATGGTGGGCGCCGATGAGAAGCACCTGATGCAGGTGCGTGGCAATGACATCAGCTTTATCTTTCAGGAGCCGATGACCTCGCTCAACCCGCTGCATACCATTGACAAGCAGCTGGCGGAATCGCTGGCGCTGCATCAGGGATTGCAGGGGCAGGCGGCGCGGGACCGGGTTTTGGGACTGTTGCAAAAGGTTGGCATTCGCGACGCAGAAAGCCGACTGAACGCCTATCCGCACCAGCTCTCGGGCGGGCAGCGTCAGCGTGTGATGATCGCCATGGCCCTGGCCAATAAGCCGGAGGTGCTGATCGCGGATGAGCCCACAACGGCGCTGGATGTGACAATCCAGGCGCAGATCTTGGAGCTGCTGGCGGAGCTTAAGAAATCTGAGGGCATGGGGCTGTTGTTCATCACCCATGACTTGAACGTTGTGCGGCGCATTGCGGATCGGGTCTGTGTGATGAAGGATGGTGAGATCGTCGAGGAGGGCCCTGCGGCGGAGGTCTTTGACAATCCGCAACATGCCTATACCCAGAAGCTGCTCGCGGCAGAACCGTCGGGCATTCCCGAGCCGGTAGCGCCGGAGGCCGCTGAGCTGATCAGCACCCAGGATTTGAAAGTCTGGTTCCCAATCCAAAAGGGTCTTTTGAAACGCACTGTGGGCCATGTGAAGGCGGTCAACCCAACGTCGATTTCTGTGCGGGCTGGTGAAACCCTGGGCATTGTGGGCGAAAGCGGCTCGGGCAAGACGACACTGGCGCTGGCGATCATGCGGCTGATTGCATCACAGGGCGAGGTACGGTTTTGCGGCGATGACCTGCGGCAATGGTCAACCAAGGAGTTGCGTAATCTGCGCAAAGATATGCAGATCGTGTTTCAGGATCCCTTTGGCTCGCTGAGCCCGCGGATGACCTGCGCGCAGATCATTGCTGAAGGTCTGGCCATTCACAAAATCGACCAACATCGCGCCCCGCGTGAGCTGGTTGCGGAGGTGATGGTGGAGGTTGGATTAGACCCTTCAACCATGGACCGCTACCCGCATGAGTTCTCGGGCGGGCAGCGTCAGCGTATCGCGATTGCCCGTGCCATGGTGCTGCGGCCAAAGCTGGTGGTGCTGGATGAGCCGACCTCAGCCCTGGATATGACGGTGCAGGTGCAGATCGTCGAGCTGCTGCGGGATCTGCAAAAACGCTATGGGCTCACCTATTTGTTTATCAGTCATGATCTCAATGTGGTGCGGGCGATGTCGCATCAGGTCGTGGTTATGAAGCAGGGCGATATCGTAGAATCTGGTGCCGCCGAAGCGCTGTTTGAAAATCCGCAAGTGAACTACACCCGTCAATTGCTCGCAGCCGCGCGCTAGGGCGCAGTGCGGGGGCGTCGGCCGCTTAGCCTTCACTGTGGGCAAAGTCTAAGCCTGTGTGGGGGGGGCGCTGTCGCGGGGCAGAGGCATTGCGTGGAGACCGGCTGTAAAGCTTCAGGCAGAGACCTGGTTGTTCTCGGTCGTGGATGGGGAAGCTTCAGTTGCCGTGACTTCGTAGGCGTCGAAATGGCGCGCAATCACCCGGGCCATGGCCTGGGCTGGTTTTGCCAGGGATGCGCCGTTTGTGTTTTGGGTTAGCATGGCGGGAAAGGCGGCACAGGCCTGGGTGATGAGGGCGTCAAACCGAGCCCCCATATCTGGGCATTGCGCCAAGATTTGATCGCGCGGGATGGTGAAACGACACAGCAGAGCTTCAATGATGCGGCTCCGTAGCTGGTCTTCTCCCTGAAACAGATGCCCACGTGCGGTGGCAAAGCTCCCTGCGTCAATCGCGGCCATATAGCGAGCGGTACTGGGGGCGTTTTGCGCATAGCCCTGGGGAAAACGCGAAATCGCCGAGGCTCCCAGACCAATCAGGACCTTTGCCGGATCGTCGCTATAGCCTTGGAAGCCCCGCTTTAGGCACTTATCCAGATCGGATTGGTCCCGCGCCAAGGTCAGACCGTCGCCTCGGCGGGCAAAGTTGTCGATGCCAATCTCCTCGTAGCCCTCCTCCAGACAGATCGCGCTGGCGGCCTGAAAAAGCTCTAGCCGGTCCTCTGGCTTGGGGAGCGTTTCCGAGGGGATCATTGCTTGGCGGCGGATCATTGAGGGCAGGTGTTTGTAGCCATAAAGAGCGACCCTATCGGGCGACAGAGACAGCAATTGCCGGGTGCTTTGGCAGATCTGCGCAAGATCCTGGTGTGGTAGACCAAACAGCAGGTCGGCATTGAGATCTCGCACCCCGCCCCCGCGCAGCATTTTGACCACCCCCGCGACCCGGTCAAAGCTCAGACTGCGACCAATGGCCTGCTGGGTTGTCGTGTCAAACCCCTGAACCCCAATCGAGGCGCGGGTAAGGCCTGCGGCAACCAAGGCATCACAGCGGGCCTGGTCAAATTCATTAGGGTCGATCTCAACCGAGAACTCAGCCTCCGGTGCAAGTGGAGCCAGGCTATTTTGGGCCTGTGTGAGAGTGCGAATCAACTCGGGGGAGAGAATTGTTGGGGTGCCGCCCCCCCAGTGGAGGCGCGACAGTCTGACATCCGGTGGTAAATGGGATTTCAGCAGCTCTATCTCTTGAATGACTGCTGCGACATAGGCCGATATGGGCGTATCAGATCGGGAGCCCTGAGTACGACACATGCAAAACCAACAAAGGGTACGGCAAAAGGGGATGTGTATATATAGAGAAATCTGGCTCCCGTTGGGGATTTGGCCTAACCAGGACTGTAAATGTGCCGCACCGATCTCCGGGCCAAAATGTGGCACCGTCGGGTAACTGGTATAGCGCGGCACTTTGGCATCGAATAATCCGAGCTTCGCCAATTGTGATTTCTGACACATGTCACTATCCTAGTCAGTATTCGATTGCGCAAACTTTGACTTGGATCAAACGGGATAGCCCATGAACGCTCCTAGCATTACGCATATCAGCTGTGCCGACTGTCCCATCCGCCACCGCGCCGTTTGCGCGCGCTGTGAGGCAGATGAGCTTGAGGCGCTGGACGGCATCAAATACTACCGCAGCTATGAAGCGGGGCAGCCAATCATTTGGTCTGGCGATGTGATGAATTTTGTCGGCTCGGTTGTTTCCGGGATCGCGACGCTGACCCAAACCATGGAAGATGGCCGCACCCAGATGGTTGGCTTGTTGTTGCCCAGCGATTTTGTGGGCCGCCCCGGACGCGATGGTGCGGCCTATAATGTTGTTGCGACCACCGATGTTGTGATGTGCTGTTTCCGCAAGAAACCCTTTGAAGACCTGATGGCAAACACGCCGCATATTGCCCATCGCCTGCTAGAGATGACCTTGGATGAGCTGGATGCCGCCCGCGAGTGGATGCTGGTTTTGGGTCGCAAAACCGCGCGGGAAAAAATTGCCAGCCTGTTAACGATCATTGCGCGACGTGATGCCTCGCTGACGCCACGCGGGGCGGTCAATGAAATGACGTTTGATTTGCCGCTCACCCGTGAGGCCATGGCGGATTACCTAGGCCTTACGCTGGAAACCGTCAGTCGACAGATGTCGGCCCTGAAAAAAGATGGGGTGATTGCTTTGGAGGGCAAACGCCGGGTTTCTGTGCCGGATATGGGGCGCCTGTTCGAGGAAGCTGGCGACGATAGTGACGGCGGCTATATGAGCTAGGCGGTCGCTCCTGCCGATCCTGCATCAGAGGGGTTGGAAGGAACTGTGTGATCAAAAAGCGCCAGCATCCGCCCGTTTTTCCGGTTTGGGGGAGCCAAAGGCGCCGCGTGACCCTTCATCAATACGCCAGCGCCGTTCAAGCCCCCTCTTAGCACTGCGTTGGAACAGCGATGCGTCGAGCTCAGCCTTGAGCGAGTTAATCTGGGCCAAGATGGCACCTGGCGCGACGCTTGGTTCCTGGGTCGCAGCAGAAAACCCACCCAGCCAGGCGGAGGACTAAACGCACGCTTGTCTGTCCAGAAATGATCAGGCCTCTGCGGCGCAGCAGCTGCGGGAGACGTGGGCTGGGTTTCAGGGCCTGCATTATCTGCGAAGCTAACCCTCATACAGATACGACCCGCTGGTAGCAGCGGGTCGATGGGGCAGTAGGGATTGTGGGGCGTTTAATGCGCCATAAAGACCGGAACAGTGGCCTTTTCCAGCATGTTACGCGTGGCGCCTCCAAGAATGGCCTCGCGAAAACGGGAGTGACCATAGGCCCCCATCACGATCATGCCTGCATCGGTATCGGTGGCATGGCGGATTAGAATATCAGACACGCGCGGCATGGTTTTGCTAAGCACATCAATCTCACATTTGACACCGTGGCGGGCCAGCATCTGGGCCAGCATTCCCCCTGGGTCTGAGCGCTCTGGGCCATGCTGGGGAGGGTCGATTACAACGATTCGAACCAGATCCGCCCCCGTGAGGAATGGCATGGCTTTGCGAATAGAGGTCATGGCCTCCATGCTCTCATTCCAAGCAACCAAGATGGTTTTGGGCTGTCCAACGGGTTCGGCATCATCGGGTACAATCAAAACCGGGGTGCGTCCCTCAAAAAGTGCGGATTCGACTACGGGCTCGGCCTCTACACCTTTGCCCTGGCCATAGGGCTGGCCCAGAACAACCAGATCCGAAAACCGCGCCAAGCGTGCCACATGGCGGCCCATATCTGCGATCTGGGCAATGCCCGCATCGGTCGAAAACTGAACGCCTGCCTTCTTCAGGTAGTCTTCAGCATGGGACTGCAAGGCGCTGGCATCTTCCTTGGCGCGGGTCATGGTTTCTTGCAGCACCATGGCATTGGCTCCGGCGTAATAGTAGCCGGTTTGTGTGCGGTCGACGCCGAGACACAGGACATCGGTATGGCCGTTGAAGGCCTCAGCCATGGAGGCCGCCTGTGACAGGGGGGTCTCGGCTGTGTCCTGCGAGGTCAGAACCGTGAGAATGGTCTTATAGGTCATGTTTCACCTCATGCGATAAAGGTTCAGAGTTCCAATCAAGAGGGCTGTTTTTGTAGCCGTACCCTGTGTGGTCTGTCACAGTTTAAAGGCAGTTGTCTTGATGCAGATCAATGCATTGATTGCGCATGTTTTGCATCTAAAGCGCAGAATATATGGGTTCCACGCGACGCTAAGAATCGTGCGGGACATGGTGAAGGGACGTAATATGTCTAATTATATCAAGCTGATAGCGCTTGGTTTGGTCACGCTTTTTGCGATGATCGGGACCAATTATGCGCGGGATCTGGCTTACCAGGTGCATGCGATAATCGTCATGCTCGTAGCTGGTGGTCTGTTTCTATACACGCTGCGCCGCACTGGCGAAGCAAAGCCGGCTGCGGGCAGCCTGCAAAATGAATACTTCGACAGCGTCGTCCGCGCTGGCGTGGTCGCGACCGCCTTTTGGGGGGTTGTGGGGTTCCTCGTGGGGACGTTCATCGCGTTTCAGTTGGCATTCCCAGCGCTCAACTTTGAATGGGCACAAGGCTTTGCCAACTTTGGCCGTCTGCGTCCGCTGCACACCTCAGCGGTGATTTTTGCCTTTGGTGGTAACGCATTGATCGCCACCTCCTTCTACGTGGTTCAGCGGACTTCCGCGGCCCGTCTTTGGGGCGGCAACCTGGCCTGGTTCGTCTTCTGGGGCTACCAGCTCTTTATCGTGCTGGCGGCAACCGGCTACCTGTTTGGCGGCACCCAGTCGAAAGAATACGCAGAGCCCGAATGGCATGTTGACCTGTGGTTGACCATTGTCTGGGTGGCCTATCTGGCGGTCTTCCTCGGCACCGTGATCAAGCGCAAAGAGCCTCATATCTACGTGGCCAACTGGTTCTACCTGGCCTTTATCGTCACCGTTGCGATGCTGCACCTAGTCAACAACTTGACCATCCCTGTCTCCATCTGGGGTTCCAAATCGGTTATCGTTTGGTCTGGTGTGCAGGATGCCATGGTGCAGTGGTGGTATGGCCACAATGCTGTGGGCTTCTTCCTGACCGCGGGTTTCCTGGGCATGATGTACTACTTTGTGCCAAAGCAGGCTGAACGTCCTGTCTTCTCGTACAAACTGTCGATCATCCACTTCTGGGCGCTGATCTTCCTGTATATCTGGGCTGGTCCTCACCACCTGCATTACACCGCGCTGCCGGATTGGGCCTCGACCCTGGGCATGGTGTTCTCGATCGTGCTGTGGATGCCCAGCTGGGGCGGCATGATCAACGGTCTGATGACGCTCTCTGGCGCCTGGGACAAGCTGCGCACCGACCCGGTTATCCGGATGATGGTGATTTCGATCGGGTTCTATGGCATGTCGACCTTTGAAGGTCCAATGATGTCGATCCGCGCGGTGAACTCGCTGAGCCACTACACTGACTGGACCATTGGTCACGTGCACTCTGGTGCGCTGGGCTGGAACGGAATGATCACCTTTGGTGCTCTCTACTTCCTGGTTCCGGTTCTGTGGAAACGTGAGCGCCTCTATAGCCTCAGCCTGGTGTCCTGGCACTTCTGGCTCGCCACTATCGGCATCATTCTCTATGCCGCGTCGATGTGGGTGACCGGGATCATGGAAGGCCTGATGTGGCGCGAAGTTGACGCCAATGGCTTCCTGGTAAACTCCTTTGCCGACACCGTGGCAGCGAAGTTCCCAATGTATGTGGTGCGTGGTCTTGGTGGGGTTATGTTCCTCTCTGGCGCTCTCATCATGTGCTACAACCTGTGGATGACCGTCCGTAAAGCTCCGGCCAAAGAAGCCAGCCTTACTGTCGCGGTTCCGGCTGAATAAGGAGGGAATGGCAAATGGCAATTCTCGACAAACATAAAATCCTCGAGACTAACGCGACCCTCCTGCTGGTTTGCAGCTTTCTGGTCGTGACCATCGGGGGCCTGGTGCAGATCGCACCTCTGTTCTGGCTGGAAAACACAATCGAGAAGGTGGAGGGCATGCGCCCTTACACCCCTCTCGAAATGGCAGGACGTGAGGTCTACATCCGTGAAGGCTGCTACACCTGCCACAGCCAGATGATCCGCCCAATGCGCGATGAGGTCGAACGCTATGGTCACTACTCGCTTGCGGCGGAGTCGATGTACGACCACCCCTTCCAGTGGGGCTCCAAACGCACCGGGCCTGATCTGGCCCGTGTGGGGGGGCGGTATTCGGACGAGTGGCACGTGGATCACTTGCGCGACCCGCAGTCTGTGGTGCCGGAATCTGTGATGCCCAAGTATAGCTTCCTTGAGCGCAAGATGATCGACGGCAAGTATATCGGCGATCTGTTGGCTGCAAATGCGATGCTAGGCACGCCTTATACCGAAGACATGCTGGCAAGTGCCCAGGCTGACTTTAAGGCCCAGGCGGATCCTGACAGTGACTATGATGGCCTGCTGGAACGTTACGGCGAAAAGGTCAGCGTGCGGAACTTTGATGGCCAACCCGGTGTTTCCGAGGCCGACGCGCTGATCGCTTATCTGCAAATGCTGGGTACGTTGGTTGATTTCTCGACCTTCACACCCGATGCAAACCGCTAAGGAGGGGAAGGTATGGAAATCTATACACTCCTGCGGGAATTCGCAGACAGCTGGATGTTGTTGTTCTTATTTGTCTTCTTCATGGGCATCGTCGCCTGGGCCTTTCGCCCCGGCAGCACCAAGATCTATGAAGATACAGCCAGCATTCCCTTTCGCCACGTAGACGCCCCCGCCCCTGTAGAGGGCGAGGCGACACCCGCCGCAGATAAGGAGGCGAGGACATGAGCAAACCCGTCAAAAAATACGATGACGATCCAAACACCACGGGTCACCAGTGGGACGGTATCGAAGAATTCGACAACCCGATGCCACGGTGGTGGCTCTGGACTTTCTACGCCACTATCATCTGGGGCATTGGTTACACCATCGCCTATCCGGCATGGCCGATGTTGAGCTCGGCAACCGCAGGCGTTCTGGGCTGGTCGACTCGCGGTGATGTGGCGGCTGAAATCCAGGCTGTGGAGGAGGCCAACGCGCCAATCAATGCCAAGCTGGAAGCCGCTGAGCTGACAGCGATTGCGGGCGATCCGGAGCTTGGCTCTTATGCGGTGTCTTCTGGTTCAGCGGTTTTCAAGACCTGGTGTGCCCAGTGTCACGGTTCCGGGGCAGCCGGTGCCAAGGGCTATCCCAACCTGCTGGATGATGACTGGCTCTGGGGTGGGACTGTTGAGGACATCCACGAAACCATCACCCATGGTATCCGCAATGAGGACAGCGATGATGCGCGCTACTCCGAGATGCCTGCCTTCGGTCGGGATGAGTTGCTGGAAAAAGAAGAGATCGACCAGGTTGTAAACTTTGTCATGTCTCTTTCCGGTGAGGCCGAGGACGCCTCTAAAGTGGATGCTGGTGCCGTGGTCTTTGAAGACAACTGTGCCTCCTGCCACATGGATGATGGTACTGGCGATCGCAGCCAGGGCGCGCCGAACCTCGTGGATGCGATCTGGCTCTATGGCGGCGATTATGCTTCCCTGAGCGAGACCGTGAATAACGCCCGTTACGGTGTGATGCCTGCTTGGAATACCCGCCTGACCGAGGCGCAGATTCGCGCGGTTTCCGCCTATGTGCACCAGCTGGGTGGCGGCGAATAATCACTGCGCTTTTGCGTTTGAAATTACCAAGGCAAAGGGCCGCCCGATTGGGGTGGCCCTTTTTCATGCGGTGGTGGTGCTTGCAAAACACGCCTCAGCGAAGGTGAGAGCCGCGAACCCGGAACGGGTCTTCGACTTTCGGGACGCATTGTCCCAAGGCCAGGTGCAATTATTCGCGCCCAAAGCGGAGATAAACTGGCAAGTTTGATTAGAGTCAAAGCGCATGGCGATAGAGACTGCTTCAATCCGTTCAAGATAGAGATGGTCTGACTTAGCCTTGCGCCTATTCTGGGTGGCAGAGATTGGTCAGCAACATATTCCTGCGGCCAGACGTGCTAGGCTGTGGGGATCAGGCGTCGGCTTTTCGATCTGTTCGCGCGTTTCCTGTAAAGCCGACGCCCTTTATGCTCTGCCCCCTTGCCCCAGATGCAAGCCCCGCTTTCACAGCTCACAGCTTTTGCAGATCAATGCAGCGCACCGGTTGGTTCAAATGGCGAACTGTCGGGCGTAGCCCAGTGGTCAGGTATTTGATCCGCTTGATCAATCTGGCGAAGACAGCTGAGAAGCGTTTGTCTGTAATCTCTTTTTGCGCCGGGTCCTGTGGCGTTGAGGCCGGTGCAACTAGGTCCCGGACCTCGACACAAGGGTGACGCGTCGCGGTCATCATGGAGCGGGCATAGATATCGATGAGCATCTTGAAATCTCCTGTGTTGATGTTTCTGCCTTTGACTGTCGCTGCAAAACGGCCAAGATGCGACTCAGGAAAAATTATATTATGTAAGGTAGGATTACATATGGATTGGCTCAATATGCCGCCGCTTGCCGCCCTTAGGGCCTTTGCTTCCTATGCTGAACACGCAAATATCGCTAAGGCGGGCGTAGCCCTTAATGTCAGCCATGCTGCCATCAGTCAGCAGCTTCGTAGCCTTGAGGAATACCTGGGCACCCCGTTGCTGGATCGCAGTGGCCGGTCTCTGGAGATGACGGAGGAGGGCAGGCATCTGGCTCAGGCCTTGCTGCTGGGGTTTGGGGCCATTCAGTCGGCGGTGCAGGATCTCAACACTCAGGGTGCGGCGCGACCCTTACATATTAGCTGCACACCAATGTTTGCCGCCAATTGGCTGATGCCGCGTCTGGCAGAGTTTCGCATGCAACATCCGGATATCGACCTCGTGATCGATCCGCGTGGTGAGGTCGTCTCGCTTCAGCCCGGAGGCGTTGATATTGCGCTGCGCTACGGCGACGGGAATTGGGCTGGTTTAGAGGCTGAAATCCTGCTCTGTTCCCCCATGGTTGTGGTGGCAAATCCCAGCTTGTTGCGGGATCGCGTGGTGAAGGCGCCGGAGGATCTGCTGGATCTGCCCTGGCTCGAAGAGCTGGGCACCACCGAGGCGGCACATTGGCTGCGTTCGCGCGGGGTGGCCGAGGTCATTCGGGGGGCGAGCATCAAATTGCCTGGAAATCTTTTGATGCAGGCGGTGCGCGAAGGGCAGGGTGTCGCGGTGAGTGTGCAGGATTTTGTGCTGGAGGATTTGGAGGCGGGGCGCCTAGTGGAGTTATTCACCGGAAATGAGGGCCGAGGCTATCACATTGTCACCCGCCCGGGCGTGCAGCGGATGCAGGCGCGTCAGTTTGTCTCTTGGTTGCGGCGCCAGCGAAAAACCAATGTTTCTGAAAGTGATATATAAAGATGCTTGTCCGATGCGCTTTTTGATCCACGTCAAAGAGCGTGACCTTAACTTTTGAAAGAACCAAGCTAGAGAGACATATATTCAGTGGAGTGAGTCCGTGAGTGATTCCGATCCCGCCCCCAGCCTATACGCCGCCAGGGAACCCGTATTTCCACGGCGCGTTTCGGGTGTATTTCGTAACCTAAAATGGTACATTTTGGCGATCACTTTGGGGATTTACTACATCACCCCATGGATCCGCTGGGACCGCGGGCCTTCGCTGCCGGATCAGGCGGTTTTGCTCGATCTGGCCAATCGGCGTTTCTACTTCTTCTGGATCGAAATCTGGCCACATGAGTTCTACTTTGTGGCTGGTCTATTGATCATGGCGGGTCTGGGACTGTTCCTCTTTACCTCGGCCCTGGGGCGTGTCTGGTGTGGCTATGCCTGTCCGCAGACGGTTTGGACCGATCTGTTCATATTGGTGGAACGATGGATCGAGGGCGATCGAAACGCCCGCCTGCGTCTGCACCGGCAAAAGAAAATGGATTTTCGCAAGGCACGTCTGCGGCTGACCAAATGGGCGTCTTGGATGCTGATAGGTTTGGCCACTGGTGGGGCCTGGGTGTTCTATTTTGCCGATGCACCGACGCTGATGGTGGATCTGGTCACCGGCCAGGCGCATCCCATTGCCTATACCACCATGCTGGTTTTGACAGCGACGACCTTCTTCTTTGGTGGCATCGCCCGCGAACAGATCTGTATCTACGCCTGCCCCTGGCCGCGTATTCAGGCCGCAATGATGGACGAAGACACGCTGGTGGTCGGCTACCGTGATTGGCGCGGCGAGCCACGCGGCAAGCTGAATAAGAATAAAGGCAAGGCCGATGTTGCGGATCCGCCGCAGGGCGATTGCATCGACTGTATGGCCTGCGTCAATGTCTGCCCTGTCGGGATTGATATCCGCGATGGTCAGCAGCTGGAATGTATCACCTGCGCGTTGTGTATTGATGCCTGCGACGATGTGATGGACAAAATCGGCAAACCGCGTGGTCTCATCGACTATATGGCGCTGTCGGACGAGGCCCATGAGCGTGCGGGGCAACCGCCGAAAAACATCTGGAAGCACATTCTGCGTCCGCGCACGATTATGTATACTTCGATGTGGAGCTTTGTCGGCCTTGCGCTGGTCTTTGCCCTGTTCATTCGCTCAGATATTGATCTGACCGTGGCGCCAGTACGCAACCCGACCTTTGTCACCCTGTCTGATGGGTCGGTGCGCAACACCTATGATGTGCGTCTGCGCAACAAACATGGTGAAGCCCGTCCCTTTAAACTGTCGCTCAAAGGCGATCCGGCCATGCGGGTGCAGCTCGAAGGCACGCCCTATGCCTCGGTTGAGGTTCCAGCGGATACCGCCTATCTTCAACGGGTCTATATCGTGACGCCCAAAGGGGCTGAGGCTTCGGATGCGGAATCAACTCCGGTCAGAATCTGGGTCGAAGATCTCACCAATGGCGAACGCGCCTATAAAGACACCACCTTTAACGGAAAAGGGAACTGATCATGGCTAAGGGGACGCGTGAACTGACAGGTCGTCACGTATTGATGATCTTTTGCGGTGCATTTGGGGTGATTATCAGCGTCAATCTGGCGCTGGCCTATAATGCGGTCAAAACCTTTCCGGGGCTCGAGGTGAAAAACTCCTATGTGGCCAGCCAGGAATTCGATACGCGGCGCGATGCGCAGCAATCGCTTGGCTGGTCGGTCTATGCCTCGGCGCAAGAGGATCAGGTTACTCTGGAAATCTCTGATGCCGAAGGCAAGCCTGTTGAAGTGGCCAAGCTGACAGCGACTTTAGGGCGGGCGACCCATGTACAGGACGACCAGATCCCGGAGTTCACCTTTAACGGAACCGCCTATGTAGCCCCTGCGAATCTTGGGCCGGGCAACTGGAATATCCGCATGGTGGCACGGGCCAAAAATGGCACTGAGTTCACCCAGCGGGTGATCCTGCACGTAAGAGGGTAGATCAAGATGACGGCCCAGATGCGCCCCGCAATGGCTGTATGCCCAGGCTGCGTTGCGGCCTCTACCGAGGCGGTCGAAACCGCCCCAACCGAGGCGGTCGAAACCGCCCCAACCGAGGCGCGTCTGGCGCTCTCCTTGCCGACAATCCACTGCCAGGCCTGTATTTCTAAGGTGGAGCGGGGGCTCAATGACCATCCCGGCATTCATTCAGCGCGGGTCAACCTGACCCTGAAGCGCGCCCTGATTGAGGCCGATCCAGAGGTGCGCGCCGATGATCTGATCCCGGTGCTCGCGGATCTGGGGTTTGAGGCCCATGAACTGGATCTGGCCACACTGGCCGCAACCCAAAGTGACCGTGCCGGGCGCGATCTGTTGATGCGGCTGGCGGTTGCCGGCTTTGCCTCTATGAATGTGATGCTTTTGTCGGTCTCGGTCTGGTCCGGGGCCTCAGACGCCACCCGTGACATGTTCCACTGGATTTCGGCCGCCATAGCTTTTCCGGCGGTGATCTTTGCCGGTAAGCCCTTCTTTACCAATGCCTGGAGCGCCCTACGGGTTGGGCGGCTCAATATGGATGTGCCGATTGTTCTGGCCCTGGTGCTGGCGCTTGTCACCTCTCTTTGGGAGACCAGCCTGTCGGGGGATCACGCCTATTTTGATGCGGCCCTGACCCTGACCTTCTTATTGCTGGCTGGGCGCTATCTGGATTATCGCACCCGCGCCGTGGCGCGCTCCGCGGCCGAGGAACTTGCCGCACTCGAAGTGCCCCGCGCCATCCGTATGGAAGACGATACGGAGGTCGAGGTGCCGGTGGCTGATCTGGCCTATGGCGATCTTATCCTGGTGCGCCCAGGTGGTCGGATGCCGGTGGATGGCGTCATTGCCACAGGCGAATCCGAGCTGGACCGTTCTTTGCTCACTGGCGAGACGCTGCCGGTCTTTGCCGCGCCGGGCACGCAGGTTTCGGCAGGGGAGGTCAATCTGACCGGCCCATTGGTGGTCCGGGCTGAGGCCGTGGGCGAGGACACCTCGCTGCACCGGATGGCGGATCTGGTCGCGATCGCCGAGTCTGGCCGCTCGCGCTATACCTCGCTGGCCGATAGCGCCGCCAAGCTTTATGCCCCGGGTGTTCATATCCTTTCGGCTTTGGCCTTTGTGGGCTGGTATCTCTACACCTTTGATCTGCGCATGGCGCTGAATATTGCGGCGGCTGTTTTGATCATCACCTGCCCCTGCGCGCTGGGTCTTGCGGTGCCTGCGGTGACCACGGCGGCCTCGGGGCGGTTGTTCAAAAAGGGCATGTTGATCAAACATTCCACCGCGTTGGAGCGTCTGGCCGGAGTGGATACCGTGGTTTTTGACAAAACCGGTACCTTGACGACGGGGACCCCGCAGTTGGAAAACCTCGAAGTCTTCACCCGCGCCGAGCTGGAAATCGCCCTGGCGCTGGCGGAAGGCTCTTCGCATCCGCTGTCGCGGGCTCTCACCGCTGCGGCACGTACGGCGGGAATAGCTCCGGCCGACGTTACCGACCTGCAGGAACGCCCAGGCTTTGGTACCCAAGGCCAGTATATGGGTCGCACCGTACGCTTGGGCCGTGCCGCTTGGTTGGGGGCTGACCAGGGCAGTCAAACGGCAGCCTGGCTGGACACCGGTGAAGGGGCTGCGCCACGTGGGTTCCTGTTCCACGATGCGCTGCGCCCCGGTGCCGCCGAGGCGGTGGCGCAACTGCATGCGGCTGGCAAAGAGGTTTTGTTGATCTCCGGCGATACCACCGCCGCAGTCGAGGATCTGGCGCAGCGTCTGGGCATCCAGAAATGGCTGGCGGAGGCGCTGCCGGAGGACAAGGCCGAGCGCATTCAATCTCTGTCTGACCGGGGCCACAAGGTTCTGATGGTGGGCGACGGGTTGAACGACACCGCTGCCCTGACGGCGGCGCATGTCTCGATCTCGCCGGCCTCTGCTTTGGATGCGGCGCGGGTGGCCTCGGACATTGTGCTGCTGGGCCAGGATCTGGAACCCATCGCCGAGGCCTGTGTGGTTGCCAGCAAGGCGACCAAACGCATCCGCGAGAATTTCCGCATTGCGACGCTTTACAACGTGATCGCAGTGCCGCTGGCCATAGCTGGCTTTGCAACCCCCTTGATTGCGGCGCTGGCAATGTCTAGCTCTTCGATCACCGTATCCCTTAATGCGCTGCGCCTGAAATAACCTGCGCCGCCCCCGACAAAAGTGCCCTAGCCCATGAGCGTTCTTGCCTATCTCATCCCCATTTCGCTGTTGCTGGGTGGCGGCGCCTTGGCGGCCTTTGTCTATACGGTGCGCTCAAACCAGTATGACGACCCCGAAGGGGACTCACGCCGTATCCTGAGCGAGGAATGGGACGATCACCCCAAGCCGTGAACGCTGATTTGAGACAGAGAAATTGGCCGCAAAACCTCTAGGGTATCCTAAGGGCCGTAGAGCGGGACATTGCTGCCGTTAAAAGAAACGATGCGAAGGGCTGCTTTGCTAACAATGCCCTTTCCTGACCTAACTTCATTGAAGATATTCAGGTGCGAAGATCTTTAAAAACCCGACGACCAAGAAAAGCGTCAAGAAACTAACCACTAGATATGCGATAGCTTTACTCCATTTGCGCCGCAACTCGGGCAAAAGTTCACCAGCTATGAAACGGCCAAAGCTATTTTGAGGGCTGTTTGGGTTGCCCAAACTCTTCGGCGGATTAAATGCGCCATCCCAGTCCGACATCCCATACAAGGTGAAGATAACCTTTGCCTGCCAATAGAACGCGACCCCAAAGGCGACCAGAGCATTCACAAACAGCAAAAGAAAAAGGGCGTAAATAGCAAAGGACATGAAGCAAGATTAACGGCAAAAAGCGCATTGTTCAAATCGGTACTCCGGACATTGATACATCATGCAACATCGGGAGATCTGGGCTCGAAGCCGACATTGAAGGCACTAAAAAGGCCCCTTCGGGAAGGGGCCTTTTGCTGCGGCCAGTCACGAGGTAAGTGCGGCCACGGGTTAATCTGATGTCACAGGGCCTAGGGGCCAAGCGTGTCGCAGGCGATATTGCGGGCACTCAATCGGCGGCAGGCGAGCTCCGCCTGCTCCTTGGTCATGCCTAGGAAATTGGCGTCATAGCCCAGTCGTGATTTGGCCACTTTGCGCAGGGTACCGTTGAGGGTCTCCATCTCCGACAGCGCGGTGCGCAGCAGGACTTTTTCGGCCTGATAGGCGCTGGTGTAGCGTCCGACATTGATGCCCCAGTACCGACCGCCCGAGGTCGATAGTCGGGTGACCACCACCGGCGGCTGGTCAGCAGGCACAACGGCGTTTGCCAATTTGGTTGGGCGCGCCACAGGTCGCAGCCCGGTAAAGGGAACCGTTTGCACGGCGGCAGTCGGCGCGGAGTGTGCTGCGGCGAGAGTCAGAGTTTCGCTGCCTGCAGGTGGATTGGCGCTGGGGCTCTGTCCGGTTGCGGCTGGTAAGACCTCTGCCTCTGCAATGGCGGCGGTGATGCTGGCCTGTAGAACCGCGGGATCGATATCTGTGCTGCTCTGCTCGGCGGCATCCTGTGGTTGGATCGCCTGAGTTTGGACCTCTGGGGCTTGCAGCCCAGGGGCCGGAGTCGCGGTGGCAATTTGCACCGCTTCGGCAATCACATCCGGGTCAACAACCGGGATCGGGCGCGCCAGGGGACGGAGGCTGGTTTTGACCAATCCATTGACGCGAACCGTCTTACCAGCGCCGCCATTGGTGGCAGCCGCCACCTGGGTCGATCCGCCAATCCCTTGATTGCCAACATAGGCTGGACGCCCCGGTGCGCGCACTCTGGCGCGTGATGGAGCGCGGCGGAAGCCAAGGTCGAGCAGTTCAACGATGCGGGCATTGCGCGAGGTAGAGGATTTTCCGCCAAAAACGGTTGCGATGATGCGCTCGTCGCCGCGTTTGGCTGAGGCCACAAGGTTGGAACCCGCTGCACGGGTGTAGCCGGTTTTGATCCCGTCAGCCCCCTTGTAGGAGGCCAGCAGGCGGCGGTTGGTGTTGGGCACTGTTTTCACCCCCGCATCAATCGAGGTCCGCGAAAACAGGTGATAATACTCCGGGTAGTCATACAGGATATGGCGGCCCAGTTTGGTCATATCCCGGGCGGTCGACAGATGCCCGGCCTCGGTGAGCCCATGGGCATTCTTGAACGTGGTCCGTGACATGCCGAGCGCCTTGGCGGTGCGGGTCATGCGCCGGGCAAAGGCGGCCTCTGATCCCGAAATGGCCTCCCCAATTGCGGTGGCGGCGTCATTGGCTGATTTCACCGCAGAGGCGCGGATCAGATAGCGGAAGGCAATCCGCTGGCCGGATTTGAGCCCCAGCTTCGAGGGGGGCTCTGCGGCGGCATTCTTGCTGATACGGACCTTCTGGTCGAGAGAGATCTCGCCGTTGCGCACGGCTTCGAAGGCGATGTAGAGGGTCATCATCTTGGTCAATGAAGCGGGATGCAATCGGGCATCTGCATTGCGCGAGTGCAGCACCTCACCCGTACGCGCATCCACAACGACGGCCGCGTAGGGCGCCGCTTGGGCCTGGGTTGGGGGAATCAGCGCCATCCCAAGAAAGAGAACAACACCCATGATCCACAGCACAGACCGGGCCCTTGCCCGCTGCCCGCGGATCAGGCGATTACACCTGATCTGCACGATATCTGCCATTTTTGCCTCTTGCCGCCGGTTTTCCGGCTGACGTTTTTGCCTGCTATGGAAAAATCGTAGCATAGAAGATGGCTGGAAGAAACCTTGGCGATCAACGGGTAAACAGGGGGGAGAAAGAGCTTCCCCCAGATTTAGTGGCGCCGGGGCGAGTCTCGCCTAAATCGGGGTTGTCTTAAAGAAGTGTAAATAAAATCACAGGCTTTTACCCTGCCAAATCCTGGGGCAGCAGCAGGCGAATTGCCCCCTGTGCGACCTCTGGGCAACAGGTGAAAAGTTTGTTTGCCAACTCCGCCTCGATTCTTATCCACAGCGCAGAAGAGGCCGGGGTGGCCCCAGCGCTCTCTCTTTGCCTGGGGCTAGGGTTCGAGTTTACGAGTCACGTAATGGGGCGTGGAGTAATGCAATCCAAATGAGAACTCGCAGGGGCGCGGTACCCTGGCACTCACGGCCTGCTCCAGTGCGCTGAGCAGAGTGGTAGAGAATGCGTCGTCCCGGTGTGGTTTTACCAAGAGAGAGAGGCTGACAGTGACATGGCTGTGATGGTATTCATCCGTGGGATAGGCGCGCCCCTTGCAAGCGCCAGCACCAGAGTCATGGCGCAGGATGATGGCCTCGATCTCTGCCAGAATCGCGGCGCTATCGAGCTCTAGATCACTTGAGTATTTTATCTCGGCATGGGGCATGGTTTGACCGGTCCTGTCTGTCTGATGCATTCGTAATGTTGGTTTTGGGGGAGCAGCTGTTTATCGCGTCCTGAGCTTTTCCTCAATCTGCGCCACAAGCTGGGGCAATTGGCTCAGATCCGTGATGGCGTTGTAGCGGGGGCTATCCTCAGGGGGCTCTGCATGTTCCAGCTCCCAGATCTCCCCATGTGGGACATAGGTGCCCCAGCCGCCAGCCGTGACCACGGGGACCACATCAGAACGCATGGAGTTGCCCACCATCATGGCGCGCTCAACCCCATCTCCGTGCCGCTCAAAGATCTCCCTGTAGGTCTCTGGGGTCTTTTCCGAGACGATCTCGACCGCGTCAAACAGGTCGCCCAGGCCGGATTGCGCCAGTTTGCGTTCTTGGTCCAGCAAGTCCCCCTTGGTGATCAACACCACCTGGTGGCTTGCCGCCAGATGGCTGACGGCCTCTTGGGCATGGGGCAGCAGTTCAATTGGGTAGGACAGCATCATCTGTCCGGCCACGATCAGCTCTTGAATAACGCTGGCCGGAACCCGCTGCTCGGTCACCTCAATTGCGGTTTCGATCATCGACAGGGTGAACCCTTTGACCCCGTAGCCATACCGACCAAGGTTGCGCTTTTCTGCCGCCAACAACCGCTGATCCAGGGCTGGCTGATCCAGGTCTTCGGCGGTATGATCCTGCAACAGCTCCGCAAATCTTTCCTGGGTCACACGAAAGAAGCGCTCATTATGCCAAAGCGTGTCGTCGGCATCAAAACCGATTGTTGTCAAATTGCCCGTCACGGTACATTTCAATCCCTTTTCCTGCCCTTTTCCTGAGCTGGCTTTACGCTATATAAGCGGGATATAGATTTCCACGCATGACTGGAACACCAAGCCGATGCCGTTGCTGCCTGTGATGATGTCCAAATTTTCGGACGATGACGATACCGATCTGGGTCTATTGACTAAGACGCGCCCAAAAACGCAGCGCCCGCCGCGGTATAAGGTGCTGTTGCTCAATGACGACTACACGCCAATGGAATTTGTCGTGATGGTGCTGGAGCGGTTCTTTGGTATGACCCATGCCCAGTCTTTTGAAATCATGCTTACCGTGCACAAAAAGGGCGTCGCGGTTGTGGGGGTCTTCACCCATGAAATCGCCGAGACCAAGGTTGCTCAGGTGATGGATTTTGCCAATCGCCATCAGCATCCGCTGCAATGTACGATGGAAAAAGAAGAATAATATCAACATCTAAAAGGATGTGTCATGTCCCTGCGCCTGTCCCTGGCCCTTGACGCGGGTGGCTGTGCCCTGCCCGATGAGGGCCGTATTGCTGTCTTTGCGCCTCGCGCTGGTTTGGATCTTTCTGCCCTGCCAAAAGACCGCGTGCTGATCCTGCAGCCGTTGCGACCGGATTTTGAAAGCTTCGAGGCGGCAGGCTTTGCCTGTCTGCCCGAACTGGCCGATCTTCCCGAGACTGAACGCTTTGCCGCTGCCGTGGTTTTCTTGCCCCGTGCAAAGGCTGAGGCCCGAATGTTGGTGGCACAGGCCGAATCCATAACTGCTGGCCCAGTGCTGGTGGATGGGGCCAAAACCGATGGGATCGATTCGGTGCTCAAAAACCTGCGCAAATGCACTGACACCTCGGCGCCACTGTCAAAGGCGCATGGAAAGATCTTCTGGTTCCAAGGCGGAAACAATAGGCTGAGCGATTGGATCCCCGAACCGGGCGTCAGCGTCGATGGCTTTATCACTGCGCCTGGTGTTTTTTCTGCAGATGGTATCGACCCGGCCTCGAAGCTCTTGGCAGGCTGTCTGCCGGAGAAACTGGGTCGCCGGGTTGCGGATCTTGGTGCTGGCTGGGGCTACCTGGCCGCACAGATTCTCCAACGCACAGGCGTGGAGCATTTGCATTTGGTCGAGGCGGATCATGTGGCGCTGGGCTGTGCCCGGCATAATGTTGCAGATGTACGGGCCGAATTCCACTGGGCTGATGCGCGCAAGTGGCAGGCACCGGAACAGATCAATACGGTGGTGATGAACCCGCCATTCCACGCGGGGCGCAGCGCCGAGCCCGAACTCGGCCAGGCCTTTATCTCGGCGGCTGCAAACATGCTGGTGGCATCCGGGCATCTGTGGATGGTGGCCAACCGCCATCTCCCCTATGAGACCCTGCTGGGGGAGCGGTTTTCTGCGGTGAGCGAAGTTGCGGGCGACAACCGGTTTAAGGTCTTACATGCCCAGCGTCCAAGGCGCGCCAAAGGCTGATTTCCTGCGGGCCTATGCCGTTATATTCGTCGTTTCCAAAACGGGAACCGGAGAGTAGGCTCGCGCCCAGAACGAAACTTCAGGAGTATGCTTCGCATGTCCTTTTCCATCTCAGGCAAGACGGCCATTGTAACCGGTGCCTCGTCGGGTATTGGCTTGGCGATCGGCCGTCAGTTTGTGGCCGCCGGTGCCAATGTCATGTTTGCGGATACCAGTGAAGCCGCGCTGCTGCATGAGCTGGGCGAGCAGGCGGAGGAAAGCAACATCCGCTATTTCGCCGGAGACCTGCGTGAACGGCTGACCATTGCCAATTTGCTGTCGGCGACGATTGATGCCTTTGATCAGGTCGACATTCTGGTCAATGGAGCGCGACAAGTGGTGCAAAGTGACCCTCTGGATCCCAATGATGACTCGCTAGAGCTGTTGCTGATGGAAAACCTGCTGCCCACCCTGCGCCTGTCTCAGCAAGTGGCGCGTCGGATGATCAAGCAGGGCGAGGAACGTGACGAAGACGCGCCCCTGGGGGCGATTGTCAATCTGTCCTCGATTGCGGCGCGGCGCACCCATCCTGAGCTGATGGCCTATTCCATCGCTTCCGCCGCGCTTGATCAGCTGACCCGCTCGCTGTCCGTCTCTTTGGCGCCCCATCGTATCCGGGTGAATTCTATTGCCTTTGGCTCGGTGATGAGCGCCTCGATGCGTTCAACCCTGAAAGACAACCGCAGCTATCGGTCGGATATCGAAGAGCACACGCCGCTGGGCCGGATTGCCTCCCCGACAGAACTGACCGAAGCGGCGCAGTATCTGGCATCGGATGCCTCTGCCTTTATGACAGGGCAGGTGATGACTTTGGACGGTGGGCGCACCCTGCTGGATCCGGTTGCCGCACCGGTCCACTAACGCGCGCCCCCATAGATCACAGCAGAAAGCCCCCTTGATGACCGCCGATATGAGCACCGAAAAAGCCCAGGCCGCTGCCTGGTTTCGCACCCTGCGCGACGAGATCGTCGCGGCCTTTGAAGCGCTGGAAGATCGCCATGACCAGGGACCCTTTGCAGAGTTGGAGCCAGGCCGGTTTGAGGTTACCCAGACCAAACGGGCGGCAGAGGATGGGTCAGATGCCGGCGGTGGGTTGATGAGCGTGATGCGCGGAGGCCGGGTGTTTGAAAAGGTTGGCGTCAATATTTCAGAAGTCTACGGCACCCTGGGCGAGCGGGCGCAGAATGCCATGGCGGCCCGCAAGGGCCTGCCGGGGATGAAGGAAGACCCGCGGTTCTGGGCTTCAGGGATTTCCCTGGTGGCGCATATGCGCAACCCCCATGCTCCAGCCGTGCATATGAATACCCGAATGTTCTGGACCCCGCATGCCTGGTGGTTTGGCGGTGGCTCGGATCTGAATCCCTGTCTTGAGTACGATGAAGACACCGCGCATTTCCACGCCACCCAAAAGGCCCATCTCGACCCGTATGGTGCCGATCTGTACCCCCGGCTGAAAGACTGGGCGGATGAGTATTTCTATATCCCCCACCGCAACCGGGCGCGTGGCGTTGGCGGTATCTTTATGGATGATCACAACAGTGGCGACTGGGCGACGGATTTTGCCCTGACACAGGATATCGGCCGCGCCTTCTTGCCTGCCTATCTGCCACTGGTGGACAAGCGCCGGGTGCAGGATTTTTCGGAGGCCGACAAGGACGCGCAATTGGTGCATCGCGGGCTCTATGCGGAATATAACCTGGTCTATGATCGCGGTACCAAATTTGGCCTTGAGACCGGCCATGATGCCAATGCCGTGCTGATGAGCCTGCCGCCCATGGCGAAATGGGTCTGAGGCAGCGTACCAAACGGGCGCGAAATTGTGCCCATTTCCCGGTGGCTGCAGCTTTGCACTAGGAAAACAGATATCTTCGATACAAATTGAAAGAACCGGCGCATTTGCAGCCGGTTCTTTTGTCTTTGGTTCAAGGGTTTCGTGATGCGTAGCAGGGTTTTAGGTGTTCTGGCAATTATGACCCTGGCGAGTTGCGGCGCCAAATCACCGCCCCCGCCAGAGGGGAGCACCGCCCCGACGCAACGTCCCTCCGAGGCCCAGCTGGCCCAGCTCACCACCTTTCCTCGCTTTGGCGACAATGACCCGCATGAATGGACCGGGCGCGGCCCCAACAGTTATGCGATCCATGGTATTGATGTCTCCCGCTATCAGGGCGAGATCGACTGGCCACAGGTGAAATCCGCAGGCGTCTCCTTTGCCTATATTAAGGCAACTGAAGGCGGCGATGTGGCCGACCCGCGCTTCACCGCCAACTGGCAAGGTGCGCAACGTGCAGGGGTTCCACGTGGTGCCTATCACTATTTCTATTTCTGCCGCCCCGCCGAGGAGCAAGCACGCTGGTTTATCAAACATGTGCCACGCGACCCAAAGGCCTTGCCGCCAGTTCTGGACATGGAATGGAACCCGAGCTCGCGCACCTGCACAAAACGCCCTGATGGCCGGGTGGTGCGGGCCGAGGCGCGCAAGTTCCTGGCCCTGCTAGAGGCGCATTACGGTCAGCGCCCGGTGGTCTATACCACGGTGGATTTCTACCGCGAGACTGGCATTGGGCGGTTGCGCGGGACTGAGTTCTGGCTGCGCTCGGTCGCGGGACATCCCCGTCAGGTCTACCCCGGCGCCTTTTGGCGGTTGTGGCAATATACCGGCACCGGAGTGGTGCCGGGGATTGAGGGTAACGTGGATCTGAATGTGTTCCACGACAGCCCTGAAACCTGGCTGCGTTGGTCCGGGCAGCTCTGATTTCTGGCTAAGTCGTCATTCAGTACGCCAAATGCGAAGCAGATTGGTCATGACGGAGTCTTTGCGTTGTGGGGTGCTCGATAGCTCTCCTCCGCCCCAAGCCGAAGAGAAGAGCCTGACGTTGGTACCGGGCTCTGACGTCTTCAAATGCTGAAGATCGACGAGGAGCTTTTCGATCTCATCGGCACTCACAAAGATTTTTACGGTGTGATTGCCCTCTTTGACGTCTTCTGGGTCTCTGATCTCAACTGTAAAGGTCATGCCGTGCTCCCACCTTTGGCGTTATGCCCTCCAGTCAAAAAACCCGGGACCTGCGGTGGCCAGAAGTTTCGCAGCCATCTCGCGGCCTAGTTCGCCCCCGTCTTCAATGGCGCAGCTCTGATCCTCTGCAAGAGCCTCTGACCCATCCGGGCGCAGCACTTCACCGCGCAGCCGGAGTGTGCCGCCATCCAGTTCGGCCAGCCCTGCGATAGGCGTCTCACAAGAGCCATCCAACGCAGCCAGAAAGGCCCGTTCTGCCGCCAAGCGCTTGCCGGTAGTTACGTCGTGGATCGCTTCAAGCATCGCGGCGGTACGACTGTCATCGCCGCGCCGCTCGATCCCAATGGCCCCCTGCGCCACGGCTGGAAGCATGTCATTTGTCTCAATCGCGGTGGCAGGCACATCTGCCATCGCCAGTCGGTTCAGACCAGCCATCGCCAGGAAGGTGCATTCCGCCACACCTTCATTCAATTTTTTCAAACGCGTCTGCACATTGCCACGGAACTCCACCACTTTCAGGTCTGGACGACGGTTCATCAATTGCGCCCGGCGGCGCAGCGATGAGGTGCCAACCACAGCCCCGGGCTCCAGATCCTGCAGGCGTGAAAACTTGGGCGAGACAAAAGCGTCCCGCACGTCTTCGCGCGGAAGATAGCAGTCCAGCAGCAGCCCCTCGGGTTGGGCCACGGGCATATCCTTCATCGAGTGCACCGCGATGTCGATAGCGCCTGACAGTAGATCCTCCTCGATCTCCTTGGTGAACAACCCCTTGCCGCCCAACTCCTTCAGCGGCTTGTCCGCCGCAATCAGCGCCTGATTGTCGCCACTGGTTTTAATCACCACGATCTCAAAGGCCTCATGGGGCAGATCAAAGGCCTCTGCCAGGCGGCGACGGGTCTCATAGGCCTGGGCCAGCGCCAAGGGGGAACCACGGGTGCCGATTTTCAGCGGAGAAGCGGGGGAGGGCAGGTTCTGTGTCATGTTATGACCTTTAGTAGCGGCGATTTGCCGTTGCAAGCATTGCTCAGGCTACCCTTGACAATTTGCCGCTTTGGGCCGACCTCATGGGCGGTGAAACGAGCACGTAAATTGAGGGTGACATGGCTGAACAAAAGAAAATTCTGCGCGCATTGGCAGGGGAAACACAGGATGTGCCGCCAATCTGGATGATGCGCCAGGCGGGCCGCTACCTGCCCGAGTATCGCGCCACCCGGGCCCAGGCCGGGGATTTTCTCAAACTCTGCTACAACCCTGAACTTGCCGCCGAGGTCACGCTCCAGCCAATCCGGCGCTATGGGTTTGATGCGGCGATCCTCTTTGCCGACATTCTGCTGATCCCCCAGGCCCTGGGCGCGGATCTGTGGTTTGTCACCGGCGAAGGCCCGCGTCTTTCGACCATCTCCACCGAGGCCGATTTTGCAAAGCTCGGCCCAGTGTCTGACATTCACGAGACCCTGAACCCGATCTATGAAACGGTAAAGATCCTCTCGCGAGAATTGCCTGCCGAGACCACGCTGATTGGCTTTGCAGGCGCCCCCTGGACCGTCGCAACCTATATGATTGCCGGTCGTGGCACCCCGGATCAGGGCCCGGCCCATGCGCTGAAACAGGAAAACCGCCCCCTGTTTGAGGCCCTGCTGGCGCGCATCACCGAAGCCACGATTGATTACCTGTCCAAACAGATCGAAGCCGGTGCCGAAGTGGTCAAGATCTTTGACAGCTGGGCAGGCTCGCTCAAAGGCGAAGATTTCCGCAAATATGCCTTGGAACCCTGCCGCGAGATCACCGCAGCGCTGAAACAGCGCCACCCCGGTATTCCCGTCATCGGCTTCCCGCGGGAAGCGGGCGAAAAATATCTGGGCTTTGCCAAGGAAACGGGCATCGACTGTCTGGCACTGGACAATTCGGTTGACCCCCTTTGGGCAGCACAGAACCTGCAGGTGGATGGCTGCGTCCAGGGCAATTTGGCCTCGCGCCACATGGTAACCGGTGGCCAGGATCTGGTGGATGAAACCCGGGCCATCGTGCAGGCCTTCAAAAACGGCCCTCATATCTTCAACCTGGGCCATGGCATCACGCCCGACGCCGACCCTGACAATGTCCAGCTGATGATCGACACCGTGCGCGGTGGTTGAACAGGCCATGGAAATCACTCTGCGCCCGGCGCGTCCCGAGGACGCGTCGAGCCTGGCCGCCCTGTCGATTGAAGTCTGGCTGGGGACCTATCTGCGCCACGGCATCAATAGTTTTTTTGCCGATTACGTCTTTGGCGAGCTGACACCCCAGCGCATGGCTGAACATCTGGACCGCGATACCGAGAGTTTCATTGTCTCGCAAAACGCCGATGGCATTGATGGCTTCATTCGTATTTCTGACGGGGTAAAGCCCCCAGCAGGGCCAGGCTCAGCAGTTGAGATCGCCACTCTTTATGTGCAACCGTGCCATCAGGGGCGCGGATTGGGTCAGGCCTTGTTGCAGGCGGGGCTCAAACATTGCGCCGACCTTGGCGCTGCCCGTCCCTGGCTGACCACCAATTCAGAGAACACCCCAGCGATCGGTTTCTACCAGCGCATGGGGTTTGAAATCACCGGCCGCACCCATTTTCATGTCCGGGATGAGGCCTACCCAAATGAGGTCCTGACCTATCGCCCCTAAAGTCTCCTTGGCTTTCATTTTTCCCTAAATATTCCGGGGGCGCGGCCCCAAAGGGGCGGCGGGGGCAGCGCCCCTCTCTCTGGTCCGCCTTGCAAACCTCGGGCCTTTGGTGCATCAGCGCCGTTACAGCGTTCTTTTGCATTCCCAGATTTGAGGCCACCCCCATGGACTATGGAAAAACCGGTAACCCCAAAAAGGGCAGCAACACCCCTCGCCACGCCGAGCACAACGCCAAGGGAACCGCCAAGAATCCCTATGACCGCAAGGCTGACAAGGCGGCTCTTTTGGAGCGCATGAAGGCGGCGGCCAAGAAAAAAGAGGGCTGATCAGCCCTCTTTTCCGGCGCGCGCAATGGGCGGTTCACACCGTCAGGCTGCGGGCAATCAGTTCTTTCATGATCTCGTTAGAGCCACCGTAGATTTTTTGCACGCGGGCATCAGCATACATGGTTGAGATCGGGTATTCCGACATATAGCCGTAGCCACCAAAAAGCTGCAGGCATTCATCTATGGTGTCGCATTGCATCTGGGTCACCCACCATTTTGCCATTGAGGCGGTGGTGGCATCCAGCTCGCCGCGCAGATGTTTGGCCACACAGTCATCCAGAAATACCCGCGCGATATGGGCCACGGTTTTCACCTCAGCCAGTTTGAACCGGGTGTTCTGCATCTCCAAAAGCGGCTTGCCAAAGGCGCGGCGCTCGGAGGTATAGGCGACGGTTTCCTCCAGCGCCTTTTCCATGGCGGCAGCCCCGCCCAGGGCCACGACCAGCCGTTCCTGTGGCAGGGATTTCATCAGCTGATAAAACCCTTGGCCCTCAGTCCCGCCCAGTAGGTTTTCCGGCGGCAGACGTACATTGTCAAAGAACAGCTCTGAGGTGTCCTGGCTTTTCAGCCCCAGTTTCTCCAGATTGCGGCCCCGTGCAAATCCCTCGGCCTCGGCGGTCTCCACCATCATCAGTGATATGCCCTTGGCGCCAAGGCTGGTGTCCGTCTTGGCCACCACGATGATCAGATCGGCCTGCTGGCCATTGGTGATAAAGGTCTTGGAGCCACTCAGTACATATTCATTGCCCTCCAGCCGGGCCGTGGTCTTGATGTTCTGCAGATCAGAGCCGGTGCTGGGTTCGGTCATGGCGATGGCGCAGACCATTTCACCACTGGCCATCTTTGGCAGCCAGCGCATTTTCTGCTCTTCTGAGCCATAGTCGAGGATATATCCGGCACAGATCTGGCTGTGTACCGAATTGCCAAAGCCGGAAAATCCCGCAGCGCGATATTGCTCGGTGGCGATCACCGCCTCATGACGGAAATCACCGCCCATGCCACCGTATTCTTCGGGCGCCGAGGCGCAGAGAATGCCGATCTCTCCGGCCTTGTTCCAGAAATCCCGGTCGATATGCCCCTGCTGCTGCCAGCGTTCCTCATGCGGCACCATCTCTTTGGCATAGAAATCGCGCAGGGTGTCCTGCAGCATGATCAGTTCGTCATCCATCCAGGGGGAGATATGGGCAGTCATCGGAGTCATTCCTTGTTGAGGCCAAGTTCGGCCAGAATTTCGCTGCTGTGCTGGCCGCGTTCCGGGCTGGGGAGAGGTTGCCAAGCCGGAGCGTTATCAAAGCGGGGCGCAGGGCTTGCCTGCAATACACCCTCCGGCTCAATCCAGGTGCCGCGTTTATTCATCGGGTGCTCTATTGCCTCATCCGGGCTCAGCACCGGGGCGACACAGGCGTCAGATCCTTCAAACAGGTTGGCCCAATGGGCACGGGGTTCACTTGCAAAGATCCCGGCCAGTCGCCCGGTCAGCATGGGCCAGAGGCTCTTGTCGAATTGACGTTTGAAATCTGCGTCCTCGCTGAGCTCCATGAGGGCGAGAAACTGAGCATAGAACTTGGGTTCCAGACATTGCACGGTCATATAGCCGCCATCGGCGCAGGCATAAGAGCGGCTCCAATGGGGGCCATCCAGCAGGTTCTGACCGCGTGTCTCGCCAAAGCCGCCTGTCTGGCGGATGCTCATCAACAAGTTCATCATATGGGCCGACCCATCATAGATCGCGGCATCGACCACGCAGCCTTCGCCGCTGGTCTTGGCGCGCAACAGTCCCGCCAGCATGCCGCCCACCAGATACATCGCGCCGCCGCCGATATCGCCCACCAGGGTGGCCGGGGTCAGCGGCGCATCGCCAGGGTTGGAGGCATACCATAGCGCGCCGGAAAGCGAGATATAGTTGAGATCATGCCCCGCCGTTTTTGACAGAGCACTGTCCTGCCCCCAGCCGGTCATGCGGCCAAAGACCAGATCCGGGTTGACCGCATGGCACTCATCGGGGCCGATGCCAAGCCGTTCCATCACACCGGGGCGGAAGCCTTCGATCAGCCCGTCGGCGGTGGCAACCAGGGCAAGGAAAGTCTTGATACCCTCCGGGTCTTTCAGATCCAGCTCGATTGAGCGCTTGCCGCGATCCAGTACAGAGCGTTCGGGCATGCCCGGCGTGACGCCGCCGCCTTTGCGATGGACGCAGATTACATCGGCGCCCATATCGGCCAGCCACATAGCGGCAAAGGGGCCGGGGCCAAGGCCCTCCACCTCGATAATGCGTGTCCCTTGGAGCATCCTGCCCTCCCGGTTGTTAATGTTGCTTCTGGCTTTGCCTATGAGCCGCCGAAGCCGCCCCCGACGATCAGGGTCTGGCCAGAGACATAATTGCTTTCAGGGATACAGAAGAGATAGACGCCGCCAGCGGCTTCTTCGGCGGTGCCCGCGCGACCCAGAGGGATCATCATTTCCATGCCCTGCACCAGCTTCTTGGGGATGCCGATGGCGACCTTGTTGCCCTCAACCTCGATGGATTTCTTTTCATCTGTGGCTTCGGTCAAGCGGGTGGAAATCATCCCAAAGGCCACGGCATTGACGTTGACCTTAAAGCGGCCCCATTCCTTGGCCATGGTTTTGGTGAGCCCGATGACGCCGGATTTTGCTGCAGAGTAATTGGCCTGACCGGCATTGCCGCCGGTGCCTGAAATGGACGAGATATTGACCACTTTGCGAAACACCTCGCGCCCCTCTGCGGTCTCGTGCGCCACCTGTTCGGCAATAAAGGGGGCTGCGGCGCGCAGGATCTGAAAGGGGGCTTTCAGATGCACATCAATCATGGCGTCGAACTGTTCGTCGCTCATCTTGCCGATGAAACCATCCCAAGTATAGCCGGCATTGTTGACGATGATGTCGACGCCGCCGAACTTGTCGATACCTGCCTGAATAAAATCATTGGCAAAGCCTGAGGCGGTGACCGAACCTGCGATGGCCAGGGCCTTACCGCCCATGGCTTCAATTTCTGCCACGACCTCTTGTGCGGGCTCCGCATCCAGATCGTTGAGCACCACATTGGCGCCGTCTGTCGCCAGTTTTAGCGCAATGGAGCGGCCGATGCCGCGCCCGGCACCGGTCACATAAGCGGTCTTGCCTGCGAGTTTTGTCATATCGTCTTCCCTGTTTGTCTCGTGTTGGTGGCGCCGGATCCCGTTAGGGCAGCTCTACCACGGCTTTGCCTGCCAGTTTCACATCGCCATTTTGGTCTGCGGCCTCGATCTCCAGCGCCACTAGATTGCCCTCGCGTTTCTCCACTACTCGGCCGGTGCAGGTCACCACCGCATGCACCTGAGTGATGGAGACAAACCGTGTTGAGAATTCTCGCACCGCGCGTTGGGGGACCCAAGCGGTAAGCAGATGGCCGAGGTAGGCCATGCCCAGCATCCCATGGGCAAAAACATCCGGCATGCCCGCGGCCTTGGCAAAATCAATATCGATATGGATCGGGTTGTGATCGCCCGAAGCCCCCGCAAACAAGGCAAGCGTAGTGCGGCTGATGGGTTTTGAAGTCACGGCAGGTAGGCTGTCGCCAACTTTAACCCCGGCAAAGGTCACGTCATGTGCAAAGGTGCTCATTTGGGATCCCTCACAACAATGGTCCCTGTCATGGTACCAAGATCTTCGCCCAGCTGGTTGGTGGCTTTGGTTTTCAGGATGACAAACTCCATGGCACCGCCCTTTTTGTCATAGATGTCCATACATGTGCATGTGAGGGTCACCCGGTCGCCGGCGCAGATCGGCGCGCCATAGGTAAAGGCCTGCTCGCCGTGCAGCACATGACCCAGCTCGATGCCCATGGCATTGATGAAATAGAAGCGATCCTCACGCTCCTGATCCAGGGTGAATAAAAAGGTGAGCGGCGCAGGCAAGGCGCGATAGCCTGCGGCCTTGGCTGCGGTTTCATCGGTATATATCGGATCACGCTGGCCAGTGGCGCGGGCGAAATTCCTTAGCTGCCCCGCTTCTACATCCACATGTAGGGGCGGGAAGGTTTTGCCAATGAAGGATCTGTCGATCATGGGGCTCTCCTCAGGCAGCCTGATACAGGGTGACTACGCAGGCGCCGCCAAGACCAAGGTTGTGCTGTAGCGCGGTGCGCGCTCCCTCGACTTGGGTAGGACCCGCCGTGCCGCGTAGCTGTCGGGTGAGCTCGTAGCACTGTGCCAAACCGGTGGCCCCCAGCGGATGCCCCTTTGACAACAGCCCGCCCGAGGGGTTGGTGACATATCTGCCGCCATAGGTATTGTCGCCCTCAGCGATGAACTGACTGGCACCGCCTTCGGGGCACAGGCCAAGTCCCTCGTAGGTGATCATCTCGTTATGGGCAAAACAATCGTGCAGCTCGACTACATCGACGTCGTCGATCCCGATGCCGGTCTGTTCCTGCACCTGTTTGGCAGCAGCGGCGGTCATGTCGTAACCCACCACCTGCATCATGTCGTGGGCCTCAAAGGTTGAGGCATAATCGGTGGTCATCGCCTGACCTTTGATGCGCACGGCCTGATTGAGCCCGTGTTTCTTGGCATAGGTGTCGCTCACCACGATGGCAGCGGCGGCACCACAGGTGGGCGGGCAGGCCATTAGACGGGTCATCACGCCGTCCCAGATCATCGGGCTTTGCAGCACATCCTCGGGCGTGAGCTCGGATCGGAACAGGGCGAGCGGGTTATTGACCGCGTGGCGGCTGGCCTTGGCGCGGATGCGGGCCAGATCGGTGAGCGAGGAGCCGTATTTCTCCATATGTGATTTGCCTGCACCACCAAAGTAGCGCAGCGCCAGCGGGATTTCGGGGCGGCCAACCAGATCGTCGGTCTCTGAATCAAAGGCATCAAAGGGGCTGGGGCGATCGGTCCAATGCGAGGTCAGCGCGCCGGGCTGCATGTGCTCAAACCCAAGGGCCAGCGCCACATCCACCGCACCTGATTGCACGGCCTGACGCGCCATGAACAGGGCGGTAGAACCCGTTGAGCAGTTGTTGTTCACATTCATCACCGGAATGCCGGTCATGCCCACCTTATACAGCACCGCCTGTCCGCAGGTGCTATCGCCGTAGACATAGCCGGCATAGGCTTGCTCGACCGCATCATAGGGCAGGCCCGCATCGGCGAGGGCGTCGCGCAGCGCCGCAGCGCCCATTTCGGTATAGGGGGCGTTTTGGCCGGGCTTGGCAAATTTTGTCATGCCCACTCCGGCAACCAGTACCTCTGATGACATTGGCGTTCTCCTTGATGCAGTTTTGGGGCAGCGCTGGCGTGGCCGCGAAATTACACTTCCGGGTTACTTTGTGCCGGGGCTGGGCAAGGGGTCAAGTTTGATGTAACCGATAAGTGTAATTACCGGGCGTCATCGGGTAGGTTGGGTGACCGGGCGGCGCGAGTTTGAAGGCAGAGCGGCAGCATGGGCAACAAGAGCTGGACCAAAGCGGGGGCGGGGCGCGATGCCCAACGGGAAGCCAAGCGCCAGGCGGTGCTTCAGGCCGGAGCGCGGCTGTTCAACGATCATGGCTATGAGCAGACCTCGCTTGAGGATATCGCAGCAGCCCTGAACATCACCAAACGGACCATCTATTACTATGTGCAAAGCAAAGAGGACATTCTCTTTGGCTGCCATCAGCAAGGGCTGGAGGTTTTGGGCGACACCATGGCGAAGAGTCAGGATATCACTCTGCCGGTGGTGGAGCGTATTGCCCTGCTGATCCGGGGGTATTGTGCCTGGGTCTCTACCGATTTGGGGGCGACAATTGCAATGGTGCGTGAACACAGCCTCTCGGCTGAACGCCGCCAGGCCCTGCGCGCCAGCAAGGCGGAGGTTGATTTCCAACTGCGCAACCTGATCAAGCAGGGCGTGGCCGAGGGCAGCCTGCGGCCCTGCGATCCGCGTCTTGTGTCGGCGGCGGTTTTTGGGGCGTTGAATTGGATCCCCCATTGGAACCGGGTGGCAAACCCGGTGCCACAGGAAGAGATCGCAGAGCAGTATTTGCAACTGGTCTTTGGGGGGATGAGGATTCCGACTGGTGATGTTCAGACCTTGGCTTAGGCCTCGCTGACCTTTTTGCGAAATAGTTTCGGGGGGGTGCCGGTCCCCTTGGTAAAGACGCGGCTGAAATGCGCTGGGTCAGAGAAGCCTAGATCATAGGCGATCTGGGCGGCGGTCAGGTTGGTATAGATCAGCATCCGGCGGGCCTCGAGCAGCATGCGTTCATTGATGAGTTGCGAGGCGGACTGCCCAGCCGATTGATGCGCTATCCGATTGAGGTGAGTAGGGGAAATTGCCAGATCACGGGCATAGTCCGCCAGCGGTCGACGCTTGCGGAAATCCCTCTCAATCAGTGCTTCGAAACGGGTGAACAAAGGATTCCCTGCGCGATGCTGGTTGGCACTATCTGCTTCAAAAATGGCGCGCGCTGCCAGCGCGATCAGGGCACCAGCTAGGGATCGCAGCACTTGGGCGCGGGCAAAGTCCTGACGATGGTATTCATCAAACAGATGCTCCGCCAGCGCCCCCAATTCGACTGCAAGCGGCAGTATCGCTGGTTGCTCCAGCGGGGCGCGCACCCCCTCGCTGGCCTGAATACAGTGATCCAGCAGATCCGAAGTCAGCGTCACCACCCAGCCGCGGGTACCGGGGGCAAAGTCATAGCCATGCACGACACCACGTGGAATATTGACAAAACTCCCGCTTGGGATCGTCTGTGATTTGCCGTCAATCTCTGCTGCGCCATTGCCTTCAGTCAGAAACAGCAGCTGATGCAGCCGCGCGTGACGATGGGCTTTCAGCTGCCAATCATGCAGGGCCGAGCGCGAGCGAATGGTCTCAACATGGAGCACATCCGCCAGTTCTGCGGTTTCACCAAACAGGTTGTAGCTGCTGATATGGGAGGAAGGGCTCATGTATGAAATGTACAAGAGGTTGCGCAGTCAGTCCATTCGCAAAGTGACTTTTGCCATGCATATTAGTGGTCAGATCCAGGGCAGGTAACAGGCCCGCAGTATTAGGGAGGCGTGATCATGTCGCAATCAACCACTCAAGTCGCCATCATCGGCGGGGGGCCTTCTGGCCTGTTGTTATCCCAGCTTTTGCATCGGCAGGGCATTGAGACCGTGGTGCTGGAACGCCAGACGCGGGACTATGTTCTAGGGCGTATTCGCGCTGGGGTGCTGGAACGCGGTTTTGTCGAGCTGATGCGCGAAGCTGGCTGTGCCGCGCGTATGGAGGCCGAGGGTGAAGTGCATCATGGGGTCTATCTGGCGCATCAGGGGCGCATGGATCGCATTGATCTGGCAGAGTCGGCTGATGGGGCCACGGTGATGGTCTATGGCCAGACCGAGGTAACGCGCGATCTGTATGAGGCGCGCGAGGCCATGGGCGGTATCGTCATTCACCAGGCAGACAAAGTGCAACCGCATGACCTGAAATCGCAAACCCCCTATGTAACCTACGAAAAAAACGGGGTAGAGCACCGTATTGACTGTGACTTTATCATTGGTGCCGATGGTTTTCACGGCGTCAGCCGCAAATCGATCCCGGCGGATGTGCTGCGTGAGTACGAAAAGGTCTACCCTTTTGGCTGGCTTGGCGTGCTGTCCGAAACCAAACCCGCCTCACCTGAACTGATCTATGCCCGCCATGACCGGGGCTTTGCGCTGTGTTCCATGCGCAGCCAGGTGCTGAGCCGCTACTACATTCAGGTGCCGCTGACCGATAAAGTCGAAGATTGGTCGGATGAGGCCTTTTGGTCTGAGCTGAAGGCGCGCCTGCCACAAGAGGTGGCCGAGGGGCTGCAGACTGGCACCTCGATAGAGAAATCCATCGCACCGCTGCGCAGCTTTGTGGCAGAGCCGATGCGCTATGGTCAGTTGTTTCTCGCTGGCGATGCGGCCCATATCGTGCCGCCAACCGGGGCAAAGGGGCTGAATTCGGCGGCGTCCGATATCTACTATCTTTATCATGGGTTTCTGGATCACTACAAAAACGACGACAGCGCCGGGCTGGAGGGGTATTCCGAAAAAGCCCTGGCGCGAGTCTGGAAGGCAGAGCGGTTTAGCTGGTGGATGACCAATCTTCTGCACCGATTCCCGGAGATGAGCGAGGTAGATCTGCGGCTGCAATGTGCGGATCTGGACTATCTGTTCTCCTCCGAGGCGGCCCAGGCCTCGATGGCGGAAAACTACGTGGGCCTGCCCTACTAACCTCTCTGACGCCACGTAGGCCGGAGAGAACTCGGCCTGAGGGGGCTGGTGGCATAGCAAAGGGCGTGATCTCCTGAGTGCAAATTAGGGAGAGAAACATGTCGACAGTTGCCTACGAAAAAACTGGCCGGATTGCTCGGATTACGCTCAACCGGCCAGAAGTCATGAATGCAATCAACGATCAATTGCCCCAGGATCTTGCCGCCGCCGTGGCGCAGGCGGATGCAGACCCCGGCGTGCATGTCATGGTGCTTTCGGGCGCCGGCGAGGCCTTTTGTGCTGGCTATGATCTGACGTTTTATGCCGAGGGCAACGGCTCCGGCGCGGCGACGCAGGATATGCCCTGGGATCCGATCAAGGACTATCGGTTCATGTGGGAAAACACGCAGCACTTCATGTCCCTGTGGCGGGCGGTGAAGCCTGTTTTGTGCAAGGTGCATGGCGCGGCGGTGGCTGGAGGTTCCGACATCGCGCTCTGCGCCGATATGACCATCATGGCTGAGGAGGCGCAGATCGGCTACATGCCGACACGGGTCTGGGGCTGTCCAACCACCGCAATGTGGGTTTATCGGCTGGGGGCGGAGCGCGCCAAACGGATGCTGTTCACCGGCGATAAGATCTCTGGCCGCGAAGCTGCAGACATGGGGCTGGTGATGCAGGCGGTGCCACAGGCGGATCTGGAGGACCGGGTTGAAGCCATGGCGGCGCGCATGTCCACGGTGCCGATCAATCAGTTGGCGATGCAAAAGCTGGTGATCAACCAGGCGGTCGAGCAGACCGGCCTGATGCAGACCCAGCGCTTGGCCACCATCTTTGATGGCATTACCAGACATTCGCCGGAGGGGCTTAACTTCAAGGCGCGCTCAGAAGAGATGGGCTGGAAACAGGCGGTGCGGGAGCGCGACGAGGGCACATTCGACTGGACCACCAATGAGGAAATCCCAAAAGGGAACCGCTAGGCCTCGCACCCTCCAGTTACAGGTTAAGCTAGGGGCGTCGATATGCGCCCCTTTCTGTGATCTGAGCCCTTTGCTTGGGCAGATCAGCCGGTGCCCGTTGTTGTGTCGGCACTGCTGTCTGCTTGGAGGGCTGGGGTAGGGGCCGAACGGTGTGCCTCAATCACCTTGGCGGCAGCAGCCGTTGCGGGGACCATGAGAACCGTCCGGTGGTTCAGCTCCTGCCCTGTGTGCCTGTCGGTGACAACCGGGCAGACCTCGGCACCACTGTCGCGGGTGATAAAGGTAAAGGGGGCAGGGTCGTCGCTGGGCAGGCATTGCTGTGCCCAGTCCTGCATCGCCAGCAGGACTGGGGCAAAGCTCTTGCCCGAGGCGGTGAGCCGATATTCATGGCGAAGCGGGCGTTCCTGGTAGGGGCGACGCTCAAGCATCCTCATTGTCTCCAGCCGCTTTAACCGTTCTGCCAGCAAATGCCGGGTCACGCCGAGCCGTTTCTGGAACCCATCAAACCGGCGCACGCCAAGAAAACACTCCCGCAGGATGAGCAATGTCCAGCGGTCGCCAATCGCCCCCATTGCCCGCGCAAGAGGGCAGGTGTCGTTATTGAGATCATGCCATTTCATAGGATGATTCCTAACATGGATTGACAGAGTTCTCAAATGGAACTGATAATGAGTTCCAAAATAGAACTTAATTTTGATTCGTGTGCCCAAGTTTAAATCTGGCTCAGATCCCAAGGGGTAGGCTGGTGGAGACGCAAATCCAGACACAGGAGACCACCAGATGGTGACGACCTCTACAGCGCAGCCGCAACAGGGCCCAAAACCTCGGAGGCGGGGTGGGCAAATCCCAAAATGGTTTCATCTCATCACTGGGGGGCTCAGTAGCCTTGTCCCAGGCGTGGCGGCGCGCCTGTTTGCCTTTCTCTTCACCCGCCCGCCCCGTCACAAACTACCAAAACATGAGCGCGCCTGGTTGCTGCAGGCGACGGCCACTCCGGTAAAACTGGCCAGCGGAGAAGTGGTGCCGCTCTATCAGTGGCGGGGCAGCCCGGCACCGTTCGGTGTGCGCGACGAAGCCCCCCTACCGACGGTTCTGCTGGTGCATGGATTCGGCAGTCGTGCTGGGCAGCTGGGCAGTTTTGCCGCCCCCCTTGGTCGCTGCGGGCTATCGGGTGGTGGCCTTTGACGCCCCCGCGCATGGTGCCGCGGCAGGTCGCCGTAGTTCTTTGCCCGAGATGTTGGAGGTCACCCAGGACATTGCTGCCCGGCTTGGCCCGTTGGCTGGGGTGGTGGCCCATTCTAACGGCGCGGCAGCGGTGATTGCCGCGCTTGCCGGTGGGATGCAGGCCGACAGGGTGGCGCTCTTGGCGCCTATGCCGGATCTGGAGAGTTTCATTCTGCGTTTGGCGGCTACGCTGGGGTTCAGCGCCAAGGTGGCAAAACGGGCACAAAAGCGTGTAGAGGCGCGCTACGGGGTGCCCTTTTCCGCCCTGAAAGCCCAGAATCTGACAGGATCATTGTCGCAACCCGTGTTGATCCTACAGGACAGCAAGGATCGCACGGTTCCTTTGGCTGAGGTCGAGGAATTGGCCCGCAACTGGCCTACCGCCGATCTGCAGATCTCAACTGGCTTGGGGCATAACAGACTGTTGCGCGATGCGGCCAGTATTGACCGGGTGGTCGCGCATATGGGCGATCCGACGCAGCGTTAACAGGTGGCGGGGCGGCCGCCTCTGTGCGGCCTTGCATCTTGGCAGAGGGGGCCTGGGCCGGCTAGGTCTAGGGGGGAAGAGATCCCTGTGATTTAATATGGGCGCGGGTGCAAATAGATCCGTCCCGCGTGCCAGCCCCAAGGAGGCCCCCCATGCAGATGAGTGACAGCAAAGAGATTGCCGCCCCCCCAGCCGAGGTCTACGCGGCCCTGCTGAATCCTGAAGTTCTGAAGGCCTGTGTGCCGGGCGCGCAAGAGGTGAATGGCAGCGTCGAGGAGGGGTTTGAAGCCTCGGTCACCCAGAAGGTTGGCCCTGTAAAAGCCACTTTTAAGGGCCAGGTTACCCTGTCGGACCTGGTCGAGAATGAAAAGCTCACCATCAGCGGCGAAGGCAAGGGCGGTGCAGCAGGGTTTGCCAAGGGCGGTGCGGTGGTCAGCCTGGCGGAGTCAGAAACCGGGACCCTGCTGTCTTACGAGGTCGAAGCCAAGGTCGGCGGCAAGCTGGCGCAGCTGGGCAGCCGGATCATTGATGGTTTTGCAAAGAAGATGGCGGATCAGTTCTTTGTCAATCTTCAGACCCATCTCGCCCCCGAAGAGGCGGATGCCGACGGCGAAACTGACGCGGGCGAGAAAAAGGGCTGGTTCAAAAAGATCACCGGCAGCTGAACCGTGGCCAGGCGTAGCTCTGGCCTAAACCCAAGCGCGCCGATGGGGCAGGCTCAATAATATCTCTGCGCAGGTGCACAGGTGTCTGCGCATGGCTTTGGGGGTGCACTGACTGGTGGCGGGTCAACTCTCTCGTTAGGGTGCGCAGACTGAAGTCTTTTGTTCTAGGGAGGTCCCATGGCGGCGATCCTGTCCATTTCCGATCTGCGCAAATCCTACGAGGGCGGCTTTGAGGCGCTAAAGGGGGTGTCGCTGGATATCGACGAGGGGGAGATCCTCGCGCTCTTGGGGCCAAACGGCGCTGGCAAGACCACGCTGATCTCGACTGTTTGCGGCATTATCACACCGACCTCGGGCTCGGTGAGGGTGGGCGGCCACTGTATCATCGAGGATTTTCGCGCTGCCCGCGCGCTGGTCGGATTGGTGCCGCAGGAAATCAACCTTGAACCCTTTGAAAAGGTAATCAATTCTGTTCGGTTTTCGCGGGGACTGTTTGGCAAGCCCAAGAATGAGCCCTTGATCGAAGACATCCTGAAGAAGCTGTCGCTTTGGGACAAACGTAACGCCCAGGTCAAAGAGCTGTCTGGCGGGATGAAACGCCGGGTGTTGATCGCCAAGGCGCTGGCCCATGAACCGCGGGTGCTGTTCCTGGATGAACCCACCGCTGGCGTTGATGTGGAGCTGCGCAAAGACATGTGGGAGGTGGTGCAGGAGCTGAAAGACGGTGGCGTCACCATCATCTTGACCACCCACTACATCGAAGAAGCCGAAGCTATTGCTGACCGGGTTGGCGTGATCGCCGATGGCCAGATCTTGTTGGTCAAGGACAAGGACGATCTGATGGCGCAGCTGGGGCAAAAACAGCTCTGTGTGCATCTTTCAGCGCCCATCAAAGAGGTGCCCAGCAGTCTGGCGACGCATGACTTGGAACTAAACCAAGAGGGCGATGCCTTGATTTATTCCTATGACACCAAGGCCGAGCGCACGGGGATCACCGCATTGTTGAATGATGTGGCTGCAGCGGGGCTGGTGCTGGCGGATGTGTCCACCCGGCAATCCAGCCTTGAAGATATCTTTGTTGGTCTTGTTTCAGGAGAGAAGTCATGAACTGGACGGCTATCTGGTCAATCTACCGCTTTGAAATGGCGCGGTTCTTTCGCACGCTGTTTCAAAGCTTCCTGTCGCCGGTATTGTCGACCTCTCTGTATTTTGTGGTCTTTGGCGCCGCCATCGGCAGCCGCATTGATCAGGTGGACGGCATTGCCTATGGCGCATTTATTGTTCCGGGTCTGATCATGCTCAGCGTTATGACCCAGAGCATCTCCAATGCTTCCTTTGGGATCTATTTCCCCAAATTCATCGGCACCATCTATGAGCTGCTCTCGGCGCCAGTGAATTTTTTGGAAATCGTACTGGGCTATGTCGGGGCGGCGGCGACCAAGGCGCTGTTTATCGGCACTGTCATTTTGGCCACTTCTACCCTGTTTGTGGATATTACCATCGCCCACCCGCTGGCCATGGTATTGTTCCTGGTACTGACCTGCCTCAGCTTTGCGCTGTTGGGGTTCATCATTGGCATCTGGGCCAAGAATTTTGAGCAGTTGCAACTTGTCCCGCTGCTGATCGTGACGCCATTGGTGTTCTTAGGCGGTTCGTTCTACTCAATTTCGATGCTGCCGCCGATCTGGCAGAAGATCACTCTGTTCAACCCTGTCGTCTATCTGATTTCGGGCTTTCGCTGGTCCTTTTTTGGCGCCTCGGATGTGCCTGTGGGGACCAGCCTCCTGGCGATTGGTGTCTTTACGGCGCTTTGTCTTGGGGTGATTTGGTGGATCTTTAAAACCGGTTGGCGCATCCGGTCTTGATCGATGCGTGTAGCTTGGACGCGTGTTTCGGCGTAGGGTTGTGTGGCTGTTATGGCGGGGAGTTAAGCGGAGATTACCAACAGAGGCTAGAGCGTTGCAAATATACACGTTGACCTTTGGTTTTTGCCTTCAACGGATTTTGTATCGGCCCTTCCCTTGTTTCACCCCCCCCGGCCATCTACATCGGCGCAATGATGCTGCGCTTACCCTTTGTCAAAAAATCACCACTCGTCTCCGTTGTACGTCTTTCGGGGGCAATCGGCATGTCTAGCCGTGGATCGCTGAATGATGCCACGCTTGCTCCGGTGTTGGAGGCGGCTTTTAGCAAGGGCAAACCTGACGCCGTTGCGCTGGAAATCAACTCACCGGGCGGCTCGCCAGTGCAAAGCTCGCTCATTGGCGCGCGGATCCGGCGGCTGGCAAAAGAAAAAGACCTACCCGTTCTGGCCTTTGTTGAGGATGTCGCGGCTTCGGGAGGATATTGGTTAGCGGCTGCAGCGGATGAGATCTGGGCGGACGCCAGCTCGATCGTTGGCTCAATTGGTGTGATTTCTGCCGGATTTGGCGCGCAGGAACTGCTCAATCGGCATGGTGTCGAACGTCGGGTCTATACCGCCGGGGAAAGCAAATCCATGCTTGACCCTTTTCAGGCAGAAAACCCAGAGGATGTTGCGCGGCTCAAGGTGCTGCTGGGCGATATCCACGACAATTTCATCACCCACGTCACGGATCGGCGCGGTGATAAGCTCGACAGCAGTGAGAAACTGTTCACCGGCGAGATCTGGCTTGCCAAGCGCGCTACTGAGCTGGGTTTGATCGACGGGATTGGTCATATCAAACCAACGCTGATAGACCGCTTCGGCGACAAGGTTAAGCTGCGGCGCTACAGCATAAAGAAGCCCTTCCTCAGCCGGTTTGGCGTCGCCCTTGCCCAGGATGCCTTGGCAGGAATTGAGGAGCGCGCCGAGTTTGCGCGTTTTGGCCTCTGAAGTGATTTTTAAGATCGTTACCATATTTTTGGTGGTCATAGCAGTGCTGGCTATGTTCGGGAAATTCACCTTTCCAGGACAAAAACGCCTGCAATCTGCGCGCTGTCCCTCGTGTGGGCGGTTCAAGATCGGCAAAAGCCCCTGTGGCTGTAAGATAAAAGGACCGCGCAAATGATGCCGTGGCTGCTTTGTGGTTTGGGTTTGGTAATCCTGCTTTTGGCTGGCGATGCACTGGTGCGTGGTGCAGTGAACCTCTCCCTGCGATTGGGCGTACCGGCGCTTATCGTTAGTCTCACAATCGTGGCCTTTGGCACCTCTGCGCCTGAGCTGCTGATCGCGATTAAGGCGGTTGCGGACAATGCAGACGGCATTGCGCTGGGCAATGTGGTGGGCTCTAACACGGCCAATATCCTGATGGTGCTGGGCATTCCGGCGATCATCGCCACTTTGCATACCAGCGGCTGCGACAGCCGCAAAAGCTATGTCCTGATGCTGATGGCCTCGGTGCTGTTCATTGGTCTGGCTATGTGTGGTACCCTCACGATCTGGTCTGGCTTGGTGTTGCTGACAGCCCTGGCGCTGTTTTTGGCGGATGCGTTCCGTGACGCGCGTGCCCATCGTAAGAATTGCTGTGGAGACCAAGAAGACGAGGTCCTGGACGGCCTCGAAGAGGCGGATCCCACCATGGCGCTGTGGAAGATCGGCATCTACCTCGTGCTTGGCTTGATCGGCCTGCCGCTGGGCGCTGATCTTTTGGTGGACAACGCGACGATTATCGCCCGTATGTACCACGTCAGCGAGCCAGTCATTGGTCTGACCTTGGTTGCCATCGGCACTTCGCTGCCTGAACTGGCCACAACAGTGATGGCGACCCTGCGCAAACAGGCCGATGTGGCCCTGGGCAATGTCATTGGCTCCAACATGTTCAACCTATTGGCCATTATCGGTATCGCCACCTTTATTGGACCGATCTCGGTTGATCCCGAGTTCTTGCGCTTTGACCTCTGGGTGATGCTCGCGGCCTCTTTGCTGATCTTCCCCTTTGTGTTCCTAAAAAAGGATATCACCCGGCCTTGGGGCTTTGGCCTAGCAGGGCTTTACATCGCATATCTGCTGGTGCTCTTTTGATCGCACCATCTGCTCTGTGGCAGTTAGCAGGGCAATGAGAGGGGGGGTGTGATGCGCGCATTGGTAACAGGAGCGGGGCGGCGGCTTGGCCGTGCCATGGCACTGAAACTGGCGGCTGAAGGCTATGATGTCGCTGTGCATTATGACCAGTCCGCGGCCCCGGCAGAACAAGTTGCTGACGAGATCCGCATAATGGGACGTCAGGCCATCACCCTGCAGGCAGATCTGCTCTCGCATCAAGCCACGCGCGATCTGCTGCCACGCGCTGCTTCAGGACTGGGTGGCGCCATCACCTGCCTGGTAAACAATGCCTCGATTTTTGAACCAGATCAGTTGAACACCGCGACGACACAGAGTTGGGATCGCGCTTTTGACAGTAATCTGCGGGCGCCTTTCCTGTTGACCCAGGCAATGGCGGCGCAATCACTCGCGCTGCCAACAGACGCGCTGGGAGAGCCGCAGGCCTGGGGGTTGGTGGTCAATATGATTGATCAGCGGGTGCGCAACCTGACACCTGACTACATGAGCTACACTTTGGCCAAATCGGCACTGTGGACGCTAACGCAGACCGGAGCCCAGGCTCTGGCACCAGGAATTCGCGTCAATGCGATCGGGCCGGGACCGACGCTGGCCAACGCCAGGCAAAGCACAGAGGATTTTGCCAAACAGAGGGCTGCTACGATTCTACAGCGTGGTGTGAACCCCGCGGATATCACCGCAGCACTTGGCTATTTTTTGACTGCAACCGCCGTGACTGGACAGTTGCTCTGTGTCGATAGTGGTGAACATCTGGGCTGGGTTGATACGGAAAATTTGAGCCCAGACTAGTTCTCTCAAAGGTGACTTTAGGGAAAGTTGTGCACCTTTAAGGGTGAGGTCACAGATCTGTTACAAAAGAGTCTTTGTTTTCAGAAACTTGACAGGGTCGAGAAAAAATATCATTTAATTTCAATCCCTTAAAAATGTGCCTAAAAATTAATCAAGAGTGAAAAACTTGGGTGAAATAAGGGAAAACCGGGGATAGCCCAAAGATATCTTCAGGCTTATCCACAGGGGTGGTGGATTTGTTCAGGGCTTGAATCCAAAGGTGAGTCATTGCAGCGACGTGCTGAGAATCATATCACTAGAGCATGACTGATCAGACACCAGAACAGCCCTCAGCCGCGTCCTCAGAGATCCCGTTGGACCAGGGCAACGCCTCGCCCTCTAGCCGAGAGGAGCCACGCGCAGGCTATGGCGTGATTCAGGACTATGTTAAGACTCTGGATGCCTCACCTGGGGTGTACCGGATGCTCGATAGTGAAAGCCGGGTTCTCTACGTTGGTAAGGCGCGCAATCTCAGGGCACGGGTGTCAAATTACACCCGCCCCGGTAATTCCCCTCGGATCGAGCGGATGATTGCACTGACCACCCGGATGATGTTCCTGACAACGCGGACCGAGACAGAGGCGCTGCTGCTGGAGCAGAACCTGATCAAGCAGCTGAAGCCCAAATACAACGTGCTGCTGCGCGACGACAAAAGCTTCCCCAGTATTCTGGTGGCCAAGGACCATGCCTTTGCCCAGCTCAAAAAACATCGCGGCGCGCGCAAACAAAAGGGGAGCTATTTTGGTCCCTTCGCTGGGGCTGGCGCGGTGAACCGGACGCTCAATCAGCTGCAAAAGGCCTTTTTGCTGCGGGACTGTTCCAACGCCATGTTTGAAAGCCGCACCCGCCCCTGCCTGCAGTTTCAGATCAAACGCTGCTCGGCGCCTTGTACCGGTGAGATCTCGGAAGAGGAGTACAGTCTTTCGGTGCGGGATGCTGAACGCTTTCTGGCAGGGCGCTCCACCAAGATCCAGGAAGAGTTGGCGGCAGAGATGATGAAGGCCTCAGAAGCGATGGAGTTTGAACGCGCGGCGGCCCTGCGTGATCGCATCAAGGCCCTGACACAGGTGCAATCGGTGCAGGGCATCAACCCGCGCGGTGTGGCCGAGGCCGATATCATCGGGCTGCATATGGAGCGCGGCCAAGCCTGTGTGCAGGTCTTCTTTATTCGCGCCAATCAGAACTGGGGTAATCAGGATTTCTACCCCCGTGTGGAAGCGGATATGAGCGCTGCGGAGGTGATGGAGGCCTTCCTGGGCCAGTTCTATGACAATAAGGAACCGCCCAAGCAGTTGATCCTGTCAGATGCGATCGAAAACACCGACCTGATGGAAGAGGCCCTAAGCGGCAAGGCCGAGCGCAAGGTGGAAATTCTGGTGCCGCTTCGTGGAGAAAAGACCGAGCTGGTAGCGGGCGCGGTGCGCAATGCCCGCGAAAGCCTGGCCCGGCGCATGGCCGAAAGTGCCACTCAGGCCAGGCTTCTAAAAGGTCTGGCCGAGGCCTTTGGCCTCAAAGCTCCGCCACAGCGGATCGAAGTCTATGATAACTCGCATATCCAAGGAACGAATGCGGTGGGCGGCATGATCGTGGCCGGCCCCGAGGGTTTTGTGAAAAACGCCTATCGCAAGTTCAACATCAAGGGCGATGATCTGGTGCCGGGCGATGACTTTGGCATGATGAAAGAGGTGCTGAACCGGCGCTTTTCACGGCTGAAGAAAGAAGATCCCGTCCGCGAAAAGGGGCTTTGGCCGGATCTGCTGTTGATCGATGGCGGTGCCGGGCAGGTGAGCGCGGTGGCGGAAATCATGGCGGAACATGGCGTTGAGGATATTCCTATGGTCGGTGTGGCCAAGGGCGTTGACCGCGACCATGGCAAGGAAGAGTTCCACCGCCAGGGCGAGAATGCCTTTGCGCTGCAACGCAATGATCCTGTGCTGTATTTTGTCCAGCGTCTGCGGGATGAGGCGCATCGCTTTGCCATTGGCACTCATCGGGCCAAACGGGCCAAGGCTGTTGGTGCCACGCCGTTGGACGAGGTGCCGGGCGTTGGTGCGGGGCGCAAACGCGCCTTGCTGAAACATTTCGGCAGCGCCAAGGCGGTGAGCCGCGCCGATCTGCTGGATCTCAAAGCGGTGGATGGCATTTCCAATGCCCTGGCCGAGACGATCTATGATTTCTTCCATGGGCAAAATTGAAAATGAAACCTACAGGGAAGCGTGAATTGGAGTGTATTCCGCGCTTCAGAACCGCTTAAAAGGGTGTGTATCCCTATTAGATCGCCCGGCCATACTGATGTCAGGGTTTCACCAGGTGACAGGCGAAAGCATGCAAAGATTTCGAAACATGATTCTTAGGCGGGCCCTTGAGGGCAAAATCCCTTTTTCTGACCAGATCCTGAAATGGGAAACGCGACGAAGCTTGGCTGCCGCAGAGCCCAGTTCTTTCTTGTGCTATGACTTGAAGATCCCCGATATCACGCGCCCATTGGGACCCGAATTTGCGACAGGCCTTGGGCCGAAGCATGAGCTGATTTCTCTGGTTCCCGTACCGCTCACTCTTGATATTCTTGCGGGAAAGCCAGTTGAGGAGATTTCGACGGAACTTGGGTCCTATGGCATGGGTGGCGAAGGCTTTTTTGGGCTTCGGCTTGGGCAGGACTGGTTCGTTATTGCACTTAGCGGCGCCGCAGCCTGGCTTCGTTTTGACGGTGTGCTGGTTGAGGACTGGTTCTATGAGGGGCATGGCAGGCCCAAACCCTGGATTGACGATGAGGGTGATCGCTTAAGTCCTCAGATTCTGGGGGCACAGATTGTGCGTGTTGAGGTGCAGCCCCACTCTTTGCACCTGGGGTTTGATAACAGCAGCCAGCTTTCGCTTGATACCACTATGGATCTACCTGTTTTTGAAGGCACAAAGGCGCCGCGCAGGCTCTTGCAGGAAGATGATCTGAATCACACGCTGTTCCTCGCGCCAAGCCGGGAAATTTGGGTTTTATGACGCGTATTGGGGGCGTCTCCGGAAGAGAGGCTGGGCAAACCATCTTTCGTCATCTGCCTTTGAGTGGGAAAATGTTGCCAGTGCCTTTTATGTTCTGGATGTGCATTGTAGGGTCCGCTGCATGAAATGGACCCTGCCCAATATCCTGACTGTGGTGCGCCTGCTGGCGGCACCGGGTCTCGCCGTTATGTTTCTCTATTTTGCCCGCCCGCTGGCGGATTGGTTTGCATTGATCCTCTTTGTGGGGGCGGCGGTGACCGACTGGTTTGATGGCTATCTGGCGCGGGCCTGGGGGCAAGAGACCAAAATGGGGGCGATGCTCGATCCCATTGCGGACAAAGCTATGGTGGTCGTCGCGCTGATGATTCTGGTGGGCTATGCGGATGAGCATTGGACCCCCTGGTTGGTGCTTCCCACCACGGTGATCCTGTTCCGTGAGGTATTTGTTTCGGGCCTGCGTGAGTTCCTGGGCGATACAGCGGGTACGTTAAAGGTGACACAGCTGGCCAAATGGAAGACCACGGCCCAGATGGTGGCGATTGCTACCCTGTTTTCGCAGGGTGTTTTTGAACACTATCTGGTGATGTCCTCCATCGGTATGGATCAGGAGCTGGTCGCCGAGATCCTATCGGGACAGGTCGAGGATTTGCATGGTCTGCGTTGGAAGCTGGATGGCATGTTCTGGACCGGGCGCATTGGGCTGTGGCTGTTGTGGATTGCGGCGGCTTTGACCTTGATTACAGGTGCGGATTATATGCGCAAGGCACTGCCACATCTGAAGGAGAGCAACTGATGGATGTTGTCTATTTTGCCTGGGTGCGTGAACGCATCGGTCTGCCGCGTGAGCAGGTCGAGACCAGCGCTGCGACGGTTGCGGATCTTGTGGTTGAACTCAGCGCACGTGAAGAACGCTATGCGGCAGCTTTTGCGGATCTGTCGGCGCTGCGGGTAGCGCTGGATCAGGAGTTGTCGGATTTTGACGCGGCGCTGGAGGGCGTGCGTGAAGTCGCGTTTTTCCCACCGATGACCGGAGGTTAAAGATGCAGGTTCGGGTGCAGGAAGAGGGCTTTGATCTGGGGGCTGAAAGTGATGGTTTCGCCGCCGGAGTCTCAGGCGCTGGCGCGATTGTAACCTTCACTGGCGTGGTGCGCGACGCAGATGGTGGTGGGCTTGAGGCGATGGAGATCGAGCATTACCCAGCCATGACCCAAACAGCACTAGAAGCAATCGCGACAGAGGCGAAGACCCGCTGGGAACTGGCGGATGCATTGGTTATCCATCGTTATGGGCGTCTGCTTCCTGGAGAGCGGATCATGATGGTGGCGACGGCGGCCCGCCATCGCAAACACGCCTTTGAGGCGGCTGAATATCTGATGGACTATCTGAAATCCCGCGCGCCATTCTGGAAAAAAGAGATCCTGTGCGATGGTCAGTCTGACTGGGTTTCTGCCAAGGCAGATGATGAGGCCGCTTTAGAGCGCTGGTAGCGCCGTGCCAGAATGCTTGTGGCGGGCTATTGAGCCGCCATTTTCTTACAAAAAGGGGGGCTCCCGCCTGTTACGGCAACATTCACAGAATGTGCCTGCACAGTTGGGCCCAGCTCAGCGCTTTGCGCTGAGCCTTGGGCATTGCGCCGCCTACGGGGTGACTCTAGCTTCACCTGCATCTACACCCTGCAGGGCAAGGGGGGCGGAGGAGAATGTGCTCTTTGGAGCAGTGCAATGAACGGGATGGTGAGGCTGGCTGGCCTTTCGCCATGGCTGCGACAATGCAGCAGCGTTCCGATAGGGGATTGGGGGAGAACGATATTCGGATCAAACCGGTAAAACTGCTGCATCCGGTTTTGTTCCCGTCAGGCAGGCCAAAACTTTTGTTGCTTGTATCTGCATTGTTGATCCTCGCAGGGTTTCTTCAACCGCTGAACCATCTGCCGAACCTCAATGTGATGAGCATGATTGCATTTGCGGTTTGGCTTGCCCCTGCAGTGCCCTTGATCTGTGTTTGCCTGAGGGCCATGATGGCATCCCCACTCTCGCAGGTTTGGGCCTTGTTCTTGACAGTCGCTGCCTTTTGGATTGGGCTTTGCCTCACTCTTCTGGGGAGCGCCTTTGCGCCATCAGGGTCTGCGTTCATATCGGCTGTGCAGGGCTGTGGTTTGACCCTAGCCGTCAGTGCCAGCCTGCTGAGCCTCGCGCCGGAGGCGTCGGGTGAAAGGGCTGAATGGCTGGCGGTCTCCGGACTGATGCTGGCGAGCCTTCTGGCAATTTGGTCCCTGCTCTGTGTTCCCGTTGTGTTGATTCAGGCCGAGCGGGCAGCAACAGGAGCGCCCTATTGCATTGCCCCCCATGGGCCTTCACGCAGCGTCGATGGGTTTTGGGATCTGCGTGGATTTTCCTTTTACACCCGAGACCCTGGCTACAAGGACAATTCCGGCTGGTATTTCCACGGTGTCCTGATTGTGGAAGGCGCAGAGGGGCGTCAGTATTTCAACTGGTCACCACGGCACCTGCGGTTTGACCGAATTGAGCACCCCAACAGGTATAGTGTCTCAGTGCGAAAACTCTGCTCACCCAGGCTTGCCCGTAAGCGGGAAAGGGGTGTGACGCGCTACAGCAGCGCGCGCAGCGCGGTGCCAGGCCCAAGGCCTTTCAGGATGGCTTTGCCATCCTGAGGGCGCGGGAGCCCCACCTCTTTAGGGGGCCTGTTTCGGACTTGGTTCGGGTCGACAAAACGGCCAGCAAGCAGCAGGTTCAGTCCTGCTGCAGGTAGCTGCGGAGCTCTTCTGCTTCGCGGCGTGCATCGCGCAGCCCGTCCATGGCGGCGCTGAGTTCTGCTTCGGTCTGGGTGAGCTGATTGCTCAACTCGGCCTCACGTTGCTGCAGGTAGGTGATGGCCTGATCGCGGGTCTCTTCGGCCTCATGCAGTTCCTGGCTCATCCGGTCCAGGTCAGCCACGTCGCTTTGGCGTACCCGGGTAAAGCGATGCACCAGCCAATTGGCGAACCAGCCCATGGCAAAGGCGGCAAACAGGATGATGGCGGTGGTGAGGATGAACTCTGCTCTGTTCATTGTCCGGTGGTCTCCTGTGCGTTGCTGGATGGGGCGCTGTCCTCAGCGGCAGCGTCCTGCGTTGTTTGGGCGGCTTCTTCGAGGGTGGTCGCGTCCTCGGAGGTGGTTTCGGGCAGGATCAAGCGGAATTCGATCCGTCGATTGGCCTCGCGGCCTTCTTCGCTGTCGTTGGAGGCAATCGGCTGGCTTTCACCATAGCCTATGGCGATAAAGGCTGAGGTGCGGATGCGGCGGGCCCGCAGCTCGTTCAGGATTGACTGCGCGCGAGACTGGCTAAGAGCTTGGTTCATGCCCTCCCGCCCCTGACTGTCGGTATGACCTTGAATTTCCAACCGGATTGGGCCGCATTTTTCCAAAATACTGGCGATGTGATCCAGCACCACGCTGCTGCCGCCTGCCACTGTGGCAGAACCGGGTTCAAAACTAATCTTACCAGAGCTTGCCTGCGCCCCTGCCAATTGCGCGGCACAAAGTTCTGTACTCAGCGGCTGATCCTTGGGGGCTGGGGGCTCTTCATAGGTGAGCGCCAGCTCATAGCTTTCGGCTTCCCCTAGCTTGGAGGCGAGAAAACCGGTGACCTTGGCCAGGGTGTCTTCCTGATGACTCATGCCGCGCAGTTGCAGGTTGTCCGGGGTGACAGTAACCGAGCCACGCTCCAGATGAGACAGGGCTTCCAGACCGGCCAGGACACGTACGGGCCAATCGGCAGGCAGATCTGTCACCACGCGGGTGGCGGTATGCACTTGATCAGCCCCAAACCGTGCTTTGGCATAGCTGCTGGCGATATCGCGTGACATGGCATCATTAATCCGCCCCCGCAGCTGTACCTGACCTTCGGGGCTAAGGGTCGCGGTGAATTCGGGTGGGCCCGCCGCGCTGTCGTTTGTGGGCATGGGCAGCACCGCATGCAGGGCAAAAACCTCTGGGAGGGCATTCTCCAGCTCACCCACAACCTTGTCAAACAGATCAGGCGCGGTCCCTTCAGCGGCAACCAATGTGATATCGGCATTGGCGATGGTGATCGTCCCCTGTCCCAGGCTCGCGAGGCTGGCAATGCTCAGGGCGCTGGCGCGGGACCAATTGGGCGAAGGAACCCCCATGCCAATGACACAATCCACGTCGCCTTCCAGCCCGGCGGCGCGTGCGGCACTAAGAATCGCTGCGCGGCTTTCTGCACTTTCAGCAGAACAGGCGTCAAAACGCGCCCCGCCCTCGCCGATCAAAAACCTGAGCGTAAAGGGGCTGATCACCGGGCGTGCAGCGGTGATATCGAGGACAAGATGAAGTTCAGGCGGCGCCATGCGGGTCAACTGGGCCTGCAACTGGTCTTTTGCAGCGGAAGAATCTGCCATCGAGGTGATCTTGATGGTCTCAGCATCCACCGAAATCTTGGCACGTGGCAGCAGCTCCAGCGCGGCGATGGCATAGCGCAGAGCGCTCGACCAGCCCTGTGGCTCTGGGTAACGCGCAGTTTCCAATAGATCCGCGACGGGTCCGGCTTCGCCCAAGCTGTTCAACTGGTTTACAAGATCGGCCCGCGGGGAACTGGCCGGGATTAGGCCGATGATGGAGATGCCGCTGTGATTGCGCAGAATTTCTGCGGAAAACCGGGGCGGGGCGATGCCCTTGGACGGTGGAACAGACATCTCGTCGATCACCCGTGTGGCATCGACCACGCCTCCTGCCAAGGATAGGGCGGCAAAACGGGTCGCTTCATCTGGGGCGGTGCCCTGCATGGTTACCCGCAGCCCATCAGCGGTGACTTCGGCCCAGCCCATACCGCCTTCGTCCAGGGCGCGGCGCAGGGCGGTTTCGCTGTTTTGCTCCATCACCGTCACAGCAAAACTGGCCGCAACCAGGCTGACGCCAGCAGCCGCCGCAAAGGTCAGGGTGGGGATCAAAAGCGAAGACAGGCGCATAAAACGGCTATTCCTTTGAAAAACTGCGTCTTGTGTATAGGTCCGCGCCGGGCGTTTCAATCAAAGGAAGCAAGCCAAGATGAAGAAAATAAGCGGAATCAAGCCGGTATCTCGGTTTAGCCGGAATAGCTGCAGCAGACGCTGATTGTTCTCAGCATCAAAGATCCGCAATTGCCAGGTCATATGCCAACCCATGGCCCAGGGGCCGAGCAGGGCAAGTCCCAAGGCCCAGTAGTTGTCCTCCAGATCCAGCGCCAGAATAATGGCAAAAGCCATCAGGCTGACGGTGCCGACAATAAAGCGACGTAGCCAGGTGGGGGTATTGCTTCCAAACAGGCGGGCGGTGGATTTCACCCCGATCAGGGCGTCATCTTCGGTGTCCTGATGGGCATAGATGGTATCATAAAACAGTGTCCAGCTGATGCCTGCAAAATACAGCGCCACCGCAGGCCAATGCAGCGCCCCACTATGGGCGGTCCAGGCCCAGAGCGCCCCCCAGTTGAAGGCCAGCCCCAGAAACACCTGCGGCCACCAGGTAAATCGTTTGGCAAAGGGGTAGATCGCCACCGGAAACAGCGCCAGAATCCCCATCGAGATCGCCATGGGGTTAAAGGTCAGCAGGATGCCAAAGGAAATCAGCGCCTGCAGCACCATCCAGATCACCGCGCCTTTGACTGTAACCTGTCCTGATGGAATGGGGCGTGAGCGGGTGCGCTCAACCGCGCCGTCAAAGTTGCGGTCGGTAATGTCGTTCCAGGTACAGCCCGCGCCGCGCATCAGCCAGGCGCCCAGGGCGCAGGCAATGGCGATCCAGGCGTCTTCCCAGCGTGGACTTCCATCCCAAAGTATCGCCAGCGCCAGCCCCCACCAACAGGGGATCAACAGCAGCCAGGTGCCAATGGGACGGTCCGCCCGGCTGAGGCGCAGATAGGGGCGGCTCCATTCTGGTGCATATTGATCAACCCAGTTGTCTTTGACCGCATCTGCGACCTGTCCATCTGGTTTTGGCGCATCACCTTGCATATGTAAGGCCTCATGAGTGCAAAAATCAGACTGTATGTAGAGCACCCTTTGGGTGCAGGGCAATCCATTCCTCTGGAGAAGGAGCAGGCGCATTACCTCTTTGGGGTGATGCGGCAGCGTCTGGGCGGCGCCGTGGCGCTATTCAATGGCTTTGATGGCGAGTGGCAGGCCGAAGTGACCGAGGCAGGCAAGCGCGGCGGCACCCTGACCTGTGTCGCGCAAAGCAAGACCTTGCAGATGCCGCCGGATCTTTGGCTGATCTTTGCGCCGATCAAAAAGGCCCGCACCGATTTCATCGTGGAAAAAGCCGCTGAGATGGGCGCCGCCCGCATTCTGCCCGTGGGCACGGACTATACCAATTCCGAACGCATCCGGCAGGACCGGTTGCAGGCCCATGCGGTCGAGGCGGCTGAGCAATGCGGCGGCACCTATGTGCCCGAGGTCTGTGATTTGCAAAAACTCTCGCAGCTCTTGGATCACTGGCCCGACGAGCGTCAGCTGATGTTTTGCGACGAGGCTGAGGTTGGCCAGCGGCGTTTTCTGGAAGTCGCACGGGGAAGCGCCGGTCCCGAGGGGGGGCGTGAAGCGCCCGCCCTGGGGGGCGGGACGGGCGCTGACCGGTCCGCAAGCGAACCGTTCGGCAAGCTATCATTGCAGCCTTGGGCAATCCTCATCGGCCCTGAAGGCGGTTTTTCCGACAAGGAGCGCAAACGCCTGCACGCCATGGCGCAGGCCCATGTGGTCAGCCTGGGCCCGCGTATCCTGCGGGCGGATACCGCCGCCGTGGCCGCCATGACCCTGTGGCAACAAACGCTTGGCGATTGGTAATGCAGGCTCCGCGCCGGGAATTACACCTGTTCTTTCCGGCTGAGAACGACAGGGCCGTAATCCTGTATCGGGCCAACTCCAGCCTTTACCGGTTGATTTCCTGGCGCACGATAGGGGATCATTTTGAACCAGGGCAGTGGCTAAAGACGGGGGTATACGAGACAAGCTGCGGTCTTTCACCAGACGGCGAGTTTTTTGTCTATGGGGCAGAGCTCAGGGGGTCTTCTTTTCACTATACTGCCCTAAGCCGCGTTCCTTACTTCACAGCGCTTGAGTTTCACGGTGACCTAACTATCGCTTCCGTTGGCGGGTACTTCCTCGATAAAGGAACGGTAACATTTAAGCACACAATCAATGAAGAGCGGCACAGCAGACTGAGCTGTGGTCTGAGCGTGAACAGTGCTCGTAAAAACTGGTGGCATAGCATGAACAATAGAGCAGCGGGTATTTCCTATGAAGACGGAGTTTCCCAGCGCGCCTCTGTTCAAGTCAAACGCGGCAAAATACCGGATCTTTTGGAATGCTATCACTGCGACGGAGCGAAACTCTATCGTAAAACGGCCAAGGGCCTTGAACTGTTGCTTGACTGTTCCGACATGGAGTTTGAGCCGATCCAAGCACCCTATGAGGGCGTGACAAAGGCTCGACCTTGAATTTTGGCCCGCCCTTAACAATGGGAGGGGCCAAACTGGGAAAGAGCGAACTGGGAGAAAGATCATGAGCTTCATTCGTCCAGAGGCCCGTGTTGCCATCTGGCGTTGGCGCGAGCTGATTGTTGCGGCGCTCATGCTGCTGGTGGGGCTGAAATGGGCTTTTACCTCTTTTGGCGTGACGGCGGCCACCGGCTGGGCTCTGGTGGTGGTGGGGCTGGTCATCGCCGTGATTGGCGCCCAGCGACTGCGTTTTCGCCTCGGAGCGGGTGGTCCCGGCGTGGTGCAGGTGGATGAGGGGCAGATCGCCTATTTTGGCCCGCTCACCGGCGGCGCGGTGGCGGCGTCTGAGTTGCAATGCCTGCGGCTGGATCACACTGCCAAGCCGCCGCACTGGGTTCTGGAGCAGGACGGTCAGCCTGCCCTGGCCATTCCGGTCAATGCGGCCGGGAACGAGGCGCTGTTTGATGTCTTTGCCGCCCTGCCAGGGCTCAAGACCGAGCGGATGCTGAGCGAGCTACGACGCCAGGGACCTCACCAGGTCGTGATTTGGGAACGCAGTCCAAGTCGCCCTCCGCTGCACAGGTTGCATTGACACTGGGAACGATTCCGCTCACCACTGACCCCTCAAGACAACCCTACAGGACGGAGTGCCCGGCATGTCCATTCCCCAGTCCGGCGGCGGACCCATTGAGCGCCACGAAGATCTGGCTGAGTATCTGGCCAGTGGCTGCAAGCCACGCGATGCCTGGCGCATCGGCACCGAGCACGAAAAGTTCGGCTATTGCAAGGATACGCTAAAGCCGCTGCCCTTTGAGGGCGAGCGCTCTATCGTGGCAGTGCTGCAGGGGCTTCGTGATACCTATGGCTGGTCGCCGGTCACCGAAGGCGGCAATCTGATCGGCCTTGAAAAAGACGGTGCCAATGTCAGCCTGGAGCCAGGCGGTGCGCTGGAACTCTCTGGGGCGCCTTTGGAGACCATTCACGAGACCTGCGACGAGGTGAACAATCACCTGCGCGAGGTTAAGGATATCTCTGACAAGATTGGCGTTGGTTTTATCGGTCTGGGCGCGGCCCCCATCTGGTCCCACGACGAGATGCCGCTGATGCCCAAGGGGCGTTACCGCCTGATGAACGACTACATGACCAAGGTTGGCACCATGGGCCGCGACATGATGCGCCGGACCACCACAGTGCAGGTCAATATCGACTTTGGCTCCGAGGCTGACATGGTGCAAAAGCTGCGCGTGGCGCTGGCGCTGCAGCCGGTGGCGACGGCGCTCTTTGCCAACTCTCCCTTCTTTGAGGGTAAGCCCAACGGTCATAAAAGCTGGCGCAGCAAGATCTGGCGGCATCTGGATGACAGCCGCACCGGGATGTTGCCCTTTGTCTTTGACGAGGGCTTTGGCTTTGAAGCATATGTGCAATATGCGCTCGATGTGCCGATGTATTTTGTCTATCGGGATGGCGAGTATATCAATGCGCTGGGCATGTCCTTCCGCGACTTCCTGCAGGGCAAACTGCCAGCCCTGCCCGGCGAAACGCCCACCATGTCGGACTGGGCGGATCATCTGACCACCGCCTTCCCCGAGGCGCGGATCAAGAAATACATGGAAATGCGCGGCGCCGATGGTGGCCCCTGGCGGCGCCTTTGTGCGCTGCCGGCCTTCTGGGTGGGACTGACCTATGATCAATCGGCGCTGGATGCGGCCTGGGATCTGGTCAAGGGTTGGGACGCCGAGACCCGCGAGGGCTTGCGTGTTGCGGCCTCGCGCGAGGGATTGCAGGCACAGGTCAATGGCATCAAGATGCAGGATCTTGCCCGCGAAGTCGTGGCAATTTCGGATTCTGGCCTGAAAAACCGGGCCCGCCCCGGGGCAGGTGGGTTGGTGCCGGATGAAACCCATTTCCTCAATGCGCTGAAAGACAGCCTGGACAGTGGCAAGGTACCCGCAGATGAGTTGTTAGAGCGCTATCATGGGGATTGGGAGGGCGATCTGACCCGGATCTACGCCGACTACAGCTACTGATTTGACACCAGTTAACACCAGGAAAAGGGGCGCCGCTTAGGTGCCCCTTTTCCTTGCGCTGATGCTCTGGCGGCGCCCATTGCCGTAGCGCGGGTGGCGCGGAACCAGCCCCTCTCAGGTCGTGCGATCAAACCAGGGCACCACGGGCTGGCGGCTTTTGGCATAGCCGGGCACCTGATCGTCCAACCGGGCGGCCAAATCCGGCAGGCGGCTGACCGGAACCTTGGGAAACAGGTGGTGTTCGCGGTGATAGAACATCAAATAGGCGAGCCGCGCCAAAACCCCACGCTGGCTGCGCCCCGCGAGGCCGGTTTGCGCAGTGCCCTGATGGGTGATCCAGACCGCAAAGAAAGCGGTGAGACACTGTGCGGCCCCCATGGCTGCCAAATGCAGCAACAGGAAATCCTGATGGCTGTACAGGATCAGGCCGATTGCCATTGCCACGGCCAAACCATCGCAGAGCATCCGCCGCCGCCATTTGCGCCCGCCCCCTTGCCAGCAATGCTGGATCAGATCCAGCGGGAAGCACGGCCCGTAGAGCAGAACCTCCCCCGCACTCATGTGGCCACAGTGTCCTTCCAAATCATTGGGCCCCATGGCGTGACGATGGTGCTGCATATGGCTCCAAGCGATGGAGGAATTGCTGCCAATCATCAGCGCACTGAGCAAGTGCAACAGAGCGATGTCGGCGCGCCGGGGCAGGCCAAGATTGCCATGGATGGCCTCATGGTTCAGTCGCAGAGCGCAGAGAAAAAACATGAAGCTGGCGAGGGCGCCTACTGGCCAAAACGGTGAGGCATAAAGCGCCCAGGAGGCCGCCAGCCAGGGCAGCGGCAGGGTCAGCTCCGCCCAGCGTTGACGGCGTGAGACGGGCAGGAGATCCTGCCAGTTCACATTGCGTGGAGCCTCTTCTTTGACGCGGGGCGGGCACATGTTCTACTCCTTTCCAGAGTGGTTTCAGGCAGGGTGCGCCATTTCTGCGGGGCGCGCAGATTTGGGTTTTTCTGCGGTTAGGGTAGATGGCGCCCCTTGAACCGCCTCACGCACAACGGCGCGCAAAGTCGCCACAGCATGGGAAAACCCTAGACCTAGGCAGATCGCCACCAGGCCGAGTGCTGGCAGCAGGGAAAGAAGACCGCCTTCCAGCATAGGGATAACGGCACCGATCAGGACGACACCGCCCAATCCCACCATGGCATAGCCCGTGGCAATGGTGACGGAGCCGACCCGGAGACGGGACAGTCCCCAAGTAATTTCCCGATCTTCAGGATCATGAGCGCCATCGCGGCAACCATGACCAGGCCAAGGCCAACATAGAGGCTGATGTAAAAAAGCATGGTGAGGTCCTTTCAAAGTCAGATGGATTGTTTGTAGAAATCGCGTTCGAGCCACCGGTAGAGATCACCGCTGAAAACCCCCCACAACGGCGCAAAAACGCTGCCAAAACATAGAAACAGGCTGGTCCCATCGTGGTTCCCATCTGCGAGCCACGCGAGCAGGAAGATTGGCGTAAAAAGGGCGAGGTGGGTCGTTAGCGCAAGCAAAGCCCAGCCGCCCGGCGAGAGCCTGTGATGGGACAGGTAGTGCAACATGACGGGGATACCGACGGCGAGATAAATCGGGCCGCCAAATACTGCGGCAAAAGAGGGGATAAGCAGCAGGGGCGCACCGATCACACCAACGAGCAGCGGGCTGCCAACCATGGCAAGTCCAAAGGCAACGGGATCAACCAGGTGGCGTTTTGTCGGTGGGGAGGGAAATAGAAGACTTCTTGAGTTTGCAGTTATTTCTGTCATTTGAGAAATTACCTCACAAAATTTTTTCTATTACTTGTGAGAGCCCCAGCAGTGGCTCCCACGAGATGTCTCTTGTTTAGTCGGCTGGTTTGCCCGGCAGAAAGCGGGCGACTTTGGCGCCCAGCTTCAGCACCGCCAGATGTACCGAGCGGGGCAGGCGAGAGAAATCAACATACCACTCATCAAACATCCGCATCACCCGCAGGGTCTCGCCCATACGGTCCTTGGTGCGTTTGGGAGTGTCATCGCCTTCGGCCTCTTTCATCACCTCATCCAAGGCACGCAGGGTGGGGGCAAACTCCCGCTCGCGCCGGGTCTTGATCACCGCATCCACCAGATCGAACATATCGCGGATCGAGGTGAAGTGATCGCGCCGGTCGCCGAGCTGTCTTGAGGCTTTGACCAGCCCCTGGGATTGCAGCTCTTTCAACCCGTTAGAGACATTGGAGCGGGCCAGGTTCAGGGTCTCGCAGATCTCATCTGCTGTCATCGGATCAGTGGAGATATGCAGCAGCGCGTGGATCTGCGCCACTGAACGGTTGACCCCCCATTTGGAGCCCATTTCGCCCCAGTGGAGGATGAAGTTCTGCATGGCGGGGGTCAGTCTCATCTGAATATCCTGCAAGTTCTGTAAAGACAGAAATAAATGAAGACCCGAGTCGCGTCAAGCGATTATCCTTGATTGCAGGGAGCCACGACTGCAGAGTAAATGGGCTCTACAATCAGAGGTTTTGAAATGCGCGATCTTTTTATTGGTTTGTTTGAGAAATTTGTTGGCGGCTTTGTGCTGTTACTATGGTTGGGCGTATTGGTTGGTACTGTGGCAGCCTTCCTGTCGCCGAACGGGGGAGTGATTCCTGCTGTGTTCACCCTGCTGGCTGGCACAACCTATGCTGTATTGATGGGCGGGATGATGTATCTGTTTCTAGGCGTTTATCACAACACCAAACGCACTGCTGAGGCGATCGAGGAACTCGCCAAACGCTGACCGGGACCAACAAAAAAACCGGCGAAGCCTGTTGGCTCCGCCGGTTTCATCGTTTTAGCAGCTCAGGTAAATTCTGAGGTTGCTTTGCTTACTGCTGCAGCGCTGCGGGCTCTACATCTGCGATGTTTTCCCAGTGGCCGTTGGCGTCCTGAACAAAGCCAGGGATGTTGCCTTCCCAGCGGGTCTGGATGTCCTTGGACAGGTTCAGATAGAGCTTGTTGTCAACGATCTTCCAGTATTCTGGGTCGCCGTCGAATTTGAAGCCCATGGCGGTGCCAAAGGCGCAGTAGCCGCCGTAGGCGGGCAGATATGCTTCGGGGTTGGCCTCAAACTGCGCTTTGTGCTCTTCGGAAGCAAAGCGGTAGGTCGCGTCATTAAAAACAGTTGTGATTTTATAGCTGCCCTTGGCGGGGGCACCGTCGGTGAAATAGGCGACGGGGTCGTAGCCCTGCATGGCAAGACCGGTGGAGGATGCGTTGAGCTCAACGCCTGCGGCCATTGCCGAGGTTGCCAATGCAACCGAAAGTGCCACGCCGCTCAGCAGGGATTTAAATGTGTTCATCGGATCGTTCCTTTTCCTGTCCGGTCATGGGCTGCTTTAGCGGGCTGACCGGCACATTTGCGATATGTATGATGGCCTGTCTGGCTGTCATGGAACCCATGTGGAGAGGCGGTCGATCACGTTCAATCAAACTGTTTTTGATTGCGCAAATGCTCAGAAGGACTGTGCGCCTATGCGCAGACTTCAGCCATCACAATGTGAGGAGGTCCTTATTTTACTGACATTTTAGGCTGGGCGCAGCACAGTGGGGGCATTGAAATGGAGGAATTACCCATGAAGAATTTTCTGTCCCGGCGGGCCTTGATCAGCACCTTGTTCGCCTCTTTGCTCTGGTCAGCAGGCGGCGCAGCGGCGCAAAGTGTTGGCGGAGTCTACCGGGCCGAAGGGCGCAACCCTGATGGCAGCAGCTACAGCGGTACAGTACAGATCCGCGACAGCAAGGGGGTGCTGCTATTTAACTGGCAAGTCGGAAGCCAAAGCTATTCCGGCAGCGGCACCCGCAATGGCGATGTGATCTGGGTGCATTGGGGGGATCAATATCCGGTTGTCTATGTGCGTATGCCCAGCGGAGAGCTGCACGGGACCTGGGCCAATGGCCGCGGGTTGGAGCGGCTCATTCCCTGACCTGGCTCCAGTGCAGGTCCCTCCCCAACCTCGCTGGCGGCGGAGGCTATTTTTGCCCGATACGTGGTTCGCGACCTGCGAGGAGACGGCTGATATTGGCCGCGTGTCGCCAAAACACAATCGCAGCCAGCAGGACGGCGAGCAGGATCACGGCAGGATAGCCCAGCAGATAGGCCCAGAGCGGCGCGGCCAGCGCGGCAACCAGCGCGCTCAGCGATGAGATCCGGCTGACGGCGGCGGTGGCCACCCATGTCAGGCAGCAGGCAATGCCAACTGGCCAAGCCAGCGCCAGCATCAACCCAAGGAAAGTGGCAACGCCCTTGCCGCCCTTGAACTTCAGCCAGATGGGGAAGCAGTGGCCCAGGAAAGCAGCGAGTCCAGCCAGCTGCGCGGCGTCTTCGCCGGCCAGAGAACGCGCCAATAGCACCGCCGCCGCGCCTTTGCCGCCATCCAAGATCAGCGTCGCTGCCGCGGCGGCTTTGCTGCCGGTGCGCAGCACATTGGTGGTGCCGATATTGCCCGAGCCTATTTCGCGCAGGTTACCCAGCCCCAGGGCGCGGGTCAGCACCAGCCCAAAGGGGATCGAACCCAACATATAGCCAATCACGGCCCAAAGCAGCAGGATGGCGGCGGCGCTTTCAATCAGGGGCATCAGTCTCTCCGGTATACCGGCGTACCGGTGACATAGGTTGCCAGCACTCTGCCCTGCATACGCTGTCCGTCATAGGGGGTATTTTGCGATTTAGACTTCAGCTGGAAGCGATCCATCACAAAGGGCATATCCGGGTCAAACAGTACCAGATCCGCAGGCGCGCCGGGGCTCAACCGACCAGAAGAGAGCCCCAACCGTTTCGCCGGGTTCAGCGCCATGGCCCGGAACAGCGTCGGCAAATCCATAAGCTCGCCGTGATAGAGCCGCATCGCCGCCGGCAGTAGGGTTTCCAGTGCCACGGCACCGGCGGCAGCTTCCTCGAATGGCAGGCGTTTGCTTTCTTCATCCTGCGGTGTGTGCATTGATGAAATCGTGTCGATCAGCCCGGTGCGCACCGCTTCGGCCACGGCCAGGCGATCCTCTTCTGAGCGCAGCGGTGGCTTCACCTTAAAGAAGGTGCGGTAGTCGGCCACATCCAGCTCGTTCAGGGTCAGGTGATGGATTGAGGTGCCGGCGGTGATATCCAGTCCGTTGGCCTTGGCCCGCTCCAGCGCGGGCAGGGCGCGGGCGGTGGTGATCTGATCGGCGTGATACTTAGCCCCGGTCATTTCTAGCAGGGCAATATCACGATCCAACCCCATGCGCTCCGCCATGGGTGAGACCGCTGGCAGGCCCCGCAGAGCGGCGAATTTGCCTGAGGTGGCTGCGGCGCCAGCGCTCAGCAGTGGCTCCTGCGGGTGGGCGATCACCAGCGCGCCGCAAGAGCGCGCATAGGTCAGCGCCCGGGAAAACACCTTGGTGTTGCTGACCACATGGTCACAGTCAGAAAAGGCCACCGCACCGGCATCCATCAGGAAACCGATCTCGGTCATCTCGCGCCCTTCGCGCCCCTTGGTCAGCGCCGCCATGGGCCGCACATGCACCGGCGCATCGGCCTGGGCGCGGCGGGTGACAAACTCCAGGGTTTCCGGGCTGTCGATGGCGGGCGTGGTATCTGGACGGGTGACGATGGTGGTCACGCCCCCGGCGGCTGCTGCCAGACCCGCGGTCTTATAGCTTTCCTTGTGGCGCTCGCCCGGCTCGCAGACCTTGACGCCGATATCGACGATGCCCGGCGCCAGACATTTGCCCTCACAGTCCACGACCTCGACCGCCTCTGCATCAATGTTTCGCGCACGAAACAGTTGCCCAGGCTCCGTCCCCGCGGGCAGGATCTCGGCAATCTTGCCGTCCTGAACCAGCAGGACCCCCAGGCTATCGGTGCCAGCTTCGGGGTCGATCAGGCGGGCATTGATAAAGAGAAGGGTCATGATGCTACTCAATCTTGGCTGGAGCGGGATTGAATGTCGCGCATCAGTCGGTAGACCTCGCGGCCATCCCTGATACGTTCAAACCCAACAGGGGTTGTGTAGGTGTTGCCGTTTTTGCCGCGTCGGGATTTGGAGGCAAAATACAGGCTGGAAAGCGCGCCGTCGACGAGTTCCAGTGGCGTTTCTTTGGAGATCGGATAGGATTGGAGGCGTTTTCCAACCAAGGGCAGCTTACTGGCAATAAAGGCACGTCGATCAGTCAGGCTGTAGTTGCTGTGTTTGCGGACATAGGCTGACCAGAATATCGCATGAAAAATGACGCCGAGACCGGCAGAAAAATGCACCAGACCAAACATCCAAAAGCTACCACCACCCTTTGCAGCCATGGTCATCCAAAACAGGGCAAAACCGGCAAAAAACAAACCAAAGATAGCTTCAAAGATTTGAAAGGGGCGCATAGAAATACCTCCATCCGGACGTCCCTGCCATAGCACCGTCTCATCGGCATCCAAAATATCTTCCCAACCATTCTTAGTATTCACAGTAAAACCCTTTGCACAATAATTTGGAAATATGAGAGAGGCTTGTCCAAAAGACTTGCATCATCGCGCCCCTTCAATGGTGCTGGCGGTAAAGCTCGGGCTGGCCTGATATTTGATAAGGTGCTTGTCGCCGCCTTTGGTGATCACCTGAACGTAGGATCCCATGGTCTTGACCGCCTCAATCTGGTTCAGCGACACCCGGCGCTCTGCTGGGCCGGTCAGCACACCATCCTCAATGCGCCAGACCACCGCCAGCTCTTCGCTCATCATGTACCAGCCGCGCAAAACAATCGCCGCCAGCCCGCCGATGGCACCAGTCCAGACATGCGGGTTGCCCATGGCCCAAAGAATAACCATGCCGGCCACCATGGCAATCGCGGCCATCCAGGCATGGGCGGTGATATAGGCGTTTCGGTTGGGGTTGAACTCGATCACATCCATCTCAGAACACCAATACAAAAAGGGTGACAACAATCGCGCTCATCACCACGGCAAACAGCGCAGCCCCAATGCGCCGCGCCGCGTGGCGGGCCGCGCGGGGCGACAGTTTGGGCCCAGTGTAGAGCCTGCTGCTTTCCGGCGTTGGTTGTGGCTGGGCGCTCCAGGTGATCGGCGTTTCTCCAAAGCTGGCGATAGGACGGATCTGGCTGGCCGGTGTCAGCCGGGTGGCAGCACCGTTGAAGGCACGTGAGCGCAGCAGCAGCACATGGCCGCTTAGCTTCTTCAAGGCTGCGAGGTCGGGGGCAATCTCCTCTTGCGCAATGCCGCAGCCCTGGGTCAGATAGCCCGCCAGCCCCAGCTCTTCGAGATCGGAGACCGGAAAGATCTCAACATGATCGAGATTGATCTCGTCAATGCCCAGCACCTGCGCCAGCGCGCCGGGTTCCCGTAGGAACTGCGTCTGCTCAGGCCGCATGTCCAGATCAAAGACCCGGATCACGCCGCGCTCGCCTGCGGGAATTTCGATGACGCCTGTCATGCGATCAGCTGGCCTCTGCCAGGCGGCGTTTACGCAGGTTCTGTGCCAGCAGGTCCATCGCTGCCATGCGCACGGCAACGCCCATTTCCACCTGCTCCTGAATGACCGAGCGGTTGATGTCATCGGCAAGGGTGCCGTCAATTTCAACGCCGCGGTTCATCGGGCCGGGGTGCATGACAATGGCATCGGGTTTCGCAAGCGCAAGCTTGTCTGCGTCCAGCCCGTAGCGGTGATAGTACTCCCGCTCGGAGGGGATAAAGCCGCCGTCCATCCGCTCCTTTTGCAGGCGCAGCATCATCACCACATCGACGTCCTTGAGGCCTTCGTGCATGTCGTCATAAATCTCGGCACCAAATTCGGCGAACTGGCCGGGCACCAGCGTTGGTGGACCGATCAGGCGAATGCGGTTTTCCATCTTACCCAGCAGGATCAGGTTCGAGCGTGCCACGCGGCTATGGGCGACATCGCCGCAGATGGCGATGTTCAGCCGGTGCAACCGGCCCTTGGCGCGGCGTATCGTCAGCGCGTCCAGCAGGGCCTGGGTTGGGTGCTCGTGCTTGCCATCGCCGGCATTCAGCACCGCACAGTTGACCTTTTGTGCCAAGAGATCAACGGCGCCGGAATGGGGATGACGCACCACCAGCAGATCCGGGTGCATGGCGTTCAGGGTCATAGCGGTATCAATCAGGGTTTCGCCCTTTTTGATCGAGGAGGCCTGCATCGCCATATTCATCACATCAGCACCCAGTCGCTTTCCGGCGATCTCAAAACTGGCCTGGGTGCGGGTGGAGTTTTCAAAGAACATGTTGATCTGGGTGAGCCCCGCCAGCGTCTCTGCATGTTTTTCGGGGCGGCGGTTCAGGTCGACATAGCTGTCGGCGAGATCCAGAAGCGCCGTGATCTCATGCGGCTTTAGGGTCTCGATGCCAAGCAGGTGACGGTGGTCGAAAGACATGGGGCAGCTCCGCTCTGTTTGGCGCATCTTATAGGCAGCTTGGTCCTGACGGGCAAGGCATGCAAGGAGCGTCAAAAGGGCCTGCATGAGGGGTGTTTCGCTTGGCCGCGCGGCAGGGTAGCTTAGGCCATGGAATCGGCAATTGATTATTGGAGCGCTAAAGCGCTGTTGGAGTGGCAGGTGGAGCTTGGCGCCACCGAGGCCCTGTGTGAAGAGCCGGTCAACCGCTATGAACTTGCAGCGCCTGCGCCCAAGGGCCGTCAGGGACAGCAAGCCGGACAACAGCCAGGGCAAAAACCGGGCATGCCGCCGCCGGTTGCCCCCAAGCCAAAACCGGTGGATCCCGTGGCCGAGGCGCGCAAAGCCGCTGCCGCCGCCGCCGAGCTGCCCTCGCTGAGGGCGGCCATGGCTGAGTACCGCCATTGCGATCTGAAAATGGGCGCGCGCAATCTGGTCTTTGCTGATGGCCAACCGGGGGCGCGGGTGATGGTGATCGGCGAGGCCCCAGGGCGCGATGAGGATCAGCAAGGGAAGCCCTTTGTGGGCGCGGCGGGGCAGTTGCTGGACCGGATGCTGCAGGCCATTGATCTGGGACGAGATAAAAACGTCTATATCACCAATGTGTTGCCCTGGCGGCCACAGCAAAACCGCGATCCCAGCCCTGAGGAAATCGATATGATGCTGCCCTTTCTGGAGCGCCATGTGGAACTGGCCCAGCCGGAGATCCTGGTGCTGATGGGCAATATCAGCTGTCAGGCGGTGCTGGGCAAACGCGGCATCACCCGGCTGCGTGGCACCTGGGCCGAGGCCTGGGGTAAACCCGTCCTGCCGATGTTCCATCCGGCCTACCTGCTGCGCCAGCCGGATCAGAAACGCGCCGCCTGGGCGGATCTTTTGGAGCTGAAAGCACGGCTTGGCGCGCCAAACTAGGGATCATTTTCAGATGAAAATCATGGCTTTTTCCGATCTGCACCTCGGCGCTGCCCATGCGGCAGAGCTGGTTGCGGCCAGTGATCAGGCGGATCTTGTGGTTGGCGCTGGGGATTTCTGCAACCATCGCAAGGGCCTGGACCGGGCCATGGCACTTTTGTCCGATATCAAAACGCCGCTGATCACCGTGCCAGGCAATGCCGAAAGCGCCGAGGAACTGCGCGCGGCCGCCCTGCCAGGCATGCATGTGCTGCACGGTGAGCGGATGGAGTTTGAAGGGCTGCAGATCTTTGGCCTTGGCGGTGGTATTCCGCAAACGCCTTTTGGCGAATGGTCGTATGATTTGTCAGAGAAAGACGCTGAGGCGCTGCTGGCAGGCTGTCAGCACGCCGATATCCTGATCTGTCACTCCCCGCCCAAGGGGCAGGGGGACGCGACATCGCTGGGAACCTCTGTTGGCTCCACGGCGATCCTGCAGGCGGTGGAACGATTGCAGCCGCAATTGGCCCTGTTTGGCCATATTCACGACAGCTGGGGCTTTCGCGGCCAGATTGGCACAACCCTGGCCGCCAATCTGGGGCCGACCTCCAACTTTTTTGACGTTACACTATGATTGACCCCATCTCTCTATTGACCTTTGTACCGGCGGCCTTGGCGCTGAACCTGACCCCTGGAGCGGACATGATGTTCTGTCTGGGACAGGGGCTGCGGTCGGGGCGCGGATCGGCGCTGGCGGCCAGTGCGGGGATCTCTGCCGGGGGGATGGTGCATGTGGCGCTGGCCGGGCTGGGGCTCGGCGCGGTTGTGAAGTCACTGCCGGGGCTGTTTGATGTGATCCGCTGGCTTGGCGTGGCCTATCTGCTCTATCTTGCCTGGGGAGCGCTAAAAGCGCCCACCGCGGCGCTGCCCGGCCAGCCGCCGGTGTCGGCGTCCCACGCTTTTCGCGCCGGGTTTTGGGTTAATCTGACCAATCCAAAGGTGATCCTCTTTGTGTTGGCCTTTGTGCCGCAGTTTGTGGTGCCTGAGGCCGGGCCGGTGCTGGGGCAGTTCCTGATCTTTGGGCTGGTGCTTGCACTGGGCGGCTTTGTCATCAATGGGCTGGTCGGGGTCTTTGGCAGCTCAATGGGGCGCTTTTTGGCCCCGTCTTCGGGCTCGGCCATTTGGCTGGGCCGTATATCGGCGGGGATTTTTGCGGGGCTGGCTCTCAGGCTCGCGCTTTTGCAAAGAACATGAGGACTGCTATGTCACGTATTGACGAAACCAAGGCGTTCATCCCGGTTCGCATCGCCATTCTCACCGTCTCTGACAGCCGCAGTCTGGAGGAGGACCGCTCGGGGCAGGTGCTGGTGGACCGGCTGCAGGCGGCGGGGCATGTCCTTGCCGATCGTCAGATCATGCCAGATGAACGCGGCGAGATCGCTGATCAGCTGCGGACCTGGGTCGCAGACCCGGAGGTAGACGTGGTGATTTCCACTGGCGGCACGGGGCTCACGGGGCGCGATGTGACGGTAGAGGCCCACCGCGACGTCTATGAAAAAGAAATCGATGCCTTTGGCACTGTCTTTACCATCGTGTCGATGAAAAAGATCGGCACCTCAGCGGTACAGTCGCGGGCCACAGGTGGAGTCGCGGGTGGGACCTATCTGTTTGCACTGCCCGGCAGTCCCGGTGCCTGCAAGGATGGTTGGGATGAAATTCTAGCGATGCAGCTGGATTATCGTCACCGCCCCTGCAATTTTGTGGAAATAATGCCACGTTTGACCGAAACACAGCGACGGAAGTAACGCAGCCGCGCGTGTAAATCTGCAAGACAAAGAGTATATTCAAAGGTGAAGGCCACCAAAGAAGTGGCATTTTAAGGCTTTGACGGTGATCTGTCAGGGCTGATTATACGTAATAATCGGTAGCACGGCGGATCTCCGGCCACCAAAGGGAATAGAGCATGCGCTTTCTGCGGCATAGTTTGACAGGTTTGTTTCTCGCGGCGGTCACGGCTGCGCTCTTGCTTTATGCAGGGCAGATGGTGGTTAGCGCGGTGCAGTCGCGACTGAATGCAGAACCGCGTAAGCCCCCGGTGCGGGAGCGTGTCTTTGCGGTAAACCTGGTCACGGCAGAGTTGCAGGAGATCACACCGGAACTGATCGCCTTTGGGCGGGTGGAAAGTCGCCGAACGCTGGAACTGCGTAGCGCCCAGGGCGGGCGGGTTACGGTTTTGTCCGACAGCTTTGAAGAGGGCGGCAGGGTCAGCGCTGGCGAAATCCTGGTGCAGATTGACCCCTCGGATGCACAGGCTGCTTTGGAACAGGCTGAGGCTGACATGCTGGATGCCCGGGCTGAGGAACGCGATGCAGGGCGGGATCTCATCCTGGCCAATGATGAGTTGGCGGCGACGCAGGATCAGGCGCAATTGCGCGCCCGGGCGCATCAGCGCCAGTTGGATTTGCAGGCCCGTGGGGTCGGCACCACAGCAGCCGTGGAAGCGGCAGAGCTCACTGCGGTGCAGGCCCGCCAGACTGTGATTTCGCGCCGTCAGGCCGTCAGCCAGGCCGAGGCCCGCGTTGATCAGGCAGCCACTCGCGTTGCGCGCAGCCAAATTGCTCTCGATACGGCAAAACGTGACCTTGCCGATACCACCCTGCGCGCCCGTTTTGGTGGCAGGCTACAGGCCGTTACCCTGGTCGAGGGGCGCTTGGTCTCTGCCAATGAAAAGCTGGCAGAATTGGTCGATGCGGATCAGTTGGAGGCTGTTTTCCGGGTCTCGACCTTGCAATATGCGCGTCTCCTTGATGCAGAGGGGCATCTGACCCAGGCGCCTGTGCGGGTGACACTGGATGCGGCAGGCGCCGGGCTAGAGGCCACAGGCCAACTGTCGCGCGCCAGTGGCGCGGTCGGGGAGGGACAGACCGGACGTCTGCTCTATGCCAACCTGGATCTGGCACCGGGGTTCAAGCCGGGCGATTTTGTCACTGTCAAGGTGAGCGAGCCACCGCTCGCGGCCGTGGCGCGGGTGCCGGCCTCTGCGTTGGGTTCGGACGGGACTGTGTTGGTGCTGGGGGCAGAGGACCGATTGGAGGCGCTGCCGGTAGAGTTGATGCGCCGTCAGGGCGATGATGTGCTGATCCGTGGCGCGGGCCTTTCGGGGCGTCAGGTGGTCACTGGCCGCACGCCGCTCTTGGGGGCGGGAATCCGGGTGCGTCCCCTGCATCAGGGGGCCGAAGCCACGGGCGCGCCAATGCCAGAAATGATCGAGCTCTCCCAAGAGCGCCGCGCCAAACTTGTCTCTGCCGTCGAAGGGAGCGCGCGCCTGCCGGAGGCGGCGAAAGAACGGATCCTGGCGACCCTGGCCAAGACACAGGTGCCCGCCAAACTGGTTGATCGGATCGAAGCCCGGATGGGGGGATAAGCCATGCGTGATCTGTCTCGCCCGGCTGGTGGCCTGCTGAGCTATTTTACCAGACACCGCACCGCTGCGAACCTGCTGTTGCTGGTCCTTTTGCTGCTGGGCACTGCAGCGATCCCAAAGATGCGGGCGCAGTTTTTCCCAGATGTGATCGTGGAAACCGTCACCGTTAATGTGACCTGGGACGGAGCTGGACCAGAAGATGTTGACGGGGCCATTGTGCAGCTGTTGGAGCCCGCCCTGCTGGCGGTGGATGGCGTCGAGGAAAGCACGGCTTCCTCGCGCGAAGGCAGCGCCTCGATCGTGCTGGATTTTGAACCTGGTCGAGATATGGCCCTGGCGGCGGATGAGGTTCAAACGGCCGTAGATGCAATCACCAGCCTGCCGGAAGAGGCAGAGGAGCCCAGGGTCCGGCGTGGCGCCTGGCGTGACCGGGTAACAGATGTGGTGATCACCGGGCCGCTTGCGCCGGATCAGCTTGGGCTTTTAGCGGATGAACTGGTGGTGCGCCTGTTCGAGGTCGGCGTCACCCGCACCACCATTCGCGGACTTGCCGCGCCACAAACCCTGGTGGAGGTGCCCTCTTACAGTCTGATCACCCATGATATTTCCATGAGCGATATTGCCAACGCCATCGCGGCTGAGGTCGATGCCGACCCCGCAGGCGATGTGACCGGGGCCAATACCCGGGTGCGGACTGGGCGCGAAAAGCGCAGTCCGGAAGAAATCGAAGGCATCGTGCTACGCACCCAGGCCGATGGTTCGGTGCTGACCATTGGCGATCTGGCGCGGGTCACCCGCGAAGGGGTGGACCGCAACAGATCCTATTTTGTCGGCGAAAACCCGGCCATGTCGATCCGAGTGGATCGTTCGGATCAGGGCAATGCAATTGCCATTCAGGCCCAGGTGCAAGAGGTGGTCGATGCGCTGCAAACCACCCTGCCGAAGGGCGTGACCGCAGAGCTGATCCGAACCCGCGCTGCTGCGATTTCGGACAGGCTGAATATCCTGATCGACAACGGCCTGATGGGCCTTGGGCTGGTCTTGGCACTGTTGTTCTTGTTCCTCAATAGCCGCATCGCATTCTGGGTGGCTGCGGGTATTCCGGCGGCGATGTTTGCCGCCGTTGCGCTGATGTATGCCGCTGGTATCACAATCAATATGATCAGCCTTTTTGGGTTGATCATTACCCTTGGGATCGTGGTGGATGATGCCATTGTGGTGGGAGAACACGCTGATTTCCGGGTGCGCCGCCTGAATGAAACCCCGATGCAGGCGGCTGAAAATGCCGCCCGTCGCATGGCGATGCCGGTCTTTGCCGCCACTCTGACCACCATCATTGCCTTCTTTGGGCTCACGGCCATTGGCGGGCGCTTTGGCGATCTGATCCGCGACATTCCCTTTACCGTGATTGCGGTGCTGGCGGCCTCTTTGATGGAGTGTTTTTTGATCCTGCCACACCACATGGCCCATGCGCTGACCCATGCGCAAAAGGATCATTGGTATGACTGGCCCAACCGCATGGTCAATCGCGGCTTTCGCTGGGTGCGCGATCACCTGTTCCGTCCCTTGATGTCGCTGGTGGTGCAGGCGCGCTATGTGGTGGTGGCGGGTGCAGTGACCATTCTGGCCAGCCAGATGGCCCTGTTCATTGGCGGCGATGTCAAATGGCGGTTTTTCAACGCGCCGGAACGTGGCTCTGTCACCGGTAATTTTGCCATGGCCGAAGGTGCGACCCGCGCTGACACCTTGATGATGATGGCGGAGATGCAGCGTGCCACCGCCGCCACCGGTGCCTCCTTTGCAGAGCGCTATGATGGCATCAACCCGGTGGATTTTGTCATTGCCGAGGTCGGCGGTAATGCCGGGCGCGGTATGTCTGGGGTGGACGCCAAGGATAAAGATCTGTTGGGCGGCATCTCGATTGAGCTGATCGACGCGGATCTGCGGCCTGGCTATTCCAGCTTTGCCTTTGTGGCCGAACTGCAGGAGGAGGTGCAAAACCATCCGCTGGTCGAATCCGTCAGTTTCCGCAGTTGGCGTTCGGGGCCCGGAGGTGACGCGCTGGATGTGCAATTTTATGGCGCCGATGTGCAGACCCTGAAAGCGGCCTCTGAGGATCTAAAAACCGCGCTGCTGCGCTACCCGGAGGTTTCTGCGGTGGAGGATAACCTCGCCTATGACAAGGAAGAGGTGGTGCTGGAGCTGACCCCGCAGGGACAATCGCTGGACTTTACCATCGACACCCTGGGACGGGCGCTGCGGGCCCGGCTCAATGGCATTGAAGCCGCCACCTATCCGGATGGCCCCCGTAGCGCCGAAATCCGGGTTGAACTGCCCCGCGATGAGCTGTCAGCAGACTTTCTGGAGCGCACTCTGATGCGCAGTCCAGCCGGCATCTATGTGCCCCTGTCGGATATTGTGTCGGTGCAGCAGCGCACCGGGTTTTCAACTGTGCGGCGTGAAAACGGCATTCGCCTGATCAGCGTCACCGGGGATATCTCCGAGGATGATCCTGCCCGTGCCGCTGATATTGGCAAGGCGCTGGAGGAAGAGATACTGCCAGATATTGCCAGCCGCCGACAGGTGGAATGGCGCCTTTCGGGCCTCAGCGAGCAGGAGGATGATTTCCTGAATGACGCGCGCACCGGGCTGGTCCTCTGTCTTGCGGGGATCTATCTGGTGCTGGCCTGGATCTTTGCCAGCTGGACGCGGCCCATTGTCGTTATGGCGATCATTCCCTTTGGCCTGGTTGGCACGATCTGGGGACATTATCTCTGGGGGGTGCCGCTGAGCATGTTCACGGTGATTGGTCTGTTGGGGATGACCGGAATCATTATCAATGATTCCATCGTTTTGGTGACCACCATTGATGAATATGCCGAAACGCGAGGACTGGTTCCGTCAATCATTGACGGGGCGGCAGACCGGCTGCGGCCGGTGATGTTGACGACCCTGACCACCGTTTTGGGGCTGGCGCCTTTGATGTATGAAAGCTCGCAACAGGCGCAGTTCCTGAAACCTACTGTCATTACGCTGGTCTATGGTCTGGGCTTTGGCATGCTGCTGGTGCTGTTGGTGGTGCCGGCTCTGGTGGCGATCCAGCGGGACATGGCGCGGCCGTTGACAGCGCTGCGCCGGGCTTTGCGTGGAGGCGCGAACCCGCTGCGCTGGCTGGTCCTGGGCACCGCAGTAATGCAGTTAGGTTGGCTGGGCATCAGTCTTGGTTGGGCCATGGCGAATGGCACCTTGCATCCTGTTTTGCGCAGCGCCTGGCCCGGTCTCGGTGCAGTGGAGCCACTGCGGGCGGGGGTGCTCATGGCCTTGGCAGGTATCGCGGCCTTGTCGCTGCTGGCCTATTTACTCTCGGCGTTGGTCTATGGGATCCGGCGTCAACGGTCAGCCTAGCGCGGCCGACCTGCGCCTGTGTTTAACCTTGCTGGGACATCCTGCGCTGGGCCAGGCGGGCGACGTCACCGACCTGGTCGATCAGCTCTAGCCCCCGGTTTTCGATTTCATCCACAGGCAGCCAGCAGGCCTGCAGGGCGTCATCATCTGGCACGGGGGTGCCGCTTTCATAGGCGCAGAGCACAGCCGTCAGCAGGTATTGTTTTTGCACCATACCGACTGGGTCGCGCAGCAGCACATCGACATTGGTCAGGTACTCCAGGGGACGGGCAATAACGCCTGTTTCCTCAAACAGCTCGCGGGTGGCTGCCTGCAGCGCGGTTTCGCCCATCTCTACATGGCCGCCAGGAAAGCCCCACCAGCCGATATTGGGCGCGGTTTTGCGTTGGATGAGAATGACCTGCCCCAGGTGATAAACCACAGCGATGGCCCCAAGCACGGGGCGGGCGGGCGGGATCAAGGACATCTGCGGACCTCTCCGCACCTATCCTGCGCTGCAGCCGGAAATATCCACCGCATGTTTCTGGCCCAACACGGTTATTCGCAGTTGTGATCGGTCCACTGAGGGCAGAGCCCCCACGTTTGCTGGCAGCAGCTCGGAGGTGGCAATCAGGATGCCCCCGCGGCGATGGGTTGTGGTGGCTCCGGCGAAGAGATGGGGCGAGCCTGCTTCGATCACCGCGACCTCGGTGCCGCCGGCGCTGGGCATGGTGATGCGGGCCTCGACCTCGATGCCGTATTTGGTTGGCTTCAGGCGACAGGTGCTGGCGGAGACCCCGGCCTCGCGGGCCGAATAGGGGCGGCTGGCCAGAGCAGCCACAATAGCGGGGTTGCGCGTGGCACCGGCATCAAGCTGATGATCAAACGAGAGTTCAGAGGGCACGCAGACATCCTTGCAGATGCCGAGCTCCATCCGGCCCTTGAGACGTACAGGGCGGCCGGGTTTTTCCGGCGTGATCCGAAGGGGGAGTATCAGTTGATCGTGATAGCCAATGGTCTGGTAACCGGAGGTCGAAAACACCTGCGGAGCGGGCCAGGTCATCGACATCTCACCAACATTACGCGAACCGCGCCAGGTAAAACGCGGCGGAATGCCCGCCTCACCAGGAGCACGCCAATAGGTCTTCCAGCCCTCCTGAAGCGTCAGACGCAGAGCCCCTGTATAGGTCCCGTCGGAGGAGAGACCACCGTCCAGAATTTCGACCTGTACCAGCTCATCCATGCTGTTGGGCAGGGCGCTTTGCGCCTGAGTGGCTTGGGGGGGCAGTGCCGCGGCGAACAGGGCCAAAGCAGCGGCCATCAGACTGCGCAGACCAAGGGCCAGTTTTGGCGCGGAAGCTACAGTAGCGAAATGAGTTTTACATGCGATCATAGGAATATACATGGCCTCTTGAGGGGCAATTGCCAAGTCACGATCTGGTTAAAGGCCCATCTGCGCTGTTGTGACCTGATCGGCTGGAGCCTCTTGCACCTTGGGAAACAGGGCGGCATGCTAGAAAAGGTTGTCGGCACCAAGGGAAAGGGCGCACATATGGATCTCACCGGGAAGTTATTGATCGCAATGCCAGGCATTGGTGATCCTCGGTTTGAGCATTCCGTCATTTTCCTGTGTTCCCACAGCGATGAGGGGGCCATGGGGCTGATCATCAATAAGGTTGCCCCAGAGCTGCAGTTGGGCAACCTGCTCGAGCAGCTGGAAATTCCGGTGGCGGAAGAAGACAGGGGCCAAGAGGCAATCCGTTTTGGCGGGCCGGTCGAAACCCAGCGTGGCTTTGTGTTACACTCACCGGAGTATGAATCCAGCATCAATTCTTTGGTGGTTCCGCCAGGCTATGGCATGACCGCGACTCTGGATATTCTGGAGGATATTGCCCAGGGGAATGGCCCGGATAAACTTTTGATTATGTTAGGCTATGCAGGCTGGGGCCCTGGGCAGTTAGAGGCAGAAATCATAGCCAATGGCTGGCTCACCGCGGAAAGCACCGATGCGTTGATTTTTGAGACAGCAGACAGCGACAAATGGGGCGCGGCGCTGGGCTCACTGGGGATTGACCCGCTGTCGCTCTCGGCCAGTGCGGGCACGGCCTGAGCTGTGCAAGCGCATTAGGTTTCAGCTGGGGTGTCGCGTGGCGCGGCGGCGCGGCGCAGCCGGTCATTGATGGCGATTCCCAGACCCGTCTCTGGGATTGGGGCCACAGCGATGGGCAGCCCCTGTGCATCCAGACGATGCAGGTGGCCAAAGAGATTGGCGGCCGCCTGTGCGAGGTCGCCAGTGTCTGACAAGGAGAGATCGCAGGCGCGGGCGCCGCTGTAGGGGCCAAATCCCAGGTAGCATTCGCCCGCGCGGGGCGAGGTTGCATCGAGCCGCACCCGCTCTTGTGGCGCATAATGCGACAAAAGCTGGCCGGGGGCTGTCAGGGGGTCGTGGATGTCGCGGCTTGCCAGGGGCTGGCCCAGGACCGCCTCGATCTGCTCAGCGGCCAGGCCACCGGGGCGCAGCAGCATGGGCGCGTCACCGGCTAGGCCAACAATGGTGGATTCCAAGCCAACACTACAGGCGCCATCCGCAACCACAGCGGCAATGCGCCCCGCAAGCCCTGCCATGACATGATCTGCCGTTGTAGGACTGATCCGTCCAGAAGAATTTGCCGAGGGCGCGGCCACAGGGACGTCCAGTTCCGCCAGCAGTTTCTGCGCTGTTGGATGGGCGGGCACCCGCAGTGCCAGCGTGTCGAGCCCTGCTGTGACCAGCTCTGAAATGCCATGATCAGGGGCCAGGGGCAGGACAAGGGTCAAGGGGCCTGGCCAGAATGCCTGGGCCAGGGTTTCGGCCCAGGCGTTCCAAATGACGTACCGCTTTGCGGCCTCAACCGAGGAGACATGGGCAATCAGTGGGTTGAAACTGGGGCGCCCCTTGGCGGTATAGATCGCCGCGACCGCATCGCCGCGCCGGGCATCGCCGCCGAGACCATAGACGGTTTCCGTTGGAAAAGAGACGAGCTTTCCCTGCCGCAACAGCTGCGCCGCGCGGGTCAGGTCGCTGGCAGAGGCATCCAGCACCAGCGTTGCATTTTTGGCAGTATCTTGAGGCATTTTCGGTGACGCGGCGTTTTGGTTGATTGTGGGAGGGCGAAGGTTAGGTAATCGGTCAGCTAAACAGACAGCGCTACAGACATACCGGGCGGTTTGGGTAATGCCAAGCCTGAGCCCGCGATTCTCCCTAAGGCCGACAAGAGGACGCCCATGACCTTCCGTGCTCCCGTGACCGAATATGAATTCCTGCTCAATACCGTGATCGGCTTTGACCAGATCACCCAGACTGATCGATTCAGCGAGGCGAGCAGTGACTTGGTCACGGCCATCCTGACCGAGGCAGGCAAGCTCTGTGATGAGGTCATGGCACCGCTGCAACGTGGTGGTGATCTGCAACCAGCGAAGTTGGAAAACGGGGTGGTGCGGACCTCGCCTGGATTTGGCGAAGGGTTCAAGGCCATCGCAGAGGGCGGCTGGATCGGTATGAGTGCCGCGCCCGAACATGGCGGCATGGGGCTGCCGATGACCCTGACCGCAGCGGTCAACGAAATGATGTCAGGCGCCTGCCTGTCGCTACAACTCGCCCCACTGATGAGCCAGGGGCAGATTGAGGCGCTGGAGCATCACGCCAGTGATGCGCTGAAAGAGATGTACCTGCCAAAACTGATCTCGGGTGAGTGGACCGGCACCATGAACCTGACAGAGCCGCAGGCGGGCTCTGATGTGGGCGCGCTTAGCTCTAAGGCCGTACCCAATGGCGATGGCACCTATGCGGTGACGGGTCAGAAGATCTATATCTCCTGGGGTGATAATGATTTTGCCGAGAATGTCTGCCATCTGGTGCTGGCGCGTTTGCCCGATGGGGTACCCGGCACCAAGGGTATCTCGCTGTTTCTAGTGCCAAAATATATTCCCAATGCGGATGGGTCTCTGGGCGCAGCCAATTCTTTGGGTGTGGTCAGCCTGGAGCATAAGATGGGCCTGCATGGCAGCCCGACCTGCGTGATGCAGTTTGATGGTGCCAAGGGTTGGCTGGTCGGAGCCGAACACGCCGGGATGGCGGCCATGTTCACCATGATGAACAATGCGCGCCTGGGTGTGGGCGGGCAGGGGGTCGGCGTCGCCGAAGGGGCCTTCCAAAAGGCGACCGCCTACGCGCTGGAGCGCAAACAGGGCAAGACGCCTTCGGGGTCCATCGCAGATCATGCTGACGTGCGCCGGATGTTGATGGAAATGAAGGCGGATACCTATGCGTCGCGGGCTATCATGCTGGCCTGCGCCCATGCCATCGATATGGGCAATGCTACCGATGAGGCCGACTGGAAGGCGCGGGCGGCTTTCCTGACGCCGATTTCCAAGGCCTTTGGTACAGATACGGGCATTCGGATCGCTGATATGGGCATCCAGGTACATGGCGGCATGGGCTTTATCGAAGAAACCGGCGCGGCGCAGTTTTTGCGCGATGTGCGGGTGACCTCGATCTATGAAGGCACCAATGGCATTCAGGCAATGGATCTAGTGGCCCGCAAGATGATGGATGGCGGTGATATGGCGCATCGTATCATTGATGAGATCGAGGCCCAGGCCGAGGGCGCGCGGGCGACCCATCCCAACATGGGCGAGGCAGTCTGGCAGGCCTGCGAATCCTTGCGTGAAACCACTGAATGGCTGGTGGAGCAGGATGACCTGCAGGATCGTTTTGCCGGAGCGGTGCCTTATCTGCGGGCCTTTGCCCGGGTTCTGGGTGGCCATTACCACCTGACGGCGGCCATTGCCGACAAGGGTGGCCCGCGCGAAAAACTGGCGCGGTTCTACATCAAGCGGATGCTGCCAGAACATGCTGGCCTGCTGACCCATGTACAGGAAGGTGCTGCCGGCACCATGGCGCTCACCCTAGAAGAACTGGCAGGCTGATCATGGCAAGCGTTCCCGAAGTTGGCCCGCGTACCCCCTGGACTGAACCGCCTGAACTGGGTGAGGCGATCGAGGTCGCCGAAGGGGTGCTGTGGATGCGGCAGCCGCTGCCGATGAAGCTGGATCACGTCAATATCTACGCCCTGGACGAAGGCGACAGCTGGACCGTGGTAGACACCGGGTTCAACACCCGCAAAAGCCGCGAGATCTGGGAGACCCTGATGGCAGGCCCGCTGAAGGGCAAGCCGGTGAGCCGGGTTGTTGGCACCCATCATCACCCCGATCACATTGGCTTGGCGGGCTGGTTTCAATCGGAATACGGCGCCGAGCTGGTCACCAGCCGCACCGCCTGGCTTTTTGCCCGCATGCTAACGCTGGATGTGCAGGAAACCTGGCCCGCCGAAACCCTGGCCTACTACCGCTCGGCCGGGATGGATGCAGAGATCTATGACAAACGCGTCGCCGATCGACCGTTCAATTTCTCCGATATGGTCTATCCGATGCCGCTGGGCTTTACGCGTGTGCAGCAGGGTGACGTCTTTCGCATGGGTGGTCGCGATTGGGACGTGCATATGGGCAATGGCCATGCGCCCGAACATGCCACCTTCTGGAGTCGCGATGACAATCTCGTGATCACTGGCGATCAGATCCTAGCTTCGATCAGCCCCAATATCGGCGTCTATGCCACCGAACCTATGGCGGATCCTCTGGGGGAATGGCTGGAGGCCTGCGAGCGGCTGGCACCCCTATCCCGCCCGGATCATCTGGCACTGGGGGGGCATAAGCTGCCCTTTACCCGTTTGCCGCTGCGTATGCGGCAGTTGATCGACAATCACCACGGGGCGCTGGACCGGCTGATGAACCATCTTGAAACACCTCAGACGGCGGCGGATTGTTTTGCGCCACTGTTCAAGCGTAAGATCGGCGAAGGCGAATATGGGCTTGCACTGGTGGAGGCCGTGGCCCATGTCAATCATCTGTACCGCACAGATCGTGTCAGCCGCGTCAAACGCGAGGATGGCGCCTGGCTGTATCAGAGCAAGACTTAAGCGCCGGGGCAGCTTCTCGGCCAGGGAATACCAGGGGAGTGAGTGACCATGGACAATAAGATTTCTACCAGCGCCGAGGCGGTCGAGGCGGCAGCAATGCCCTGCGTGCACGAGGTGCATGCGGATCCGGAGGCCAAGAACGGCCTTACTGAGGTGCCTGAGACGCTGCAAAAAACCGATGATGCCAAAAGCCAGGCGCGCTGGGCCTATGAACGGCTGATCCTTTACATCCAGAACTTCGAGAAGCAGCTGGATGGCGAGCACGAGGTTGCCATGGGCTTTGTTGGCGGCGACGCCGGGGTGCTGCGGATCGAGGGTATGGGCTATTACGACCCTGATATCGTGACTTTTTATGGCACAGATGGCACGGGTGGAAAGACCCAGCTGGTACAGCATGTGAGCCAGATGAACGTGATGCTGCGGGCTCTGCCAAAACCCCGCCAAGAAGTGCCTGCCAATCGTATCGGCTTCCGTCTGGCCAGCGATCTGGAGAGCTGATTTCTCTTCAGGCTCGTTGATGCCCCACGGCTGGTCCTGGCCGGGGGCGGGGTAGGCAGGATTTGATTCGGCACAAAGCCAGATATGCCAACCAGATCCTACGGGCAGGGGCTGTTGTGCCTGCCGGGCGCAGGGCAAAAGGGGCGGCGGATTGGTCGCAGCTCCGGGTTTTTGCCCCCCTGCGCGCCAATGACGTGGTGACAGGCAATTTGAAATCCAGTATTCAGCAAAAAACATTCGCGAATAGAAAGATCCGTCATGGCTGAACATAAACACGGCACCATGGACTGCAAAGTTCAAGAAGACACCTATGCAGGTTTCATCACCTTCACCACGCGTTTCACTATCTTCCTGGTGTTTCTGGCGCTGTTTCTCGCCGTGTTTGCAACCTGATCCTTGCAAATGACATCTGGTAAAGCGGTTGCGCGCCGGGTGCCGAGTCGTATTGGCTTGGCCACGGCTCTTTTGGCGGGTTCTATTGTACTGGCGGGCTGCGAGGCCCAGAAAAAGCCCAATGCCGATGCAGCGACACTTGCAGCAGCATCCTATACTCACAGCGGGCCACCTGCGCTGACCTTGTTCACCATGGTCAACAACCGGACGGGCTCCGGTGGTCATACATCGCTGATGATCAATGCCTCTGAGCGGGTGATTTTTGACCCTGCCGGATCCTTTTATGCCGATGTGGTGCCAGAACGGAATGATGTCCTGTTTGGCATTACGCCCGCAGTGGTTCTTGCCTATCGTGGCGCCCATGCCCGCAGCACCCACCATGTGGTGGTGCAGCGCCTCGAAGTCACCCCTGCGCAGGCGCAGTTGGCCTATGAACTGGCGGTCTCAAATGGTCGGGTGCCCGGGGCCTATTGCGCCAATTCCACCTCCTCCATCCTGCGCCAAATTCCAGGGCTGGAAGGTTTGAAGACCACATTCTACCCTGTGAAGCTGTCCGAGCAGTTTGGTGCGCTCCCTGGTGTTGTCACCACAAAATACTATGAGGATGACGACGCGGATCTGCAAAAGGCCCTGGCAGAGGGCAATGTGGTCCTGAATTACGAGACCACGCAGAGCGAATAGCGTTGTGTACAGCGGAAATTAGGCGGCTGAGCACGGGTAACCGGCTCAGCCGTTTTTTTTGAGCAGTTGAGGCGAGGGTCATTCTACGTTCGCCAAGATCGCCTCAATCATAGGTCTGGTGAATTCTGTCTCCGGAGAGTCCGTTTTGTCTTTCTTGCGATGATATTCACCAGCGTCAAAAGCTTCATAAATCTCATAGAACGGAGAGGGCACCATCCCGCCGTTGAGGTGTCCCACCAGAACAGACCAAAGATCGTTCATGATGGAACCGCAGCGGGTGTAGCAGAGTATACCGCGTTGGTATCTCCGGGCGACTTCCAAGCTGAGAGAGTTGTAAAACACCTCTTTTGAAAGATCTTCAGTCAGGGAGCGAACATGGTTTTCCGTGATCCTTTGACCAGGAGATTCAGAAGCCAGGGTAATCAAATCGTCAAGCTTATGATTCATGGTTTTCCCTTTTGATCGACCGGGGTCTTGCAATTCTACCCAAGCAAAAACAGCAGCAAAAACCCACTGACACCGCTGAGCAGTGCCCAGAGCACATTGCGGGTGAAATAGCCCACCGCGAAGGTTAGGGCGGCGACCGCCAGATGTGGTAGGCTGGTTTCTCCGCCTGTGGGGGAGGGCCAGACCACCAGGGGCGTGACCAATGCCGGCAGGATGGCCACCGCTGTGTAGCGCAGATGCCGCATCAGCCAGTCCGGCATCTGTCTGCCGCCCATAAAACCGATAAAGGCAAAGCGCAGCACATAACTGCCCAAGGCCATGCCGATGATCACGATCCAGAGGCTGGTTTGGTCAAATGTGCTCATGGCGCAGTCTCCTGCTTGGCTTTGCTACGGGCGGTGGCCTGTTCCAGCCAGAGTTCGGTTTGGGCGCCGGCCATCATGCCGGCCAGACCGGCGACGATCAGACCCAGATTATGCGGCATCAGCGTGGCGGGCAAAGAGGCGACAATGGCCACAAAACAGGCAACCATATGGGCAGGCGTGCGCAGCATCGGCCCGATCATCGCCAGAAAGGCCAGCGGCAGGACAAAGTCCAACCCCCAGCTTGCCGGGATCTGAGCGCCAACCCAGGCCCCGACCACGGTGGCTGCCATCCAACTGGGGGCAATCACCGAGGTGGTGCCAAAGAAATAAGCCATGCGCTGGGGCACGCTCATCTCAGGTTCGTCTTCGAACTTTACGATCGACAGGGCATAGGATTGATCCACGGTCAGATAGGCCGCAATGGCGCGCTGCCACATCGGCGCTGCGCCAAGGTAGGGCGTCAAAGACGCAGAATACATTCCCATGCGCAGGTTCACCGCCAGCGCCGAGGTGAGCACGATCAGCAGAGGCGTGTTCTCTTGCAGCAGTTGCAGAGCGGTGAACTGGGCAGCGCCGGCGAAGACTGCGAGGGAAAAAGCCAGGGCCTCAAGGACATTTAGTCCCGCTTCGGCGGATAAGACCCCAAAAAGCAGGCCAAAAGGACTGGCCACAAGCAGAAATGGCAGGCTATCGACCAGTCCTTTTAAAAACAGGGATTTCGTGGTGGTGCTTGCCATGTGCGCGTCCTAGATTGACTGCCGAATAGCTAGGCAGCTTACAGAGGTTTTGCAATTGGTAATAAAATCTGACCTCACAGAAATTCTGGCCGAGTATCTGATTGCGCCTGATCCAGGCCGCGCAGGGCTCACCCGTCCGGTGCAGGGGCGGGATGAGCACGGCAGACTTGTGGATCTGTCGGTGGTAGAGGAGCGCCCGCTGACCATCTATCTGAACCGGCAGGAAATTGTCACCGCCATGACCATTGGCGACTACCCCGAATATCTGGCGCTGGGCTTTCTGCGCAATCAGGGCATGTTGCTGCCCGATGACGTGGTTACGCGGGTGGATTTTGACGAAGAGCTGGAAACCGTGGTGGTGCGTACCGCAGTGGAGACCAGTCATGAGGAAAAGCTACAGAAAAAGACCCGCACCTCTGGCTGCGCCGTGGGCACTGTCTTTGGCGATATGATGGAGGGGCTGGAGAATGTGCAGCTGCCCGCCACTCCGGTTAAAACCTCCTGGCTCTATGCGCTGGCCCATAAGATCAACCGCACGCCCTCGCTCTACCTTGAGGCCGGGGCGATCCATGGCACCGTGCTGTGCCACCGCGACCGCCCGCTGGTCTATATGGAGGACGTGGGCCGCCACAATGCGGTGGATAAGATCGCCGGCTGGATGCTGTCAGAGGGCGTCTCAGCCTCGGATAAGATCCTTTATACCACGGGGCGGATGACCTCGGAAATGGTGATCAAGACCGCGATGATGGGCATTCCGGTGCTGGCTTCGCGCTCTGGCTTCACCGCCTGGGGGGTTGAGATCGCCCAGCAGGTGGGCCTCACCCTGATTGGCCGCATGAAAGGCCAGCGGTTTACCTGCCTCTCTGGCGATGAGCGGTTAGAGCGTGACATGGACCCGCGCGACGCGCCGGTTGAGGCAAAGAAACACAAAAGAAAGGGTGAGCAGTGATGCAGCCGTTGCTGCCTGGGCTCCTTTGCAAGGGAATTTAATGTGACAAATGTCGAATTGAGCTTTTCGTTGACCAAACCGGAGGCGCGAGAAGGTCTGATTGTCCGAGATCGGTTGCGAAGCGGTTTGAGGTCTAGCCTATGGGTGCGGCTTGGAAAACAACTTCTTCTAGGTTTGTTGTTGAGTTTTTTAGGGGTTCTGTGTAGCCGGCTTTTTGGCCAGACAGATCCGACTCCCGGCATGTTTGGAGTACTGCTCGGGGCTGTCACAATTTTAATCATCTGGCAGGTCAGATGGATGAAGGCTATCAGCTCAGCCGCAGAGGAATTGGCGGATTTTTCCACGACGCATGGCCCGACAACGGCGGTATTTAATGCATCAGGTATGGAACTTGTTTCCTCAATGGGTCGGGCGAAGTTGCCTTGGTTTGCGATCGCTCAAGTCCTGACAGCCAAAAATGTGACAGTGCTTCGGTATGGCGCACAATCGATTGTCGTTCCTCATCGCTGTCTGCCAACCGGATTGGAAGCGCTCGAGTTTGATAGGCAGCTCGAAGCCTGGAGGGCCAGCACATGACCAAACCCCTTGGTGTAATCCTCGCAGGCGGTCTTGCCACGCGCATGGGCGGCGGCGACAAGGGACTGCTGCAGATCGGTGGTCAAAGCCTGCTGACTCGTGTGCGGGACAGGCTGGCACCGCAGGTTTCCGGCCTGGCGCTGAACGCCAACGGCGATGCGGAGCGCTTTGCTGATCTGGACCTGCCAGTAGTAGCAGACAGTATTGATGGTTTTGCCGGACCTCTTGCAGGCGTTCTGGCGGGGCTCGACTGGGCGGCGGAGCAGGGAGCAGAAGCAATCATTACCGCCGCTGCCGATACGCCGTTCTTCCCGACCAATCTGGCGGCGCAGCTGGTTGCAGCCTCTGAAGGGCAGAAACATCCGCTGGTGCTGGCCACCACTCCGCGCACCGGCGAAGAGCTGAAATCTGGTGGGCGCAGCAAGGTCAACCGCCACCCCACCTTTGGCCTCTGGCCAGTTGCCCTGCGCGAGGACCTGCGCACGGCCTTGAACGACGGGCTGCGCAAGGTGGTGCTCTGGACCGATCAGCACGGCGGGCGCGAAGCCCTGTTTGAGGCCCAGCCCTTTGATCCCTTTTTCAACGTCAACACGCCCGCGGATCTGAAACGGGCAGAGGAGTTGCTGAGATGAAACTCTATGGTGTCACCGGCTGGAAGAACTGCGGCAAAACCGGGCTGATGGAGCGGCTGGTGACTGAGTTCACCGAACGCGGCCTGAGGGTCTCCACCATCAAGCATGCCCATCACAGCACCGATGTGGACCAGCCCGGCACCGACAGCCATCGTCACCGCATGGCCGGCGCTTCCGAGGTGGTGCTGGCCTCGACCCATCGCATCGCCATCATGCAGGAGCTGCGCGGCGCAGAGGAGCCGCCCCTTTCAGAGCTGCTGGCACGGCTCTCTCCGGTGGATCTGGTCTTGGTTGAGGGCTACAAGCGTGAGCCTCACCCCAAGATCGAGGCTCACCGCGCTGCTGCGGGCCAGCCCCTGATCGCACCGCAGGATGCCAGTATTCGCGCCCTGGCCAGCGATGTGCCGCTGAACTGCGAACAGCTGGTTTTTAATCTGGATGACACCACAGCGATTGCGGATTTTATCGCCGCAGAGTTGACGCTTTAGCTCCCTCTTTTGAAAAGGCAGGACGCCGATGACCCTGACCCCACCTCCGCTGCGCAATGATTGTTTTTCCCTGCCCGCAGGTGTTGATTGGACCCCAGTAGACGAAGCCCTGGCGCTGCTGCGGGATCGGGTGCGGAGGGTGGTCTCCAGTGAGAATTTGCCGCTGGACAGGGCACTGGGGCGGGTGCTGGCAGCGGATGTCATCGCCAAACGTTCAAACCCGGCGCTGCCAAACACGGCGGTTGACGGCTACGGTTTTGCCGGAGCCATGGCTGAGGGCACACATGTCCTGCCCCTGGTGCAGGGGCGCGCCGCGGCCGGGCTTGCCTATGAGGGGGCTGTGCCTGCAGGGAAGGCCATCCGTATTTTGACCGGGGCGGCTCTGCCAACTGGGGTGGATACGGTTATTCTGGAAGAGGACGTGACCCTGGGGGAAGGCGAAATTGCTTTTCGTGGACCGCTCAAGCAGGGCGCCAATACCCGCAAGGCAGGCGAAGATTTTAGCACGGGCGAAGTAATTCTGACCGCTGGCCGGGTCATCACCCCAGCAGACTTGGCTCTCGCAGCTGCCGCCGGGGTTGACGCGCTTGAGGTCTATCTGCCTCTGCGGGTTGGTGTACTTTCTACCGGGGATGAGCTCTGCGAGGTTGGTGAAACGGCAGCCCCTGGCCAGATCTATGATGCCAACCGACCCATGCTGCTGGCCCTTCTGCGGCAGATGGGGTTTGTCCCGGTGGATCTCGGCCGGGTGGCTGACGATCGCGCGACCCTGCGCGCCCGGCTGGATAAGGCCGCTTCCGATGTGGATGTGATCCTCACCAGTGGGGGCGCCTCGGCAGGGGACGAAGACCATGTCTCTGCGTTGCTGCGCGAAAGTGGGGCGTTGCAGGAGTGGCGCATCGCCCTGAAACCTGGACGCCCCCTGGCGCTGGCTGTCTGGAACGGCGTGCCGGTCTTTGGCCTGCCAGGAAATCCAGTAGCCGCCCTGATCTGTACGCTGATCTTTGCCCGTCCGGCCATGGGACAAATGGCGGGTGCCAAATGGCTGCAGCCGCAGGGTTTTGACCTGCCAGCAGCTTTTACCAAACGCAAAAAGCCGGGTCGACGCGAGTATCTGCGCGCAAGAGTGCGCGACGGACAGGCCGAGGTGTTTAAATCCGAAGGCTCTGGCCGTATTTCGGGTCTAAGCTGGGCCGAAGGTCTGGTGGAGCTTGAGGATGGCGCCCTGGAGATCAATCCAGGTGATCCTGTGCGTTTTATTCCCTACGAAAGTTTCCGCCTGTAAGATCCGCTTGATGCGAGGCTCTGACTCGCGCTGCGAGATATTTAACGCCAAATGACGAGGGCCCCAAGTTTCATTGGCCCAAAATACCCTGGGGGTGAACGCCTGTGGCGCGAGGGGGTAAAGCCCCCATTCTTTGAGTGACGGGAGAGCTAGTCGAAAGTTCCCGCAACCCGCCCCACTAGCATAAAGGCGCGGGCGGTGCGGGTATCGCCCAGGGCGGTGATTTCGCCATCGCTGGCCTCAGCTTCAAACTCGGCGAACATCCGGTCAAAGCGGCGCAGGAAATGATGTGCCGCATCGCGAAAGATCGGATCCTGTTTCATCCGTGCCGAGGTCAGTGCCAATGAGGTGCGATCCCGTACGCCGCCCAGTGCTGCGACAGCTCGGCCACGGGTGCCCTGGGCAAATTGTCGCCAGATTTCAGGGCGCGCCATATCGGGGCGCAGGTCATCCATGTAGATGCCATCCTGGCTCAGCAGGGTCAGGACATCCTGGGCCGCCTGTACCACCTGCGAGGCCTTGCGATCCTTGAGCGCTGCGCGCAGGGCGGTGAAGCCCTCCTCGTCTTCTGCTGTTTCCGGGAAATTCAGCGCCCGAATGAACTGTTCTGCAGGCAGGGGCAGCGCCATATCCTCGGCTGAGGTACCAAGGGCAAGACTGCCCTGATCCTCTGTGGCCAGCTTCGTTGCTTCTGCCGGTATCGCGGGGCGGGCAGGCGCATGACGGCTGCTCTGGAATGTGGCCAGAGCGGTTTCCGTCTTGCGGGTTGCCTCTGCGATTTCTTCCAGCTTCTGGCTTACCGTTGGCTCACTGGCGGCTTCGGATTGCTGAACGTGGGTGAGATAGCTGTGGCGCAGACTGTCAATCGCAGCCTGCAGACGCTGGCTTTCGCTGCGCATCACCCGCGCCGATCGCAGCGCCGAGGTGCCGACCCAGATCATCACCAGTGGCATCACAACGGCCAGAACGGTCAGCACGGTGGGGGTCCAATGGGTAATACCCTGATCTGCCGGAGCCAGCAGAAACAGGGCCAGAACCAGCAAGAGCCAGAGCGCCGACAGCAAAATGGCCACCAGTTCGGCGCTCCCCATTCCGGCATCCGACTGGGCCGTTTCGGCACCGCGTCCCGTAAGCGAAGTGGGGCGTTTGGAGGCATCCTGGACGGTCATAAGCAGGCTCGCAATCCGAAGCTGGGGCTCTGGTTTCTAGTGGGTTTAAACAAGGCTAGCGGTTTCACTGGCAGAGGCAAGAGGAACCGCGCCGGGGGGCTCTTTAAGCTTAGTGGTTCAACCGTAGTGGATGGTCAGGATCTCATAGCCACGCACACCACCCGGCGTGCGGACTTCGACGCTGTCGCCTTCTTCCTTGCCAATCAGGGCGCGGGCAATGGGCGATTTGATGTTCAGCAAACCAGCCTCGACATTGGCTTCATGCTCGCCAACGATTTGCCAGGTTTTTTCTTCGTCGGTGTCCTCGTCAACCAGGGTGACCTTGGCGCCAAATTTGATCGAACCAGACAGTTTGGCGGGGTCAATCACATCGGCGAGGCTCAGAATCCCTTCCAGCTCTTTGATACGGCCCTCAATAAAGGACTGCTTCTCGCGGGCAGAGTGGTATTCGGCGTTTTCCGACAGATCGCCCAGCTCGCGGGCTTCGGCAATCGCTTTGATAATCGTTGGGCGTTCCACCGATTTCAGGTTCTTTAGCTCAGCTTCGAGTGCGGTGTGACCCGCAGAAGTCATTGGGATCTTTTCCATATCTAGGGTCCAGGTCGTTTGGCTAACGCAGTAGCGCTTGGGTCATATGTGATGTCGGGTCTACCAAAGCCAGAGCCCCGCAACAGCACTGCAGCGGGGCCCGTCTTTTGTGTTGGCATTTACCTGACCCAATCTGGGCAGAAATTTCAAGGGGGCGTAGTGCGCTCTCCACAGGCAAATCGGCTCAATCAGCGGATTTTACTGGTTTTGTTACTGTCTTGCGCGGAAAAATGCCGTGATCCGGGATGTTGGGCAGGTCCGCCTGCCATAAAAGATCAATCATCATATTGCACCGCTTCGTATTCGATGCCGTCAGCATCGTGGAAGTAGAAACGACGCCCTGGCTCATAGTCGCCATGGTTTTTTGGCGTAAAACCGGCGGCCTTCACAGCGGCTTCGGTCGCGTCGAGGTTGTCGACCACAACGGCCAGATGGTTAAGGCCACCAGTGGTCTGGTAACTTTCAGGGGCCTCCCCTGGCGCGGAAGGGGGGGCATAGAGAGCCAGGTAGCTGTTTGCGTTGCCCACATGCAGGCTGCGTCCGCCATTGATCGAAGGGCCAGACCAGCGGGTGTGCCAGCCAAAGACCTGAGCCATCCATTCAGCAGTGGCTTCGGGGTTGCTGACGGTGACATTGGCATGTTCCAGAATCGCGCTCATTTGGTGTCTCCTTTTTGAGTGACGTTGATTTATGAGTCGCCTTACGATAATTTCTAAACCTAACTTTAGCTCAAGCAGTTTTTTGCGCTTTTTTGAGAGGAACGCAAAATGGCAAAATCCGCAGGGGTGGCGATTGGCTACCTGTCCGAACGCTCTGGCCTCGCGGTCTCGGCTATTCGCTACTATGAGACCCAGGGGTTGCTGGAGCCCTGGCGCAATGCTGGCGGCCAGCGCCGGTTTCATCGGGCAGATATTCGTCGCCTTAGCTTCATCATGATCGCGCAGCAGTTTGGCTTTTCTCTGCCGGAGATTCGCGGTTTTCTGAAAACCCTGCCTGGTGGGCGCACCCCGACGCCTGAGGATTGGGCGCGAATCTCGACTGGGTTTCGCGATCACCTGGATGCGCGAATCGAAACGCTGCAAAAGATGCGCGATAATCTGGACGGTTGCATTGGCTGTGGCTGCCTATCCTTACCAAAATGTGCGCTTTATAATCCCCAGGATCAGGCGGCGAAGAAGGGCAAGGGGCCGAGATATCTGATGGGGGACAGTCCAGAGTTAGATGCGGCGCCGGAAAAAGGGGCGTGAACGGCGAAAATGGCCCATGCCCCTGCGGCAAAGCGCGGTTCTGAGGTAACTAACGCAGAGTTTGGATTGACCTTGTATGTTGCCAAACGCTAAGCAACCGCGAAAGAAAATTACTCCCAGCTCACTCCCAGACATGGGATCGGTAGCGAATACAATAGCCAAGGAGCAGCTCTATGGCCGAGATCGAACGCGAAACGATGGAATATGACGTAGTGATCGTTGGGGCAGGCCCGGCCGGTCTGTCTGCCGCGATCCGTCTGAAACAGCTGGATGCCGACCTAGAGGTCGTGGTTCTGGAAAAGGGCTCCGAAGTGGGCGCCCATATCCTATCTGGTGCGGTTCTGGACCCCTGTGGCCTGGATGCGCTGATCCCCGACTGGAAGGAAAAAGGCGCACCACTCAATACGCCCGTAAAAGAAGACAACTTTTATATGCTGGGCGAAGCTGGTGAAATCCGCGTTCCAAACTTCCCCATGCCGCCGCTGATGAACAACCACGGCAACTACATCGTCTCGATGGGCAATGTCTGTCGCTGGATGGCCGAGCAGGCCGAAGAACTGGGCGTTGAAATCTTTCCAGGCATGTCCTGTTCTGAGCTGGTCTATGGCGACAAAGGCGAAGTCAAAGGCGTGGTTGCCGGTGTCTTTGGTTTGGAAGAGGACGGCTCTTACGGTCCCAACACCGAGCCAGGAATGGAGCTGCACGGCAAATATGTCTTCCTGTCGGAAGGTGTGCGCGGCTCGCTGTCAAAAGAGGTGATCGCCAAATATGACCTGCAGGCCGGCAAGGACGTGCAGAAATACGGCGTTGGCATGAAAGAGATCTGGGAGATCGATCCCGCGAAACATAAGGAAGGCACTGTCACCCACACCATGGGTTGGCCGCTGAACTCCAATGCGGGCGGTGGGTCGTTCATCTATCACCTGGAGAACAACCAGGTTTATGTCGGCTTTGTGGTTCACCTGAACTACAAAAACCCGCATCTGTACCCCTATATGGAATTCCAGCGCTTCAAGCATCATCCAATGGTGGCTGAACTGCTGAAAGGTGGCAAACGCGTCGCTTATGGCGCCCGTGCCATCACCGAGGGCGGCTATCAGTCTATGCCAAAGCTGGTTGCCCCCGGTGTGGCGCTGCTGGGCTGTTCTGCAGGCATGGTCAACGTTCCGCGCATCAAGGGCAACCACAATGCCATGCTGTCAGGCAAAGCAGCAGCCGAGGCCGCCTTTGCCGCGATCAAGGCGGATCGTTCAGGTGATGAACTGCCAGACTACGAGGTTGCTGTCCGGGATGGCGCAATTGGCAAAGACCTGAAAATGGTGCGTAATGTTAAGCCCATGTGGTCCAAGTGGGGGCTGATGGCCTCGCTTATGCTGGGTGGTCTGGATATGTGGACCAACAACATTCTGGGTCTGTCCTTCTTTGGCACCATCAAGCACGGCAAAAATGATGCTGAGGCAACCGAGGAAGCCTCCAAGCACCAGCCGATTGACTACCCAAAACCAGATGGGGTGCTTTCCTTTGATCGCCTGACCAATGTGTCTTTTGCAGCGACCAACCACGAGGAAAGCCAGCCTTGCCACCTGCGTCTGGCTGATCCGAACCTGCCCATCGGGACCAACCTGCCAAAGTTCGACGAACCCGCGCAACGCTACTGCCCTGCGGGTGTCTACGAGGTGGTGGAAAAGGACGGCAAGCCCGAGTTCGTGGTCAACTTCCAGAACTGCGTGCACTGCAAGACCTGCGATATCAAAGACCCAAGCCAGAACATCACCTGGACCACGCCCCAGGGCGGCGACGGGCCGAACTATCCAAACATGTAAGTTCCGGCTTGGCAGGGACAGCAACAAAATGGGCGATCTTACGCTTGTGTTGCCGGTTTGATCAGGAAATCACGTAAAATTGGGGCGGCCTTCGGGTCGCCCCATTGCGTGTCACCAGGTCCCGCACTACGATTCGGTTTGACGCGAGCCGCCCACGTAGAGGAGAACTCCAGGTGCCGATTTCACATTTTCGCAGCCTTACGGCGCTGGCCTTGGTTGCCTTATCAGCATCAGGAAGCCTTGTAACCGCCCAGCAGGCTTCGGCCGAGGGTCTGGCGGGTTCCTATCTGGCCGGGCGGGCTGCCACTTTTGAGAGCGATTTTTCCGCCGCTGCAGATTACTACACCCGGGCGCTGGTGCGTGACCCTTCGAACCCACTGCTGATGGAAAACGTGGTCTTTGCCCAGTTGGCGCAGGGACAGATGAAAAACGCCATCCCAGTGGCCGAACGGCTGCTGCAAAGCGGTGCACGCAGCCAGGCAGGCAATATCGTCATGGCAGGTGGCTTTGCCCTCGCGGAGGATTTTCAGGCCATCCTGGATCGCGATCTGGACACCCGCGCTATTCATCCCCTTGTGGATGGTCTGATCGAGGCCTGGGCGCAGATGGGCGTTGGATCTGTAGACAAGGCAATTGCGGTTTTTGATCGCATCGGTGAGGAGGAGGCTCTGCGCCCCTTTGCGGCCTATCATAAGGCCCTGGCATTGGCCTCTGCCGGCAACTACGGCGGTGCCGAGGAGTTGTTTGCCGCCAATGACGGGCAGCTGACTCGATTGTCGCGGCGCTCGGCCTTGGCGCGGGTCGAAATTCAGTCGCAACTGGGCGAATACGAACTGGCTTTGGCGACCTTGAATGGCAGCTTTGGCTCCGGTAGCGACCCGGCGCTTGACGATATGCGCACCCGCCTGGAGGCCGAGGAGGCGCTGGGCTTTTCCATTGCCAGCACGGCCCGCGACGGAATCGCTGAGGTCTTCTTTACTCTGGCGGCGGTGATGAACGGCGAAGCGGCCAATGATTTTGTGCTGATGTATGCTCGTGTTGCCTCTGCGCTGAGCCCGCAACATGTGGATGCGGTGCTGCTGAGCGCCGAGCTGTTGGATCAGCTGGGGCGCTATGAGCTGTCGATCGCGACCTATAAACAGGTTCCCAGCGATCACCCCGAATACTACGCCGCCGAGATGGGCCGCGCCGAAGCGCTGCGCCGCGCTGCAAAACCGGATGCCGCCGCCGAGGTGCTGGAGCAATTGGTCGGAGATTTCCCCACCCTACCGCAGGTTTCGATCAGCTTGGGCGACCTGTTGCGCCAGCAAGAGGACTATGCCGGGGCGATCTCTGCCTATGATGCGGCCCTGTCCAATATGTCCGACGACTCTCGCAGTCGTTGGTTTCTGCATTATGCCCGCGGTATTTCCTATGAACGTCTCAAGGACTGGCCAAAGGCGGAGGCTGATTTCCGCGCGTCACTTGCGCTGCGTCCAGACAGCCCGCAGGTGCTGAACTATCTCGGCTATTCGCTGATCGAAAAAGAGGATAGCCCCGACAAGCTGGACGAGGCTTTGGGGATGATCGAACAGGCGGTCGCTGCACAGCCGAATTCGGGCTATATTGTCGACAGTCTGGGCTGGGTCTTCTACCGCTTGGGCCGCTACGCTGATGCCGTCGGTCATATGGAACGCGCAGTGGAACTGATGCCGGTGGATCCGGTTGTGAATGACCATCTTGGCGATGTCTACTGGGCGGTTGGTCGCCTGCGCGAGGCTGAATTCCAGTGGAAACGCGCGCTGTCTTTCATCAAATCCGGCGAAGGCGATGGTGAGGCAGACCCGGACCGCATCCGCAGCAAGCTGGAGCTGGGTCTTGACGCGGTATTGGAACAGGAAGGGGCTGCGCCTCTTCAGGTCGCCAATGGCGATTAAGGTCTTTGCGCCTGCCAAGATCAACTTGACCCTGCATGTGACTGGCCAGCGCGCCGATGGCTATCATCTGCTGGATTCGCTGGTTGTCTTTGCCGATTTCGGAGACCGGTTGAAGCTGGAGCCTGGTCCCGAGATGCGGATCGACCTCAGCGGGCCCTTTGCTGCAGGCGTGCCGCAGGATGAGCGCAATCTGATCTGGAAGGCCGCCGAAGGCGCAGGCTGGTCTGGTGCCATCCACCTCAATAAGCAGCTGCCCCATGGGGCTGGCATCGGCGGTGGCTCTTCGGATGCGGCGGCCCTGCTGACGGCCCTGGCCGCTCAAGGTATTGAGATCCCGGCGGACCTGCCCCTTTCGCTGGGCGCTGACCTACCGGTCTGCATGGCGGCTTCAGCCGCAAGGATGCAGGGGATTGGCGAGCAGATCACCCCGGTGGACTTGCCCGCACTGCCCGCGCTCCTGGTCAATCCCGGCTGCCATGTGCCAACAGGCGCGGTGTTTTCCGGTCTGCGCAGTCGTAACAACGCGCCCATGTCGGTTGAAATTCCGCGGTTCAACAGCGCCAGTGACTGCGCGTCTTGGTTGGTAGGGCAACGCAACGATTTAGAGGCCCCGGCGCGTGTCGCAGCACCTGAAATTGACCAGGTTCTGGGCGATCTGACGGCGAGCAGAGGCAATCTGCTGTCACGCATGTCCGGCTCCGGCGCCACCTGCTTTGCACTCTACCCGACCACAAAGGCGGCGCATATGGCAGCCTATGAGATCGGTGCCGAGCATCCCGACTGGTGGATCCAGGCGGTCACCCTGCGCTAGGGGCGGCCCCTAGAGCTGCAGGTGTATGTGGTCGTCATGTCGGGCGGCGCGACAGCCCTGAAAGCGGATCTTGTCGCTGGTCAGCCCCAAGGATTGCTTGAGATGCGGTTCGATAAAGATCTTGGCCACGCGCTGATCGCGCGCCAGGGTTTCGACAAGCAGCCTATTGCGCTGTGGCTCCAGCTCAAAAGTCTTCCATAGAGGCTGCAACCAATCCAGATCCCAGCGCAGGGACAGCAGGGTGTCTGGGCAGTTCGTTGGCCCTTGTTCAAAGGCGAAATAGCCGATCGGGCTGCGGACTTGGCCCGAATAGTGGTCCCCGGCAGCATCTGCATAGTAGAAAGCCAGGTCAACCTTTTCGCCATCGTCATGGGACAAATGCGGCAGCAGGGGAAAGCCGGTGAGAAAGGGGAAATTGGCATCCAAGACAAGCGTCTGGGTGCCGGGGTAGCTCTCTTCCACCTGACTTGAGGCCTCTTCCAGCACGGCCTTCAGTTCTGGCGTGACATAGGTCCGGTTGGTGGCGCAGTAGAACCAGGACTGCACCTGCAGCGGGCCGCGTTCAAAACAGGATAGTGCCGTTCTGCCGGTCAGCGGTGCCACCCAGACTGCAAGGAGAGCCAGACCGACATAGAGCGCGGCAAACACCGCGAAGGGGTGGCGAGACAATCGTGACAGGGCCCAGGCAATGCCGCCCAGCTGGGTCAGAGCCGTGAGAGCGGCAATGATGCAGGCGTGAAGGGCAAGGCGCAGCATGGGCAGGCAAATCAGCTTCTGTTCAATAGGGTAAAGGGTTTGGCGGAGAGCTAAGCACAAATGAAAACGCCCGCAAAGCTGCGGGCGTAAGAATTTTTGATTTACCTGTGGGACAGAGCCTAGTGCAGGCGCGAGACCACATATTCTGCCAGGTCGTGCAGCATCTGGCGGATGGGGTGATCCGGCAGGGCGCTCAAGGCCTCTGTGGCTTTTTCCGCCCATAGCAACGCGTCCTGGCGGGTGGCCTCTAGCGTGCCGTATTTCGCCATCAGAGCAAGAGCCTGCTCCAGGTCACCCTCTTGCTGTTGGCCCTTTTCAATGGTGCGAATCCAAAAGGCGCGTTCTTCGTCGGTGGCTTGGGCAACGGCCTTGATCACCGGCAGGGTCAGCTTGCGTTCGCGGAAATCGTCGCCGATGTTTTTGCCAGTGGTGGCTGCGTCGCCTTGATAATCCAGCAGGTCATCCGCAATCTGGAAGGCGATGCCAAGCGCATCGCCGTAGTCAAATAGCCCTTTGATCTGCGTCTCTGGCGCCGCAGCGATGACACCGCCCACCTGAGTTGCGGCGGAGAATAGCGCTGCCGTCTTACCGCGCACAACTTGCAGATAGACCGCTTCATCGGTGGCGAGATTAGAGGCTGCGGTCATTTGCAGCACCTCGCCCTCGGCAATGGTGGCCGAAGCATTGGCCAGAATATCCAGAACCTGCAACGAGCCGGTTTCGACCATGAGCTGGAAGCTGCGGGAGAACAGGTAATCGCCTACCAGAACCGAGCTTTTGTTATCCCAAAGCAGGTTGGCAGTGGGGCGACCACGGCGTTGGCCGCTTTCATCCACCACATCATCGTGCAGCAATGTGGCGGTGTGGATGAACTCCACCGTGGCCGCCAGCTTGACGTGATGTGCACCCTCATAGCCACAGAGCCGCGCTGCGGCGAGGGTCAGCATGGGGCGCAGGCGTTTGCCACCGGCCCCAACCAAATGCGCTGTTACTTCGGGAATGCGTGGCGCATGTTCCGAGGCCATGCGGGTTTGGATCAGCGTATTCACCGCCTCCATCTCATCGCTCAAAGTGGCGGCGAGCAATTCGTGTGGTTTTTGACTTGTGACTTGGTTCATTGCTTTCCCGGCTTTCAGGCTCGACAAGACCGCGACCTTGCCCTTAGATCCATCCCCATGAAAGAACTTTTGCGCAGCACCGATCCGACTGTCCTGGCCTTTGCATCCGCCCTTCTTGAGGGAGAGGATATAGACTGCTTTCAGATGGACGTAAATATGAGCATACTCGAAGGTGGCATCGGGATTTTTCCGCGCCGCCTGATGGTGCGCGATGAAGATTATTCCCAGGCCAAGCGCGCAATGGTGGACAACGAAATTCCGCTTGGCAATGAGACATGACCAAGCAGGGGGAGCCGGATCCAAGCGTTGAAGGGGGCTTTCCCGACGAGGACCTGTCTCTGAATGATTTCCTGGGCGGCCGGGTGCAGCTGTGGCAACCCCGTGAGGGCTATCGGGCCGGGGTGGACCCTGTTTTGCTGGCTGCGGCGATTCCTGCGCGGGCAGGGGAGCGTGTGCTGGAACTGGGCTGTGGCGGTGGTCAGGCTTTTCTGTGTTTGGCTGAACGGGTGCCGGGATTGGCGATCACCGGGGTTGAGTTGCAATCCGATTATGCCGTTCTTGCCCGGCGCAATGCGGCGCACAACGGTCAGAGCGTCGAGGTGGTTGAGGCAGATTTGGCAGCGTTGCCCAAAGATCTGCGCCAACGCCAGTTCGATCAGGTTTTGGCCAACCCCCCCTATTATCGCGCTGGCGCCCATAGCCCAGCGGAAGATGTCGGCCGTCAGATTGCATTGGGCGGAGATACCCCGCTGGAGATCTGGATTGACACCGCTGCGCGGCGACTGACCCACAAAGGCTATCTGCATATGATACAGCGGGCGGATCGACTGCCTGATATCCTGAGCGCCTGTATGGGGCGCCTCGGCTCGCTTGAGGTGCTGCCACTGGCGCCGCGTCAAAACCGTCCAGCAGAGCTGATATTGCTGCGTGCCCGTAAGGGAGGCCGTGCCGATTTCCGCCTTCATGCACCGCTGATCCTGCATGAGGGGGCGCGTCATTTGGCCGATACGGAGAGTTACCGTGCCGAGGTGCGGGAAATTTTGCGCCAGGGCACGCCTCTAAGTTGGCCCGCGGCAAGATAGGTGCCTACGGTGCAAAATGCAAGCTTTCGACGTGAGCTTGCTGCGCAGGTAGGCCAATTTGATTCATAAAAATAACGCTTTTGGCGGGCTTTGGCCGATGTGACAATTTCATGAAAAAACTATGCGTCTGCGGCGTGACAGTTGGCAAAACTTATGGTCCACTCAAACCAACCCCGCAGGTTCGGGGTTGAACGTCTCGCTTTAAAAGGAGGAACGCCATGAGCCTCAGCTCGCATCTCACCGAACTGAAAAAGAAGCATGACCACCTAAGCATGGAAGTTGAGCACGCCCAACGATCACCCAGTACGGACGGGTTGGAAATCGCCGGGATGAAGAAACAAAAGCTCAAACTGAAAGAAGAAATTGAGCGCCTGTCGAGCGCTACAGAGACAGCATAAACGCCAATCGGCCTTGGGGCGGGTGCCCTGGGTGATCGCATACCAGAGTTTTTCAGGGCTGCCGGAAATGGCGGCCCTTTTGTTTGGCGCCCCTTCAGGCGTTTTGGAAGCGGGTCTGGTTAGCCGCTCTTTGCCGCGATTGCCGCGCCTGCGGTGATCAGGGCCGCGGCCAGCGCCAGAGCCCAAGAGGGATTCGCCACCCCTGCCAGAACCAAAACCAGGGTCGACAGCAGGGGCGCGGCATAAGAGCTGGTTCCCAGCAACTGAATATCGCCCTGTTTGACGCCAATATCCCAGACATAAAAGGCCAGTCCTACCGGCCCCAGGCCCAACAACAGGGTTGAAGCCCAGCCAATTGTGCCTTTTGGCCAGACGGTCTCCTCGACCATGAAATGTAATCCCCAAGAGGCGAAAGCAGTGATCAGGCAGAAGACCGCGACGGAACTGGTCGGGGCGGAGCCAACCAGGCGCGATAGCACCGAATAGCCCGACCAGGTCAGCGCACAGAGGAAGGCAAGGACATAGCCTGGCAGGAACTCGACCTGAAAGCCGCCAGAACCGCCGGTGATGATGGCGGCAGCCCCGGCAAAGCCCAGCAGGGCCCCGATCAGATGACCTGCGCGCAGACGCTCCCCCGGCAGCAGGCCGGAAAACAACACGATCAATAGTGGCCAGAGGTAGGCAATCAGTCCCGCCTCGGCGGCAGGGGCAAGACGCAGAGCGGAAAAATACAGCGCGTGATAACCAAAGAGCCCAACAGAGCCAAAAGCATAGACTTTCCAGGAGATCTCCCGCAACTGGCCCAGCCCCCCTGTACGCGCGGTCCAGATCAAGCCCAGGGTGCCACCTATGGTAAAACAAATCGCATTGAGAAGCAGTGGCGGTACCGGCGCCGAACCAACCGTGAGCAGGGCGAGCAGCGCCCAGAGCAGAACAGCGACAAACCCAACTGCTGTGGCCTTGGTTCGGGTCATAATGCGGGGATCTCCTCGACCGGGACAATGGTGAATTGGTCGGATATATGCGCGGTTTTTTCGATCTCGGCCAGAAACCAATCGCGAAATGCTTCGATCTGCGGACGTTTTTCTGCACCGGGCAGGCAAAGAAAGCGAAACCGGGCCTTGGTTTCGATGGCGATCTTGAAAGGCGCTACCAGACGGCCTTCTTGGAGATCCGCGATAATCATCGGGCGCCGACCCAGCACAACCCCCATGCCGGCAACGGCGGCGTTGATGGCGTGGTCAGCATTGGAAAAATGGGTGCCGTGCTGCGGGGTGAATTTTATCCCCACGGCGCGAAACCAGGTGGGCCAGTCACAGGGCGGCTGCAAGAACCCGATAGAATCATCAAAGATAAGCGGCGCCTCTACCAGGCTTTGGGGGGTGGGAAACTGTTCCGCAAGTTCGGGCGTCATGACCGGTGTGAGCCATTCCTTGCGAATGGGAACGGAATAGAGATCTTCATCCAAACCATAGCCAAAGCGGATCGCCACATCGACGTCATCACGGGCCAGATCCATATTACGCAGAGTGGCAGAAAACCTCAGGTCAATCTCGGGGTGGGCACGGGCAAAATCATAGAGCCGGGGGGCCAGCCATTTTGCCGTCAGCGCAGGGCCTGCGGTCACCGTGAGGGTGCTGTTATCCTGTAGCCTTTTGGTCGCGATCCAGGCGGCAGACAGGGTCTGAAACCCCTCTGCTGCGCCGGGTGCCAGGGTGCGCCCCGCTTCGGTCAGCTCCACCGCGCGGTTAAGCCTGCGAAACAGCGGAGTGCCCAGGTGCTCCTCTAGGGACTTGATTTGAAATGATAGGGCGGCCGGTGTCACGTTTAGCTCGGAAGCGGCCTGAGCAAACGACATATGCCGGGCGGCGGCATCAAAGGCCCGCAGGGCGGTGAGGGGGGGGAGGCGATCTGACATGTTCACACAAGTAATATTTAACTGAAGCTTTGGAAAGTCTCGTTTGTGGCTTTTAGCTTAAAGGGGCATATTGGTTTCAGATAGACATTATTGATCCGAACGGAGGCCGATACGATGGGATACTCAGCAAATAGTAACGTCAAGCAGGCGATGGAACGTGCTCATGCGGAGCGCAGCCAGGCGCTGTTTTCGATCCTGGCCTGGGTGTTTGGGTCACGTAAATCCGGCACCACAAGGACCGCAGGTTTTGGAATTTCCCGCTGGGCATAGTGCACATGTTCTTACGGGATTAAAAAAGGGCCGGTCTGTAAAGACCGGCCCTTGCTTCTTTGTGCAGAGGCAAAATCAGACGAAGAACTGACCGCCATTGGCCGAGATAGTAGAGCCATTGATGAAGCCCGAGTCGTCTGAAGCCAGGAAAGCGACGCAGCGGGCGATTTCTTCGGGCTCACCCAGACGACCTGTTGGGATTTGCGCCACGATCGAATCGCGGACCTTTTCTGGCACAGCCATGACCATTTCAGTGGCGATATAGCCAGGGCAGATCGCATTGGCGGTGATGCCGGCGCGCGCACCCTCCTGCGCGAGGGACTTGACGATTCCCAGGTCTCCGGCCTTGGTCGCTGCATAGTTTGCCTGGGCAAACTGGCCCTTTTGACCATTGATCGAAGAGATCACGATGACACGGCCAAATTTGCGCTCGCGCATGCCGGGCCAGATCGGGTGGACGGTGTTGAACACGCCGGTGAGGTTGGTGTCGATGACCTCCTGCCACTGTTGGGGTGTCATCTTGTGGAAGGGCGCGTCGCGGGTGATGCCGGCATTGGCGACCACGATGTCGATAGGGCCCAAATCGGCCTCAACCTGGGCGATGCCTGCCTGGCTTTCCTCATATGAACCAACGTTCCATTTGTAGGTCTTGATGCCGGTTTCTTCGGTGAACTTTGCCGCCGCTTCGTCGTTGCCCGCGTAGGTCGCGGCCACAGTGCAGCCCTGGTCCTTTAGGGCCTGCGAAATTGCTGCGCCAATGCCGCGTGAGCCGCCGGTGACGAGTGCAGTACGTGCCATTCAGTCTTCCTCCAATTCGAGATTCTCTCGGTAATCTTGCTACCCATTGATAATGCTTTACGCAACAATATTGCGCAATGGATTTTTGCCGCAATGCCGCGTAAATTGTCGCACTTGCAGCAAAAGGCCGGTGTTACAATAAAAAGGGCGCCAAATTGGCGCCCTGTTCTATGTCAAAGACGAACGCTCCGTTATGGGCGCTCCAGACACATGGCAACGCCCATGCCACCGCCGATGCAGAGGGTGGCAAGACCTTTCTTGGCGCCGCGCCGCTTCATTTCAAACAGCAGCGTGTTCAGCACCCGGCAGCCCGAGGCGCCGATGGGGTGGCCAATAGCAATAGCACCGCCGTTGACATTGACGATGGCAGGATCCCAGCCCATGTCCTTGTTGACGGCGCAGGCCTGGGCGGCAAAGGCCTCATTGGCCTCGACCAAATCCAGATCGCTGACGGACCAGCCCGCCTTGTCGAGCGCTTTGCGCGAGGCATAGATCGGGCCAACGCCCATGATCGACGGGTCCAGGCCAGCCGTAGCGTAAGAGGCAATACGGGCCAGGGGCTCAATACCGCGTTTCTCGGCGTCATCGGCGCTCATCAACAGTGTGGCAGCAGCACCATCGTTGAGACCGGAAGCATTGGCTGCGGTGACAGAGCCCTCTTTGGTGAAGGCAGGGCGCAGTTTCTGCATGGCTTCCATGGTTGCGCCGTGACGGATATATTCGTCCTGATCCACCACGATCTCGCCTTTGCGGGTCTTGATGGTGAAGGCCGCAATTTCATCGGCGAATTTGCCGGCTTTTTGCGCGGCTTCAGCTTTGTTCTGGCTGGCAACCGCGAACTCGTCCTGCATCTCGCGCGAGATCTGCCATTTGTCAGCAACATTTTCGGCGGTCTGGCCCATGTGGTAGCCATTGAAGGCATCCCACAGACCATCGCGGATCATGGTGTCGATATATTTCATATCGCCCATTTTGTGGCCAGCGCGCAGGGCGGCAGCATGGGGCGATAGGGTCATGTTTTCCTGACCTCCGGCACAGACAATCGCGGCATCGCCCAGCTGGACGTGCTGAGCACCCAGGGCCACGGCGCGCAGGCCAGAGCCACAGACCTGGTTGATGCCCCAAGCAGAGCTTTCCTGCGGTAGGCCAGCATTGACATGGGCCTGACGTGCCGGGTTTTGCCCCTGAGCGGCGGTCAGAACCTGACCCAGGATGGTCTCAGAGACCTCGGCTTTGTCGACGCCTGCGCGCTCTACCACGGCTTCCAGCACAGCACGGCCCAGATCATGGGCGGGCGTATTGGCGAATGCGCCGCCAAAACTGCCGACGGCGGTACGCGCGGCGGATGCAATTACAACATTGGTCATTTATTTTTGGTCCTCTGCCATCAAATTCCATGTGAAGATCAGGGAGCCCGCGGTTTTTGACTGACCGCAGAATGTCACCTCTCCACCTCCCTATTCGGGACAGGTATAGCGTCTTGCTGCAGTTGCAGCAATTGACAGGGTGTCCCAGGGCTTAGGTCCGAGTCAACTGGCATAAGTCAGAAACGCAAAGCTCCGCGCAAAGGCGGAGCTAATTTCGCTGCGATGCAGCGTATTCCTATGGCAAGACAATATCTTAGCAGAGGCCCTGCAGGTCTCGGTGTCAGGCGCGATTGCGTTGCTTCATGTCTTCCAGCCAGGGCGGGGAAACAGTTGGTGCGCCATAAAGGAACCCCTGAAGGCAATCGACCCCAATTGAAACCAGATATTCAGCCTCTTCCTGGGTTTCGACAGATTCTGCGACGATCAGCATGTCAAACTGCTTGGCGATGCCGACGAGCGCACGCACGACAGCCTGATTGTCGGGATTGTTACAGATCCCTCGGATAAATTGCCCGTCAATTTTGACTGCATCAAAGTAGAAGTCGCGGAAATGGGCAATGGCTGTGGTGCCCGCGCCAAAATTGTCCAGCGCAAAGGCGATGCCGTGTTTCTGCATCCGGTCCATAAAGTCGATAACCAGCTCAGGGGCTGCCATGGCCGAAGCCTCGGTGATTTCCAACACCAGACGTTCGCCAATTGTGGCGTCCTTTTTCAGGAAGTTGTCCAGGACTTTGGACCAGCGGCTATAGCCAATGGAGCGCGCGGACATATTGATCGAGAGGCGAATCTGCGGTGAGCGGGCCAGGGCGCGCAAGCCGTGCTGCAAGGCGAGACAATCCAGCTCACGCCCGATTTCCTTGTCATAGACCACATGCATAAAGTCCCGCGCTGGGATGACCCGATCGGTGGCGTCCAGAACCCGGATGTAGCCCTCGTAAAAGGCGATGCCATGGGGCGGCATGGCCTGCATGACAGGCTGGTAGGCGAGCATCGTTTGATTGTGTTTTACCGCCTCTGCCACCATGTCCAGGGTCGAGCGGTCGCGCGACACAACCGCCGCGGAAAGCGGATTGTCAGATCCTTCGGCCATATTGGCCCGTTTTAGTTTGCGCTTATTGACCACGTGATGCCTCCTGCTGCTGACGTCTTCTGGGAAAACAATGCGTCATCGGGCACTGTCGCGCAAAAGGGTGAATTGAGGCTTAAACTTAAAGTTTTACCAAACGCTGAGGCACTGGTGCGCGGCTGTGGCTGCCAGCCTGGGGACTAAAAGCCAGGTGTGCCGCTGTCTTGCGGCTGGCGGGCCAAATGCTTGGCCTTGATGGTCTCTGAGGTGTCGCGACTGCCATCATGACTATAGCCGGGGGGCGCCAGCGCATAGAGCAGGCGCTCTTTTAGGCTCAGCCCGGGCTGGGTCACGTCTTGGTAGATCGCCACCCATTCATGAAATGCGACCCGTAGAGGGTTAAACGTGGCGATATTGTAGACCAGCCCGTAGTCCACCGGGTCGCTGTCTTGCTCGGGCACAAAGGTTCCGAACATTTTGTCCCAGATGATAAATACGCCGGCATAGTTGCAATCCAGATAACGGGGGTTGCGGCCATGGTGGGCGCGATGGTGGCTGGGGGTATTCATCACCGCTTCAAACCAACGGGGCATCTTGCCAATGGCTTCGGTATGGATCCAGAACTGGTAGACGAGGTTGATGCCGCCGACAAAGAGCACCAAGGCCGGGTGAAATCCCAACAACACAAGCGGCGCCCGTACCACCATCATAAAGGTGAAAGTGCCGGTCCAGGTCTGGCGCAACGCCGTGGTCAGATTGTAGTGCTGGCTCGAGTGGTGATTGACGTGGCTCGCCCAGACCCAGCGAATGCGGTGGCCAAAGCGGTGCACCCAGTAATAGCGCAGATCATCCAGCACAAAGCACAAGATGATCACCCCGATCGAGGTACCCAGATCCAGCGGCGTGATCTCCCACAGCACCATAAAGAATCCCCAGGCGATAAAACCCAACAGGATGCCCGAGGCGACGCTGCCGGCCCCCATGATCAGCGAGGTCACTGCATCGCGGGTCTCGTAGCGCCCGCCGCGCCCCTTGAGGGCGATCCAAAGAAATTCACCCAGAATGGCGGCGATAAAAATGGGCACCGCCAATTGCGTCACATCCGGAAAAGAGATCGTGTCCATGGCTTACACCTCTTGTACTGGGGGATGATTTTGCGGGTGGCTTTGCGGGGCCGATGCCCCCTCGATCATGCCTTGCCAGAGCATGGCTTCGGGCTGGTCCAGGTGCAGATGCACGGCCGGGGCCGAAAAATCCGCAAGGCGAAGGTGCAGTCCCTTTTTGCAGGGGCTCAATTTGGCATCTTCCAGAAACCGGGCCACGGTATCGGTCCCAAAGGACCAGACCAGGCCCAGCGGCGCGCTATCGTCGGCAGTCCGGATTACGGCTGCATGGCCGTCCCTAGCCAGGGTCAGGTCGGCAATTGGGCTTTCGGGAAACTGCCTCATCCAGGCGTCGCGGGCCTGGGGTTCTGTCATGACCTTAGACTTTGAACGCCCGCTCAGGTGCAAGAGCAGCGCAATCGCGCTGATGCCCCCCACAACGAGGATCAACAAAAGTTCCAGCGGCATTGTCCCCTCCCTAGTCACGCCATTTGCAGGACAGAATGGTGGCCGAAGGGCCTCGCTGTCAAAGGTGGCGTAGGGGAAGGCGCCCTCACAAGCCTGAGACCAAGTTTAGCCACCCTTGAACAGGCAGGCTATTCAGGCAGCATTTCGCGGTTGGCATACAAGGGCAGGAGAATGTGGGAGGGGGCCTTCGTGCATACAATTGACGGATGCAAAAGGCGGGAAGGACATGCAGCTGTCGTGGCTCAGGCAGAGGTTCTCTCAGCCCGAGCCGCCAAGCGGTGGGGTTACTCGGCTTCGATCATTGCGGCCACGATGGCCTTAGCGCTCTCGGAATTCCATTCGGCGTCGCCCAGCAGGCGGGCAACCTCTTTACCCTCGCGATCCAGCAGCACTGTGATGGGCAGGCCAATCACCGCCATTTCACGCGCCAGGGCCTGTTTGGGATCCTGGTGGCGCGGCAGGTTGGTGATGCCGTTTTCCTCGAAAAATTTGAGGATGCCAGCCGGGGAGTTGCGCCCGGCAGCAATGGTCAGGACCTCAAAGTCATCGCCGCCGAACTCTTCTTGCAGTTCGGCGATCTGCGGCATTTCCTTGCGGCAGGGGGCGCACCAGGTGGCCCAGAAGTTCAGTAGAACCACCTTGCCCTTGTAGTCCTGCAAAGTTGCCGTGCCGCTGTCGTCCTCCAGGAAAAACGAAGCTTCAGAGACATCGCGGGGCTCAGCATGCACCACCAGTCGTTTCAGGCTATCGGCGCGCAGGGCTTCCAGTTGTGCAACATCTGCAGCAGACGCCGCATTTGCACCCAGGCCCAGGGCGATATAAAGGGAAAGATGACGTAACAGACGCATATTATCTCCGGGATTCCACCATGACAGATCAAGCCTCGAACCAGATGTGGGGCGGCCGTTTCGCCGCTGGCCCAGACGCGATCATGGAGGCGATCAACGCCTCGATCGGTTTTGACAAACGGATGGCTGCCCAGGACATTGCTGGCTCCAGGGCCCATGCAGCGATGTTGGCCGCAACAGGCGTTATAAGCGATAACGACGCCGAGGCAATTCGGGAAGGGCTGCTCACGGTCTTGTCAGAGATCGAGAACGGCACCTTCCAGTTCTCCACCGCGCTGGAAGACATCCATATGAATGTCGAAGCCCGCCTGAAAGAGGTGATCGGCGAGCCGGCAGGCCGTCTGCACACGGGGCGGTCGCGCAACGATCAGGTGGCGACGGATTTCAAACTCTGGGTGCGCGATCAACTGGACGCTGCCGAGTCGGGCCTGTTGGCGCTGATCCGGGCCTTGCTGAGCCAGGCCGAAGCAGGGGCGGATTGGGCCATGCCCGGCTTTACCCATCTGCAGGTGGCGCAGCCGGTGACCTGGGGCCATCACATGATGGCCTATGTTGAGATGTTCGGCCGCGATCTGAGCCGGGTCCGCGACGCGCGCAAGCGGATGAACGAATCGCCTTTGGGCGCAGCGGCCCTCGCAGGCACTTCCTTTCCGATCGATCGCGACATGACCGCAGCGGCGCTGGGCTTTGACCGTCCTGCTGCCAATTCGCTGGATGCGGTCTCGGACCGTGACTTTGCGCTGGAGTTCCTGTCGGCCGCCTCGATCAGCGCCGTGCACCTGTCGCGCTTTGCCGAAGAGCTGGTGATCTGGTCCTCGGCGCAGTTCCGCTTTGTGACCCTGTCGGATCGCTTCTCCACCGGCTCCTCGATCATGCCGCAAAAGAAAAACCCGGATGCGGCCGAGCTGATCCGCGCCAAGGTGGGTCGGATTTTTGGCGCCAACACCGCGCTGATGATGGTGATGAAGGGTCTGCCGCTGGCCTATTCCAAAGACATGCAGGAAGACAAAGAGCAGGTCTTTGACGCCGCCGACAGCTGGATGCTGGCGCTCGCTGCGATGGAAGGCATGGTCAAGGATATGACCGGCAACCGGGCCGAGCTGGCTGCCGCTGCTGGAACCGGTTTCTCTACCGCGACTGATCTGGCCGATTGGCTGGTTCGGGTGCTGGGGCTGCCGTTCCGCGATGCCCATCACGTGACCGGATCGCTGGTGGCAATGGCTGAGGCACGCGGCTGCGATCTGCCGGATCTGACGCTGGAGGACATGCAGGGCGTACATGCAGAGATCACCGCCGATGTCTTTACTGTTCTTGGCGTGGAAAACTCGGTAAACTCGCGCATGTCCTACGGTGGGACTGCCCCCGCGCAGGTGCGCGCCCAGGTGGCACGCTGGACCGCCATACTGGAGGCCTAACCGGGCGACTGCAGAGAAGATAAATTGGCCATGGGCGGCCTTGAAATGTTGCCCATGTTGCCCATGTTGCCCATCTAGGCTCAGTAAGAACCGGGCCGGTTTTTGGAGATGCCACAATGAACAATTGGATGCTCAAACTGATTGGGATCGCCGTTTTGACTGGCGGTCTAAGCGCTTGTGGCGTGGATGGTGAACCCGTGCGCCCCTCGTTGAACGCAGGGGTTGGGGTTTCCAACAATGGCGTCCACGCAGGGGGCTCCGTTGGATTGCAAAAGGGACCTTTCAATCTCTCGCTTGGTTTCTGAGCCACACGATCTGGCATCCAGAGCGGCCAAAGACGTCGCATAACAATTCAAAACGCAAGATGGGCAGGAGCCTTTATACAATGATCCGTTTCCTACTGGTTCTGGGGCTGTTTGCCCTGTCTGCCTGCGATCTGCCACAGTCCTATGCGCAGCCCCCCAAGGCTGAGAAGGCGGAACCAGCCCCCTCTTCAGGGGTGAGCGTTTCGGGATATGCACGCGTCGGCGTCTCGCACAAATTCTGAGACCAGTCTACAACCCAGCCAAAGAGGGGGCTAAGTCAGGGAATCATTTGCCAGTGCTCCCGGTTTTGGTCTAATCGCCAAGGTATGGATCACTTTCTCTACCGCGACGGCGCGCTCTACGCCGAAGACGTGCCGGTTGCCGAGATCGCGGCTGCTGTGGGCACTCCGTTTTATGTCTATTCCACCGCAACCCTGTTGCGCCACTTCCGCCTGTTTGATGAGGCACTGGAAGGCATGGATCATCTGGTTTGCTACGCGATGAAGGCGGCCAGCAATCAGGCCATTCTCAAGACACTGGCCCAGGCCGGTGCCGGTATGGATGTGGTGAGCCAGGGCGAATATCTGCGCGCCAAGGCCGCAGGGGTTCCGGGTGACAAGATCGTCTTCTCTGGGGTTGGCAAAACAGCAGATGAAATCCGCTGTGCCCTGTCCGGCGGTATTCGTCAGTTCAACGTCGAATCCGAGCCGGAAATGGCGGTCATCAATGCGGTGGCGCTGGAGCTGGGGCAGGTGGCGCCGATCACTATTCGGGTAAACCCCGATGTGGATGCCAAGACCCATGCGAAAATTGCCACCGGTAAGTCCGAGAACAAATTTGGCATTCCAATTTCTCGTGCCCGCGAGGTCTATGCCCATGCAGCCACGCTGCCGGGGTTAAAGGTCATTGGCGTTGACTGCCATATCGGCTCGCAGCTGACGGAACTGGAGCCCTTCCGCAAGGCCTATGAAAAGATCGCAGAACTGACCGAGAGCCTGCGCGCCGATGGCCATGACATTCATCGCCTTGATTTAGGTGGTGGCTTGGGCATTCCCTATACGCGCTCGAATGAGGCGCCGCCGCTGCCAGTGGAATATGGTCAGCTGATCAAGGAGACGCTGGGCCATCTGGGTTGCGAGATCGAGATCGAGCCAGGGCGCCTGATTGCAGGAAACGCCGGATTGATGGTCAGCAAGGTGATCTATGTGAAATCCGGCGAAGATCGTGAGTTCTTGATTGTTGATGGAGCGATGAATGATCTGATCCGCCCCGCCATGTATGAGGCGCATCACGATATCGTTGCAGTCAACGAGCCCGCTCCGGGGATTGAGAATCGCCCCTATGATATCGTTGGCCCGGTTTGCGAAACCGGCGATACCTTTGCCAAGCAACGGGATATGCCGCCCCTGGCGGCTGGGGATCTGATCGCCTTTCGCTCTGCCGGCGCTTATGGTGCGGTGATGGCGAGCGAATACAATTCGCGCCCTCTCATTCCCGAAGTTCTGGTGCATGGGGATCAATTTGCGGTTATTCGTCCACGACCGGACTTTGACGAAATGATAAACCGCGATACCATTCCAGAGTGGCTCTAACAGATCCGGTAGATCTTGCCGGGGAATACGCCACATGCACCGCCTAAAGGAGGCAGAGCAACGATGGCGCGACCTGGTAAGCGAACTGGCAAAACTGACCCAAGACTATCCCCCCTGCGATGGCCGCTTCGGCTGACGCAGGCAGGTATGTTTTGCGAAAGAGCGTTGCGGAGCTTTTGGCCGCTGTTCTCCATTTTGGCCGCAACTGTCGCAGCCATGATGTTGGGGCTGCATGATCTGTTGCCATCATTTGGTTTCTGGAGCGTGGCTGCTGTTATCTTGCTCGCGTTTCTTGCGAGCCTGGTTTTTGGGGTCTGGGCCTTCCGCTTCCCACGACGCGCCGAGGTATTGACGCGACTGGATGCTAGCCTGCCGGGACGCCCGGTTACGGCGCTTCTCGACACGCAGGCCATTGGCGCTGAAGATGCGGCAGCCGCAGCCCTGTGGCATGCGCATCAGGCGCGCATGGCCCAGTTAGCTGCCAAGGCCCGCGCACCGGCCCCCAATCTGCGAATTGCTTCGGCGGATCCCTTTGCACTGCGCTACGTGGCCCTGGTCTCGTTACTTATCGCGCTGGTTTTTGGTTCTTTCTGGCGGGTAACCACCCTGTCGGGGCTATCCTCCGGCAGCGCCGAAGCGGGGGCGGTTGGCCCCTCGTGGGAGGGCTGGATCGAGCCGCCGCTCTATACTGGACTTCCGGTTCTCTATCTCAATGACCAGCAGGGTGAAGCCTTGGAACTGGCCGAGGGAAGTCGCATCACTCTGCGTTTCTACGGTGAGGTTGGCGCGTTGGCCCTGACGCAAAGCCTCTCAGACCCGGATCAGTCCGGCGCGGATAAGCCAGTACTGGAGCATGATTTCGCGGTCCAACACTCGGGTCACCTGGAGATCATAGGCCGCGGTGGGCGCAGTTGGAATGTCACGGTGCTGCCAGACCAACCGCCCAACGTGTCGATCACCGGCCTGCCCGAGCTGACCGAAGATGGGGCTTTGTCGCTGCCCTTCCTGGCACAGGATGATTATGGGATTGAGGGTGGTGTGGTGCGTGTTTCATTGGACTACCTTGCCCTGTCGCGCCGCCATGGTCTGCGTCTTGATCCCGAAACAAGTGCTGATATTGAACTGGATCTGCCGCTGCCGGTGAGCGGATCACGACAGGCCTTTGACGGTGTTCTGATCGAGGATTTTGCCGCGCACCCCTGGGCAAACCTGCCAGTTATCTTTAGCTTTTCTGTCCGCGATGCGGCGGGGCAATCCTCGGTTTCTGCCGGGCTAGGGGCACCCTTGGTTGCGCCACGATTTTTTGACCCGCTGGCGGCGGCGGTGGCTGAACAGCGCCGGGATTTGATTTGGTCGCGCGGAAATACGCAACGCATCACCCAGCTGTTGCGGGCGCTGTCACACCGCCCAGCGGATCTGTTTCGCGAGGCAGGAAGCTATTTGCAAATGCGCGGGATTCTGCGCGAACTCGAGGCGGCGCTGCTTCAAAGCGAAGACATCGGTCCACCGATCAGCGAGGCGCAGCGCGACGAAACTGCGGCGGCGCTTTGGGCTCTGGCCCAGGGGCTGGAGGAGGGAGATATCGGCGATGCGCTGGAGCGGATGCAGCGGGCCAAGGAACGCCTGAGCCAAGCCATGCGCGACGGAGCCAGCGATGAGGAAATTGCCCGTTTGATGCAAAAGCTGCGCGAGGCGACACAGGATTATATGCGCCAGCTGCAGCGCCAGGCGCAGCGGGACAACCAATCCGGTGACAGCAGCGAGGGTCAGGAAAACGCCATGACGCTGAGCCAACAGGACCTGCAGGCGATGATGGATCGCATTCAGGAGTTGATGGAACAGGGACGCATGGCCGAGGCCGAGCAGGCACTGGAAGAATTCCAGCGGATGATGGAAAACATGCGCATGAGCCAGAGCCAGCAGGGGCAGACCGGATCGGAGGGGCAGCAGGCAATGGAAGATCTGGGAGAGACATTGCAAGAACAGCAGGGACTGTCCGATCGGGCCTTTCGCGATTTGCAGGAACAGTTCAATCCAAATGCGCAGGCTGGTGAAAGCCAGAATAACGAGGGGCGCAACGGTGGTCAGGGCCGCGGACAGCAGCATCAAGGCGGCAGTGGGGGCGAAGGCCAGTCTGGCCAGAACGGCAGCGAAGGCCAGACTGGCGACCCAGGCCAAAGCCCAGGTGGGTCTGCTCAGGGGGGGGCGGAGAGTGGCGCTGGCTCACTGGCGGATCAGCAGCAGGCCCTGCGCGATACGCTGCGCCGCCTGCAAGAGGGGCTCCCTTTGGGCCAGGGCGCCGAGGGAGAAGCCACCGGAGAGGCGTTAGATCGCGCCGGTGAAGCAATGGATGGCGCCCAAGAGGCCCTGCGTCAGGGGGATCTTGCCGAGGCTATTGACCGCCAGTCCGAGGCGATGGAGGCCCTGCGTGAAGGCATGCGCGCCCTCGGCGAGGCCATGGCTGAGGCGCAACAACCAGGGCAGCAACCCGGACAGGGTGAAAATGCTGTCGGGGGGCGGGCGGATCCTCTGGGACGCGATCGCAATGCGGCGGGACTAGGGGATGAGCGGAATTCGGAGTTCGGCAATGGGCGCGCGCATCGCCGTGCTTGGGATTTGCTGGAAGAGTTGCGTCGCCGTATGGGTGAGCAGGGCCGCGAAGAAGACGAGCGGCAATATTTGGAGCGCCTGCTAGATCAGTTTTGAGTCACTGGGTAAGGGCGCTGCGTTTTCATCAGTTAGAACCCACTGTGTAGATTCTGTGTTTCATCTGAACTGATGTGGGCAATCAGGGCAGCCAGAACAGTGGCAGAAGCTTTCGCCTGGGGCGTGACCCTGGGCATATTAGCCTCACCTAGATCTGCGGGCCTTGCAGGGCGCTCACCTGGGAGTCCAGCCACAGACGCATGTGATCCACCCAGGTGACATAGTTGCTGAGGTAGGGATCCGTCTGAGGCAAGATTTCTGCAATTTTCGAAGCGTTACTATAGACCATCACCAGGGCGAGAACGGCCAGGATCGCCAAGGCAAATCCTCGCGTGAACCCGGATTTTCGGGGCGGCGGTGCCATAGGGTCGGAGACCGGTGGCGGTGTTGGGCTATCCGCTGCGCGTAGGGTCGAGTTGATCTCTTCAATGTCCGGCAAAACGCCCCGCTTTAGCCCGCTGGCCTCGGCGGCCAGTCGGCGCGGGTCTTCGCCGCGAATACGGGCCATGCGGTCCTTGGCCTGGCGAGATCGCCGGGTTTCTTCATTCTCAGGAAGGTCATCCAGTCCGAGGTTTGGCTGAGTTTCCAAGGATTGCGATTGGCTGTTGTCGGCGGCGCGCAGGCTTGCTTCGCGTTCTGCTTCCTCGCGCAGGATATCGCTGAGCGCAGGGTCCAGCCCGCGCGGCGATTGCGGCGCGCTGGGTGCAGGGGGCGCAGGCTCTACGAGGGGCTGCTCTTCGGTTTCAAGATTGTCGCGCCCCTGGGCAGCTTCGGCGGCCTGTGTCGGCGCAGGCGTCGTCTTCTCAAAAAACTCAGCGGCCCCTTGGTCGGAGCTGGAGACAAATTCAACCTCAGCCTCATGCGCATCAGAATCGGCGTCGTCGAAATCGGCAGGATCTGTCAGCCCATCGTCAGGGTCCCTGGAAGGATTTGCTGAGGCGGTGGCGATCTGAGGCTGAGGCGCATGCTCTGAGGGAGCAACGGTGGGCTCTTCCGAGGCGGCCTCAAAGCCCGGAGCAAAGCCTGCCGCCTGCTGAAACCAGGTATCGCCGCAGTTGGAACACTGCACATCACGACCTTCTTCGGGAATGACGTCATCCGGCACTTCGTACTGGGCACCACAATTCGGGCAGGTCAGACGCATAAAGATCTCCTTGACCCCGGCGGTCTCCGGGGAGCTGTCGGCAGTATTTTCAAATGACAATAGGCAGTTCGGCTCTTTGGTGAAAGGGTGAATTACGCTTTGGCGGCTCTGATACAGGCCTGCATGGGGGGCTTTGAACCATGGCCCATTGAAACTGGCGGGCTGCTGGGGCAAAACTGCTGAGCGCATACAGGGGACAGTCGTGATAGAGCTGGAAAACGTTGGCTACAACTACGGAGGCGGGGAGCTGCTGAGCGATGTCTCGGTGAAGCTGGCGCCTGGGTCGTTTCATTTCCTAACGGGGCCCTCGGGTGCTGGCAAGACCACGCTGTTGAAGCTCTGCTATGGGGCGTTGACGCCGACCTCAGGCCGGGTCCGTGCCTTTAATATGGATGTGCAGGGGCTGGATCGCGACCAGATGGCGCATCTGCGTCGCCGTGTCGGTGTGGTGCATCAGGATTGTCGGTTTTTGGATCACCTGCCGGTGATCGAGAATATCGCGCTGCCGCTGATCGTTTCCGGCAAAGACCTGTCCCAGGAAGAGGCCAACCTGCGGGAGCTACTGAATTGGGTGGGCCTGTCCCAGCGCGCCGATGCGCTGCCACCGGAACTGTCCGGCGGCGAGCGCCAACGAGCCGCCTTGGCACGCTCCGTCATCCTGTCGCCGGATGTCATTATCGCGGATGAACCCACTGGCAACGTGGATTGGGAGATGTCACAGCGCCTCTTGCAACTTTTGGTAGAGCTGAACCGCATGGGTAAGACCATTCTGGTTGCGACCCATGATATGGCGCTGATCCGTGCGGCAAAGAAACAGGTACAGGCGCGGGTGCTGCGGATTTCGGCCAAGCAGCTGATCCAGGCGGGGGCAGACCTATGAGTGAAGGACGGTTGCGCAAGCTCATCATGGGCGATGCCCAGGCGGACCGGGTGGTCCCCCCCAGCGGCTTTACTGCCCAGCTGACCCTGTTTGTTTCGGGGGCCATGGCGTTTCTTGCGGTGTTTGCTCTGGCCCTGTCGCTGGCCTCGGGGCGGCTGGCCACTCGCTGGGCGGATGAGCTGGCCCGGGCCGCCACCCTGCGGATCAATGCCCCCGCCGAACAGCGCGTGGCCCAGACCGAAGCGGCCCTGACCATTTTACGGCAAACCCCAGGTGTGGCCTCGGCGCGCGCTTTTACCACCGAGGAACAAATCGAGCTCCTGGCGCCTTGGTTTGGCTCGGCTCTTCCTATTGACAGCCTGCCCGTGCCACAGCTCATCGAGGTGATCGAAGGCGATCCCGGCTATGATGGCACTGGGCTGCGGCTTAGATTGCAGGCAGAGCTGCCCGGGGCGGTTCTGGATGATCACACCCGCTGGCGCGCGCCTTTGGTGGACGCAGCGCGGGCGCTGCGACGCTTGGGGGCGGTTTCTATTCTGCTGATTGCGGGGGCCACAGCGGCGATGATCACATTGGCGGCGAATGCGGCCCTTGCCGCCAATGCTCAGGTGATTGAGGTGCTGCGCTTGGTTGGGGCGCTGGACAGCTATATCGCCCATGCCTTTGTCCGCCGCTTTACCCTCCGCGCCCTGGGCGGGGCGGCCGTGGGCGTTGTGCTGGGCATGTTCGGAGTCTGGCTGATGCCGGCAGCCTCTAATGAGGGTGGGTTTTTGACCGGGCTTGGGTTTCAGGGCTGGGCCTGGGGTCTGCCGCTGCTCATCCCGCCATTGGGCGCTTTGGTGGCTTTTGCAGCAACTACCCGCGCCGCCAAGAAACGTTTGGGAGATTTGACGTGAGATTTGCAATTCAGTGGCTGCGGTCCTTTCTCTTTGTGTTTCAGATCTATTTCATGATGCCGATCTTTGGCCTGATGTTTGCGCCCTGGGCCATCTTTAGCAAACGCGGTGCCCGAATCTGCTGCAAAAGCTATTCGCGCTGGGTCTTTTGGACGGCCCGTTTCATGGTGGGCATCCGCTGTGAGGTGCGCGGTACGCCGCCATCGGGCGAGGTGTTGATCGCCGCAAAACACCAGTCTTTTCTGGATATCATGATGATCTTTACAGCGCTGCCCACAGCGAAATTCATCATGAAGAAAGAGATACTGCGGACCCCAGTCATTGGCCAATATGCCAAGCTGCTGGACTGTGTCGCCGTGGATCGCGGTAAGCGCGGGGCAGCCATCGACAAAATGGTGAAAGACGTCAAAGAAGGCCATCAGGAGGCGGGCCAGCTGATCATTTACTCCCAAGGCACCCGCGTCGCGCCGGGGGTTAAGGCGGACTACAAGGTCGGCACTGGTGTTTTGTATGAACAGCTGGGCCAGCCCTGTGTCCCGGTGGCGACCAATGTCGGTGTGCTTTGGCCGCGCACAGGCATCATGCGCAAACCCGGCGTGGCCGTGGTAGAGTTTCTCGACCAGATCGAGCCGGGCCTGGACCGTAAAGAGTTTATGGAAATCCTGGAGACGCGGGTTGAAGCAAAATCTGATACTTTGATGCGGGAATTGGGGTTTGATCCAGATGCAGTATCTTAAAACCATCCAAGAGCTAGAGACCCTCTATGGCACGCCTGGGGCGCCCTCGTTGCGCAAGGTGGCGCGGCGGATGACGCCGCTCTATCGCAAATGGATTATGGCCTCCAAGCTCTGTATGCTGACCACCGTGGGGCCAGAAGGGACAGATGATAGCCCGCGGGGTGATGATGGCCCGGTGGTGCTGGAATTGGACCCCGGAACCCTGGCGATGCCTGATTGGCGCGGTAACAATCGACTCGACAGTCTGCGTAATATTGTACGCGATGGGCGGGTCTCGCTGATGTTTCTGGTGCCCGGATCAAACAATGTTGTGCGCGTCAACGGTACGGCTCAGGTGACAGCGGATGAAGATCTGCGCGCCCGCTTTGAAAAGAAGGGCAAACAGCCCGCCACTGTGATCGTCATCGCCATCGATGAAATCTACAGCCAATGTGCCCGCGCTATGCTGCGCGCAGGCACCTGGAAAGGCGTGGATGAAAGCCAAGGCCTGCCAACGATGGGTGAGATCCTAGCCGAGCAGACCGATGGCGAAGAAGGCGGCAAGGACTATGACCAAGCCTGGGGCGCGCGCGCAGCCCAGACCATGTGGTGAACCAGCCAAGGCGCCGTCAGGCGATGACTTCCCCGATCAGTACCTGCGGCTGGATATTGGTGAAATTCGCCACATCGGCCATCACCGGGCCTGAGGCCTTCATCGCGGCGCCCATAGCCGCCTGATCGGCAAAGACGATTGTGGCCACAGCATGAAACCCGGCGGGTTGATCCGGGCCTCCGGCGAGCCCCTTGGTGACCAGAACCCGGTCGATATGTGGACCCATATGTTCCTGGACCAAAGCCATATGCGTATCGGCGTAATAAGCGTGATCAAATGTACTGTCGTCGCTGACTGGATAGATGACTTGTAGTGAAACGGCCATGTGTTTTCCTCCTTTGGGTTTCTGTGAAAACAGTAGACAGCTGATATGGCGGCTTTCCTAGCGATAGTTTCTGCGACGCTGCGCTGCGTTCAGATGGAAGACCTTAGCCCGATGGGGATGTCAGCATGAGAACACTGCCAGAACTATCGCCCCAATCTGGAAAGGCCCAAAAGAAGACACCCCAACGCTCAGGCGATTGCAAAGGTCCTTCAAGCCAGCCCTTGCTGAGTGTCTCTGGACCCATGGCGGCTTTGGGGTCAAAGGGTAAATCCGGGAATTCTTTCTCAACGATGGTTGCCACGAGATTGAGCAAATCTTCGGCGTCTTCATGGGACAGGGCAAATGGATGAACAGTGTCGATACTGCATTTACTAGCTCTTAGAGACAGATAGCTGGCGGTTTCATTGTCAATCCAGCGCGTCCCTGCCAGGTCGCTACTCTCTGCGACAAATTCGGCTAAAGCCTTGGGGAGCATGTTTTCACCGCGGTGATGTGGCAGGCAAAACTCAACAAAGAGCCTGGCCATGCCCTCTGCTCGACTGGGGCTGGGCCAAAGCTGTGAAGCCGAGACAAATCCGATTACCAGGCCGGTTAGAACAATTGGCACCAACACATATGTTTTCAAATGGATGCTCGCATAAAAGACGCCCCGGCTCGGGAAAAGCCGGGGCGTTGATTGCTTTAGCTGTGGATGGCGCCGGTGCCGCAGGCCAGGGCGGCTTCGCGCACCGCTTCCGAATAGGTGGGGTGGGCGTGGCAGGTGAGGGCGACATCCTCGGCGGAGGCACCAAATTCCATCGCAACGCAGATCTCGTGGATCAGATCGCCAGCGCCAGGGCCAATGATGGCGGCCCCCAGGATACGGTCGGTTTCCCTGTCGGTGATGATTTTGACAAAACCACCCTCGGCCTGATGCACCGCCTTGGCGCGGGCATTGGCCATGAAGTTGAACTTGCCAACCTTGATCTTGCGACCCTCAGCCTTGAGCGCATCCTCAGTCGCGCCAACGGTGGCCACTTCCGGCGTGGTGTAGACCACACCGGGAATGACGCCATAGTTCACATGGCCATGTTTGCCGGCAATCACATCAGCGACCGCCATGCCTTCGTCCTCGGCCTTATGGGCCAGCATTGGGCCCTCGATGACGTCGCCAATGGCATAGAGGCCGGGCACATTGGTGCGCCACTGGGCATCCGTCGCGATCTGGCCGCGTTCGGTCAGTTTAACCCCCAGTGCATCCAGGCCAAGCCCATCCGCATAGGCTTTACGCCCGGTGGCGACCAGCACCACATCAGCGTCGAGAGTTTCCTCGGTCTCAGGGGCTTTCTTCAGGGCATATTTCACTTTGGCTTTGGTCTTGGAGGCCTCGACCCCCTGCACAGCCGCACCCATGATGAAGTTCAGGCCCTGTTTTTCCAGGATCCGCTTGAAGCCGCGCTGCACGTCTTTGTCCATGCCAGGGCAGACCGCATCCATATATTCGACCACGGTGACCTCAGAGCCCAAGCGGGCATAGACCGAACCAAGTTCCAACCCGATGACACCGGCGCCGATAACGACCATTTTCTTGGGCACCTTGGGCAGATCCAGCGCGCCGGTGGAGGTGACAACGATTTTTTCGTCTACCTCGACACCGGGCAGGGTGGAGGGCACAGAGCCGGTGGCGACAACGATGTTCTTGGCCTCGTGGGTGTCATCGCCAACCTTGACTTGACCGGCTGCCGGAATCGAGGCCCAGCCTTTGAGCCAGTCGATCTTGTTCTTTTTCATCAGGAACTCAACACCGCCAGTGTTCTGGCCTACAACGTCTTCCTTGTAAGCTTTCATCTGGTTCCAGTCGACCGAGGGGGATTTGCCCTTGAGGCCCATACTGCCAAAGTTGTGTTCCGCCTCGTGCAGCATATGAGTCGCGTGCAGCAGCGCCTTTGAGGGGATGCAGCCGATGTTGAGGCAAGTGCCGCCGAGGGTCTCGCGGCCCTCTACGATGGCGGTTTTCAGGCCCAGCTGGGCGCAGCGGATGGCGCTGACATAGCCGCCGGGGCCTGCACCGATGATGATGACGTCGTAGCTTGCCATGAGTGAGGGTCCTTTGTTGTTGGCTGGGGGGGGGGCTCTGCCCCCGGCCCGATTGGGCCTCCCCCGGAATATTTGTTGGAAAGATGAAAGCCTATATGAGGGCGGCGATCAACATGGATGTGGTGGCCAGAAGGCCGATGAACCAGATCACCGACCGCCAGGGCGAGAGCCCCAGGGCATAGGCGGGGACATAGGCGATCCGCGCGCCAAGGTAGATCCAGGCGCAGGTCTGAGTGGTTGTGGTGGACTGGTCACCAAGGGTCACGACCAAACAGGCAATGGTGAAGAGGATGAGCCCCTCAAAATGGTTTTCCATCGCCCGTTTGAAACGGCCAGCGGTGCCGGTCAGCGTCACGGGTTCATCGCGCGGGCCTAGCGCCACGCGGCGGCTGACCTGCTGATTGGCGGTGAAGGAATATGCGCAGAACTGAAGGATCTGCAGCAGGCCGGCGAGGGTGAGGACGGTGAGTTCAGTGGTCATTCGAGGGTTCCATTTCTCAGGAACCAGACTGTCGCGAGGCAAATTACAATGGGAACGGTCGCTTGTAGGGCCCATGCCAGCCAAAAAACAAGAACCATGCTTTCTGGCAATACGCGACCAAAACCTAAGTCATGGAAAACGAGCAGAAAGCTGACAGCAAAGGAAAGGAGCCAAGCAAGAGACGCGATGACCGCAAGTCTACTGTGACGAAGCAACAGCAAAATCAGGGAAATCTTGGCCGCAATTGTTGAAACCGCCACCAGGTTCGTTTGGAGTTGACCGAGCCTTGGTGAAGGAAGGTCCAAAAATAAAGGAAGCAATGCGTTTAACAACGAGATCGCCAAGCTAAGGGCCGTAATGGCTATTACGGCCCAATAGCGCTTGGATTTCTGGGGAGCAATTGCGTCCATCGAAGGCTACAGATCCATCAGCAGGCGTCGGGGATCTTCCAGCGCTTCCTTGACGCGCACCAGGAAGGTCACAGCGCCTTTGCCGTCGACGATGCGGTGGTCATAGCTCAGCGCCAGATACATCATCGGGCGGATCACCACTTCACCGTTGATCGCCATGGGGCGGTCCTGGATCTTGTGCATGCCCAGAATACCGGACTGCGGTGGGTTCAAGATCGGCGAGGACATCAGCGAGCCATAGACGCCACCGTTGGAGAGCGTGAAGGTGCCGCCCTGCATATCCGCCATCGAGAGCTTTCCATCGCGGGCCAGTTTGCCCTTGGCAGAGATGGCTTTTTCGATTTCGGCAAAGGACATCGCATCGGCGTCGCGGATGACCGGGACCACCAGGCCAGTTGGGGTGCCGGCGGCAACGCCCATGTTGACGTAGTTTTTGTAGACGATGTCGGTGCCGTCGATCTCAGCGTTGACTTCGGGCACTTCTTTCAGAGCATGGCAGCAGGCCTTGGTGAAGAAGGACATAAAGCCCAGACGCACACCGTGCTTCTTCTCGAACTGGTCTTTGTACTGGCTGCGCAGCGCCATGACCTCGCCCATGTCCACCTCGTTATAGGTGGTGAGCATGGCGGCGGTGTTCTGGCTGTCCTTCAGACGCTTGGCGATGGTCTGACGCAGGCGGGTCATTTTCACCCGTTCTTCGCGGGCGGCGTCCTGTGCGGCAACAGGGGCGCGGGGCGCGGCTGGGGCAGGCGCCGGAGCTGCCGCAGCGGCGGCCTCCGCGCGGGCAACATCGTCTTTCATAATGCGGCCATCACGACCGGTGCCCGCCACATTGGCGGCAGAGAGCCCGGCTTCGGCCATGGCCTTTTCCGCCGATGGCGCATTTGCGATGTCCTTGCCTGCGGCGGCAGGAGCAGCCACTGCAGCGGGGGCTGTGGCCGGCGCCGCCGCAACTGCTGCACCAGAGCCAGAGATCACGCCGAGCTTGGCGCTGGCTTCAACGGTGCTGCCTTCGGCTGCAGTGATCTCGGACAGAACACCAGCAGCGGGGGCGGGCACTTCGACAGAGACCTTGTCGGTTTCCAGCTCACAGAGCATTTCGTCCTGCGCGACGCTGTCGCCGACCTTTTTGAACCATACGGAAACGGTGGCTTCTGTCACAGATTCGCCCAGGGTGGGCACCATCACATCGGTGCTGCCACCACTTGCTGCCGGTGCAGCGGCAGGGGCAGCAGCAGCTGCGGGGGCTGGGGCCGCGGCGGCGCCAGCGGCAGAGATATTGGCCAGCAGCGCGTCTACGCCAACGGTATCGCCTTCATTGGCGACGATATCTGCCAGAACACCAGCGGCAGGGGCGGGCACTTCGACGGTGACTTTGTCAGTTTCTAGCTCACAGAGCATTTCATCCTGAGCCACAGTATCACCGGGCTTCTTGAACCAGGTGGCAACGGTGGCTTCGGTAACGGATTCGCCCAGGGTGGGCACGCGAACTTCGGTGGTCATGTCTGTCTTCCTCAGATGGTCAGCGCGTCGTTCACGAGCGCAGCTTGTTGGGCTTTATGTTGGCTGGCGAGGCCGGTTGCAGGCGAGGCCGAGGTGGCACGGCCAACGTAGGCTGGACGGGTGTGCTTTGCCTTGATGCGGCTCAGCACCCATTCGATATTGGGTTCGATAAAGGTCCAGGCCCCCTGGTTTTTAGGCTCTTCCTGGCACCAGACCATTTCGGCTCCTTTGAAACGCTCTAGTTCCTTGACCAGCGAGATCGCCGGGAAAGGGTAGAACTGCTCAATCCGCATTAGGTAGATGTCATCAATGCCGCGGGCGTCGCGCTCTTCCAGCAGATCGTAGTAGACCTTGCCAGAGCACATGACGACTCGCTTGATCTTTTCATCTTTGACCAGCTTGGTGTCGGAGTTGCCATGTTGGGCATCATCCCAGAGCACCCGGTGGAAACTGGAGCCGGTGGTGAACTCCTCGGCCTTGCTGACAGCCAGCTTGTGACGCAGCAGCGACTTTGGAGTCACCAGCATAAGCGGCTTACGGAAGGAACGGTGCAGCTGACGGCGCAGGATGTGGAAGTAGTTCGCCGGTGTGGTACAGTTTGCGACAATCCAGTTGTCTTGACCACACATTTGCAAGAACCGCTCCAATCGCGCCGAGGAGTGTTCGGGTCCCTGACCTTCAAACCCGTGTGGCATCAGGCAGACCAGACCGGACATCCGCAGCCATTTGCTTTCACCGGATGAGATAAACTGGTCAAACATGATCTGTGCGCCATTGGCAAAATCGCCAAACTGAGCTTCCCAGAGGGTCAGCGCGTTTGGTTCCGCCAGCGAATAGCCATATTCAAAGCCCAATACCGCATATTCAGACAGGGCCGAGTCGATCACGTCATAGTGTGACTGCCCCGCACGGATATTGTTGAGCGGGAAATACCGTTCCTCAGTGTCTTGGTTGATGATACCGGAATGGCGTTGCGAGAAGGTGCCACGGGTGGCGTCCTGTCCAGCCAGACGCACAGGGAACCCCTCGGTCAGCAGTGAGCCGAAGGCCAAAGCTTCGCCTGTGGCCCAGTCAAAGCCCTCGCCGGTTTCAAACATCTTGCCACGGGTCGCCAGGAAGCGACCAACGGTTTTATGCATCGGAAAGCCCTCAGGCACCGAAGCGAGGCTTTTCCCGATTTCTGCCATGGTTTCGGGATCAATCGAGGTTTTACCGCGCTGGTAGTCCTCATCTTTTTTGTCCAGATGCGACCAGCGCCCATCCAGCCAATCGGCCTTGTTGGGTTTGTAGTCTTTGCCGATCTCGAACTCTTCGTTCAGGTGTGCCTGGAAAGAGGCCTTCATGTCCTCGATCTCGCCCTCAGGGATCAGCCCGTCTTTTACCAGACGCTCTGTGTAGAGGCTGAGCGTGGTTTTATGGCCCTTGATCTTCTTGTACATCAACGGGTTGGTGAACATGGGCTCGTCGCCCTCGTTGTGACCAAAGCGGCGGTAGCAGAAGATGTCGAGGACAACATCTTTGTGGAACTTCTGGCGGAACTCAGTGGCGACCTTGGCGGCATGCACAACCGCCTCTGGGTCGTCGCCATTGACGTGGAAGATCGGCGCCTCAACCACCAGCGCGTTGTCGGTGGGGTAGGGAGAGGAGCGCGAGAAATGCGGCGCGGTGGTGAAACCGATCTGGTTGTTCACCACGATATGCATGGTACCGCCGGTCTTGTGACCCTTGAGGCCGGAGAGCGCAAAGCATTCTGCGACGACCCCCTGGCCGGCAAAGGCCGCATCACCGTGCAACAGGATCGACAGAACCTTGGTGCGATCTGCGTCGTTTTTCTGATCCTGCTTGGCGCGGACCTTGCCCAAAACAACCGGGTTCACCGCCTCCAGATGCGAGGGGTTTGCCGTCAGGCTGAGATGGACGTTGTTGCCATCAAATTCCCGGTCTGACGAGGCGCCGAGGTGATATTTCACATCGCCAGAGCCATCGACATCTTCGGGTTTGAACGAGCCGCCCTGGAATTCATTGAAGATGGCGCGATAGGGTTTCTGCATCACATTGGCCAGCACCGACAAACGACCCCGGTGGGGCATACCGATGACAATCTCTTCGATGCCGAGATTGCCGCCGCGTTTGATGATCTGCTCCATCGCTGGGATCAGGCTTTCGCCGCCATCCAGACCAAAGCGCTTGGTGCCCATGTATTTCACATGCAGGAACTTCTCGAACCCTTCGGCCTCAACCATCTTGTTGAGGATCGCTTTGCGGCCTTCGCGGGTGAATTTGATTTCCTTGTCGTAGCCCTCAATGCGCTCTTTCAGCCAGGCCGATTGCGCCGGGTCAGAAATATGCATGTATTGCAGCGCAAAGGTGCCGCAGTAGGTGCGTTTGACGATATCAACGATCTGGCGCATCGAGGCAACCTGCAGACCCAGAACATTGTCGATGAAGATCGGGCGATCCATATCGGCTTCCATAAAGCCATAGCTTTGCGGATCCAGCTCGGGATGTGGTTCATCCGAACGCATGGCCAGTGGGTCAAGGTCGGCGGCCAGATGGCCCCGGATCCGGTAGGCGCGGATCAGCATCAGAGCACGGATGGAATCCAGCACCGCACGTTGGATCTGCTCGTCCGAGACCTCGACGCCGACCTTGGCGGCCTTCTCGGCGATCTTTTTGCCAGCGGCTTTGGTTTCGACCGGGGCAGGCCATTCGCCTGTCAACGCAGCGGTCAAATCATCCGTAGGGGCGGGCGGCCAGTCGCCACGCGCCCAGGAGGGGCCTGCGGCCTCTGCCTTCACATCAAGTTCTGCATCGCCCATCTGGCGGAAGAACTCACCCCAGGCGGCATCTACCGCTGAGGGGTCGGTGGCGTATTGCGCGTAGAGCTGCTCCAGATATTCGGCATTGTGCCCCTGCATGAAAGAGGAGGCGTGGAACAGGTCGTTGGGGGAGTTGTCTGTCATGGATGTTCTCACTGCAGAGGATCAGAGACTGGGTTGTGAAATAGAGCAGGTTTGGTTGGTCAAATGGCTTTGACCAATGGGTATAGGGCAGATGTGTTTCGCAATGCTTACGGAGTTTTTTGCAGATGGCGGGCGCGTAGCTCCACCGGTCGACAGGCCTGCAGTTACCTGTTGTTTGTATCGAAAGCCCAGAATTTTGGGTGCCTGCGTCATGTCTGCCTGCCGTTTTCGAGTGGGTAGGCCGGGGCGCGCTCTGCGCCCCGGCGGGTAGTCATTAGCCTTTGATCGCTTTCAGCACGGCTTCGCCCAGGCCCGCGGGGCTTTCGGCGACAACGATGCCAGCGGAACGCATGGCTTCGATCTTGTCCTCGGCTCCACCTTTGCCACCGGCAACAATCGCGCCAGCGTGGCCCATACGGCGGCCGGGAGGGGCTGTACGGCCGGCGATAAAGCCAGCGACAGGCTTCCAACGGCCTTTCTTCTTCTGCTCGGCGAGGAACTCAGCGGCTTCTTCTTCTGCTGAGCCACCGATCTCACCGATCATGATGATGGATTCTGTTTCATCATCATCCAGGAACAGGTCCAGCACGTCGATGTGTTCGGTGCCTTTGATGGGGTCGCCACCAATGCCCACGGCCGAAGACTGGCCCAAACCAATGTCAGAAGTCTGTTTCACAGCTTCATAGGTTAGGGTGCCGGAGCGCGATACAACACCCACGCTCCCGCGTTTGTGAATGTGGCCGGGCATGATGCCGATCTTGCAGGCGTCAGGGGTGATCACGCCGGGGCAGTTGGGGCCGATCAGGCGCGATTTGGAACCTTCCAGTGCGCGCTGCACCTTCATCATGTCCAGAACCGGGATGCCTTCGGTGATGCAGACGATCAGTTCCATCTCGGCGTCGATCGCTTCGAGGATCGAGTCGGCGGCAAAGGGGGGCGGCACGTAGATCACAGAGGCATTGGCCTCGGTCACGTGCTTGGCTTCGTGCACGGAGTTGAAGACCGGCAGGTTCAGGTGGCTCTGGCCGCCTTTGCCTGGGGTTACACCGCCAACCATTTTGGTGCCATAGGCGATGGCCTGTTCAGAATGAAAGGTGCCCTGCGAGCCGGTGAAGCCCTGACAGATGACCTTGGTGTTTTCGTCGATGAGGACTGCCATTTGGCGTTCTCCTTGTTTGTTCGTTTAGCGGAGCAAGCCGCAAATTGAGTTAGCGCCTTTACAAATCGAGGTTTGGTCAGCGCTTGCCTCGGATTACGATGATCGATGTCGGTCCCAAGCTGTCGGTAAAAAGCTCACCTAGAACACCGCTTTTCTCCAATTCAGCGGTTAGTCTTACGCCCTTTCTTTGGGCGCGAATGACGTGCACCCCCATTGAAACAAGGGCAGCTTGTGCTGCGTCAGAAAGTTCGCGGGTGCTTGATTTCAAACGAAGGTTGGCGTGGCAAAAAGGGACTGTCTCATTGCCGTCACCATTCTGAGCCTTCACAAACACTTGCTCGCTCACCCAATTCCCATCGCTGGTTGGTTCAAAGCCCAATGATACCAGTTCGTCCTGAATTTTGCTGAAGTCAGGAAATGCGGCAACACAAGTCTTTTGAAACACATCCAACAGATGCGCATACTCTGCTTTCTGCGCAGAACCCGCCAAGGCGGCGGAGGTGCACATTGCAAAAGTCAGAGCGAAACAGAGCGAGCGACGAACCAACAGTCTTTACCCTTTTACCGCTTTCACGATCTTCTCGGCGCCGTCAGACAGGTTGTCGGCTGCGATCACGTCAAGACCAGAGGTGTTGATGATCTCTTTACCGGCTTCCACATTGGTGCCTTCAAGACGGACAACCAGCGGAACCTGCAGGCCGACTTCCTTCACCGCGGCAACCACGCCCTCGGCAATCACATCACAGCGCATGATGCCGCCGAAGATGTTGACCAGGATGCCTTTGACGTTGGGGTCAGAGGTGATGATCTTGAAGGCCTCGGTGACTTTCTCTTTGGTGGCGCCGCCACCCACGTCGAGGAAGTTTGCAGGCTCAGCGCCGTAAAGCTTGATGATGTCCATTGTGGCCATCGCGAGGCCGGCACCGTTCACCATGCAGCCGATCTCACCGTCGAGCGCGATGTAGTTCAGGTCATACTTGGAGGCTTCCAGCTCTTTGGGGTCTTCTTCGGTGGTGTCGCGCAGCTCTGCCACATCAGGGTGACGGTAGATGGCGTTGCCGTCAAAGCTGACCTTGGCGTCGAGCACCTTGATGTCGCCGGAGTCGGAAACGATCAGCGGGTTGATCTCCAGCATCTCCATGTCTTTTTCGACAAAGGCCTGGTAGAGCTGACCCATCAGTTTGACGCATTGCTTGATCTGCGCGCCCTCAAGGCCGAGCGAGAAGGCGATGCGGCGGCCGTGATAGGCCTGATAGCCGGTGGCCGGATCAACGCTGAAGGAAAGAATTTTTTCAGGGGTTGCTGCCGCCACTTCCTCGATGTCCATGCCGCCCTCGGTGGAGCAGACAAAGGAGATGCGCGAGGTTTGACGATCAACCAGCAGCGCCAGGTAGAGTTCGGTCTGAATGCCGGAGCCCGCTTCGATATAGATGCGGTTCACCTGTTTGCCCACTGGGCCGGTCTGATGTGTGACCAGGGTGCGGCCCAACATCTTTTTGGCTTCTTCCGAGGCTTCCTCGACCGATTTGGTCAGGCGGACACCGCCTTTTTCACCGGCATCGGCTTCTTTGAAGGAGCCCTTGCCGCGACCGCCGGCATGGATCTGCGCCTTTACCACCCAAAGCGGGCCGTCAAGCTCGCCTGCTGCGGTTTTGGCTTCGTCGGCCTTCAGCACGACGCGGCCGTCTGAAACAGGCGCTCCGTAGCTGCGAAGGAGGGCCTTGGCCTGATATTCGTGGATGTTCATGAGAAACTGTCCCGTCTGGCTTCAATAATCTCTGTCATAACGCCGTCATATGCCAAATGTTTAAAGGCTTTTTTGACGTCTCACAGGGAAATGATGAAGATTTTCGGGTTTTGTGATCACGGCTTTCGAGCGTGTGATCACAAATTTACAAATGCCTAATTCATTTGATTCGTACCGTATCGTCCGGCCAAAAACGACATGTGCAAGAAGGCAACGACGCAGGCGACGGAGCGCGGCCGTCCTGGCCTATGCCCAAAGTCGGCCCAAGGTGGGGTCGGGGCAAATGAAAATGCACGCCCCAACTGGAGCGTGCACGATTATTTTTGGCTGCGGCGCATACCGCTGCTGGATGGGTTAGGCCAATGAACCGTCGATACCTTTGCAGGCGTCAACCAGTCCCTGAACCGCGGCAACAGAGGTGTCGAACATTTCCTGCTCTTCTTTGTTGAGCTTGATGTTGACAACCTTTTCAACGCCGCCGGCGCCAATCACGGTGGGCACGCCGACATACATGTCGTTGACGCCAAGGTCGCCGTCACAGTAGGCGGCGCAGGGCAGAACGCGTTTCTGGTCTTTCAGATAGGCTTCGGCCATTTCAATCGCCGAGGCCGCAGGCGCATAGAAGGCGGAGCCGGTTTTCAGCAGGCCAACGATTTCGGCGCCACCGTCACGGGTACGCTGAACCATAGCGTCCAGTTTCTCCTGGGTAGTCCAGCCCATGTCGATCAGATCGGGCAGCGGGATACCGGCAACGGTGGAATAACGCACTGACGGCACCATGGTGTCACCGTGGCCGCCCAGAACAAAGGCGGTTACGTCACGCATGGAGACGTTGAATTCTTCGGCCAGGAAGTGGCGGAAACGCGCAGAATCGAGCACACCAGCCATGCCGCAGACCTTGTTGGTGGGCAGGCCAGAGAATTTCTGCAGCGCCCAGACCATCGCGTCCAGCGGGTTGGTGATACAGATGACAAAGGCGTCTGGTGCGTGGGCCGCGATGCCTTCACCAACAGATTTCATCACCTTCAGGTTGATACCCAGCAGGTCATCCCGGCTCATGCCAGGCTTACGTGCGACACCGGCGGTAACGATGCAGACATCGGCGCCAGCAATGGCAGAGTAATCGCTGGAGCCAGACATGGCCGCATCGATTTTCTCAACAGGGCCGGATTGGGCGATGTCGAGCGCTTTGCCCTGGGGAAGGCCGTCCGCGATGTCAAACAGGACGACGTCGCCGAGTTCTTTGATTGCTGCGAGATGGGCGAGCGTGCCGCCGATGTTGCCTGCGCCAATTAGCGCGATCTTGGGTCTGGCCATGGGGATTTCTCTCCGGTCCGGTTGAAATTGGGGGGATGCCTACGCCCTCACGCGCGCCCGCGCAAGGGTTCTGCGCTGCGGCATATCGCAAGAGGAGAGCGAATCTCCGGGGTGGAGGAGGTCAAAAAGGCTTGCAAATAAGGGGGATGGGGCCATCAGTTTTGGCTACAGTTGTTGCTATGTTTTTCGCATTTAGCAGCAAAGGAGGCGCATTTGGGAGATGTCACCGCGGTTTCGCAGGGCAACAAAATGCGCCGCTATCCCATAGCAAGTGTCGATTCTGGGTCTGTCAGGAGGGAGGTCAGCCGCTGTTGCGGCCGCGCCACTTGTGGGGCAATGGCGGGCCATAACAGGGCATGATGAGGAATTGTGGTGAGCGTACGGTGCCTTCCTCTGGATGCACCTCTGCAAACAGGTCACAAGATCTTAGACCATGTAATCTTAGACCATGTATATGGGGGGGGATTCACCTATCGCGCCGCCCCAACTTTCGAAGGGGCATGCGAAGGTTTTAGGCCTACATTAGAGGTTGCGGCACATGTGCAGAAGGGGGGCGCCCTGTTGGAAACGGGGGTCAGGCGTCGTTATCCGTGGTGGGCACTGCTTCAGCCAGGGCTTCAAAGGATTGCCCTGATGCCATCAAGCAGGTCATGCCGGTGGGCATGGTGACAGTGATGGTCCAGCTGCCGCTTTCGGCAGAGGCGAAGGTCTCCATGACCATGCCTTGTTGGCCTATGCCGATGGCCTGACGGCTTTCGCCATATTTCTCGGCGAGACGTTCAACGACAACCTCGCGGGGGGCGCAATTGCGGCCCTGTGCAAGTGCAGGGGAGGTGGCCATGAGGCTCGCGGTAAAGCCCAGTGCAGATAGGCCAAGTACAGTTTTAAACATCGTCTTCTCCTTGGGTTTTACCCTTTGCGGAACGGCTGACCTGAGAGAGAGCGGTCTCGTGACCTCTCTTTCGAACCGACCAGATCAGGACCGGATTCAATTGACGTAATGGTTATGCAGGCCTTTGGCCCAGTCTTTCCAAAAGGGCATTTTGCCCGCGCCGAGACCTATCACTTTGTGAACCTAGGCCCTAAAAATAAGGGCTTTGATCCCGATGGGGTCTCCGGCCAACACGGCCGCTGCGATACATAAACTGTGCCAAGGACACTTTGAAAAAGAGTTAATCCGCCGGGCCTGGCTGACTGAAGTCAATGCTTAAGAAAAATATCCTTCTTTCGAGGCGGCTTAGCACTGTGTCTAATATGTGTCGCAGGGTCGATTCTGCGATGCGGCATGAATGCTCTTGAAAGTTTTCGCCCGAATCTATACCCGTTTGCGCAACAAAATAACCTGGAGGCTTCCTGATGGATCCGCGCACACGCCCTTATCGTTCGGTACTCTACATCCCTGGCTCCAAGCCTCGCGCCCTTGAAAAGGCCAAGACCCTGCCAGTGGATGCTGTGATCTTTGATCTTGAGGACGCGGTCTCGGTTGAAGAAAAGGAAAATGCGCGCGATACACTGGCCGCGGCTCTGGCCGAGGGTGGATATGGCGCGCGTGTTCGGATCGTGCGGATCAATGGCTTTGACACGCCCTGGGGCAAGGATGACGCCCGGGCGGCCGCAGCGATGGACTGTGATGCGATCCTGCTGCCAAAGGTATCGAGCCCGGCAGACCTGGACGCGCTGGCCGAAGTCACCGGCGACAAGCCTCTTTGGGCGATGATGGAGACGCCGCGCGGTATGCTGAATGCAGCTGAGATCGCGGCCCATCCCAAGTTGCAGGGGATGGTCATGGGCACCAATGACTTGGCGAAGGAGCTGCAGACACGGTTCCGTGCGGACCGTTTGCCGATGATGGCAGGCCTCGGTCTGTGCCTGTTGGCCGCCAAGGCTGAAGGGCTGATCATTGTGGATGGTGTCTATAATGCCTTCAAGGATGATGAGGGGCTGCGCCTGGAGAGCACCCAGGGCCGTGACATGGGATTCGATGGTAAGACTCTGATCCACCCGGCGCAGGTTGCAGTCGCGAATGAAGCCTTTGCCCCGAGCCAGGCAGAAATTGATCTGGCCCGCCGCCAGATTACTGCGTTCGAAGAGACCGAGGCATCGGGGCAGGGCGTGGCTGTGGTGGACGGCAAAATCGTCGAAAACCTGCATGTGGCGACCGCCCGAGAAATTCTCGCAAAAGCGGATGCAATTGCCGCGATTTCCGCCTAGGTGTTAACCAAGTTAACATCTTAGGGAGACTGACATGACACTTCTGGTTCTAGGCATCCTGCTGTGGTGGGGGGCGCATCTGTTTAAGCGCTTGTCCCCTGGTATGCGCGCATCCATGGGCGATAGGGGAAAGGGTGTGGTCGCCATTGCTATTGTGGCGAGCATCGTTTTGATGGTGCTGGGCTACCGGTCGGCTGAAAGTTTCGAGCTGGGGCTATATCCGCCGTTTTTTAAGCATATCAACAATCTTTTGGTGCTGCTGGCGCTCTATTTCACCAGCCCTGGCCCCTCCAAGGGCGCGATCTTTTACAAGATGCGCCACCCAATGTTGTTTGGTTTTTCGCTTTGGGCGATCGCTCACCTGCTGGTCAACTGGGATCCGGCCTCCTTTGTACTGTTTGGCGGTTTGCTGATCTGGGCCCTGGTCGAAATGGTGGTGATCAACCGCGCCGAGCCTGACTGGACACCGAATCCCAAGGGCAGCATTGCAAAGGATGGCATGTTCTTTGTGGCCTCTGTGGTGCTGCTGGCGGTGATTGGCTATGTGCATGGGCTGGTTGGCCCGTCGCCATTTGGGAGCTGACCTATGAAGCTTTATCGTTTCCTCAGCGAAGACGACACGTCCGCCTTTTGCCACAAGGTGACCGATGCGCTGAACAAAGGGTGGGAGCTGCATGGCGGCCCTACCCAGACCTTTGATCCTGTCAAAGGCATCATGCGCTGCGGTCAATCTGTGGTGAAGGAGGTGGATGGCACCTACACACCTGAGACAAAACTGGGAGAACACTGATGGCCAAGACCAGCGCGGCAAAGACCAATTCCGGTCGCTTTTTCGAAGACTACGCCCTGGGGGATGTAATCACCCATGCGGTGCCCCGCACCGTTTCGGGAGGAGAGCGTGCCCTGTATCACGCGCTCTACCCGGCGCGGCATGCGCTCTATTCTTCGGATGAATTTGCCCGCCGCTCTGGTCTGCCAAAAGCGCCACTGGATGATCTGGCGGCTTTCCACATCGTGTTTGGCAAAACCGTTCCTGATGTTTCGCTGAACGCGGTGGCCAACCTTGGTTATGCCGAGGGGCGCTGGCTCCTGCCGGTCTATGAGGGAGACACGCTGCGCTCGGAAAGCGAAGTGATCGGTGTCAAGCAGAACTCCAATGGCAAATCCGGCGTTGTCTATGTGCGTACCAAGGGTCTGAACCAGCGCGACGAGACGGTGATGGAATATGTCCGCTGGGTCATGGTGCGCAAAGGCAATCTGGACGCGCCCGCTCCCGAAACCGTGCTGCCGGATCTGGCAAAGGTCATTCCTGCCGATCAACTGGTGGTCCCTGCGGGTCTGGATTTCAGCGGCTATGACTTTGATCTCGCGGGGGAGGCCCACAGTTGGGGTGACTACGCAGTTGGCGAGACCATCAACCACGTGGATGGTGTCACCATCGAGGAGGCCGAGCATATGCTCGCCACGCGTCTATGGCAGAACACCGCCAAGGTGCATTTCGACAATACCGCCCGCCCTGATGGCACGCGGCTGATTTATGGTGGTCATGTGATTTCGATGGCGCGGGCGCTCTCCTTTAATGGGCTGGCCAATGCGCAGATAATTGTTGGCCTCAACGGTGGCGCCCATGCCAACCCATGCCTGTCCGGCACCACCATCCGGGCCTGGTCAGAGGTGTTGGATAAGGCCGAGACCGATGCCCCTGGCGTTGGTGCCATTCGCCTGCGTCTCGTGGCCACCAAAGGTGGCGAACCCTTTGCGTTGAAAGGCGAGGATGGCAAATACCTGCCCGAGGTCCTGCTGGATCTGGACTATTGGGCCTTGATGCCAAAGTAACGCCCATGGGGCTGAACCAGGTTTTTTAAGCAGGCCAGGCAGACAGCTGCCTGGCCTGTGGTTTTTTCGAAGGTGATCACAGCTCTGTGTTTGTCCTACATCAGGGGTGACGACAGGGCATCTTCTTGCCTAGAGTTTTTGGATGAGGTTCAAAGCCAGACTCTTTGCTGCTGTTTTACTTGCCTTGCCCTTGCCAGGTTGGGCCTGTGATCTGGCGCTGGTGCTGGCGGTGGATGTTTCGGGTTCGGTAGATGCGACTGAATACCGTATCCAGATGGACGGTCTGGCAGCGGGTCTGCGTGACGGGGTGGTGTCTGAGGCCCTGGTAAATGCCCAGGCGCAGGTGACTCTGATCCAATGGTCCGGACGGGCGCGGCAAGAGATTTCCATCCCCTGGACGCCAACCCGAACCTTTGATGAGGTCGAGGCACTGGCCAGGGCGGTGGAAACTGTCCCACGACCCTGGCGCAATTTTTCCACTGCCTTGGGTGAGGCGCTGTTACTGGGCCTGACCCAGATCACCGAGGGGCCAGACTGCAAACGCCGAGTGATTGATCTGTCCGGCGACGGACCCTCAAACGAGGGGGTGGAACCCGGCACGCTCAAACGCTTGATGCGGCAGGCGGAGGTCACGGTGAATGCCATCGCCATTGAGCAAAGCGAGCCGGAACTCACGGCCTATTTCTATGAACATGTGATCCAGGGCGAGGGCGCTTTTGTCGAAACCGCTCGCAGTTTTAGCGATTACCCAGAGAAAATTCGTCGCAAGCTGGTCCGTGAGGTAGCGCGCAAAACGGCGCAAATCCAACCCGCCCCTGAGCCGGTTAATCGCGCATCGCTTTTGCCGCTAAACCGGCCTCTAAACCGCGCGTTTCAGGGGGAAGCACAGGAAATTCGGCTAGGGAGGGCTGATTCTGCAAAACAATTTTAGTAAGACATTTTTGTGATCACTGGGTGGTTACCTGTGATCACGAAATGTGTTTTTTTGCAAAACAGGTCAAATAACCGCAGAAATTTACCCGCTGTTTGCGTGACAGGACGTAAAAATCCGCTAAAACGTCGTCAGCTAACTGGAAAGGAGCCAACATGGCCGATGTAAATCGGGGCAATCGCCCGCTTTCGCCGCATTTGTCGATCTATCGCCCGCAGATGACCTCGCTATCCTCGATCCTCACCCGGATTACAGGCAATGCGTTGATTATCTCGGTGATGCTGATTGTCTGGTGGCTCCTCGCGGCGGCGACTTCGCCTGCCTATTTTGCCACTGCCAACGGAGTGATGACCTCTTGGTTCGGCGATATCGTGCTGGCGCTGTCGACGCTTGGCATCTGGTATCACTTCCTCGCCGGGCTGCGTCACCTCTATTTTGATGCGGGCCACGGGCTGGATATCGAAACAGCCGAAAAACTGGGCTGGGGCATGATGATCGGTTCGGTCGTCCTCACCGTAATCACCGTGATCGTGGTTTAAGGAGCAAGACATGCGTTATTTGACCGCTCGTAAACGCGCTGTTGGTAAGGGCGCCGCAGGCACCGGCACCGAACATCACTGGTACATGCAGGTGAGCGCCGTGGCGCTGGCCTTTTTGGTTCCGGCCTTCATCTATATCGTTGGATCCGCCATCGGCGGCACGCAGGAAGAGGTCTTGGCCACTTTTGCACGCCCCTTTCCGGCAATCCTAACCGGGCTTACGCTGTTTGTCGGCGTGATGCATTTTAACAAGGGCGCGCAGATGATGATCGAAGACTATGCGCGTGGCTCGATGCGTAAAGCGCTGATCATGTTTGTGATCGGCCTCAGCTACGCCACAATCGCCACTGGGGTTTTTGCCCTGGCCAAGATCGCGCTGTAAGGGACAAAAGAAATGGCTGCATACGAATACGAGACGCATGACTATGACGTCGTGGTCGTGGGTGCCGGCGGTGCCGGTCTGCGCGCAACTCTTGGCATGGCCGAGCAGGGTCTGCGCACTGCCTGTGTGACCAAGGTTTTCCCAACCCGCTCTCATACGGTGGCGGCGCAGGGCGGCATCGCCGCCTCGCTGAGCAACATGGGCCCAGACAACTGGCAGTGGCACATGTATGACACCGTCAAGGGCTCTGACTGGCTGGGCGATACGGACGCAATGGAATATCTCGCCCGTGAAGCGCCAAAGGCGGTTTATGAGCTGGAGCACTACGGCGTGCCATTCAGCCGGACCGAAGAGGGCAAGATCTACCAGCGTCCCTTTGGTGGCCACACCACCGAGTTTGGCGAAGGCCCCCCAGTGCAGCGGACCTGTGCCGCGGCGGACCGGACCGGCCACGCCATCCTGCACACGCTTTATGGTCAGTCGCTGAAGAACAACGCTGAATTCTACATCGAATATTTTGCCATCGACCTGATCATGTCGGACGATGGCGAATGTCAGGGCGTCGTCTGCTGGAAGCTTGATGACGGCACCATGCATGTCTTCAACGCCAAGATGGTTGTTCTGGCTACCGGCGGCTATGGCCGTGCCTTCTTCTCGGCGACCTCTGCCCATACCTGCACCGGCGATGGCGGCGGCATGGTGGCCCGTGCTGGTCTGGCGCTGCAGGATATGGAATTTGTCCAGTTCCACCCCACTGGCATCTATGGCTCTGGCTGCCTGATCACCGAGGGCGCACGCGGCGAAGGCGGTTATCTGACTAACTCTGAAGGCGAACGGTTCATGGAGCGCTATGCGCCGCAGTACAAAGACCTCGCCCCGCGCGACTATGTTTCGCGTTCGATGACCATGGAAATTCGCGAAGGCCGTGGCGTGGGCGCTGATGGCGACCATATCCACCTGAACCTCAGCCACCTGCCGCCTGAGGCCCTGGCCGAGCGTCTGCCGGGGATCTCTGAGAGCGCCAAGATTTTTGCCGGTGTTGATGTCACCAAAGAGCCGATCCCGGTTCTGCCAACGGTGCATTACAACATGGGCGGCATCCCCACCAACTATTGGGGCGAAGTGCTGAACCCAACCGCCGAAGATCCAACCGCTGTTGTGCCTGGCCTGATGGCTGTAGGCGAAGCGGGCTGTGCCTCGGTGCATGGGGCCAACCGTTTGGGCTCAAACTCGCTGATTGACCTCGTGGTCTTTGGCCGCGCCTCGGCCATCCGCGCCGGTAAGGTGGTCGACGCCGAAGCGCCCAATGCCACCTTGAACCAGGCGTCGGTTGATAAGGCCTTCGATCGTTTCGACACTCTGCGCAACGCCAATGGTGGCATAGCTACCGCGGATCTGCGGTTGGAAATGCAGCGCACCATGCAATCCGATGCGGCGGTGTTCCGTACAGATAAATCGCTGAAAGAGGGCGTCGAGAAGATGACCGTGATTGCGAGTAAGATGGATGACCTCAAGGTCACTGATCGCTCGCTGGTCTGGAACTCGGATCTGATGGAAACGTTGGAACTGGCCAACCTGATGCCAAATGCCCTGGCTACTATCCACGGTGCCGAGGCCCGTCGCGAAAGCCGCGGTGCCCACGCGCATGAGGATTACAGCACCCGCGATGATGAAAACTGGCGGGTGCATACCGTGAGCCGGGTTGAAGGTGAAAAGGTCGATCTGAGCTATCGGCCGGTGATCCTCGACCGTCTGACCACCGAAGATGAAGGCGGTATCAGCCTGGCGAAGATCGCGCCAAAAGCGCGGACCTTCTAATATGGTTGGATCCTGGGATACCAAAATGGTGCTGCTGGGCCTTATGGCTCTGCTCTTGTCGGCTTGTGCTGATCGCCAGGCATCCCAGGTGCCACTACCATGGGACTTTCCGCTGATGCCCGGCGATGCGGCTCTTTGGGAGACCTTGACGGTTGAACAACAGCAGCGAGCCTTGGCCTTCCTGTCGGATGGCTCGACCATTCGGTCCTCATTGATTGAGGACTATTAGAGTGGCGGCTGCGCTGGATATGCCCATGCCTGCAGAATGGCAGGCGCTTGGGCTAACGCCGGGGCTGAGCCTGCGGGTCTTTGGCATGCGCAGGTCCGGCAATCACGCCATTTTGTCCTGGCTCCAACGCAATGCGCCCCGTGGCCGGTCGGTGTTTTTGAACAATTGCAAGCCTGGCACTGATCCTTTGCACAGCTCTCGTGGGATTGAGGTCAACGGCGAGCATGCGTCGCAAAAACTGGCCAAGCGCGATCTGCCAAAAGTTACCTGCGATGCAGGCGACGGCGCGCTGCTTCTTGTCTCTTACGAAGACACCAGTCCAGCGGAATTTGGCATCTCTCGTCTGCCTTCTGGGAGCTTCAATGAGACGCTATTTTCGCATAACGTTCTAATTTACCGGAGCTTTTTGAACTGGTCTGCCTCTCTGTTGAAGAAGGTTCAGGCCAATTCCGGTTACACTCTGGTTCGGCGTAACGGGATCGTTCTGCGCACCATGGACAGCTACATCCGGCTGCTGGGGTTAGTGCGTCAGGCCCAGGAATTGGGGCTGGTCGCCATCTGCTATGACCGTTGGATGCGCAGCTCGGAGTACCGCGGCGAACTGTTGCGGCAGATTGGGCTGGTTGCGCAAGATAATAGTCTTGGTGAAGTACAGTCCTATGGCGGCGGCTCTTCATTTCAGAAACAGGCGCGTTCTGCTTCGGAGTTGCAAACAGACACCCGTTGGCAGCAGATGCAGGGCGATGCGGAATATCAGGCCCTGCTCCATCTGGCTGCCCGTGATCCGGTCTTGCTGAATGAACTGGAGGCCGTGTTCCCCGAAGACGCTGCCTTTCTGAAATCCGTTGCACAACAACAGCCTCTGCCGCAGGGAGAGGGCGCATGACCTCTGCCCTCGACCTCCCGCGCCAAACATCTGCCGCAGCTGCGGCACCATTTAAGCTTCGGAGGGACCTTTGGGTCCAGCCGGTCCATCCGATCTCCTGTCAGTCCGGGGCCCTAGCCCTTGGCGTGACAGGCAGCTAAGCAAGGAGAACGATCTATGGTCGAATTCGCACTTCCGAAAAATTCCAAGATCACCACGGGGAAGACGTGGCCCAAGCCCGAAGGCGCGACCAATGTGCGCAAGTTCAAGATCTATCGCTGGAACCCGGACGACGGCAAGAACCCGCAGGTGGACACCTATTTCCTGGATATGGACAAATGTGGGCCGATGATCCTGGACGCGCTGATCAAGATCAAAAACGAGATTGATCCAACCCTGACCTTCCGCCGGTCCTGTCGCGAAGGTATCTGTGGCTCCTGCGCCATGAACGTTGACGGGATCAATACGCTGGCCTGTATCTACGGGCTGGATGAGGTGAAAGGCGATGTCAAAATCTACCCGTTGCCTCATATGCCTGTGGTCAAGGATCTCATTCCCGATCTTACCCATTTCTACGCCCAGCATGCGTCGATCATGCCCTGGCTGGAAACCAAGACCAACGCCCCCGCCAAGGAATGGCGTCAGTCCATTGAGGATCGTAAAAAGCTGGACGGTCTTTATGAGTGCGTAATGTGCGCCAGCTGCTCGACCTCTTGCCCCAGCTACTGGTGGAACGGCGACAAATACCTTGGGCCAGCAGCGCTGCTGCACGCCTACCGCTGGATCATCGACAGCCGTGACGAGGCCACACCAGAGCGTCTGGATCAGCTGGAAGATCCGTTCAAGCTCTATCGCTGCCACACGATCATGAACTGCACCAAGACCTGCCCAAAGGGTCTGAACCCTGCCGAGGCGATCGCGCATATCAAACATATGATGGTTGATCGCGCCGTCTGATCTGTCGCGGCCTTTTGCGCCGGACTGTATTTTCTCAAACCCCCGGGCAGGAAACTGTGCGGGGGTTTTCGTTTCACAAGGAAAGCAATCACGGCAATTGCCCTGCACTAAATGCATGGCGAAACTGCAGTTTTGTCCGGTGTTGTTCGGTTCTGTCGGGCCTATATTGGTCGCAAGGGAGAGGTTTCAAACCGATCAGGACATAAGACAATGAAGACCGTAGAATTTCTGCCCGATACCGCTGCCGCCGCCAAAGCCAAGGCTGCTTTGCAGGATCTGGAACAGGCCTGGGCCTATTACACGCCTGAGGCACTGACGCAGAGCAAGGGCAGTGAAACCACTGAGGGTTTTGTACCCTATTACGACGCGGCCTGATAAGGGGCTGCGCTACTCAGAAACCTCCGACCTCCCTCGGTTCGGGGGTTTTTGTTTGAGCTGAAGCCAGACTGGCGTTACAGGGCTGGCATGCCTATTCTTCTGTTGCTGCTGCTCATGGGCGTTTTTGCCTATTTCATTTACCGTCGCAAGACGACGAGCCTGACCCGAGATTGCCGCTGGCGTCAGGAACGGAGCCAGAATCGCTGGCGCTGTAACAACTGTGGTGCTGTGAAGCCCGGTTCAACGGCCCCTCATGACTGTTTGCGTCGGCGCCTGTAGGTCAATATTGACGCCTGAGAGGCGGCTGGAGCGCGTCTCATAGCCGCTGTCCTCCGCTGACAGGGTCGTGAAGGCATGCTGCGTGATCGGGCTTGCGCTGGCTTTGGGAAAAGGGCCTAGATGGACCAAATAATGGAAGGTTCATACATGGTTCAATTCACCCACCAGGCACCAGAGGATGCCGCGGCGCGCCGCGCCGTTAAACCAGTTATTTGCTATCCCAATACGACATTACCCGTCCCGGATCTTGCGCTGTACCGCGCTGCCCGAGCCGATGCCACAAAAACGGATGAGGTATTGGTCTCCGCCCGCGATGCGGCCTGTTTCGAAGTGCCTGCTGGGCATTTCTTTCGGATTACCTCGGTAGAGGGGCCGCAGGTGGGAGATTTGAACCTGTGGAACCGCGATGACCTGTCGGAGCGGTTCTATTCCGGCAAGACCCGCGCCCTGCATGGCACCCATATCAGCACAGGCGAGCGCATGTGGACGAGTTTTCCTGCCATGCGCCCTATGGCGACAATCCTTGAGGATAGTCTGGACTGGTACGGGATAGATGCGTTTGGGGGCTCGGTCCATGACGTGATCGGTACCCGCTGTGATCCCTATACAGGAAACTTGTTGGCAGGCAGCCAATACCATCATTGCTGTCATTCCAATCTGACCCGAGCGCTGGCCGATCACATGGGCGTTAGCCCTGCAGAGGCGGAACCCCATGTGCACGATGTGCTCAACGTCTTTATGTGTACCGGGTTCACCCGCGACACTGGGCAGTACTTCATGAAGCAAAGCCCGGTCCGTCCTGGTGATTTTCTCGAGTTCTTCGCCGAGATACCGCTGTTGGGCGCTTTGAGTGCCTGTCCGGGCGGGGACTGTTCGTCAGAACACTCCAGCGATACAGCGGCTTGCTATCCGCTGCTGGTTGAGGTTTTTGCACCGCTTGCCGGGGCGCTTGAGGGCTGGCAAAGCCCAGAGCTCAATGGCTACGATCAAAGCCACGGCGGGTAAGAGAGGACACGGAAAGAGGGGGCTCCCGCGCAGGGCTTGCCGCATCAATAGATGCGGCCCCCCCTTGGGCCCGGCAGCGCGTCGCCAAGGGCGACGCGCTGCGCCCTCGCAGAACGCAGGGCCTGGCGAGGGCAGAAATGAAAGGCACGGCGAGGGCAGAAATGAAAGGCACGGCGCAAAATGGGCGGCCTATGGGCCGCCCATTTGTTATCGGGTGCTAGGGATCTGTTGCCGTCGGGGGTTAGGCAAAGGCCGCCTCGAGCGCGATTTCAACCATGTCGCCAAAGCTACGTTCACGCTGGTCCGACGGCAGGGCCTCGCCGGTGCCAAGGTGGTCGGAGACCGTCAGTACAGCCAGCGCCCGGCACTGATAACGTGCGGCCAGGGTGTAGAGCTCTGCAGCTTCCATTTCGACGCCGAGAATGCCGTGCCGCACCATCTGTTCATTCAGATCAGGACGTTCATCGTAAAAGGTATCGGAGGAATAGATGCACCCCACATGGATGCCAATCTCGCGCGACTGTGCAGCCTGAACCGCCGCCTGCAAAAGGGACCAGTCCGCCGCAGGGGCAAAGTTTACTTCCTTAAAAATGCTGTGTGACGGAGAACTGAGGGTGGTTGCCGTCATCGCGAGAATAACATCGCGCAATTTGACCTGAGGCTGCATTCCACCGCATGACCCAATACGGATCAATGTCTTTGCACCGAAATCGCGGATCAATTCATTTGCGTAGATAGAAAGGGAGGGCATTCCCATGCCACTGCCCTGAATTGTCACTCGATGGCCATTCCAGCTCCCGGTATATCCCAGCATACCGCGTACTTCGTTTACCAGCTGGGCGTTTTGGAGAAAATTCTCTGCCGCCCATTTTGCCCTATAAGGGTCGCCGGGCATTAGAACAGTTTCTGCAATATCGCCCTGTTGAGCGCCGATATGAATGGTCATGGTTTTCTCCCGTTCTGGAATCAGATTTCCAGGTCAGAGATATCCATACCAGAGGTGATGGCGGAATGCACCCAATGCGGTTTACGCCCGCGGCCACTCCAGGTTTCCTCTGGATTGTTGGGATTACGGTACTTTGCGGCGGCTTTTTGCTTTTTACTGCTGGCCTTAGACTGACCTGCAATTTCATCCAGCGAGAAACCGTATTTGGCAGCGGCTTCTTCGGCAGCCTTAATGGCTTCCTTGCGCTCGCGCTGTTCGGCCTCTTTCAAGGCATCATCAATGCCGGCTTTAAGTTCCAGAAGCTCTTTTCGGGACATTTCCGAAAGATTAAGGCTCATATTGACACTCCAAAGTTCAGATATCGCACGCGAATTATTGCGTGATATGTCTTAATGCCAAATTCAATTGAGAATTCCAGCCAAATTTTCAATTTGGCTGGCTATTCTGGCAAATAGGCGTGCCGTGGCAATCTATGAGGGTTTTGATAGATTAATAATGTCCGCCATGATTGTGTTTAATTCAAAATCCTTTGGCGTATAAACACGGGCCACTCCCATTTGGCTTAGTTTTTCAGCGTCTTCATCGGGGATAATTCCGCCAACGACGACGGGAATATGGCCAAGCTCAGCCTCCTGCATGCGCTGCATCAAGTCTTCAACGAGCGGCAAATGGCTGCCCGACAAAATGGAGAGGCCAACAACATGTGCCTGGTCATCCTGTGCTTGGCTGACCAATTCTTCGGGGGTCATGCGAATACCGTCATAGGTGATGTCCATGCCACAATCGCGGGCGCGAAAAGCGATTTGCTCCGCCCCGTTCGAATGGCCGTCCAGACCGGGTTTGCCAACCACAAATTTCAGGCGCCGACCAAGCTGATCGGAGACGGCATTGACGGCCTCACGCAGGTCGTCCAAGCCTTCCGTCTTGTTGGAGGGAGAGCCGGAAACGCCGGTAGGCCCACGATAGGTCCCATGCACTTTGCGCATCTCTTCGGCCCATTCCCCAGTTGTGACGCCTGCCTTCGCGGCTTTGATGGAGGGCTCCATGATATTGCGGCCGTCCCGCGCTGCGGCGCGGAGATCTGCTAGGGCCTCGGCCACCGCGCCCGCATCACGCGATGCGCGCCAGGCATTCAGACGGGAGATCTGTTCTTGCTCGACCGCGGGGTCGACAACCATGATGCCGCCATCTTCAGTTTGCAGAGGCGAGGCCTCGCCCTCCGTCCAGCGGTTCACACCGACGACAACGGTCTCGTTGCGTTCAATGCGGTTCAGCCGTTCGGCGTTGGAATCCACCAAACGTGATTTCATATATTCGATTGAGGCAACCGCGCCTCCCATGCATTGCAGGTTTGCAAGCTCGGCGCGGGCACCTTCTTTCAAGGCTTCGACCTTTCTGTCCACCGCCGGGTTGCCTTCAAACAGGTCTTCATACTCCAAAAGGTCTGTCTCGTAGGCCAGGATCTGCTGCATCCGCATCGACCACTGTTGATCCCAGGGGCGGGGCAGACCTAAGGCTTCGTTCCAGGCCGGCAGCTGTACCGCGCGGGCACGGGCCTTTTTCGACAGGGTCACCGCCAGCATTTCGATCAGGATGCGGTAGACATTGTTTTCAGGCTGCTGTTCCGTCAGCCCCAGAGAGTTCACCTGCACCCCATAGCGGAAGCGGCGGAACTTGGGGTCTTCGACGCCATAACGATCGCGGCAGATCTCATCCCAGAGATCGACAAAGGCGCGCATCTTGCACATCTCGGTGACAAAACGGATGCCTGCATTCACGAAGAAGGAGATCCGGCCCACCAGGGCGGGGAAATCCTCGGGCGCGATGCGCGGCTTCAGCTCATCCAGAACCGCCTGGGCCGTGGCCAAGGCAAAGGCCAATTCCTGCTCCGGCGTCGCGCCGGCCTCTTGCAGGTGGTAGGAGCAGACGTTCATCGGGTTCCATTTGGGGACGTTCGTATAGCAGTACTCAGCAACATCCGCGATCATCTTGAGGCTGGGCTTGGGCGGGCAGATATAGGTGCCACGGCTCAGGTATTCCTTGATCAGATCATTTTGCACCGTGCCCTGTAGCTTGGAAACATCTGCGCCCTGTTCCTCAGCGGCCGCAATATAGAGCGACAGCAGCCAGGGCGCTGTGGCATTGATCGTCATCGAGGTGTTCATCTGCTCTAGCGGAATTTGATCGAACAGGCTGCGCATATCGCCAAGGTGACCAATGGGGACGCCGACCTTGCCGACCTCGCCACGCGCCAACACATGGTCACTATCATACCCGGTCTGAGTGGGGAGATCGAAGGCAACAGAAAGGCCTGTTTGTCCCTTGGCAAGATTAGATCGGTAAAGCGCGTTCGAGGCCTTGGCAGTGGAGTGACCGGCATAGGTCCGGATCAGCCAGGGACGATCAGTTTTGCGGTCATTCTGCATCTGCGACATGGAGAGCCTCGCGTTAGTTGGTCGGTAATTATATTTCGTCAGCGGGATCTAGACTGCAATTTTCGACCAATGTCAATTCGCTGCGTTGCGGCAATACCCCTGTCCCAACAAAAAAGCATGTCCCTGCTTAGGCAAAGACATGCTTTTCGACGGTACGTCATAGGGCGGAGGCACAAAGCTTGGGCCCGGTTGTGGGTTAGTTATAGGTATATGTGCCGATTTTGCAGACGTTGATCCCCTGTGCGACCAATACGTCGTCATCGTCAAAGATGGCCTTGAAATCGAATTTGCAGTAACCAGTTCCATCGTCAAAATCGATGCGCACAGATTGTCCGGGGCGCAACACATCGCGTCCAAGAATGTCCTCTTCCCAGGAATCGGTCCCTTTGTTGGACCCATAGAATTCCATGATGGTGTAATTTGTATTGTTCACGATGGTCACACGCCGGTCCAGCGCGGCTGCGGGCAGAGCAACGGCCGTGGATAAGATCGCAGCAAAAGCGGTTGTTAAAATAGTTCTACGGTTCATGACGGTCATTTCCCTCTTGTAGTGTGTTCTTTGGCTCTTTGACCCTTGGCGTGCACCATGGTGACGTTAGCCTATCACAAAGAGGTGATGTCGCTATAAGGGTTTTGAAAAAGTGAAATCTGTTGCTCTGTCGCAGGCTTCTTTTCCCTGCGCTGTATTCCTTGTAGGCTTTGCCCATGACGCGTAGTGTTGAGCTTCCGCTTTGGCTATTGGTGCTGATCCTGCTGTTTGCGGCAGTGACCTTTGCCTCGCATTTTCTTTTCCCATCGGTGCGCTGGTTCTTCCGCCGCCGGTTTGAGCGCGCCGTCGCACGGCTGAACAAACGCCTAGAGCGACCGATTGAGCCGTTCAAGCTGACCCGTCGCTATGACATGATCCAACGCTTGATCTATGATCCAGAGGTTGCGCGGGCGATCGCCCGCTATGCTGCGGCAGAAGGTATTCCTGAAAATGTCGCCTTTGAGCAGGCGCGCCGCTACGCCCGTGAGATCGTGCCAGCCTTTTCAGCCTTCGCCTACTTTGGCTTTGCCATTCGTGCTGCACGCTGGCTTTCAAACGCTATTTACCGTGTGCGGCTTGGCTATCAGGACCAGGCCGCCCTGCGCCAGCTTGATCCCAATGCAACGCTTGTCTTTGTGATGAATCACCGTTCCAATATGGACTATGTGCTAGTGACCTATCTGGCGGCGCGTCGTTCGGCCTTGTCTTATGCGGTGGGGGAATGGGCGCGGGTCTGGCCGTTGTCTCGGCTGATCCGGGCCATGGGCGCCTATTTCATAAGGCGAAAGTCCCGTAACGACCTCTACCGTCGCGTGTTGTCCGCCTATATGCGTCTGGCGACCCAGGGCGGCGCGGTTCAGGCCATGTTTCCAGAAGGTGGATTAAGCCTGGATGGTGCTTTGGCCGAGCCAAAACTTGGCTTGCTGAAGTACATCGTTGAGGCGGGACACACCTCTGGTGCGGACCCACAGGAGCGCGATGTCGTCTTTGTTCCGGTGGCCTTGAACTATGACTGGGTGCTGGAAGACAGGATCCTGACATCGGCTGCCCGCGCCGGGGAACGGCGGTTTAAGGCCCGAATCGGTGTCATTATGGCGCGTATCCTGCGCCAGTTCTGGTTGTGGCTGACCAGACGGTATCATCGATTTGGTTATGCTGCTGTCAACTTTGGCCGCCCTCTAAGCCTGCGTGACTTTGCGGCAATGCGCCTCAAAAAGAGTGATAGGGAACCGCGCCCTGAGGGGGAGGGTGGTGCGGCACAGGAGATATCCGTTGATCTGACAGCGGATCTAGCCGCCGAACTGTTGGCTCGGATTGGCTCGGCTGTTCCGGTTCTCCCAGTGCCGCTGGCGGCTTGGCTATTGCTGCGTCACGGGGGGATGCGGACTGAAGCACTGCAACATCACATGGAGGCGCTGCAAAAGCGGATGGCCCCGATTGTTGTGCATCATCACAGCGCCAGTTTGCGGACCTCCGCAGAGGAGGCAAAGCGCATTCTGCTGATGCGTGGGATGGTGGTAGAGCAAAATGGCATCTTGGTGCCGGTGCGGGCGAAACAGGATCTGCTGCGCTACTATGCTAATTCCATTGCACATCTGGTTCCAGAAGGGCCGTTGGGCCTCGGATTGGCGGAGAATGCTGCACTTGCATCCGATCTTTCTGCATCCGCAAGGTCATAAAATTACAAAATGACCCCAAGAGGGGTTGCAATATTACCTTGCTGTTTTTATTCCTCAGGGAGCAGCCGCGATTCTGCATCGCAGCAAGACCGTTTAAAGAGGAGGCCACCATGGCTTTGGACACACAAACCGGACCGCTGTCTTATGAGGCTCCCGAAAAGGACCTGTATGAGGTCGGTGAAATGCCCCCCATGGGCTATGTTCCCAAGAAAATGTACGCATGGACCATTCGCAAAGAGCGCCATGGTGAGCCTGACAGCGCAATGCTGCAGGAAGTGGTCGACGTCCCTGAGCTGGACAGCCACGATGTTCTGGTTTTGGTGATGGCCGCTGGCGTTAACTACAATGGCGTTTGGGCCTCGCTGGGGAAGCCGATCTCTCCTTTTGACGGGCATAAAGCCCCCTACCACATCGCTGGGTCCGATGCCTCTGGTATCGTTTGGGCGGTTGGTGACAAGGTCAAGCGCTGGAAAATCGGCGATGAGGTTGTCATTCACTGCAACCAGGATGACGGCGACGACGAGGAATGCAACGGTGGCGACCCGATGTATTCTCCCAGCCAGCGGATCTGGGGCTATGAGACACCTGATGGGTCCTTTGCCCAGTTCACCAATGTTCAGGCCCAGCAGCTGATGCCGCGCCCCAAGCACCTGACCTGGGAAGAGGCCGCCTGCTACACGCTCACACTGGCGACCGCCTACCGGATGCTGTTTGGCCACGAGCCGCATGATCTGAAGCCTGGTCAGAACGTCCTGGTCTGGGGTGCTTCGGGTGGTCTTGGCTCTTACGCAATCCAGCTGATCAACACTGCGGGCGCCAATGCCATCGGGGTGATCTCAGACGAGAGCAAGCGTGATTTCGTTATGGGGCTGGGTGCCAAGGGCGTGTTGAACCGCAAGGATTTCAACTGCTGGGGGCAGATGCCAACAGTGAATACCCCCGAATATGCGGCCTGGTTCAAAGAAGCGCGTAAGTTTGGCGCGGCCATCTGGGAAATCACCGGTAAGGGCAACAATGTCGACATGGTGTTTGAACACCCCGGCGAGGCGACCTTCCCTGTTTCGACCTTCGTTTGTAAAAAGGGCGGCATGGTTGTGATCTGTGCTGGCACCTCCGGCTTTAACCTGACCTTCGACGTGCGCTACATGTGGATGCACCAGAAGCGTTTGCAGGGCTCGCACTTTGCCCACCTGAAGCAGGCTGCGGCTGCGAACAAGCTGATGGTTGAGCGTCGTCTGGACCCCTGCATGTCCGAAGTCTTTTCTTGGGCGGATCTGCCGGATGCGCATATGAAGATGCTGCGAAACGAGCATAAGCCTGGCAATATGTCGGTTCTGGTTCAGGCGCCCAAAACTGGGCTGCGCACTCTCGAAGAAGTTCTTGAGGCGGGTAGCTAATCCATCTGTCTGGGTGAATAGCCCACAAGATTAAAAGATCCGGGCGCCGCCCTCCTATTGTACAGGGGGGCGGCGCCTGCTTTTTGAGTGCGCCCGGATCTGCCGATAACATTCAATCTGAACGCGCAGTGTTTGGTCTGCGCCTGTTGCCGCTCTGTGGTGCCCCAGAAGAGTCGGAATAGACAGATTTTCTGTGGGGATAGGACACGAGTGCCAGGATATTGTCTGTGTCATCAATGATTTCGTTGACCTGAGGCACCTTCGTACAGCAAAAGAGACACCATAGGAGGGGGAGTGGTCCCGCGCTGCCTGTGAGGGCGCGTGAATTTGGGTGATTTGCTTCCAGAAATTGATTGGCAAGTGAATCGAATGGCGACCAAAGCAGAATTGGACAAGATACTGACGGCATTAGATGCCACGCAGACCCTAGAGGGGCTGCAAAGTATCATTGAGTGTATCTGCAAGGTCTTTGCCATTGACCACGCCATGTACCATTGGGTCGATAGTGCGGGTGACCACTATTACTTTGGTACCTACTCAGAGGCTTGGACCCAGCAGTACCAAGAAAAGAACTACACGCGGATCGATCCGGTTGTTATCGGGTGTTACCAGCGTTTTCACCCGGTGGATTGGCGGCGTCTTGATTGGTCAAGCAAGCCTGCGCGCGAGTTCTTTGACGCAGCGATGGAGCATGGGGTTGGCAATCAGGGGTATTCTATTCCTATTCGCGGCCCCAATGGTCAGTTTGCCCTCTTCTCGGTTAGCCATCATTGCGACGATGCCGCCTGGGATAAGTTCTGCGACCAGAACAGCAGGGATCTGATCCTCATTGGTCACTATTTTAACCGGAAGGCTTTGGAGTTTGAACCTGACCGTGCGCCTGAACAGGCGCAGCCGCTGTCGCCGCGCGAACTGGATGCTCTGACGCTACTGGGCATTGGTTATAGCCGGGCACAGGTGGCACAAACCCTATCGATTTCCGAGCACACCCTAAGGGTCTATATCGAGAGCGCGCGTTTCAAGCTGGGTGCGCTCAATACCACCCATGCGATCGCCCGTGCGGTGAGCTGTGGTCTGATCATTATCTAGCGCCTAATTTCAAATACTTGCACTTAGCGGCGTAAACGATTCCCTCTTAGCGGTCCCATGAGACTTGGGGGGACTCGCTTTGTGAGCGTAGGCTTCCCCTGTATTTCTAGCAAAAGGGGACTAATGAAATGCTTCGTTATATCTACGCTCGTGACTTGAACGCTCATGCAGATCTGGCGCATTCGATGTTTGTGGATCGTGCCGATCAGTTCCAAACCCGGCTGGGCTGGGATGTGCATGTGGATTCCCGAGGGGAGGAGCGGGATCAGTATGACGCGCTAAATCCGCTCTATGTGATCTGGGAAATGCCTGATGGCAGACATGGGGGCTCGATGCGGTTCTTGCCGACAACGGGGCCGGTGATGGTAAATGATGTCTTTGACAACCTGACGGGCGGTAACCCGATCTGTAGCCCGTTGATCTGGGAATGTACCCGTTTCTGCCTGTCGCGCGAGGGCGGTGGCAATGTAGCCGGGGCGCTTACGTTGGCAGGGTTGGAGATCATGCGCAATCTTTCCATACCGCATTTTGCAGGGGTGTTCGACCGTCGGATGGTGCGGATCTACCGCAGCCTTGGCTTCAGCCCTGAGATTATCAAATCGGCGGGCGTGGGGCGCGATCGGATCAGCCTGGGTCTGTGGGAATATGATGCTCAGGCCTACCAGCGGGTGGCACAACGCGCGCAAATCACGCCGGAAATTTCCCAGCTGTGGTTTGACCGCTCCTTTGGCAGCACCTCCAGGGATGCTCCGATGCGCCTGACCGCATGATTGTGGCCCTGGGATGACCAATGAAGATCAGCAGAAGGGGTCGGTTGCGCTGGCGTCGCCGACCCCACCGGGATAGGGTCGCGCCATGACAGATATGACCATTCAATTCTCTGATGACCAGGCCGTTGCCTTTGACAGTGTCTCTGCTTTGTTGCGCCAGGCCGGCGTCGATATGGAGGATGGTCTGCTACAGCCCCCCATGGGGGAGGCCGGTGTTATGGCAGTGATCGGCAAGGCGGGATCCGGCAAGACACTGTTGCTGGCTGAACTGTATAAAACGCTTGAGAGGGCCGGGGTCGAGGTGGTTTCCGGCGATTATGAAAGCCGCAAAAAGACCGGGCGGCGGAGCCTTGCTATCCTCGCGCCAACCAATAAGGCGGCCAGCGTATTGCGGCTGCGCGGAGTCCCAGCCACCACTATTCACCGCATCCTTTATACCCCTGTCTATGACCCGGAATATGAGCGTATAGCCGAATGGCTGGCGGGCAATGGCGAACAGCCCGAGATTGAGGGCCTGACCGAAGAGGCTTTGGCGCGGGCGGCGGCTTTCTACGAGAAAAACAAATCTATTCCTGGCGCGCTTGCCGCAGCGGGCCTGCGGGGATCTGATTTCATTACGGGGTGGAAACGGCGCGAAGATCCATTGGATATCGGCTTTGTTGATGAGGCCTCCATGCTGGATGATCGCCAATTCGAGGATCTGAAAGAGATCTTCCCCAATCTGGTGCTCTTTGGCGACCCTGCACAGTTGGCACCAGTCAACCAATCGGGGTCAATGGTGTTTGAAACCCTACCAAAACCACGCCAATTGGTGTTGCATCGGGTGCACCGGCAGGAGGCAGATAACCCGATCTTGGATCTGGCCCATGCGTTGGCGGATCCAGAACTGGGGTTTGAAGATTTTGAACGGATGATCGAGGAGACGGCGCGCCGGGATGAACGCGTGGTTTGGGGGCAACGGGTCGAGGTAGACCTGATGGCGCGCAGCCCGGTTCTTGTCTGGCGCAATGCCACCCGTATCCGGCTGATTAATGCCTTTCGCATGGTGCATGGTGCGCCCGAGGATGCCCTGGTCGAGGGCGAGCCCTTGATCTGTGACGGGTTGGAACTGCCGCTGAAACATCGCAAAAAGCGTCTCGACCTTGAGGCGCGCGGGCTGATCAAGGGGGCGCAGGTGGTCTATCTGGGGCCGGGGCGCAAGCCGGGATTTTCACGGTTGCATGTCATGGGGGCCGAAGATCCGCAGGTCTCGGCGGCCTCGATCGTGAAAATCGAAAAGCCAGATGAGGAAGAACCCTTCATCCCCTATGCCGCCCGTATGGGGGCGACCTTTTTGCACGGGGCGGCGGTGACGATCCACAAGGCCCAGGGCTCTCAGTGGGATACGACCCAGGTCTTTGCGCCTGATATTTACGCAGCGGCCCGCATGGGGCGGGTAGAGGCTGGGCAGCCATTGTGGAAGCGTCTGGCCTATGTCGCTATCACCCGCGCCCAAGAACGGCTGATCTGGGTGGTGCGCAATCGCTTGGCCAAACCCACGGGTCCTTTGCGAGTGGATGATCTGAAGGCAGCCCCTGCGGCAGCACTGACACTGGAAATGCAAGAGGAGGCACCGCTGTTATGAACAGTTTCGGGCGTGCAAAAACCATTCTGATCACGGGTGCGAGCTCTGGCATCGGCCGGGCTGTGGCCGCGCTTTGCCTGGCGGAGGGCTGGCAGGTTGGTCTGTTGGCGCGTCGTCAGGACGCTTTGGAGCAGGTGGCGCTGGGCCACGCAAATGCAACCGTTCTTCCCGCAGACGTCACTGATGCCAACGCTGTGGATCACGCGGTGAATCAGTTTGTCATGGCCACAGGCCGCCTGGATGTGCTGTTCAACAATGCTGGTATCTTTACCCCGGCAGGCACCATTGATGAGATCTCACTTGAGGATTGGTATCAATCGGTCAGTGTGAACCTCAACGGTATGTTTTTGGCTGCCCGGGCGAGCTTTCGCCAGATGCGTCGCCAGAGTCCGCAGGGCGGACGTATCATTAACAATGGCTCTATCGCCGCCCATGTACCTCGGCCAGGATCCGCGCCCTATTCTGCGACTAAATCCGCCATCACGGGGTTGACTCGTAGCCTGTCCCTGGATGGGCGCCCGTTTGATATCGCCTGTGGCCAAATTGATATCGGCAATGCGGAAACACCGATGGTTGCTGATCTGAAAGCCCGACAGGCTGACACTGCGCCTGAGGAGGCTCCGATGCCGAGTTTTGCAGTGGAAGATGCGGCCAAGTCGGTTCTGCATATGGCGGAGCTGCCGCCAGAGGCCAATGTTCAGTTTATGACAGTGATGGCGACCAAGATGCCCTATATCGGGCGGGGTTGATTTTACAGCGGGGCGGGCCCGGCGCCGCGCTGGCGCGCGGTCGCAAAGCGGCCCTTGAGTCCGGTTCAAACCGAGGCCGTTCTTAACGGACGGGGATAACTCGCTATTGGCGCAACAGGCGGAAGGCGGCAGAGGCGCCCCAGCCGGCGACAACGGCGATGGCCAGCGACATCAGCCCATAGAGGAAGGGCTGTTCGCGCGACATACTGTAGAGAAACCTTTCCAGACCAACTTTGCGTACGTCGATGTCGGTCTCAAAACTTGAGACAACCTGACCTGAGCGGGTGAGGAAGATCCGAGCAGTGTACTGACCTTCGGTCAAATCGGATGGCATGTCGATGGCGCTGCGAAACAGGGTTTGCTGGTCCACGGCCACGGTGTTTTCACGTAGGGAATAAAGTCCCTCATCTTCGCGAATACGCACAACCGCATCGGCGAAATCCTGAGCATTTTCGATATTCATCGCAGCCCCGACTGAGCGAATGGCGCGCGTGATCGAAACCCGGTAGCGCAGATCCTCGGTGTCTGAGATCACCTCTTGAAAGGGCGCGCTTGTGGCGATGGCATAGAAGCTAGGCGCGGAGTCCACGATGACGCTGTCAGCATTGACCCAAATCCCCAGCTTTTTTTCCTTGCGCCGAACGGTCACGGGGGAACTGGGTCCCGATACGGCAACGATGACCTGAAGCGGTGGGCCCTTGGGAATGGGAGTTTCGCGCTTGACCGCGCCAAAGATCAGGATCTCTGAGCCGTCAAAGTCCGCGGTGATGGCCACGCGATCCTGGCTGAGGCCCAGAACGACTTCCTCTTCAAGGGCCTGAGCTGAGGGGGCAAGACCGAGCAGAGTAATGATGGCCAGCGAGCTAGCGAGACGTGCAAAGCGGATCATCGTCAGTGCCCTCCCGCAGCGCCGAGGGAGTAAAGCTCATCAGGCATCAATAACAGATCCAGCCCTAGTTTGGCGCAGACCAGCATCACCATCAGTGCCAGCAGGATGCGCAGCTGTTCAGCCTTGAGATAGACGCCGATCCGGGTGCCGATCTGAGCCCCAATGACGCCACCCACCAGCAATAGGACGGCCAGGACGATATCCACAGTGTAGTTGGTGGTGGCATGCAGCATGGTGGTAAAGGCAGTAACAAGAATGATCTGGAACAGCGAGGTGCCAACAACCACTTTGGTTGGCATGCCCAGGATGTAGATCATCGCGGGCACCATGATAAAGCCGCCACCGACCCCCATGATTGCGGCCAGAATACCAACGGCAACACCAACCATGATTGGCGGGATGACTGAGATATAAAGCCCAGATGTGCGAAAGCGCATCTTAAAGGGCAGGGCATGCACCCAACCGCGCTGTCGTCGGGGAGCGGGGCCGCTTCCTGCGCGTTTGGATTTGAAGATGGCATTGAGGCTCTCGATGAACATCAAGGTGCCAACAATGCCCAAAAACACCACGTAGCAAAGGGTAACCAACAGATCCACTTGGCCGAGGCTTTTGAGGTAGTTGAACACCACCACACCGAGGCCAGCACCGATCAGGCCTCCGACCTGCAAAACTACCCCCATCTTGATGTCGACTGTGCGCCTTCGGAAATGTGCCAGAACGCCGGAAAAGGACGAGGCGACAATTTGGTTGGCCTCGGTCGCAACGGCGACCACCGGCGGAATGCCGATAAAGAACAACAAAGGCGTCATAAGGAAGCCGCCTCCAACCCCGAACATGCCGGACAAAATCCCGACAATCCCTCCGAGGCCCAACAGGAGGAAGGCATTGACCGAGACTTCGGCGATGGGGAGATATACTTGCATAATTCCGTTAGAGCGCAGCGCTGCAAGAAAATCAACTCACTATGCCGCTCTGCAGCAGGCAGGACTGATTTGTCAGAAAAAACTGGACTTATCCTGCCGCCCGAACAGAGAGGTCCAGGCCGCAAAAAAGTCCGCACCTCCAGGAGGTGCGGACCTGTTAGGTTGATGATGGGTGGGTTAGCGTTCCTTTACATAGGGCTCACCACCGGCGCGTGGCGGGATCGCCTTGCCAACAAACCCAGCTAGGATCACCACGGTTAGGATATAGGGCAGAGCATCCATGACCTGTACCGGCACCACAATCGGGCCCAGTTCGATGTTCTGAAACCTGAGGGCGACAGCCTGCAGCAGGCCAAACAGCAGGCAGGCCCCCATGGCCTGCCAGGGGCGCCACTTGGCAAAGATGAGCGCTGCAAGGGCGATAAAGCCACGCCCCGCAGTCATGTCTTTCACAAAGCCCGCTTGCAATGCGGTGGCCAGGTAGGCGCCAGCAATCCCGCAGAGCAGGCCGCATATGGCAACAGCGGCAAAGCGCAATCCAACAACCGAGACACCTGCCGTGTCGACCGCCGCCGGGTTTTCACCGACAGCGCGCAGGCGCAGGCCAAACCGGGTACGATAGAGAATCCACCAGGTTGCGGGCACCGCGAGAAACGCGAGATAGACCAGGACAGAATGCCCCGAGATCAGCTCGGAGTAGACCTGTTGCACCGGGTTTGCGGCCTTCATCAGTTGGGATACGGGCTGGCCAGTGGCCTCGGCATCCTGTGGGCCAATGGCAAAGGGCCATTCCAGGCCTTCAAAGCGTCCACCGCTAAGCAGTGAGGGCGTGCGCCCCCCCTGTTTGAACCAATCCTGCGCAATCAGCACTGTCAGCCCGGCTGCCAGAAAGTTGATCGCCACGCCCGAAATCAGCTGGTTGCCTCGGAAGGTGATCGAGGCCACCCCGTGGAGCGCCGCGAGCATAAGGGATGAGCCTACCCCGGCCAGAAGTCCCAGCCAGACATTGCCAGTGCTGGCCGCAATGGCCGCCGAGAAAAAGGCCGCCATCAGCATCTTGCCTTCAAGCCCGATGTCAAAGATGCCGGCGCGTTCGGAAAAGAGCCCGGCAAGGCAGGCAAGTAACAGCGGGGTAGCCAGCCGCACGGTGCTGTCCAGCACTTGGATCAGTGTGAGGAAATCCATCAGTTTGCCTCCCGGCGGAAAGCGAGAAAGATCTTTTCAAGCGGAATCCGTACCATATTGTCCAGTGCCCCGGTGAAGAGGATCACAAGCGCCTGGATGACCACGATTAGCTCGCGTGGGATCTTGGTCCAAAGCGCCAATTCGGCGCCGCCCTGATAGAGAAACCCAAAAAGGATGGCCGCCAGAAAGACGCCAAAGGGATGATTGCGTCCCATTAGGGCCACGGCGATTCCGATAAAGCCCGCACCTTCGGTCGCATTGAGCACCAGACGTTCGGCCTCGCCCATGACATTGTTGATCGCCATCATGCCCGCCAGTGCACCAGAGATCATCATTGCGATGATGGTGATTTTGACCGGTGAGATACCAGCATAACGTGCGCCAGCTTCGGATTTGCCAAAACTGCGGATTTCGAACCCCAGGGAGGTCCGCCAAATAAGCAGCCAAACGGCTAGGCAGGCGACAATGGCCACCAGAAGCGTCACATTCGCAGGCGCGGATTTGGAGAAGGCGATGCCCAATGGGGCGAGCAACTCATGTAGCGAAGGCAGATGCACTGCCTCGCTGAAACGGGCGGATGCAGGGTCCATTGAACTTGCGGGTTTGAGCACATTAACCAGCACATAGTTCAACACGGCGGCAGCAATAAAGTTGAACATGATGGTGGTGATGACAATATGGCTGCCGCGTTTGGCCTGCAGATAGGCTGGAATTGCGGCCCAGGCGGCGCCAAATAGGCCCGCACCCAGCGTGGCAAACAGCAGGGCAATCGTCCAATGTGGCCAGGGAATAAACAGACAGATCACCGCCACGCCGAGACCGCCGAGCATGGCTTGGCCTTCGCCCCCGATATTGAACAGCCCGGCATGAGCTGCAACCGCCACGGCCAGGCCGGTGAACATGAAATTGGTGGCATAGTAGAGCGTATAGCCCCAGCCATAGCTGGACCCCAGTGCGCCATCGACCATGAGTTTCACAGCGGCGATCGGATCTTCGCCAATCGCAAGGATCACCAGCGCCGAGAGCGCAGCAGCAAGGAGCAGGCTGATCAAGGGGATCAGGACAACATCGGCCCATTTAGGCATTTTTTCCATTTACGCGGCCTCCCCCGCGATGCCGGCCATCATCAGGCCCAGCTCTTTTTCATCGGTCTGATCAGCAGCGCGTTCACCCATGATCATGCCGTCAAACATCACCGCCACGCGGTCTGCAAGCGACAAGATCTCTTCGAGCTCGACCGAGACCAGCAAAATGGCTTTGCCCTGATCACGCAGTTCGACGATCTGTTTGTGGATGAATTCAATCGCACCAATGTCAACGCCGCGAGTGGGCTGGCCGATCAGCAACAGCTCGGGGTTGCGCTCTATCTCGCGGGCGGCGACGATTTTTTGTTGATTGCCACCAGAGAAATTCTTGGCTGCAAGCCAGGGGTCCGGGGGCCGCACATCGAATTTCTGCATCTTGGCTTCGGTATCGGCGCGGATTGCCGCATTATCCATCAACAGGCCGCGCTGGTATTCAGGGGCGTGATGATAGCCAAAAGCGGTGTTTTCCCAGGCGTGAAAATCCATGATCAGACCCTCACGCTGGCGGTCTTCGGGGACATGGGCGACATGGGATGAACGACGGGCGCGGGCATCTGAGCCTGCACCGCGCAGCGGCAGATCTGCACCATTTAGGCGGATCGACCCTTCCCCACTGCGCATTCCTCCCAGCACCTCCAAGAGTTCCGACTGCCCATTGCCGGCCACTCCTGCAATGCCGAGGATCTCCCCGGCGCGCACAGTCAGATCGATGCCTTTGACACGCTCTACGCCGGCCTCATCCACCACCCGCAACTTTTCGATTTCAAGTACGGGTTTGCCAGGCTTTGCCGGAATTTTATCCACTTGCAACAGAACCTTACGTCCTACCATCAGCTCGGCTAGATGCTCGGGGTTGGTCTCAGAGGTTTTCACCGTCGCTGTCATCTGTCCCCGCCGCATCACGGAAACCGTGTCGGTGGCTTCCATAATCTCTCGCAGTTTATGGGTGATTAGGATGATGGTTTTGCCTTCGGCGCGCAGCCGGTCCAGAATGCGAAACAGTTGGTCTGCCTCAGCTGGGGTCAGCACGCCGGTTGGCTCGTCCAGGATCAGAATATCGGCCTGCCGGTAGAGCGCTTTTAGGATCTCCACCCGCTGCTGCATGCCTACGCCGATCTCATCGATGCGCTTGTCAGGATCAACGTTGAGCTCATATTCAGCAGCAAGCTCTTTCAGGATCCTGCGCGCCTTAGAGAGCGAGGGTTTAAGCAGACCACCGTCTTCTGCCCCCAAAATGATGTTTTCCAGAACGGTGAAGTTCTCCACCAGTTTGAAATGCTGAAACACCATGCCGATGCCGGCCGCGATAGCTGCCTGGCTGTCGGGGATCTCGGTCTGTTTGCCGTTGATCCAGATCTCACCTTTGTCAGCTTTGTAAAAGCCGTAAAGGATGCTCATCAGGGTAGATTTACCAGCACCGTTCTCACCAATGATACCATGAATGGTACCCGGGGCGACGCTGATAGAGATGTCTTTGTTTGCTTGAACGGGACCAAAGGATTTTGAAATGCCTTTGAGTTCAATGGCGGGGGCGGTCAATCGGGCTCTCCCATGCCTGAAAATCCGATCACACGCTGTAGCCTGCCCTCTGAAACATCAGCAAAATACTGCCCGCGCATCAAGCGCTGGCCGTCCTTTGTAAAATCGACAGTGGCGCGCAGATGTCCATGATGTTCGCTGATTGCGACCACCTCAGCCCTGGCGCCGGGCATCATTTCTGAAAACTGTGCGATATAGTCCAGATAGGCGGCCAGACCTCGGATCGGGTCCGGCGCGTTTGGATCGGAATAGTAAAAATCGGGCCCGATGGCAGCATCCGTTAGAGAGGCACGCGTATCGGGCGATGGATCGCCCCAGGCCGAAAACAATCGATGAAGACATGTCGTCATGGCCTGGGGCTTTCTTGCTTAGAACTTCAGCGCAGGGCAGCTGTTGTCCGCATAGTAAGAGACAACTTCGATCTCGCCATCGATGATCTTCTGACGGGCCGCATCCACAGCAGCCTTCATCTCGTCGTTGACCAGTGCGGCATTGTTGTCATCCAGAGCATAGCCAACACCCTCTTCGGCGAGACCCATTGCAAACACACCTGTTTCCAGATCTTCGCCAGCTTTCATGGCCTCATAGACGGCAACATCAACACGTTTGAGCATCGAGGTCAGAACTTTGCCTGGGTGCAGGTGGTTCTGGTTGCTGTCAACGCCGATCGACAGGATGTTCTCGTCGGCGGCGGTCTGCAGCACACCAACACCGGTGCCGCCAGCCGCAGCATAAATCACGTCTGCGCCCTGGCTGATTTGCGATTTGGTCAGCTCAGACCCCTTTACCGGATCGTTCCAGGCCGCCGGGGTGGTGCCGGTCATGTTGGCGATGACTGTGGCATCTGGGTTCACGGCCTTTACGCCCTGGGCATAGCCGCAGCCAAAGTGACGGATCAGAGGAATATCCATGCCGCCGATAAAGCCCACAGTGTCGGACTTTGACGCCATCGCGGCCATCATGCCCACCAGATAAGAGCCCTCGTGCTCAGCAAAACCAATTTGGCGGATGTTGGGTGCGTCCAGCCAGGTCACGTCAATGGCGACGAATTTGGTGTCAGGGTAGTCAGCCGCCACCGAGGAGAGCGGATCGGCCATTGCAAACCCCATGGTGACAACCGGGTTGGCACCAGCCTCGGCAAAGCGACGCAGGGCCTGCTCACGCTGGGCTTCGGCCTGCAGCTCGATTTCGCGGAAGGTGCCACCGGTTTCTTCAGCCCAACGCTGGGCACCACCAAAGGCGGCCTCGTTAAAGCTCTTGTCGAATTTTCCGCCCAGATCAAAGATCAGCGCAGGCTCTGCCAGTGCGGCACCTGCAGAAAGAGCCAGCGTGGCAGCGGCGCCCATCAGGGATTTCATCAGCGTCATTTGGGTACTCCCGGTTTGTTCTTCCCTGCAGTTGTCGGACATGATCAGCCAGAGGTGATCTCTTCGACCCTAGAGGGATTGTTATGATTAGGTGCGGCAATTTAGCCCTTTGCGCGGGTTGGGGGTCAACCGCTTTTTGACCGTTTGGTGCGAAATCCGCGCAGGTTGCCTAAGGTAACTCTCTTTGCATGACAATCGCATCGACAGAAGCTGCATTTCTGCGCTGGTAATAGCCAAGGCGGCGCCCGCAGGGAGCGAATCCCTCAGAGCGATAAAGATCGATAGCTGCGCTGTTGTCTGCGGCGACTTCCAGAAAACAGAACCTGGCGCCGCGGGATTGCGCCTGGGCCTGCCAGCTTTGCATCACCGCGCGGGCCAGCCCTTGCCGTTGAGAAGCTGGATCGGTGGCGATGGTAAGTAGCTCCGCCTCATCCGCGATTACTCGCACCAGGGCAAAACAGCGTGTATCGCCGCTGGCAAAGATCAGCGGGCTGTCCAGAAGGGCGGCAAATTCTTCCTCTGTCCAAGGGCGGGACTGGGCAAAAGCCGCCGAATGTATCCGGGCCATTGCCTGTGGTGACGGGACATTAGCCATCAATCAGCTGTGGTGGCAGGTCCCGTGCCGGGGCGGCATCGGCGGCGCGCAGATAGAGCGGTGCAGGTGCTACTACGCTGTCCTTATACCGCTTGCCCGCGCATTCTGCGATGCGCTGTGCCAGGTCTGCAGGGGACGCCACAGGCGCAAACTTTAGCCCTGCGCTGCGCGCGGCGTCGCAGGCCTCGGACTCTGGCATCAGACGCGGCGCCTGCCCCGGAAGGCGGCAATAGACCTGCGCACGCGGCGCAGGAATTGCCGCCAGCAATCCCTGCTGTTCACGGGCGTCAAACCCATCGATACCCACAGCGGGAATTCTGAGCCCCAGCGCAAGGCCGCGCGCTGCGGAGACGGCAATACGAATGCCAGTGAAATTGCCGGGGCCAATGCCAACGCCGATGGCGGTGAGCTGGGCCCAGGTTTTGCCTGCCTCTGACAGGATCTCTTCCAGCATCGGCATCAGCCGTTCTGCCTGTCCTCGCGAACCCTCTTCGAACCGTTGTGCCAGAACCCTGTCCCCCAGCAACAAGGCAGCCGCACAATGGGGCGCGGAGGTGTCAAAGCCCAGAACAAGGGGGGGATCAGCCCGCTGAACCATTTTAGAAATCCTTGCGTGACGCGTTCAGTCGCTCTCTGGCAGAGCTGGCGTCCCGTGGCAAGGTATCGCTCAGATGCAACCAGGGCAGCGCTGCCGCAGCATGGCTGTGGCTTTGAGGCGCGATCTGGTCGGCCTGATCGAGAATGCCGAGGGGGATATAGACCTGATCGGGCAGGTAGTCGAACCGGGCTGCGAGTGGCGAGCCGCAGGTTGGACAGTTCCAGCGCCGCACGCCAGGCGTCAGTGAAACCCCAGCACCAAGCGGCGGATCTACAGATAAGGCGGCGTCGTCAAAGGCAGCAAAGGCGCCTATGGGCGCCCCTGTCCAACGTCTGCAATCCCGGCAATGGCAAAAGGCGGCCGTCAAAGGTGCCTGGCTCAAGCGTAAGCGGGAAGCGCCGCAGTAGCAGCGCGCGGTAAAGGGGAGCTGGGCTGCCTCAGACGGCAACCGGACGCACCTCGGTCACCTCAGGGATATAGTGGCGCAGCAGGTTTTCGATGCCCATCTTTAACGTCAGGGTCGAGGACGGGCACCCAGCGCAGGCGCCTTGCATATGCAGGTAGACCACCCCGCGGTCAAAACCGTGGAAGGTGATATCCCCACCATCCTGCGCCACCGCAGGGCGCACCCGACTGTCGAGCAGATCTTTGATTTGGTCAACAATTTCGCTGTTTTCGCCGCTATGTTCCGCGTGGCCAGAAGACTGTTCGCCGCCTGCGTTTACGATCGGTTGGCCAGACTGATAATGCTCCATGATGGCGCCAAGAATGGCCGGTTTGATATGATCCCATTCCACGCTGTCAGATTTGGTGACAGTGACAAAATCATTGCCAAAGAAAACGCCTGCAACGCCAGAGACCGCAAAAATGCGTGTGGCCAATGGCGAGCTCCCTGCGGTTTCAGCGCTGGGGAAATCTGCTGTTCCGGCGTCTAGAACGGTCTGCCCTGGCAGAAATTTCAAGGTCGCTGGGTTGGGTGTGGATTCGGTCTGAATAAACATCTCGGGCCTCCAAAAGCATCAGTGGGATATGTGCCCGAAGGGGCATCAAGTCAAGGTTTAGAATTATTCTAAATTAGCGCATCCCATTGCACAATCCCCTTTGAGGATTTCAAAGGCAATGTTTTTCAAACTCCATAGGGCAAGCCTGATAACCAAATTGACCCCTGCGCAGTGGCCTTGATGGCTTGCGCGGTGAAGTCGACAGTGGGACACCCAGGCGGCGCCCGCCTGTCTTAGGTGATGGCCTCCAGGCGATCCTTGGATAGGTCACCTGGTACAATAGTTATGGGAACTGGAAGGCTACCTGAGGATTTGCTCAATTGACTGACCAGCGGTCCTGGACCCTTTCGGTCGTCTCCCGCGCCCAGGACCAAGACGCCGATTTCGGAATCGGCTTCAATCTGGCTCATGATTTCAGGGACGGCTTCCCCTTCGCGAATGATCAGCTCTGGGTCTACGCCCTGCCGATCTCGCATCCATTTGGCAAAGACTTCAAAATGGGCGTGGATACGTTCGCGGGCTTCCTCCCGCATGACTTCACCGACGCCTATCCAGTGATTAAATTCATCTGGCGGGATGACAGAGAGGATGGCGACACCGCCTCCTGTTTTTGCCGCACGCATCGCGGCAAAACGCATTGCGTTCAGACATTCACGGCTGTCATCCAGTACAACAAGGAATTTGCGCATTTTTGGCCTCTGGTTGCTCCATCAAGGATCATGACGCATTAGTCTCCGCGCAACAATAGCCCTGTTTCACTATCGCTGCGACACCGCTGGCAGATCCGAAGACTTGCAGCGCCGCTTGGCTGCAGAGGGGGGAGCTCCCGCCTGCTCCATGGGATCTGCGATCCCATTCACAGTTGGGCCCGGCGCCGCTGGCGCGGCGCGGTCCCTGCTGTGATGTTGCTGCCTTTGTTTCAGCTCGGATTCAGAGCTGAGGAGGGAGCAAGAGGCCCTTCGCGACAGTAGGAAGAGGGACGTCAGCTATTCTGCACTCAACCGCAGAAAAAGGCGCTGCCGCGCCGTGCCCTGCACGGCGCCACCCCCAACGGGATCCCTGTGCCTCAAAGAGGCATTGGGGACGGGCGGGAGCATTTGCTTCCCTGTGCCCTGCACCAAGCAAATGAAAGTGATGGTCTTACTGGCTTGCAGCCCAGTCCCAATAGAGTTCCCGCACCCGCTTTGCGACGGGGCCGATCTGGTAGCTGCGCTCATCAAACGCGGTGACCGGGGTGACCTTGCTCATATTGCCCGACATGAAAATTTCATCGGCCTCCTCAAAATCCCCTAGTCCCAGAACGGTCTCATGCACGGTGACCCCATCAGCGCGCAGGTTGGCGATATGACGGGCCCGGGTGATTCCGGCCAGAAAGGTGCCATTTGGAATCGGGGTAAAGACCTCCCCGTCACGCACCATAAAGATATTGGCGGTTGCGGTTTCTGCCACATTGCCCATGGCATCCAAGGCCAGTGCATTGCTGAAGCCCCGGCTCTGGGCCTCGCGCAGCATCCGCGCATTGTTGGGATAGAGACAGCCGGCCTTGGCATTGACGACCGCATTCTCCAGTACGGGGCGGCGAAACTGCGTGCGGGTCAGGGTTGCGCTGGCTTCGGCGGACGCCATGGGGATTTCCTCCAGGCAGAGCGCAAACTCTGTGCTCTCGGGGGCCGGAGCAATGGTTGTTGCATCCCCGCTCGTGGCCCAATACATCGGCCGGATGTAGACGGCGGCGCCCGGCGCAAAGCCCTGCAGCCCTTCCAAAGCGATCTCGACCATCGCGCGGGTCTCGAGAGTGGGGGACATCAGCAGGGCCCTGGCCGAGGCATTGGTGCGGGCGCAGTGCAGATCCAGATCCGGGGTCATCCCATCAAAGAACCGCGCCCCGTCAAAGACCGAAGAGCCCAGCCACATGGCGTGATCTGCCCCCTTCATAAGGGCGACATCGCCATCGTGCCATGTGCCCTGAAAATAGGTGCGAATGTTTCTGCCTACGGCCATCATATCCCCCATCGCTTTGTTTGCGGCAAATCTAGAAGGGAAAAGGTCATAGGGCCAGACCTTTTTTGACAGGGTGTCCTGCCTTTGGCGGGCATTTGATCTTTGGCGGCAGAGCACCAGCGCAAGCAGCAGAAATAGCTGCGCGCTCCTGTTGGAACGCGCTGAGTTGGCCTGTGTTTTGATCGGGGCTCATCCCGTTTTTGCTGGGCCAAGCGCAATCTGTCAAAGTTTTAGGCGGGCTGGGTCAGGCCCAGCTTTGCCAGTCTTGCACTGGCCTCTGCCTGCCAGCGGGTCTTCAGCTCGGCATTGGGGGTGCGGCGCAGCCCCATGGCTTTCAGACCGTCGAACTTCTCTGAGGCCTCGCTGCCAAAGCTCGCGGCGACCCGCGGCCACCAATAGTCAATCGAAGCCTGCAGATCGCCTTTGCCGACCTCTTGGATCAAGCGCTCCAGGCCTTCTTCGGCCAGCTCAGCGTGGCGGGCCTCAATCGGTGCCAGGGCGCGGAAGACTTCGGCGAGGGGCTGGTAGGAGACCAGAGAGAACTCGGCCAGCTGCACGGCAACGGCGCGGCCCATCAACAGGTTCATGACCACAGCATCTGCCCAGCCTTCCAGCGGATAGTTAAACACGGCCAGCCGCATGTCGTGGTCCGAGCGTTGCTGTCCGATATCGGCACCGCGCTCAAGTCGTGCAGTCCAGGGGTGGTGATCTGCATAGCGTTCGGTATCGGCGCCAAACTCTCCCATGATACGCAGGACGCGGTCTGCGTTGTCGCTCTTCTCCAGCACGATCTTGGCGGCTGCAATTCGGGCCTTGATGCCGGGGCCCTCGTTGATGATTTCGGCAAAACCGGCGGCACCTGCCAGTTCACTGTCAACAAAGGTGGCCATCAACTTCAGCAGCGCGGCACGGTAGCGCGGCGGCACATTGGCAGGATTGCTCAACATGCCACCCTGGGCGAGATAGCTCTCGATGCTCATGTCTTCAGGCATGAAATATCCTTCCTCTTAAACGCGTTACTGATCGTAATCGACAACAACCCTGTCGGTGACCGGGAAGGCCTGACAGGAGAGCACATAGCCCTTTTCGACCTCGTAATCTTCCAAGGCATGGTTGGCGACCATATCCACTTCGCCCTCGATTACCTTGCAGCGGCAGGTCGAGCACACCCCGGCCTTGCAGGCATAGGGCGCGTCCATGGCGTTTTCCAAAGCGGCGTCCAGAATGGTCATATCCTTGCCCATCTGCACCGTCTGGGTCGAGCCATCCAGGGTGATCGCTGCGGTGGCCTGATTGCCGGCGCTGGCAGCATCTGCATTGCCTTCTTTGCGCTTGGCGCGGCCGGGCTGGGCGCTGGCAAAAAGCTCAAACTTGATCTGGCTGTCGTCCAGACCTGCCGTGCGAAGGGCAGAGGCAATGCCCAGCATCATGGGTTCTGGCCCACAGATAAAGGCGGTATCGACGGATTTGATGTCGATCCAGTGTTCAAACAACTGAGCGCATTTCTCCTCAGTCACCAGCCCGGTGAAGAGGTCGATTTCCTGCGCGTCCGATTCCAGGATATGGATCACATTGAAGCGCCCCATATAGAGGTTTTTCAGATCCTCTAGCTCCTCACGGAACATGATGGTGTTGACGCCTTTGTTGGCATAGACAAGCGTGAAGGTGGACTCTGGTTCGGCTTCCAGCGTGGTCTTCAGGATTGATAAGACAGGGGTCACACCGGAGCCGCCTGCAAAGCCAAGATAGCTCTTGGCGGTGCTGGCATCCAAGGGGGTAAAAAAGCTGCCCATGGGTGGCATGGCGTCCAGCATGTCGCCAGCCTGGAGTTCGGTATTTGCCCAGGTGGAGAAAGCTCCGCCATCGACCCGTTTGATGCCAACCTGAAGGATGCCATCGCCTTTACCGGCGCAGATGGAATAGCTGCGACGCAGCTCTTCGCCGTCAAAATCGCGCCGGAAGGTCAGGTACTGGCCTTGGGTGAAATCAAATTCCGCTGCCGCGCCATTGACGGGCTTCAGAGAAACCACAACCGCATCGCGGATGGTGTTGCGGACATCGGTAACTTCGAGTTGGTGGAAGCGCGCCATGGAACTCTCCTCAGATGCACTTGAAATAATCAAAAGGTTCAAGACAGTCCTGGCAGCGCCAGTGAGCCTTGCAGGGGGTGGAGCCAAACTGGCTCACACGGGTGACGTTGGTGCTTTTGCAATTGGGGCAGCGCTCCGGCCCGCCTGCCGCCTGCGGCGGGGCAATGCCGAACTCTTCCAGTCTGGCGCGGCCCTTCTCGGACATCCAGTCGGTGGTCCAGGCGGGCGCGATCTGTGTTTTCAACTGGATCTTGTTCAGGCCGTGATCGCGTAGAGCGGTCTCAATATCGAGGTTGATTATCGCCGTCGCAGGGCAGCCGGAATAGGTCGGCGTGACGGAGACCACTAGGGTATCCTCTTGCCAGTCCACGCCACGAATAATGCCCAGATCCACAAGGCTGATCACCGGAATTTCAGGATCTGGCACGGCGTCAAGCCATTCCCAGATCTGGTCTACACTTGGCTGTTCATGTAATTGGCTCATGTGCGGTCCTCGTTGCGGTGTTTTTCCCGGCCGTGAGGCCGGGCAGCGCCCGACCCGCCCCACGGGAGGGCGCTTTCGCACCGACCCCAGGGTCAGGCGTTGCCCCTATTTCGTTTATTGCCAGTCCGGTTTTACCAGCTGGCGCCGGGATAGGCGCGCTGCAGCCACTGCATTTGAGTCAACAGGTGGCCCAGGTGCTCGGTATGCATCTTGCCGTTGCGCCCGCCCTTATGGGCAAAGCCACTATCGGGAATATTCAGCGTGGCCTCTGCCAGAACCCGCCCGATCAGCGCGTCATAATCGGCGCGCAGCGAGGCCGGATCAGGGGCAATGCCCGCTTTGACCATGGCGGCATCGACCTCATCGCTGGCGAACATCTCACCCACATAGGGCCACAGATAGTCCAGCGCCGACTGCATGTAGCCGTGGCTTTCCTCGGTGCCATCGCCCAGACCCACAACCGTGTCGGCAGAGCGTTCCAGGTGGTAGGCGACCTCTTTGCTGGTCTTGGCGGCGATGGCAGAAATGCGCTCATCCGAGCTTTTCATCAAATGCCCCAGCTGGATCGAATGCCAGGCGTCAAACAGGAACTGGCGCATCAGGGTGCGGCCAAAATCCTCGTTTGGAACCTCGACCAGCAGCACGTTGCGGAAATCCCAGACATCGCGCAGAAAGGCCAGATCATCAGCCGATTTATCTTCGCCCTGAACCTCGCCCGCCAGGCCCAGCCACATCTGGGTCTGACCAATCAGATCCAGCGCTGTATTCGCCAGGGCAATGTCCTCTTCTAGAACGGGCGCATGGCCGCACCATTCGCTGACCCGGTGACCCAGGATCAGGGTGTTATCGCCCATGCGCAGCAGGAACTGAAACAGGGCCTCATCTTGTGTGAGCGGGGCCGCCATTACATCGCTCCCACTTCGTCGGGAATGTCAAAGAAGGTCGGATGACGGTAGACCTTGGATTCAGATGGCTCATACAGCGGGCCTTTGTCACTGGGCGAAGAGGCCGCGATATGGTTTGCCTCAACCACCCAGATCGACACGCCTTCATTGCGGCGGGTGTAGACGTCACGGGCGTTCTTTATCGCCATTTCGGCGTCGGGTGCATGCAGTGAGCCGACGTGACGGTGGCTCATGCCATGTTGACCGCGGATGAAGATTTCCCAGAGGGGCCATTCGTTTTTCATGTGATTACTCCGCTGCTACGGTGCTGCATTGTGCGCTGCGCCAGCGCGTGGCTTGGGGGAGGTGCGACCAGCCAAAGGCGTGATCGCTGTTGCCATGGGCATCGAGATGCGCGAGGCGGTCCATTGCTTCCTCGACGCTGGGTTGGGTTCCGGGCTCGATCCACCACATTGCAAAATGCATAGAATCCAGCATGTTGAACCATTCTTCTCGGCGCTGATAAAATTGCCGATGGATGGTGCCCCAGACAAATGTCTCGAGATTTTCTACCCGGTCCCATGTCGAGACATTCACAATGACACGGGGATCATTCATCACCAATGTGTCGGTGGCATTGCCGCTGTCATCGGTATAGCGCCATTGAAACCCGGCTGAGCGTTCAGCAATGCCATTGATCTGGTCCAATGCATTCATGAAGGGCGCTACACGAAGGTCATCGGCGTCATGTTTTAGGCGGGCAATATTGATTTCGGCAAGATGCTTCATTCGGCAGCGATCTTTTTTACGGCTTTCTTGCGCGCATGGGCCAGCAGGCCATCCCGCACCCATTGGCCGTCTTTCCAGGCCTTGTTGCGGGCCGCGAGCCGGTCGGTGTTGCAGGGGCCATTGCCCTTGATCACGTCAAAGAATTCTGACCAGTCAGGGTCGGAATAGTCATAGTGACCCCGCTCCTCGTTCCATTTGATACCCTCGTCCGGCAGGTCGAGCCCGAGGTACTCGATCTGTGGCACGGTCTGATCGACAAACTTCTGACGCAGTTCGTCATTTGTGTTCATTTTGATCTTCCAGGCCATTGACTGGGTCGAATGTACGGAATCTGCATCCGAAGGACCAAACATCATCAGCGCTGGGAACCACAGGCGGTTGACCGCATCCTGGGCCATTTTCTTTTGCGCGGGCGTGCCTGTCGCCATTTTGCGGATGGCGTCAAATCCCTGACGCGCGTGGAAGCTTTCTTCCTTGCAGACCCGGATCATGGCGCGCGAGTAGGGCCCAAAGGACGTCCGCTGTAGCGGCACCTGGTTCATGATGGCGGCGCCATCGACCAGCCAGCCCACTGCGCCCATATCGGCCCAGTTCAGCGTTGGATAGTTGAAGATGGAGGAGTATTTCATCCGCCCGTCCAGCAGCATTTCGGTCAGTTCATCGCGGCTGACACCCAGGGTTTCGGCGGCGCAGTAGAGATAAAGCCCATGCCCGGCCTCATCCTGGACCTTGGCCAGCAGGATCGCCTTGCGTTCCAGCGTGGGCGCGCGGGTGATCCAGTTGCCCTCGGGCAGCTGGCCGACGATTTCCGAGTGTGCGTGCTGGCCGATCTGGCGGATCAGGGTCTTGCGATAGCCCGCAGGCATCCAGTCCTTGGGTTCGATCTTTTCTCCGGCATCAATGCGGGCCTGAAAGGCGGCCAGCTTTTCCGGATCATCGGTGCTCGCTTCGGATTGTACCATCTGTGCATACATGACTTGCTCCTCCCGTGTAGGGTTGCTGGCTTAAACGCGTTCGAGGATCAGGGCGGTTCCCTGCCCAACGCCGACACACATAGTGCACAGCGCATAGCGCCCACCTGTGCGTTGCAGTTGATAGGCGGCTGTGAGCACCAAACGGGCGCCGGACATGCCAAGAGGGTGGCCGATGGCGATGGCGCCACCGTTGGGGTTCACATGGGGCGCATCATCAGCGACACCCAATTCGCGCAGGGTGGCGATCCCCTGCGAGGCAAAGGCCTCGTTCAGCTCGATCACATCCATCTGCTCGATCGTCAGGCCGGTGCGGGCCAAAACCTTACGGGTGGCGGGCACCGGGCCAATGCCCATGATGCGGGGCTCAACCCCGGCTGCGGCCATGCCAACGATGCGGGCCATAGGCTTGAGGCCATTTTTTGCAGCAGCGGCTTCATTTGCCATCAGGATGGCGGCAGCCCCGTCATTGACGCCAGAGGCATTGCCGGCGGTCACGGTCATGTCGGGGCCATTGACGCCTTTGAGTTTGGCCAGCTTGTCGGCACCTGTGCCGGGGCGGGGGTGCTCGTCGGTGTCGACAATCAGCGGATCGCCCTTGCGCTGGGGTACGGATACAGGTGTGATTTCATCGTTAAAAATGCCTGCCTCATGGGCGGCGGCCCAGCGGGCTTGGCTGCGGGCGGCAAAGGCATCCTGATCTGCGCGATTAATGTTATAATCAGCAGCAACATTGTCGGCGGTCTGTGGCATCGAGTCGGTGCCATACATCGCTTGCATTTTTTTGTTGATAAAGCGCCAGCCGATGGTGGTGTCATAAACCGCATTTGCGCGGGTAAAGGCCGATGTCGCCTTGGGCATCACAAAGGGCGCGCGGCTCATGCTTTCAACGCCGCCTGCGATGGCCATATCATAGTCGCCAGAACGGATCCCGCGTGAGGCCATGCCAACGGCGTCCATTCCAGAAGCGCAAAGCCGGTTGATGGTGGTGCCGGGCACATCCACAGGCAGGCCTGCCAGCAGGGAGGCCATGCGGGCCACATTGCGGTTGCTTTCACCGGCCTGGTTGGCATCGCCAAAGATGACGTCATCGATGCTGGCCCAGTCTACCTGTGGGTTGCGCGCTGCCAGGGCCGCAATCGGCGCGGCTGCCAGATCGTCGGTGCGCACTTGTGACAGGGCGCCGCCGTAGCGGCCAATTGGGGTTCGGGTGGCATCGCAGATGAATGCATCCATGGTGTTCGCGTCTCCTGGTCTGGTGGCGAAATAAGCCGACCGATGGGTCGGTGTTACGCCTCTTGATGATTCGTGGCAAGCAAAACGTAACAGAAAAGATCGAATTGGCTATATTGTGTAACATGTGACTTGGCATTTGTGACTTTACGTCGTTTCAGCTGCCTTGTGGAATATACTTGCGGCTAGGGACGTGCTTTGCTCATGTAAAAAAAACAGAACGATCGGTCTGTTGGAGCGTAGTTGGGCGGACAGCCAGAATGGGCGGCATCCGCCCAGGGGAGGAGGGTACATGTCACAGGGGGTGCGCATTGGCGGCGCCAGTGGATTTTGGGGGGATGCAAGTTTGGCAACGCCTCAGCTTCTCTCTGCTCAGGGGCTGGATTTTATTGTCTATGACTACCTGGCCGAAATCACCATGGCGATACTAGCGCGGGCAAGGGCCCATGATCCCGAGGCTGGCTTTGCTACGGATTTTGTCACCTCAGCTATGGCGCCGAACCTGGCTGAAATCGCCCGACAAGGCGTCCGGATTGTTTCGAACGCAGGCGGAATGAATGCTGAGGCCTGTGCGGCAGCGCTAAGGGCTGAGATCAAAAGCCAGGGGCTTTCGCTCAAGGTTGCGGTCATAACGGGCGATGATTTGCTGACGCAACGCGAAGAGATCGCCGCCCGCGCGCCGCAGGATATGTTTGACTTTGCGCCGTTGCCGCCAGTCGAAAAGATTGCCAGCATCAATGCTTATCTTGGGGCCTTTCCGATCGCGGTGGCATTGGACCGTGGCGCTGATATCGTTGTGACCGGGCGCTGCGTCGACAGCGCGGTCACGCTTGGCGCCGTGATTCACCACTATGGCTGGGGCGCGGATGATTTGGATGCTCTGGCAGGGGGAAGTCTGGCTGGGCATATTCTCGAATGTGGGCCACAGGCCACGGGGGGGAATTTCACCGATTGGCGCGAGGCCTCTGATACCCTTTCTGAGATTGGCTACCCAATTGCCGAGGTCTTTGCGGATGGTACATTTGAAGTCAGCAAGCCCGAAGGGTCAGGTGGCAAGGTGTCGCGCGGCACGGTGGGAGAGCAGATGCTCTATGAAATCGGCGATCCGCAGGCCTATCTGTTGCCAGATGTAGCCTGTGACTTCTCGCAGGTAACGCTTAAGCAGACCGGTCCAGACCGGGTGCGGGTTGCAGGGGCGCGCGGCCTTGGCGTGCCCAACAGTTACAAAACCTGCCTGACCTGGGCCGATGGCTATCGGTCCGGTCATCTCTTTACTTTCTACGGGCTGGAGGCAGAGGCCAAGGCGCTGCATTTTGCCGAGACGGTGCTCAAACGTTGTCGTGCGACCCTGACAAAGATGCAGGCCCAGGATTACACTGATGTCAGCATTGAACTACTGGGTGCAGAGAGCCAGTTCGGCGCCATGCGACGCTCGGACCCGTCTCGAGAAGTGGTGGTTAAGATCGCAGTGCGTCACCCGGATGCCCGGGCTGTCGGACTGTTTTTGAAAGAGGCGACGGGGTTGGGGTTGGCGACGCCTCCGGGGTTGAGCGGTTTTGCCGGGGCGCGGCCGAAACCAACGCCCGTGATGGCGTTGTTTTCTTATGTGACCCCCAAGGAACAGGTTCAGGTGCGGCTACGGGATGACGCTGGAGCACTGGACTGTGTCCCAGCGATTGGGCAGCCTATTGTTACGGCGCAGAGTGTTCAGTTTCCCAGCCCGCCTGGGGCGGCGCGGACCGTCCAAGTGCCCTTGGTGGAACTCGCCTGGGCTCGCAGCGGTGACAAGGGGGATATCGCGAATATTGGCGTAATAGCGCGGGCACCGGAGCTGATGCCCTGGATCTGGGCCGCGATTACGCCCGAACACCTGCTGCGGGTCTTTGGGCATTTTCTGGATGCGGACGTGGCCAATAAGGTCGAGCGGTTTTACCTTCCCGGCTCTGCAGCGATGAATATTCTTCTGCATGGGGCCTTGGGCGGTGGCGGCACCTCTTCGTTGCGCAATGATCCCCAGGCCAAGGGGTATGCGCAGCTGTTGTTGGCTGCACCCGTTGCTGTGGATGCGGATATGCTGGCCCTGCTGCGAGGTGAGAATGATGCATCACACTAGAACGAGACAACAGGTGCTTGAGCTTGAGGAGAGCGGGAATGCAGCCTTACTTTACAAGGTCAATCCGATGAGGACATGCCAATGAAGGCCTTTGGAAGCAGAATCAACACCTCCAGTGATAGCTATGCCCAGAACAGGGTTGAAATGCTGGCCCTGGTCGAACGGATGCGCGCTCTGGAAGCCCGGGCCGCAGCCAAATCGGAACAACGCCGCCCGGTCTTTGACAAACGCGGCCAGCTGTCGCCACGCGAACGTCTGGCTGCACTGCTGGACCCGGGCATGCCCTTTGTTGAGCTCTACAATATGGCTTCTTATCTGGTGGATGATCCAAGCCCGGAGACCTCTATTCCTGGAGCTTCGATCATCTTGGGGATCGGCTATGTCTCGGGGGTGCGTTGCATGGTCTTTGTTGATGATGCAGGCATCAATGCAGGGGCAATGACTGGGAAATCGGTGGATAAGGCGCTTGGGGCTATAGAGATCGCTCTGAAGCAGAAACTCCCCTTTGTGCACCTGGTTGAGAGCGCCGGGGCCGATCTGACCCGCTACACGGTTGAGCTTTGGGCCCATGGTGGGGGTATGTTCGCCGGTCTGGCGCGGCTCTCGGCGGCGGGTAACCCGGTGATCACAGTGTTGCACGGGGCCTCGACTGCGGGGGGCGCCTATCAGCCTGGTCTGTCGGACTATGTAATCGGGGTCAAAGGCAATGGTATGGCGATGCTGGCTGGGGCTGCGCTGGTGCAGGCGGCCACGGGCGAGATTGCCAAGGACGCCGATCTGGGTGGGGCAGAGATGCACGCGGAGGTTACCGGCCTGGTAGAATATCTGGCCGAGGATGATGCCCATGGGCTGGAAATCGCCCGTGATGTGGTGGCGGGGCTTGGCTGGCAAGGCTGCGCCTCTGCGCCGGTGGACTATGACGCGCCAAAATATGATGTCGAGGAGCTGGCCGGGGCCATCCCTGTTGACTATCGCAAGCCCTATGACATGCGCGAACTGGCCGCGCGGCTGGTGGACGGCTCACGTTTGCGTGATTTCAAACCGCATTACGGCCCCGCTCTCGTCTGTTTGCAGGCGCATATCATGGGGCAGCCAGTTGGAATTCTGGGTAACAACGGCCCAATTGATCCCGATGGCGCAACCAAGGCAACACATTTCCTGCAGGCGATGGATCAGGCGGGCACCCCGGTGATCTTTCTGGGCAATACCACCGGCTATATGGTGGGTGCAGCCTATGAGCGCTCAGGCATGATCAAGCATGGCTCTAAGATGATCCAGGCCGTGACCAATCTGCGGGTGCCCAAGATCTCGCTCTATACCGGGGCCAGCTTTGGCGCGGGCAACTACGGCATGTGTGGCCATGCCTTTGGAGCGGATTTTCTGTTCACTTGGCCCAATGCCATGACCGGGGTGATGGGGGGCGAACAGGCGGCCCTGACCATGGAACAGGTGGCACGGCGCACCGCCGAGCGTAAGGGCGTTGAAGTGGACGAGGCCCGCCTTGCCAAACAGAGCGCTGGAATCGCCGCTCATTTTGACAATCAATCGGATGCGTTTTTCACCTCGGGTAGGATGCTCGACATGGGGATGATTGACCCGCGAGACAGCCGGGCGGTGATCGGCTTCTGCCTCGCCACCTGCATGGAGGCGCGCCGCCGCGATCTCAACCCCAATGCCTTTGGCGTGGGGCGGCCCTGATGGGAGGGGAGCAGTCTATGGCACAGTTTAACTCAATCCTGGTAGCCAACCGTGGCGAAATCGCCCTGCGCATCATGCGCACAGCGCGTGAGATGGGGATCAAATGCATCGCGGTCTATACAGAGGCAGACGCCCATAGCCCCCATGTTGAATTTGCCGATCAAGCCATCTGCATCGGAGAGGGGCCCGTTGGCGACAGCTACCTCGATGCGGCCAAGGTCCTGGCGGCGGCCAAGGAAACAGGGGCGCAGGCTGTGCACCCTGGCTACGGCTTCCTGTCCGAGAATGCCGATTTTGCTAAGGCGTGCACCGAGGCGGGCCTGACCTTCATTGGCCCTAGCGCCGAGGCCATTGCCCTGATGGGTAATAAGGCGGCTGCAAAACGTCGGATGATCGAGGCAGGGGTGCCTTGTGTGCCGGGCTATGAGGGGGCGGATCAATCCCCGGCTGTACTGCAGGCAAAGGCGGCGCAGATTGGCTATCCGGTTATGATCAAGGCCGCTGCCGGTGGCGGCGGGCGGGGGATGCGTTTGGTTACCCAGGCTGCGGATTTCCCAACATCTCTGGAGCTGGCCAAAAGTGAGGCTCTGTCGGCCTTTGGCTCAGAGGAGATGATCCTGGAAAAGGCGGTCCTGCACCCACGCCATGTGGAAATACAGGTCTTTGCCGATGCCACGGGTCATACCATCCATCTGGGGGAGCGCGATTGCTCGGTACAGCGCCGCCACCAAAAGGTGGTGGAGGAAGCCCCCTGTCCCGTGATGACGCCAGATCTGCGCTCTGAGATGGGCGCTGCCGCCGTAGAGGCCGCCCGGGCCATCAACTATCTGGGCGCGGGAACGGTTGAATTCCTGCTGGACGAAAGTGGTGCGTTTTACTTCCTTGAGATGAACACTCGTCTGCAGGTGGAACATCCTGTCACCGAAATGGTCACGGGGCTAGATCTGGTGGCACTGCAGATCCGTGCGGCACGCGGCGCGGCTGTGGGCCTGTCGCAGGAGGACGTGGCGCTGACGGGGCATGCCATCGAAGTGCGACTTTATGCAGAAGATCCGGGCCAGGGGTTCTTGCCACAGTCCGGGGGGATCAGCCATTGGAAGCCTCCGGTGGGGGCAGGTATTCGCGTGGATGCGGGTATCGCTACCGGGCAGGAGGTTTCAGCCTATTATGATCCGATGCTGGCCAAGGTCATTGCCCATGGCAAAAGCCGCACCGAGGCCCTCGAGCGGCTGATTGCGGCGCTGGGCGATACGGTGATTTTTGGCCCCGCCTGCAACCGGGACTTCCTGATTGATGTTCTGGGCCACGAGGTGTTTGCCAGCGGCAGCGCCACCACCAGCTTCATCGGGGATCATTTTGATCCGATGGAGGTGCCAGCTGTTACCACTGCCGATCTGGCGCTGGCGGCCTGTCTGGTCTATCGCGCCGATCAGGCCATGTTGGCCAGGCACGCTGGCACCCCGGCAGAGCTGCTGGGCTGGTCAAGCCAGGGCGCATTGCGGGCGCGAATGGTGCTTGAGGCGAGCGGCGCGCGGTCTGCTGTGTTGCTGCGCGAGAGCCGCGATGGACTGCAGGTTCAGGTTGCAGAGGCACAGCATTATCTGGAGCAGCATGGCGATTGCCTGCGGCTGGATGGCCAGCGCGTCGATCTGCGCGATCATCGGATGGTTGGGGATGATCTGTTTCTTGCCACAGGTACACGGATGCTGAAGCTCACGCGATTGCGGGCCAGTGCAGAGACCGCCACCGCCACAGGTGGTGGTGAGATGCGGGCGCCAATGCATGGCAATCTTCTGGAGCTTTGCATTGCGGTTGGGGATCGGGTTGAGGTCGGAACCCGTCTGGCTGTGCTTGAGGCCATGAAGATGCAGCACGAATTACTGGCCGAGGTGGCAGGCCGGATCAGCGAGGTGGCTGTCACCGCACCAAGCCAGGTGAAGGCAGGTGATCTGTTGGTCAGGGTTGAACAGGAAACGGACACGCAGGAGCGCAAGCCATGAATTCAGATCTCTGTAAACAACTGGGCATCGAGTTTCCGCTTTTTGCCTTTTCTCATTGTCGTGACGTGGTCGCCGCCGTCACCAATGCCGGGGGCATGGGGGTCTTTGGGGCCGCAATGATGTCGCCCGAGGAGTTGGAAGAGGAGCTCTCGTGGATTGATGCCCATGTCAATGGCAAGCCCTATGGGGTCGACCTCATCGTGCCAAACACCTTCGAGGCCAAAGGAGAGGATCTCCCGGACGCGGCGATCCTGGCGATGCTGCCTGACGGGCACAAGGATTTTGCCAGCGATGTGCTGCAACAGCATGGGGTCGAGCCTGGCGATTTGGAACCCATACGGGCTGATCGCTTGGTGTTTCGTAAGAACATCAGCTCCGACGGTGCGCGGCGCAGCCTTGACGTGGCCTTTTCCCATCCAATTGCGTTGATTGCCAATGCATTGGGCGTGCCGCCGCAGGATATGCTGGAACGGGGCAAGGCGCATGGGGTTGCTGTCGGCGCCTTGGTTGGCACTGCTGAACATGCCCGCGCACAGGTGGCGGCAGGGGTTGATCTGATCATTGCCTCAGGTGGCGAGGCTGGTGGTCATACTGGCGAGATTTCAACCATGGTTCTGGTGCCCGAGGTGGTGCAGGCCATTGCCGGTTCCGGCGTGCCGGTTTTGGCGGCAGGTGGCATCGCAACGGGAGGCCAGATGGCCGCGGCTATGGCCATGGGGGCAGCCGGGGCCTGGTGTGGGTCGGTCTGGTTGACCACGGCAGAGGCGGAAACCAATCCTGTGGTGAAGGAAAAGATGCTGGCGGCCAGTAGTCGCGACACGGTGCGCTCCCGGTCGCGTACCGGCAAGCCGTCGCGCCAGTTGGTCAGTGCCTGGACCGAGGCCTGGGAGGGAAAGGGAGCGCCCAGACCGCTGCCAATGCCGCTGCAGACCCTGGTATCGGAGCCAGCCCTGCACCGGATTGATCAGATGTCCCAGAAGGGCCATGTTGGCGCGCAGGATCTGGCCACCTATTGGGTGGGGCAGGGGGTAGGCTTGATGAACCAAGCAATGTCCGCAAGCGCTGTAGTGCAGGATTTCAAAGAGGATTTTCTGACGGCCTTTGAACGGCTTGGGGCCCTGTTGGAGGACTAGCTCGGCAGCCGCTTTGTTGCCTTGTCCCAGCCTGGCACCTATGGTCAATCCGGGACTTGTAGCGGAAAGAGGCAACACCAGTGGCAGGGCAGAGCGAAGGGCTATTGAATGCGATTCTTGCCGATATCGATGCGGGACAGTTGAACCCGGGAGATGTGCTGGACGAGATCGGACTGGCGCAGCGGCATTCGGTGTCGCGCACGCCAATCCGTGAGGTCCTTATTCAGCTGGAGGCTGCCGGCCTGATCCGGCGCCTGCCCCGCAAAGGGGCGGTGCTGTTCAAGCCGAGCCTGGAAGAGTTTCTGGCTATTCTGGAGGTGCATGCAAACCTGGAAGGTCAGGCGGCTGGCTTGGCCGCCCGGCGGATGACCCGGGGGCAACGACAGGAGTTGGAGCGGGTGGTGCAGGCCTGTGAAGCTCATGCCGCGAAGAAAGGCGATGGAGATCCCAATGGCTACTATCAGCTGAACCTGCAGTTTCATGCGGGCGTTGCCTTTGGGGCCGGGAACCCGTTCTTGGTCGAGATGATCAAGACCAATGCACGTAAGCTGATGGCCTATTACCGGGCGCGCTATCAATATCCGGGATCAATTGCGCAATCCGCAAAGGAGCACCGCGAGATAGCCGAGTTGATCTATGCCCATAACGAGCCAGAGGCGGAGCGGCGTATGATCCAGCATGTGCAATTTGATCAGGTGACCGTGATGGATCTGCTCGCGGCGCTGGGTTGAAGCGGGCTTTTGCCTCCGGCGGGCATATTTTTGGCCAAAATGAAGGGGGCTGACTTTGCTAGAGTGGCGCTCTGGATGTTTGTTCAAAGAAGCAGGCGAGGCATTCTGCAAAGGTGGTTTGATCTGCCAAGATGGCAAGGCTGGCTTTGGCCTGGGAGTAGAGATCTGGACCCAACTCGGTGCGCATCTCCTCAGTAAGGGCCGCGATGAAGTCTGGGCTCATTTCCGGGTGATGCTGGCTGGTCCAGATCTGACGTCCAATGCAAAAGCCGGCGTTGAGCCCGGTGCTGGTCGCCCATTCCTGGGCCTGTTGAGGCAGTTTGCTGACATATTCGCTATGTGAGCCATAGAGGCTGAATTCTGTCTCAAGCTGCTGCGCCCAGGGCAAGGTTGCACATGATTGATTGGGGATAAGGCCGTGCACCCAGCCATTTGGGTTTTTCGCCACAGCCCCCCCCAAAGCGAGAGCAATGGCCTGGTGTCCAAAGCAGGCGCCAAAGAGCGGAAACCGGATTTCGTGCATCTGCTGGATGAGGGTCAGCAGCGGCGCAATCCAGGGCAGGCCGCTTCGGGTGGATGCCGGACTGCCGGTGATCATGGCGCCGTCAAAGGCGGTTATGTCTGATGGGAACTGCCCTTGGTGTGTTTGAAATACCGTCGTCAACCAATCTGGTCGGACCAAATGGATCAGCCGCGTGAATTTTTCACCATCCAAAGGGTGCTGGGCGGCAAAGGGGCTTGTGTCTGTATTGGTGACCAGAATTGCTAAGTGCATGTTTGGGCTCTGAAGTTTTATATTTACATATTTATGGGGTCTAATAATATACACAAAGCAACCATTCGGGAAGCCCCTCATGACGATCTGGACACCGCAGGACGACGGCTTTGCCGATCTCAGCAGTCACGACACCTTTGCCTCTGGCGCGCCGCACAACACCTTTGCCCGGCTGCGCCGTGACGATCCCCTGCATTGGACGGAATATGAGGGGGGCGAAAATTTCTGGTCGGTGACCCGCTATGACGACATCACCCAGATGAACAAGAACACAGAGGTGTTTTCCTCGGCACGCGGAATCCGCATGGAGGATCAGAGCTATGAGGAATACCTGGCGCGCCGGACCTTTCAGGAGACCGACCCGCCGGAGCATTCCAAGGTGCGAATGAAGCTGATGAAGGCTTTCTCCAAGACCTCAATGGCGCAGTATGAGCAGGAAATTCGTGATATCTGCGCTGAGATATTGGATCCGGTGCTGGAAAGGGGCAGTTTTGATGCCACTAAGGAGATTGCTCGACAATTGCCGATGCGGATGCTGGGGCGCGTGGTCGGGCTGCCAGAAGCGGATCTGCCTTGGTTGGTCGAGAAAGGCGATGCGCTGATTGCCAATACCGACCCGGATTTCACCGCCCATGTCATGGATAAGCTGCAGACGGATGAATACCGGATGATGCCGTTTAACTCACCTGCCGGGGCGGAGCTCTATGTTTACGCCAAGGAGTTGATGGCGGATAAGGCAAAGGCGGGGGATACCTCTGGGGTGCTCAACATGATTTTGGAGCCTGCCAAGGATGGCTCTACCATCACTGAAACAGAGTTTCGCAATTTCTTTTGCCTCTTGGTGGCGGCGGGCAATGACACCACGCGCTATTCGATTGCTGCGGGCATTCAGGCCCTGTGCCATCAGCCCGAGCTTCTGGCGCAGATGCAGGCCGGGGGGGCGGTTTGGGAGACAGCGGCGGATGAGATTATCCGCTGGGCTACGCCTGCGCTCTATTTTCGCCGCACAGCGACGCGGGATGTTGAAATGCATGACAAACTGATCCGGGCGGGGGACAAGGTTTTGTATTGGTTCATCTCGGCCAATCGGGATGACAGCTATTTTCAAGATCCTTTCTGGGTCAATCTGATGCGCAGCCCCAATCGCCATCTGTCGTTTGGTCAGTTTGGTCCGCATGTTTGCCTAGGCATGTGGTTGGCCCGGCTGGAAGTCACGGTTCTGTTTCAGGAACTGGCGAAACGGATCAGCCATATCGAAGCTGCCGGAGAGCAGAAATTCCTGCGCTCCAATTTTGTTGGGGGCATAAAGTCATTGCCAGTGCGGGTCACACCGCGCTGAGTGTCGAACGGCGCTTGCCGCAGGGAAAAACCTGTCCCGCATAGGCGCTAAATATGTTAAGTAATGAGCAACAGACGCTGTGATCTCTTTATTGCAGCCGTGCCAATTCGATTTCTCCAGCCGGAAGGATTTTTGCCATGAAGACCCGCCTGCGCGCGATGTTTTGTGACCACCTCAGCATCATGCGGGGGAAATACCTGCCCAATTCCAAGATCGGCGATGGGGATACGCGCTTTTGCCGCTCTGTCTTTGGGACGCATTATGATCGCGATCTTCTGGATGCGCCGGGGTCCCTGGTCAAGCAGGGCATGCCGGATATGGAACTGCGCTGGCAGCATGATGATATTCGCGACAGCTGGCACGCCTCGACCAAGGTGGTGTTGGGGGATCTGTATGACGTTGAAGGCGAACCACTGTCTCTTTGTCCGCGGGGGGCGTTGAAACGTGCAGTTGCAGGTTGGCAGGCGCGGGGCTTGAGCCCGAAGGTGGGGATCGAGCTGGAGGCCTATGCGCTTCAAGCAGATGATCGGGGCCGTTTGATGCCCTATGACGCGCCAGGAGGCGTGGTCTACGGCACCGGGCCTTTCGCCGATCCTTTGAGGTTCAATGACCGGATCTGGGCCATGGCGGATGAGATGGGCTTTTCGCTCGATATGATCACGGCGGAGTTTGATTCACCACAGTTTGAATATACGCTGACCTTTGATGATGCGGTGAAGGCGGTGGATGATATTGTGCTGTTCCGACTGATGGCGCGTGAGATTGCGCTGGAATACGGAATTGTTCTGACCTTCATGCCAAAACCCGTGGCCGAGGCCGGTGGCTCGGGCATGCACATCAACTTTTCCTTTGTCGATGAAGCCGGGGGCAATGCGCTGTCCTCGGGGCCGCGCGGCGGACCTGAACATATGAATGATCTGGCACGGGCCTGTCTGGCTGGCGTGTTGCAGCATCACAAGGGCCTGGCTGGGCTGATCGCGCCCACCGCGAACAGCTATATGCGGCTGCAGCCTGGGTCTTTGTCTGGTTATTGGCAGAACTGGGGCGGCGACCACCGCAATGTGACCACGCGGATCAGTTCAGAAGGAGGGGCCAAAGCGCGGCTGGAGCATCGGATGGCGGATGCCTCTGCGAATCCATATACTGCGGTTGCAGCGGTTCTGCAGGCTTCCCTGTTGGGTGTTGAGCGTGGCTATGAGTTGCCAGCGATGGAAACGGGCGACGGGTTTGATCGCACGGATGCGCGGGAGGGGACGGCGATTGACCTCAAGGGCGCGGTTGCGGATTTGGAGCGCGATAGGGTTTTGTCAGAGGCAGTGGGAGCCGAGTTGGTTGCCAACCATGTGTTTATGAAGCGCAAGGAAGTGCGCAAGACCCGAGATCTGGAAGGGGACGGCATGCGGGATTTCTACGTTCATTTTGTCTGACGTAGGTTAGGAGGTGTCTCGGTTGGGCTTGGTGAGGTCGGCGGGCTCTGCGATAGCCGCCGATCTTACCATATAGAACTGGAGCGCCGCGGAAGCGGCGCTA
>NZ_CH902583.1:1518918-1574971 GCF_000152965.1 Roseobacter sp. MED193 | reverse complement strand
TGAGGCCACGATGTCGGCGCAGGATGGCAGTTCTGTGACCGGTGGCGGTGCCGAACCCGGCGAGGCCTCTGGTGCCATGGCCCCCGGTGCCATGGGCAAGGGAGAGGCGCTGGAGCAGTTCTGCACGGATCTGACCGAACAGGCGCGCAATGGGGAAATTGACCCCATTGTGGGGCGCGACGAAGAGATCCGCCAGATTGTTGATATCCTGATGCGGCGACGCCAGAACAACCCGATCCTCACAGGTGAGGCAGGCGTTGGGAAAACGGCTGTTGTTGAAGGCTTTGCCCTGCGGATTGCCCGTGGAGATGTGCCGCCAGCGTTGCAAAATGTGCGGCTCTTGGCCTTGGATATTGGCCTATTGCAGGCTGGCGCCTCGATGAAGGGGGAGTTTGAAACCGCCATGGTATCTGGTGGCAGCCGACCCATGGTCGGCTGCGGTGGCGCCTGTGGCAGGCCTAGCTTGCAGCCGAGAAACCGGCGTCCAGGGCAGAGAGGATGCCCTGGACGTCCTGCGAGCTGAGAACCAGCGGCGGCGACAGAATAATATTGGGGCCGGAGACGCGCACCATGGCGCCGTTTTGATAGGTGACCTCTTGCAGGACAGCCGTGGTCTTTTTGTCTGCGGCTGCCTTGCTGTCGCGATCTGCAACCAGCTCCATCGCGCACATCAACCCATGGCCACCGCGCACATCGCCAATCAACGTGTGTTTTTCCTGTAGCGCCAGCAGCCCCTGATGTAGCTCTTTTCCCCTGGCCGCCGCGTTTGTCGGCACATCCAGGCGCAGGGTTTCTTCCAAACAGGCCAGAGCGGCCGCGGCGCCAACCGGATGGCCGGAATAGGTATAGCCGTGACCAATGGCAGCCCGCCCGGTTTCATCCTGCTCGAACACTTCGGCGACGGCATCCGCAATCATCACTGCGCCAAAGGGGAAATAGCCATTGGTGATTGCCTTGGCGGTGCACATGAAATCAGGCTGAACCCCCCAGTGCCGTGATCCGGACCAAGAGCCGGTGCGGCCAAAGGCTGTGATCACCTCATCCGCGATCAACAGGATGCCGTACTTGGTGCAGATATCGCGCACACCCGGCATGAAGCTTTCATGCGGCGGGATCACTCCGCCAGCGCCAAGGATCGGCTCCATGATAAAGGCCGCAATGGTGCCCGCCCCCTGAAAGGCGATCTCATCTTCCAGGGCCTGCAGGCAAAGCTGCGCCAGCCGTTCGGGGTCGCTTTCATTAAAAGGATTGCGATAGGTGTAGGGGGCCGGAATATGGTGGCAGCCAGGCAACAGCGGTTCATACTGGGTGCGGAAATTGGCATTGCCATTGACCGAAGCCCCGCCCATATGGGTGCCGTGATAGCCCTTTTTCAGGCTGAGGAACTTGGTGCGACCCGCTTCGCCGCGCACCTTGTGGTATTGCCGGGCCAGGCGCAGGGCGGTTTCCACCGAGTCCGAACCGCCAGAGGTGAAAAAGGCCCGGGTTAGCCCGTCGGGGGCAAAGAAATCGCGCAGCATCTCGGCCAGCTGGATCACCTGATCATTACTGGTGCCGCGAAAAGTGGAGTAATAGGGCAGCACGTCCAGTTGAGCGGCAATGGCGTCTTTGACGGGCTGGCAGGAGAACCCGAGATTGACGTTCCAGAGACCGCCAACCGCATCAATCACCTCATGCCCATCCAGATCCGTGATCCGCACGCCTGAGGCTGCGGTGATAATGGCAGGCGGATTGGCCTGGCTGTCGGCAGGATGTGCCATAGGGTGCCAAAGCGATTTGGCGTTATGTTCCTTTAGGAAATTGGAATCTTTCATTGAGGAAACTCCTGATCAGGCCTACGGGGGCCGGGGTATCTTGAAGAGAGGGGCGCTGGATCACGCGGGGACATCCTGCGGGTAATCGGCGGGCGGGCTGCCCCCGATACGGTGGGTCAGCGCGGCTCCGGCGCGACGCAGGGCAGCGCGAATGGTTTCTTGTTGTTCCGGTGACATCCGCGAGGCCGGCGCCGCCACAGCCAGCGCCCCGATGGCCCTGCGATCTGCCCCAAAAATGGGCACTGCGTGGGAGTGCACCTCCAGTTCAAAGCTGCCCAGGGTATCCGACAATCCAGTCTCGCGGACCGCGGCCAGTTTGGTGCGAATGTCATTCGGGTCCACCAATGTCATGCTGGTATGGGCCTCAAGGGGCTGGGACAGAACCTGTTCAACAAATTCGGGATCAGCATAGGCCAGAATAGCAAGGCCGGAGCTTGTGGCGTGGTAGGTCACGGTTTGGGCGTCATCCATGGTGACTTTGGTGGCGTGACTGGGGGAATAGGCATGGCTGAGTGTCTGCACATGGGTCTCATGCCCCAGCGAGACATGGGTGGTTTCGCCGGTTTCATCGCTCAGCTCACGCAGAACCCGACGCGAGACTGAGAGGATCGGCGTAGAGGCTTCGCGCAGGGCGGCCAAATGCAAAACCTGCGGCCCAAGCCGGTAGGCCCGGTCACTCTCTCCCTGTTCGACAAAGCCTGATTCTTGCAACTCGCCCATGAGGCGATAGACCGTGGCCTTGTTCATGCCCGAAAGGCGAGTGAGGTCACTCAGCCCGACTTCGGTCCGATCAGGTGCGAAATAGCTTAACAATTTAAGGGCTTTACTGACGGTTCCCATCTGCCGCTTTGATCTCCGTTTGACCATTTGTTGGATGCGCGTTTGGAAAAACAAACGCCCGAGTTGATATTTTGTTGACAGATAAGCGGGTGGGCTGTCAATCTAAATTCAAACCAACGGTTCAAATAATGAACCATTTGCTGAAACCACAGCACCAACCGGGAGACTGAAATGAAACTGACCCATCTCGTGAAAGGCACCGCAGCGGCGGTGGCTCTTGGCCTTAGCGCCGTAGCCGCGCAGGCGGAATACCCAGAAAAGCCTGTGAGCTTTATCGTCCCCTGGCCTCCCGGTGATCTGGAGGATGTGCTGACGCGGATGATCGCCGATGACTTCCAGGCAGAATATGGCGTTGCGGCTGCTGTCGTGAATAAGCCCGGCGGCGGTGGCGGGCCCTTCCCTGGCGCCATTGAGGTGGCCAATGCGCCCGCCGATGGCTACACAGTGGGCTCCTTTGTGATCGGCGTGCCGGTCATGGGTCACCAAATCGACATCCCGCCGCTGACACCCGCGAAGTTTGACCCCCTGGGGATCTTCCTCACCTATCCGTTTGTGATCGCTACCTCGGGTGATGCGCCCTATTCCAGCATGGAAGAGCTGGCTGCCCATGCCCAAGAAAACGATGTGGCGCTGGGCCATTTTGGCGATGTGCTGACCCCAACCCAGGTGACAAAAGCATTTGCCAAAAACGCCGGTTTTGAATGGGGCTCGGATGCGGCTTTTGACGCCCTGGATTGCAACACATTGGCCTCGGGCGATGCGGATGTGATCAACACCACTCTGCAGCTCATCCTTCCTTGCCTGGATCAGGTCAAGGTTCTGGTCTCGATCACGGACGAGCGTATCCCGCTGGTGCCGGATGCACCTGCCATCGGTGAGCTGGACGCGAGCCTCAATATTGCGCTTTGGAATGGGTTGTTTGTAACCAAGGACACGCCACAGGATGTGCGCGAGAAAATCATCGCCGTGGCGCAGAAAACCATGATGAGCGAACGCGCTCAGGCCGTGGCCGCAGAAACCGGGGCGCTGGTCTACTGGCAGAGCGCAGATGACAGTGCTGCCCGTGTGGCAACTGACATTGCTACCATGGCAAAGATCGGCTCGATCCTCGAGTAAACCTCTCCTTGTCCCGCCGGGGCCAGAAATGGCCCCGGTTTCCGTTTTAGCGCGAAAAAGATCCCCCATATGACCACCGAACGAGAACGCCGCTTTGTTGGCCCCCGGCGCGGACAGCTGGTTTTTGCCCTTGTGTTTCTGACCCTGTCGGTGCTGCTTTTGGCGCTGATCGGCGAGCAGACCACCTGGGTTAAAAAGGCCAAGCTCTTTGCCCAGCCCCGGTTCTGGCCCGCCGTCAGCCTCGGCGGCATGGTGTTGCTTGGGGGCTTGCATTTCTACCAACTGCCCTGGCGGCGGGCCTCGCGCTATGATCTGTGGGAAGCCCGGCAATGGGGGCGCAGCGCTGAATATGCGATCTGGTTTATGGGCTATGTGGTATTGGTCCCGATCATTGGATACCTGCCGGTGACCCTGGTCTTTGTGCCGCTGTTGGCGCGACGTATGGGCTATCGCGGCAGGGTCATGATGGGCATCAGCCTCGGCTTTGCCTTGATGGTTGTGGTGCTGTTCAAAGGCATTCTAGCCGTCAAAATTCCTGGTGCGCTGCTCTATGAGTACCTGCCGGGCGCCTTGCGCAATTTCTTTATCCTGTATCTCTAGGCCTCGGGGTTTCTGATGGATCTCATCCTTTCTGCAATCGAAATTCTGATGCGCTGGGACGTGGCGCTGGCACTGCTTGCAGGCTCGGTCGGAGGTGTCTTGATCGGTGCGATCCCAGGTGTTGGCCCAGCGGTGGCGATTGCCATTCTGTTGCCCGCGACCTTTTCCATGGACCCTATTGTGGGCCTGACGGTACTGTTGGGGATCTATGGCTCCTCCATGTATGGCGGCGCCATTCCTGCTATCCTCATCAACACGCCAGGCACCGCCGTCAACGCGCTGACCACCTATGATGGCTATCCGATGACCGCACGCGGAGAACCGCGTCGCGCGCTTAGCCTCGCCTATTCCGCCAGTTTTTTTGGCGGGGTGTTTTCGGTCGTCTGTCTCATCCTCTTTGCGCCGGTTTTGGCCAAGGTGGCGCCGATGTTTGGCAGCCGTGAGATCTTCCTTGCTGCGTTGTTGGGACTGATCCTGGTTGTGGTCGCCCATCGGGGGCAGGCCTTGATTGCCGGCGCGCTGGCCTGTCTGGGGATTTTTCTCAACACCATCGGCATGGAGCCGGTGAAGTACACCCAGCGCTACACCTTTGATCAGGACTTTCTGGGCAGCGGCGTGAACCTCATCGTTGTGGTTCTGGGGCTATTTGCGCTCAGTCAGGCCTTTGTGCTGCTGATGGATGAGGATGAAAAGGTGCATGTGACCAAGCTGCGGGGCGGCATGTTTCAAGGCCTGCGTGAGCTGGCGCGCCATCCGCGCGTTGCTGGTGTTTCTGCCAGTTTTGGCGTGCTGATGGGGATGATCCCTGGCGTGGGAGAGTTCACCGCCCAGTTCATGTCCTATACCTATGCCCAGAAAAGCTCCAAGCGGCCGCAGGATTTTGGCAAGGGCTCCTCCGAGGGGCTGATCGCTGCCGAGACCGCCAACAACGCTGTGCCCGCCGCCGCTATGGTACCGCTTCTGGCGCTGGGCATCCCCGGCGAGGCGCTGACAGCCATGATGCTGAGCGTGTTTTACGTGCACAATGTGGTGCCGGGGCCAGGGCTGTTCCAGAACGATATGGATTTTGTTGTGGCGCTTTATCTGGCGCTGCTGATCCTCAATGTGCTGGTGCTGATCTTCCTGCTTTTTGCCACCCGCTCTTTGGTTCAGGTGGTCAAGATCCCCAACCGCTTTCTTGGGGTCTGCATCCTGACGCTCAGCTTTGTCGGGGTCTACTCCCTGCGCAACTCCGCCACCGATTGCTTGCTTGCCGCGGGCTTTGGCCTCTTTGGCTTTATCCTCAAACGGCTTTCCCTTCCGGCAGTCCCAATCATCCTAGGGATGGTCCTGGGCGGCATCATGGAGGTCAAGCTGCGCTCGGGCATGGCCCGAGTAAAGGAGCCGTTGGATTTCATCAACCGACCGATATCGTTCATTCTTTTCACTATCATCATCTTGGTTCTTGCGAGTCATATCCTGCGTGTCTGGCGCGATCGCAAAGAACTGAAGGAGGCCGAATGGCAGACCAAAACCGCATCGACCAGCTTCGGAAAGCTGATGTCGCGCCGCAAAAACTCTTTCTTGAAGGATCGTGGCAAGGAGGTTCGGGGACGCCACTCGAAGTTACTTCGCCGATTGAAGGGGCTGTTCTGACCTCAATTGAGGGCGCCTCTGCAACAGATGTTGAACGCGCTGTCGCATCGGCGCGGCGGGCTTTTGAGGATGGCCGCTGGGCGCGGCAGTCCCCCGCCGCACGTAAGCAGGTGCTGCACCGGATTGCCGATCGGATCGAGGCCGAGGCGGTGGAACTTGCGGTTCTGGGCGTGCGCGACAATGGCACCGAATTCAATATGGCCTTGAAAGCCGAGCCAGGATCGGCTGCCGGAACCTTCCGTTATTACGCCGAGGCGTTGGACAAGGTTGCCGGTGAGGTTGCGCCAACGGCACTGGATGTGCTGGGGCTGGTGCATCGCGCGCCTGTTGGGGTGGTTGGGGCCATTGTCCCCTGGAACTTTCCGCTGATGATCGGCGCCTGGAAATTGGCACCGGCCCTGGCCATGGGCAATTCCGTGGTGTTGAAACCGGCGGAGACGGCGTCCCTGACTCTGCTGCGTCTGGCGGAGATCTGCGTCGAATGCGGCTTGCCAGACGGGGTGTTCAATGTGGTGACCGGCTCTGGTGCAGAGACCGGCGCGGCCTTGGCGATGTCCATGGGGGTGGATGTTCTGACCTTTACCGGATCGGGTGGTACCGGGCGCAAATTGTTGGAGGCCTCAGCGCGCTCCAACCTTAAGCGTTGCTATCTGGAGCTGGGCGGAAAATCCCCCAATATTGTCTTTGCCGATGCGCCGGACCTGGCCAAGGCGGCAAAGGTTTCGGCCATGGGGATCTTTCGCAATTCCGGTCAGGTCTGTGTGGCAGGCTCGCGGCTGCTGGTTGAGGCTGCGGTACATGATGAATTTGTGGCCTTGTTGAAGGCTGAAGCCGAGGCGTTAATCGTGGGGGACCCCTTGGATCTGGGCAGCCAGATTGGCGCGGTGAACTCCGAGGATCAGCTGCGGCGCAACCTTTCCTTCATGGATATGGCCCGTGCAGAGGGCGGCCAGGTGGTGACTGGCGGGTCACGTATTTTGGAAGAGACCGGCGGCAGCTATATGGCGCCCACTATTGTCACCCATGTGGCGCGCGATCACGCATTGTTCCAGCGCGAGGTTTTTGGGCCGGTTTTATCCGTTACCAGATTTGAGAGTGAGGCCGAGGCTTTGACCCTGGCGAATGGCACTGATTTTGGTCTGGCCGCCGGGGTCTGGACTGCTGACCTTTCGCGGGCCCACCGGATGGTTGCGGGTATCCGCGCTGGGGTTGTGCATGTGAATACCTATGGGGGCGCTGACAATACGGTGCCTTTGGGCGGTGTTGGCCAGTCTGGCAATGGGCATGACAAATCCCTGCATGCCCTGGACAAATATGTGGACTTAAAAACCGCTTGGATCCAGTTGTGAAACAGGTTTTGCGGGGCAAAACCTGTGGCCTCCGGCGGGAATATTTTTGGAAAGATGATGGTGGGGGAGCAGCGGGCTGCCGCTGGGAGAGAGTTTTATGACTGAGGAAAAGGTAATTCTGGTCGCAGGCACCTACGATACCAAGGACGATGAGCTGCAGTATCTGGCGGAGATTATCCACGGTCAGGGTGGTCGGGTTATGTCGATGGATGTGAGTGTCCTTGGGGATCCAAGCCGCCCGACGGATGTGAGTAAACATCAGGTTGCCGAGGCCGGTGGATCCTCGATCGAGGCGGCGATTGCATCGGGCGATGAAAACACAGCGATGCAGATTATGGGTGCCGGGGCCGCAGCCAAAGCGCTGGAGCTGTATCGCGCGGGGCGTATTGGTGGGGTGATTGTGCTGGGCGGCACCATGGGGACCGATCTGGCGTTGGATCTGTGCGCAGCACTGCCGGTCGGAGTGCCAAAATATGTGGTCTCTACTGTCGCCTTTTCCCCGTTGATGCCGCCAGAGCGTATTCCGGCGGACGTGCAGATGATCCTTTGGGCCGGGGGGCTTTATGGATTGAATTCGATCTGTAAGGCCGCGTTGAGCCAGGCTGCAGGAGCGGTATTGGGTGCAGCGCGGGCTGTCGAAGCCCCCCGTCGGGAGCGGCCTTTGATCGGCATGACGTCTTTTGGCAAGACTGTGCTGCACTACATGGTGACGCTTAAGCCGGCACTGGAGGCGCGCGGCTTTGAGGTGGCAGTATTTCATGCCACCGGCATGGGGGGGCGGGCCTTTGAAAGCCTGGCAGGAGAGGGCGCCTTTGCTGCGGTGATGGATTTTGCGCCTCAGGAGGTGTCAAATCATCTGTTCGGTGGGCTGTCGGCAGGAGCGGATCGCCTGACAAATGCGGGGCGGGCTGCGACGCCACAATTGGTGGCGCCCGGCTGCTATGACCTGGTGGATTTTGTGGGTTGGCAAGGGGTGCCTGAACCGTTCGAGGGACGGCCGATTCATGCCCATAACCGGCTGCTGTCTTCGGCCGTGTTAGAATCGGACGAGCGCCGCACAGTGGCGCGGGAGATGTGCATGAAACTGGCGCAGGCACAGGCTCCGGTTGCGGTGGTTCTACCCACCCAGGGGTGCAACGAGTGGGATCGCCCTGGTGGTGATCTGCATGATGCCGAAGGACTGGCAGCCTTTTGTGGCGAGTTGCGCAGGGCCTGCCCTGACAATGTCGCGTTGCATGAGCTGGATTGCCACATCAATGATGCAGATTTTTGCGCGCGCGTGTTGGAGATTTTCGACAGTTGGACTGCCAAAGGTGTGGTCCGCGCCACAGTACAGACGAAATAGACGACAAACAGCAGGTCGCTCTGGCGCAGCTGATAGCCTGCCTGCCTCGCTTCTCGTCAGCTGTCCCACAGGGGCATGTGGCGGGGGCACAGAGTACCATCGTCTTGCAAAGGAGGGTATCTGCATGAGGCAGCTGCCCTCTTTTGCCATTGTCGTTTCACCAGGTCTCTCCGCAGTGCGGCATTCCCCAGCGTCGCGTAAGTTTATTGCTTGATCACTGGGTGGCTCTTGCCTAGTGTGCCTCCAATTCTGTGGAACTGAGTTCTGCATAATGGAATTTTTGACAAATGCCGCGCGGCTGAAAAACTGTACCTTCGGGACCAGGGGCTGTGACGCAGGGTTCTGGATTGCTGTATAGGACAGGGGCTTGGCGGGGCGACTTGGCTTGTGCTGAGATTGAGAAATATCGAGGGCCTGCCCTGGGGAATGCCCGGCGGCTCTACAGAGGGAGAGGAGATTCGAATGACAGATGCCATCGGATATGAGCGCATTGGTGATATCGCGGTTCTGAAAGCACAGAACCCCCCGGTAAATGCGCTGGGCTATGATATTCGCGAAGGCCTGCTGGCCGGGATCGAACGGGCCGAAAAAGACGGTGCCAAGGCAGTTTTGATCTATGGTGACGGTCGCACCTATTTTGCTGGGGCTGACATCACGGAGTTTGGCAAACCGCCACGGGGGATCTTTTTGCCAGATCTTTGCACGCGTATCGAATCTTCTCCTTTGCTGGTTGTCTCGGCCCTGCACGGCACGGCGCTCGGCGGCGGGTTGGAAGTGGCTCTGGGGTCGCATTACCGAATTGCGGTACCCTCTGCCCGTGTTGGGCTGCCTGAAGTCCTGATCGGTGTGATGCCTGGCGCCGGCGGGACGCAGCGCCTGCCACGCCTGATTGGTGTAGAGGCCTCTGTGGATGTCATCACTTCGGGCCGACAGGTTGGCGCCAAGGAAGCCCTGGAGCTGGGCATTCTGGACCGTATCGAAGAAGGAGAGCCGCGCGAGATTGGTTTGGCCTATACGCAGGAGCTGTTGGAGAGTGGCGCCACGCGTCGCCCTGTCAGTGAGATGCCCGCGCCAGAGGCGGTTGACTTTGACGCGCTCTATGAAAAAGTTCTGAAAAAGGGCCGGGGCCTACTGGCACCCGCCGTAGCGGTGCGCGGAATTCAGGCCTGCTGTGAGCTGCCCTTTGATGAGGGCATGAAGCGCGAACGCGAACTGTTCATGGAACTGATGAACACAGACCAGCGTCAGGGCATGATCCATGCCTTTTTCTCGGAGCGTGCGGTCAGCAAGCTGCCCGAGCTGAAGGGTGTTGCGCCGCGCGAACTGGGCTCAATTGGTGTCATCGGTGGCGGCACCATGGGGGCGGGCATTGCCACGGCGGCGCTGCTCTCTGGTCTGCCCGTTGTGATGTTGGAGATGACCGAGGCGGCTGCAGAGGCTGCCAAGGGGCGGATCACTGGCAACCTGCAAGGCGCTTTGAAGCGGGGCAAGATCTCTGAGGCGCAGTTCACCCAGCTCACCGAAGAAATCCTGACCCTGTCCACGGATTACGCGGCTCTCAGCGATGTGGATCTGGTGATTGAGGCTGTCTTTGAAGAGATGAGCGTCAAGAAAGTGGTCTTTGGAAAACTTGACGAGGTTTGCAAGAAAGGCGCGATCCTGGCTTCGAACACCTCCTACCTGGATGTGAATGAAATCGCCGCCTGTACTTCGCGCCCCGAAGATGTGATCGGGCTGCATTTCTTCTCGCCTGCTCATGTGATGAAGCTGTTGGAGATTGTCGTTGCCGACAAAACCGCGCTGGACGTGGTGGCCACTGGCTTTGCGCTGGGGCAGCGGCTGAAAAAGATCTCGGTGCGCGCCGGAGTTTGCGATGGCTTTATCGGCAACCGCATTCTGTCGACTTATCGCAAGGCTGCAGATCACATGATCCTGGATGGGGCCTCGCCCTATCAGATCGACAAGGCGCTGACGGATTTTGGTTTTGCCATGGGCCCCTTTGCGGTGGCCGATTTGGCCGGGCTCGACATCGGTTGGGCCATGCGCAAACGCAAGCGGGCCGAGGGCATGGACCCGCGCGAACGCGACAGCTCCTATGTCGACAAGATGTGTGAGGCCGGCAACTTTGGTCAGAAGACCGGCAAGGGCTATTATGTCTATGAGGCGGGCAAGCGTGGCGGGACGCCAAATCCGGAAGTGTCGGATCTGATCGCGGCCGAGCGTGCTGACAAAGGGATCACCCCGCGCAGCTTTACCGATGAGGAAATCGTCACCCGCTATATGGCCGCAATGGTCAATGAGGCTGCCAAAGTGGTGGGCGAGGGCATCGCCCGGCGTCCGCTCGATGTCGATATGACGCTGCTCTTTGGCTATGGCTTTCCACGCTATCGCGGTGGGCCGCTGAAATGGGCGGATATCGAAGGCCTGGACAAGGTGTTGGCGACAATCAAAGCAGGCGCCGAGGAAGACTCTTACTTCTGGGATCCCGCGCCGCTCTTGGAAAAACTGGTGGCCGAGGGCCGCACATTTGACGATCTCAACAAGGAAAACAGCTGATGAAACAAGTCGTTATTGTCTCCGCTGCCCGGACTGGTCTGGCCAAGTCCTTCCGTGGCTCTTTCAACATGACGCATGGGGCCACTATGGGCGGCACGGCTGTGGAAGCCGCTGTTGCCCGTGCTGGCATTGAGGCTGCTGAGATCGAAGACTGCATCTTTGGGTGCGGCACGCCCGAAGGCGAGACCGGCGCCAATATCGCGCGCCAGATTGCCCTGCGGGCAGGCATGCCAGTGACAACATCTGGCCTGACCGTGAACCGGTTCTGTTCGTCCGGTTTGCAGTCCATCGCCCTGGCTGCTCAGCAGATCATCTGCGAGGGTGCAGGGCCTATGGTCGCCGGTGGGGTTGAGAGCATCTCGATGGTGCAGCCCAAGGCGCGTTCAGTCAAAGAAGCTTGGTTGGCGGAACACAAGCCGGCAACCTACATGACGATGATCGAAACTGCGGACATTGTGGCACAGCGCTATGGTATCAACCGCGAAGATCAGGACGCCTATGGTCTGCGCAGCCAGCAGCGCATTGCCGCGGCGCAAGAGGCCGGACTGTTCGCAGATGAGATCGTACCTATGACCACCACAATGGCGGTCAAGGACAAGGAAACCGGTGAGATCTCAATGAAGGAGGCGCTGGTAGACCGGGATGAATGCAACCGTCCCACCACCACCTTGGATGGTCTGAGTGGCCTGGCCCCGGTTCGGGGCGAGGGTAATTTTGTTACTGCAGGCAATGCAAGCCAGCTGTCGGATGGCGCCGCTGCGGTGGTGCTGATGGATGCAAAAGAGGCTGAGCAACGCGGGATTGAGGCCATGGGTGCCTTCAAAGGTTTTGCTGTTGCTGGTTGTGAGCCGGATGAGATGGGTATTGGCCCAGTTTTTGCTGTGCCACGTCTGTTGGAGCGTCATGGTCTGACCGTGGATGACATCGATATCTGGGAACTGAACGAAGCTTTTGCGAGCCAAGCACTGTATAGCCGGGATCGCCTGGGAATCGACGACGAGAAATGCAACGTCAATGGCGGTTCTATCGCGATTGGACATCCCTTTGGGATGACCGGTGCCCGGATGGTTGGCCACATCCTGCGCGAAGGCAAGCGCCGTGGGGCCAAGCTGGGCGTTGTCACCATGTGCGTCGGAGGCGGCATGGGCGCTGCAGGCCTGTTCGAGATCTACTGATCAAAAGTGTTTAACCCAACAAAAACGAGCGCCCAAACGACCCATCGAGGGTCGCCTGGGCGCGCCCGGGCCTGTGGGCCGGGGGGCGGCTTTCAGGGAGGAAGCACCAAATGGATCTGAATTATTCAGTCGAAGAGCAGGCGTTTCGCGCCGAAGTGCAAGAGTTTCTGGCTCAGAAATTGCCAAAGGAAATGTCCGAGGCCATTCGCCTGGGGCGTGAACTTGGCAAAGAGGGGCACGAGAAATGGCATGCCATTTTGAATGAGCAGGGCTGGCTGGCTCCCAACTGGCCTCAGGAATTTGGCGGCTGTGAATGGAACGCGGTGCAGCGCCATATCTTTGAAGAAGAATGCTGTCGTGCCCATGCGCCGCGCATTGTGCCCTTTGGTCTGGCGATGCTGGCACCGGTGCTACAGAAGTTCGGCTCCAAGGCGCAGCAAGACCACTATCTGCCGCGTATCCTGTCTGGTGAAGACTGGTGGTGCCAGGGCTATTCCGAGCCTGGCGCCGGGTCGGATCTGGCCAGTTTGAAAACCCGCGCTGTGCGGGAGGGCGACCACTATGTGGTCAATGGGCAGAAAACCTGGACCACTCTGGGTCAGCACGCCAACTGGATTTTCTGCCTTGTGCGCACAGATCCGGATGCCAAGCAGCAGTCTGGTATTTCCTTCCTGCTGATCGACATGGACACGCCGGGTATCGAAGTGCGCCCCATCATCCTGTTGGACGGCACCCATGAGGTGAACGAGGTCTGGTTCACCGACGTCAAAGTGCCGGTCGAAAATCTGGTGGGTGAGGAAAACAAGGGCTGGACCTATGCCAAATACCTGCTGACTCATGAGCGGACTAATATCGCCGGTGTCGGGTTTAGTCGCGCCGGACTGGACGCGGTGAAACGTATGGCAAGCAGCCAGATGCACCGGGGCAAGCCTTTGAGCGAGAACGCGCATTTTGCCGCACGTGTGGCACGGGCTGAGATTGACTTGATGGCCATGTCCACCACAAATTTGCGGATTATCTCCCGCGCGGCTGCGGGTCAGGCGCCGGGGGTCGAAAGTTCGATGCTCAAGGTAAAGGGGACTGAAATCCGCCAAGAGATCAACGATCTGGCGCGTCGCGCCGCTGGTGCCTATGCCATGCCCTTTGTGTCAGAGGCCCTGGAAGGCGCCAATGAGCCTGATATGGGTCCTGAAGGCAGCGCAGCCGCCGCCCCGCAGTATTTCAACAATCGCAAACTTTCGATCTTTGGAGGCTCTAACGAGGTCCAGAAGAACATCATTGCCAAAGTCAAACTGGGAGGCGGGGCATGAACTTTGATCTGACAGAAGAACGTCAAATGCTGCAAGACAGCCTGCGTCGATTCCTGCGGGACAATCAGGAAGCGCTGCGCGCCAGCACCCGTTTGGGCAATGCGGAAAATTCCCTGGGCTTTGATGCCGGGATCTGGACCAAGCTGGCCGAGCTGGGTGTCATCGGTGCCCTGTTCAGCGAAGAAGAGGGCGGGTTTGCCGGCGCAGGCTTTGACCTCACCACCGTTTTCGAGGAGCTGGGGCGTGCAGGTGCGGTAGAGCCGCTGCTGGATACCGCAATTCTGGGCGGTGGTTTGATCGCCGCACTGGGCAACGACGCGCAAAAAGAGCTGGTCGAGCAAGTTATCGGTGGTGAAGTGCACCTGGCTCTGGCCCATGGTGAACCCAACAGCCGTTATGATCTGGCGCAGGTGGAGACTACGGCAAAGGCCGAGGGCGATGACATTATCCTTACTGGGCGTAAGGCTGTTGTGATCAATGCCGAAGCTGCGGACTATCTAATTGTTTCGGCGCGCGAATCCGGTGCGACGGGCGATGAAGAGGGTATTTCCTTGTTCCTGGTGCCGCGCGACAGCGCGGGGCTGACGCTGCGTGGCTATGCATTGCTGGCTGGCGGTCGGGCCGCTGAGGTCGACCTGGACGGGCTCCGTCTGTCCGCGAATGCACGCCTGGGGACGTCTGGTGCAGCCTATGCAGCGCTGAAACGGGCAAGCAATCGGGCTGAGGTGGCTCTGGCTGCCGAAACGCTCGGGGCCATGGAAGCTGCGACCGAGATGACGCGGGAATACCTGCTGACACGGCAACAGTTTGGGCGGCCAATTGGCAGCTTCCAGGCGCTGCAGCACCGCATGGCGACCCTGTTGATCGAGCTTGAGCAAGCGCGTTCTGCCGTGATCAATGCCGCAGGCCACCTGGAGACCTCCGCAGAGGAACAGGCCCTGCAGATTTCAGCTGCGCGTAACCTGGTTGGCCGGGCAGGACGTTTGGTCGCTGAGGAAAGCATTCAGCTTCATGGCGGTATTGCCATGACCGAAGAATATGAGCTGGCTCATATCGCGAAGCGGATCGTGATGGCGGACCACCGCTTTGGCGACACGGATACGCAGCTGGAGCGGTTCATTGACCAAAGCGCTGCCTGAGGCAGATCAACAGGCGACGGGCCAGGATGAGACTGGCCCGTCGCAGTCGGACCAGACCTTCCAGATCGAAGATCCGGGGGTGCAGCAACTGGTTGGTTACAAGACAACGATTGACCGGCAGGATGGGTCATGTGTGGTCATACTCGATCTGCAGCCGCCCCATTTGAACCGCCACGGTATACTGCATGGGGGAATCGTTGCGACGCTGCTGGATGTGGTCTGTGGCAATACGGCATCGCAGTTCTTTGATCGCGAAAACCATGCTGCCTTGGTCACGGTTTCTTTGACGCTGTCCTATGTGGCAGCGGTGCGCAAGGGTCGGATCACGGCCACAGCGCGGGTGACCGGGGGTGGTGCCTCTATCGCGCATCTCTTTGGAGAATTGCACGACGATGAGGGGCGGCTCTTGGCGACGGCCACAGGTGTTTTCAAAAGGATCAGAAAATGACGGTTTTGGCTCGACTGGAAGATCAAGGTGATCGTGCTGTTGTCGTAAACATGAATGCAGCACGGCGTGGTGCTCTTTCGCCGGATCTTTATCAGGCGATCAATGACGCTGTCGCCCTGGCACAGGAGCCACGCATTCGCGCCATTTTGCTCACATCTGAGGGCGGCTTTTTCTGCGCGGGCGGTGATCTGAATGTTCTGATCGAGCGACGCAACCTGACCGAAGCCCAGCGGCGCGACAAGGTGGATGAGCTGCATGGGATGATCCGGGGTCTGCGCGCAGCACCGGTGCCGGTGATTGCTGCGGTCGAAGGCGGGGCAGCTGGGGCAGGTTTGTCGCTTGCTCTGGCCGCTGACCTTATCGTGGCAGGGGCAGGCATCAAATTCACGGCGGCCTATGTCAAGGCCGGTCTGGTGCCGGATGGCGGATTGACCTCTGCACTAGCACGGATCCTGCCACGGCCCCTGGCGATGGAAATGTGTCTCTTGGCCCGTCCCGTAACGGCCGAACGCATGGAGGCCTTGGGGGCGGTCAATCTGGTGGTGCCCAGGCAGGAGGTTCTAGCTGCAGCGCAGGCCCTGGCGGATACCCTGGCCAAAGGCCCAGCTGAGGCCCAGCAAGTGATCCGCCATATGATGGCCGAGGCCTATGAGACACCTGAGGCGGCGCAGCTTGACCGGGAGCGAGATGCGATGGCCTCAGCAGCCGGCGCGGCAGAGGCGGGCGAGGGAATCGCCGCATTTCTGGAGAAACGTCGCCCATGTTTTGGCGCGCGTTAGGTAGGACCTAAGTTTCTGTAAAAGAACATAAAGTAATTGGGAGATGCGGTTATGAAGCTATGGCATGATCTATTGACAGCTCAGGTCGCCGCGCGACCCGAGGCGGCTGGGTTTTCCGATAGTTTGGGGGTCAGCTGGACCTATAAAGAGCTGGCGATCGCTGCGGCGGAGCTCTCGCAGGTGATGTCAGGCGCTGGGGTGCAGCCCGGTGATCGGGTGATGGTTCTGGCAGAAAACTGCTGTGCGGTCGTCGCCTCCCTGATGGCAGCCTCCCAATGTGGCGCAGTGGCAGTGCCGGTCAATGCCCGCATGAGCAACAGCGAGGTGGATCGGATACTGGACCATGCTCGCCCGGCTTTGGTATTGATTTCTACGCAGCTAGAAGGCCCTGCACAGGCTCATGCGGCGCGGTTGGAGGCGGAGCAAATAACTGGCTCTTTCGGTGCGATGCATAGGCTCTGCCCCTACCCAAGCGTAGGCGATGCGCCTTTGGGCGTTGCGGTGATCCTATATACCACTGGCACAACCGGCGCCCCCAAGGGGGTGATGCTGACCCATGGCAACCTGCTCTTTGGGGGCAAGGCCTCTGCCGAGCTGCGCAATATGGTGCCTGGGGATGTGATCTACGGGGTTTTGCCAATGACCCATGTTTTTGGGCTGGCTTCTGTGATGACAGCCTCGCTTTATGCGGGGGCCGAGGTCTGGCTGGAGGCGCGGTTCTCGGCTGCAAAACTGTATGAGGCTCTGCGACGTGGCGTGACCCGGCTGGCAGCGGTGCCACAGATGCATGCCCTGGTGATGCAATTTGCCAAGGAACAGGGACTGGATCGCCTCGATAGCCCGGTTTTGCAATATGTCTCCTCTGGGGCGGCGCCATTGGATCCCGACTGGAAACGACGGGCAGAGGCTTTTTATGGCGTACCCCTGCAAAACGGCTATGGCATGACCGAAGCCACAGCCGGTGTTTGCGCGACCAAGAACCAAAGTACAGGTAACCCGGATATTTCGGTTGGGCCGCCGCTGCCGGGGGTGGAGGTACGGATAGATGAAAGCGTGGCAGGCGGTGGCGATGGCATCGGTGAGGTGCAGATGCGCGGCGCAAATGTGATGCTGGGCTATTATCGCAACCCAGAGGAAACCGCTAAGGTGCTGGATGCTCAGGGATGGCTCTGCAGCGGGGATCTGGGCCGCTTGGATGCGCAGGGGTTTTTGCACATTGAGGGGCGCTCAAAGGAGCTGATTATCCATGGGGGCTTCAACGTTTTCCCGCCCGAGGTAGAGGCGGCGCTGAATGCCCATCCTCAGGTGGTGCAATCCGCTGTTGTCGGGCGTCGTAGCCAAGGCGATGAAGAGGTATTGGCCTTTGTTGAGGTCGCAGAAGGGAACAGGCCTGAGGTGGTGGAGTTGATGCAGTTTGTGCGTGATCAGCTGGCCGGGTACAAATGCCCAGCCCAGATCGTACTGACCGAGGCCCTACCAGCCGCCCCTACCGGGAAAATTCTAAAGCACCGTCTGTTGGAGCAATTTGCACAGCAGTTGCGATAACCATCGTCAGCATGCGGGCGAGGCCTTTAGAAATCCTGCCACTTGCCTTCACCACTGTCGACAGGGCCATTGACCTGCTGTGGCACAGGTTCGCTTTGTTGGACCTCTTCATCGCCCCAGTCCAAATAGTCATGGGAGACGGTCGTGGGGTCTGTGGCCACAGGGGTGGGGGCTTCTTGCGGTTTGGCTGTGCGCTTGTCGCCCTGGATTTGAAATCCTGAAACCACCCGGGTGAGCGTGAGCGCATCGGCTTTGAGCAGGTGGCCAGCGGCAGTTGATTCTTCCACCATTGCGGCATTTTGCTGGGTCACCTGGTCAAGCTGCGTGACGCCAATATTGATCTCGGCCAGACCGGTTGATTGCTCAACCGCGCCTTCAGTAATATCGGAGACGAGCTCCGAAATCTCGTTCACCCGGCCAACAATGGAATTCAGCGCCTCGCCGGCTTTGCCAACCAGATCAACACCTCGGCCAACCTGTTCGGCGCTGGCGCCAATCAACGCCTTGATCTCCATTGCCGCTTCTGAAGAACGCTGTGCAAGGCCGCGTACTTCGGCGGCGACCACCGCAAATCCGCGTCCAGCTTCTCCGGCCCGAGCGGCCTCAACCCCGGCATTTAGCGCCAGCAAGTTGGTTTGGAAGGCGATGTCGTCAATCACCGTGATGATCTGACCGATATGACTGGAGGAATCTGAAATCTCGGTCATGGCGGCAACGGCATTGGCAACAACTTCGCCGCTGCTCTTGGCCTCATTTTGGGCTTCTGCCATGGTGGCTTCGACGCTGCGAGCCCCATCTGCGGCGGCCTTGACCGATGCGGTCATCTGGTCCAGCGCTGCAGCGGTCTGTTCCAGCGTTGCAGCCTGACTTTCGGTACGGTGTGACAGATCATCCGAGGCCTGGCTGATCTCGGTTGCGCCATTACCGATGGATTCTGATGCTTCAATGACCTGGGACACGGTGCCAGAGAGGGTATCAATTGTAAGATTGAAGTTCTGACGGAGTTTTTCATGGGCCCCGGAGAATTCGACATCAATCGGCTGGGAAAAATCCCCACGTGAGAGCCGGACCAGCCCCGAGCTGAGGTGTTGAACCACGTCGTGCTGTTCCTGCTGCAAGGCAGCGCGGCGCTCTTCGCCGACGCGGGCCTGTTGTAGGTCAGATTGCAACTCGACCAGGGCCTTGCCAATTTTGCCGATTTCATCTTTGCGGTGCGCTGATGTTACCTCGGTTTCCAGATCGCCCGTAGACACGGCAGCAATGTCGCTACAGATGCGGCCTATCGGGCGTGTCACCGAGCGGGCCACAGATATGCAGACGGCCAAAAGAATGGTCCCAACCACAGCAAGGGCGATGAGGATGTTGCGTGACAGCGACTGCGCGCCGGCCAAAATCGGATCCAGGTTGCGGCGGACTTCGATCACGCCACGTAGATCACCCACCTTCCAGTCTGTTTTGGGGGAACCGGCCACCGTGTTGTGGCAGGAGACGCAGTCCTGTGAGATCATAGGATCAGCAACTGCGACGCGCAGGAAGGTACTGCCATTGATCACTTCGGTCTGCTGAAAACTAGCCTCAGGGTCGTTGGAAAGAGCCTCCCAGGCTTGCTCCATGAAGGCATCTGTGGGGCGGTCAGCGCGGGATTCAAACGGGAAGGGGCTGTAAAGCGTAAAGCCGAGCGGTTCACCAGACAACTGGGCGCTAACGTCATGCACCATGGTGGCGGGTAGAGGGACGATGTTGGGGTCGTTTTTGTGGTCGATTCCAGGAGACATATCGCCGGAAGCTTTCACATCGCCAATCACAAATTTGGTGTAGTAGCTGCGAAAGGCTTTGATCTGCTCGGCGGTTTGGCTGGCGCCTTCGGTGGCGTTAGAGATCGCATTGTTTCTCATCGCGGAGGGAAGGACGATCCCAGCCAAGAGCAGGCCCAGACACAGACACAGGGGGATTGGCACAGCCAATTTGAACAAGAGAGAGTCTTTATTCACCTAAACGAACCTTCTATTCTCTAGGGTGCTTCCAGCGAGACAACCGGCGTTCGATGGTTGCGAAACAGACGGCGAAACACTGCCAAACCTAAAACGACAGGATGAAGGTGACTTGATTCGGTTAATTTTCCTGAAAATTGATTTGTCTTTGCCTCAACTGTCCATTTGTCCGTGAGATTTGGCCCCTGGGGCCTGTGAGTTATTGCACCAAGGAACAGGCACAACAGCAAAGAGCGGCCCCAAAGGACCGCTCCGAAATCTTGGATGGAAGTTTATGAAAACTGACATCCGGCCCGATGCGCGAGCAGTGCGATGGGGCCATTATAGTGGGGAGGCTGAATTTAAGCCCAGTGCCCTTCGGCGGCGGCGCGGATCGCGCGCATGTTTTCGCCATAGACCTCGGGGGTCGATACCGAGCCTCCTTTGAACACTGCAGAGCCTGCGACCAAAACATCAGCACCGGCCTCAACAACCAGTGGCGCGGTCTTGGGGTCTACGCCGCCGTCGATCTCAATATGGACCGGGCGGTCACCGATCATCTGGCGCAACTGGCGCACCTTGGCCGTCATGTCGATAAACTGTTGTCCGCCGAATCCCGGGTTTACAGTCATCACACAGATCAGATCGGTCAGATCAAGCAGATGGGATACGGCCTCGGCAGGGGTGCCAGGGTTAAGCGCCACACCCGCTTTCATGCCCGCGCCGCGAATGGCCTGCAGGGTGCGGTGAATATGGGGGCCTGCCTCGATATGGGCGGTGAGCACATCAGCGCCGGCATCCGCATAGGCGTCGATATAGGCATCCACCGGAGAGATCATCAAATGCACATCCATTACGGTTTTCACATGCGGGCGAAAGGCCTTCACAGCCATGGGGCCAAAGGTGAGATTGGGCACAAAATGGCCATCCATCACATCCACATGAACCCAGTCAGCCCCTTGGGCCTCGATGGCCTGAATTTCCTGGCCAAAATTGGCAAAATCGGCGGACAGGATGGAGGGGGCGATCTTGATCTTGCGGTCAAAGGACATCGGGCGGTTTCCTTTTGGAAAGACAAATGAGGAGTGTTCCGTGGCCATATACTCTCTTGCTGCGCCGCTGCACAGAGGCAGTTTTTACGCTGCGCAGCGCCGAGGTTTACAAAAGCTTCATTCATTTGACACAAATCGTTTGATTGTACGGCTTAGTCAGTGCCCGAAATGAAGGGGACTAACCGTGCTGCGAATTGAAAAGCTGACAAAACGTTTTGGTGACAAGATTGCGGTGGATGCCGCGACATTGGACATCGACAAACCCTGCATGATCGGGGTTATCGGGCGGTCAGGCGCGGGTAAGTCAACCCTGTTGCGGATGGTCAACCGCCTGTCAGATGCCAGCGAGGGCCGCATTCTGTTTGAAGGCCGCGAGATAACCGGCCTGCGGGGCAGCGACAAGCGCGCCTGGCAGTCAGACTGTGCGATGATCTTTCAACAGTTCAACCTGGTGCCGCGTATGGATGTGGTCTCCAATGTACTGCACGGTACGTTGAACCGGCGCTCTACCTTTGCCACCATGTTCAATCTCTTCCCAATGGATGACATCCATAAAGCGATTGATATTCTGGATCGCCTTGGGATTGCCGAACATGCCGCCAAGCGCGCCGAGGCCCTGTCGGGCGGTCAGCAGCAGCGTGTCGCCATTGCCCGCGCCCTGATGCAGGATCCCAAGATCATTCTGGCGGATGAGCCGATTGCTTCGCTGGATCCGATGAACGCTCAGACCGTGATGGAGGCCCTGCGCCGCATCTATGAAGAAGACGGGCGCACCGTCATTGCCAACCTGCACACGCTGGATACTGCGCGGCGCTATTGCGACCGGGTGGTGGGCATGCGTGATGGGCGCATCGTCTTTGATGGTCTGCCCGAGCAGCTGACCACCGGCGTCGCCCGCGAGATCTACGGCGCCGATGCCAGCTTCTCGGAAGCGGCAACATCCACCGAGATCGAAACCCTGGATGCCACCATCCGGGCCGAGATGGCGCAAGCCTGACCACCTGAACAATCCAATTTCATCACCCGTACCCGATGGGGGGGCGGGAAAACTTAACCGGAGAAATAAGATGAAAAAACTGCTGCTGGCCGCTCTGGCCTCGACCGCTCTGACAACGCCCGTCATGGCCGAAGAAATCACCCAGTTCCGCATCGGCCTCTTGGGCGGTGAAAACGCTCAGGACCGTCTGAACAACAACGAATGCCTGCGTGCCAAAACCGAAGAGCTGCTGGGTGTTGAAACCAAGCTGTTTGCCCCTGCCGACTACAACGGTGTTATCCAGGGTCTGCTGGGCGGCACGCTGGACATGGCATGGTTGGGTGCCTCCGGTTACGCTAAAACCTACCTGTCCGACCCCGAAGCGGTTGAGCCAATCCTGGTGAAGGTCAACGTTGATGGCGGCTATGGCTACTACTCGGTTGGTTTTGCCCGCGCCGACAGCGGCATCACCTCGCTGGAAGACATGCAGGGCAAAGTCTTTGGCTTTGGCGATCCTAACTCGACTTCCGGCTTCTTGATCCCGTCGATTGAGATCCCCGAAATCACCGGCTCCACCATGACCTCGGGTGACTATTTCGGCGAAGTTAAATTCTCCGGCGGTCACGAGCAGACTATCGTTGGCGTCAACAATGGCGACTTTGACGGCGGTGTGACCTGGGCCGACGGTCTCGGCAACTGGGAAGACGGCTACAACTCGGGTGCCCTGCGTCGCGCTGTGGATGCCGGCCTGGTCGACATGAATGACCTGGTGCAGATCTGGCAGTCCAAGCCGATCCCCGAAGGCCCGATCGTTCTGCGCAAGGACCTGCCAGAAGACGTCAAAGTCAAGTTCACTGCCCTGATGGCTTCGCTGCCTGCGATGGACCCTGAGTGCGCCTATGGTGTGCTCTCCGGTGAGGCCAAAGGCGTTATGCCAATCGGCCATGACGCCTATCAGGCGATCATCGAAGCCCGCCAGCTGAAGTCTAACTAAGACGCCTCAACGGCTCTTTCTTCGGGGTCCGGGCAGCAGTGTCCGGACCCCGTTTTTCAAAGATCAACGCGCTTTGAAGCGCGCGATCACAGATACCCAATTCAGGACGGCAAAGATGGCAGATCTGACCGCAGCGCCCCTCACGACGGCGGATATTCGCGCGCAATACAGCGAGATGACCCGACGCAAGCGTCTTTATGGTGGCATAATTTTGGTGGTGTTTGTCGCCTTGATGATGGCGGGGTTCCGAACCGCAGACGGCCGAAATGCCGGTTCTTTTTATGATGGCATTACCCATGTCTTTGACTACCCAAGCGAGGTTCTGTCCGAGGCCAGCGAGAAAGCGGCCGAGCTGCCTGGGCATTTGGTCAATTTCTTCCCGGCTTTGATTGAAACACTGAACATCGCTGCGGCCTCGACACTGGTCGGGGTGGTTTTTGGCACTCTGCTGTCGCTGCTTTCAACCCGGGGCATGGCCCCCTGGCCGCGTCTCATCCCGTTGTTTCGCCGGATCATGGACATCAGCCGGGCGATCCCTGAAATCGTTATCGCCTTGGTGCTGATCTTTCTGCTGGGCGGCGGGCCGGTTCCAGCGATGATCGCCATTGCCATCCACACGGCTGGCGCGCTGGGCAAACTATTTTCTGAAGTGAATGAGAATGCCTCGCTGAAACCCGTTGAGGGGCTCGAATCCGTTGGCGGCAGCTGGGGACAGCGCATGTGGCTGGGGGTGATCCCTCAGGTCGGCCCCAACTATGTGAGCTACGCCCTGTTGCGGTTTGAAATCAACATTCGTGCCTCCGCCATCCTGGGCTTTGTGGGCGCAGGCGGCATTGGCTACGAGCTGAAGAACGCCATGTCCTGGGGGCAGGGGCGTTATGATGAAGCCGCCGCCATCTTCCTTTTGCTATTTATCACCATCGTCGTGGTCGATCAGATCTCGAGCGGAATGCGTGACCGTTTGATCAATGGAGCCAAAGCATGACCATTCTCGAGGCCGAATTGACCCCCGCGACGTTAAAACAGGATATGGAACGCCTGTTTTTGAAAAAGAAGCTGATGGGCTTTGCCCTGCCGGCTCTGGTCCTAGCCTATATGACCTATGTCTTCTTTGCCTTTGACATGCCCGGGTTGTGGCAGCGGGTCAGCTGGCAAAACGCCCAGACCCTGGTGAGCGACACCTATAGCTACAAGACCCATGTGACCCGCGACAATCGCGATGCCTCGGTTTCGGTTGCCATTGAGGGCGAACGCAAGGGCTCCTATCCTGAGGGACAAAGCCCTGACTGGGTGACGCTGGCTGCCGGTGCCGAAGGCGAGACCGTGATCGATCTCGAGAATGGTCATCTGGTGCGCTTTGGCTCAGACAGCATCGAATATGACATTCCAGGTTATGGGTTGGTCCGGGCCACCCCAACGCGCGCCAAAGGCGTTCAGGCAGAGCTGCCCGCAGGCGATGTGCCAGAGTGGATCAGCGTCTCCAAGAACCGTCTGGCCATTACCACCGATGCCGGTCGTCTGACTGTGACCCGCAACCGCGCCGAGGTCTTCCGTTATTTCACTGGCTGGGAGCTGTTCTTCTTTACCCTGGACAGCCCCTATCACGGGATGGGCATCGGCGAGGTGCTGACACGTGCCGCAACCGGCGAGGCAGGCGCAATTTTCCATGACTTCTGGAACAACAAAATGTGGCGGCATCAGGATGTGGCTTGGGCCATCGCGGAAACCCTTTTGATGGCCTTCCTCGGCACCATTGGTGCGGGAATCTTTGCCCTGCCACTGGCCTTTATCGCCGCGCGAAACTTCTCTCCCTTTGGGCCCCTGCGGTTTGTGGTCCGCCGTTTCTTTGACTTCCTGCGTGGTGTGGACTCGCTGATCTGGACCGTGGTGCTGGCGCGGGCCTTTGGCCCCGGTCCTTTGACAGGTGCCCTGGCCATTCTGGTGACCGATACCGGGACCTTCGGCAAAATCTTCTCGGAAGCTTTGGAAAATGTGGATGAGAAGCAGATCGAAGGGGTGTCTTCGACGGGGGCCAAACCGGCGCAACGCTATCGTTTTGGGGTGATCCCGCAGATCACACCGGTTCTGTTGAGCCAGCTTTTGTACTTCCTCGAATCCAATACCCGCTCTGCCACCATTATTGGTGCGATTACCGGTGGTGGTATCGGCCTGCTTTTGACCCAAGCGATCATTACTCAGAAAGATTGGGAAGAAGTGGCCTATTACATCGTGTTGATCATCCTGATGGTGATGATGATGGATTGGCTGTCAGGCTGGCTGCGTCGCCGCCTGATCAAGGGAGAAGGCGGCAAGACCAAGCGCAGGGCCCGCGCCGATGGCAAGGCCTTCCTGCTGCCCTGAACCCCAGGTTTCAAAGTAACCGACACCCCCAGCTTCTTTCGGTAAGGGGCTGGGGCCGAAAAGTGAAAGTACACCACGTGGCACGACTATCCGCAGAGACTCCTTTTTTTCATCCTGATTGCCAGATTAGCGACAGCAGTTTCGGCGCTTATGTGGAAATTGGCGCAGGCAGCCGTGTGGCCAATAGCCATTTTGGCGACTACTCCTATTGTGACCGCAATAGCGATATCGCCAATGCAAAGATTGGGAAGTTCTCAAATATTGCCAGTGCCACCCGTATTGGAGCCACGGATCACCCGATGGAGAAGGCCTCTCTGCATCACTTTCACTATCGCTCTGCGCTCTATTGGGATGATGCAGCAGATGATGCGGATTGGTTCGCGCACCGCGCCAGTCGGCGGGCGCACATCGGGCATGATACCTGGATCGGCCATGGTGCCCTGATCAAGCCCGAAGTGACCATAGGCCATGGGGCCGTTGTTGCCTCGGGTTCGGTGGTGACCAAGGATGTGGCGCCATATACAATCGTTGGTGGCAACACGGCACAGTTGATCCGGCGTCGCTATACAGCCTTGGTCGCCGAGCAAATGATGGAGCTGGCCTGGTGGGACTGGGACCACGCCCGGTTGCGCACCTGCCTGCCAGATTTTCGCAGGCTCACCGCTGAGGCCTTTCTGGAGAAATATGCATCTGAGCCGCGTCTGGGTGGTTTGTAGCAGAACTGTTCCTTGGAGCGACGCCCTGGTGCTGCCAGCCATAGGGGGGCTCCCGCTGCCGCAGGTGCACGGCGCAACACAGATTTGCTGAGAGGTCCTTCCGGGTCAGATTTGCCGCTGAAGGACCCTATCCATTTTATTGGATCAGCGACACCTCAAGGGTAAACCCTGCCTATCGGCAGGGCCGCTTTGCGGCCCTTGACCTGTCTCTTCTGAAAGAAGGTCCCGCGCCGCGTCAGCGGCGCTGGGCCCAACGGGAGAAGATCCTGGAAGGATCTATCGACGGGCGGGAGAGCGCCCTTGTCAGGCAAGGTCAGTCTTCCGGGGTGGCGTGGAGAGCAAATTGTTCGAGCCCGGCAGATTGCGGCTCAATGCTGCGGAAGCTTTCCCTCACCCCAGCATCGCTCAGTTCGCGTGATACAGTGAGCAGAGTGTTCGTTGGGTTCTCCGTGCAAAGATCCTGCATTTGTTGCAGCTCTCCTATGGCCACTGGGCGGGCGCAGGCGAGGTCCGGGGCTCCGTAAAAATCGACAAAATGCTGCGCCAGAAGCTCAATCAAATTGTCCAACTCTCCCTGCTCAATCTGCGTGACCGCAACAAAGGTCACCCGGCCCGATGTCTCTAACCCCAACCAACCGTTGGCAAAAGCCTGTCGTTGTTTGCCGGTGAGGTCGTCCTCGACCCAATTGGAGAATTCAAAGCCGCCGGAAATGCACCATTCCCCAGTGCGGGCAGGATTGGCAAAGACATTCTGATCGCTCTCGTCGAAATGGATGGCGCGGGCGAGATACATCATGGGGTCTCCAGTTGTGTGGTCAAAGGAATAAGCCGGGTGGTGTCTGCCTCGCGCAGCAACATACCAAAATCTTCGTCAACGCCGAGGAAGGTGCCAGAGGCGCCGTTCCACTGCCCGGCTTCACCGAGCCCATGTGCCAGACCACGCCATTCGGCATGCAGGGGTTCCACCCCATCTTCTTCCCACCGTGCGATCCAGTGCAGCGCATGGCGGGCCCAGCTTTCAAGCAGGGCAGGAGCTTTAACATCCGCACAGCCCTCGGCGTAGAGCGCGGTCTGATCCGGTGTCTCACCGGTGTCCTCGCTGGCGGGCCAAAGCGGCAGCTCCAGCCCCACCACCAACCAGTCTGGCATGGCCTCTGGGTCGCTGGTGCTGGCAGCGACACGCAGCCGACCACAGCGCCCCCCGTTGATGCGCAGACCGCCGCCCCATTCCAGATGCACCGCCACCTCGGGCGGGGCCAGGGCGCCTAGGGCGTTTTGCAGGCCGATCCCGCAGGTGGGTAACATGGCCATGGCTTTGTGCAAGGATACCTCTGGAGCAAAAACCAGCGCGGCACGTAGCAGATCGGCCCCCAGATTATAGGTCAACAATCCTGCATCACAGCCCAAGACGGCGCGCTGGCAGGCGGTTTCGAATGGATCTTCCTGCCCGGTCACGGCCAGGCCTGACATCAGAGGCGGGAAGGAGAGCTGGCTCATGCGGCGCCCCGTTCGACCAGAGACGCAGCGACGTCAATAAAGGCCTTTGCCTGGGCGCTATCTGGCTTGGCGGCGACGATCGGGGCACCGCTGTCCGCAGCCAGGCGCACATCCAGATGCAGCGGGATTTCTGCCAACAGTGGCACGTTGAGCTTGGCTGCTTCAGCCGCCACACCGCCGTGACCAAAGACATGTTCCTCGTGGCCACAATTGGAGCAGATATGGGTCGACATGTTTTCGATCATGCCCACGATTGGCACGTTGAGCTTGTTGAACATATCGATGCCTTTGCGGGCATCAATCAGGGCCACATCCTGCGGGGTCGAGACAATCACCGCGCCATCCACATGGGCCTTTTGCGCCAGAGTCATCTGCACATCGCCGGTGCCCGGCGGCAGATCAACAATCAGCACATCCAAAGCCCCCCATTGCACCTGCATCATCATCTGCTGCAGCGCGCCCATCAGCATCGGCCCGCGCCAGACAACAGCTTGATCGTCATTGGTCATCAGGCCAATCGACATCATGGTGACACCGTGATTGCGCAGCGGCAGTATGGTTTTGCCATCCGGGCTGGCGGGACGGCCAGAGACGCCCAGCATCCGGGGTTGCGACGGGCCATAGACATCCGCGTCCAGCAACCCAACGCGTCGTCCCTGAGCGGCCAGCGCGCAGGCAAGATTGGCAGAGACAGTGGATTTTCCCACGCCGCCCTTGCCCGAGGCAACGGCAAGAATACGATCCACGCCAGGGATTTTTTGTGGGCCCTGCGGTGCGGCGGGTTTGGAGGGCTTCAAATCTGGGGGCGGTGCCTTGGCGGAATGGCCCGTCAGCATCACCGAGACCTTTTCCACACCTGCAAGGTCTTTGACCACGGACTCGGCCTGATCCCGGATCGGGCCATATATGTCGGCCTTTGCAGGGTCGATCTCCAGAACAAACAACACGCTACCGCCCTCAACGGTGAGGCCCCGTGTGAGGCCTGCGGCGACAATGTCCTGGCCGCTGACAGGATCGGAAATGTTCTTCAGCGCCGCGAGGACGGATTCTCGGGTAATGGACACGCGGGACTTGCTCCTTTGATGGTGGCCCATGCTGGGCACTGGCTGTCTGGCTTTGAGGCAAAAGGCGCCGTTTCGCGTGCCTCAGCCTCTTTGTTTTTCTATTATCTATCTGACTTGTAGCTTTGGTGCATCCGCCATCTGCGCAAATGGGCGCTTTATCCGATGCACCAAGCCCTCAATGATCCCGCCGTTTGCTCAGATAATCCTCTGTGGTGCGGACCCTGGGGCGTTCTGCCCCAGCCAAGGGGCTGTCCTTTTGGTGAAACTGGGCTTGAACCCGGCAATCATCGCACATCTGGATCATCCGCGCCATTTCTGGGCGGGCGAACATGGCGTGTTTTCCGGCCAGTTTCTCGGTGATCTTCTCTACGGTGGATTTCACCCCAAATAAAGCGCCGCATTCAACACAGGCAAAGGGCTCTTCTTCATGCAAGACGACCTGTGACAAGGCGACGGGATCAAGATTGAGCCGTGGCTCAAATGAAATCGCATCTTCTGGGCATGTATTGGCACAGATGCCGCATTGCAGGCAGGCTTCTTCCTGGAACCGAAGTTGCGGCAGATCGGGGTTGTCACCCAATGCGCCGGAAGGGCAAAGCGACACACAGGACAGGCACAGGGTGCAGCTATCCTGATCGACCAGAACAGCACCATAGGGGGCCTGCGCGGGCAGGGGCAGGTGTTTTGCCTCTGGCTGCAGCGCCATAGCGGCCTGTCGCGCAATCTGGCGCCGTGATCCCATGGGGCGGATCGGCGCTGCCAGAGCGGCAGGGGCCTTAGCCTCATAGAGCGTATCACTCAGTGCGTCCGGGTCGGAAAGGTCCAGCAGCCGTGCCTGCTCTGGGCCGGCAATTGCCAGAGCCAGGGCGAGCTCTGCCTCTTGAACATTGCGGTCGATCCCAGGACTTAGCAAGATCGAGACATCGGCAAAACCTGCTGCGAGCGCCGCTAGGATTTCCGCGTGGCCAAAGGCATTGAGCGCGGTGACCTCAAGCGGCACCACGTCCGCAGGAAGCCCGCGGCCAAAGCGAGCTGCGAGACTGATCATTTCGCTGCCATGAGGGGAAACCACCAGCAAGCGAGGGTTTTGGCCTCCGGCCTCCAGATAGGCTTTGGCCAGAACTTGAATGCGACGGAACTGGGCGTCCGTAGCAGGGGCGTCATAGGTGATCGCGCCGGAGGGACAGAGCGCCGCGCAGGCGCCGCAGCCTGCACAGATCATCGGGTCGATGCTGACGTGATCCCCAGCGGAGCTGATAGCCGAGGTGGGGCAATGGTCCAAACATTTGCTGCAGCCCGACTGTGAAGCACGGGAATGGGCACAGAGCAGGGATTCATGGCGCAGGTAGAGAGGCTTTTCAAAGGTGCCCACCATCTGTGATGCGGACAGAATGACATCTGCAACCGCCTGTGGGTTCCTGGGGTCAGCCCGCAGATAGCCTTCCCGCTTTTCTGGTGCCGGAAACAGCGGCGTTCCCCCGCGCAGATCCAGAATGAGGTCACACTCGGAGACGGCCCCGTCGCGTGCCGCTGTCCAGCTCCACTTGCGTCCCGTTGCATCCAGTTGCTGAAGCGCATCAAAGCGGACTTTGAACTGACCCAAGGCGCCTGTGGCGCGCTGCAATTTGCCGCGCACCACATCAAAGGCGCGCCCCATGGTGAGGCGCTCGGGATCAGATATGCCTTCTTTCGCATCGGTATCAAGCAGCACGGTGATGCCCAGCACCTCCTGGAGCCGTTCGGCCGCGGCCAGCGCTGCCTCTGGCGCACCAAGGATCAGACATAGCCCTTCGCAGGTCACGTCCAGGGACTTGCCAGGGGAGATCTGTAATGAGGCCTCTGCCACCAGGGCGGACATTTTGGGTATCAGATCACCGGTATCAGTGGTCCAACCGGCCCGATCCCGCAGGTCGAGCACCGGGAGTTCAGGCTGGTCCAGTTCTGAGGCGAGGTCAGCAAAAAATCTTTTTTCCTGGGCGCAGCAAATGACCGATTCGCCACTTGAAATTGCAGCTGCCGCCGCCTCCACCTGGGTGGTGCACAGGGCAGAATGAACGCGACTGCACTCCAGTCCGGTGGCCTTGGAAAGGGCCTCGGGGTTGAGGGCTTGTGTCCCTGAACAATCACATAAAATCAATTGTTTGGTCATTCTTTTCCTCGCGAAAATTTCGGCAAAATCCGATCGGATCCTCCGCTGGCTGGGGGGTCAGACTAGCTCTGATTCTTTGTCGAGGTAAACCGGCTTTCACCTCCAGAAGCAGCTGTTCGGGCAGATGCTGAGAGCTGGTGATTCGCCATTTGGTGGTGAGCAGAGTTCCTGATCTTTTTTGTCAAAATAGACATTTAGACCGCTGGGCTGTGGTGGTGATATTGCAGCGCCCCAATTTGTCCCAACGCGGCAGTTTTCTTCAACTGCCCTCTTTTTAGGCTTTCGTGGCGTCACCCGGTCGGCGCAATCTGGGATTAACAAACGACGGTCCGGCGTTTCGCGACTGGGCTGCAGCTGTGACAGTGGAAATGACAAAGGGTGTCGTGACGGGTGAGTCAAAACACACAGAAAACTGATGTGATGCCTGTGGGAGTGGTCTTGCGCCGCTCACCCGGTGTGACCCGTTGGGCCAAATGGAATTGGACCGTTTCGGCTCTGTTGCCCGCGGCCGCGGCGGCGGAGTGGCAGCTGTTACGCAGTGAAGGCGGCGTTAGCGAATACCATGCTGCGACACTGCCATTGGAGCTGCACCGTGCCGAAGCAGAGGCCTATATGCAGGCGCTGACGACCACTCCCCCCTCCCTCTATGTGATCTTGCGAGAGGTCAGCCAGGGAGAGTTTCCCCTAGAGGTCACGCTGATCACGGCCTCGCCGTTTGAGGCGCAGGACTATGCCGACAGCGGTGAAGAGCTGGTCGAGAAGGTGGCGATGCCCCCGGGGCTGGTTGCCTGGCTGCGGGAATTTACCCTAGCGCATTTCCAGGAGGAAGAATTTAAGAAACGCCGCCGGGACAAGAAGGATATCGGCGGTAGCGAGGATGGCATCGGTGATCCGCGCATTTCGCAGCTCACCGATGTGTATCGCTCGCCGTCTCTATCCAAGCGGGGACGGATGCAATGAGCGGCGGCAATTTCTGGTCCCGTCGACAGGCCGCGGTTGCGGCCGAGGCTGAAGCCGAAGAACAGGCGGTGTTGGCCGCCCAGTCGGCCGTCCGTGAGGCTGAGCTTGCGGAGCAAAGTGACGAAGAAATCCTGGCTGCGCTGGATCTGCCCGCACCTGAGAGCCTCGCGGAGGGGGATGATTTTAAGGTCTTTCTGACTGATCAGATTCCTGCCCGGATCAAAACCCGCGCGCTGCGGCACCTGTGGCGCGCCAATCCGGTCTTGGCCTGCGTGGATGGGCTGGTGGATTATGGGGAGGATTTCACTGACGCAGCCTGCGTCATTGAAGGTCTGCAAACCGCCTATCAGGTGGGCAAGGGTATGACCCAGCATGTGGAGGCCTTGGCGCAAGAAGCTGAAGCGGAACGCCTTGCGGCCCAAGCCTCTTGCGACCCCGAACCGCAGATCCTGCCAGTGGAGGACGCTGCCCCCGAGGGTGAGCCTGAAAGCGTGATATCAGCACAGGAACCGGCATCGATCCCGGCACCAGATCCAGAACTGGCTCTTGCTGCGATCCAGGCCGGACAGGCCGATCCGAGCGCCGATGCCGTTCCACTGGCCGAAACACAAATCACAGCTGCCCCGCGGCGTATGCGGTTTTCGTTTGACGGAGCCGGAGTATGAGCCTGAGCGAGACGAAGACCCATGAGGAGTCCGAATTGATGACAGAGTTAGAGACTATGACGCAGGTCCCAGTGCCACCTGTGAAGGTTGGGGCAGAAGATCAGATGCGCGCCGATCTCTATAACTATCTTGGGGTGATGCTGGCCGGGCCACCGGATGAAATGCTGCTGGGGCAGACCTCCGGATTGGCGGGTGATGACAGCCCATTGGGTGACGCTATAAATGCCCTGGCTAAATTGGCGCGCCATAGCAAAACTGCTTCGGCAGAGCGCGAGTTCAACAAGCTATTCATTGGGCTGGGTCGTGGTGAGCTGCTGCCCTATGCCAGCTATTACCTCACTGGCTTTCTGAATGAAAAACCACTGGCGCAGCTGCGTCAGGACATGGCGGCTGGCGGTCTGACCCGCGCGCCCAATGCCTATGAGCCTGAGGATAATATTGCCTCCCTCATGGAAATGATGGGGGCGATGATCGCTGGGCGCTTTGGCACGGCGGCGGATCTGGCGCAGCAAAAGCAGTTCTTTTCCAAACATATCGGCCCCTGGGCCGGACATTTCTTTTCAGATCTCGAAGGTGCCAAATCTTCGGTTCTTTATGCTGCGCTCGGCGCTGTCGGGCGGCAGTTCATGGAGATCGAAGCTGAGGCTTTTCGGATGAGCGCGGAGTAATCCGCAAAAGGGTGCTGGGCGAATACCCGGCGCCGTAACCCGTGAAACAAGTACTTGGCCCAGGCGCCAGGAGGAGGAGTTCACATGAGCAAGAAAGATGAGGGGGCCAACAGCCGCCGCGACTTTCTGAAAATGGCGGCGACAGGCGCGCCGCTGGCTGCGGTGGTGGTTGCCACCAGCGGTACTGAGGCTGCGGCCGCAGAGCCTGATCTGGCATCAGACAGGATGCAGGATACCGCGCATACCCGCGCCTATTACGACAGCACCCGGTTCTAACCAGCACCGGTTGCAGACAAGAGTATTCATTCGCCGCGTGGCAACTGGTAGCGAGACGCCCGACCGCCAAGTGGTTTCCTTGAACCAAGCGCGCTCTTTCAAGTGTGAAGGGGCTAGCAAGGGAGGTTTACATGCTTAGGAAAAAGACCAACGGGGTTGCGAGACGCCCCCAGCGGAGCTCGATCCTCAACAAGGTCGCGGAAACATCCGTTGACCGCCGCTCATTTTTACGCGGCTCTGGCCTGGCCATAGGCGGCTTGGCTGCCATCAGTGCCACTGGTGGCACTGTCACTCAGGCGACGGCGGCGACTGCAGCTGCTGGCGCGGTCGAAACCATCAAATCAGTTTGTACCCATTGTTCCGTTGGCTGCACAGTTGTGGCTGAGGTGGATAGTGGTGTCTGGATCGGGCAAGAACCCGGTTGGGACAGCCCCTTTAACCTAGGCGCCCATTGCGCCAAAGGGGCCTCGGTGCGCGAACACGCTCATGGAGAGCGCCGCCTGAAGTACCCGATGAAAAAAGAGGGCGGTGAGTGGAAGCGCATCTCTTGGGATCAGGCCATCGACGAGATCGGCGGCGGTATGATGGATATCCGCGAAGAAAGCGGACCCGACAGCGTCTATTGGCTTGGCTCGGCCAAGCATAACAACGAACAGGCCTATCTGTTCCGCAAGTTCGCGGCCTACTGGGGGACCAACAACGTCGACCACCAGGCGCGGATCTGTCACTCAACCACTGTTGCGGGTGTGGCAAATACATGGGGCTACGGCGCCATGACCAACAGCTACAACGACATTCACAACTCCAAATCGATCTTCATCATTGGTGGAAACCCGGCCGAGGCGCATCCCGTCTCGCTGTTGCACCTCTTGAAGGCCAAGGAAGAGAACAACGCGCCGGTGATCGTCTGTGATCCGCGCTTTACCCGTACCGCAGCCCATGCAGATGAATATGTCCGCTTCCGGCCCGGCACCGATGTCGCATTGGTCTGGGGAATTCTGTGGCATATTTTTGAAAACGGCTGGGAAGACAAAGAGTTCATCCGCACCCGTGTCTGGGGCATGGAGCAGATCCAGGATGAGGTTTCCAAATGGAACCCCGCTGAGGTCGAGCGCGTCACCGGAGCGCCAGGGGAACAGTTGGAGCGCGTCGCGCGTACCCTGGCCAACAACCGTCCCGGCACCGTGATCTGGTGCATGGGGGGGACCCAGCATACCACCGGCAACAACAACACCCGAGCCTATTGCATTCTGCAGTTGGCGCTGGGCAACATGGGCGCCTCTGGTGGTGGCACCAATATCTTCCGTGGCCATGACAATGTTCAGGGCGCGACGGATCTTGGCGTGCTCTCGCATACTTTGCCGGGCTACTATGGCCTGTCCAAAGGGGCCTGGGCCCATTGGGCGCGTGTTTGGGAGGAAGACCCCGAGTGGCTCTCCAATCAGTTCGATATGCTGAAGGGGGCTGACGGCAAGGACAAGAGCCTCCAAAACCTGAAGGGCATTCCAGTCAGCCGCTGGATTGATGGCATCCTCGAAGACAAGGATAACATTGATCAGCCCAACAATGTGCGGGCCATGGTTCTGTGGGGGCATGCGCCCAACTCGCAGACCCGGATGACGGAAATGAAAACGGCGATGGAAAAGCTGGATATGTTGGTCGTCATTGACCCCTATCCAACAGTTTCTGCCGTGTTGCAGGACCGTACCGATGGCGTCTACCTGCTGCCGGCCTGTACTCAGTTTGAAACCCGTGGCTCTGTTACGGCGTCAAACCGCTCCTTCCAGTGGCGCGACCGCGTGGTCGAACCTCTGTTTGAGAGCCTGCCGGATGAGGTCATCATGGCCAAGTTCGCCAATAAGTTCGGTTGGGCGGATCGTCTGTTCCGCAACATCGAAATGGATGACCCTGAAACCCCCAATGTTGAAAGCATCACCCGTGAGTTCAACAAGGGGCTCTGGACTATTGGCTACACTGGTCAAAGCCCGGAACGGCTAAAGCTGCACATGGCCAACCAGCATACCTTTGACCGCACCACGCTGCAGGCCGTGGGTGGCCCTGCGGATGGCGATTTCTATGGTCTGCCGTGGCCTTGCTGGGGCACCCCAGAAATGAACCATCCAGGCACGCCAAACCTCTATGATATGTCCCGGCCGGTCTCTGAGGGTGGTCTCACCTTCCGCGCCCGCTTTGGCGTAGAACGGGATGGCGACAACCTGCTGGCCGAAGGCGTCTACAGCAAGAATTCGGAAATCCAGGATGGATATCCCGAATTCACCATGCAGATGCTGATGGATCTTGGCTGGGATGGCGATCTGACGGACGAAGAGCGCGCCTCGATTGAGGCTGTGGCAGGTCCAAAGACCAACTGGAAAACCGACCTGTCGGGCGGCATTCAGCGGGTGGCGATCAAGCACGAATGTGCGCCCTTTGGCAATGCCAAGGCGCGGGCCGTTGTCTGGACCTTCCCGGATCCGGTGCCTATTCACCGCGAGCCGCTTTATACCAACCGCCGCGATCTGGTAGAGGACTACCCAACATATGAGGACCGTCAGGCCTATCGTCTGCCGACCCTTTATGCCTCGATCCAGAAGAACGATGTCTCTAAGGACTATCCGATCATCCTCACCTCCGGGCGACTGGTGGAATATGAGGGCGGCGGTGAAGAAACCCGTTCGAACCCCTGGCTGGCAGAATTGCAGCAGGACATGTTTGTCGAAATCAACACGCGCGACGCCAATAACCTGGGCGTGCGGGATGGCGAACAGTGCTGGGTCGAAGGCCCCGAGGGCGGCAAGGTCAAAGTCATGGCCATGGTCACCGAGCGGGTTGGGGTAGGCGTTGCCTTTATGCCCTTCCACTTTGGTGGTCATTTCCAGGGTAAGGACCTGCGGGATAAATATCCCGAAGGCGCAGACCCTTATGTTTTGGGTGAAAGCGCCAACGTGGCCTTCACCTATGGCTATGACAGCGTCACCCAAATGCAAGAGAGCAAATGCACTCTTTGCAAAATCACTGCAGCATAAGGAGAGAGAGACATGGCAAGAGCAAAGTTCCTCTGCGACGCCGAACGCTGCATTGAATGCAATGCCTGCGTGACCGCCTGTAAAAACGAGCACGAAGTGCCCTGGGGCATCAACCGCCGCCGGGTCGTCACCCTGAACGACGGCACACCTGGTGAGCGTTCGCTCTCCGTGGCCTGTATGCATTGTTCCGATGCGCCCTGCATGGCGGTTTGCCCGGTGGATTGTTTCTACCAGACAGCTGATGGTGTGGTGCTGCACTCCAAGGATCTGTGCATTGGGTGTGGCTATTGCTTCTACGCCTGCCCCTTTGGGGCGCCGCAATATCCACAGGCGGGCGCCTTTGGCAGCCGTGGCAAGATGGACAAATGCACCTTCTGCGCCGGTGGCCCCGAGGAGAACCACTCCAATGCGGAGTTCTCCAAATATGGCCGCAACCGGATCGCGGAAGGCAAGCTGCCGATCTGCGCAGAAATGTGTTCGACCAAGGCGCTGCTGGCGGGCGACGGTGACACCGTCTCGGAAATCTACCGGGAGCGGATTGTGGCACGTGGCTTTGGCTCCGGCGCCTGGGGCTGGGGCACAGCCTATGAGCAAAAGGGCGGCTAAGCGCCTTTGACGTTCACATGAAACGGGGACGGCCTGCGTGATGTGGGCCGTCCGCGATGTGGTATTTTCTTATCTGCGACCTGCAAAGGAGTGTGGCCCATGCTGCGCCTGGCATTTCTATCTTTATTGCAGCTAACGCTGTGTTTCTTCTTGATGTCTGATCCGGTGATAGCTCAGGCGGTCCCGGCAGATGCGAACACAGCTGTGGATCGCAGCGCAACGGGTGGAGCCCAGACCCTGGATGATATCCTCGCGCGGCAGCAGCAGCAAAAACTGGATGAGCGTTTTCGCCAGGAAAATATTGGCAACCCGGAGGCCGCAGCGGCGCTGAGCGAACAGCTCGGAACATTGGGCGGGGTTTCGGATTCTGAGCTGTGGCGGCAACTGCGTTATGATTCAGCGCAGATTTCGGTGTCGAGCGGTGGCGAAGTTGCCAAAGTGCTGGTGCAGGACGGGGGCATGCGTTGGCTTGAGTTTCGCGCAGGACCGCTGCGCCAATACGGAGGTTGGCTGCTCTTGGGCACAATTGCGGCCTTGGGGGTATTCTTTTTGTTGCGGGGAAGAATTCGCATTGATGGAGAAAAAACAGGCCGCACGGTGACCAGATTCAAGAGTATTGAACGTTTTGGTCACTGGTTACTGGCAGGCTCGTTCATTGTTTTGGGTATTACCGGCATTCTGTCCCTATTTGGGCGACTGTTTATTGCGCCATACCTCGGGAAGGTGGCGAATGCGACGCTGCTGGATCTGAGCAAATGGCTGCACAATGTCGTGGCTTGGGGGTTTATCGCGGGATTGGTGATGATCTTTGTCATGTGGGCCGTACATAACATCCCCAATCGGACCGACCTGACCTGGCTGCGTCAGTTTGGCGGCATCATTGGCTCGGCGCATCCGCCCGCCAAGAAATTCAACGCAGGACAAAAACTGATCTTCTGGTCCGTGGTGGTATTTGGCACGTCGATCTCGCTGTCAGGTGTGTCCTTGCTGTTCCCCTACGAGTTACCACTCTTTGCCAAGACCTTTGGGTTCTTGAATACGACGGGCCTGTCTGAACTCTTGGGCCTCGGTCAGTTGCCTGTAGCGCTGGCGCCGCAGGAAGAGATGCAGCTTGCCCAAGCTTGGCATGCTATTCTGGCCTTTGTACTGATGGCTATCATTATTGCACATATCTACATCGGCTCCGTTGGGATGGAGGGCGCTTATGACGCGATGGGATCTGGTGAAGTGGATGAGGCCTGGGCCAAACAGCACCACTCGATCTGGCTGCAAGAGATGCAGGATAAACAGACAGAGGCCTCTGAAGACAGTGCTGCGACGCCCGCAGAATAACCGGACTGCGGGTAGACAGTTTGATTTTTGCCAGCAAAGGCGTCAGGCTGAGGGGGCATGGGGATGAGAGACGGGATGGTAACAGCGATGCGTCCGGCGGAGAGCGCAAGCGATGAATATGGCGAGAGCCTTGTCGGTGCGTCTATCCTGGTGATCGATGATGAACCGGGTATGCGCAACTTCCTCACCAAGATCCTGGAGCCGCGTTGTAAACGTGTGGAGCAGGCAGCCTCCGCCGCGGAGGCGTCTGCTATCCTGGATCAGGCGCATTTTGACCTGATCATTCTGGACAATGTGATGCCGGGCAAGACGGGGTTGGAATGGGTGCAGGAACAGCGCCGGGTGGGGCTGTTTGCGGATACTATTCTTGTTACGGCCTACGCAGACCTCGAAACCGCGATCCTGGCGCTACGGGCTGGGGTTGCTGATTTTGTGCTCAAGCCGTTTCGGGCCAATCAGATCCTCAACTCTGTTGCGCGTGCCTTAGACCGAAAATATCTGCGCCGGGAGAACTACCTGCTGAAACATGAGCTGTCGGCGGAGGGCAATGCGGCCCGTGGGCGGTTGTTGGGGAAATCTGTTGCAATTTGTCAGGCCCGTGAAATGTTGCACAGGCTGGCACCTTTGCCGACTCCTGTTTTGTTCACCGGTGCCAGTGGGACTGGCAAGGAAATCGCTGCTCGTACCCTGCACTCGTTGTCAGAACGGGCGGCAAAACCCTTTGTGGCCGTCAACTGTGCAGCGATTGCACCCGATCGCATCGCCCATGAACTGTTTGGCCAGATAGATGACCAAAACCGTCGCAAGGACGGGCTATTTCTCCATGCGGATGGCGGGACTTTGTTTTTGGACGAGGTGGCGCAGATGCCGGATCAAGTGCAGGCTGCGTTGCTGCGGGTTCTGGAGGATCAGCGGGTGCGCCCTGTTGGGGCGGAGCGAGATATCCCCCTGAACCTGCGTTTTTTGTTTGCCACCAACGCGGATCTGCAACAGGCGGTAGCCGAAGGGCGTTTTCGCGCCGATCTGTACCATCGGATCAATGTCGTCGAAATTAAGATGCCACCGTTAAAGGAGCGTGTCGAAGATATCGTCGAGTTGGCGGCGCTCTTTATGGAGCAATTTGCCATCAGCCTAGGGATGGCGGCGCTGGAGCTAAACGAGGAAACTCTGCTGAAATTCTCTCGCTATGATTGGCCAGGAAATGTGCGGGAATTGCGAAATCTTATCGAACGTTCCGTGATCCTGGGGGAGTTCCCCGAGGAGTTCGCTGGGAAAGGGGCAATCACCGGCGTAGCGGCGGTTGAATCCCTGGATCTGGTGACCCAACGCCATATCATGCATGTTCTGGACGCCTGCGATGGCAACCGAGCAGAGGCGGCCCGGCGACTGGGTGTCTCTCGCAAGACCGTTGATCGCAAGTGTTCCAGCTGGGAGGTCTGAAGCGAGCGAACTGGGCGCCATTTTTCGGCAAAGTTTGCTGACGCTAGGCGCCCGCGGTGCAGTGCCTGTTGGCGTCAAGAACGGGGCAAACGAAGGCCGGACGTTTATTCGGCAGCTTTGTTGCTGGCCTCAATCGGCGCATTCTGTGCCGAGGGTAGCCAGATGGAGAAGGCCGCTCCTCCAGATTTCCGGTTGCGTGCAGTAATGATCCCGCCCGCCCGCTGGATCAAGGTTTGGCTGATCGATAGGCCCAGACCGGTGCCTTCACCAAGTTTGGTAGTGTAAAACGGGTTGAACACTGCAGCAAGATTATCCTCTGCTATACCGCAGCCGGTGTCAGCAACTGTCAGCAAGGCACCATCGCGCCCGTCGCGGGAAGAGGATTCCAGGGACAAGCGTAGAAGGCCGGGGCCTTCCATGGCCTGCGCTGCATTGAGGATGAGATTGATCACCACCTGTTGCAACTCTCCGGGGTCGATGCGAACCGGCGGAACCGGCTGCGTTCCCTGGTCGAACTGCTTTTCCACCTGAATTGCCTGCCGGGAGATCACATGGTCCACCAGCACGAGGCAGTCACTCACCAGGGGCGCAAGGTCCAGGCTCTCTTCAAAAGTACCAAACTCCGAGGGGCGGGCAAACTGCAACAACCTGCCAACAATGGCTCCAATGCGCATGACCTGATTGTCGATGAGGTCGAGTTCTGTTCCTACCTCCTTGGCTGCGGGGCCCAGCGTCATACGCATGACATCGACGTTGCCCTGGATCACGGCCACGGGGTTGTTGATTTCATGGGCGACCCCAGCGGTGATTTCCCCAATGGAGGCGAGCTTCTCGCTCATCACCAATTGCTTGAATGTTTCCTCGAGCTTTTCGTTGGCCGCCCGCAATTCGATTGTGCGCCGGTCAACCCTCTGGTTCAACTCTCCCGCCCAATCGCGCAGGCGCTGATCGCGCTCTTGGATTTGGTCCAGCAGACTGTCCAGATGCCTGGCAACCTGGCCGATTTCATCCTGCCGTCCGATATTGCCATTGCGCGCCGCCAGATCGCCACGTTCGACCCGTTTCATGGTGAGGCTCATGCGTTCCAGTGGTGAAAAGATCCCTTTGGCGAGCCACAAGAACAGGGGGGCAGATAGCACAAGGACAGCCAGGAAAACTGCGACGATGGTCCAATATGCGTTCCGTTTTGCGGCAGTGTAGGGGGCCTCTAGAAAACCGACATAGAGCATCCCCACCCGCGTGCCGTAGCTGTCAGTCAGGGGCAGATAGCCCGAGATGTACCAATCATTGACCACAAAAGCCCGATTAAGCCAGGTCTGCCCCTCCCCCAGAACCTTGTTGCGCACCACCGCTGAGACACGGGTGCCCAGGGCGCGGACATCCTCAAACAGGCGCACATTGGTGGAGATCCGAGTGTCCTCTAGAAACAGGGTTGCTGTGCCCTGACGGTTCTTTTCAGCGGGTCCGCCGAGGTAGACCAGCGCATTCAGCGTGTCGATAAAACCAAGGTTGCGGTTGAGCAAACGGCCACCGCGCAGCACGCCGTGATGGCCCAAGAGAGCGACCGGTGCGGCGGTATGTAGGACCATGCCCCTGTCCTCAACCTCGCGCGAGGTTGGTTCGGCCGCTTCGGTGTCGATCAGTGGAATGCGGGCCTGATCCGCCAGATGCGGGGCGACATTGGCAAGATCCTCAGCAGTGAAAATATCAATCTGCGAGGCGCGCTGCCCCTGTGTCGCGGCCTGGATAACTGGCCATTGCCCCAGAGGTGGGGTCAGATCTGCAAGCGTGAGATACTCGAGGAAATCCAACTCCAAGTCGCCGCGCAGGGCCTCAAGGTGAGAGCGCACTGCCGCAGGGCCTTTGGCAAGCGCCTGTTGAAATGCGGTTGAATTGGCAATGCTGCGCAGGCTTTCGGCACTGCCAGTTTGCAGGTGACCCAGATATTGCTCGGCAATGCGCAGATCGCTTTCGACCTTGGCGATGAGGACGGCGTCATAATCGGCATTCCACCGCGCCATCGCCAATGTCAGCAGCAGCGGCATCAATACGGCGAGGGGCAGAAGGGCCAGCACCAGCAATCTGAGACGGACGGATTTCAGCTGCTTTCTCCCCTATCAGCATCCCGTCAGAGTGCCACTTCTTGACGCAAAAAGGCAAGAAAAAGCCAGACCTGCGGAGGCCTGGCGTTGGGGGTTTGGTTTAACATCAAGGGCGCTGGTTAGGCTTATTTGAGCAGGCAGCCCATATGTCGTCCGGTGTCCAGCATCCGGTTGGAAAAACCCCATTCATTGTCATACCAGCTGACAACACGAACCAGTCCACCGGCCGTTACCGAGGTCTGGGTCGCTGCGAAACAGGACGAATGTGGGTCGTGATTGAAATCCACCGAAACCATTGGGTCGGTCTCATAGGAGAGGACGCCTTGGAGAGGCCCGTTGGCCGCTGCTTGGACCGCTGCATTGATCTGCTCCACGGTTGCGGGGCGTTCGGGCATGAAGCTCAAATCCACCACGGACACATTTGGGGTAGGCACGCGGATGGCAGAGCCTTCGAGGCGCCCTTTGAGCTGTGGCAGTACCTCGGCGATGGCACGGGCCGCCCCGGTGGAGGTTGGCACCATCGACAGAGCGGCAGCGCGTCCACGGTAAAGATCGCTATGGGGGCTGTCGTGTGTGGGCTGATCACCAGTATAGGCGTGGATGGTGGTCATATACCCAGTCTGAATGCCGAAGCTCTGGTCCAGGACCTGCGCCAGGGGTGCCAGGCAGTTTGTGGTGCAGGAGGCATTTGAGACAATCAGATCCTGTGATGTCAGATCGCTGTGGTTTACACCGTAGACCACGGTGCGATCCATCTCTTTGCCAGGGGCAGAAAGCAACACGCGTTTGGATCCATTGCCCAAATGGGCCGAGGCGGCCGCATGGGAGGTAAAGTGTCCGGTACATTCAAAGGCGATATCTACATCCGACCAGGGTAAGGCCTTGGGGTCTCGGATCGCGGTCAGGCGAATCGGCTTGCCGCCCACGGTCATCTGGTCCTCGCCATGGGCGACTGTGGTCTTTACCCGACCATGCACCGAGTCGTATTTCAGCAGATGCGCCAGGGTAGCAGCTGGGGCCAGATCATTGATGGCCACCACTTCAATATCCTTGGCACCGCTTTCCAACAGTGCGCGTAACACCCCACGGCCAATGCGGCCAAATCCATTGATTGCGATTTTGAGGGTCATGTTAAGGCTCCGATATGCGACAAGGGGGCGGGGTGAACGTTTGTTTTGAGCTGGCGATATTGAAGAACATTCGTTATCGCTAACATTATGTATCGGTATCGATAACGGAGAGAAATAGCAACCCTCAATCTGGTCATTTTTGTTTGCTGCCCTTGCAGTGAGACGCGAAGTGCAAGACCATAAGCAGATGACTAAAAAGATGCTCCTAAAGGATGTTGCCCAGCTTGCTGGTGTGAGCGAGATGACGGCCAGCCGCGCATTGCGTGGGGCACCGGATGTTTCCAAATCAACCCGCGCCAAAATCGAAGAGATTGCCCGCGCCCATGGCTATGTGCCAAACCGGATAGCTGGCTCCTTGTCTTCGCAATCGGTGAACCTGGTCGCCGTGGTGGTGCCATCGCTCAACAGTTTTGTCTTTCCAGAGGTGTTGTCGGGGATTTCTTCAGTCCTGAAACAAAGCCCGCTTAAACCGGTGGTCGGGATTTCTGGCTATGAGTTGGACGAGGAAGAAGAGGTCATCCGCGAGATGCTCAGCTGGCGACCCTCTGGGCTGATCGTGGCCGGGCTGGAGCACAACGATGCAACCCGTCGCATGTTGGCCCAGGCGGATTGCCCAGTAGTGGAAGTGATGGATGTGGATGGCACGCCGCTGCGCCACTGCGTTGGGATCTCTCACCTGCAGGCGGGGCGGGACATGGCCGCGCAAATTCTGTCCCATGGCTATCGGCGTATTGGCTTTATCGGAACCAAGATGCCACAAGATTTTCGGGCCCGTAAGCGGTTTGACGGCTTTATCGAAGCCTTGACAGCACAGGACCTGTCCTTGGTTGATGTGGAGCATTATTCTGGCGACAGCTCGATCGCGACTGGACGGCAGCTGACGGCCCAAATGTTGGACCGACACCCAGATCTGGAGTGCATCTATTATTCCAGTGATGTGATGAGTGTTGGGGGCTATATGCACTGTTTGGCTGCTGGGCTGAGTGTGCCGCAGGATGTGGCCCTGGCTGGTTTCAACAATCTACAGATCCTTGAGGGCCTGCCGCTGGAGCTGGCGACAACTGATGCCTGTCGCCGTGAAATTGGCGAGCGCGCGGCTGAGATCTTGTTGGAAGCGCGCGACAGCAAATCCGAGCTGGCGCCGATCTGCGAGACGCTCAGCCCTCGTATCAGTTTGGGCCAGTCACTTTAGGTGCCTGCGTTTTCTATTGGTCAGGCAAAACGCGGTACTATTTAACACCCGACCATTCGATGTAAACCAACCCACTTCCAACCATAAAGATAAGTGCCATAAGAAAGGCCTTTAGAATCCTATGTCTCTGGAAAATGCGCTGGATGAAATCCATGCAGGCTTCCAAAATGATTTCCATCTGGAACCTCTGTCGTCAAACGCTTGGTCATTCGTTAGGCGTATTCTCCCCAATTTACGACCCATATTTATGCATTAAATGCTCCCCGGCCGGAGACCGAGAAGCAGGAGATCTAAGCGACTTCTGGGACTACAACGCGGCTTTAAACAGCTGGGTTAGATTGGCCTCGGTCAGCTCGATCGGGTTGCCACCGCAAGAGGGGTCAATGATCGCCCCTTTGACCAGATCGGGGATCGAGGCTTCGGTCACACCCAGATCGGAGAGTTTGCGGGGGATGCCAAGGCTGTCGTTCAACTCCTGCACATAGGCGCAGAAGCCTTCAAAACCGCCTTCAATGCCGAGATAAGCTGCGGCCATGTTGAACCGTTCGGCAATTGCGGACGCGTTGAAGGCGAGCACCGCTGGCATACAAACGGCATTGGTGGTTCCGTGGTGGGTGTTGAAATGGGCTCCAATGGGGTGGCTCATGGCGTGGATGGCACCAAGGCCCTTTTGAAAACCCGTGGCCCCCATGGCCGCCGCCGACATCATCTGTGCGCGGGCTTCGATATCGGTGCCGTCGGCATAGGCGCGCGGCAGGTAGTCCTTGACCAGACGCATGCCTTCCAGCGCGATGCCCTGGCTCATCGGATGGTAATGGGGCGAGGAAAAAGCCTCGACGCAATGTGCAAAGGCGTCAAGGCCGGTGCCGGCGGTGATGAATTGTGGCATGCCAACGGTGAGCTCAGGATCACAGATCACTACGGCAGGCAGCACTTTGGGGTGGAAAATGATCTTTTTGACATGGCTGACGCTGTCGGTGATCACAGAGGCGCGGCCCACTTCGGAACCGGTGCCGGCCGTTGTGGGCACGGCGATGATGGGTGCAATGGCATCAGCATCGGCGCGGGTCCACCAATCGCCGATGTCTTCAAAATCCCAGACTGGGCGGGTTTGGCCGCACATGAAGGCAACCATCTTGCCCAGATCTAGGCCCGAGCCGCCGCCAAAGGCGATCACACCGTCATGGCCGCCGGCCTTATAGGCTTCGACACCTGCTTCGAGGTTTTTTTCATTTGGGTTGGGATCGACCTCAAAGAACATACCACGACCCAGGCCTGCGGCCTCCATTATGTCGAGGGTGCCTTGGGTGACGGGCAGATCTGCCAGGCCCTTGTCAGTGACCAGCAGTGGTTTCTTGATACCGGCGGCGGCACAGGCATCGCCCAGTTCTTTGATCCGGCCTGCGCCGAATTTGATTGCGGTCGGATAGGACCAGTTTCCAACGAGAGACATCTGCGTGTTCCTGTATTGAGACCGGGGAGGGGGCGCTGCCCCCGCTTGCCTTACGGCAAGCTCCCCCGGAATATTTCTAGAAAGATGATATGTTAGCTTGTCTGCTTTTTCAGGTGGTAGCTCTTGGGGCGGGTGAGGTTCTGATACCCGATCACCGACAGACCGCCACCGCGGCCTGTGTTCTTGCAGCCGGTCCAGCACAGACCCGGATCCAGATAGTCTGCGCGGTTCATGAAGACGGTGCCGGTCTCGATCTCATCACCAATGCGGACGGCACGGTCAAGATCGCGTGTCCAGAGCGAGGCGGTGAGACCAAACTCGCTGTCATTCATCAGGGCAAGCGCCTCTTCATCCGAGGAGACCTTCATTATGCCTACAACAGGGCCAAAGCTCTCATCGCGCATCACCCGCATCTCGTGGGTCACATCGGTCAGGATCTGTGGTGTCAGGTAAGCACCGCCGTCATCTGCTTCCATGGTGTCGATATGGGCAGTGGCGCCAGCGGCAACGGCCTCATCGATCTGGGCGCGGACTTCGGCTGCAAAACGCACATTGGCCATGGGGCCCATGGTTGTGTCGGCGTCTAGCGGGTTGCCCAGTTTGTAGGTTTTGACGATCTCCACAGCCTTTGCGACAAAATCATCATAGAGGCTTTCATGGACATAGATACGCTCGATACCGCAGCAGCACTGACCGGCATTGAACATGGCGCCGTCGATCAAAGTGTCTACGGCCGCATCCAGATCGGCGTCTTCCATGACATAGCCAGGATCCTTGCCGCCGAGCTCAGTTCCGACACCGGTGAAGGTGCCTGCTGCGGCGCGCTCCATAGCCTGTCCGCCGCCAACCGAACCAGTAAAATTGACGAAGTCAAAGGCGCGGTCTGCGATCAGTGCCGAGGTGGTGTCGTGATCCAAAAATACATTCTGGAACACATCAGCTGGAACACCAGCAGAGTGAAAGGCCGCTGCGATGCGTTCGCCGACCAGCAGTGTTTGTGTTGCATGTTTCAACACCACGGTGTTGCCTGCAATCAGAGCAGGGGCCAGTGTATTCACCGCGGTCATGTAGGGGTAGTTCCAGGGAGCAACGATAAAGACCACCCCATGCGGGATCCGCTTGATATAGCGTTTGAAGTCTTCATCTTCGCCGACTTCGATATCCGCCAGCGCTGTCTCAGCGATTTGGGCCATATAGGAGCTGCGCTCGTTGAAGCCGCCGAACTCGCCGCCGTAGCGCACCGGGCGCCCCATCATATGGGCCAATTCTGGCACAATTTCATCATTCATGGCGCCGACAGCGGCGACGCCTGCCATCACCAAATCAATGCGTTCTTGCAGCGGGCGCGCGGCCCAGGCCTTTTGCGCGGCTCGGGCGGCGCTGGCAGTAGCAAAGCCCTCATCCCGGCTGAGCGTTTCGCGACTGGCATAGACGGATCCGTCTATCGGAGAGATACAATTCAGGGTCTGGCCCATGGTCTTCCTCATCTCGTTTGAAAGGGGCGCCCCCTTTCATCTTTCCAAAAATATTTCCGCCGGAGGCTGCGCGCCGTCAGGCGCGCTCAAACCCTCGGGCAATTTCATAGTCGGTGACCACGCGGTCAAAATCTTCGATCTCAACTTCGGCTGCGCGGGTGTAGTGATCCACCACATCGTCTCCCATGGCAGCGCGCAGCATTTCAGAGCCCTTCAGGCTCAGACGGGCCTCCCGCAGAGTTTCAGGGATCATGCCACTGTTGCCCTGATAAACATCACCGCTCGCAGGGGGCTGCAGCTCCAGCCCTTCTTCGATACCTGCAATGCCGGCGGCCAGCATGGCGGCCATGGCCAGGTAGGGATTCATATCCGACCCCGGAATACGGCATTCCACCCGGATCGACTTGCTGCCAACACCGCAAAGGCGGTAACCGGCAGTGCGGTTGTCCACCGACCAGATGATGCGGGTTGGGGCAAAGGTGCCCTTCATGAAGCGCTTGTAGCTGTTGATATAGGGCGCCATGAAGTAGGTGTAATCAGGCGCATATTTCAGCAGCCCGGCCATGTAGTTCTTCATCAGGCTTGACATGCCAAGCGCGTCATCGCCGTCGTAAAAAGCAGGTTTGCCGTCTTTCCACAGCGACTGATGCACGTGAGAGGATGAGCCAACCTTGTCGTGATGCCATTTGGGCAGGAAGGTTACGGCGTGGCCCTGCTGCCAGGCGATCTCTTTGGTGGCATGTTTGGCGATGGTGTGGAAATCGGCGGTATCCTGAGCGCGGCCATACTTGATGTTCAGCTCTTCCTGGCCGGCCTCAGCCTCACCCTTGGTGCATTCCACCGGAATGCCCGCGTTCCACAGGTGATTGCGCAGTGGGCGCATCACATGCTCTTCCTTGGTGGTCTGCAGGATGTGGTAGTCTTCATTGTAGCCGGAAATGGGCTGTAGATCACGGAAGTCCGATTTACGGATCTCGTCAAAGCCTTTTTCAAACAGGAAAAACTCAAGCTCGGTCGCTGTCATGGCGTCAAAGCCAAGCGCGTCCAGACGGCGGATCTGTTTCTTCAGAATGGCGCGGGGGCTGTGGGGGACCTCTTCATGGCTGTGATGATCCAGCACATCACAGAGCACCATCACCGTGCCTTCGAGCCAAGGCAGGGGGCGCAGAGTGGTTAGGTCCGGCTTCATCACATAGTCGCCATAGCCCGACTCCCAGCTGGTCGAGGCAAAGCCATCGGGCGTCGCCATCTCAAGGTCGGTGGCCAGCAGGTAGTTGCAGCAATGGGTTTCCTCATAGGCGCCAGCAACAAAATGCCCGGCGTGAAAACGCTTGCCCATCAGGCGGCCCTGCATGTCCACAAGGCAGACCAGCACGGTATCAACGTCGCCTGCGGCAACTTGGGCTTTCAGATCGTCAAAAGTCAGAACACCAGTCATGGGGCATTTTCCTGTTCAGATAGGGTGCCCCGGCGCAGACCGCGCCGGAGCAGATTGGTTTAGCCGTAGCGGTAGGGGCGACCGGCTTTTTGCATGTCAGCATTATACTTCTTGAAGATCTCGACAACCTTGGCCTTGGTGGGGCTTTCGGCGGCGATTTCATCCCAGAACTGGACCGCAGCGCCTTCGACCTGGGCCCATTCTGCGTCGGGAATGGTGGTGAGCTCCATCTTGGGGCCATTGACCCGCAGGGAGGCTTCGCCACCCCAGTACCACCACTGACGATAGTAGTGCGACTGGTCACAGCAGACGCGGAACAGGGTCTGCAGGTCTTCGGGCAGCTCGTTCCAGCGGCCCTGATTGGCAAAGAAGCTACCAGCCCAGGCACCAGAGATATTGTTGGTCAGGAAGTAGTTGGTCACATCGGCCCAGCCAACGGTGTAGTCTTCGGTGATGCCAGACCAGGCAACGCCGTCAAGCTCACCGGTTTGCAGAGCGACCTCAATGTCTTCCCAAGGCAGGGTCACAGGCACAACGCCAAACTGGCTGAGGAAGCGACCCGCGGTTGGGAAGGTGAAGATGCGCTTGCCTTTCAGGTCTTCGAGGCTGCGGATCGGGTCTTTGGTGGCAAAGTGGCAGGGATCCCAGGCACCGGCAGAGATGTGTTTGACGCCAACCTTGGAATACTCTTCGTCCCAGATCTCATTCAGGCCGTACTGGTTGAACAGGACCGGCACGTCGAGTGAGTAGCGCGAGCCGAAGGGGAAGTAGCCGCCAAAGACCGTGACTTCGGTCGGCGATGCCATCGAGTCATCATCCGACTGCACGGCATCGATGGTGCCGCGCTGCATGGCGCGGAACAGCTCACCTGTGGGGACCAGCTGATCGGCGTAGAACAGCTCGATCTGCATGCGGTCGCCAGCGATCTGGTTGAACATGTCGATGGCGGGTTTCACCACGTGCTCGGCCAGGGCGGTGCCGGCATAGGTCTGCATCCGCCATTTGATGGTGGATTGTGCCAGGGCGGGTGTCGCCAGCGGGGCGGCCATTGCCCCCACACCGGCGGTTTGCAGAAACTTACGTCTTGTTGTCATTCGTCTCACTCCTTGTTGGATCTCGGTTGTGAACTTAGGCCCCCGAGCGGGGCTCTTCTTGGGTTATTCGGAAATTCCATCAGCGGCCATAAACCAGATCTGGCAGCCACAGCGCGATCTGTGGGAAGGCCATGATGAGGGCCAGGGCCACCACCATGACGGCGGCAAAGGGGATGATGGAGATATAGATGTCTTTCAGGCCGATTTCTGGCGGCGCCATGGCGCGCATCAGGAATAGGTTATAGCCAAAGGGCGGCGTCATATAGGCGATCTGCGTGGTGATGGTGTAAAGCACCCCGTACCAGATCAGGTCAAAGCCAAGCGCGCCAACCAGCGGCACATAGAGCGGTGCGACGATGACCAGCATCGCAGTGTCATCCAGGAAGGTGCCCATCACGATAAAGCTGAGCTGCATCAGGATCAGGATCATCCAGGGGCTGAGGCCCAGCTGCGCGGTGAACAGATCCTCAATCGCTTTCACGGCACCCAGCCCATCAAAGATGGCACCAAAGCCCAGGGCCGCGAGGATGATCCACATGAACATGCAGGAGATCCCCAGGGTTGATCGCACGGTGGTTTCGAATACCGCCTTGTTCATGCGGCCCTTGAGAACGGCGGCGATGAAGGCGGTCATGGCGCCAATGGCCGAGCTTTCCACCAGCGAGGTCCAGCCATTCACGAAGGGCACCATCATGGTGGCAAAGATTGCCAGGGGCAGCACACCGGAAAACAGCAGCCGGTGTTTCTCCTTCAGGTAAACATCACGGTAGAACAGCGGCATGGCGCGGGTGGCGAAGGCCAGAACCGCAGCACCAAGGGCAAAGCCAATAGCGGACTTTGGCGCGATCACATCCAGTTTGACCAACAAGGGAACCAGCACAATCCCGGCCAGCACAATGAAGTTCAACCGCAGAGGGTGGGTGCTGATTTCATCATATTCAGCCAGTTCTTCGTGGCTCATGGCGGGGCCAAGGTTAGGTTGCATCTTGGCGCGGATATAGATGTAGATGATGAACATCGTCGCCATCAAAAGGCCCGGCACCACACCGGCCAGCCACAGTTGCCCAACTGGCTGACGCGCAATCATCGCATAGAGCACTAACACCACAGAGGGTGGTACCAGAATGCCCAGAGAAGACCCGGCCTGGATGGTGCCGGTCACCAGGATCTTGTCATAGCCCCGACGCAGGAGTTCCGGCAGCGCGATGGTGGCCCCAATGGCCATGCCTGCGACGGACAGACCATTCATGGCCGAGACCAGCACCATCAACCCGATGGTGCCAATCGCCAGACCGCCCTGCACCGGTCCCATCCAAACGTGGAACATCCGGTAAAGATCATCGGCAATTTTGGATTCTGACAGCACATAGCCCATAAAGATGAACATCGGCAGCGTCAGTAGCGGGTACCATTTCATCAGCTTCATCGAGGCGGCAAAGGGGATCTCGACCCCGCCAGTCCCCCAAAGCAGCATGCCCGCCACAGCGCCAACAAAACCAATGGCGCCAAAGACCCGTTGACCGGTCATCAGCATCAGCATCATGCCGGCAAACATCACGATTGCGATCAATTCATAAGGCATCAGATTTCAACTCCGCGAAGACGTCCGATATCGCGGAACAATTCAGCTAGGCACTGCAGCAGCATCAGAAAGACGCCGAAGCAGAGAATGGATTTTACCGGCCACAGATAGGGGCGCCAGGCGGTGGAGCTACGCTCGATATAGCCAAGCTTGCTCCAGGCAGCACTTGGCCCTTCGGTAAAGAAGGTGGCGATGATGTCACCAAAGAAGGTGAAGGGCTCTAGACCAAAATAGCCGAGGCTATAGGCCATCGAACTTACGGCGCCATAAAGCAGGATGCCCAAGTAGACCATCAGGAACAGCACGGTGAAGGCGTCGACGAAGGCCTTGGTTCGGGTGGTCCAGCCCCCATAGAACAGATCCATCCGCACATTCGATCCCATCTGCATCGAATAGGGTCCGCCCAGGATATAATAGGCGACCATGATGAACTGAGCCATCTCAAGGGTCCAAAGCGAGGGGTTGAAAAAGGTCTTTGAGACTGAGGACCAAAGTAACACCGCGATGAGAGCAAAGATCAGGTACATTGCAAAACGGCCAATGAACCGGTTCATCGCCTCCACGGCGCGAATATAGCGCAAAATAATCTTAGGCACTGGTGCCTCCTTCGTCTTGCAATGTTGCCAGCGCAGGACGCAGCAGGGCCAGCAGCTCTTCCGCGATTTGGGCTTCCTCTTGTTGTGTGCTCAATAGATCGTTGCGGACTTCGATCATAACATTGGCCAGCCCGTTTTTTAGCCCATGATATTGTAAACTATGAGTGACACCGTCGCCGGGGCCATAGGGCTCATTCCGGTCGATCTGACGATGGGGCAGGGCGGAGACGTGATCCAACATTGCATCAGCAAAGCGGCTGTCGGTGTCATGCAGGATGCCTATCTCGACTGCGCGGTGGGTGCCAAAATAGATGGGCGTAAAGCTGTGCACGGTGATGAGCGCCGTCTCCAGCCCTTCGGCTTTGCGGGCTGTGATCAGTCGCGAAACCGCGTCGCAAAAGGGCTGATATACCGTGTGGATTCGCTCTTCGCGCTGTTCGGGCCGCAGGCCAATATTGCCTGGCACTTCGATCAACTCGGATTTTACCGGCATCGCAGAGGCGGCCTCTGGGGGGCGGTTGCAGTCATAGACCAGCCGTGACACGCGCGACGCGATCAAGGGGGCATCCAGTGCTTCTGACAGGGACCGGGCCACTGCGCGGGCACCAGGGTCCCAGACAGCGTGGCTTTTGCGATCCGCCTCGGCCAATCCCAGGTCTCCATAGCGGCGCGGGATGTGATGGCTGGCATGTTCGCATAGGATCAGAGCGCCCCCACGGCCTGCACCGTTGAGCACTTCGTAAGCTTCGCAGCGAGCGTTGGAATCGCTCAGTGACATGCATTTCTCCCCGTTTTGGAAAAATCTTTTCACGAGGGGTAAATTCTGTCAATATAATTTCAGAAGAGATTTTTTCTGTACTGGCAGAACGCATGCTTTAATGGTGCCTACTATGGCTCTGCCGCCTATTTTTTAGTCACCCGCAGGAGGGGGCCCCTTGACCAAACCGCCGCTCACAGTGCGAGAGCTGATCCGGGACCACTACCCGACCTTGACCCAGTCGGAGCGTAAGTTTGCAAACTCTTTGCTGGAGAAATATCCGGCAGCGGGGCTGGCCTCGATCACTATTGTCGCAGCCAATGCCGAGGTCTCCACGCCGACCATCGCGCGGATGGTGCAAAAGCTGGGATTCAAGGGCTATCCGCAGTTCCACCAGGCGCTCCTGAAAGAGCTGGAAGCCAAGGTCTCTGGCCCAACGCAACGTCGCGAAAACTGGGCCTCCGAAGCGCCGGAAGGGCATATGCTCAACCGGTTCTCCCAGGCGGTGACGGATAACCTCAGCCAGACTTTTTCCAATGTGGATTCGGGGCAGTTTGATGCCGCCGTGCGTCAGCTCGCCAAGACCGAGGGGCGGCTCTATGTTGTTGGGGGGCGGATAACGCGGGCTTTGGCAGATTATGCCTTCACCCATTTTCAGGCGATCCGCCAGCGGGTCACACATATGACCTCCTCTTCTGCCACATGGCCGCACTATGTGTTGGACATGGAGGAGGGGGACACGTTGCTGTTGTTTGATGTGCGCCGCTACGAGACCAACCTGCAGCGCCTGGCTGAATTGGCCGCAGAGCGCGGTGTTAAAGTCGTGCTGATAACGGATCAGTGGGCCAGCCCAATCGCGGCGGTTGCTGCACATACCTTTAATTGCTGGGTTGAGATCCCCTCAGCCTGGGATTCGAATATCTCGACCATGATGTTGCTAGAGGCAATGATCGCCGCCACCCAGGAGGAGAGCTGGGACAAGACCAAAGAGCGCTATGACCGCCTGGATGAGCTCTTTGATACGACGCGCTTGTTCCGCAAATTTTCATGAGAACACCGGGCTTTGCGCCGTGGTGGATGGACAGGGCAGGCGGCTTACGTCATGTTGGAGCCTACCAGCTCTTGCCCTGTCGTAGGGTGCAGGGCGGGCTGTTTTGAACATTTTCTTTCAGGTTGAGACCACCATGATCAAATCCGCTGTTCTTTTCTCCGCACTTGTTGTTGCAACATCTGCTGTATTTGCCGTGGTCCCAGCAACGGCCAAGCCCCTGAGCCGGATTTTGGCGCAATCGCCGCTGTCCCCTGCCGATTTTGACACTATGCGCGCGGCAGAGGCGGCACTGTATGAGCATGCGAACGTAAAAGTTGGCAGCTCTGTTAAGTGGAGCAATCCACAAACGCGTTCATACGGCGTGGTCAAAGTGACGGCCAAGCAGGGCGCCTGTGTCTCGCTGGCGCACACAGCGCATCCCAATGGCGGGGCTTCGACGGCAAATGTGTCTCGCAGGTTCTGCAAATCTGCCAGTGGCACGTGGTTGCTGTCACAGTAGTGCACCAGATGGTGGCATTGGGTTTTAGTTCTGGCGTAATATAGACGTTAAGGGATTGTGGTGAAAGTATTCTGCTTTTTTACTGCGCTGGGCTTCTCTGTGCTCACTTTCGGGGCGCCCCCATTGGCGGCTGAACCGCTGAACCGTATACTGGCGAACGCACCGTTTCAGCCCAGTGACCTGGAAGCCATGCGGGCCGCCGAGAGGATGCTTTTGTACCGTTCCAAACGTCTCCCAGGAGGGTCGGTAGAGTGGAATAATCCGGATACTCAGGCCTATGGCAAGGTCAAGATGCGGCTCTTGTCCGGAGACTTGGGTGGTTCATGGGAGAGGTCCTGGTCGAAAGGCACGGGGGCTACATGTCTAATTCTGCGCCACACTGCTGTTCCTGGTGGTGAGACGGGCAGGCGTCAGTTTGATCGCAAGTTTTGCGATCGAGCATTTGGGGCTTGGCTTTTGTCTCAATAGGGGAGACGTATTGCCTTTAATGTGCTGGGCAAGTTTGGTCCGGTCTTCCCCCCTTCACAAGAGGTAGTCTATCGATGTCCAAAATTACACGTCTTCACACTGGCACCCGCATGAGCCAGATCGTCACCCATGGTGACACCATATATCTGGCCGGACAGGTCGGCACAAAGGGCGCCAGCGTGGCACAGCAGACCCAGGACTGCCTGGATCAGATCGACGCCCTGCTGGCCGAGGTCGGCTCGGACAAGACTCGTCTGTTGCAGACCACCATCTGGCTGGCCGATATGAAGGACTTTGCCGAAATGAATGCGGTCTGGGATGCCTGGGTGCCCGAAGGCCATGCCCCCGCGCGCGCCTGCGGTGAAGCCAAACTGGCGTTGCCCGAATTCTTGGTGGAATTCATCGTGACCGCGGCTAAGCCCTAAGGGCGCGCGCCACTTGCGGTTTCAAGTCAAAGGCTCGACCTCTGGTCGGGCCTTTTCCTTTTTGAGGCGGCCGGGCGGGTCTGAGTGTTGAAGTTTGCGACTCGCATTTGTGTTTTTGGCCGACTCGCAGCCCCCTCTTGTGTTGTGAGTCTGTGATTAAGTCTGTGGGTAAGTTCTGGTTGTGCGGGTGACTCGTGGGATTGGGGTCCTTTTGGGGGCAGGGGTGCTGTAAAAAGGGTCAGTTGAGTTGACTTTGTTACCTGTTAGAGCGTTGATTTTGTTTACTTATCACATTTCTTTTGCAGAAAAGTGGAATTTGACTGGTTTTTGGGTTGCGGGTCCCCGGGGTTATACTTAGAACCCCCTCTACCGGCGGCGCTGAGGCGCTGACGGTCACCACCGAGGGTTCTGAAGGAACGGCGGCGCAGCAAGAGATTGGGGCGCGGCTGGGATTTTTGTCTTCGAGGGTGTAGCTCTTTGACATTGATGAAAACTGAAGAGATATGTGGGCGGTTTGGTTCGTTTCGATGGATCAACGTCTGTATATCAACGCTCTTAGTAATATTGCGGCGCTCAAGTAGCGAAGCGGTAGCGCGATGATAGAGTGTCAGCTTCACTGTTTGAACGGTTCACTGTTTTCTTATGAAAACTGTGTACATCAAACAGATGACTTCCGATACGTGTCCAATCCTTAGCCGGGTGGACATAGAGGCCTGCCCCCAAAGGTGGCCTTGAGTATTGGAGATGTGCAGAGGTTCGAACGTCAAGGATAAGCAAGCGATTGCTTTTCAACTTGAGAGTTTGATCCTGGCTCAGAACGAACGCTGGCGGCAGGCTTAACACATGCAAGTCGAGCGCACTCTTCGGAGTGAGCGGCGGACGGGTTAGTAACGCGTGGGAACGTGCCCTTTTCTAAGGAATAGCCACTGGAAACGGTGAGTAATACCTTATACGCCCTTCGGGGGAAAGATTTATCGGAGAAGGATCGGCCCGCGTTAGATTAGATAGTTGGTGGGGTAACGGCCTACCAAGTCTACGATCTATAGCTGGTTTTAGAGGATGATCAGCAACACTGGGACTGAGACACGGCCCAGACTCCTACGGGAGGCAGCAGTGGGGAATCTTGGACAATGGGCGCAAGCCTGATCCAGCCATGCCGCGTGAGTGATGAAGGCCCTAGGGTCGTAAAGCTCTTTCGCCAGAGATGATAATGACAGTATCTGGTAAAGAAACCCCGGCTAACTCCGTGCCAGCAGCCGCGGTAATACGGAGGGGGTTAGCGTTGTTCGGAATTACTGGGCGTAAAGCGCACGTAGGCGGATCAGAAGTATGAGGTGAAATCCCGGGGCTCAACCCCGGAACTGCCTTGTAAACTCCTGGTCTTGAGT
>NZ_CH902583.1:1324086-1515191 GCF_000152965.1 Roseobacter sp. MED193 | reverse complement strand
AGTCCATATCGACGGCAGTGTTTGGCACCTCGATGTCGGCTCATCTCATCCTGGGGCTGGAGCAGGTCCCAAGGGTACGGCTGTTCGCCGTTTAAAGAGGTACGTGAGCTGGGTTTAGAACGTCGTGAGACAGTTCGGTCCCTATCTGCCGTGGGTGTAGGATACTTGAGAGGAGTTGCCCCTAGTACGAGAGGACCGGGGTGAACGAACCACTGGTGGACCAGTTGTCGTGCCAACGGCAGTGCTGGGTAGCTATGTTCGGACAGGATAACCGCTGAAGGCATCTAAGCGGGAAGCCCCCCTCAAAACAAGGTATCCCTGAGGGCCGAGGTAGACCACCTCGTCAATAGGCCAGAGATGTAAGCGTGGTAACACGTTCAGTTGACTGGTACTAATCGCCCGATTGGCTTGATCTGATCTAGTAATAGACAGCCAAGAACCAAATAAGCACCACATGAACTTGTGACATAACAAAGGTGCAGCAACGTGCATTTGCCCGGCAAATACACTGCCTGCTGCGTGACAGACTTTACTTGCGTAAAGTCGTCAGTGTTGATTGTTTCCCTGCGATCTTGGAAATGTCCTCGTGACATAACTGGGGTGCGGTCTCTCGGGCATTTGCGATGCAAATACCCTGCCGACCGCCAACCAAAAAAATCCAAGAACCGCAGGTTCTTGGATTTTTCTTGGTTTGGTGGCGATAGCGAGAGCAAAACACCCGGTCCCATCCCGAACCCGGAAGTTAAGTGCCTTTGCGCCAATGGTACTGCGGCTTAAGTCGTGGGAGAGTAGGTCACTGCCAAACCTAGTAAAATCCAAAAAATCTCTAAACGATATAAACTTCCGACACTGACGCGGGATGGAGCAGCCCGGTAGCTCGTCAGGCTCATAACCTGAAGGTCGTAGGTTCAAATCCTACTCCCGCAACCAGGTCGGAAAAGAACGGCCTGCAGCATAGCGCTTCGAGACCGTTTCTTTTTGCCCCAGACTGAGCAAACCAGCCAGTTCCCCGATGAGCTCGATCTCCAATACTCCTCCGATAGGAGACAGCCGGATCTCGCAGAGCATACTGCGGATACGGAAACAAAAGACCGTCCAGATTATTCTGGACGGTCTTTTGTCTTTGCTGTTGAGCTTGGATTGTTTTAAGCCCTGAAGGTTCAAATCTCGACGGGAGGAACCATGCCGACGATTTCATAGGTCTGGCGCAGGATCGGTGCGGTGATAGCGCGGGCACGTTCAGAGCCGCGGGTGAGGATCTTGTCGATCTCATCCTGATGCTGCATCAGCCGCGCCATCTCGGTGGAGATCGGCGCCAACTTTGCAACGGCCAGATCCACCAGCATGGGTTTGAACTCCGAGAATTGCTTACCGCCAACATCCGTCAGGACTTGATCCACGGATTGTTCGTTCAGGGCGGCATAAATATTGACCAGATTGCGCGCCTCTGCGCGGTCTTCCAGACCCTTGGCCTCGGAGGGCAGCGCATCAGGGTCGGTCTTGGCTTTACGGATCTTTTTGGCAATGGAGTCCGCATCATCGGTCATATTGATGCGGCTGGCGTCGGAGGCATCAGATTTTGACATCTTCTTGGAACCATCGCGCAACGACATAACGCGTGTTGCAGCCCCTTCGATGACCGGTTCGGTGATCGGGAAGAAGTCAACGTCATAGTCGTGGTTGAACTTGGTGGCGATGTCGCGGGTCAACTCTAGGTGCTGTTTCTGATCCTCGCCCACCGGCACATGAGTGGCGTGATAGGTCAGGATATCCGCCGCCATCAGGGCTGGATAGGCGAACAGGCCGAGCGAGGCGTTCTGAGCGTTCTTGCCTGCCTTATCCTTGAACTGGGTCATTCGTTGCATCCACCCCATGCGGGCGACGCAGTTGAAGATCCAGGCCAATTGCGCATGTTCAGGCACCTGGCTTTGATTGATCAGGATGGCCTGTTCAGGATCAAGCCCGGCTGCGATAAAACCAGCGCAGAGTTCGCGGGTAGATTTCATCAGATCCTGTGGGTTTTGCCAGACAGTTATCGCGTGCAGATCAACCATGCAGTAGATGCTCTCGACGTCGCGGTCTTGCCAGTCGACAAAGCGCTTGAGGGCACCTAGGTAGTTACCCAGGTGCAGGTTGCCGGAAGGTTGAATGCCGGAGAAGACGCGCGGCGTAAATGTCGTATCGCTCATGGAGGCGAAACTCCCGTCTGGAATTATGGTCCCTAGTCGCTTACCCATGGGCCAGCGCAGGGTCAACAGCCCAGCGTGAACAGGCGGGCTCTAGAGCCGCAAAACGGCCGTAATAGGTCAGGGAGGACGACAAGCTATGAGTGACGACCCAAATATCTCTCCTGTAAATCCCTTGCCCCCTGCTGTGGTGGCACTGGTGCTGGTGATCATGGGGATAGAGGCGGCGTTCTCACTTGGTATGCGGGGTATTCTTGGTGGGCCCGAGGCCATTGGCTGGCGTCTGGAGGCCTTTCAGTCCTATGCATTTTCCTCCAAAATCTTTTGGTGGATGGTTGAGACCGGGCAATGGCCAGCTGAACATATGATCCGGTTCTTGGCCTATATTTTTGTCCACGGCGCTTTTACCCATGCGCTCTTTGTCTGCGTCTTTGTACTGGCCATGGGCAAGATGGTGGGCGAGGTAATGGGCGATCTGGTGATGGTTATTATCTTCATGGCTTCCGCTGTGGGTGGTGCGGTTGGATATGCAGTGCTGATCAATGGAGCGGTGCCGCTGATTGGCGGTTTTCCAGCGGTCTATGGCTTGATTGGTGCCTTTACTTATATCTTGTGGAGGCAGTTGTCGCTGGTGGGCGCCCAGCAGAGCCGAGCGTTTTCGCTGATTGCCTTTTTGATGGGGGTGCAGTTGCTGTTTGGTCTGCTCTTTGGCGGCGCACAGGACTGGGTGGCGGATCTCTGCGGCTTTGCCACTGGTTTTGGCCTTTCGTTCTTTTTGGCACCCGGTGGCTGGGCGCGTATTCGCAGCAATATCCGCCGCGACTAAAGAGGGGCGATGCAGAAGGGGGGGCTCCCGCCCGTCTGGCAGCATCAAGATGCTTTATCCCGTTGGGCCGGGCGCCGCGCTGACGCGCGGCGCGGTGGCGTGTGACGCCTTTGGGGGCTGATTTAGCCCTTGTTCCGGCGCAGGCTGGCTTTGAAATCCGAAAGCCGGAAGGCGCCGATGCCGACGCCAATGGCAAAATAACTGACGATGCCAATCGTGACCAGCAGCGCCAGCGCCGGATAGCGGATGCTGGCGCTGTAGAGCCAGGGCTCCAGTAGCCAGGCCGCGCCCCAGAGCAGGGCGCCCATCAGTAGGGCGGCGATGAGGATGCGCCAGATCCGCTGTTTGAACCGCGCATCAAAGCGCGCGCTTTGACCCATCGCGCCCGTACCACGTGCCAGCTGCCAGACCATGGCCCAGCCGGCGATTGTGGTGCCTATGGCGGCACCAATAAAGCCAAGCAGCGCCGCGCCGGCAATGGCCACGACGGCATTGACCACCATGGCGTTCAGCGCAAAGCGAAAGGGGGTGCGGGTGTCTTCGCGGGCAAAATACAGCGGTTGTAGGACTTTTTGCAGTACAAAGGCGGGCAGGCCCAACCCGTATATGGCCACGGCCAGCGCGGTGGCTTGACTATCGGCGAAGGAAAAGGCGCCGCGCTCGAACAGGACCGAGACAAGCGGCAGGGGGATGGCCACCAAGGCGATGGCTGAAGGAATGGTCAGCGCCAGGGAGATCTCGCCGGCGCGGCTAAAGGCATGTTGCGCGCCTGTTGCATCCTCCGCGGCCAAGCGACGGGACAGATCCGGAAGCAAGACGATACCCACCGCGATACCCACCACGCCCAAGGGGAGTTGATACAGCCGGTCTGCATAGCTGAGCCAGGCAATGGCCCCGTCAAAGAAACTGGCAACCTGACGCCCGACCAATAGGTTGATCTGTACCACCCCCCCGGCCAGCATCGCAGGCGCGGCAATCACTGCCAGGCGTTTCAGATCTGGCGTGAGCCGTGGTTGGCGTGGCGTCAGCCGATAGCCCGCCCGGCTCGCGGCGACCCAGACCAGCGCCATCTGGGCTATTCCGGCCAGAAGTGTGGCCCAGACCAGCAAGGTCCCTTGTGGCAACCCAGGCAGCTCTGCTGTGTCAGCGGGAAGATAGGTACTCAGCAGACCACTTTGGCCGAGTAACAACGCACCAACCAGAATGATGTTGAGTAAAACCGGTGCCGCGGAAGCGGCGGCAAAGCGACCGGAGGCATTGAGGACGCCTGAGAGAAGAGCTGCCAGCGAAATGAACAGGATATAGGCAAAGGTGATGCGGCCAAAATCCACCGTCAGGTCAAACCGGACATCCCCTCGAAACCCGCTGGCCATGGCCAGAACCAGCCAAGGCATTACCAGCTGGGCCACCAGGGTAAAGATAATCAGCACCGTCGCCAGCCCGGTCAGGGCATCGCGGGCAAAGCCGAGGGGATCGTCGTCCTTTTGCAGTTTTTTTGAGAACAGCGGAACAAAGGCGGTGTTAAAGGCGCCCTCGGCAAAGAAACGGCGGAACATGTTGGGCAGGCTGAACGCCGCCAAAAAGGCCTCGGCCACCGGGCCGGTGCCCAGGAAACTGGCGATCATTATATCGCGGGCAAAGCCCAATATGCGGCTTGCCAGAGTCCAAAAGCCAACCGTCATAAAACCTGACAGCAATCTCACCGGCTTCATGATCGGGCCCGTTTTGACCCTTTGGAGATCGCCTCACGCAGTTTCCGCTCCAGGAAGTCCTGCTTTGATTTGGAGTGGTATTTCAAGCCAAACATATCCTTGACGTAGAAGGTATCCACCACCTGCTCACCATAGGTCGCGATCACCGCATTGGCGATATAGACATTGGCCCCTGCCAGGGTCCGGGCCAAATCATATAGCAGCCCTGTTCGGTCGCGGGTGTCGACCTCGATGATCGTATAGATTTCAGAGCCCTCATTGTCGAAGGTGATATGGGTCGGGACCTTGAAGGCCTTTTCGCGTTTTTTGAACTTGTCGCGGGTCTCCAGTGCCTCACCGGTGATCACCTCGCCATTGAGGGTCTTGAGGATCATCTGGTTCAGCCGCGGTAGCCGTGAGGCCTCGAACGGGTGGCCATCGGCATCCTGGATCCAGAAGGCGTCGGTCACATAGCCGTCTTTGGTGGTGTAGCTGCGGGCATCGACGACATTGGCCCCGACAAGGGCAAGCGCACCGGAAACGCGGGCAAAAATGCCCGGGTGGTCGGCCATGACAAAACAGGCGCGCGTCGCGTCGCGGTCATCGTCCGGATAGAGCCGCATGACAATTTCGCCAGGATCATTCTTTTCTTCGAGCTCCTTCAGCATTTCGGCAAAATCCACATGTGCGGTGACATGCAGCCCCTGCCAATAGGGATCATAATGGCGCCCGGTTTCGCGTTTTAGATCTGCTTTGGACCACTCGGGTAGGGCCGCGCGCAGTGCTTTTTTACCGGCGGCACCTCGGTGCGCGCGGTTGAGCGCCTCCATGCCGTTGTCCAAAGCTTCGCGGGTTTGATTGTATAGCGCCCGCAGCAGGGCCGCCTTCCAATTGTTCCAGGTGTCGGGGCCGACGCCGCGAATGTCGCAGACCGTCAGCACCAAAAGCAGATCAAGCCGTTTCACGGATTGCACGGCCTTGGCAAAGCCACGCACGGTGCGCGGATCGGCAATATCGCGCTTTTGCGCCATGTCCGACATTAATAGGTGATGGCGCACCAGCCATTCCACTGTCTCGCTATCAGCCTTGTTCAACCCTAACCGGGGGGCCACCTTGCGGGCGATTTGAGCGCCGAGGATAGAATGGTCCTGTTCACGGCCCTTGCCGATGTCATGCAGCAGCATCGCGACCAGCAGCACCTTGCGGTTGATCCCCTTGCGGATCACCTCTGACGACAGTGGCAGCTCTTCTTCCAGTTCCCCCTTCTCAATGGCGGTAAGGTTCGAGATTACCTGAATGGTGTGCTCATCCACGGTGTAGGAATGATACATATTGAATTGCATCATCGCCACGATGGGTTCGAATTCGGGGATAAAGGCGGAGAGCACGCCGAGCTCATTCATCCGCCGCAGAGCGCGTTCCGGGTTTCCGTGTTTCAGCAGCAGATCAAGGAAGATACGCCGGGCTTCCTTGTCGTTGCGCATATCCTCGTCGATCAGGTCCAGATTGGCTGTAACCAGGCGCATGGCATCAGGGTGTATCAGCATACCCGTGCGCAACGCTTCTTCGAAGATTTTCAGTAGGTTCAGTTTGTTCTCGAGAAAGGCCTCTGGATCTGCCACATCCAGCCGGTTGTGAATGACTGTGTAGTCGGATTTCACCCGGGGACGACGACGAAAGATCCGCTCCAGGAGCGGCGCCCCTTTTTGTTGGCTCGCCTCTAGTTTCGTCAGCAATATCCGGGTGAGATCGCCCACGGTTGTGGCATGACGGAAATATTCCTGCATGAAGATCTCTACGCCACGTCGGCCGGCGCGATCCTTGTAGCCCATGCGACTGGCCACTTCGACCTGCAGATCAAAGCTCAACTGCTCTGTCGGGCGCCCAGTCGCGAGATGCAGATGCGAACGTACCGCCCAGAGAAAATTAGCGGCAGTGGAAAAGGTATCGAGCTCCTCTGGAGTGAACAGGCCGAGGGGCACCAGATCAGCGACATCCTGGACCTGATAAACATATTTTGCGATCCAGTAGAGCGATTGCAGATCGCGCAACCCGCCTTTGCCCTCTTTGACGTTGGGCTCGACCATATAGCGCTGGCCCTGTTTCAGATGACGCTCGTCGCGTTCTGCCAGTTTGGCCTCGATGAAATCCTGGGCATCGCGAGAGAACAGCTCGGTGCGCAGCCGGTCTGCAAGCGCGTTGGCGAGCTGTTGGTCGCCGGTCAGAAAACGCTGCTCCAGCATCGCCGTGCGGATGGTGTAATCCTCCGCGCCCAGCCGGATGCAATCCTTGATGGTCCGGCTGGAGTGTCCCACCTTGAGGCGGAGATCCCAGAGGATATAGAGCATCGATTCAATGACGCTTTCCGCCCAGGCGGTGATTTTATAGGGGGTTAGGAACATCAGGTCGACGTCCGAAGCAGGTGCCATTTCCCCACGCCCGTAGCCGCCCACTGCGATCAGGGCGATCCGCTCTCCTGAGGTGGGGGTGCCCACCGGGTGCAGATAGGTGGTGGCGACGTGAAAGGCCGTCAGAACCAGCCCGTCGGTTAGATAGCTATAAGATTTCGTCAGGGCGCGGGCCGCGAAGGGGGCCTTTGCAAAGGCCTCAGCAATTGTGGCGCGCCCCTGCTTATTGGCGGCGCGCAGCAGCGCCACGGTTTCACTGCGCAGGGCTTCAGGTTCTGCGTCCTTGGCCAGGAGCGCAATCTGGTCTTGAATCTCGGTGAGATTGAAAATCGAGAGCGCCTCGCAGATCAGTCCGGAGGCGGGGAGCGCTCCGGGCTGATCAAGCGAGGCTGTGCGGGCAGGATCAGAGTCCTGCGCCGCCAAAGCTGCTGGGGGCTGCGTCAATTATGACTACCTTCTGTTCTTGAATGGTTGCGATGGCCAAACCACGGTCATTGGTGCCATCGGGGCGCAGGCGGAAGATGCCACCAGTGCCTTGGAAGCCCGCACCCTGGGTCAGTGCGGCGGCTGTCAGAGCATCCGATTTCCCGGCGCCGACCAGAGCGCCAATTGCGGCAATCCCATCATAGGCCAACCCGCCAATGGAATGTGGCGCGCTGCCGTAGGTGGCTTCATAGCGGTCGCGGAAACCACGGGCCTTGCCTGGGTCCGGCATCGCAAACCAGCTGCCCTGAACGCCGGGCAATGCAAGGGTCTGCGCGGGAACGTCCCAGCGCGTGAGGCCGATATACTGCACGTCTTCGGGTTTGACGCCAGCTTCGGGCAGCAATTGGGTCAGCAGTGGTAGGGCTCCGGCCGTGGTGGCTGTGAGGAAGAGCGCGTCTGCGCCACCGCCGCCTGTGGCGGATCGAATTTGCGGGATAGCGTTGATCACACCTTTTTGCGACAGCTCATACCCAATGCTGCCGGTGATGTTTACACCGGATTGGGCCGCAGCGTTGCGAATTGCGGTCTGTCCGGCCAGACCAGACGAATTGTTACCACCCGCGATCAGGATGTTGTTCTTGCCCTGGGACTTGGCATAGGCAGTCAGGCGGCGGGCCGTGTTATCGTAGGTTGGCCCCAGAATGAAGACGTTGCCGCCTGCAATCGAGGTGGTGTTGGAAAAGGCCAGCACATTGACGCCCTTTTGGGCGGCTGCGATGCCTGCGGCATTGGCTGCTTCGGCATATACCGGCCCTAGAATGATCCGCGCGCCCGCATTTACCGCTTCCGTTGCGGCTGCAGCGGCGCGAGTGGGATCCCCGGCGGTGTCATAAATGCGAAGATCAATCTGCACACCCTGCAAATCCGCAATGGCAAGACGGGCGGCGTTTTCCAGGCTTTGCGCCAGCACGCTATCGCCAGACTGCGCTGAGCCGCGCGGCACCAGCAGCGCCACAGGAACCGGTTTCGATGTATTGATTGTGGGCCCACCACCAATCGCGATCGGATCACAGGCGGCCAGTGCAAATGTGGAAATCGCGGCGACGGCAGACAAAGTTGCCTTGCGGGCCCGCTTGAAAACAGCAAACATAATGGACTTGTAACTCCCCTTGTCCGGCGCTTGTGCGCCGTGTTGGTTCTGGGGCAATCATAAACGACCAAAAAGGCGGGTCCAGCGTGAATCATCAGATCGTCAATTTGTTGCCCGGACTGTATTTTGTGGCAACACCTCTGGGCACGGCGCGCGACATCACGCTGCGGGCGCTGGATGTGCTGGCCTCGGCAGATCTCATTGCCGCCGAAGACACTCGGTCGCTGCGTCGCCTGATGGAAATCCACGGCGTTCCGCTGGGCGAGCGGCAGGTGATTGCTTATCATGACCATAGCGGAGTGGGTGCGCGCGGCAAATTGCTCTCAGCCTTGGAGGCTGGGAAATCTGTTGCCTATGCTTCCGAGGCAGGGATGCCATTGATCGCGGATCCCGGCTATGGCTTGTCCAAAGCCGCTTCTGAAGCTGGGTATCTGGTGACCTCTGCGCCCGGTGCCACGGCGGTGACCACGGCGCTGGCGCTGGCTGGGTTGCCAACGGATGCGTTCTTTTTTGCGGGTTTTTTGCCCAATGCGAGCGGTGCACGGCGCAAACGGCTGGAAGAGGTCGCGGCGATTCCCGGCACCCTGGCCCTTTTACGAATCCCCCAAACGGATTGCCGCCTCGGTGGCCGATATGGCCGCAGTGTTGGGCAATCGCCCGGCGGCGCTCTGCCGTGAGCTGACTAAGAAATTCGAAGAGGTCCGCCGCCTGCCGCTGTCTGAGCTGGCCACCAGTCTGGAAGAGAACCCGGTGAAAGGCGAGATCGTCGTTCTGGTGGATCGCGTCTCAGAAGTGGCAGCAAGTGATGGAGATATTGAGAGCGATCTGCGCGCTGCGCTGATTGACAACTCGGTCAAAGATGCTGCCGCAATCGTCTCGGAGGCCCATGAAATGCCGCGCCGCAAAGTCTACCAGATGGCGCTGAAGCTGGCGAAAGAGGGCTGAAATGGCCAAGCCCCATGCCTCAACCGGGTTGCGCGCGCATCTTGCGGGGGCCGCGGCTGAGGAGCAGGCGGCGCGGGCTTATGCGGCGCAGGGCTATGAGCTGGTGGAGCAGCGCTGGCGCGGGGCAGCCGGAGAGATCGACCTGATCCTGCGCAAAGGTACGCTGCTGGTCTTTGCCGAGGTCAAGACCGGCCCCAGCTATGAGGCGGCAATTGCGCGGATCAACCCGCGTCAAATGGGCCGGGTTCAGGCCTCTGCCGCCCTGTTTCTGGAGCAGCAACCCGAGGGGGCTTTGAGCGAGGCGCGTATAGATGTGGTGCTGGTTTTTGGCACAGGCGAGGTCGAGATTATCGAGAACGCCTATGGTCAGGGCTAGCTCTGACCACGGCAATTTGAACAAGGCATATTGAACCTGACTGCTGCCTGCGCCATCTATTGCCAAAGCAAAAGGGAACCTGCCATGAAAATTGCCTTCCAGATGGACCCGATCATGGGTGTGGACATCAACGCTGACAGCAGCTTTCGCCTGGCAGAAGAAGCGCAGGCGCGCGGCCATGAGCTGTTTTTCTACCTGCCCGATCAGCTGGCCTATCAGGAGGGACGCATCACTGCGCGTGGCCAGGACATGACCGTCCAGCGGGTGGCGGGAACCCCGGCCATCCTGGGGGAGATGCGCGAAGTTGATCTGGCCGATTTTGATGTGATCTGGCTGCGTCAGGATCCGCCCTTTGATATGCATTACATCACCTCCACCCATCTGCTGGACCGGTTGAAGGATGACTGCCTGGTGGTGAACGACCCGTTCTGGGTGCGTAACTATCCGGAAAAATTGCTGGTTCTGGACTTCCCCGACCTGACCCCACCCACGGCTATTGCGCGCGATCTGGACACCATCAAGGCGTTTAAGGCGCGCCACGGTGATATCATCCTCAAACCGCTTTATGGCAATGGTGGCGCCGGGGTGTTCCGGCTGGACGCCAATGACCGTAACCTGACCTCCCTGCATGAGCTGTTCACCGGTTTCAGCCGCGAGCCACTGATCGTGCAGAAGTTCCTGCCGGATGTGAGCAATGGCGACAAGCGGGTGATCTTGGTGGATGGCGAACCTGTCGGGGCCATCAACCGGGTGCCCGCAGCGGGCGAGACTCGCTCGAACATGCATGTTGGCGGACGCCCTGAAAAGGTCGGCCTGACGGAGCGCGATCTGGAGATCTGCGCCGCCATCGGGCCTTTGCTGAAGGAAAAGGGCCAGATCTTTGTCGGCATCGACGTGATCGGCGACTACCTGACCGAAATCAACGTGACCTCGCCCACCGGTATTCAAGAGCTGGAGCGGTTTGACGGGGTGAATATCGCTGAAAAGATCTGGATGGCAATCGAGGCTAAGCCTGGATGAGCGTTCTGCGCCCATTGCTGAACACCTATCTGCGCCTGACTGAAAAGCGGTTCTTGAAGAATGCGAAGGGGCCAGAGGCCCTGCGCCGGAGCATCGAAACCAAGGCGCGCCTGCTGTTTCATGGGCCGTTGTCGAAGCGTCTGCAGCCTGGCGCGTTGGCAGGACGTGAGGCCGTTTGGATATCACCGCGAAAAGGCCCCGAGCCGCAGGTGACGCTCTTGTACTTTCACGGGGGAGGATATGTTTTTGGGTCGCCCCAGACCCATGCTGCCATGGTTTCCTCCCTTGCCAAGCGCGCCGGCGTAGGGGCAGTTTTGCCGCGCTACCCATTGGCACCGGAACATCCGTTTCCAGCGGCGTTTGATCACGCGCTCGCGGCCTATCGTGCCTGTCGGGAGCAGGGCGGTCAGGTGATCATTGGTGGCGACAGCGCCGGTGGCGGGCTTGCGCTTGCGTTGCTTGGCCATTTGTTGGCCAGGGGCGAGCCGCTCCCAGAGGCTGTTTTTGCGTTTTCTCCGCTCACGGACCTGACTTTCTCCGGCATGAGTATTCGTGAGAACGCTGAAGCTGAAGTCGTTCTGCCTGCCGAACGGGCGCAGGAGATGGTACAGATGTATCTGAACGGGGAGGACCCGAACAACCCGTCGGTCAGCCCCTTGTTCGCCGACTTCACAGGCGGGCCACCAGTCTGGGTGACAGCAGGTGATACGGAAATTTTGTTGGATGACAGTCGCCGTATCGTAGAGCGGATGCAAGCACAGGGCGTTGACGTTACCTATGTCGAAGAAGTTGATTTGCCGCACGTTTGGCCCCTGTTCCACAACATGCTGCCCGAGGCGCGCGCGACGCTTAACACCCTGGCTGCCTGGATCGAGGATCAGGCCGGGACGAGTACGGGGACTCTGTAGCTGATTGCTTCGGCGACATGAGGTTTGTGCACGTATTCTGAACCGTTGAGGTCGGCAATGGTACGTGCAACGCGCATCACCCGGTGATAGCCGCGCGCAGAGAGGCCGAATTGTTCAGCAGCGCGCTGCAACAATTCCCGGCCTTCAGTTGTCAATGCGGTGGCCTGCTCAAGCACCGCGCCTTCGGCGTCGGCATTTTGCCAGACCTCCGGTAGATCGACATAGCGCGCGGTCTGGATCTCGCGGGCGATTGCGACCCGCTGCGCCACCTCCGCAGAGCCTTCCTTTGTTGCGGGCAGATCCAGATCCTTATAGGCGACAGGTGGTACTTCGATACGCAGGTCAAACCGGTCCAGCATCGGGCCGGATATGCGCCCCAGATAGTCCTCCCCGCAGCCCGGAGCACGCGCACAGGCGCGGGCGGCATCGGCAAGGTAGCCACATCTGCAGGGATTGGCCGCTGCCACCAGCATAAACCGGCTGGGGTAGCGGATATGAGCATTGGCGCGGGCAATCATCACCTCGCCGGCCTCCAGCGGCTGGCGCAGGGTTTCGAGCACCGCGCGGTTGAATTCTGGCAGCTCATCCAGAAACAACACGCCATTGTGCGCCAGGCTGATCTCACCGGGTTGCGCCCGCCTGCCACCACCAACGATGGCTGCCATCGAAGCGGTGTGATGGGGCTCGCGAAAGGGGCGGTTGCGATTGATGCCGCCTTCCTCAATGAGGCCGCAGAGGGAGTGGATCATCGCGGTTTCCAGCGCCTCTGCAGGGGTGAGTGGCGGCAGAATAGAGGGCAGCCGGGCCGCGAGCATGGACTTTCCGGAACCGGGCGGGCCGACAAGGAGCAGGTGATGGCGTCCGGCGGCGGCGATCTCCAGGGCACGTTTGGCCTGTTCCTGGCCCTTAACATCGCGCAGGTCCCGTTGAACAGGGTCGCCGCGCATCTCACCGGGGCGGGCCGGGGCGAGGGGCATCTCACCGGTAAAATGGCGCACTACCTCCGTCAGGCTGGACGCGCCAATGACTAAGGCATCCCCTGCCCAGGCGGCCTCAGCCGCGGAGGCCTTCGGGCATATCAGGTGCCGGTCTGTGGCTGCGGCTGTCATTGCGGCGGGCAGGGCGCCGGTGACAGGCATTAGTATCCCATCGAGCGATAGCTCTCCCAGGGCGACAATCTGCCCCACCGCATCCGCTGGGATGAGCCCAATCGCCGCGAGCAAGGCCAGTGCAATGGGCAGGTCAAAATGGCTGCCTTCCTTGGGGAGATCCGCTGGCGAGAGATTGACGGTGATCCGCTTGGCTGGCAGGGCAATCGACATAGAGGCAAAGGCGGCTCTGACCCGTTCGCGTGCTTCTGACACGGCCTTGTCCGGTAGGCCAACAATGGCAAAGGCAGGCAAACCTGCCACCAGAGAGCATTGAACCTCGACTTGACGTGCCTCAATGCCGTGGAAGGCCACTGTATTTGCCCGGCTGATCATGGCTCTCCACTTCCTTGAACTCACAAGGAAAAACCATAGGCACCGTGGTATTGGAGTCAGCAGATACTCTGCTGATCACCGTATTTTTTGCGCTAAATTTCCGCAGGCCTTGCGCCGTTGCCGTCTATGGACAGGATCTTGGCACAAGGCTGTTGGGGCTGGGGAGTTGCCTTAGCCGATAGGCCAGGGGGCGCGCTCTAGATCTTGCAGGTAGGGTTCAGGATCATAGGTGACTTCACGCGCCTGGGCCTGCCAGTTCAGAACTGCCGGGTCTGACAACAGCATCATGCAATAGGCGCGGGTTGCTGCAGAAACTGGCAGGTCATAGCCAATGATCCGCGCAGCGACGGGGGTGTAGAAGACTTCTGCGAGCGAGTATTCGCCAAAGAGATAGCCCTCTTTAGCGCCAGAAATATTGCGGGCATGGGCAAACAGTGTTTCGATCCGGGCGAGATCGGCCAGCACCGCCTTTGAGGGGGCAAAGCCCTGCCATACGTGGGAAAGCTGCATTGGGCAGTCGCCCCGCAGCGCCGAGAACCCACCGACCATTTCTGCCACTAGCCAGCGCGCCGTAGCGCGTTGGGCCGGGGCCTTGGGCCATAGTCCAGCGGTGGGGAAGTCCTCTGCTAGGGTCTCGCCCATGGCGAGGCTTTCCCCTATTACGAGCCCCTGATCTGTCTTTAGCGTTGGGACCAGACGCGCTGGCGCCAGATGAGCCATGTCCTGCGCCATAGTTCCAGAATAAAGGCCCACCAGATGGATGCTGTGCGGGATTGCAAATTTTTCGAGCATGAGCCAGCCGCGCAACGACCAACTGGAATACATGCGATCACCAATATAAAGTTCATAAGCCATGGTGATAGGCTAGCAGAACAAATATCATTCATAAATCGAATATTTGTTCAGAACCCTATCACATATATTGATGATTTTTGTTTAGATCAGCTGATTGAGCGTACCGCTGCGCCAGCCCTCTGGTCCATAGAAGAGCTCAGTGAGTGACAGGTTGTCAATACGGTGCGAAAAGGCCGCCTCTGCGCTCAGCCCTTCGGCCCGTTGAATCTGGGTTAGGATCTGGCCAAAGTGGCCAACAATCACCAGATCACGCCCGGCATGCGCGTCGAGCAGGCTGTCGATTGCATCGTTAACGCGGGCGCAGACCTCATTCCAGCTTTCACCGCCCGGCGGCCTTGTGTCGCCGGGGGTCTCCCAATAGGCGCGGATGCGAGTGGGGTCTTCGGCGTCGATCTCTTTCCAACTGCGTAGTTCCCAATCGCCAAAATGGATCTCGCGCAGGGCGGGCATATGGGGCAAGCGTTGGCGGTTGCCTTGGACCGCCGTGGCGGTATCCACCGCGCGGATCAAATCCGAGGAAACCACCAGAGCCTCAGGTGGCAAGGCAGCCTCTAGCCGTGCGAGCGCTGCAATGTCCGACAGGTCAGCGGGCAGGTCGGACCAGCCAACCATGGTCTTGGCATGGGTGGGGCCATGGCGGACAAGAAACAGGCGAGTGTTCATAACTGACCTTTCAATACCAGCGGCAGTCCCGCGGTGACCTGGACCACAGTATCGGCGCTGGCGGCCAGTGCAATGTTGAGCCGCCCTTGAGCCTCGCGGAAGCGCCGCGCCAGGGCGTTTTCGGGCACAATGCCAAGACCAACTTCATTGGAAACGATCACCAGCTCTGCTGGACAGGCGCTTATCGCCTCAATCAGCTCCGCCTGGGCGGTGGCCAGATCATGTTCGGCGAGTAGGTGGTTGGTTAGCCACATGGTGGCGCAGTCCAGCAGACAGATCTGGTCTTGCGGTAACTGAGACAGCAGCGCAGCGGCCTTCAAAGGCTCCTCATAGGTTGTCCAATCGGGCCCGCGCTGTCGTAAATGGGCAGCGACCTTCTCTTTCATTTCACTATCAAATACTTGTGATGTGGCGAGGTAAGACTTTGGCTTTGAAGATTTAAAACACAAATCTTCTGCAAATTTCGACTTTCCGGAAGCGGCGCCGCCTAGAATGAATGTGACAGATGCCGACAAGTTCTTTACCTTTGAAAGTGAACGGTTTCGCTTTTGTGCGTACCTGCTGCAAAGACCCAAAACAAGGGTGAAGCAGCGCTCGTCCGCATTGCTGGCCCGCCAATCTGCGTGGCGGCCCAGGTTCTGATCTCGGATCAGATGGGAAATTTCTCGAAACTGTGCCGTGGCATCGCGCTGCGGGGGTTGGACAGCCGGCTCGGTTTAGCTTCAAAACTATCGCGCTGCCGGAGTGTCTCGTTTTCAAGATGATCTGATCTCGGGGGGACCAATGACGCTGGACCATAGCACAGAGAACCCATTGCCCAAAACGGCGATGAAGGCAGAGATGCTGGATGCGGAAACAGAAAAAAGGCTGGCCTATGCCTGGCGCGATCATCGCGATGTAGAGGCGCTGCACAGGCTCACCAATGCCTATATGCGCCTGGCGATTTCAATGGCGGTGAAGTTCAAACGGTATGGCGCGCCGATGAATGATCTCATTCAGGAAGCTGGGCTGGGGTTAATGAAGGCGGCGGATAAATTTGATCCCGACCGGGGGGTCCGGTTCTCGACCTATGCGATCTGGTGGATCAAGGCTTCGGTGCAGGACTATGTGATGCGCAACTGGTCCATGGTGCGCACGGGTTCGACCTCCTCACAAAAATCTTTGTTTTTTAACATGCGCCGGGTGCAGACCCAGTTGGAACGGCAGGCGAACGCCCAGGGGCAGCGGTTGGACAAACACCAATTGCATCAACAAATCGCCTCAGAGATTGGGGTGCCGATCCGTGACGTCGAAATGATGGATGGCCGGTTATCGGGGGCGGATTTTTCACTGAATGCGGCGCGATCAACCGAGGCAGAAGGGCAGGAGTGGATTGAGATTCTGGAAGATGACAGCGCTCAGGCGGCTGAATTGGTAGAGCGCAGCCATGATCACCGCAAGCTGCGTAAGTGGCTGGTTGAGGCGATGCAAGGCCTGAGCGGGCGGGAACAAAGAATTGTCGTGGCGCGGAAACTCAGCAACCCTCCGCGTACGCTTGAAGCTCTTGGGCGCGAGTTGAGCCTGTCAAAAGAACGGGTGCGCCAGCTGGAGGCTGGTGCCTTTCAGAAAATGAGAAAAACGCTTGATACCCGCTCACGAGAAGTGCACAAGCTGCTTTTATGAAAAAACAAAGTCTTTTAGTCGGATATTTTTTGAGCGCAGCATGTGTACTGAAGAGACCTCTTGTTCTCTTCTGTGCGGTCGCTGTGCTGGCGACGGGAAATGCGGTGAAATCCAGGGCTGATAGCCTAGGTGCGCCGCCACAGGCGCAATCTGTGGCAGAGGCGGCAGAGATCCTGTCCGTGGCGGATGTGATCATCCTGGGGGAGGTGCATGACAATGCGCATCATCATCAGGTGCAGGCCGAATTGGTCACGATACTACGGCCCAAGGCTCTGGTTTGGGAGATGATTACTCAGGAACAGGCCGAACGGCTGACGCCACAGATCCTGCAAGACTCAGGCGAAACAGCTGGCATCTTGGAGTGGAAGGCCTCAGGCTGGCCGGAGTTCTCTCTTTATGCACCGGTTTTCTCCGCCGGGCGGGCGCTGACCCATTTTGGGGCCCAAGTGCCACGTTCGCTGACGCGGGCGGCGTTGAAAGCGGGTGTCGCCATCCATTTTGGGGCTGAGGCGTCACGGTTTGGGCTGGATACCCCCTTGCCGGAGGCCGAACAGAAAGATCGCGAGGCAGAGCAGATGGCCAATCACTGCGATGCACTGCCGGAACATGTGCTGCCAATGCTGGTGGATGTGCAGCGGTTGCGAGATGCCAGTCTGGCGGCCGCTGCAGAACGGGCTTTGTTGCAGACCGGGGGGCCAGTTGTGGTGATCACCGGCAATGGACACGCCCGGCTGGACCGCGGGCTCTCGGTTTATTTGCAACGCGCTATGCCGGAAACCGTCATTCTTGCACTTGGGCAGATGGAAGGTGAAGTCAGCCAGGGGGCTTTTGATGTGGTGATTTCAGCCCCTGCCATTGAGCGCCCCGATCCCTGCCTGGCCTTTGCCAAACCCGATTAGGGTTTTGCCCTCTGCTTTGGCGGTCACCGGGACAGAGCAAAACCGTTTCACTCTTTGCGGATCAAGAGCTAGTGTTGCCGGGGGCTTGTGGCTAAGCCCGTGGCAAACAAAGGGCAGGCGAGATGCTGGCAGGAAAGAAAATTCTTCTGATCATTGGGGGGGGCATCGCCGCCTATAAGTCGCTGGAACTGATCCGGCGCCTGCAGGATCAAGGCGCCTCGGTTACGCCGGTCCTGACCCGTGCGGGAGAAGAGTTTGTGACGCCATTGTCCGTTTCTGCTCTGGCAGGCGAAGCGGTACACCAGGATCTGTTTGACCTGACATCTGAGGCGGAAATGGGGCATATCCAGTTGTCACGCAGCGCGGATCTGGTGGTTGTGGCCCCGGCTACGGCTGATTTGATGGCTAAGATGGCGCAGGGGCTGGCCAATGACCTGGCCTCAACCCTGCTATTGGCTACGGACACAAAGGTGCTGCTGGCGCCGGCGATGAATGTGCGCATGTGGGAGCACCCCGCGACCCAGCGCAATATCAAAACGCTGCGCGGGGATGGCGTGGGTTTTGTTGGCCCCAATGAAGGGGGTATGGCCTGTGGTGAATTTGGTCCAGGTCGTCTGGCAGAACCGGCAGAGATCCTGGCCGCCATTTCGGCAGAGCTGAGCCAACAGGCAGAGGCAGGTCGCCTGGCCGGGCGGCGTATTCTGGTCACCTCTGGCCCGACACATGAGCCCATAGACCCGGTTCGATATATCGCCAATCGTTCGTCCGGGGCGCAGGGCACCGCGCTGGCTCGTGCGCTGCGCGACCAGGGGGCGGAGGTGGTGTTTGTCACCGGCCCGGCAGAGGTTCCTCCCCCCGATGGGGTCGAGGTCGTAGCGGTGCAAAGTGCGCTTGAGATGGAGGCGGCGGTTCAGGCCGCGCTGCCGGTGGACGCAGGTGTCTTTGCCGCGGCGGTTGCCGACTGGCGTGTTGCCAGTGCCTCTGATCGTAAGTTGAAGAAATCAAAAGATGGGCTGCCCGTTCTGGAGTTTGCCGAAAACCCGGATATTCTGAAAACGGTGTCCCGGATGACTGAGGGCCGCCCCCCCCTGGTGGTTGGATTTGCGGCTGAGACCAATGAGGTGGTGGAAAACGCCACGGCCAAACGTCTGCGCAAGGGCTGTGACTGGATCGTGGCAAACGATGTTTCGCCAGCGACGGGCATTATGGGCGGGCAGGAGAATGCCGTGATCTTGATTTCGGATCAAGGCGCAGAAGAATGGCCACGAATGGGCAAAGCAGAGGTTGCGACCCGGCTTGCGGCGCGCATTGCAACAGCTTTGAAGGGGGCGCACTGAGACTGAGGGGGGCGTTCTACCAGCCCCGTCCATGCCCAGAAGGCCCATGTAAGACTTCCCCAAAACTTCCAGACCAATGAATGAGGCACGAATGGTTGAGATCAAGATGATCCATGACGCAGGCGCGGATCCAAGCCTGCCCCTGCCAGCCTATGAAACTGCCGGAGCTGCCGGAGCAGACCTTCGCGCCAATCTGCCGGATCGGAGCAGTCTGACACTGGTGCCCGGTGCGCGTGCCCTGGTGCCGACGGGGCTGCGACTGGACATTCCCCAGGGCTATGAGGTGCAGATCCGTCCGCGTTCAGGGCTTGCATTGAAACACGGGATTACCCTGCCCAACAGTCCTGGCACCATCGACAGCGATTATCGCGGCCCGCTCGGGGTGATTGTGATGAATGCCGGAGAAGCTGATTTTACCATAAAACATGGCGATCGGATTGCCCAGATGGTGGTCGCTCCGGTGCTGCAGGCGCAATTCACCCTGGTTGGGGCGCTGTCGGAGACCGAGCGTGGCAGTGGCGGTTTTGGCTCCACTGGGGTTGGCTGATGTTCAGGATACTGTTTCTCGCAGCGCTGATCTGGTGGGGTGGTCGCTTCATCCATTTACCGCGGCCTCTGCGTTTGGTTCTGTTGGGGCTGTTGTTTCTGGCAGTCTTGATTTTGCAATTGATCCTGCCCGAGGGCCATGCTCTGCGCGAGGCCACCGGAGGATCACCCGCCCCTTGGCTGCTGCTTGGCGGTCTTGGTGCCTTGGCTGCGGGCTACGGCTGGATTATCTCCCAGCTTAAGCTGCGCGCGCAATTGAAAGGCAGTCCTCGTCCTATGTCACAGACCCCCTCCCTGTTTTCAGACACTGAGTTAAACCGCTATGCCCGTCATATCGTATTGCGAGAGCTGGGCGGGCCGGGCCAGAAGAAGTTGAAACAGGCTAAGGTGCTGGTGATCGGCGCCGGGGGGCTGGGAGCACCCGCCCTGCAGTATCTGGCTGCTGCCGGTGTCGGCACCATCGGTGTGATTGACGACGACGTGGTTGAAAACGCCAACCTGCAGCGGCAGGTGATCCACCGCGATCAGGACATTGGCATGCCCAAAGTGTTCTCTGCCGAGGCCGCCATGCGGGCGCAAAACCCCTATGTTGAGGTGCGCTCCTTCAACCGCCGCCTGACGGCGGAGATTGCCGAAGACCTGTTTGCCGATTTTGACCTGATCCTGGATGGAACCGATAATTTCGAGACCCGTTATCTGGTCAATGCTACCGCGGTGAAACTGGGCAAGCCACTGATCTCTGGTGCCTTGTCGCAGTGGGAAGGCCAGCTGAGCCTGTTTCACCCCAAATCCGGCAGCCCCTGCTATCAGTGTATCTTCCCTGAGGCTCCAGCGGCGGGGCTTGCGCCCTCCTGTTCCGAGGCCGGGGTTGTTGGCCCGCTGCCAGGAGTTGTTGGTGCAATGATGGCGGTTGAGGCGATTAAGGCGCTGACCGGCGCCGGCGCCACCCTGCAGGGGGAGATGCTAATCTATGACGCGCTTTATGGTGAAAGCCGCAAGATCCGGCTCACCCAACGTGCGGATTGCCCAGTCTGTGGCGCAGGCTGATCCCGGTTTCGTGCCTGCCTCTTCTCCAGCGCCTGAGTACACCACAACGGTGCGCCTGGGTGCTGGCGCCGCGCGCGCTCAGCGCGCGGCTGGGCCCAACAGTCAGGCGGCATCTTGGATGCAGCCGGTGCTGGCGGGAGCCCCACCTTTGGCTGCAGTTCTGCGCTGATTCTTGCCCTGAAATGTTGCCCGAGCCGCTGCTTGATTGCCCCTGCTGCGCATCATCGCTACCCTTTCCTCAAAGGAGAACGCTTCCATGACAAATCCCCTCTTGGCCCATTGGGACACCGCTTTTGAAATTGCCCCGTTTGACCAGATCAAGGACAGTGATTTTGCCCCTGCGCTGGATCAGGCACTGGCAGAGCATCAGGCAAGAATAGGCGAAATCGCAGAGAACCCGGCCCCGGCAACATTTGCCAATGTGATCGAGGCACTGGAGACACCAGTCCCGGCCTTGGAGCAGGTCTTGTCGGTGTTTTTCGCGGTGGCTGGCGCAGACAGCAATCCAGAAAGGGAGGCGCTGCAGCGGCAGTTCTCTCCAAAACTGGCAGCGCATTTTTCCAGCATTACAGCGAATAAGGCGCTTTATGCCCGGATTAAACAGGTTTGGGATCAGCGTGACAGGCTGGACCTCACGGCTGAGCAACAGCGGGTCTTGATGCTGACACATCGCGGCTTTCTGCGCGGGGGCGCGGCGCTGGAAGGTGAGGCTGACACCCGTATGCAGGAGATCAAGGGGCGGCTGGCCACACTGGGCACCGAATTCACCCAGAACCTTTTGGCAGATGAGCGGGACTGGTACATGGAGCTGAGCGAGGAGGACCTTGAGGGCTTGCCCGGTTTTGTGGTTGATGCCGCACAAGCCGCTGGGCAGGAGAAAGGTACTGCTGGCCCCGTTGTGACCCTGTCACGCTCGATCATTACGCCATTTCTGCAATTCTCCCCCCGCCGGGATCTGCGCCAAAAGGCATTTTCAGCCTTCACAGCCCGTGGCGCCAACGGAGGGGAGACGGACAATCGCGCCATCGCCGCGGAGATCCTTTCCCTGCGTGCCGAACGGGCGGCGCTCTTGGGCTATGACAGCTTTGCTGACTACAAGCTGGAAACCGAAATGGCCAAGACCCCCGCGGCTGTGCGGGGCCTGTTGATGGATGTTTGGCAGCCTGCCGTGGACCGGGCAAATGCCGATGCCGACATACTGGCGCAGATGATGCATGAGGACGGCATCAACGGCGATTTGGAGCCTTGGGATTGGCGCTACTATGCAGAAAAGCGCCGCAAGGTAGAACATGATCTCGATGAAGCAGAGCTGAAGCCCTATCTGCAGTTGGATCGCATGATCGAGGCCAGCTTTGCCTGCGCCAACCGTCTGTTCGGCTTGGACTTCACGCCCCTTGAAGTGCCACTTTATCATGAGGATTGCCGCGCCTGGGAGGTCACGCGAGAGGGCAAGCATCTGGCTGTCTTTATTGGTGACTATTTCGCCCGTGGCTCGAAACGGTCAGGTGCTTGGTGCTCGGCCATGCGGGCGCAGGCTAATTTCCCCAAACCAACCAGCCCCATTGTTATCAATGTCTGTAACTTTGCTAAAGGTGCACCTGCGCTGTTGTCCTGGGACGATGCCCGCACCCTGTTCCACGAGTTTGGCCATGCGTTGCACCAGATGTTGTCGAATGTGAGTTACGAGAGTATTTCCGGCACCTCGGTGGCGCGTGATTTTGTGGAACTGCCCAGCCAACTCTATGAACATTGGCTGGAAGTGCCCGAGATCCTGAGCGAATTTGCCACCCATGCCGAAACTGGCGCGCCGATGCCGCCGGAGTTGTTGCGCAAGGTGCTTGGGGCTTCGACCTTTGATATGGGGTTCCAGACCGTTGAATATGTGGCCTCGGCACTGGTTGATCTGGCTTTCCACGAGGGGGAGGCCCCTGAGGATGTAATGGCCAAACAGGCGGAGGTTCTAGCGCAGATCGGCATGCCCTCTGCCATCAAAATGCGCCATGCCACGCCGCAGTTTGCCCATGTCTTTTCTGGAGATGGCTATTCTTCGGGCTATTACAGCTACATGTGGTCAGAGGTTATGGATGCGGATGCTTTTGCCGCCTTTGAGGAGGCAGGTGGTGCCTTTGATCCTGAGCGCGCCGCTGCCTTGGAGCGTTACATCCTATCAACGGGCGGATCCGTGGATCCTGCAGAGCTCTATTGCGCGTTTCGGGGGCGGCTCCCTGGGGTGGAGGCCCTGCTGAAAGGGCGTGGATTGGCGGCTGAGTAAGGTTCTGTCTGTAAGCCGGGGCGGGGGCTCTGCCCCCGGTCTGCGACCTCCCCCGGAATATTTTTGGAAAGGTGATAACGAGGCTGGGGGCCCGGTTCTAGTATCCCAGATCCCGGTTGACTTGATTTAGCAAGGGCAAGCCCGTCTCGCTGCGTTGAATGTTTTTGGCGATCATTTGTGCGGCTGTCAGTGGGCGAGTTTCGGCGGCGATGTGAGGCGTAACCGTGACCTGCGGGTGGTCCCAAAACGGGTGTTCCTGCGGCAAGGGTTCCTGGCGAAAGACATCCAGGGTAGCATGAGCGATCTGTTGTGTGTTGAGGGCGTTTAACAGGGCTGTGTCGTCAATCAGGGGGCCGCGACCTGGATTTATGATGCGTGCGCCTTTGGGCATCATAGCCAGGGTTTCAGCATTTAGGGTGTTTTCTGTTGCTGGTGTGTCCGGCAGCAATAGGACCAGTATCTGGGCCTGTTGCAGGGCGTGCTGCAACCCATCACGGCCATGCGCGCAGGTGACTGTGGCAAGAGATTTGGCGGAGCGTGACCAGCCGGTGACTGGAAAGCCCAGCTGGGCCAGGGCTGTGGCACAGGCAGCACCGAGTGCACCGAGACCGAGCACGGTGACAGGTCGCTCCTGTGCCAGAGGCGGCACTACTGGATCCCAGCGGTCCTGGGTTGCAAGGCTGCGGTCGATGTCCAAATGATAGCGCAACACATGGCCTGTGACCCATTCCACCATACCCGCCGTCAGGCCCGGGTCCACCATCCGGCAGAGCGGTTGTGTAAGGGTCGTGTTTCCGGTGATTTTCTCAACCCCGGCCCAGAGGCTGAGGACAGCCTTGCAAGAGGTGTAGGGGGTGAAATCCTGTAGCTCAGAATTGGGGGCGTAGATCACATAGTCAACCTCTGCCGCCGGGTGGTCCTGGCGCAGATCTACCTGTATCCCTGCCTTTGCAAAGGCGGCTCTGAGCGGCGTCTGGTAGGTTTCCCAGCGTTCCGGGCGGGCGGCAAACTGAACCTTGATCATGTGGCGAATACTCCGGCCATGTCTTTGAAGCCTTTGATTTCAATCGGGTTACCGGCGGGGTCATGGAAGAACATGGTGCTTTGCTCACCGGGCTCATCGGCAAAACGTGTCACCGGTGCCAGGGTGAAGTCAAGCCCAGCAGCGGTGAGGCGATCCGCCAGCGTTTGCCAGTCGTCCTGCGGCAGGATGACGCCAAGATGGGGCATGGGGACCATATGGTCGCCGACCTTGCCGGTGTTGCTTGTGGCAAAGACCGGCCCCAAGTGCAGCGAAATCTGGTGACCAAAGAAGTTGAAATCGACCCAGGTCTCTGTGCTGCGCCCCTCGGTGCAGCCCAAGAGGCCGCCGTAAAAGGCGCGGGCCTTGTCGAGGTCATCTACATGGTAGGCGAGGTGAAAAATGCTCATGTCTGGGGCTCCTGATTGCGTTCGCCTTGATCTACGCGAAGATGAAAGAAAGCCCTAGCTTGCTTTACTGTGTTCAGACATAAGTTTTTCTCATGGATCTAAGATTTGTCTCTAGTTTGCTTTCGGTCATCGATGAGGGATCATTGGCGGCAGCAGCCCGGGTTGCTGGCATTACGCCTTCGGCTGTGGCACAGCGGATTGCGGCATTGGAGGCCCTGTTGGGAGTGCGGCTTTTGGTGCGCGCTGGGCGGGTGATGCAGCCAACGCCGGACTGTCGGACCCTGTTGCCTGGGTTGCGGCAGCTGTTATCCGATGAGGCGGCGCTAAGGGGGCTGTTGCAGGCGGATGGCTTGCAGGGGGAATTGCGGTTGGGGGCCATTTCCACTGTGATTGGCGATCACGCCAAGGATTTGGTCGCGGGGCTACGGCAGGCGGCGCCACAGGTAGAGCTGAAATTGATACCCGGGGCGTCAAGTGCATTATTCGCCGAGTTTGAAGCCGGGAACCTCGATGCGGCGATAATGGTGCAGCCTGGGTTTATGCTACCTAAGACCATGCAGTTTACGCCCGTTTTACGGCAGGAGATTGGGTGGCTATTGCCCAAAGCTGGGGCTGATGAGGGACTGCCGGTTATACTTTACAGTCGCGAGGCCTGGGGCGGCGCTGCCTGCTGGCAGGCCTTGGTAGCGCAGGAAAAAAGCCCAAGAATTATGGCGGAGATGGACGCGCTGGAGAGCATTGCGATGCTGGTGCAGGACGGTTTGGGCCGGTCAGTGCTGCCCAGGTGGAGCTCACTTGATCGCTATGCCCCAAATGCGCGCTTTGTGCCTATTGCCGGGCTTTACCGCGACCTTGGCCTGTTGAGCTGGAGCCGGGACCGGGGGCGGCCTGTTTTCAAATTGTTGCAGGAGATTTTGCAGGGGAGCCGCTTGCCCACCAGGGGCAAGGACTAGCGCGGACGGTGAATATTAGCGCTTTGCACCAGGCCAAAGGCCGCCAGCAGCACCAGCATTGCAGATCCCCCATAAGAGACCAATGGCAGCGGCACGCCGACCACCGGGGCCAGCCCCATAACCATCGACATATTCACGGCAAAGAACAAAAAGAAGGTAATGGCAACACCGAGGCTCACCAGGGAAGAAAAGCGATCCTTGGCGGCCAATGCCGTGGCGACGCAGAACACGATAATCAACACATAGAGCGTGAGCAGTGTGAGCCCGCCGATAAAACCAAACTCCTCGGCCAGAGTGGTGAAGATGAAGTCAGTGTGTTTTTCTGGCAGGAAATTCAGCCGTGATTGTGTGCCCTGCATATACCCGCGTCCCGACCAGCCGCCGGAGCCCAACGCAATTTTTGACTGGGTGATGTGATAACCCGCCCCAAGCGGGTCTTGAGAGGGGTCCAGAAAGGTATCAATACGGCGATACTGATAGTTCTCCAGCAACTGCCAGCTGTTGCCTCGGCTTTTAAAAACGGCAGCGACCAGCCCAAGCCCTGCTGCGATCACAGCGGCAAAATAGGCCCAGTGAACCCCCGCCAAAAACATCTCACCGCCGCCGGCCGCCATCAGCAGGATTGAGGTGCCGAGATCAGGATGGCGCAAGACCAGAACGGTTGGAACCAGGATCATCAGCACTGGGATCAAGACCCAGGTTGGGCGCGAGCTGCGTTCAGGCGGCAGCCAATCATAATAGGCAGCAAGTAACATCACTGAGGTGATCTTCATCAGCTCCGACGGCTGCAATCGCATAAAACCCAGATCGATCCATCGCTGTGCCCCCATACCAACGGTACCAAAGAACTCAACTGCCAAGAGCAAGACAACGGAGGTGAGATAGGCCAGAATCGATATGTTGCGCCAGAACCAAATTGGGATCAGCGCCACCACCAACATCACGCCCATACCCAGCAGGAAACGTTTGAACTGGGGCTCGGCCCAGGGGGAAAAGGATCCGCCCGCAACCGAGTAAAGCATCAAGAAGCCAACCCCTGCAACGGAGGCCAGCAATAGCGTCAGCGGCCAGTTGAGATAGAGAATTTTGCGCAGGCCTGTGGGGGTCGATTTTGCATTATACTCAAGATAGCTCATGCGCGGTCACTGTCCGGGTTTTCGGCGCGTTTGATCCGTTCGCGCTCGAGCCGTTCCTGTTGGGCCTTGATACGCTGGCGGTCACCCTTGGGGTAGGCCTCCAGCGGGGGCGTGCCATCATAGAGCGCCTGCAACATCACATCGCGGGCAATTGGAGCCGCTGCTGTCGAGCCGCCTCCGCCATGTTCGACGATCACAGAGACCGCGAATTTGGGGTCGTCATAAGGGGCAAAGCAGACGTAGAGCGCATGGTCACGGCGTTCCCATGGCAGGTCCTTGTTGCTGATCACCCCTGCGGCGCGTTCAGCGGCGGTGATGTTGCGCACCTGGCTGGTACCGCTCTTGCCCGCCATACGCATACCATCGGCGATAATGCGCGAGCGATAGCCCGTTCCGCGACGGTCATTGCTGACCGAATACATGCCCCGGCGCACCATGCGCAGGTGGTTTTCGTTCAGCCCCAGGCTGTCCCCTGCGCCAGAGGGTTGTTCTACCCCGTCAATCGACTTGATAAGCCGGGGGGAAAGCGCGCGTCCGGTGGCCAGTCTTGCCGTCATCACCGCCAATTGCAGCGGTGAGGCCAGCATAAAGCCCTGACCAATCGAAGCATTGACGGTATCGCCCACCAGCCAATCCTGGCCTTTGACCCGTGACTTCCATTCCCGGTTCGGCGCCAAGCCGCTGGCAACCGCAGACATTGGCAGGTCATGGCGTGTTCCCAGTCCCAGGCGTTTTGCCATGGCGGAAATCTTGTCGATTCCGACTTTGATGGCCAGATCGTAATAATAGACGTCGCAGGATTGTTTCAGCGCGGTGTTGAGATCGACATGGCCGTGGCCGCCGCGTTTCCAGCAGTGGAACTTGCGGCCAGAGACTTCCATGTGACCCGGGCAATATACGGTATCTTCCGGTCCGACCAAATCCTCTTCCAGCGCCGCCAGCGAAACCACCATTTTGAAGGTGGAACCGGGCGGATAGGTGCCCTGCACGGTTTTGTTGGCCAGCGGGCGATAGGGGTCGTCGGTCAGCATCCGGTAATCCGCCACCGAGATGCCGCGCACAAATTGGTTGGGGTCAAAACTCGGGGCTGAGGCAATGGCACGCAGATCGCCGTTTTCGCAGTCCATCACCACCACCGCGGCACTTTCTGAGCCCAGTCGTGCCTGTGCGTAGTTTTGCAAAGCAGCGTCGACGGTCAGCTGCATGTCAGCGCCGGCCTGGCCTTCCTTACGATCCAACTCGCGCATCACCCGACCGCCAGCATTGACCTCGATCCGTTTGGCCCCGGCGGTGCCACGCAGGATATCTTCGCGCTTGGCCTCGAACCCTACTTTACCGATCTGAAAGCGCGGAATGCGCAGGATCGGATCCGGCGCGTCCAGCTTGCTGAGATCATAGTCTGACACTGGGCCGACATAGCCCACCACATGGGCAAAATCGTCCAGCTGCGGATAGATCCGGGTCAGGCCAACTTCGGGTGTGATGCCGGGCAGGGCTGGGGCGTTCACCGCCACTTTGGAGATATCCTCCCAATTCAACTGATCTGCGAGGGTGATCGGTAGAAAAGGACGGCCACGACGTATTTCGGTGCGGGCACGTTCGATGTCTTCAGGCGGAAGGTCGATCAGCTCAGAGAGCTTGGCAATCACCTGTTCCACATCCCCCGCATCTTCTGGCACGATGATAATCCGGTAGGAGGGGGAGTTATGCGCCAAAGTACGCCCATTGCGGTCAAAGATCTCTCCTCGCTCTGGGGCCAGCAGGCGGATATTAATACGGTTCTCTTCGGCCAACAGACGGAACTGATCTGCTTGGTCAATCTGCAAATAGCGCATCCGAGCGGCCAATGCGCCGACAAAGCCCAGTTGCAATCCGCCTAGCAACAGCGCGCGGCGGCTCAGCTTGCGGTGGGCTGCTTCTTGATCTTTTGGAGAGCGTCTCATTTTCGGGCTTCCAGAATTTCAGCTTCGGCGGCAGAGAGTTTGCGCACGCCCAACAGGCCTTGGCTGAACAGGACCACCAAAGGATAGGTGGCAATTGTGGCAAACATTTCAATTCCAGACAAGCTCAACGGGGCCCGCGGAATGCCAAAGATGGAGAGCGTCAGGCGGTTCACTATCGTGATTGCAGTGATCACCAAGGTAACGGAGAGCCATTCCGCCGCAAAGGTCATTTCGTGCTGTGGTTGCGCGCGCGACCGCAGGAATTCGCAACCAAGGACCACCAGCAGTGTGAGCAAACCTGGGGGACGGTGAAATAACAGGTCTGCCATCAACATAACGAGGATGATAAGGGAGACCGGCACATAGTCAGGACGGCGCAGCGACCAGGCCATTGCCAGGCACATGATCAGATCTGGTGGCGCCCAACTGCGGGCTTGGGTATCCAGTGGCAGCAGATGAAAGAAGATGGTTGCAAAGGCCAGCGCCGCAAAACTTGCCCGCATGAGCTGAATCTTGCCGGGGGTGACCTCAGCCATTTCCAGCTCCATCGGCGCCTGTGTTCTGGGGGGAATTGTCCGGGCTGCCTAGTTCCAGGTTCCCAGGGCGCGATCTCGGGGTCGTGGCACCTGGGGCCGGGACGATAAGCCCGCCCGGGTCATGGATCGCCTGGGTGCCGTGGTGGCGCAGCACTCGCAGGAACTCCAGGCGCTCGTAATCGGCAGATAGGCGCACACGCATGCGGCCACTGCGGTCTTGGGTGGCTTGGCCCACCAGCAGCCCTGCAGGAAAGACATCGCCATCGCCAGAGGTAATGACCCGGTCGCCGGGGCGCACCAGATCCGCGTTCTCCAAAAATGTGAGCAGCGGCGCCGTGCTGTTGTCGCCGGTGACCAGCGCCGTCTGGCCTGAGGGTTGGATGGTCACGGGAACCGCACTGGCAGCATCTGTCAGCAACACCACCCGTGCCGTATTGCGGCCAGTGCCGGAAATCCGCCCAACCAGGCCGATGCCATCCATGGTGGCCCAGCCATCCTGAATACCGTCGCGGGCGCCGACGTTCAAAATCACCGACTGGCGAAACGGCGATCCGCTGTCAGCCATGACCACGCCGGTAATAAATGTGAGTTTTGGATCAAGCCGCACGTTGTTCAGGTCCAGCAACCGGGCGTTTTCCTGTTCCAGCTGCAGCGCAGCCTCTTTCCACGCGCGCATCTGGCGCAGCTCGGACCGCAGCTCGCGGTTTTGCTCGGCCAGGCGTTGGTAACTTTGGAAGTCGCGAAACAGGTTGACCACGCCAGTCACGGGCACCATGGCCCAGTCCATATTGGGAACCACCGCGTCGATCAATTGGGCGCGGAAGCGTTCCACCCGGGGGCTGTCGATCCGCCAGACCAGAAACAGCGCAGCCAAACAAATACAGGCCACGACCACCAGAAGGCGGCGCAGTGGCGTTGTATAGTCTTCGCGCTGGGAGCGGTCTTTGGCCAAGGGGCTCCTTTCCGACGCCAGTCAAAGCCGCCTTTGCAAAGGCTGGGCGGCCCTGCAGGCTTAGCTATCGTAATCGATGGCGTGGCGCAGCTGCTTTTCGAATTCCAGCGCCTTGCCGGTGCCAAGGGCCACACAGTTCAGGCATTCATCAGCAATCGAGACGGCCAGCCCGGTCTGTTCGCGCAGGGCAAGATCCAGATCCCCCAAAAGCGCGCCACCACCGGTGAGCATCACACCGCGATCCACGATGTCAGCTGCCAGATCCGGGGGCGTGGTTTCCAGCGCGGTCATCACCGCTTCGCAGATCTGCTGCACGGGCTCCGCCAGTGCCTCAGCCACCTGAGCCTGGCTGATTTCGATTTCTTTGGGGACACCGTTCAGAAGGTCGCGGCCACGGATCTGCATCGACTGGCCGCGGCCATCGTCGGGCATCCGGGCGGTGCCGATGGAGGTCTTGATACGTTCGGCGGTAGCCTCACCGATCAGCAGGTTCTGCTGGCGACGCAGGTAAGAAATGATCGCCTCATCCATACGGTCGCCACCAACACGCACTGAGCGGGCGTAAACGATGTCACCCAGTGACAGAACCGCCACCTCGGTGGTCCCACCGCCGATATCAACAACCATGTTGCCAGTGGGGTCGGTAATGGGCATGCCCGCGCCAATGGCGGCCGCGATGGGTTCCGCGATCAGACCGGCACGTCCGGCCCCTGCCGAAAGCACCGATGTGCGGATCGCGCGTTTTTCAACCGGAGTGGCGCCATGGGGCACACAGACGATGATCTTTGGTTTGCGCGAAAAAGGGGAGCGTTTGTGCACCTTGCGGATGAAATGCTTGATCATCTCTTCGGCGGTGTCAAAATCGGCAATCACCCCCTCGCGCATGGGGCGGATCGCCTGAATGCTGCCCGGCGTCCGGCCCAGCATCAACTTGGCATCTTCGCCAACAGCCAGCACTTTTTTCACACCGTCTTTGATGTGATAAGCGACCACAGAGGGTTCTGACAGGATCACGCCGCGGCCTTTGACATAGACCAGCGTATTTGCGGTGCCGAGGTCGATGGCCATGTCCGTGGTGAACAAGCCGCCAAGATTTCCGAATAGCGCCATGAAATATGTGATCCTATTGAACTGCAAAGAGGGGCGACTCCGCACGGGCCGCAGATCAAGGTCTTATACCAGCGCAGCCCTGCCGTGAAAGGGCGTTTTAAGGTCAACTAGCGCCTTTTCGCCGGCCCGGGCAATATTCTGTGCATCGGACTTGTACTTTGGTTGCAATGGCACCACCGCATAGGTGCGATCTGTGCAGATTCTTATGGGCTGCTTTGAGGTTCCGTATGGAGCAAATTCAGGCTAAAGCCGTGATATGCTTTCCTATCAACATATCTATCACGCCGGAAATCTGGCCGATGTGCAAAAACATGCGCTGCTTGCGGTGATTCTGTCCTATCTCACCCGTAAGGATAAGCCGATCAGCTATATCGAAACCCATGCCGGGCGGGGGCTTTATCATCTGGACGCTCCGGAGGCTGTGAAAACCGGTGAAGCCGCTGCAGGGATTGACCGCATTCTGGGCGAGGGCATGCTGCCCGAGCAGCACCCCCTCCGGCAGGCGCTCGTGGTCTGCCAGGCGACCCATGGGGATATGGCCTATCCCGGCTCGCCCTTGATTGCCTCGACACTGCTACGCCCCCAGGACAGTCTGCATTTTGCCGAACTGCATCCTGGCGAACATGCGGCCCTACGTCAGGCCCTGCCACGGGGACGGGCCAAGGTACATCTGCAGGACGGATTTGAACTGGCACTTTCTCTGGCCCCCCCAACGCCGCGGCGCGGGGTGTTGCTGATTGACCCGAGCTATGAAGTCAAAAGCGATTATGGCCGTATTCCCGGCATTATCGCTAATCTGCATCGCAAATGGAATGTCGGGGTGATTGCCCTGTGGTATCCAATCCTCAAGGATGGGGCGCATGGAGCGATGCTTCGGGCGCTGGAAAACCAGAACCTACCTGGCGCGCTGCGCCATGAGGTGCGGTTTCCGCCCGCCCGGGAAGGGCACCGGATGATCGGCTCCGGCATGTTTGTGGTCAATACCCCCTTTGGCACCGAGGCCGAATGCGCGCGGCTGGACAGGTTGTTTGCGGCCCTGTCCTAGGTAGGGTGCTGAACTGCGCGCACTAGATCGCGCGCGTCAGGCTCTGCCGCGCGCGATCTCTGAGGTCGGAACTTATGGTCTGGCCTCAGGTGACGTCTTTGTAGGAGATCTCACGCGTGTCAGCGCCTTCACCGACCCGGTCGCGCCGTACGATCACCCGGTTCAGCGCATTGATATAGGCCTTGGCCGAGGCCACAACCGTATCCGTATTGGCGCTTTCTCCAGTGGCAATGATACCGTCTTCCTCGAGCCGCACGGAAACCGTGGCCTGGGCATCGGTGCCTTCGGTCACAGCGTTCACCTGATAGAGTTGCAGCCGGGCGGTGTTTGGGTAGAGCTTGCGGATCGCCTTGAAGGTTGCATCAACCGGGCCATCTCCGCTTTCTACTGCCGTCAGATCCTGGCCGTCAATTTCCATCTCAACGGTGGCCTCAGCCGGACCGCCGGTGCCACAGATCACCTTCATCGAGACCAGCTGCAGGTGGTCGTTTTCTGCATCCTCCCCCGAGCGCATCAGCGCTACGATATCATCGTCAAAGACTTCCTTTTTACGGTCGGCCAGTTCTTTGAAACGGACAAACAGATCCTTGAGCTGGTTGTCACCCACGTCAAAGCCCAGGGTCGAGAGTTTGTCACGCAATGCAGCCCGGCCTGAGTGCTTGCCCAGCGGCAGCGAGGTGCCCGAGAGGCCCACGTCCTCCGGGCGCATGATTTCAAAGGTCTCTTTGTTCTTCAGCATGCCGTCCTGATGGATGCCGCTTTCATGGGCAAAGGCGTTCTTGCCGACGATGGCCTTGTTGGGCTGCACCGAGAAGCCGGAAACCGTCGAGACCCGACGCGAGATATGCATGATCTTTTGGGTGTCGATACCGGTTTTCCAAGGCATGATGTCATTGCGCACTTTCAGCGCCATAACCACTTCTTCCAGGGCTGTATTGCCGGCACGTTCGCCCAGACCGTTGATGGTGCATTCGATCTGACGCGCGCCGCCTGCAACCGCGGCCAGCGAGTTGGCCGTCGCCATGCCGAGGTCATTGTGGCAATGGGTGGCAAAGATCACCTCATCCGCGCCGGGTACGGTCTCGATCAAGCGCTTGATCAGATCGGCGCTCTCAACTGGGGCTGTATAGCCGACAGTATCGGGGATGTTGATCGTTGTGGCACCGGCCTTAATGGCGATTTCGATCACCCGGCACAGATAGTCCCATTCGGTGCGGGTGGCATCCATTGGCGACCACTGTACATTGTCCACCAGATTGCGGGCATGGCTGACGGTCTCGTGGATCTTGTCGGCCATTTCGTCCATGGTCAGATTTGGAATGGCGCGGTGCAGGGCGGAGGTGCCGATAAAGGTGTGAATGCGGGGTTTTGCCGATTTGCGCACAGCCTCGGCGCACCGGTCGATGTCTTTGAAATTGGCGCGGGCAAGGCCACAGATCACCGAGTTCTTTGACCGTTCCGCGATTTGGCTCACCGCTTTGAAATCGCCCTCAGACGCGATCGGGAAACCCGCCTCGATAATGTCGACGCCCATATCATCCAGCAACTCGGCAATCTCGAGCTTTTCGTCATGGGTCATCGTCGCGCCAGGGCTTTGCTCGCCATCACGCAGAGTGGTGTCGAAGATCAGTACGCGATCTTTGTCAATCGAATTGGTCATGTCTGTAGCTTTCTGAATTCTGTCCTAGGTCCATTATGTGGCGCGAATACCGATCTCCTCTGAGCGGACGCGCCGAATGGCACGCTCAGAGGCGGGCTAGGAGCAGTAGGGCACGCAGCGACGCACCGCGAAGGGCGGTGTCGATCATGGGGATATCTGCGCAAACTGTCATGGGGTGATTTATACAGGGCGAAATACGAATGGGAAGAGGGAATTTCACAGCTCGGGGCAATCGTGGCCTCCAATTGCCGCACAACATTTATGTCTTGCTGCGTCGCCCGGCGTTGCCACAATCCGCAGGGAGCTTTGCGCCCGAACAGGCGCCCTTTGTGGGGGTCAAACTGGGATGAGATCCCGACAGAAAGGCGCCTGAGGAAGAGCCAGAGGTTCAGTTGCTGTTTGTAGAGGCCTCGCCATCTTCGGCGGTTTCTTCGGAGGGGGCGGCGGCTGTCCCATCAGCGGCGGGCGGCGCGCCATTGGTCCATTCTCCGCTGACGGTTTGGCCGCCAGTATAGGTCATAGTGCCTGGGCCCTGTCGTTTGCCGTTGACAAAGCTACCCACATAAATGTCGCCATTGGCATAGGTTGCGGTGCCTTCCCCGGTGATCTTACCCTCGGTCCAATCCCCCTCGTAGCTGAAACCGCTGGTCATTTCGATCTTGCCCTTGCCGTGGCGCTGGCTGTTTACAAAGCTGCCGACGTAGATTGAGCCATCCGCATAGGTGACGCGGGCCTCGCCATGGCGCTGACCGTCCTGCCAGCCCCCTTCATAGCGATAGCCGCTGGCGTCACTCATGACCCCCTGGCCGTGGTTGCGCGCATTTTGAAAAGCCCCGGTATAGGTCACCCCATTGGGGTAGGTGGCCGTACCACTGCCTTCGATAACCCCTGCAATCCAGTCGCCCTCATAAGTGGAGCCATCCGGATAGGTGATCTTGCCAGTCCCGTGGGAGAGATCGTCCTGGAACTGTCCAACATAGACAGAGCCATCGGGATAGGTGACGCTGCCATTGCCCTCGATCTGGCCCGCCAGCCAGTCGCCAGTATAGGTATAGCCATCGGTCTTGGTAAAGGTGCCGGTGCCATGGCGCAGATCGTCTTGAAACATGCCCTCATAGGTGTCGCCATTGGCATGGACCTGGGTGCCAATGCCCTGGCGCCGCCCCTGATCCAGCGGACCCGTATAAATGTCACCGTTTGGCTGCGTCAGTTTGCCATTGCCGTGCATCTGGTTGTTGGCCCAATCGCCTTCATAGATGAGCCCATCGGGCATTTTGAGCGTGCCTTTGCCATGCAACAGACCATCGGCGATATCCCCCTGATAGAGAGCACCGTCAGGATAGGTGATGGTGGCGCTGCCTTCTTTGCGGCCCTCGATCCAATCGCCGTTGTATTCGTAGCCGCCAGGGTTTTGCATTACCCCTTTGCCCTGATGCTGCCCCTGGACGAAGCCACCTTCATAGCGCACGCCATTGGCATAGACTGCGACGCCCTGGCCGTTGATGATCCCAGCCATCCATTCGCCCTCATAGGTGCCGCCATCTGAAAGGGTGATTTTGCCCAGACCTTCGGGTTTACCCTTGGCAAATTCTCCCTCATAGACCGACCCATTGGGGAAGCGCGCGACGCCCTGACCGAGGATTTCCCCATCCACCCATTCGCCCGAATACTCATAGCCATTGGGCAGGCGATAGGTGCCGGTGCCATGTTGTAGCCCGCCCCGAAAAGTGCCCTCATAGACGCCGCCGATTTCATCCTCGCTGGTGATGACTGTGCCATCCTGCGCCAAGGCAGGGTTCCCGGCGGCGCTGGCCAGGGTCAAAAAAGAGAGTATCGCAAGCGTTCTGCTATAACCGGTCATAAAAACCTCTGTCTAACCCGTGGCTGGTTCGCGCCAGCTCGGGAATTGCTTTTGCCAATGGGTTACTTCTGGACGACTTGCTGGGAAACTAAGCGAGCAAACAGCTTGTCGCAATGTCTTTTGCGCTCGCCCCTTTTCCTTGGCTGCTGATCTGATAAACGACTAGCAACATGTTTTGCAAAGGGCTTGTGCAAGATGGCTGATCGTTTCCGGGTGACACTGGCGCAAATGAACCCCACTGTTGGGGATCTTGCGGGCAATGCTGCAAAGGCCCGCACGGCCTGGGCTGAAGGTCGCGCTGCCAGCGCGGATCTGGTGGCACTGCCAGAGATGTTCCTGACGGGATATAACACCCAGGATCTGGTGATGAAGCCGGTGTTCCAGCAGGCTGCCATGGCCGCGGCTGAGCAATTGGCGCTGGATTGTGCAGATGGTCCTGCCTTGGCAATCGGCTGTCCTTGGGCCGAAGGCGGCAAGCTCTACAATGCCTATCTGATCCTCAAGGATGGCAAGATCGCCTCGCGCTGCTTAAAGCACCACCTGCCCAATGAAACCGTCTTTGACGAGGTGCGTATCTTTGATGCGGGGCCCCTGGGCGGGCCCTATGCCGTTGGCGATACCCGCATTGGCTCGCCCATTTGTGAGGACGGCTGGCATGAGGATGTAGCAGAGACCCTGGAAGAGACCGGCGCTGAGTTCCTGCTGATTCCCAATGGCTCGCCCTATTATCGCAACAAGATGGAGGTGCGTCAGAATCACATGGTGGCCCGCGCGGTCGAGACCGGCCTGCCGGTAATCTACCTTAACCTGGTAGGGGGGCAGGACGATCAGGTCTTTGATGGCGGCACCTTTGTGTTGAACCCGAATGGTGCCTTGGCACTACAAATGCCGGTGTTTGACGAGGCGGTCACGCAATTGGACCTGCACCGCACCCCCGAAGGCTGGCGCGCTGTTGAGGGCGACAAGGCGCATCTGCCGGATGTATGGGAGCAGGACTACCGGACCATGGTCGAATCCTTGCGCGACTATATGGGTAAGACCGGGTTCAAGAAGGCGCTGCTTGGACTGTCTGGTGGGGTGGATTCCGCCATCGTTGCCGCCATCGCTGTGGATGCTATCGGGGCCGAGAATGTGCGCTGTGTCATGCTGCCTTCGGAATACACCAGCCGGGAATCGCTGGACGATGCAGAGGCCGTGGCCGAGGCGCTGGGCGTGCATTACGACTATGTGCCAATTGCCGAAGGCCGTGATGCCATCACCAATACCTTGGCACCGCTGTTTAACGGGCGCGAAGAGGACCTGACTGAGGAAAACATCCAGTCTCGTCTGCGCGGGTTGTTGTTGATGGCAATGTCGAACAAGTTTGGCGAGATGCTGCTGACCACAGGCAATAAATCCGAAGTGGCCGTTGGCTATGCCACCATCTATGGCGATATGAATGGCGGCTACAATCCAATCAAGGATCTGTACAAAACCCGGGTGTTTGAGACCTGCCGCTGGCGCAATGCCAACCATCGCCCCTGGATGATGGGCCCGGCGGGTGAGGTGATCCGCCCCAATGTCATCGACAAACCCCCCTCGGCGGAACTGCGCGACGACCAGAAAGACAGCGACAGCCTGCCAGATTACCCGGAACTGGACGCAATTCTGGAGATTTTAGTTGATCAGGAGGGCTCGGTTGCGGATTGCGTTGCCAAAGGTTTCGCACGCGAAACAGTCAAGCGGGTGGAGCATCTGATTTATATCAGCGAATACAAACGCTTTCAGTCCGCCCCCGGCGCACGGCTGTCTCCACGGGCATTCTGGCTTGATCGACGCTATCCTATTGTCAATCGTTTTCGTGATTCCTCTTAACTATTAAACTGAGACCAGGCTGCGCAACCTTGGCATTTTGCCGTCAGGATTTGCCTGATTTCAAACGATTTAGAAGAAAACAACAGTGCTGAGAGCCCAGACCATGCGTCCGAAAAATCACATTATGTTCCCTAGCCGAAGGGGGGCTGTTTTGTCCTCTGGACCCAAAGCCCTCAGCGCGGCATAGACCATCCTATGCCTGGACCAAAGCTGCCTCATTTCCAAGCCGATCTTGCCCTGCCCAAACGCGTCGACGCGGTTGTTATTGGCGGCGGGATTATTGGTGCCTCAACAGCCCTTGAACTCGCGGAACGCGGCCATTCCGTGCTGCTGTGTGAAAAGGGGCAGATTGCGGGCGAACAGAGCTCTCGTAACTGGGGCTGGGTGCGTATTTCGCAGCGCGACCCGCGTGAGTTGCCGCTGATGGCTGAGGCCATGAAAATCTGGGAGGGGCTGGAGGCGCGCACGGGCCATCCCACCGGGTATAAGCGCTCTGGCATTCTTTATACCGCGGAACGTGGCCGTGAAGAGGCCAAGCTGGAAACCTGGGCACCGCATCTGGCGGCGATGGATCTGCCCGGACAAATGCTGCGTGGCGACCTGCTAAAGCAGGTTATGCCGGGCTACCAGGGCAAGGTGATCTCAGGCTTCTATACCCCGCAGGACGGGCGGGCCGAGCCGCAACTGGCAACCCATGCCATTGCCCGGGCAGCCCAGGCAGCCGGAGCCAAGGTAATGACGGAATGCGCCGTGCGGGCGGTCGAGACCGAAGCGGGGCGTGTGAGCAGCGTGATCACCGAGCGTGGCCGCGTGGCCTGTTCCGCAGTTGTGGTCGCAGGCGGCGCCTGGTCACGGCTGTTTCTGGGCAACGCTGGCATCTCTTTGCCGCAGCTCAAGGTCTTGAATTCTGTTCTGCGGACATCGGCTGTTCAGGACGGGCCGGAAACCGCGATTTGGAGCAATGACTTCTCGCTGCGCAAGCGGCTGGATGGTGGCTATACCATTGCCAATGGAACGGAAAATATCGTCGATATTGTCCCCGACACTCTGCGTTTGGGACTGAAATTCCTTCCCAGTTATCTGCAGGAATGGCGCTCGCTTCAACTGCGATTGACTGGATCGGGGCGCTGGCGGGAAGAGGCGGCGCAGGATCGCCGTTGGGCCCCACAGCAGACCACCCCATTTGAAAACACCCGGTTGCTGGATCCGGCGCCCTCGCAAAAGGCGATCAAACAGGGCTGGGAGGCCGCGCAGAAAGCCTTTCCTGCGCTGCAGGGGGCTGATGTGGTGCAGAGCTGGGGTGGGATGATCGATGTCACCCCAGATGCGGTGCCAGTGATCTCACAGGTGAATGATCTGCCGGGGCTGTTTGTCTCGACAGGATATAGCGGACATGGGTTTGGGATTGGGCCAGCAGCGGGGCGTTTGACAGCAGATCTGGTCACTGGGGATGCACCCGTGGTCGATCCTTATGAATTCCGCTTGTCACGGTTTTGGAAAAAATAAACGAGGATCTGCCACGGCATTTGCGGGGCAGATCCATTCGTTTTTTGAGTTTTGTTTGGGTTCATCCCATCATCTGATAACTGACTGGGACAAAACGGAAACCGGAGCCGCGAGTCTCTACGTAGCCGGCGGCAGGGAAGGGCATATGGTAGCCAATCATCGGCGTGCGGGTGCTGGCCAACATATCAAGGACCTTTCGGCGCGAGGCCGTGGCGGCTGATTTGTCCATGTCAAATTTCACTTCCCAATCTGGATGGGCAAAGGACCAGACATAGTGATTGGCCAGATCCGCAGTCAGCATTAGTTGTTGCCCACCGCTGTCGAGCATATAGCCCATGTGGCCGGGAGTATGGCCAAAGCTGGCCACGGCGCTGATCCCGGAAGCAACCGAACCGCCATCTTCCAGAAATGAGAGCTTTTCAGCAAAGGGCGTCACTTTCTTGGCCATCAGATCGCCAATCCGGTTGCCTTCCCCCTGTGCAGCCCAGAAATCGAACTCCTGACGCCCGGTGAGATAGCGGGCATTGGAAAAGGTTTCAGCCCCCTCGGTGGTCATGCCGCCGATGTGGTCGGGGTGCATATGGGTCAGCACAACCACGTCGATATCCTGTGGCGTCATCCCAACCTCGGCCAAGGCCATTTGAATGCCGCCCTGACCAAGGCCAGTATCAAACAGGATTTTTTCCTGGCCGGTGTCAACAAGTGTTGGGGTGAAAAAGAACTGTGCCATATCGGCGGGAATGAAATTCTGCGCCGAGGTCGCGGCGAACTCAGCGTCACTGGCACCACCGCCAAAAATTGGCTTGGGGTTCTCAACGGGGCGGCTTCCGTCCAGCAGTGTTGTGACGGTGAAGTCACCAAGCTTGAAACTGCGGCTGTGGGAGGCAGGCGCCTTGGCCATTTCGGCGCTGGTGCTGGCACTGACGCTGCGTGCTGTCGCGGCAAGGGGCAGGGCAGCTGCGGCGGTTAGGGCGGTTCGGCGGGAGAATTTAACGGTCATGGGTCGTCCTCTCTGCAGGGGTGCGAAAATTTGGATTGCACCTGTTGCGGCGCTTTCCACAGGTTGCTTGGCAGGTCTGCGTCTTGATCGTCGGCTGTGAGACTAGCGCGGCAGAGCACAAATCAAAGAGGTTTGAAGTGCCGTTCACGCAACTGTGTGCCAAAGTCTGGTCTGTCCGATCAGGTGGCGGTCTGATCCCGGTTGTGTATCGAAAGAAGGCGCGGATTGCTCTTATTTTAGGCGCGGATTGCACCGGAGATATCGCGGGTGGAGGCGGCAAAAACTGGACAAAGCCAGCCCCATGTGAGATGGGCAAGGCAACAGGAGATATCTGATGACCACCACTCGTTTTGCCCCGTCGCCCACTGGATATATCCATGTCGGCAATCTGCGCACCGCGCTGATGAACTTTCTGATCGCCCGCAAAGCTGGCGGCGAGTTTATTCTGCGCATCGATGACACCGACCCTGAGCGCTCGAAAGAAGAATATGTCGATGCGATCAAACAGGATCTGGAATGGCTTGGCCTGACCTGGGACCGGGTTGAGCGTCAGTCCAGCCGGTTGGAGCGTTACGTGGCCGCCGCCGATGAACTGCGCAGCATTGACCGGTTTTATGAGGCCTTTGAAACCCCGACCGAGCTGGATCTGAAACGCAAGAAGCAACTCAATATGGGCAAGCCGCCGGTCTATGATCGCGCCGCCCTGGCCCTGTCGGAAGGTGAAAAATCCGCCCTGCGCGCGGAACGCGGCGATGGTGTCTGGCGCTTTAAGCTGGATCAAGAGCGCATCGAGTGGAACGACGGCGTGCTGGGCGATATCTCGATTGACGCGGCCTCGGTGTCTGACCCAGTACTGATCCGTGGCGATGGGCAGTTTCTTTATACGCTGGCCTCTGTGGTGGATGACACCGAGATGGGCGTCACCCATGTTGTGCGGGGCTCCGACCACGTGACCAATACCGCAACCCAGATCCAGATCATCAAGGCGCTGGGCGGTACTGTGCCGGAATTTGCTCATCACTCACTGCTCACGGGCCCGCAGGGCGAGGCGTTGTCGAAACGGCTTGGCACCCTGGCGCTGCGTGATCTGCGCGAGGCGGGCGTGCAGCCCATGGCGCTGCTGAGCCTGATGGCCCGGTTGGGGTCCTCCGACCCGGTGGAAATCCGGTCTGAAATGTCTGAGTTGATCGAGGGCTTTGACATCAACCGATTTGGCGCCGCGCCGACCAAATTTGACGTGGAAGATCTTTATCCGCTCACTGCCCGTTATCTGCAGTCGCTGACGTTGGAGCAGGTTAAATCGCATGTGGAGGCCCTGGGTGTACCGGCGCAGAAGCAAGAGGCCTTTTGGGCCATGGCCAAGGAAAACATCACCACGCTAAAAGATCTGCAGGGCTGGTGGGATCTGTGCCAGAACGGTGCTGCGCCGCTTATTGCGGATGAGGATGCGGAGTTCATTGCCGAGGCGATGAAACTGCTACCAGAAGGCCCCTATGATGATGACAGTTGGAAGAGCTGGACCGCCGCGGTGAAAGAGGCGACAGGTCGCAAGGGCAAGGGGCTATTCATGCCGCTGCGCAAGGCGGTTACGGGGCGCGAACGTGGACCAGACATGAGTGCGCTTTTGGCGCTGATGTCAGTTGTTCAGGCACGTGGCTAACGGGGTGACAGAGGCGAATGACCGGGAAGGCGGCCCCAATACGGGTCGCCTTTTTTGTCAAGACCCCGCCTGGTAAAGGAGGAGCTCCCGCCTGTTCGGCCCCATTCAAAGAATGGGACGACACAGTTGGGCCGGGCGCCGTGCGATGCCCGGCGCGGCGGGATCTGGCCTTGCAACTTTTCGGCGCTCAAACCGGGCGCTCGTGCATGATTTCTACGCTAAGTTGCCTCAGATGGTGGTCGACCAATTGGCTTTCCGTCCGGGAGAGCTGCTGGTGCCGAGGATAGCGCGGATCCTGTCTGTCGTTCAGAATTGGCGCCTGCCAGCCCTTGGTGCTGGCAAAGAAGTCCTCGACACCCGCCTCACCAAAAACCTGTAGATGGCCCTGCACCACCACATCCAGATAGCTCAGCAGGATGGGGTGACACTGGCTGCCCTGGTTTTGGGCTTCCGCCGGCACGGCGTAGAGCGAAATCTCGGGGCAGCCTGGAAGGGCGTGGCGGATCTGGTGGTCGGCTGGCAGGCGGTCGTAGGCGAACTCGCGCTTGTCCAGCGCGTCCCAGTCGCCATCGGGCACGGCTGCGATCAGCCCATCAATCTGCACTTCCGGTGCGGGTTCGACCGTCAAAAAGGCCACGTCCCGCAGGGCAGTATGACACCAACGGCGTTGCCATCCTCTGAGCCGAGCGGGCTGGGCGTCGAGGTAGTCATGGGTGGCGGTATTTACCAGGCTGCCATAGCCAAAGAAATAGGGCGGGAGGGGCGTCATTTGATCGTCATTCCATTTTTGCGGCCAGGCTAATTGATGTATGTCAAACCGCTTTTTGTGGGGCTGTGCAATAAGCTCTTAGCTGAAAGTAGCGGGAGCCAGAACTATGCGCATTACAAAAAGGACCAATATTGCCGTCCGTCTGCTGATGTATTGTGCGGCAAACGCGGATCGTTTGGTCACCAAATCTGAAATCGCCGAATGCTGCAATATTTCAGAGAATCATTTGGCGCAGGTGATCAACCAGTTGAGCCAGCTGGGCTATCTACACACTCAGCGCGGGCGCAATGGCGGCATGGCCCTGGGGCGTCGCCCGGAGGAGATCCAGATCGGCAACGTGTTTCGTGATGTGGAAGGCGCCCTGCCAATGGTGGAGTGTTTTGCCGATGCAGATAACACCTGCCCGCTTGCCAGCGCCTGCCGGTTGAAAGTGGCGCTGTCAGACGCTGCGCAGGCCTTCTATGCCTCGCTGGATGACATCACGCTGGAAGCATTGGTCTGCGACAACCACGACTTAATGCGGATCCTGCAGCCTGTGGCCTGCGCCGGGGCGGGCGCTGCAACGGCCGCCGCAGGCTGATTGCTGCGCCAAGAGTTTGCTGCGAATGCGTCGCGGGCTTAGACCTTTGCAAAAGCCCAGGCCCGTTCTGGGCTGGGGTTTACCATTTTCTAGGTTCACCAGCCGAACCGGATCACGGCATCAAACAGGGGCAGAGTCCCTATTCACGGGCGCGCAGAATACGGGCGGGCCGCGCGGCCAATGGGCGCCAGGCAAAGATCAACCCCGCCAGGAGTGTGGTCGCAATACCGCCAGCAACCACTGCTAACGCATTGGGCCAGATCACCACATAGGTGGTCTCAAAGACGTAGAGATTCACGGCCCAAGCTCCGGTAACACCGGCCAGCAGGGCAACACCCCCTGCGCCGGCCCCCAGAATGATCGACCGCAAGGCAAAGCTCAGCAGGATTTTGCGCCGTGAGGCTCCAAGGGTTTTGAGCAAGGCCGCCTCGTAACGGCGGGCGGGTTCTCCGGCGGCGGCAGTGCCCAGCAAGACCAGAAACCCGGTCATCAGGGTGGCTGCTGCGCCATAGCTGGTGGCAGCCGCCAACTGGCGCAAAATGTCCGAGACCCGGTCAATGGCATCGCGCACCCGGATGGCGGTTATATTGGGCATTGCCTGGGCCAAATCGCGAAGGATCTGCGCTTCTGAACTCGCTTCGGCGTAGACCGTGGCAATAAAGCTATGGGGCGCGCCGGCCAAAGCGGCCTCATTGAGGGTCAAGACAAAGCCCATGCCCGCCGTGGAAAAATCGACATTGCGAAAACTGGTGATCTCGGCCTGAATATCCCGGCCCAGCACGTTGAGCGTGATGGTGTCGCCCAGGGAAAGCCCCAGTTCCTCGGCCTCTTCGGCGGCAAAGCTGACCTGCGGTGGCCCGGTATAATCCTCGGGCCACCAGCTGCCCGCCACGACCTCGGTGCCCTTGGGCTGTGCGGCGGCATAGGTGACGCCGCGATCTCCGCGCACCACCCAGTGATCCCCTGCGACCTCCTGCGAAGGAATACCATTGATTTTGGTAATGACAGCGCGCAGCATTGGCGCACTTTCTACCTTGCTCACAGCCGGGTCGCCCTCGACGCGGGCCAGAAAGGTGGGCATCTGGTCGCGCTGGATGTCGACAAAGAAATAGGAGGGGGCAACATCGGGCAGATTGCCCGCGATGGCGCGGCGCATATTGCCGTCGATCTGACCAATGGCGGCCAGAACCGTGAGCCCCAGCCCCAGCGCCAGTACCGCAGGCACGGCCCCATCGCGCGAGGTGCCAATGGCGGCAAGCGCCCAGCGCAATGCAGGGCGACCGCGGGTGATATGGGATCCACGCCGTGCCAGCCAGCCAAGTCCAAGCGCGGCGATGAGCAACACCAAGAGCGCGCCCATCAACCCGCCAGCCGTCCAGAGCGTCAGCTCAGCCGCGCCGGAGAACCAGGCGGCAGAGCCCACAAGCAGGGCGAGCGCCAAGGCGGTGGCCAGAATGTAGCGCAGGGCTGGCAAGCGGCTTACCTCGCCCAAAGCGCCGCGAAACAGCGAGGCGGCGCGGATGCGCTCGGCCCGGGCCAGGGGCCACAGCGCAAAGATAAAGGCGGTGAGAAAACCATAAAGCGCGGCCTCGATGAGGGTGGCGGGGTAAATAGCAAAAAGGGCCGGGAAGGGCAGCTGTGCGGCAATCATCGGTCCCAAAAGGATCGGCCCAAGCCCGCCCAGGACCAGCCCGATGCTGACCCCCAGTAGGGTGAGCGCGCCAATCTGTAGGAAATAGGTGAGGAAGATCACCCGGCGCTCAGCCCCAAGTGTGCGCAGGGTGGCGATGGTTTCGGTCTTGGTGGCCAAATAGGCACGCACAGCGGCAGAGACACCTACGCCGCCCACCGCAAGGCCAGAGAGGCCAACCAGCACCAGGAAGCCGCCCAGACGTTCCACAAAGGTGGCTATGCCGGGGGCGCCATTGCGGGCATCACGCCATCGCATCCCATTGTCTTCAAACTGGGCGCGGGCCTCGGACTGAAGCGCGTCCAGATCGGTCTCTGGTGGCAGGATCAGGCGGTATTTGGTGGAAAAGAGCGACCCCGGTGCCAACAGGCCAGAGCCCTCCAGCGCGGGCAGGGCGACCAAGGTGCGCGGCCCCAGCGCAAAACCAGAGGCCGCTGCGTCAGGCTCGGTCTTGATGGTGGCCATGAGCACAAAATCGCGGGTGCCAAAGCGCACCTTATCGCCAGGCTCCAGCCCCAGTCGGTCGGCCAGAACAGGCATCATGGCGACGCCAGGTAGGCCGCCGTCGCCGGTGAGCGCCTGTTCCAGCGGGATGTCGGGCTGCAGGGTCAAGGTGCCCGCCAACGGATAGGCGGTGTCTACCGCCTTGACTTGCGTCAGGGCGCGTTCGTCACCCAGGGTTGCCATTGAACGGAACTCGACCACTTCTGAGACCGACACGGCCTTTTCAGCCATCCAAGCGCGTTCTTCGTCGTTGGCGAACCGGTAGGTGAAGGTGAGTTCAGCGTCACCGCCCAACAGGCTGGCGCCCTCCTGAGTCAGGCCGGCCTCGATTGAGGCCCGGATCGAGCCAATGGCCGCGATGACCGCCACGCCAAGGGCCAGGCAGGCGAGAAAAATGCGAAATCCTTTGACGCCGCTGCGCAATTCACGCAGGGCAAAACGCCAGGCAAGTCGGAGCGATGAGGCGGGGCCGCGGGACTGTCCCGTCATTCCGCCGCCTCGGTTGCGACTGCGGGATCTGCAAGTTGCCCATCGCGTAGGCGTATGACGCGATCACAGCGTTTCGCCAGTTCCGGGGCGTGGGTGACCATGATCAGGGTCGCGCCATAGCGATCGCGCAAACCAAAGAGCAAATCCATCACGGCGGCACCATTGGCCTCGTCCAGATTGCCGGTAGGCTCATCCGCCAACAGGATTGCCGGGCGGGGTGCCAGTGCACGGGCGAGGGCAACCCGCTGTTGCTCGCCGCCAGACAATTGTGCCGGGAAATGGCCAGATCGGTGGCCTAGCCCTACGGCCTCCAATTCAGCCTGCGCCACCTCAAAGGCGTCACTCCGACCGGACAGTTCCAGCGGGGTGGCGACATTTTCCAGGGCGGTCATGGTGGGGATCAGGTGGAAGCTTTGGAAGACGACGCCCATGTGATTGCGGCGAAACCGTGCCAGAGCGTCCTCATCCATGGCCGTCAGATCCTGCCCCAGCGCGGCAATATGCCCGCCCGTTGCCAGTTCCAACCCACCCATCAGCATCAACAGTGAGGATTTGCCAGACCCTGAGGGACCAATCAGGCCCAGGGTCTCCCCCTGAGAGACATCCAGTGAGATATCCTGCAAAATTCGTACCGGTCCGGTATTGCCATTCAGTGTCAAAGACGCATCTTTAAGATGAAGAACGGGTTTTTCTGTTTCTGTCATGAAGCTGCGCCTGTTTTAAATACTGTATCGGATATGGAGCATTTACCGCGATGCACAAGGTTTTGGCCCTGTTTGGGATGATTTTTTTCGTAACCTACGCCTCTGATACGCGCGCAGAAGATCTGCGGATCACTGCCTTTGGAGATAGTCTGGTGCAGGGGTACGGATTAACCCAGGGCGACGGGCTGGTCCCGCAATTGCAACGCTGGCTGGATGCTCAGGAGGTCGCTGTCACCCTGAGCAATGCGGGGGTTTCTGGTGATACCACCGCTGGCGGTGCTGCCCGGATAGACTGGACGCTGGCGGATCAGCCACAGGGGTTGATTGTGCTGTTGGGCGGCAATGATTTGCTACGTGGTCTGGCGCCAGACCAAGCCCGCGAGAATCTGCGTCAGATCCTGCTGGCGGCCCAGGCCGGCGATGTCGAAGTCTTGCTGATCGGCATGCGCGCCCCTGGCAATTTTGGCCCCGAGTACAAAGCGAGCTTTGACAGAATCTATTCCGATCTGGCGCAGGAGTTTGACGCGCTCTTACATCCAGATGCCTTTGCTGGAATTCGCGCTCTTGTCGGCAGCGATCCGGCGGCGGCGCAGGAGTATATGCAGGCGGATAACATTCACCCCAATGCCAAGGGCGTCGCGCTGAATGTCGCGGCTCTTGGACCGGTGGTGCAGGAGCTGGCGGCCCGGATCTCAGCAACGGATCGCGACAGCTAGGCGCCTGCATGCAAAAGCGGCCCCGTATTGGGGGCCGCCAGAATGGGTGATTTCGGGCAGCTTAAAGCAGCGCGAGATCGACAGCAGATTCTCGACCATCACGGCCGGGCTGCATTTCGTAGCTCACTTTTTGGTTATCTGCGAGGCCAGTCAGACCGGACCGCTCAACTGCAGAAATGTGAACAAATACATCGCTGCCGCCATTGTCAGGGGCAATAAAGCCGAAGCCTTTTGTGGTGTTGAACCATTTGACGGTGCCAGTTGCCATCGTCTCTTCTCCTAGTTTCTTCTCACGCGCTCTGCCCGCAACATGCGGCAGTATGGCTCGCTCATTCTGGGGTAATCCACCCATCAGGGACCAATAGCACCCCTTTTATGACCTCGCGATGACAGCATTGGACAGAAGAAGCCCCCAATCAAGAAAAATTCGCTCAGCCCGCGCTGTCCTGCTGGCAAGCGTTGCATCAGGCGCGCGAATTGCGCTCCCAAAGGGAGTATCGCCTGCCAGATAGCCTTTTACAGGGCACTTTGCCCCTCTCAGGCCTAGTAATGCGGAGCGCCATATCCCTGCTAGCCATATCCCTGCTAAAGGACTGTGACCTTGGTGCCGATAGGGACGCGCTCATAAAGGTCGGTCACATGCTCGTTCAACATGCGGATGCAGCCGTTGGAGGCAGAGGAGCCAATTGTTTCTGGCTGGGTGGTGCCATGGATGCGAAAATAGGTATCCACCCCGTTCTGATAGAGGTAAAGCGCCCGCGCACCCAGGGGATTATCCGGCCCGCCAGGCTGTACATAGCTATTGCCTGCAAAACGCCCATAGCTGCGTGGGCTGCGTTCAATCATTTCCTGGGTTGGCCGCCAGCTGGGCCATTCGCGTTTGCGCTGAATGATGGCGCTGCCGGTGAATTCTAGCCCTGCTTTGCCGACACCAACGCCATAGCGAATTGCCTTACGCTGTTCGGTCACAAAATAGAGGTAGTAGGACCGGGGCAGGATCAGGATTTCTCCAGGCAGAAACTGTTTCTTGATCCTTACAAACTGTGGTGTCGGGTCAAACACCGGAGCATCCTTGGCCAGGGCTGGGCTTGCAAGGGGGAGGTTAGAAAGCGACACTGCCGACAAAGCAGCCAGTGCAGAGGTGGAAAACGCGCGGCGAGAAACCATCTGAGCCTCACATGTTGGAACAGGTTTACGCCAGTCTGCGTGTCGCAACCGATAGGGTCAAGCCTTCTGTAGATCTGCGCACTTGTAGATACTCAGCTTGGGCTTATATCGCTTGTAAACAATGGTGTGGAGAGCTGTGGATGGCGCAACAGATGAATATGAAGACCTTGACCTGTCTTGCTTGCGCTCAGCTAAACCGGGTGCCAGAGGACAGGCTGATGTCGGGGGCGAAATGTGGCAGCTGCGGAGCGGCATTGGTACCCAAACAGCCCATGGATGTGGATCCAGCGGTCCTGCAAAAGGCGGCGCAGAATGATGATTTACCTTTGGTGGTGGATTTCTGGGCGCCCTGGTGCGGCCCCTGCAAGATGATGGGCCCTGAATATGCCAAGGCGTCTAAGAAACTGGCGGGGCAGGCGCGCCTGGTCAAACTGGACACCCAGCGCCATCAGTCCACGGGCGGGCGGTATCGCATCAAGGGGATCCCAACCCTCGTGGCTTTTGAGCGAGGCAAAGAGAAAAAGCGTCAAGCAGGGGCCCTGCGCGAAGGGCAGATCGTCGCCTGGGTCAAGGCCCGCTAGGCTCCGCCCTGCGCAAGCTTCGGCTGCCACTCTCGATCGAAGGCGCTACTTTTTGTAGGGTGTGGTCTCTGTCGTGCAGACTGCTGTAACCGAGGAGACAAGGGGATTTTGGAAATACTGATCATCTATTTCACGGCTTTCCTCATCTCGGGACCGAGGCAGGCCGCGCAGCAATAAAATCGCGAAGATCACAGCTGTGTAGAGGCCAGCAGCCAGCGGATAAATGAACAAAACCATCCAGATTGGAAGCGCGAGGAAGAGTATAGCTGCACTCGTGGAAATGAGAGCCAAAAAGGCCCCTGTGACGGCGCTTGCCCAAATCAATTCATATCCTCCTACCCCTGTGGTTAAAGGTTAGGCAAGAATGTTGAATTTAACTAGTTTTAATTGTGATAGGCCCACCTATCCCAGAGGATAGGTGGGCCTATACTAAAGGATAGGAGCGTTGAGGCTTGATCCGGTTAACGTGGTCAGGCGCTGGCCGTTGCCTGCTCTTCCAGAGAGGGCGATTTGGACGCCAGGCCACTGCGCAGCACCAGAACTGTGATCGACAGTGCGGCAAACAGTACCCCAGTTGTGGAATAGAGCAGCAAGCTCTGCCAGACATGCAGGTCAAACAGCGCAAAACCGGTAATGGCAGACAAGAGCCCAAAGACTGAGCCAAACACGATACTCACAAAAGCCATAATTGTTCTCCCTCGGCGAGGCCACTCCTAGAACTTAGCGCGGCATCGTCGTCCCAATACAGAGGCAAATGGTTAAGATTTTGTTTAAACCTTGTGCGTTTTGAGGCGAGGAGGGAGAGGCCCAGATTCAAGTCGCCGAAAAACAAGGGAAAAATAGTTGGCCCAATGGTGGCTGATTGGGATTATTTTGAAACCAGCGCCTGACCGTCGCGGGGCTTAGGCATCCTGCCACGGCCCTGTTGCAGCACATGGGCGAGCTCATGCACCAGCAGATTGTTGTCCTTGGCGCTGGCCGGGCGGGCCAGATAAAGGTCATTGCCGATGGTGAATGCCTTGGCCCGCAGCTCTTTGCACAGGTCCTTGGCATTGCCGCCGATATGCACCTTCACCTTGGAAAGCTTGCTGCCAAAATGCGCCTCCAGCCCCTTGCGCAGATCGCTGGGCAGTTTTTTGCCCTTGGTGCCCTCGGGTTCGCTGGTCAGTTTGCGGCGCTTGGCCTTTCTTCCCTTGGTCGCCTCGACCTTGGCGGCAATTTCTTCGGCGGAGATTGGCATTGGGGAGCCCTTTCAAACCAGAGGACAGGGAAACAAACAGATGATGGGTTATGCCAAGCCTAGCGCAGGTAGGGCAAAAGGCAAACTGCAAGGGTGCGTGGGGGGGAGAACGAGCGCCATGCGGCCTTGCCTCCGGCGGGAATATTTTTAGAAAGATGATAGGCTATCCCTTTGCGCTGCCGCTTACAGAGGTCAGGACGGGTGCAACCCTTCACATGTAGCGGCGGCTTTGGGAGGTGACAGGTGCGGGCTTGTCCCTGGGCCGTCGGGCCCGCGCCTGACCTTCCCCCCGTGGAGTTAACACTGGTTCCCGCAGGGACAAACAGTGTGGGGCACTGTTTGAAGTGTGGACGGGCGGAGCCCTTCGCTGGCGCAGGCTGCTTTGGAAGGTGACAGTTGCTGGCTTGCCCCTGGGCCGCCAGGCCCGCGCCTGACCTTCCCCACGGGAAGGCGCTTTGCACCTCCCCAAGGTCAGGCGCGGGCCTTGTATAGCGCAGCCTGCGTTGGCAAACATGGATGCACCCAAAACAGTCTAGAAAAGTTTTCAAGTGGCGGGTTCAAGCAGTTGTTTCAACCTGCTATGCAGAACTCTTCCGAATGGTTTTCAATGTACTTTGTCATTTGGAGTGCTAGCCTGGGCACAAAGGTTTCGGCCTCCAGACGTTGCCCAGCTTCCGAGCGCTGCATTGCTTCTTTCATCTCGATTTTGGCGCGCCTCATTGCTGAGCGAAAGGCGCTATTGCGCGCATCCCCCGGGACCGTATCCAGATGGCTCAGAATTGGGGCAATATCCTTAGTCACGCGCTCCACATCGTCAGCTAGTTCGTTTTGGTTGAGCTTCCTTAGGCCGGATACAACGTCAGCTGACATGAAACCTGCATTTCCCATGAATTGCAGGAAGCCTCCGTTCAAGATTTGGGCGCGAAAGTACTCCAAGCTGAAGAAGATCATCTGCCCTTCGGTCATAAGCCCTTTGGAAACCAGTTCTTCTAGGGTGCCCAGTTTGAAGGCTTCCAGCGCAGCCCAGACTTCTTCTGAGGCATATTCCCCAAGAAGCCTGTCGTAGTAATCTTCGATCTTCAGGTCAGGGTCAGTTTCGGGAGACAGAAAATCTGCCTCCCTGACTGTTGGTTTCGGCAGGATCAATCTATTGCCTGTCAATAGCCGGTTGAGCCATTTCACCGCACAAACTTCTTGTGCTTCAGGCGCTTGGGCTCCAGCGCGTCGGCACCGAGGCGGCGCTTCTTGTCTTCCTCGTAGTCCTCAAAGTTGCCCTCGAACCACTCCACATGGGCGTCGCCTTCAAAGGCCAGCATATGGGTACAGATCCGGTCGAGGAAGAAACGGTCGTGGGAGATCACCACGGCGCAGCCGGCAAAATCTACCAGCGCGTCTTCGAGGGCGCGCAGGGTTTCCACGTCCAGATCGTTGGTTGGTTCATCGAGCAAGAGCACATTGCCGCCCTCTTTCAGCAGACGCGCCATGTGGACACGGTTGCGTTCCCCACCGGACAAGAGATTCAGCGGTTTTTGCTGATCGCCACCTTTGAAGTTGAACGAGGAGCAATAGGCGCGGGAGTTCACCTGGGCGTCGCCCAGTTCGATGATTTCAGCGCCACCAGAGATGGCCTCCCAGACGGTTTCATTGTCTTTCAGGTCATCGCGCGACTGGTCCACATAGGAAAGCTTGACCGTGTCGCCATAGGAAACCGAGCCGCTGTCGGGCTGTTCCTGGCCGGTCAGCATGCGGAACAGGGTGGATTTACCCGCGCCGTTGGGGCCGATCACGCCGACAATGCCGCCGGGGGGAAGATCAAAGGACAGGTTCTCGACCAGTTGCTTGTCGCCGTAGTGTTTCGAGATGCCTTCGACCTCGATCACCTTGTTGCCCAGGCGCGGACCATTGGGGATGACAATCTGGGCGCGGGTGAGCTTTTCGCGTTCGGACTGTTCCGCGAGATCGTTATAAGCGTTGATCCGGGCCTTGGATTTGGCCTGACGGGCCTTGGCCCCCTGGCGCATCCAATCGAGTTCGCGCTGCAGGGTCTGCTGCTTGGACTTGTCCTCGCGAGCCTCTTGTTCCAGGCGCTTGGCTTTTTGTTCCAGCCAGGCAGAGTAGTTGCCCTCATAAGGAATGCCCTTGCCGCGGTCGAGTTCCAGGATCCAGCTGGTGATGTCATCCAGGAAGTAACGGTCGTGGGTGACGCAGAGGATGGTGCCTTCGTAATCAATGAGGTGCTGTTGCAGCCAGGCGATGGTTTCTGCATCCAGGTGGTTGGTCGGTTCATCGAGCAGCAGCATATCTGGCGCTTCGAGCAGCAGTTTGCACAGGGCGACCCGGCGTTTTTCACCGCCCGACAGATTGGCGATCTCGGCGTCATCGGGGGGGCAGCGCAGGGCCTCCATCGAGATGTCGATCTGGCTGTCCAGATCCCAGAGGTTTTCCGCATCGATGCTGTCTTGCAGCGCGGTCATCTCTTCCATTAGCTCGTCGGTATAGTTTTCGGCCATTTCCACCGCGATCTGATTGAAGCGGTCGACCTTGTCTTTCTTTTCCTTGACGCCGAGCATGACGTTTTCACGCACGGTGAGGCTCTCGTCCAGTTTTGGCTCCTGCGGTAGGTAACCAACCTTGGCACCTTCGGCGGCCCAGGCTTCGCCGGTGAAATCCTTGTCGAGACCGGCCATGATTTTCATCAGGGTCGATTTACCGGCACCGTTTACGCCGACAACACCGATTTTTACACCGGGCAGGAAGGACAGGTGAATGTTTTCAAAGCATTTCTTACCACCGGGGTAGGTCTTGGAGACACCCTGCATGTGGTAGACGTATTGATAGGCGGCCATGTGACTGCTCCATGATGGGGGAATGCGTGCTGGAGGGTGTGATAGCGGATGGGGCGACCCGGGGCAATCGCGGATGCAGATTTGCGGTTGTCATTTGTGTGCGGGAGCGCAGGTCTTGTTCAGCCCTCATAGATTGTCTAGAGGTTATGCTCTGTTGGGAATTTTCACCAGCATGTGTTTGGTCAAAGACTTTTTCTGGGGCCCTTTCTGTACTGAAATACAACAGAATTTGGATATTTGGGAGAAGAGAAAATGCGTTGGTTTGTTGCTCTAGTTTTGATTTACGCTGGCTCGGCGGCTGCGCAGAGTATCAACTATGAAACTGAGGGGAATTTGGCCCCAACCCACCGGGTGGGCTGCGTGCCTCTAGGCGAGGCGGAAAATGCATGGTCCCCTGCTGATTTGGCGCAGGGGGTACTTGCCTGTTTTAAATCTCGCCAAGACGATGCGGCGGTTGATCTGTTGATACTCATGAACGCGCGTGGAATATTCGATCAGGCCAGAGTGGCGGATCGTACTGCACATCAAGGCTTGCAGGTTTTGTCCTCGCAGATAGGGCAAGCCGCTGGACGCAAATGGGAACCCCGAATGCAAAGCGCGTTTCAACGGTTTGGTGGAGCGGGGTCTGAACGGCATAAGGCAATGTGTCGCTTTTTACGCAGCTCAGGTCCGCCAAGCCATTCGCCGCGATATATGATTCAGCACGGAATGAGAGCTGTCCTTGGCCAGCAGGGAGATGGATTGGTCGAGGGTTTCTCACCAGATGACGAATGGCGTAGTGTTCTCAGCGGCTATGCGAATTGCTCTGGGCAGTAAACAATGTTTGGGGGCGCCATTTGGATCAGGGTTCTAACTGCAATGGGTGCTCTTATTGGCTGCGGTACCGAAGCTTGGCTTCCACATGATTGCCTTCCTTCAGGAATAATTGCATCAAGCAACGAATGAGGCAGGGGTTTCCATATCTGCGCCCCGGTATGAGTGTGGGTTTGCTGGGCGGGTCGTTTGATCCGGCCCACCAAGGACATGTGCAGATAAGCCGGGCGGCCTTGCAGCGGTTCAACTTGGATTGCCTCTGGTGGCTGGTCTCACCGGGCAATCCACTGAAGAGCCGCGCGCCTGCCAGTATGGAACGACGCATTGCGACGGCGCAAAGGCTGATGGATCATCCAAAGGTGCAGATCAGCGATATCGAGGCACGTTTGGGCACCCGCTACACGGCCGAAACCCTGCGGGCATTGCGGCGCCTTTACCCTCAGGTGCGCTTCACCTGGCTGATGGGGGCGGATAATCTGGCGCATTTCCACCACTGGAAGGATTGGCAGCAGATTATCGAGACCGTGCCGATTGGCGTGCTCGCGCGCCCCGGCGACCGGATCTCTGCGCGCTTGTCGCCTGCGGCGCTAATCTATCGTGGCCAAATGCTCAAGGACAGCCAGAGCCAGGCTCTGGCCCGGTCTCAGGCCCCGGCCTGGTGTTTCGTCAATGTGCCGATGATCTCTGTCAGTTCCACCGCCATCCGTGCAACAGGGGGCTGGTCCGCAGCCACTGAGCCCGGCGTTGCCCTCCCGAAACAGCCTTGAGCTTTGAAGGGGTGCGGTGTTTGCATGGCGCTAAACCGCTCTTAAAAGCTGACCCATTATGAGCCAATTGCTGCCTTTTTACCGACCTTTTACTCTGCCAGACTAGGCTCACCCACAGCACCTTTTCCGATGGTGCGCGCCCCTTTGGGGAAGATTTTTGCAGTGATTTTGCCGCAGATGAGGTATGAGCTATGGCGTTACCATCAAATTTGGACTTCATTTGCCGTTTAGCAGCAATTTTATTAGATATTGACTGACATGTTATCGAGACGCTTTTTTCTTTCTTCCGCTGTGGCGGCCCTGGCTGCGCCGGCCGCCCTGGCCAATGCGCCTAAGACCTCCCTGCGCCCTCTGGGCCGTGGGGCCAGTGGGCTGAGAGCGCAGGGAGGGGCGGCACAGGTTAATCCCACGCGGAGCCTAAAGGCGCTGTTGGCGCGTTCCGGGCTTTCCGGTCAGGTGGCCTGTGCAGTGGCCGAGGTCAAAACCGGCCAGGAACTTGAATCCCATGGGGGCGAAGAGGCCCTACCACCTGCCAGCGTCGCAAAGGCGCTGACGGCGCTTTATGCGCTGGACAGCCTGGGGGCAAACTACAGATTCACCACGCGGGTTCTTGCGGCTGGAACGGTGTCAGGCGGGGTTCTGAAGGGGGATCTGATCCTCGCAGGTGGCGGCGATCCTATGTTGAACACCGATCATTTGGCCCAGCTGGCTGCGGCGCTGAAAAAGGCCGGGATCCGTGAGGTTCGGGGCGCCTTTAAGGTCTGGGATGGAGCGCTGCCACAGGTGCAGACAATCGATAAGGGACAACCCGATCATGTGGGCTATAGCCCGGCCGTGGCAGGGATTGCCCTGAATTTCAACCGGGTGCATTTTGAATGGAAGCGGGCTGGGAATAGCTGGAGCATCAACATGGATGCTCGCACCACGAAATACCGCCCCGAAGTCAGCATGGCACGGATGAAAGTCGCCAATCGCGCCCTGCCGGTCTATACCTATGCGGATCGCAATGGGGCCGACAGCTGGACTGTGGCCTCCCAGGCGCTGGGCAAGGGCGGATCGCGCTGGCTGCCGGTGCGTCGTCCAGCAGACTATGCTGGAGATGTGTTTCGCACCATGGCGCGGGCTCATGGGATCAAGCTTAAGGCGGCCAAGCGGATCTCTTCGCTACCTACCGCCACTGTGATCGCTCAACATCACAGCCCGCCCTTGGATATGATGCTCAAGGCGATGTTGAAGTTCTCCAACAATCTGATGGCGGAGATGATCGGGATGACAGCCACGGCAAAACGCGGCAAGCGCCCTAAGGGGCTCAAGGAGTCTGCTGCAGAAATGTCGCGCTGGGTTCGGGCCAAATATGGGGTCAATGCGGTCAAAATGGTCGATCACTCTGGCCTGGGAGAGGCCTCCCGCGTGGCCCCCCGCGCCATGCTCAAAGTTCTGGTGGCCGCCTATAAGGCAGGCAACCTCAAGTCCTTGCTCAAGAGTTTTCCGATGCGCGACGCCAATGGCCGGGTGCTGAAGAACCATCCCATCAAGGTGGCGGCCAAAACCGGCACCCTGAACTTTGTGTCTGGGCTTGGTGGCTTTCTCACCACCTCCAGCGGCACTGTTTTGGCCTTTACGATCTTTGCCGCGGATACCAAGGCCCGTGCGCGTATCAGCCGGGCAGAACGTGAACGCCCCCAGGGGGCACGCAGTTGGAACAAAAAGGCTAAGCGGTTGCAGCAGCAGCTGATTGAGCGCTGGGGACAAAGCTACGGCACCTAGCGCCCTGCCTCAGGATGAGTTTGAGACGGGGCGCGGCTGTTTCCGTGCCTATTGTGCGGGTTTCACATCGACAAATGTCTCGTGATAGCAGGCGCCATCTTCGATATCTGTCCGGATATCCGCAGGGATCAGCGCATTGACGGTGAAACCCGTCTGCGATGTGCCACGCCAGGTACCTTTGGGGGAATAGAGCACGCCGGGACGGGTTGCCGCGGTGATTTTCAGTTGCAAGGTGACCGCGCCACGTGCATTCCAGACCGAGACAATTGCACCATCCTGTAAGCCGCGCGCCTTTGCATCATCGGGGTGCATTTCCAGGATTTCCGGCCCCGTGGAGGCCGGGTCACTGCCAAAGGTGGCGTTGGTCCGTTTGGAGGAGCTGGGCGTGATCAGCGTCAGGGGAAGGTCCTGCGGTGCCGGATCATAGCGTGGTACGCCAAAGCCATAGCGGGCCTCATACTCCGCGCTGAACAGCTCGATCCGTCCCGAGGCTGTGGCAGGGCTGACGTTCTTGCACATCACGAGCGGTTCCCCATCCGGGGCCATCATCTCGATGGCGCGATCCAGAGGGATCTCGCTGGGAGGTTTGCCCTGTAGCTGCGGATGGCTAGCGTCAATGGCCTCATCCATCAGCTGGGTGTCACTGGCCTGAAAAATCGCATCCGTATAGCCGAAGCGTGCGGCAAGGCGACGGAAAATCTCGGTGTTGGGCAGGCTTTCACCAACACAGGGGATCACCGGAGCCGCCCGTTGCAGGTAGTTTTGACCGTAGGCGCCGTAGATGTCGTTGAATTCAAAATGCGAGGCTGCTGGCAGGATGACGTCGCAATAGGCCATGCTGTCGGTCATCACCACATCGCAGCCCGCAATGAACAGATCCTCTCGCATCAGCGCTCGCATCAGATTGGCCTGATCCGGGTGGGTCGCCACCGGATTGTGGTTGTAGATCATTGTAGCCTTGATCGGGATCTCCAGACTGTTGTCCTGCAGGACATTGCCCAGATCCACGATGTTGAATGTCCGGGTACCGGGCTTGATCAGGTGATCGCCATGCAGGCGCGCCTGAGTTTTGGGGGTGGCACTGCCGGATTTTGCCATCACACCAGCGCCCGGACGCCCGTGATGCCCCAGCAGAGCAGGTAGCGCCATGCCGGCCCGCAGCGCTGAGCCACCCGAGCGTCCACGCTCAATCCCGTTACCAAAGGCGCATGCCATGGTCTTGGCCGCCACCATCACATCGGCGAGGGCGTGAAAATCTGCGGCGCTTATGCTGCAAATCTCGACGACTTGAGCCGGTTCATACTGCCGGGCCTGCGCCATATAGGGATCAAAGCCCGCTACCCATTGCGCGATGAAGGCCTCCTCCAGAGCGCCACGGCGCTCCAGCTCAGCCGCTAGCCCCATCGCCAAAACAACATCGGTGCCGGGTTTGATCTGCAGATACATGTCGCACTGCTCGGCAATCTTGATCCGTTTGGGGTCAATCACCACCAATTTGCCCCCGCGCGTCCGCAGCTTTTTCAGCAGCGGTGCCAGATGCAGGTTTGAGACGGTGACATTGTTACCCCAGACCAGCACCAGATCGGAGTGTTCGATCTGCACCGGTGGCATGCCGGGGGCACTGCCAAACAGGCTGGCATAGGCGCCGCCACGCACCCCGCCGCAGAGCGGACCCCGATTGAGCATGCTGGCTCCCATCTGGTAAAAGAACCGTCGATCCATCGACCCCCCTGCCAGCTCCCCATGAGGCCCGGCATAGTTGAAGGGCAGTACGGATTGGGGGCCGTGGGCCTCAATCGCCTGGGTGAAACCTGCATGCACCATATCCAGCGCCGCGTCCCAGCTGATCTGTTCAAATTGGCCAGAGCCACGCGGGCCAACGCGTTTCAGGGGATGGGTTAGGCGGGCCTGCCCGTGTACAAACTCGGGGTAGTAGCGCGCCACCTTATTGCAGATCACATTGGCTGTGTAAGGATTGGCAGTGGATCCCTTCACCGATACAACTGCGTCGCCCTGCACCTGGACGGCGAGACTACAGGTGTCTGGACAGTCCAGTGGGCAGACGGAGGGCAGGGTTTGGATATCGAGTGGCTTGTTCATGGCTGGCTCCAAAGGCGGTGTCGGAGCCTGTCTAGGAGAAAGTGGTCCAGTTCAGAAGTGCCAAAGCTGAAGAATTTGACCAGACCAATTTTTCACGGTAAGATCGTCAAGCAGGCATCTAGTGGAAGTGTGAAACACACCTGAACTGGTCTGCCCACCCCCACCTCATGCCCTGAACCCCGAAATCTGAGACGAACGCAGGGCTTTTTAGATGTGAGATATTTCAATGAAGACTCCCAGACTGCCCTTGGAAGGTTCCTGCCTTTGTGGAATGGTTCGTGTCAGCCTTTCCGCATCGCCCCTTCTGACCCTGGCGTGCCATTGTCGCGGCTGCCAGAAACTATGCGCCAGCGATTATTCCCTGACCGCCATGTTCCCGGCAGACAGTTTTTCTATCACCGGAGACGTGGCGAGAGGCGGGCTGCGTAGCAAAGGCCGAGAACACTTCTATTGCCACTCTTGTCTGGGATTTGTCTATTCCCGTATCGCCGGAGCGGATGAGCGCATTAACCTGCGGATTTCCGTGCTCGATGATGCCGCCGCACTGCCACCCTTTGTTGAGGTGATGACAGATGAAAAGCAGGACTGGGCTGAAGTTTCTGTCGCCCATAGCTATTGTCGGTTTCCAGAGACTGCCGAGGACCTACAGCGGTTGATGGCGCAGTATTCCAAAGGCTGGCCGTAGCCTGTTTTGCCAATAGGCTAAATTGAGACAGGCTCCGGGAGAGGTCAGACCATGTGGCGTGCGCGGGCTCCGCGCTCAATAGCGGCGGCGTGCAGCCGGTCAATGTTGAGCTCATAGCGCACCTCAGCAAGGAACTCGAGCTCGGTTTCTGCCAATTTGCCATCGGCAGCCGCCACATCGCAGGCCAGAGCATAGGCCGTTTCATACAGGCGTTCTGGCAGGTCGTCGCGGATCAGGCCAAACAACGCCTCCAGCCCGTCTTCCTGTTCAAAAAGATCCAGAACCGTGTTTGAAATCCGCGTCATGCGGTCGATATCATAATCGGCAAAGACCGGCAGCATGTTGACGGCGGACTGGATCTTGATCAGCTCGGCCGTGCGGATGTTTTCGTCCGAGGCAGAGACCGCCACCATCAGAGCCACAAGGCAGTCCTGCTGAGACATGGATTGGGCGTTTTGCTCGGGCATGGGAGATCCTTTTTGCACGGTATTTCAAGCCCAAGGATAGGCCGGGCCAGAGACGGGTTCAACTCCCGCCTCTGGCCTAATGATGTGAAACGGATGTAAACTGGCGGGAAACGGCCTGATCTCGCGTGGATTTAGCCTCGTGCCTCGGTGGTTGCAGAAAATCGATAGGTGATCTGCTCGAAACTGGCCTCAGCAAAGCCATATGTGAACCGCAGCCCATCAGGGCCGGCCTGAGTGTCATGTTCCGCATTGGCGGGGACATAGATCGCGACGCCCGGACGGATTTCATGCGGGGTGCCATCAATGGTGACCACGCCCGAGCCTTCGAGGCCAAGATAGAATTCCGGCGGATCGTGGCGGTGGGGCAGCAGGCGACCATGGGGTTCGAACTCGGCAATGCCCAGCACCATTTCGCGCGACTTTTCCGAGCAGCTGTTGATCAGGGTGCGCCAGCGCACTTCGCCATAGGCGGCATCCGTGCCACCTGACAGCGGAACCTGCGCTGCATCCACCACCAGCAGAGTGTCCTGGGGGGCGTGCGGCAGGTTGGAAGCCTGATGAAACTGCTCTGTCTCGCCAAGATCAGTGGCAAGTGTTGTCATATCGGGTGCAAAATCCAGGGTTGTTTCCTGCTGCATGGTCTGGGCCTCCTTGAGGTCGGTGTGAGTGGATCGCGGGGCTGCGGCTCAATCTCAGATAAGGGGCTTTTTGTGTTTCGCTCAATGCGCTAAAACTGCATCATAATATACGATGAGGTTATGTTATATGGAGCGTCTTCCTAGCTTTTCGGGGCTCACAGCCTTCTATGCGGCGGCACGCCATGGTACACTGACGGCGGCCGCCGAAGAGCTGAATGTTTCGCAACCGGCAGTTTCGCGTCGGATCGCGACTCTGGAGGCAGATCTGGGCTGTAATTTGTTTGATCGCAGCCACAAGCCTGCCCGGATGACCCAAGCAGGTAAGGATCTATTGCAGGCTTTACACAGTGGCTTTGGCCAAATCGAAGACGCGGTGTCCCAAATCAGAAAAGCGGCGCGAACTCGGGTTGTGACGGTCACGGCGCCTGCTGGATTTGTTGGTTTCTGGCTGATTCCGCGCTTGGGGGAATTGGAGCAGGCCTTTCCCGAGGTGACGATTCGTATCATAAGCCAGGAGTATGGGGAAGCGGTACGTCCGGGGGACCTGACCGTTCGTTTCGGTATGCCTGGTACTGGTGGCGAGCCAGAGGCACGCCTTCTTAGCGATGAGGTCTATGCTGCGGCCAGTCCGCTTTATCTGTCGCGTCTTGCCATGACGGCACAGGACTATGATTTCTCCCGCATGACATTTCTGACCATGGAAGCGGCCCGCAGCCAGTGGCATGACTGGCCCAGCTGGTTCAAATCCGCAGGTCAGCTAATGCCGCGTGGGGCGCGGGTGTTGGACTTCAACTCATACGCTATGTTGGTGAATGCCGGCCTGGCCGGGCAGGGGGTTTTTCTTGCCTGGGGTGGGATTTTGGATAGTTTCACCGAGACTGGCGCCCTGTTGCGATTGCAGGCGCCAACCACCACATCGGCGCGCGGCTATTTTGCCGGGCTGCGGGATGGGGCTGCGGCGCGGCAGGATGTGCGGCAAATTCTGGATTGGATCGTCGAAAAGGCGCATTTTCCCGGTTGAAACCTGCCTGTGGTGGGGCTCTGTTCATTGACTCATACTGCATCTGCACCATAGACCGGGCCGACCCGCTGCATGGGGCAGCGGCACAGGACTATGCGGCCACAGGGGCCGCTGATGGAGAACAGCAATGTCTGATTTGCGCGACACCGCTCTCAAGAGCAAAGCTTGGCCGTTTGAAGAAGCCCGTCGGGTGCTCAAACGCTATGCCAAGGGCGCGCCAGAGAAGGGCTATGTCCTGTTTGAAACCGGCTATGGTCCCTCGGGCCTGCCGCATATCGGCACCTTTGGCGAAGTGGCCCGGACCACCATGATCAAAAACGCCTTTGAGGTGATCAGTGACATTCCAACCAAGCTCATCTGTTTTTCCGATGATCTGGACGGGATGCGCAAGGTGCCGGGCAATGTGCCCGATGCCGAGAGCCTGACGCCGCATCTGCAAAAGCCACTGACCTCGGTGCCGGATCCCTTTGGTACCCATGAGAGTTTTGGCCATCACAACAATGCCATGCTGCGCCGTTTCCTGGACACCTTTGGCTTTGAGTATGATTTTTACTCGGCCAAGGAATTCTATGAGAGCGGCCAGTTTGACGAAGTGCTGAAACGCGCCGTCGATAAATACGATGATGTCATGGCGATCATGCTGAAGTCTCTGCGCGAAGAGCGCCGCCAGACCTATTCGATCTTTCTGCCGATCCACCCGGAAACCGGCCGGGTGCTCTATGTGCCGATGAAAAAGGTCTGCGCCGAAACCTATACGGTGACTTTTGACGACGAAGACGGCAAGGAATGGACACTGCCCGTCACCGGCGGCAATGTGAAGCTGCAGTGGAAGCCGGACTTTGGGGCCCGTTGGGCGGCGCTGGGCGTCGATTTTGAGATGTACGGCAAGGATCACAGCACCAATACCCCGATCTATGATGGCATCTGCCGGGTGCTGGGCCAGCGGGCGCCAGAGCATTTCACCTATGAATTGTTCCTGGATGCCAATGGGCAGAAGATCTCCAAAACCTCTGGCAACGGCATTTCGATTGACGAGTGGCTGACCTATGCCAGCGCAGAGAGCCTGTCCTATTTCATGTATCAAAAGCCCAAGACCGCCAAGCGGATGCATTTTGATGTGATCCCCAAAGCGGTGGATGAATACCATCAGCAGTTGCGAGCCTATGCGACCCAGGACCAGAAGGCCCAGCTCAACAACCCGGTCTGGCATATCCATGCAGGCCAGGTGCCAGAGTCGGATATGGTGGTGCCGTTCTCGATGTTGTTGAACCTGGCCTCTGCCTCCAGCGCTGAGGACAAGGAAACCATGTGGGGCTTCATCAATAAATACGCCCCTGATGCCACGCCCGAAAGCAATCCAACCATGGATCAGGCCGCAGGTTTTGCGGTGGCCTATTTCAATGACAAGGTAAAACCAACCAAGGTCTTCCGTGCGCCCAGTGACCAAGAGCGTGTGGCCCTGCAGGATCTGGCGGATGCCTTGAAATCGGCAGAGGCTGCGCTGGCGGCGATTGCCAAGAAAAACGAAACTCTTGGTAAGGATGACCCCCTGCCAGTGGCCGATTTCGCGGATGAGGAATTCCTGCAATCGGTGGTCTTTGCCATCGGCAAGATCCACGGGTTTGAGCCGCTGCGCGATTGGTTTACCGCCATTTATGAGGTGCTGTTGGGCGCCTCGCAGGGTCCCCGTTTTGGTGGCTTTATCGCGCTCTACGGCGTCGACGAGACTGTGGCGCTGATCGAGCGCGCCCTCGCCGACTAAGGCCACATTTGATTACGGTTTCAAGAATTGGGAGCGCCCTCCGGGCGCTCTCTTTTTTGTTTAGGAGAGGTATTTCAGCTCAAGGTCCCACCCAAGCAAAGCTTTGAAGTCTGCCCCGCGCCTGATCTGAGGTCCTGGCAGGGAGCGCATCTGCTTCCCAAGCAAAATAGCCGTATCCCCGCCTTGGTGGCGGGGGCCCTCGGCGATTTGGCCCGGGGCAGCTGCCTATCCCTGCCGGGCGGTCCTCAGGCGAGGGACAGGCTCCGAAGCAAAGCCAAAATGGATGGGGGTACCGGGACGGCGCGCGCCTTGATTGCGTGGTTTTAAGTCCAGATCTCTAGCTCTTGGCGGCGCCGTGCATGGACGCTGTTGGAAAGGGTTTTGGGATGAACAAAGTGATTACTGCGGGTCTGGAATTGATGCCACCGGAGTTCGAGGCGGGGTTGGATGTCTGGTCAAGCGGCGATGGCACGCCTGGATCGGACACATATGACGGCGCGGCCAATGCGGCTATTGTGGTGGCCGATGCTGATTTTGCCGGCTGTCTTGAGTTGCAGAAACTGCAGGCCACTCAAAAGCTGCGCTATATGGGGAAAACGCCGCTGTTGCCGGGCTGTTACTTGCATGTAAAGGCGCGGATTAAGGCGGTAAGTGGTGCTTTGCCTACGGTGCGGATTGCGGGCTGGGCAGGCAATAGCAGTGAAGCCCATGTCGCAGGTGTGATCGAGGTGGGGAGCAGCACCACGCTGACCTCCTATGGGACGGTGGTTGAGGTCAGCGCCATTGTCGGCACCGGCAGTCGTACCGGCGTCGACATGCCCTGGGGGTTGGAGGCCACCTATGGTCACTTTGGACTGGATCTGATTGGCCCGAATGGCGGCGTGGTTCGTATTGACGGCATCGAGGTCACCGATCTGACCAGCGCCTTCCTGCGCGATATGGTAAGCGTGGTGGATGTCACGGATTTTGGCGCCATCGGGGACGATGTTACGGATAACACAGCAGCCTTTGAGGCCGCGGATGCGGCGGCTGCGGGACGGCAGATCCTTGTCCCTGCGGGTCAGTATTTTTTGGCGCAGACCGTGTCGTTGAATAATCCGGTGTTTTTCGAGGGCAGTTTGCGGATGCCGGTCGATAGGATGCTCTTGCTGCGCAAAAACTTTGATTTCCCCTCTTACGCGGCCGCCTTTGGCAATGAGGAGGAGGGGTTTAAGAAAGCCTTTCAGGCGCTGTTGAACTCATCAGATCATGATTCACTGGATCTGGCTGGGCGGATGGTGACGGTGACTGCGCCGATTGATATGCAGGCTGCGGTGCCCAACCGCAGCTCCTATTCGACCCGGCGTGTAATCCGAAATGGCCAACTTTCAGCCTCTGGTGGCGCGGCCTGGGATACGCAGGTATGGAGCGAGCAGGCCACCTATGATCCCAATGATCCGCGCAAGTTGAAGGCGGTCAGCAATATCGCCAATATCCCCGTTGGGGCCCTGGTCGAGGGCAGCGGCGTTGGCCGCGAGATCTATGTCCGCAGCAAGAATACCGGCGCGGGTGAGATCACCCTGAATGCGCCGCTCTATGATGCAGCAGGCACTCAGGTCTTTACCTTCAAGGATTTTAAATATCTGCTGGATTTCAGTGGCTTTAGCGCCCTGAGCAAGTTTGGCATGACCGAGGTGGAAATCCAGTGCAACTCCCACTGCTCAGCGCTGCGCCTGCCCTCGGCAGGGACGGTGTTTAGCCTGGATCACTGCTTTATCTCGCGGCCTAAGGACCGAGGGATTACCTCGATCGGTTCGGGCTGTCAGGGCATTTTGGTGGACAATTGCCAGTTCCTGTCCGCAGAGGAAGCTGAGACTGTGCCAAACCGCAGCAGCGTCGGAATTAACGTCAATGCCAATGACGCTAAGCTGCGCAACAACCGGGTGACCAAATTCCGCCATTTTGCCCTGCTGGCTGGGGCGAATAACACCATCACCGGCAACCATTTTTTCCAAGGTGACAGTATTGCAGGTGGCGTGCGCACGGCAGGGTTGATCATGGCTTCGACCTATTGCGCCAGCACCATTTCGGACAATTACGTGGACAATTGTTTTATCGAGTGGACCAACGAGCAAGATCCAACCCCGGATTTCTCGACTGGTTTTTCCTTTAGCGCGCTGTCGATCACTGACAATGTGTTCCTGTCCAGCGATGTGGCACCCTGGTTTAGCTATGTGGTGATCAAGCCATATGGGACAGGGCATTTCCTGAATGGAGTAAGCATTTCGGGCAACAAATTTCGCTCGATCAATGGCAATATCGACCGAGCCGATCGGGTTGATACCAGCTTTTCGGATCTGGACTTTAGCCGCAGTAAATCGGTGTTCTTTGAGGGGAATACCTTTCACGGTATTTCCACCGCGGTGGCCAGTCCGCTGCGGATTCGTCATGAGCAGGCCACGGTTGCCACAAGTTGGACGGTCGCTACCGATGGGGCAATGCCGTTTCAGGGGCGGGCGCGGGCGGTGGATGCGGTCGTCGCCATTGGGCCGATGCGAAACTCCAGCGGAACCTATCGCTACCCGCGTCCCTGGGTGCAGTTGGAACAGGGGAGCAACAAGAATGAGGTCCGCTTGAACTGGGGCGAAGCTCTGCGTGGTGAAGTGCAGGTGGTGGTTCGGGTCGATAAGTAGATCTGCGGTTAACTGGGCAGGGCGAGGTCGTTGGAGGTGAGGTTAAAGGCTTTGCCAAAGCCGCCGTTCAGATGGCTTTGGTGCACCGAAAACCGGACAAAAGAGAAATCCGCAAACCCGATGTAGAGTTTGGATTTTGGATGGCTGCGCAGATAATGCGCGGCCAGTTCTTTATGGGCCTCGCTTTGATTGTCGAGAAACTGCGCCCGGCCCACAAGGCTGAGCCTCGGATGGGTAAGCGGGTCCCCTTTGGGGCCTGGTTCCCCGACGAGCAAGGAGCAGGCTGGATTTGTCGCTAAATTCTGGCTGTGCTGGGCAAGACCAGACATCAGGCTGATCGGCTGACCTGCGGGGCAAAGCCCAAAGGCGATGCGGGTGACCAAGGGGGCGCCAGAGGGATCAATGGTCGCAAGGGCGGCAAAGCGGGCCTGCGCCAACAGGGTCCGCGCTAGGGCACGAGCATCGTCATCAGTGGGGCGAATGGGGTTTGTCATCAGGCTACTCTGGGTCAGAAATGTCGGGGGAAGATCTGGCGAGGGCGATGCATCAGAAGCGGTGCCACAGGGCTATCTTGACGCCAAAACTTTGGGTGTTTTCATGCCGATATTCAAGGCCAAAGATAAGATCACTGTTTTCCAGGATCGGCTTTCCTGCGCCGGACAGCTTTGAGAGATTGATGCGCAGGGAGGGGATAATCGCGTAGTTGAAATCCGTCTCGGGGCCAAAGGAGGTTTCAACCTGCAACAGTGGCGAGACCCGGCGGTTGCCGTTCAGCCCAAAGTTGGCGTTGAGTTTCCACAGTGGGTGGGGGGTGTCGCCACGTTTTTCGTAGACCAGATCTAGGTTACCCCAAAGAGTGCCGGGATTTGTCGCCTTGCTGTGTCCGATTGACAGGGTGAACCGGTACATCGGGTGCCATTGCAGGTTGGTGTGATTGCCACCAAGGGCGAGTTCAACAGCGATTTTACTAGTGTCTGCGCCCTGGCGCAGAGGCAGACGGGCAAAGACCATCACATGGCCCGATTGGCGGGTGGATTGGCTCTGTTGATGGTTTAGGTCGACTCCCAGATCAAAACGGGGTGAAATGCCAAAATCACGATAATAGCCAAATTCATTCACCAGCCCTTGATCGGTTTTGCGTAGGTTGAAGCTGGTGGAGGAAAACCCCGTGTCCACAGGATGTTTCCAGGCGCCGGCGCTGGCCGCCAATGGCAGTGTCGCAGCGCAAAGCGCCAGGGCGAGATGTCCTGGGTAAGACATGGGCTTATTGGTGCGGCGAAAGTGGCATGCGCTCTTTTTACGTGTGAAACCTGCCTCAGGAAACTCCGGCGATAAAAACGAGTGCGTTTTTTGTGGCAATCATCGTAGGCTCGTCACACTCAGCGAAATAGCCAGGGAGAAGCCAATGCCTAAAATCACCGAAGCTGCTGACATTCAGACGGTCATTACGACCTTTGAAATGACCCCAGGAACCTGCCAGGATCTATTGGATGCGCTCAAAGACGCCTATGGCGCCTATATCTCGAAACAACCCGGATTTATTTCGGCAGGGCTGCATGTGAATGATGCCCAAACCCGGATTGCCAATTATTCGCAATGGCGTCGGCGCGAAGATTTTCTGGCGATGTTACGCTATGCTGAAATGCGTGAGCGCAATCGCAAGATCAACGAACTGTGCCGCAGTTTCGAACCGGTGATGTATGAGGTCTCAGCAACCTTTGAGAGTATCTGACAGGACAACAGGCGCAAGACCACAAAACGGGACGTCCCTGATATGGATCAAGGTGGCCTGGATGATCTAGGTACATTCTGCCTCTAGGCGAACAGCCAAGGAGGCATCTCATGTATCACAATATTCTCGTGCCCATTTCGTTTGATCCAGATCGCGATGTATCGGCACCGCTCAAACTGGCCCAGCTTTTGGCGACGCCTGAAGCCAAGATTACTCTGCTGCACGTGGTCGAACAGGTTCCGGCCTATGCTATTTCCTACATGTCGGCTGACTATATGGCTGAGACCCGAAAGGCGCTGGAGACAGAACTGGCAGCCCTCGCTAAGACCCTGCCAAATGATGCCAGCAGTATCGTGATAGAGGGACATTCGGGGCGTTCTATCTTGGATTGGGCAGAGGCAAACAAGCCAGATCTGGTGATCATCTCTTCCCACCGTCCGGGTATGCAGGATCTTTTGTTGGGTTCGACCGCCAGTCAGGTGGTGCGCCATGCGGCCTGCGCGGTGCATGTCGTCCGGTGAGCGCAGGCCCAGCATGAGGGCCACCTGGGCGCTGTGCCGGGGGCCCTTGAAAGAATTCTTCCTTTGACTGACAGTCTCATTGCGCCAGAAACCACGGCGCAATGAGACTGTTCTTCGTGGTTCAGGCCTTTTGTAGAAATCCGGTGATCAGCGTTGCCGCAAAACGGATCACACCGCCAGGTAACAGGGCGGACCGCAACAAAACCTTGTTGGAGTTAATGGCCTGAGCGATGCGGGTATAGTGTTCTTGCTTGTTTGCGGGGGAGCGCAACAAAACGGTTTCCGCTTTGGCCATGGCCTGTACCGCCGCGCGGTTTACCTTTGGAATGGCGGCGGGTTTCACCGGGGTATAGGTCTCTAGGGCGCGGCGGCGTGTGGGCTGGGTGCTGTCGCGATTCTGTGCCACCACCGCTGCGAGGCTGCGTTCAACCTGTTCCAGCGCGCCTTTGGCTTCGGAATAGGCTCCATTTCCCTCCAGTTGGTTTGCCGCACGCTTATAGACCCAGCGGTAGCAATCGCAGCGGTAGGCGGCGGGTTGTCGGCTGCATCGGTCCCCCCCGCGTGACAATGTCTTTACGATGGATCGAGTGGTCGCGTTGCTTAACCCGTAAGAGGCCCCGGTGCTGCCACCGGCATCGCCGCCAGCAAAGGCAGGGCCGGGCGACTGTGCGAGGGAAAATAAGGCGACCAGGGGGGTCGTGACGGCAATTTGCTTAACAATGCTCATAAAAACTCTCCTCATTATGGGAGAAGGCTAACAGGAAAGCCGATTGAAGCAAGGGCTGCCAGCGTACCCTCATCCGTTCATTTCAGGGGGCTGACACGACAACATTGCCGACTTTGCGCCTGGTCTCCACATAGCGATGCGCGGCGATTAGATCCGCCAAGGTGTAGCTGCGATCCATGAGTGGTGTCAAAACCCTGCTGCGCGTGAGTATCAGGACCTGTGCCAACAGTTCTCGCAACTCACCCATGGGCTGCATACCTGCCGCAGAAAACTGCGCTTTGCCTCTGCTCAAGAGCCCGGTAGCCAGCGCAGCACAAAGCAATTTTCCACTCAGGACCGGACAGATATAGCGCCCAGTTGCCGACAGATTACGTCGCAACCGACCATAGGAGGATAGGCCCAGTGTGTCATAGATCACGTCATAGGTTTGGGCTGTGCCTGCGATATCTGTGCAGGTGTAGTCGATCACATGCTGGGCCCCCAAATTGGAGACTGCCGCTGTGCTGCGGGTGCGATTGCTGGTCGACTATCTGCACGCCGCTTTGCAGGAAAGACGCGCCGATTTCATCGGGCGCTGATCTGTGCCTAGGGTGGCAGGTCTGTTGCGGTTCCCAAACTGACGTGGGGTTCCCCCAATAGGGTGGCGTCTGGCCTTGACCCAAAGATGTGAATCATTGTTCATTACTTAAAATGAATTTGGATTCATACCTTGGCCTACAGAGAGACAAAAAAGACTCGTAAGCACAAAGAACGGGTTCACAATCAGATTCTAAGCGTGGCCCGTGTGGCTGTGGCTGAGGGTGGTTTTGCAGCTGTGCAGATGTCCTCGGTTGCAGCTGCAGCGGGGTTGGCGACCGGCACGCTGTATCGTCACTTTCCATCAAAAGCTGAACTGTTGGCCGAAGTCTTTCGCCGTGTCACCAAGCGTGAAGTTCAGGTGATGACAGCAATTGCAGACACTGACGGGGCCGCCCCGTCGCGACTGGGGGATGCGGTGGAGGTCTTTGCCCGGCGTGCCCTGCAATCGCCGGTCCTGGCCTATGCCTTGATCTTTGAGCCGGTTGATACCTTAGTTGATGCCGAGCGCTTGGCCTTCCGTAGATCCTATGCGGTTGTTTTGGGGCGCATCATTGATGACGGCATCAAGAGCGGTGCCTTTCCGGCGCAAAACACGGCGGTTGTCGCCAATTGCATTGTCGGAGCCCTGGCCGAAGCCTTGATTGGGCCCTTGGCAGATAGAACCCTAACCACCCGCAGCGAGACAGAGGTCGAGATAGAGGCGATTGTGACATTTTGTCTGAACGCCGTTTCAGGACAGCAAAAAGGAACAGCGCGATGACCATTCGTAACCCACTGGCGGCATTACCAACGCATGAGGTTATCAATACACCGCCCCATATGGGGGATCAGGATCTATGGAGCTCGGATCTGCCCCTGCGCGAAGCGATCCAACGTGAAGGCGCCGATTGGGCGGCGCCAAAGCTGGCGGATTTTGGCAAAAAGGCGGGGCGCGCAGAGGTTCTGGAGCAGGCGGATCAGGCCAATCGCTATAGCCCGGAAGTGAAACCCTTTGACCGCTACGGTATGCGGGTCAATCAGGTCAGCTTTCACCCTGCCTATCATGCACTTCAGGAGTTGGCGGTCGCGAACGGGTTATCGAATTTTGCCTGGAACAACCCCAAAGCGGGCGGTCATGTGACCCACGCGGCCATGAACTATATGATGAACCAGATTGAGGGGGGCGTGCTGTGTCCTATCGCCATGACCTATGCCGCTATTCCAACCCTCAAAGCCAGCCCCGCGTTAGCCCAGGAATGGCTGCCAAAACTGCTCTCTACTGAATATGACAAACGGGACATTCCGCTGAGCGAAAAAAACGGCGCTCAGATGGGGATGTTTATGACCGAAAAACAAGGCGGTTCTGACGTGCGCGCCAATAGCACGCGTGCGGTGCGCGATGGAGAAGGCTATCGCCTGACAGGCCACAAGTTTTTCTGCTCGGCGCCGATGTCGGATGCCTTTTTGACCCTTGCCTATACCGATGAAGGGCTGTCTTGCTTCTTGATGCCGCGGTTTACTCCCGACGGGCAGCGCAATGGTTTGTTTCTGCAGCGGCTCAAGGATAAGCTGGGCAACAAGTCAAATGCCTCCAGCGAGATGGAGCTTAACCAGACCTGGGGCCTGCGGGTTGGAGCGGAAGGAAAGGGCGTCAAAACCATCATTGAAATGGTTCAAGGCACCCGGTTTTATTGTGCCTTTGGCTCTGCGGCCTTGATGCGGCAGGGGCTGGTCCAGGCGCTTCATCATACCTCTCATCGTTCCGCTTTTCAGAAACTGCTGATAGATCAGCCGCTGATGCAGAATGTTCTGGCGGATTTGGCTTTGGAGTCTGAGGCGGCTACGGCACTGAGCCTGCGCCTTGGTCGGGCCATCGATGAGGGCGAAGCCGGCGATAAGGATGCTGCGGCCTTAGCACGGATTGGCACGGCGATCGGCAAATACTGGATTTGTAAACGTGCGCCCAATCATACCTATGAGGCGATGGAGTGCCATGGCGGACCCGGATATGTCGAAGAAAGCATCATGCCACGCCTCTACCGCGAAGCGCCGGTGAACTCGATCTGGGAAGGGTCGGGCAATGTGATCTGTCTGGATGTGCTGCGGGCCCTGCAGCGTGATCCTGAGGCCGGCGCAGCCTTCTTGAGCGAAGTGGAAACGGCAAAAGGGGGCAATGCCCTGTTCGACAAATCCCTGGATGCCTTGAAACAGGCCCTTGCAGATCCAAGTGATTTTCAACTGCGGGCGCGCCGATTGACAGAACATATGGCGCTCATCTGGCAGGCCGCACTGTTGGTGCGGTTTGCTCCGGCCTGTGTCTCTGACGCATTTTGCGCCACGCGCCTGGGGGCTGCTTGGTCTGGCAGCTATGGAACCCTGCCCAATGGCGTTGACTGCCGGGCCATCATTCAACGGGCCAGAGGCGCCAGATGACGCCGTTACCGGGTAAAGGGTGCCCCCTCCCAGTTTCGGCAGCAATTGGTCGCCATTTCACCTCTGTTCTGGCTGTGTTACGCTCTACCGGGCGAGGATAGAACCGGGAGAGAACAGAGAGTGAGCGGCGTTTTGGAACGGTTCCGGTGGCTGGCGATTTTGTTAGCGGTTCTCTGGCTGATTGAGGTCGCAAACCTGATCACAGGCTATGCGCTGAGCGACGGACTGGGCCTGCGTCCCCGCTCCTTCAGTGGCTTATGGGGTATCCTCTTTATGCCTCTTTTGCACGGCTCTGTCAGTCACGCCGTGGCCAATACCGCTCCCCTGGTCGTACTTGGTGCGCTTTTGGCGGTCACAGCGCAGCAGCTGGTGTTTAAGGCCTCAATCGGAATCGTGGTACTTGGTGGGGTGGGGGTGTGGTTGTTTGGAGCAACGGCGATTCATGTCGGCGCCTCTGGGCTGATCTTTGGCTGGTTCGGTTTTCTGGTGACACGGGGGGTGATGGAACGACAGCCCGTGCCCCTTTTGGTGGCCATTGGCGTGGTTCTCTTTTATGGCACGATGATCTGGGGGGTGTTGCCCGGGCAGCCCGGTGTCAGTTGGGAAGCGCATTTCTTTGGCTGTGGGGCAGGCGTTTTTGTCGCCTATGCCCTCAGCAACAGATCCCAGATCTGAGCCTTATCTTTTTTGCGTCTTTTGATTGTGCTGAAGTTAGGCCGATTTTGGCCGTGGCCAAGGCATAGCCCCATGCGATCTTCTAGATAGATTCAATCCATTCGAACTGAGCACGGGTCACTCCAGGACGCGGCAATAGACTGGGCATGGGGCTATGCGTGAGCAGTTTTCAGTTCCACTATATAAAATTTGGCATAGTATTTGATCGTCGTTTCTTGGAAATCGAAGAGTTTTTAACGGGTGTGCAAGTGATGTTGGCCTAACCAATGGGTGGTATGATATTTAGTCAGTGACTTGGAGCAGGTTATGCGAGGTATTTTTGAGCGGCTGCGGGGAGTGTTCAGTATATCTGACGACAACCCCGACCTAGCCATTGCTCAAATCGACAGATTTTCACGGCAAATTCCCCTCATGTACACTATGGTGGTCGTGAATACCCTGGCGCTGGCCTATGACTTTATGGATCAGGCCCCGGCCTGGCTCAGCATTTATATTCCTGTTTTTCTTGTCTCCATTTCGGTGCTCAGAACGCTTTCGTATTGGCGGGCTGGAAAGCAGGAGATTTCTGGCGAAGTCGCCAGAAAAAAGCTTCGACAAACAATTGTTCTGGCGGGTGTTTTAGGATCAATCTTTGCACTGTGGGCCCTGGCCCTGTTTGGATATGGCGACGTCTATTCACAGGGGCATGTTGCATTTTTTTCGGGTGTGACAAGCCTGGGCATTATGGTGTGTTTGATGCACCTGCGGATTGCAGCAATTGTTCTTGGAGTGACGGTCATTGGGCCTACATCACTCTTTCTCATCTACGCCGGGAGCCAGGAATTCCTTTCTGTCGGACTGAACCTTGTGATCGTTACAGTGGCCATTCTCTATGTTCTGTCCAATCATTCAGAGAGTTTTGTGGATCTGATTTCCAATCAAATTGCCCTGAAGAAGGCCGCATTTGAGGCCAACGAGCTGGGCAAGGAGAACGAAAGGCTCGCAAACCTGGATAGTCTGACTGACCTGCCCAATCGGCGCCGGTTTCTGGCAGAGTTGGAGGAAAGGATTGTCGGTGCCGCTGAGGGTAATAGAAGTTTTGCGGTTGGCACCTTGGATCTGGATGGTTTTAAGCCGATCAATGACATTTACGGGCATGTTGCGGGTGACAATCTGTTGGTAAAGGTCGGCGAGCGCCTGTCTCAAATTAGCAGTGATCTCTTTGTGGCGCGACTGGGCGGCGATGAGTTTGGTATTATCTTTGAAGGGGAGCTATCTGACAGCGAGCTTCGGGCGCTGGGGAACAGAATCTGTGAGACGGTAGAAGAACCATTTGAATTTGAGAACTTCATAGCGAATGTCGGGGGCACCTGCGGTATCGCCAAATACCCAGAGGCAGGAACAACGGCGAAGCTTCTTTTTGAGCATTCAGACTATGTTCTTTATGTTGCCAAGGAACGCCAAAAAGGAAAGGCAGTTCTGTTTTCCGAGCAACATCAAGATGAGATAAACGAGACGACCGGTATTATGAGAGAGCTGCAAAAAGCAAACCTCGATGAGGAGTTTTTTGTCGCGTACCAGTTTGTTGTGGATAGCGATACAGGTCTCCCGGTGGGCGCCGAAGCGCTGGCACGCTGGGCCAGCCCCGTTCTTGGCAATGTCCCGCCTACGGATTTCATCAAGAACGCGGAGAAAACTGGCGTCGTCAGCAAGTTGACAGAAACGCTGCTCCGCAAAACCCTATCCGAAGTCTCCAAATGGCCAGGCAACCTGTTTGTCTCGTTCAATCTATCGGCGCATGATATTGGCTCGCCACAGAATATTCTCCGACTCTCTGAAATAGTGCGCAGGTCTGGTTTCCCGCCGGAGAGGTTGACGTTTGAGATTACCGAAACGGCCTTGTTGCGGGACCTCGGCAGAGCAAATGAAACCCTTAAACTTCTGAAAAGTCTGGGGTCCAAAGTGGCTCTTGATGATTTTGGAACCGGCTACTCCAGTTTGAGCTACGTTCAGAACCTGCCAATTGATAAGCTGAAGATCGACCGCAGTTTTCTTGTCGATATGGAAGAGTGTTCCACGTCACAGGCTGTGATCAAGACCATACTGGATCTTTGCGATAACTTGGATCTTGATTGCATTGTGGAAGGCGTTGAGCGCCAGGGGCAGTTGGAGCTACTTCGGGGCATCGGAAACATGAAGGTTCAAGGCTATTTGTTCAGTAAGCCCCTGATGAGTGGCGACGCGCTGACCTATCTACAATTGCTTCCAAGCGCAGAAGGGGAAGGCCCAAGGCGTTCCGCTATGCGCTCATAGGGAATCAGAAAGCTGGTTGCCGTGGCTGAGCGCAAGTCAACTAGGGCGGCATGGTGGGTCAATCCTAATGCGGCCCAAAATGCGGGATCACTGCCGCGCAATCCCTTGGGTTGTAATTTTTGGCTGATGAAAGCACCGAAAATGTAATCCAAGCGGCATCAAACTGAGAAATGTACTCTTGAAACCGACGCAGAGCACGCGCATATTTTCTGTGCTTGTGTTTCTCTATGTCGACCTGCTGTCTCCTATTAACGGCGTTCAGTCTTCGATCCAGACTCAACAACGCCGGGCTGCCGCAATCCTGCGGGCAGCATATCAAAGGGAGAATACGGAAATGGCTACTGGCACCGTAAAATGGTTCAACTCTACCAAAGGTTTTGGTTTTATCGCGCCCGATGGCGGCACCAAGGATGTGTTCGTGCACATTTCTGCAGTTGAGCGTTCTGGCCTGACCGGCCTGGCCGACAACCAGAAAGTGACCTTCGACATCGAGCCTGGCCGCGATGGTCGTGAGGCAGCTGTCAATCTGGCACTGGTCTAAACCAGGCAGATCCCTGCGGGATTGAAAAGAAATTGCGACGCGGCCCCTGTTATAGGAGCCGCGTTTTTCACTTTTAGCGCAGACTGTTGATGTTCTGAATCAGTGATTCACGTGCTCCGGAAATATGAAGCCGCGTCAGCTCAGCTGCCTGTTTAGCATTGCCGGCAACGCAGGCCTCCCAAATAGCGATATGTTCCTCATTGGCGCGTTCCATACCGTTCGACATCACCAATTGCGCCCGCAGATAACGATCAATCCGGTCCATAGCATTGTCGATGACATCCAGATGATACTGCAACCCGCTGGCCTGATAGAGGGTTGAGTGGAAATCCCGATTGAGATCGCCCCAGCTCATGGGGTCAGAAGAGGCCGAAAAAGCCGCCCAAGAGGTGCGGGCGCTGTCCAGCGTTTCAGCTGACATCAAAGGCACCGCGCGGCGGATCACTTCTGGTTCAATCAAAGCGCGAAAATCAAAGATTTCCTCAGCCTCGGTGGCCGAGAGACCAGAGACAACAGCCCCCTTGTAGCGTTGGGTTTTGACCAGCCCCTGTTCTTCCAGCCGCGAGATTGCTTCGCGCACCGGGATTCGGCTGGTGTTAAACATCCGAGCGATTTCGTCCTGGCGCAGAGGCTCCCCCTCTTTGACGTCGCCTTCGATGATGGCTTTGCGCAGGGCCTCAAAAACGATCGAGGATGCCGATGCGGTTTTCGAAATATCGACGGAATTCAACTTCATAGGGCACTCCTTCTACCTTGTTATTAGCCGGATTTGCTGCCTGGGGGAAGTTGAGAGAGAAAATATATTGTAAATTGGATCCAATATGAAATAGAAGGAGGCAATCGCCGTCGCCATTGCGCAGTTCTTTCCCTTTTTTCCGGATGGTCGGAGCAGGGGGGGCGCGTCGCTTTGGAGCCCGTCAACCGCCAGCCACCTGGGTTGGCTCTGCAAGGAAAAGACCATGAGCAATCCAATCTTCTCCGGGTGCATCCCGGCTTTGATGACCCCCTGCACCCCGGATCGCCGCCCTGATTTTGATGCGCTGGTCCGCAAGGGTCAGGAACTGATCGCCGCGGGCATGTCGGCGGTAGTTTATTGCGGATCCATGGGGGATTGGCCGCTGCTTACGGATGCAGAACGTATGCAGGGGGTTGCACGGCTCGTTCAGGCGGGGGTGCCGACAATTGTAGGCACGGGGGCCGTAAACAGCAAAATCGCCGCTGCGCATGCCGCGCATGCCTCCGAGGTCGGGGCCCAGGGGCTGATGGTGATCCCACGCGTTCTGTCCCGTGGCACGTCCAGCGCCGCACAAAAGGCCCATTTCAAGGCGGTTCTCTCTGCCGCCCCGGACCTGCCTGCGGTGATCTACAACAGCCCCTACTACGGCTTTGCCACCCGCGCTGATCTGTTCTTTGCCCTGCGCGCAGACCATCCCAACCTGGTGGGTTTTAAAGAATTCGGCGGCGCCGACGATCTGCGCTATGCAGCTGAAAATATCACTGGGCAGGATGATAGCGTCACCCTAATGATAGGTGTCGATACAACGGTTTTTCACGGCTTTGTGAACTGTGGCGCGGCGGGGGCCATCACCGGGATTGGCAATGCACTCCCCCGCGAAGTATTGCATCTGGTTGCCCTGTGTGAGCGCGCCGCCGCAGGCGATGTCGGCGCCCGCCGCCGGGCCAAGGAGCTGGAAGAGGCGCTGGCGGTATTGTCTTCCTTTGATGAGGGCGCGGACTTGGTGCTGTACTACAAGCATCTGATGGTCCTGAATGGGGATCGCGAATATGCCCTGCATTTCAATGAAAGCGATGTCCTCACGGCAAGTCAGCGCAACTATGTCGAGGCGCAATATACGCTGTTCAAGCGCTGGTATACCAGCTGGTCGGCACGCGCTGATATTGCGGCTTGATCATGCGCGTGATCGACAGCCACACAGGCGGAGAGCCAACGCGGGTAATCCTGAGCGGCGGTCCGGACCTTGGGGCCGGATCACTGGCGGATCGGGCTGCGCGACTGCAAGCCGAGCACCGAGACTTCTGCGCCTCCGTCCTGCTCGAACCTCGGGGGCATGATGCCATGGTGGGGGCGCTGTTGCTGCCTCCAGACGATCCAAACTGTGCCGCTTCAGTGATCTACTTTAATCGGGTGGGCAATCTGGGCATGTGTGGCCATGCCACCATCGGCACCTTGGTGTCACTGTGCCATCTTGGACGCCTCGTTCCGGGGCGCCACCGTATTGAAACTCCTGTTGGGAAGGTTGAAGCGGATTTGATCTCTACCAATCGGGTGGCGGTAGAAAACGTCGCCAGTTATCGTCACGCCAAGGCGATTTGCCTAGAGGTTCCGGGCCTGGGGCAGATTACCGGAGATGTGGCCTGGGGCGGCAATTGGTTCTTTCTTACCCGTGACTGCCCCATTGCTCTGGATCGCTCAAACATTGCGAAACTGAGCGATGCGGCCCTTGCTCTGCGCGATGCCCTATGGGCCCAAGGGGTCACAGGGGCCGAAGGCGCCAGGATAGACCATGTGGAATTCAACGGCGCCCCTCTTTCACCACAGGCGCAGGGACGTAATTTTGTGCTTTGTCCGGGCGGGGCCTATGACCGCTCCCCCTGCGGGACCGGCAGTTCTGCCAAGCTGGCCTGCCTGGCAGAAGACGGCCTGTTGGCGCCAGACACGGTCTATATTGAAGAAAGCATCATCGGCAGCACCTATGCCCTCAGCTATCAGCGCAGCGCGCAGGGGCAGGTAATTCCCCGGATAGAGGGCGAGGCCTATGTCACGGCTGACGCAACATTGATTTTTGCACAAAGCGACCCCTACCGCACCGGCATTCAGGCCTGAAAACAGGCTAAAACCCCAAAGGACAATTCAACATGGATTACAGAAACCTAATCTCGGGCAACTGGGAAGTCACCAGGGAGGGCCTTCCCAATGTGAACCCTTCGGATGTGAGTGATGTGATCGGCATGGCTGCAGTGAGCGAGACCGCCGATATGGATCGCGCCATTGCCAGCGCCCGCGCGGCTGCGCCAGACTGGGCGCGGGCGACGCCGCAGATGCGTTTTGATGTGTTGGATGCGATCGGTAGTGAGATCCTGTCCCGCACAGAGGAGCTGGGCCAGGTTTTGTCGCGCGAAGAAGGCAAGACACTGCCCGAAGGGATCGGTGAGGCTGCCCGCGCTGGCCAGATCTTCAAGTTCTTTGCCGGGGAATGCCTGCGCCAAACCGGCGATCATCTGGCCTCAACCCGTCCGGGCGTCGAGGTGGATGTGACCCGCGCGCCGGTTGGCGTGGTTGGCTTGATCACCCCGTGGAATTTCCCGATTGCCATCCCCGCCTGGAAGATCGCGCCGGCCCTTGCCTATGGCAATGCCGTGGTGCTGAAACCCGCAGAACTCACACCGGGGAGCGCCTGGGCCCTGGCGGAGATCATTTCGCGCGCTGAACTGCCGGAAGGCGTTTTCAATATCGTCTTTGGTAAAGGCTCCGTGGTTGGGCAGCATCTGGTGGATCACCCAGGGGTCGATGCGGTGTCTTTCACCGGATCAGTGCCAACTGGGCGCGGCATTGCGGTTTCCTGTGCCAAGACCATGAAGAAGGTGCAGCTGGAAATGGGCGGCAAGAATCCCATGGTGGTGTTGGATGATGCAGATCTTGGCCTCGCGGTAGAGGCCTGCCTGAACGGGGCCTTCTATTCCACCGGACAGCGCTGCACCGCGTCTTCCCGTTTGATCGTCACCGAAGGCATACACGATCGATTTGTTGCCGCTTTGACACAGGCGATGCAGGGGCTGAAAGTGGGTAATGCGCTGGAGCCCGGCATCCAGATGGGGCCAGTGGTGGATGCGCGCCAGTTGGCGCAGAACCTGTCCTATCTAAAGATCGCAGCAGAGGAAGGTGGCACTGTTATTGGCGGCGAGCGCCTTACCCTGGCGCAGGAGGGGTTCTATATGGCGCCTGCCTTGGTCACAGAGACCCAGAATGACATGCGGATCAACCGCGAAGAGGTCTTTGGCCCGGTTGCCTCGGTCCTGCGGGCGCGCGACTATGATGAGGCGCTCGCGCTAGCCAATGACAGCGCCTTTGGGCTCAGCGCCGGGATCTGCACCACCTCCTTGAAACATGCCAGCCATTTCAAAGCCAGTTCAGAGGCGGGGATGGTGATGGTGAACCTGCCCACGGCGGGAGTGGACTATCACGTGCCCTTTGGCGGCACCAAGGGATCAAGTTATGGCCCGCGCGAGCAGGGGCGCTATGCAGCTGAATTCTACACACGGGTAAAGACGGCCTATACACTGCCCTGACATCGCGAGATAACCACACCAGAGGCAGGGCGATTTGTCTCTGGTGTTTTTCCAAGAAATAAGAGGCTCCGATGGGCAAAGCGGCAGTGACAAATGCGTCTTCTCAGGCTGGCATGACAATTGCGGTGATTGGAGCGGGGATTGTCGGGGTAAGCTGTGCCCTGCGTCTGCAAAGCCTTGGCCATCAGGTGACGATCTATGACCGCAAGGGCCTGGCGGCGGAGGCTTCGGCGGGCAATGCCGGGGCCTTTGCCTTTAGCGAGATCCTTCCGCTGGCTGCGCCCGGCATGATGCGCAAGGCGCCAAAATGGCTGTTAGACCCCATGGGGCCTTTGTCGATCCTGCCACGCTACGCCCTGCAATTGACGCCTTGGTTACTGCGCTTTTGGCGCGCCAGCTGGCGGGATCGCTATGCGACTTCAATGACTGCCCAGGCGGCCCTGATGGGATTGGCGCGGGCGGCCCTGGAGCGGCAGATCCGCGACACAGACGGCGAAGCCTTGCTGCAACGTGACGGCCAGCTACAACTGTTTGAAAGCGAAAAAGAATACCAGGCCAGCCTGCCGGCCTGGGAGATGCGCGGCGCCAATGGGACGCGCTTTGATCTGCTACAAAGCCCGGACGAGATCGCGGAAATACAACCCGGCTTGAGCCGCCAATTCACCCATGCCGGCTTTACACCGGACTGGATCAACACCGTTGATCCAAAGGGCTGGTGTGAATATCTGGCTGGGCAATTTTTGGCCCGTGGCGGTCGTCTCGAGGTGCAGGAGGTCAGAGCGCTCAGCGCTGACCGGGTTTCGGTTGCGCTGGATCTGGACAGCCACAGAGTGACCCCAGACCGGGTGGTGCTGGCCGCCGGCGCCTGGTCGCATCTCCTGGCCCGTGGGCTGGGCGACACACTACCGCTGGAGACCGAGCGCGGCTATAACACCACCCTGCCCGCCGGGGCCTTTGATCTAAAGACCCATGTGACCTTTGGCAGCCATGGCTTTGTCGCCAGTCGTATCAATGGAGGGGTACGCATCGGTGGCGCAGTTGAATTGGGGGGGCTGAACCTGCCGCCCAATTTCAAACGCTCAGAGGTGCTGTTGAAAAAGGCAGGCCGCTTTATGCCGGGGCTGGACAGCTCTGGCGGCTCTCAGTGGATGGGGTTCCGGCCATCGATGCCCGACACACTGCCAGTGATCGGGGCGTCGTCCGCATCAGATGCAGTGATCTATGCCTTTGGTCATGGGCATCTAGGGCTCACCCAATCGGCAGCAACAGCGGAACTGGTGGCGGATTTGGTGATGTCCCGCCCGCCTGAAATTTCCCTTGATGCGGTGTCGCCCACGCGGTTTTAACTGCTCGGAAAAAGACCCGACGGGATTTGTCACGGTGTGGACTACCTGAGCAGGCGCGTTTAGCGCTCGGCAGGCATAAAGCTGCCCTGCAAGATATCACTGGCCGAGGCCGATGCGCTGTCTGGGCTGGCAGTGCGGCTGGCCATGCGTTCCAGATTGACAATTGTGGACAGCATCAATCTGTCGTGGCTCCAGTCTCCGGGGCGCTGCATTAGCATCGCGGTCGCCAGAACCGACGTGACCATGAGGCCGGACACCATGACCCAGCCCACCCCTGTTTGGCCAGGAGGGGTCTGTGCGGTTACAGCGATGATACGCTGTTGCAGGGTGGAATCTCTGCGGGTTTCGCGCCGGTCCACCAGGGCGACAGCCGGGCTGCGGCGGGTGAAGAAAACCCGCTCCTGTGCGGCCTGGGCACAGGAGCGGATCAGGCATTCGCAATAGGCACGCAGATCCAGGCCGGGGCGGGCCATTAAGGCCTGATCACAGGCAAATTCACGCAGATGGCGCACTTCCCGCCGCCAGACATAAAAGGCCGGGTTCCAGAACAGCAAGGGCCGCAACAATTCCAACAGGAATTCGCATTCGATATCGCGCTGACGGAAATGCTGCAGTTCATGCGCCAAGGTAAGCTTGAGATCGTCGGGCTGGGTCAGCAGGGCCGAGGGCAGCACCACATAGCGGCTGACAAGCCCACGGGTGGAATAGGCAACCGGAGTTTCGTCAGAGACCAGGACCTGGGTGCGGCCGATGCGTTTCCAGACATAGCTATGGCGCAGAGCACGGCGCAGGCGATAGACCGAGGAGCCCAATTGGGCGGCACAGATCAAGCCGCCGAGAACAAGCGCAGAAGTGAGCAGGCGCGTCCAGAGCAACTGCTGCGTGGACAACACACGCACAGTGTCTTCGCGCAGTCCCAACAGGGTCTCGAAACTGGTTGCGCTCATGCTGACATTGCCTTGCAGAAACTGCGAGACCAGCAGGTCAGAAATATTGGGCGGATGGGCCATCACCAAACGGGTAAAGGCAAACATCATGATCGGAGAGAGCGCAAGCAGCAGAGTGAGGGCATTCATCAGGCGCAGCTGGGCCCCATAGGCATGGGCGAGCTTGGTCTGAGACAGGAGTTTTCGCGCAGAAAGCCAAAGCAAAGTGCCCGAAAGCACCAGGAGATTGAGATCCAAATAGCTATTGATCAGCGCGTCAGTTTCCATTGTCCCCCAACCTTTCGTTCAGCAGCGCCCGCATTTCAACGAGCATGTCGTCGGTAACTTCTTCATCGTCCACGAGGCGGGCGACCAGAGCGGCAGGCGCCCCGTTGAACAGCTTGCTCGAAAGGTTTTTCAGAGAGGTTTTTTGATACTCTGTTTTGGGAATGGCGGGGCGGTAGATCAGCGAGCGGTCTGCCCTCTCGCTGGTAAGAAAGCCCTTTTGTTCCATGATTTTAAGCACCGTGGCCACAGAGGTGTAAGCGCGTTCCTGTGCCTGATTCAGCACCGCAAGGATATCCCTGACGGTTCCGCCCCCAGTAGCCCAAACGACGGTCATGAATTCAAGCTCAACCTCGGTCAGCAGTGAATTGTCCTGTTTCTTACGCATGTCGTCTGATGTCCGGTCCATTTTGGTCTTTCAGCGATGCTAGTGCAACGAAGGGGGTTTGAAAACTATTTCTTTAGCAGAAGCCGCAGCTCAAGGGGGGAGCCTGGGCAGGATGGGCGCTTCCGCGCGCCGATTTCAGCCTGCCGCAAGGTGATAGACCATCCCGGGCCTGGGAGATCAGGCGAAGGCTGGTGAAATCTGCTGAGAGGGCCTGAAGGGGCAGGTGTGCCCTTCAGGCCCAAGGCAATTTTGTTAAGTTTGGCGCGTCAAGGGCAAGCCGCTTGCGCGGGGCCCTTGGCCCCCTTGACCCGCCGGAACTGCTCAGACCTTCCAGAAGGTGAAACAGCCCCAGACGAGGGAGAGCCCCAGGGGCCACCAGAGTGGCATTCCCACCAGTCCCAGCCAGGCCAGGAAGATATAGCTGGTGCCCAGAAGGGTGATGAACAAACGGTCGCCGCGGGTGGTGGTCAGCCCCAGAACGCCTTTGCGCGCGTCGCCGCCCGGAGTGCGAATTTCCAGCAGGACCAGCACGCCAATGGCAGAGAAGATCCCGATGAAGACCAAAGCTGTGGGCCAGGTCCAGGCCATCCAAGAAAGCATTATACCCTCCCCATCGCAAAACCTTTTGCGATATAGTTGCGGACGAACCAGATCACGATGGCCCCCGGAATGATTGTCAAGGTACCCGCAGCCGCCAGCAGGCCCAGCTCATAGCCCGCGCTGGAGGCGGTTTTTGTCATGGTGGCGGCGATGGGCTTTGCCGCCACGGCTGTCAGGGTTTTCGCCAGCAATAACTCCACCCAGGAGAACATGAAACAGAAGAAGGCAGCGACGCCGACCCCTGCTTTGATCGAGGGGATGAAGATCGTGCCAAAGAAACGCGGGAAGGAATACCCGTCCACATAAGCGGTCTCATCCAGCTCTTTGGGAATGCCGCCCATGAAACCCTCGAGGATCCAAACTGCAAGGGGGATGTTAAACAGGCAATGGGCCAGGGCCACCGCCAGATGGGTGTCAAAGATCCCCACCGCTGAATAGAGCTGGAAGAAGGGCAGGGCAAAGACAGCAGCGGGTGCCATGCGGTTGGTCAAAAGCCAAAAGAACAGCTGCTTGTCGCCCAGAAAGCGGTAGCGCGAGAAGGCATAGGCCGCAGGCAGGGCAACGGCGACCGAGATCACCGTGTTGATGCTCACGTAGATGATCGAATTGATATAGCCCCAATACCACGAGGGATCGGTGAAGATGGTGACGTAGTTCTCCAGTGTGAAGGTCTGCGGGAACAGCGAGAAGCCGGAAAGGATCTCGTTTGTGGTCTTAAAGCTCATCGCCACCAGCCAGTAGATCGGCAGCATCAGGAAGAGAATATAGACAATGGGGATGATAGATCGTTTTTGCATCTGTCAAACCCTCCTTAGTTCAGGTCGTCTTTGGTCATCAGCGTGTAGAACAGCCAAGAGACCAGAAGCGTGATTGCAAAGTAGATGAGCGACATGGCAGCAGCCGGGCCGAGGTCGAACTGACCCAGGGCGATCTTGACCAGGTCGATCGACAACAGGGTTGTGGAGTTACCGGGGCCTCCACCGGTGAGCACGAAAGGCTCGGTGTAGATGTTGAAACTGTCCATGAAGCGCAACAATATGGCGATGGTCAGAACCGTTTTCATCTTGGGCAACTGGATGAAGCGGAACACTGCCCAATTGGAGGCGCCATCGATTTTGGCTGCCTGATAATAGGCGTCTGGGATCGACACCAGGCCAGCGTAGGAGAGCAGTACCACCAGCGAGGTCCAGTGCCAGACATCCATGGTGACGATGGTGACCCAGGCCGCCAGCGGGTTTTGGGTCATGTCATAGGTAATGCCCAGAACATGGTTGAGGAAATAGCCCAAGAGGCCGATATCGGGCAGGGTGAAGATGTTCCACATTGCGCCTACCACGTTCCAGGGGATCAACATGGGCAGGGCCATAGTCACCAGACAGACAGGCACCCAGAACCCCTTACGTGGCATCGACAGGGCGATGATAATACCCAGCGGAACCTCGATGATCAGGATCAGGAAGGTAAAGAGAAACTGGCGACCAAGGGCGGCGTGAAACCGGTCTGAGCGCAGGATTTGTTCAAACCAATCAAGTCCTTGCCAAAAGAACACGTTGTCCCCAAAGGTTTCCTGCACCGAATAGTTCACCACCGTCATCATTGGGATGAGCGCGTTAAAAGCGACCAGCACCAGGACGGGCAGCACAAAGAACCACGCTTTTTGATTTTCAGTTTTCATCGCGCGGCCTCCGTTGAGGTTTGGGGATCGGTGGCCAGCCAGCCGTCCACATAAAGCCGGGTTTGGTCCCGGCGGAAATCAAGATGTACATCAGCGCCTTTTTCAGGTGTGTTGTGTTGGGCGGCGCCCTCAAGGACGGCGTTGATGCGGGTGCCATTGGCGTTGCATTCCACCACCGTGTGGCGTCCGACATCAGAAACCTTGGTGACGGTTGCGGGCAGGCCACTATCGGACAGTGAGACAAATTCCGGGCGGATGCCGATCTGGGTTTCACCAGTGGCTTCGCCACGGATCGGTCCCTCTAGGGCAATGGTGTGATCGCCAAAACGGGCGGTACCAGCCTGCAACTGGCAGGGCAGGATGTTCATACCTGGAGAGCCAATGAAATGGCCGACAAAGGTATGCGCGGGGCGTTCGAACAGCTCAACCGGGGTTCCAATCTGAACCACTTCGCCTTGCTGCATCACCACCACCTGGTCGGCAAAGGTGAGGGCTTCGGTCTGGTCATGAGTCACGTAGATCATCGTGGCTTTGACACGCTGGTGCAGCTCTTTCAGTTTCGAGCGCAGCTTCCATTTCAGATGCGGGTCAATCACCGTGAGCGGTTCGTCAAACATCACCACATTGACATCTTCGCGCACCAGACCGCGGCCCATCGAAATCTTTTGCTTGTTGTCTGGCGACAGGCCTGCAGCCTTTTGATCCAGCATTTCGGTGACTTCGAGCATCTCGGCGATGTCCATGACCCGGCGACGGACCGTGTCTTCATCACGGCCGCGGTTGCGCAGTGGAAAGGCGAGATTGTCGTAGACCGTCATCGTGTCGTAGATCACTGGGAACTGAAACACCTGCGCGATGTTGCGCTGATCGGGGGGGAGGGCGGTGACATCCTGACCATCAAATAGGATTTGACCCTCGGAGGGGACCAGCAGGCCAGAGATGATGTTGAGCAAGGTGGATTTGCCGCAGCCCGAGGGGCCGAGCAACGCATAGGCCCCGCCATCGCTCCAATCGAGATCCACTTCCTTCAGCGCATAGTCCGAAGGAGACTTGGGGTTGGGGTAGTAGCTGTGACGCAGCTTTGAGAGTGTAATTTTAGCCATATTAACCTCAGGCCACGCGGGATCCGTCGGGTGCAAAGAAGTAGCACGCCGAGGGGTCCATATAGAATTCATGCATTTCACCGACCTCGTAGGGGTGGACACCTGCCGAGAGCGAAACCCAATTGGCATGGGTAAGGCCCAGGCCCAGATCAAAATGCGCGGAGCTTTCAGAGCCGGAGAGCTCTGTCACCTGTACTTCGCCCGACAAGCGCACAGTGGCCTTGTCTCCCGCGACCGGCAATACGTGGTAGGGACGCACTGCCACGGTATAGGGCCCATCGACGAGATTGGCGGCATCGCCGCTGAGCTGCCAAGTAACATTGGGGCCCATGCGTATCTCGCTGCCCTGTTTGACCACTTCTGCAGTATTGATGGGAGGGTCGGAAAAGACCCGCGCAGCATCCAGGTTTTCCGGGTTGCGGTAGATATCAGCAGTGGGGCCAAACTGAGTGACGCGACCATCGCGCATCAAGGCTGTTTTGCCGCCCAGGAGCAGCGCTTCTTCGGGTTCCGAGGTGGCATAGATCACCACCGCGCCGCGACCGGCAAAGAGCTCTGGCAGCTGATCGCGCAGCTCTTCACGCAGTTTGTAGTCCAGGTTGGCCAGGGGCTCATCCAGGAAAACCGCACGGCTTTCCTTGGCGATGGCACGGGCCAGCGCACAGCGTTGCTGCTGGCCGCCAGACAATTCATGGGGGCGGCGATGCAGCATCGGTTCTAACTGAAGGATCTTCGCGGCCTCTGCCACGCGGTCTTCGATCTCGGATTTCGCCATCCCAGCCACTTTCAGCGGCGAGGCGATATTCTCATAGACCGTCATGTGCGGGTAGTTGATGAAAAACTGGTGCACCAGACTGATATTGCGTTTCTGAGTGCTGAGCCGCGAGACATCCTCGCCCTCCATAAACACTTGACCGCTGGCCATGGGATCCAGACCTGCCATCAGCTTGATAAGGGAGGTCTTGCCCGACCCGGTGGCGCCCAGCAGGACGTTAAAGTGACCGGGTTCAAGCAGCAGGGAAGTGTCCTTGATATGCTCAATCGCGCCGACGCGTTTGGTCACGTTTTTTAGTTCTAGTGCCATCGTTATTTAACTTTCCGGCAACCGGCCATGCAGCCAAGGCTGACTGGGGCCGTGTCTGTATTTCGCGGGGGGAGAAAGAGCCCCGAAGCATTGCAACAGCAGCGCTCCGAGGCAGGTGTCGGGCCAAAGCCAATGGGGATCAGGCCCGACGGGGAGGAGGGATTACTGCGAGGCCCAGCGGGCGACCAGCTCGTCGTAGTTGACGGTCTGACCTGCAGGTTTCTCGTTCTCCAGCGGTGGCTTGGCACCGCCATTGGCATACCACCACTCGGCGTCTTTTTCCTCGTTCAGACGCGGACCGCAGCCGCCGTAGATCTCAGCCTGCTCATCTGCACGCTGCATCCGGGCCATGGTGATGTCCATTTCTTCGGCCAGACGGTTCATGGCTTCCTGCGGGGTAAAGGCACCTGAGTTCACGTCACCAATCTGCTGCCACCAGATCTGGGCCAGCTTTGGATAGTCAGGGACGTTCACACCAGTTGGCGACCAGGCCACACGATCAGGTGAGCGGTAGAATTCTACCAGACCACCAAGGTTCGCGGCGCGCTCTGAGAAGCTCTCGTGGTTGACCGAGCTGTCACGAATGAAGGTCAGACCCACGTGGGACTTCTTCACGTCGACAGTTTTGGACACGACGAACTGAGCATAGAGCCAAGCCGCCTGCGAACGTTCCAGAGGCGTGGACTTGAGGAAAGTCCAGGAGCCAACGTCCTGATAGCCGACCTTCTGGCCTTCTTCCCAGTAAGGGCCGTGCGGGCTTGGGGCCATCCGCCACAGGGGCTTGCCAGCTTCGTCCACGGTGTTGTTACCTTCGGACTGTGGCTTTACCATGTCTGCAGTAAAGGCAGTGTACCAGAAGATCTGCTGGGCAACATTGCCCTGCGCCAAGGCAGGCAGCGACTGGTAAAAGTCATAAGACGCGGCACCGGGAGGTGCATATTTACGCAGCCATTCGTCCCATTTGCGGATCGCATAGACCGCAGCAGGACCGTTTGCAGCACCGCCACGGGAGACACTTGCGCCCGCTGGGTTACAGGAGCCGGCTTCCATGCGGATGCCCCACTCGTCGATTGGCACGCCGTTAGGCTCACCTTTGGAACCGGCACCGGCCATTGACAGCCAGGCATCGGTCATCCGCCAGCCAAGGTCAGGCGCACGTTTGCCGTAATCCATGTGGCCGTAGATTGCCGTACCGTCGATTTCCTTTACGTCTTCGCTAAAGAATTCGGCGATGTCCTCATAGGCCGACCAGTTGACCGGAACACCCAGGTCATAGCCGTATTTTGCCTTAAAGGCCTCCTGCAGATCAGCGCGGTCAAACCAGTCTTTGCGGAACCAGTAGAGGTTGGCAAACTGCTGGTCGGGCAGCTGATACAGATCACCATCGGGACCGGTGGTGAACTGGGTGCCCATGAAATCGTCAAGATCGAGACCAGGGTTGGTCTGATCCTTGAAATCACCCGCCATCATATCCGTGAGGTTATGGGCCAGCTGAAGGCGCGAATGGGTGCCGATCAGATCCGAGTCGTTGACATAGGCATCATAAAGATTGCGCTGTGTCTGCATCTGGGTCTGAACCGCCTGCACCACTTCGCCTTCGCCGAGGATCTGGTGATTAACCTTGATCCCGGTGATTTCTTCAAAGGCTTTGGTCAGAACTTCGGACTCGTAAGAATGCGTCGGGATCCCTTCGGAGAGCACGTTGATCTCCATACCTTTGAAGGGCTCCGCGGCGGTGATAAACCACTGCATCTCGCTCATCTGTTCGTCTTTGGTCAGGACTGAGGGCTGAAACTCCTCATCAATCCACTTACGTGCGGCTGCTTCATCGGCATAAACCGCTTGTCCCGCAGCCACGGCACATACCGCTGCTGCGGACAAAAGATACCTGCGCATCTTTTTCCTCCCTAAAAGTCTGTAAGGTCAGCTACGCTCTCTCGCATCTGACTGGCTTTTAGCTTTCATATCGATGCTGCCGTTGTCAAACTAAATATTTAGTTTTCATTTAACTATCAGAAAAGAATATACTATTTCTGGCCATTTTTTGAACCTTGCCTCGCTTGGCGACTCAAGCCCTGGTCTATTTCCCCTTTGGTCTTGGGGGGTGTTGCGGGGCGGCGGTGCTTCTGCTTTCCGCAGTACTGCTCTACGGAAGCTACTGTTTTTGCTCAAACGGAACAGGGATTTACGGACTTGGCACATGGGGCTGACCATGTAACAAGGTCGAGAACAGGCCGTTCGCAATGCTGGTAAACAGTGGCGGTAAGCACTGGTGGCCCAGTTCCGCTAAGCGCCCAATGAGAAGATACAAAATAGCCCCAATTTTCGTGGGGTTTGATAAGTGGAGCGCGCGGTTGGATCTGTATTTGCGTGCCAAGGGATAAGACGATGGATGTGTTGAAGCTAGTCGAAAAAGGGGCCAAAAAGCTGGTCCCCAAGTATATGCGAAAGTTTTTTCGGGCGTCGCGTTACGAGTTGAAAATGCAGCAGCTTTCCCCAGTTGATTTGATAATTCATGTGGGGGCGCATTGGGCTGAGGACGCTGAGATTTATGAACAATATGGCGCCAAAACGGTTTTGTGGATTGAGGCAGATCCCGACACCTATGACAAACTTTGTAATGTGGTTGCGGAGCGCAAAGGCGAAACACGTCATCTGACGGAATGTGCTCTGGTGTCCTCCTCTGATGGGCAGGAGTTGGAATTCCATCGATATAACAATGACGGTGCCTCTTCGTCGGTCTACTCAACGACCGATACATTTAAGGCCCGTTTTCCCAACAGTTTTGAAACCGGCGAAGTGATCGCGATGCAGACCCGGTCATTGCCTGACATTCTTGCGGCGCATGGGATCGATCTTGGCCAGGCAAACCGAGCCATGTTGGTATTGGATGTTCAGGGGCATGAATATTCAGTTTTGCAGGGGCTGGGTGACCTTTTGCAGCAGTTCCACCTGTGTAAATGTGAGGTCAGCCGTATCCCCGTCTATGATGGCGGCGCCCAGTTTCCTGAATTGGACGCGCATTTTCGCCAGCATGACTTTAAACTGATCTCGCACTGGTATGCCTTGGTGCCACGCCATGGGGATGTGTTGTATCAACACCGCTAGGCTCAGTTTGTACCTAGGGCGTAGGAAGTGACACGGATCAAGCATCAAGCGTCTGAGGTCTAAGCCGTTTTCCTGCTATCGTCGGCCCAGGGCCCAGCCCCGTTGTTTAGGAGGGGGCATGGGGGCGTCGCGTCGCTGTGTACCTGGGATCCTGGCAAAATAGCCCTCGCCGCAAGGTGTAAACCGAGGTAGGAGAGCTGGATGAGCGATATAGACAAATTTGAGATTTTCCTGACGGCAGCCCCTGGATTGGAAGCCGCGCTGCTGGCGGAGGTCCGCGAGGCCGGTTTTGCCGCTGCCAAATCTGTTCCCGGTGGTGTTACCGTGCAGGGGGACTGGCGCGAAGTCTGGCGCGCCAATCTGTGTCTGCGCGGCGCTGCGCGGGTGTTGGCACGCATTGGAGAATTCCGTGCATTTCATCTGGCCCAGCTGGACAAGCGCGCACGCAAGTTTCCCTGGGGGGAGGTTCTGCGCAAGGACGTGCCGGTCAAGGTAGAGGTCACCACCAACAAGAAGTCCAAAATCTACCATGCCGGCGCTGCCGCGCAACGGGTGGAAAAGGCACTGGTGGAGAGCTTTGGCGCCACGGTTTCAAAAGAGGCGGCCCTGACACTCAAGCTGCGCATCGACGACAATATGTGCCAGTTCAGCGTCGACACCTCCGGCGAGGGGCTGCATAAGCGCGGCCATAAGTCCGCCGTCGGAAAGGCGCCAATGCGCGAAAACCTGGCGGCCTTGTTCCTGCGGGACTGTGATTTCGATGGGGTTGAGCCGGTGGTGGACCCGATGTGCGGCTCTGGTACCTTTGTGATCGAAGCCGCCGAAATTGCCCTGGGGCTGGTGCCGGGGCGCAGTCGCAGCTTTGCCTTTGAGCAGATGGCTAGTTTTGACGCTGAAGCCTATGCGGCCCTAAAGGCAGAGTTCACTCCGCCGCAGACCGATATCACCGCGTTGCAGTTTTACGGCTCTGACCGCAACGCTGGCGCGGTTGAGATGGCCATGGCTAACGCAGAACGCGCGGGGGTGGCCGACTGTACAGCGTTCAATCATCACGCCGTCAGTGATCTGATGCCCCCGGAGGGGGCGAAGCCGGGCTTGGTGATCGTTAACCCGCCTTACGGGGCGCGGATTGGCAATAAGAAACTGCTGTTTGCCCTATATGGCGCGCTCGGAAAAACCCTGATGGAGCGTTTTTCAGGCTGGCGGGTTGGCATTGTCACCAGCGAAACCGGGCTGGCCAAGGCCACGGGATTGCCGCTGCTGCCACTGGGGGCGCCGGTGGCCCATGGTGGATTGAAAATCCGCCTGTTCAAAACCGCTCCTCTACGCTGACCGTGCGGTTTTTGCTCAAGGAACGCAACGGCTTCTGAAACTGTGACGTGGGGGTTTTCTTTACCCGCAGCCCTGGCACCGGGCAGATTGCCGGGTGCTGGGCCAGAGGACAGACTGCGCAGTACAGACCGAGTAACAGGGGGCAGGACAGCCATGACAACACAACCCACACAGGGGCATGACGGCCCTTACCCAACACCCATCGTGGTTACAGGCAGATCAGTTCTGCCAGAGTGGATCGACTACAATGGCCATATGAACGTGGCCTACTATGGTCTGGCCTTCGATAATGCGATTGATCAGATGTTTGATGACCACATAGGTAATGGCGAGGCCTATGTGCGCGCCGCTGCCCAGGGTATGTTTGTATTGCAGTCGAATATGCAGTTCCTGCAGGAACTGCGGCTGGGGCAGGTCTTCTCGGTTAGTTTTCAGCTCATTGATCACGATACAAAGCGGCTGCATTTTTGGTCAGAAATTCTGTTGGACGGTCAGGTCTGCGCTACCCAGGAGGTCCTGGCGATGCATGTTGACCTGACCACCAAACGTTCGGCTGTGTTTCCCGACTGGTTGCAGAGGCGTTTGGCGCGGTTGCAGGCGGATCACGCCACGCTCGCGCGTCCCGAACGGCTGGGGGCCAAGCTCGGCATTCGCCGGGGTCGAGCGCCCTCTTGATTTCGCAAAAAATGACAAAGGGGGCGCAGTGATGCGCCCCCTTTGTCAGGGATATGGTGCTGTTCGGCCCTAAACTAGGCAGTCGGCTTCCACAGCTTCATCCTCTTCACAGTCCTCAGGCAGGTCTTCGACTGGCTGGTTCATCAGCGCCATAATCTCTTCGGTGCCCAGGTTTTCATTCTCTCCACCAGCGTCAGATGTACCTGTTGGTGCGGTATTGGCCGCGTACCAGGCGTCCAGACCTGCGTCAGATACACCGCCATTGGCATAGCTGCTGCTGTCTGAGGCTGCTGCGGCTGGATCGTAACCGCCGTTCAGCACCTCTTGGCCGCCCTCTGGGTTGGTGACCACCAGGGACATTGAGCTGAGGTCGATGTCATCCAGCGTCAGGCCGTCATCGGACCAAAGGGTGAAATTGGCCGAGTTCACCTCGCCGTCTGTACTGTCGTTTACGCGCCCGAATTGCACCATGCCGTCAAAATTTTCGGGAACCGTTGTGCCTGTATCCAGCGCGTTGACAGAATTGGCCTCTGCAGCCTGTCCTGTCACTGGCAAACCATTCACGGATGGGTGGAAGTTCAGACCATCCACGGTGGCATCGTCGCTCATGTTGAAGAAAATACCGTCGATATCGGCCACTTCACCGTCATAAGAGGTTGGCTGCAGATTGATAAAGAGCTGGCCTTGCGGAGTTTGGGTCACTTCGACGGTGACACTTGGGTCGCCATTGCCGCCAATTTCAAAACTGAGGGTGGTTTTGCCATCGCCGCCAGCGTCGCCACCGCCGCCTGTGTCTCCTGTTCCACCAGCAGTACCACCCGATCCTGTACCACCTGTTCCTGTTCCGCCAGTGCCGCCTGTACCTGTGCCGCAAGTGCCGGATCCACCGGTTCCAGACCCACCTGTGCCAGACCCACCTGTGCCAGACCCGTTCTCGTCTTCGTCACGGTCCTGCCACCACTTCTTTTTGCCCCAGCGGCCATGACCGCCGCGACCGCCGTCGGATCCACAGCCGTCTTTTCCAGATCCCCCAGTGCCAGATCCCCCAGTGCCAGATCCCCCAGTGCCGGAGCCGTTGTTGTCGTCGTCGCGGTGGTTCCACCACTTGCCCTTGCCACCGTGGTCCCGCCCGCCGTGGCTTCCGCCGGTCCCGGAACCGCCTGTGCCCGACCCGTGGTCGTCTTCGTCCCGCTGCCAATGTTTGCGACCGCCATGGCCGCCGAAATGGTTTGAAAGCTTGTCGCTATACCAGCGATTAAAACCGCCGTCGCGCACGCCACCGTCATGGTAGCTCTTGCTTTGGCAAGCACCGTTGCCGCCCCATAGCGAGCGACCACCGCCCCAACCAGAAAAATGTCCCCAGCTCATAACTCACACCTCTAATAATCCCCTGTCGCCGCTGTGAGATCCAAGCGGCAACGCATTGGGGAAAATTAAAGTGGGGCGGGGTTTGAGCCAAATTTTTGCCGTATTTTTGTAAAAATTTGCCTTATTCGGCCGCGATTTCGGAAACAAATCCGTGATGGAGCGGCCGACTGTTCCCGGCTTCGCCACGGCAGACTGCCCCGACTCACCCTTTCGGCGGGGCCTCACGGGGGGCGTGATCTGGTCCCGCCATGACAGTCCCCCGAATGGGACGCCATATCTCCCGAAAAATGCCATCTTTTGTACCTAAAGCGTTACCAAAGATGCCACGAGCGCAGGTCGCTTTGGGCCAAGGAGAAGGTGACGCCGATGGCGGATGGAAGTTTTGATCAGCGCGCGGCTTATATTGTCGCAAAAGCACAAGAGACCCTGGGTAAAGTCCCTGACCAGATTACCACGCCTGGCGGTAAGTCCCGTTCTTCTATGCGATTGCATTTTGGTGAGGAGACGGCGATCGCCACCCTGCGGGAGAATTTCCGCCGGACCCATCTGGAGGCCTATGTGCTGGAAAAGCTCGGGCCTCATTGCGACGACATTCCTCGGGTTCTGGGGGTCAATGACGATGTCTTGTTCCAGTCCGATACCGGAGAAACCCGGTTGAGCCGAGAAATCTTGGAGCACGAGGTTGGCGATCAGGTGGAGCTGGCGGCCGAGGCATGCGCAGCTATTTTTCGCATTCATGCTGCGGCGCGCCAGACCGATCTGGCGGAGATGTTGCCGCATCTGGGTTCCAACCGGGACTGGATCATCAATCTGGTCGGATCGGTGGAGGCTTTGCAGGCCTATTCCATGGGGATTCCAAAGGAGTTTGATTTTGTTGCGGTCGCCGAGCGCATGGACCAGCCGGGGCGGCAGTTCCTGAAGTGGGATTGCCGGGCAGGCAACGCGGCGATCGGGAACGATGGTTTTGTGCGCTGGTTTGATTTTGAATATGCCGGGCTGCGTCACGGGGGCGAGGATTTTGCCTGGCTCATTGCTGATGAGACCTGGCCGATTGCTCCGGACAAGATGGCCGATGTGATGATCGATACCTTTGATCACGGGGCTGGTTATGACATTGCCGACTACCTTGATTATCTGTCAGTCTACGTGACGCTCCATGCGGTTCAACGGCTGAAGCTTATTCAGAAAGAGGTTAAAAAACGCGGCTGGCTTAGCAAGACGCGGGTGATCAAATATGATGACGCCGGGGTGCACCCTGACTATGCGAGGCAGCTCTGTCGCGTGGGGGCCTATTATGCGGGGCAATCAAAACTGACTGCGCCTCTGGCACGCAACTTTGAAGCCGCCGGGCGCGCCTTTCGGGCCATCGCAGAAGGTTAATCGTTGCCAGGAGGTCATAGCCCCATCTGGCGCACGGCCAGATCCCGCATGATCTCTTCGGACCCGCCGCCAATGGCCATAACCTTGACCTCTCGGTATATGCGCTCCACCCGGTTGCCGCGCAGATAGCCCGCGCCGCCCAGGATTTGCATGGCCTCTGAGGCGCAGAATTCGCAGGCCTTGGTGGCAAAAAACTTGGCCTTGCTCAGTTCTGCCACTGGCATGTCACCCTGGTTCACCTGCCAGCAGATCATCCGCAGCGTCGCCTCTACCGCGTCGATACGGGCGGACATATCGGCGATCTTATGACGGATCACCTGATGGCGGATCAGCTTCTTGCCAAAGGTCTCGCGCTCCTGCGCCCAGGCGATACTGTCCTCAAGGCAGGTCTTCATCATGCCCAGAACCCCGGCAATCAGGTTGATCCGCTCCATGTTGAAATTGTTCATGATGGCCAGAAACCCGGTGCCTTCGTCGCCCATCATGTTGCTGGCAGGGACGCGAACCTCGTCCAGAAACAGCGTTGCCTGATCCGAACACCACCAGCCCATCTTGCGGGTTAGGGCAGACCGCGAGAAGCCAGCGGTATCCGCCTCTACAAAGAACAGGGAGATCCCGTCCAGCCCCTGGCCACCAGTACGGGCCGGGATGACAAAGTAATCCGAGGTCATCCCGCCAGTGATAAAGGTCTTGGAGCCATTGAGCACCCAGTGATTGCCATCGCGCCGCGCCGTGGTCTTGAGGTTGGCGACATCCGAACCGCCCCCCGGTTCGGTTACCCCGAGGGAGGAACCTTTACGCCCAGATAGGATTTCCGGCAGCACCCGTTCGCGGATGTCGTCGCAGGCCAGCCGCGCGATGGGCTCAACAGAAATGGTGCGTCCAGCCAGGGCTGCGGTGACACCGCCAGCACCACAGCGGCACAGCTCTTCGCTATAGGCCGCCCGCAGGAAACAGTCGTCGAACCCAAGGCCCCCGTATTTCTCATCAATGCCAAAACCCCAGACACCAAACTCACCGATTTTCTGGTGCAGCTCCCAAGGCACCGCGCCCGCCTCGTCCCAGTCGTCGCAATAGGGCTGGATTTCTTTTTCTACAAAGCTGCGAATACTGTCGCGAAAGGCGCGATGTTCTGGTGTTTCAAATGGGTTCTTCATCGGTCTTTCCCCTAGGACTGCGCGCAGACATATGTGGCGCCATGATGCGGCCAAACAGTTCGACCATCTTGGTGATAATTTTGGGATCCCGTTCAAAGGGGACCTGGGTGTGCAGCCCCCGCATGAAACTGCGGCAGATCGACCAAAGCAGCGCCAGCTCATCCTCATGGCCCTCGGTCGCCTGGTAGAGATTGGCAATGTTGCGGTTAAATTCGTCGTTATAGCTCCAGAGCGCCGGGGTAATGCGGTCATGCAGCGCCTGATCTGTACGGGCCGCAACAAGGATCTCCATCAGGGCGCGCCCTTCGCGGGTATTGATGACCTGTCTCCATAACGCGTGCAGCTGGTCCTGCAGGCAGGCACTGCTCTCAGAAGGGCGCAGCATATTGGCCTCTTGGTCGCCGGGGATTGAGGTGCCGCGCACTGGTTCCAGCAGATGTTCGAGGGTTTTCACCATCATCTCTTCTTTGGATGGGAAGTGATGGGTGAGCGCACCGCGTGAGACTCCCGCCTGGGTCTGCACCCGGTTTATGGAACATTCTGAATACCCAACCTCGTCCAGCGAGGAGATCACCGCATCAAGGATTTTGCCTCGGGTGCGGGCCACCCGCAGCGGATTACCGCGCTGGGTTTGGGTCGCGCTAGTGGTGACGTTCGGTTGGTCTTCGGTTCCTGTGCGCATCGGCATATCCTTTTGACGAATCGTAAAACAGAACATCTGGTCTGTTCAATCACATGAATTCCGGTCAAACGCAGCGGCATTTGGCCAGCCAAGGGAGCCAAACATGCAACAAGCCGAAGATTTTCGCGCCGAGAGCCGGGCGCTTGCGGATCTGTTACAGGATCTAACAGAGGCGGATTGGCATCGTCCCACTCAGTTTAAGGACTGGACCATTGATCACGTGTTGGGACATTTGCATTTGTTCAACGTTGCGGCTGAGACCTCGTTGCAGGGAGAAGTCGCCTTTGGGCAGTTCATTGGGCCGATTGTGAAAGATATGCAATCGGGCAAGTCAATTCTGGACTGTCAGTTTCCCTGGCTCGATGGCCTGTCTGGCCGGGCTTTGTTTGAGGCTTGGCGAGTAGGAGCCGAGCGCTGCGCCGATGCCTTTGCCAAGGCAAACCCAAAAGCGCGGGTCAAATGGGTGGGCCCGGATATGAGCGCGCTCAGCTCGATCACGGCGCGGCAGATGGAGACTTGGGCTCATGGACAGGAGGTCTTTGATCTATTGGGCGTAGAGCGGCAGGAGCAAGACAGGATCCGCAATATCGCGCATCTGGGGGTGTCGACCTATGGCTGGACCTTCAAAAATCGCAAAGAGCCCATTCCAGAGCCTGCCCCATTTGTGGAACTTATAGGCCCCTCTGGGGCGGTCTGGACCTGGAATGATCCGCAAGAGGACAATGTGGTGCGGGGGACTGCGGTGGAATTTTCTCGAGTGGTCACGCAGGTGCGCAATATCGCGGATACTGATCTTGAAACCCGTGGCGCCACGGCGGCACGGTGGATGGAGGTGGCACAGTGTTTTGCAGGTCCCGCTGAAACGCCCCCTGCACAGGGCGCGCGTCATAAGATCTAGGCAGGGCAATTGCATCAACCTCTGCGCCCTTTGCCCTTTGGATGCAGGACGTCGACTAAAGTGAAAACCGGGGGTCTCCCGCGCAGATTTATCTCCCCTGGGAGATTTCATCCCCCTGGGCCGGCGCCGCCGCTCTTTGCAGAGCAACGACGCTGGCGCGCAAAATGGCAAAGGCTGCTCCTTGCTGCGGGTCCCGGCCGGGGATCTCGATACAGAGGCGGGGAGAGGGGGGATTAAGGGCGGTGGACAGCAATATGGGGGGAGCGGGAAGAGGGGCAGTACCTGGGAGAAGGCCTGAAGGGCGCGAGATCCAGAAACTTCCAACGGCTGGCGTGGCCTTAAAGAATCAGGCATTTTGACGCCGAAAGCATGAACTCGCTTTGGTGACTAATGGGATTTCGCGGCTAGTTTATAGCCTAGAGGGTAGATTGTTTCCCCTTTTGCGCCTTTGGGACCCTTTTTTGCCCCAATCGCTAACCTTTGGTTATAATTCCCTACAATTTGATTAGATATATTCTGGTCACGGAATGCTGTAGCTTGAAAGAGCAACAGGGGTATCCAGCCCGAGCATTCAGCAGGGGCGAACCATGTGGGGGCATGGTTCGGTAAAACCCAAAAAGTGATGACATCGCCCGCTTCGCTGCTGTTGCGGGTTTTGGCAAATGAAGGAGCTTTGAGCGCCGGGATTTTCCCGGAGCAATAGCTGCGAGCGCATGGGGTGACGATGAAAGATTTCGTATCAAACGCAACCGAGCAGGCTTTTGCTGCACCTGGTTTGACCGTGCCCGGTATCACCGTGGCAAGGAGATCTTCTTTGGTTTGCGCAGCGAACCCGGTGATGAACCCGGTCAGCCCAGTGTCAGCTGCACCCTACTCGGCTGGGGCCAGCATCAGCCAGGCATTGGCGACGGCGCGCGGCAAAAACTCAGGCTACGCTTTGGCGGGAAAGCGGGTATTGGACCTGTTTCTGGTTTTGTTGGCACTGCCTGTTGCCTTGCCGATTATTGTGCTGTCCGCCTTGGTGCTTTTGCTCGAAAGCGGTCTGCCGTTTTATAGCCAGGAACGCTTGGGGCAACAGGGGAAGCGCTTTCGCATTTTCAAGCTGCGTACCATGGTTCGCGATGCGGATGCACGGTTGCAAGCCTGTCTGGACAGCGATCCAGAGCTGCGCCACGAATGGGAAACCACTCAAAAGCTCAAATCTGACCCTCGGATTACCCGTGTGGGGCGCTTCTTGCGTATGACCTCCCTGGACGAGCTTCCTCAGCTTTGGAATGTGGCCACCGGAGAGATGAGCTTGGTCGGCCCGCGCCCGATGCTGCCAGAACAGCTGCCTCTGTACGGCGATCCCAGCGCATATTTTGCTGTAAAACCTGGCATCACAGGGATCTGGCAGGTCTCTACCCGCAACGAAAGCAGTTTTGCCTCGCGGGCCAAGGCAGATGTGGATTACCTGGGTGATATGGGGTTGAAGCAAGATTTGAGCCTTCTGTGCCGTACGGTTGGCGTCGTTGCCAAAGGCACTGGATATTAATCTCTTTGCCTTTGACTGCGATACAGATTTGAAAAGGCCCAAGCTGTCGCAAAACGGCTAAGGGCAAGGGCGAGAAATATGCTGGGCACAGAGGGGGTAGGACAGCCTCTGATGTCAAGTTGTAGATGTTGGAATTGTCAGGAGATGACGCATGAAGCATTTTGCTGTATCTGCCTCTGATGGCATCCCACCCCGTCCACAGGACGGTGAAACTGACCTGGGTAACACAGAGACCGCCTTTGGAACGGCTGGTGAGGACCGCATGACGCAAAAGGGTTTCAAAACATTTCGCCGCCGCAGCGCTCAGGCGCGCCAAAAGGCGGATCAGATGCAGGGCCAGCGGGTTGGCGTGGAAGCTGCTGCGCCTGTGGGAACAGATTCCTCACAACCGGTTCCCACCTCCGCAGAAGTCAAACAGCCAAATGCCAAGCCAAAGTTAGAAAAACTACAACCACAGTCTACCCGCCCTGCGCGGGCCACGACCCGGTTGGAACTGGACCCGCAATCGCGGGTTGAGATTGCACAAGAACCGCCAGCGGGTTTGCCAACGCGCTTTGATCCCTGGTTGCAGATGCCTGAGATTCCATTTGATTTTCTGGGGCAAAAACCCTCGCGCCTGCCATTGGTGAGCGCCTTTCGCGCCTCGCCAACGGCGCGGGCCTTCGATCTGTTGCGCACCCGGCTTCTCCACAGCCTCAAGGCGCATGGCTGGAAACGTGTTGCGATTACCAGCCCCGCTGCAGGGGGGGGGACGACATTTAGCGCGGTCAATCTGGCGCTGAGCCTTGCTCGGGTACCCCAGAGCCGCACTGTGCTGATGGATATGAATTTCCGCCATCCCGGCATCGCATCGGCCTTGGGCATCCCGCCCCATGGCAATATGGCAGCCTTCCTCGCGGGTGAGGTTCCGCTGGGCCAGCACCTGCAACGATTGTCGGATACCTTGGCGGTGGGCTGCAATTGCCACCCTGAACTCAATGCTTCGGATATCCTGCATGACCGGCGGGCAGCCGAGGTGATCTCTTCTATGATCGAGGAGACAGGGGCTGATACCGTCCTGTTCGATCTGCCGCCTGTGTTAGAGCATGATGACGTCACGGCCTTCTTGCCGCAGGTGGACGGTGTGTTGCTGATCTCTGATGGGGATCGGACCACTGCTGCCGAACTTGCCGCTTGCGAAAAGATGCTCGCAGGCCATGCACCACTGCTTGGGGTGGTGCTGAACCGGGCCCAACAGTCCGATAAGTCGCAGGTCACACCCTAAATCCATCGTCTTTCGCCAAAGCACCCGGTCAAAGCCACAGTTTTGCCCGGTTGCAGTGCTGTAAGAACTGGTGAATGTATCCGCTTGTGCGCTGGTCTGCGGCAGCAAACACAGGCAGGATGTGAGAGATGATGACAAGGTGAGCTGACCCATGGGGCCGATTTTTTCGCTGGCAGATTTTCTGGACATGCTGCGTCGCCGTGCGGCGGTTATTTTATATGTCGTGGTCGCAGGCAGCATACTTTCGGTTTGGGTGGCACTCAATCAACAGCATATGTACCACAGCGCCGAGGTGATTCAGGTCACCCGGCCTACAATTGCGGATGATCTTGCTAAATCCACCGTCGAGGGCTCCTCGGCGCGGCGGATGCAACTGATCGAACAGCGGCTGATGGCCCGCGGCACCTTGCTCGATATCATCGAAAAATTCTCGCTTTATGCAGATATTCCCGCGCTGACGCCGACGGAAAAGGTGGTGATGCTGCGCAACGCCGTGAGTATTACCGGCGTCGCCGCCGTGCGTGAAGGGTTTGCGGATGACGGCACCATTTCGGTATTGACCATTACCGCCATGATGCCGACAGCGGAACAGGCGCAGCAGGTTGCCAGCGAATTTGGCAGTCGCACCATCGAATTAAGTGTCAGCAGCCGGATTGCCCAGGCCCGTGAAACCCTGAGCTTCTTTGCCGAAAAAGAAGCCGCTTTGGCAAGTCAGATCACCACGCTGGAAGATGAAATTTCGGCCTTTCATGCGGCCAATGATGTGGCGCTGCCTGGCACGGCTGAATTCCGTCGCAACGAAGTTGCTGCAATCAATCAGAGCTTGCTGGATATAGAACGAGAAAAGATCCAGATCCGCAGATCCGCAGATCAGGCTAGCGCGAATGAGCGCCCAGCGACTGCGCGTCGTATGTTGGCTGAGGCCCAGGAACAGCTGGCAACTCTGGACGCGCAGCTCGATCTGTTGACCCAGCGCAAGAAGGAGTTGGAGACGGCGCTGCAAACCACGCCAGAGGTTCAACGCCAATTGGGGGTCTACGCCCGGCAGATGCAATCGCTGCAGGGCGAACTGGAGGTTGTATCCACGCGGCGCAATGAGGCCGAAGTGGGGTTCCGTCTGGAGACCTCGCGTCAAGGCGAGCGGCTGACCGTACTGGAGCCTGCAGGGCTTGCGGACTATCCTTCGACTTCGGCGCGTAAGAACAAAGCGCTGCTGGGGGGGATGGCCAGTCTTCTGGCTGGGCTTGCCTTTGCCTTTGTGTTGGAGCTACGCGCCCCGGTGCTGCGCTCTGCGGCCCAGATGGAGCGCGAAACAGGCCTAGCGCCTGTGGCCTCGATTCCGGTTCTGGACACCAGACCACCTGGTCGGGGCTGGGGCAGTTTCTGGAGCAGCTGGCGGCGCCTCTTGCCACAGAAAATGGCCCGCCGTTGACGAGATGATCAGGAGGCAGACCCGCTGAATAGCCCTGCTGACAGCCCGGCTCGCGCATTTGGGGCGGTCTATTTAGCTAGCCTGACAGGGGGGTGATCATGGTGATGATCCGGTCCAGATGCCAGTAGACTGCTCCGGCGCCGACCAGCGCAGCGACTATGGCAAAGGCCAGATCATGCAGTGGATCCCAGGCCTGGTGCTTTACCGCCAACCAGATCAGGATCGGATAGGCGGCCAGCATTGACAGTCCCATGGCGATAATACCGCCAGGCAGGCCGAACCACATAGTGGCTAGCAAAAACAAGCTTGTCTGCAACAGGGCCCGACAGGCGGTAAAGACAAAGAATGATCGGCTGTCACCCGCGGCCAAAGCAGCCTGATCATAGGTCATGGTGATCACCGCAGGCACCAGCGCCAGGGAGATCATCACGATCATCGCGCCAGCCTGCACATATCGTACATCATAGAGAAGATCGACAAGCCAAGGGCCTATCCAGGCCATCAACAGCAGCATCGACAGGACCGCAGTGGTAAGTCCGAACCGCAGCAACTGTTGCTTGCGCCGATTGGCCGGATTCGCAGCGACGGGTGTGTCTCGATAGACCGGAATCATCAAACGTTGATTGACCGCATGGCCCAGGAGCATTGGAAAACTGGCGAGGAAAAAGCCGATGTTGTAGATGCCCAATACCTCGAGCGAGACAAATTTTCCCAAAATGGCGCGATCGCCCTGTGAGGTCAAAAACCAAAAGGCGGTGGATAGAAAGATCCACTTGCCAAACCGCACCAGCTCTTTCACCGAAGATTGCTGCCAGCGGAATTGGTTGCGCAGGCCGGGCAGGCCAAAATGGGTCAGCATCAGTTTGGCGGCGGCCTGAATGACCCCCCCCAGAACCAGCGCAATCACAGAGCCGCTGAGCCAGGCCAATAGGACCATGGAGCCCACGCCAATCAGCTGCGCGGCCAGATCCAGTAGGGTCACGCGCCCCACCAGCAGATGGCGGTGGGCGGTCTCAATCCGGGTGGGGTTGAAGCCGGCAATGGCTAGGCCAATCCCTGCGATGGGAAGGTAATAAAGCAATTCCGGTGCGGCATAGAACCAAGCCATTGGCCAGGCCAAGACGAGGGTAAAGGCCCAAAGACCGAACCCACGCAGCACCTGAATGCTCCAGGCGGTATTGAGAAAATCCGGGTCATCGCCGCGGCTGTTTTGCGCAATGGAGGGGCCGATGCCAACGTCTGAAAACAGCGATAGCCCTACGGTGACGACGGTGACCAGCGCCATCAGGCCAAAGGCTTCGGGAAAGAGCAGTCGGGCCAAGACCAGATTGGCCGCGAGCCGCAGGGCCTGGCTGCCGCCATAGCCGATCATCATCCAGGAGGCCGAGCGTAAAACCCGGGCCATCAATCCCTGGCCAGCAAAATGACGGGTCAGCTGTTTCATGTGATCTCCGGTTGCTGTTTTGCTGTTTTGGCCCGCAAATCAGCAGTGTGTTGGCCTAGGCTAGGCAGCGGTTGCAGGGGCGTCAATTGTCTGCACCCCTGTGGGGCGCTGCGGGGGCGGTTTGCCGGGCCTGGTGCAGACAATCTGCGGGGAACTGGACCATTGAGAAGGTTTTGAAAACATGCGGCTTCGCCCCCTAGGCAAGTCGGGGCAGAGGCGATACCCTTGGCGCATAAACGCGGGCTGACAGGAGTTTAGGCCTTTGAAAATTGCTTACGTCCTGAACAGTTACCCGCAACCCTCGCATAGTTTTATCCGCCGTGAGATCCAGGCACTGGAGCGTCAGGGGATCATCGTATTGCGGCTGGCAATGCGGCCTGGCTCTGCGCCTTTGGTGGATCCCGGGGATCAAGCCGAGGCGGCCAAGACACACTATGTTTTGCAGGCCGGAATGATGTCCTTGCTTTTGTCGCTGCTGCGGCAGGTCTTGGTGGGGCCGGGGGTTTTTTTACGCGCCTTGAGGCTGGCCATTCGGCTGGGGCGGCTTTCGCAGGCTGGGGTGGCACGGCATCTTATCTATCTGGCGGAGGCCTGTTATGTCGGGGCACGCTGCCAGGCCGAGGGCGTAGACCATATGCACGCGCATTTTGGCACCAATGCCACGGCCGTGGCGCTCTTGGCGCAGGCGCTGGGCGGGCCGGGGTACAGTTTCACCACCCATGGCCCGGAAGAGTTTGATGCTCCGGTGGCACTCTCTTTGGGAGAAAAGATCAACCAGGCGCGTTTTGCCGTGGCCATCAGTAGCTTTGGAAAAAGTCAATTGAGCCGCTGGGCTGACTTTGGGGTCTGGGACCGGCTGCAAGTGGTGCATTGTGGCATTGAACCGGCAAAGTTTGAAAACCCGGCGCCTTTGCCAGATGGGCCGTTGCGACTGGCGGCGATTGGTCGCTTTGTGGAGCAAAAGGGCCAGATGGTCTTGGTGCGTGCTATGGCCAAGGTAATGCATTCCCATCCGCAGGTGCATCTGGTTTTGATCGGAGATGGCGAGATGCGCGCGGATCTGGAGGCGGCCATTGCCACCGCTGGCTTGCAGGACAATATTACCCTCACAGGATGGTTGTCAGAGGCCGAGGTGCGGGCAGAACTGGCTGGCGTCCATGCATTGGTGATGCCTTCCTTTGCCGAGGGCCTGCCCATGGTGGTGATGGAGGCTATGGCCGCAGCGCGCCCGGTTCTGGCGACCTATATTGCCGGCACGCCAGAACTGGTTCTGCCCGGGGAGACCGGTTGGCTGGTGCCTGCTGGCGAGCCAGACATTTTGGCGCAGGCCATTGGCGATTTGGCGCAGGTTTCACCGGATCGTTTGACGCAGATGGGCCTGGCCGCGCGGCAACGGGTGCTTCAGCGTCACGACAGTGATATTGAGGCGCGGAAGCTAGCAGATCTGTTTCGGGCAGCCTGCAAGGGTGAAAACCAAACAGACTAGATTTCCCGACGGGCAGGCCCCTCTGGATCGCCTTGGTGAGATGGTGGTTTTTAGGGAAGGGGCGGCTCCCGCGCGCTTTGGGTGTTTCTGGCGAAACCACCAAATCCCTTGGGCCCGGCGCCACGCTGGCGCGCGGCGGGGTGCGCTTGCCCAGGGTTGGGGGTATTTTGGAGCGGTTAGGCGCGGAAAGCGGGTTTAGCGACCGCGCGTCCAGCGCTGTTGGCTGCGAAATAGGGGTGATTTCACAGCGGCAGATACTAGCGCATAGGCCGCAAAACCCACCGGATCTGAGCACAGCAGACGCAAGAGGTGCCTAAGGGGCAGCTTTTGCTTGTCATCATTGGCCATAAGCGCGGGGTAGGTCTCGCTCAGCTCTGCCACACCTGCATTCTGACGTCGCCTCACGCGCGTGAGATTGCGAAATCCCTCGACCATGGGCCAATGGTAATGGCTGGGCAGTTTGATCCGTTCATTCGGCGCGAATGAGAGCCGGGCAAAGGTATCGTCTGCAATGATATCAGGCCAGTGCTGCCAGCGGGCCCGTCCTGCGCGGTTCATTGCGAAGAGGCCAAAACCGGGCGTGCCATTCTGGACAAAGGGGAGCCGCATCCAAAACCGGCCATAGGCGCGGGTCAATGCGCTTTGCGCTGGCGTCAGTTGTGGTGTGCCGCTGGCGTAGCGGGGGGGCGCATTGAAAAGCGTCTCGGTGATCTGGCCGATCAACGCAGGCTCCACCGTGACATCAGCGTCCAGATAGATCAGCACATTGCCGCGGGCCACGGCGTCCCCTGCGGTTAGGGCTTTGAGCTTGTTGCCCTCGGGCAGGTCCAGGACTTTTAGCTGCCACGGCGGCCTCGGCTTTTGGGCGGCAGCGATATAGGCCGTCGCATCCGTGCAGCCATTGGCCAGGACAATGACTTCTCCCTGCAGACCATCGGGCAGGGTGCAGGCAAACAGGGAGGCGAGGCAGGCCGCGATGTAGTCGGCTTCGTTATGGGCCGGGATCAAAACGCTGACCTGTGGCGCGGTCTGATCGGGGCTCTGTTCAGAGGGGGTCATTTCACAGCTTCCAAAGCGGCCCAGCGGGGGTTGTCATCGCTGAGGTGGCGCAGGGCGCCCCAACTGCCCCATTTGCCAGGAACCGCCACATCCGCATAGGCACCAAACAGGCTACCGCCCATGTCTTGCCAGCCGCGGAGTAACATTGCGTAGAGTGCGCCCATCTCGGGCGTATAATTGAAATGGGTGAAGAAGCCTGTGAGCAGGGGATCTTCGACCATGGGGCCAATACCCACCACATGGCTGCCGCCCTCATACATGATCAGATCCAGCCCATGCTGATCTGCCACTCCGCTGTGATAGGGTAAAACCCGGCCCAGTAGATCGCTGAGCGTATCCGTGCTGTCGCCAGTGACCAGCCCATCGGTGAGCTCGGCTGCCGCTTGCACACTGGCGACATCATACTGATGTTCTGCAACAAAGCGCGCGGCCTCGGCGCCGCTCAGCCCCTGGGCGGTGGCTGCATCTCTGGCGTGTTGCTGACTGTCTGCGATCCAGGCCCGCAAAATGGGAGCGCGCTCCTGAAGGCCAAGGATGCCGCCAAAATAACCCGTGACAGCATAGGCATCAAAATAGCTGGCGGGAGCTTCGCGGTCAGGGGCCTCCGCGACCCAGAGCGGCGCAGCCAGGATCTGTTCTTCTAGTCCCAACCATCCCGTCTGGGTGGACAGCACCCGCACCAAGCGGGAGCTGGATGCCGCGCCGAAGACGTCGCTCCAGATCTGCGAGACCTCAGCGGCGCGGCCACCGTAATACTGCATCCATAAATCCTGCCCGCCCCAGCGGGCCTGGGCCTGGGCATCGGCCCAGGCCGCTTGTTCAAACTGCCAGTTCCAGACCTCGTTGGAGTATTCCACATAGGTCTTCAGATCAAAATCCAGACCCGCCTTAACGGCGCGGGCAAAGTTGCGGATATAGCTGTCATCCGCGCGATGGGGCATGTTGAACCAGGCATCGCTCCCCAGTTCATTCACCAGGGCCAGCATTATCTCCAACGGCACGCCATTACGGGCCCAGCTGTAATCGCGCACCTGTGGCCGATCTTCCCAGCCAATGAGCGGCGAGTCATTGGTGCTCATCCAATCCATGAACCGCAGCACCTCAAAGCCGTCCAGAACCTCAAGCCAATCGGGGTTAAAAATCTCTCCCTTGGCAAACCGGGCCAGATGCGCCTCTTTCACGACTGTGATATTGCGCGGGTAATCCCCTGCCTTGCCAAAACGCTGCAACCGGATTTCCACCGGTCCGGGGCCGGGGGTGAAATCAAACGAGACCTCGCCATCCCCATAGCGCTGATTGTGGGCGCGTCCGGACACTTCGATAATGCCCTGACCCTCAAAGCGTAGCACGTAGCGGCCAGCCAGGCTAAGGGCGCTTTCTGGCAGATCTGTCAGGATGACGGTCCCGATAGAGCCAAGCTCAGGCGGTAAAGCGGTGGGCCAGCCGGCCTCATCTAGGTAGCCCGCCTGCGCCAGATCGGCCTCGCTGGCACCGCCCCACTGACCGGGCAGATGTCCAATCCAGGGGCGCGCAGTTTTGAAATGATCCAAAAAGGGGGCCTGCGGGCTCCAGTCGGCGACGGGCATCAGGTTCATTGCGATGGGCTGTTGGCTGGGCGACTTCCGCCCCAGATCCTGGGGAGGCAAATCTTCGGGCATCGGCCCATTGAGCCTGGCCAGTTCGGGCTCAATCGGCAGCGGGGCGGGGTCGTCGGGGAGAGCGGCAAATGCGGTTTCCACCCCGCCAGCCGCCGCCCATGCGAGATGTTGAAGTTGCTGCGCCAGGGCCTGCGAAGGGGCTTGATAGGACTGGCCCCAAGGGTCCTGAAGCTGTGCGGGCAGCCCCCGTGGATCCTGCCCGGTCAAAACCGCATATTGCACGAGGCTGAGGTAATAAAACCCCAGCGCATTTGGGTGGATATCGTCGGAAAAGACCTGCGAGATCGACTGCAGTCCCGGCAGGGTGCCCGCCCGGATCGCATCATCCAGCCGCGCCATGGCCTGGCCAGCAGGCAAGAGCTGCACCGAGCCACCTGTGGCCGCGTTGACCCCGTCTACCAAGGCCTGCCAACGGGGCAGATCCTGTTCCAACCGGTCACGCCAAGGGGTCGCGGCCCCCTCGTCAAAGGGCACCTCGGCACCGGTACCACTGTTGAGACTGTGCCAGGTTTCTTGCAGGTAGAACGTCACATCCGGGTTGGCGGCACGGGCCAGCTCATAAAACTGGGTCACGGCCTCCTCGCTGTTGCTCCATTTCAGGTGATTGGCCAGGGGGATTGCCTCGGTCACAATCACCGCATCCACCGGCGTGGTGAGCCGCTGACGGGCATTGATTCCCTCGGCGCTATCGGCATGTTGCCAGTTGTAGCTCAGCGGAGCGCCATTGATGATCTGGGCCTGAACCTGCGCTGGTACCGGCGCTGTGGCTGTTGGCTGTTGTGCGAGAAGCTGCTGGAGCATCTGCGGATTATCCGGCCCAAACAGCGAATGCCCTACCATCACCACAGAGGTGACCAGGGTCTCGAGATTCATGTGGGCTCTCCTGCGGATGCGGCTTCAGCAAGCCCGGTGCGGGGCTGGGCCAGAACGGTGTCCCAGACGATCTGTTGCACCCGCTGCGCTGCGTTAGGGAGCAGGCTGTTCGCAGCGCTGCCATCCGCGAGGTTGAGCCGGTGCGGCAATCCGACCGGGGAGCGCTGATACAGAACTGCATAGTGCGTCAGGGCGACAATGTAGGCGCCAAAATCATTGAAGTGTATCGTGTCCTGCGTTCCCTCAGGGGTCTGGGCAAACAGATCCTCGCGCGCCATCAATCCCTCGATTTCACCAGCTTCTGCGGCCCGGGCAACTGCGGCCATAACCTGTCCCACCGGGATCAGATAGGCTGGGCGCTCTGGGGCGGCTCGGCTGTCTTGACCGCTAAGCCCCTCCAGCCAGAGGGTATCGAGATCCTCGGCGATACGGGTTTCCCAACCTGCCGGGTCATCAAGGGGATGCCAGGTTTCATAGAGATAGACACGGGTTGTCGGCGCGCCATCTCGGGCCAGCTGGGCCCACCGGTGGAAATACGCGGCACCGTCAAAATAGCGGATGGCATCGCGCAGCTCGACCATTTCTGTTAGGACCACGGCATTATAATCGCCAGAACCGATGGCTTCACGCGCGTCGCGGTAGGCAGGTGGGTGATTGGTGGTCTCAAAATCCAGGATCGCCAGGTCAGGTTCCCAATGCTGCTTCAGATTGGTGCCGGATCCCAACTGGCTGTTGAAACGATGCCCCTGTGGGGCCAGCTGCGCCAGCATATGCGGCATATCTGGCCCAACCAGGGAATGGCCCAGGTGAAACACACGCAGGGCGTGCTGTGGCGGTGTTAACACCGGCACTGCGGGCAGGGGGCTGGGATGCCACCAGCGGGCCAGTGGCCAGAGGGCAAGCAGCGCAGGTAAGGCAAAAAGGGCGCGACGTGACATCATGGATTAGCTCCGCAATTCAGCTGTGGCGACGATCAGGCCAGCACCTATGGCAAAGCGCCCAGAGATCTGATCGCCACAATTGAAGGGGGGCTGATCGGTGCAAAATCGGGCTGAATACCGGCGGGCCTCAAGGTCGATTGTTAATTCCATCCCATCAAACCCATAGTATCTTTTGCTGACTGTGAACTGGCATTTGTAGGCCGCCTCCTTGGCACAAAACACCAGTTTGGCCAGCTGCCCCGGATTGCTCTGCTGACGCAGCCAAGCCTGCTCCTGTGCCGAACAAATCGCGGGCCAAAGGTCGTCTGCCAGGGGTTTGTCCTCTTCGACGTCAATGCCTAGGCCCTGTATATCGCCCTTCCGGGCAACCGCAGCCATGGCGCAGCTGCGGGTATGGGTGATTGACCCCACCAGGTGGTTGGGCCAGACCGGAGCGCGGTTTTTGGCCACAGGAATGGCGACAGGATCCAGTCCCAAGAGCTCCATTGCCTGATGGGCCGCAGCGCGGCCCGCCGCAAATTCACGGCGGCGCTTTTCAACGGCACTCGGCGACAGGCAGGCGCTCTCCGTGGCAAAGGGCGCTGGCGGATCTGCCAAAGGGTTGACCAACGCGAGGGCGATGTCATCTGCAAAGAGCGGCCGTGCCAGAGCCAGCCGCTCCATTTCATGTGTTGAACTCTGTGCTGTCATCCTGCCCGTGCTTTGCGGTTGGCCCGCATCGCCCGCCGTTTCGACATGGTGTCGGATTTGGCGGCCTGCGCGGCGTCATCTTCTGCGGGATCATCGGGCTTTGTGCTGCCACCCGCAAGGGTCTCAATATGGGAGGCGAGCCCTGCGAGGGTGGGGAAGCGGAAGATGTCGGTGATCGAGAGTTTGGGGGTGTCCAACGCGGCGCGAATGTCGCGATGCGACTGCACCGCCAAGAGTGAATGACCGCCCAAGGCAAAGAAATTGTCCTGCGCGCCGATGCCTTCTACCCCCAAGATGCGCGACCAGACCTTAGCGATTTCCGCCTGCACCCCAGCGCTGAGCGGCACAATGGCAGCGGCAACTGCCTGGGTCGTTTGGGGCGCTGCCGGTTTCGGCGCAGGGAGAGCCTTGCGGTCGATTTTCTTATTTGGCGTCAGCGGGAAACTCTCGATCGCCACAAGATGACTTGGCACCATGACAGCGGCAAGATGGCGCGCAAGATCACCCTTGATCGCCTCCAGATCTGCCGGGTGGGCTGGGTCCTGGGTGACATATCCCACCAGTTGGCTGTCATCGCCAAGCCGCCGTTCCACAACCACTGCGCCTGTGACATTGGGTTGGCTGGTCAGGGCGGTTTCAATTTCGCCCAGTTCTATCCGCTGGCCGCGGATTTTGACCTGATGATCGGTGCGCCCCAGGAACGCCAGCTGGCCTTCCGATGTCCAGCGCACCAGATCGCCGGTGCGATAAAGCGGGGCCTCGGCTAAGGGGAGATGTACAAAACGGTCTGACGTCAACTCGGCCCGTTGCCAATAGCCCGAGGTGACACCGGTGCCACCGATATAGAGCTCTCCTGCTGCGCCCATCGGGACAGGGTGTTGGGCCTCGTCCAGCACATAGACCTGGGTGTTGGCCAGGGGTGTGCCAATATTGGCTACGCCCACCACAGGGTCTTTCAGGCTGGTTGATGTCGACCAGATTGTGGTCTCAGTAGGGCCATACATGTTGTGAATTTGCGCAGGCGTCGCTTCGCGCAGGGCGCCGACCAGATCTCCGGGTAGGGCTTCGCCGCCAACCAGCAGATGCTTTAGCCGCCCCATAACCATGCGGGCCTCGTCATCCTGAACCAGCATGCGCGCCATAGAGGGCGTACATTGCATATGGCTTACCCCATGGCGCATCATCTGTGCGCTCAGCGAAAAGTCATCCGCAGCCAGATCTTGTGGAGTATTCGCTCGCTTCAGCACCTCGGCAAGGGGTTTCAACCCTTCCAGCACCACATCTGGTGCGATACCATAGTCGATGAGACAGGCGATTTCGTCCACGCCAATGCGTTTCAGCTCCTCAGTGCGGGCGAGGGCGTCGTCCACAGTGCCAAACAGCCCAGAGTCCTCAAAATAGCGTTCAAAAGCAAACTCGAGGATGGCTTCCAGCTCTTCGGGGCTAAGCGCATCAAGCTGCATGTCAAAAGCATTGTTGACACCCTTTGGCCGTTTGAAGGCGGGGAAGGCCCAGGCATATTGTTTGATCAGCCCGGCAGCGGAGCGCAGGTAGTCCTTCATCGGCTCGCGGGCAATACGGCGGGATTCCTCTCGGGTTTCGGCCAGATAGCTGTGCAGCATCAGGGTGACCTTGAAATCCGCCGGATCATGACCGGCGGCGCGCAGGGCATCGTGATAAATGCGGATCTTGCCGCCAACTTCATCAATGCTTTGCCCCAACAGATGGGTCAGCACATTGGCGCCGATCTCGCCTGCTTCGCGCCAGGTCTCGGGGTTGCCTGCGGTGGTGACCCAGACAGGTAGCTCCTGTGACACCGGGCGGGGCTGGGTGACAACCGCATGCATTGAGCCATCCTTGCGAGGGAAGTCCACCTCATCGCCGCGCCAGAGCCTGCGCAGGGTGTCGATCGAGTCGAACATTGCGGGTTTGTTGGCTGGCGGTGTGTTTTCGGGACGCAGCACAAAATCATCTGGCTGCCAACCTGCGGCAATGCCGATCCCGGCGCGTCCATTGGTGAGGTTGTCAATGACCGACCATTCCTCCGCGATCCGGGCGGGATGGTGAAGCGGTGCAACGCAGGAGCCTGCTCGGACGCTCAAATTGCTGGTCACGGCAGCAACAGCTGCGCCAGTTACTGAGGGGTTGGGGTAGGGACCGCCAAACGCGTGGAAGTGGCGCTCGGGCGTCCAGACCGCGTTAAAGCCATTGGCATCGGCGAATTTTGCGCCTTCCAGCAGCAGGTGATATTTACGGGGGCCAGGGCCATCGTCATTGCCCCAGTAAAACAGATTGAAATCCATCCGCCTGTCGGAAATCGCGATGGGGCCATTGGACAGCTCAAGCCGGCTTTCGTCGCTGGAGAGCACCAGTTTGAAGCCCCGTGACAGGGTCCAGAACAGCTCCAGCACTGAAATATCAAAGGAGAGCGAGGTCACCGCCAGCCAGGCATCGCCTGCCTTATGGGGGATGCGTGCATCCATGGCGGCAAAGAAATTGGCCACATTGTCTTGCCGAACCATGACCCCCTTGGGGGTGCCGGTAGAGCCAGAGGTATAGATCAGATAGGCCAGATCGGCGCCACTGGCCGCGCTGGTGACGTTCTCTGTAAGAGCTTCTGCCACGGCAGGGCTCTCTACGGTAACGATCTGTGCTTCGGTTGCGGGCAGATCAGCGCGCAACGCCTCTTGGGTGACGACAACGCTGGCCTGGCTGTCTGACAGGTAGTGGGCGATACGGTCTTTTGGGTAGGCGGGGTCCAGAGGCACATAGGCCCCCCCGGCTTTGAGCACCGCCAAGGCGCCCACCATCAAATCGGCTGAGCGCTTGATATAGACGCCGACATGGGTGCCGGGCTTGACGCCGGTGGCTTGCAGCTGGCGGGCCAGAGCATTGGCGCGGGCGTTTAGCCCCTCGTAGCTGTAGCTTTCGCCTTCAAATACCAGGGCCGTTGCTTTTGGCGTGCGGGCGACTTGGGCCTCAAAGGCCGCCTGGATGGTGGTCTCTGCGGGCAGGTCTGTTTGGGTTTGGTTCCAGTCTTCCAGGAGCAGTTTGCGTTCTGCTTCGGGGAGGATCGACAGTTCTGCCAGCGGGCAATCACTGTCAGAGGTCAGATGAGATGCGATGACACCCAGCGTATGTTCGAGCCGCGCGGCGAGCAGCTCCGCGGCACGCACATCCAACCGGGTGTCATCCACATGCAGCGCCAAGGCGCCCTCAGTCAGCGAAACCGTCATAATGCAACCTGGCAGAGCCGCATCCCGATCCGCTGTAAACCCGATACCCGGCATGTCTTGCGCTGAAAGTTCTGGGGCACGGGCCACCAGATCCAGGGCAAAACCGCCAAACCTGCGGGCTTTATCCATATCTATCTTTATCTGAGTCGCTAAAGTGTTAACAGTTGAATCACGCGTCCCCGGCAAGGGAATCCAATCTGAAACCAGATGTGCTGCGGTCCCCGCTGCCGTGGGCCATGCGGCATAGGCGATGTCAGCCTGTTGCTCACCTGTGCTGAGCAGAGCCCAGGCAAGCGTCGCAGTGACGATCTGCTCCTGTGACAAAGCTGCGGGCAGGGAAATTTCCTTGCGGCTGATGCCAGCCGGGCTGTTGGTTGCGGTGGCCAGGGGCACAGTGACGGGCTGCATTGCGGCCAGGGTACGGCGCCAGTGTGATTCTCCGCCCTGGCTCTGGATCAGGGCTGTCTCAATTGCTTTCGCCTCAAATGGGGTCAAAACCGGGAGCTGCTGGCCAACCTCAAAGAGAGCAGGCAGATCCTGCTTTTTGCCCGCCAGGCTGGTCAAATCTTCCAGCGCAACAGCGCCATCGGCGGTGGCGATGGTGACCACTGCGCCCGTGACCGACAAAACTGTGCCAATTGGACCGCTGCCCTCCGCAGGTCCGGCCCTGCCGACGCGCAAAACCTGCGCTGCCAGTACGATTTTGGCACAGCCGAGGGGGTTCCAATAGGAACCATAATCCAGCCCCCGCACCAGGCGGGTCAGGTTTTGGCTGGTCTTAGAAAAGTCCAGAATGCCCCCCGCGGCAGGGCGATGATCCTTGGCAAAATAGCTGCGTTGGGACAGGTCCTGGGGCTGGCGTTGCAGGGCGTTCGCGCTCAACTGGTCCAGCACCTCGCCAAAGCTGTCCATGGCTGCGGCATAGCATTTTGAATTGAGGCTAAAGGCGGTGTCATCCTCGGCAATATCAAAAAGGCGCTGGGCGAGGATATCGCCCTCGTCAATGCCGCCCTCCATCATATGCCAGGTGATGCCATGTTGGGCTTCGCCAGCTATCAGCGCCCAGTTGGGCGTGTTCAATCCGGCATAGCGCGGCAGGGGGCCGTCATGGAAATTGACAGCGCCTTTGCGGGCCAGGGAGAGAATGGACTCTGGGATCACCCGCAGGTTGGCGATGGACAAGAGCCAATCAAAGTCATGGGTGATTTCATCCGGATTTGTCAGCAAGGGCAGGTCTTTGCCCTTGGCCCAGGCGCGGATGTCTGCGTCGGTGGAGACCACCGCCGAGATCTGATGTCCCTGGGCCAGCAGGGCTTCGCCGCAGCCGACCAACAGGGATTCATTGCCGATGACAACACAGGAAAATTGGCTCATTTTAGATCCTCCGAAACCGGGGAGTGAAGGCGCGTTTCACGAATGGATGAGGGGCTGCACGACGCTGGCGCAGGCGTCAGAGCATGAAAGATCAGATCTCTCAGGAAATGATTGGGATCGGCCTGGGGTTTGCCCTGGACGAGGCGGCGTAGTCCGTAAATGCAACTGCCGGTGATGCGGGCGAAGGTCGCAAGCGCCGCATAGGCGCGACCATGGGATTTGGCGAAGTAATGGCTGCGCGATTTAAACCAATAGGCAGGCGTTCGGGCCCAGTCCTTCATGCCGGTTGAGGCAGAGCCGAGGTGTTCGATCTTACTGTCGGGCACATAATGAGTACGCCAGCCCGCGCGAGCGGCGCGGCGACAGAGATCTGTTTCTTCGAAATACAAAAAGAATGTCTCGTCAAAGCCACCGATTTCTTCGATCACGGGGCGGCGGATCATCAGGCTGGCGCCTGCGGTCCAATCCACTTGGGTCTGTGCCTGCGGCATCTCCATCGCCACCACCCAGGGGGCCAACAGGCGGGTAAAGACACCAGTGCGCGCGGCCATTTCAAATTCGCCTGCGATTGACGGAAAGCGAAAGGCGGTGCGGTGAGGGCTACCATCGGTGCCGTATACATAGGACCCTGCCAGCCCAGCCCCCGGATGATCGGCCAGAAAATCGCGCAGGGTGCCTATGGTTTCGCCCTGCACAAAGGCATCAGAGTTCAACAGGTAATAATAGTCAGGTGCAGTGCCATCCGACAGCCCGGTGGCAAAGCCAATGTTCATGCCAGCTCCAAAGCCGCCATTGACCATGGATTGCAGCAGGCGGATCTTTTTGTTGGTTTTCCAGCCGCGCTGGGCCGCACCGGCCTGCAGGGCCTCCCAGGATCCATCCGCCGAGCCATTGTCGATCACCAGAACCTCACCCGGGAGATCTTGCATCTCCGTCAGTGCCGCCTCAGCCGCTCTGAGGGTCATCTCAGGGGTACGGTAGTTCAGGATTATGGTGAGAATACTGCCTGTGCTCATGACTGTTACTCCGCGGCTCGGGCGTAGGGCGACTGCGCCCCGGCCTGCTGTGGTGCGGACTCCGAGGAGGTCGGGGTCGGTGCAGCAGCCAGCCTTGGCTTCAGCGCCGCCGCCAGAGTAGAGACATTGGGCACCAAGACCATGCTGTCATGATCGCCGGGCACTTCGATAACCTCCAGACCGTGAGCCCAGCCTGTCCAATCATTGTCGGCAAAGACATACTCTCGCTCGGAACTCACCCAGTTGCCACCAGAGACCTTCCAATGGCGATCCAGTGGCGGGCGCAGCAGGGTCAGCGGGCCCTTCCAGGGCTGCACTGCGTAGCTCCCGACGGCTTGGCGGAAGGCCAGCTCGATCTTGCGGTTGTTGAAGGCGGGGGCCTGGCCTGTTTCCGCCGGGGGCTGACGCCGTTTGGTGATCTCCCAGAGGATGCGGTTCTTGGCCCATTCCAGCAGATAGCCGGGCCCCTTGCGGCGCAGTTCCTGCAGTTTGATCAGAACCTTGTCGATTGACTTGAGTGCCGGGCGCACCGGCAATGGGGTGTCGAGCAGAACCAATGCGGCGGTCTCTTCGCCCGCGCGGTGCAATTGTTGGGCCATCTCGTAGGCAGTGATACCACCGCCCGAAAAGCCCCCCAGCAGATAGGGGCCATGGGGTTGGACCTGTTTGATTTCTAACAGATAGTCCGTAGCGGCCTGGGCAATACTGATATGGGGGTCATCACCGCCAATCAGACCCCGCGCCTGGAGCCCATAGACTGGGCGCTCCCCGCCGAGTTCCTGGGCGAGATGGCGCAGGTTCAAAACATTGCCAAACATACCGGCGACCACAAAGACAGGCGCGGCATCGGTTCCGGGGCCGGGGTGCAGCATCACCAGATGCGTAAAGGTCGGCGGGGCAGCTTGGTCGGATTGGGATGCAGTATCTGCACTGGCGTCTTGGCTGCCCGCCCCGCGCTGGATCAGTAACCGGGCCAAAGCGGCAACGCTGGGGGCCTCAAACAGGGTCGCCAGCGGCAGATCCAGGTCATAGTGGCGTTTGATCTGCGCAAAGAGGCGCACCGCAATCAGCGAATGACCGCCCAGATCAAAGAAGCTGTCCTCCACACCGACCTGCGAAACCCCCAGCAGACTTTGGAACAGTAGGGCCAGCTGCTCTTCCACCGGATTGGAGGGCGCGACATAGTCCGTATCGAGCTGTGGCCGTTCAAAGCTCTGGCTTTCCTCCACAGCTGCGCCTGCACTGGCCTGCGCCGTCTGATCAATCAACATCGGCAGATCCAGCGAGGAGACCACGATCTGCGCGCGCCCAGTGCTAATCGCTCGGACCAGCGCCTCTGGTCCCTCAGTCGCGCGAATGCCATTGGCAATATTAAGCTGCAGGCGGCGTTCGTCTTCGGACAGCGGTTGCGGCGCAGCACTGGCCGCAAGCCCCAGCGCTTCGCTGCTGTGATCCGCAGGGTTTTGATCTGGCGTGGCTTCAAACCCAGCCGCCAGCCGGGTCATCTGGAAGCCTTTGATCTCAACCAGCACCCGACCTGTCGTGTCAGTGAGGGTGACATCAAAACTGGCGCTTTGCGCCGTGGCACCTGGGCAGAGCCGCATATGGCTGTAAATCTCTGCGGTTAAAGGTGCCAGCACCAGGATACTGTCATATCCCAGCGGGACCCAGAGGTCAGTGCCGGTATAGCCCGGCGCAAGCGAGATGGCCCAGCCAGTCGCCAAATCCATCAGACCCGGATGCAGCAGGCAACCATCGCCCTGAGCGGCCTCGGGGAGGCGCAGTTGCGCCAGGCCTTCATGGGTACCCAATGCCATTTGGTGCAGAACCTGCCAGCGGGGGCCAAAGTTAAGATGAACCTCTTGGGGCGACTGCAGGCTGTGATCGTCTGTGGCGCTTTTCACCTGCGGGCAGCGAGACGTGATAGTGGTCAGATCCAGCGCTGGTGGCGCCTTCGCACTGGGCAGCAGTGCGATGTTTGCTTCAGCGTTAAGAGCATATCCTCCGGTGTTGAGGCTGCTATGGGTGGAAAATGAGTAACCCGCATCCTGCGCAACCAGCCGCAACAGGACCTCACGCGGGGCAGATGGATCCACCACAAGGGGGCGCAGAAAGTAGAGATCTTTGATTTCAAAGGGCGCTTTGAGATCCTGCGCGGCAAGGCTCTCGGCAATCCATTCGATATAGCCCGTGCCGGGAACCAACGAGGTGCCGTCCTTGGTGCGATGCTCCTTTACCAGCCAGGACTGTTCGGTATCCAGCGCGCTGGCGAAAATCGGATTGCCAAAGGCATCAAACCCGGTCTCATCCAAAAGAGGCTGAGGGCAGCTTTGACGGGGGCTCGGCGTGGCACTGCCCTGCCGCGCGGCCATGGCTTCGGCGGCCATGCCGGTATCGGCCCAGACGCCCCAGTCAATCGCGACGACATGGGTTTGATCGCCCAGGCGGTGGGCAGCATAGGCGTTCAGATATTCATTGGCGGCGACATAGTCAATTTGCCCCGCAGGCCGTGTCACTGTCGAAGAGGAGGAAAACAACACCATCAAATCCAGGCTACCGTCTGGGAACAGATCATGCAGGACCCGCAGCCCGGTGACCTTGGGGGCCAGAACCTGCGCGATCTGGGCTTCGGATTTGGCAAGGATTGGTCCGTCGTCAATGACACCGGCTCCGTGAATCACCCCGTTGACGGCTCCAAACTCGGCTTCGGCCTGGTTTAGGGCTGCGCGCATCTCGGTGCTGTTGCAGATATCAGCGGCAAGAGGCAGCACCGCGCCAGTGCCTATCTCGTCCAATTCCTGCATGGCGCGGATCCGCTGGGCGGTGCGATTGGCAGGGCTATGCGTGGCCAGATAGCGCGACCAGTCTGTGCGCGGGGGAAGGCCCTGACGTGACACCAGGCTCACCTTGGCATCGTAGTGGCGCATCAGATGCGCTGCCGTGGCGAGGCCAATGCCGCCAAAACCACCCGTTATCAGATAGTGGCCGCCAGGTCTGAACGCGGGAAGATCCGTTACCGGCTGATTTGGGACCGTTTCTTTCGCCTGCTCCGGTAGGGAGAGGCTGCGCCAGCTCTGTTCCAGCCGCCTGTCACCCCGCCAGGCCACAACAGTATTCGCAGGTTCGGCCATGAGCTCTTCCAGCAGCTGCGATGTCAGATCGCTGGGCGCGGCACCGCGCAAAGAGGCGATAAACCCGGGTTGTTGGGGCAATTCGATATCCACCGTGGCGCAGGTGAACAGGGGGAATTCACGCGGGATGACCCCGGCCGGTCCGGCAATCATCGCTTTCTCCGGATCGGGGAGGGCTTCTGAGGCGACCTGTGTCGCACCGGTGGTGAAGACCGTCAGATGGATAGCATGATCCAGGTCCAGACTTCCCAGCTCTTGGGCCAAGCACGTCAGGGAAGCAAAGCCCATTTCTAGATTGCGGTCAAAGAAGGAGGAGCCGGGGCGGAAGGTCTCTTGCGGGCCGGTGACAAGCCAGAAATGCCCAATGCGATGGGGCAGGGCTTCGGCTTCTGCCAGATCGGCGAGCAGAGCCCCATAGCCAAACCGTCCCTGTTCAGGAGGCAGGACATAGTCGTCCTGAGAAAGTTTAGCGTAGGTATCCCCAGGGTGAACCAGGCTGACCCGATGGCCTGCTGCGCGCAGCCGGGTGGCACAGCCGATAGCCTGCCCGCAGGCGTCAGCAAAGATGAGCCAGTTCTGCGGGGCCTCCGCCAGTTCCGCCTCAACATCCAGGGGGCAATCGGCTAGGCGAGGGCGCCAGGCGGGGCGATATCCCCAGTCGTCCAGGCTGTCATGGCGCCGGGGCAGCGGTGCGTTTTCCTGGTGCTGTTGCGTACCCGGCGCGATGAAATAGCGGCTCCTTTGGAACTGGTAGCCGGGCAGGGGCAGGCGATGGCGCTTGGCCTCGCCCCAGATCTGATCCCAGTCTGCCTCGACGCCACAAGACCAAAGCCGGCCAATGACGCCAAAGAAATAGGCGTCGTCCATGATATCTTGATCTGGGTGGCGTAGGGCACTGAGCACCTGATTGGGCTCTACCGCTGGGGACATTTGCGTCAGCGCGCTAAGCGCTTTGCCGGGGCCAACCTCTAAGAACACCCGACCTGGGGTGGCAGCGAGGGTTGTGATGCAATCGGCGAACATCACTGTATTGCGCAGCTGGCCCACCCAGTAGTCCGGATCGGTAGCCTGCTCTGCAGTCAGGGGCTGGCCGGTCCGGTTGGAAATCACTGATAGCTGTGGCGCCGCCAGGTTCAGCCCGGCGAGGAAGGCGCGATACTCTGCAAGTATACCATCCAGCATGCGCGAATGCGCCGCGATATCAATCTGGATACGCTGGAAATCCACCTCTCGCGCGGCGAGCTGTGTGGCCAGAGCGTCCAGCGCGGCTTGCGGTCCAGAAACGGCTGTAAGGCTGGGGGCATTGACGCTGGCAATGTCCAGTTCTTCCCCAATCAGCGCCTGAACCTCGGCCAGTGGCAGGGCGATCGACAACATTCCGCCAGCGGGCACCTGATCAAACAGGCGTCCGCGCAGCAGCACCAGATCAATGCAGTCCTCAAAGGAAATAACCCCAGCCAAACAGGCCGCAGTGTTTTCCCCCATGGAGTGGCCCACAAGCGCCGAGGGGCGAATGCCCCAGCTGATCCAGAGCTGCGCCAGTGCATATTCAACCATCATGATCAACGGCAACTGCGCCGAGGGGCGTTGCAGCTGGGCATTGGCCGTGGCCTCCTCACCGTCCTCGGGTAGCCACAGCGCGCGGATGTCAAAGTCCAGCTGCGGTTGCAGATGCTCCAGCCCCCGGTCCATCCAATCGGCAAAGACGGGTTCGGTCTCGTAGAGATCGCGCGCCATGCCCGCATATTGCGCACCACCCCCAGGGAAGGAGAACACCACTTCTGGCGCATCGCCCAAGCACTCATGGTCAAAGACCTGGCGTGGATCCCCGGCGCGCAGCAATGCGGCAGCCTCGGCTGCGGTTTCTGCCACCAGCACCCGGCGTTTAGCAAAGCCACGGCGGCCCTGTTTCAGGGTAAAGGCGACATCTGCCAGATCCACATCTGGGTTGGCGTCCAGATAGTCCGCCAGGGCTGCACCATTGGCGTTGAGAGCGGATCTCGACTGCCCAGACAGGCACAGCACATGAAAGGGGAAATCGCTTTCTTCGGAAGGGCCGCGTTCAGGGGCCTCTTCCAGAATGGCATGGGCATTGGTGCCCCCTACCCCCAGCGCGTTGATCCCGGCGCGGCGTGGACCGCTGTGTGAGGTCCAGGGGGCGAGCTGGTCATTCACCTTGAAGGGGGAGCTGTCAAAATCGATGGCAGGATTGGGGGCCTCATAGCCCAGCGAAGGCGGGATTTCGCGATGCTTCAGCCCCAGCGAAGTTTTGACCAGACCGGCAATGCCTGCAGCTGTATCCAAATGGCCGATGTTGGTTTTCACCGAGCCGATGCGACAATAGCCGGTCTCCTCGGTGCTGTCGCGATAGGCTTCTGTCAGGGCGGAGACCTCAATCGGGTCGCCCAGATAGGTGCCGGTCCCATGGCATTCAACGTAGTCAATTGTGTCGGCAGAAATATCGGCCTCTGTCAGCGCGCTGCGAATAGCCGCAGCCTGACCGCCGACCGAAGGCGCCAGATAGCCGGCCTTGTCAGCGCCATCATTGTTGATGGCAGAGCCCTTGATTACGGCCCAGATGTGATCGCCATCGGCTTGCGCATCCTCGAGCCGACGCAGGGCAACAGCACCAGCGCCTGAGCCAAAAACAGTGCCCTGAGCGCGATGGTCAAAGGCGTGACAATGGCCATCCGGGCTAAGAATCTCGTTTTCTTTGTAAAGATACCCGCGGCCCTGCGGCATATCGATGGTCACACCACCGGCCAGGGCCATACCACATTCGCCGCTGCGCAGCGCTTTGCAGGCATAGTGTACTGCCACCAGGGAGGTGGAGCAGGCGGTTTGAATATTGACTGAGGGCCCTTTGAGATCAAAGACATGGCTGACGCGTGTGGTGAGAAAGTCCTTGTCGTTTCCGGTATGACGCAGCAGGAACATACCCACCTCATCCACCAGACCGGGATTGGAACAGATATTGAAGTAAAAATAGCTGCCCATGCCGCAGCCGGCATAGACCCCGATGGGTTCTTTCAAACTTTCAGGCGGATGGGCAGCGTTTTCCATCGCTCCCCAGGCCACTTCTAGGAACTTGCGGTGTTGCGGGTCCAGAATGGCAGCTTCTTTGGGGCTGAAGCCAAAGAACTCGGCGTCAAAATCGGCAAAGCCGTCGAGCAGGGCGGCATGGGGGACATAGTTGGGATCAGCCAGGGTGGCAGCAGAAACGCCGGCCTCGAGCAGGGCCTCGCGCTCGAGCGGCACGATGGATTCAATGCCCGCACGCAGGTTGTTCCAATAGGTCTCGACCCCTTCGGCACCCGGCACATTGACCGACATGCCAACAATGGCGATATCCCCGCTGTAATGGGGAGAGACGGAACGCTGATCTGCTGTCTTTGCCACGAAAAACACCGACCTTTACTCTCGGCAAACCTAAGATGTCTCCCCTGCCGGACTGCTCCACTGTGCCGAAAAAGCGGAGCCCGGTGCCCCAGGAGAGGCGATTGTTTATTGGGTGGTCAGGGGCGCAATCTCTGGCGGATCTGCTGGCCTTTGCCAGTTGTTCTGCCGGGCGGTTACGAATCCTTCTTACCCAAGGCGAAAATGGTTCTTCACTGCGGCAATGCTGTGAAGGCTTGATGTTGAAAACGGGTATAAAAGCGGAAACAATAAGGCATGGTTATCATATATGACGGGGTGGTTTCAGGGACAGGGGTTGCGGCATCAGGACTTGCCTGCCTTCAAACAGGGGGCGGCGTGCCTCAAACAGGCCGGGATATCGCAGCCGTTCAGCATAGCCCAGAACCGACCCAACGCAGAGCCAGGTCATCGGCACCAGGGTATCATTGAGCATCATATCCACCATGGTCGCGGCCAGGATCAGCGCGATGGGCGTTGCATAGGGGGAGATCTCCTTGGTGCCGCGGCGGTGGATCTCGATGCCCAGCAGGAAGATCGACAGCGACAACAGCCCCATCTCCGCCAGATAGCCCAGCCAGCCCAGGGTGCCAAAGACCAGGATCCAATGTCCATCCGGGATCGAGAGAATGGCGCCAGTTTCCAGCTCGCGCACCAGATTGCGACCCCAGCCGCCCCAGCCAAACCAGGGTTTTTCCGCGGCGCGGCCCAACATCATGGCTTCGTTGTCAAAACGATACCCGAGGGATTGGGCCCGCTCGGCACTGATCGCCTCGGCCTGGGCCAGGATAGCCTCGGTGGGAAACAAGTCCAGATTGCGCAGCATCGGGTAGGTGATTGCGATCGAGGCCAAAACGATGGCGACCCGAATTTGCCAGCGCGGTGAGGCTAGGGCCACCAGCGGCACAAAGCTCAAGCCATAGGCCAGCGAAGCAAAGCTTTTGCACAGCACCAGTACAACAAAGAGATAGGCCGCCGCCAAAGCGAGGTTCAGACGCCTCTTTTCCTGGGCCGCTCGTGCCAGCGCGGTGGTGGCCAGCAGGGCCGAGAACATAAACACGGCGAGCCAGAGCGAATGGGGCATAAAGACAATGGGGCGAAAGCCACCCTGGCGCATGGTCTGCGAGAAATCATGCTGGAAGAAGCCATAGATGGTGGTGTTGATCTGGGGGCTGAACCGGATCTCAAACAACGAGGGGATCGAATAAGCAAGCCCGGCAATGCAGAAGGCCAGCAGCAGTTCTTTTTGCCCCTCAGGCGAGGAAAGGTAGCGTCTCGCCAACAAGAAAGGCATCAGAATGATCACCTGATTGATCATCACCGAGCCAAGGTCGCGCCACCTGAGCCCAGGCAGCATATCGGTGATAAAGACGATCGGATCGGCATCCGCCAGAACCTCAAAAATCACTGGGTCGCCATTTGTCATTACCGTTGGAATAACCGCTAGGACAAAAAGCAGCGTTAGAACCTTAGCCAGTGGGTGGCGCGGTAAGAGTGGGACTTTTTTTCTCAACAGACCTACGCAAAGTACAAAGGCCATGATGGAAGGAATGGTGAATTTATCCATGTCCGGCACCAGTGGGAGGTCGAACTCAGCCACCGGAGGCAGGATCATATAGCCTGCCAAAATACACCACAATATGGCCCGTTCCAGCGGGAGACGCCGGAACAGCACCAGGCTGACCAGAGGCCAGAGCAGCAGCATCAAAGAGGCAAGTGCGTTAGGCATGAAATCGAAATAGTCTCCAATTGCGGCAGGGCGATGGGCATTTGATGACGGGCTGATGGCCAAGAGGGGCTTGAGCCTGCGGATTAGGCCCAAGATAAAACAGCAACCTGTGATTGTCGCGGTGGATTTCGCGCTGATCATATCCAAAAGGATAGGACGGGAAGAGCGAAAGGCCATATTCAGCCAGTTCTGCTAGAGTGACTTGAGCCAAAGCCTTTTGCGCGGTATTTGCGCAGCGCTGCTTGGAAAATGGCCGCTCGCGGTTTTGGGCTCAGCGCAGGAGTGAACAGGTGTTTTTTGAATTTCAAGGCCAGCGGATCACAGTGAACGTACCGACGCGCGCCGCGTTGGAGAGCGAGGTTCTGCGCCGGTTCGCTGAGGGGGAAGGCTTCTCATTGGCGACGGTGAACCTGGATCACCTGGTCAAACTGGCCCAGTCAGCTGATTTCCTGGATGCCTACCTGGGGCAGGATTTGGTGGTGGCGGATGGGCGGCCAATTGTCTGGCTTTCGCAACTGGCAAACCGACCGGTTGAGCTGATGCCAGGCTCCGATATGGTGCTGCCGCTCTGCCGTCTGGCCGCGGCCGCCGGGGTGCCCGTGGCCTTGGTGGGCAGCACCGACGTGGCCCTCAAGGATGCCAAGGCTCATCTGGAAGCTCAGGTGCCAGCTCTGGATCTGGCCTGGTGCTATGCGCCCTCCGGGGTGTTTGACCCGCAGGGAGACGAAGCGGGGGAGATCCTTGGTACTTTGAACAGCAAAGGCATCCGGCTTTGCTTTCTAGCCCTGGGCGCACCCAAGCAAGAGAGCCTGGCCCATCGTGGTCGCAGTGCAGCGCCGCTGGTTGGCTTTGCTTCGGTCGGCGCGGGGCTGGATTTCCTGGGCGGCCATCAGACCCGCGCGCCCCACTGGGTGCGTCAGATCGCTATGGAATGGCTCTGGCGCGCCTTGAGCAGCCCGGCACGAATGGTGCCGCGCTATGCCAAGTGCTTTGCCATTCTTCCTGGCCAGATATGGAAAGCGCTGCGCAACCGGTCCTGAGACCTGCCCCTGGCGGCTCTAGCCACCGGCGCCGGCACTGAAGCGCCATATTCCACGGCTTGTATAGAAAGCAGACCGAAAGAACGCGCCGCAAACGGCCTATTTATACTCAATAATTTTGCGATTTCTGCCGCGTAGTTGGTTCCAGCCGAACTCCAGAACGCCCGTGCATTCGGCAAATTTCCCAAGCAAGGAAAACCAGGCAGGGCGCAGCCCCATGCGTGCTGTCAGGCGCAACAACTGTAGGGGGTAAATCGCTGCTGCCAGCCCCATCCAGGGCGTGATCACCAGCATTGAAAGCAGCACAAATAGTGGCAAAACCCCGCCCCAAATCAGCGCACGCCGGGTTTCGGACACCCAATGGCGTTCAGGTGGGGCCCCGTGCAGGGCTGCGCCCTGGGCAAAGGCATAGCCAGCGCGGCGGCTACGTTTCCACCATTGGCCAAAACGGGTCATTTGGGCGTCATGCAGGGTCATCTCCGCCTCAATCCGCCAGATTTTCCAACCTTTTTGGCGCAGACGCAGGCACATTTCAGGCTCTTCGCCTGCGATCAGGTCAGCCCGATAGCCCTTTACCGCACGCAAAGCCTCCAGTCGCATCAGCGCGTCCCCGCCGCAGGCCTTGGCCTCGCCGATGGGCGTGTCCCATTCCGTATCACAGAGCTGATTATAGAGGGAGGCCGCGGGGAAGCGCTCGCGGCGACGTCCGCAGACCACGGCCACCTTTGGGTGCTGTTGCAGGAACTGCGCGGCCAGGGGAATCCAGCCCGCGTCAACTTCGCAATCGCCATCAACAAATTGCACAAACCCGTCTTCCTGATGCAGGCGTTGCAACCCCGCATTGCGGGCGCGGGCGGCAGTGAACGGCCGCGTCATATCAAGATCTACCAGCTCAACCCCCAGGGCCCGCGCCGCTTCTGGTGATCCATCGGTTGAGCCACTGTCCACATAGATAAGGCGCGAGACCTGAGGGGCCAGAGAGGCCAGGCAGGTAAGCAGGCGGGGGCCTTCATTGCGGCCAATCACCACGGCATTTATCCTTGGGGCGCTTTGCTTAGTCATTTCGCCTCCTTGCTGTGATCCGCCAGATAGGAGCTATAGGCGGGATCGCTCAGCAGGAAACCCTGCTGCTGCAGCGCCCTTATCCCAGGGAAATGCTGTGCCTGTGGGGACCACAGGCTTAGGTCCGGGGTCTGGGCCAGAATCGACAGGCGCTGGCGGTCTTCGCCATGGGCAATTGAGGCCGCCGCCACCGAAGCCTGATCCCGCGCCAGGGCATCATTGGCAAATTTGTAATGCTTGATCAGTGCGGACATGGGCGCCAGATTTAGTCCAGTCGAGGCATGGGGATGGTTGGCAGGTACCACTCCGGAACCGACAAAGATCAAAGGGTGTTTGCTGAGGCAGCAGTTCTCGCCGAAGACCTTGCCGCGAATTCCCCCGAACAGCACCTGTGGACTGGGCTGCGTTGTCGTGTTTTGCCGCAGGAAATAACCCAGCCCAGAGCCGGGACTGGTGTAATCATGGGCCGTTACAGAACTTATGTCGCACTGGTCGAACTGTTCCAGTGCCTGGCTATAGGGCAGCGCAGCAGTGTCACGCAAAGGAGCCTTTGGGAACATCTCCAGCATCTGAGCCATCAACCCAGTATAGCCACGCGTCCCAAGGTAACGGGTCAACCCTTCGAGGCCTATCTGCGCACTGCCTTCAAAATCAAAAATCTCATCCATATCCGCGATGAGACACCAGCGATCTGCCGCATAGCGGTTGGCGGCATAGCTGCGAAAATCGTTTTCATAATCCCCCCAGGGCAGAGTCGATTGTAGGATGCTGACGCCCGGTTGCTGGCGTAACCTGTCCAGGGTGTCATCGTGTGAACCATTGTCGAGAAAGACAAAATGCGCGACACCGAGGCGGCGATAATGGTCAAAAAAACAATCCAGATAGTAGCCACCATCACGCACCAGAGCGACCAGGACCACCTCATCTGGGCTGGCTATGCGGTGTTTGGGTCCGTGGAGATGACGCAGCGAAGCGTGAAACCGGGCGCGGTGCAGCACGGAGGTGAGGCGTTTCTTGATCTGGGCAGTCAGGCGCTGCTGCTGCGGGTGGTCATTCATACGGTCTGTCCAGCTTTCGAGTCTACCGCTTAGGGTAAGCGGCTGCTGCGGATAGGAAAAGCATTTGCTGAATTAGCCAGGACATGTGTCGAAATTACGCCGCAGAGGCGGAGAGCTGGGGGCGCAGAGCTAGCGGGGAGGGAAAATCAGTAGTCGCGTTTGAAAAACAGACCAAAGCCGCTTTCGCCCTGGCTGTCGACTGTTCCGGTCACGGTCACGGAATCAGTGAGGTCGACATTGATGCTCAGCTCGCTCTCGCCTTTGGTATTTACGTTGAAATCCGTATAGGCCTTCTCTCCGATGTAGCCCCCAAGCCCCAATAGCCCCGAGCCAAGACTGTCGAGGCCCACCTCTGCGTTATCGGCGCCGGTTGCATTGCGCAGGCGGCTTTGATCGCCCAGGCCCCGCCCACTAAGATCCAGCGCGGACTTGGCCAGGCGGGCTAAGGCCAGCGGGGAGAGGTCGTCGATATTGTCACCAAACAGGAGCAGGGCCAGAGCCTCTTCACTGGGGCGTGGAGGGTCAGAGCTGACCTTGATCTGTGGGGCATCTACGTTACCTTCGATTTCAAGGGTGGCCGTCCCGGTTGCGGTAGCGGCAGAAGAGCGGAACTCAAGATAGGGTTTCAGATCGCCCAGCAGGGTGATGCGGCCCTCGTCCAGTTCCAGTCGCCGTCCCAGGATGTCAAATGTACCCCGTTTGAGGCTGATTTGCCCGGAAGGCGCCAGTGCCGCAGTGCTGCCGCGCAGATGGATGCGGCCGCCCAGTTCGGCATTCAGCCCACGGCCGCGCGCAAAGATACGGTCTGGGGCGTCGATCAACAGATCCAAGCCGATCTTGGAGCTGGAGCCGCCGCTGGCCACAGTCTGGGTCAGACCGGCACGGCTGCGGGTTTGCCGCACGGGGCCCGACTCGCCAATGTGGAGGATCGGCGGGATCGGCGCGGCAGAAATCGCCCCACCTGCAGTGTTGAGGTTGATGTTGCTCTCGCCCACATCAATCCGTCCGCTGAGGCGACTATTACCGGCCAGCGGACCGGTAAAGCTGAGATCGCCGTTTAACAGGGTTTCATAGCTTAGGTGGTCGGTGACGGTGATATCCTTGATGCCTATTTTGAGCGCCCCATCAAAAGGGGCACTGAGCGCAACCGGGCCGGAGAGGCGCAGCTGGCCGCCGTCGCGCGGGCGCGCAGTAAGCTCAATCTGTGCGCGGGCCTCCTGTAAGGTGGCGGTGGCGGAGATATCCTCGATCCGCTGGGCGGCTGCGGGCAGCGCCAGAGCTGCACCGTTGGTGGTGATGCTGCCATTGATCGCCTGCAAGGAGGGGGCGCCTTTGAGGGCAAGATCAAAGCGGGCAGTGCCTTTCAGCAGGTTTGGCGTGATAAAGGGATTGGCGCCTTCTAAGCGCAGCTGACCCTTGGCGGTCATATCCGCCAGACCGCTGGTCTCGTCAAAACTGCCAGCAAGTCTCGCTTCCGCACCTGAGGGGGCTTTGGCATCACTGCTGATCTGCCAGCGCCCATTTCGGCGCTGTGCTGTACCCAGTGCAGTCAATTTCCCTGGCAACTCGGGCACAAAGCGCTGCACTTCAGCCAATGTGGCCTCAAAGGTGAGATCTGCGGCACCACCCAATTGGGCGCTGCCAGCGACCTGAGCAAAGGAGGCATGTGGGCCTTTGAGCTGTAGCTGCCCTGTCACCTTGTCGCCTGCGCGCGAGATATCGCCTTCCAGCGTCAAAGCGCCAGACACCTGTGGAACCAACAGGTTGAGCTCTTTCAGGTTCGCCCGCAGACTCAACTGTCCGGCGCGGCTGTTCAAGGTGCCGCTGGCCTCGGCAGAAATTTGGCCGCCGCGCAGTTCAAATTTCTCGATGTTCACCCCATTGGCCCCACGTGCCCCTTTGAAGGTCAGCGCGAGAGTGCCCTCGGTCAACTCATCAACGATGGAGATCCCAGCAGAAACACCTTGCCCCTGAAGTGCGAGCTCTGCGTCAAAAGCGCCTGAAAGCGGTGTGATCGACCCGGTGAGTTGGCTTTGGGCTGCCCCGGATAGGGGCTGGCCGCTCAGGGCGGAGAACCGCTGCAAATTCCCGGCGCCGATGCGCAGATCTGCTGTGACCTTTAGCCCGCTGTCGAGTCCCTCAAACCCTAGATCGCCGCTGGCCTGATAGTCTTCCCCCTGCAGCAGCAGGTTTTGCAAGGAGAAGGCTGATGCTTCCCCTTGGGTGGTGAGATCGCTGCTTAGGGAAATCTCGCTACCAACCGCCTCTGCAAGGTCAGGATTGCGCAGTTTCACACCTTGAAGTTTGGCGGTAAAGGCTCCGTCCAACCATTGTGCCCCAGTGTTGTCGGGCCCCAGTAGGCCCTCGGCTGTGATGACACCGGTTTCAATCAGCGCCTCAGGATGGCTGAGCTGGCGTAGGTCAGCGTGCACGGTCCAAGGGCCATCACTGGTTTTTTGCGCCGAAATTTCAGTGCCAGCCAATGTGGTATCTGCGCCAGGTAAGGGCAGGATTACTGCAGCTTGACCTTCTGGGGGGGTGATGGCAGCACGGATATTGGCGGTGTCCAGTTGACCCGCGGGGGTTAAAGCCAGCGCTCCGGTTAGGCGCAGGGCCTGGCTGCGCAGGGCAAAACTGTCCAGCACGAACCCGGCCTCAGCCGTAGTACTGCCCCGCAGGGTCATTTTGAGGTCAGGCCCAAAGAAGGGGCGGTAGTCCGGCAGCAGTAATGCGTCGATATCGCCGCCAAGGTCTGCGCTGAACCCAATGCCCGTGTCTGCGTCCACAGGTGTTTGGCCTTGAGGAGGGGCGCTCTGTACGGGGGCAGAAAGCGCAGTCAGTTCAACCCGGCCTGACAGCCTTTGATCGCCGTTGGAGGCAAGGGCCATCTGGGCGGTAAAATCCTCTACCGGGCCGGTGCCCGCGACTGTCAGCTCGAGGCTGGGGGCGGCAGGCAGGGCCAGCGCGGTGGAGATCAGACCACCGGCTGCCTCTTGGAGGGCCAGATCCAGGGTGATCTGGCGGTTTTCATTGGCGTATCCGGCCGTCAGCTCCAGGCGATCACCGGGCCTGTCCAGCCGGTCCACTTTGAGTTGGGTTGCCAGGCTGCCCTCCGCCAGTTTCAGATCCCCTTGCAGGTTTAATGTGGCGGCAAAGCCCAAAAGCGACTCATCCAGATGGATACGGGCAACGCTGATCTCGCCCAGCGCCACCGAGACCGGCAACTCCGGCAATTGAAATGGCGTGGCCTCGGGGAGGGGCAGGCTGGGATCCGCAGGCAAGGGCTCGGGCTGTCGCAACAGAGTGATTTCGGCAGCCTTCAGGTGATTGATCGACAAATTGCCGCGCAGTAGCGCCAACCGGTTCCAGTCCAGTTCAGCGCCGCGCAGCTGTAGCCAGACGCCACTTGCATCAGCCACAGTGATCTGGTCGATCTGGGCCTGGGAAGAGAAGGCACCAGAAAGGCCCGTTACCGTGATGAACTGGTTCTCTGCCGAGAGTGTCTCTTCAAGGAAACTTTCGAGGTAACTCGGTTCCTGAACATCTTCCTGTGCAAGCACTGGAAGCCCGGAACAGGCCAGCACAGTGGCCAGGACAGCAGATCGAGACTTCATCAAAACGCCTGTCCTATGCCGATGTAAAACTGCAATCCATCCTCAGTACCACCATCCACCGGATAGGCAAAATCCACCCGCAGCGGCCCAATCCCGGCGACGTCATAGCGCAGACCAAACCCAGCACCTGAATGGCTCTGGGATCGGCTGGAGACAAAGGCATCGCTATCCACATATCCGATGTCGAAAAAGCCAACCAAAGAGAGCTTATCTGTAATCTTGCCGCGCAGCTCTCCTGAGAGCGCCAGATAGCCGCGCCCGCCAGCGGAGTTGCTGCCCACTGGAATGCCCAGGGATTGGTATTCATGTCCTCGCACAGATCCAGCACCCCCAGAGAAAAACAGCATCGTAGGGGCCGTGTTGCTGAGAGAGGGACCGATGACCGATCCCAATTGGGCCCGGCCGGCAAGAACCAGGCGATCACTGCCGCCTAAACCATGATAAATCCGTCCGTCCAGTTTGACTTGTAGCCCGTCATCGGTGTTGTCCAACCCCAGAAAGGGAGACACACGGGCGTTGAGGAAATAGCCTTGGGTGGCATCGACCCGGCTGTTGCGTTTGTCGTATTCGGCCCGCAAGACACCTGCGATATATTTGAAACGCCGTTTGCCAAAGGCGTCCGTTGCCAGGATTGAGTTAAAGCCGATGCCCGCTTCTGCAAACAGATGTTCAGAATAGACCCGCCGCACACCGATACCACCCAGCCCCTGAGTAGCGGTGTAGTGTTCTTCGTCCAGCCGTTCGGCCTCAACCATGTAAAACAGATTGTCGTCGGGCCCCAGGGTCGCGGGTTGATCCAGGCGCAACGCGATGCGGCCGTCAAGGTCATTGCTGCTGCCCAGCCCGCTGAGCCGGGTTTCAAAGCGCAGTTTTTCGGCGCCACCAAACAGATTGCGATGCATCCAGGTGGCGGTAAGCTCCACCCCGTCAGACGAACTGAGTTCGGCGCCAAAGGTCAAACGTCGCGGCGGCATATCTTCGACTCTGACAATGTAATCCAGAGTTCCGTCCGGATTGGACTGCTCCTTGGCGCCTAGCGTGACCGTGGAAAAAGCCCCAGTGCGGCGCAGGCGGGTGGCGGATTTGGACAACAGATCAGGGTGGTAGATCTCACCCGTTGGTAGGCCTGCGATGCGTTGCACCGCCTCGGCGCGTACGGCACTGGGAGTTTCCAGTTGAAGAGTGCCAAAGCGCAGCTGTGCCCCAGGGGCCATGGTCAGCCGGGCATCCAGCGTATTGTTGCGATGGTTGGCGGTGATGGCCTGCCCTGCCAGCCGGGCCTTAGGGTAGCCCGCGCGCCGCCAGGCCAGCAGCCCGGCCGCCCCGGCATCGCGCAGCACCCCGGTTGTGGCTGGTTGCCCCGCGACAAAGCCCTCGGGGCGTTCAACGTCGCTATGGGGCGGCCAGGGCGTAACTTCGGCACGGGTAAAGCGGAAGCTGGGGCCAGGAACAACGGTGATCCGCACCTGATTTATCTGGCGCGGTGCATTGAGCGGCTGAATACTCGCCGCCTCTTGCCCATCGAGACGAATATTCACCTGCGGCGCAAAATGCCCTGCATCATAGAGAACCTGCACCAATGTTCTGTAATCCGACAGAGCGGCAGCCAGCAATTCCTGCGCGTCAACTTGTTGTCCTGCCGCCAGCACACTGGAGGCACCGCGCAGGCGCTCGGACAAGCTCTCGGGACCACCGGGAACGAACAGTGCGGTCTCTGCGGAATGGCCAGAACCAGGCAGCATTGCCCCGGTTAAACTCAGGCAAAACACCACTGCACGCAGGGGGGATCTGAAAAACATGGGCACTCCGGGCAGCGTGCAGAAATCGGGCGCAGATTGGCTGTCCCGATCACATGGCTGCAGGCAGAACAGCCTCTTGGGACGTCGCTGTGACCCTAGCACAGAGCGGCGCGAGGTAAAGTGGCCTCAAGGAGGATTTGAGCGCAGTTGTCCCGATCGGGCAGGAAGCCGCGCAGCCAGGCTACATCTGAGCGTTTTTGAACCAGCGGCGGATTGCGGCGCGATCCTCGGGCTCCATAAAGGTGACATTTGCAGGGGGCATGGCATCCGTCAGGCCTGCATGCAGGAACACTGCTTCGGCCTGACGGGCCAGATCGCTTTCGGTTTCCAGCAACACAGCCTTGGGGGCTGTGCGGATGCCATCCCAGAAGGGCTCTCGGGCATGGCACATGCTGCAGCGCCCCAGAACGATTTCATGTACCTCTTCGAAACCCTCGGCCTGGGCCATGATCAAGGCCGTGCCGGTGAGTGCGGCACTGTCCTCATCAGCCTCGCCATCCTGTTCCAGACCCAGGGTCGAGAGAGAAATCACGCCAAGGAACAACAACGCGGTGGCCAGCCAGGTCCAGGTTGGATTACCGGTGCCCGCATGTTTGGTATTGAAATAATGCCGGATGGTGACGCCCATCAGAAACACCAGTGCAGCGATCAACCAGTTGTATTCAGAGGCAAAGGCCAGCGGGTAGTGGTTCGACAGCATCAAAAAGATCACCGGCAGAGTGAGGTAGTTGTTATGGGTCGAGCGGAGCTTGGCGATCTTGCCGTATTTTGCGTCCGGGGTCCGCCCGGCTTGCAGATCCGCCACCACGATGCGCTGGTTCGGCATGATGATGAAAAACACGTTTGCGGTCATGATAGTTGCGGTAAATGCGCCCAGGTGCAGCATCATGGCGCGGCCGGTAAAGACCTGGTTTAGCCCATATCCCATGGCGACCAGCAGGCAAAACAACAACACCATCAACAGGGTGGGCCGCGCCGCCAGGCCGGATTTGCATAGGCGATCATAGATCAACCAGCCGATAGAGAGGGAGGCGGCGGAAATGGCGATGCCTTGCCAAAGGGTGAGCTCGGCCTTGGTCTGGTCTATCAGGTACAGTTCCCCACCGACCCAATAGACCACCATCAACAGGGCAAAGCCCGAGAGCCAAGTGGTGTAGCTTTCCCATTTGAACCAGATCAGATGTTCGGGCATCTCGGCTGGGGCCACCAAATATTTGCGGATGTGATAAAAGCCGCCGCCGTGCACCTGCCACTCTTCCCCATGGGCGCCAAGAGGCAGGTTCGGGGCTTTGCGCAGCCCCAGATCCAGAGCGATGAAATAGAAGGAGGAGCCAATCCAAGCCATGGCGGTGATCACATGCAGCCAGCGAATGGCAAAGCCGAGCCAATCCCACATCATTAGAATCTCATACATGCCGTGCCCTCATATCGTCTGTGTGGTGTCGTCGTGGTATTGTGCTGCGATTTGGACGGGTTTGCCCAGGAGTTCCTGACAGTTTCCCCCGTGGCCACCCTAGGCAAACGCTTCTTTATTCGGTATTCCAGTAAACTTCCAAACTGTATCAAAAAAACAAGAAGAATGCTGCGAGGCGACCCAGGGGGGGCTGATGTCTTATCTCGACAATATCCGAACATTTGTTCGGGTTTATGAATTGGGCTCTATGTCGGCGGCGGGGCGGGATCTTCGGGTCTCTCCGGCGGTGACCTCGGCACGGATTTCGCAGCTGGAGGATTACCTCGGGGTGCGCCTGTTCCAGCGCACCACCCGCAACCTGACCGCAACTGAGCAGGGGCAGGCGTTTTATTCTGGCGCGGTTTCGGTGCTGGAGGCGGTGGATCAGGCCGAGGCGCAGGTGATGCACCTGACGGACACACCGCGCGGCACCCTGTTCGTGGCCGCACCTTTGGGGGTGGGCCGACGTCTGGTCGCGCCCGACGTTCCATCGTTTCTGGCCGACTACCCGCAGATCAACATCCGGCTTAGACTGTCGGACCGTACAGTGGATTTAACCACCGAGGGCTTGGATCTGGCGTTTTTTCTCGGTCAGCCTGCAGATAGCAACCTGCGCATTCGCAAAATTGCCGAGTGTCAGCGGGTGCTCTGCGCTGCGCCGGATTACATTTCCCGCCATGGTGCACCCGCTTGCGGCGAGGATTTGGTGAATGGGGCGCATAACTGCCTGAACCTGCGTTATCCCGGTGCCAGCGAGTTCCAGTGGATGTTACAAAGTGAGCAGGGGCCAAAGCGCTATGCGGTTTCTGGGCGCTATGAATGCGACGACGGTGATGTGCTCACGGATTGGGCCTTGGCTGGGGAGGGCATCGCGCTGAAACCGGTGTTTGAAGTGGCGGAGCATCTCACCTCTGGGGCATTGGTTGCAGTGGCGCAGCAGACACCACCGGTGCCGGTCCAGATGGCCTGTCTGTATACCCATCGTCGGCACCAGGACCCAAAAACGCGATTGTTTATGGATTTCATGACCCAGCGTATGGGGGCTTCGGTGCGTGCGGCGGAAACTCTGGTCGGATCTTTGGCCACAACAGAGACCTGAGTATTTCAGTTTAAAAGGAGGGGGCTCCCGCCCCCGAAACAGGCCCTGGCGGGCCTGCCCCGGCCTTGGGCCCGGCACCGCTGTCGCGGTGCGGTTGCGCCGCCTAGGAGCGGTGGCTTTAAGGGCAGGCGGCGGGCGGAGACAGGAAAGATGAACTGCTGAGAAGCGCTTCAGGAGGTTTTCTGCCTCCTGAAGACGCCCTGTCGATTGTATCGGTGATTGCCCCGCCTCAAGGGCAAGCCGGGCTGCGCCCGGCGGCTTTGCCGCCCTTGACCCGGCTCAATCCCCGCTGGTGGGGAGGTTGGCGGAAGCGGAGAGGGCCTTGAGATAAGGTCAGCTGCCGCGATAGGTGGAATACCCATAGGGAGAGAGCAGCAGCGGTACGTGGTAATGGGCCGTGGCGTCATTGATGCCAAAGCGGATGGGCACCTGATCGAGAAACAGCGGCTCCCTTGCGGCCTGCCCAGTGGCCCGGAGGTAGGTGCCAGCCTCAAAGACCAGTTCGTAGCTGCCTGTGGCGAACTCTGCCTGAGGCAGGATAGGGCTATCGGTGCGCCCATCTGCATTGGTGGTCATCTGAGCTAATTTGTGGCGAGTCTCACCTTCGAGGCGGTAGAGTGTGATGGGCAGGTTGGCAGCAGGGCTGCCTAGGGCGGTGTCCAGAACATGGGTGGTCAGATATCCGGTCATTTTAGCGGCGCTCCCTCAGATGTGTGCTGCATTTTCCTGCATGACTATGGATTTTGCTGCAAACATCCGTGCTTTGACAGTGCATTCGGGAATATTTGAAAAAGAAGCCGCGTCTTTTACAATAGCAAGAGAGAATAGGCCGTTTTTGCAGCTTTGATCAGAGGCAGCGGCTGGGAGACCAGGAAAGAGACACAAGGCATGAACAGATATCCGCGCAATATGATTGGCTACGGGGCGCAGGCACCGGATGCCGCCTGGCCGGGAGGCGCGCGCGTCGCAGTGCAATTCGTGCTGAACTATGAAGAGGGCGGTGAGAACTGCACCCTGCATGGCGATGCTGGGTCTGAGGCCTTCTTGTCTGATATTGCCGGCGCCGCGCCCTGGGAAGGGCAGCGGCATTGGAATATGGAATCGATCTATGAATATGGTGCGCGGGCGGGGTTCTGGCGGCTGCACGACATGTTTACCTCAGCCGGTATTGCGCTGACAATTTATGGCGTTGCTACCGCCCTTGCACGCTCGCCTGATCAGGTCGCGGCGATGAAGGCGGCGGGTTGGGAAATTGCCAGCCATGGGCTGAAATGGGTTGAGCACAAGGACATGGCCGAAGCGGAAGAGCGCGCTGCCATTGCTGAGGCCGTGCGTCTGCATACAGAGGTTGTGGGTGAACGTCCCAGAGGCTGGTACACTGGCCGCTGCAGCAGCAATACCGTTCGCCTGGTGGCAGAGGAGGGTGGTTTTGACTATGTGTCAGACACCTATGATGATGATCTGCCCTATTGGCTGGAGGTCGGAGAGCGCGACCAACTGGTGATCCCCTATACGCTGGAGGCCAATGACATGCGCTTTGCCACAGCGCCCGGCTATATCACCGGCGAGCAGTTCTTTCAGTATCTGAAAGACGCCTTTGATTTGCTTTATGCCGAAGGAGAGGCGGGCAGGCCCAAGATGATGAACATCGGTTTGCATTGCCGTCTGATCGGACGCCCTGGCAAGGCGGCGGGGCTGAAGAAGTTCTTGGAGTATATCCAGGGCTTTGATCATGTTTGGTGTCCGCGCCGCATCGATATTGCCGACCACTGGGTCAAGCAGCATCCGCACCAGCGCCGGGAGCGTGCCAGCCAGATGGAGCGCGGGCGTTTTGTCGAGGTTTTTGGGGGTATCTTTGAGCATTCTCCCTGGATTGCCGAACGTGCTCATGGGTTGGAATTGGGACCGGCCCATGACACCGCAGGGGGTGTGCATAGTGCGCTGTGTCGTATGTTCCGCTCCGCCAGCGAGGAGGAACGCCTTGGCGTTTTGACCGCCCACCCGGATCTGGCGGGCAAATTGGCTGCGGCCAAGCGGTTGACGGCAGAAAGCACATCAGAGCAGGCCAGTGCGGGCCTAAATGCGCTGACAGATGCGGAACGGGCGCGGTTTAGCGAACTCAACAGCGCCTACGTGGAAAAGCACGGTTTCCCCTTTATCATAGCAGTGCGCGACTATGATAAGGCGTCGATCCTGGCGGCCTTTGAGCGCCGTATCGGCAATGACCGCGTGGTGGAATTTGCCGAGGCTTGCAACCAGGTGGAACGCATAGCTGAACTCCGCCTGCGCGATCTGGTGCCCGCATGAGCGCCTCTGAGAACCGGATCCTGATTCAGCCGATGAGCGCTGAGAGTTTTGCGTCTTTTGGCGATCTCTTGGATGACTCCGGCCAGCCGGACAAGATCATCAATCAAGGGCTCTGTGGTCGATACCATGACCGGGCGCAGATGGAGTTTTTTGAAGGCCGGGCGGGATTGAGCCTGTTCAATGCCGAGCCCCGCGCTTTGCCGATGCCGCTGGCGATGATGGAGCGCCACCCCGAGGGCAGTCAGGCTTTCATCCCGATGAGCGAACATGGGTTCTTGGTCATCGTCGCTCCGGATGAGGGTGGCAAGCCGGGACTGCCACTGGCCTTTGAAACCCAGCCGGGGCAGGCGGTGAATTTTCATCGTGGCACCTGGCATGGGGTGCTCACGCCTTTGCAGGCGCCAGGGCTGTTTGCGGTCGTGGACCGGATCGGTGCAGGCGACAATTTGCAGGAGTATTGGTTCGAGACGCCATTTGTGGTGGCGCGACCCTGACACTGACGAGAGTGACACTGACCAGAGTGACCCCCCAATAGAAGGTGGCGCTCGTGATAACCAACAGAACGAGGGAATAAAAGAATGGCTGACGGCGCAATAGGAACGCCCGCGCAATTGCGGGATCCGAATTATACTCCACCCCTGGCCCGTGCGGTGCCGCTGGGCATCCAGCATGTGCTGGCAATGTTTGTCTCTAACGTGACACCGGCGATCATTGTCGCGGGGGCTGCGGGATTTGGCTTTGGCTCCAACTCACCGGACTTCCCAGAGCTGCTCTATCTGATCCAGATGTCGATGCTCTTTGCTGGGGTGGCCACCCTGTTGCAGACTGTGACACTGGGGCCTGTTGGGGCAGCGCTGCCAATCGTGCAGGGGACAAGCTTTGCCTTTTTGCCGATCATGATCCCACTGGTGGCAGGCAAAGGCGTGGATGGCCTGGCGGCGCTTTATGGTGGGGTGCTGATTGGTGGCATCTTTCATGGGCTTCTGGGGCTGGTGATTGGCAAGATCCGTTTTGCCCTGCCGCCATTGGTAACCGGGCTGGTTGTGACCATGATCGGCCTAGCCCTTGTCAAGGTGGGCATTCAATATGCGGCTGGCGGGGTGCCTGCGATTGGCACGCCTGAATATGGCTCTTTGTTGAATTGGTCGGCGGCTCTGGTGGTGATCTTTGCCACACTGGGGCTCAAGTTTTTTGCACGTGGTATGCTGTCGGTCTCAGCCGTGCTTTTGGGTCTGATTATCGGCTATATTTATGCTCTGATGATGGGCATGGTGACCTTTGACGCCATTGGCACCAGCTGGTCGCGCGCGGCCTCTTTTGCTCTGCCGGTGCCGTTCAAATACGGGTTTGAGTTCTCCTTTGCTGCCATTCTCGGCTTCTGTCTGATGGCTTTTGTTTCGGCGGTCGAGACTGTGGGCGATGTCAGCGGCATCACCCGCGGTGGGGCCAAGCGTGAGGCGACGGACAAGGAAATCGCCGGGGCAACCTATGCTGATGGTCTGGGCTCGGCTGTTGCCGGCATCTTCGGCGGGCTGCCTAATACCTCGTTCAGCCAGAACGTTGGCTTGATCGCCATGACCGGAGTGATGAGCCGCCATGTGGTCACCATCGGGGCGCTGTTCCTGATCCTCTGTGGCTTGGTGCCCAAGGTTGGCGCGATCATCCGCACTATTCCGATTGAGGTGCTTGGGGGCGGTGTCATTGTGATGTTTGGCATGGTTGTGGCCGCCGGTATTTCGATGCTGTCCGATGTGGACTGGAACCGGCGCAATATGGTGATCTTTGCGATTTCTCTGTCGGTTGGTTTGGGGCTGCAGCTGGAGCCGGGGGCGGTGCAATATCTGCCAGGCACGCTGAAGGTGCTGATGACCAGTGGCCTGTTGCCCGCCGCGTTGATTGCAATTGTGCTCAACCTGATCTTGCCTGCAGAATTGGCGGATGAAGCCACCGAAGAAGTCTCTGGCGGTATGGCCGGGAATGGTGAGGGCAGCCTGTAACCTTCTGCGGGGCCTAGCTGAGAAAGGGGAGGGCTCCCGCCCGATCCAGGACAATCAAAGATTGGCCAAGATCCGTTGGGCCCAGCGCCGCGCTTCGCGCGGCGCATTTTTTTGCTGAGAAGCCTCTGAGGAGCAGGTCTGCCCCTCAGAGGCGTTATTGAGTGTGCCACGCCGACCCCGGCCTCAAGGGTGAACCGCGCTGCCGCGCGGCAGCCAGGGCTGCCCTTGACCCCGTGTTCGGCAGAGGAGGTGGCGGGGAGGTCTTATGCTCGCCGCGCGACAGCGCAGCGCCTGGCCCAAGGGGAGCGCGGCGGCTTTGCGGCTGTGGCGACGGTCGGGTACGTCTGGCTTTGGTCTCTTATGACCTGGCCATCAGGCGCGCGACGTCCAGCATCCGCGCGGAAAAGCCCCACTCATTATCATACCAGCCAAAGACGCGGACCTGCTGCGGGTCCACCATCCGAATTTCCGGTGCTGCGAGGATGAGGGATTCCGGGCGGGCGCGTAGGTCTGACGAAACCAGCGGCATTTCGGTCCAGCCCAAGACCTCAGCAGCCTCGCTACCAGTTTTGAGTGCGGCGACGAAGCTGGGCTCATCCATCGGTTTTTGCAGCCGGGCGACCAGGTCCACCGCGGAAACGCTGGCAGTCGGTACCCGCAGGGCGGCACCGCTGATCCGGCCCTTGAGATGTGGTAGGACCTCATCAATCAGATAGGTTGCTGAACTGGTTGTTGGCACCATCGACAAAGCGCCTGCGCGTGAGCGGGCAAAGTCACCGCGCGGGGCGTCCACCATAGGCTGCGAGTTGGTGTAGCAATGGATGGTGGTCATATGAGCGCTCTCAATTCCACCGATTTCGTCGACCAGCTTGACCAAAGGGGCCAGCCCATTGGTGGTGCAGGAGGCGTTGGAGACAATCCGCGCTCCTCCCAGTCGCTTCTCGTTGACCCCAAAGACCACTGTTTGCTCGGCGGCAGGAGAGGGGCCGGAAATCAAGACCTTGCCGGCCCCGGCCGCCAGGCCGCGTTGTGCCACGTCGGAACTGCGGGCAATGCCGGTGCATTCCAGCACCACATCAACACCGGAAAGATCGACCTGGGTGAGATCGGCCTCGTGGGACATCGGGACGGATTTGTCCAGAACCCGGAGCATGCGGTCTCCATGGGTTACCGCATGGGGGAAGGGGCCAAAGGTGCTGTCGTATTGAAATAGATAGGCGCACATCTCCAGTGGGGCGATGTCATTGATCAGGGCGATCTCGACCCCCTCGCCGCGCGTCGTCGTGAGGATCTGGCGCAAAATAGCGCGACCGATACGGCCAAACCCATTGATGGCAATTTTCATATGCGCAACTCTCCTGCGATCCGGATGGTCTTGCGAGGGGCAAAGGACCGGGGATCTGTTCAGCAAATCTGCCTTGGCGGGTTAAACTCTAACCTGCGCGGGCGGTGGTCTTGAGGGGTTACTGATGTGGGCAGATCAGAGCGGAAAAATAGGTGCCGGTGATGTCACGATACAGCGTGTCGAGATTGGTGCTACACCCTGTTGCCCTATGAAAGGCGCGCACTGCCTGTCGCGCGCTGAGCACAGCGGGCGGGCGTTTGGGGCGCAATTCGGTATTGAGCCGGGTGGCGCTATAAAATCCAGGCACCTCTTCTGTCGGGGCGACAACCCAGCTGCGTCCCAAAACCGTGACCTGCTTGTCGGCTTCTAAGTCTTTGGCCTGCGTGGTGATGGGCATCAAACCAGAAGCGACCGAAAGGCACAGGGCAGCAGCCAGCTTTGAGGGCAGTTTTGCGGGCCATGTTGCAGACAGTTTCGAGGACGGGGGGCTGGTGATCATTGCGAAAAGCTCCGGTAGTCAAAAGCACTTGCCGCCAGCCTAGCGCCGCGACCGGGCTTTGCAATGGGCTTCTCCACCAGCTGCGGTAAAGAAAGCGGCACAGGAGGAGGGCCACCGGAGCCAAGGCGCTGCACGAGGTCTTTTCCAGAGCCCCGTCCCGTCTCCAGTCCGGGCTAGAGGGACAGGGGCATGTGGCGATTCACATCCTTATATAGCAGGTAGCGGAATGGCCCTGGGCCGGCAGAATAACAGGCCTGTGGGCAAAAGGCGCGAAGCCACATAAAGTCGCCTGCTTCGACCTCAACCCAATCCTTGTTCAGCAAATAGACCGCCTTGCCCTCAAGCACAAAAAGCCCGTGCTCCATGACATGAGTTTCCTCAAAGGGGATAACGCCGCCGGGCTGGAAGGTAACAATGGTGACATGCATGTCGTGGGACATGTCTTCGGGGTCCATGAACCGGGTGGTGGCCCAGCGTCCCTCTGTGTCGGGCATCGCATTGGGGGCGATGTCCTGCTCATTGCAGGTAAAAGCCTGAGGCCTGTCGATCCCTGGGGCGGATTGCCAGCGTTTGCGGATCCAGTGGAAGCTGGCGCTGGCTGCGCTGTGATTGTGCAGGGTCCAATTGCTGCCCGCTGGCAGATAGGCAAAGCTGCCGGGGCTGAGGTCCTGGACCTCGCCATCGATGCAGATCTGGAGGCTGCCTTCGGTGACAAACAAACTGCTTTGGGCAGTGGCATCGCTTTCGGGAGTGTCAGATCCACCACCAGGTTGAAGTTCAACAATATACTGCGAGAAGGTCTCAGAGAAACCAGTCATGGGCCGGGCAATGACCCACATGCGCATGCCCCTCCAGCCCGGCAGGAATGAGGTGGTGATATCGCGCATGGTGCCGCCAGGGAGTACTGCGTAGGCCTCAGTGAAAACCGCGCGCCCGGTGAGCAGCTGATCCTGACCGGGTAGGCCGCCTTTGGGGGTGAAATAGCTGCTTTGGCTCATGGTGTGTCCCTATTGCTCAATCTGGGCTGCCGCTGGGGCATGCCAAGGGCAATATGCGCCTCCCCTTGCGCCACTCCTAGCGGCGCAAGGGGGATAACTATCTTCGTGTTTTTTTGAAAACGAACGCAGAGCTTGGATGCTTGGGCTGTTCCGAGATCCCCCCCTCAGGGTCAGGCCAAGGGTCAGGCCGGGGTCAGAGGTCCTCAACGGCATGGGTCTGACGCAGCTCAGCGGCGCAAACCTGCAGCCCCTGCAGCAACTGTTCCGCTTTGTGGTCGGCCGCGAGGCCGCCGGGGGTGGAACTGCCCAGGACCACTGGCGTCGTCCCGGGACGCGACAGGGGGACAGCATAGCCGATGATACCAGGTTCAAATTCGCTGTCCGTGATGCAATATCCCTGACTGCGCGCTGCTGCGATCTGGTGCAAGATCTCGTCCTGATCCTGGAGCGAATGTTCGGTGTGCCGCGGGATTTCCGAACGATCCAGCAAACCGGCGGCCTCTTCCTGGGAGAGGCAGGCCATCAGCATCCTGCCTAGGCTGGTATGGACCAGCGGGATATGGGCACCAGCGGTAAAGCCATAGGTGACAGGCCCGCGCTCAGTCGTAGACTGCGCCAGCAATAAAACCCGCCCCTGATCAAGAATCGCCAGGCTGAGCTCTGTTTGCAGTCTGGTGGCATGTTGATTCAAGACCGGCTGCACCCTGCGCCCAAATTGATTTGCCTGCAAAAATCCCCCAGCCAGTGCCAGGACCCGAGGTGTGAGCGAAAGCATGCGCCCCTGTTGGCGCAGATAGCCAGCCTGAACCAGCGTCAAGGCCCCGCGCCGGGCGGTGGCGCGGTCTTGCTTTGTGCGCCGGGCTATTTCGGCCAGGGTCATGCTGGGCGTTGCGGCATCAAAGACGGCCAGCACGGCTAGGCCCTTGGCAAAACTTGAGGAAATATTTCGGTCTTGTTCTGATTTGGTCATGGAAACCGTCGCTTGTCAAAATTGAATTCTGGTCGTGACCTTGACAATGGCCGGAACATACTGCAAAAAATGACCGTATTCAACACTATAAGTACGTATTTCGAACTATGTCAAGGCCGTTAAGTCGCCTACCTCTTCCACGTTGACTGCCAGAGAAAGAGCCAGCCATGATCAGCCAGGGACTGAACGACGGCCTCACCCGCACAGGTAAGGGCAGCGATGCCGGCGAGGTGCTGCGGCGCTATTGGCAACCCGCCGCGCTCTTGGATGAGTTGGAGGGCGGGCGCCCTGTGGTGCCAGTGCGGCTGCTGGGCGAGGATCTGGTGCTATTTCGCGACAGCGAGGGCGCTTTGGGCCTGATCGGGCGCCATTGCCCGCATCGCGGTGCGGATATGTGCTTTGGTCGCCTAGAGGACAACGGGCTGCGCTGCCCCTTCCATGGCTGGCATTTCAACCGCGCCGGTCAATGTGTTGAACAGCCGGGAGAACCGGCCGGCAGTCGGATGCACGAACAGATCCAAACCACCGCCTATCCGGTGGTCGAGAGGAACGGCATCATCTGGGCCTATATGGGGCCGGGCGAGCCCCCAGACTTCCCAGCGCTGGATTGCTTTCGTGCGCCCACCACCCATGTTTTTGCCTTTAAGGGCCTCTGGCAATGCAACTGGCTGCAGGCCATGGAGGTGGGGATCGACCCAGCCCATGCTTCGTTTTTGCATCGGTTCCTGCAGGACGAAGACCCGGCAGAGGCCTATGGCAAACAGTTCCGCGATACGGCTGGCAATACGGAAATCCCGATGACCAAACTGTTGCGCGATTTCCCCCGTCCTGAAATCACCGCTGAAGAGGCAGATCACGGGCTCAAGATCACTGCCCTGCGCCATCTGGGCGATGGGCGCACCCATGTCCGGATCACCAATCAGATCTTCCCCGAGGCGATCTGCATTCCGATGTCACGCGAGATGACCATCACCCAATGGCACGTGCCGATTGATGATGAAAACTGCTATTGGTACTCCATGTTTACCAGCTTTGATCAGCCCGTAAACAAGGATCTGATGCGCGAACAGCGCCTGAAAGAGCATAGGCTGCCAGACTATGCGCCGCTGAAAGGACGCCACAATAACTATGGTTTCGACCCCAAAGAGCAAGAGCGCGAGACCTATACCGGCATGGGGCTGGACATCAACGTGCATGACCAATGGGCGGTCGAAAGCATGGGTGCTATTCAGGACCGCACTCAGGAGCATTTGGGTAAGACGGATGTGGCCATCATTCGTTACCGTCGGCAGCTGCGCGCAGCGATTGATGCGGTCAAGGAGGGGCGGGATCAAGACCTGCCGATGTGGGGGGATCTGGACCTGTCTACTGTCTATGGGCCAATCTCTAATGATTCCATTGCGCAGGACGGCGATTGGCAGAGCGCGGCACTGCTGGCCGACCAGGAGCGGCGCGGCGGTTGTTCCTGGGATGCTGATGTCGCAGCGGAACACGCATTGGCCAAGGTTGCCCCCTAATCAACATTGTTTTTTGAGTAAAATTTGGGATTACCTGACGGCAGATCAACGGATCTGCCCTGAGGTGTAGCTTTTGGGAGTGACGCAGGATCTGCACAGCGGCAGGATGCGGCGCGGCTTGGCTGTGAGATTGGGCTGCAGGATTTGGCAGCGGCAGAGGGACGAATAGACGCAAATGGCATATGATCTGGCAACAGGACGATTGGCGCGCGACGGATTGCTCAGCTCTGAGGCGCTGACCCAGGCAGATGAGCTATTGGCCCAGCTTCAAGCGGCCAGGGTGGAAACGCTGCGGGTTCTGTTTGCCGATCAGCATGGTATTTTGCGGGGAAAGACCCTGGTGGCAGAGGCCTTTGCCGGGCTGTTCCGTACTGGGCTGAATGTGCCCTCAACCCTGCTGCTGAAAGACACCTCACATCGTACGGCCTTTCCGGTCTGGGACGAAGGTCGCGGCCAGGACGCCTTTGTGCCGATGCGCGGCGCCGGGGATGTGCTGTTGGTGCCGCGCCCAGAGACCTTTCGGGTGCTGCCCTGGTCGCCACAGTCCGCCTGGATTCTCTGCGATCCGGTACAGACCGATGGCAGCGCTATCAGTTTCTCCTCAACGCAGGTGTTGCGCCGTGCCATGGGCGGTGTGCAGGCGCAGGGGCTGGAGGCGATTTTTGGTTTGGAGGTGGAGTTTCAGATCTTTGAGCGCCTGAACCCGGAGCTGGAGCATGGCCAATGCACCATGCCAGGGGCACCGGTGCAGACCCGAAATCTGACCCAGGGACACCAATATCTGACGGAAACCCGCTATAGCGACTGCGAAGCTGTGCTGGATGACATCCGCCGCAATGCCCAGGCGCTGGGCCTGCAACTTCGCTCGGTTGAGATCGAGATGGGGCCAAGCCAGTTTGAATTCACCTTTGCGCCGCTGCCCGCGCTGGAGCAGGCCGATGCCATGGTCATGTTCCGCACCATGGTCAAGGAGGTCTGCGCCCGCGCCGGGTTGCACGCCAGTTTCATGGCCAAGCCGCGGCTGGAAAATGCCATGGCCAATGGCTGGCACCTACATCAATCCCTGGTGGAGCGCAGCAGCGGGCGCAACCTGTTTCAGCCCGCCGAGGATGGCAATCTGAGTGCGCAGGCCTCTGGCTGGATTGCCGGGTTGCTGCAGCACGCGGCGGAATGCTCGCTGATGATCGCGCCAACGGTGAACAGCTACAAACGCTATCAGCCCTATCAATTGGCGCCGGATCGCATTCAGTGGGGGCAGGACAACCGTGGTGCCATGCTGCGCGCCCTGATGAAGCCCCAGGATGCCGCCTCGCGGATTGAAAACCGCGCACCGGACAGTTCGGCCAACCCCTATTATGCTCTCGCTTCCCAGATCCTTGCGGGATCTGCCGGGATGGCGGCGGGGCTGGCTGCGCCAGCACCGACCTATTCGCCCTATGATGCCGGCGCTGCCCGGCTGCCGCGTTCCCTTGGTCAGGCGCTAGAGGGATTTGCGGGGTCAGAACTTTTTGCCGCCACCCTTGGGGCGGAGTTCGTCAGCTACTTGTCGCAGTTGAAGCGGTTTGAATGGGATCGCTACCTGAATACAGTTAGCGAGTGGGAGCAGGCGGAGTACTTCAACCTTTTCTGACCCGGCTTGCGGGACGCTCAAGATAGTTATGAGCAAAAGCGACAGAGCGGGACGCATTTGCGTCTTGAACGGTTTCCTGCGCGCTGGTAATTGTGCCCCTGTGTATATGGGAGAACCGTCGCTGTGATGTCGGGCCTTTGGCCTGCCCCGCAAGCTCGGTGCCGAAGGAGCAACCGCCCCGGAAACTCTCAGGCAGAAGGGACCTTATACACGAAAGACTCTGGAGAGAGCTCGAGGGAACTCGAGCCGCCGAAGGGATAACGATCTCAGGCACCGGGACAGAGGGGGCATCGAACCGCGCAGGCGGACTGCTCGCGCGGGGATGCCGGAGTGACTTGACCAGATCCCACTGATCAAGCCGGCCCCAGATTTCAGGTGTCTCATTGGGGCGCCGCAAGGCCAGATCAACCACCGGGCAAGGCGCTCCGGGGCAAGCATAACGGGATGAAGACGATGAAATTTACCGAAGAACACGAATGGCTGGACGTGGACGGCGAAATTGTGACCGTGGGGATCACGGCCCATGCCGCCGAGCAGCTGGGCGATGTGGTCTTTATTGAGCTGCCCGAGGTTGGTGACGAATTTGCCAAGGACGACGAAATTGTGGTGATTGAGTCCGTCAAGGCCGCGTCGGACATCCTGTCGCCGCTGGACGGCGAAGTTGTTGAGGTCAACGCCGCCCTGACCGAGACCCCCGGCAAGGTGAATGAAGACCCGCAAGGCGATGCCTGGTTCTTCAAGCTTAAGGTTGAAGACATGTCCCCCATGGACGACTATATGGAAGAAGCCGCCTACAAGGCCTTCATCGGTTAACTCCGCCCCCGCCGCGCCCCTGGTTCGGCGGGATTTCTTTTACCAGCGTCGCCTTCAGGCCAGCAGTGTATGATACCGGGTTTGCCCGATCAGATTTCTGCGTCCTGCGTTTCGCTGCCCCGCTCTGCTTGCAATATGTCTAGATCAACAGGACCCATGTGATGTCTTTCACCCCGACCGATTATCTGCCCTATGATTTTGCCAACCGCCGTCATATCGGCCCCTCCCCAGAAGAAATGGAGGAGATGCTTGCGGTGGTTGGCGCCGAGAGCCTGGAGGCACTGATCGACGACACAGTTCCGGCCTCGATCCGGCAGTCTGCGGCGTTGGAGTTCGGCCGCCCCTTGTCGGAGCGTGAGCTGCTGTTTCACATGCGCCAAGTGGCGGATAAGAACCAAGTGATGACCTCGCTGATTGGTCAGGGCTACCACGGCACGGTGACGCCCCCGGCGATCCAGCGCAATATTCTGGAAAACCCCGCCTGGTACACCGCCTATACGCCTTACCAGCCAGAGATCTCCCAGGGGCGGCTTGAGGCCTTGCTGAACTTTCAGACGATGATATCAGACCTTACCGGATTGGAAGTCGCCAATGCTTCCTTGCTGGACGAGGGCACCGCAGCGGCTGAGGCGATGACCATGGCGCAGCGGTTGGCAAAATCCAAGGCAAAGGCGTTTTTTGTCGATCGCGACTGCCATCCGCAGACCATCGCCGTGGTGCAAACCCGCGCGCAGCCGCTGGATATTGAGGTGATTGTTGGCAATCCGGACAAGCTGCAGGCGGATCAAGTCTTTGGCGCGCTTTTTCAGTACCCTGGCACCTATGGTCATGTGCGTGATTTCACCCCGCAGATGGAGGCGCTGCACGGGGCCCGTGCGATTGGTGTGGTGGCGGCGGATCCCCTGGCGCTGACCCTGCTAAAAGAGCCGGGCGCCATGGGGGTCGATATTGCGGTGGGCTCGACCCAGCGCTTTGGCGTGCCGATGGGGGCGGGCGGTCCCCATGCGGCCTATATGGCCACGCGCGATGCCTACAAACGAGCAATGCCGGGGCGCATTGTCGGCGTGTCGATTGATGCCCAGGGCAACAAGGCCTACCGGCTGTCGCTGCAAACCCGCGAGCAGCATATCCGCCGCGAAAAGGCCACCTCGAACGTCTGCACCGCGCAGGCGCTGCTGGCGGTGATGGCCTCCATGTATGCGGTGTTCCACGGTCCCAAGGGGCTGAAGGCCATCGCGCAGCGCATTCATCGCAAAACTGTGCGTCTGGCCCGTGGGCTGGAAGAGGCGGGCTTCAAGGTCGATCCCAAGAGCTTTTTTGACACCATCACCGTGGATGTGGGGCCTTTGCAGGCGGCGGTGATGAAGTCGGCCCTGGACGAGGGCATTAACCTGCGCCGCGTTGGCGAGACCCGCGTTGGCATTACCCTGGATGAAACCACCCGCCGCGACACCACCGAGGCCGTCTGGCGCGCCTTTGGCATTACCCGCACGGATGATGCGCTGGTGCCAGAGTACCGCGTGCCGCAAAATATGCACCGCACGTCTGACTACCTCAGCCATCCGATTTTCCACATGAACCGGGCCGAAACCGAGATGATGCGCTATATGCGCCGCCTTGCGGACCGTGATCTGGCCCTTGACCGGGCGATGATCCCGTTGGGGTCCTGCACCATGAAACTGAACGCCGCGGCCGAGATGATGCCGCTGAGCTGGCCGGAATTTGCCCATATCCACCCCTTCGCCCCCGCAGCGCAGCAGGCGGGCTATGGTGAGATGCTCACGGACCTGTCGGCGAAACTGTGCCAGATCACTGGATATGATGCGATCTCGATGCAGCCCAACTCGGGTGCGCAGGGCGAATATGCCGGGCTCTTGACCATTGCTTCCTATCACCAGGCGAGAGGGGAGGCGCACCGCAATATCTGTCTGATCCCGATGTCAGCCCATGGCACCAACCCGGCCTCGGCCCAGATGGTGGGCTGGAAGGTTGTGGTGGTGAAATCCGCTGAGAATGGCGATATCGATCTGGATGATTTCCGCGCCAAGGCTGAGAAACACGCGACACATCTGGCGGGCTGCATGATCACCTACCCCTCCACCCATGGGGTGTTTGAGGAAACCGTGCACGAGGTCTGCCAGATCACCCATGATCACGGCGGCCAGGTCTATATTGATGGTGCCAATATGAACGCCATGGTTGGGCTCAGCCGCCCCGGCGATCTGGGCGGTGATGTGAGCCACCTGAACCTGCACAAGACCTTTGCCATTCCCCATGGCGGCGGTGGCCCCGGCATGGGGCCGATTGGCGTTAAGGCACATCTGGTGGCGCATCTGCCGGGCCACCCTGAACTGGGTGGCGCCCAAGGGCCGGTCTCGGCAGCGCCCTATGGGTCGGCCTCGATCCTGACCATTTCCTGGGCCTATTGTCTGATGATGGGGGGCGAGGGTTTGACCCAGGCCACCAAGGTGGCCATTCTCAACGCCAACTATATCGCAAAGCGGTTGGAGGGCGCCTATGGCGTCTTATACAAGGGGCCGACAGGCCGGGTGGCGCATGAGTGTATCCTGGACACCCGTCCCTTTGACGAGAGCGCTGGCGTGACGGTGGATGATGTGGCGAAACGGCTGATCGACAGTGGCTTTCACGCCCCCACCATGAGCTGGCCTGTGGCGGGGACACTGATGGTGGAACCCACCGAGTCAGAAACCAAGGCCGAGCTGGACCGCTTTGTCGATGCCATGCTGTCGATCCGTGCCGAGGTGCAGGCCATTGAGGAGGGCGTGATTGATCCGGAGAATAACCCGCTGAAACATGCGCCCCATACCATGGAGGATCTGGTGAAGGATTGGGATCGCCCCTACAGCCGCGAGCAGGGCTGCTTTCCTCCCGGCGCCTTCCGCGTCGACAAATACTGGCCGCCGGTTAACCGCGTCGACAATGCCTATGGTGACCGCAACCTGATCTGCACCTGCCCGCCATTGGAAGACTACGTCGAGGCGGCAGAGTAAGCCTTGGGTGCAATATTATCAAAATCGACGGGCCCTGTGGGGCCCGTTCTCGTTTGTTGGGGTGGTCCGGCGAAGGCTTTGAGGCACGGCGCGGGCGACGGTGGGGCCAGGCGCGGTTTTCTTTTTGCGGCGACAGCAGCCACTGCTCAGCAGGCTGATACGATCTCTGCTTTGTAAGCGCAGAGGTTGTGACTGAAATCTGTAAATTCTCCTTAAGTTTGCACCCTCCCGCAACGTCAGCCTTGTTTGGAACCATCGCGAAGACAATCCTGCCGAGCAACGGTACGGGGGAGATACGTGCGATGAAATGGCTGGGACGCGTATTCAAAGGGTTGCTAGTGTTGGGGCTGCTAGCGGCGGGGCTGATCTGGTATCTTCTGCGCCCCGAGCGCGTTGCATCCCAGCTGATCCTGACCGGAGGGCAGATCCTTCCCATGTCCACAGCGACCGAGGTGCCAGGTCCCGAGGCGATTTTGGTTCAGGATGGCGTGATCACCGCTGTTGGCACCTTGGCACAGCTGCAAGAAAGTGGCGCGCCAGTGCATGACCTCACGGGCCGGGTGCTGACTCCGGGCTTGATCGAACCCCATACCCACCCAATTGCAACCGCGCTGCTGGGGGCGGTGGTGGACGTCAGCGGCTTTCGCCACACCAGCCGGGCGGAGGTGATGCAGAGCTTGGAGCAGGCCGCAGATGCCACTGCACTCACCCCCTGGTTGGTCGCCTATGGATGGGATCCGGTGGCAATCGCGGATCTTTCCGCCCCCACCTTGGGGGAGCTGGATGAGATTGCGCCAGAGCGGCCGCTGGTGGTGATCACCCAGATGCTACACGAGGTCTTTGCCAATACCGCCGCGATGCGGGCCTCTGGCATTTCGCTGGCTACCCCGGAGTCTGGTGAGCCCCACGGCATCATCCGCGATGCGCAGGGGCGCGCGACGGGTGCCTTTCGCGAGCTGGAGGCGGTAAATGCGGTGCTTGGTGCAATGCCCGCAGCAGATCCCGCGGTGGTAGAGCTGTTGGTGCGCCGCGCATATGTTTCTTATGCCAAGGCAGGCTATACCACGATCGGCATCACCGGGGCAGTGGGCAAACATCCCGATCCGGTGGGATTGCTGCGCCATATCGGCGCCAGGGATGCGCCGCTGCGGGCCTTTCTCTACCTCTTGCCACATCAGGGCAAAGATCTGGGAGGCAACGATGATTTCCGGGTGCTTGGCACCAAATACTGGATGGATGGTTCTCCCTTTACCGGCGGCGCCGCCTTTGCCGAGGCCTATGAGCACAGCGATCTCACTTCAGAGCGGATGCATATCCCCCATGGTCATCTGGGGCCGGTGAACCATGAGCCCGGCGATTTCAGCGCCACCGTGGCAGACCTGCAGGCGCAGGGGCATCAGATCGCGGTACATGCCCAGGGGGAGCGCGCCATTGATCAGGTTCTGGACGCTTTTGAGGCGGCAGCGCCCAACCCCGGTCTGGCCCATAGGCTGGAGCATAATGCGCTGATCACGCCGGCGCAGATTCAGCGGGCCAAGGCCCTGGGCATCAGCCTCGGCTTCTTTGTCGATCATATCTACTACTATGGCGATGCGCTGCCCGATATCGTTGGGGATCGCGCAGATCGTTATATGCCGGTGGGGGCGGCGATGCGTGCGGGGGTGGTGACGACGCTGCATGGGGATCACCCTGCCTCGCCGATTGATGCGCTGCGCACCCTGCGTACGGCGGTGGACCGTCACTCGGTTTCGGGTGACACGATCACCGCACCGGACCAGGCAATCACCCGCTACGAGGCTCTGTCGGCGATGACATTGCAGGCGGCGCAACAGCTGGGGCAGCAGGATCTGATCGGCTCGATTGAGGTTGGAAAGAGGGCAGATTTTACCCTGTTCAACGGCAACCCGTTGACGACGGACTGGCAGGCACTGTCAGTGGCGGCAACCTGGAAAGATGGCCAGCCAACCCAGACTGGGCTGGGAGGCTGGCTCCGATTTGGACCTGCGTTTGCAGCGATCAGATCCATATTGTTCTGAAGCCGATGGCGGCAGGCGGGGTCAGTAGCCCCGCTGGCGGTCTACCGCATGCAGTAGATCTTCGCCGGCGCTTAGCCGGCGGAAGTTTTCCACCACATCCGCCAGGGCCTCGCCCAGGTGCCAGCCCGAAACATGCGGCGTGATGGTGACCCTGGGGTGGGACCACAGCGGATCTGTCTCGGGGAGGGGTTCGGTGCAGAGCACATCCAGCACCGCATGGCCTAGGTGGCCGCGATCCAGATCGGCAATCAATGCGGCCTCATCCACCAGATCACCACGTCCGGCATTGATGAATGTGGCGCCAGGCTTCATCGCGGCCAATGTCTGCGCATTGATCAGCCTGCGGGTTTCTTCGGTGGAGGGCAGGATGGCGCAGATGTAGTCACAGATGCCCAGCATCGGCTCCAGCGTTTCCGCCCCGTGGTGGCAGGTGACGCCTTCCATGTCTTTGGGGGAGCGGCTCCAGCCGTGCACCTCAAATCCGAGGTCACGCATCAGCCGAGCAGTCTCGCCGCCAATATGTCCCATACCGAGCACGCCAACGCGGGTCTTGTGGTTTTGCTTCGGCTCCAGTGACTCCCAGGCAGCGCGGGCTTGGCTTTCGGCATGAGCTGCAACATTGCGTTGCCCCATAAGGACATAGGTCAGGCAGTATTGAGCAATCTCGCGTGCGGGCTCGAGCGGTTTCAGTCGGGTCACCTGCACATGGGGCGGCAGGGCCGGGTGGGCGACGATGGTTTCGACGCCAGCACCAAGTTTCTGCACCAGGGCCAGATTAGGCAATTGGGCGGGGAGATTTGGGGCCAGGCCAGAGACCGCCAGCATGGTGATTTCCGACATGTCGCCGGGCGCATCCAGTGTGCGAATATCCGCCTCGGGCATCAGGGCGCGCAGCTCAGCAGCCAATTCCGTGTCGCGATACCATCCGTTGTGACCAATATTGACCAATAGCGCCATGCCCGTTCCCTTCCGTCTATTTTCCATTGTCGGCCCATGACGTTCCGTCATTGTGCTGGACAGTTATCAAGCGACTAAGCCATGGTTTTTGCAAGAGCGAAAGCGGCAGTGGAGGAGAATTTGAGATGGATATGAATTTTGGAATGCGGGCAGAGAACCGCAAGCTGTTGGACCGGGTTGCCACCATGGTGCGCGACGAGATCATGCCGTTGGAGGCCGAATATCAGGCCGAAATCGGCAAGGAAGATCGCTGGCAGTATACCGCCCGCCAGGCAGAGATCCTCGAAGGGCTGAAGGCCAAGGCAAAAGAGCAGGGGCTGTGGAATTTTTGGCTCACCGACAGTGACAAGGGTTTTGGCCTTTCCACCGTGGAATACGCCTATTTCGCCGAGGAAATGGGCAAGACGCCGCTGGGGGCTGAGGTCTTTAACTGCGCCGCGCCTGATACCGGAAATATGGAAGTGTTTGAGCGCTACGGCACCGATAAGATGAAGGAAGAGTGGCTGGCGCCGCTGTTGGAGGGCAAGATCCGCTCCGCCTATCTGATGACCGAGCCCGACGTGGCCTCGTCGGATGCCACCAATGTGTCGATGGCCTGTGTGCGCGATGGCGATGACTATGTGCTGAACGGCGAAAAATGGTGGGCCTCGGGCGCGGGGGATCCGCGTTGCAAGGTCTATATCGTCATGGTGAAAACCGGTGGTGAAGACCTGCCCAAGCACCAGCGCCAGTCAATGATCGTGGTGCCTGCCGATACGCCGGGTATCGAAGTGCTGCGCCCGATGGAAGTCTATGGACACGACGATGCGCCCCATGGCCATATGCATATCCGTTTCACCAATGTACGCGTGCCCGCCGAAAACCTGCTGCTGGGCGAAGGCCGGGGATTTGAAATTGCCCAAGGCCGCCTTGGGCCTGGACGCATCCATCACTGCATGCGCGCTATCGGTCAGGCAGAGTCCGCACTCGAGCAAATGTGTAAACGCTCGCTGCAGCGCGAAGCCTTTGGCAAGAAGCTGGCCCATCTTGGTGCCAACTATGACATCGTTGCCGAATGCCGCATGGAGATCGAAATGGCGCGTCTGCTCTGCCTAAAGGCCGCCTGGTATATGGATCAGGGCGATGGGCGCGCCGCTGCACCTTGGATCAGCCAGATTAAGGTGGTCGCACCGCGGGTTGCGCTCAAGGTGATCGACGAGGCCGTTCAGATGTTTGGTGGTCAAGGTGTCAGCCAGGATACACCGCTGGCGATTGCCTGGACCCATGTGCGCACTCTGCGTCTGGCCGATGGCCCGGATGCGGTGCACCGTCGCCAGGTGGCACGGGTCGAGCTGAAAAAATATACTCAGGAAAAGGTCTGATCACATGACCTCCAGGGCCCTAGAGGCACCGCCGTTTTTCTCACAAAACTCCGATGGAGTCTTTGTGGGCAATGATCCGGCGCGGGGGCCCTGGTCTGCGGATCACTGTCATGCCGGGCCAGTCACCGGCCTGGCAGCCCGTGCCGCCGAGATCGCGGTCGGCGCGGAAAAGATGCTGTGCCGTCTGACCTTGGACATCCTGCGCCCACTGCCTTTGGCGGGGCTGCGGGTTGCAGCCGAGACCACGCGACACACCCGCACCTTGGCCACCACGCAGATTACCGTGCATGATCTCGACAATACGCTCTGCGCGCTGGGCACCTCGATGCATCTGGTGCGCAAGGATCTGGGTGTGGTTCCAACTGCGCCGGTCACGCCTCTGCGCCGGGCGGATGCTGTGTCCGGGCCGTTTTCCATAGGCGCAGGTCTGCACGACAAACCCTATTTTGGCCAGTTTCTGGATGTGGCCTACCCACCGGAGTTCGGCCTGAACCCTGGACCAAAAACCCTATGGATGCGCACCACGACCTTGGTGGAGGGCGAAGAGCAATCTGCGATCCAGTCGCTCTGTGCCCTGGCGGATTGTGGCAATGGGATTTCCTGGAACGCGCGCCCCGCGGAAATGGGCTTTATGAATACTGATCTTACCCTCAATGTGCACCGGGAACCCGAGGGCGACTGGCACGCCTCAGATTCTGTTTCCCATTGGCATGGAACCGGAATTGGCATGTCTCAATCGGTTTTGCAGGACGAGAAGGGGCCGGTGGCCACTGCCCTGCAAACCCTGGTTTTGCATCCCGCCAAAGCTTAAACTTAGGACCCGCGATCCGCTTCAGCTCTGCTTCGTGAAGGGATCTGTCGGATAGCCAACGCGTGCCAGATACAGACCATGGCCGGGGCAGACCGGGCCGCAGGCGGCGCGGTCGCAGGCTTCAAGCGCTGACTTCACATCCTGCGGCGTCCAAGCGTCGGCGCCCACCCGTTCCAATGTGCCGACGAAGCTGCGCACTTGATTGTGCAGGAAGGATCGGGCCCGCACATGGAAATGCACCTCAGGACCAGAAAGCCCCTGCACCCGCTCAATCCGGAGCTCATCCAGGGTCTTTTGTGGGCTCTGTGCCTGACAGATCGAGGAGCGGAAGGTGGTGAAATCATGGTTGCCTAGCAGATGGTTGGCCCCCTGCTGCATCCTTTCCACATCCAGGTCATTGTTGATCTGCCAGACCTGGCCCGCGTCATGGGTAGCGGGGGCGCGGCGGATCAGGATGCGAAACAGATACTGGCGCTCGATGGCTGAAAACCTTGCGTGCCACTCCGGGTCGACCACGGCGCAGTCGACAATGGCCACGGGCGCAGGCTTCAGGTGAAAGTTCAATGCCTCAGAGAGTCTAAAGGGGCTCCAGGGTTTTTGCAGATCACAATGGGCGACCTGTCCCAGGCCGTGCACCCCAGTATCTGTGCGACCGGCGGCGGCAATGGTATGGGGGCCGGGTTCCAGCTTTGCCAGGGCCTCCTCAATCGCGCCCTGCACCGAGGGCTGATCTTTTTGCCGCTGCCATCCGGCAAAGGGCTTTCCGTGGTATTCAACTTTGAGAGCAAAACGAGGCATGGTCGGGCAAGTAACCCGGCAACAGGGCTGAGGCAAGTGCTCAGGCATACTGGAAACCCACCGGGCGCCTGCCTATCTTGGGGAGAGAGAACAAACAGCAGGTGAGCCGGGTGGTATTATCGACATTGACCGAGGGCGCCGCGCGCGGGTTCGACACGCTTGGCAGTACGGTCTCTTCGCGTTTTTTTGAGCCCTCACTGCGCCTTGGCGTCACCGGATTGGCGCGGGCGGGCAAGACGGTGTTCATCACCTCGCTGGTGGCAAATCTGTTGAACCGGGGGCGTATGCTGCAGCTGCAAGCAGCGCGGGCAGGGCGGATCGACAGCGCCTATCTGCAACCCCAGCCGGATGATACCGTTCCGCGCTTTGCCTACGAAGATCACCTGGCGGCGCTCACCGGGCCGCAGCCCCAATGGCCCGCCAGCACCCGGGCCGTATCCGAGTTGCGTCTGAGCCTCAGCCTACGCCCCTCGGGGCTATTGTCCGGCTTTCAGGGACCGCGCCGACTGCATCTGGATATCGTGGATTACCCCGGTGAATGGCTGTTGGATCTGGCGCTCTTGGATAAGTCTTATGCTGAGTGGTCCGCCGAGGTTCTGGACCGGCTGCCCGCCCGTGAGGTTGCACGGGATTTTCTGCAATCTCTGACTTCGGTGACAGCGGCTGATCCCCACGATGAACCCCAAGCACAGATGTTGGCGACGCAGTTCACCATTTATTTGAACGCGGCGCGTCGGGCTGGTTTTTATGACTGTTCGCCAGGACGGTTCTTGCTGCCAGGCGATCTTGCGGGATCACCGGTGCTGACCTTTGGGCCCTTGCCACCGGAAGAGGCAGCGCCGCGCCGGAGCCTTTGGCGCGAGATGGAACGCCGCTATGAGGCCTATAAGTCCAAGGTGGTCCAGCCATTCTTTCGCGATCACTTTACCCGTATCGACCGTCAGGTGGTGCTGGTGGATGCGCTCAGTGCCATTCACTCGGGGCCGCAGGCAGTGGAGGACCTGCGTCTTGCCATGGGGGATGTGCTCTCAGCCTTTCGGCCCGGTCGCAACGGGTTCTTGTCCTCTTTGTTGCGCGGCAAGCGGGTGGAAAAGATCCTATTCGCGGCCACCAAGGCCGACCATCTGCATCATCAGCAGCACGGGCAATTGACCGCCATCATTGAGGCACTGACCAGCGATGCACGAGACCGCGCCCAGTTTGCCGGGGCCGAAACCGCTGCTCTCTCCTTGGCCTCTTTGCGGGCCACCACCGAGGAGATGCGCGCTCATAACGGCACTGAACTGCCCTGTGTGCGTGGGCGGCTTTTGGAAACGGGCAAGCAAGCGGCCTTTTACCCCGGTGCTTTGCCAATGGATCCTGCACAGTTGCTGGCGCCAGCGCGGCAGGGGGCGACTGATTGGCTGGAAGGCGACTACCAGGCCATGCAGTTCGCCCCGGCTGCGCTCAACCTGAAGCCCGGAGATGGTCCGCCCCATGTCCGGCTGGACCGGGCAGCGGAATTCCTGATCGGAGATGCCCTGTGACAGCTCCTGTAAGATGTCGTCTCCGCCCAGCAAATGCTCTGGATGCCGGCCGTACCGGTTGGATCCTGCATCGCTTTGCCCTGGATACGCCCTGGATGCCGGTGCTGTATTCCGAGGCTGAGACGATTTCCTTTTGTGGTGTCATGATTGATCGTGGCTGGGTCACCGTGGCCGAGCAGGAAGGACGCGTCGTTGGCTTTCTTGCCCGTGACGGGGCAGAAATTTGCAGCCTGTATCTGGCTCCGGGAAGCTGCGGGCAGGGTATCGGTAAGGCGCTGCTGCGGCAGGCCAAGGCTGCTCAGCCGGAGCTGTGGTTGAATGTCTTTGAGGCCAATACCAGCGCGCGGCGGTTTTATCAGCGCGAAGGGTTCCAACAAGGGGCGCGCGGCACTGGGCAGGACAACGAAGAAGGTCTGCCTGATATCCGGTTGGACTGGGTGGATGATACCAAGCAGGAGACCGAGGAATGAGCCAGAAACCGGTTGTGTTCGATCTGGAGCAGGAAGAACTGGAGCAGCTGCCTGATGTGGCTGCTGCTCCCCCTGTTCCTGACCCGCTGCCAGAACTGGCAGAGATGGCCCCGCCTGCGGCGATGGAGCAGGCCGCGCGAATGGCGGCGCGTTCGCCCTCGCGGCTGAGCCGCTGGTTCTGGGGTCTGGTACTGGCTCTCTTTGGGGCCGTGGTCTCTCTGGCAGCCTGGGATTTTGCCGTCGGGTTGGTGGCGCGCCTGCCGGTCCTGGGTTGGGCTGTCAGCGCCGCGCTTATCTTGGCGCTGGTCCTGGCCTTGATCATGCTGCTGCGGGAGCTGGCGGCTCTGGCCCGGTTGAAGCGGGTGGACGGGTTGCGACAGGGGGCAGCAGAGGCCGGCTCTGATCTGGCAGCTGCCAAGGCGCATGTTGTCAAGCTGGAGAGCTTTTATTCCGGACGCGCGGATATGGCCTGGCAATTGGCGCGGTTCAACGAGCGCCGGAGCGAGGTGCTGGATGCGGATGCCCTGATGATGTTGGCCGAAGAAGAGCTGCTGTTGCCGCTGGATACCCGCGCCTTGCAAGAGGTCGAGGCCGCTGCCCGTCAGGTCGCGACCGTTACGGCGCTGGTGCCGCTGGCGCTGGCAGATGTTGCCGTGGCGCTGCTGACCTCAGTGCGTATGATCCGACAGGTGGCGCAGATCTACGGCGGGCGTTCAGGGCTGTTCAGCTCCTGGCGTCTGACCCGCGCTGTGCTGGCGCATCTGGCTGCCACAGGGGCGGTCGCTGCCGGGGATGATATCTTGGAATCCGTCCTCGGGGGATCGGTCCTGTCGAAACTGTCACGCCGCTTTGGCGAAGGTGTGGTGAACGGTGCGCTGTCAGCCCGCGTTGGCATTGCTGCAATGGAGGTTTGTCGTCCCTTGCCCTTTTCTCCGGCGCATCGCCCTGCCACCCGCAGGGTGATCAAAGGAGCCCTGGCCGGGCTGTTTCGCCGCGATCAGGCCTCTGGGAGCACGGCCTCCTAAGTCGGGCTCGCTAGGTGATCTTTGCCAGGAGAGTTATTGATTTATCAATGATTTCTTTCAGGGCCTTTTGCAAAAGCGCCTCCAAGGTCAATGGCGGCTAGGAGGCGCGTGAGGGAGCCTGTGGGAAAACCTGTGTGCAAATCTGTGGATCATTTGATGTCACCAACCGTTTCAGCAGGTTATGGCTCATACCTGAGCGCTTCTGTGGGGCTGGCATTCGATCAGCGGTGATGCACAATCCGCAGGGGAGAAAGACCCTGAGAAGTTAACGCCTTGCATAGGGAGTTTTCCACAAGGGAGGTGCAGTTTTCCCCAAGAGGAGCGGGTTCCTACACAGAAGGCCTGTCAGATCATGCTGTTTTTACGTGTGTGCTGTCGTTCCATTGGAAATCCTTTTTTGAACCTTTTTTGGCTATTCTGAGATTCCGGGCCGTAAATTTTTGTCTTTTTTATACATTTTCTGATTTCAGCTCTCGGATTTTCATCTCCGGCCAATGCGAAGATGAAAATCCGTCAGTGAAATTTGGTCCCCAAGATGAGGGGGCGCTTTAGAACAATTTGGGCGGTGCGTTCTTGGGCTGACGCATGGCGACGATCCCGGTGCGAAATCCCTCACCGATGCGATCTGCTAGGGCCCCCCATTGCAGAGCAATCGGTGTCGGTAATTCAGTCCGCAAGACCTCGTGAAACAGGCCGAGCCATTGCGGGAAGTGCTCAGCCTGGATTTCAGGTCGCGAGACATGCACGCGCATGGGATTGCCGCTGTAACTTTTCTCGCGCAGGATTGCATTGCGCCAAAAGCGGGCAATCTTGGCCTCATGCTCGGGCCAGTCTCTGTCCGCCACGTAGCGGGCAAAAATGGGTCCCAGCTCGGCGTGGGCGCGGATGCGAACATAGAACCGGGTCACCACCCGGTCGATCTCTGGCCCGGTGATATCAAAGCGTTTCATCGGATGGTTGGCGGTCTGGGAGTCCTGGGTCATGGTTTATCTCGCATGGGAATAACGCAGGTTGTCTGCATCTGTGTTTCCGCTGCTCTCACATACGGGGGCGGACGGGTCTTGGATAGGGCCGGCGTTGATCTGTCGCAAGGCAAAGGAATGGAGATTGCTTAGATGTCTAGGGTACAAGAGAAGGGAAGCCCGCCATGGTCGATCACGGTCACAGCCCGCAGGAAATCACCGCACGTATCGGAGCCCCACCAGGGCGCGGCGTTCTGCGCGATGTGATCTATGGGGCCATTGACGGATCTGTCACCACATTTGCCATTGTCGCCGGTGTTGCCGGAGCAGGGCTATCGCCGTTTATCATTGTGGCCTTGGGGCTGGCCAATGTGCTGGCGGATGGGTTCTCCATGGCCGCGGGGAATTACTCCGGTACCAAGGCAGAGCTGGACAACCTCAAACGCCTGCGCCAGGTCGAGGAATGCCACATTCAGCACTACCCAGAAGGGGAGCGCGCCGAGGCGCGGGAAATTCTCCGGCTCAAGGGTTTGTCCGGACCCGTCCTGGAAGCGGCCACGGATGCGATTTGCGCCGACAAAGAGGCCTGGATCAACCTGATGATGGAGGGCGAATACGGTGCTAGCCCGGTGGATCCGGAGCCTATGCGAGCAGCTCTTGCCACCTTCGCAGCCTTTCTGGTGGCTGGTATGGTGCCCCTGTTGCCGTTTCTGTTTGGCCTTGCTTCGGCCTTTTCAGTTTCGGTCTGGCTGACATTGATCACCTTTTTTTGCATCGGCGCAATGAAAAGCCATTGGGCGCTGACGCCCTGGTGGCGCTCTGGGGGGGAGACCCTGGCAATTGGCGGCGCTGCAGCCCTGATGGCCTACGGTGTCGGCAGCCTGTTTCAGATCTAACCGGGCTAAAGGTTTCGCATGCGAAACGCATTAGGGGTCCGGCAACCTTTCCTAAGAACATCTTTGGGGGGCGTGCCCAGTACCGCTCGCTATCTGCGGTTAGGGCTTTGCGGCTATATCACTGCAGCTCGATCTTGAGCGGGTAGCCATAGGTATCCTGGCTGGTATCGCGCTGGCTGCCAGCACTGGCGGTCACCGCGGCTCCAATCAGCCCGTAGCCAATCAGGACATGTGCAACCGAGGCCGTTGCGATGGCTTGCTGAGTTAGGTTGACCCGTTTGAAACTCTTGTCAAAGGTGAAGTTCTCGGAGTCACATAAGACACGCAGGGGCGGTGTATTGGGGCCGTAGGCAGGCAGGTTGACCTGGGAGGGGATCGGGACTTCGGCAGTGAAATGGGAACTGATTAGGCTGCAGCTCTCGGGCTGAAAGGAGTAGGGCACAGCTGAATAGGATCTGCTGTCAGGAAAGGTCAGTTTTACCGGGGTCACGGAAACTGCGGGCGTCCGCATGCCGGTGGCGGTCAGTTTGACATTCTTTGAAACGGTGAGAGGCCCGGTTTGGCTGCTACCTGGCTCAGTGCACCCCAGGAGGGGCAGGGTGAGCATCGAGGCGGCAAAAACAAAAGAGAGCTTAGACAACAGTGAAATCCCCAATTTTTGTAAAGAAGGCCTGAACTACGGAAGCCGGGGTCTGAATAAGAATGTTGCTTTTGGCTTGCAAGTTTTTGGACGTGAAGCGGGAATTTTGTTGTCAGGCTGCGACACTGGGCCAGGCTACAACCCGGCTTTACCCCGGACCATAGTCGGCCTATAACGCCCTCATGTCCTATACTCTGGCCATCATTATTCGAATTATATCCCCGGCGCTCTGACCTCATGAGACGCCGGGCAAAGGCGCTTGAGCCATCGCGCCGCACCGAACACCTTGATTTGCGAACCGAACATCCAAAGGACGCCACCCATGTGCGCCGATACTGCTGATACCCCTGACTACAAACAGACTTTGAACCTGCCCCAAACCGACTTTCCCATGCGTGCTGGCCTGCCTAAGCGTGAGCCAAGTTGGCTGGAGCGCTGGGAAAAGATTGGCGTCTACGACCGTCTGCGCGAAAAGGAAGGCCGCACCCCCTTTGTGCTGCACGACGGCCCGCCCTACGCCAACGGCCATCTGCACATCGGTCATGCTCTGAACAAGACCATCAAGGACATGATCGTGCGCTCGCATCAGATGATGGGTTTTGACAGCCGCTATGTGCCGGGCTGGGACTGCCACGGTCTGCCGATCGAGTGGAAGATCGAAGAGCAGTACCGCAAGAAGGGCAAGAACAAGGACGCGGTGGATGTGGTTGAGTTCCGCCAGGAATGCCGCGCCTTCGCTGACAAGTGGGTCGATATCCAGCGCGAAGAGTTCAAGCGCCTTGGGATCACCGGCAACTGGGCCGATCCCTATCTGACGATGGATTACCACGCTGAGGCGGTGATCGCTGGTGAATTCCAAAAGTTCCTGATGAACGGCACGCTGTATCAGGGCTCCAAGCCTGTGATGTGGTCGCCGGTGGAAAAAACCGCCCTGGCTGAGGCTGAGGTGGAATACAAAGATAAAGACAGCTTTACCATCTGGGTGAAATTTTCTGTCACCGCTGGCTCGGACGAACTGGCGGGCGCGAGCGTGGTGATCTGGACCACAACCCCATGGACCATCCCCTCGAACAAAGCAGTGGTCTATGGCGACAGCTTTGACTACGGGCTTTACGAGGTCACCGACACACCAGAAGAATGCTGGGCCGCCAAGGGCGACCGCTTCCTGCTGGCCGACAAGCTGGCCGGTGACGTTTTCAAGCGCGCGCGCTTGGAAGAGGGGCAATACACCCGTGTCCGCGCCGTGCCTGCGGATGAGCTGGCAACCCTGCAGCTGAGCCACCCGCTGGCTGGGGCCGAAGGCTCCAACGGCGAATGGGATGCGCCCCGCGATTTCCGCGCCGCACCTTTTGTGACCGACGAAGAGGGCACCGGGTTTGTTCACTGCGCGCCAAGCCACGGTATGGAGGAATTCGAGCTCTATCGTGACCTTGGCATGCTGGAAGATGTCATCACCTACAACGTGATGGACGATGGCGGCTTCCGCGCTGATCTGCCCTTCTTTGGCGGCAAGTATATCCTCAACCGCAAGGGCGGCGAAGGCGATGCCAACAAGTGTGTGATCGACAAACTGGTCGAGGTTGGCGGTTTGCTGGCGCGTGGCAAGATCAAGCACAGCTACCCGCATAGCTGGCGCTCCAAGGCGCCGATCATCTATCGCAACACGCCGCAGTGGTTTGCCAGTGTAGACCGCGCGGTTGGCGACGGTCAGGACGAGATGGGCACAACCATCCGCGAACGCGCCCTGCGCTCGATTGATGAGCTGGTGAAATGGACCCCGCAAAAGGGTCGTAATCGACTCTATTCCATGATCGAAGCCCGCCCGGACTGGGTGCTGTCACGCCAGCGCGCCTGGGGCGTGCCGCTGACCTGTTTTGTCAAAAAGGGTCTGCTGCCCACGGATGAGGGTTTCATTCTGCGGGACGAAGCGGTGAATGCCCGCATCGTCGCGGCCTTTGAGGCCGAGGGCGCAGATGCCTGGTACGCGGATGGCGCCAAAGAGCGGTTCCTTGGGGATGGCTACAAGGTTGATGACTGGGAGCAGGTCTTTGACGTGCTCGACGTCTGGTTTGATTCTGGCTCGACCCATGCCTTTGTGCTGCGCGACCGTGAAGATGGCAGCCCCGATGGCATTGCTGATGTCTACATGGAAGGCACCGACCAGCACCGCGGCTGGTTCCATTCCTCCCTGCTACAGGCCTGCGGCACAAAGGGGCGTGCGCCTTACAAAAATGTTGTGACCCATGGCTTTACCCTGGACGGCAAGGGCAACAAGATGTCCAAATCCCTGGGCAATACCATCGTGCCCGAGGAAATCGTCAAACAATATGGCGCCGATATCCTGCGCCTTTGGGTGGCGCAGACGGATTATACCTCTGACCAGCGCATCGGGCCTGAGATCCTGAAAGGCACCGCCGACAGCTATCGCCGCCTGCGCAATACCATGCGCTATATGCTGGGCTCGCTGCATGATTTTAACGAGGATCAGCGGGTGGCGCCTGCGGACATGCCGGAGTTGGAGCAATGGGTGCTGCATCGTCTGGCAGAACTGGATCATCAGGTCCGCACCGGCTACCAGAGCTTTGATTTCAATGGTGTCTGGCAGGCGATCTTTACCTTTGCCACCGTTGATCTGTCGGCCTTCTACTTTGATGTACGCAAGGACGCGCTCTATTGCGATGGCGACACATTGAACGCCCGCGCGGCGCGCACGGTGCTTGATATCCTGTTCCACCGTCTCACCACCTGGTTGGCACCGATCCTGGTCTTCACCATGGAAGAGGTCTGGCTGGAGCGTTTCCCTGATGACGACAGCTCGGTGCACCTCACGGATATTCCCGACACGCCAGCGGATTGGCTGAACGAGCCCCTCTCGGGCAAATGGGCGAAGATCCGTCAGGCCCGTCGGGTGGTGACAGCCGCGCTGGAAGTGCAGCGTGTGGATAAGGTGATCGGCGCTTCGCTTGAGGCCCATCCGGTGGTGCATGTGCGCGATGCTGAGGTGCTGGAACTGCTGAAATCGGTGAATTTTGCCGATATCTGCATCACCTCGGATATCTCCCTCACCAATGACCCGGCCCCAGCCGAAGCCTTCCGCATGCCTGAGGTCGACGGGATATCGGTGGTCTTTGAAAAGGCCGAGGGCGATAAGTGCCAGCGGTGTTGGAAAATCCTGCCGGATGTTGGCAGCCATAGCCATGCTGGCGTCTGCGGCCGCTGCGAAACAGCCCTGGCCTAAAGACTTGGCACCTTCGCTGAGCCGCCTTGCCCTGTGTAGAGCAGGAGGGGGCCAGAAAGGTTGCAGCACAGATAAAACCTGCCGCGGTCACCGCGGCAGGTTTTGTTTTATCTAACAGTCTATTGCCCAGAGATTTACAAGGTTGCGCCAGCTACCGCAGCCACAGCCTGGCTGCGCGCTGCGCGGAAATTCTCTTCTGCCATCATGCTGCTCACGGATTTTGGTCCAGGCGCATGGCTCGAGGCAAGAACCAGAAACTGTGCGATCAGGCTCTGTTCACCGTAAATGCCCCGCCCAAGGGCCTTATCTCTGGCTGCTTCCAGCGCGGGGCCCAGGGATTGGGTGTCAGCCAAGGGTGAGGCCACAACGGCTTCCGCCTGCTTCAGGGCACGCTCCCTCTGAACAGCACGGTCCATTCCTTGACTTTTGCCTTCATTCAGACTGGCATCCATCGCAGAAACCCCAGCCTTGTAAGAACAGGCAAGAGTGCTGTGGGCGGTGCTTGTACCAGTTGCAGAGATCATAGGCATATTCCATTTGTTCTTCCTGAGGTGTTTTTAACAGAATTTTAACAATCCCTGCGGACACCTTCGGTCATGGCCTTTGCAAAATAGGGCAGTGACCTATACGAAAGGCGCAGATCCGCATATGGCATGTCCGCGGTTTGCCGCAGGCTTGCCGGAGCCACCCTGACGGAGCACGCCACATATGCCCTCTGCCCAAATAGACACAATTGTCGGCCCCCTGAGCGTAACAGAGAGCGAAGGGGCGATAACCGCTTTGACCTGGGCAGCGCTTGGAAACGACAGAACTGGGCTGCTTGATCGTGCGCTGGAACAGCTCAGTGCCTATTTCGCGGGGGAGTTACAACAGGCCTTTGACCTGCCCCTGTATGTGGAGGGGTCACCCTTCCAGCGGGCTGTATGTGATGCGATGCTGGCGATTCCCTTCGGGCATACCCGCACCTATGGCGACATCGCAAAAGAGCTCAATATGCCGCCTCAGCCGGTGGGCAATGCCTGTGGGGCGAATCCGATCCCGGTTATCATCCCCTGCCACCGGGTGCTGGGCGCGAATGGTCTTGGTGGGTTTTCAGGCGGGACCGGGATCGAGAGCAAAATTACCCTGCTCAAACACGAAGGCGCCGCCAGCCTGCTGATCTGATCCCTGCCGCTTCCAAGCGGGGCAATGCCCATGAAAAGCGCCGAGTTCTTTGGCGCTGCGAGGTAAGTGAAGCCGCTACGTGTGAAACGCGCTGCCAAACTGCAGGACATGGCCCCTGACATTTGAACAGTCTGGATTTCACCTTTCCTGAAATATTCCGGGGTGAATGCATCCTGACCTCGGTCAGGGTGCAGAGGGGCCGGCCCCTTTGCCTCTCGCCACCTCTTGGGCCGACTAGAGGGTATTCCCCCAAAGACGGTGCGGTTTTAGCTGCGCTGTGGCAGGATCTGCTGCGCGATCCCAACGAAGACCAGATAGATCGAGGTGATGACCAGCCCCCAATGCGCCCAGCTTTCAGGGTGGAAATCAACCCAGGCTGCCCAGCCGGCAAAAAATGTCCAGGCCAGCGCCATAGGCAAAGACAGCCGGCGCCAGCGTTCGGTGCGCACTGGATGAATGAACTTCAACGGCAGGAACATGGCAATCGACAGCAATGTGACCAGCAGCAGAATGGTCCAATGGTTGGGTTCCAGGGCAAAAATCACCAACACCAGCATGTTCCAGCAACCGGGAAAGCCGGAAAAGGAGTTGTCCTTTGTCTTCATCCGGGTGTCTGCAAAATACATCGCACTGGCAAAGGTGATGACAATAATTGCCACCCAGCCGGTCCAGCCCGCCATCAGCCCTGATTTGAACAGGGCAAAGGCGGGGATAAAGACATAGGTGAGGTAATCAATGATCAGATCCAGCAAAACACCATCAAACTGTGGCGCGTAGCGGCCGACCTGATAGTGCCGGGCCAGCGGCCCATCAATCCCATCGACAGCAAAGGCCACGACAAGCCAAACGAACATTAAGCTCCATTTGGCCTCCACCGCGGCGAGCATGGCGAGCATTGCAAAAACAGCACCGGTGGCGGTGAGCAGGTGAACGGAGAGGGCGCGGATCTGAGGTGTCATACCCCTGTGATGGCGAATTTCACCCGCGCCCGCAAGGGCTCAGTGCAACCAGGTCGGGTATTCCTGACGATGCTGACTTTGAGCCTCCAGAAGGGGCAAAGCCTCCAGAGCCGAAAACAGGACCATTTTTGCGTCCGGCGCACCTGGATGCGGCAGATCTGTGCGGGGTTTGCGGTCTGGCTGGCGGGGAAAGCGAATCTGCGAGGGGGCCGGTGTCGGCGCGGCAGGGGCGGGATGAAAGGCAAGGGCGGGTGCTGATGTCATTTGAGGCATCCTTTCTGGAGCAATTGGAGCCTCAAGATAAGCGCCAAGCTCTTAACCACAGATGCAAAGGGTCGGAAAAATTGTCTCGAATTTTAGAGGCTTCGCTTGGCTTGCAAACGTTTGCGACCAGGCGCAGGCAGGTGGGTCATGCCTTTGGGTGGCTGCGGTTGTAGACGGCCATCAGATGCGCCGTATCCACGGCCGTATAGGCCTGGGTGGTTGAGAGCGAGGCATGACCCAACAGTTCTTGAATGGCCCGCAGATCGCCGCCCGCCTCCAGCAGATGGGTGGCAAAACTGTGACGCAGGGCATGGGGCGTGGCACTGGCAGGCAGCCCCAGCTGCGCTCGCGCCTGTGCCATGGCGCCTTGGATCTGGCGCGGGTTCAGCGCCCCCCCTCGGGCGCCGCGAAACAAAGGGCCATCGGCTTCGTTAGGGTAGGGGGACAGCGCAATGTAGCGCGCAACGGCCTCGCGGGCGGCGGCAATCACCGGCACCAGCCGTTCTTTGCCCCCCTTGCCTAGAATGCGCAGACTGGATGGCAGCGGGGCGGTTTTGCCAGTCAGGGCCAAGGCTTCAGAAATACGCAGGCCGCAGCCGTATAGCAGTGTCACCACGGCGACATCCCGCGCGGCAATCCAGTCAGTATTTGATTGCAGCTCAACGGTTTCAATCACCGCCCGCGCGGCATCCTCGTCCAGGGGGCGCGGCAGTTTCTTTTGGAACTTGGGTGCCCGTGCTGCCAAGACGGCTGTGAGTTCAAAACCCTCGCGCTCTGCCAGCCAGCGATAGAAACTTTTGACGGCGGACAGCCTGCGCGCCAGGGAACGCGCGCCGGTGCCTGCGTTGCGCTCCTGCGCCATCCAGGACCGCATATCCGAGGTGGTGATGCGCGCCAGCGCGCCCAAGCCCTGGGGGGCGCCGCTATGTTGGGTCATAAAGGCGAGAAAACTGCTGATATCGCCCTGATAGGCGTTGATGGTATTGTCGCTGGCCCCATCCAGCGCCCGCAGCCCCTGCAACCAAAGCTGTAGCGCATTGCGACAGGCTGGCGAGATGAACATCTGGGCCTCAGTGGCGCTCATTTTCTTCGCCACCAACTGGGGGCAACCTGCGCGCGTCTCTCAGACGTGGTGCGTCTGGTGTGGCGCAGGCAGGCATATGCAGGGCGTTGAGATGCCCCGCCTGTGTCTCGCAGGCTCATGCCAGCCAGCGGCACATGGCACGTTCAAACACACCGGCAAAGAAGGTCAAGAGATCGGTACCATGCTGTGGGGTGAATTGATGCGGATCCTCTGACCCGAGCACCAAAAGACCCGGCAGGCGCCCGGCGCCAAGATTTAGGCGCAGACAGGCCTCCGAACGGACCCAATCGGCCTTGTCGCCATATATCTTTGTGGTGCCGCCCTGCAATTGGCGCAATGTAACCTGCCTTGGTTGCCCGCCCTGGCCTGTGCCACGGGCTGCGCCGACATAGGCATCGATAAAGCCGGGGCTTGCCACCTTGAGGATCTGGCCCATGCGCGCGGCGGCGGCACCGCCATCGTCTTGCAGGGTTTCCAGCACCAGGGAGATCGAATCGACCCGCATGATTTCGGCCAGATCACCGTTTAGGGCCTGCAAGAAGTCCGCAAAGTCTGTGGGATCCAACAATCGAAGCACAGCACGGTGGATCTGATTCGTCCCAGCCAGGTTTTCATAGGCTGCGGCAATCACCGACCGATGGGTGTCTTCCAGCCGGTCCAGGCGCGCCTCCATACGTTCCATGGCGATGCCACGCATATCGACGATATTGGACCCCATGGCGCGCTCACTGGCCGAAACCAGCGCATTCATCAGGCCCTGATCTTCGAGGATTGCGTCTGGCTTGGCCAGAATCGCTTCGCGCAGGGGAGTGTCTAGTTTGGCTGTGGTGCTGCTCATTCTTGAACCTTTGTGGGCTTGAACCTCTTTGGGCTTTGCGCCCGGGTTATAACACGGGTTTTGACGCAATGTGGCTAAAAATGTCTTACGGGCAGGAAAAGGCCGAAGCTGTTACCGCAAAGTGGGGGCTCCCGCCCGGGGCCGCAGGATCAAAGATCCCTTGCCCCCGTTGGGCCCAGCGCCGGGCTGGCGCCCGGCGCTGTAGAAAAAAGGCGGCTGAGATGCGGCTTAAGGGCAGGTTTGCCCTCAAACGCACGGCAACTAGTCTGAAGTGGGGGGGGCAGCCTCAAGGGCAAGCCGCGCCTGTGGCGCGGGCGCAGATCTGCGCCCCTTGACCCGGCAAAACCCCGACACGAAGGCGACTGGGTTATCGGCCTGTTCGGGCATGGAATTCAGCAGTAAAAAAGGACGCCCCAATGGGCGCCCCTCTTCCTGTTTTGTGCGCAACTTCGCCCATAGCCTGTAGGGTATTGCCTTACAGGATTTTGATGTCTGCGGCTTTGATGTCGTCAAGGAAGGTCGCCAGGCCCTTGTCGGTCAGTGGGTGATTGGCCAGTGATTTGATCACAGCTGGGGGGGCGGTGATCACATCGGCACCGATACGGGCGCTGTCGAGCACGTGGTTCACGGTGCGGATCGACGCGGCCAGGATCTCGGTGTTGAAACCATAGTTGTCGTAGATGGTGCGGATATCCTCGATCAGCTCCATACCGTCGAGATTGATATCATCCAGGCGGCCAATGAAGGGCGAGATAAAGGTGGCACCGGCTTTGGCGGCGATCAGCGCCTGATTGGCGGAGAAGCAGAGCGTGACATTGACCATGTGGCCGTCATCCGACAGGGTTTTGCAGGCTTTAAGGCCATCCCAGGTCAGCGGCACTTTGACGGCGATGTTTTCGGCGATCTCGACCAGCTTGCGGCCCTCAGCGATCATGGTTTCGGCATCTGTCGCAGTGACCTCGGCAGAGACCGGGCCGCTCACCATGGCGCAAATCTCTTTGGTGACCTCAATAATGTCGCGGCCAGATTTCTTGATCAGCGAGGGGTTGGTTGTCACACCATCCACCATGCCAAGGTCGTTCAGTTCGGCAATGGCGTCGATTTCGGCGGTATCTACAAAGAATTTCATCGGCGGGGATCCTTTTGGGAAAGTTTGGCCTTGATTGCGCTAGCCTTTAGCGCATGGCGCGGGCATTAAAAAGCCCCGAGGTTTGGAGGCGGCACAGGTGAGCGGGCAGGATTTTTTCCATCAAGGCGACAGGGTCGCGGTTTTGACCGCGCAACCTCTTGATCGGCTTTTGGATTATCGTGCGCCTGAGGGCGGGTGTTTTCGTGGTGCCTATGTCGAGGTGCCACTGGGGCCACGCAAAGTTCTGGGGGTGATCTGGGGCGCGGGGAGCGGTAATTTTGATTCGGCCAAGCTGCGCAGTGTCATCCGGGTACTGGATGTGGCGCCCATGCGCGATGAGATGCGCCAGTTCCTGAGCAAGGCTGGGGATTACACCCTCACGCCGATGTCACTGATGCTGCGCCTTGCGACACGGGCGCCGGGCCTGTCGGATCCGCCCTCGATGCGCAAAGTGCTGCGGCTGGGGGAGCGGGAGCCGGACCGGATGACCCCGGCGCGCAGCAAGGTGCTGGCGGTGATGGACGAATTCAGCTCCATGGCCTTCACCCCCAAGGAACTGGCCGATATGGCCGGGGTGACGCCTTCGGTGATCAAGGGGTTGGTGGGTCAGGGGGCGCTGCGCGAAGAGGAGACCCCACGGGATCAACCCTATCCGGTGCTCGATCCGCTGCGGCCGGGCAAGACCTTAACTGCGGACCAAGCCACAGCGGCGGCGGCTTTGGCAGCGGGGGTGGAAAGTGGCAGCTACGGCACGACGCTGCTAAAGGGCGTCACAGGCTCCGGCAAGACCGAGGTCTATTTGGAAGCGGTTGCATCCTGTCTGCGCAAGGGGCGACAGGCCCTGGTGTTGTTGCCGGAAATCGCCCTGACGGCGGAATTCCTGAAACGGGTTGAGCAGCGCTTTGGCGCGACCCCGGCGGAGTGGCATTCTGGCGCCACCATGACCGAGCGGCGTCGGGTCTGGCGGATGCTTGGGCAGGGCAATGCGCAGCTGGTGATTGGCGCGCGCTCGGCGCTGTTTTTGCCGTTTCGCGATCTTGGACTTATCATCGTCGATGAAGAACATGACTCCGCCTATAAGCAGGAAGAGGGCGTGCTGTATAATGCCCGCGATATGGCGGTTCTGCGCGCGGCCATGTGTTCAGCCCAGGTGGTTCTGGCCTCAGCGACGCCCAGTTTAGAGACCTGGAGCAATGCCGAGGCAGGCAAATACAAACGCGTCAACCTGACAGCGCGCTTTGGCACGGCGGTGCTGCCGGTCATGAAGGCGGTGGATATGCGGGGCGAGGATTTGGCACCTGCAACCTGGATCTCTCCGACCTTGAAACAGGCCATGGCCCTGCGGATGGAACGCGGTGAGCAGTCGCTTCTGTTTCTCAATCGGCGCGGCTTTGCGCCGGTGACGATCTGCCGGGCCTGCGGCGCCCAGGTGGCCTGCGACAATTGCGATGCCCGCATGGTGGAGCATCGGTTTATGAAACGGCTGATGTGCCATCAGTGCGGCGAGACCAAGCCGGTGCCTGAGGTCTGCCCCTCCTGTCAGGTGGAGGGCAAGATGGCGCCGGTGGGGCCGGGCATCGAACGGCTGGGAGAAGAGGCCGCGGCGCTGTTTCCTGAGGCCCGTATTGCGGTGCTGAGCTCCGATCTGTTTGGCTCTGCCCGGGCGTTGAAGGCGCGGATCGAGGAGATCGCCGCGGGCGAGGCCGATATCATTTTGGGCACCCAGCTGGTGGCCAAGGGGCACAACTTTCCGCTGCTGACCTTGGTGGGGGTGATTGATGCGGATCTGGGCCTGCAGGGATCGGACCTGCGTGCCGGGGAGAGGACATTCCAGTTGATGCGTCAGGTGGCGGGGCGGGCGGGGCGTGCAGAGCGCCCCGGTGAGGCCCTGTTGCAGACGTTCCAGCCGGAGCATCCGGTCATTCGCGCCATTTTGACCGGCGATGAAGAGGAATTCTGGCGCGCGGAGGCGGCGCAGCGCCGAGAGGCCGGGGTGCCGCCCTTTGGCCGTATGGCAGGGATCATCCTGTCTGGATCTGACCTGGCGCAGGTTTTTGATCTGGGCAATGCCTTGGCGCGCAACGATGGCCCGTTGCGCCAGGTCGGCGCGCAGCTCTTTGGCCCCGCCCCAGCGCCGATTGCCCGGGTGCGTGGCCGTCACCGGGTTCGGTTACTGGTCAAGGCGGCCAAAGGGGTGGCGCTGCAGGATGCTTTGAGCCGCTGGGTTCAGCCTTTTCGCATGAAAGGCGATCTGCGGCTCAGCATTGACATTGATCCGCAGAATTTCTTTTGAGCGGGGAACCGGTCAAGAGAGGCCCGTGATAGGGCAAGAGCGCAGGCCGGGTGGCGGGGCAGGCGGTGTGCAATTGAATATTTATGGAAAGATGATGTCCAAAGGGGGCATCCAGCCCGCCGCCGGGATCATGCGGCGGCGGTGCGTGATTTTTGATCCACCAGCATGTCTGTCGCCATGGCGCCGACCCACATGAAGAACAGCGCCAGCCAGGCGGTGCCGGTAAAGATGGAGCCGCCCGTGACGCCCGCGCCAATGGCGCAGCCCCCTGCAAGCATTCCGCCAAATCCCATCAGGACGGCGCCGATCATGGCTTTGCGCATGGTTGCGGCATCGTCAAAGGCCTGTAGCTTCATCTCGCCTGCGGACCAAGCGGCCAGCATGGCACCGATAAAGACGCCAGGCACCAATCCGATATCGAACTCCAGAATGGCATTGCGATCGAGGAAGAACATCAAGGTATGGGCCGAGGGGCCAGTGAAGGTGGCGCTTTCGATCTGCACCGGGTCAAAAGCCACCTGTGACAGCCCGTAGGTCAGCACCCAGCCCAGAGCCACGGCAAAGCCAACGCCGGAGGCAAAGACCAGCCGGGACGCGCTGATCTGGCTGCGGCGCGCCAACACCAGCGCCACGATGGCAATCGCCAGCCCGAGTGCCAGCCCGCCCCAGCTTGGCAGACCGGCCTCTACCAGGAGATCCATATTGCGCCCGCCTGAGGTGATCCACAGTGCAGCGATTTTGTCGCGTAGCGGTGAGAGCATCCCAGAAAGGCTCATCTGCGCCACGACGGCAAAGATCAGGCCAGAAACCACCGAGCGCAGGTTGCCGGTTGCGGCCAGGACCAGCAAGCGGCCAGAACAGCCGCGCGCCAGCACCATGCCTGCCCCAAAGATCAAGCCGCCGATAATGGCGCCAGACCAGCTGCCAGGCACCGCCATCATCCGCGCATCGGCGCTGCGCATGAGCCCCAGAAGTTCGGCGCCCTGGACCCAGACTACGGCAGTGGAGAAAGTGAGCAACCAGACCGCCATCCGGTCGCCCAGACCGCCGCGAGCGAATTCCACTGTGGCAGCGCGCAGACAAAATCGAGAGCGTTGTGCTGCGATGCCGAAGGTGACCCCAGTCAACAGGCCAAAGAGTGCCGCCAGAGGCGCCTCTCCCAAGCGTTCGGCTAGGGTTTCGATGAGAGTGAGTAGATCCATTGCCCCTAGCCTCCGCGAGATACTATTATCGGTGATAATATACACACATTCGTATTTTTGATTTGATCTATGTCATCGGGCTGGCCCGTAGACATAGGCTCTTCAAAGCAGCGCCAAGCGGCGGGGATGCAGGGTTGAGATTTGGCGCTTTGACAAGTTGTCAAACTTCAACCAGAAGTACTGTCTTGTATACTTAATCCCGAATAGGTGGAATTTTAATGGCAAGATTTTTGTTGAAACCAGCGATTGTGATTGCTGCTGGGCTTTTGGTTGGTTGTGTTGCTCCGGTGCCGGAACGCGGAGAGCAGGTCTCCCTGCGGGTCATGCTGGCAGAAAATCGGGATAAGCCCTTTGCCTGCAATATCTATAAGTCAGATACGGATAGTTGCGGAGGCCTGAGCCAGTATCACCTGAGGGGGAGTAAGGGGATCGAAACAGGACGGCTCGCTTTGAGAGGGATGTCTGAATCCTATGTCGAGGCGATCATACCGTTTGAAGAACGGGCTGAAGGTATCTGTACGGATGGGGCCAAGGCGCGGTTCTCGATTAAGGGTAGCGCGCCTTCCAGCGCACAATGGGGGCTGAAGATCGTGCGTGACGCTCTGCGCAAACAGGGGGTTCTTTGTAACACCTACTACCGGGCGGTGGGTGGAGGCTATATTGTCGTAACCAAGAACAGCCAAGGCAAAATCCCATATGGTGGGGAGGTCCACCTGAGGTTCTTTAGCGCTCCTAAGGCGCTGCGGCCGTTGTAAAGCGAATACGTCAGGCCCGTTTCTGTGCAAAGATGCGGGCCTGTATGTGCGAGAGAGGCTTTGGCCTCGCGCCAGAGCAAAAAGAGGCGTAGAGGAGGGACATGTTTAAACCTCTCCCCCTGGATGCGGCCCGTGATCTGCCGCTGTGGCGCCGACCGACAGCATTGCTGTTTGTGATGGCGCTTTGCATGCCTATTGCCTTTAATGCCTGGTTTGCACTGCTCAATAACTTTGTCATCGAAGTGGCGCAGTTTGATGGGGCCGACATTGGCCTGTTGCATACGGTGCGCGAAATACCGGGCTTTTTGGCGGTGGGGGTTATTGCCATCATCCTGTTTGTGCGAGAACAGGTATTGGGGCTGATCTCTTTGGTGATGCTAGGTGTGGCCACCATGCTGACCGCCTGGTTTCCCTCACTCGGCGGGATCTTGATGATCACATTGCTGAGTTCAATCGGGTTTCACTATTATGAGACGGTCAACCAGTCGCTGCAGCTGCAATGGCTTCCCAAGGACCGGGCGCCGCAGATGCTGGGCTGGCTGATTGCGACAGGATCGGCGGCAACGCTGGTGGTCTATGGTCTGATCGTCCTGCTGTGGGAAAATTTCGACCTAACCTATAATACGGTCTTTATGACGGCTGGCGGGGTGACCACGCTGATCGCGCTGGGGTGCTTGCTGGTCTATCCGCAGTTTGACTCGCCAACGCCGCAGAACAAGAAGTTGATCCTGCGCCGCCGCTATTGGCTCTATTACCTTTTGCAATTCATGGCAGGTGCGCGGCGGCAGATCTTTGTGGTCTTTGCTGGCTTTATGATGGTGGAGCGCTTTGGCTTTGACGTGCATGAGGTGACAGGCCTGTTCCTGATCAACCTGGTGATCAATATTCTGGTGGCGCCCTTGCTGGGTCGGTTTGTGGCCTATTTCGGCGAGCGCCGGACGCTGATCATCGAATATGCCGGTCTGGCGCTGGTCTTTGCGCTTTACGGCGGTATTTACTGGTTTGGCTGGGGCGTGTTGCTGGCCTCTGTCCTTTATGTGGTGGACCATGTGCTTTTTGCCCTGGCTCTGGCGCTGAAGACCTACTTCCAAAAGATCGCAGACCCGGCGGATATTGCGCCGACGGCGGCGGTAGCCTTCACCATCAACCATATTGCAGCCGTTTTCCTGCCTGTGTTGCTGGGGTTGCTATGGGTCGTTTCCCCGTCAATGGTCTTTGCCCTGGCTGCCACCATGGCGCTGGTTTCTCTGGGGCTGTCCTGTCTGATCCCGCGCCATCCGGAACCTGGGAATGAAACTATCTTTGCCAAGTATCGTAGCCGCGCGGCTGCCGAATAGGGGCGGAACCTAGGAAAACAGGGGGGAGAGCGGCCAAAATCTGCTCTCCCCTTGACCTCTGGGCCCCTTGGGCCTAGGCGCTGGGCACCGCAGCTGGAGATCTGATATGCCCACCTTTACCGCCCTGACCACCCTGCCTGGCAAACCTCAAGCCGAAGCCCTGGGCGAGGCGATGGAGACACTGATGCCCGAACCCACCGGGGTGGGCGTTTTTGAGGTGGAAGATGGCTCGGGGCTGTGGGAAGTGGGCGGTTATTTCACCGAAGCACCGGACCAGGCTGGGCTGGCACTGCTGGCGACGCTGCATGGAGCCAAGGAATTCGCTGTCTCGGAACTGCCGGAAACCGATTGGGTGGCCCATGTGCGCCGCGAACTGGCACCGGTAGAGGCGGGTCGGTTCTATGTCTACGGCAGCCATGACGCCGAAACCGTTCCCGCGGGGCGGATCCCACTGCTGATCGAGGCGGCAATGGCTTTTGGTACCGGGCATCATGGAACAACGCTGGGCTGCCTAAAGGCGCTGGATCATCTCATTTCAGATGGGTTTGTCGGTGCCAAAGTGGCGGATATCGGTTGTGGTACCGCTGTGCTGGCCATGGCGGCTGCACGGGTCTGGGAGGGCGATTTTGTCGCCAGCGATATCGATGAGGTTGCCGTAGAGGTGGCGGAGGCCAATCTTAAGGCCAACGACATGGCCGGCGCTGTGACCTGCCTGGAGGCCGCTGGTTTTGATCATCCTGGCCTGAAAGAGCGCGCTCCCTATGATCTGATCTTTGCCAATATCCTCAAAGGCCCTCTGGTGGCGCTTTCTCCGGATCTTTGCGCGAATCTGCGCCCTGGTGGCTATGCGATTTTGTCCGGTATCCTGAACGAGCAGGCTGATAGTGTGATTTCCGTTTATGCTGAAAATGGAACCAATCTCGTGCAGCGCTCTGTTATTGGTGAATGGACCACGCTTCTTTTGCAGCGAGATTCCTGATTTTACGCAGGTTTAAGTCTAATTTAATGTAAGCGCCTTGGAATCGTTGAAGTAGGAATCTATAAAATTTTATCCGCTGGTGGGGGCCAGTTCGGAGCAATTTTATGAGTGTTCAACATCAAGAGTTTCGCGGCCGTGTGGCTCGTTTGCAGAGTAAGCAAGCTCGCTTTTCGCAAGGCTACACCGCGCGTGTTCAATCGGATGGGCTGATCGTTATCGAGCCCAGCAAGATCCGTTCAAGCATTTCTGGCAAAGTCTTTGTGCTGATTGTTGTGGCGTTTTTGTTGTTCAAGGCCTTTCTGATGGCCGCGCTCGGCTTTGACAGCTACGACGAGCGCGTCGCAAGGCTGGCTGAGGGCAGCGCCATAGAGCAGGTCGGAGCCGTGGTTATGCAGGCGGATCCTGTCTCGATTTGGGCAGCACAACAAGTCGTGCCAATTTTGCGCTAGAGCAACAAATACATATGCGGGCTGGCTTGCCTGGTCCCGGAAATCGCCAGTCTGACAGGGCGGCGCTGATGGCCTGACATAAAATCTGCAAATTCCTGAAAACCGCCGTGGACAATCACGGCGGTTTTGCTGTTCTGCCGCGCCCTTCAGCGCGATGGTGTTCCCTAACCAGGCTTGCGGGCAAAGAGGGCAAGTCTACCGATGCCAACAAAAACGCCGCGGCCAGAGGCACGCGGCGTTCTGTGCGGGGATCCATAGCAGGGAGGACGCAGGATCACCCGAAAGCTGTAGAGGCCCTAAAAAACTGGCTTGCCAGCAGAAATGTCTTCGATATCGCCACGGCTCAGGCCGATGTCCGCCAGTTCCCGATCAGACAGGGCGTTCAGAGTTTTCTTGGACATGCGTGCGTCATTCCAAGATACGAGAGCGCTTGCCGCGGCGTAAAAGGCAATGCCGATACGGCCAAACAGGCCGGTGGAGCCATAGGTGGTGCGGGTAGTGTCAAATGCAGCCATATCCTCATCCTTCATATCTGAGTGAACTGTTTTGCAGCAACGGGATGTTGCTGCGATTTTTCGCATTTAGGGTGGAATTTTTGCCGGAACAAGAGCTGAAAATTGCATGTGTCCTATGCGCATTGCGCATAGCTTTGGCCCTTAAAAATAAGGCGGAATTACATCTATTTAGGTGCTGTCAGGAAATGTCGCGGCCTCCCTGGAAAAGGGTCGGTTTTGGAACAGGTTTTGCTGGTCTGAGCCAAAGCTTGCCAATCAGCCGCGCGAAATGTGGCCAAGATGGGGATGGGAAAGCAATTGGACATGTTCGCCTTTTGTGCTATTTGATTGAAAAATAATACCAACACTCAGGCAGAGGCCGGGCAGAACATGCGCATATTGGGAATTGATCCGGGGCTTCGCAACCTTGGGTGGGGGGTGATCGAATCACAGGGCAGTCGGCTCAGCCATGTGGCCAATGGGGTCTGCACCTCTGATGGCGATGATCTGGGGGAGCGGCTGTTGTCGCTACACAATCAGGTCACCGAGGTGATCGAAGCCTATGCGCCGACCCAGGCCGCCATTGAACAGACCTTTGTGAACAAGGATGGTGTTGCAACCTTGAAACTGGGGCAGGCGCGCGGTGTTGCGCTGCTCACCCTGGCCAAGGCCGGGTTGCCAACCGGGGAATACGCGCCAAACCGGGTGAAAAAGACCGTGGTTGGCGTCGGCCATGCCAGCAAAGAGCAGATTATCCATATGGTGAAGCTGCAATTGCCGGGCTGTGCGCCTAAGGGGGCCGATGCGGCGGATGCGCTGGCGATTGCCATCTGTCACGCCTATTACGGGGGCACGCAGCAAAGACAGCTCAGGGAGGTGCGGGCATGATTGGCAAGCTCACAGGACGTCTGGAGTACCGGACGGCGGATCATGTGCTGATTGATGTGCGCGGCGTTGGCTATCTGGTCTATTGCTCTGAGCGTACCATGATGACCCTGCCGGGGGTGGGCGAGCCGGTGACGCTTTATACCGATATGGTCGTGCGCGAAGATCTGATGCAGCTTTATGGATTTACTTCGCTGGTCGAAAAGGAATGGCACCGGCTGCTGACCTCGGTTCAGGGCGTCGGGGCCAAGGTCTCGCTGGCGATCCTGGGCACCCTGGGGCCGGATGGTGTCAGCCGCGCCATTGCCTTGGGGGATTGGGGCAGTGTCAAGGCGGCCAAGGGCGTCGGCCCGAAGACCGCACAGCGCATTGTGCTGGACCTCAAGGACAAGGCGCCAGGCGTGATGGCGATGGGCGGTAGCCTGCCCGATGCCATCGAGGGTGCCGATCTGGAGGCGGTGGTGGAGCCGGTGGAACCGGCAGCCCCGAAAAAAACCGCCCGAAAAGCAGCATCGAAGCCCAGCGGCGCAGCGGCAGCCTCAGCCGGAGCGCTTTCGGCCCTTGGAAACCTCGGCTACAGCCCCTCGGATGCGGCCTCAGCTGTGGCAGAGGCGGCGGGAGAGAATCCCGATGCTGACGAGTCTGCCTTGATCCGTGCAGCCCTGCGCCTTTTGGCGCCAAAAGGGTGAGCGATATGACTGAGACGAGAGCCAAGGACAGTGCCCAGCCCTGGGCGGAGGGGTTCTGTTCGGCCTTTTCGTTGGAGAGACTGGTTGACCGTGCAGGTAAGGGGGGCTCGAAATGATCGACGCTGACCCAACCCTGCGCCCGGACCCAATTCCCGAAGATGCCTCTGGTGAAGGGGATCGCGCCCTGCGCCCACAAGGGATTTCCGAGTTCATTGGCCAGGCTGAGGCCCGCGCTAACCTGCGCATCTTTATTGAAAGCGCGCGCCGTCGTGGCGAGGCGATGGATCATACCCTGTTTCACGGCCCCCCTGGCCTGGGCAAGACCACCCTGGCGCAGATCGTGGCACGCGAATTGGGGGTGAATTTCCGCATGACCTCGGGCCCTGTCTTGGCCAAGGCAGGTGATCTGGCGGCGATCCTGACCAATCTGGAAGCCCGCGATGTGCTGTTCATTGATGAGATCCACCGGCTGAACCCGGTGGTAGAGGAGATTCTATACCCAGCGCTGGAGGATTTTGAACTGGATCTGGTGATCGGGGAGGGGCCGGCAGCGCGCACCGTGCGTATCGAGTTGCAACCCTTTACTTTGGTGGGGGCAACAACGCGGATGGGGCTGTTGACCACGCCACTGCGTGATCGCTTTGGCATTCCGACACGGTTGCAATTTTATACAGTGGATGAGCTGTTTGAGATCGTCAGTCGCAATGCCCGCAAACTGGGAACGCCTGCGGATGCGGAGGGCGCCCGAGAGATAGCGCGGCGCGCACGCGGCACCCCTAGGATCGCCGGGCGGCTCCTGCGCCGCGTGGTGGACTTTGCGGTTGTGGAGGGCGATGGGCGCATCACGCGGGACCTGGCGGATGGGGCCTTGACGCGGCTGGGGGTTGATCGGCTGGGACTCGATGGGGCTGACAGGCGCTATTTGCGGCTCATTGCCGAAAACTACAGCGGCGGGCCGGTGGGGATTGAGACGCTGTCGGCGGCGCTGAGTGAAAGCCGCGACTCACTGGAAGATGTGATCGAGCCCTACCTGTTGCAACAGGGATTGATCCAACGCACTCCGCGCGGACGGATGCTGGCGCAAAAGGCCTGGACCCATCTGGGGATTGCACCGCCACAGGGGGCGGCGGATCTGTTTGGCTAAAGGTCCAAGGCGGCGTTTTGTACAGATTCGGAGCAGACGGCAATGACACAGGACCCAACGGAGGAGCCGGTTACTCTTGTGCAGCTCAGCGATCTGGTGCGCCGGGTGGCTGACCTCTATGCAGAGCGGTTTCAGATTGATCGAGACCCTGCCTGGTATTTGGGTAAGATGAGCGAAGAGCTGGGGGAGGTTAATGCGGCCTACTTAAAATCCGTGGGTCAGGGACGGGGCGAAGGATCGCGCGGTGATTTGGAGGATGAGGTCGCAAATCTGTTTGGCTTTGTGCTGCTTTTTGCGGACTGGCAGGGGATTGATGTCGCAACAGCCCTGCAGCGTAAATGGGGCTCCTACCTGTAAGGAGTCTGGTTGCGGAGCAGATTCTGCTGAGAAGGCCTTTGAGGGGCAGATCTGCCCCCGCAAAGGGCCCGCTACGATTATGTTCAGGCAGGCGCCTCAAGGACAAGCCGCTGCGCGGGGCCTTGCGGCCTCCTTGACCCGCGGCGGGGGACTGGGCGGATGCTGCCCGGGCTTGCCGTTTTGCGCCCTTGCGGGCATAGAGCGGCAACCCGCCTGTATCAAAGCTGATGGAGTGCCACCATGTCGCTAGACTTGACCCCTGAAGAAATCCAAGCCCTGTTCACCCGCAGCGATGGCTCCTATGGGTTTGCCCGCTGGGGGCGTCCCATCGCGCCTATTGTGTTTGGGGTGCAAGAGGAGACACTGAAGGTGGTCAAGGGGGCGATCGAGGCTGTTGCAACCCTTGCGGGGCAGGCGATGGCGGAAACAGACCCAGAGCTTGGCTCTAATCTGATGTTCTTTTTCTTTCGCGACTGGGCGGAGCTGTTGGAGGTGCCAGACCTAGGCCGCCTGATCCCGGATCTGGCGCCTTTGGTGGTACGCCTGCAAGAGGCCAATGCCAGCCAGTACCGGGCGTTTCGCTTTGATGATGCCGGCGCTATTCAAGCCAGTTTTGTCTTTTTGCGCATGCAGGGGGCCATGGCAGAACTGCCCGCAGAAACGCTGGCCCTGAGCCAGGCTGCGCAGATCATAGTGCTTTGGGGCGATCAGGCCTTTGCCGAGACCTCGCCCTTGGCCATCCTGCCAGAAACCGGCGCGACCATTCTGAGGCCGGAAATTGCGGCGATCATTGCTGCGGGCTATGATCGGATGATGCCGCCCTCTGCCAATGATGCCTCTCATGCGTTGCGGTTGTTCGCACGATTGCAGGCACCAACTGAGGGGTGAGCCATGCGCTGCTTTCTGGGGCTGGCTCTGCCGGATCGGGTTCTGGACTTGCTGGAGCGCCTGCAGGAAGACATCCCGGTAGGGCGACTGGTGCCCTGCGAGAACCTCCATATCACCCTGAGCTTTCTGGATGACCAGCCCGAGGCGCGGCTGGAGGCTCTGCACCAGGAGCTGCTGAGGCTAGAGGCGGCTCCACTGCGGTTGGAACTGCGCGGGCTGGGCGTCATGGGGGGCAAAAGCCCAAGGGTGTTGAGCGCCGAAGTCACCGCAAATGCGGCGCTGACAGCACTGCATCGCCATCTGCGCGCCAAGGCGCAGGCCTGCGGGATTACCTTGCCGCGGGCCCGGTTCCGCCCCCATGTGACACTGGCACGGTTTGGGCAGCGGCTGCAGCCGGGGCAACTGCAGCAGATCCACCAGCTGCTGCAGCATTTTGGTGGCTTTACCACTCCGGTCTTTACGGTACAGCAGATCACGCTCTACCAATCGACCCTGCTGCCGGAGGGGGCGCGCTACGAGGCACTGGCTCAATACCCGCTGAGGGCAGAGACGGCCTGAGAGCGCAACGGAAAGGACCTTAGCCAGGTCACAGGGCTTGTGGCTGATTTCTCGGGGTTTTAGGCTAGCGATCAGAGCACAGGAGCACAGGCCAATGATCCATACCTTTCCGGTCCGCGTCTACTACGAGGACACCGATATGGGCGGCATAGTCTATCACGCCAACTATCTGCGCTTTATTGAGCGGGCCCGCAGTGATTGGGTGCGTGGCCTTGGCAATGATCAAAATGCCATGCGCGATGCTGGCATCATCTGGGTGGTACAGCGGATTGAGGCGGATTACCTGGCCCCTGCAAAATACGACGATGAGCTGCTGATTGAGACCGAGGTGATCAAGCTGTCACCGGCGCGGCTGATCATGGGGCAGCTTGTCAAACGCGGCGAGACAGAGCTGTTTCGTGCCAAGGTCTCGGCTGTTTGTATCGCATCTGACACCGGGCGGCCAACACGGCTGCCGGCAGAGATTCGCGCATTGCTGTAACATTGGCCGCTCTGCGCACTGTTTGATTGGCTTTTCCTAACGAACTCAGCTAGCCTGCAAGGAAATAAGGCCGCGATAGACGGCCAAAATGAGTGATGGCAACAAGCAGAACGCGGCGGGCTCAGGTTTCTGGGCGCGGGGCAAAGACGTAAGACCGGAGCGATCCGGCAGAGATAGAGCAGGCAAATGGAAGCAGAAACTCTGGCGCTGGCGCAGGAGATTGATTTCTCCATGTGGGGTCTTTTCGCGCGGGCCACCTTTACCGTGAAGCTGGTGATGCTGATGCTGACGGCGGCCTCGATCTGGTCTTGGGGCATTATCATCCAGAAACTGATCAACTACCGTCAGGCGCGCCGTCGCGCTGCACAATTTGACCAGGCCTTCTGGTCCGGTGAGCCGTTGGATGGGCTGTTTGATCAATTGGGGCCAGAGCCAACGGGCCATTCAGAACGGATTTTTGCCGCTGGCATGGCGGAATGGCGGCGCAGCCATCGCAGCGATGGCGGATTAATTCCTGGTGCGCAGGCGCGGATTGACCGGTCCATGGATGTGGCTATCGCCAAGGAGACTGAAGATCTGCAACGTGGACTATCGGTGCTGGCAACCGTGGGATCCACGGCGCCTTTTGTGGGGCTGTTTGGCACCGTCTGGGGTATTATGACCGCCTTTATTGAGATCGCCGAACAGCAAAGCACCAATCTGGCTGTTGTCGCTCCCGGCATTGCGGAAGCGCTTTTGGCCACGGGTCTTGGGCTCCTGGCGGCGATCCCGGCGGTGGTCTTTTACAACAAGCTGAGCGCCGACAGCGATCGTATCTTGGGCGGTTACGAAGCCTTTGCCGACGAATTTGCCACCATCCTCAGCCGTCAATTGGATTCCTGAACCATGGGGGCCGCGGTTCAAAACTCTTCCTCCAGTGAACGGCGTCGGGGTCGGCGTCGGGGCCGGGCTCGGCCCATGTCCGAAATCAACGTGACGCCTTTTGTCGATGTTATGCTGGTGTTGCTCATCATCTTTATGGTTGCCGCGCCGCTGACCACGGTCGGCGTGCCGGTGGATCTGCCAAAGACCGAAGCTGGCGCGCTGCCAAGCGAGCAGGAAGAGCCGCTGACCGTCACCATGATTCTGGGCGGCGAGATCCAGATCCAGACCACCCCTGTGGCCCGCGATGAACTGGTGGCAAAGCTGCGCGCCATTGCGGCGGAACGCACCTCGGATCGGGTCTATCTGCGCGCAGATGGCGGGATTTCCTACGCGGAGGTGATGCAGGTGATGGGAGCGCTGAATGCCGGTGGCTTTGCCAATGTCGGTCTGGTGACAGATCTGGCGGCGCCAGAGCCCGACGCGGCCTCCGTTTCTGGCACGGATCAATAAGCGGGGGCTTGGGGCAAGTATATGGGCCTGCAAACCGGAACCAAAATCTCTCTTGCGGCGCACGGCCTGTTGGTGAGTTGGGTTGCCTTCGGCGCCTGGCTGCCCTCGGAGCCTTTGCCGCTGCCGGTTCAGGAGGTCGCGGTGATCTCGGCTGAAGAGTTTGCCCGCTTGAGCCAGCAAATCCAGGCGCCAGAGGTGAGCGAGAGCCCAAGCCCCCTCACAGCGCCTGCGACATCTCCTGAGCCGCCAGAGGTTTCAGTACGCCCGGAAACGCGCCCAGATACATCCACGCCACAATCGACGCCCGCTCCGGTCGAGGAGGCTCCGGTCCCGACACCGCCCGAGCCAGAACCCGAACCTGAGCTGGCCGAAACCTTGCCCGTGCCCGAAGCGCCAACCGAAAGTCCGGCGGTTATCCCGAGCCTGCCAGTCCCAGAGCAGCTGCGCCCAGCGGATCGCGTCGCCCCGGTGCCGGTTGAGGCCCCTGAGGAGGAAGTCGCGATTGATGATCTGGTCCAGCCCGAGGTGAGCCCAGATGAGGGCGCGTTGAGCGAACAAGAGGTGCAGGAGGCCACCGCGCCAGAGGCCGCCAGCGATCGGATTGTGACTGAAGCCAATGAAAACGAAGAGGCGGAGCCGACGCCACCAGTCACCGCACCGGTCACTTCGGTGCGTCCAAAGCCCCGGCCAAGCCGCCCTGCGCCCAGTGCGGTCGCTGAAACCCCACCTTCCACACCCCAGACCGAACAGGCCTCGGCCATTGAGGACGCCCTGGCGGCCGCCATCGGCGGAGGCGGCGAGGTTGCAGCCCCTGAACCCTCTGGTCCGCCGTTGACTGTGGGGGAAAAAGATGCGCTGCGGGTCTCTGTGTCCAAGTGCTGGAACGTTGGTTCGCTCTCCACTGAGGCGTTGAAAACCACTGTCGAAGTTTCGGTTTCTTTGGAAGCGGACGGACGGCCCAAAAACGGCTCTATCCGAATGGTGTCCAGCACCGGAGGCTCTGCGGGAGCTGCAAAACAGGCCTATGAGGCGGCCCGGCGGGCCATCATCCGCTGTGGTGCCAAGGGCTTTTCCCTGCCCAGCGAAAAGTATGATCATTGGCGCGACATCGTCATGACCTTTAACCCTGAAAAGATGCGTATCAAATGACACACCAAAAATTGAAAACGCCGCTCACAGGGGTCGTCTATGACAGGGGGAGGGGGGATTTTCCCCCTGCATTGAAGCCCCAAAGCCCCGATACTGAAATGACATTCACTCCGGAAAGGACGCGACGCTCATGAGGCGCAACCTGACAGCTCTTTTGGCCAGCCTTCTTGTTGCGGCAGCACCCCTGCTGAACGTTGGCAGCGCAGCTCAGGCCCAGAATGGGCCGCTGCGGATCGAAATCACCGACGGTGTGATTGAACCCTTGCCCTACGCGGTGCCGAGTTTTCTGGCTGAAACCCCGGCGGCGGCAGAGCTGGCCAATCAGATCACCCGGGTGATTGCGGCGGATCTCAGTGGCACGGGGCTGTTTCGTGAAATCCCTGCCACCGCACATATCTCTACTGTGAGCGATTTTAACGCGCCGGTGCGTTTTGCGGACTGGAAGGCCGTGAACGCCCAGGCGCTGATCACCGGGTCGGTTTCGGTCAACGGTAAACAGCTGACCGTGCGCTTTCGTGGGTATGACGTCTTTGCCGACAACGAGCTGGGCGCAGGTTTGCAGTTTAGCGGCACCACCGATGGCTGGCGTCGGATGGCCCATAAGGTTGCGGATGCCATCTACAGCCGGATCACCGGTGAAAGCGGCTATTTTGACAGCCGGGTGGTTTTTGTTTCTGAAACCGGCCCCAAGAATGACCGCCGCAAACGCCTGGCGATCATGGACTATGATGGTGCCGGGGTGCAGTACCTGACCAACAGCTCTGCCCTGGTGCTGGCGCCGCGCTTTTCGCCCACCGGCGACCGGGTACTTTATACCAGCTATGAAAGCGGCTTTCCGCAGATCCATGTGCTGGATGTGGGCAAGGTGCAGCGCCGGGTTCTGTCGGCGGACAAGGGCATCATGAGCTTTGCGCCGCGCTTTGCCCCTGATGGCAACACGGTGGTCTATTCCCAGGCCGAAGGCGGCAATACCGACCTCTACACCATGGATATTGCCACGGGGGCGCGCCAGCGTCTGACTCGGGCGCCCTCAATCGAGACGGCACCGTCCTATTCGCCAGATGGCAGCCAGATTGTTTTTGAGAGCGACCGCTCCGGCACGCCGCAGCTTTATGTAATGCCCGCAACCGGGGGAGAAGCGCGCCGGATCAGCTTTGGCAAGGGGCGCTATGGCACCCCGGTCTGGTCGCCACGTGGCGATCTCATCGCCTTTACCAAGCAGAGCAAGGGCCGGTTCCACATTGGCGTCATGCGGCTGGATGGTAGCGAGGAACGTCTGCTAACGGCCTCTTTCCTGGATGAGGGCCCCAGTTGGTCGCCCAATGGTCGGGTGATCATGTTCACCCGTGAAACCCAGGGGGCCAATGGCCGCGCGCTGCTCTATTCGGTGGATATCTTGGGGCGGAACCTCAAACCGGTGCGGACACCAGACGGGGCCTCGGACCCGGCCTGGTCACCGCTGCAAAAATAACGGGCAGTCCCAGGCTGAACTGGCATGAAAACACAAGACTGGAAGACCTGCATAGAATCGGGCCCTGGACTGTGATAGGCTAGGCCCAAGAAACCAAAGGAAAAGACACTGTCATGAGCGGTTTTAAAAAGGCATTTATGCTGGTTGCGACCTTGGGGCTTGCGGCTTGTAGCAACAGCCCCTGGGACGATACTGGCGCAGGCGGGGCCGGTGGTCTTGGCAACATTGGCTCCAACTTGGATCCGGCCAGCCCGGCCTATTTCCAGGAAACCATTGGGGATCGCGTGTTGTTCCTGGTGGATCAGTCCACCCTGAACCCGGCCGCCGAAACCATTTTGCAAGGCCAGGCGCGCTGGCTGACGGCCAATCCGGATTACACTGTGACCATTCAGGGGCATGCCGATGAACAGGGCACACGGATCTACAACCTTGCCTTGGGTGAGCGCCGCGCCAATTCCGCACGGGAGTATTTGATTTCGCAGGGCATTTCCAGCTCACGAATCCAGGTGGTCAGCTACGGTAAAGAGCGTCCGCTGGAGATTTGCTCGGCCGAGAGCTGCTATGCCAAGAACCGCCGAGCGGTGACCGTTTTGGCCGGTGGATTGACGGGGTAAGATCATGCGGTTTCTGCAAGCGGCCTTTTTGACCACGACTCTTTTGGGAACCAGCTGTCTGGTGTCGCCAGCCTTGGCGCAGGATCAACAGACCCTGGCGGATATTCGTCAGGAGCTGACGGTTCTTTATGTGGATATTCAGCGCCTGAAACGGGAGCTGTCGACCACGGGGGGCGTTTCCTCCAGCGCGACTGTTGGCAGTTCGGTGCTGGACCGGGTTGGGGCGATCGAGACCAGTTTGCAGCAACTCACGGCGCAGACGGAACAGTTGGAGTATCGCATCAACCGCATTGTTGCCGATGGCACCAATCGGATCGGTGATCTGGAATTCCGTTTGGTCGAGCTGGAAGGCGGCGATATCGGCGCGCTGGGGGAAACCACTACCCTGGGCGGCGAAGAGGCACTGGCGGCGGGCGGCGCACCTGTAGGAGATCAGGGTGTCAGTCCTGGTGGGGGTGAGCTCGCGGTTGGAGAACAGGCCGACTTTGATACGGCCCAACAGGATCTGGAAGAGGGCGCCTATCAGCTCGCGGCTGAGAAGTTTGCCATTTTCACCCAATCCTATCCAGGCAGTCCGCTGGCTCCCGAGGCGGATTTCAACCGTGGCAAAGCGCTGGATGGGCTTGGCGACACCCGCGAAGCGGCGCGGGCCTATCTGGCTTCCTTTACTGGCGATGCAAATGGCGCGACCGCGCCAAAGGCGCTGTTTGAACTTGGGGCTGCCCTGGGACGTTTGGGGCAGGTCGATCAGGCCTGCATCACACTGTCTGAGGTCGGCGTTCGCTTCCCCGGTGGTGACATGGTTTCCCCTGCCACTGTTGAGATGGCTGCGTTGGGATGTCCTTAATCCATCCTGGCACGGGCGGATCGGGCAGGGAGGATCTCCTCCTGTCTCTGCGCCAGACGTTCTCCGCCCCTTTGCCTGCGCGGATAGGCATTGCTGTTTCTGGCGGGGGTGATTCTGTCGCGCTGATGCATCTGCTCAAGGAATGTTTCTGCGATGATCCGGTTGAGCTGATGGTGGCCACAGTCGACCACGGTTTGCGTGCCGAATCGCGCCAGGAGGCCGAAGACACTGCGCGGATGGCCAGGGAGCTTGGTCTGCGTCACGAAATTCTGACCTGGGAGCAGGGGCCAGAGAAAACCGGCAACCTTCAGGATCAGGCGCGGCGGGCCCGTTATGGGCTGCTGACCGCCTGGGCACGGCAAAATGGCATTCCGGTTCTGGCCCTGGGTCATACAGCGGATGATCAGGCTGAAACGGTGATTATGCGGCTGATGCGGGCTTCAGGCGTAAATGGGTTGGCAGGCATTCCGGTGCGGCGCACCCAGGATGGGGTTTCATTGCTGCGCCCGCTTTTGGGCCTGCGCCGGGTGGAGTTGCGGCAGTATCTGGATGCGGCTGGCCAAAGCTGGATTGAGGACCCGTCAAACGAAGACGAAAGCTATGACCGGATTAAGATCCGCAAGGCGCTGGCTGTTCTGGAAGATCTGGGACTGACTGTGCCTGCCCTTGCGACTGTCGCGCAGAATATGGGCAAAGCGCAAAAGGCTTTGGGCTGGTATGCATTTTTGTCGGCGCGGGATATGGTGCGAATTGAGGCCGGTGCCGTTGTTCTTGAGCTGCGAAAATACCGAACTCTGCCGGATGAAATCTCGCATCGGTTGATGTTGCAGGCGATTTTATGGGTTTCTGGCGGCCAATACGCGCCCAGACGTCAACCAATGATCGAAGCCGTCGCCATTGCGCAACGGGGCGGGTCCGCGACCCTGGCGGGCTGCCGTATCCTGAGCCATCAGGGCAAGATTTGGGTCTGTCGTGAGGCGGCCATGGTTCCACAGGAGGCTTGCGATCCTGGTGATTTATGGGACCAGCGCTGGAGAATTTTCGCTGGAAAGTTAGAGGCTTGCGAGGTTCGGCCACTGGGCTCTGAAGGGCTGAAACTATGCCCTGACTGGCGTGCCCAGGGCTGCCCGGCGCCCATTCTTGAGGTCACCCCGGCGCTGTGGCGGGACGGCAATCTGATGGCAGCACCGCTGGCCGGATTCGCCAATGGATGCAGTGCAGAACCGATAAATAGTGCAGAAGAGTTCTTCGCATCGCTTTTATCGCATTGAACCTGCCTGAATGTTCCTTATTTTATGCGTAACGAGGGCGTCCTGCGAGGAGGCCCGGATATTAGGAGATATTCCTTGGGTAACGCACGTAACATCGCCTTCTGGGTTGTTCTGTTCGTCTTGATCTTGGCGCTGTTCAATCTGTTCAGTGGCTCAGGCGGTACGATGCAGAGCAACGAGCGCGCTTTCTCGGATTTTGTCACTTCGGTTGAAGGTGGACAGGTCAGCACCGTTGTGCTGGACGGGGAGCGGGTAGAATATACCACATCCGATGGCAGCAAATTTGTCACCATCCGGCCATCCGACGCGGAAGTCACCGCGCTGCTGATTGAGAACAATATTCCGGTGCGCGCTGAAAAGCAGCAGCAGTCAACGTTCCAATCCTTCTTGATCACCCTGCTTCCCTTTGTGCTGCTGATTGGTGTCTGGATCTATTTCATGAACCGGATGCAGGGCGGCGGCAAAGGTGGCGCCATGGGCTTTGGCAAATCCAAGGCCAAGATGCTGACCGAGAAACATGGCCGCGTCACCTTTGACGATGTCGCGGGCATTGATGAGGCGAAGGAAGAGCTGGAAGAGATCGTGGAGTTCCTGCGCAACCCGCAGAAATTCTCCCGTCTTGGTGGCAAGATCCCGAAGGGAGCGCTGCTAGTTGGCCCTCCTGGTACTGGTAAAACCCTGCTGGCCCGCGCCATCGCAGGTGAGGCGGGTGTGCCGTTCTTTACCATTTCGGGTTCTGACTTTGTTGAAATGTTCGTTGGGGTGGGTGCTTCGCGTGTCCGCGACATGTTCGAGCAAGCCAAGAAGAACGCGCCCTGTATTGTCTTTATCGATGAGATCGACGCTGTTGGCCGCCACCGTGGTGCCGGTTATGGCGGCGGCAATGATGAGCGCGAACAGACATTGAACCAGCTCTTGGTTGAAATGGACGGTTTTGAAGCCAATGAAGGCGTCATCATCCTGGCTGCGACCAACCGCAAAGACGTGTTGGACCCTGCTCTGCTGCGCCCAGGTCGTTTCGACCGGAACGTGACAGTCGGCAACCCCGACATCAAGGGCCGCGAGAAGATCCTCGGCGTGCATGCCCGCAAGACCCCGCTGGGACCGGATGTGGACCTGCGCATCATCGCCCGTGGGACGCCTGGGTTCTCGGGTGCGGATTTGGCCAATCTGGTCAACGAATCTGCCCTGATGGCTGCACGCGTCGGCCGCCGCTTTGTCACCATGGAGGATTTTGAATCCGCCAAGGATAAGGTGATGATGGGCGCCGAACGTCGCTCAATGGTGCTGACGCAGGACCAGAAAGAAAAAACGGCCTATCACGAGGCAGGTCACGCGGTTGTTGGTCTCAAACTGCCGGAATGTGACCCTGTCTATAAGGCGACGATCATTCCCCGTGGCGGCGCCCTGGGGATGGTTGTGTCCCTACCAGAAATGGATCGCCTTAACTGGCACAAGGATGAGTGTAATCAGAAGCTGGCCATGACCATGGCAGGCAAGGCGGCTGAGATCATCAAATACGGTGAGGATCATGTCTCGAATGGCCCGGCAGGTGATATCCAGCAGGCCAGCCAATTGGCGCGGGCGATGATTATGCGCTGGGGTATGTCCGATAAGATCGGCAACATCGACTATGCTGAGGCCCATGAGGGCTATAGCGGCAACACCACTGGGTTCTCGGTCTCCGCGCATACCAAAGAGCTGATTGAGGAAGAGGTTCGTGTCTTCATCCAGAATGGCTATGATCGCGCTTTTGAAATCCTGACCGAGTACAAGGATGAGTGGGAGCGCCTGGCGCAGGGGCTGCTGGAATATGAGACTCTGACCGGTGATGAGATCAAGCGGGTCATGAAGGGTGAACCACCTCATGAAAAGGGTGATGATTCCGATGAGGATGAGGGCAATGCCTCGGTGACAGCCATTCCCAAGGCAAAGCCGAAGAAACCCGCCACGGATGGAGAGACTGATTCCGGACTGGAACCTGAACCGTCCTCTTAAGCTTTGAGTTCAAAGTGCGAACTCTGGAGCCCCAGGAACCTGTTTTAGGTTGCTGGGGCTTTTCTTTGTTTCCTTGGGGCACTGCAGGTTGTTTGGGGG
>NZ_CH902583.1:993001-1324016 GCF_000152965.1 Roseobacter sp. MED193 | reverse complement strand
GCGCCCGGATCGCTATGCGATCCGAAACAGGCTTCCTATTGCTGCTGGCGGCAGTATGGTCGCGGTCAATGCGCAGATTGATACAGAACAGAGGGTGAGACATGCCGGTATTGCTGGAAACAGAATTCAAAGGGGAAGTGGTTTGGGCGGGGGAAACTGCATCAGACAGCGGTATTTCTGCTTCGGTTGTTGAAGCTCTTACATTTGGTTTTCACGGTATTAGCGGCGAGCGGCGTCAGGGTGAGAACCGGGCTTCTTGTGTGCGCGTGCGCAATCTCTATCCAGAAGGCACGAAAATTCGAAACGTACGACAACTGACGGTCCTCTCGGAGGAGGAACTGGCGTTGATCGCCGCTGACATGGGGCTGGACCAGGTCGACCCATCGGCATTGGGGGCCAATTTGGTGCTACGCGGCATTCCGGATTTCACCTTTGTGCCGCCTTCCTCACGTTTGCAGGGGCCGGATGGGGTTACCCTGACTGTGGATATGGAAAACCGCCCCTGCATTTTTCCAGGCCGTGAAATCGAAAAGGACCATGCTGGCTTTGGCCCGAAGTTCAAACCGGCCGCAAAGGGGCGGAGGGGAATCACCGCCTGGGTGGAGCGTCCGGGGCATCTAAAGCTTGGTGATAGCCTGCGGTTGTTTGTGCCGGATCAGCGCGCCTGGGCCCCCTAGGGCAACCCATCGGGTACAGAACTTTCGTTTTGGCGACTTTCGTCCCCTCAATCTTTGCCTCGACGCCGCTTCATGGCCGGATAATGTCGGAAATCACGCGCGCGAATTGCCGCATTCTGACTAAATCTGGAACAGATCCGGCACATCAAAGTCGGTGTTTGTATTCTCACATTCAGGAACCAGGCCATGAGCTACAAGAGTGACATCGAGATCGCCCGCGAGGCGAATAAGCTCCCGATCCAGGAAATCGGTGCCAAGATTGGCATCTCCAGCGATGATCTGCTGCCCTATGGTCACGACAAGGCCAAGGTCAGCCAGGACTTCATCAACTCGGTTCAGGATCGCACAGACGGCAAGCTGATCCTTGTCACCGCGATCAACCCAACACCCGCAGGCGAAGGCAAGACCACTACAACCGTGGGTCTGGGCGATGGTCTGAACCGCATTGGCAAAAACGCCATGGTCTGTATTCGCGAAGCAAGCCTGGGCCCGAACTTCGGCATGAAGGGCGGCGCTGCTGGTGGTGGCTATGCGCAGGTCGTGCCCATGGAGGAAATGAACCTCCACTTCACCGGTGACTTCCATGCGATCACCTCGGCACATTCGCTGCTTTCTGCGATGATCGACAACCACATCTACTGGGGTAACGCATGCGAGATCGACATTCGCCGCGTGGCCTGGCGCCGTGTGGTTGACATGAACGACCGGGCTCTGCGTCAGATTACCGCTTCTCTTGGGGGCGTGTCCAACGGCTTCCCCCGTGAAACCGGATTTGACATCACCGTGGCCTCCGAGGTCATGGCGATTCTCTGTCTGGCCACTGATCTGAAGGATCTTGAAAAGCGCCTGGGCGACATCATTGTGGCCTATCGCCGCGACAAGACCGCTGTTTACTGCCGCGACATCAAGGCCGAAGGTGCAATGACCGTGCTGCTGAAAGACGCGATGCAGCCTAACCTAGTGCAGACCCTAGAAAACAACCCGGCCTTTGTGCATGGCGGTCCTTTCGCCAATATCGCCCATGGCTGTAACTCGGTCATCGCCACCAAAACCGCGATGAAAGTCTGCGACTACGTTGTGACCGAAGCGGGCTTTGGGGCGGACCTTGGCGCTGAGAAATTTATGAACATCAAATGCCGCAAGGCCGATATCGCGCCTTCAGCCGTCGTCTTGGTCGCCACCGTGCGGGCGATGAAAATGAACGGCGGCGTTGCCAAGGCCGATCTGGGGGCCGAAAATGTCGAGGCCGTCAACAATGGCTGCGCCAACCTGGGCCGTCACATCGAGAACATCAAAAGCTTTGGTGTGCCCGTTGTTGTCGCCATCAACCACTTTGTCACCGATACCGATGCCGAAGTGCAGGCCGTCAAAGCCTATGCCGAAACCCACGGCGTTGAGGCGGTTTTGTCGCGTCACTGGGAGTTGGGCTCGGAAGGGTCTGCGGATCTGGCCAAGAAGGTTGTTGAAATCGTCGATACCGGATCGGCCAACTTTGCGCCGATCTACCCTGACGACATGTCACTCTTCGACAAGATCGACACCATCGCCAAGCGTATCTACCGTGCGGACGAAGTGCTGGCCGACAACAAGATTCGCAACCAGCTGAAAGAGTGGGAAGCTGCAGGATACGGGAACCTGCCGGTCTGCATGGCAAAAACCCAGTATTCCTTCTCGACTGACCCCAGCCTACGTGGCGCGCCTGTTGGCCATTCGGTTCCGGTTCGCGAAGTACGCCTTTCGGCAGGGGCAGGTTTCATCGTTGCGGTTTGCGGCGAGATCATGACCATGCCGGGTCTGCCCCGCACCCCAGCGGCAGAAAACATCCACCTGAACGAAGATGGACAGATCGAAGGCTTGTTCTAAGCTCAAAAACACGCAATCTGCGGCCCGAGACAGTCTCTCGGGCCGCATGAGTTTCTACCCGGGCCCAAGGGCGAGACCTTCGCACCCATTGCGATCCGGGCAGAGGTCTAGATCCCACGGGTGATATCGGTAAAAAGCGGGCCGTGAGGTGCGCGGTAAAAGGAAGAATGCAATGGCAGCAAACATCATTGACGGCAAAGCCTTCGCCGCCACAGTACGGGAAAAAGTGGCAGGCCATGTTGCGCGGCTGAAAGAAGAAAACGACATCACCCCGGGTCTTGCCGTGGTTCTGGTGGGCGAAGATCCTGCCTCTCAGGTCTATGTGCGCTCCAAGGGCAAGCAGACTGTTGAGGTCGGCATGAACTCCTATGAGCACAAGATGGACGCCGATACCTCACAAGAGGATTTGCTGGCGGTCATCACCAAGCTGAACAATGACCCTGCGGTGCATGGCATTCTGGTGCAGCTGCCGCTGCCGGGTCATTTGAACGAAGATCTGATCATCAACTCGATCGCGCCAGAAAAGGACGTGGACGGGTTTCACATCTCCAACGTGGGCCTGTTGGGCACGGGGCAGAAAGCCATGGTGCCCTGCACCCCGCTGGGCTGCCTTATGATGCTGCGGGACTATCATGGCAGTCTCTCGGGTATGGATGCAGTGGTGATTGGCCGCTCCAACATCGTTGGAAAGCCGATGGCACAACTGCTGCTGGGTGACAGCTGCACAGTTACAATTGCACATAGCCGCACCAAGGATTTGGCAGAGGTGGTGCGTCGTGCCGATATCGTGGTTGCCGCTGTGGGCCGTCCTGAAATGGTACCAGGGGACTGGATCAAAGAGGGCGCCACTGTCATCGACGTTGGGATCAACCGGATCCCTGCGCCAGAAAAGGGCGAAGGTAGGATGAAACTGGTGGGCGACGTGGACTTCGCCAGCTGCTCTGAGCGAGCTGGAGCCATTACGCCGGTTCCCGGTGGTGTCGGCCCGATGACCATTGCCTGCCTGTTGGCCAATACCGTGACCGCCTGCTGTCGCGCCAATGGTCTGGCGGAGCCTGAAGGGCTGACGGCCTGAACTGGTAGCCACTGAATTCTTGCATAAGAAGGGCGCTCCTGAGGGGCGCCCTTTTTTGCACTAGGCCAGGGAAGGTGTCGAGTTGGGCCAGGTGGCCAAGCGCAACGGTCGACCAAGGAAACTGCCAGAGGCGAGGCCCAGAAGGCCGGGAAACAGGATCTGGTAGGTCACCCCTGCTGTCAGCTCCGGTAGCACTGCTGCCAGGGCGCCATTGGCGAAATTGGCCCAGAACAGCAGCATCATCACTGTGAGACTTAGCCACTCCCCAGCGACCTCGGCCCGCAGACCTCTGCGGGCGACGATCCAGCGTCCCTGGACCCAGAAACCACCACCGATGCCACCAAGGTAGGCAAAACCCCATGACATAAAGGCCAGCTCGCCCGAGTGCTGCGCCAGCAGGGTGGGCACATTGGTCAGGGCAATCAGCGGCATCAGAAAATAGGGCAGAATGGACATTTCACGCCTGCGGCTACAGTGCAGCCCCAGCGCGATGAGCAGGAGCAATAGTGGCCAAATCCAGAGCGGGGCACCGTAAAAAATGCCGGTCAGAAAGCCAGTCAAGAATTCCATCAAACTATTCCTTGGTTAAAGACTAAAAAGGACGGCGTGCATCAGCCGACCAGGAAGCAGGGTAAAGGCACCGGCACCCATCAGGGCCGCAAAGGTGATCCAAATCATCACCTGGCGATGCTGGCGGATCCTCTGGTGCCGTGCGGCCAAGACCGCCGCCAGAAGCGCGATCAGCGTCCCGATTGACAGCAAATGGATCGGGCTAAAGCCGCCAATCAGGCGGATTTCTTGGATCCAGAAACTGGTGAGCGCAACGCAAGTGATCAATAAAACCCAGGTCCAGCCTAGGATCCGGTGCAGGCGGTTTCCGCGCTTTAGCGAGAAAATTGTGATGGTCAGCGGGATCAGGGCCAGGGCAGCGAAGGCATGTAGCTGTATCGGCAAAGGCGCGTTAACTAGCGGTGAGAAAGTCATATCGGGTCCGTGGTTGATATCTGTTCTCAAGCCATGGCAAATTCGATGCACTATCAGCAAAGTGATTTACGCCAGAGACGTTCTGGCTTCGTAAAATGCAGGGATTTGGGACGTAATGTCATTCACGAAGCGTGAAAAACCAATGGCGGTCTCGCTGTTCTTGCTCTGGGCATTGCTAACGGTTTTTGCTGCGGCCACTGGCCCCTTTGGCACTTTTGAGGGGCTGGGTTTAGGCGGTCGCATTGCCTATTGGGCGGTCATTGTGGGCGTGTCGATCGGGCTGACCAGGCTGCAGTTGCATCTGTTGCGGGGCGCGCCGCAAATCCTGCGCTTTGCCAGCCAGCTGCCCTATGGGTTGGCCTTGGCCGCCCTGGCGCATGGCATGAACCTGATGATATTTCCGCAGTGGGGCGGCTGGGCGGATTTTGGCTTTTTGGCCCTGGTGACGCTCAGCGTTGTCTTGATGATCGAAGCCGCCGTGTTCCTCGGGCGCCGCCACCTAGCTGCCAACACCCTCAGAGGGGCAGCGCCAGACGCCAAGGATCAGCTGCCAGAGAGGGGAGCGCAAGCGCCCCCAAACCCCGAGGTTCTATTTCAACGGCGTCTGCCCCTGGACAAACGCGGCGCGCTAATCCGGTTGGAGGCGCAGGATCACTATCTATTGGTGGTCACGGATAAGGGTAGCGAGACCCTGTTGATGCGCCTGGGCGATGCAGCTAGTGAACTGGCCGATGTCGGCCTGCGGGTGCATCGTTCCCACTGGGTCAGCCGCGCTCAGGTACGAGGACATATCCGGCAAAAGGGGCGGGATGTCCTCAAGATGTCTGATGGCGAGCCCGTTCCTGTCAGCCGCAGTTACAAGGCTGCGGCGCAGGCCGCGGGTGTTTTGTAGCGGGAATCTTCATTAGAGCGAGACAGGGATCATAGTGCCCTGCAGCACCGCAATGAGTTTTTCCGTCTCTTCGGTGACGGCGTGAACTTCGGCGCTGACCACAACGAGGCGGCGGCCGGGTTTGATGACGCGACCAGTTGCACGCAGATAGTCCCCAGCGCCTGGTGCCAACAGGTTCACCTTGATCTCCGCCGTCATTACCTCTTGCTCCTCAGGCAGCAGCGTCAGTGCTGAATATCCTGCCGCGCTGTCGCCGATTGCAAAGGTCAGTGCCGCATGCGCGTAGCCCTGCTGTTGGCGACTTGTGCCCAGGATGGGGGCGGTGATCACCACCTCTCCGGGAGTTATGCTGGCGATCGTGGCTCCGAGGGTCTCCATCATGCTTTGACGGGCAAAGCTGTCGCGAATGCGCTGTTCCAAAGGCGGCTCCTTTTGGTGGTTCTGAGCTTGTTTTGATGGTCAGCCTAGCGCAACAAACGGGGGCTGGGCAGGTGACGCGGCGCCACATCCAGGTTGTCATGCCGTCAGATTGCCTTCCACAGGCATAAGCGAGGGGAACGCCTGAATGTGGATCCGTTATGGGCGTTGCTCGTAGTTCCATCATTTCAGAACGCCAGCAAAGGCAGAGGGCTTTTCAGGGTCCGGAAGGCTGGGCTCTATGCACAAAATGGGCCCCAATGCCTCTTACATTTCTGCGCTGAAATGGCTTGGGGTTGAGGTTTCGATGCGCAGAGGGAGCGCCCCGATTTTTATCTGTTTTGTGAAGAAAGGCGACGGAATTTCGGCGCTGCTGCGTCCAAACTTAAAGCAAGACACATACAGGAGCATTGCTGATGTCCACCCTACGTAATTGGGCCACGCCTTTGACCGTTGCGACATTTCTTTTTATGGGAGTGACGGGGATTTTGATGTTCTTTCATTTGGATAGCACGCTGAACAAGCTGCTGCATGAATGGGGCGGCTGGCTGATGGTGATTGGCGTGCTGGCACATCTGCTGCTGAACTGGCGTCCCTTTACCACCTACTTAAAGCGTCCGCTGGCCAAGGGTATCATGGGGCTAGGGGCCGTGGTCCTGGCGGTGTCCTTCTGGCCGGTTTCCAGCGGTGGTAGTCCGGTGCAACAAGTCATGCAGGCGGTGGCGCAGTCGGATGTTGCAACGGTCATCGCGCTAAGCGGCCAGGAGCTGGACGCAGGCCTGAAGGCGCTGACTGCGGCTGGGCTGGTGGCGGACAGTAGCACCACCATGGCGGAGCTCACCGGTGGTACGCGCGCGATGCAAATGCAGGTGATTGATGTGTTGTTTGGCGCAGGCCAGTGAGGCAGCGATTGGCAGGCGGCATCCGCGCCGAACCTATCGGCTCTCGGGTAACGGGGCGATTTTGCCGTAGCGCATCAACTAAGCGGGAAACAGTATTCGAGCCGGTATTGCTCAAGCAGAGAAATGAAATGGCTCGGCTTCTGGGGGCTCTCCAGCATATCGTGCAGGATAAAGAAACGGGTCGAATCCTTGTAGATATAGCTATCCTCTCCCTCTCTGGGGGAGGGGGTGTAGGGCGGTTTGGGATTGCGGCGCATGGCCATTTCGTGGCGCGCAACGGCCCCTTTTGCCATTGAGAATATCATGATGGCCCCCCCTTTTCCGTGAACGAAGTCGGGGATCCAGGTGAAGCGACGTCCGTCGTGGTCTGGATCTTGCAGCTGCAAATCCTTCAGGTTGAGCCGAAACGAGGACCACAGAACCTTGCCGTGGTCTTCCCAGTCTTCATAGACATAGGTGGTGAGGGTACAGTGGTTCAGGCGTATTTCATGCCGCCGTTCTACGGTTTCATGAAAGCCTGCGGCTTCCAGCTGGGCAGCCAGGGCCTGCCGGTCTGTCTGGGCGGCGGCTAGAGAGGCCACAAGGGCGGTCAGGCTTGCCAGGACAGCTGCACAGATATGGCCCAAAGCGGGTGTCTTCATTTTACAATGTGCTCGTCTTTCACAAACATATTTGCCCAGGCACGGTCGATCAGTTCCGGCGACATCTGATAGGGGATACCTTCAAACTCGCAGATCGCTATCATCTGATCAATCAAGAAGATCGGCTGATAATTGGCATAGGTATTGTCGATGGTTGGGTACTTCGCCTTAAGCAGGTGTACCAGGGCGCTCTCCTCCAGGGGCATGCCGCGTTTGCGGGCCACCATGGCAAAGATCTTGAGGAAGTTTTCCTGGTTTGGCCCGTCGATCTTGATCTTGAAGAAGATCCGCCGCAGCGCCGCTTGGTCAAAGATTTCATTGGGGTGAAAGTTGGTTGAGAAGATCACCAGCGTGTCAAAGGGTACTTCGAATTTCTCCCCCGATTGCAGGGCGAGGATATCTTTGTTTTCTTCCAGAGGGACAATCCAGCGGTTGACCAGGGTCTGAGGCGGTTCCGCCTGGCGGCCAAGGTCATCGACGATGAAGATGCCTCCTGCGGATTTTAGTTGCAAGGGTGCCTGATAGGTGCGCGCAGTGGGGTTGTAGACCAGATCCAGCATATCCAGCGTCAGCTCGCCGCCTGTGATCACGGTGGGGCGTTCACATTTCACATAGCGGCTGTCGAACCGTTTGGGGCGGCGAATGGCGTTGGGATCTTCTGGCGCTTCTTCAATCAGCGTATGCACGATAGGGTCATAGACGGTGATCACCTGGCCGGCATATTCAATCGCGCGGGGCACATAGACGTGATCGCCCAGGGCATCGCGAATACCGTTGGAGATCGAGGATTTACCGTTGCCAGGCGGGCCATACATCAGGATCGAACGGCCCGCGCTGACCGCTGGGCCCAAATGATCCAGCAGGCTGTCAGGCAATACCAGATGGCCCATGGCGCTGACCAATTGCTTGCGGGTCACCATGATATTGCGGATCGACTGGCGTTCGATTTGTTCGCGGTAGACATCCAACGGCACGGGCATGGGGCCGAAATACTCGGACTGGGCCAGCGAATCCTGGGCGCGGGCCTTGCCTGCATCCGTGAGCTGGTAGCCCATTTCGTTGCCACTATTGGCGTTGAGCGTGCCCGTGGCCTCCAGCAGTTTCTGCTCGCGGGCCATATCGATCAGCTCTTGTGTTATCGGAATGGGCAGGCAGATGGCCTCGGCGACTTCGCTGACGACATTGACGTTCTTGCGAAAGATCGTCTTGAGCAGAATGTCCCGCATCATCACGATTGGCAGCTGCATCTGCTCCAGTCCCTTTGGGGTGGGCGGGGCAGTGACGGGGCTGTTTTGCATGTTCATCTGGTGGCCTGCTTATCTGTTCGTTAGACGCCGTGCCTGCCAAAGGGCCAGGGGGCTTTGCGCAACAGTCTATTCACCACTGCGGCAAGACTGAGGCAGGTAGAAAGCAATTTGACGGTGGATGAGACGGATTAGATCGGATTCGAAAAAGATCGACAGGATTTGATGGGGGCCTAGCGGTGGGAAGTCTCGGATCGTCGCTGCGCGCCGGATCGTGGCAGTCGGCCGCCGTCTTGCGGCGTATAAAGCGGCTTACCCGCTGCCACTTACCGTACGCGACCTGCCCAGCGTGGTTAATTTGATTTTAGACAGTCCAGTGTACCCAATGGGGCGAGGGCAACCGCGAGGGACCACAATGTATAGCTATCTGAAGCAACTATCACGCGTTTTGGTTTTGTTGCTGGTTCTGTGTGGAACTTTGGTGGCCAATCGGGCTGTCGCGCAAGATTTTGTCCCGAAATGGATCGACTATGCGCAGCTTGACTTTGGAACCTATGCGCGCTGTGCCAAGCCAAGCTGCAAGACAACATTCCCCACACGTGGCAATCGGTGGTACGGCGCGCTGGAGGGCACCGTTGGGCGGCTCAGCTTTGGTTTGGCAGCACATGGCTACAGAGCAATCGCAATGGGTTACGGTGGGCACGTCTACGTGAGACAGTACAGCCTTGGCATAGATATGACCGATAACATCAGCGCCTATGCGATCCAGGGGGATGTGAATAGCAACTATCAGTATGCACGCGATTATAGTGTTTTGGGGCTTGAACTGAGCTTCGGCGATTTCCAGTTCGCGGGTGAGCATCAGCGTGCCAAGACACATTATTTTGAGCCAAAAATCAAACAGTTTGCGGGGCTTTGGCAGGCCGGAGAAGCAACCAGTATATACGCAACCTATTGGAAACGCGGGTTGCTCCGGCACGGTTCGCTTGGCGTTCACTACGAAGGGCCGCGTCTCACCTTGGATGCGGTGAATTACTTTTATCACTCGGACTTTGGCAATGGGAACATGTGGGTCTCAGCGCGCTATGGGTTCAAACCCCGCTTTAGTGAACAGCCCTTTTCGGTGTTTGGCAGTCTTGGGTTCAGTCCAAATTACGTTGATCAGTGGGGCGTGTATACACTTGGTCTTGGGGCACCAATTGCGCAGAACACATTCTTGGAATTCACCTATTCCGGTTGGTATGCGGGCAGTATTTCGAACACCGAATTTGCAAACATTGGAATACGCCTGCGCTACAAGTTTGGACGCAAGCGCAAGCGGGTGCTGGACCAGATAACGGATTACGTGCGTGAAGCTCGCGAGCCCTATCTTGTCTATTATGACACCACACCGTTGTCGCGTGGCCTGTTTGGCTATGTCGGGCGCTACCTTCCGATCGAGTAGGCATAGATAATAGCTAGGCCCAGCGTGAACAGCTAGCTTTCAGCCGACAGAGCCGACGGTGTAGTTCTGCGCCGGTTCGCTTGGAGCCTGGGCAACAGAGGGCCCACAGTCGGGCCGAAACAGATTATTGTCCGAAATAGGCGACCAGGATCAAGTATATGGCAAGGGTTCCGCCGAGGCTGAAGCCCATGGGGAACTTCTTGCCGACGCTCCAGCTCTGCCAGTTTGGTGCCAGACGGTTGAGAGGTGTGAACTTTGCCAGACGGTGCGTCGCAAAGGCGGCCAGCAGGTTGGCGGTATAGATCATGATGAGCGCAGGCAGGTCGGCCAGGACCACCAGCGGCGCGGCTGCGCCAATGAATTTGGCATCACCTGCGCCCATGACGCCAGCTGAATAGAATAAAAAACCGATGGCAACGCCAATGGGCAGATGCAACAATTGCCAGCCGTAGTCCGCCCAGGATGGCATGATAAACAGCCCCAGGATGACGTAGACCGCGCCGAGGCTGTCCGTAATCCAGTTTGGGATGCGCATACTGGACAGATCGGTATAGGCCGCCGCAAAACACAGCGGCAGCACAAAGGGCAGGAACCAGCGGGCGACTTCGGCCGAGCCGGCAAGAACCGCCATGATCAGCCGTTCTCCAAAGCGCTCAAAGCCTTAGCTGCGGCTTCAAAATGTTGCGGATGGGTGGCAACTGCCTGACGCAGCAGGCCTTCGCCAATCTTGACATCGCCTTGCTTGACCGCTGAGAGCGCCAGCGTATGAAGCAGTTTCGCCTGCTCGGTCTGGGTCATGGTGATCACTGGCAAATCGTAATTGCGCTGTGCACCGCGGGCCAGAACCAGATTGTTCTTAGCTGTGAACAGGCTTTGATCCTGATGAATGGCTTCGCCAAACAGGCGTTCTGCTTCGCGGTAGTCGCCACGCGATAGTTTGGAGTACCCCCAGTTATTCATGATTTTCGCCGGTTTGGTGGTCAGGCCTGCGGCGATTTCATAAAAGCTATCGGCGCGTTTCCAATCCTGATTGGCATCTGCGACCATGGCCTCTAGCCGGTAGCGTTGGTAGCTCTCATGGGTGGGGGGAATGGCATTCAGCGCCTCTTTGGCCCCGTCCCAATCGCCGGTGCGGATCAGAGAATCCGCCAGCCCGAGCCGGTCCTCATGGGTGGCATCCGGCAGCGCGGTCACCCGTTTCCAGGCCGCAACGGCCTCGGTGTTGCGTTTGGCGCGGATCAAGGAGATCGCCAAACCGCGCTGCAGGTCGATCCTGTCAGGGCTGCCTTTTGCGGTGTCTCGGAAGTAGTTCACGGCCTGGTTTGGATCTGCAACTGTCATCATCACGTCATTGAGATTGCTCTCATCAATGACGTTCACGTCCTGAAAGGCGCGTTCGACTGTTTCTTCGCCGTCTTGTTTGCCGCAGGCTGACAGCGCCACGGCGCCTGCCAGACATGCAGATACTAGAATTACATGGCGCATTTTTCTGCGTCCTTTTGCTGCTCTGCCTCTAAAGGTCCGGGGATTTGCGAATCGCGTAGCTCCCTCCGCCCTGTTGCACCAACTTGTAAGCGTTGTTTTCTGTGCTTTGATCGTCACTATGAGGGGTGTTCTCAAATTTTTCGAGGGCCAGACGCAAATTATCCCGGATTGCGTCACTTTCGCCATTGTTGAGCGCATAGGCGCGCTTGAGGATTTGCACTGCTTCCGCGGTTTTGCCCCGCTCCATCAACACGATGCCAAGATTGTTGTGCGGTTCAGCCCAATCCGGAGCCTGCTTGACTGCGCGACGTAGCAGATCCTCGGCCTGACCTAACCGGCCAAGCCCCAGATTGGCAGAGCCCAGGCTGGACAGAATTTCAGGGGTTAGCCCGTGATCCAGCGTAGCGCGGGTAAAGGCGTCCAGAGCAAGCTCATATTCCTCGGCCTCCATCAGGCGGTGCCCCACAAGCAATGGGTCGGCGCCTTCTTGGCGGCTGTCTACCCCCGGCGCCCAGGGATTCGCAGGCTCTGCCGGGGAACAGCCAACCGCCACCAAAGCAAAAGCAAAGGCGGCGGTGCAGGGGCCAAGTCGGCGAGCAAGAGGCGCCCACCCATTTTTTTTAGTCATTCAGTTGCCTGCATTACCCATGTTCATGATGTTCTTCACCGAAGGGCCAACCAGGATGATCAGCAACGGCGGAACCGTGAGCATCATTGTGGCAAGGGTCATCTTCACTGGCAACTTATTTGCGGCCTCTTCAGCCCGCATCACGCGTTTGTCCCGCATTTCAGAGGCATAGACCCGCAGGGCTTCGGCGATCGAGGTCCCAAAGGCAGCAGATTGAATCATCACAGTCACAAAGGAGGAAATATCCTGTACGCCGCAGCGCGTACCCATGTCGCGCAGAACCTTTTCCTTGTCCTTACCCGCCTTCATTTCATGGGCAACGATGTCGAATTCATAGTCCAGTTGCGGGTAAGAGGCCTTGAGCTCTGAGGCCACGCGAACGATCGACTGATCCAAGGATTGACCGGCCTCTACACAGACCAGCATCATATCCAGCGAGTCTGGAAACCCTGCTTCGATCTCTTCTTTGCGCTCTGCGATACGGCGTGTGACCCAATATTTGGGCAGCATATAGCCGGCACCACCGGGTCCAATGATGCGGATCATCAAAGCCTGGGTGTCGAATTCAAAACCAGCGTTCATCACATAGACGTAGAACAGCCCTAGGGCGAGACCGGCGAGGCCAAGAGACATCTGGGCAAAGTGAAAGAGCCGCACCGCATCTTTGGAATGATACCCGGCCTGGCGGAGCTTCAGCTCCATGGCCGAGAGTTCTTCGGCGTTCTGCGGCTCGAGGAAGCTGGCGAACTTCTGCAACTGCTCATTGCGGTTGTTCTGGCGCAGGCGTTCCTTTTGCGGCTTGCCTCGAGTTTCTGGAGCCTGGGCGCGTTGCAGTTTTTTCAGCGGATCTTCGGGTTGGTTCAGCAGCAACAGCGCCGCAATCACCACCATCAGGAGGCCGAGTAGTCCCAGAACCAGCAGTGGGCCAAAGGCGCCAAACTGATCCGTCAGGGTGGTTTCGATCGTGGTAAAGAGGCTCATTTTCTCATCCTCAAACCTTGATATTGGTCAAAACGCGCATCACAAACAGGTTTACCGTCAACATGATGCCAACAAAGAAACAGGCTGGGATGAAGTAGGGGTGATCCATCACGTCGTCGTAGTAGTTCGGATCCTTGAGAAGGGTACCGATAAGCGCCAGTAGTGGAAAAGCCGACAGGAACTTGCCGGACCACTGCGCTTCTGCCGTAATAGCCTTGACCCGGCGAAACAGCCGAAACCGTGCCCGGATCACCTTGGCCAGACCAGCCAGTACCTCGGCGAGATTACCGCCAGACTGCTGTTGGATGGTCACGGCAACGGAAAGAAAGCGCAAATCCTGAATATCCAGCCGTTCGGCCATTTCTTTCAGGGCTTCGCCGATATCGCGTCCATAGGCGCATTCGTCGGCGATAATGCCAAATTCGGTTGCTAGAGGGTCTTCGATTTCATGGGCGACGATCTGCACCGTTGAATTAAACGGATGCCCCACCCGCAGGCTTCGCACCATCAACTCCACCGCATCCGGCAGCTGTTCTTCGATCAAGGCCATGCGCTTGCCAGCCTTCCGGTTGACCCAGAAGAACACGCCGCCCACGCCAATCACGATGGAGGCAAGAACACGCAGGGGCAGGGGGGTATTGGTACCGATGCTCAAGCCAAAAAAGGCCAGGGTGGCGAGCCCGGCCATGATCATCATCAACTGTTTGGGGCTAAAGGCAATGGCGGCCTTTTGCGCCTTTTCTGCCAATATGGAATAGAGCGGGATGGTTTTGGATTTGCCATGCTGGCCCAGCTCTTTACGCAGCTGCTCGAGCACTTGCTCGCGGCTGCTGCCCTTTTCCATCATCTCCAAGCGGCGATTGACCTGGTTGTTCAATCGGATGGATTTTCCAAAGGCGACTAAATAGATGCCTTCGACCAGCACCACGACACCAACAAAGATCAGAATATAGATGACCGGTTCCGCACTCAGTTGCATCTTTAAACCTCCACTTTACTGGGTTCATAGATTGACGAAGGCAAGTCATAGCCCCACAGACGGAACCGTTCAGAATAGTGACTGCGCACGCCGCTAGCGGTGAAATGGCCGATGATCTTGTTGTCGGGTGTCAGGCCGACTCGCTGGAAGCGGAACAACTCCTGCATGGAGATCACATCGCCTTCCATGCCGGTAATTTCGGTGATCGAGGTCATCCGGCGCGAACCATCCTGCAGGCGCGAGGCCTGCACGATCACGTTCACAGCAGAGGAGATCTGACTGCGTACCGCCTTGATCGGCATCTCCATGCCGGCCATGGCGATCATATTCTCCAGTCGGCTGATACCATCGCGGGCCGAGTTGGCGTGGATGGTGGTCATCGAGCCATCGTGCCCTGTGTTCATCGCCTGCAACATGTCGATGACTTCTTCGCCGCGGGTCTCCCCCACGATGATCCGGTCAGGGCGCATCCGCAGAGCGTTCTTCAAACAGTCACGTGGCGAGACTTCGCCCTTGCCCTCAACATTTGGGGGGCGGCTTTCCATCCGGCCCACATGGGTTTGTTGCAGCTGAAGTTCCGCGGTATCCTCAATGGTCAGGATGCGTTCGGAGTTATCAATAAACGATGACAGCGCGTTCAGCGTGGTGGTCTTACCTGAACCGGTGCCGCCCGATACGATCACGTTGAGCCGGGTCGACACTGCGGCCTGAAGATAGGCGGCCATTTCTTCAGTAAAGGCGCCGAACTCGACCAGATCGTCAATGCCCAGTTTGTCTTTTTTGAATTTCCGGATCGACACCAGCGAGCCATCCACGGCTACGGGCGGCACCATGGCGTTAAAGCGTGAACCATCGGCTAGCCGAGCATCCACGTAGGGGTTGCTTTCATCAACACGACGCCCAACAGCCGAAACGATCTTATCGATGATCCGCATCAGGTGCTTTTCATCTTTGAAGGCAATATTGCTCAGCTGGAGTTTACCACTGCGTTCGATAAAGATCTGGTGGGGGCCGTTGACCAGAATATCGCTGACAGTCTCATCCTGCAAAAGCGTTTCAAGCGGGCCCAGGCCGGTGACTTCATCATAGAGCTCTTTGTTGAGCGTCATGCGGTCTTCGCGGTTGAGGACAATGCCTTTTTCTTCCAGGATCTCGGCAGCAATCGCAGAGATCTCACCGCGCAATTCAGCCTCTGGCGCGGTTTCCAAGGCAGCCAGATTGAGGTTTTCCAGCAGATCGCGGTGCAGCTGTACCTTAATCTCGCTGAGCCGTTCCTGGCGCTTGCGTTCTTTGTCATGCGCTGAGGCTTCAGCCGCCAGCCGCGCCATGGGGCGACGCAGGCTGGTTTTGGGCTGCGGGCTGGGCGCGGCTGCAACGGCGGCTTCAACGACCGGAGCTGCGACTTTGGGCTTGGATGACGACTTCTTGTACTTGGAAAACATGAGAGACCCCCCGGTTACTCAATGAAAAGGGACGTTAGAGACTAGGCGGCTGCCTCGGCCTCGTTGGCCCCCAAGTCGTGCAAAGAGCGTGCCAGTTTGCCGATCTCTTTGCGCAGGGGGTTCTTGGCATTTGATGTTGCAAGCGGCAGACCGTGGTCGCAGCTCTGAGTGATCGGCTTGCCGCCATCGGGCAGTTGCAGATCAATTGAGATCCCAAGACTTTCAGCCATGCGCTTCACCCGGCTTTTGCCGCTCAGGTCGGTGAATTTGGGCGCTCGGTTCAGAGCAAAGCGTAGCTTGTCAAAGGGCAGACCTTCGGACTGTAGCGCGCGCTTCATACGCAGCGCATTCTGGGCCGAGCGCATATCCAGTTCGATCAGGGCGAAATAGACATGGGCCATCTGCAAGATGGTCTCGGACCATTGGACCAGGGTGTGGGGCATGTCGATGATGACAAAATCAAAATGGCTGCGGGCCATCTCGACAACCCGTTCCACGTCCTCAACCGAGATGAAATCCAGCGGGATCATCTCGCTGGGCGCGGTCAAAACCTGGAGTTTGTCCTCAAAGGTCAGCAGGGCTTGGCCAAAGATATCGGCGTCCATCTCTTCGGTTTCGCTCAACATCTCCATGACCACCTCGCGGCGGGGCAGATCGAGATAGGTCGAAACCGACCCCTGTTGCATGTCAAAATCCAGTAAGCAGACCGAAGGGGTCTTTTGCGTGCTCATCTGGGCCAGTTCCCAAGCCAGGTTCACCGCCAGCGTGGTCGAGCCGGTGCCACCTGCGAGGCCATGGCAAACAATCACTGCGCCTTCACGGCGGGAATCGGCCTGCAGGGCATGCAGATTGTTTGGCGCAACCGGTTCCGGTTCGGGTGTGCTCAGGCGGTCGATGGCCGCCTGCAATTCGCGCTCGGGCAGCGGGTAGGGGATGAACTCATCGGCACCTTGACGCAGCAGGGTGTGCAGCGCTGCGGGGCTGACCTCTTCGGCAATCAGGATCACCTTGATATCGCGGGCCTTGGCCTGGGTGATGATTTCCCCCATTTGCGCTAGGTTGGCCTCATCTGCGCTATCCATGGCCAGGGCAACAAATTCCAGCGTCTCGGCTTCGGGTTGGGCAAAAAAGGCCATTGCTTCGCCAAACCCCAGATCCCCCCAGGCTTCACCAAGAGCGGTTTCCATGTCTTCAATCAGGAGGTCGAAGTTCTGCACGTCGCGACTGATCGTGCAGGCAACAATGGCAGCTGTTTCTGGTTGTGGCATTTCACCGCTCATCGACATTATCCTCTTGGTTTAAAAGCGGCCTAGCAAACACGGATTGCCTGACTGCCTCTGAGGATCAATGTCGATGAAGATCTGGGCAAGATTGGGGCCAAAAAGCCCCATTTATTGGGAAATGTTAAGAGTTCTTAAAACTCTAAGAACTCAGTTACCCTGACGTCTACGCTCATTCACCGGTGGTCGGCAATGACTGCTCGACCGTCAAGGTGGTGGCTGGGACCGCGCTTTCGACATAGTCGCGATAGACGATCTGCGCGTATTTCCCATCCAGAACCGTTGGGTGGCGTTTCAGGAAGCCGCTGACCTCGGTGACAGTGCGGCGATTGCGACGCTCGGGTTCTTGGGTCAGAATGAGCGGCTGGCTTTCCCCCTTCGAGACCATGGCCTCCAGGCGGCGGCGGTCAATGCCGCGGCTCACCAGATGGTTCACGGCCGAACGCGCGCGGCGCAGTCCAAGCTGTTTGTTGTAGCTATTGCCGCCCACCGCATCTGTGTGGCCATAGACCCGGAAACGGACCTCTGGGAATTGCTTGATCCAAGCGGCCTGGCGGTCCAAAACGGCACGGGCTTCGCCATCCAAACGTGCATCGTTAAAGGCAAAATTTATGGTGGTAGGGACTTCTTCGGCAAATCGGGCCGCCAGTTGGATGGCATACTCACCTTCACCGCGCATCACAGCTGCGTTGTTTGCCGTGGCCGCGCCCATGAGGCTGCTGTCGAGTGGCTCGCCGGCCTGGTTATGGCTGCAGGCTGTGGCGCTCAGGACCAGCCCAAGGATCGCTACGCTTTTGATCATTTTCCCGGTCATCCTTTGCTTTAGTCCATCACATAGCCATAAGAGCCATTGAAGTCTTGCTTGGCGACTTCGCTGGCTGGGCCTTTCTGAGAGTGGACCGTGCGGCCTAGCAGAAAGAGCTCAGACTCGCTGGGCGGTTTGATACGATCGGTCGGCAGGCTCAGGGCCTCGCCGCGGGTTGGGGTCACCAGATGGGCGCTGACAATAATGACGAGTTCTGTCTGCTCGCGCTGATAATCGGCGCTGCGAAACAGCGCGCCCAATACCGGGACGTCACCGATCCATGGAATCTGCGAAGTGTTATCGAGAAAGTCATCCTGGACCAGGCCCGCAACGGCAAAGCTCTCACCATCGCGCAACTCGACGGTCGTCGAGGTCTCGCGGCGCGAGAAGGCAGCAATCGAAAGGCCATTTGCGGTGACCGTATTGGAGGTATCAATTGCGGATACTGCGGCCTTGAGTTCAAGGTTGATCACATCACCATCAACAACCCGTGGAATGAAGTTCAGTTCGATCCCAAAAGGTTTGAATTCTACGGTCACGGTGCCCCCGTCTTGGGAGACCGGAATGGGATATTCACCGCCTGCCAGAAATTTAGCTTCCTGCCCGGAGAGGGCCGAGAGGTTTGGTTCTGCCAGGGTGCGCACGACACCTTTTTGTTCTAGGGCTTCTAGCAATAGGCCAACCTGAAGTGATCCGACGCCAAACTGAAAGGCCAGGGCGCCGGCGATACCGTCTTTGACTTCGATAGGAGTATTGCCCAAGCCGTTGTTACCAAAAAGCCACTGGCCTGTTTCCCCAGAGGCATTACCGTTCTGGCTTCCCAAGGCGACCGAGGAATGCAGCGCTTTGGAAACCGACCGCTGCATTTCAGCAAAGCGAACTTTCAACATGACCTGTTGCACGCCGCCGACGCTCATCAGGTTGCTTACCCGTTCGGGGGCATAGCGCTCTGCCAGGTCAAGGGCGCGTTGCAGGCGCGCGGCGCTGGACACATTGCCAGACAGAACGATCCCGTCGTTTGCTGTACGGACTTCGATCTGTTCACCCGGCAGAATCTGGCGCAGGCGCTCTTTGAATTCAGAGACATCCGCAGCAACCCGAACATTCACATTGGTGATCAACTTGCCTGAAGCATCCAGCAGAGTGAGCGTTGTCAGGCCAGGAGATTTTCCCAGTACATAGATGGTGCGATCAGACAGAGAGGAAATATCAGCGATATTGGGGTTGGCGATGCTCAGCTCGGCAAAGGGGTCATCGCTTTCGACAACCACCGCCCGGTTCATCGGCACATCCAGGGTGACAGAGGTACCCCGTTTGACCACGCGCAGCCCATTTGCCAGACCCATCTCTGGCACAGCAATACTGAGGAGCGAGAGCCCCGTGAGAGCTGCCGCCATAAATCTACGAATTTTCATGTGACCTGCCTTTCCGATCACGCCTCATTTTCGGGTCTTTTTGCCCGTTGATTGGCACCACTGTGCTGCAATTTGTGAATTATTGCAAGAATCAATGGCTTCTGCGGGGCAGTTGCAGTCAGCCCCCTGTGGGGTCGCAGCAACAGAGAGTGCCGAGCCGCCCTAAAAGGACAGCCCGGCATCGGAGGTAAATTGTTGAGAACACGAAGGTTCTGACGGTACTTTCTCAGAGTAGGCCGAGACTATTGTACGCAGCTTTAGTTAGTGCAGGGGATCGGAATTTCGACCACCTCTGCGCCACGACGGGTGCGAATGGTGCAGACCCGCTTTTGCTCGGCCGGCGCGGGGGCTTGTTGCTCCCCCAGCCCCAAGAGGCTGCGCTGGTTTACTTCGATGACCGAGGCCACAGTATCATCGCCCGCTCCCACAAGAGAGAGCGACAGACGGCCAGTGGTCTGTGCCTGAGCAAGGGCAGCCACCTGTTCGGGCTGTACGGCAACGGTCACTGTGCGGGCAATGGTGGCCCCGTTGGTTTCGGTGCTGGCGCTTTGATCCACGGCGATCAGTTCGATGCTGGGCTCAATCAGTCGCGTGATTTCTTGACCACGGCCCCCGGACCCATCGCGTACGCCGCCGGTCCAGTAGACATCCACATGATCCCCTGGGCGCAGGAAGCCCGAAACACCCGAAGACACATCGACGCTAATGGCAAAGGCTCGCATTCCGCGTTGCAGCTGCGAGGTAATCCCTGCATCTTGTCCTGGGTTCGTCAGCTTGGCCTCCAATAGCGCTTCGTCTTTTTCCATAGTGCGCAGCACAACCCGTAAATCACCGGGGTTGGCCGGAGGAAACAACGTTTCAAGTGTGGTAAAGGCGCCTTCCGGGATGGCATCGCTTGGCCAGCGCACCTTGCGCACCGCGTCTTCGGTAAGGCGTTCGCCGTATTTCAGCTGCTTGGTGGCCACAAAAACATCTGTGGTAGGGATCACTTCGCCCCGATTTGCGCGTTCCCGAGCAAGTTCAGTCTGATAGGCGGAAATATAGTTCTTTGCCATCATCACAGCGCCACCTGCGAGGGCGACCCCGACAATAAGGACTAATCCAAATACTGCGCGCATAGCATGACCTTTCACAGTGGGGACCGGCCCCACCCAGAAGAGCGGGGCCAGAAGGTTGAATAATCTTGTCAGTGACAAAGAGCGCCATTCTGGCGCTTGGCTCCAATAGGGTCAGGAGAAGTCCCAGTTGGCCATGTAGGATGCCAGGGCATCTGCCAACCCCATGATTCCAGTCCCCATCTCTGAGGAAATCAGAGCTGCAAGACCAGCCATAGCGGCAGTTAGAACCACCCAGTCGACTGTTACTGCGCCATCGTCACTCGCGATAAATGTCCAAATTTTTTTCATTTTGGCCCTCGCTCGTATCTGGCTAAGGAAAAGGGCCGCGCCTTTACGCAAAAGGCGCGGCCCAGAACATGATCAGCTTAGGCTAGACTTAGCTGTCTGTTGGAGTTTTGCCAGCGATGTAGGTGCCTGTGGTCGAAGTCAGGTTCGAGGAGCCGGTCTCGATGGCGGTGTAGGCGGCACCGGCCAGAGCAGCAACAGCAGCGGTCAGAACAACCCAGTCAACGGTCACGGCGCCAGAGTCGTCTTTGCGGAAGTTTTTGATGAATTTGATCATTGTGTTGTCCCTCCAGGGATATCTAAGGTTTTTTACATTACCCGGCGACGTTGTTTCAGGGTCTGTCTCTCTCTCTCACCGACCCTGTATCGCTTGGATGAGTACATATAGCCGGTAGAGCGTGGCAGGAATTGGGCCGGATTCTGGAAATCGCTGCCCAATTTTAACTTTCTGGCAAGACTGTGTGTAAGTATCTGTAATTGAACAGATTAATAATTTACTTTTTGTCAATCATCGGGGCTTCACTGGGGCGAAGGGGGGCAAATAAGGCGAAATCGCCAGATTTGGGCGGCTAGAACTGGCTTTTTGCACCTGGATCGGCGAGGCTGTCGCAAAAAAGATCCAAGTATTGAGCGGTAAAATGACCATGAGATCTTCTTTGGGGCTGACATTTATTTTTGCCTCTCTCCTTTTGGCCCTTGGGACCAGAGGGGCATTTGCCCAGCAAGGCGGGGAGGCCGGGACCAAACCGGCACCAAAGGCCTTTCCTAAATTTGAGGCGAGACGAGTCGCGGCGCCCAAGCCCGGGACCCCTCCAAAGATCACGATACAAATTCAAGAACCGCAGTCCTCACCACCCGTGGCGGTCGACAGCGCGACCACACCTGGTGCGGGAGGCAGTTCAGAAAGCGGCGAAATAGGCCGCTATGCATGGTTCTGGCAACGCGTTCCCACTGATATTGAGGCAGGCACAGCCTATAGTCGACTGGAGCAGGCGCTGACGGCGCTCAAAACTGCACCAACGCCCGTTTCTGCGCCAGGCCTGCAATTGATGCAGCAGATTATTCAGGACCAGGCTATGCCGATCCTGATTTCATCTGCCGATAGTCAGGTTTCTCCCGCTCTCGTCCTCGCGGTGATTGCGGTGGAATCCGCTGGCAAGTCAGAGGCGGTGAGCAGTGCCGGAGCAATTGGATTGATGCAGTTGATGCCTGACACGGCTGCCCGGTTTGGCGTCACGGATGCGCTGGTGGCGGATCAAAACATCCAGGGTGGCGTCAAATACCTGGACTGGTTACTTGAGGAGTTTTCCGGTGACGCGGTTTTGGCCTTGGCTGGATATAATGCAGGCGAGGGGGCGGTTCGTGCCCATCAGGGGGTGCCCCCCTTTGCTGAGACACGCGACTACGTGCCAAAAGTGCTGGCCGCCTATCAGGTGGCACGTGCGCTATGTGTGACCCCGCCGCAATTGATCAGTGACGGCTGTGTCTTTCGACAGCTGAAATAGCGGGCCGCTTCTACAATTTTGGCCTGCGCCAAATGCACTTTGATTGGTAGGGGGGGGCTGCGTTCAGACCTGCTACCGGAAGTGCCACAAAGTTGGGGGGCCGGGACCACAACCTGATCCCGGTGCGTGTTTTAGATCGGCTTAGCCGTAAAGAGCACGGGCCTGCGAGAATGACAGCAGGCGTTTGCTGTTTTCATCCCACAAATGCAGTCTTGCACAGGCAAAGCTCTCGCGAATGGTAAGCCGGTTTTTCATGGCCAGTTCCGAATGATCCCGGATTACCTCTGTCAGGCGGTAAAAGGGGATGCGGCTATACAGGTGATGCACCTGATGAATGCCGATATTGGCGGTAAACCACTGCAAAACCGATGGTAGCACATAGTAAGAACTGCCATTCAGGGCCGCATCATGCAGCTGCCAGTCGTCGGCATTTTCCCAATGGGTGGTTTCAAACTGGTGCTGTACGTAGAACAACCAAACCCCTGCGGTGGCTGCAAGAATGGTCGAGGGCAGGAAGATCAGCAACAGAGGCAGCAAGCCGCCAAAGTACCATATCGCCCCCAGTGCGGCGAGAATAGCCAGATTGGTTCCCATAGCACTGGTCCAGTAGCGTAGGCTGTTCATCAGACCCAGTGGGATACGGTTCTGTAACAAGAACAGATAGCTTGGCCCCAGGCCAAACAGCGTAAAGGGGCTGCGGTAAACCCGGTAGTGCAGTTTTCCGAAGGGGGACAGAGCCTTGTATTCTGCCACGGTCAGCGTGTGAACGTCTCCCATGCCACGCTTGTCCAGATTACCGGCCGCGCTGTGATGCTCAGAATGGGTCCGGCGCCAAACGTCATAGGGGGTCAGAGTCAATACGCCCAAGATTCGGCCAACCCAGTCGCTCACCTGGCGGTTCTTGAAGAAAGCACCGTGGCCGCAATCGTGTTGGATTGTGAACAGGCGCAACAGAAACGCCGCATTAACCACCGAGATCGCAAAGGCCAGCCAGTAGCTGTATGAAAGGGCCCACCAGGCTAGCGCCCAGAGCAAAAAGAACGGAATAGCGCTGACCCCCAGTTCAAAGCCACTGCGTAGCTCGTTTGGCTCCCGGTATTTCGCCAGAATTTTCACCCAATCGCGCGAAGACCGCTCAGTTGGTTGCGGTTTGGGAAGGTCATTGGAATTTGTCATGCGCCTGCCGTGTTTTTGAATATGTGCCTTCGGATAAACTACCTGCGCCGCTTGGCAAGCTATTTGTGCCGGCATTGTGTTGACAGCGGCTTTATGCCGTCAAAAAAGCGCATGAATAGTGGATTTTGCAGGGCGCTTTCAGCTAAAGCGGGAGTGAGGCTTACCTTACGTGAACGTCACGCCCTTGGGCCAAAACCCAGGCACCATCGTGAAACATGAAAATGGCTCACCTCGGCAGAGATGAGCCATAACCGTAACTTTTCTAGGCAATCCCGGCCCAGAGGCTAGGTCTTGCAGGTCTAGTCGACGATGGTCGCCAATGTGGAGGCGCGCAGTTCGTCTTCAGAGACGCCATCAGCGCATTCCACGATCTTCAAACCACCTTCAACCACATCCAGCACGCCAAGATTGGTGATGATACGATCAACGACCTTTTGACCCGTCAGTGGCAGGGTGCATTCCTTCAGAACCTTGCTGTCACCATGCTTGTTGGTGTGATCCATGACCACCACAACCCGGCCAACACCGGCGACCAGATCCATGGCGCCCCCCATGCCCTTGACCAGCTTTCCTGGGATCATCCAGTTCGCCAGATCGCCGTTTTCAGCCACTTCCATCGCGCCCAGGATCGCCATGGCAATTTTGCCGCCACGGATCATCGCAAAGGATTGTGCACTATCAAAATAGGCGGTCTGCGGCAGCTCAGTGATGGTCTGCTTGCCTGCATTGATCAGGTCAGCGTCCTCTTCGCCGTCAATGGGGAAAGGTCCCATGCCCAGCATGCCGTTTTCTGACTGCAGGGTCACTTCGACGCCTTCGGGGATATAGTTGGACACCAGGGTCGGAATGCCGATGCCGAGGTTCACATACCAGCCGTCCTGCAGTTCCTGCGCAGCCCGGGCGGCCATTTGATTGCGGTCCCATGCCATGGATCAGGCCTCCTTCTGGCGCACAGTGCGCTGTTCGATGCGTTTCTCGTGATCGCCTTTGATGATACGATGCACATAGATGCCGGGCAGGTGGATGCTATCGGGCTCTAGGCTGCCGGTCGGAACGATCTCTTCGACCTCGACCACGCAAACCTTACCGCAGGTGGCTGCGGGTGCGTTGAAGTTGCGCGCGGTTTTGCGAAACACCAGATTGCCGGTCTCATCGGCTTTCCAAGCTTTGACGATAGCAAGATCGGCAAAAATGCCCTCTTCCAAGATATAGTCTTCCATGGCGCCATCAGCCCCGGTGGGGAACTGTTTTTCCATCTTGCCTTCGGCAATCACGGTGCCAACGCCGGTCTTGGTGAAAAAGCCTGGAATGCCCGCGCCGCCCGCACGCATACGCTCGGCCAGGGTGCCTTGGGGGTTGAATTCCAGCTCCAGCTCGCCACTCAGATACTGCCGCATGAATTCTGCGTTTTCCCCAACGTACGAAGAAATCATCTTTTTGACCTGCTTGGTCTGCAACAAGATGCCAATGCCGAAATCATCCACACCTGCGTTGTTGGAGGCAAAGGTGAGATCCTTGGTGCCCGCCTCTTTGATGGCATCCAGCAAAAGCTCAGGAATGCCGCAGAGACCAAAGCCCCCTGCTGCAATAAACATGCCGTCATGAAGCAACCCATCAAGGGCTTCAGAGGCACTGGAATAGATCTTCTTCATTGAATTCTCCCATCAACAGCCAGTTGCCCCGGTTTCTGGCCCCGAGACGTCTCGGAGTCAATAATACTGAACCAGGCCGGTATTACTACGGAGGGAGAATCGAGCCTGTCGCGACGCCGGACTTCATCTTTCCAAAAATATTCCGGGGGAGGCCCAAAGGGCCGGGGGCAGAGCCCCGAATGGCGCGGGCAAACCTGCTGCCCGCGCAATCGGCAAATCTATTCGCTGGCAGCAGGCTTTTTCGCGGCTGTTTTCTTTGCCGCGGGCTTTTTTGCTGCAGCTTTTTTGGCAGGCGCCTTCTTCTTGGCTGGTGCCTTTTTCTTGCTAGCTGACTTGCCGGCCTTTTCCGCGATCAATTGAACCGCCATCTCCATGGTGACATCTTTGGCTTCGACATCCTTAGGGAGAGTGGCATTGACCTTCTCCCATTTCACATAGGCGCCATAGCGTCCATCCATGATATTGACGGCGCCCCCGCTCTCGGGATGGTCACCCAGCTCGCGCAGTGGCTTGGCCGCAGCCCGGCGGCCGCGCCCGGGATTGTTGCGCTTTTCGGTGATCATCTCCATGGCCCGGTTCATGCCGATCTCAAAGACATCCAGTGTCTCTTTCAGATTGGCATAGACGGGTTTCTCCTCTTCGGGCAGCTGGTGCATGATATAGGGACCAAAGCGCCCCAGATTGGAGGAAATCACCCCGCCTTCGGGGTGGGGACCGATCTCACGCGGCAGGGTCAGCAGGGTAACGGCCTGCTCCAGTGTCAGGTCATTGGGCCCCCATCCGGGTAGGAATTCCTTGCCCTGTTTGGGCAGCGATGACCGTGGAGGTTTTTTGTTCTCAGGCGTCGCCTCGCCGCGCTGCACATAGGGACCAAAGCGGCCGGACTTCAGGTGAATCTCATCGCCGTCATCCTCGCCCAGGATCCGCTCATAGCCTTCGGCCCCTTCGCCGGAAATCGGCCGGGTGTAGTTGCATTCGGGGTAATTGCCGCAGCCGACAAAACCACCAGTGCGCGAAGTCTTGAGGTGCAGCTGGCCTGCGCCGCATTTGGGGCAGACGCGCGGATCGGTGCCGTCTTCGCGCGGTGGGTAAAGCTGCGGTGCCAGAGTTTCGTCCAGCACATCCAGCACTTCCGAGATCCGCAGATCCGAGGTTTCCGAAATCGCCGCCGAAAAATCGCGCCAGAATTTACTCAGGATATCCTTGTAGTCGCGCCCGCCTGCGCTGACATCATCCAGCTCCCCTTCCAGATTGGCGGTGAACTCATAGCCCACATAGGTGCGGAAGAAATTCAGCAGGAAGATGGTAACGATGCGGCCCTTGTCCTCGGGGAACAGGCGGTTCTTGTCCTTGCGGACATATTCGCGGTCCTGGATCGTGGTGATGACAGAGGCATAGGTGGAGGGGCGACCAATGCCCAGCTCTTCCATGCGCTTGACCAGGGTTGCTTCGGTAAAGCGGGGCGGCGGCTGGGTGTGGTGTTGTAGGCCCAGAACCGCCTTGTTGTCGGACAGAATGGATCCCTCCGCTCCGGCCTTTTCCGCCTGTGTCGCCAGCGAGGAGGCAAATTTCAGCGCTTCGCCCTGCATGATCTGGGGCAGGCGCTTGTCGTCTTCATCGACCACATCATCGCGGCCCTCTTCATAAACCCGCAGGAAGCCGTCAAACAGCATCACCTGACCAGTGGCGCGCAGCACAACCTGGCCATCATCAGAGCCCAAGTCAACTGTGGTGCGCTCCAACCGGGCGCCCGCCATCTGGCAGGCCAGGGTCCGCTTCCAGATCAGATCATAGAGTTTGCGTTGATCGTCCTCGGACACCTTGAGGCTCTTGGCATCGCGCCCCATCTCAGTGGGGCGGATACATTCGTGAGCTTCCTGAGCGTTCTTGGCTTTGTTCTTATAGATCCGCGGGGAGCTGGGCACATATTCTGCACCATAGCGGCTTTCGATCTCGGAGCGGGCCTCCTGCACGGCCTCGGGGGCCATGTCGATACCATCGGTACGCATATAGGTGATGAGACCTGCCTCATAGAGGCGCTGGGCGGCATTCATGCACTGCTTGGCACCCATGCCAAATTTTCGGCTGGCTTCCTGTTGCAGGGTCGAGGTCATGAAAGGCGCAGATGGATTGCGGGAGGCGGGTTTGGCCTCAACCGATTTGGCCACCATGTTGCGGCTGGAGACGGCCTGCACCGCCAGTTCAGCTGCGGTGGAATTGGCGAGGCTGTATTTGTCCAGCTTGTCGCCAGCCAAAACCGTCAAGCGGGCCTCGAATTCCTGACCGCGCGGGGTCGCCATATTTGCTTTGACTGACCAGTATTCCTGCGGGTTAAAGGCCTCGATCTCCATCTCGCGCTCGACGATCAGGCGCAGGCAGACTGATTGAACGCGACCGGCCGAGCGCGCACCAGGCAGTTTGCGCCACAGCACCGGCGACAGATTAAAGCCCACCAGATAGTCCAGCGCCCGGCGGGCCAGATAGGCCTCCACCAGGGGCATATCCACCTGACGCGGATTGCGCATCGCTTCAGCCACGGCCTCTTTGGTGATGGCATTAAAGGTCACCCGGCTCACCGGCGTGTCCTTTTTGATCGAGCGCCGCTTTGTCAACGCCTGTTGCAGATGCCAGCTGATTGCCTCGCCTTCGCGATCGGGGTCAGTCGCGAGAATCAGTTCGTTATCTTCTTTCAGCGCATCGGCGATGGCTTTGACATGTTTGCGGCTATCGGTGCCGACCTCCCATGTCATTTCAAATTCGTTGTCAGTATCGACCGAACCATTCTTTGCCGGCAGGTCGCGCACATGGCCGTAAGAGGCCAGGACTGTATAGTCTGACCCCAGGTATTTATTGATCGTTTTGGCCTTCGCCGGGGATTCGACAACAACAACTGGCATGTAATTCTTGGGCCTCTTATGTGCACTAACGGGCGTTCTATGGCCGCGCAAGTTCAGCGGCGCAAGGGGAGAATGTCAATGAGAGAGCATTGGACGCAGGAAGGGAGAGAGCCCAGATCAAGGTTTTCTGGGTTATCTGCCTGTCTCTCAGCGGCTTCGCCTGGCGAGTAGGCCGCCAGGAATTCGGCTGATCTTTCCTTCCAGTTCCAGTTCGGTCAGGGCCGGAGCAAAAGCCTGCGGTGAGAGGTCCAGATCCCGCATCAACTGATCAGAGGCCGTCGGGCTGGGACCAAGGCCGGCGAGGATCATTTGGTGCAGCGCAGAGGTTTCTTGCAGGCTGCGTTTTTCAGCAGGGGGCGCGGGAATTCCCGCCAAGGCCTGGGTCAGCGCAGAGAGCTGGTCAAGTTTTTTGGAGATTCTAGCGCGGGGCTCTGCGGGGGCTGGCTTCTGGGCCTTTTGAACGGCCGCAGTTCTGGCCTCGGCCTGTCGGTGAGGGGGCGGTGCGGGCCTGGCTTGTGCGATGTTGGCCGAGGCCTGTTTGCCGAGGGAAAGAGGGGAGAGCGCTGTTATGACATCCTCGGCGTTGCGCACAAGCACCGCGCCGTCGCGGATCAGGGCATTGCAGCCAAAAGCCCGGGCGTCAAAGGGGTGACCGGGTACCGCCATGACCTCGCGTCCAAGATCCAGGGCTTCGCGGGCGGTGATCAGGCTGCCAGAGCGCCCCGCCGCCTCGACGACGATCACAGCCTGGGCAAGGCCCGCAATGATGCGGTTTCGTTTGGGGAAGTCACGCGCCTGCGGTGTGCGCTGCATGGGTTGTTCCGACAGGATCAGACCCTTGGCGGCGATGTCCTGCGCCAGCGCGCTGTTTTGCGAAGGGTAAATCACGTCGCAGCCCCCAGCCAGGACTGCGATTGTGCCAGTCTTCAAACTAGCGAGATGGGCGGCGGTATCCACACCGCGGGCCAGGCCAGAGACCACTGAGAACCCTGCAGCGCCAAGATCCTGGGCCAGGCTGCGGGCCATGCGCGTGCCCAAGGAGGAGGCATTGCGGGCGCCAACCAGCGCAATCATGGGCCGCGTCAAATGCTGCAAATCACCCACTGACCAAAGCAAGGGCGGGGCTGAATTCAATTGCGCCAGGGCAGGGGGATAGAGAGGGTCATCAAAGCACAAAAGCCGCGCTTTGGCGGCTTTTGCGGCAGTTAGTTCTGCGGCGACCGCACTTGCAGAGCATATTTCATACCCAGACATTCCGGCGGTACGTGCCATTTTTGGCAACGCTTCCAGCGCGTTCTGCGCTGAACCGTGCTCTGCGAGGAGGCGGTGAAATGTCACTGGGCCTACGCGTCGAGAGCGCAAAAGACGAAGCCTGGAAAACCAGCTATCTTCCGTGGTGGGTGGGAGTGGGGGGTGAGTGGAAGAATGTGCTTCCTCGGTCATCCGGTGCTCCGCCTATTTGCAGTTAAAGGAATACCCCTGAAACGGTTAACGGGCGGTGAATGTTTGAAAATTATTCGAAGTTTTTCGACAAACGGGTCATGGTCTGTAAAGGCCCTTCGAGTGGGCAGGTCAGGCCATTGAAAAACAACAGTAAAGAATCTCACCGCCGCGACTATTCTGCCTCGATTTTCCAGGCACGGCGCGCAAAAAAAGCAAAAAAACGCGACCAAAGCGGCCGCGTTTTTGATGAATGCAGGTCTTAAGAGTGCGATTTGCGATAAAGTCACGATATTTTCTGAGCTGTCATTTTGTCGTCTGGCCCTGGAGGTCCGGGCTCAGTGTCATGTGGCTGAGCCCCCGACCGTTAGCCCATCCATCAGAACGCTGGGTTGTCCGACACCAACAGGCACCCATTGCCCAGCTTTGCCGCAGTTGCCCATACCAGGATCCAGCTCCATGTCATTGCCCAGAGCGCGGATTTGTTTCAGTGCAGTGGCACCGTCTCCAATAAGCGTTGCGCCCTTGACGGGCGCGCCGACTTTGCCATTTTCCACCCGGTAGGCCTCGGTGCAGGAGAAGACAAATTTGCCATTTGTGATGTCGACTTGTCCACCGCCAAAGCCCACGGCCCAGATGCCATCCTTGACACCTGCAACCAGATCTGCGGGATCGGTTTCTCCGCCCAGCATATAGGTATTGGTCATGCGTGGCATTGGCGCATGGGCATAGCTTTGGCGTCGCCCATTACCGGTGGGTTCTACCCCCATCAGGCGGGCGTTCTGGCGATCCTGCATAAACCCAACAAGAATGCCGTCCTCGATCAGTGTGTTCTTTTGTGAGGGCGTTCCCTCGTCGTCCACAGTGATCGAGCCGCGCCGATCAGCGATGGTGCCATCATCCAGCACTGTCACGCCAGGGGCCGCAATGCGTTGCCCCATCAGCCCCGCAAAGGCAGAGCTGCCCTTGCGATTGAAATCGCCCTCCAGCCCATGGCCGATGGCCTCGTGCAGCAAAATGCCAGGCCAGCCTGGCCCAAGCACGACCTCCATGGCACCGGCCGGGGCCGGGACGGCCTCCAGATTGACCAGAGCCACGCGGAGCGCCTCTTTGACCTTGGCCCCCCAGGCGGCGGGATCAATCAATCCGTCAAGCCCGACACGCCCGCCACCGCCCGCAGAGCCACTTTCACGCCGCCCATCCTGTTCAACGATCACCGAGACATTGAGCCGCGTCATTGGCCGGGTGTCACGCACCCGAACCCCGTCGGCGCGCAGGATCTCGATCTCCTGCAGCGAGGCCGCAATCGAGGCAGAGACCTGGACGACCCGTTTGTCCAGATCGCGTGCGAAGGCGTCAATTTCGCGTAGGGTTTCTACTTTGACCGGGAAGGGCAGATCGCCAATAGGGTCGGCATCGGTATAGAGCTTGGCGTTGGTGGCCTGGGGGGCATCCGCATAGGTGCCTCCGCCCTCCCCGACGGCGAGCCGAGCAGTTTGCGATGCCCGTTTCAGAGCCGGAATGGAAACTTCTGTGGAATGGGCATAGCCGGCCACTTCGCCGTTCACCGCCCGCAGGCCAAAACCTTCTGAAGCATCATAGCTGGCGCTGCGTAGCCGACCATCATCAAAGGTTAAGGCCTCTGACTTGTGACGCTCGGCAAAGATCTCGCCATCTTCGGCCCCCGCAAGGGTTTCGCGCAGGATCGGCAGGGCCTCATCTGCGGGGAGAAGGGTTTCAAAGGGTCGAAAGGCTGAGTTTTCCATGTCACGGACCTCGAGTTTTTTTGATCTAAATCAAGAAAGCGACGCTTTGACGCTCGCCTGCCTCTTTATCTGTACGCCTGAATATGATTTTAAGCAGCGTCAAAGACAACGGGTTCGAACGCGATTTGTGGAATCAACGCCGCATGGGGCGATCGACTGTAGGTACAACACGATCAAAAACGATCAGGACATGATATGAAGAATGCTTTGAAGCTTTCGGGCCTTTTTGCTGGCCTTTCCAGTCTTCCAGCCGCCGCGCAAGAAGGATTGGAAACCATTGGTAAGCCGGTAGATGGCGGCCTGAACTTTCAGCCGGCGGCGACCGAGCTGGCGGAGGGCATCCACTCGCTTGACTGGATGATTCTCATCATCATTACTGCGGTCTGTGTATTTGTTGGCGGGTTAATGCTCTATGCCATCGTGCGCTTCAACCGTCGTGCCAACCCAAACCCCGCCGCCTTTACGCACCACACGCCGATCGAGATTGCCTGGACCTTGATTCCGATCCTGATCCTGGTTTTCATCGGGTCCTTCTCGCTGCCGGAGCTGTTCCGTCAGCAGGAAATCCCCGAAGGTGATATCACCATCAAAGTGACTGGTTACCAATGGTATTGGGGCTACGAGTATGTCGATCATGAGTTTGGCTTTGACAGCTATATGATTGGTAACAACGCGACGACAGACGAAAGCACACGTGCGGCTGATGCTGATGTGACACCTTTTGTGCTTGACGATGCGATGCGCGCCAAGCTGGTGGATGCGGGCTACAACGAAGATGAATTCCTGCTGGCCACGGACACTGCAGTTGTCGTTCCGGTCAACAAGACCATTGTCATGCAGGTCACAGCCGCCGATGTTATCCACTCCTGGACCATCCCTGCCTTTGGCGTGAAGCAAGATGCCGTGCCCGGTCGTCTGGCAGAGCTGTGGTTCAAAGCTGAGAAAGAGGGCATCTACTTCGGTCAGTGTTCCGAGCTTTGCGGCAAAGAGCACGCCTATATGCCGATCACCGTCAAAGTGGTCAGCCAAGAAGCCTATGATGCTTGGTTGAAAGGCGCGATCGACGAATATGCCGGTCTGCCCCAGTCCTATCAGGTTGCTTCTAACTGAGGCATGCTGCACCACGATCTCTCCGGGGGCATAGCCATGCCTCAGGAGAGGTAAGAACCAGAGAAATGCGCAGCAGCTCTGCGCATTTTTGGTCGACAAGAGGGTCTACGATGAGCGACGCAAGCATCAACGCCAGCACACCACGTGAAGACGAGGCCGGGTTTGGCGACTATTTCGCCCTGCTGAAGCCCCGCGTGATGTCACTGGTGGTCTTTACCGCCTTTGTTGGGCTGATGGCCGCTCCCGTGGGGGTGCATCCGGTGATCGGATTCTGTGCCGTCTTGTTCATCGCGATTGGGGGAGGTGCCTCCGGGGCGCTGAACATGTGGTGGGATGCGGATATCGACCAGGTGATGAAACGCACCAAAGCGCGCCCCATTCCCGCAGGCAAGGTTGAGGCCGGAGAAGCACTTAGCCTTGGTCTGGCTCTCTCGGGCTTGTCGGTCATTATGTTGGCGCTGGCCACCAATGTCTTTGCCGGCGCGTTCCTGGCTTTCACCATCTTCTTTTACGTGGTTGTCTACACCATGTGGCTGAAACGGGCGACGCCTCAGAATATCGTGATTGGTGGCGCTGCAGGTGCCTTCCCGCCGGTGATTGGCTGGATCGCGGCCACCGGAACCATGTCGGTCGAGCCTTGGCTGATGTTTGCCCTGACCTTCATGTGGACTCCGCCCCATTTCTGGGCGCTGGCGCTGTTTATGCGCTCGGATTACGATGATGCGGGTGTGCCGATGTTGACCGTGACTCACGGTCGCCGGGCAACGCGGGTCCATATCCTTGTTTACACTGTGCTGCTGGCAATCCTCGCCGTTGGTACCGCCTTTTCTGGCATTGGCGGGCCGATCTATCTGGCGGTTGCAAGCGTGATGAATGGGCTGTTCCTGCTGGGCGCCTGGAAGATTTTCCGCCGCAATGAAGATGATTCAGAAGTGGATGACTTCAAGGCCGAGCGGAGTTTCTTCAAACTATCCTTGCTCTATCTCTTTTTGCATTTTGGTGCGATTTTGGTAGAGGCAAGTCTGAAACCCTATGGGCTAGGAGGCTGGTAACATGGCTTTGAAAAAAGAACATGATCTGCACAAACGTCGTTTTGGCCGCAACATGGGCGTGGGCCTGTTGCTGGGCAGTTTTGTTGTACTGGTGCTGGCGCTGACCATGGTCAAAGTGACCTCGAGTGGTTTTCAGTTCCCGCAAACACAGGGCACGCAGGACTGATGGCGTTGCAAGGACCCCAAAAAACGGTTGTTCAGCTGGTGGCGCTGGTCGTCACTATGGGGGCGCTGTCCTGGGCTTCTGTTCCGTTTTACGACTGGTTCTGCCGGGTGACTGGCTTTGGCGGTGTTACTGGCGTGGCCGCTGGGGCGTCGAATACCGTCCTGGATCAAACCATAACGGTGCGCTTTGATGCCTCCAAAGAACGCGACTTTGCCTGGGAGTTCAAACCGGTACAGCGCGAGATGGAGATCCAAATCGGCGACACTGGTCTGGCTTTCTACGAGGCCTATAATCCAACGGACCGGCCCATTGCTGGCCAGGCCTCTTACAATGTGACGCCCTATTCCGCAGGCGCGTTCTTTGAAAAAATCGACTGCTTCTGCTTTACCGAGCAGGTGCTGCAACCGGGGGAGCGGGTGGAAATGCCCGTTACCTTCTTTGTCGACCCGGAAATCGTTACCGACCGGGACGGGAAATTCGTGCATACGATAACGCTTTCGTACACGTTTTATGAAATCGATCTACCCGAGGGCTATGCCGCTCTCGATACCGGGGATAACACCGGGGCAGATCTTACTACGAACCAGGCCGACGGGTGAGGGACACTTAAATGGCACACGCTAAAAATCACGACTTTCATATTCTGCCTCCATCAATTCTGCCGTTTCTGGCAGCGGTTGGTGGTTTCATCATGCTCTTTGGTGCCGTTCTGTGGATGCAGGGTATCACCTCCTTCATGTTCTGGGGCGGCCTTGTCATGGTGCTCTATGTCAGCTTTGACTGGTGGTCCCAGATGGTCACCGAGGCGCGCCAGGGCGATCACGCCCCCGTCGTGCGCATCGGGCTGCGCTACGGTTTCATCCTCTTTGTGATGTCCGAAGTGATGTTCTTCTTTGCCTGGTTCTGGTCGTTCTTCAAGCACGCCATGTACCCGATGGAAGAATACATCGGCACGGAATATGCGCAGCCGGAGATCTATGCGGTGGACCCGTTCCACCTGCCTTTGATCAACACGCTCGTGTTGCTGCTGTCCGGCTGTGCCGTGACCTGGGCACACCACGCGCTGGTGCATGACAATGATCGCAAGTCGCTGATCCAGGGCCTGTCTATCGGCATCGTGCTTGGCATCTTCTTTACCTTCCTGCAGGGCTACGAATACGCGCATCTGCTGCACGAAGGCTGGCAGTTTGGCGGCGATGAGTTCTACTCGAACTTCTTCATGGCAACTGGCTTCCACGGATTCCACGTCCTGTTGGGCACCATCTTCCTGATTGTGTGCCTGATCCGCGCAATCAAGGGGGATTTCACCCCCGAGCAGCATGTCGGTTTTGAGGCCGCAGCCTGGTACTGGCACTTCGTGGATGTTGTTTGGCTGTTCCTGTTCTTCGCAGTCTATGTCTGGGGCACCTCGGGCTTGTAATCATCCATCCTGTGTCCGGTACAATGTACCGGGTACATGTTTGAGGTTTCAAAACGACGCAACAGACCGTATCAAGCACAGCGCATGGGGCAACTCATGCGCTGTTTTTTGTGGCAACGGAACTGACATGCAGCGACTGATTTTCCTTTCCGGCATTGGCGGGCTGGGCCTAGCGACCCTGCTGGGGCTGGGCACCTGGCAGGTACAGCGCCTGGCTTGGAAAGCGGATCTATTGGAAACCATCCAAACCCGTATCGCAGCGACCCCTGTGGATGTCCCGCAGGCACCATCAGAGACCGCAGACCGCTACCGTGCCGTCACCGCCGTGGGGGAGCTGGGAGCGCAGGAGTTGCATGTTTTCTGGGTCACTAAGGAGGCCGAAACAGGCTATCGTGTGATCTCTGCCCTGGAAACAGAGGAGGGACGCCGCCTGCTGTTGGATCAGGGCTTCCTGCCAGCCGCTGACAAGGATACCCCCCGCAGTCCTGGAGCAGTCTCGGTCACAGGCAATCTGTTGTGGCCGGATGAGGGCGATTGGACGACGCCCGCACCGGATGCCGATGCCAATATCCTTTACGCGCGCGATCTTGCGTATATGGCTGATCAACTGGCCACCGAGCCGGTTATGATCGTTGCCCGCAGCCTCACGCCTGAGACAAGCGTGACACCACAGGCTGTGACTTCGGTGGGCATCCCGAACAACCACTTGCAATATGCAATCACCTGGTTTTCGCTGGCCTTTATCTGGGCCGCGATGACCGCCTCTTTTCTGTGGCGTTCCCGCGCCAAATCCGAAGGCTGAAGCGATGAAATATATCTCTACCCGTGGGCAGGCGCCCGAGCTGACATTTGAAGAGGCCATGCTGACAGGCCTGGCCCGTGACGGCGGATTGTATGTGCCTGCCGAGATCCCGCAGATGAGTCGCGAAGAGATCGCAGCCCTGTCCGGCCTTTCTTACGAGGAAACCGCCTTTCGGGTGATGAAGCCTTTCATTGGTGACTGTTTCACGGACGCCGAGTTCCGCGGCATTATTTCCCGCGCCTATGCGGGCTTTGGCCATGCCGCCCGTGCGCCGCTGAAACAGCTGGCGCCCAATCATTTCCTGCTGGAGCTGTTCCACGGGCCAACCCTGGCCTTCAAAGACTTTGCCATGCAGCTGATTGGCCAGCTGTTCCAAGTGGCGCTGGAACGCCGCAATGACCGCGTAACCATCGCCGGGGCCACCTCGGGCGATACCGGATCGGCAGCAATGGAAGCCTTCCGCGGGCTCAGCAATGTGGATGTCTTTATCCTTTATCCCCATGGTCGGGTCTCTGAGGTGCAGCGCCGCCAGATGACCACTCCGGCGGATAAGAACGTGCATGCGCTGGCGCTGGACGGCGATTTTGATGATTGCCAGGCGCGGGTCAAAGACATGTTTAACCACTTTGAGTTCCGCGACGGGGTGAAACTCGCCGGGGTGAACTCGATCAATATCGCCCGTGTTCTGGCGCAGGTGGTCTATTATTTCTCTTCCGCCGTGTCGCTTGGTGCGCCCGCGCGCGAGGTGAGCTTTACCGTGCCCACCGGTAACTTTGGCGATATCTTTGCAGGCTACATTGCCAAACAGATGGGGCTGCCGATCAAGGATCTGGTGGTGGCCACCAACCAAAACGACATCCTGCACCGCTGCCTCGAGGGGAAAGGCTACCACAAGGGCGATACTGTGCCCTCGATCAGCCCTTCGATGGATATCCAGGTCTCGTCGAACTTTGAACGCGCCTTGTATTTTGCCTATGACAAGGATGCCAGCGCAGTGGCGCAGCTGATGGAAGAGCTGAAGGCTGGCGGTTTTGAGGTTAGCCAAGGCGCCATGCAGGCTCTAACCGAGACCTACAAATCCGGCCGTGCCTCGGAAGAGGAAACTCTGGCAACCATAAAGTCCGAACTGGCCGCTTCGGGGGAGCTGTTGTGCCCCCATGGTGCAGTCGGGGTAAAGGTCGCCGCAGAACAGCGCCAGGCAGAGGTGCCAATGATCACCCTGGCCACAGCCCATCCCGCCAAGTTCCCGGCTGCGGTGGAACAGGCATCGGGTCAATATCCGGACTTGCCCGACCGTATGGCTGATCTGTATGAGCGGGATGAACGGGTCACGCAAATTGCCAATGATCTGACCACAATCGAAGACCACATCAGAAAGAATATCGCAGAATGAGATCTATTCAGTGAGCGTCCAGCAGCATCAACTCGCCAATGGCTTTCGCATCGTCAGTGAGGCCATGCCGGGACTGCAGTCGGCCTCGATCGGGATCTGGGTCACCGCAGGTGGCCGCAATGAGCGCCTAGAGCAGAACGGTATTGCGCATTTTCTCGAGCATATGGCGTTCAAGGGCACCAAGAGGCGCAGCGCTCTGCAGATTGCCGAGGCGGTTGAGGATGTGGGCGGCTATATCAACGCCTATACCTCGCGCGAAGTGACGGCCTATTATGCGCGGGTGCTAAAGGATGATGTGCCGCTGGCGCTGGATGTGCTGGCGGATATTTTGCGCAATCCGGTGTTTGATCCACATGAGATCGAGGTGGAGCGCGGGGTGATCCTGCAGGAGATCGGCCAGGCGCTGGATACGCCGGACGATGTGATCTTTGACTGGTTGCAGGAGCAGAGCTACCACGACCAGCCGCTGGGGCGCACTATTCTGGGCCCGGCTGAACGGGTCAGCGCCTTTAATCGTGAGGATCTGACGCAGTTTGTTTCTGAACACTATGGTCCGGGGCAGATGATACTGTCAGCAGCGGGTGCGGTGGATCACGCGGCGCTGGTCAAACTGGCCGAAGACCTGTTTGGCGATATGACGGCACGGCCCTCACTGGTGATGGAACCTGCCCAGTTTACTGGCGGCGAGGCGCGCCACGTCAAGGATCTGGAACAGGCCCATTTTGCCCTCTCCTTTGAAAGCCCCGGCTACCGCGATGAGGCCATCTATACGGCGCAGATCTATTCGGCGGTGATGGGTGGTGGCATGTCCAGCCGCTTGTTCCAGGAAGTGCGGGAAAAACGCGGGCTGTGCTATTCCATCTTTGCCCAAGCCGGGGCCCATGCGGATACGGGCAGCACCACGATCTATGCCGGGACTTCCGGCGATCAGGTTGAGGAATTGGCTCATATCACGGTGGATGAGATGAAACGCGCTGCATCTGATATGTCGGATGCCGAAGTGGAACGTGCTCGGGCCCAGATGAAGGCGGGAATGCTGATGGGGCTGGAAAGCCCCACCAACCGGGCTGAGCGTCTGGCGCGTCTGGTGCAGATCTGGGACCGGGTGCCGGCGCTTGACGAAACGGTGAAACTGATCGATGCGGTCAGCACCGAAGATGTGCGCGCCATGGCGGAGCTGCTGGCCGTGAAGGCGCCCTCGGCGATGGCGCTTTATGGTCCTGTGGAGGGGGCGCCGAGCCTGACCGCACTGCAGGAGCGCCGTGTTGCCTGATGCTGCTGGGCCGTCGCAAACTTCGACTTGAGACCGAACGTCTGACGCTGCGCCCGCCAGTGCATTCGGACTTTCAGGCCTGGGCGGCCCTGCGGTTGCAAAGCCGGGACTATCTGACCCCCTGGGAGCCTGCCTGGGCCAGCGATCATCTGGGGCGCAAGAGCTTTACCAACCGGGTTTACTGGGCGCAGCGCTCGGTCTCGAGTGGGACCGCATTGCCGCTGTTTTTGATCCGGCGCGAGGATCAGGTGATCGTGGGGGCCATCACGCTTGATAATATTCGTCGTGGCCCGGCCATGGCTGGGACGCTGGGCTATTGGTCTGGACAACCCTTTGCGCGCCAAGGCTATATGCGCGAAGCCATTGGTTCGGTGGTGCATTATGCCTATGGCAAGCTGGACCTAAGCCGTATTGAGGCTGCCTGCCTTCCGGAAAACGCGGCTTCGCGTGGTTTGTTGGAGAAGTCCGGATTCAAATACGAAGGCGTGGCCCAGTCCTATCTGCAAATCGACGGGCGCTGGCGGACCCATGTGCTCTATGCGGCACTTCGCCATGACCGGCGGGGCCGCACCCAAGTGGGATAGGGCTCAAAGGGGGAAGGGGTTGTGGTTTCCTGCGGTGGTGGGGACCAGAAAAAGGCAGTGCTCCCGCCTCTTTGGCGACAATCCGAGCCCCTAGGGCCCTGGATTGCCACGCAGAGTTGGGCCCGGCGCCGCGCTGTCGCGCGGCGCGGTTGCGTAGCTTGGTGATCCTTGGCTTGCAGCTTTCTACCGCACCCTTTTCAGGCAGGGATGCGAGAAAGGCTTGCCTTGTGCCGTGGGATTAGGGATGCAAGGGCATGAGTTACACACCTGCTGATCCCGCCTTTGCCGCCAGTCTCACCGCCGCTCTGCCAGAGGGCGTTCTGGCGCCCTGTGAACCAAGATACCTGGAAGAGCCACGCGGGCGCTATCGGGGGCAGGCCGGGATCTTGGCCAAGCCTGGCAATACCGAGCAGGTGGCGACGCTTTTGCGGGCTGCGAATGCCACGCGAGTGCCGGTGGTGCCCTATGGAGGCGGCACCGGTCTGGTTGGGGGGCAGGTTAAGCCCGAGGGAGTCGCGCCACTGCTGATATCCTTGGAGCGCATGAGCAAAATTCGCGCGGTCTACCCAGAAGAAAACGTCATTCTGGCTGAGGCTGGGGCTATCCTCGCCGATGTTCAGGCCGCTGCCTTGGCGCAGCACCGCCTGTTTCCGCTGTCCTTGGCGGCAGAGGGCACTGCACGGATCGGTGGCAATCTGGCGACCAATGCGGGCGGGGTAAATGTACTGCGCTATGGCAATGCTCGGGAGCTCTGTCTGGGGCTGGAGGCGGTCTTGCCAAGCGGCGAGATCTGGAATGGGCTCACCCGGCTGCGCAAAGACAACACTGGCTATGACCTGCGCAATCTGTTGATTGGCTCCGAGGGCTCCCTAGGGGTGATCACTGCGGCGGCGTTGAAACTCTCGCCAATTCCGGCGCAGCAAGGGGTGGCGCATTTTGTGGTGCCCTCACCAGAGGCAGCGATGGCGCTGCTTGCCCTGGCACGAGACCAGCTGGGCGAGGTGGTGAGCGCCTTTGAACTGATGCATCGACAGGGGCTCGATTTTTTGGCACGGCACCTGCCTCAGCTGCGCCAACCCTTTGCTACTGCGCCGGAATGGTCGGTTCTGATCGATCTAGGGCTGTCCCGGGGCCAAGATCCGGTGCAGGCCCTCTCGGATCTGTTCGAGGCAGCGCTTGAGGCCGGATTGGCCGAGGACGGGGTGATTGCCCAGTCAAAGGCGCAGGTAGAGGCGCTGTGGGCAGTGCGCGAACAAATCCCGGAGGCGAACCGGCTGGTGGGGTCGATTTCCAGCCATGATATCTCGGTGCCGATCTCGGCCATCCCCGAGTTCATACGCCGGGGGGGCGCGGCAATTGCGGCACTGGGAGGGGGAGACATGCGGGTGAATTGCTTTGGTCATCTGGGCGATGGCAACCTGCACTACAATGTTTTCCCGGGGCATGGTAAATCCCGCCAAGACTATGAGGGATTGCGCGAGACGGTGAAAACTGTGGTGCATGACTTGGTTCTGGAGATGGGCGGTTCCTTTAGTGCGGAACATGGTGTTGGCCGAATGAAGGTCACAGATCTTCAGCGCTATGGAGATCCAGTGAAGGTTGCAATGATGCGCGCGATTAAACAGGCACTGGACCCACAGGGGATCATGAACCCAGGGGCGGTCCTGCCTGCGCAAGAGAACTGACGCTAAATTAAGGGAGAGCTCCCGCGCAGCCTATTCCCTCCTGTGAGGAGGCAGGTCTGCTTGGGCCCGGCGCCGCGCTGGGGCGCGGCGCGCCTTTTGGGCTCTTTGAGCCCAAAAGGCCATGCCCAACGGGAAGGCGCCATGTTAATGGCGATCTGACGGGCGGGAGCACCACCAGTGGAGAGGCGAGTGACACGCCTCCGATGGCTCATTCGCCCTCAAACTCACAGAGCACATGCACATCCATGCCCAGGTCTTCCAGCACCTTTCGGCCCCCCAGATCAGGCAGGTCGACGATGAAGGCGCAGGAGATGATTTCTCCACCCAGCCGTTCAATCAGCTTGATCCCGGCAGAGGCTGTGCCGCCCGTGGCCAGCAAGTCGTCGACCACCAGAACCTTCTCGCCGGGCTGGATGGCATCTTCATGGATCTCTACAATGGCTTCACCATATTCCAGCTTATAATCCTGGCTCAGGGTGCGCCCAGGCAGCTTGCCCTTTTTACGAATTGGCACAAATCCAACGCTGAGTTGGTGGGCGATCGCGCCGCCCATAATAAAGCCGCGCGCCTCGAGGCCGACCACCTTGTCGATCCGCTCGCCCGCATAGGGGTGCAACATCTGGTCAATGGCCATACGAAACCCACGCGGATCAGCAAAGAGCGTGGTGACATCGCGGAACATGATGCCCTCATGGGGGAAATCAACGATGGTACGGATGTAATCTTTCACGGCTGTCTTTCGGGGCATTGTGAGGCTTTCTTTGGCTTAGGCGGATCGGAACAGGGCGTTTGAGGCCATTTTTGGCCAGTTTCCCAGGGACCAAGAGGGTTTGACCCAAGCTTACGCCGCTTGCAAGGGGCAAGCGCCGCGATCTGGCCGGAAATCTCAGGCAGGGCGGCGCAAGACAGCCGTCGCCAGACCCATCGCGACCAAGGCGGCCCCACCAGCCCGTGTCAGATGCGCGATGGCTTTTGGACGTGAAATCCAAAGCCGCAGGCGGTCCGCAAGCAGCGCATAGGCCAGCGCGTTGACAGCGGCCAGCGCCACAAATGTTAAAATAAGGATCACAAACTGTGGCGCCAGCGCATCGCCGGGACTGATGAATTGGGGGACAAAGGCGATAAAAAAGGCGATGGATTTTGGATTCAGCGCCGTCACCACAGCCGTATGACCAAAAACACCACGGGCGTTCACGGCCTTTGTACGCACCAGCTGTTCCAATCCGCTGGCACCTGAGGCGCTGCGCCACAATTTGATGCCGAGCCACAAGAGATAGGCGGCCCCAACCCATTTCAAAGCGGTAAAGAGCGTGGCAGAGGCCAGAACCAATGCCCCCAGGCCGAGCAGCGACGCGGTCATCGCAATGAGATCGCCCAAGGCGACCCCAAGCGCGGAGGCCACCGCCACTGGGCGCCCCTTGGACAGGGCGTAGCTCAGCACCAACAGGACCGTGGGGCCTGGGATCAGCAGCAGGGCAACAGAGGCGGAGGCAAAAGCCAGCCAAAGCGTAAAATCCATCGGCTTTCCTATCTCATTTTCAACGCCTCAGAAGCAAAGACAGCAGATCTAAGGTTGGTCAACGGAAAATTTCTGAGATCCGCCGCATCATGGTTTCGAGTGGCCCGCGCGGTGCCAAAAGGTTCCAGACCCAGGTCATCACCATGGCGAGGGCGCAGAACCCAAGACTGAAGCCAAAAATGGCCTCTGGCGTCAATGAGCCGTCCAGTTGCCCCATGGCCTCGAGTGTGCCCATGCCCAAGATGATATGCGCCACATAAAGGCTGAGTGCCATGCGCCCCGGTGCGGCCAGCCATTCGGCCAGACCCAATTGGTCCAACAGATTGCCCAATCGAAGCATTAGGCCGATCATGGCACAGGCGCTGCCACTGGCGGCTATAATGTAAAAGGGGCCAGGGGGAATTGAAGCCGTGCCCAGAAGCTCTTGCAGCTCCGGGTCTTCCACAAGCAGCCCTGGCAGCAGGGCAATCAAGCTTGCTGCAAGCCCCCATAGGATAAGGCGGTTTTGCACGGTCTTGTGCCCCAAAGCCTGCCGCCCGATCCACATCCCCAAAAAGACATAGCTCACCCAGGGAAAAACTGGATGCCAGCCGTTAAAAAACGAATGCCGGACAAAGCCTTCGATGGTCCAGAAGTTTGAATAGGCAAGGGTGCCCCAATTCCAATTGGCCTCATAGTCGAGCAGGATCAACCCGGCAAAGCCGATCACAGTGGCGGCGAGAGCGGCCCATAAGAAGACGCGGGTTGGGGCGGCAAGGATGGGGAGGGCGACAAGAAAATAGAGCGCATAAAAATGTAGGATATCTGCCTCAAAAATCATCAGATTTGCCATTCCCAGGCCAAACAGAACAGCAGCGCGGGCTGCTACTACGCGTTTGGGAGCGGGGCTGAGGGTCAGGCCGATCCCGGCCAGAATGACAAAGAGAGCGGCTGCACGGCCCTCTAGGGCATTGGTCAGGTTGGAGGCAAAATCACTGCCTGCGGTGACCTGGGCTGCAATGCGAAAATTCACCAGAACCATGCCACAAAAGGCAAAAAACCGGGCAATATCGAGTCCATGAAGGCGCATGTTGCTTATGTCTCATCAAATTTGCGGAACCGTTGCTCTCTATCAAGGGACTAAAATAGAAAGAAAAAGGGGGCAGGGGAAAATACCTGCCCCCTTATGAGGGTTCTCGCGTTCCGGATCGGCGGGAATGAAGTCTCGTGACCGCTGGATCACCGTGGCCTCTTCAGTTCTAAGCCGTTGAACAAGGCAAGCAGGCCCACTGGCGCCGCCTGTTAGCCCAAGACGCGACCAGCAACCGCGTCCAACCGAGCAAGCAGGGCTGGGTCGCGTTTTTCTGGTGCGGTCATCACTGCAAACTCCAGGGCGCGATCACAGCCATGGGGGCAGATCTCGCGTGTCGAACCAAGCAGAGCAGGCAGCCGACGCACCAACTCACGCCCATTGCTGGAGTTACCTTGCAGGGTTGCCAGGATGTCGCTGATATCTACGGCGCCATGTTCCGGATGCCAGCTGTCGTAATCGGTGACCATGGCGATGGAGGCATAACACAGCTCTGCTTCACGGGCCAATTTGGCCTCAGGCATATTGGTCATGCCAATGACATCGCATCCCCAGCTTTCGCGGTACATTTTGCTTTCGGCGATAGAGGAAAACTGGGGTCCCTCCATACAGAGATAGGTGCCGCCGCGATGGATCTTGATCCCGGCGGCCTTGGCGGCCTTTTCTGCAGCGTCAGACAGGCGCTCACATGTGGGGTGGGCGACACTGACATGGGCAACGCAACCGGTGCCAAAGAAGCTTTTTTCACGGGCGAAGGTTCGGTCGATGAACTGGTCCACGATGACAAAATCCCCGGGCGCCATTTCTTCGCGGAAAGAACCGCAGGCGGAGATAGAGAACACATCCGTCGCGCCCAGACGTTTCAGGGCGTCGATATTGGCGCGGTAAGGCACTTCGGTTGGGGAATGGACATGGCCGCGGCCATGACGCGGCAGGAAGGCCATTTTGACCCCATCCAATTGTCCGGTGAGGATCTGATCAGACGGCGCGCCCCAGGGTGTGTCGACCGAGACCCATTCAGCGGCATCCAGCCCGTCGATTTCATAGATGCCTGAGCCGCCAATGACGGCGATCATAGTGTCCTGTGTCACGTGCTATACTCCTGATTATTGTGCGCTTGCTTTGGGTTGTGCCTGTCCAGATGTAGTTTGACAACTGCCGGTGCTGTGGCTGACGAATTTTTGAGTCTCCTGCGGGAATATTTTTTGAAAGATGAAAAGCTGGGCGCGGGCGGTCTGGGGCGGCTTTTACGGCATCACTGATGGTGCTTGGGGCGGGCGTCGGGGCTCTACCCTTGTGCCATTGGCGAAATTCCGCTAGGGGCGGGCAGCGAAGACCAAGCTCCTCCAAACACAGGTATCCCCCATGAGACGCGCCGCCATGGCCCTGCTGGCCAATCGTATTTCCCCGCCGAACCTTTCGATCATGCAGGATGAGGGCTGGTCGGTTGCGCGTGTGCGCACTGAGCTGCTGTCAGGACTGACTGTTGCGCTGGCCCTGGTGCCGGAAGCGGTGGCCTTTGCCTTTGTTGCCGGAGTGCATCCCTTGGTGGGGCTCTATGCGGCCTTTCTGGTGGGGTTGGTTACGGCGCTGATCGGCGGACGTCCTGGGATGATTTCTGGGGCGACCGGGGCCTTGGCAGTTGTCATGGTGGCCCTGGTGGCGGAACATGGGGTAGAGTATCTTTTTGCCACCGTGGTCTTGATGGGCATCCTGCAATTGATTGCCGGTGTCATGCATTGGGGGAAATTCATCCGTTTGGTTCCGCATCCGGTGATGCTGGGCTTTGTGAACGGCTTGGCTATCGTGATCTTTCTGGCGCAGATGACCCAGTTCAAGGTGCCTGGGACCGATGGGGCCGAGTGGCTATCAGGACTGCCCATGATGCTTATGCTGGGGCTGGTTGGTCTGACCATGGTGATCATTTGGGCGACGCCCAAGATAACCTCGATTATTCCAGCGCCTCTGGCGGGGATTGGCATCGTTGCGATTCTGGTGATTGCTCTGGGGCTGGATGTGCCCCGGGTTGGAGATATGGCCTCCATTGAGGGCGGATTGCCCTTTATTCATAGCCCCTTTGGCGAAGGCATTGGGATTTATGGGGATGCTTTGGCGCCCCTGACATTGGAAACCCTATGGATCATCCTGCCCTATGCCGTCATTCTGGCGGCTATCGGGTTGATTGAGAGCCTTCTGACACTGAACCTGGTGGGAGAAATCACCGGTAAGCGCGGTGGCGCCAGCCAGGAATGCATTGCACAGGGCACAGCCAATGTGATCACCGGCTTCTTTGGCGGCATGGGCGGTTGTGCCATGATTGGCCAGTCGATGATCAATGTGAAATCGGGTGGACGGACGCGTATTGCCGGCATCTTTGCTGCTCTGTGTCTGCTGGCCTTCATCGTGGTGGCCTCGCCGCTGATTGAGCAGATCCCGCTGGCGGCCCTCGTTGGGGTGATGTTCATGGTGGTGATCGGCACCTTTGCCTGGAACAGTTTGAAGATCATGACCAAGGTTCCGCCCATGGACGCCTTTGTCATTGTTCTGGTCACTGTGGTCACCGTGATGAGCGATCTGGCGATCGCGGTTGTGGTTGGGGTGATTGTCTCGGCCCTGGCCTATGCCTGGAGCAATGCGCGCCGCATCCATGCGATCACCCGCGAGTCCGAGAGTGAGCAGGGGGCCAAGGTCTATGAGATCGAAGGGCCGCTGTTCTTTGGCTCCACCGACGGGTTCATCGAGCTGTTCGACGTGGAGAATGATCCTGAAAAGGTCATCGTTGAGTTTGGCCGTAGCCGGGTGGTGGATCAGTCCGCCTTGCAGGCGATCGAAGCTATCGCTGGCAAATATGAGGCTGCGGGCAAGACCTTGATGCTGCGCCACCTCAGTCGCGATTGTCACCAGCTACTGACCAAAGCAGGGCATCTGGTGATCGATAGCGATGATGACCCTGAATATCACGTTGCGGCGGATTATTCAGTCAAAACAGGATACTGGGCGGCCATTGAGCCAAACCCCAGCCGCTGTTGTAAAACGGTCGCGCCCCTGACGGGGCGCGGCTGTTTTCTTTTAATGGGCTAGTGGGGTTTACCCAATCAACATCTGATGCCCCCGAGCCGCCCTCTGGCCATTGATCAAGGGTTTTCTAACGCTTTTTATGGCTTTATGGCTTTATGGCTTTATGGCTTTATGGCTTTATGGCTTTATGGCGTAAAGCACGTGGTTGATGAACTACCCTGTTTGAATGGGGAAAACGTCGCGGTCCCGCTTCTCCCATCAGAAAGGGTGGCCGTGGCATCCAATGGAATGAGGAAATCTCCCTTCGGCAAGCGCTTGGTTATGTATTCACCTGTGGTGCCGTCCGAACATGAGAATGAACCCGAAATTCGCCGACTGATGTTTGCGGAGTATTTGCCGGAGCATACCAAGTCACCGGCCTGGAGGCAGAAATTTCCACGGGTATTACCTATGGTAAGCCAGCTTTTCCCACTCACGGTTGTACCATCTGAGAGCTCTCCGGTTATATCATTATAAAAGGTCGAAAATGATGCTTCCTGAACTATGGGTTCTGCTTGTTCTATAGTGGTACAGCCGGTCAAGCCGATGGCGATAGCAACGCTTACCAGGATAGAGTGAGGGTTCAGCCGGATCATAAATCTAAATTCCTTTTGTAAATGAAATTTCTGAAAGGCCAGAGTACTGGAGTAGGCGATAAGACCACCTGGTCAAAGCAGCGGAGCGTGTTGATTTTGTTAATCAGGGGCGAGGCTTTCCAGCATGTCGAGATCCCCGGTCAGAAGTGCCGGTTCGGCGCGGGCCAGAAGCTCCTGCGGCCAGTGCCACCATTTCAAGGACAGCAGGCGGGCGATCTGAGGTTTGGGAAAGCGATACCGCGTCACGCTTGCCGGGTTTCCGGTGACGATTGCATAGGGAGGCACGCTGCCACGGACGACGGCTCCTGCGCCGATAATGGCCCCATCTCCAATGCGGGCACCGGGCAGGATCAGGGCGCCATAGCCGATCCAGACATCATGTCCGATCACGGTATCGCGGGTGTCTGGCTGGAAACCTGCCATCTGGGCGGGATCAAATACCGGAAAGGGATAGCAGCTGATCCCATCTTGGGCATGGTTGGCGGAGGCGGTGATAAAACGCACCCCATGGGCGATCTGGCAGAACCGTCCAATCACCAGGCGCTCGCGGGCGCCAGCAAAGAGATAGGGGGCCAGATGCGCTGCCCAATCTGAGGGGGGCTCAAAATCAGACGCATAGGTGAAGGCGCCAACCTGGAAGTTGGGGTGATCAAGGGCTTGTGACAGCATCACGGTGCCTGCATGGGCCTGACCATCGGGGAGCACAATTGGATTGCGTAAACTCGGGTTTGGCAGGGGCATCAGCGGGGCTCAATCGTCTGGGCGCGCCAGCGAGAAGGTCTCGCGGACCACCGTGTAATCGCGATAGCCCATACGGGCGAGCGGTTGAAAACGGGTCACATCAAAGATTCCATCCCGCAGGCAGTCATCGCGCAGGTGAATACCGGTGACCTCTCCAAATGCAACGCGGTTTGCGGCACCGGGTAAAGTGACGATCTGGGTCAGCTTGCATTCCAGCGCGGCAGGCGCGCCCTCAATGCGGGCACAGTTGATTGTGTCACATTCCACTGGCGTGAGACCGGCATGGGAGAACTCATCCACTTCTTTGGGTAACATTTCAGAGCTGGTATTCATTGCATCCCGCATTTCAAAGGCGACGATATTGACGCAGAAGACGCCGGTTTCTTCGATATTTGCAAGGCTGTCCTTGGTGCCTGGCTGGTCGTCCTTGGTGCCGGTGGAGGCAAACATCACCTGGGGTGGCGTATAGGCCACGCCATTAAAAAAGGAATAGGGCGCCAGATTGTTGTTGCCATCCGCTGCGCGGGAGGAAATCCAACCGATGGGGCGTGGGGTAATTAGGGCGTTAAAGGGGTTGTGCGGCAACCCATGGCCGTCCTCTGGGCGATAGAACATATGGCATCTCCAATTGTTTGCCCCAGGCTTACGCGCGTGTTAGGGCGATTTCCAGCCCCTTGAGGTGAGGGCAGGGACGGAGGTCGCAAGGCGTGATCGAACTTATGGCAGAACAGCCCGGCGATCGCTGGGAGGTGGAAGCGCTTTATGATTTGTGTTTTGCGCCGGGGCGTGAGGCCCTGTCGTCATACCGTTTGCGCGATGATGTGCCGCCGGTTCCTGGTTTGAGCCAGGTGGCCCGAGACGAGCTGGGCATACTGGCCGGTGCTATTCGATTTTGGCCAGTTCATATTGTGAGCCCTGAGGGGGCTGCCGGGGGGGGCAGTAAAGACTCGCTTCGGGTGACGGCCTTGTTGTTGGGGCCGGTAGCGGTTCATCCCACCCACCAAGGTGAGGGGTTGGGGGGCTCGCTAATCCGTGACAGTCTGGCCAAGGCGGCGGAGCAGGGCTGGCACCGGGTCATGTTGGTTGGGGATGCGCCTTACTATCGCCGCTTTGGCTTTGAACGGCTGGAGAAGGTGGAGATGCCGCCCCCGACCAACCCGGAGCGCGTTCTGGGACTGGCCTCGGATCGTGGTGCCTGGGCGGGAGTCGAGGGGCGGGTCACCCGATGGCAAGGGGCTGATCTGGATGTAGGTAAACCTTGAAACTGCTGCGATCATGGCCATCTTTTTGTCAGAGGGAGGCGAAGGGGCATGATTGAAATTCTGCAAGAACGGCGCAGCCTGTCATCGGTTGAGATCGATGCAGAGCTGGATGCGTTGGCGCGGCGCTATCAGGCGGCGAGCGGTTTGGGAGTGAATCTGCTCAACCTAATTGGCGGGCAGGTGGAGAACTTGCTGGCGCAACTCCCTTCAGGGCCGCGTGGGCAGCTCAGCCAGGCGACCGAACAGGCGCTGCATCTGGCGATGCAGGCGGCCCGCCACTCACGACGGCTGGTGCCAGGACAGTCACCCCGGATGAATCGTCTGGTCAGCACCGCGATGGGGGCGGCTGGGGGCGCGGGCGGATTGCCGGGAGCCTTGGTTGAATTGCCCGCTACCACTGCGTTTTTGCTGCGCACGATACAGGATGCGGCGTCGGCCGAAGGGTTTGATCCCAATACCGAGAGCGTGATGTTCGATTGTCTGCGTGTCTTTGCCTCTGCCGGCCCATTGGCGCGGGATGATGGCAGCGACACTGCGTTTGTTTCTTTGCGGTTTAGCCTGTCGGGCCAGGCGCTGAATCAGATCATCACCACCGTAGCCCCCCGCCTGGCCACAGCGATGGGGCACAAGCTGGCGGCGCAGTCCGTCCCCATCCTAGGAGCGGCGGCTGGGGCAACGGTGAACTACGTCTATTCGGGTTACTACCATGAGGTTGCTCTGGTGCATTTTGGCCTTCGCCGTCTGGCGATAGACGCGGACAAATCAGAAGCAGAGCTGCTGGCGGAATTTGTCGCGCGCCTTCCGCTGCAGCCTAGCCTCTAGGTTTGGCCTTGTGGCTCTTCCCTGGCAGCGGCAGCCTGTGGCTCCAGGAGGGAACCTTTCAGGGCGGAGAGAGAAATTCACCCCTTGATCTTGTATTTGTTGCCCCGTTAATCAGCAAAGCCTGCTACGAGTAAGAGAATGATAAACTACAGCCTAAAATGCGCCCAGGGCCATAGCTTTGATAGCTGGTTCCAATCCGCTTCTGCTTTTGACAAATTGTCGGCGGCGGGCATGGTGGCCTGTGCCTATTGTGGCAGCACCGAGGTGGAAAAAGCCATCATGGCGCCACGGGTGCGGACTGGGCGCAAAGCGGTGTCCGGTATTGGTGAGCCTGAGAGCAAAACACCAGAACCACAAGGCGTGCCGTCTCCTGCAGCCCCGACTGATGGCTCTGTTCCTGCGGTCGCCGCTGAGGCCCCTGGCGCTGGTCCGGGGGCGTTGAGTGGGCCTCAGAGCGGGCAGGCCGCAGAGATGGCAAAAGCCCTGGGAGAATTACGTCGTCAGGTGGAAGCCAACTCTGACTACGTTGGTAAGGATTTTGCCGATGAGGCTCGCGCTATGCATCTGGGGGATACCCCAGAACGCGCAATCTACGGGGAAGCCAAACCGGAAGAGGCCAAGGCCTTGATTGAAGACGGGATCCCAGTATTGCCCTTGCCATTTGGGCGGGGCCGGAAAACGAACTAGAGACCTGAACGGATTGGTTCGCTACAAAGCAAGCAGACAGTTGTAAGTTTTCCGACCTAGTAAGGGGCAAAGTCTGATGCATGTTGTGATTACCGGCGCTAACCGTGGGATTGGGCGCGAAATGGCCACCCAATTGACGGCAGAGGGCCATGAGGTCTCAGGAACCGCACGTGATGGGTCCTGTGATGTGGCGCTGGATGTGACAGACCCGGCGCAACAGGCGCAGTTTGCCGCCCAGCTGGGGGATCGACCCATTGACCTGCTGGTCTGCAATGCGGGTGTTTACCTTGATAAAGGTTTGCCTCTTGAGGAATACACAGCCGAGATCTGGAGCCAGAGCCTCGCTGCAAATGTGACCGGTGTCTTTCTCACCATCCAGGCACTGCTCCCCAATGTGCGTTTAGGCTCCACGCCGAAGATCGCCATCATCTCATCGCAAATGGCCAGTCATGCACGTGCGCCCGGAGGCAGCTATGCCTATCGGGCGTCAAAAGCCGCTGTGCTAAATCTCGGTCGCAATCTCTCTACCGACTTGCGGCCTGAAGGTATTGCTGTTGGCATCTATCACCCCGGTTGGGTGCGGACCGAAATGGGGGGCGATGAGGGTGACATCAGCGTGGACGAATCCGCCAGCGGTTTGATCCGGGAGTTTGATGCGCTGACGATCGAGACCACCGGTTGCTTTCACACTTGGGATGGCCGCATCCACGCCTATTGAGGGGCTTGGTCCTTCGGGGCTGCACGAAAAAGACGCTGGCGGATCTTACCGCCAGCGTCTTTTTCGTTTGTGGGCCTTCTCGCCCGTGGCTGCCAGCCAGCAGTTTTCCTGGGCCCAAGGCCTGCGCGCTTATTCCCAGCAGCTGACCAGAACGGTCATGCCAGTTGCCTGGATTACCAGGGCCTGGTTTGGCAGTGCCCCGCCTGTAGGCAGGGACGACTGAACAGCCAGTCCGGCAGCATCCATGGCGTTGCGAATGGTCTCGGCATTGACTGCAAAACTTACATCAGCTGGAAGCTGGCGCCCCTGTGCCGACTGGGGCAGCAACATACCAAGCACCGCACCTGACGTATCGACCACTGGCCCGCCCGCATCGCCGGGTTGCGCCGTAAGTGCTAGACGCGCAACACGGGTGTCGCCCTCTAGGCTTTTGACATCAGCCAGCTTGCCCCAGGTGAGGCTAGGGGCCCCAAGGACACCTTCATAAGAAAAGCCGGAAACGGCGACCTCAGATTGCAGGCGCGGGCTTTGCGGGCTCAACGCAGCCACGGCCATCGGAGCCAGAGACTGGGTTGGACGCAGCAGCGCCATACCGGACTGGCTGTCATTGGTCAGAACCTCAGCTGGGTAGCCGTGGTCCAGTGTGACCCTGGTGCAGCCTTGCACAACATCTGCGGTTGTCACAACGACGCCATCCGCGCTGACAAAAAAGCCTGACCGGGACATCCTGGGCTTGCGAATTTCCAATCCAGATAGCAGATCAATATCCTGCTGAATATCGGCACCAGCAGCATCATCAAGGACTCCATCAGTGCGCTCAAAGCTGGCCTGCATGGCGCCTAGAACGCGGGTGCGACGGGCCTCGTCTCCGGCGGGCCAAAGCAGGGTGAAGCCTTTGATCTCACCGTTTTTGACGCTGGCCTGAGTAAAGGAAACAAATCGGCTGTTGCGGCCCTCCAGGGTGAAGCTGGTATCGGCGCGCTCACGCGGGCCTTCCAACGGCACAATCTCCAGGGTCTGCATGATGTCATAAAGGCCATAGAGCGTGCTCTTGTCGCCGCGCTGACTGATCAACAACACCCGGACACCCAGATCGCCGGTGCTGTCGTAATGGGCAAAGGGAGGCTCATATCTATTAAAAGCCACCTCGCCAGCGGGGATTTCCAGCGAAATACCAGCCTGTTGATCGGTGATCCGGCGCATGCCGACCGAAATCAGCGGCGCGTTATAGTCATCCAACAGGACCTGACGCTGGGCTGTGGTCAGAACGCCGGTGATGTCAAAACCCTTGGCGGCTTGCCAGTCTGACATGGAGCGACGGGTGCCGCGGCCAAAGGCGCCATCAATGGCTGAAGCATAGAACCCGGCGGCCTTGAGGGCGATTTGCAGGTCTTTGCGTTCATCACGGCTCAAAGCCCGCTCACTGCGCCGGGCCTCGGCGGGGCTTTCATCGGGCAGGGTCGGGGTGGGGGGCACAATCACCACAGGTTCTGCCGTCACTGTTTCAACAGCAGCTTCGGCGGTTTCCGTCGCAGCGGGGACTGTAGCCTGTGGGGCCTGTGCCGGCTGAGTTGCCTGTGCTGCGTCGTCACCCAAGGGGTAGAACTGATTGCGCAGGTTATTGGGAAGGGCGATAAAGCTGTCGCGCGGGATTTGCCCTTCAGAGCGATAGACTTGCAACACCCGATTCGCATCTTCGCGGGTATAGGGACCGATCAGGACGCCGTACCAGCCACCGCCAAGGGAAAAACCGGCAACATCCGGGATCTTGGCCGCAAAAACCTGTGCCTCTTGATTGGCGGAAGCGAGGGTGGGACGCGCCGCCACCTGAATCCAGACCGTATCCTGTGGATTTTGCTGCGCCTGCGCCGGTGCAATGAGGAGAATGGTAAGCGCATTGAGCGACAGGACCAATGCGGCAATCAATTTTTTCATTATCAGGACCCTATCCCGGTAGACCAAATTATTGCCGCGCAGATAAGCATTTTACGGCAGCAAAGGAAACGCCCCTTGCAGGGGGGAATTCCCCACTTGATGCAGCAATCTGGTGATTATGACCTTAATGCCACGGCAAAATGTCATGTTGAGACGCCCATTCTTCCGCCAAGCGGGCCGCTTGACCCTTATTGCCAAAGAACTGACCCTGGTTCTGCGCTTCTAGCCGTTGACCCTGCCGGGGGGCTTGCATAGGAAGAAACCCGCATTTGCTGCTTATACGAGGGATTTGGACATGACCGAAACCGCCACTAAGACCGACGGTCAGACCGTGGGGCAGACACCCGCGATGACAGCTGGTGAGACCAGATCCACTCCGCGCTCTTTCCAAGAGATCATTTTGCGACTGCAAAGTTATTGGGCCTCCAAGGGCTGCGCCATCATGCAGCCCTATGATATGGAGGTTGGGGCCGGCACTTTCCACCCAGCGACCACGCTACGCTCGCTTGGCAGCAAGCCCTGGGCGGCGGCCTATGTGCAGCCCTCGCGCCGCCCGACTGATGGGCGTTACGGCGAAAACCCCAACCGGTTGCAGCACTATTACCAGTTCCAGGCGCTGATCAAACCCAGCCCGCCCAATCTTCAAGAGCTCTACCTCGGTAGTCTTGAGGCTATCGGTGTAGACATGGCTCTGCATGATATCCGTTTTGTTGAGGACGACTGGGAAAGCCCGACACTGGGCGCTTGGGGGCTGGGCTGGGAAGTCTGGTGTGACGGTATGGAAGTCAGCCAGTTCACCTATTTCCAGCAGGTTGGTGGCCATGACTGTCACCCGGTCTCGGGTGAGCTGACCTATGGTCTGGAGCGTCTGGCCATGTATGTGCTAGGGGTCGATCACGTGATGGACATGCCCTTTAATGACCCGAATGCGCCCATCCCGCTGACCTATGGCGATGTCTTCAAACAGACCGAAGAAGAATATGCCCGTTGGAACTTTGATGTGGCCAACACGGATGTTTTGCTGCGCCACTTTGAGGAGGCCGAGGCCGAATGTGCCACTATTCTGGCGCAAGAGCACGACGACCCCAAGACCGGCAAGCGTATCATCATGGCGCATCCCGCCTATGATCAATGTATCAAGGCCAGCCATATCTTCAATCTGCTGGACGCGCGCGGGGTGATCTCGGTGACAGAACGCCAGGCCTATATCGGCCGCGTGCGCAATCTGGCCAAACAATGTGCAGACGCCTTTGTACAAACCAGTGCCGGCGGTTCTGTCGGCTAAACTGCTGTTTTTAAGCGTAACGACCTACCAATTCAGCGGTTTGCCCGAAACGGGGCGTTGGATATCGGGCTGGCTAGAAAAAGAGGGCTATTGCCAATGTTGGGTAAGTTTCTTGCAATTGTACTGGTGGTTTCTGGCCTCGCGGCGGGCGGTGCCATGTATTACCTACAGGTCTATGGCTACTATGATGAAGTGGCCCTGCAACCGGGAGAGGACGTGGTTTTGCTGCCTCTTGGAGCGCAGACGCCCAAACCGATTGCCTATGGGGACTTTCAAGCGATTGATGCGGGCAGTTCCCCTATTCGGTATCGTGCTTGTTTCACCACATCGCTGAAACCAGAGGCATTGGCTCAACTGTTTCAGGTGTCAGACCAAAAAAACCCGCGCAACGCCCCGGGTTGGTTTGACTGTTTCGATGCCGAGGCCATCGGCGAGTCCTTAAAGGCGGGAACCGCGACGGCCTTTATCTCAGTCAAGAATATCTCTTATGGGGTCGACCGCATCGTTGCAGTGACTGACCAGGGGCTGGGATTTGTTTGGCATGAGCTGAACGCCTGCGGTGAAAAAGCCTACGACGGCACCGTTGTCGGGGAAACCTGTCCTCCGCGCCCGCAGGAAAACTGACTGATCCACAATCTGACGCAAAGTCAGTACTGCCCAAGCAAAGGCAAGGGAAGCGCAGTGCAATTGGCAAGAGAAGAAGGCCATGACGGAAACTGTAATCACTATTCCTGATTTCATCTCAGTGACGCTTGGCTTTGCTGTTTTTCTTCTTGGCGCTCAGCTCAACAGTCGTCTGCAGATCCTGCGGCGCTATAGTATTCCGGAGGCCGTAACCGGTGGTTTGCTCACAGCCGCGGCTGTGATGTTTATCTATGATTTTTCGGGATGGAAAATCAGCTTTGAGATGGGAAGCCGGGATTTGTTTCTGGTGCTTTTCTTTGCGGCAATCGGACTGAATGCACGGCTGTCGGATCTCTTGGCGGGGGGGAAACCACTGGCCATTTTGCTGGTTCTGACCTTTCTGACAATCCTGGCGCAAAATGTGATTGGCGCGGCGGGAGCTGTTGCCTTTGGCTACCCTGCTCAGGCGGGTGTGCTGATGGGCTCTGCGGCGCTGATTGGCGGCCATGGCACCGCGATTGCCTGGGCACCGGAGGTGGCAATGGTTACCGGGCTGGCCGGTGCGCCCGAACTTGGCGTGGCGGTGGCTACTTTAGGTTTGGTGCTGGCAGCCTTAGTTGGCGGGCCAATTGCTCGGCGATTGATCACGCGCCATGGATTGACCCCCAACCGTCCAGAAGAAGAACACACCATCGGGGTTGCCGATGATGAGACGGGGAGCGCGGTGATCGATCACCTGGCCTTGATCCGGGTGATGCTCTACCTCAATTTGGCAATTATCCTTGGCTACGCCCTGCATGCGTTGACGCAGGTGGCGGGGCTGAAGCTGCCGCTCTTTGTCCCCTGTCTGGTGTCTGGAATTGTTCTGGCCAATCTGCGGGCGCTCATAGCGCCAAAGGCTCCACCTGTGGCGCGCACCCCCGCGTTGGCCCTGGTGTCTGAATTCTCGCTCGGGACGTTTCTGGCCATGTCCTTGATGAGTCTGCAACTTTGGACGATTGCCGATCTTGGTTTGGTAATCATGGCGATTTTGGTTGCACAGACCCTTTTTGCGGTGGCTTTTGTGCTTTTTGTTCTGTTCCCCCTGCTGGGCCGCAATTATCGCGCAGCTGTGCTTTCAGCAGGATTTGGCGGTTTTGCCCTTGGGGCAACCCCCACAGCCATTGCAAATATGACCGCAGTAACCAAACGCTATGGACCCTCTCCTATTGCTTTTGTAGTACTGCCCCTGGTTTCCGCCTTTTTCGTGGATATCGCCAATGCCATCGTCATCCAGGCGATTGTGAACTTCTGAGGACCCCAGATGCCCGACCTGCTGATTGAACTGTTTTCCGAGGAAATCCCGGCCCGCATGCAGGCGCGTGCGGCGGAGGATCTGAAAAAGCGCATGACCGATGGTCTGGTCGAAGCGGGGCTCACCTATGCGGGGGCTGCGGCTTTCTCGACCCCGCGCCGCTTGACCCTGGCGCTGGAAGGCCTGCTGGCCGAAAGCCCTACCGTGCGCGAAGAGCGAAAGGGGCCCAAAGTCGGCGCGCCGGACAAGGCAATCGAGGGCTTTTTGCGCGGCGCTGGGCTGACGCGCGATCAGCTGGAAGAACGTGAGACCCCCAAAGGTGCTGTCTATTTTGCTTTGATCGAAAAGCCAGGTCGCCCTGCTGCCGAGATCATTGCTGAGGTTCTGGAAGCCACCATTCGAAATTTCCCCTGGCCCAAATCCATGCGTTGGGGCGCGGGATCTTTGCGCTGGGTACGCCCATTGCATTCGATCCTGTGCCAGCTCAGCGATGAAAATGGATCCGAGGTGGTACCGCTGGAGATCGACGGGATCAAAGCGGGCACTGTGACACAGGGCCATCGCTTTATGGCGCCGGGTGAGATCACAGTGAGTGGGTTTGAGGACTACGCCGCCAAACTGAAGCGTGCCAATGTGGTACTGGACCCTGTCGAGCGCCAAGAGGCGATCTGGCAGGAGGCCGGCAATCAGGCCTTTGCCCGTGGGCTGGAACTGGTCGAGGACAAGGGGCTTCTGGCTGAGGTTGCCGGGCTGGTGGAATGGCCGGTGGTACTGCTGGGAGATATCGACGCGGAATTTCTAGAGCTGCCGCCTGAGGTGCTGCAGACTTCGATGAAGGAACACCAGAAGTTTTTCTCGGTGAAAAACCCCAAGACCGGGCGGATCGAGGGCTTTTTCACTGTTGCCAACCGCGAAACTGCGGATCAGGGGGCGACCATTCTGGCGGGCAATCAAAAGGTCCTGTCGGCGCGTCTGGCCGATGCCAAGTTCTTTTGGGAGAATGACCTGCGCGTTGCCAAATCGGAAACCGGCATGGAGGCCTGGACTGGGCAGCTGAGCAATGTGACTTTCCACAATAAGCTGGGCACGCAGGCCGAACGCATTGACCGCATTGCCGCCCTGGCACGCGAGATTGCACCGGTCGTTGGCGCCGATGCCGATCTGGCTGAACAGGCGGCACGGGTGGCTAAGGCGGATCTCAGCTCCGAGATGGTCTATGAATTCCCCGAGCTGCAGGGGCTGATGGGGCGGTATTACGCCGAGGCCGCAGGTCTGCCGCAGGAGGTCGCCAATGCCTGCGAAATGCACTATTCCCCCTTAGGCCCATCGGATGATGTTCCAACCGAGCCGGTTTCGGTCGCCGTAGCGCTGGCGGATAAGCTGGATACATTGACTGGGTTCTGGGCTATTGACGAAAAACCCACGGGCTCCAAAGACCCCTTTGCCCTACGCCGCGCCGCGCTGGGCGTGATCCGGCTGGTGTTGGAAAATAACGCGCGGATGTCTCTTGATCGGTTTTTTGACGGGCAATTGCTCCGGATTGAAAGTGCGTTGGATGCCTCTTTGCCTGATGCGGGGATTGCCTCCCTGCTGAAGGAGATTGCAGAGCACGGTGTCTTTGGCGCCGCCTTCCGGGTGGTTCGTGACCGTCTTGGTGAGAACGCAGAGCGGGCCTTTTTGGATCTTGAAACAAAGGTGCCGGATCTGTCGGATGATCTTCTGTCCTTCTTCCATGATCGCCTGAAAGTCTTCCTGCGCGATCAGGGCATTCGTCATGATGTGATTGACGCCTGCATTGCCATGGCGGGCAATGACGATCTGACCCTTCTGGTGAAACGCGCGCGTGCGCTGGAGGATTTCCTCAATTCCGAGGATGGCACAAACCTGTTGCAGGGCTTTAAGCGGGCCAACAATATCCTGACCCAGGCGGAAGAGAAAGACGGGGTGGAATATTCCTACGGGGCGGATGTGAAATTTGCCGAGGACGACAGCGAAAAGGCGCTGTTTGCGGCGCTTGAGGCGAGCGAGGGAGCGATCTCCGCGGCCATCGAGGCCGAGGATTTCGCGGCCGCAATGGGCGGCATGGCGGCGTTGCGTGGCCCTGTAGATGCATTCTTTGAAGCGGTGCAGGTGAATTCGGACAAAGAGGTTGTCCGCCGCAACCGGTTGAACCTGCTGAGCCAAATCCGCAAGGTCTGTGGGCAGGTCGCAGATCTGAGCCGTATCGAGGCCTGATTTTGATCTGATGTAAAATTTGCGGGGCTGCGCTTAGGCGCGGCCCTTTTTCTTTTGCTGGGGAAGCGTTTCAGGGTCAGATCTGCCCCTGAAAGCGCCTGAGCAATTATGGGAGGGCCAAAGCCCGCCTCAAGGCTGACCCCTGCCCGGGGCAGGGCCGCTTTCGCGGGCCTTGACCCGTTCTTTGGCCCGAGGGACAGCGGCATATGCTGTGGTATCGAAGAGATCCTGAGGGAATTTCCTCTTTGGCTTAGGGCTTGGGCCTTGCGATGTTGCTGCCCGTGCTTATGCTGCAGGCAACTAAAAGGTGCCGCAGTGCAGAAAAACCATGTCTGATACCCCGCTTGCTTCGTTGATCACCGCCACAGCACCGATTGAGGCGGCAAAGCACGGTGGCCGCGCCAAGTGTCTGCAGCGCCTGGTGCGGTTGGACCTGCCTGTTCCCTGTACTGTGGCTCTGTCTTTTGCTGCGGTGCAGAGGGCAGCGGCGGGAGATCTGCCAGATATCCGCGCCATCCTATCTGAGTTTTCTGAGGATGCGCTGCTCTGTGTGAGACCCTCCTCTGAGGTGCCAGATTGGGGCGGACCTAGTGCGATTCTGAATATCGGTATGAATGATGCACGCTATGTGTCGTTGAGCGAGACCCTGGGGGCCGCAGCTGCGTCCTCACTGTATTTGCGGTTTGTGCAGTCCTATGCGGTGCATGTGGCCCGGCTGGACCCAGATGTTTTTGACGATGTCGAGGATGGCGGGCCGGATGCGCTGCGCGAAATCTTGCAGGCCTATGAGGCAGAGACCGACGAGGTTTTCCCGCAGGATCCCGGGGAACAACTGGCGGCTGTCTTGCGATCTATGGCCCGGGCCTGGGAGGGGACTTCGGCACGCCTGCTGCGGCAGGCCAAGGGGGCGCCAGCGGATGCAGGCCTGGGGCTGGTGGTGCAGGAGATGATTCCTGGCTTGGGCCAGGGGGAATGTGGCTCTGGCGTCTTGCAGCTGGTGGATTCAGATACTGGGCTGCCGCAGTTGACTGGTCGTTATCTGAGCCAGAGCCAGGGCCGCGAGGCCCTGGGCGCAGGCACAGAGGCGTTGTTTCTGGAAAAAGACGCACGCGGTCCCTCGCTAGAGGAACAGGCGCCAGAGGCCTTTGCCTCGCTCAAGGCGGATGCGGCGTTGATGCGGGAACGGCTGCGTGAAGAGATGCAGGTAGAATTTGTGATCCAGAATGGCGATGTGCATATTCTGGATGGGGTACGGGTGCTGCGCTCATCGCGGGCGGCGGTGCGGATTGCCGTGGCTCTAGCGCAGGACGGGATCATTCCGCCGCATGAGGCGGTGATGCGGGTGGATGCCCATGTGTTGAATGAGCTGCTACACCGTCAGGTGGCGCCAGGGGCTCAGCGGGACGTCATTGGCTCGGGTATCGCGGCCAGCCCCGGCGCGGCGACAGGGCAACTGGTGTTTACGGCGGCAGATGCTCAGGCGAGTGCTGCCCGTGGCGAACCCTGCATCTTGGTGCGGCGCGAGACCTCGCCAGAGGATGTGCGCGGCATGCATGCCTCTGTGGCGGTTTTGACCGGGAAGGGCGGCATGACCAGCCATGCGGCGGTGATCGGCCGTGGGCTTGGCCTGCCGAGTATCGTCGGCGCCTCTGATATGAAATTTGATTCTCGTAAGAAACAGCTGGTTAGCGCCCAAGGCCGGGTCTTTCGTTCAGGCGACATTGTGACCATCGATGGCAGCAGTGGCGAAGTTCTGGCAGGAGAGCCAGAAATGTTGGAGGCTGCACAAGACGATGCCTTTCAGGCACTATTGGCCTGGGCGGACGAGGCGCGCGACATTGGAATTCGGGCCAATGCTGATACCCCCGCAGATGCGCAGACCGCGCGAAATTTCAATGCGCAGGGCATCGGGCTGTGCCGGACCGAACATATGTTTTTTGATCCTGGTCGCCTAACCGTGATGCGCGAGATGATCTTTGCCGATACCTCCAGCGGTCGCGCGGCTGTTTTGGCGCGGCTTTTGCCGATGCAGCGCGAAGATTTTCTTGAGCTGTTTCGTATTATGGAGGGGCTGCCTGTCTGCATTCGCTTGTTTGACCCGCCATTGCATGAATTCCTGCCAACCTCCAAATCGGGCCAACGCGAACTCTCGGAGGCACTCGACATCCCCGTGAGCGATGTCACCCGGCGGGTGGAAGAAATGGCGGAATATAATCCGATGTTGGGCCTACGCGGGGTGCGACTAGGCGTCACCGTGCCTGAGATCTACGATATGCAGGCGCGGGCGATCTTTGAAGCCACTGTTTTGGCCTCCAAAGATGGGGCCCCCGTGGTGCCTGAGGTGATGATCCCACTGGTCTCTGCCAAGCGTGAGGTGGAATTGGTGAAGGCGCGGATTGATGCCGTTGCCGCAGCCGTCGCTGCCGAACAGGGGCAAAGCTTTGAATACCGTCTGGGGGTCATGGTTGAGACCCCCAGAGCGGCCCTGCGTGCCGACGAGATTGCTCAACACACGTCGTTTCTGAGCTTTGGGACCAACGATCTTACGCAGATGACCTATGGGTTGTCGCGCGATGATGCGGGTCGGTTTATGTCCAACTATGTGCAACAGGGGGTCTTTGCAGAAGATCCCTTCCATGTGCTGGATGTGGACGGTGTTGGCGAGCTGCTGAAGCTGGGCGTTCAGCGGGGCCGCGGGGCAAATCCGGAGGTCACCCTGTCGATCTGTGGAGAGCACGGCGGCAACCCCGAATCGATTGCCTTTTGCCGTGAGGCTGGCTTTGACTACGTGTCCTGTTCGCCCTTCCGGGTTCCAGTGGTTAGATTGGCAGCAGCCCAGCTGGCGATTGGCGAAAAAACCGGCACTGTCTCTCCAACATACATATAAAATTAAGAAAAACTTGTTTTTTCCTGTCGCGACACAGCCAGGTCTGTGATCGCCCCTAGCGGCGCGTTTTGCGCTTAGAAGCCCCAGAACTGGACGTTTTGCCAGAATGTGGTTAAAGGGAGCGATCACATCGGACTGGGGAGGCCGTGTGCAAGTGGACAATTTGAGGATCCTTGACATGAAATTCCTGACCTTGGCTGCCCTGCTGGCGGCAACAACATTGACGGGACAAATGGCCAAGGCCGAAACCGGCTTGAGCGCCCTTTTCAAGCGCGAGCAATCGACCCTGAACACAGTTCCTGGCGCGCGCCTGTCCAGCTTCTTGGGGTTTAAAATTCGCCCCAAGACAACCAAACCTGCGGAGATTACTTTCTCTAAGGCCTGGTTGGATGAGCAGCCTGTGGCCACCGGAGACGAAAATTTCGCCTGCCTTGCTGAGGCGCTGTATTTTGAAGCACGTGGCGAGACGGTCAAAGGCCAATTTGCTGTGGCTGAGGTGATAATGAACCGGGTCAATTCCGCGCAGTTTCCCAACTCGCTTTGTGGTGTGATCAATCAGGGAACCGGACGGCGCTATCAGTGCCAGTTCACCTATACCTGTGATGGCCACGAGGAGGTGATACGGGAGAAAAACGCCTATGTTCGGGGTGCCAAAATCGCGCGGATGGTGATCGATGGGGCTGCGCCCGATCTGACCCAGGGGGCAACCTATTATCACACCACGGCAGTCAGCCCGCGCTGGAGCCGCAGCTTCACCAAAACCACCCGCATCGGTGTACATTTGTTTTACCGCGATGATCGCTACCGCACCGCCTCGAGCGAGTGAGGGGCTAAGCTTGCAGTCACAAGGGGTGATCCGCCTTTCGGGGGTGGTGGCTAAACGGTTGGAAAAGCAAGATCGCCATGGCTTAGCAGGGTAAAACACCTGTCACGCCGCATTCTGGGCCTAGTCTGGCGTTAGCGGGCCTGTTAAGGCACGGTCAAATGCGTAGAGTGTGGTCTACGTGTCGAATGACGTCAAAGTTCTTGCCAGCCAAAGGCCCGATTTACCATGTCTTCAGATGTCCGCCTTGCCTTTGAGCATCCCTCTGAACGAGCCGCCGCTACGGCCAAGCCTGGTCCTCTGGACCGGATTTCATTGCGGGATCATCTGGTAGAGGTCGAGATTGGTGCCTTTCAGGCCGAGCGCGGCAATACCCAGCGGATCAGCTTTAACGTTGTTGTAGAGGTGACGCCGCCGCCCGCAGATCTGGATGATGATGTGGATCGTATCCTGTCCTATGACAAGGTGACGGAAGCCATCGCATATGAATTGGCGGCTGAGCGGCTCAACCTGCTGGAAACCCTGGCAGAACGTGTAGCGGAACGCATCCTGCAAGAACCCCAGGCGGTGCGGGTTTTTGTGCGCATTGAAAAACTGGACCGTGGCCCAGGTGCATTGGGGGTGGAGATCGTCCGCTCTACTGATCAAGTCAGCCACTCCGTCGAAGAGGACGAGCCGCCGCATCCGCGCCTGATGTATCTGTCAAACGAGGCGATCGAGAGTGCGAATTTCAAAGCCTGGATCGATCAGATGGAAAGCCGCCAGCGTCCGCTGATTCTCTGCGTCGGTGCGCATCCGCTTGAGGCGCCCCAAACTGGTCACAAGATGACACAGCGTCGAATTGATTTACTTTCTATCGAACAAAATGCCTGGCGCCTGGCCGCCAAGGATGATCGTTGCGTGGTTGTTGCCACCCGCACCGAGCTTGATTGGGCTATGAAAAATGGGCAAATTTGCGTCTGGGCCCCGTCCAAAATTGTTCTGGACGCTGTGGATGGCCCCTCGGCGGCTCCTTCTGAATCGGTTGCATTGGCCGCCTGGTTTGCGGCAACCTTTGAGGCGGGCGAAATGATTGTTATTGGCGCTGAGTCTCCTGATAGCCCGCAGGTGCCGCTGCGCGTCGTCAATGTGGAGCAGACCCAGTTGTGATGTATTACCGGCCACTGGTACGGCATGGCGAGACCCGCCCCGAAGGGGCATTGCCGCTTGCAGGTGGCTCGCTTTGGTTTTCAGAAGTGGAACTGCTGACTCGCGAGGCACCGCCGCGGATTGTGCCGGTTGGGCTGGTTCCGGCTGAGGTTCGCCATAGGCTGACCTTCCGGCGTGCCGCCATCGCGGGCCTGGATATGACCCGCCCCAAAATCATGGGTATTCTGAACGTAACGCCAGATAGTTTTTCCGACGGCGGTCGTCATGCGGGTGTGGATGCGGGGGTCGAAGCGGCGCAACGAATGATGGCGGAAGGGACTGATATTCTCGATATCGGCGGTGAATCCACCCGACCTGGCGCGGCTTTCGTGCCAGAAGACGAAGAAATCGCTCGCACCAGCCCGGTGATTGCCGCTATTCGCACCATATCCGAAGTGCCGATCTCGATTGACACCCGCAAAGCCTCCGTGGCGATGGAGGCATTGGATGCGGGGGCGCAGCTGGTCAATGATGTGTCTGGTTTCACCTTTGATGCCGCGCTGGCCCCGCTGGCGGCCCAGGCCGGTGCCCCGGTATGTGTGATGCATTCGCAGGGTGACCCTGAAACCATGCAGAATGATCCCCGCTATGACCACGTGCTGCTCGATGTCTATGATTACCTGGAACAGCAGGTGGACCGGCTGGAAGCAACGGGGATCCTGCGGGATCAGATCGTGGTTGATCCCGGCATAGGGTTTGGCAAAACTCAGGCGCATAATCTGACCCTTCTCAAGGGGTTGAGCCTGTTTCATGGGCTGGGGTGCCCGATTTTGTTGGGCGTGTCGCGCAAGCGGTTTATTGGTGACATTGGGCAGGAGCCTCAGGCGGACAAACGCGCACCGGGCTCCATCGCGGTGGCCCTGGCCGGGGTGGCCAATGGGGTGCAGATGCTGCGTGTGCATGATGTCGCTGAAACTGCTCAGGCTCTTCGTCTGTGGCAGGCCACGCGGTAGGCCAAGCGCTAAACCCTACGAGGATTTTCCAAATAGCCGGGTCAAGGCGCCCCATTGGCTGATGCAAAGCCCGCTGAGGATCAAAACCATCGCCAAGAGCATTGAACTGGGCAGCGCTTCCTCCAGAAAGACAGCCCCCAGAACAACAGCCCAGACTGGCACCTGGTAGTTGGTCAGGGTCATAAAGGTCGGTCCGGCTTCGCGCACCACGATGACTCGCAGAAAATTGGCTGCCGCTGTTGGGATCAGCCCGAGCAGGGCGATGATTGCGAGGGTTTGTCCATCCGGCATCGCTGGCGGGCCCTCTATGGCCCAGGCGGTGGGCAGGATGATCGCAGCGCCAATCACCAGCAAAACTGCGGCGAGGCCGAGAGGATCCACCGGCGGCAGACGGCGCGTGAGGATGGAGCTGACAGCATAGCAGCCGGCAGCTGAAATGCAGGCAAGACGGCCCCAAAGCTCCAGCCCGGAGCTACTGCTCTCAAAGGCCTTTCCTCCGATCAAGATAGCGACGCCGACAAAGCCGATCACAAACCCAAGGGTGCGGCGCAAGACCATCTGTTCGCCTGGGACAAACAGATGTGCCAAAGGGAGGACGATGAGCGGGATAGCGGCCATGCTGAGGCCAGTAAACCCAGCAGAAACATGCTGCTGCCCCCAATTGATCAGCATAAAGGGCAGGGCGGTACTGAAGGTGCCAATCACGAGCACCGCGCGCCAGCTGGCCTCTCCCTTGAACAGGGTGAAGCCGCGCCAAGCCCAAATCGCGCCAAGCAAGACTGAAGCAAACCCGATACGCCCGGCAGCAAGCCAAAAGGGTGTCATCCCCTCGAGAGCAAATTTGATCAGCGGAAAAGTCCCGCCCCAGACAAACCCGAGCGTGGCGATCATCAGCCAGTATTTTGCCATTCGATCTGGCATAGATTCTGCGCTCCTATTAGGTCTGCACAAGAGGGGCTTGCGACCCTGAGGTCAATGACTTTTGCTTCGCGCTAGGTGAAGCGTCAGGGGCGTTGCCGATGGGCTGGCGCCCGGCTTAGCAACAGCCCGCCAAGGATGAGAACAAGAGCAGCAAAGAGCTGAGGTGGTAGGGTCTCATCGAGCAAGAGTGCGCCAAAAAATACTGACCAGACAGGGACTTGGTAGTTTACCGTTGACAGGAAACTGGGACCAGCACTGCGCGCGACCTGCACCAGCATAACCTGCGCCAAAGCCGTTGGGACCAGTCCAAGATAGAGCACAGCCAATAGTGAGCGCCCCTCTGGTAGGCTTGGCAGTCCTTCCTGCCAGAGCGCGGTTGGGATAATCATCACTGCGCCACAGCTGAGGGCCGCTGCGGAAAGGGAGAGCATATTCACGCTTGGGCAGAGGCGGGTGATGATCGAACCAATGGCATAGCAGAGCGCCGCAGCCAGGCAAGCCAGCCGCGCCAGAGATTCAAAGTCGCTGCCCGCAGAGGCGAAAGCCTTGAGCCCGATGAGAGTCAAGACGCCGCCAAAACCGATGGTAAAGCCCAGAGTGCGGTGCAGGGTCATGCGTTCTCCAGGCACCATGAAATGCGCTAGCGGCAAAACAAACAATGGCACCACGGCCATACAGACCCCGGCAAAGCCGCTGGCCACATAGGTCTGTCCCCAGCTGAGCAATGAGAAGGGCAGCGCATTGGTAAAGAAACCCATCCCCAAGGCACACAGCCAGACCTGACGCCCGATCCGGTTCTGGAGGGAGGGCAGGCGTATCCCCATGAGGGAGATCATGATCAGCAGCGACACCGCCCCCAGGGTGATCCGTGCGGCGGCAATGCTCACCGGTCCCAGTCCGTTGAGTGCGATGGTAACGGCCATAAAGGAAGACCCCCAGATCAGGCCGAGGATGATCAGTTTGATCCAGTTGCTGGCGCCGGGGGCGGTTGTCATTTGGTCTTCCTTTTTGAAAATCAACTTCCGGAAAGAGAGATGCCTAAGGCAACGGCAATTTGAAGGGCCACAATGTATAAAGCGGCCGTTTTGAGGAAAGGCAGGATACGACTTAGGATGCCTCCGTTCTGCGCTGGCGCAGGGGGCAGGTCAATCGCCTGATTTGTCGGTCCGAACCGAAAACAGGTACTTTGTATCGTGAAGCCTTCTTTCTCAAATAATCGGGCTGACGCTTGGTTCGGAGCCCAAACCGTCGCGGTCAAATTGCTCCATCGGTTTTCTATTGCGAGCTGCTTAACATGGCTGAGTAACTGGCTTGCTAGGCCCTGTTTGCGAAACTCGGGCAAGACGAAGATATCTGAAATGACGCAGAGAGGGAGTGTTTGCGGTGTATCAAGGGCAAACCGGCTGAGTTGCACGTAGCCTGCAAAGGTTCCTTTGACCTCTGCGACAAATATGTTTGGGCTCTCCGGCAGGGGGGCACCTCTGTCGTTGACAAACGACTCTTCGATCGAAGGGGCGATCAAAGCTGTATGCATGTTCTCAGGGAAGGCAAATGGTTGGCTAGTTCGGTGTGCTTCGTATGTTGAGAAACTGCACTCTAGGATTTGCTCTTTCATGCCGTAGGCGGCATTCCTGATAGTGGCATGTTCCATTGAGAGCTTCCCAAACCATTAGAGAGAAAAAGGGCGCCCCAATTGCTTGGAGCGCCCCTGCAGAGTAAGGGCTGCAGCCTGCGCTGCGGGCCCCTTAGTTCTTTGCTTTGTCGACCATTTTACCGGCCGAGATCCAAGGCATCATGTCGCGCAGTTTCTGACCAACAACTTCGATCTGGTGCTCGTCATTGGCACGACGCGAGGCTTTGATGGTGGGCTGACCAACGGCGTTTTCCAGCATGAAGTCACGCACGAACTTACCGGACTGGATGTCCTGCAGGCTCTCTTTCATCGCTTTCTTGGTCTGCTCGTATGGCAGGATGCGTGGGCCGGTGACATACTGGCCGTATTCCGCAGTGTTGGAGATCGAGTAGTCCATGTTGGCGATGCCGCCTTCATAGATCAGGTCAACGATCAGCTTGGTTTCGTGCAGGCATTCGAAATAGGCCATCTCTGGCGCGTAGCCAGCTTCAACCAGAGTTTCAAAGCCGCAACGGATCAGTTCAACGATACCGCCACACAGAACCGCCTGCTCGCCGAACAGGTCGGTTTCGCATTCTTCACGGAAGTTGGTCTCGATGATGCCGGAGCGGCCGCCACCGATGGCGGAGCAATAGGACAGGCCGATTTCCAGGGCTTTACCGGTGGCGTCGGTGTTCACAGCAACCAGGCAGGGCACGCCGCCGCCTTTGGTGTATTCGCCACGCACGGTGTGACCTGGGCCTTTGGGCGCCATCATGATGACGTCGATGCCTTCTTTGGGCTCAATCAGGCCAAAGTGCACGTTCAGGCCGTGGGCGAATGCAATAGCAGCACCTGGCTTGATGTTGTCGTGAACGTATTTCTTGTAGGTTTCGGCCTGCAGCTCGTCGGGCATGGTGAACATGATCACGTCACACCAGGCTGCGGCTTCAGCGATACCCATAACCTTCAGGCCTTCGCCTTCGGCTTTTTTCGCAGAGGCAGAGCCTTCGCGCAGCGCAACCACGAGGTTCTTTGCACCGGAATCGCGGAGGTTCAGCGCATGGGCGTGGCCCTGGCTGCCGTAGCCCAGGATGGCCACTTTTTTGTCTTTGATCAGGTTAACGTCGCAATCGCGGTCATAATATACGCGCATATCAGAGATCCTCTTGGGTTGTCGTTTGCTGGCATCATAGATTGCCTGTCAGGAAAAGCACCGCTGATTTCCGCAGTTCTTTTACAACTTTTGCAACTATCATTCGTCAATTTGATGATTTATGAGGTAAACATGCTAGATGATCTGGATCGGCGCATATTGCGTCACATGCAAAGCGACCCGGAACAATCGATTCCGGATTTGGCGGAACGCCTCGGTCTCACGCCATCGCGCCTGTCGCGGCGGTTGGACAAGCTGCGCGAGGCGGGTATTCTTCTCGGCCAACGTGCGGTGATCGACTGGCGCGCTCTTGGCTATGCGGTAGAGGTCTCTTTGCGCTTTACTCTGGACAAGACCAACCCGCGGGCCTTTGACGAATTTATCACCCAGGCCCGGGAGATCCCCGAGGTGCTGGAGATCCAGACATTTCTTGGCCAGGTGGATGTGCGCCTTTCGGTGATTGCCCGCGATATGGCGCATTATCAGCAGATCTATCGCAGCGCCATTCTCACCCTGCCGCATATCGCCGACATCGAAGCGCTGATGCATGTGGCGCGGATCAAAAGCAACGAAAGCCTGCCGCTATGAGCGACCTGGATGAGATCGATTTTGCCCTGCTGCGAGCGCTGAGCCAGGATGCCAGCCAATCGGCCGGGGCCCTGGGGCGAGAACTTGGCCTCAGCCAACCTGCCACTTGGCGCCGGATCAAACGCTTGCAGGATCTTAAGATCCTTGTCGGGCGGCAGCTGGATCTTGACCGCGAGAAACTGGGCTTTGGTGTCACCGTGTTTTTGGGGGTCAAATTGGGGACAAAGGGCCGTGTCAGCCTAGAGGACTTTGAACGCGCCGTGTCCGCCATTCCCGAGGTGCAGACGGTAGAACATGTGCTGGGGCTCTATGACTATCGTCTGCGGGTTACTGCCCGTGATATTGCTGATTTCGAACGCGTACTGCGCCGCCGGATCATGCTCTTGCCAGGCGTAGGCTCGGTGGATGCCAATGTTCTGCTCAGCGAAGAGCGCCGGCCAGGGCCACTTGGTCCACTGAACAGGGCGCGCTGATCCTGGGCCGTTGCCTATGGGCTCCGAAACAGTGCTGATCGGATCATTCCTCGCGATTTTTAGACAGTCTTGTTGCGGGAAGCGGGCTAACCCGGCGAGGCTGACCGATATAGGCTGGGCCCAGATACCAGCGTGCACAGATTTAGGGAGAGTTAGATGGCACTATTGGACAGCGTAGACCCGCAGGGGCTGGATGAATTCTCGGTGGTTTTCACCGACCGCTCACTCAACCATATGTCCAAGGCCTTTCAGCAGGTGATGCTCGACATCAATGCGATGTTGAAAGAGGTCTATCAGGCCCAGGCTGTGGCGCTGGTCCCCGGTGGCGGCACCTATGCGATGGAGGCCGTGGCCCGGCAATTTGCCAAGGGGCAGGATGTCTTGGTGGTGCGCAATGGCTGGTTCTCCTATCGCTGGAGCCAGATTATCGAGGCCGGTGGCGTGGCCGCCTCAACCACGGTGCTGAAGGCCCGCCAAAGCGGCAATACGGCGCAGTCGCCCTTTGCGCCCGCCCCCATCGACGAGGTCACCGCCGCAATCCGCGCGCAAAAGCCAGGCATCGTCTTCGCGCCACATGTGGAAACCGCCGCTGGGGTTATCCTGCCCGATGACTATGTCACCGCCATGGCTTCTGCGGCTCATGAGGTTGGCGCACTGATGGTGTTGGATTGCATTGCCTCGGGTTGCGCCTGGGTGGATATGCAGGCCAATGGTGTGGATGTGCTGATCTCGGCGCCTCAAAAGGGCTGGAGCGCCTCTCCCAGCGCAGGGCTGGTGATGTTCTCGGACAAGGCACTGGCGCGGCTTGAGGAAACCACCTCTGACAGTTTTGCCCTGAACCTCAAACAATGGCGCGCTATCATGCAGGCCTACGAGGACGGCGGCCATGCCTACCACGCCACCATGCCCACGGATGCGCTGCGCGCCTTCCGTGATACCATGTTGGAAACCAAAGAATTCGGTTTTGAGAAACTGCGCGATGCGCAATGGGCGCTTGGGAATGGGGTGCGCGCCTTGCTTCAGGAGAAAGGCGTGACCTCGGTTTCGGCCGATGGCTTTGGCGCGCCGGGTGTGGTGGTGAGCTATACCAGTGACCCAGAGATCCAGACCGGCAAGAAATTCGCCGCCCTGGGCATGCAGATCGCCGCCGGTGTGCCGCTGCAATGCGATGAGCCTGCCGAATTCCGAACCTTCCGCTTGGGTCTTTTTGGCCTCGACAAACTCTATGACGTCGAAGCGACGCTGCAGCGCTTGAGGAACGTCCTAGATAAAGTGCTCTAGGCGCATCATCTTTCCTAAAATATTCCCGCCGGAGGCCCCAGCTTTCCCGGCGGGAAAGCTGGTTCCCTTAACTTGATCTCGGGGGAAATGAAGGGGGGCTCGGTTTACTTAACCCCAAGTCCCATCTGCATCAGAGTGCGGCGTACCGGGGCGAGAGAGTAGAGCGCGTTGAGACCCATTGCCCGCAGATCCCGCAAGGGGCGGGCCTCGATCATTGAGCTGCGGTTGAGCAGATCAATGCCCTTCACCCGCAGCATGATCTCATTGTGTCGGGCCTTGTGATAGGCGCTGAGCATCTGTGCATCCCCTAGGCCTTCGAGGCGGGCTTCGGCCAGTTCCAGCAGCACCCGCAGATCACCCAAAGACATATTCAGCCCCTGAGCACCGATCGGGGGCACCACATGGGCAGCCTCGGCCATCAAGGCCAGGCGCTGGCCGTCCATCCGTTCAGCAGATTGGCTGATGATCGGCCAGATGCTGCGGCGCGACGCCAGGGAGAGATCGCCAAACAGCCCACAACTGCGCTGGGTCATCTCCGCCTCAAAGGCTGTGGCCTGCATTCTCTGCAGAGCGTCAGCCCGCGGGCCCCGTTCCATCCAAACCACGGCAGAGGAGGGTTTGCCCTGATAATCTGGCAGCGGCACCAGGGTGAAAGGCCCGCCAGATCGGTGGATTTCGGTTGAGACATTGTCATGCGGCACAGGGTGGGTCACCGCAAAGGCCAGGGCTTTTTGTCCGTAGCGTGTGGTTTTTACCCCAATGCCTGCGGCTTGGCGCATGGGCGAGTCCCGGCCATCACAGGCGACAACCAGTTTGGCCTGGATCTGCGCGCCATCGCTTAGGGTGACACGGGCTTCATTTGTGCGCGTAAACAGCGATTTGGTACCGGTGCCTGGGCGAAACTCCACATTCGGCAGGGCCTCGATCCGGGCGAGGATCTCGCGTCGCAGCAACCAGTTGGGCAGGTTCCAGCCAAAGGGTTTTTCCGAAATGTCGGCTGCGTTGAAATCCTTGATCACGCGGGGTTCAGGCTTATCGCCCCCAGCATCCACAATCCGCATGATCTGCAAGGGGGCGGCATGGTCGGCCAGCCGCTCCCACAAGCCAAAGCGCTGCAACAGCTCCTGGGCGGGTTGCAAAAAGGCTGTGGTGCGCAGGTCAGAGCCATGGGCATCGCGCTGGATCACCGGCGGGGTCGGATCAACACAGATGACCTTGAACCCAGCCGCGCCAAAGGTGGCCGCCGCTGTCAGCCCGGCGACGCCGCCACCGGAAACCAGAATATCACATGTCTCTGCCATTGCCGTGCCTTTCGTCTTTCTGTTCCAGATAGGCCCGCGGACAGGGCAAAGACAAGCGGCATGTCGCCCCACCACGGGGTATGAGCCAAAGTCGGCCTTTAGCCGCGTGAAATTGCGATGAGCAGGGTAAACATCACTGGCACCAGCGCCACGGCAGGAAGATAGAGACCTGGGATGCCAAACAGCAGTATGGAACTTCCCCAGAGGCAGACCAGGATGCCAAGGGCATAGTAGAAATTCTCTGCGTCACCATAGGCGACCTCTTTGGAGATCCGCCCTAACAGGGGAACAGCAAAGAGAATGCGTTGCCAGAGTGGGAGACGGTCAGGGAGGGTATAGGCAAGGGCCATGCGCGCGATCCTTATGGAGTGTTAGGCCCAAGTAATATGGGTCTATAAAGATGCGTTTTTGAGGTCTCTTTGTTGCCTTTTTCGCGGGCTTACCTGCGGCAAAGCGTCCAAAGGCAGCGTTGTTGGTGAACGCCTAGAGAATTTTGGCAAGGAACCCGGCCAGATCATCGGTATGGTGATGGATGTGGCGGGTCTCTGTATCGCACTCAAGCGCCTCAGGGGCCACATGCACGGTGCGCATCCCCATGGCATATGGGGCGGTCAGGTTGCGGGGATCATCCTCGAACATGGCGGCGGTTTCCGCGTGAATGCCGGCCTTGTCAAATACCATATCAAAGGCCGCGCGCTCGGGCTTGGGGCGAAATTCGGCGTGTTCAACGCCGTAGATCCCGTCAAACAACCCGTCCAGCCCCCGGGCTGCGAGAACCCGTTTGGCATAGGGTGCGCTGCCATTGGTATAGACAATGCGCTTACCGGGCAGGGCCTTAATACAGGCCGCCAGGTCGGGGTCCTTGGGCAGGTGGTCCATGGAGATATCATGCACCGCCTCCAGGTAGGGAAGCGGATCCATTTTATGTTCCCGCATCAGACCGGCCAGGGTCGTCCCATGGTCGCGCCAATAGCTGCTGCGCAGATGATCCGCCTCTGCCTGATCGACGCCCAGCTCCGCCATCACATAGTTGGTCATCTTGACCTCGATCTGATCGAACAGCCGGGCGGACGGATGATAGAGCGTATTGTCCAGATCAAAGACCCAGTGACGCACGTGAGAGAATGCTTTCTTGACCATAGGGAGGCTGTAGGCAGGCTGGCTTTGTTTTGCAATGGGGTTTGGTTGCCGAAAGGATCAAATTGCAGCTGCTTCTTTCGTGGCTTTCTTGCGCTAAGTCTCGGCAAAGGCTTGATTGCCCAGTCGTGAGCTGTAGGAATACAAACCTACCATTTGAATGGAAACCTGATGAACCAGAACCGCAGTAGCCAGAAAGACGCCTATTCCCTTATTCTGGAAGCCATTGACGTAGGGGTTTACAAACCAGGGGACCGCTTGGTCGAAAGTGACCTTGCGGATCGACTTGGGGTGTCGCGTACACCGATCCGCGAGGCCCTGCAGCGGTTGGAGACCCAGTCCTTGTTGGAGCGAGACGGGCGTTCGCTGATCGTAGCTTCACTGGATCACAACCAGATGGCTGAGCTGTATATGGTGCGCCGCGAGCTGGAAGGCCTTGCCGCTAGCCTGGCCGCGCGTCACGCCACAGAAGAAGAAGTACGCGTGCTGCAAGACATGGTGCGCGAAGACGATGCACTGGTTGGTAAGCCGACAGATCTCGCCAAGGCAAACCGACGGTTCCATGAACAGATCCATCTGGCCTCGCATAACCGCTATCTGGTGCAACAGCTCAACCTTGTGCATCGCTCCATGGCATTGATGGCTACGACCTCGCTGGCGGCGGAGGGACGTGGCGAGATTGCCCAGGCGGAACACAAAAAGATTGTTGCGGCGATTGAGGCCCGCGACGAAGAGGCCGCAGGGCAGGCCTTGAAAGACCACATTTCAGTGGCCTTTATGACCCGGTTGAAACAAGACGCTGGGGAGCGCGGCTAACGATTCCAGGGACCTTAGGTCTGGTGTCCCGTCCGGCAAGCAAGCCGCGGGCGCGTTTTACTGGTCTGGTTGCGACAGGGAGCAAACCCCGCCCAAATGCTCGTGTTCCGTATGGTCTGGTGGGTGCATGCCATGGCTGGTTTTGTCCCAGAAGAACGGATCATACAGCAATTCATATAGCGCTTTGTAAACGGCAATGGGCCCCATCAAATAATAGAGCGGCAAAAACGGCGCACAGAGTGCCAATTTGGGGCGCCCAGAAGCAAAGGCGCCGAAAACGGCTATGCCCATGCCCAGTGCTTCAAAAAAGAGCAGCGAAGAGACGCCAAGAAGGAGCAGCAGATCCGGCAAGACGGATGCGCTGGGATGTGGAAGGCCAAGGAACACCAGCCAGTAGGTCCACAAAAAAGGGGCTAAGAGAAACTGACCAATGGTGCCGAGGAAAAAGGCCTGAAATCCCAGGAAACCACCCCAACCCAGCTGACGGGCAAGGCAGAGGGGGCGCCGCATATGGACCAAATAGGTTGCCATAAACCCCTTTAACCAGCGCGAGCGCTGCCGGATCCAGGCCGATAGATGGCAGCTGGCCTCCTCATAGGTGGCGGTGGGGAGCATTCTTGTGCGATACCCAGAGCGGTAAAGGCGCACCCCCAGGTCGGCGTCCTCGGTAACGTTATGGGCATCCCACCCGCCCAGTCGGTCCAGCACAGAGCGGCGTACAAACATGGTTGTCCCGCCTAAGGGGACGACCAGATTTAGCCGGGCAATGCCCTGTAGAACAATGCGGAACCAACTGGCGTATTCCAGGGTGAAACAGCGCGAAATCCAATTGGCACGCGGGTTGTAATAGTCCAAAACTCCCTGGAAACAGGCGACTTCAGGTGGAGCCGTGGCAAAACCTGCGGCGACTTTTTGCAGCTGATCCGGTTGTGGCGCATCTTCCGCGTCCCAGACACCAATGATGTCGCCACTGCAGAAATTCAGTGCATAATTCATTGCCCGTGGTTTGGTGCGTAGCGCCCCCCAAGCGGGGACCTCAATGGCGGAAATCCAGTGTGGGAGTGTGGCCTCCGAGAGGGTGTCCCGGGTGAGTTGATCGCCCTCTTCCAGAACCAAAAGAACCTCCATCCGATCCTGAGGATAGGTAAGGCGTGCCAGACGTTTTAGAAGTGCCGAGCTGATCTCAGCTTCCTTGTAAAGCGGTACCAGCATCGAGATTTTGGGCAGCTTGTTTGTTCCAAGCTGATCGGTATGCAGCGGGCTTGGCTTTGTTTTGCCAAAGAGATGGGCTAGGAGGCCGCAGAGCTTTAGCGCAGTGAACATTACAAGCAATAAAAGCGCGGCGCCGCAGCAAACAGAAAAAACCTCAAGCGGAAATAGAACCGACAGGGACAAGATAAGGCTGACCGGCAGCCACTGTTTAAGCCGCTTAGAATTCTGAAACAGCGTTTTGCTGCTTAGTTCAGGGGCGATGCTGTTGCTTGCACGTCTTGCCATGGCGGTTCTGAAATGTGCCACGAGCAAAGAGATGATCTGCGCTTTTGGGGCGAGGACTGGGATGAAGGGGCCAAAACACTCGGTCAGGATCTCTTCTTGGCGGCTGGCCTCTTCAGAAGAGGCAAAAGCGATTGCGATGGTATCGCCCAGTTGCACCCAGGGAATTGCGCGATGGCGTAGCCAGAAACTGGCGGGCATACGCTTCAGCAAAGCCGCGCTGGGTTGGTGTTTGCTGAGATCGACAAACCGCAGGGCAAGCGCATCTGCGCGGTAGATCCCGCTGTCGCCAAAAGGTGCTGGGGAGCGTGGCGGAGAAAGCGCCGCCGCCGCGCTCCATCGCTGGGATCTGTTGTTTCCGCTTTCTTTGTGGTGCTTGGCGCTTGGCGCTTCTTTTACGCTTTGCTGCCCCCGCTGAACGCAGGTGCCCGTAGGGTCTGACCGCAAGTCCGCCGTCGTTTGATCGTCCAGACCGTTAGGCTGCGCCAGCTGTCTGTGGTTATGAGCCTTGAGATAGACTTGGAGCGCACTTTCTGTTGCTGGATCTTTGTGTGATGTGGAATCGACGGAAACCGTCCTGGGTAGTGGTGCCCAGACAGGACGGCGCAGGCGCTTGAAGCCGCGAGACTGTAAACCACGCATACGATCACTCAAAACGAAACCGGTCACTCAAAACAAAACCCCAGATGCATTGCGCATCTGAGGCTGAAGAGGGTGGCTTAACAGTGTGTTAACCACAATGTATGCGGGATGGATTTAACTGGGTATTGATCGGTGCTTTATGATGCTTTGCGCTCGGCCATGGCCTCGGCAAAGCGTTCAAACAGGTAAAAGCTGTCTTGCGGTCCTGGGCTGGCTTCTGGGTGATGCTGAACTGAGTAGACCGGGCGGCCAACCATGCGAATGCCGCAGTTGGAGCCGTCAAACAGCGAGATGTGGGTCTCTTCGACGCCCTCTGGCAGGGTCTGCGCGTCCACCGCGAAACCGTGGTTCATCGAGGTGATTTCAACCTTCCCAGTGGACTTTTCTTTGACCGGATGGTTGGCACCATGGTGGCCGTGGTTCATCTTTACGGTCTTGCCGCCAAGTGCCAGCGCCAACATCTGATGCCCCAGGCAAATCCCAAAGACCGGGAGATCGGTGTCGCTCAGAATGCTTTTGATCATCGGCACAGCATATTCGCCAGTGGCGGCCGGATCACCGGGACCGTTGGAAAGAAACACGCCGTCAGGACCATGGGCCAAGACTTCTTCTGCGGTGGCAGTGGCGGGCAAAACGGTGACGTCGCACCCGGCCGAAGCCAGGCAGCGCAATATGTTGCGCTTCGCACCATAGTCGATTGCCACAACCTTATGCACCGGGTTTTCCTGGCGGGTGTAGCCCTCTGGCCAGGCCCAACGCATTTCGTCCCAGCGATAGCTCTGGGCGCAGGAGACCTCTTTGGCCAGATCCATTCCTTCAAGCCCAGCCCAGGCGCGGGCTTCGGCAACGAGGGCCTCAATGTCGAAGTTCCCCTCTGGATCGTGGGACAGGGCGACATGAGGGGCGCCCAGCTGGCGGATGGCGCGGGTCAGGCGACGGGTGTCAATCCCGCCAATCGCGATGCGACCTGTCCGGGTGAGCCAGGCGCCCAGCTCTTCGGTGGCACGCCAGTTGGACGACTGGGTGGGATCCCATTTCACCACCATCCCGGCGGCAACGGGATCAGCGGTTTCGTCATCCTCTGGGGTGACCCCGGTATTTCCGATATGCGGGAAAGTGAAGGTGACAATCTGCCCTGCGTAGGAGGGGTCTGTCATGATCTCCTGATAGCCTGTCATTGCTGTGTTGAAACACAGCTCGGCGACGCAGCGACCTGTGGCGCCAAACCCGGCTCCATAAAAGACGGTGCCATCGGCTAACGCCAGACATGCGGTTGGCTTGGACGGTACTGTATCGGCCATGACAGAGACTCTCCTGAGGGTGAAATTCATCGGCTTTTAGGGCCGGGCGGGCATGGGGTCAAGCCTAGCAGGTAAGGCGGCGCCACAAGAATTGTGCTGCAAACTTCCTCTTGGTTGACCTTTGAGTGGGCGGTTCACTGCCCTTGCGTCGCCTGAGGTGGCCTGTGGCTTGAAATGAGCCGGGCGATTAGATAGAGGTGCCAATTCCGGTTTCCTCTGGATGGATAAGAACGATGGATACGCGAACTCAGGTCAACCAGGCTCTGAAACAGGCGATGAAAGACAAGGCTGCACAGCGAATTAGTACGCTTCGCCTGATCAACGCCGCAATTAAAGACAAAGAAATCGCGGCCAGGGCAGGGGATGGCGAGATTGCCATTGGCGATAGCGAAGTCCTGGCGATTCTTGGTAAAATGACCAAGCAACGCAATGAGAGCGCGCGTGCCTATGAAGAAGGCAGCCGTCTGGACCTGGCCGAACGGGAACTGGAAGAAATTGCGATTATCGAAGAGTTCTTGCCCAAGCAGCTCGACGCAGATGAGGTCCGCGCAGCGGTAAAGGCCGCAGTGACTGAAAGCGGTGCAGCCTCGATTCGCGACATGGGCAAGGTAATGGGTGCCCTGAAGGCAAAATTCACCGGCCAAATGGATTTTGGCAAGGTTGGCCCCATGGTCAAGGATGAGCTCTGTAAGGATGGCGGCTGCTGAGATAGGGCGCCGCTATTAGTGCGGCGTTGCGAAGAGCCTCCCCAATCGAAACCTCCTTGTCTTTTAGTTGCGCTTGGCCTCGTCCAGTATGTGAGCTCGGATTTCGGCAGCATGGGCATTCCGGGGAGCTAACCTCAGTGCATGTTCCGCTGAAACTAGCGCGGCTTTGTTGTCTCCCATTTCAAGAAGAGAAAATGCACGTCCAATGTAGGGGAAAATATAGTTAGGCTCTAGATCTGTTGCTCTGTCATAGTCTGCGATCGACCGTGTGTACTTATTCATTCCAAAATAAACATTACCGCGATTGTAATAAGCTTTTGCGAACCGAGGGTCGATTTCTAGAGCTTTGTTGTAGTGCTCCAGAGCTAGTTTGTAGTTTTTGCGGTTCTTGCTGATAATTCCAAGCTCGATGTAAGGATGTTTATAAGACGGGTTGATTTCCACTGATCGATGTAAGTCCTTCAAAGCACGGCGTGTGTTCCCGAGCCGACGATGGGCATTGCCTCGAAAGTAATAGGTCACTTCAAGTTTTTCTGGAAGTAAATTTGACTCGATGACCTTCGAGCAAGCTCTGACTGAAAGTCTCAGATCATTTTCTTGAGAACAGTCTTCGATCGGGCCTGCGTAGGCGAAGGACGTGGCTACGACGGTGCAGAAAAGGCCGACGATACAGCGGACAAAAATCATAGATCGATAACTCCCAAGTGCTCTTGCCTTAAACAAACGGTATCAATGAAAGGTTGTAAAGAGCGGTTGGGAATGTAGGCTGGAGTGGTGCCCTGCAAACAGCAGGGGCAGAGCTGACGATGGTGTGTTCCCTCACTGAATGGTTTTCTGCAACTCATCATACAGTGCCTTGCGCTCATCCTCAGAAAGGAAGGCGCCGATCTCTACCTCTCGACCACCTCCACGCAGGGTGACGTAGTTGGGCACAGGGCCATCCATGGGGTGGAGCTCGACGTTGACCCAATACCGATTGCACTGCCAGCTCTGCTGCGTGCCATTTGCATTGCGCCGCTCCAGTCGGGCCTCGTTGGCGTCAAGGGTCAGAACTTCGATCACCTGCGCATCGCGGCGGTTTCGGTCCAGCGCGTATTTCAGACCAAAAAGCGCCAGCAGCAGAAACGGAAGCAGCCCCCAGAACACCACTGACCCTGCAAAAGACAGCAGCGGCAGGGCGATCAGCAGGGCTGTCACCCCAATAAAGCGTGCGTAGCCCTGGGGTGGCAGCGATTGGTGCGGCCAGAGGTGCATTTCGCAGCGGGCCTCAGTGTCCGCCGCAGCTGGGGGAGGGGTGATCCAGGAATAGGGCATGAAGGGTCTTTGGCAGTGGCATGGTTTGAGCGGATGGTTCGGCCATTAATGTATTTCGCAGGCAGGTTTTCAAGCGGGCATTTGCGCGCGGAGCTCCGCAAAAGAAAAGGGCCCCGAAGCAGATGCTTCGGGGCCCTTTGTTAGTCTGTCACGTCACCTTAGTGCGCGTGGGGTTTATCCCAGTCTTCCTGCTTTGGCAGGATCTCGAAGGTGTGCTCTGGTGGTGGGCAGGGCAGGGTCCATTCGAGTGTATCGGCATATTCATTCCAGTAGTTGTTCTGGGTGATACGTGCGCCGCGCAGCAGCGAGTAGATCACAACACCAAAGAACAGCAGGAAGGATGCGAAGGACAGGAAAGCGCCATAGGACGAGATCTTGTTCCAGTAGGCAAAGCCTTCGGGATAGTCGATGTAACGACGGGGCATGCCCTGACGACCCAGGAAGTGCTGGGGGAAGAAGGTCAGGTTGGCGCCGATGAAGAACATCCAGAAATGGATCTGTGCGCCCAGCTCGTTGTACTGACGACCGGTCATCTTCCCAAAGTAGAAGTAGACGCCGGAGAAGATCGCGAACACGGCACCCAGGCTCATCACATAGTGGAAGTGCGCAACCACATAGTAGGTGTCGTGATAGGCGCGGTCGATGGAGGCCTGGGACAGAACCACCCCTGTGACACCACCAACGGTGAACAGGAAGAGGAAGCCAAAGGCAAACATCATTGGGGCTTTGAACTCGATGGAGCCGCCCCACATGGTGGCAATCCAAGAGAAGACCTTAACGCCTGTGGGCACCGCGATGACCATGGTGGCCAGCATGAAATAGGCCTGTTGGTTGAGCGACATGCCGACTGTGTACATGTGGTGTGCCCAGACAACGAAGCCCAGAACACCAATGGCGATGATCGCCCAGACCATGGGCAGATAGCCAAACACCGGCTTACGGGCGAAGGTGGCAATCACGTGAGAGATGATACCAAAGCCTGGCAGAATCACGATGTAGACTTCGGGGTGACCAAAGAACCACAGGATGTGCTGGTACAGGATTGGATCGCCGCCACCGGCAGGATCAAAGAAGGTGAAGCCAAAGTTGCGGTCCATCAGCAGCATGGTGATGGCGCCGGCCAGAACAGGCAGCGACAGCAGGATCAGCCAGGACGTCACAAAGATCGACCAGCTGAACAGCGGCACCTTGAACAGGGTCATGCCGGGGGCACGCATGTTCAGGAAGGTGGTGATCATGTTGATCGCACCCAGGATCGAAGAGGCACCTGAGACGTGTACCGCAAAGATCGCCAGATCCATCGAATAGCCGCCTTCATTGACCGACAGAGGCGGATACAGGACCCAGCCAACACCAGAGCCAAGCAGGTCGTTGCCGCCAGGCGTCAGAACCGAGGCTACCGCCAGCGAAGTACCGGCCACATAGAGCCAGAAGCTGAGGTTGTTCATCCGCGGGAAGGCCATGTCAGGCGCGCCGATCTGCAATGGCATGAAGTAGTTGCCAAAGCCGCCGAACAGCGCCGGGATCACCACGAAGAACATCATCAAGATGCCGTGGGCGGTGATCAACACGTTCCAGAGGTGACCGTTCGGGGTACATTCGCTGGAAGGATCCGCAAAGAAGCGGGCGCCTTCTGCACACATGTACTGAACGCCTGGATCCATCAGTTCAAGCCGCATATAAACGGTGAACGCGACGGAGATGAAACCTACAAGCGCCGAAACGATGAGGTAGAGAATGCCGATATCCTTATGGTTCGTGCTCATGAACCAGCGGGTAAAAAATCCGCGCTCGTCTTCGTGGCCGTGACCATGAATGGCTGCGTCTGCCATTAGGTGCCTCCTGTTGCATAACTTTTGGCCCCAGGAAACGCTCCGGGTGGCCATAGACTCATATGCGGTTTTAGTGTGCCGTGTGATGGCCTTCAATGGCGGAGTTTGATCTGGATCAAGATTAATTGTCGCGGGCACTTGTTTTTTAGTGAGTTTTTCCGGTTTCTCGCCGCCTTTGCGCCGATCGGGGCGATTTGCTCCGGAGCTTTACACCCTGAGCGACAGAGTGCAGGACGCCCGCAGCGAAGAGGCCGAGCACTTGCCCCTGTCTTGACGGTGGCTGCCAGGGATCGCAAAACCCTATGGTCGATCAATGTGAAATAGATCAGTGTCCCAAGGAGGCCAGCTAAATGACTGCCTATGACCCCGAAAACATCTTTGCGAAACTGTTGCGCGGCGAAATACCGGCAGCGCGCGTATATGAAGATGAGCATACTCTGGCCTTTATGGATATCATGCCACGCGCCGATGGGCATCTTCTGGTGATTCCGAAAACGCCTTGTCGCAACGTGCTGGATGCCAGCCCTGAACAGCTGTCTGCTGTGATGCAGACGGTTCAAAGGTTGAGCAGGGCCGTTATGCAGGCCTTTTCTGCTGATGGGGTCACGCTTCAGCAGTTCAATGAAGCGGCAGGCGGGCAGGAGGTGTTTCACCTGCATTTCCACATCCTGCCACGCCAGGAGGGGGACAAGCTGCGTCCGCCGGGAAAGATGGCAGAGCGCGAAGTCGTTGAAGCCCATGCTGCGCAGATACGAGATGCGATCGCTGCGCTGAAGCTTTAGAGGTCCGCTTTGCTACCAGGGCGGTTTCTTTACGAGAGAGTGCGGTGCTATGCGGCTGGTCAACGGTGGGTTTTGGAGCCGGGCTGTGGTGGTCCGGCCCAGAAAAGAAGAGGTATGGCCAGACGGCCCTGCTAGGGGCAGCTGCTGTTGATGAGGCCGAAAAAATGAAGCAAGAGGCCCAGACAGCGATCTGAAAATTCTGGCTACGCGATAAATTTGAAATAGAGCGCACCGCAGAGTTGATTTTATTTTGTTGCTGCGTAGTATTTCTCAAATTGAAACTACAGTTTCTTGAAATTTGTAGCCTGTGAGGACAGGCCTTGAACTCTGATTGGCTATGTCGCTTTGGAGCTTTTGCTCTGCGTCACGTCGGGTCTGCGTCATGAAGACGCTTGCATGGTTTTGGGGGCACCCGCTGTAGTATTTCAAGAAGGGGACGCGCCAGGTCGCGTTTGCCTGCACCTGCCTCGGCAGGGGTGGGGTGTGCATTAAGAGTGGGATTTGGTTGAGAGGTGCCCGTGACAGATTTGCAGCGAAAACTCCTGCCATCCAGGGAGCAGATTGTTGCGGCAATTTATGAAACGGTCTTGCGCCCCGAGCTTTTTGACAGGTTTTGCCTGGCACAGAATGTCAGCTCTTTCATCGGGGAAAAACCCTTTGCAGGTGGGCTCAACCCGGTGTTTGAGGCGCCAGAGCTACAGGCGCATTTTGCCCGAGCTCTGGAGATTCTGGAACAGCAGTGGGAGCAGATGAACCGGCCCAATCCAATCAGGATTTGGGCGGACCCCCCGAGCCTCGGCCTGGAGGAAAAAGCCGCCCAGCAAGAGGGCCGTTGGATTTTGGTAACGCCTGAAGGGAGGCTGGTGCAGCGGCGCGATCACTCCGCCCCTGCGGCCCTCACCAATGAAGCTACCACCCAGGAGTTGTTGTCTTGGCTGGCGAATGCACGGGCCGCCGATGACACTTGGCAGAGATTTGTAGAGCGCATGGCTTCACGGGATTTTTCCTGGCGGGACATTTTGGTTCTTGAAACATTGTCGCCAAGTAAAAGACTCCTCTGCCGCCCGATCTGGCTGGGAAAAGAGGAGGGGGGGGACGATCTGCCCATGGCGATATCTGTAGAGCTATTGGAGATCAGCTGGCCTGTCGGTTGCAATGACTTCATCGCCGAGACCTTTGGGCTAGGTCTGACCGAAACCCGCGCTCTTCGTGCCTTGGCGCTTGGCCAACAGCGGGACATTTCACAGTTGCACGAATTGGCAAGAATTGCGGCCAAAGCTGGTGCGCCCGGTATCGCCGAATTGGTCCGCCTGGTCAGTCTGCTGTTGAAGGAACGGGTTAGTGATTTGGCAATTTCCCGCGGTGAGACCCTGCCGCTAAGCATGCAAATTCGGGACCGGGAGGGGCGAAAAACCCAGTGTTTCCGTTTAGGGGCAGAGACCGGCCAGCCTGTGATTTTTATCCACGGAATGATGGACGGTATTGCCGGAGTGCAGCAGTTGCAACCTCTTCTACGCAATGGCGGATTTCGCGTCTACGCCCCAATGCGTGGGGGGTATGGGGGCTCTGAACCCGCCCCAGAGAAGCACCAGCAGCTAGAGGCATGTCTGGCGCAGATCGACGCTTTGATCGAGCAAGAAAATCTGCGCCGACCAATTCTATTGGGGCATCGAAGTGGCGTCATTTTTGCCCGTGCGGCAGCGCTAAGGTTCCGTGACAGGATTGGCGGTCTGGTGGGGGTTGCGCCGACTGCCCCACTGCAACAGACTCGCCGTCTCCGAAAGCTGCATCGAAACAATCGGCTCCTCGCGCTTTGTGCCCGGTTTGCACCGGGTCTTGCTCCGGTGGTTCTCAGTGCCTGGTGCAGATCCATTCAGCGCCAGGGGGCTGCGGCTCTGGTGCGCAGTCAGGCGCGATCTGGCAGCAAAGGCGGCAAACAGATTGAGGAGATGGAGCTTGATAACCTGCTATCATTGAGCCTGTCGTTAATGATGCAACAGGCGGGAGCGGGGGTGCTTGCCGATTTGAGCATGACTCCAGAGGACTGGCGTGAGCAGATGATTGGCCATGCAGGGCAAACTGTCTATTTATGTGGGGAAGAGGATGCTCTGGTACGGCGACAAGGGCTTTACCCGCAAATCGTGGCGGCTGAGAGAGTTCAGCTGCGGATGTGCTCTGGGGCGGGAGATGTCCTGCTATATGTCGCTCCGGATCTGGTGCTTACCGCCCTTGCGGAAATGTCATTGGACCGGGTGGGACAGTTAGCGCAGACGTAATAGGATGCGGTGGTATTGCAGCGCTCTCAGTTGTCGGATCTGGATTGTAAACGGCTTGCAGCTCAGTCGATTTCAGCTGCAAAGACGTGGGAGAAGCTGCGCTTGAGGGCGACATCCACGTCCGACAGGGTAACGGGAAGGCCAAGATCGACCAGGCTGGTCACGCCATGGTCCTGAATGCCACATGGGACAATGCCGCCAAAATGCTCTAGGTTCGGCTCAACATTGATCGAAATGCCGTGGAAACTCACCCATTTGCGTAGCCTGATGCCAATGGCCGCGATCTTGTCTTCTGCAAGACGCCCGTCAGCCAGCCTGGGTTTGTCGGGGCGTTCCACCCAGACGCCCACGCGTCCCTCGCGGATGTGGCCGGTGAGATTGAACTCGCCCAAGGCTGATATCACCCAGGTCTCCAGATCTTGCACGAAACGGCGCACATCATGGCCCCGTTTGGCCACATTCAGCATGACATAGACGACTCGCTGACCAGGGCCATGGTAAGTATATTGGCCGCCACGCTTGGAGGGGTAGACCGCAAAGCGATCCGGGTCTGTCAGATCCTCGATCTTGGCAGAGGTTCCGGCAGTGTAGAGGGGTGGATGTTCCAAGAGCCAGATACATTCATCCGCCTCGCCAGCTGCGATGGCCGCGGCACGGGTTTCCATAAAGGAAACAGCACTCTCATAATCCACGAGATTGTCGGACGTGACCCATTCTACCATTAAAGATCTCGCCGATTTGCTAGGACATGTTGCCTTAGAGGTGATTTTTTGTCGAAATAACTCGTGCAATGCGCGCGAGCTGCGTTAGTCTGATTCCATAGTGCTAGTTTTATAAAGGGGAGTGACATGTTTTCAAAGTCACTAAAGTCTGCTTTGGCAGCGGCAATGATAACCACATCATCTGCAGCGCCAGTGTTCGCAGACAATTTGGGCGCCGCCCTTATCGGCGGTCTGATCGGTGGCGCCATTGTAAGCGGTGCCAATCGGAACAAGCGCACGACAACACGGCGCACTGGCAATTCCGCAGCCCGGACACAGAACCGAGAAACGCAGACTTCACTAAACTATTTTGGCTTCCCAGCCGGATCGCCTGATGGCGTTATGGGGCGTAAATCCCGCGCTGCTATTAGCCAGTATCAGGCCTATATGGGCTACCCGGCCACAGGCCAATTGACGGAATATGAGCGGGGTTTTTTGAACTCGGCGCGTCAACGGGCACTGGCCAGCGGATTTCAGGCGACCCAACAGGCAAATTCCCATCCCGATGGGTCTAAAATTCTGCTCAAGATCTATTTGAATGAACAGCTGCAACAGCAGCAGGTGCCGCAGCAACCGATTCCGGCCCAGCAGATGCCAGGTGTGCCAACAACCACGATGGTGGGCGTTCCTCAGCAATACGGCCAGCAGGTCCCCCAGCAAAGAAACTACGTGGGCCAGGCGCCTGTCACTGTTCAGACCTATGGTGTGCAGCCACAGGTGAATGGCCAGCAAATGCTGGGGCAGGGCCAGCCTGTCCAGGGCTATGGTGCTCAACCCAATCAAGGCCAAGTATACCAGGGTCAACAGGTTTTCCAGGGCCAGCCGCTCCAAGGGCAACAAGTCTACCAGGGGCAGCAGCTTCAGGGGCAACAAGTATTTCAAGGGCAGGTCTATCAGGGACAGCCAGTCCAGGGGCAAACCCTGCAGGGGCAGAGCTTCCAAGGTCAAGCAGTGCCTGTACCCACCCCCCAGGGGCAACAGCTTCAGGGGCAGGTTTTGCAAGGGCAGGTTGCTGCGCAGCCTCCCGCACCTCAGGGCGTCGCAGTCGCAGCGCTCAGCTCACCTGCGGCTGCAGCTGTGACCGCGGCGGTTGCTCAGTCAGAGCCGCGACAGCCAGTCTATATTGCTCCGCAAACCCAGCGCCGTGCACTGGTCATCGGGGTAGACGGATACCAAAACCTGGAGTCATTGCAAAAAGCCCGCAACGATGCCTTGGCAGTCAGCAATGCGCTGGTGGATCTTGGGTTTGATGTCCTGACCCTCTATGATGCCAGCCGTCGAGAGATAAACAGCGCGGTTTCGACCCTAGCTGGCCAGATTGAGCCGGGGGATGAGGTGCTGTTTTATTTTGCTGGGCACGGCATCGAAGTGGATGGGCGAAACTATTTGCTTCCTTCAGATGTGCCGGTGGTAAACTACGGTGATGAGAGTTTTCTGACCGGTGAGAGTATTCCTGCTGGGCGCATTCTAGACACGTTCCAGCGTAAGGGGGCGCGGACCACTGTGATGGTTCTTGATGCCTGCCGCAATAACCCCTTTGCGCAGGATGGAAAGCGGTCCGTTGGCGGCGCCCGTGGCCTGGTGCGTATGGAGCCACCAGAGGGGGCTTTCATCCTTTACTCTGCTGGCGCCGGTCAAACTGCGCTTGACCGTCTATCGGACGATGACAGCAACCCCAATTCGGTCTTTACACGGGCGCTGCTGCCGCGCCTGCAGCAAGAAGGAATGTCCCTGCATGACCTGGCCAAACAGGTCCGTCGGGACGTCCAGCAGCTAGCCGCTTCTGTAAACCATGAGCAATTCCCGGCATATTACGATCAGATGTCCGGCGATATGTTTTTGTCGTCACAGGTGGCAGAGCAATAGCCTTGGCGGTTTGACCGGGACGGCTGATTTACGGGGGAGTGGCAGCAAGCTCATTCCCCCGAACTGTCATTGAAATTGAAAGGTCTGGGGGTATTCTCTGGTGTGGCGATGAAAAGCAATATTCTTTGATTTTGTCTCTTCACATCTCGCTGAGGCTGGTCTAATACCCCCTCACCAAGCCTAGACAGTGCGGTCGTGGCGGAATTGGTAGACGCGCAGCGTTGAGGTCGCTGTGGGGTAACACCCGTGGAAGTTCGAGTCTTCTCGACCGCACCATCATTCAAACCGATTTGTACGTGTTTGAACATTTATCCTTACAAAATAAGAGTGTTACGGGTTTTGTAGAACCGAGTGACTACCCATGATGTGCAAGAATGTGTATTCCTTTACGCATATTTTCCGCAAGGTGCGTAATTTATGGCGTCTATTCGTAAGCTTAAATCGGGATACAGGGCCGAGGTTGCCCGCAGCGGTATCCGAAAGTCAAAAGTATTCCCAACAAAGCAAGAGGCCAAAGATTGGGCTGCTCGGGCGGAATATGAGATCCTGAACCACGATAAGGTGGCGGCCAAGCTCACGCTGGGTGAAGTGTTTGAGCGTTATGCTCGCGAGGTTTCGCCTTCAAAACGCGGGCATCGTTGGGAGGCAATACGGCTGGAAAAGATCGGGCGAGATGCTATCGCCAAGATCCGGCTGGAGGATCTGTCTGCCAAGGATTTCTCAAAGTGGCGAGATGCGCGGCTAAAAGAAGTCGCTCCTGCGAGCGTCATTCGGGAAATGCAGCTCATGTCATCTGTGTTAACTGCTGCACGGCGTGACTGGGAGTTGATTGCGACGAACCCTCTCAGCGATGTGCGTAAACCATCAAAGCCTCCTGCGCGTGATCGTCTGCCGACAGCGGCGGAGATCGAGGCGATGCAATTCAGCGCTGGTGAGGATCTTGATAAGGCTACGGCGCGGGCCTTCCACGCGTTCAAGTTTGCAATGGTCACAGCCATGCGGGCCGGTGAGATCGCGGGTCTGGAGTGGGAGAGGGTGGATTTGGAACGGCGGGTGGCCCTTCTGACGCATACGAAGAACGGTAGACCTCGCGAGGTGCCGTTATCGACCAGGGCTGTAGAGTTGCTAAGAGGGCTGCCGGATCTTGACCCGGTGTTTGGGCTATCATCACGGCAATTGGATGTTTTGTTTCGAAAGCTACGAGATCGGGCCGGTGTGACCGGATTGACGTTTCATGACTCCCGCCATGCGGCGATTACGGCGCTGTCAACAAAGCTGGATGTTCTGGCGCTTGCCAGAATGGTTGGGCATACCGATTTGAGACAGTTGCGAGTATATTATAATGAAAGCGCCGAGGAGCTTGCTAAGCGCCTCGATTAGCCATCCGAACTCCTGTGACAAGGGCAGCTTTGCGCAGTAAGCAGACTTTGCAAAGTCGTGAGAATGGCCCTAAGCCGCGTATACTTAGCCGCACATATACTCAAACTCGTTCTCCTTGCACTTGCGTCTCATTCGTCGACCCTTCATTAATCACCCTGGACCTGTCACGGTTTGATGCCGCTCCTTTGATAGCATTTACTGCAACAAAGGAGATGAACTATGGGACTGAAACGGACAGACGAATTTCGACAAGATGCGGTGCGCATCGCATTAACCAGTGGGCTGACGCGTAAGCAGGTGGCTGACGATCTGGGTGTTGGCATGTCGACGTTGAACAAATGGATCACTGCACACCGAGACACAGACGTGGTTTCCAAAGAGGATTTGAGCCTGGCTCAAGAGAATGATCGACTTCGACGGGAGAACCGGCTCCTGAAGGAGGAGAGGGAGATCTTAAAAAAAGCCACCCAGTTCTTTGCGGGCCTAAAGCAATGAGATTTAGGTTTGTCGAAGAACACAGGGGCAGCTTTCCAGCCGCCCGGTTGTGCGAGGTCGTCGGTGTCAGCGCACGCGGGTTACGCGCATTCCGCAGTCGCCCAGCCAGTCGTAGGCAGCGATCTGATCTGGTCACGCTGGCTCATATCAAAGAGCAGTCGCGGCTTAGTTTGGGGAGCTATGGCCGCCCACGAATGACCGAAGAGTTGAAGGAGATCGGTTTGAACGTGGGCCACCGTCGTGTTGGCAGGTTGATGCGCCAGAACGGGATATCTGTTGTCAGAACACGCAAACACAAGGTCACGACAGACAGTGACCACAAGTTCAATATCGCGCCGAACTTGCTGGATCGAAACTTCTCAGCTGACCTGCCAAATCAAAAGTGGGCGGGGGATATCAGCTATGTCTGGACCCGCGAAGGCTGGCTGTATCTGGCCGTGATCCTCGATCTGCATTCAAGGCGTGTTATCGGCTGGGCCGTGAGCAATCGGATGAAACGCGACTTGGCGATCCGGGCGTTGAATATGGCCATCGCGTTCCGGCAGCCGCCCAAAGGCTGCATCCATCATACGGATCGCGGGTCGCAATATTGTTCCCATGACTACCAGAAAATCCTGCGCCAGAACGGCTTCAAAGTATCGATGAGCGGTAAGGGTAATTGTTACGACAACGCCGCCGTCGAGACGTTCTTCAAGACCATCAAAGCTGAACTGATCTGGCGGCATCCTTGGGAGACCCGTCGGAAGGCTGAAATGGCGATCTTCGAATACATAAACGGGTTCTACAATCCACGCCGCCGTCACTCAGCACTGGGCTGGAAAAGCCCTGTCGCCTTCGAACGAAAGGTGGCTTAAACGAGCACTTGGGGCGGCACTAAAACGCGACAGGTCCAGGACGAGGCGGGGAACCCCATGAGTTGCCAACTTCCGGTGAAGCAGGGGCTTTGCGCAACTCAATTGGCCAGACACTGGGGCAGCCGCTTTCCGCTTCGGGTGAGGAAACAGCCGAACAGGCCGACGCTCGACTAGATGCTGGGATGAGCCACGATTACTACAAAAACAATAAGCGGATCGACAAGATCGCAGCGCTGATTGCGCAGGAAGGCGGGGATCCGGCCAAAATGACCGTGATCCCGGTGGTCGTCACCAACCCCGAACTCGGGGTCATCAATGTGAACGTTTTCCGCCTTGATCAGGGTAAGGCCCCGGATGGAACGCCGAAATCCCCGCGCTTCGTGGATGATTTCGGGTTTCGCTATGATGACTTTGAGCACTGGCTTAGTGACAACCAGTTGCCCCCTGGAAAGATGACCTATCCCGCGCGCAAGGTCAGCGGCCAGGCGGTGGATATGGATCTTGCAGGCGAAATGGTAACGGAAAACACCCCGGTCAAAGTCGATACCATTCTGGAATGGATCGGTGTCGTGGGGGATGTTGCCGCCATGATCGTTGGGGTCGGTGTGGGGGTCGCAGCCATTGTTGGCAGTGGTGGCTTGGCCACGCCTCTCGTTGTGGCAGGCGGCGGGACTGCGCTTTGGCAGGTGGGGCGCGCGGGGGATCGGCTATATGATGATAGCCAGCGTGGCGTTGACATCACCGATGTGACAAATGCCGAAAACCGCAGCAACTGGCTCGAAGTTGGGGCAGGGGCGCTGTCCATTGGTGCCTTGGGGGCGGCGGCGCGTACGGCAAACATGGCTGCAAAAAGCATGCAGATTACCCAAGGGACTGCCCGCGTAACCGCTGGATTGCAGATGGCCTCTAGCACCGTTGACGCGGTTGCGATGGGAGATCAGGCCCACATGATGGCTGACAATTGGGACCAGATGACGGAAACCCAAAAGGCTATGGGGCTTCTGAATATCGGTTTCTTGGGCGGCATGGGCCTGGCTGGCAGGAAAGCGGGAGGTGGCCTATCTACTGATGACACCAGCTTTACCAGGCTGGCGAACCAGGCTGAGTTTGGAACACCCTATGTGGTGACAATGCACCCTGACCTGTCGCCAGGTCAGATCCGTGTCGCCTATGATGCCGCCAACGTGGGGGATGCGCCAACAAATATCAGAATTGAGACCGGTGGCGGTGAAATTGACAAGGATCTCCTTGATCTACACGCCAATGTAGGCCGTCAGATCGAAAATTCCGGTGGCTTGTCGCAAAAGCTCAAGTCGATGCTGGCCGATCAGCCAGACCCGCCCGTCGGTTCAAAGGGCTGGGAAGCCAAAGCCGAGATCGACAAGATCGCCGCAGAAACCGAACTGTTGCGCCTGCGTAGCGAACAGGGGAATTTGAGCCAGCGGGAACTGGACGCAATCGCCTTTCGGCAGCGGGAATTGGAGGATGCGACTGAGTATCATTTCCTGCAACTCAAGAACTTTGACGGGCAGGGGGTCGGATGGATTTCGGCACCCAGTCAAGGGAGCGAACAAGCGGCCAAGCTGGGGTGGCCCGTCGGCGACGATCTTCCAGAGGGGCACCATTGGTTTGCAACGCAGGAGCAGGTTCCGGTGCTTAGACGGGCAGACACCAGTATCACGCGCATGCGCTATGTTCCAAACCACCCACCGGAGGGGCCGAAATTTGTGCCCGACGATCGCCCGGCTGTCGACATTGACGCCATGATACTGGACGCTCAGGCCAGATATGGAGATCAGTCAGTCATCCCTGACACCGAGCTTACCTCGACAGATGCCTTCCGCTCCATCCAGGCCCTGAGGGGGAGCCGAAAAATTACCGATAGCCGTGGTGGAGACGGCACGGTTTCCATCACTACTGTGAAGATTGGCGAGCGCGAGGAAGTGGTTATTGGGGGGAACTCCAGCAATTTCTCAGATGCCGATCATGCGCTGGTCAAGCATTAGGAAGAGCGGATGGAGGTGCCAAAGGGCAAAAAGGGTACCTTTGAACGGCAGGCCATGTATCATGCTGAGGCCCATACGCTGATGCAAATCTACACCAAGACGGGCGGCAATATGCCGCCGGTTTTGACGATCTACGTTGACCGGGTCGCCTGCAGTTCCTGTCAGGCGGTGCTTCCGGACCTTGTCAAAAATATGGGGATTGATACTCTCAAGATTGTGCTGTCTGACAGGCGTCAGCCTGTTGTCACCAAGGATGGATTTTTTGGAGATTGGCAGTAATGAGCGTCGGACGCTATGTGTTGAATTTTCTGGGACAGAAAACGCGGACGCTCCCTGATCCTGATGCCTTTCGTGGGTATTTTACGCACTATACGCCTGAAAAGTGGAGGGCAGGTGTCGCAGGTGGTTCTTTTAAGTATATCGAAGAGACAGACTGGCCCGAGATGTTTTGATACACCCGGTCAGAAATAGCCCGGCGGGCCCGAAAGTTGTGCCAGAAAGGCGGGGGTGGGCATTGCCGAAAAGATACCTGCCCTGCGTTGCACTGATCGGCCCAAAACGCTGTCAGAGCGGGCTGTCTGGTTAGGCAGCCGCAGTCGAGTTTTTACCCAAAGTGACTTGGTTGCGGCCCGCATCCTTTGCGTCATACAGCGCACGATCTGCGAGTGAGATCAGCTCGGTGACATTGGTGGCTCCCCTGTCTTGGCCGCGCTTTTCACCCATCTCTGCCCAGTCCCCCCGGTCTTCTTTGCGAGTGAGATCGCGACCGATCACAGCGCCGATGCTGATGGTGACTTCAATTGGCTGGGCGATGCCGGGAACGGTAAAAGGCTTGCTGTTGATGGCGTTGCAAAGCTCCACGGCGGCGATGCCAGCACTGATCTCATCTGCGCCAGGCAGCACCATCATGAATTCTTCGCCGCCAACGCGGGCTATCAGGTCGACAGGCCGCATATGTGCTTGCAACCGGCGGGCCGCCTCAATCAGTACCGCATCCCCTGCAGGGTGGCCATATTGGTCATTGATCTGCTTAAAGTGATCGAGATCGGCCAGCATCAGGGCAAAGCTGTCACCGCTTTCGGCGGCGCGTTTGGCGGTGCGATCCAGGAAGGGTTTGGCATAGCGGCGATTATACAGCCCTGTCATCGGATCCTGGACGGCGGCGCGCAGCCCGTTGCGGACGCTGTCACGTAGGCGGTCGTTGCGGGATTTATACTGCAGCTGTGTGGTCAGGCGCAGGGCCAGCTCATCGACGTCAAATCCCGCCTGCAACACATCATGGGCCCCACGGTCTAGGGCCTCGGCCGCGATCATCGGATCAGCTGGATTGGGCACCGCGATTACAACGGACTGGCGGGTCGCTGCACGGGCGCGCAGATCCGCGAGCAAGCGCAGGCCGGGGCCAGCAGACAATTCGTTCAGCTCAATGATAAAGACATCAGCCACCGGTGCGCTCATCATCAGTTTGATGTCGTCCAGATCGTGGCAGCGCAGCTCGTAGGGGACATGGTCGCTCAGCCGCTTGGCCCAGGCCTGGGCGGTTTGGGTGTCCTGGGCAACCAGTGCTACGCTTGCACCGTTACATTCGTTGTGCCCAGCCCGGTCAGAAAGCGGGAGGACAAAGCCATGGGAGGCATCGCGTTGCATATGCAACTCTTCGTTGGCACTGCGGGCGCGCAGCAAGCTGCGGATGCGCGCCTGGAGGATGACATCATCCACCGGCTGTGGCAGCACATCATCAATCCCTGCTGACAGAGCATGCAGGCGGCGTTCCGGGGCATTAGACTGGGTGATGGCAATGACAGGAATATCAGCGAGCATCTCATCCTGGCGCAGGGCATTCTTTACATCTGCGGCGGTGCCATCGGGCAGGCTCATGGCGGTGAGCACCAGATCAGGACGACAGTAGCGAGCGGCCTCAAGAACATCGGCGACGCAATCGGCCTGTTCCACACCGTAGCAGGCCCCCGCCAGCTGAACCTTCAGCATGATGCGGTTGGTGGAGATACCATCTATGACCAGGATCGTTCCTTGCACTCAAATCGCCTTTCAAACCTTTTGCTCGCTACACTGGAAGTTTCCGTCAGACTGGTTAATAAACTGTTTCGGGTTTTTACTAATTTGTCCGCAACATGTCAGGAATAGGTCCGCTATGCAGGTTTCCGCCGATCAGGCCGAGGTGATTGCTCTAAAGGCGCTTGCCTGGCTCATGACAAATGATGAGTTGTTACCAGTATTTATGGGGGCAACAGGGGTGGCGGAGGCGGATCTGCGCGAAAACGCTTCTGATCCGGCCTTTTTGGCCTCTTTGCTCGATTTCTTAACGATGGACGACGCCTGGGTGGTGCAGTTTTGCGATCAGGCTGGAATCGCCTATGAGATGCCAATGCAGGCGCGGATGGCATTGCCAGGGGGCGCGCAGGTACATTGGACCTAAGGATTGGGCGGCGCGAGAAAGCCCTTGCACGACCGCAATTTACCGATACGGTTCGCGCCAGACGCTTAGGCCAAGGACACGCGATGCCGGTAGATGCATTTCTCTTCGATAAAGACGGAACTCTGTTTGATTTTTCCGAAACTTGGAACACTTGGGCGGCGGATATGCTTGCGCAGCTCAGTCAGGGAGATGCCGCGCGGGCTGAAGCAATGGCCGAGGCGATCAGTTTCGATCTGGACCAGCAATCCTTCCGGGCGGATAGCATGGTCATTGCCGGTACCAATGGCGAAGTGGCTGCTGTGCTCGCGCCCTTCGTGACACAGATGAAAGAGGCCGAGCTGGAGCGCTTCTTGGCGCAGAGCGCCGCCTCCGCAGCATTGAGTGAAGCGGTGCCACTGGCGGATTTCCTAGATGGGCTGTTGGCGCGCGGGAAGGTGCTGGGGGTGATGACAAATGATGCGGAGGTTTCTGCCATCAGCCAACTCGAGCGCTCTGGTGTGCTGGATCGCTTCGCCTTTGTGGCCGGGTTCGACAGCGGTCACGGCGCCAAGCCTGATGCAGATCCATTGCTGGCCTTTTGCGCGGCGGCCGGTGTTGCGCCAGAGCGTACTGCCATGGTGGGTGACAGTTTGCATGACCTTATTGCAGGTGCAGCTGCGGGTATGACCCGTATCGGCGTATTGACCGGCATGGCTGAACACAGTGATCTTGCGCCACATGCGGATGTGGTGCTGCCGCATATCGGTCATATCCCGGATTGGCTGGATCGCTGAGCCCAGGCCGCGCAACCGTTTCCAACCTGAATTTTTGTGCCCTGTTCACAGGATGTGAGGGGCTGTGCCAACAAGAAATTCTTTGAATCTGTGTGGAACTGGGCACATATGTACAGAAAACGGTGCCTGAGCCATATTGAAGCGAGAAAACGACAAGATATGTCGTGAACTGGCAGACGCCCTCGCGATGGATTGGGCCTTTTGGAACCATAAGCGGGGCAGACCCGGCGGTGCACGATCTTGGTCGGAGCGCCTGCGCAGATCCACCAAGGAGAGGCTCATGGCACGTGACAGAAGCAGACGAGGCGGCGGGCGTGCGGGCGCGGCCGCACGGCGCGGAGCAGCGGCCCTGCAGCAGATGCCTTGGAGCATCCCCCAAAATATTGACCGCCCCATTGAACCTCTGACCGAGGAGGGGGTTGCAGCCATTCACGATGGCGCTATGCGGATCCTGGAAGAGATCGGCATTGTTTTCCTCAACCCTGAGGCGCTGGAATTGCTGGGCCAGGCCGGGTGCCGCGTCGAGGGCGATCTGGTGCGGATGGACCGCGACTTTGTCATGGAGATGGTCGGCAAGGCGCCAGATCAGTTCACCATCACGCCACGCAATCCAGACCGCACAATCCCGATCGGCGGCAACAACCTGCTCTTTGGCAATGTCTCGTCGCCGCCGAACTACTGGGATATGGATCTGGGCAAGAAGGTTGCCGGCAATCGCGAACAATGCCGCAATCTGCTAAAGCTGACCCAGTATTTCAACTGTATCCACTTTGCCGGCGGCTACCCGGTGGAGCCCGTGGATATCCACGCTTCGGTGCGGCACCTAGATGTGCTGTATGATAAGTTGACGCTGACGGATAAGGCGATGCATGCCTATTCATTGGGGAAAGAGCGGGTTGAAGATGTAATGGAAATGGTCCGCATCGCCGGGGGGCTCACCGAGGAAGAATTCCAAGCCACGCCAAGGATGTATACCAATATCAACTCCACCTCACCGCTGAAACATGACTATCCGATGATTGATGGCTGTCTGCGGCTGGTGCGTCGGGGGCAGGCGGTGGTCGTGACGCCCTTTACCCTGGCGGGGGCGATGGCGCCTGTCACAATGGCGGGCGCTGTGGCGCAAAGCCTTGCGGAGGCGCTCTGTGCCATTGCCCTGTTTCAATATGTCCGCCCCGGCACCCCCTGTGCCATTGGTACCTTTACTTCAAATGTGGATATGAAATCTGGCGCCCCGGCTTTTGGCACGCCTGAGTATATGCGGGCGACGCAGATGACAGGGCAGATGGCGCGCTATTATGGTCTGCCGATGCGCTCTTCGGGGGTTTGCGCGGCCAATGTACCAGATGGCCAGGCCATGTGGGAGACCTCAAATTCTCTCTGGGCGGCAGTCCAATCGGGAACCAATATGGTGTACCATGCGGCTGGGTGGCTGGAAGGCGGGCTGATCGCCAGCCCAGAGAAGTTCATCATGGACTGCGAGATCTTGCAGCAAATACAGCGCTATATGCAGCCAGATATCTGCGCCACCGGGCCAGAGGATATCGCTTTTGATGCGGTGCGCGAGGTCGGCAATGAAGGACATTTCTTTGGCATCCAGCACACGCAGGATAGGTATGCGACGGCCTTTTACCAGCCCTATCTGAGCGATTGGCGCAACTATGAAGCCTGGGAGGCTGCTGGCGCGGTTTGGACACCGGAGAGAGCCAACAGGATCTACAAGGAAATTTTGCAGGAATTCACCCCACCGCCGATGGACGACGCCCTGCATGAGGAACTGAAGGATTTTGTTGCACGCCGCAAATCTGAAGGTGGGGCGCCAACTGACTTCTAAACCGACCATGATGGCCAGTCGCGGGGCGCCAGCCTCTGCGGGTGGTCAAAATCTAGGTTATACTTACGTGCTTTTGTGAGATTGTTCTTGTTCCCCCATGAAAAAGGGGGGCAGTCACTTGCACGCGTTCTTCTATCGGTGTTTCGGGGGTTTTTTGTAACCAAAATTAATATGTTACCCGATTTAGTCTTTGGGTGGTGCGGGGTGGTCCCCCCATTTGTGTGAATCTCCAGTGGGATTTCTTGCCACAGTTGAGAGACGGATCAGTAGTTTTTCTTCCCCGGTCTCTTAGAAAGCGCTATGTCCGCACCCGGTAGAGGAGCCATGAATCGCCAGAAGGGCCTACAAAAGGCCATCGGCACCCTAGAGGGACCCCTGCAGTTTTTGCGGGAAGCATCGTTTTAGGAGTGGATGAAAAATGCTACTCTTACCAAGATATATTGCAAGGACGTTTCAGAACAGGGATCTGGACTGAAATTCTGTCAAACTTTAATTGTTCGGCGTATCTTAACGAACCGACGCCAAGTATGGGCAAAGAGTAACAAGGGGCCAATTTATGCATGGTCTGATCAACAGAGCAATTCAAGCATTCGTCGCCAGTACCTACGGGGAAGAGCGGTGGAATGACATTATGAATAATGCAGATCTTGGCTTTGCTCAGTTCGAGGCCATGTTGATCTATACGGATGAGCAGTCCAACAAAATGCTCTCCGCCGTTGAACGGTCCCTAGAGCGTCCGCTTCCTGAAATCCTAGAGGATACAGGTACGTTCTTGGTGTCCAACCCTCAGGTAGAGGCGCTGCGACGCCTGCTGCGCTTTGGCGGCGTTAACTACGTGGAATTTCTACATTCTTTGGATGATTTGCCTGATCGCGCGCGCTTGGCAGTGGCTGATTTACATTTGCCCGCTTTGGAACTTGTTGAGAACTCTCCAGGGCAGTTCGACCTGATTTGCCAGCCGGGCCTGCCCGGCTTTGCCCATGTTATGATGGGTGTTCTGCGTGCGATGGCAGACGACTATGGCGATTTGGTTATTCTTGATCACCGCGGCACACAGGACGGTGCCGAGGTGATTTCAGTAACACTGGTGGAGACCGATTTTGCTGAGGGTCGTACTTTTGATTTGGGAGCTCACGCCCTATGATGACCGCGGATGAGATGACTGGTGTCATCGCCCAAATCTGTCCGATGTATCTTGTAGTGGACTCTGCAGGGCTCTTTCGCTTTGCAGGGCCAACACTGCAAAAGCTCCGCCCTGATATGACGTGGAAGCGGAAGAATTTCTTTGATGTTTTTGACCTGCAGCGGCCGCGCTGGGTCAATTCCATGGATGACCTGCTTAAGACCGCAGGGGCCAAACTGCATTTGCAATTCCGCGAGTCGCCCCAGACCAGCCTAAAAGGCGTCTTGGTTCCCTTGCCCGATGGTCAGGGAGCGCTCATCAACCTGTCCTTTGGTATTTCGGTGCTTGAGGCCGTACGTGACTATGACCTGACCAGCGCTGATTTTTCGCCCACGGATTTGACCATCGAAATGCTGTACTTGGTTGAGGCCAAGTCTGCTGCAATGGAGGCCTCGCGACAGCTGAATCTCCGCTTGCAGGGGGCCAAGATTGCCGCCGAGGAGCAGGCCTTTACTGATACCCTGACGGGTCTCAAGAACCGTCGTGCCATGGATCACATCCTAGAGCGCCTGATTGGCTCTGGTACGGATTTTGCCCTGATGCATGTTGATCTTGATTTCTTCAAAGAGGTGAATGACACACTTGGGCATGCGGCTGGGGATGCGGTATTGCAAAGTGTTGCCAGAGTTATGGTTGAGTGTACTCGTCATAGCGACACCGTAGCCCGCGTCGGTGGCGATGAGTTTGTGATCATTTTTGAGGGCGTTAATGAGCCTAAGGTTCTTGAAGCATTATCAAAACGTTTGATTAGCAACTTGGAAGAACCGGTGCCCTACGGAGGGCAGATGTGCAAAATTTCAGCAAGTGCTGGAACAACCCTGTCGGTCTGGAATGCGCCACCCATAGCGGCGGCGGCAATGCTGCATCAAGCCGACCTCGCGCTTTATGCGGCCAAACGAGCCGGACGTTCACAGCATCTGTTCTTTGAACAGGGCATGCAAAAAGACGAACTGCAGGCCGCGACACAGGGCCAGTCCTAGAGGATAGTCCAGGCTCGGAGCCTAAGAGGTAATCGAAGCAACGAGACCAGGGCGAGGGTGGGCCGTTTGTGCGCGGTTTTCAAACCTCAGGGGGCTGGCAATCCAAGGGGCACAGAGCCCGATTTTGTCTGCTCCAGCCTGCACAGCAATTGACAGTAGCGGCCATCTTCGCGCCAACCCCACGACAACCCGGCAGGGTCTGTGCCATCGCTAAGGCTGGCTAAATCAATCTGTCGCAAGGAAAGGTAAAGTGGCAGCCCGTAGGGGAGTCGAACCCCTCTTTTCAGGTTGAAAACCTGACGTCCTAACCGATAGACGAACGGGCCACTGTTTGTGTCGGTGTATTACTCAGTCATCATCCGTAGTGCAAGGGGCGATTATTGAAAATCCCCAGTTTTCTTTACAGCTTCCTATGACAGGATAAGTCTTTGAACAAATGTGTAGATTTCTCGGAGGATCGCCCGATGCTTCGCTGCCAGGCGCTATCTGTTCAGGGCTGAGGTAAAAGGCACAGTGGCAGCCCGTAGGGGAGTCGAACCCCTCTTTTCAGGTTGAAAACCTGACGTCCTAACCGATAGACGAACGGGCCACTTGCTGTGGAGCGGTGTTTAGTTTCTCTACGCTCAGGCCGCAAGATAAAAATTGCTTTCGGGAGAGATTTTTTTACCTCCTTGAGTATCGGCCATGTTTTGAAGGGGTTGAGTATAGGTCAACTGGCTTCTGCAGCATCTTCAAGGCGCAATTGCGGGCTCTGGCGCCCGCCCCAGCTATTGATTTCCAGGCGACCGGCAAAATGGAATCGCGCACCACCATGTTCCAACAGGCGTGGCCCCAGGGCTGTATCAAAGGCGCCAAAGCAAATGGCATCCAGATTGCCGCCAACCCCATCGGTCAAAGACAGTTTCAAGTGGGTTTCCCCAATACGTTTGGCAAAACGAATGGCCAGATCCGGGAAGCTATAGCGCGGCGCAGCGGCCCCGGCGCCAAAGGGGCCCGCCTGTTCAATCTGTTCGATCAGATCAATATTGGCAGCCCCCGGCATCAGCATACCGTCCAGTTTCAAATCCGCCGGTCCCAGGCTGCCTGCGCCCTGCTTGGCTAAAAGATCGCCGAGGCGCTCCATGGCCGCCTCCAGCTTGTCTTCCGCGACTGTCAGCCCTGCGGCCATCTTGTGGCCTCCGCCTTTGATCAGCAGCCCCTCTGCCGCAGTACGTTGGATGGCAATACCGAGATCGATCCCACTCACCGAACGTCCAGAGCCTTTACCCTCACCGTTGTGCAGACCGATGACCACAGCCGGGCGCCCCGCAGCCTCTTTCAAGCGTGAGGCTACGATACCGACGACGCCTGGGTGCCAGCCCTCACCCGCGGCCCAAACCAAAGGCGCGTCAAACCCGCGGGCTTCCGCCTGTTCCATTGCCGCGGCGCGCACCGCGTTTTCAATATCGCGCCGTTCCGTGTTCAGCTGATCGAGGCGTTCCGCTAGGGCTGCCGCTTCATGGGGGTTCTCTGTTGCCAAGAGCCGGGCACCCAGATCGGCCTTGCCGATGCGCCCGCCCGCATTCACCCGTGGGCCAAGCAAAAAGCCGAGGTGGTAAGTGGAAGGGGCCGCATCCATGCGCGAGACATCTGCCAGGGCAACCAGGCCGGGGCGTTGACGGGCGCCCAGAACTTTCAGCCCCTGGCGCACCAGTGCCCGATTGGCTCCAACCAGCGGGGCGACATCAGCCACAGTCGCCAACGCCACGAGATCCAGCAGCCCCATCAGATCCGGCCCAGTGCTCAATCCCTTCTCTCTGGCCTGGCGTCGCACCTCGACCAACATTAAGAACACCACTCCAGCGGCACAAAAGTAACCGAGCTCGCCATCCTCATCCTGTCGGTTGGGGTTCACCACCGCGACACATTCTGGCAGGGTTTCGCCACCAAGGTGGTGGTCCAGGACGACGACATCGGCGCCCTTGGCTGCGGCAATTGGCCCATGTGAAAGGGTGCCACAGTCGACGCAGACAATCAGATCATGGGCCTGTGCAAGCCCCGCCATGGCCTCTTCGTTGGGCCCGTAGCCCTCGTCGATGCGATCCGGAATATACAGCGTTGCCTGTAGCCCCATGGCCCGCAACCAGACCAATAATAGCGCCGCTGAGCTGCCACCATCCACATCGTAATCAGCAAAGATTGCAATGCGTTGGCGCGTCTGAACCGCCTCCAGAAAACGCGCCGCAGCCAGCTCCATGTCCTTCATGCGGCGCGGATCCGGCAGCAGGTCTTTCAGGTGGGGGGTTAAAAAGCCCTGGGCTTCATGGGCAGGAACACCGCGACGGGCCAGCACCTGACACAGTGGGCTAGGTAGGCCGGTCTGTTGTGCCATATGTTCGGCGGCACGTTCAAGGTCAATGCCAAGCCCCAGCCAGCGGCGTCCTGTCAGCGAGTTTTCAACCCCAAGAAAGCTCATCGCTCTACCTCATCTATGGAAAAAGGCCAGACCCGAATGGATCCAGCCCTTCATTTGGCTGAAAATATCCCCGCCGGAGGCAGCGGCGCAAGCCGCTTATCTTCAGGCAGGCCTGCGCGGGGCGTTTAGACGGGTGTCCGGTAGGACATGCGACGCACAGAACCCGTCTTTGAACGCATCAACAACGTCGTGGTCTCAACCCAGCCGGGCTGACGCTTAATTTCGGGCAGGAGCGAGCCGCCGGTGACGCCGGTTGCTGCAAAGATCACATCCTGAGTCACCATTTCGTCACGGGCATAGATCCGGTCCAGGTCGGTGATGCCCGCCTTTGCCGCGCGGCCCTTTTCATCATCGTTGCGGAACAACAGACGGCCAAAGATCTGCCCGCCCATGCATTTCAACGCGGCAGCGGCCAGAACGCCCTCGGGCGCCCCTCCTTGACCCATATACATGTCAATGCCCGTGGTCGCGGATTCGGCGCAATGCATCACGCCGGCAACGTCGCCATCGGTAATCAGACGGATCGCGGCGCCTGTCTCGCGGACCTCGGCAATCATCGCCTCGTGGCGGGGACGTTCCAGAATGCAAACGGTGATGTCCGAGGCGGCGCAGCCCTTGGCGGAAGCCAGGGCTTCCACCCGTTCACGGGGAGACATGTCCAAGGAGACAACGCCTTCGGGATAGCCCGGACCAATGGCCAGCTTGTCCATATAGGTGTCCGGTGCGTGCAGCATAGATCCGCGTGGCCCCATGGCAATCACTGTCAATGCGTTGGGCATGTCTTTGGCGGTCAGCGTGGTGCCTTCCAGTGGATCAAGCGCGATATCGACGCCAGGACCGTTGCCGGTTCCCACTTCTTCGCCGATATACAACATCGGCGCTTCGTCGCGCTCGCCTTCGCCAATCACCACCACACCTTTGATGTCGAGCAGGTTCAGTTGTTCGCGCATGGCGTTCACAGCCGCCTGGTCGGCGGCTTTTTCGTCGCCACGCCCTATCAGAGAGGCAGAGGCCAGGGCGGCCTGTTCGGCGACTCGGGCCAGGCCCAGAGACAGCATGCGGTCGTGGAAGGGGGCATCAGAGGAGGTCATACTCAATATCCTGTTTAAATCCGGGCGGGTTGCCTGTCGCATAGCCTTTTGGAGGGGGGGCGGGCAAGGGAAGATAGCGCGGGCTTGGCCAGTAAGACAGGCGCTGTGCCCTTAAGGGGGCAGATTTTGCGCGCCTTACTGCCATTTGTTGAAAATCTACAGCTCTTCGATCCGCAGAGCGACCGGGTCGCCATCGACAACCCCAGTTTGTGCAAGGGCCTCAACCGCTACGTCCAGGGCAGCCGAGGTGCATTTGTGGGTAACGATCAGCACCGGCGCTGTGGGGGCCGAGTGTCCGTATTGGCGCATACGGTCAATCGAAATCCCGGCATTGCCCAATGCGCTGGCCACTTTAGCCAAGGCGCCAGGTTTGTCCTGAAGGGCGAGGCGCAGATAGTAGGGCGCGGGTAGGCCGGTTTGGGCAGCAGGGATATCTTGCAGGGCCGCCGCAGGTTGGCCAAAGGTGGCAATGCGCAGACCACGTGCCAGGTCACAGATATCGCCGAGCACGGCGCTGGCGGTGGGGCCTTCGCCGGCACCAGGACCGCGCAACACAACCTGCTCCACAGCGTCGCCCTCGATCACCACCATATTGGTGCCGCCTTCCAGCTGACCCAACGGGGAGTTTGCGGGCACCAAGCAGGGGGTCATCCGCTGCTCTAGCCCGCGGGCGGTGCGCTGTGCCACACCCAGCAATTTGATCCGGTAGCCCATGTCGGCGGCATGGCGAATATCATCGATCGCAATACGCTGGATGCCCTGCAAGACGACATCCGCAAAAGCGGGTTTGCTGCCAAAAGCAATCGAGGACAGCAGTGCCAGTTTATGCCCAGCATCAATGCCGCCCACATCCAGGTTTGGATCTGCTTCGAGATAGCCCAGGCGGCCGCATTCCTCAAATAGGGTGTTGTAGCCGTCGCCAGTGGCCTCCATCCGGGTGAGGATATAATTGCAGGTGCCGTTCATAACGCCCATGATCCGGGTAATTTGATTGCCTGCCAGCCCTTCAGTCAGGGCTTTGACCACGGGGATGCCACCGGCCACGGCTGCTTCAAACCGGATCACCTGGCCTGAGGTCTCGGCCTGTTCGGCCAGGGCCTGACCATGAATGGCAAGCAGCGCCTTATTGGCGGTGACAACATCCTTACCCGCTGCCAAAGCGGCTTCGGTGGCCTCTTTTGCAGCGCCTTCATGGCCCCCCATCAATTCGACAAAAACATCTACATCATCACGTTTGGCCAGAGCGACGGGATCATTTTCCCAAGCATAGCCACTGAGCGCAACGCCGCGGTCTTTGGTTGCGTCGCGCGCAGAAACCGCAGTGATCACCACCGGGCGTCCCGTGCGCATCTCCAGCATTTCAGCCTGACGGCGGATGATCTTTACCACCCCGACGCCAACTGTGCCCAAACCTGCGATCCCAAGACGAAGCGGTTTTGTCATGGCTGGAGTTCCTTTTTGTTTCATCTGTGTTGCCTCGCCTTAGCGGGTTCAAGGAAAGGGTGCAACGGCACTGGCAAATGGGAGGCGAGAAACCGGGCTATAATATCCCTGTTTGTATCTGTTTTAATCAACAGGAAGTCGGACCCACTCAGGCAGGTTCAGTAAGGTCAGGTCCGGCGGTGGTGTGATATCTAAGCAGAGACCGTGCTGGTCAGGAGGCTGGCCCAGCGATGGACAAAAAGGCCGGATGCAGGGGAGCCTTTGAGCTTAATGTGCCGCGCGGCGCAGGGCATCAGCCCGGCGCTGTAGGCTGTTGGCGCGCGCATCTAGGACATTTTCCAAACGCGTACTCTCCTCTGCGGGCGCTGGCAGCAAGGGAGCCAAATCCTCTACTGGCAACAATGTCGGATAGTCTGCATTGCGCAGTTCAGGTGTGAGTTGGTTTTTCAACTCCGGATCATTGCTGCATCCTGCAAGAGCCGTAAGGCTGAGACTGGCGCACAGTAGGGTCATAGGCAGGGAGTGGGACATTTGTTTTTCCTTTGGCCTCCCCCTTGATGCACAATCACCGCCCAGGGTACAAGGCAACTCAGCCCATTGCGGGTAGAAATTCGATCTGCTTCATTTTTTGGCCAGCAGGGGTTTTGGGGAATGTATCTTTCAGCTGGGTCTTTTTTCTGAACGAATGTTCAGTTAGCCTGAGCTCATGGCACGTACCCAAGGTTCACATTCTGACATCACCGGCCCGCGCATCCGTAGTGCGGCTCTCAAACTGTTTGCGCAGCAAGGCTATGCAGCGGTTTCAGTGCGCCAGATCGCCAAAGAGGTTGGGGTTCAGGCTGGGGCTTTGTACAATTACATCCCGGATAAGCAAAGCTTGCTGCTGTCCCTGATGGAGGGGCATATGCGAGAGGTGCTGGCAGCCTGGGAGGCCCTGGAAAAGCCTGATGATGCTATGGGTTTGCTGGAAAGTTTTGTGCGGTTTCACATTCGCTTTCACATGCAGAGATCTGACGAGGTTTTCATCGCTTATATGGAACTCCGGAACCTGAGCGATGAGAATTTTGCAACCATCGAGGCCCTGCGGCGGGCCTATGAGGACGCACTGGAAACGGTATTGAAACAGGGTGTAGAGGCCGGACAGTTTACTCTGCCGGATACCAAGATCGCCACGCTGGCTGTGATTGCGATGTTGAATGGGGTGATGACCTGGTATCGTAGCGGCGGACGATTGTCGCTGGATGAAGTGGAAACTGTCTATTGGGACATGGTGCGTAAATCTGTGACCACCTAAACCACTGTTATGGCCTAGCCCAAAGAGGCGCTTGCGCAAGCATCTTGTCAAAATCGTTGAAAGTGACGGTCACTGCCAATCTGGGTAAATGCTGCCAAGGCCAAATGGCGCTGAGATGGCTTTTATTTGGTCGGGTCTATCCCTGCCCAAATAAAAGCTGAGTTTCAGTGTTCTATGGCAGGCGCGCCAAGGAAAGCCGCCCTATGGGCTAGGCCTCCCTGACCCACGATAGGGGCGTCAATGTGCCGGTGCGATGAAGGTGCCATTGCGCAGATCCTTAAAGGCCTGTTGCAGCTCTGCTTTGGTGTTCATGACGATTGGTCCGTGCCAGGCAACAGGTTCCTGGATTGGAGCGCCAGACACCAGCAGGAACCGCAGCCCCTCGGGGCCTGCTTGGACGGTGATCTCATCCCCTGTGCCAAAGCGCACCAAGGTGCGATTGCCAGAGAGATCGCGGATATTGACCTCTTGGCCTGCCACCTCTTTTTCCAACAAGACCCCTTGAGGCGCAGAAGCGTCGACAAAGGCTCCCGCGCCCTCGAAGATATAGGCAAAGGCGCGCCTGTAGGTGTCGATCTTGAAGCGCTTGGTCACTCCGGCAGGGACAGAGATATCCAGATATTGTGGGTCCGCTGCAATGCCATCCACGGGGCCGCGTTTCCCCCAGAACTCGCCGGTGATAACACGGACATGGGTGCCATCATCATCGGTGACTTCCGGGATTTCGCGGGCTGCGACATCCTGATACCGGGGCGCGCACATCTTTTGGTCCGCAGGCAGATTGCCCCAGAGCTGGAAGCCGTGCATCTGACCGGCCGCATTGCCGCGGGGCATCTCTTGATGCAAGATTCCAGAGCCCGCCGTCATCCATTGCACATCCCCAGCGCCAAGGCTGCCTGTGTTGCCAAGGGAATCGCTGTGCTCGACCTCGCCGGAAAGAACATAGGTGATGGTCTCGATTCCGCGGTGGGGGTGCCAGGGAAAGCCCTGAAGGTAATCGGCAGGGATCTCATTGCGAAAATCATCGAACAGCAGGAAGGGGTCTAGCTCGCTGGGATCTTGAAACCCAAAGGCGCGATGCAATTTGACGCCTGCCCCCTCCAACGTGGGGCGGGCCTTGCGGGTTTCCAAGATGGATCGGGGCGTAGAGGGGCTGAGTGACATGCGGCTATTCCTGTGAGCGGTGGCTATACACTACAGCTAGAGGGCAATCCGGTTTGGCAAAACACCTAAGAGATCACCGCTTTTGTGCGCATTTGCACAGTAAGCCCCCTGTCCTTTGGGGCCTTACGCGCCTGTCCCTTGGGGCCTTAGGGTGAGCTTTGATCGTCTTGGTCCCACCAGACACCCGGTTTTATGCGGGCGCCGTGGTCCTTGCTTAGGCCCAGGGCCAGTTTGCGGAAACGAGAAAGCGCTAGGCGCAGCCAGAGGCGGTGTCGAGGTTTGGAATAGTCACGGTTAAAGGGGCACACCCGCATGCAGATGGCGCAATCAGAAGCCATTTTTGCCCAGAACGAAAAACACTTTTCCGCGTCCGAGGTCCATTTGCGTACGCCCTTGATGGCCGAGATATTGCTGCCGCCCTCTTTGGGCGGGCCAAAAGGAAGAGCCTTTACCGGGCAGGCATCGGCGCATTTGGTGCAGATGTCACAAAAGGCACGCACCCCTTTGGGTTTGGGCGCATCATGAGTCAGTGGCAAGTTTGTGAAGATCTTGGAAAACCGCAGGCGCGGGCCAAATTCGGGCGTGATCACCATTTGGTTGCGGGCATATTCACCCAAGCCGGCCTTCACGGCATAGGGGATGACCAGTGCGGTGTCATTCATTGAGGGCACTGCCTCGTAGCCGAGGTTGCGGATATAGGCAGCGAGTTGCATCACCACCGCAGCCTCGTGACTATATTCGCGCCCAGTAGCCGCTCCGGCCAGTGCAGAGGGGTAGGTGGCGACCAGATCCGCCTCCATCTCATGCCCCAGAACTATGACACTGTTCAGCCCATCGGGGAGGTCATGCGGTGCTTCGGAAAAATCGCGGGTATCCACACGCGCGCTGTAGAGCCAGCGCTCATCCAGGTCGGTAATGCCGCAAAGATCCGCGCCAAAGAACTGTGAGATCCGCTTTATCTCTGCGCTCATCCGCGTGGGGTCGTTGATTTCAACGGGGTCGGGCGCCACGGGGGTATCGCAGTCTATGGCCGCCTGAAATCCCTCGCGGATCCCGTCGCTGCCTCGGCGGTTGGAGATCACATCCGAGATCAACCAAGCGGCGTTGCGCAGGGCAAAATCGCGTTGAGTGAAGCCATCCCCACGGCGGGGGGCCGCCTCCATGCGGTAGGAGGCAAAGAACTTATCTGTGTGCTTGGATTTGACCTTTGGGTCCCAGAAGGCGCGGGTGAAAATATCGTTACGCTGGGTGAAACGTTCAAAAGCGTCGCTGATCTCGATCCCAGCTGCGGCATCGTCATCCTGGCGGGGTGGGGTGTTTTGGGGCCAACTCATTGCGTGACGGTACTGGCCCCTAGGCGCTTGGGCAAGGGGCCTGCATGGAGAGCTCTCCTGCGCGCCGGATGTGACAGCTAGGGCTGTTCGTTGCGCCAAAATCAGGCTATGTCCCAGCGCAACACAGGCTTCTAGCAGGGGGCAGGGATGGCAGGAGAGCGACAGATGGCAGACGAAGTCTTGGTAACGGTTGAGGCCTCGGGTCTGCGGCGTGTCATGGGGGTCACCATGTTGGCCGTGATTGGTGTGACCCTGCTCTATGTGGCGATGTCTAACCCGCCATCCTTTGCCTGGCTGGTGTTTTTGCTGATCATCGGGGTCGGGGCGCTGTGGCTTTCTGTCCGCATGTGGCAAGCGACCAGCCACAGGATCGAACTGACAGAAGAGCTGCTGCGCTGCAGCGATGGCACTGTCATTGCTCGGGTTTCAGACATCGAGGCAATTGATCGCGGCTTCTTTGCGTTTAAGCCCTCTAACGGTTTTTTGATCCGAACAGCGACACCGGGCGCGCGGATCTGGATGCCTGGGCTTTGGTGGCGCGCTGGGCGGCGCATTGGTATTGGCGGTGTCACACCAGGATCGCAAAGCAAAACGATGTCAGAGATTCTCGCCGCGATGATTGCGAAACGGAGGCTGTAAAGACAGTCTCCGTCAGACCACCGGAGTTGCTGGGACACAGGGGCATTTTGTCAACGCGGCCTCTGCTGTGCACCGCTTCCTTTTCGAGGGGGCAGTGCTGGACCAACCTAGAAAGCGGGCATGCTTTCGGGCTCAGATGCCGGGATCCAGGTCCTCGATTTCCTGTCCCGATGGATTGTCATTGTGACTGCCATCACTGTTCACGCCCCCCTCAAAAGGGACCAAGGGCGCAAAGCGGGGACGGGTGAAAACAAAGTTATTGATGTCCAGATCAGGAAGGCCGACTCTGAAGGCCGGGACCATTTCATTGCGCGTTTCTACCAGAATGACGCGCTCTTGATCTGGCATGGCGGGGAGGTCGTCGTTGATCGCGGTAATTGTCGCATTGGTCCATTCCGGCAGCGAGGGGCCTCGGACACGGGACCAGTCGATATAGTAGCGATTGTCGTCTTCTTCCCAGCGCACAACGCTGATCCGCAAGGTGATATCTGAATCGCCCCGGATCAGCAGCTTGGCCATTTTATGCATACTGTCGATATAGGTTTCATTCAGCGTTGTCGTCTCGCGGGAGATAAGGTCAGAAATTGTATAGGCCGCCTTAAGGTTGACGGTCTCCTGGCGGAAGGCGTCAAACCAGGTGTAAATGGCCACAAACAGCCACAACAGTAGGGGCGAATAGATCGCAAATTCGACCGTTACCGTGCCCTCGGTACTGCGGGCAAAAGCCTTTAGGCGTTTGATCAGGGGTTTAAACATGACTTACCTCGGTTCCTGCACAAAGGCGGAGGTGGCGACAAGGCTGACCAGCCCTTCAGGGTCGGCAGTGGAAAGACTCTCGCCAAATCCCCAGTCAGAGAAAATGGGCTTAAAGCGCATGCAGGCGCGGATCAGCATCAGGTCGTTGGATTCCCCGTCATTCGAAAAGCCGCGCACCGGCAGGATCTCTTCGGGTTTGCTGATGCAGTCAGGCTGTTCGTTTACCGGCACCCAGGCAAAGGGGTCTAGTTGTATCATCTCAAGCCGCAGCGAAGAGGAGCAATTGTCGATAAAGCCGGAGATCTCGCAGATCTGGTCTCGTACAATATCGTGCTGCGGTGCTGCGCCTGTGGTCAGGCGGATCTCGCGCACCGCAATATCCAGCGCGCGTTCCAGTTGGGATTGGCGCAGGATCAACATGCCCAGCTCGACCGTCGAAAACAGGAACATCAAAAAGAGCGGCATGAGGATGGCAAACTCAACGGTTACAGTCGCATCCGTATCTTTACGAAACCGCCGCAGAGGTCGGAGTGAAGCTGGCAAGATCATTGGGTCAACCTCAGCTGGCGAATTGAGGTCGCGATGGAGGCAAAGGCGTCCTTGATCTCGAGCCCGTCAACGTCGAAGTAATGTGCGTCGCTGCTGGCACAATCACGCAGAACCGCAACCCCGTTGCTGGGGGCTTCAAAACCAATGGTGTAGACTACAATCCCCTTGGCCTTGGCAGCTTCACAAACGCTGCGCGTGCGGGCGTTCTTGGTCGAGTTGCCGTGGCTTGAGTAGATGCCATAGTACCAGTCATCGCGGGCATCGTAAAAGTTCATCCATTCATAAAAGATGTAGCGATAGATGTATTTCAGCGAAGTTCTGGCAAACAGTTCCGCATAGTTCAGTTCTACGGCGGTTCCAGATTGACCGCTGCCGTTGCCATAGGGCTCATTGTACCAGTTGTTATTGTAGTGGAAAAAGTACCTGCCGCCATAGCGCGAGTCGTATGTCGAATATGACTTATAATGAGAGTTGTACCAGACCCCAGAAGGACCATCACGGTGGTCATCATCAACGTAGTACTGTGAGGTGTTTTGTCCGTCGGTCATCAAGACGATGATCTTGATGGTGTCCGAATCTGAGTATTCGGCCGGCCGGTCGCTGAAATCACCGGGCACCGAGGCACCGATGCCGGTCGAGATCGCAGAAATCGCCGGGCGCGCTGAAGGATCCAGCAGTGCCGTGCCCCATTTCATGCCCACATCAATGGATGTGTTGCCGCCGGCTGATAGGTTTTGGATGAAATTCTTGAGCGTGGTTGCATCCTTTTGCAGCGGCAATACTTCACGCGATGCGCGCTCGTCACAGACGGGGCTTCTGACCAGCCGCGGAGAGCTGTAATAGGTTCGCATATCGCGGTTGCTGTAACCCCATGGTGTGAAATGCATCGACCGCTCCAGCGTATCAAGGGTGGAGAGTGATGCGCTGTTATACTCTGCGGCTTCAAAATTGATGCAGTTGGAGTAGGGGTTCTCACCAACGGTGGTATACTGATCAATCAGGTCATCTGGCAGGGAAACCTGGGTGGCATAGGGCACCACCGAAATCGACATCTTGCCGTCGGTGGTATTGGCCACCATCGTGTCGATGAAATCCTTCGCTGCCACCTTGAGGTTGGAGAGGCGGCTGTTGGAATTCATCGAGCCGGATACGTCCAGAACCAAGGATATCTCTAGGCCGTCGATGCTCTCTTCGGCCTTTGAGGTGGCGAAGACCGGCAAGTCGTTGCCGTTAGAAAACCGCAGAAGATGCGCTTCAAATGTGGCGTCAATGGTTGCCTGAACCCGCTTGTAGCCCAGCCCGGACTCGACAATCGGCTCTTGGTAGTACTCTCCCAGGCCAGCCTTGTTGAGGTAGTCCTGTACTACAACGGCGGGGGGCTGGGTTTGGTCCAGATCGGCCGCCGCCAGAACTGCACGGTCCAGGGTATACTGCAAGACCGTCCGGTCCCGCTCCATCCGCATCAGATCGACGCCAATGCCGCCCACCGCCAACATGGCCAAGAAAAAGGCGACTGTTGGATAGGCCATGACGCCGCTGTCGTCGCGGCGAAAGGCGCGCAGACTTTGGGCGCCTCGGCGCAGGGCGTAGAGGGGGAGAGCCGTGGCGGTCTTGGATCTCAGGGTCATGAACAACAGCCTCTTCGGCCCCAACTATTGGGGCATAGGAGTGGAACGGGTTTTCATCTCATTCATATTTGGTTTGGGAAGATGGCGGAAATGGGGCAGCTCCAAGTCCATTTAGTTTCAATTTTCTTAACCTAGTGACCAATCCTCTCCTGAAACGGGGATCGTTTACGAATTCTCAGCAAAGCGTCCCAGGCGTAGATTTTGTCTTGTCGAATCGATCAGGGCGCACGTTTTGAAAAATCTGTGAAAAGGAATGGTCAAAAAGGTCGCACTTTTTAAACTTCCGTGCATAGAGTTGCCGTAACGATAGGAATCAGTCGTTGTAAGAGTACGGAGAACCGCCAATGAGCAGCCCGCAAGAACCAAGCTTCCGCGAGAGCGTTGATCTGATGTTCAATAGGGCTGTTGCCCTGATGGACCTGCCGCCGGGGTTGGAAGAGAAAATCCGCGTTTGCAATGCCACATATACAGTGCGGTTTGGCGTGCGCCTGCGCGGGGAGATGGTGACTTTCACGGGCTATCGTTCGGTGCATTCCGAACATATGGAGCCGGTCAAGGGCGGTATCCGCTATGCCATCAACGTGCACCAGGATGAGGTTGAAGCGCTTGCCGCGCTGATGACTTACAAATGTGCCCTTGTGGAAGCGCCTTTTGGGGGCTCAAAGGGTGGATTGTGCATTGACCCACGCAAATATGAGGAACATGAGCTGGAGCTAATTACGCGCCGGTTTGCCTATGAATTGGCCAAACGCGACCTCATCAATCCCAGCCAGAACGTGCCAGCCCCCGATATGGGCACAGGCGAGCGCGAAATGGCCTGGATCGCGGACCAATACCAGCGCATGAATACCACCGATATCAATGCCAAGGCCTGTGTGACGGGCAAGCCGTTGAATGCCGGTGGTATCGCCGGGCGGGTCGAGGCGACCGGGCGCGGTGTGCAATATGCCCTGCGTGAGTTCTTCCGCCATCCCGAAGACGTGGCCAAGGCTGGTCTGGATGGCAAGCTGAAGGGCAAGCGCGTCATCGTGCAAGGGCTTGGCAATGTGGGCTACCATGCGGCCAAATTCCTCAGCCAAGAAGATGGCTCGCTGATCACCGGTATCATTGAACGCGATGGGGCGCTGTTCCGGGAGGAAGGGCTAGATGTTGAGGCCGTTCGCAATTGGATCGTCAAGCATGGCGGCATTTCGGGCTACCCGGATGCAACCTTGCTGGAGGACGGTGCTGAGCTGCTGGAGAAAGAATGCGATATTCTGATCCCTGCGGCTTTGGAGGGAGTGATCAACCTGACCAATGCCGACCGCGTCAAGGCGCCGCTGATTATTGAGGCCGCCAATGGCCCGGTCACTGCTGGAGCGGATGAGATCCTGCGCGAGAAGGGCACGGTGATCATTCCAGATATGTATGCCAATGCCGGTGGTGTTACGGTTTCTTACTTTGAATGGGTTAAGAATCTGAGCCACATCCGCTTTGGTCGGATGCAGCGCCGTCAGGAAGAGGCGCGTCACCAATTGGTGGTGGATGAGCTGGAAGGCCTGTCGGAAAGCATGGGGAAAACCTGGACCTTGAATGAGGATTTCAAAGAAAAGTACCTGCGCGGCGCCGATGAGCTTGAACTGGTACGGTCGGGCCTCGATGACACCATGCGCATCGCCTACCAGTCCATGCGGGAAGTCTGGCACAGTCGGGATGATGTCACAGATCTGCGTACTGCAGCCTATCTGGTCTCCATCAGCAAGGTGGCCGCAAGCTACCGGGCCAAGGGGCTTTGAGACGCTTCAAAATCTGAGAGGTTTCAAAACATAAGTCAGTTTTCTGATTTCGATGGCGGGTCTTGTGCCCGCCATTTTTCATTCTGTTGTTGCTGCATGGAGGCCTGTTGCGCGACTGGTCTGAGGTATGCGCCAGGGGGCTGCTCAGGGTGCGCATCAATCTCTGCTGGCGTCTGACAAAGACGGCTGAATTGCCTGGGAAAACGCGCCAGTGGCCCTGAAGCGGCAGGGAAGGTCGCTCTTTGATCTAGACATCTCTGTCCAATTCCTGTGCAAAGATCAGCAAGAGCATGCCGGTTGCGGAAAATTCGACCTCTGGGGCTAGGCGATCTGCGGCAAAGCCGCTAGCAATATCAATGGGTTTATCATCTCCCAATTGAGGGTGTTGAGCCAGATGTAAAGCGGGAGGGCTGTGATGCGGTTTTCAGGATGGCGGGTGCTCAAAGAAGGGCTGACCGGCAACAAGGGCTGGGGCCCGCATTGGCGCGATCCAGAGCCCAAGCGCGAATATGATGTGGTGATCATTGGCGGCGGTGGCCATGGGCTGGCAACAGCTTACTATTTGGCCGCTGAACATGGGATGACCAATATTGCGGTTCTGGAAAAGGGTTATCTCGGCGGCGGCAATGTAGGGCGCAATACCACAATCGTGCGGGCCAATTATTATCTGCCAGGCAACTCTGAGTTCTACTCGCATTCGCTGCGCCTCTGGGAAAGCCTGGAGCAGGAGCTGAACTATAATGCAATGATGTCGCAGCGTGGTATCTTGAACCTCTATCACAATGACGGTCAGAGGGATGCGGCGGTGCGCCGGGGCAACTCGATCATCAATCAGGGGGACGATGCGGAGCTGTTGGACCGCGAGGGGGTGCGCAGACTGGCACCCTATCTGAACTTTGACAACAATCGCTTCCCGATCATGGGTGCGCTGCTACAGCGTCGGGCTGGAACGGCACGCCACGATGCGGTGGCCTGGGGCTTTGCCCGTGGCGCAGATATGCGCGGCGTGGATCTGATCCAGAACTGCGAAGTCACCGGAATTGATATTGAAGGCGGTAAGGTCGCGGGGGTGCAAACAGCACGCGGCCCGATCCGTGCCAAAAAGGTGGCGCTTGCCGCCGCTGGACGCAGCGGGCAAGTGGCGGCTATGGCGGGTTTGACCCTTCCGATCGAAAGCCATGTACTGCAGGCCTTTGTCTCTGAAGGGGTAAAGCCTCTGATTGATCAGGTGATCACCTTTGCCGAGGGGCATCTGTATATCAGCCAATCCGACAAGGGCGGCCTCGTCTTTGGCAGTTACTTGGATTTTTACAGCTCTTATGCGGCGCGGGGTAATTTGCCGATGGTGGAACATACCATGGAGACCTGCGTGGCCATGGTGCCCGCGGTCAGCAAGGCGCGGCTGTTGCGCAGTTGGGGCGGGATCATGGATATGACGCCGGATGGATCGCCCATTATCGATCACGCGCCTATCGAAGGCCTCTATCTCAATTGCGGCTGGTGCTATGGAGGTTTCAAGGCGACGCCAGGATCGGGCAATGCCTATGCGCATCTGATCGCAACGGATCGACCGCATGGGGCGGCCACCAGGTTCAAGCTGGATCGGTTCCGCACGGGCTATGGGTTGATGGATGAGGAGGGGACCGGTGCGCAACACAATCTGCATTGATCACGTCATGGGTTTGGCAGGAGGCGCTGCCCCCTCGGCCTTGCGGCCTCACCCCCGGAATATTTTAGGAAAGATGAAGGAGCGCCGGTCATGAGGATCACCTGTCCGCTCTGCGGTGAGAGGGACCGCCGCGAGTTCAATGTCAAAGGCGCGGCATTGGACCGCCCGGGTGAAGGTGCTGACCAGGACGCCTGGCATAGCTATGTGAACCTGCGTCAGAACCCGGCCGGGGTGTTGGCGGAACTATGGTATCACGAGATGGGCTGTGGCAGCTGGCTGACGGTAACGCGCAATACGGTGACCCATGAGGTTTTGAAGGTTGAGCTGGCCTCGGAAACGACGCTGGGAGGTGCGGCATGAGGATCTCAGGTCGCGGGCGCCTCGCGGGGGCAAAAACCGTCAACTTCAGCTTTAATGGGCGGCATCTGATGGGGGTAGAAGGGGATACGCTCGCCTCAGCCCTTTTGGCCAATGATATTCATCTTGTGGGGCGGTCGTTCAAGTATCACCGGCCCCGGGGGATTCTAACCGCTGGCAGCGAAGAGCCCAATGCGCTTGTTACTCTGGGGCAGGGCGGGCAGCAGGATCCCAATATACGCGCCACCACGCAGGAGCTTTATGAGGGGCTTGAGGCGCGCAGTCAGAACTGTTGGCCTTCGGTGGAGCATGACATTCTGGCGGTCAACAATCTGGCGGCACCCTTCTTTGGGGCCGGGTTCTATTATAAGACCTTCATGTGGCCTGCGGCCTTCTGGGAAAAGCTATATGAGCCGATGATCCGCCGAGCGGCGGGACTTGGTGCGCTGTCTGGAAAAGCGGATGCGGATTGCTATGAAAAAGCTTTTGCATTTTGCGACCTTCTGGTCGTGGGCTCTGGTCCGGCAGGATTGATGGCGGCTCTGACAGCGGGGCGCGCCGGGGCAGATGTTTTGCTGCTGGAGGAGGACAGCCAGCTGGGTGGGCGGCTTTTGGTTGAGCAGGAAGAGATTGATGGCAAGCCAGCTGCTCTCTGGCTCCAGACGGCTTTGGCGGAGTTGCAGGCCCTCGATAACGTCCGGCTTATGACGCGAACTGCGGTGACGGGCGCTTATGATCAAGGCACCTATGGGGCTTTGGAGCGGGTGGGTCACCATGAGATGCGGCGGTATTCCTTAAAGGGGAGCCATCGCCCGCGTGAGTGTTTCTGGCGCATCGCGGCCAAGCACTGCATTTTGGCCGCAGGTGCGATAGAGCGCCCAGTGGCCTTTCGCAATAATGACCGGCCAGGGGTGATGATGGCCAGTGCGGTGCGCGCCTACCTAAACCGGTGGGGGGTCGCGCCGGGCGAGCGGGTGACGCTTTTTGCCAATAATGATGATGCCCATCGCACGGCGCGTGATTTGGTCCAGGCCGGGGTGCATCTGGCTGCGGTGGTCGATAGCCGCCATGATGCGCCAGACAGTGATCTCTACACAGTAATGAGAGGTGCACAGGTCTGCGATACCAGCGGTGGTAAGCGGCTTGAGAGCATCACGGTGCGCTCGGTGAGGGGGGAAGAGAAAATCCAGACGGATTGTCTGGCAATGTCGGGGGGGTGGAACCCTTCGGTGCATTTGACTTGCCACTTGAACGCGCGCCCCGTCTGGCGGCGTGAGGTGCTGGCCTTTGTGCCAGCAGCAGGTGCGGTGCCGGGTATGCAGGCTGTTGGGGCCTGCAATGGGACCTTTTCGACCCAAGGCGCGTTGAACGAGGGCGCCATGGCTGCGGATGTGGTGCTTGATGCGTTGGGTCTGCAGCGGGCAGAAGCTGCGGTTCCCGTGGCCCAGGATGCTCCCTATCAAATCGCGCCGCTTTGGGCGGTTCCGGGCAAGGGGCGCGCCTGGCTTGATTTTCAGAATGATGTGACTGTTAAAGATGTCACCCAGGCGGCCACAGAGAATTTCAGCTCAGTCGAGCATATGAAGCGCTATACCACCCAGGGCATGGCGACGGACCAAGGCAAAAATTCTAACGTGGCGGCCTTGGCGGTATTGGCCGATGTTACCGGGCGCTCTATTCCAGAAACCGGGACCACCACTTTCCGGCCACCTTTTGTGCCGGTGTCGATTGGGGCCATGGGGGCGGGCGCTGTTGATCACGGGTTTAAACCGCAGCGCTTTCTTACCTCGCATGGGGCCTCCGAGGAGCGCGGGGCCAGCCAGCTGGAGGTTGGGCTCTGGTACCGCGCCGCCTATTTCCCCAAACCTGGGGAAACCAACTGGCGCCAATCCTGCGACCGCGAGGTCATGTGGGTGCGACGGGCCGTTGGGGTCTGCGATGTCTCTACGCTAGGCAAAATCGACATTCAGGGCCCGGATGCGGCCAAGCTGCTGGACTTTGTCTATACCAATACCTTTAGCACCCTGAAGCAGGGCCGCGTGCGCTATGGGCTGATGTTGCGCGAGGATGGCTTTGTCATGGATGATGGCACCTGCGCGCGGCTCGGCGAGAGCCACTATGTGCTGACGACCACAACAGCGGCGGCAGGAGAGGTGATGGCGCATCTGGAGTTTGTAGCCCAGGTGCTGCGCCCTGAATGGGATGTGCGCTTTACCTCCGTGACAGAACACTGGGCGCAATTTGCGATTGCAGGACCTCAGTCGCGCGCGCTGTTGAATGGCCTGCTGGATGCTCCAATTGACAGTGAAAACTGGCCCTTTATGGCCTGCGGCGAAGTCTCGGTTATGGGGGTCAAAGGTCGACTGTTCCGGATCTCTTTCTCGGGTGAAGAAGCCTATGAGTTGGCTCTACCAGCCGATTATGGCGATAGTTTATTCCGAACCCTGCTGTCTCGTGCCGAAGCTATGGGCGGCGGAGCCTACGGAATGGAAGCGCTGAATGTCTTGCGGATCGAGAAGGGCTTTATCACCCATGCCGAAATCAATGGCACAGTGACGGCGCATGATTTGGGGCTGGCGAGGATGTTGCCGAAGAAAAAAGACTTCATCGGCAAGGCCATGGCTCATCGACCTGGTTTAATGGATGCGGACCGTATGCAAATGATCGGGTTGAAGCCCATTGGGGCAGTCAAAGAACTGAGTGCCGGCGCGCATCTCTTCTCGCCAGAAGATCCGGTCGAGCGGGTGCATGACCAGGGCTATGTGACATCTGTTGGTTTCTCGCCGGAGCTGGGGCATATGATTGCTTTGGGCTTCTTGAAGCGGGGATCGAAACGGATCGGAGATGAGATCCGCCTGGTGGACCATATGCGCGGCATTGATACGCTGTGCGAGGTGGTGGAGCCGGTGTTTTATGATCCAGAGGGGGAGCGGACTCGTGGCTGATTTAGGTGTCAAAACTGCTTGGGACGGCCTTGAGGCACTCAAGATTGGGGCGGTGACTTTGGCGGAGAGTGCGCCTCAGTCACTGACGACGCTGGCGCCCTTTCGTGGACAGGAAGCGGCCTTGAGTAAGGCTATGACGGTGGCCCATGGGCTGGCATTTCCTCCGGTTCAGGGGTCAACAACGGGCAAAAAGAGCGCACGCTCCATCTGGTTTGGTCGTGATATGGCGCTACTGATTGGCCCAGATCCTGATGCCAGCTTGGCGAAATATGCCGCCCTGACCGACCAAAGCGCGGGCTGGGCGGTCGTGGAGTTGGCAGGCCTGGGGGCCGAAGATGTACTGGCCCGGCTTTGTCCTGTGGATCTGCGACTGGCGCAATTTGACATTGGGGCCTCTTTGCGCACTGAGCTCAAACATATGATGGCTTCGATCTGTCGGCTGGATAAAGATCGCTTTCAGATCATGGTGTTCCGATCAATGGCCCGGACATTGTATCATGATCTCAAAACAGCGATGGAAGCTCAGGCGGCGCGGAGGTAATCTGCCCGGATCATCAACTGATTCCGGGAGCGATCCATGATCCGCATCACCCTTGCCACCGTTCTTTTGGCGTCACCTGCCTATGCCGCTGATAACAAAGAAGACAGCTGCAAATACCAGGGCCAGGTTATGGCCGCCGTTCAGGCGGCCCGACTGGATCGCGTCAGTAAGGCAGATGTGGAACAGTCCATTTTGGACAGCGCGCCCGAGTGGCCTGAGCAGTATTCCAAAGCCATTCCACAGCTGGCTGAACACATCTATGCCATGAAGCGTCGAGATCTAAAGGCGACTGAGTTCGGTCCCCTGCTGGAGCAGCAGTGCCTGGAAAACTGGGATCAGATCCAAGAAATGAAACGACAGCTGAAATCAAACTGATATGTCTTTGACGCCTGGGTTCATGGATGAATTGCGTAGCCGGATCAGTATTTCTGATGTTGTCGGGCGCAAAGTCATGTGGGACCAGCGTAAATCCAATGTGGGCAAGGGTGACCTCTGGGCACCTTGCCCCTTCCACCATGAGAAAAGCGCCTCTTTTCACGTGGATGACCGCAAGGGCTACTACTATTGCTTTGGCTGCCAGGCCAAGGGCGACGCCTTGAAGTTTGTCCAGGAGACCGAAAATGTCGGCTTTATGGAGGCGGTGGAGATCCTCGCACGGGAGGCGGGGATGGAGATGCCAGCCCGCGATCCCAAGGCGCAGCAGAAACAGGACCGTCGCACGCAGCTGATCGAAGTGATGGAACAGGCGGTGCAGTTCTTCCGCCTGCAATTGAAGACCAACAACGCGTCCATGGCGCGCAGCTATTTGCAGAAGCGTGGCCTGACCCCACCGGCGTTGGAGCGTTGGGAAATTGGCCTTGCGCCCGATGGCTGGCAGAACCTCTGGGACCATTTGCGTGGCAAGAATGTCCCTGAAGAGTTGATCATGGCGGCGGGGCTGGCCAAGCCTTCAACCAAGGGCGGTCGCGCCTATGATACCTTCCGCAACCGGATCATGTTCCCAATCCGCGACGCCCGTGGTCGCGCCATTGCCTTTGGCGGTCGGGCTATGGATCCCAATGACAATGCCAAATACCTGAACTCACCTGAGACCGAGCTCTTCGACAAAGGCCGCAGCCTTTACAACCACGCGCCTGCGCGCGCGGCAGCAGGGCGTGGAACGCCGCTGATCGTGGCCGAAGGCTATATGGATGTGATCGCTCTGTCTGAAGGGGGCTTTCCCTCTTCGGTGGCGCCCCTGGGTACGGCGGTGACGGAGACCCAGTTGCAACTGATGTGGCGTATGGCAGATGAGCCAATTATCGCGCTGGATGGCGACACCGCCGGGCTGCGGGCTGCCATGCGGGTGATTGATCTGGCCCTGCCGCTGCTGCAGGCAGGAAAATCTCTGCGTTTTGCCATCATGCCGGATGGGCAGGATCCGGATGATCTGATCAAGTCCAAGGGGCCAGAGGCGGTGCAGGCGGTACTGGATCAGGCTATGCCAATGGTTAAACTGCTGTGGCAGCGTGAAACAGAAGGCAAGGTCTTTGACAGCCCCGAACGCAAGGCGGCTTTGGACAAAGCGCTACGGGAAAAGATCAAACTCATCCGCGATCCCTCTATCCGCAAGCACTACGGCGAGGACATCAAGGACCTGCGCTGGGAGTTGTTTCGCGGCAGCCGACCCGAAGGTCGGGATCGCGACTTTGACACTGGCGGCTCTGGCGAAGGGTGGAAAGGTGGCAATTCTTGGAAGCAAGGCCGCAAAAGCGGCTTTGGCGATGGTGGCCGCAAACCCTGGAAGGGGCAAAACATTTCGCCCGCCCCCCTGGCCAGTACCCGCAGTTCGTTGGTCGCCGCTGCGGACGATGCTGAGATCGCCCGGACACGCGAAGCTGTTGTGCTGGCCGTGGCCATTTCCACCCCTGATATGATTGCGGAGTTCGAGGGAAATCTCGAAAGGATGCAGTGCGCTGATGCGGAATTGGGCAGGTTGCGGGATCAAGTGTTGCGATTTGGCATCGATACACCGTCGGATCTGAAAACCCGCCTTCGTGAAAATCTCGGAGCTCAGGCTCTTGAAAACCTCATGGCGCTTCGCCATGTGGCTATCATCCCCTGCCTGCGCAGACCCAGTGATACCGAAGCGGCCCGACAGACCCTGGCCGAAGAATTTGCCAAACTGGAAGCAATGCAGGGCTTGGATGCAGAGTTGGCTGAGGCCGAAGAAGACCTGATAGGGTTGGCCGATGAGGCCCTGACCTGGCGTTTGAAACAGGCGGCAGAAGCCCGAAATCGCGCTGTGCGCAGTGAGAATGAGGATAAAGCCAACTTTGATGTGGGTGAGAATGGAGCGCGGCTCGATCGCGAGGAGCTCGACGCTTTTGGCGCCCTTTTGGACAGGATTGGCTTCTCTCAAAAGTGATTCGTGTGGCACATGAGTCGTTTTGCTAAGGAAGAGCCAAAGAAAATTCGCTAAACCGGGTGACGAATCACAAGATCGCGCTAATGATTCGGCATCCGAATCGCCCAGCCTCTTAGGGAGCATTGAATGGCCGCCAAAGATAACGACGACCGTAAACCTGACGATCAGGACGCTGAAATTTCTCTGGACATGAGCCAGGCCGCGGTCAAGAAAATGATCGCCGAAGCCCGTGAAAAGGGCTACATCACCTATGATCAGCTCAACCAAGTGCTGCCACCTGATCAGGTCAGCTCGGAGCAGATCGAAGATGTGATGTCGATGCTGTCAGAGATGGGCATCAATATTATCGAAGACGAGGAAGTCGAAGAGGAAGAGCAAAAGGGCTCTACCGAACTGGTTTCTGCCGATAGCCCGCGTGAGGTCGCCGTTGCAGGCGCTGCTTCTGAGAAGCTGGATCGGACCGATGATCCGGTACGCATGTACCTGCGCGAGATGGGCACGGTTGAGCTGCTGAGCCGTGAGGGCGAGATCGCCATCGCCAAGCGGATCGAAGCTGGCCGCAACACCATGATTGCCGGGCTTTGCGAAAGCCCCCTGACCTTTCAGGCGATCACCATCTGGCATGACGAACTTTTGTCTGAGGACATTTTGCTGCGCGACGTGATCGACCTGGAGGCCACCTTTGGCAACCAGCTGGACGAAGACGGCGAAGCGGAAGATCCTGTGGTCCCGGTGGTTCCAGGCGCCGCTCCGGCTGCTCCGGCTGCCAAGGAACAGACCCAAGAGCTGGACGCGGACGGCAACCCCATTGCCTCGGATGATGACGACGACGAGGACGAACAGGCCAATATGTCGCTTGCAGCGATGGAAGCGGCCCTGAAGGATCGTGTCCTGACCACGCTGGAGCGGATCTCGACCGACTTCTCCCAGCTCTCTGAGATGCAGGATAGCCGGATTTCCGCTACGCTGAACGAGGATGGTTCTTTCAGCAAAAAGGATGAGGCCACCTATCAGTCTCTGCGGTCTGAAATTGTTGAGCTGGTGAATGGTTTGCACCTGCATAACAACCGTATCGACGCGCTGATTGACCAGCTCTATGGCATCAACCGCCGTGTGATGCAGATCGACAGCTCAATGGTGAAACTGGCTGACCAGGCTCGCATCAACCGTCGTGAATTTGTCGAGGCCTACCGGGGACGTGAGCTTGACCCCAACTGGCTGTCCGACATGGGCGAAAAGCCCGGCCGGGGCTGGCAGATGTTCATTGAGCGCTCAACCGACAAAGTAGAAGAGCTGCGCGCCGATATGGCCCAGGTCGGTCAATATGTGGGTCTGGATATCTCTGAATTCCGCCGCATTGTGCAGCAGGTGCAAAAGGGCGAGAAAGAAGCCCGTCAGGCGAAAAAGGAAATGGTCGAGGCCAACCTGCGTCTGGTGATCTCGATTGCCAAGAAATACACCAATCGCGGTCTGCAGTTCCTGGATCTCATTCAGGAAGGCAATATCGGCCTGATGAAGGCGGTAGACAAGTTCGAATACCGCCGGGGCTATAAATTCTCGACCTATGCGACCTGGTGGATCCGTCAGGCCATCACCCGCTCGATCGCAGATCAGGCGCGCACCATCCGGATTCCTGTCCATATGATCGAGACCATCAACAAGCTGGTCCGCACCGGTCGCCAGATGCTGCATGAGATTGGCCGCGAGCCCACGCCGGAAGAACTGGCTGAAAAGCTGCAGATGCCGCTGGAGAAGGTCCGCAAGGTGATGAAGATCGCCAAGGAGCCGATCTCCCTTGAGACGCCAATTGGCGATGAGGAAGACAGCCAGCTGGGCGATTTCATTGAGGACAAGAATGCCGTGCTGCCGCTGGACAGCGCCATTCAGGAAAACCTCAAGGAAACCACCACACGGGTTCTCGCCTCGCTTACCCCGCGTGAAGAACGGGTTTTGCGGATGCGTTTTGGTATCGGCATGAACACCGACCACACGCTGGAAGAAGTCGGCCAGCAGTTCTCGGTTACACGGGAACGGATCCGCCAGATCGAGGCAAAGGCGCTCAGGAAACTGAAGCACCCCAGCCGCAGCCGCAAGCTGCGCAGCTTCCTGGATCAGTGAGCGGGCGCAACAGGCTTCGCGACAACTTTGAGCGAAACAAGAGGGATGCCATGAAAAGGGCATCCCAAACTCAAAGGATTGTTCAGAATTTTCTTCGGATTCGAAATTGGTTTTTGGGTGCTATAGTTGCGGTTATTGGCTTTGTTCTTCTAATTCCCGACAAAATATCTAACTTTGTGGAGGACGCGCTCCGTCTCAAAGAGGTTTGCATTGAGTTTTACATTTCCAATTGGGTGAAGCCGCAACGATGGGAAGCACTATATTCTTCCTATCCTGAGGGCTATGTGAATTTGAAAGAGATGAACCTTCTGAAAGAACCGAGTGTATTCCTTTCTTTGCACTATGAACCAGAATATATGAAATTTGACGGAGAGCTGATTTCATTGGGTTTCTGCGAAATAGGTTTGCCATACAAAAACATTCTTATTCGTGGTTACCCAAGTTTGTGGTTCAGAAATCAAATGAAACTTGTAGCCTATGACGTCATTGAAGGTGAAACTGTTGAGTTTGGAACAATCTCTGCCGTACTTGAGACGCCAGTAATTGAACTTGAAGGTTGGATTTTTCACCCAAGAGTCCGGCTTGCAATTGATAGCTTCCAAGACCGAGATCAATTGGGGACTCTTTGTGTAAACTGATGGGTTGAACGAGAAGATGCTTGGTAGGAACTCATTTGTGGAAAGCAGGCCGCAAACGCAAGATTCTGAGATCAATAACCTCATCGTCTTTGACGGCGAATGTGTGCTGTGTTCGCATTTCTTCCAGTTCATGCTGCGCCATGACACGGAACAACGCTTTTCCTTTGCCACAGCGCAGTCCGCCCTGGGGCAGCGGCTTTTCAGGGAGCGGGGGCTGCCCACTGATGACTTTAAGACCCTCCTCGTCTTTGTCGAAGGGCGCTGCTTTCAACGGATGGATGCCATCGCCGCCGCCATGCGGGCGCTGCCGGGGCTTTGGCCGGTTCTGGGGTTGTGCCGGTTTTTACCTGGCTTTCTGAAGGACCCGATGTATCACGCGCTTGCCCGCAATCGGTACCGTCTCTTTGGTCGCACAGAGACCTGCCTGGTGCCAGGTTCCGACATCCGAGCACGGTTTTTGGATTGGAAGCCCAAGCAGGATAAGACTGCCCCATGAGCGATGCCTTTGGTCAGATAATTGCCGATAAGGGTCTTAACGTGCCCGCCGTGGTGTCGCGGTTTCACTCTGCCTCATCCGGACGCTACCACGGTCGGGCCAGGGTTGAGGGCGGAAATTTTGCGGCCCGGTTCCTGACCCGGTTGGCCGGGTTTCCGGCCCCTGGTGAGGAGGTCGAGTTTCAGATCACAACCCAACCGCAGGGGAGCGGGCAGCTCTGGTCTCGTCAGTTTGGGCGCAGTTCGACTACCTCGCATCTCAGTTATGACAGGGTAAGGGGCTGCGCGGTTGAACGCTTTGGTCCTCTTCAGATCCAATTGGGCGTGCGGATGCAGGGGGCGGTCTTGGCCGTCGATGTCTTGCGCGTAAGCTTGTTGGGCGTGCCTTTGCCAAAGTGGTTAACGCCGAAATCGGCGTCACGCGAGTTTGAAACCCCTAGTGGCGCCTTTGGCTTTGATATCTCTGCGACGCTGCCCGCGATTGGCCTGCTGATCCGCTACCAGGGTGTATTTGAGGTTCCTCCCGCGCGTTAACCATTGCTTAACACCATGGCTTGCAGCGTGGCGCTGCCCCCCTGTAGACTAGTGCTATCTCTCTCGCTGCCTAATCATAAGCACAATGCTAATTGGGGGACCGATGTCTGCAAATCAAAACCTGACCACGGCCTTGGCCGAGCTGCAAGATCAACTCGAAGCGCTGAAATCCCTATCGGATGCCAATGAATTCATGGTCACTGCTCTGAAAGAGCAGGGCGATGCCCTTAAGGCTATGGAGGCAGAGCCGGCGCGCGAGATGCTGCGGCAACAAGCCCGCGCACAGTTCAGCCCCGATCAAGGGATCACGCCTGATGAGGCTGTTTTGAATATATTAGAGAAAAGCCTCGGCAAAGGTCTTGGCGCAGAGATCATCCCCTTCCCCGGTGCATCTGTGGGCAAGGCGGACTAGGGTGTCGTAGATGGTAGCAGGCCGTCCAGCACCTTGAGCCTGTGCCAAATCTTTACTTGTCATCCTGTCATGGTTTTCAGAGCTTTCCCCTTGGAACCCCGCAGTGCCTCCCCTATCTAGGGCAAAACCCTGGGAGCGCATCTGATGAAAAAAACACTTCTCGCTTTTGGCTTGGCTGCAACGCTTTTGGGGCCTGTGGCGGCCGAGGCCTTCACAACCCCAAACGGCGCAAAGGTCAATTCGATTGACGATTTGATCTTTGAGGTCATCCCCAAAACTTCGGGATCATATGATGAATTCTGGTGTGGCGCTGCGGAGTATGCCCGTCGTGTCAAGGGCGCAGGATGGCGGGACCTCATCTATGTCGTGCGGGGACGCGGGACGAGTGTGACAACCGGACGTCGTTCTGCTGTGCAGTTCACGCTGTCGCCAGAGGAGGTCGGTGTGGCCCCTCCGCCGCAGGGGTGGTTGGCTTTGGGTGTCAAGCCCGGAGACAGAATGTCAGTGCAGCAGGCGCGCAGATATTGTGATCGTTCCCCTGTTCGCTCTAATTGATGTGTATGGCTGGGGCAAAACCATCCGGCTGGCTTCTTCCCAGTACACAGTTGCGTGTCGCACATTGACGTGATTGGCCTTGGAGCTGCGCGTGCACCTATCCTACGGTTAAGCCTACATGCGGCGTGTTCTGTTGTGGGCCTCTGAATATCCGATATGAAATGGGTAGGTCCGATATGAAAAATCTCTCTCTCGCAACAATTGCCGCTTGTTTATTGGGGCTGACTGTCTCCGATGCCAGTGCATTTACCTCTCGCGACGGAAGTCGGGTGAACCCCGTCTCCGATGCGGTGTTTGAAGTGATCCCCAAGACGGGCGGTTCAGGGCGCAACTATTGGTGTGCGGCAGGCGACTATGCCCAACGGGCGTTAAAGGCACGCTGGGAGGCACGGCTCTATATCGCGCGATCTCGTGGTACGAGTGAAACAACAAACCGACGCTCTGCGGTTCAGTTTACCCTGCAATCCATCCCGACGGCTTCATCTGAACAAGCGCGTAACGCAGCTGTGAATACTTTGACGCGCGGGGATACTATGCGGGTGCGCGATGCCTTTAATCTCTGCCAACAGCTGCCTGTTGGCTTCTGATTTTGCGTCATCTTGGCGGTGTTGTTGATGTCTGGTAGAATTTTTGCAACCAGACGTGTAGATCTCAGGTGAGGGGCGGCCCTTTGATGCGATGGATTGTGGAAAATGCCGGGATCAAACACGGACTTGCCTCCGTGCTCCTTAGCTGTCTGATTTGCATGCCAGTAACGGCCTTCGCCTGGCGGGCCTGGAACCATCACGAGGTTCTGCCGGTTTCCGAAGGTGTTTGGGAGGTCGTAAACCGGGTTGGTTCGGGGGCGCAGGACTATTGGTGTGGTATCGGCGATTTCGCTATTCGCGCGCTGCGCACGCAGGCGACACAGCGGATCTACATTTGGAAGGAAATTGGCCCCTCCGTTAATCGCCCAGGGCGTAAGTCGGTGCAGTTTTCTCTGACGCCGCCGCCGGGAAGCGATACCAGCACACGCTACTCCCTGAGCGTCAAAGTGCGGGGCGACAACATCAACGCGGCGACAGCGCGGAATTATTGCTATGATCGGCGAGACGATTTTTTCTTTCCATTCAATTGAACCAGCGGTTTGCCTGTGGTGTCCAGACTGGCCTGGCGCCAAAGAGCCCCTTGCACAAAAGACTGGCCTATAGCAGAGCTATAGCGTGCAGAAACAGTTTTACATCCCAACCCGTGGTCCGGGTCTTTATGAATTCACCCCAGAGCTGCGACACTGGCTGGCTGAGGTCGGCAATGCGCGGGGCATGCTCACGCTGTTTGTGCGCCACACGTCCTGCTCGCTGTTGATACAAGAAAATGCCGACCCAGAGGTGCAGGAGGATCTGCAGGCCTTCTTTTCCCGCTTGGTGCCGCCCTCAAACCATCCCGCCATGAGCTATCTGCGCCACACCTATGAGGGACCGGATGATATGCCAGCCCATATCAAGGCAGCCCTGTTGCCTGTCAGTCTCTCGATCCCTCTGACGGGGGAGGGCCTGGGTTTGGGAACCTGGCAGGGGGTTTACCTGTTTGAACATCGCGATGCGCCACACCGGCGCCAGATCCTGGCCCATATCAGCGGTTAACCTGCTTGATCTAGCGGTTGAATTTCCCCTCTACCCAATTCCTAGCGGCTGGCCTATAGTTGTGGATAACTGTGCAAGGTTTAGCACAAATGGCAGGTATTAGGAAAAGGGGATCCGTAGATGCGCTGTCCGTTTTGCGGGAATATCGATACTCAGGTGAAGGATTCACGCCCTGCCGAGGATCACGTATCCATCCGTCGACGTCGTTTCTGCCCTGCATGTGGGGGACGTTTTACCACCTACGAGCGGGTGCAGCTGCGCGATCTGGTGGTGGTCAAAACCAATGGCAAGCGCGAGGATTTTGACCGTGATAAGCTGGAACGCTCCATCCGCATTTCCATGCAAAAGCGCCCCATCGATCCTGAACGCATTGATCAGATGATCTCTGGCATAGTGAGACGATTGGAAAGCATGGGCGAGACCGATATTTCCTCTAGCAAGATCGGTGAAATCGTCATGGAGGCGCTGGCGCGGATCGATACCGTTGCCTACGTGCGCTTTGCCAGTGTTTACAAGAACTTTCAGGCGGCGGATGATTTTGAGGATTTTGTCCACGAATTGCGCCCTGATGCGCCGACCGAAGAGTGACTTTAGTCTCGCGATATCGGCCCTAATACAGGATCGATACGCGGTTGGAGATAGAGCTTCCCACGCCCGGATTGGCTAAGGCCTGATCCGGGCCTGTGTGTGATAACAGATAGGTGGGCATGACGTGACCCAATCCGATAGTCGATATATGGCACTCGCGCTGTCTCTTGGACGACGTGGCCAGGGCAATTGCTGGCCTAACCCCGCAGTGGGCTGTGTGTTGGTGCGCGAGGGGCGCATCGTTGGGCGTGGCTGGACCCAGCCCGGTGGTCGCCCGCATGCAGAGGTCGCCGCGCTGGCACAGGCCGGTAAGCTGGCGCGGGGCGCAACAGCCTTTGTGACGTTGGAGCCTTGCTCGCATCACGGAAAAACGCCGCCCTGTGCTCAGGCGTTGATTGACGCTGGCATTGCCCGGCTGGTGGCCGCTGTGGGGGACAGTGACCCGCGGGTCTCGGGGCAGGGGTTTGAGATGCTGCGCCAGGCCGGCATCGAGGTCGAGGTCGGGGTGCTGTCAGAGGAGGCCGCGCGGGATCACGCCGGGTTCTTTTACAAGACCGAACAGGGGCGTCCGTTTGTGACGCTTAAGATGGCGAGTAGTTTTGACGGTCGTATCGCCACTGGAACGGGTCAAAGCAAATGGATCACCGGACCAGAGGCGCGCCGGGCCGTTCATGCGATGCGTGCACGCCATGATGCGGTTGTGGTGGGCGCGGGCACGGCGCGGGCGGATGATCCTTCATTGACGGTGCGCGATCTCGGTGTGGCCCATCAGCCGGTGCGGGTGGTGATTTCACGGCATCTGGATCTGCCCTTGATCAGCCAGCTTGCCACCTCAGCCTCTAAGGTGCCGCTTTGGCTGTGCCACGGGCAAGGGGCGGATGTTGAGCGCAAACAGGCCTGGGAGGGCTTAGGCGCCCGTCTGCTGCCCTGCGCCAGTCGCGGCGTGCAGCTGGACCCGCATGATGTCCTGCAACAGCTTGGGGCTGCTGGGCTGACACGGGTGTTTTGCGAAGGTGGCTCTGCGCTTGCAGCCTCGCTACTGGCTTTTGATTTAGTGGACGAGCTGATTGGCTTTACCGCCGGTCTCGGCATCGGAGCTGAGGGATTGCCCTCAATCGGGGCACTGGGGCTACATCGGCTTGAGGCGGCGAATAGGTTTGACCTTATCGAAACCTGTCCGGTGGGCGCAGATGTGATGCACCGCTGGCGACGGGCGAGCTAAAGCGCAGACCTCTATCGTTTTCCGCGTCGCCACAGATGGGCATAGGTGGCAAAGGCTCCCTGAAGTTTTGCCAGGCTGCGGTTTCCAAGGCTGGGCTGGGGCAGCTCCCCAGAAATGAGCCGTTCGACCACCACTTCCGGAGGGCAAGGGAGATTGGTGAGGGGGTCAAAATAGCGTGGATAGTCAATTAGGACAGCATGGGCCAGCCCCAGAAGGTCGGGACGTGCAGCGCGCCAGGGCGGGGCTGTCCGCTTATCCGTAGTGAGCCCCCAGCCTGCATAAAAGGGCAGACCCAGCGTGGTGACCTTGGCCCCGCGTAACAAGGCTTCAAACCCCAAGAGAGAGGTCATGGTCCAGACCTCCTGGACCTCATCCAGCAGCGCCATTGGATCGCAGTTGCTGGCGACGACATCCGCCAGGTTCTCTGGAATTCCGCTCTCTGGCAGGCTGCCAGGTCGTAGCCCGGCTTCGACGTCAGGGTGCGGTTTGTAGATGATCACCGCTTTGGGGTTGGCTTTGCGGGTGGTGCGCAGCAGGTCAAGATTGGTATTGATCCGTCCACATCCGGCTTTGATCGAGGCATCATCCTCCACCTGCCCAGGCACCAGAATGCGATGGCCTGCGGGGAGGGCGGGGGGCTCGCCCGAAAGGTTGTATTTCGACAGGCTGTTGCGGATCAGCTGTTGGATCAATGCCTCAGCGCGCAGGGCCTCGGCTGGGCCAAGATCCGCACGCTGGGTGATCAGGTCATCCAGATCCGACGGCTGCCGGGGGTCATAGTAGATCCCCTGACGGTCCAGCACCAGAGACATGGGGGGCACAAGATCGGCCCCTAACCCGCGTGAGCGTAGAAAGCCGTCCTCGACATGTGTGGCGCCGGCATGGGTCTTGGCCTGTGCTTTGCTGGCCCAAACCATCCAGTTGCGGCCACTCTTGCGGGCCTCTTCTGGATTCTCGGTGAATTTCAGTTTCCGGGTCTGACCAAAGAACCCCTGGAGGGGGGAGCGCTTCCACAAACGCATGCCTGAAGCCACCCAGCCGGCCCGATCCTGCCGCCAGGCGCGGGTGCTGGCTTCCAATGTGTCGATCACGCGCTCAAGTTCGCAGAGCCTGTCAGTAAAGGGATCATACCAGGTCGGGTACAGGAACATGGCTGCGGAAAACAGCTGTGGCCGGGTGAGTTTACGTTGTCGCCGCGACACCGGGTCCTCGTCCTCGGTCAAGCCCCATCCTGCATAGAAGGGCTGGCCAAAAACCCGCGGTTTATGGCCCGCCAAAATTGCCTCGAACCCGAGCTGCGAGGATACGGTATAGACCGCAATCGCTCCCTCCAGAAGGCCCCAGGGAGAGACAGGATCGCTGAACATTTCAACCCGACCCTGCGCATCCGTGTCGAGGTAATGCCCAGAACGATGTCCATCGCGGGTTTCGGGGTGAGTCTTGATTAAAATGCGCGCGCCGGGGTGTTCTTCCTGGGCAAAGACAAGCATCTCCAGAAAACGGGCGCGATCCGCTTTGGAAGCGGTGACCGAGGCGTCGCCGCGCAACTGATCCACCACCAGAACATAGCCAGGGTCCGGCAGGGGGGGCGCTGGGCATAAAGCCGTTGTATTTGCTGAGATGTGCGTCCTGCAGGCGGCCAATAGCATTGCGGGCGCGGCGCATCATATGGCTGTCTTCCAGCGGGTGGGTGGCCAGCAGATCTTCCAGATCGGAGGGCTGGGCGGGATCAAAGTGCAGCCCCTTGCGGTCCAACAGCAGCCCCAGGGGCGGCTCTCCGGCGCGGCCAGGATGGATGGAGCGCAGAAAGGCGTCTTCTACGCGCAAAAGATCCGCGCCGTATTTGGCTGCAACGCTGCGCCCACGATGGGCGGTGGGGGAATTGCCCCAGACCCCAACCAGGTCACCCTCTTTTGGCAAGCCAAGACGGAGCTGATACCCCGCAAGGTCGAGAATGCGGCGCAGCCTTGGCTGGGTAACAAACCCGCCATTGTATACAAAAAGCCGGGAGCCTTGGCCCTCGGCTTTTGATGTGGCTGTTGCGCCGATCATCCCATTAGCCGCCAAACAGCGTTTCGACACTGGCGAGCGGTGTCAGCGGGCTGGCCAACAGTGAGATCGTCTTGGTCCACTGTGCATAGGGCGCTTCGGTGACATAAAGCGTGTCTTCGTCACGCACCACAAAGTCACGGGCGATGAACAATCCGTTGGGTTGCGTTAAGTTCAACACATAGACCATGCGCTGGGCGCCAACCAGATCGTCACGTCCCAGAACCTGATTGGCAATCTCTGCTGGTTCGTTGCGGAAGATAAACACCCCGGTGGGATCAGAAGTGGTGGAGATTAAGCCGCCAACCTGGGCGATGGCCTCAAGCGCCGACAGATCCTGGCTCTCAAAAGGCACACGCGCCTGGGCGCTGGTGGCGCCAAGGGCGGTAAAGGAGCGGCTGTCGGATTCTACCAAGATGCGGTCACCGCCGCGCAGGGCGATGTCCAACTCAGGGTGGTTGAACAGATCCTGGAACCAGATTTTGCCCTGTTCCTTGCCTCGGATCACAGTGATCTGAGCAATTTCGGGCTCAATTGCGACGCCGCCAGCCCGCGCCAACATGGTGGACAGTGTTCGGGTCGGGCGTTCGATGGCATAGACGCCCTGGCCCCCGACGGCGCCCGTCAGACTGACGGTGGAGCCATCCCCAGCAACGCGGCGCACCTGCACCTGTGGATCTGGCGTTTGGTCTTCCAGCTTTTTGGTGATCTCTTCGCGCAGCTGCTCAGGCGTATTGCCTGAGGCGCGCAGACGACCGGCATAGGGCACAAAAATATAACCAGCGCTGTCTACCTGTACCTCTTCAAGGGCGGTCGCGTTGGTGGCCTCACTGGCCAGTAGCCCGTCATCGGCGTTTTCCCAGATCGTCAGCCCCAATACATCTCCAGGGCGGATGGTATCCGAGGTCAGCCGTCCGGCATTGATAAAGCTCTGCGAAAAGCCAAGGGCCGGAACCACGGCGGTGGCGCGGGTAACACGGTCGTTGACGGAAACGATAAAGGCATCGCCTTCTTTCTGTACCGATCCGGCAAAGATTTGACGTTTGTTGGGGCCAACTTTTGGCAGGCCGCAAGACGCCGCAAGCGTCAATGCAGCGAGAATCGCCACGGGCCGCACCCATGAAAAGGGGACGTTTTTCACTGCTCGGTCTCCTCGACCTATTATTATTCTGCCTCAGTTTTTTGGACAGACTAACGCGGTTTGAGGATAAAATCCAGTCTTGCGAAAGGTTTCAGTCAGCGGACCACGGATAACTGTTGCCGCGGAGCCGCTGTGCCGTGGCGCAGGGCATCATAGGGATCATGCGGGGAGAGCATCATATCAACCACATGGCGCAGCAATTGGCGACGCCCGGATCGAGAATAAAAGCCCCCTGGCACCTGCGAGGTCTCTAGCAGGTAGCGCCGGTAGTCTTTATAGGCGCGGTTGTCCGGCCGGGCCGGTGCGGCAAAGAACTGTGCCAAGGGCTGGGACGAGGTGAAGGCCTCTTTGTCATAGACCGCATCGCCAAAGACCTTGAGTGGGATGCCGCGCCAGAGCACCTGCTGCCCAGCAGTGGAGTTCACGGTTACGGCGGTGCGCGCTTCGTTCAGAAGCTCTGCCAGTTTGCCACCGCGCACGTAATGCACGCGGTCCAGTATATTATGCTCCCGCGCCAGGCGGCGCAATTCGCGGCGGATTGGGCTACGCCCGTCTTCCAGCGGATGGGCCTTGATCACCAAATGATGGTGACGCGGCGCGCCTGTGGCAAAGCCTGCAATTACTTCCGCCAGGAAACCGCTCATGCTGTCAAAGGGAGAATGCATCTGAAACGAACTATCATGTTCTAGCTGCAACAGCGCTAGATGATAGGGGAAGCCCCCATTGCGAATGCGCCATGTGGCGACCCGACGCTCTAGCGCCTGCAGGGGCATCAACACCAACCGTTTCAAATAGAGCTGAAACTCGCGGGTAACAGGGATCGCGCGATGGGGTTCAAAGTTGCGATACCTGCGGTTCCAGAACATAACAAACCAATGATACAGGGCACCGTAAAACACATGTTGGCGCATGTCGCCCCAATGCGAGGGCGGTAACGGCGCCTCCATATCTGACAACTCCAATGCAGATTGCATCTCGCTCACGCTTGTTTGCATCAGGCGAGAATGCCCATTGGCACCGCCGCGTTCATAGGTGACCCAGTAGGGGCGCAGGTAGCCTTCTTCAAACACATGCACCTCTAGCCCCAGGTCCTGGGCGGCGGCAATCGCCTCAGCGTGGATTGGCCGGGTGTCACCGTAAAGGACAATATCGGTGATTGCCTTTTCTTGGCAGGTCTTTTCGAAAAACGCTTTCCACTCTGTCAGGGTGCCCTGATAGGGCAGGTACTGCGCTTTGTTTCGCCAAAAGGCCTGATCGCCAGCGTTAAAGCCAATTCGCCAAACCTGGCATCCCGCCCTGCACAGCATCCTGCCCAGGGCGTTGAAGAACGGCCCATGTGGTCCCTGAAGGAACAAGAAGGTCGGTTGCTTGGAATGGTGGGGGTGCATCAGAGGGAGGCATCTTTGGTTAAGGGTTAATACTCTAACGTAGGAGTGTAGCGCTGGACTGGGGCATAACTATGACCCCGCAAACCGGCAAGGCCTTGCGACAGGTTACGCCCCTCGGGATCGACGCGGCAAGCTCTCCTTTAGTGCCGCCCCAGGCCCATCCAGCCCGTTGCACGGGCTGACTGTCCCTCCCGGTTTTTGGGTAAGCTAAAGCAATGCTCAGAGCAGGGCTTGTGAAGCAGGGGCAGCTTGGGCTACCTCTGCGACAGGCATAATTCGCCGCAGCCAAAGCCTAGGAGTGCTCACGATGTTCACCGGTATCGTTACAGACATTGGAACCATTGCCCAGCTGGATCAGCAGGGGGATCTGCGGGCGCGGATTGCCACCAATTATGAAACCTCAGGCATCGACCTTGGGGCCTCGATTGCCTCGGATGGGGTCTGCCTTACTGTCATCGAGCTGGGCAAAGACTGGTACGATGTGCAGATCTCTGCAGAAACCGTGTCAAAAACCAATGTCGGTGCTTGGAAGATCGGCAAGCGCGTTAACCTGGAACGTGCCTTGAAAGTCGGTGATGAGCTGGGCGGGCATATCGTGTCGGGCCATGTGGATGGGGTGGCAGAGGTGGTCGAGCTGCAGGACGAAGGCGATAGCACCCGTGTGACTCTGCGCGCACCAAAGGAACTGGCGCGTTTCATTGCCCCCAAGGGATCCGTCGCTTTGAACGGCACCTCCCTGACGGTAAACGATGTGCAGGGCTGCGATTTTGGCATCAACTTCATCCCGCATACCAAAGAGGTGACCACCTGGGGGGATGTAAAGCTGGGCGACCAGGTGAACCTGGAGATCGATACCCTGGCGCGCTATGTGGCGCGGCTGCATGAGGCTGGCTGATTTTCCAGATCTGCCAGTTTGTCGTGCCGCCGGGGGGGACGCCTCCCCTGATATCATCTTTCCCAAAATATTCCGGGGTGAGGCCGCAAGGCCGAGGGGCAGCGCCCCATAGCCGTTTTGCGCCCCTTGTTTGCTACCATATGTCTCCGACGGTATATCCCATTGGAAAGGGATCGCTGGGATCCAAGCAGTAGGAGGCCAGGCCGTAAATCCAGCCCTGGCCGGACAGGCTAGGGACAATGGCTGGATAGTCTCCAACCCTGGTCGTTTTCAGAATCCGCCCGGTAAACGTCGTGCCCAGCGGGCCGGCATTCACATAGTCTTCCCCGATGCCAAGCTGACCTCGGGCATGCAGGACTGCCATCTTGGCGCAGGTGCCGGTGCCACAAGGAGAGCGATCTAGAATGCCGCTGGCATCCTGAGGACTGTCAGGATCAAAAACTCCAGTAGAAATTGTGATGGCACCGCGTCCATGCAGGCCGGGCTCTTGCGATGGTGCCCAGAGATTGGTGATGGTGGGGCCGGTAATATCAGGGTTTTCGGGATGTACGACAGGCAATTGTTCGACCGTGGCATGGCGAATGGCCTCGCTGATGCGCAGGATTTCTGCGCCATTCTCGGCGCGAGGGTCCAGTCCGATTGTTTCACCGTTCACCAGCACAAAGAACATGCCGCCCCAGGCCACATCCACCTTGATGGTGCCCAGACCTGCCACTTCGACCGGGGCATCGAGGTGCATGGCAAATGCCGGGACGTTTTGAAACGTCACCCGCGTTACCTTGCCATCGCAGCAGTCCGCGCGCACCTTTATGAGCCCCGCCGGCGCCTCTAAGGTCAGTTCTGTGACCGGTTCTACCATGCGCACAATACCTGTTTCCAAGAGCACAGTGACCACGCAGATGGTATTGGATCCCGACATTGGCGGGTATTCTGTCTGCTCAAAGATGATGAAACCGGCATCAGCCTCCGGATGGCAGGGGGGCACGATGGCATTGCCACACAGACCGGGATACCCGCGCGGCTCGCGCAGCATTAGCAACCGGATATCATCATGATTTTGTGCCATATCTTGCATCTTCTCAAAAACGGTATTGCCGCGCAAAAGCGGCATGCCGCCCGTGACGACACGGCCCGGTTCGCCCTCGGCATGGGCGTCGACGGCTTGCAGAATGCGGGATGCGCGCATGGCGGTGACTCTCCATCTATGTGAATATTGTATCCAATCTTGCCTTTGTGCCCGAAGTAAAACGCCGCGTCTAGCCTTTGCAGTGCCGCCTGTGGGGCTGGCATTTGGTGCCCGGCTGGGCTATTTCGCCCTATATACCCGCCGGGCGATGGGCCCTTGGGGCATCTGTACCGAAAGGCGATCAGCATGAGCTTTGAAACACCGGGGCCGGTCGAGGCCCGTTTGCGCGCGGCGATCAGCCCGATTGAAGAGATCATCAATGAGGCCCGTGCTGGGCGGATGTTCATCCTGGTCGACCATGAGGACCGCGAGAACGAAGGCGATCTGGTGATCCCGGCTCAGAGCGCAGATGCGGCAGCGATCAATTTCATGGCCACCCATGGGCGCGGTCTGATTTGCCTGACCCTGCCTGCTGAGCGGATCGACGAGCTGGGCCTGCCAATGATGGCAATGCATAATTCCTCGCGTCATGAAACCGCCTTTACTGTCTCGATTGAGGCCCGCGAGGGCGTCTCCACCGGCATTTCCGCAGCCGACCGTGCCCTGACCGTCGCCACGGCAATCGACCCTGAAAAAAGCGCAGCAGATATCGCCACCCCTGGCCATGTCTTCCCGCTGCGCGCGCGGCGCGGTGGTGTCTTGGTGCGGGCTGGTCATACCGAAGCGGGCTGCGACGTGGCGCGCCTGGCCGGGCACTATCCGTCTTCGGTAATTTGCGAGATCATGAACGAGGACGGCACCATGGCCCGCCTGCCGGATCTAGTGGACTACGCCGAGAAGCACGGGCTGAAGATCGGTACGATCTCTGACCTCATTACCTACCGCGCCAGAAACGATAACCTGGTGGTTGAGACCAGCCGCAGCGCCGTTACGTCGGAGTTTGGTGGGGAATGGGATATGCGGATTTTTACCGACCAAACCCATGGCGTGGAACATGTTGCTCTGATCAAGGGCGATATCGCCTCTGGTGGTCCGGTGCTGACACGGACCCATGCGCTGCACGAGGCCTCGGATATTCTGGGCCTTGGCCCAAAGCCGGTAAAAGAGCTACCGCGCGCGATGGAGCTGATCGCAGAAGAGGGGCGTGGTGTCGTTTGCCTGTTCCGCGAGCCGCGGCATTCGCTCTATGCCCCTGAGGAGGAAGGCCCGCGCACCATCAAGAACACTGGCCTTGGGGCCCAGATTCTGTCCAGCTTGGGCGTCGAGGAGCTGGTGCTGTTGACGGATTCTCCTTCGACCACCTACCTCGGTATTGATGCCTATGGGCTGTCCATTGTCGGCACCCGCCCTATTCTCAAGGAGTCCTGATATGGCTGGACACGAACAGCACTACATCATGCCGCGCGCTGAATTCGACAAGCCGGTGAAACTCGCCATTGTGATGTCGCCCTATTACAAAGATATCGCTGACAATATGCTGGCAGGAGCCAAGGCCGAGATTGAAGCTGCAGGTGGGTCTTATGAGATCGTCGAAGTGCCCGGTGCTCTGGAGATCCCTACGGCGATTGCCATTGCGGATCGGAGCGCCAACTTTGATGGCTTTGTGGCCCTGGGCTGCGTCATTCGCGGGGAAACCACCCATTATGATACCGTCTGCAATGACAGTAGTCGCGCCATTCAATTGCTGGGCCTGCAGGGGCTTTGCATTGGCAATGGCATATTGACGGTTGAGAACCGCAAACAGGCCGAAGTGCGCGCCGACCCGGAAGATCAAAACAAGGGCGGTGGCGCTGCGGCTGCGGCCTTGCATCTTATCGCGCTGACGCGTAAGTGGGGCGCCCAGACCAAGGGAGTCGGCTTTAAGGCGCCTTCCGAAGCCATTCAGCTGGCTGGCACAGAAAACGGACCCCGCACAGCATGACCCATTCGGACAGCGCCCCCAAGGGCAATGGTAAGACCCAGATGAAATCTGCCGCACGGCTTTATGCCGTGCAGGCATTGTTTCAGATGGAGCACAGCGATTTGACCTTTGATAAGGTGATTGCTGAATTTGAAAACCATCGCTTTGGCGCTGTTTATGAAGATGGCGAAATGGCCGAAGGCGACACCGGCCTCTTTCGTAAGTTGTTGAAAGATGCAGTGAACTTTCAAGCACCTATCGATCAGATGACGGATCGCGCCCTGGTGGCAAAATGGCCAATTGCCCGCATCGATCCCACCTTGCGGGCGCTCTTCCGCGCAGCTGGTGCTGAGTTCACCCAGTCCAATACGCCGCCCAAAGTGGTGATAAACGAATTCGTCGATATCGCCCGGGCCTTCTTTCCCGAAGGCAAAGAGGCCAAGTTCGTGAATGCTGTGCTGGACCACATGGCGCGGGAGGCAAAGCCGGACTCTTTCTGAGTGGGATCTGATTCGACCTGTTGAAAAGCGCGTCCCCTGAGGCGCGCTTTTTTTGTAGGGCTGTTCAGTTTGGTTGCTGGGTGCGACACTATATTCAGGCAAAACTGCCGCAACATGCCCGGGTATCACTGGACCTTCCCGCGCAGGGTGCTACTCTCTTTGTGCACAATAAAGATGAGGTCGTCATGCCCAAGCTGGTAAAACTCTACATCAAAAATGTGATCATCGGATTTGGTATCGCTGCTGGTTTTGTCGCGATGCTGCTGTGGTTCAATGTGATGAACCTCTGGGCGCTGGTCAGTCAATCCAGCGATGGGCTATTGGCGGTTTTCCTGCTGTGGTTCATGAATGGCATCGTTTTTGCCGGTGTACAGTTTGCCTGGGTCATTATGGCAATGGCGGGTAAAGATGAGGGGCCGCGCGGCGGCACACCGGTTGCGCACCGTTTTGAACCGGCTCGGGTCAAGGCTGAGGCACCCGCTGGACAAATGCGCCCATTGAACAAACGACGTTAACGCTGCTGCACAGCTTCCGTTTTATGAAACAGTAATGCGATTTTAAAAACCGCGCTCTCAGATTTGAGGAGCGCGCTTTTTTTGCTGACAACGCTGACCGGGAATTAAAGTGTGACGGGACCACCGCAGACGTGCGGTTTTGATTCCCGGGGACCTGTATGTACAGGTGGGCGCCAGGTAAACGGACCAGGGTCCGAACAGAGCCAGCTCCCGTGGAATTGCTTAAGGCCACTGGAATGCTTCCGGTCACTGAAAGGGCAGAACCCGCCACTCTGTCTAGGTAGTGCCCCGGCGCCGGCAAAGCAAGAGGCGCGGAACGCGATCAGGGTTTAGTCACGGACACAGTGAAGATGTGACACAGGGACTTGTGTTTTGTTCTCTTATTGTTCACGTTGAGTTTATGGAGACATTTCGCCAATCCAATCCCACGCCCAAGGGGCATTTGCAGCCAGGTCAGATGCTGGCTCGCGGTGTCTCACGCCATTTGCACGCGCTTGGTTTTGCCTCGTTGCAGGAATTTGTACCCACGCGCGGGCTGCGGGTGGACGTGTTGGGGTTGGGGCCCAAGGGCGAGCTATGGGTGGTCGAATGCAAATCCAGCCGGGCGGATTTCCAGTCAGATCGAAAATGGCAGGGCTATTTGGAATGGTGTGATCGCTACTTTTGGGCGGTCAATACTGAGTTCCCGGTTGATCTGCTGCCCAAGGGCACGGGGCTGATCATTGCGGATGGCTATGATGCCGAGGTGATCCGTATGGCGCCTGAAGACAAGCTGGCTGCCCCCCGGCGTAAGAAACTGACCCAGAAATTTGCCAGGGACGCAGCGCGGCGTCTGCAGTCCCTGTGCGACCCGCGCCTTGGTCGGGGTGGTCCGCTTTTCACTGATCCCACCAATCGGGGCTGACGCCCCGAGGCTGTGACTGTTTAGCCTGTAACCATACGGGCAGCCTGGGCGGCGGCGCGCAGTTCGTCTGCGATTTCTTCGGCTTCTTCCGGATCAAAATCCATCGGGATTTCGACGCCGTCGGCCTCGATGAACAGCCGTACCATGCCTTGGTCGGTGGGGCCGATTTGCATGTTTGCTTCGATGTCGCGTTCGCTATTGATACCCATTTTGCACTCCTGCCGCAGATCTATTGCCGGTGTCCGGTGCTATCCCGCGGAGGCTTGAAAGGCAAGCTGCTCTGAGCTTTGATAGGGCATGGCAGAGATAACACTGCGTCGATTCGAACCGTCAGATTGTCAATGGCTGGTGGCCCGCCACCAGGATCTTTATGCGCGCGATGAGGGGTTTGATGATAGCTTTGGTCCTCTGGTGGCTGAGATTTTGCAGGATTTTTGTGAAAGTCACGATCCGGCCTGTGAACAAGGATGGATTGCGCATCGTGGGACACAGCGGTTAGGGTCGATCTTTTGTGTGCGCCAGAGTGAAACCACTGCAAAACTGAGGCTGTTTCTCCTGACACCCGAGGCACGCGGGCAGGGCTTGGGCAAAGAGCTGCTGAACCATTGCATGTCCTTTGCCCGCAGCGCGGGATATCACGATATGCAGCTTTGGACCCATGAAAGCCATCACGCCGCCTGTGCACTTTATGCAGCCTTTGGTTGGCAATTGGTCTCTAGCAAGCCGGTTCACTCCTTTGGACAGGATTTGATCGAACAAAGCTGGGAAGTTGTGTTATAAAGCTCTTGCGCTTCGGTTTTCCCTAGGCTAAATCGCCCGCAGTGCCGCCTTAGCTCAGTAGGTTAGAGCGCCTGATTGTGGATCAGGAGGTCCCCCGTTCGAGCCGGGGAGGTGGTACCATCAAAACAATGACTTACCGGTTTTCAAGATTGGTGTTTGATCATTGTTGGAACGTGTTTTCTAAAATAATAATCCGACTACCCTGAGTTTCTGAGTCGATCCACCCTGTTTGCGGATTCTGATCGACCCCGTGAATAGCGATTGGGCGCCATTAACGTAGGCCTGCAATCCAATGGCGCCGATCCATGCGCAAAACCCGTACAGATCCCCGCGGGCTGGCTGAGTGATCAGCAGATTGAGGTTTTTTGGGGGCGGGATCGGCAGGAGCTGCTGAAATGCGGTGACAAGGTGGACCCGCTTTCCGGCCGCGCTGTCGAGTAGCTGTGGCAGCAGGTGGCGCGTAATTTTCTCACTTTGTGTTCCAAAAAAATCGTGTTACCGATCCGCCATGGCTTGGTTTTTTATCGTTTTAACTCTGGCTCTCGGGCCGCTTCAATGGATTACACTTGCGAACGTCGGGCTTCAGTTGAAGCCTGTGCATATCCCCTTTTTTATGCTTGCGGTAACTGGGTGGTGGCGACTTTACTCTGGGTGTGTTCCGGGTTCCGCCGTAAGACGTGGCATCCCATTTGCTACCTTCTACGCTTGCTACCTAGTGCTTCTGCTTTTGTCGGCAACGATCAATGGGACAGGCTTCATTACAGTTGCCAAATACATCATCTATTTTTTGAGTTCACTTGGCTGGTTTTTCGTTCTGGCGACTATGGATAGACCCAAGGCGGTGTCCGCTGTCGTGTGGGGCGGCATTTCTGCTGCTGTGTTATTCTTTATCGTGGCCCTGATCACGCTTCAGTTGCGCGGAATCAATATGTTCCAGGTGATCGGAAGTGCCATTACGACGGGCAACGCTGCCTTGATGCAATTCATGATTTTCAGAAACGTTTTCAACGCTGAGGGTGTTTCGTCGGAGGATGTCGTTGGGGTCGCACTGCGCCACACTTCCCTTGGTTTCATTTTTATTGGGGCCTTGGTTTCACTCGCTAATGCCCGCCGTGCACCAGTTGCTTTTGGGGTGCCGTTTTTGCAGTCCTCATCATCCTAGTCAGCGTTAGCAGATCTCAAATTTTGGCCTGTTTACTGGCCTTGGCACCTCTTGCCGTGGGGTTGCCAAAGTCATCGCCGCGGTTATTCTTTTAGGGTTTCTTGACGGCAATGTCAGCTGCATTTTTCCTTGCCGTCAAAGTAGACCTTAGCGGCCTAACGAACATCATTGATCAGCGATTTGGAAACTTTTCAGAGGATGGACGCGTTGGAATGTTCAGCTCTGCGTTAGGGGTCATAAACGAACGACCTGTATTGGGATATGGACCAGGTTATGTATTTGATCACAGCGGTTCGGGTCTTCACCAGGTGCATAATCTCTTCTTTGGAGCCTGGATGCAGGGAGGCGTGTTGTGCATGCTTGCTGCGATTTGCTTCACACTTTGCCTTATACGGGAGTACCTCCATGGAATCCTGCGTTCCTCTGGGGCACCTGAGAAGATCATAATGTTCGGATTATTGATGCTTCCGCTGTTCCGGTCACAGATCAGCGGCGGCGGCGGAAACTATACTCTTCCAGAATGGATCTGCATCGCTGTGGTATTTGCTCTTGCGGTCCCTAGAACAGGGAGTAAACGAGCTGGTGAACCACGAACCCAGTGGGAAGGGCGGCTAGGGCTTGCAACGCAGTAATCCGCTTAACTGCAGCCTCAAGTCGAGGCATTTCGAAAATGAGTAGTGTGGCGAAGATTATTGCGGCCAATAGCAACGATAGGTCGGTGTAGCCGCCTAGGGCCAGCCCTAACAGAAGGGTGCCGAACAGGCCGCTGCCAGCTGAAAACACTGCGCAACCCAAAAGGCTTGCTTGGAAGTGTTTTTGTTCTGCATTTCAGGGTTTTCACCCATTCTGTTAGGGCACTGTGATTGCAGTCAACACCACTGGCTAATAGCTGTAAAGACCACCTCCAATATCGTACAATTTTCTTGTGGAGGGCGATCCAAAGTTGGGAATTTGGCGATTCTGAAACCGCCAAATTTGTCTGCTTTCGTTCCGAAGGTAGGTGGTACGCTCTCCAACTCGCTTTGAAAACAATGATAAATCATTTGATTGCGGATCAGGAGGTCCCCCGTTCGAGCCGGGGAGGTGGTACCACTCCCTCCTATTTGTTGACCCGAACATCTGACTTGAACCTGATGACTGGCGCATCATGGTTGCAAGCAAAATGCGTTGATGACTGGCTTGTCGGGATTGGGTGGCGGCAGGGCTGATTTATAGTGAGGATCGGCCTGTCGACGCGTAAATCCAATGCGAAATCGTATGTTACTTGATATCGATAGTCTGACGTATGGTTTGGGAGTCTGGGTCCAGAATCAGGATCTGGTTATCTGTGGTGACAACGGCAATCCAGCCGTTGCCAAAGGTCACGGCCTCGGCTGTGGTGCCTGTGGGCAGGATGATTTCTGCTGGCAGGCTTGGGCCATCGGCAGACAAGCGGATGACAAGCAGGCTGATAACCACTACAAGCCCGCCAATCATCACCACGGTTAATGTGGTCACCAGTCGGCGCAGGAATTTTAGCTGCGGTGGCTCGTCTAGAATTTCAGGCTCGGAAGGATCAGTCATGGGCAGCCGCCAGATTGAGTTTATCATCGCGGAAGACCCGCCTAAAAGGCTTGATAAAGCGGTTTCTCGCGATGTGCCAGCGGAAGCGACATTGTCACGCACGCGGCTTGCCAGATTGATTGAGGCGGGCAGTTTGACGGTAGATGGCGTGGTGGTGCAGGACGCCAAAGCACGGGTTGCTGAGGGGGCAGTGATCACGATCACCGTGGAAGAAGCCGAAGACAGTCATATCGGCCCCGAAGATATCGCTTTGGATGTGATATTTGAGGATGACGATCTGATCGTGATCAACAAACCCTCAGGCATGGTGGTGCATCCGGCTCCGGGGACGCCGTCGGGCACTTTGGTCAATGCCCTGCTACATCATTGCGGTGAGAACCTTTCCGGTGTCGGGGGGGTGAAACGTCCCGGTATCGTGCACCGGATCGACAAGGAGACTTCGGGTCTCTTGGTGGTGGCAAAATCGGATGCAGCGCATCAGGGTTTGGCAGCGCAGTTTGAGAAGCACACGGTTGAACGCTACTATCGAGCCATTTGCTACGGGGTGCCTGATGCCAATGACCCACGCCTGCGCGGGGTAAAGGGGACCAGTTTTGAACCGGGCAATATTCTGAAGCTCACAACGCAGTTGGCGCGACACAAGCACGATCGCCAACGTCAGGCGGTGTTGTTTCAAGGCGGTCGCCATGCGGTGACGCGCGCGCGTATTGTTGAGCCCTTTGGTGCCCCGCCAGTAGTGGCTTTGATTGAATGCTGGCTTGAAACCGGGCGGACTCATCAGATCCGGGTTCATATGACCCACGCTGGCCATGGCCTTGTTGGCGATCCCACCTATGGCGGAAAACGTAAGCTTGCTGCCAAATCCCTGGCCACAACTGCGATAGCCGCCGTGCAGAGTTTTCCCCGGCAGGCCCTGCATGCGGCGGTCCTGGGCTTTGTGCACCCGGTCAGCGGCGCGGAGATGCGGTTTGAAGCTCCGCTCCCGCAGGATATGAGTGATCTGATCGAGACACTGCGTTTGCCCCTAGTTTCGGGTTGATCCGGTTTCCATTTTTGGGCTGAGCATGGTCTAGGTCGCCGCTATGCCCGGGCAATCAACCAAGTCTCTCACGGTTTTACGGAAGAAAACGACCTCTCTGCGGGCCACATACGGCAGGATCCGCCTCACTCTGACTGCCCTCTGCTTGGGCTTTGCATAATCCGCGGGTTCTGGATCTTATTGCTGGTCAGGGTGGGGATGGTCTTTGTGCCGATGTCCCGCAACAGGATCCAGGGGGGCACTGCGCAGCGCTCGGGAGGTCGTTCATACCCTAGAGGTTTTACAGTCGACAAACGGGCTTTACCCAGCGGCTTGCACGATTTTTGGTCGGCGTAAGGCCGGAGAGAGGGAAAAGAGAACATTAATGAGAAAGATGATTTTCTTTGGGGTAGTGTGTCAAAGGTTACAGATGTTTCTTGGCCTGAAATGTAAAAGGATACTTGCAAGCGCCCCCTTGAAAGGTGTTTAGCGCCAACCCATATGACTTAATGTTAAGCCCGTAAACATCTTGGGAGGGACCGTTTGAATGGCTAATTATGCAAATCTGCCCGCACCGACCCCCGAAGGCGGTTTGAACCGCTACATGCAGGAAATCCGCAAATTCCCGCTCTTGGAGCCGGAAGAAGAATACATGTTGGCCAAGGCTTGGGTGGAGAAAGAGGATTCCGGTGCGGCGCATCGGATGGTCACCTCACACCTGCGTCTCGCAGCCAAGATTGCTATGGGCTACCGGGGCTACGGCCTGCCGCAGGCTGAGGTGATCTCGGAGGCCAATGTCGGTCTGATGCAGGCGGTGAAACGTTTTGATCCTGAAAAGGGTTTCCGCTTGGCAACCTATGCCATGTGGTGGATCCGCGCTTCGATCCAGGAATATGTCCTGCGGTCCTGGTCGATGGTCAAGCTGGGGACCACCTCTGCGCAGAAGAAACTGTTCTTTAATCTGCGTAAGGCAAAGGCCCGTATCGGCGCCCTGGAAGAAGGCGACCTGCGTCCCGAAAACGTTGCCAAGATTGCCCATGACCTTGGGGTGACCGAGGACGAGGTGATTTCGATGAACCGCCGGATGTCCGGTGGGGATGCCTCTCTCAATGCCACAGTTGGCAGTGAGGGCGAGGGCACTATGCAGTGGCAGGACTGGCTCGAGGATGAAGATGCGGATCAGGCTGGCGACTATGAGGCTCGTGATGAGCTGGAAGCCCGCCGTGAGCTGCTGGGCCAGGCCCTTGAGGTGCTGAATGACCGTGAAAAGGACATTCTGACCAAGCGCCGTTTGGCGGAAAATGTGCAGACTCTGGAAGAGCTGAGCGCGCAATACAGTGTGAGCAGAGAGCGCATTCGCCAGATCGAAGTGCGTGCCTTTGAAAAGCTGCAAAAGAAGATGCGCGAATTGGCTTCTGCCAAGGGCATGTTGACCGCGCAGTGATCTGCGCGCATTAACCATCCGATCCCCACTGAATGTGGAGGATCACATAAGGCGGAACCTGAGGGCTCCGCCTTTTTTGCGTATTGATTTTTGCCCGTGGCTATGGCTGCCACTGACGGGCTGACTTAAGGTGGCCCTGTGGGTCACTGTTTGTCGCGGCCTAATGCAATATAGGCCGCGCTGAGACCGGCCAAGGTCATGGTTTCAGCTGATGCCGTTTTAACGGGCATTCCCAGCGGCTCCAAAGCGGTTTGGTACGCGGTCAAGAGGTCGTTTTCGCCAATGATCACAACCTCCTGACCCAACCAGTAGGGGCGGGCAGCTGCAAGTTCCGCCCCGATCAAAAGGCCAGAAAGCTTGGCCCGGCCAATTGCGTTACTTTGATCAAACAGCGAAGCCTCTGCATGGATCGAAAACAGCTTGGACGCCAAGATCGCCGGATTCGACATGGCATCCTCCACAGCGGTTGCAAAGGCATCTGCATCCCAGGCGCTGGAGACGGTCGTGTGGCGCAACAGTGATTGGTTGGCCAGCAGCGCTAACAGTTCCCCGGTCATGAAGGTGCGGAAACTTACCACCTCACCGGCGCTTATATGCGCCCATCTGGTGTGGGGGCCAGACAAGCAGAGTACCCCGTCGAACTTTGGGTTTGCCGCGAGGAAACCCGCAATCTGGGTTTCTTGGCCCCGCATCAGATCTGCTGGGCTATTCTGTTTCATCCCAGGCAGAATGTATACGTCAAGGCGTTGGTCTTTGGTGTCTACTCTGATCGCGGATTCTGCGCTGGGCGGCTCACTAGGGGTTGCGGCGCAGGGGGCCTCTGCCCAGCCCTGCTTGGACCCGGCCATACCACAGGCGATAACCGGAATGACGCGGCCCTGGGGGAGAAACCCAGCAACCAAGTCTATTAAGGTTGGTTCAAATTGGTCGGGCGCCAGGTCGTCCAAATTGCAATCGGCACTCAGCCTATGAAGCACATCCCCATTTCCTGTCATCATCCAAAGGCGAAGATGAGAGGAGCCCCAATCCGCCGCGATCCAAACCAGCTTTTCTGCTAACTGTGTCATTACCCAGTCCCTCCGGCGCCACTATCGAGGAGCCTTGTCTGTTGGCTCCCTGCCATTGGGGTCTGTGATGCCACAAACATCAGGGCGTCAACAACATCTTGCGGCACCAAATTGGGCATTCAGGCAATGTGATTGGGACAGTCCCAGAGGCTGGTATGGATTTTGAAGTAGGGTGCTCCTTCAACGCAGCAGCCAATGACTGGTATAGGCGCAAAGCAAGGCTGGCAAAAGCTGGCGAGCTAAGCGTCGGTTCTGGATCTGAAAGGCTCTTACGTTTTGCTGCCTGCTGCTGTCAGCCGGTTGCTAATATGGGCCCGAGACTCCGAACGAAAAGGAACGGCTGGCTTAGATCGTTAAGTTGCTGGCTTGGCTGGCTGTCTGGCTTGTCCCGGCGTGGCCGAGACTGGCTGGAGTAGCTTGCTGCTTGCTGCCTAGTGATCTGGCTAGCTGCAGTTCCTGTACTTTGGATAGAACTTTGTAGAGGAGCCGTCAATAGGATTTTGAAAAATATCGTGCGATTTCAAATAGTTGATAGTAATTGTCAGGTATTGTCCGTGCGAGCGCAGAATACAGAGAAAGGCCAGGGCGAAACTGGAACGGCTTAAAGCCGGGATTGCAACACAAGCATTTGTTCCAGCAGATCCATCTCTGGATCCTGTCGCAAATCCAGGTGATGGCGCCAAACCATGGAGAGCGCGGATTTTGCACAGCCCCATTGCAATAGGCGCTTGGGCGAGACGTCAAAGATCCGTCCCCAAAGCTGAGCACGCTGCGCAAGCAGGTCAACTTTTCCATGGCTGGGCTTCAGGCCATGGGGGTGACGAAGTGCATTGGCCAATTCATAGCTGCGTTCACCAAGGAGACCCTTGGCGTCAAAAGCGCAGTATCCGCGCGCGCCCTTGCGAATGTTCTCATGGTGCAGATCCCCATGAAGAGGGCGTATGTCCTCCTGGCTGGACAAGAGCATTTTTGCAAGTTGTTGACCCCGTAACAAATTCTGCCTTTGGAGGGGGGTCACCCTGAGGGGGTCAGACAGGGATAGTAGGGCATCAAACCATGTGGCGAGGGGCGTTGGATCGAGAGGCTTTATCAGCCGGGTTTGCTGGTGAATAGTGGTGGCAACCTCAGCCAATATCCGATCTGCTTCCTCCTGGTTGCCCATACGAGAGATGTCGCCCAGTGACGGACCTGGCAGCCATTCCATCAAAGCGGCGTTTTGCGTGACTTGGTAGATATCGACGACTGGGCCTTGCAACTGGTCCAAGACCCGAAATCCTGCTGCCTCGTTGCCCATATGTCCGGCTGTGTAGTGTTTCAGGACAGCGCGACCGTGGGCCTGCGTTTCGACCTGCCAGATCTGTGCTTTGGGAAGCTCTTGTAGAGACAGGGCGCTTGTCACCTGAAAGGCCGAGATCAGCTCTGCTGGAATGGTGGGCGCAGGGGGGGACATGGAAGCTCCTGTTCTACACTTTGGGTTCAAGCAGAGACCCGCAGCGGCATGCGCATCACCCGTTGCATGCCAAACAAGCCACCAAAGTGCAGCTCCTGCGTCTCCGTAAAGCCGTTCTTTTGATAGAGCCGGATCGCATGGAAGTTTTGCAAATCTACGGTGAGAGCGAGATTACACGTGCCCGGGTAGTGACGAAGCAGGTAGCCTGGTAAAGCGCGCAACGCATTTGTGGCGTGGCGTTGGTTCTGATAATTGCGGTCAATCATAAAGCCCCGAAGCCCCAGGTCGCGTGCTGGGACCCGGCCAGAGGCCAGGCTAGGGGTAAGATCAGGTGTTAGACCATAGGCTTGGTCGATCTTGAAAAAGCCGATGGCCATCTCCCGTAAGAAAATGGCGTGGAAATCCACGCCATCCTCCGCTTGTTCAAACGCCTGCGCCACCGTGCCACAAAACAGTACCTGCTCTGGCTCGACTTGAATGTGGTGCACCAAATCAAATTCGCAGGTCTCTATGGGGCGCAGGCGAAGGCTCACGCCTCTTCCATGGCTTCCAGCTCATCGATCATCTCTGAAATCATCGAAAGACCCTTGTCCCAGAATTTGGGATCCGAGGCATCCAGACCAAAGGGCGCCAGCAGTTCCTTGTGATGCTTTGATCCTCCAGCCTTGAGCATGTCGAAGTATTTATCCTCAAAACCCTCACCGCCTTCGGCGTAGACGGAATAAAGCGCATTCACTAGGCCATCGCCAAAGGCATAGGCGTAGACATAGAAGGGTGAGTGCACAAAATGCGGCACGTAGCACCAGAAGGTCTCGTAGCCTTCCATGAAGTCGAAGGCCTCGCCCAAGGATTCGGCCTGGACCGACATCCACAAGGCGTTGATGTCATCGGGCGTCAGTTCGCCCTCGGCGCGGGCGGCGTGGAGTTTGCATTCAAAGTCATAGAAGGCAATCTGGCGCACCACGGTATTGATCATGTCTTCGACCTTACCGGCCAGCAAGATCTTGCGCTGTTCCTTGGTCTCCGCCCCCTCAAGCATTTTGCGGAAGGTGAGCATCTCACCAAAGACACTGGCCGTTTCGGCCAGTGTCAGCGGGGTGGAGGAGAGCATCTCGCCCTGTTCCGCCGCCAGCACCTGGTGCACGCCGTGGCCCAACTCATGGGCCAGGGTCATCACATCACGCGGCTTGCCAAGATAGTTCAGCATCACATAGGGGTGCACATCCGTCACAGTGGGATGGGCAAAGGCACCGGGGGCTTTGCCGGGTTTCACGCCCGCATCAATCCAGCCCTTGGAGAAAAACGGCGCGGCGAGCTCTCCCATGCGCGGGTCAAAGGCTTCATAGGCCTCCATTACGGTCTTTTCAGCCTGCGCCCAATCCACCACACGGGTGTCTTCCATCGGCAGTGGCGCGTTGCGGTCCCAGACCTGCATGCGGTCCAGCCCCAGCCATTTGCGTTTCAGCTCGTAATAACGGTGGCTTAGTTTGGGATAGGCGGCGACCACAGCTTCACGCAGAGCCTCGACCACTTCGGGTTCCACGTCGTTTGACAGATGGCGGCCGGTTTGTGGAGTGGGCATACCGCGCCAGCGGTCCAGGATCTCTTTTTCCTTGGCCTGGGTATTATGCACGCGGGCAAAGGTTTTGACGTTGTCCTGAAACACCCGCGCCAATTCGCGCGATGCGGCTTCGCGTTTGTTGCGGTCCTGTTCGGTGAGCAGGTTCAGGGTGCCTTCGATGTTCAGCTCCAGGCCATCAACCGTAAAGGTAAGTCCCGCGATTGTTTCGTCAAACAGCCGCTCCCAAGCGTCGCCCACAACGCCCAGATCATGCAAAAACCGTTCAAGCTCATCCGAGAGCTGATAGGGCTTCATCGCGCGGATACGATCAAACACCGGCTTGTAGCGGGCGAGATCCGAGTTGGTGGCAAAATGTGCTGCCAGTGTCTCGTCTTCGATGCGGTTGATTTCCAAGGTGAAAAACACCAGTGGAGTGGTGAAGATGGTGATCTTTTCCTGGCAGTCCGACATGAATTTTGCGCGCTCAGCATCCGTAGTTAGCTGATAATAGCGCAGGCCCGCATAGGACATGACACGCCCTGCGATGGCGTTGATTTTCTCGTTACGCAGAACGCAGTTCAGCAGGCCCTCTGCATCCAGATCCGCTAGCTTTCCTTCGTAGTCCGAGGCGAAAGCGCTGCATTCCTGCGCCAGCCAGTCCAGATCGCGGGTCAACTCTGGCGCGTCATCCGCAGCGTAGAGGTCGGTCAGATCCCATTCCGGCAGATTGCCCAGCTCATCAGAGCCAGAGCTGGCATTGGCATCACGGACGGGAAAGGGGAGTTGCAACATGGGGGCTCCTTGGCGGGCATCTCTGTTATGACGTTGCACAACATCTAAGCGCCGCATGGCCAGATCACAAGCAAAGCCCCGCGCCGAAATTCGGGGCAGGGCTGAATTTTTTGTGCGAATTTATTGCAAGCCCAATCAGGGTGTTCTGTGAAAGGGCAATGCGGGCACGGGGCTAGCGGTATTGGCTAAAGAGCTGCGTCATCTTATCAAAGGCTCTGTGGCGAATGTCGCTGCCTTCCATGACGATTTCATGTTGCGCGGGATCAATCAGATCCAGTTCGCCGCCTGGCCAGCGCGCCATACGATCCTCTACCGCCTCACTGTTGACGATTTGCTCTTGGGAACCAAGGAATGTGATGCAGGGCAGGGCCGGTGAGGGGCGTTGAGCCAGCGCCTCGCATTCTTTCAGTCCCTGGCTCAGCCAGTTGATCGTTGGTCCACCCAGCACCAGGTCAGGTTTTGCTTTTAGCTGGTCAATCATCAACTGATACATAGCCGGATCATTGGTGAGTGTATTGCCTTTGAACGGGGCGGTTTCCACATAATGGCCCTGGGTCGTCGTCGGAACGCGTTTGTTGCTCAGCCCCAATGTTGGCGCCAAACTGCCGAGGATACGGGCAACTGGTTTCATCGTGTTGGGGATGAGAATACCCCACATTGGCGCGGAAAAGGCACAGGCCTTTACGGGCAGGTCCTCCATTAGGGCGCGCAGACCGATGGCTCCACCCATGGAATGGCCTAAGAGATACCAGGGTTCAGGCAGTTTCAGCTGCTTGGCGAGCTTTACAACCGCAGTCACGTCCTTCTGAAAATCGCCGAATTCTTCCACATGACCAAGGCGGCGATCGCTCAGCATACGATCCCCCAACCCCTGTCCACGCCAATCCACGGCCAGAGCAGCATAGCCGCGCTGATTGAAATCAATAGCGGCTGGCCCATATTTTTCGATGTATTCGGTACGGCCGGGGAAGATCAGCACAGTGCCCTTTACAGGATCATCTCCGGTTGGCAGCCAATGACCGACGCGAATGCGCAACCCGTCTTCGGTGGTTGCCCAATGGGCCTGTCCAGTTTCGGGTCCTTCTGCGATTTCGGCAAAATAGGGCGCGGGGGTCAGGTCCATCAGGCTTTTGTCCATTAGGCTAGGGCCGATGCCAGTTGCATGGCGGTGCCCATGTCACCGTCAATGGTCAGCTTGCCGGACATAAAGGCGCTGGTGGGGTTTACTTCGCCGGTCAGGATGCCCTGGAAAGTCTCTACATCGGCGGACATGGTCACATCGGCCTCTTCATCGCTGACGCGGGCACCGTTGCCGTCCAGGATGATCGCGCCCAGGCCTTCGATGGCAAACTTGGCGGAGGCAGAGAAATCGCTTCCAGCCATTTTTTCGTTCATGGCTGCTGCGGCCTGTTCAAGTGTATCGCTCATATGATTCGTCCTTTGATCATGGGTGCAGACTAGTGCACATATTTGTCACTGTGCGCTGCCCGCGCACGGGGAAACTGCAATTTTGCGTGAAGCACCTGCTTCCAGCACTGGAAAAATCGCCGTGCAGGGGTACACTGGGTCATCATGATCGCAAATCACTTGAACCTCAAAGCTATCGTGGCGGCAACGCTGTTTACAGTCACGATTTCCATGCCTTTGGCAATCTCCGCTGCGGAGAATTCTAAAGAATCCGAGCTGCTGGGCCAGCTGGTTTCCGCGGATGCGGACAGGGCCCGGGGATTGGACCGTGAACTCCAAGCGTTGTGGCGTAAAAGCGGCTCAGCGGCGATGGATCTTTTGCTGTCGCGGGCCACAAAGGCCATGATGGCAGGTGATCTACCTGTGGCTTTAGAACATCTCACTGCGCTGACAGATCACGCGCCCGATTTTGCGCGCGGTTGGTATGAACGGGCCCGCGTCTTTCATGCTCTGGGGGCCTATGGACCATCGGTAGCGGATCTTGAGCGCGCTTTGGCACTGAACCCAAATGATTATGATGCCATCTATGCGCTGGGCACTGTGTTTGAACAATTTCGCGATCCCAAACGCGCCTATGAGGTCTATTTGCGTGCCAAGGCTATACATCCCCACCACGAGGAAGTACTCAGCGCGCTGGAACGCTTGCGGCCCGAGGTTGCAGGCAAGGATCTTTGAGCAGACCTTGATTCTTTAGTGTCACATTCGACCTATAGGAAAGAGGCAGAACAAGGGCTGATCAGATGGCAGGCGCTGCGCGGGTCTTGGCGGTATTGGGACCGACAAACACCGGTAAAACTCACTATGCGATCGAAAGGATGCTGGGCTATCGCACTGGCATCATGGGATTTCCTTTGCGACTTCTGGCGCGCGAAGTCTATGACAAGATCGTCGCCATTCGCGGCCCTTCGGTGGTGGCACTGGTCACTGGCGAGGAACGTATTGTGCCGCCGCGCGCCAAATACTGGATCTGCACGGTTGAGGCGATGCCGCCGGGAATGGGCTGTGATTTCCTGGCGATTGACGAAATTCAGCTCTGCGCCGATCCAGAACGTGGCCATGTCTTTACGGAACGGCTGCTGAACTCCCGCGGCACCAATGAGACGTTGTTTCTTGGCGCCGATACCATGCGCGGACCAATTAAGGCCCTGGTGCCCGAGGTCGAGTTTCTACGCCGTGAGCGGATGTCTGAACTTGTTTATGGTGGCTCCAAGAAAATCAGCAGGATGCCGCCGCGCACGGCCATCGTCGGTTTCTCGGTGGATAATGTTTACGCCATTGCTGAACTGCTCAAGCGGCAAAAGGGCGGGGCAGCGGTGGTCATGGGGGCGCTCAGTCCGCGCACCCGCAACGCCCAGGTGGCGCTTTATCAGAACGGCGAGGTGGATTACCTGGTGGCCACAGATGCCATTGGTATGGGGTTGAACCTCGACATCGACCATGTGGCCTTTTCCGCAACGTCCAAATTTGATGGTCGGCGTATGCGGCCCTTGGCCCCGAATGAGCTGGCGCAGATTGCCGGGCGGGCTGGACGCGGTATGAGCCATGGCAGTTTTGGTGTCACCGGGGATGCGCGCCCCTTAGAGGATGAGGTGGCTGAGGCCATTATGGAGCACCGCTTCTCCCCGCTGAAAAAGCTCAACTGGCGCTCTACCGATTTGCAGTTTGGCTCAGTAGAGGCGCTGATCCGGTCTCTCGAATCACTGCCGCAGGATGAGGTTTTGGTGCGTGCCCGCGAAGCGGATGATCTTGGGGCATTGAAGTTCTTGTCGCGCGACAGCGGCATAATCTCGCGCACAACCAACGCGCACTCGGTGCGGCTGCTGTGGGATGTCTGCCGGATCCCGGATTTTCGCGGCATCTCCCATGGAGAGCATGCTTCCTTGATTGGCGGGATATTTGAGTATTTGCACGGCGGTGGCGTGGTTCCGGACGACTGGCTGGCCCGTCAGATCAAGCGAATTGACCGGGTGGATGGCGATATTGACACACTTTCCAAGCGTCTGGCCTTTATTCGCACCTGGACTTATGTCTCACAGCGTAAAAACTGGCTGCACGATGAAAGCCATTGGCGTGGCGTGACTCGCGCTGTAGAAGACAGGTTGTCAGACGCGCTGCACGAGCGCTTGACTCAAAGATTTGTGGACCGGCGCACATCCGTGCTTATGCGCCGGCTCAAACAGAAGGAGGCCCTTTTGGCCGAAGTGAATGACAAGGGTGAAGTAACCGTCGAAGGCGAATTCGTTGGACGGTTGGACGGTTTCCGGTTTACCCCGGACAAAAGCGCTCAGGGTGCCGAGGCAAAGACATTGAAGTCTGCCTCGTTGCAAGCTCTGGCGCCGCAATTCCATTTGCGCGCAGATCGTTTTTACAACGCACCCGATACAGAGATCGACTTCACCGAACAGGGTGGTCTGATGTGGGGCGAGGCTGCCGTTGGTAAGCTGGTGGCGGGCGCTGATCCGCTCAACCCAATGGTCGAGGTCTTTGTAGACGATGCCGCTGGTCCGGATGTTGCTCAAAAGGTGGAACGTCGCCTGCAGCATTTCATCTCGCGCAAGGTTCAGGCCCTATTTGAGCCGCTGATCAACCTGCAAAAAGACGAAGAACTCGCTGGCTTGGCGCGTGGGTTTGCTTTCCGCCTTGTCGAAGGTTTTGGTTTGCTGCCGCGTCACACTGTGATGCAAGAGGTCAAAGATCTGGACCAGGACGCCCGTGGCGCGTTGCGCAAGCATGGTATCCGCTTTGGTCAGTTCACCATCTTTATGCCCCTGCTGCTGAAACCTGCCCCGACGCGCCTGCGTTTGGTCCTCTGGTCGCTCGCCAATGGCGTGCAGGAGTTCCCAGAAGCGCCGCCCCCCGGCCTGGTTACCGTGCCAGCCGCTAAGGACGCGCCGCAGGGCTATGACACCATGTCTGGCTACCGCGAAGCCGGTGAGCGGATGATCCGCATCGACATGCTGGAGCGCCTCGCGGATATGCTGCGCGCTGAGGACAGCCGGGGTGGTTTTGAAGCCAAGGCAGATATGCTGTCGATTACCGGCATGACGCTGGAACAATTTGCCGACCTGATGCAGGGGCTGGGTTATCGCGCCGAAAAGGGCGAGCGGGTTAAGGTTAAAGCTGCTCCAGAAGCGCCAAAAGAGGCTTCCAAAGCGGACGCACCTGAAGCTGCGACAGAGATCTCTGTGGCCAAGCCAGAGGATTCTGCTGCAATTGTGGAACCTGCAGAGGCGCCAGCCGCGACCGAGGTTGCTGCGGAGGAAAAGGCCGAGGCTCCAGTAGAAGAAACCCCTGAAGCTGCGACCGATACCCCTGCTGAAACTCCAGCAGAGATGGAGGTCTTTTATACCTTCGCTTGGGGTGGTCGGGCACGCCAGGGTGGCGGCAACCGCGGTCAGCGTCGCGGCCAGGGTGGTCAGCAGGGCCAGGGTGCCGAAGGCGCCACTGGTCAGGATGGTCAGGACCGTCGTGGCGGCAAGCCACGTGGTCAGGGACGCTCGGGGGAACGCGCTGGCGGCAAGCCCGGCGGACGTCCCGGTGGCAAGCCTGGCGGCAAAAAGGGAGGTCGCCCACAGCAGCAGGGCAGTAAGACCTATTCTGCCCGGCCTCCGAAGAAGGAAAAGCAGATCGATCCCGACAACCCCTTTGCGGCAGCTCTGATGGGGCTGAAGCAGGGCGACTGACCCGGGATGGAGCCAAAGGCGGCGAAAATCCGGGTCGACAAGTGGCTTTGGCACGCGCGGTTTTTCAAAACGCGCAGTCTGGCCGCCAAGCAGGTCGGTGCTGGGCATATTCGCCTCAATGGCTCCAAGATCACAAAAACGGCTCAGAACGTCACTGCGGGTGATGTTCTGACCTTTCCACAGGGACGACAGATTCGCGTGGTCGAGGTTGTCGCCATCGGCGAACGACGTGGCCCGGCCCCAGAGGCGCAAACGCTCTATCTTGATAAGACGCCAAAACAGGACATCTTGCCTGCAAATCCGCGTTTTGAAGGAAAAGGGCGCCCTGACAAGAAATCTCGCAGAGTGCTTGACCTTTCCCGGCAACAGGACTTCACGTGACATCTTGAAGAAGTGGCGAGTCTGAATTAGCTAGTGGCCAAACAGCAAATGGGACGAAGCCCGCATGACCTATGTCGTTACGGATAACTGCATTGCCTGCAAATACACCGATTGTGTTGAGGTGTGCCCGGTAGATTGTTTCTATGAGGGCGAAAACACCCTGGTGATCCATCCGGATGAATGTATCGACTGTGGCGTTTGTGAGCCAGAATGTCCCGCGGATGCCATTCGTCCTGACACAGAGCCAGACATGGATAAATGGGTAGAGTTCAACCGGAAATACTCGGAAATGTGGCCGGTCATTGTCTCCAAGAAAGATCCGATGCCTGAGGCCGAAGAACGCGACGGCGAAGAGGGTAAGCTTGAGAAATACTTCTCTGAGGCCCCCGGCGAAGGCGGCTGATCCTTAGTTCAATTTTTGCCTCTTGCCCTGTTCTTGGCAAAAATCGCATGCCATTTTACCGGAAAACCTCCTGAAACCGGTAGTTTTTGGCCGCGATTTGCTGGATCTGCAGGTCCCCCGCCTTTCGGAGGGGGGCTTTTTGTGATATGATCCCCTTTAGATGAATATGAAAATGAAACCCATCTCGCGTTGCATCTGTGATGTGGAACGCGGCCTGGGGAGTTGACCCACGGTGACGATTGAACTCTCGACCTGCTGTGCAGATCGGGTGCGATAGCGTTGCCGTTGTTGTGTCGGGAAGGGTTCCTTTGGACCTCTCGACCTCTAGAGCAAGGAAAGACCTGTATGACAAAATCGAAAAAGCTCGCGTTCCGTCCCGACGAATATGTGGTGTACCCCGCCCATGGCGTGGGACAGATCATCTCGGTTGAGGAGCAGGAAGTGGCCGGCTTTGCGCTGGAGCTTTTCGTGATCACCTTTGAAAAGGACAAGATGACGTTACGGGTGCCAACCAATAAGGCGATCGAAGTGGGCATGCGTTCGCTCAGCTCGCCGGATGTGATCGCTCAGGCGATGAAGACCCTCAAAGGCAAGGCCAAGGTCAAACGCGCTATGTGGTCCCGTCGGGCACAGGAATATGAGCAAAAGATCAACTCTGGTGATCTGATTGCCATTGCTGAAGTGGTGCGGGATCTGCACCGCACCGATGACCAGCGTGAGCAAAGCTACTCTGAGCGTCAGCTCTATGAAGCAGCGCTAGAGCGCCTGACCCGCGAAGTCGCCGCCGTTGCAGGTGGTGATGAAATCCTCGCGGCCAAACAGGTTGGCGATGTTTTGACCTCTCGGGTCGCTGCCTGATCCGTCCAGAGCAGCCCGAAAGCTCAGACTTTTCAAAAGCCCGTGACCTTTGATCACGGGCTTTTCGCTTTCTTGGCTTCCTGTTAGCTGGACAGGGCTACAAGGATGAACAGCCCGGAAATTTCGCTGACTTGCTGGCAAGCGCCCAGAACATCGCCAGTCTGCCCACCGATTTTTACACGCGCCAATAGACCAACCCCTAGAGAAGCGAGGGCAAGCGCCGCAACCAGGGCAAAGGTGACAAACCCTAGCAAGAGCAGTGAAAGTACAACAGCGAGGCCAAGGCCAAGAATGACTGCCCGCCGGGACGGGCGGCCGACGCTTTGCGATAGGCCGGACTGGCGGGCATTGGGCAGCCCATTCATTAGAACTGGCATCATCGCTCGGCTGAGCAGGGACAGGGCCAATGGCGCCCAGAGATCTCCGCTCTCCAGAAGAAGCAGGAGCGCCTGCCAGCGAAACCCGATGCCAATAATCAGTGCCAGAACCCCATAACTGCCGATCTGGCTGTCTTTCATTATTTCCAAACGCCGCGCAGGGTCAAATCCGCCCCAAAACCCATCGGCACAATCGGCCAGACCGTCTTCGTGCATCGCGCCAGTCAGCAGAACCTGCACCAAGATAAACAGCCCAGCTGCCAGACCTTCGGGGAGCCCCAACGTCATGGCGCAGCCCGCTGCCAGGCAGGCTGGTAGTGTTACGGCAAGCCCTGCCAGCGGAAAGGCCCAAACAGCCTGTGATTGCCGCTGAAAGCTGCCCTTTGATAGCCGGGGCAGGGGCAGCCGGGTCAGCAAAACCAGGGCCAGGGGGATATCCACCAGAGATATGTCGTTTTTACGCATGCGTGGGCCTCTTGCGGGACTTGCGAAGCAGCGGTGAGCCGCTAAACAGTTTGAAACCTGATTTACGCGCGTCCGCCGCCCAGATGCAACGAGGCTTTCCATGCTGCCATCCCTAACTTCCCTTGATGATTTTCGCTCCCAACTGGCGCAGGCCACTGGTGCGGATCAAACTTCTGTCGCAGCGGCTGCTGCTCGCAATGGCCAGCTCACCAAACCCCCCGGAGCTTTGGGGCGCTTGGAAGATCTGGCCATCTGGTATGGCGGCTGGCGGCGCACGGACCGGCCAGAAATCACCGCACCACAGGTTATCGTATTTGCCGGCAATCACGGTGTCACAGCCCAGGGTGTCTCCGCCTTCCCCTCGGAAGTGACCGCGCAGATGGTCATCAATTTCGAACATGGCGGAGCTGCGATCAATCAATTGGCCAGGCTGGCCGGGGCGCGTATGGACGTGCATGCCTTGGACCTGGATAAGCCGGTTCAGGACTTTACCATGGGTCCGGCGATGAACGAGGAAGAGTTGCTGGCAGCGCTTCAAGCGGGCTGGCAGGCGGTGGATCCTGCCGCAGATCTATTGGTGGTTGGCGAAATGGGGATTGGCAATACGACCCCGGCTGCGGCTCTGGCCTTTGCCCTGTTCGGCGGGGAGCCAGAGGACTGGACAGGGCGGGGCACCGGAGTTGATGACGCTGGGCTCGCCAATAAGACGCGCGTGGTGCGCGAAGCTGGCGCGCTGCATGGCGCAGGCATCAAGGATGGTCTGGACGCATTGGCCTGTCTGGGAGGGCGTGAAATCGCCGCTATGGCCGGAGCCATTGCCGCAGCGCGCCTGCTGCATATCCCGGTGATTCTGGATGGGTTTATCTGCTGCGCTGCTGCTGCCTGTCTCCAGCACACTTGCAACAGTGCTTTGGATCACGCCATTGCAGGCCATCAAAGTGCCGAAAATGCCCATCCTGCCTTGCTGGCGAAACTAGGTAAGGAGCCGCTCTTGTCTCTGGGATTGCGCCTTGGCGAAGGTTCGGGTGCGGCGCTGGCTATTCAGGTGCTAAAGGGGGCCATTGCCTGCCACAGTGGTATGGCGACTTTTGCGGAAGCCGGAGTCTCCGACGGCTAATTTCGGTGGCATGTGTAGATGTAAGAAAGCCCCGAAGCGACTTTCGGGGCTTTTGTTTTAGCGAGGACTGGCCTTGCAAGGAAAGGCGTCGCTTGGTCGTCAGGCGCTGTCTTTCTTCTCTGCCAGCTCCAAAAGGGCAGTTTCCAAATCTTTCTCCAATTCGCGGGCGCGTGCGATATAGGCGGCGTTCTCGCTGGCTGGCACGCCGGGCTGCCAAAGTGAGGCGAGTTCACGGACAGTCAGCCGATCATGGGCATAGAAGGTCTGTTCAGCCTGGGCAGCTTCATATTCGCTCAGGCCAATTTTTTCGAGCACATAGCGCCCGGCCCGCAGCGAGCTGTCGAACATTTCACGGACGATATCATCGGCGCCTGCCTTATACAGTTCAAACACGTGGTTGCGATCATAGGCCCGCGCGATGATGTGAAGATCCGGATAGGTGCGGCGGACATAGGCGACCATTGAAACGGTTTTTTCCGGGTCATCAAGCGCCACCACCAGCACATGGGCCTTTGCAATCCCCGCTGCTTTGAGCAACTCCGGCCGTGTGGGGTCGCCCAGAAAGCTTTTGACGCCAAAGCGCCGCATCAATTGTACAGCCCGGATGTCATTGTCCAATAAGATGGTCTTAAAGCCGCTGGCGCGGACCAGCCGGTTTACAATTTGCCCAAAACGGCCAATGCCGGCGATGATCACGGGTCCCTGTTCGTCGATCTCATCGGGCTCATGCTCCACGCGTGTCTCGCCCATAAAGTGAGACAGCAGATCATATAGAATGAACAAGAGAGGCGTGATGAGCATCGACAGGGCAATCACCAGCAAGAGCTTTTCAGCCAGAGCCTCGGGGATCACACCCTGTTGTCGGGAAAACGCCAGCAACACAAAACCAAATTCGCCGGCCTGGGCCAAGCTGAGGGTAAAGAGCCAATGATTTCGCCGTCTGAGGCCAAACGCGCGGCCCACAAAGAACAGGATCAGCCCCTTGGCGACAATGACAAGTAGAGCCAAGCCAAGCAGGTCGCCCGGATTGGCTAAAAAGAGTCTGTAGTTGATACCCGCTCCAACGGTGATGAAAAAGAGCCCCAGCAGCAGGCCCTTGAAAGGTGTCAGATCGCTTTCCAATTCGTGCCGGAATTCTGAGTTGGCAAGAACCACACCGGCGAGAAAGGCGCCAAGCGCTGGGGACAGCCCGACCAGTGTCATGAGAAAGGAAATACCGACGACGATCAGCAAAGCCAGTGCGGTATACATCTCGCGCAGATTGCTGGCATGGATGAAACGGAACAAGGGCTGGGTCAGATAGATGCCAGCCAGGACAACGACTCCAATCATGCCCAATGTGGTTAGGGTTACAGCCCATCCGGGCAGGCCGGCTACCAACGAGAGCCCATCATGGGCTGATGCCAGATGGGCGGCTGCATCACCTCGATCAATTGACCCATCCGCGCCGATTTGGGGGCCGGGAGCAATTGCGAGAAGAGGCAACAGGGCAAGAATGGGAATTACCGCGATATCCTGGGTCAATAGCACAGAAAAGGCGGAGCGCCCCCCGCCAGTCTGCATCAGACCCTTTTCTGAAAGGGTCTGCAGTACAATAGCTGTCGATGAAAGCGACAGGGTCAGGCCCACCGCCAGGCTGACCTGCCAGGTTTCCCCGGCAAACAGGGCTGCAACCATCAGCGCCAAGGTGCTCAGCAAGATTTGTAAGCCACCAAGCCCTATGAGTTTGTGCCGCATAGCCCAAAGGGCGCGCGGGTCGAGTTCCAAACCGATCAGGAACAGCATCATAACGACGCCAAATTCTGCGACATGCTGCAGGTTTTCGGTTTCAGCACCAACCAGGCCCAGTACCGGACCTATGATAATGCCTGCTGCCAGATAGCCCAGAACGGAGCCAAGCCCCAGTCGCGCTGCCAAGGGAACAGCGATCACTGCTGCAGCGAGGTAGATTGTTGCTTGATATAAAAACGCATCCATAGAACCGGTATCGCAAGCGCTTCGCCACTTGGCAACGGTTTTAGGCAGAACAGGGAGGCGCCAAATTGGCGCTGCCGCGATAGCCGTCTGGTTGGATTGGTCACGCGCCCAGCCAATGGGAAACGGCGGCCAGGTTTCCCCATGCCGCCGCGCTTTTCATTGTCTTTTTCCCTCCTTGGGAGGCGGGAAACTAGAAGCCTTAGTGTTCCATCATCCGAATCTCGTTGCTGAGTTTGGTGATATCGTCCAGGCGGCGTGAAATACGCTCCTGAAAAACGCCGAGCTGATCAATAATGTCAGAAAGGGTTTCACCCGATTCTGGCAAACGGGCGCTTTCAATCTTACACAGGACACGCGTCGAGCTGAGGCCCAGGAATTGACGATGCATGACCTGGCAGGCGCGCATGATGCGCTCGGCTTCCTGGTCCACTTCTTCGACACCTTTGCGGGCGCGATCGGTTTCGGCTTCGACCAGGGCGCTGAGAATGCTGCGCTCTGCTTCCATATCAATATCGCCCAATCCGCGTCGCTCGGTCTTGAGCTGTGCGTGACACTCATTGAGCATCCGCGCCATCCCTTCAACGAAGAGGCTATTGGTGACGGCCAATTTGATTGTGTTGAAGTTGCTGTTTTCCCCCATGACATGGGCGGCAAACCAATCAGACATCTCGCGGGACATGGCACCATAGTTCTGCGATAGAACGGTGACCGGTCCACCCGAGGGTTCAATACGTGAGGCGATAACGCGCAGGTTATGTGGGATGGTATGCATCGCATCAAAGTCTTTTACCAAGCCCTGCGTTTCGCCCACCAGTACTTCGGCATTGGACATCATTTGGCGCAGATCCGAGATCTTTTGATCCTTTGGTCGCTCCAGACCAATATCACGCGTCATCAACTCTTCGCTCAGTGCATGGGTGGCAAATTGATGATAGTTTTCGAACCCCTTGTCGCGGATCCAGGTGAGCATCATCTCAGCGCTTTCTTCAGGGGTGATACCATCATTGGTTTCCGCCTGGCGCATTTCTGCATAGATCGTTTTTATCTCTTCAAACAGGTCACTGCTGGGTGAAATTCGCGCCGAAAGAAAGCCACCTTCGCATGGGACAATGACAGCAAAAACCCAGTAGTAGAGGCCATCTTTGGCCTTGTTCTTCACATAGGCGCCCATGCTGTCGCCAGCACCGATCGTGTCCCAAAACAGTTGGAAGACACCTTTTGGCATATCGGGGTGGCGGATCACCTTGTGGGGTGCGCCGATGAGTTCGTCCCATTCATAATTGGCAACGCGCTTGAAAACATAGTTCCCAGCTTGAATGACGCCCCGCTCATCGGTGCGTGAAAAGAAAACCTCATTTAGGGCGAAGGGGGCTTCACCAGTCGAGGGTCGGGCTTCTATGCGACGGTCTACAAAAGACAAGGGAGCGCTCCACTTCAAAACGATTCAGTGACAAGCTCTAAACTGGAAACCTTCTTTTATTGTTAAGTCGGCAAAGGTGCGTCACGTTTTAGCTGCGCCATGACGATCTGACTTTGCACCCGCGCGACGGCAGGGTGGGGCAATAGGATTTCATGAATAAGCTGATTGAGCGCCTGCAGGTCACGGCAATAGACACGCAAAAGATAGTCGGCTTCTCCGGTCATGGTCCAGGCGGAGGTGATTTCTGGGCGGGTACTGACCAGACGGCTAAAGCTTTGCGATTGTTCTGGTCCGTGACTGCCAAGATTCACATGGACAAAACCCTGAACGGTCAATCCCAGTTTTGCCGGATCGAGCTGGGCGCAATAGGCCTGGATAAACCCCTCTGCCTCAAGCCGCTGGCGCCGCCGCCCGGCCTGACTGGGCGACAGATTGAGCAACTCTCCCAGTTCCTGTGCAGTGAGATGGGCATTCTTTTGCAAAGCAGCCAGAAGTTTTGTGTCGGTGGTGTCGAGCATGTGCGGAATATTCCTGTATTTTGGGAATAGTGCGCGGGATATGCGCACAAATAAAGTCAATACATGTGAATTATGCGCAAAATATGCATTTGATCTGCGCTATTGTGGTTGCGAACAGAAATCTAGCCCGCATCCCGCGACTATTGGAGGAAACCACCATGGGTCCATTTCCGCACAACGCCCCAAAATCAGTGATCAGCGATGAGAACCCAGCTGGTACCGATGGTTTTGAATTTGTAGAGTTCGCCAGTCCAGAGCCACAGGAACTGCGGGATCTTTTTACCAAAATGGGCTACGAGAAGGTTGGGCATCACAAGACCAAGCCTGGTATCGAGCTGTGGCAGCAGGGGGATATCACTTATATCCTCAACGCCGAGAAGGGCAGCTTTGCAGAGAAGTTTGTCGCTGAACATGGCCCCTGTGCCCCCTCCATGGGCTGGCGCGTTGTCGATGCGCAAAAGGCCTTTGATCATGCGATCTCCAAAGGTGCTGAGGCCTATGAAGGGGACGACAAAACCATGGATGTGCCTGCAATCAAGGGCATTGGTGGTTCACTCATCTATTTCATCGACCAGTATTATGAGACCTCGCCGTATAATGCGGAATTTGAGTGGACCAAACAGTCCAAACCGCGCGGCGTGGGTTTCTATTACCTCGATCATCTCACCCACAACGTCTACAAGGGCAATATGGATAAGTGGTTCAAGTTCTACGGCGAACTGTTCAACTTTAAAGAAATCCGTTTCTTTGACATCGAGGGCAAGTTTACTGGCCTGCTGAGCCGGGCGCTGACTTCTCCCTGTGGTCGCATCCGCATTCCGATCAACGAAGACCGCGGTGAAACCGGCCAGATCGTTGCCTATCTTAAGAAATACAAAGGCGAAGGTATCCAGCATATCGCGGTCGGAAGCGAGGACATCTATAGCGCCACCGATGAGATCGCCGACCGTGGCATCACGTATATGCCAGCGCCACCTGCTGCCTATTATGAGCTGAGCCATGACCGTGTAAAGGGCCATGATGAGCCGCTGGATCGGATGCAGCAACATGGCATTCTGATTGATGGAGAGGGCGTCGTTGACGGCGGTGAGACCAAGATTTTGCTGCAGATTTTCTCTAAAACCGTGATTGGCCCGATCTTCTTTGAATTCATTCAGCGCAAAGGCGATGATGGGTTTGGTGAAGGTAACTTTAAGGCGCTGTTTGAATCTATCGAGCGGGAACAGATCGCCAACGGAGAGTTGGACGCCGCTGAATAATCCAGCCTTCTAACTCTCTAATAAATGAACCCGGACCTCATTGAGGTCCGGGTTTTTTCTTGTCTTGCACTGGGCACGGTATACGCGCCAACCGTTCAATCTGGAAAAGGCGCAGCAGGATTGGGCGCTGTGTGGCGCCTCTGCTGCCTGCTCTGTCTTATCAGTCTTTTGGAAGCCTCAACGTGGTATTGGTGCCGCGTTTTTGGTACTGTAGCTGGGTGTCGCTAATCGCAACGACGGTTCCGCCATCCAGACGGTCCCCAACCTGGACTTGGCGGGTGCGACCTGTGGGCATCAGGACCAGGGCCTGCCTGTTTGAGGGTTTGCCTGACACTCCAATGAGGTTGATGCGACGCAGGTTGAGCGCGTTTTTAACTGTGGCCTGACGCGCGACCGAAGCGGAGCTGGGAATGCTGGGCGTGACGGAGCGTGGCGCTACAACTGCAGCCGCTGTTGCAGAGTTCTCGGTCGCTGCCTCACGTTGGCGAGTGGCGCGATCCACCAGATTGGCAAAGTTCGCAGGCCGTGCCCGTGGTGTGGTTGAAGTGGCAATAGCCAAGTCGCTGACTGGCTGGCTTTCCTGTTCTTCGGTCTTCAGGCTGGCAGGGCGGGCACGGGGGCGCACGCGCGACAGCTCTTCGCGGCTCAAACCACCCAGCAGCGCGCGTTCGGCCCGTTCCATCAGATCAGAAGGCCGCGGGCGCGGGCGTTTGAGCGACAGGCTGGCCAGTCGGGCGTTTTCGGCGGCCTCATTGGCGGCTTCTGGGGCGGTACGCACAGGGGTAGGCGGCGGTACTACGCTGGGACGTCCGAGATAGACCATAACCCCATCAGGGTTAAGGGTGCCCTCTGGTGTTGCAGCGACCAGGCCACGATTGTCGAGCGCAAAATCACTGCCCGCTGCCGCTGGCGAGCTGAGCGCGTCTGGCGCCGGGTCGCTGTCATGCTCTGGGGCTCCAGGCAGAGCGACGGCATCCTGAGACAGGTTACTATTGTCGATCGAAGCAATGTAAATGTCATCCAATGACACCAGGGCGGGGACCTCTGCGATCTCGGGAACCTGTTGCCAGATGCCGGTTGCCGCATAAAGCGCTGCTTGGCTTAGCGCTTCAGTGGCCGCCTGTTGTGATGCGTTATCTTCTAACGCATCAAGCACGGGCTGACCCGTGCTTGCATCCAATTGACTGTCTGTTTCGGGTGAGGCGGCGTCGCTAGGCAGGGCCAGATCGCTCAGCTCTACAACGCCTGGATCAGGCTGCGAGGGAATCGCGCTCACCTGTGGCGCGATGCTGTCAGGCTCGGTTTCAACCTCGGCAACCGGCACATCCGCAGCGGCGGATGGATCGGGCGGAGAGGCCGTAGGCTGTTCCACAGTTGTGGGTGTCTCTTCGGTAGCTCCAGTTTCCCCTTCAACGGGTTCATCGAGCGGAGGTACTGTGGTTTGTTCCACGGGTGGGCGCTCGGACGAGAAGAACAAACCGCCCTCAGAAAAGAGTGCAAAAGCTGCGATAGCCGCCATGGCCAGTAGGAGCACAGCCGTTAGGATCAGCCCCAGGAAACGCGGCTTACCCTTGCTGCCCTGACTGTTCTCAGCAGCTTGGGTGAGACTGTTGGCGGCTTTTGCCGCTGTACCGCTGACCGCTGGTCCTTTGGGATGGACTGCAGCCGGAGGCGGAGCTTTGACCACAGTTGGTTTTCTAGAGAGCTCCGCAGATGCGCCAGGCGCAGGTGCTTGGGGAATAGCCTTGGCAGCTCCAGGATTTTCGAGGTTTGTACTGGCTGGTTTCGCACTGGCTGAGGGTTTCGCCTCAGGCGCCAAAGCCGGGGTCGGGCCAGCGGGCATCGCTGCGTCGACCTTTGGCGCAGCTGCGGCCCCAGAAGGTTTTGCAGCGCCATCGCCTTTCGCCGGGGGAGCCTGAACAGGCTTGGTCGTCACGGGGGCTGCGGCCTCAGGGCTGACAGCGGGGGGCGCGCTCTTCTGCGGCGCGGGCGTGGCCTGCGCAGGCGACTTAGACGAAGCGGGTGCAGCTCCAGATGATTTACGGCGGCGGCTGCTAAAGCCAGCGATTGGGCCGCTGTCCTCAATTGTTGCGTCTACAGCAGTGACTTGGTCTTCGACCTGGACCGGAAACGAAGCGGCAGGCGCTTTAGGCAGAGCTTCTACAGGCGAAGAGGTCGAGCCCGGTAATGAGGCCTTGCCTCCCGTGTTTGCTGAACCAGCAGCTGAGGGGCTAGCGTTGGGTTTTGGGTTTGGAACCTCTGCGGGGCCGATGTCTACCACCGCGATTCCATCTGGCGTGATCTCCACATCGCCCAGAGAGGGGGCCGCGCCAAAAAAGGGTTCTCCCAGAAAGCCTGTTTCGCCAGGGGTTGCCACAAAGGAAGCAGGGGTAAATCCGTTTTCCACCGCAAAGCTCTCTGCTTCGGCCAGGGTCTCATAGGCGACGGCGGCGATATGGGTTTGGCTGCCGTCCTCGGAGAGGTCAAAAGCAAGGTCAGAAACCGCATAGGGGGTAGCGCCTTCTAGCGCAGCGCGCGCCAGGCGCCGACGGCTTTCCTGATCTGAAATGCCAGTTTCAATTGTCAGATAGCGGATCTGATCATTGGGGATGATCAGTTTGCACTGCCCGTTTGGTTCCAGCGTATCTCCCTTGGCCTTTAGGGCAGCCAGTTGGCCTGACAAATCATCACTGTCCAGCGCCACAGAACCGACATTGCGCCAGCCGCCGGCTGCGCGGTGCAGCAAAACAATACCCTCTGCGGAGAGAGAAAGAGCAAACCCCGGTTTCATAATGCGGTCAAACCATCCAAATCTTAAGTGCCCGGACCGCGAGGAGTCCTATCAGGCCGTCAGAGCGGACCATAAAGCAGGACTTCGCCGAGTGAAAGGAAAAGAGCGCGTATTCCCCTTGTCAGCGGCGATCTGCCATCCCCATCTAGAGGCAAGGCAAAGGAGACTTAACGATGAAAACAAAGACAGTTTTGGTAACAGCCCTGGCGATGGCGCTGACCTTTGGCACAGCTTTGCGTGCGGAGACCAGCGCAGAGCGTCAGATCCAGGTCAGCGGCGAGGGCCGGGTCGAGGTGTCACCGGATCTGGCTGTGATCACTTTGGGGGTGACCAAAGAGGCTAAAGAAGCCAGCGAAGCCATGGCACTTGTCTCCGAAGATATGTCCGCTGTCGTACAAGAGCTTCGCGCGGTTGGGATCGCGGCAAAAGATCTGCAGACCCAGCAGATCTCCTTGCATCCGGTCTGGTCTAATAGCGGAATAAGCAGCGGTTCGGATCAGCGTAGAATCACGGGATTTTCTGCCTCCAACACGGTGAATCTGCGGGTGCGCGACCTTGATCAGTTGGGCGAGGTGCTTGACCGGGTGCTGCGGGCAGGGGCCAATCAGTTCCAGGGGCTGCGCTTTGATGTGACGGATCAGGCGGAGCTGCAGGACCAGATGCGCGCAAATGCCGTGGCGGATGCCCGCCATAAGGCGCAAATCCTGGCAGAGGCCGCGGGGGTTACGCTGGGACCCGTGCGCTCCATCACTGATTTGCATCAGGGCGGAGGGCGGCCAGTGATGGCGATGGAGATGGCGCGCAGCAGCGCGATGCCCATTGAGTCAGGCGAGCTGAGCTTTTCGCACAGTGTGCAGGTGGTGTTTGACCTGGTGGTGCCCGCCCAGAAGTAAATGGTATCACGCCAGATCGGGGTGCTAGGTTGCCTTAGTGGCATCGGACCTGTTCAGCAGGGCTACTGTGTCCAAAGGTCCAGTCTCACCCCGTCTTTGGCACCGTGACGGGTTTTGTGGTCAAATATTTCGGTCTGGGCCATCCAGTAGCCAAGGATGTAATGCCCGCCAATACAAAAATTTGCGGCCACTTCTTTGGCTGCTCTCTCACCATGATATTGGTGGGTGTACTCGTGGCGGCGCAGGGCGGCGAGATAGCGTTTCCAGCTTTTCTGCTGCAATTCGCCTAGGTCCTGTAGGCGCGTATGTCGGGGCAGGGTGATGGTAGAGTGGAGTTCCACCTGACAAAGCGCGTTCCAGGTGAGGGTCATATAGGTTAGCGCCGAATAACCAGAAAGCTCAACCGGATGAATCTGCTCTTTCAGTACGTTTGTGGTCAGCCCATCAACATCATAGAATTCAACCTCTTTGATCAGGGTGGGACCCCGGCTGGCAAAATATCCAATAGCCAGTCCCCAGATCAGCGCAGAAGACAGGCAGGCTATTGCGACAAAACGGAAGACCCTTTTGATCAGGCGCACTCGCATACAGGATCCTCACAGAAAAACTGTTGGGACTGTGATTCATGTTGGGCGAACAATCAGTGATTGAATTTTGTTAAGTGCTGCAATCTTGGATATTTGTGGGCAATAAGGCCGGGCAATTGCCCGGCCTTATTCTTGTTCTCAAGCATGGGTTCTCAGATTCAGCTGCAGGCTTTGGTCAGGGCCTGGTCCAGATCTCGGATCAAGTCGGCAGGATCTTCCAGACCAATGGAAACCCGTACCACATTGGCGCCTGCGCCGGCGGCCTCTTGCTGTTCCGGTGATAGCTGGCGGTGGGTGGTGGAGGCTGAGTGGATGATCAGCGAACGGGTGTCGCCCAGATTGGCCACATGGCTGAAGATTTCCAGAGAATCCACCAGTTGGATGCAGGCGTCATAACCGCCCTTCACCGCAAAGGTGAATAGGCCGCTGGTACCCTTGGGGTAGCAGGCCTGCGCGCGCTCAAAATAGGGGGAGCTTTCCAGACCAGCGTAGGTCACGTAGTCGATGCGCGCGTCCTGCTCGAGCCATTTGGCGACGGTCATGGCATTTTCACAATGGCGCTGCATCCGTAGGGACAGGGTTTCGACTCCCAGCAAGGTGTAATGCGCCGCCTGCGGGTTCATGGTCATGCCCAGGTCACGCAGGCCAATGGCAATCCCATGAAAGGTAAAGGCGAGGCCGCCAAAGGTTTCGTGGAATTTGAGACCGTGGTAGGCGGGCTCTGGGGCCGAAAGCGATGGGAATTTGTCGCTGGCAGACCAGTCAAACTTGCCGCTGTCGACCACTACGCCGCCAGTGACGGTGCCATTTCCGGTGAGGTATTTGGTGGTGGAATGCACAACCAAAGTGGCCCCCTGCGAAATCGGATTGCACAGATAGGGCGTAGCGGTGGTGTTATCGACGATCAGCGGCACCCCTGCGGCATCCGCCACATCGGCCAGCGCGCGCACATCGGTCACGTAGCCGCCTGGGTTGGCGACGGATTCGCAGAAAACCGCGCGGGTGTTTTCATCAATGGCGGCAGCAACAGCGTCGAGATCATCGGTATCGACAAATTTCGCCGACCAGCCAAAGCGCTTAATGGTCTGGCTGAACTGCGTGACGGTGCCGCCATAGAGCCGGGTCGAGGCAACCACATTGCAACCAGGAGTCATCAGAGGGAACAGCGCCATGATCTGCGCTGCATGACCGGAGGAGCAGCACACCGCGCCAACACCACCTTCCAGCGTGGCTAGGCGTTCTTGCAACACGGCGACGGTGGGGTTGGTCAGGCGGGAATAGATAAAGCCAACTTCCTGCAGATTGAACAGGGCGGCGGCATGGTCTGCATCGCGGAACACATAGCCGGTTGTTTGATAGATCGGCGTTTGGCGCGCGCCAGTGGCTGGATCAGGCTTGGCGCCAGCATGGATTTGCAACGTGTCAAAGCCGTAGGCAGGTGCATCAGTCATTTGGTTTTCTCCCTTAATCAATTCTCTTGGCAAATGTTTAGGACAGCTTGCCCGTGGGTACAACGCGGGGCTGGAAAATCGGAAAAATCAAGCCCGTTAAGAGCTGCAGATGGGAAGGTTTCCCCAACCCGAGCCCTGCCTGTGTCTGTTCAGGGGGCAGGGATGCGGTCGGCAAGGGGAGCGGTCCCTAGCGGATCCATAGCCCTTCGGACTTGATCTTGTTGCGAATGGCCTGCTCGCGGCGGGGGAGGTGGTCTTGATCAAACAGTGCCCGCACCCGTGCACCGCGATTTTGATAGACCAGACGTTTGATCGGCTCATAGGTCTTCAGGACTTTTTTCAGCCAATTTGGCGCCGCAACTTCTTCCAGCAGCTCAATCACCTTGTCGCTTTCGCGGGCATAGAGCAGCGGAAACAGCCGGTAATGACAGCTGGTCTCTCCGTCTAGGAAGCCAGACGGTAGTGCATCCCGGCCCCCGCCAAAGGAGTGGATCACCAAGGGCAATGCGACTTGGTCCAGCCAGGGGTCCAGCGATTGGCCGACCAGCTCGACCGGGGGATCTTTCTGAATGGACTGGGCATAGACCGCAAAGCGTTTGCCAAAAGCGCGCGGGCAGGCGCCATAGAAAAAGCCGGCATTGAAATAGAGGTAGCGTTTCCAAAATTCGTCGGGCTGCTCCAGATCCAAGGTTGGATCCATGTCCAGGCCAAACCGTTCGTAAAGGGAGCGCCAGATCTCGCCATAACCCGGACCATAGAGCGTTGGCTTGGGCCATGTACCTTCGCGACGCAGCGAGGCCGAAGGGCGATTGAAATCAAACGGCACCTCACTGAGGTCGCCGGTGATCAGGGTGTCGCTGTCAAAGAAAACAAAAGGCTCCCCTTCGGGCAGGGCGTGAAGGGCCTCGATCTTATTGCCATAGGGGTAGGCCTGGCCAAAGAGCTTGCTTTCAAATGGCAGGATTTCGACATTCAGACGCGCTAGGGCTTCTAACACGCCTGCATTGTGAATGCTGGGATCTTTTTGCCAAAGCGGGCCCGGTTGCGGCACGGCAACAAACAGGCGTCCAGAAAACCCCGGTGAGCTGTGGCGCAGGGAAGCGGCAAACAGCAGTGCCTCATATTGCAGGCGACCTGCCTGACCGATGATCATGACGTTAAAAGACTGCTGCGCCATTAGGTTTCCTGTCTTCCGCCTCTTGCGAGCGGATGGGGCTTGGGTATCCTAGGGTCTATATTCGAAACCTGTCTGGGTCAAAAGGCAAACCGTTTGTTGTATGCGCTGACCTCGCAGGGCGCGACTTGTATGTATCAGTATTGGTGAGGACTTGGCTATGTCGAGAAGACTATCTGTTCTAATGTTTGGGTTGGCGCTATTGCCGAGCTGGGGGCAGGCCGCGCCCTTTACCACCGCTGCCGAGGTAAAGCCCATTTTGGCGGCAACGCGGGCGAATTGGGTGTCGGTGCGGGAATATGAGGGACAGGATCTCCTCTATGTGACCCATTTGTGGTCCTGGCGTTGCGGGTTGGACGGTATGCGCATTGGCATCAACGGGGCTGTGCCGGTGATTTGGCCGATGCCCCCCTGCCACGAAGATCAGGCGGCCCCCAACGCGATCCTTCCAGAGGATGGGTTGCCATACGGGGTCTTCCCGTTGGGCTCTATCCAGCAGATCACCATTGACGTTTTTTACGACGACCGCACCATGGAAACTCTCCGGGTCGACCGGTCAGGGCAGCCGATATCACCATAGCTCACATAGGTTTCTGGACGGTCGATCTCGTACGATATGGGGCCAAAGTTGCTTCCGAACGCGCGGTGACAGGCCGGGCTTGGAGCTGTCCTCATGTGGCCCTGAGGTTTCATGGTCTTCCTGGACAAAGGATGCACCAAGCGTCAGTTTTGCCGATCAAGAACCAGCGGTTAACTCGTCACGTCGCTCACGAGGTCATTGGCTCTGTGCGATCAAAATCACATAAAAAGTGGGGGCGAGGCACTAGATTTCATTTGGAGCAAATTTCTTCTTACTGAGGTCTTGCAAACGGATCTGTTTGGTGTAGAAGGTCGCAGAAATACGGAAGCGACAACATAGTGATCTGTCGTTGTCAGTGTTCGGTAACAGTGCCCCTATAGCTCAGCTGGTAGAGCAACTGATTTGTAATCAGTAGGTCCGCGGTTCGAGTCCGTGTGGGGGCACCATTACCGCTTGCTTAGCGGCCTGTTTTTCAAGTATATCAAGGCGATAGCGTCCTCCCCGAGACACTTTTCTGGTCACTTTGAGGACACAACAATGGTCGTGATGATGAAGCTCAAGTATGTTGATGAACTGTCCGGGGGGCGAAAGCGATTCCGTCGCCGCTATCCCAAGGCCGTGGCGCTAGCCCTCGGGGATACCTTTTATCAGGTTCCCATGAAGGCCCGCGAGGGTGCCGCCTTAATGCAAGAGCAAGAGAAACACGTCAGGGCCTTTGACATGGCCGTTGCGAAAGCAACCGGGGGTAGCGGGGGGTTGTCCCCTCTGGAACACTGGAAGGACGCCCTACGGCAAGCTGAGGAGGCCCTAGAGGCCATGACGGCCACGGGCATGAATGAAGACGACAAGCGGGGGGTCTTGGCCGATGATCTACACCATCGGAAAGCCGACCCTGTGTTGGTCAAGGCGGTGTCTGCCCCTCAGTCCGAAGAACCCCCGGTCACGTTGCTGGACGCTAAGCGTATGTATGAGGAAGAAAAGCACGGGGCCAATCCGGGGCGCAATAAGCGGGCCTTCCTTGACCGGGTCTGTCGCCAGATAGAGGGGGCGCTGGGGTCACTCGATAAGTTGGCCTTGGTGGACCTAAAGCGGGAACACGGGCGCAAGTTGAGAGACCACATGGTTAACAAACCCGCCGCCGGGAAAAAGGGAAAGCTGGTCTCCGTGGCTACTGTGGACCGGCAAATGAATGTGGTCCGGTCGATGGTGTCACTTGCTATTGTGGAGTTTGACCTTGAGGGCAAAGCTAAGAACCCCTTCAACGGCTTGCGAATGTCTGACGACATGCGGGCAGCACCCGAGACAGAATGGGAGCGCCGTGACCCGCTACCAGAGGCCATTTTAGGTGCCATGAGTGACCGCCTGAGGGTCAAGCTCAAGTCGCCCGAACTTGGCCTCATATGGCGCATTCTGGCGGGCACTGGTTGCCGTGGCGCTGAGGTGGTTGGTCTGCGTGTCGAAGACGTGATTGTCGACCACACATATCCACACATATGGGTTCGCTGGCATGAAGACCGCCGCGTCAAAACCAAGGTGTCTATCCGTCAGGTTCCCCTTGTCGGCGATGCTCTGGTTGCCACCAAGGAAGCCCTAGAGCTTGCCAAAGGCCAGACCATGCTATTCCCCAAGTATGCCCGTGAGGCTGGCCCCGACGCGGTTTCTCAGGCCCTGATGAAACACCTACGCACCGTGACCAAGAACCCGCGTCACGTGGTCTATTCCCTCCGTCACAACATGAAGGACTGCTTGGTTGCCGCTGGCGTCGATCAACGCGACGAAAACCGCATACTCGGGCATGCCCTCGGGGGCCTTGGGGACCGTGTTTATGGGGGCAGTGAGGTGCGCTTGAAGGCTGCCTATGAGGCCATGGAAAGGGCACTGTCCGTCAAACTGTAGCTCCCTGTCTTCCTGATCGTCGTCAGACGGACTGAGGGCAGCACGTCGCGGGTCACCCACTCTTGGAAGGGCTTGGCTTCCGGCTTGTCGCTGCGGGTGATCAGCTTGTAGAGGCCACTCTCACTGATGAGGTTGATGGGGCGTCCGTGACCCAGACCAAGTGAGGTTCGACCTCTCATGGTCTTCTCGTCCTCGTTCAGCGGGTTAAGGACGCCACCGTGTCTACTGATGCCGAGGGTCTTGAGGGCGTCAATCGCCACGAACCACGGCTCACCGTCGATCTGGACAACCCGCAGGGACAGCCCGTTGAAGTCGTAGGTGCTGACCTCAGGCTCCCCTTCCGGTTCCACCCTCGCAGGCGCTGTCGCTGGTGCTGGCTCGGGCGGTATGAAGGGCACCCCGTAGCGGGTCATGCGATCTGGTCTGGCCTCAGCATCCGGCCCTTGGGTTGTGGCTGCTGTTTCTCAATCTCACGCCGTTCGGTTGCCTTTCGCCATGCCTCTTGCTGGGCATGATGGGCAGTGTATGTATCCTGACCCTTCGCGGCAATCTGAGCGGCGCTGGGCATATTGACTGAGAAGTTACCCGAGGGCTGCGTGATGTTGCATCCTGCGGGTTTCTGCTTTGGGTCACCCTCAGTGACAACGGGGCGGTATGGGACGTTGGACATGGTCTGGTTCCTATCGGTGATTGTTAGGGGTGCCCCCTTCCGTCGCCTAGAAGGCTGGTGGTGGAAAGGGGCTTGTTCTGTGCGGGGTCAGCCGCGTGAAAAGGTGACGATCTTCTGTTTCACGGCAACCTCCCAAGAAACGGGCGTTCCGTTGACCATGACGAACAGGCCGCCGCCGGGTTTGTCAGCAAACTGGTAACCCGCATCGGTCAGCATATCGCGGACCCTTGAGGTTTCGTAACGGTCCATCTGTGGGAGGTAAGCGTCTGCCATCGTCTGTAGGCCCTCTGTCTTATGGTGGACGAAGTAATTCCGCGCCGCCTCCATCATGTCGGACCGAAGCTGCGGGTTGGAGGTGACGAAGGCTTGGAATGCGTCCCCATTCTCGATGCCCGCATCAACCATGAAGTCTGTGGCAGCATCATGGGCACCCTGCCATACCTCCATGACTTGCGCTTCCATCGCTTCGGGTTCAATGCCCGCCTTCGACGCCATGCGCCCGATGGTGGCCTTATCCACGTCACCATAGTGCAGGACGCTATCCACGGTCTTGAACAGTTCACCGGGGTTCTGCCCCGCCAGTAGGTCAGCCATAGCGGCGTCCCCAGCATCCCCGAAAGAGACCCCCTCGGGTTCACCTTCGGTCTTTCCTTTGGCCTCTGCCGTTGCCGGTGCCTTTGATATCGCTTCGGCTGCCGGGTCTTTCATTGTTGCGGGTGCAACCTTTTCGGAAAAGCTGCCATCGGGATTGCGGTTCACAAGACCCATATTCGCTGCCACGTTTAGCGAGACCCCCATTCCCTGCACTTTGATTATATCGCTGCCACGGGGGCTACGGCCCATGATGGGGCTGCCTGCATGTGACCGGACGGTCGCCATAAGGCCCCCGCTTTCATCATCGTTAGGGCGGGCTTGATAGCTGATAGAGGGGTTGCTGGCCGTCTGCCCATTGCCTGCGCTTTCCCAGCCACCCCCGTTGCCGACTTCTGAGCGGATTGCTGAAGGCAGGTCGTTATTGTGGAGGTTCGATGCAGGCGTTTCTTCTGCGCCTGTCGCGGTAATCCAGTTTGTCATGATGATGTTCCTTCTATTGAGATTTAGTTTGGCGTCAGTTGGATAAGGGGGCGTTGGTGCCGCCAAAGTCTTCGTGGTTGATGATGGTTTCGAGGCCAGATGCCATGAGGGCAGCCAGAACTTCAGCCTTGGAGATTTCCTTTCCAGTGGTCTGGAGGTGTCGCCTCTGGAGCATGTCCAAGGCTGCCATCTGGTCTGTGCGAATGCGGGTCGTGACCCACGTCGGGCGGTCCTGCCAAGGGTATCTGTTTGAGGCTCTCCGTTGATGGTGGACAGCATCAGTGATGGCGGTTTCTTCAGCGGCCATGAACTCCATTGGTCGGACCAGATCGAACAGCCGATTGCGCATGACGCGAGACCAGCGGGTCCGGTTGCGTTCGCCAAGAGCCGTGGCCTTGGAGCCTATGGGGCGGGTGTAGAGATTGGTGGTCATGTGGATTCCTTTCGGCGCAGGTGTTACTTACGCGTATGTGAGATTGTTGGGGGAGTGGTTGCGGTAGTTGCCATCGACGTAGAAGACGCGGCCACGGGGCCAGTGACCTCGTGACAGGAACCAAGCGACATGAGATAGCAGGACGCGGCGACGATAGACGGAGACTGCGCATCGACCGTCGTGAGCGAAGGTGCCGACGATCTCGTCTTTCTTCACCTTGCGACGGGAGCCGTAGTCGTAGTTGGCACGGACGTGTTCTCCCTCGATGCGAAAGCGTCTTTCGATCTCTTCGAGGACGTAGTCATCAGGGCAAACTGGGATGTTTCTCTTGTGATTTTTTGGTCGTTCTGACCGTGGTGGTTTTGTGTAGACTGTGGCGTCTGCATCAGCCCAAGTATCGAAACCGGGGGGAGTATACACATATTCTGGCATGGCGATGTTCTTTCGTAGAAACAGAAAAAACCCCCGTCAGGTGAACTGAGGGAGCGCGTTAGGGTGGGCTTTGAAGGAGTGTATTAAGCGGTGGTGAGTGTCATCGGGACAGACACAGTCTTAATTCGCGTGGTGGTCACGATTTGAGTGGTCAACTCGAAGACATCATCTTCATCAATCACGCTGTCATGGTGATCACAGAGTTCGACCTGCTGTTGCGTGTATGTTTTGATTCCGCCCTTTCCACGGCACCAGCATTTGCCGAGACCAGTTCTTTCATCACAACAAAGGCAGAACTCTACCTCGTCAACTTGAAGAGGGGGCACATTGGTCAGCGGTAAGTAACGGCCCACAGGCCGCAAGGGGTCCAACTCTGGGTGGTCATGAGGTTTTTCGTGAGTGACCTTTCGGAAGACTGGTTCTGTGCGCTCGATCTTTCGCTTCGCGGGAGACCAATGGTCCATATCCTGTCCAGCAAGCAGATGTTCATTCAGCCAATCAACAAAGTTGGTAGCCATGATCGGATTGAAGTCACCCGTCTTCCCGTCGGCCAAGACCTTGACTGCCCTTGGGCTGACCAAAGAACCGCGATTACGTCGGCCATCGGTGAACCTGAACGGGGTATCTTTGATCTTGATGATGTCAGGATGGTCAAGTCGCGCTAGCAGTCTTCCAGTGTGCTTGGTGTCCTTAGCATTCAAGCCGACCATTTCGATCACAGCAGACGCAGACAGCCATAGGTTTCCATTGGTCTTGATGAAATCGACATTCCTGTTGCCACTCAAGTCGGTATACACAGTAACAGCGTGTTCATAATCGTCAGTGAACAAAGCGTCACCAACATCATCGACGCATTCGTCCATGCTTGGTCCTTTCTTAAACTATAAGGGTAATGGCGGCTATTTATTGGCGGGTATCTCGGTAACCGTCACCGGGTCTGGGTGTCTGACGGGCGGATAAGCAGCCTGATGTGACAAACTATGAAAACCATTGTCTGCACCCCTCCGAAGGCATGCGCCAAAAGAGAACCACCCCGGCAACCTGAGAGGTCACCGAGGCGGGCACCAAGGAGGCAACAGTGAAGTGAACATCACCTGTCGTGAGAGAAGACGCCCATCATCGCATAGCCAATGTCGGCAGCGCCCGATAAAGCTCCGCCGGGTGTGACCGCTCAGGGTGTCTTATCTCTAGTATGTGTTAAAATGCATGAGGTGCCCTTGCTCAAGTCCCCGCCTCATCAAGGATACGGTAGACACTGGATCGACCAATGCCGACCTCGCGGGCAATAGCGGTCCCCCCAAGGCCCTTCCGGTGCAACCTCAAGACTTCCTCTGTCTTGGCCTTGGCCGTGGGCTTCCTGCCGGTATACTTCCCCGCCGCCTTTGCCTTGGCGATGCCCTCCCTCTGGCGTTCCAACATGATGGACCGTTCGAACTCTGCCACGCTGCCCATGATGGAAAGCATCAGCTTGCCCGTAGCGGTCCCCGTGTCGATATTCATGGAGAGGATGCGAAGGTGGGCACCCTTGGCCTCTATGGCCCCCAAGACCTCCATCAGGTGCGCCACAGAGCGGGCCAGACGGTCCAACTTGGTGACCAACAGCGTGTCCCCTTCGCGTAGGAATTCTAGGGCCTCTGAGAGCTTCTGACGGTTGTCCTTGTCCACAGATGAGACTTGTTCCTGAAAGACCTTCTCAACGCCTTCCTTGGCGAGGTCTCGAAGCTGGGCCTCAAGGCCTGCCTTCTGGTCAAGCGTCGAAGTGCGGGCATATCCGATCAACATGTGTGGGTGTCCTTCTGTTCCAATAGGGTCTAAGGATTTTTGGCCGAACTGCCCCAAATTGTCAAGGAGGCCCTTATGGGACACCTTTCTGCCTCAAACTGAGGTGCCCCAAATAAGCTTGCTCTGTGGGACATTCAGGCCCCGGCAGTGCGGCGGTCGGTGAAGGTGATCGAACACCACGGTAGATCAATGGTGAACTCCCCCGGTCCCTCAGAGGTGACCCCGAGGCGCACGTCAGGTTCGCGCTGGGCAAGGACAGAGAGGTGACGGAAGGTGATGTCGAAGATGATCATGGCGGGTTCCTTATGGTGAATTGAGAGGCCGTCTTGGTCCCCCGGTCATCACACTTGGCTGCGCCACGAAGAAACGTCAAGTTATTGTTTTTGCTGCATTTAAGGAGCATTCCCGCATGTGGAGTTAAAGGGGTGTTAGGGTGCCCCCACGGGGGGAAATCGCGTGCCTCTCTATATATCTCGGGCTGTCAGATTTTTGTGATGAAATAAAACGGGTCCGCGTTAGGGTGTGGTTTCGTCGTTGACTTGCCAAGTGACCAAAGCCAAACTTTAGATATGGGGCTAGGTATCGGAGAGTAAGGTGAATAAAGAGCAGATAATCGACAAGATAAAGCTAGTATTTTTCTTGTTACTGTTACTCGGCATTCCAATATTGCTGGTCATCTTTTCGGAAGGCGGTGGCTCCTACGGTGATCAATATGATTACCTGAGGTGTTGTTGATCTAATCTCTCCCGCTCCCCCTGAGACGCCGCTGGGTTGTCCCTCAGTGCCCGCAGACGTTCCACCCTACGGAGGTCGTCGAGGGTGGCCGCTCGGTGGACCGGGGTGGGTTCCGGTTTGGGCTTCCCGAGGGCCAGCACGTCAGCGATGCTCTCGCAGTAGTTGAAATCGGACATGCGTGTCCGTTTTGCTTCCGCGACCGCCATGTATCTGCGGGCGTGGCGATCAGTGAACGAGCAGTTCGCCTCACACCACGGTCCAAACTCCCCGTGGGCCAGCTTCCGTTTCACCTCGACCAGCATCTCCCCGATCTCCGCAGCGATTTCCTTGGCGGTGCGCCCGAGGCGCTGGACTTTGCTTTGCTTCTGTGGGACACATTCCGCACACCCTCGGGGACACTGGCGCAACTTCGTCGTCTTGAAACCCCTTGAAAAACAACGCCCTAGCGGGTTCGGTCGATGCCGAGTTAAGCTGTGTGGGGGCACCATTTAAATCTCATAAAAACAATGAGTTGAGGGGTTTTTGTCGGCGCCAATTTTGGGGAAGTTTTGCTCGTGTCACTGATTTGTCACGACGTGAATCGGGTTTTTTATCAAGCACAAAGACCGCCCACCGTTGCTGGCAAGCTCACATGACGACTCCAGCCCGTCATGCTGTGAAAGGCGGAAACTCTAGACCCCAGTGGCAGAAGGTTGGGTAGCGGCGTGCGCCGAGCCGTGGTCTCGGGGGGCGACACCTCGGGCCATGCGACGCGCCAGTTGGGAATCTACGCCCTGACCGCGCTGGCGCCCACCATTCCTGGCGCTGCCTTGTTTCAGGCCCATGCTGAGGGGCCGATGGACGGCCTGCAGCTTGCACTCAAAGGTGGTCAGATGGGCAGCCATGACTATTTCGGCTGGATCCGAAGCGGAGGAGGACCCCGATGAACCGTATTACCGCAACCTATGATATTGAATCTCCTGTGGGCGTTGCGCGTGCAGCGGAAGTCTTGGCAGGAGAGCAATCCACCGGCACCTTCACCAGACTGGCCGCTGAAACAGACGCCCTGCGCGAACGCTCTGCGGCACGTATCGAGAGCATCAAGATCACAGGCAGCAGTGCGACACCGTCGCTTCCCTGCCGCAAGACCGGTGAAAGCTATGAGCGTGGCACAGTCACCATCAGTTGGTCGTTGGACAGTTTTGGCACGTCCTTGCCGACGCTAATGTCCACTTTGGCGGGCAATCTGTTTGAGCTCGCAGAGCTTTCGGCCATTCGCCTCATCGACATGCAACTGCCAAGCGCATTCGCCACAGATCACCCCGGTCCACAATTCGGTGCCCAAGGAACACGGGAGTTCATGGGCGGCCATCAAGGACCGGTCATTGGGACCATTATCAAGCCCAGCGTTGGCTTGACCCCGTCGGAGACCGCCGCCCTTGTGCAAACGCTTGTGGATGCAGGCGTCGACTTTATCAAGGACGATGAATTGCAGGCCAACGGTCCTCATTGCCCGTTTGATGAGCGCGTAAAGGAGGTTTCCCGCGTTCTCAATGCCCACGCAGATAAGATGGGCAAGCGGGTTATGTATGCATTCAACCTGACCGATGAAATCGATCAGATGTGGCGGAATCTTGAGCTTCTCGAAACCTATGGCGGCACCTGCGCCATGGTCTGCATGAGTTCCGTGGGTTTGACGGGCCTGCGCGCGCTGCGCAATCGCAGTTCAATGACAATCCACGGACATCGCGCTGGTTGGGGTATCTATTCACGTTCCCCTGACATTGGGATAAGTTTTCCGGTGATGCAAAAGCTTTGGCGCCTTTCCGGGGCTGATCATCTGCACGTGAACGGTTTGGCCAATAAGTTCACCGAAACCGACGATGTGATCGCGCAATCGGCGATCTCGGTCCAAACTGCGGTGGCCGATTGCGGCCCCGCACATCTGGCGATGCCTGTCTATTCGTCTGGCCAAACGATCTGGCAGATCGATCCGGCACGGAGCCTGTTGGGTAACGATGATTTTATCTTCTGTGCAGGCGGCGGTATTCTGAGCCACCCGAGCGGCGCGGCTGCTGGGGTCATTGCCCTACGCCAAGCCGCAGAGGCAGCCCGCAGTGGGACCGATATTAAGCAATACGCGAAAGAACACCCCGAATTGCAGGGAGCTGTTGAGACGTTTCAGAGGTCACGGATCACTCTGGCAGGCGGGTCTAGGCGCTGATGTCAGACAAGGCGGCGCCTGAACCAAATCCTTGCTGACGCATGAAAGAAGATTGCGCAACAAGCCAGTCCAGAAACACCTGACACCCGTAGCTGACCGGACCCTCGGGGCAGGTGGCATAGATCGCGTGATCTGTATGCAGTTCCAGCGCTAATGAGGGCACGAGGCGGCCATCGTCGAGATAGGGAGCGGCGAACAGCCCTGAAACCAAGGCATGCCCAAGCCCGCTTGCGGCCATCTCCAGGGCCGCGATACTCTGGTCGACATTGAGAGCAGCGCCCTGGGTTGGGGGCGACAGGTTCTCTTGCAGGAAAAACTGATGCCAGGTGTCGGCGACACCGATGATCTCTATCAAGGGAGAGTCTTTCAACGCCAATAACGTTTCGCCCCGTGCGAGCTGGAGGTTCGGGTGACAGACCGGAACAACTGGGTCACGGCTTATGAGGATCGAACGCAGTCCGGGCCAGTCACCATCTCCAAACCGGATTTCAACATCCAGTTGGTCCGATTGGACCGCGCTGGCCCATGTGCCCATATGCAATTGTAACTTAATCTGCGGGAAGCGGGCGCGAAAATCGGGGAGCTCTTTCAGAAGCCAAAGCTGCGCAAAGGTCGGAAGGCAGCGGATCCGTACCGGGCGGGTATCTCTGGCACCGAAAACATCCCGTGTGCCCAGCCGAAGGGTTTCGAAAGATTTGATCACCCAAGGCAGGTAGAGCTGCCCCATTGTCGTCAACTCCATCGGGCGTTTTCTGCGCGAAAACAACTGATAGCCCAGATGTTCTTCCAGCGACCTTACCTGATGGCTGATGGCGGCAGGAGTAAGGCAGAGTTCATTCGCGGCGCTTGCGAAGTTGCCATTTCGAGAGGCCGCTTCAAAGGCACGCAACCATTGTAAGGGGGGGATATCACTCATGCTGTTTACTCATAGCGCAAATATTTCTTTGGTTATATCAAAATATTATTTGTTTAACGAAAGCCAGTTCTCCATGCCAGAAACTTTGACAAACGGATGGAGAATGGCTTGGAGCATTTTGATTACATTATCGTTGGCGCGGGATCAGCAGGCTGCGTTCTGGCAGAACGGTTGAGCGCAAATCACAAAGCTCGGGTGCTTGTGCTGGAAAATGGTCCCTCTGACCTTTCGCCCTGGATTCATATGCCTGCCGGCTATGGCAAGCTGTTCTATGACGCAAAGCTGAACTACGGCTTTCACACCGAAGCTCAGCCGGCTCTTGCCAATCGTCAAGACTACGTCCCGCGCGGGCGTGTGGTGGGGGGATCTGGCGCGATCAACGCTATGGTCTATTGTCGTGGACTGCCGCATGATTTCGACGATTGGGAACGTTCTGGGGCAACCGGATGGGGCTGGGAGACGGTACAGGATACCTTTGACAAAATTGAAACCCAGGTCGCCCCCGACGGCACGACAACGGGCACAGGGCCCTTGCACGTGAGTGATGTGCGTGACCAAATTCATCCGTTGAACAAGAACTTCTTCACCGCCCTTGAGGAGTGCCAACTACCGCAGACCGACAACATAAATGATCCAGAAGGCGAGGGGGGGACGGTTTATCGCATCAACACGCGAAACGGGCGCCGCTGGTCCGCATCCCAGGCCTTTCTTACCCCTGCACTTGGGCGCAGGAATCTTGAACTGCGCACGCGCGCCAGGGTGCAAAAAGTGGTGATCGAAGAAGGGCGCGCCACAGGTGTGGAGGTTCTTTGGAAAGGAAAGCAACACCAAATTTCCGCTGGACAGGTCATCCTTGCCAGCGGCACCGTCCATAGCCCTGCGATCTTGCAGCGATCCGGTGTTGGGCCCGGTGCGCTGCTGGCGCAGCATGGTATTGAGATTGTGAAGGCGAACTCTAACGTCGGTGGGAACCTGCAGGACCACCTCGGTGTGAATTATTACTTCAAATCCAGCGAGCCCTCTCTCAACAACGTTTTGGCCCCCTGGTATGGTAAAGTACTGGTGGGGATACAGTATTTGCTAACCCGCAAGGGGCCGCTATCGCTGTCGGTGAACCAATGTGGTGGGTTTTTCCGCTCGGCCCCAGACCTGCCTTTTCCGGATCAGCAGCTCTACTTTAATCCGATTACCTACACGACGTCTAAAGTTGGTAAGCGCAGTGTGATTAACCCTGATCCGTTCCCCGGATTCATATTGGGTATGCAGCCCTGCCGACCCACGAGCCGCGGGCGGATCGACATCTCTGGCGCGGGCGTGGACGCCTTGCCGCGTATCCAAACCAATGCGCTGACAACCGGGGAGGATGAAGCGCGTGTCGTCGCTGGTGGTCGTCTTTGCGCCCAGATCATGAAGGCACCAATTATGCAGAAACTGGTGACTGAACCGATGTATGCCGACCTGCGAACACTGACGGACGAAGGGATCCTCGAGGATTTCCGGGCCCGCTGCGGGAGTGTCTTCCATCCGGTGTCGACCTGCCGGATGGGAAAGGATGCTGCCAGTTCAGTGACGGATCCACAGCTCCAGGTCCACGGGGTGAGGAACTTACGTGTGGTGGATGCCTCAGTCTTTCCGAGCGTTACATCTGGCAATACCAACGCCCCGACCATGATGCTGGCCTACCGAGCCGCCGAGATGATCCTACGAACAGGAAACTGATATGAAAATTACTAAGCTTGAGACCTTTGCCAATGAATTTGTTGGCTTTGTCCGCCTGACAACGGAAGATGGTCGTCAGGGCTGGGGGCAGGTTTCGACCTATAACTCAGATATCACCGCGCAGATTTTGCACCGGCAGATTTCGCCATGGGCCTTGGGGCGGGATACCGATGATCTGGAACGCTTGATGTGTGAGATCCCAGAACGGGAGCATAAGTTTCCTGGCTCGTATCTGCGCCGCGCTATGGCGGGGTTGGACACTGCCCTTTGGGACTGGCGTGGAAAGCAAGCAGGCAAGCCGGTGACTGAACTGCTTGGCGGTTCGGCAGGCAAGATCCGCGCATATGGCAGCTCTATGGTGCGCGATATTTCACCAGAGGACGAAGCGACCCGTTTGGCACGGCTGCGCGACGAGAAGGGTTTTGACGCCTTCAAATTTCGGATTGGCCGGGAAAACGGTCATGACCAGGACGAATGGCCTGGCCGCACTGAGGCCATCGTGCCGGCCGTGCGTGCGGCTGTAGGAGATGATGTTGCCCTGTTGGTCGACGCCAATTCGGGCTACTCGGCCGCAAAGGCCATTGAAGTGGGCAAGATGCTAGAACAAAATGGCGTCGGGCACTTTGAAGAGCCTTGCCCCTATTGGCTGATGGAAGAAACCAAGAAGGTCACGGACACCCTGGCGCTGGACGTGACGGGGGGGGAACAGGACTGCGATTTGCAACACTGGAAACGTATGATCGACATGCGGGCCGTGGACATCATTCAGCCGGATATACTCTATCTGGGGGGAATGCTCCGCACCCAAACGGTGGCTGAAATGGGGGCAAAGGCAGGCCTGGCATGCACGCCCCATTGTGCCAATCTGTCGATGGTGACTTTGTTTACCATGCACCTGCTTCGTGCGATCCCCAACGCGGGCAAGTATCTCGAATTCTCGATCGAAGGTGACAATGTTTATCCATGGCAGCGCAATCTTTTTGTGGAATGCCCTTATGGTATTGATGCTGGCCACGCCACTGTCACCGACGCGCCTGGCTGGGGGGTTGAAATCAATCCAGAATGGCTGGCGAAATCTACCTATCAGGCTAGCGAGGTTTCCGCATGAACGAAGATGCTTCTGCAAAGGGCTATTCGAAATGGCGCAGCTTTGGGCCTTTTGGGCAGGCCTGCGATCTGTGTGGCGTTTGAAACCAGACCTGGGTACAGCGATCTAGCTGGAGTGGGTCTTGGCAGAGGTGATGGCCGTCAACTTGCCAGATCCCAAATTGTTGCTCGCGGAGCGCAGCTCTGGCGCCGAGCGCTCCCGCAGGTTTGCAACCAGCCTTTCATGCCCTCCGTGGCATTGCCCATTCCAACATCGCCTGGCAGATTTCGGCAATGGCCCTGCGCATCTTGATACGGGCTTGGTGCTTACGCGCTCAAAGCATGCAGGCCATGTCCGGCGTCGGGCAGGACAATGCGGAAACAGGCTCCACCGTCTTGATTGGTAGCAGAAATCGAGCCCGCCATATCGCGGATAGTGCCAAAGCTGATCGAAAGCCCAAGGCCGGTCCCTTTTCCGGGGCCTTTGGTGGTAAAGAAGGGCTCAAACAGCTTGTCCAGAACCTCCTCTGGAATGCCGCCGCCGGTATCGCGGACTTCGATCACATGGCCCTGCTCGGTGGCAAAGTCAGCACTGATCGAGATCTCGCCCTCTCCGGCTCCGCTGGCCTCAATGGCATCGCGGGCATTGCTGATCAGATTAAGAAGAACCTGCTCGAAGATGACCTTTTCGCCGATCACGGTCGCCTCTGTTTCGGGGATTGCCAGTTTCAATGCGATATCCAGGGTGTGCAGCTGTGTGCGGGCTAGGGCTGACATCTCTTGCAGACTGTCGCGTAGATCAAAGGGATGGTTCACGCCTTCAGCTTTGCGGCCAAAGATCCGCATGTGATTGATGATCTGCGAGGCCCGTTCGGTCTGCTCGCCGATGCGGATCAATTTGCCACGCAGATAGTCCAGCTCCGCTTTATCCCTGTCGATCCGTTTGACACAGGTCGTGGAGGCCATGCGGATTACGCCAAGCGGCTGGTTCAGCTCATGGGCGACGCCGGTGGCCATTTCACCCAGTGTGGCGAGTTTGGAGGCATGGATCAACTGCTGCTCGGACTGGCGCAGATCGGTAATATCCTTGGCTGACAATACTGTCCCTATCCCGTCAACATAGGACTGCACGGTCAGAAGAATTCGGTCAGGATTCCGCCGCACTTCTCGTGGGATGCCGTGGCCACGCTGGATCTGGTCATCCACCCAGGTGGCAGGGTCCGCGACGCCGGGGAAGGCCGACTGATCAAGGCCCGTTTCGAGGAAACGGCGCAAGGTGAAGTCAACGGGCAAGACGGCAAGGATCTCTTTGTTGAAGGAGCGGAAGGCTGCATTCAGGAACAGGACATGCCCATCTTCTGCGAAAATGGCGACCTGTTCTTCGACCTGATCAAAGGCAGAGATTAGCTGCTGTTGTTCCCGCCCGGCCTGCTCGATCGCTTGCATCGCGTGCTGGAACACCACCGTCGCGCGTGCCATGTCCCCGATTTCATCGGTGCGGTCGGTGTCGGGGACGTCGATGGTGGCGCTGCGCTGCGAGATGTCGCGCAGACAGCCAACAAGAACTTCGACGCGTGCGCGTTTCGCCAAAAGCTCATCCTGCTGATCCTGGAGGATGCGACGGTCGCGGGCCAGGGTTTTTGACATATGATTGAAACACTTTGCGGTGTCGGCCAACTCGTCGCGTCCCTTGACCTCGATCTGGCTTTCCAGATTGCCGTGGGCAACATCCAGAGCGCCCTGACGCAGCCATTGGAGTTGCTGGGTGAGGAGGGTGCCGAGGCCAAAGCCAAAGACCGCCACCAAGGACATGCCGATGACGGCAATCAGGATGTTCCAAAACAGGGCCTGCGCCAACTCCTTCTCTACGGCCAGGGTCGAAAGACCGAGCTCTAGGGTGCCAAAGGTGCTCCCCTCGACTTCGATTGGCAGGTCGATGTCGATCAGGTGATCACTGCGCGCGTCGTCAAAGCTGGCATCGCGAACAAAGGGCGCCGCAAGAGCGGTTTCGGCGCCCCCTTGAGAGAGCACGACGCCTGACGGGTTTTTGACGCGTAGATAGGTCAGCTCTTCGCTGGAGACCGCGGTTTCGATCGTAGCATCCAGGGTCGCCAGGTCGGTTGCAATCACAGCATCAGCCACGGTGTTGGCAAAAACACGCGCGGTGGCCTCCGCCCGCTGGTAAAGCTGCGTGGTGGCAGAACCGCCCAGAGCGAACTGGTTGATCGCAATCAGGACGGCCATGACCGTCAATTCGATCAGGGCAATTCCAAGAACCGTTTTCAGCCGGAAGGACATGCGATCTCTCCATCATGTTTGATCCCTGTTTCATCACGGGCCATGCCGAGGGCGCGCACATCGTCCCAATCAGCGTCGTTCGCCGCGACAAATCCCGCCATGCCAATGCCTTGAACCAGCTCCGGATGGGTTGTGGCCATGTTCAAAAGCGCGGCCTGGATCTGTTGGGTCTGGTCTGGAGCGATCCCTTCATGGACCGCGATAGCATGGGGGGTGAAGCCTTCGGTTTCATATATGACGCGCAGCTGGGCCCGTACATCTGGATCCAGTGCATTCCAGGTGCGGGTCACCCCACCGCCTGCGGCCATCAGCCCCGCAGCCACAGCCCTATACACGCTGTCGTGGGATTTGACGTAGGAGGGCGAAACGCTCACGTTGACCCGCTGCAGTGAGGCTCGGTTCAGGATGCTGGCGCCAAAGGCGCCGGGCGACGGGAAGGCGATGTTTTGGCCATCCAGACTAGCGATTTCACTGAATTCGGAATCTACCCGCGCCACCATCACCCCTTTTAGGCGTTTGCCTTTCTGATGGGCGATTGCTCGATAGGAGGCTTCGGTGGAGAAGATCGCGTAGTGCATCGGGTTCATGTAAGCGAGGTCAAAGGCGCCCACGGCCAGGCAGGCCTCGAAGGTTGGAATGTCCTTTGTCGTGCGAAAGCGGAAGGTGGTTCCGGTCTGTTGGCCCAGCTCGGCCAGAAAGGGGCCCCACATACGGGCGAGGCGGCTGGCGGATTGTTGGGGCACAATACCAAAGGTCACTTCTTCCCCGTCAGAGGTTTCCCCGGCGATTTCCCCGGCCTCGGCCGGGGCAGTGAAGGCCACGCAGAGCGCTGCAATCGAAGCTTTGAGCGTTTTCATGCGACACCTCCGCTGGACTGAAGGTTGGCAGCATGCACGTCTTGGGTGATGCGCTGCACCTTCTTCAGCAAATTCTCGCCGGTTTCGGCCAAGGCTGAGGGGGCCACTTGGGGGCCTGCCTTTTGCGCTCCGACACGCACGGCTTCAATCAGCTTCTCAGGATCAAGTGGCTTTGACAGGAAATCAACCGCGCCTGTCTGCTGGGTGGATTGTAGTGCCGAAGGATCCCCGCTCAGGACAACGAAACTCAATGCGCGTTCCGGGAAACGGGCCTTGGCCCGCGACATTAGCTGAAATCCGTTGGAGGTGTCTCCCGAGGGGTCCACAAAATGCACGTCTGTCACCACAGCGGCGATATGAGGGTACCATTCCAACACTTCCAGGGCCATGTCGACGCTGTCGGCAATAATGGCGCTCCATCCTTCGAGATCGACGATGTCCTGAAGCTCTTCCAGGGCGTCCCTGTCATCATCCACAACAAGAACGGTCAGGGTCGGGGTGGCGTCGTTTTGTGTACTCAAAGTCATCTTTAACTCCATCCATGTAAACGTCTCCGTCTCACTATGAGTGAAGTATGCAATTGCACACAATGCCTATATGTGGATTATATCCCTATGAAATTATTGGATATACCCGAAAGGGTAGAGGGCCTGCTCCAATGGGTAACCCGCCATACCAACGGCAAGACCTAAACCGCGTCGTTGATTGCTTCGACCAGTTCGTCTGTATCGATGGGTTTGGCAAAGCAGGCCACCGCTCCCAGGGCCATGGCGTCTTCGCGAGACGATTCCGCGCCATGTCCGCTGACCACAAACATTGCCCCCTGATAGCCGTCTTGGTTGAGCTGGCGAAGCAAATCAAGCCCGCCGATGTTTGGCATTTTGAGGTCAGTGACCACTGCATCAAAAGACATCTTGGCGCATTGCGCAAGCGCGTCGGGCACGGATTCTGCGACAGATACATCCAGATCTTCAAGCTCCAGGGCCTCCTGGAGTTCCTCCCGCAGAAGCGGCTCATCGTCAACAATCAGAACATGGGTCATAGATATCTCCAATATTACCAGCACAACTCCTAGCATGCAGCAGAGCAGGGCAGGTAGGTCTTTGGCACAGACCCAGCGCAAAATCGGTTAGCGCCCCCTGTTTGAAGCCGGAAGCAAACCCTTAGGGTTCGTGCTGGTCCATCACGGTCTCTATCGGTTTTGTGTCCCACCTATGTGCCGCAAGAGCGAAACGAGGCTGTCCATTTTGTTGCTGATGAGCGCCTCCAGGGGCGAAATATCTGTGGCGTCAGATGTCAAAGTTGGTGGGAAGCACCACCATATCGCGGATCGTGACGTTACGCCTGCGGCTGAGGGCAAAGATCAGGGCGTCGGCGACTTCGCCGGGGTCGATCAATGATCCGTTCTCCTTGGCTTTTCGCAGGTTTTCCTCTGGCCAGTCGGCAAGAAGCGCTGACACCACTGGCCCCGGTGAGACCTGGCCAACACGGATCCCATGTTCGCGCAATTGGCGACGCATGGTCTGAACGAAGCAGGTCATCGCCCATTTGGAGCCTGAGTAAACAGGCTCCCATGGGATAGCCGAATGGCCTGCGACCGAGCAGGTCACCCATATGTCGCCTGTCTTACGGGATTTCATATGGGGGATAACCCCGTGGACGTTTTTCATCACTGCATTGACGTTCAGGTTCAGCATCCGGTCGATGGTGTCAGGATCGGTTTCATCCAGATCGCCGCCAATGTAGGTGCCGGCGTTGCAGTGCAGAATGTCGATGTGATCCACCTTTTCCAGGATCTCGGGAACCATCGACTTGCAACTCTCGGGGTCCAGAAGGTCGGTTACCTGAGCGATCGCCCTGTCACCCAATCGTGAAACCTGTTCTGCCAGGGCGGTTTCGTCACGATCCACCATGACGACGCGCGCCCCTTCGGCCAAGAGCGCTTGGGTGGCGGCAAGGCCGATGCCAGACGCGGCCCCGGTGACGGCTGCAATTTTTTCATTGAGAGCTTCGGCCATACTGGGCCTCCTTGTCGTTCAGGTTGGATGGATTAGACGGCCAGAAATCCGCCATCGATAGGAAGGGTCGCACCGGTGACCATGGGGGCGTCGTCGCTCAGAAGCATGACAATAGATCGGGCAACATCCTCGACCTCGGCGAACCGGCCAATAGGGTGGCGCACCATCATCGGATCTTTCTTAGCTGGATCCGACCAGGCAGCGGCGGCCAATTCGGTCATGGTGACGGTCGGCGCGACAGCGTTGACCCGGATCCCATGTGGGCCGAGCTCTTTAGCCATGACGCGTGTGGCGCCTTCTAACCCGGCCTTGGAGGCCGCATAGCAGAGATGTTCCTGAAAACCCCGGTGCCCAGCGATGGAGGTGACATTCAGGATCGCCCCATCTCCACCCGCTGCAACGCGGGCGCGGGCAAACTCCTGTGCGCAGATCAGGGCGGCTCGAAGGTTGATACCCATGACAGCTTCATAGCCCTCTTCGGTCATTCCCAGTACCGTCTCCAGCACGTTGGTTCCGGCGCAGTTGATCAGGAAATTACAGGTCCCGGCGTCTTTCATGGCGGCACGGGCGGCGCTGTTGTCCATCAGGTCGACGGTGATCGAGCTGCAGCCGGTTTCCTGCGCCAGGCTGTCCAAATCCGCCTGGGTGCGCGCCATGGCAATGACCTTTGCGCCACGCTTTGCCATTTCGATCGCGCAGGCGCGGCCAATGCCCTTTCCTGCCCCGGTGATGATGACGCTTTGTCCTTTGAATTGGGATGTCATGGCGTTAGCTCCTTGATCTGTGTGGTCATCGCTCCCGGGGTGCAGGCAGCGTGATAGGTGCTGAGGTTTTCCCTAATGCGATCGATCAGGATCTTCTCGGGTTTCAGAGCTTTGCCCGCGGCATGGGCGGCGCGAGGCATGTGTTGCCACATCAGCGGCAATGGGACGATCTGGCCCTGCAGGGCCTCCAGCAGACGGGCGACGGCCGCCTGTGCTTTGGGTCTGGCCCAATAATAGCGGATACGATCTGACAGGGAGTAGTGGCGCATAAGCCGCTGTTGTGCCGGGCGCCCGGTGTAGTGTCGCTCCCAGTTTTCAGGGGCATCCTGCATGACGCGTTCCATAGTGCGCGCCAGTTGGCGATCACTGTATTCTGGTAAAAGATCACTTGCGATCAGGTCGAGCGCATAGAGGGCCTCGCGCAGAACAAATGTCAATTCTGGTCCAACTTTGAGAATCGGAAAACCGTCACGAACCAGTTCGGACAGGGGCCTTTCGCCCTGGTAGTCGGTCGAATGTGCTTCAAATACCAGGCCCTCGAAGCAGCCCAGAGAATTTGTCAGCGGGTTTGCCTTTGCAGCGTCATAAACAACAATGTTGTGGTTGCCGAATTCCACTCCTGGCTGCACCACAAGACCGACGATCCGGTCAAGCATCTGGGACAGGCCCTCTTCCTTGAACACCTTTTGGTGGGTTTGAAAGGTGGCCTGCGCCGCACTGGCGCTGGTGGGGGTGATCCGGTCCAGAGCATGGTCTGCGCCACCCGGCGGCGGCACCTCGGTTCCGATGACATAGAGCGGCGCAGCCCCCCCGATGGCGCGCGCGGCGGCCTCCGCGCTGAGTGCCAGTTGGGCCGCGCGTCTTGCAGTAGCTTCATCGTTGAGCGCTGCAGGCTCTCCGGCACAGCCCATGGAGGCATCCAGATGCAGCTTGGTAAAACCCGCTCGCACATAGGCAGAGACCATCTCGCAGGCTTGCCCCATTGCCTCTGTGGCGGGCAGATTCCGCCATGGGTTGGGGCCCAGGTGGTCACCGCCAAGCATGATCTGCTCACTGGGGCAACGCTCTTGCTGCGCCAGCTCGAAAACCAGATCTGCAAAATCGGCTGGCCTCATACCGGTGTAGCCCCCGAGGTGATTGACCTGATTGCAGGTCGCTTCGATCAAGACGGAACTTGCTGTATCGCGTCCATGTTGCAAAGCTGCGCGCAGGACCAACGGGTGGGCCGAACAGACGGATGTCATGCCACGGGGCGTTCCCGCATGGTGCAGTTTGGCGAGGTCGGTTAGCTGGAGCATGTGATGCGCTCGGTCCCAGCGATGAAAGCATCCAGCTCAGAGCGCGAGCCCGCGCCTTCCATCGGGCCACGCCTGGTCACGTTTCGGGCCCCCGCTGCATTGGCGTAGATCAGCGCCTGGTCAACACTAAGACCAAGTCGACGGGTCGCCACATATGCACCGCCGAAACAATCGCCTGCGCCTGTTGGATCAATCTCTTCCACAGCAAAGGCCGGCGCATGTGAGACCCCGCCAGCCATTTGATAAGCGGTCGACCCATGGGCACCACGTTTGATCACAATTTCGGATATCCCAAGCGAGAACAAATACTTGATTGCCTGCTCCTCACTGTTTTGCGGCGGCATAACAGCTGCAAGCAGAAGCTCGTCGCCAGACGGCAACAGCAGATCGGTCATGGCCAACATGGCGTAAACCCGAGCTGCAGTTTTGCGGTCCGACTGCAACTCCTTGCGCATGTTGGGATCAAAGGAGACGGTTCCACCACGTGTCCGGACCTTTTGTGCGGCGCGCTCAACCATGGACCAGAGCGCCGGCACCCCAAGCACTGTACCCACGACATGGAGATGTCCGGCACGGGACACCACAGCATCTACCGCATCTGTCCAGGCCAGGCGCCCGGCGGCAGAGGTCCACAGATTGAACACGAAGTCGCGGGTCCCATCAGGGCGATAGCGGACAAAGGCCGTGCCTGTTGGCAGATCCGGATCGACGGTAATGCCTGACACATCGACCCCCTCGCGTTTCATGCGTTCAAGGTTGAGCTGGCCAAAGGCGTCGTCGCCAACCGCTCCGATCATGGCGGCAGATCCTCCGATACGACTGCACTGGACAAGGAAGCTGGTGGGCGCACCACTGGGGAAGGGGCCGATCATTGGGATCGGCTCGGAAAACCCTGACCCAATGGTTGTGGCGACAACCTCCGCAAGAATTTCTCCGATAGAAATCGTCGGTTCCAGACTGTCCGGCGCAAGGGGCATGGCCTGTCCTTTATCCTGTCGCAGTGCTTTGCTTGGCGACCGATTTGAGGAGCAGTCGCGCGGTCGTATCGTCTGTGACCAAGGTATCGACGAGGCCACGCTGGCAGGCCGCCTTGAGAATCTCAACCTTGTGAGGGCCCGCTGCTGCCATGATCTTTTCAGGGACTTCGATGACGTCCTCCAGAGACATCCCGACGGTTCTATTGTCGACCTGTGCCGAAACTGAACGGCCATCTCGGTCCAGGAATTTTCCCAAAACATCACCAATCGCGCCTGCGTCGATCAAAGCTTCGGGAGACAGCCCCTGCGGTAGCCCGTGTTCTACGAGGAAGGATTTCTCTGAGACGTTAGAGCAGGTGAGCAGAACCGCATCCAGCGAGGCGAATTTTTCAAAGTGCTCTTTGAGGGCGTATTGCGAAAGGAAAACCTCGCGGTCGATCCCTTCAGACAGGTAAATCGGAGCTGTCAGTACAGAATAACGCGCGCCAAGCACATTGGCAAAGCCCGAGGCGATCCCAAAGGAATTGAGTGTCGAGCCCTTTGCCGTACCGCCAAGGATCGAAACCACCTCTAGGTCCGGGTGGGATTGCCGGGGCAGCTTTCGAATTGCGGAGTCCAGGGTCAAGCCCCATGAAACGCCCAGAGATTTCCAGTCCCCTGTCGCCAGCCGTTCTGTCAAAAGAGCAGCAAGAGCTGCGCCGACGGATTTGTGATAATCATAGTCCGCTTCATTTGAAGGGCTGATGACTGCACGCTTCAAACCAAGACAGCTCTTCAGCTCTTCTTGCAATTCTATGCGCGGCAGAAAGGGGGACTCGATCTGTATCTTAACAAAGCCGAGAGTCTTTGCCCGTTGAATCGCCTGATTTACCCGCAAACGCGTGACATCCAGCAGGCGGGCAATTTCAGCCTGAGTCATTTCGTTCACATAATAATGCCAACAGATTTCTGTTACGAAAGCATCGCTTTCTTCAATTGGTTCGCGGGCCAAGCCGATGTCCTTCCTTGCATTTTGGCGCATTCGCGCAGGACTGCTAGGGTGAATGTTGGCAAAATTACAGATGTTAGGCAAGCCATACAAATGATAAATTACACTTGCATACAGAAAATACATTTGTAAAGTTTGCTTGGGAGGTGGCGCGAATCGCACTGCATATTGCTGTCGAAAGCCTGCGCTGTACTTCGATCTGAAATGGGAGGAATACCGTGAGCTTTGCAATAAAACTGGGCGCTTCCGCGCTTGCACTAACAGTGGCCGCCACCGCGTCCTTCGCTGAGAGCCATGCAGAATTCTGGAAAAACGCCGCAGCGCCCTATCAGGGCGTGACCATTCGGGGGGTGACGGAATCGTCGCCGCCGTCTCTTTATATCCGCGAGGTTCTTGCGCCCGAATTCGAAGCTCTGACAGGCATTCGAGTTGATGTTGAAACCACATCCTGGGATCAAATGTTCGATAAGGCTATCAAGGATATGGAAGCCGGAACTGGCATCTACGACATGGCCTATATCGAACAGGACATTATCTATTCTTATCTTGCGCGGGGATTCTTGACGGATCTCACCGGTTATCTGGCTGACCATCCGGCCCTGAAAGCACCAAGCTACGACGAAGCCAACTTCACGACATTCGCTGACTATTTCAAGGATGCTGATGGTAATCTCTACGGCGTTCCGATGGAGGCCTTTCTGAAGGTCTATCTCTACCGTACCGACCTGTTTGGGGACCCGGATATTCAATCTGCGTTCAAGGCGCAGACCGGCCGCGATCTGGTCCCTGCCAAAACCCATGCCGAATATGCAGAAATTGCCCAGTTCTTTACCGAGTATGGCAAAGCAAATGACATGGATCTGTGGGGGACAACCGCGCAGGCGCATACTGGCCACGTGGCGTCCTGGTATGAATATTACGAGTCCGTTGCGCCAACTTTTGGTGTCTATAACTGGGGTATTGATCCGGACAACAACTATGCAGCTTCCACCGCAAATGGCGGGGCGATGAATGGGCCAGAGGCCGTCGAAGCGATGACCTGGTGGCTCAGCATGCGCGATATTGCGCCACCAGAAAGCCCCGCCTCCACATGGACTGAAGTGGGCACAACCTTTGGCGCGGGCCGCGCTGCGCAGGGGCTGGTCTACGGCGAAAACGCTGGGTGGATCGCAGCAGACGCGGAAAAGTCCCTCGTTGTGGGCAAGGTCGGCGTGGCCTTGCCGCCACTTGCTGATGGTGTCCTAGCGGAAGCTGAATCTGGTGATGGCTATATTGGCTACTACGACGGCGGTGCCTTTGGCATGCCGCATTCGTCAAATAACAAGGAAGCGACTGCGTTGTTCCTGCAGTATATTGGCCAGAACGAAGTTCAGCCAGACTGGGCGGTCGCTGCGCCGCGGGTGACGAATACTGCAACCTATGACGATCCCAAAGTTGTTGCCTTCAATGACGAGCTTGGCGGCTACTACGATCTGATCAAGGACAAAGGCTATCTGTTTGCCGGGGCTCCAGCCTATCCGTTTCATGCGCAGGTGCGGGAAGCGACGGCGCCAATTTTCTACCAGATCCTGCTGGGTGATCTTGCTCCACAGGAAGGACTTGACCAAATGGCAGCGGCTGCGGAAGCAACGCTTTCTGAACTCTGGTACCGCAAGTAACCTCTCTCCCGGTTACGATTGGGGTCGCCGCAGGCATTGCGGCGGCCCACATTGAGAGAACGATAAAAACTGAGGACGCGGCGGTTTGGTGCGCGCATCATTGCATCAAAACAACGGGGGAACATATTTCATGCAATCCAAGAGACTTGGCTGGATATTGCTGGCACCGACTTTGGTCATCCTGTTCTTCTTCGGAGTGCTGCCTTTTATCTATGTGGTCTATGTGTCGTTCCATTCCTGGAACCCTTTCGCGGTCAACCCCGATATGGTTTTCAATGGCGCCGACAACTTCCGAAAGATCGTCTTTGACTCCGCCTTCCTGAATTCGGTCGGTGTGACGGTGATGTTTGTTTTCTTTGCTGTCTTATCCGAACTGATCATTGGGTATTTCCTGGCTCAGGCCTTCATGCGGGATTTCCCTGGCAAGGCTATCTTCCGGACCATCCATACGCTTCCCCTAATCATGGCCCCGATTATCGTGGGATCCGTCTGGAAACTTATGACCACGCCTTCAATCGGGATCATCCCGCATTACCTGGACGAATGGTTTGGTATCTCGATGAACATCGGCACATCTGCACCTGCCGCCTTTGCCACAATTGTCATCATGGACATCTGGCACTGGACACCTTTGGTGACCTTGACGCTGATTGCCGCTCTTGTGTCCTTGCCGCAGGATCCCTTTGAGCAGGCGCAGATCGATGGTGCCGGGAAACGGCAAATCTTTTGGCACATTACCCTACCGATGATCGCGCCAGCTGTGGTGGCTACCGTCTTTATCCGTCTGATGGATGCGCTGCGCACCGTCGATGAAGTTTGGATGCTGACGGGCGGCGGCCCTGGTTCCGCGACACGCTTTGTTGGGGTGCATATCTTCAAAGAGGTCTTCCCGAAGACGAATTATGGCTATGGGTCAACGATTTCCGTGATTGTTCTATATCTCACAATCGTGTCGTGCTGGTTGCTCTATGTGACCATGCTGGCGCCGCGCAACAAGAAGGACTGACGCCATGAGAAAGCCAAGCCCGATCATTGGCCTGATCTTCTGGAGCCTTGTCAGCGTTTTGACCCTGTTCCCGATCTATTGGCTGTTTGTCATCTCGGTGAAACCGGCTGTGCAGCTTTTTTCCACACCTGAACTGATCCTGTCTGATCCCTATTGGGGCAATTACGCCAAAGTTTGGGGGGATCGGTTGCTACGCAGCTATATGCTAAATTCGGTCATCATCTCGACCGGGAATGCCGTAATCTGCACTGTGCTTGGCTTCTTTGCTTGCTACGCCCTGTCGCGCTTCAACATGAGCGGTAAGGAATCGATCTTTTTCTGGACCATTACAAACCGGATGGCACCGCCTGCGGTGTTCCTGTTGCCGCTCTTTTTGCTGATGACTCAGGTTTACACGGTGGGCGAATGGAAGCTCTTGGACACCAGGATCGGCATGATCCTTGTCTATTGCACCTTTAATTTGCCCTTTGCGATCTGGACCCTGCGTCCAACCGTGGATGGCATCCCCAAGGAGCTGGATGAGGCCGCCTATGTGGATGGAGCAAGTTCTTGGCAGGTGATCACTCAGATCGTGTTTCCGCTCTGTCGCCCCGGGCTTGCGGTGACATTGATCCTGACATGGGTCTTTGCCTGGAACGAATATTTGCTGGCGGCGACGCTGACGAACTTTAACGCCCGCACTTTGACAACGGGCCTGTCGGAATATGTCACCACCACGGGCACGGCCTGGGGGGTCATGGCGACTATTTCAGTCTTTACGCTGATTCCTGCGCTGATTGTCTTTGGCCTTGTGCAAAAACACATCGTTGCCGGTCTGACCTTTGGTGCGGTGAAAGGATAAGCCATGAGCGATCACCCCGAAGAACCGCTGATCTCGGCCCTTTTGGAAGAGAAAGACGCCCCCAAGACAAACGACACGCCCAATGGTTTTTTGCCAATCGAGACCAATTGGTTCGACCGGCTGTTCCTATCGGTCGTGATCTGGATTGCGCTGTCATTGTTTTGGTTTCGCTTCATCGAGCCCCTGGGGCTGTCGATCTGGATCGCAAATGCCAGTGCCGCTGCTCTGGCCTTCATTATCATCAAGAAAGGCTGAGATATGAAAGCGCTTGTATTAGAGCAGAAAGACGACCTCAGCCTACGAGATTTTCCGGAGATCGACCGGGTCGAAGAGCATCTTGGCCCGCGCGATCTGCGCATCAAGCTGCACACGGTGGGGATCTGCGGCTCTGACGTGCATTATTACACGCACGGGCGTATTGGGCCTTTCGTTGTCGATGCACCGATGATCCTAGGGCACGAGGCCTCTGGCACCGTGATAGAAACTGGTCCAGATGTCACTACGCTGAAGGTCGGCGATCGGGTCTGCATGGAGCCGGGCATTCCTGATCCCAACAGCCGGGCGACCCAGTTGGGCCTTTACAACATTGACCCGGCTGTGCGGTTTTGGGCGACGCCGCCGGTGCATGGCATCCTGCGCCCAACCTGTGTGCATCCCGAAGCCTTTACCTTTAAGCTGCCCGACAATGTGAGCTTCGCTGAGGCGGCCATGGTGGAACCCTTGGCCGTTGGGGTGCATGCCGCCACTAAGGCGCGGGTGAAGCCCGGGGACAATGCCGTTGTCATGGGGGCGGGCCCTATCGGGCTTGTGACCGCGCTTTCCGCGCTCGCTGCTGGCTGTGCCCGTGTCTATGTGACAGACTTGGCTGCAAAGAAGCTGGAAATTGCAGGGGGGCTCAACCCTGCGATCATTCCTGTTGATGTCAGCTCTCAAAGCCTCACGGATGTGGTTCAGCGCGACACCGCTGGCTGGGGTGTTGATATCGTTTTCGAAGCCACCGGCAGCCCGCAGGCCGCCCAAACGGTGTTCGAACCTTTGTGTCCGGGCGGCTGTGTTGTGATGATCGGCGGCCAATCGGAGCCGATCCAATACGATGCGGGGGCAGCCATGATCCGCGAAGCGCGGGTCGAAAACATCTTTCGCTACGCGCATGTGTTTCCGCGCTGTCTCGGCATGCTCAGCTCCGGCGCAATCGACGTTAAGCCGCTGATTACGCGGACATTCAGCTTTTTAGACAGTGTGCAGGCTTTTGAAATTGCCGCTTCTGCCCCACCGGCAGAAGTGAAAATGCAGATTGAATTGCCGCAATAGGGGATCACAAAGATGGCCAATGTAACAATCGACAATGTGATCAAACGCTATGGCGCGGCGCAGGTCATGCACGGTGTCAGCGTCGATATCAAAGATGGAGAGTTTGTGGTGCTGGTCGGTCCATCTGGCTGCGGCAAGTCCACTTTGCTGCGAATGCTGGCCGGTCTGGAAGAGGTCAGCGAAGGCACGATCTCCATCGGGGGGCGTGTGGTGAATGACGTGCTGCCAAAGGAGCGCGATATTGCGATGGTTTTCCAAAGCTACGCGCTTTACCCCCACAAAACTGTATCTCAGAACATCGGTTTCCCCTTGTTGATGGCGAAACGCTCCAAGGCCGAGATCGCGGAAAAAGTTAAAAGTGCCGCTGAAATTTTGGATCTCACCAAATATCTGGATCGCTATCCCAAAGAACTGTCTGGCGGCCAGCGACAGAGGGTCGCCATGGGGCGTGCGATTGTGCGTGATCCGCAGGTGTTCTTGTTTGATGAGCCGTTGTCGAACCTTGACGCAAAGCTGCGCGTGACCATGCGCATTGAAATTAAAGAGCTCCATCAACGCCTAGGGACTACCATTGTCTATGTTACGCACGATCAGGTCGAGGCAATGACAATGGCCGACAAGATCGTTGTGATGCGTGATGGGCGGGTCGAACAGATCGGCAGCCCGCTGGATCTGTATGACAACCCGGTCAACACCTTTGTAGCGGGGTTTATCGGGTCGCCGTCGATGAATTTTGTCCACGGAAAAATCGCATCTATTGGCGGCAGTCGCGTTTTTCAGTCCGATAGTGGTTTGAATTTGCCGCTGCCACAGACGCGGGCGGTGGAGGGGCAAACGGTCACTTTTGGTGTGCGGCCTGAGTGCGTCCGGGTTGGGGAAGGGGGCGTTGAAATGGAAATCGTTGCCGTTGAACCCACCGGGTCGGAGACGCAGATTTTTGCGCGCTCTGGTAGCGATTTGATTGATGCGCTTGTTAAAGAACGGATCAGCGCCCGGCCCGGTTCCAAACTGGGTTTCGTGTTTGACCCTGAGGACGTTCATCTTTTTGACAGCAAGACAGGGCAACACATCTGATGTCGGCTGTCAGCGGCGTGATTTTTGATCTGGATGGCTGTCTGGTAGATAGCGAGCCGTTGTCTTTGGAGGCGATCGCCTCTGAGATGCGCGCCCTCGGGATCCCGGATGCCACAGCGCAAGAGATCGGGGACAGGTTTCTTGGCGTTGCGATGCCGGTGATCGCTGACTATGCCTCTGCTCGCCTTGGCGCGCCAGTTCCCGATAGCTTTGCCCTGCGCGTAGAGACACAATTGCTGACAACCTACCAGACCAAATTGCGCCAAATTCCGGGAGCAACCGAGCTGCTGCACAGTCTGAAGGCGCGGGGATGTGCCCTGGGGATTGCCACGGGGGGATCGCTCAAACGTATGGCTGCAACATTGGAACTTTCGGGGTTGGCAGGCTGGTTTGAGGGCACAGCTGCGAGCGCTGCAGAAGTGAAACAAGGAAAGCCTGCGCCAGACCTGTTTTTGCTGGCGTTGGAACGGCTCAAGATGCGGCCGGGAGATTGCATCGTGCTGGAAGATTCCCCCCATGGGGTGCAAGGCGCGAGGGCTGCGGGCATTCCCGCCATTGGATTTGTCGGTGGCAGCCACCTGGAGGGAAAGCGAGACAGCCATGCCAAAATCCTGCGGGAGGCAGGTGCCTCCCATGTCTTTGAACGGCTGGGAGATGTGGCGCGCCATTTGCTGATACAGACCGAAAGTCCCGCAGAATGAGCGGCCTGGCGACACAGATGCAGGGAAGTCTGCCTGCGCAGGTCCAACGCCCGCTGTATGACCGCAAGCGCCTAACGCACGGGATCGTTCATATCGGCGTAGGCAATTTCCACCGGGCGCATCAATCGTGGTATCTGCACCGCCTGATGCTACAGGGGCTGGCGCAGGACTGGGCGATTGTCGGGGCTGGTGTACGTTCCTACGACAGGGATATGCGGGCCAAACTGGCAAAGCAGTACTACCTGAGCACGTTGTTCCAGCTAGATCCCGGTGGCAGCTCGGCTGAAATTGTGGGATCGATGATCGGCTATGCCGAGGTCGAGGATGGCAATGGGCCATTGATCGCACAGATGGCAGAACAAGAAATTCGTATCGTGTCCCTTACAGTTACCGAAGGGGGATATTACACGGATCCGGTGTCAAAGCTATTTAACGCGAAACACCCCGATATTGTGCAGGATGCGGAAACCCCGCAAAGGCCGTCTACCGCTTTTGGCGCTATTGTTGCGGCGCTAAAATTAAGGCGGGAGCGCGGCCTTGGCCCATTCACCCTGCAAAGCTGCGACAACCTGCAAGGCAATGGCACGGTCCTGCGTCAAGCCGTTGTCTCTTTGGCTCGGCTCTCGGATCCCGGGCTTGCAGATTGGATCGACACAAATTGCAGTTTTCCAAACTCAATGGTTGATTGCATTGTTCCAGCTACAGGCCCCAAAGAGTTTGGTTTGGCCAACGAACTGGGGCTGGAGGATACTGCACCCGTCTGCCACGAAAATTTTCGCCAATGGGTGATCGAGGATGACTTTTGCGCGGGTCGCCCGGATTGGGACAAGGTTGGGGCCACATTCTCGCAGGATGTTCATGGTTTCGAGGCCCAGAAAATTCGCGTTCTGAATGGTGGGCATCAGATCATTGGCTCCGCCGCCGAGCTCCTGGGTATCGAAACAGTGGCGCAGGCAATGGCCGATGAAACAGTCCGTGAGTTCTTTTTCAAGGTTGAACGGGACGAAATCTTGCCCTGTGTGCGCGCAGTGCCTGGGATGTCGCCGCAGGATTATCTGAAACTGACGGCGCGCCGATTTGCCAACCCAGCCATGGCCGACACCATTAGACGGATAACCTTTGACGGGTCCTCGCGGCATCCGGGCTTTATCCTGCCAACTGTGCGCGATGCACTGGCCTCTGGGACACCAGTTGATGGGCTGGCCCTTGTTGAGGCGACATGGGCACGGATGTGTCTGGGCCTGCGTGAAGACGGCAGTAGGGTTGCCGCCAATGATCCTGTGTGGCCCAAACTCTGTGCCCGTGCCAAAGCGGCCCGCGACAGGCCAAAACGGTGGCTTGAGATGCGGGAGGTCTACGGTGATCTTGGTGACGTTGCGCAATTTGCCAACACCTTTGAAAGGTGGCTGCATAGGCTCTACAAGGATGGCGTAGAGGCCACTGTTGGCCAATATCTGAAAGGCACCTAAATGACGTTTCTCGGAATCGACCTAGGAACATCAGGTCTGCGCGCGTTGCTTGTCAATGAAGAGGGCCAGCCAATCGGGTCGACCGAGCAGCACTATAGTGCAACCCACCCCCAGCATGGTTGGTCTGAGCAGAATCCAGCAGATTGGATTGCAGCCCTGGACGCAGCAATCTGCGAGATGCGCGCGACCTATTCGGAATTCTCCGATTTGCGCGGCATTGGCGTTGCTGGCCATATGCATGGGGCAACCCTGCTGGGCAAGGCAGGTGAGGTCCTTCGGCCCTGCATTCTTTGGAATGACTCACGCTCCCACGCCGAAGCAGGCCAGCTGGATGCAACAGATGGTGTACGCGATCTGTCTGGGAATATTGTCTTTCCGGGCTTCACCGCCCCAAAACTCAAATGGGTCTGCAAGAATGAGCCTGAGGTCTTCAAGGCCATAGCTAAGGTCTTGTTGCCCGCAGCCTATCTCAACTTTTACCTCACTGGTGACTTTGTCGCGGATATGTCCGACAGCGCGGGAACATCCTGGTTGGATGTGGGTAAGCGAGAATGGTCGGACTTTCTGTTGGATGCCAGCCACATGCGGCGCGAGCAGATGCCACGCCTTGTCGAAGGGTCGGAAACGGCAGGCACCCTGCGTAAGGAACTGGCGCAAGAATGGGGGCTGAATGGTGCAGTTGTCGTAGCGGGCGGCGCCGGGGACAATGCGGCGGCAGCCTGTGGGATCGGCGCATTGAATGAAGGCCAGGGATTTGTTTCTCTGGGGACCTCAGGCGTTTTGTTGGCTGCGCGCCACGGCTACCATCCAGCGCCTGAAACCGCCGTCCATACCTTTTGCCACGCTATACCAGGGCGTTGGTATCAGATGGGGGTGATGCTGTCGGCGGCGGACAGTCTGAGCTGGTTCGCGCGTATCTCTGGCCAAACACCTTCTGAACTGACTGCTGCAGTCGGCGACTGCCTGAATGCGCCGGGGGAGGTCCGTTTTCTGCCCTACCTGTCAGGAGAGCGCACCCCCCACAATGACGCCGAAATCCGCGGAGGGTTTACCGGGCTGTCCACTGGTACTACCCGGGAGGATATGACCCGCGCCGTGCTGCAGGGCGTGGCTTTCGGGCTGCGCGACAGCTATGATGCCCTCGCCAGAACGGATGCCAAATTGGACAAGATCATTGCCATAGGGGGCGGTAGCGCATCGCATTACTGGCTAAAACTCATTTCGACATTGTTTGACGTACCGCTGCAATTACCGGTCTCAGGTGAGTTCGGCGCGGCTCTTGGCGGCGCGCGTCTGGGTATGATCGCAGCCACTGGCGTTTCACCCGAGAGCGTCATTACATCCCCTCAGATTAACAAGGAAGTGCGCCCAGACGAGAGGGTGCGCGACTCTTTTGAAGAGGCCTATCAGGGCTTTCGCGCAGCCTATCAGGGCTTAAAGTCCATCCAATGACCAAAACCTGTCCCTTTGCAGAAGGGGCAGCAACAGTTGGGGGCAATCAGGGAAGCCAAGGTCGGGTTTCATTCGGCACGTCCCTAACGGTCACAAGAAAGTCGGTTCAGGCAATATCTCGTGTCGTGATGCGTGCAGATCTTGGCGCCTTGTCTGTGGTGGGCTGGGGGGCTGAAGATTTTTTTCTCCGCAGGTGATCCAAAAATTGCGCCGACCCGTAGATTGGGTATGATGGAAACAGTTTTAGAACATCCCCTTGCAGGCCCGGCGCAAACAGGCCCGCCCCAAACAGGACGTGCCGTGCCGGTTCAAGCTCCGCAAATGTCGCAGGCAACTGTCTGGCTGGTCGCCGTTCGTGACCAGCGCGATAAGGATGCTTTTGGCGCTCTGTTCGATTATTTTGCGCCGCGCCTAAAAGGGTTCATCATGAGGTCGGGCACGGGGGCGGCGCAGGCTGAAGAGATCGTTCAGGACGTGATGTTGACCGTTTGGCGCAAGGCCGAGATGTTTGATCCTCACCGGGCTCAGGCCTCTGCCTGGATCTATCAAATCGCGCGAAATCGGCAGATCGACATCATCCGCAAAGAAAGTCGCCCGATACCTGATGAGTTGGCGCAGGATCCGGAAGCCGAACCGGACGCAAGCCAAATCTTGGCGTTTGATCAGGAAGCGGAGCAGCTGAAAACTGCCTTGGATTTGCTTCAGCCTGACCAGAAAGAGATGATCGAGAAAGCCTATTTGGGGGATCTTACGCATCAGGAAATTAGTGTTCAAACCGGACTGCCACTTGGCACTGTGAAGTCACGGATTCGCCTTGGCCTTAACCGTTTGCGAAGAGAATTGAAGGGGTTGCGATAGATGTCTGCAATCACACACCACATCCCAGAAGACATGATGGCAGCCTATGCTGCTGGCACTCTGCCGCACCCATATGCCATGGTTGTTGCAGCTCATATCTCGCTTTGTTCAGAGTGCCGGGCAGCTTTGGGTGCTTATCATGCTGTTGGCGGTGCCTTGCTGGAAAAGACCGCCAATATTGCTGTGACCAACAGTTTGAAATCCAATGTGATGGCCATGCTGGATGCGCCGGTACAACCTAAACCAGTCTATGACTCACAGGGGATCTATCCAGGGCCAGTGATGGAGGCCCTGCATGGCAGATCTCCGCGTTGGAAGACACTCGGTATGGGCGTGAAACAAAGCATCCTGTCTGAAACAGACAGTGGATCTGTGCGTCTGCTTTACATCCCTGCGGGGCAAGCGGTGCCAGATCACAGCCATAATGGGCTGGAACTCACGCTGGTTCTTCAGGGGAGTTTCAGTGATGAAACCGGCCGCTTTGGAGTGGGGGATGTAGAGATCGGTGACGAGGATCTGGAACATACCCCAATTGCGGATGCGGGCGATGCCTGCATTTGCTTGGCGGCAACGGACGCACCGTTGCGGTTTAACGCCTTCGTGCCGCGACTGTTGCAACCTTTTTTCCGCATCTAGTCACGATGGCAATAGCCCAGTTCAAAGGCCCGCTTTGTGCGGGCTTTTTCTGTTTAACATCCTGTATTTAATAACATATTCGTGAGGTTGAGATCTGCCGGGCTTGGTGGCTCGTACCCTTAGTACGATCCGAAAGAAACGAAAACAAACCTTGTACCTGCTTGGAGAGAGATCATGAAAACCACATTCAAAACCAGCCTTGCTGCCCTGGCCCTGGTCGCATCAGCTGGCGTAACACAGGCCAACACAATCGTAGATATCGCAGCCGGGGACGAGCGTTTCTCGACTTTGGTCGCCGCCGTTGGTGCGGCTGGACTGGCCGATGCTCTGACTGGACCGGGCCCCTTTACGGTCTACGCGCCCACCAATCAGGCTTTTGCTGCCTTGCCGGAGGGAACCGTCGAGACGCTGCTTAAACCAGAAAACAAAGACCAGTTGACCAATGTGCTGTTGTATCATGTGGATGATCGCAAGCTGTCTGCGGATATGATCCCTGCCGGTTCCAACTACTTTAAGCCCCTGCTGACAAGTGAGCGCCTTTGCATAACGGCAGGCGGAGAAGGGGTGAAGATTGCGGATGGATCAGGCCAATTTGCCAATGTCGTTATCGCTGATATTCAGGCTGACAACGGCGTGATCCATGTGATTGACAAGGTCTTGCTGCCTGGAAAACGGCCAGCCTGCCACTAGGCGCACAGGCAGGCCCCGTTTTGTGGCGGGGCCTGTCTATTTGAAACGGTAGACTAACCAATCAGGCAAAAGCGCCAAGGCCTTTATGGCCCAGGAAAAGGGGCGCGGGAAATCGGTCCGAAAGCGGCGATACTCCATGGCTTTGAGCACATGATCGGCGGCCGTTTCAGGTGACATCAGCTGTGGCATCGCAAAATCGTTCTTGTCCGTCAGGCGTGTCTTGATGAAGCCTGGATTGACGATGCGCACAGTAATGCCTGTTCCTCTCAGGTCGTGTCGCATGGTTTCAGCCAGGCTGATCAGCGCGGCCTTGCTGGCGGCGTATCCAACTGCAGCCGGCAAACCGTGGTATCCTGCCAGTGAGCCAACCAGGGTAATGCTGCCTGTGCCTTTGGCGATGAACTGAGGCAAGACATGCCCCAGAACCCGCAGAGCGCCGGCATAATTCACATCCATCATCGCCTGGGCCTGGGCGCTGTCAAAATCCTGGCTTCGCATCGGAACATAGGCTCCGGCATTGTAGATAACCCCGTCGATCTGACCCAGGTCTTTTGCTGCAGCAGCGACAGAGCTGTCATCTGTGACATCCATGGCCAGCGGCGTCGCCGCGCCAAGCGCCCAGCTCAGCTGTTGCAATCGTTCCTGTGATCTGGCGGACAAAATGACATGGGCCTCGGCCCCCACCAAACCTCTGGCAATCTCCCGCCCCAGACCCTCACTGGCACCGATTACCCAAAAGGTCTGACCTTTCAGCGCACTCATGACCCGACCCGTGAGGCTGTGGAGTCCGTGACCAGCGGCTTTGGGGGCTTTGGTTTGCGCATGAATGGTGCCCCTTTGATCCAGAGCTTCAACGCCTGCCAATAGATCAGTGCCACAACCCGAATGGCGCCCAAGGGTCGGCGCAAAGCCACCTTGGCCAAATTCGCTGTAGTGGCAGGGCGGCGCAACCCATTTAGCGTCGCCAAGACGCCCTGGTCGCCATTCTCATAAGAGATGCGGATGTTAAAGGCGCGCTCGGTCATTTCAAAGTTGAAGCGATAGAGGCCTTCTACCTGCTGAAACGGAGAGACATGCATCATCTTCTCAGCTTCAATTTGGTCAGTACGCTGGATGGGAAGAAAACCCTCATGCGCACAGAAATAGCAGTGCCGGTGACCAAAGGTGTTATTCACCTCGGCAATAAAGGCACATGGTGATCCGTCAATCACAGCAATCCAAAAGCTCACAGGATTGAAATGGAACCACAAAAAGCTAGGTTGCGTCAGAAGTAGAAGCTGGGCCCGATCAGCTGGAAACCCGCGCTTAACCAGCTCTTTTCGAAACCAGGCAACGCCCGAGCCTTGGCCCCGCTGCCCACCGTGGTGGCGATCATTCAGCGAGAACAGGTTAAAGCGGTTACGCGACAGGAGCGGCGCCAGGCCTTCCGTTAAATCGGTCAATACGTAATCGACACCATAACGAAAGGCGTTTTTCAGACTGCCACGGCGGGCGTGGTAGGTTTGGGCTGAGACAAGTTCAATCATACCTCAGTTACGCAAAGAGTTGGCGGCTGGATCACTGCGCGACCATTTTTTGTAAGTCAAAAGTGATCCGTGTCTTCAGCCCAGGCGTAATGCCTTCATTATCTGGTATAAACGAGGACAGCATGCTTGATCAAACCCAAGGCCCGCGCCGCAAGGTCGCGATCATCGGAGGCGGCATTTCTGGACTATCCGCAGCCTATTACCTTTCGGCCACTTCCGACGTGACCCTCTATGAGGCCGCGCCAAGGTTGGGGGGGCATGCACGGACCGTTCTTGCAGGGAAAGATGGCAATCAACCGGTGGATACGGGTTTTATCGTCTTTAATTATGCGACTTACCCCTATCTGACGCGACTGTTCCGGGAACTGGACGTTCCGGTGATCAAAAGCGAAATGAGTTTCTGTGCCAGCATTGAAAGCGGTGAAATCGAATATGGGCTGAACAGCTTTGCTGCATTGAGCGCACAGAAGCGAAATCTGATCAGGCCGCAATTTTACAAGATGATCGCCGATATCCTGCGCTTTGGCAAAGAGGCCGAGGCCGCAGCAACAGATGACAGCAAGACCATTGGCGAATTGGTGGAAGAGCTGAAGCTTGGGTCGTGGTTTCGCGACAATTACCTTCTGCCTATGTGCGGAGCGATCTGGTCCACTCCAGTGACCGACGTGGACAGCTTCCCGGCAAAATCGCTGATTTCGTTTTTCCGCAACCATGCTTTGTTGGCTGGAACTGGCAAACATCAGTGGTGGACCGTCAAAGGCGGCAGCATCGAATATGTGAGCCGTCTGGAAACCGCCCTCATTGCACGGGGCTGCACTCTTCGTACCGGTGCTCCGATTGAACAGGTGACCAGAGACAATCGCGGCGTTTCTCTGTTGGTTCAGGGCCAGGGGAGGCAAGACTTTGACGAGGTGGTTTTTGCCTGCCATTCTGATCAGGCACTTAAAATCCTGGGACAGAGCGCGACCGGTGCGGAAATTGCGGCATTGGGGGGCATCCGCTACCAATCCAATACAGCCGTACTACATTGTGACGAAGGGCAGATGCCGAAGCGCCGCAGCTGTTGGTCGAGCTGGGCCTATCGCAGCCAGGATGGTGGCGTCGGTGTCACCTATTGGATGAACCGGCTGCAGAATATTCCTGAAAGCGACCCGCTGTTTGTGACGCTCAATCCAACCCGAGAGATCCCCGCGACCAAGATCTATGATAAGGTCGAGTTTGCCCATCCTGTCTTTGACCAGGGGGCGTTGCAGGCTCAACGTGAACTCCGGGCCATGCAGGGACAAAACCACACATGGTTTGCGGGCGCTTACAATCGCCATGGCTTCCATGAAGACGGAATTGCCAGCGCGATGCGGATTGTCCGCATGATGAACGCCTCTACCTCTATGACCGCAAAAGGATCCCAATATGACATTGACGAACCAAGCGATGAAAACGCAATTCCTGGAGACCTGCGCGCAACTGCGTGAGGGACGCCTTACCCTGCGCACCCCGGACGGAGCGCGGTATCAGTTTGGCGATCACGGCCCAGAAGCAGAAATGGAAATTCGTGACTGGGCAGCGGTCTCGGCCATGGCAGCCCACGGGCAAGTCGGATTGGGCGAGGCCTATGTTCAGGGGCTTTGGGACACGCCTTCGATAGAGGGGCTGATGTCACTTGCCATGGTGAATCGTGAACATCTGGGTAACTATGATCACGCCAGCCGTTTCAACCGCGCAAAATTTCGCATTGTTGACCGCATCCTGCGGGCCAATTCCAAACGCGGATCACGCAAGAATATCCGCGCGCATTATGATGTTGGGAATGAATTCTACCAGCTCTGGCTGGATGAGGGCATGACCTATTCCTCTGGTATTTTTGGCGATTCGGGCGATGACCTCGCCCAGGCGCAGACCCGAAAAAATGAGCGCGTCCTTTCCCGGCTCAATCAGGGGGAGCGGGTGCTGGAAATTGGCTGCGGCTGGGGCGGCTTTGCTGAACAGGCGAGCGCCGAGGGGCGCGATGTCACAGGCGTGACGATTTCGCGCAATCAACATGCCTATGCGGATTGCCGCCTGGATGGGCGCGCAGATATCCAGTTGCGGGACTACCGTGATGTCCAGGGACAATTCGACAATATCGTCTCTATCGAGATGATCGAAGCCGTTGGAGAAAAGTACTGGCCGAGCTATTTTTCTGCGCTCAAGCAAAACCTGTCGGCGGGTGGTCGCATCATGCTGCAGGCCATTACGGTGCCCGACAGTTTCTTTGAGACCTACCGAACCTCTTCGGACTATATCCGGCAATATGTGTTTCCAGGTGGCATGCTCTTGTCCGATCAAGTGATCGCAGACCAGGCCAAGCAGGCCGGATTACAGGTGAAAAACAACTTTGCCTTCGGTGAGGACTACGGCAAGACCTGCCGAATTTGGGCCCAGCGTCTGGTGGCGCAGAAACGTAAAATCAAAGAGCAGGGCTATGATGAAGGATTTTTCCGCAACTGGCAGTACTACCTAGAAATCTGTGCAGCCTCCTTTGCGATTGGACATACCAATGTCGTCCAGGTCGAGCTGGCACATGCGTAGCCTGTTGCTTTGGACCTGCCTGTGCCTGGCACCCATTGTTGCGGGGGCTTCGCAGCCAAGTAACCTGCCACGCGGGGCAGAGCAGCGCGGCGAAGCGGCGTTCAGTTTCTTGGGGTTTCAGATCTATAAGGCCCGCCTGTTTACGCAGGGCGGTCAGCCGCTGGATTGGTCTCAGGATTTTGGGCTTGAGCTCACCTATCAGCGCCGATTGAGCCAATCTGATCTGGTGGAGGCAACGCTGCGAGAAATGGCCCGCATGGGCAATGCTTTGCCCATTCGGGGCCAGTTGGAGCAATGCTACCAGCCTGTTGCGCCCGGAGACAGCTATCTCGCGGTCAGTGACGGACCAGACCGGTTGACCTTTTGGCGCAATGGGATTGCGGTCTGCACCTTGACCCAAACCGACATAAGAACCCGCTTTATGGAGATTTTTCTGGGCGAAGACAGCCGGTCAGCACGGTTTACGCGGGCACTCTTAGGCCAATGACGCATTATCCGAGGGTCAGCCTCTATGCCCTGGTTTTGGCCAGTGCAGGGATCCCATTGTACATTCATCTCCCGCAGTTTGCGGCAACCGATCTGGGTCTCGGGCTTGGCACTTTAGGGACCGTTCTGCTGGCGATACGAGCCTTTGATCTTGTGCAGGATCCTTTGATCGGATGGGCGGTGGATCGATGGCCAGAATACCAATCCAGATTTGGCTGGGCAGCAGCTCTCGGCTTGGCGGTGGGTTTCCCGCTGTTGTTTGGCTTGCAGCAGGGGCCCTATTTGCTGGCCAAAATGATCTTGGTCCTGGTGCTGCTGTTTTCGGCCTATAGTCTTGGCATGATCTTGCTCTATGGGCGCAGTGCAACATTGAGCGTTTCAACGAAACCGCGAGATTTGATGACACTTGCCGCCTTTCGCGAAAGTGGCATGCTGGTCGGCGTCATCCTGGCGGCCATTGCCCCTGCGTTTCTGGTTGGGCTGGGTGCTCAGGGGCAGGGGTATGCGGCCTTTGGTCTTTTCTTAGGAGGCCTCGCTGTTATTGCCGCCTTATTGACCAGGCCGATCTGGAGACGTCAGGCCATGGTGGGGCAGCCTCTTCGGTTCGCCAATCTGTGGCAGTCCGGTGCGACAAACCTACTGGTCCTGGCTGTGCTAAATAGTCTGCCGGTGGCGCTGACCTCCACCTTGTTTTTGTTTTTTGTGCAAGACTATCTGGCACTGCCGCAGCTGGCGGGCCCCCTCCTGGTGCTGTTCTTTCTGTCTGCGGGGCTTAGCGTGCCGCTGTGGACCCTGCTCAGCCGCAGGATTGGTGCAAAGCCGACGCTGCTAATTGCCATGCCTTTGGCGCTTACCAGCTTTGTAGGGGCTGCGTTTCTGGAACCAGGGGATGCGGTGGGTTTCACTCTGATCTGCCTGGCCTCCGGCGCGGCGCTTGGCGCGGACATGCTGCTGTTGCCGGCGCTGTTCAGCATCGCCTTAACCAAAGCTGGTCTCAGCGCGGGGGCTGCCTTTGGGATCTGGTCCTTTGCCGGCAAACTTGCCCTCGCCCTTGCGGCTGCAATCGCTTTGCCCCTGCTGGAGTCCCGGGGGTTCACCCCTGGAAGAGCTAATACAGAGACCGCGCTGGCGGCGCTGGTCACCGCCTATGCCATCCTTCCCTGTATCCTGAAAACTGTGGCCTTCTGCTATGCGCTGAGGCTGCCTACCGAAAGTTCGTCGTGATGAAATTGCTTGCTGCCTGTCTCGTGATCTTGCTTATCGCTGTGATTGCCAAAACCTATCTGTTCAGTTTCCGCTTTCAGTCCCCGCGGGACTATGCGCAAACCGGGCCCGCGTTCGATCTTAAGACACATCTGTCAGGGGAGATCCTGTCCGAAGGATTGATCTTTGGCCCAAATGGCAAAATGACCAATAGTTTCACTGCCAAAATGGTCGGGTCCTGGCAGGGGGATACCGGCACGCTGAGCGAAGAGTTCACCTATTCAAATGGCAAAACACAAAGCCGGAAATGGTATCTTACCCTCGGCCCCGACAACACCTTTACGGCCAAGGCTGATGACCTGGTGGGGGAGGCGCAGGGCGTTGTCTCCGGGTCAACTGTACGTTTGAGCTATGAGATCATTCTCCCTGCAGAGTCTGGAGGGCACACCCTGCAGGCCACAGACTGGATGTACCTAACAGCAGATGGTGCGATTATTAACAAATCCGAGATGCGCAAATTCGGCCTGAAGGTCGCCGAACTCATCGCAACAATGCGGCCGATGTGAATTTATCTCACATGGCAGACGCCCCAATGTGGGATTTGCACCCTCTGTACGGCCCTTTGGGCGCAGAGCATTTGACCTGCTGAGCCCATGAGAGTAAGCCTGAGGCAATTCAGGATGACAGGAGCTACGCGACCCGATGCAGGTCATTTTTCATTGCGGCGCACATGGAACCGAAGAAGATCGCCTCCTCAAGACATTGCTCCGTAACAAAGACCGCTTTCGCCTTCATGGAACCGTCGTGCCGGGCCCAGGCAAATATCGCTACCTTCTCAAGGACTGCATCGCTGCTTTGCAAGAGGGGCAGGCCACCGCTGAAGCCCGTGATGTGCTATGGGATGCGATCCTGGAAGAGGAGCAGGCAGACAGAGTTTTGTTGTCCAACGCCAATTTCTTTGGCTCCCAACGTCAATCGCTCAACGGGAGCCAGTTTTATCCAGAAGCTGAAGAGCGGCTTTTGGCCCTGCAGCAACTGTTCGCACAGGACCAACTGGAGCTGTTCATTGGTTTGCGAAACCCGGCGACTCTTTTGCCTGGGCTTTTGGAAAACGCGCATCCAGACCGCAAAACCCGTGTGCTGAGTGAACTTGATCCCTATAGGTTGCGTTGGTCGGATCTGCTGGCGCGCCTGCGGCAAGCGGTTCCTGAGGTGGCTCTCAATGTTTGGTGTTTTGAAGATATGCCGTTGATCTGGGCGCAGATCATCCGCGACATGTCCGGCTTGGAGATGAATGAGCGTCTGGACGGGGGCATGGATCTACTCGCGGCCATCATGAGCCGCGAAGGAATGCGCAGGCTGCGCCAGTATCTGGCCCAACACCCTGAGATGTCAGAAATGCACCGGCGCCGTGTTTTTGCGGCCTTCCTGGACAAATATGTCCGCGAAGACCAGTTGGAAGAGGAAATTGACCTCCCCGGTTGGAACGAAGAAACCGTCGAGGCGGTGACGCGGCTCTATGAAGAGGATATGGAGACTGTGCAGCGCATCCCGGGTGTCACAATGATCGCTCCGTAATCCTGCATCTCTCCCGGAACTGGCTGTGATGCTTGATCCAGGGAAGACAGGGAATAGCCCCTTCGCGAGACCCATATTGGGGGCATGAGCGAAATCAGGCCGCGTGGCTGCGAACGTTTTCGGCATCCACGGTCAGATGATAGGCTTGGCATGTTTCACCACCCACTTCGAGGCGGGGCCCTGCCGGAGAGATCGTCAGACCAGTGCGGCGCATAAGCAATCCGGCGGTAACTGAGGTCAGGCAGATATAGGCCTTGATGTTCCAGGTTTCTGCCAGGCGCGCCAGGGTCAAGCCGATTTCAGCTCTAATGCGCAGCCGGTCGCGGCTGCTCAGCGTATCCGTCACAAAAACCCTGCTGACTTCCCATATACCGGAATCTTGCGGCGCTGTTTCGTCTAAAATGTTCTCAGGCATGTCTGGCAATAGCCCTAGCTGGGCATCGCGCAGCATGTAGCTAGCGTTGAAATTATGGGCAGTTGTCGGGGTCACACGCAGGCCACCATAGACCGTTAGCCCGTCGTGTATGACGCTATATATGCTTTCTGGGGTGTCATATTGGTCAAACTCCAACCCACGCGTGTTGGGCAGTTTCCAGCCACGGGTCTCAATGAAGTGGTGATACCTGGCGCGTAGCAACGCGGTGAACAACGTTCCGGTTTGTCCCAAGTTGTCAAAGGTGATTTCTGTCGATTGCATTGGGGTGCCTACCCACTTGTTGTTTGAATCGATCAAGACAGTGCCGTGAGGGATTCGATTGAGTTTAAATCAACTTTTACAGGCAATCGTAAATTTTACATTAACTTAACAGCGTTTGTACCAGGGTCGTCTACTGGGCTGAACGCGCTGGAGGTATGTCTGGCTGAGAGATCAAAGCGGTCTCTTGGCTCATTGCGGCAACGCTACGGATCTCAGACAAGAGCACCGCTTTCTTCACGGGCTTGGCGATATAGCTCTGTGCGCCAAGTGCCATAAAGCGATCTCGGTCTTCAGGTGCGGCGTTGGCCGTCAGCATGACCACGGGTGTTGCAGCAATCTGTCCCCCCCGGCGGGCCATCTCTACCAGGGTTTCCTCACCATCCATGACTGGCATCTTCATGTCCAGCAAAACCATATCTACAGGGCGCTGTTCCAGACACTCCAGTGCCTCTGCACCATTCTCGGCTTCGATGATCTCGACATTGCTTTTCTTCAGAAAGGAGCGGACCACCATCCGATTGGACTGGGTGTCATCGACCAGAAGGATGGATTTGACCCCAAGATCCTGGTCTTGGTCCAGAGGGAGGGCATGAACAGTGCTCTGAATTGGTGCCGTGGCAGGCTGGGCGGTTTCGGGCTGGCTGAGGACCTTGATCTTACAATTGAATGTGAAACAGCTGCCCAACATGGGAATAGTGCTGACAGTGATATCACCGCCCATCATCTTTGCGAACCGCCGCGCAATGGCGAGCCCCAGGCCCGTCCCCGGAACCGTCGGCGCATTCTTATCCTCAACCCGGTAGAACTCGGTGAAAAGATGCGGCACCTGCTCGGCGGCAATGCCGCGTCCAGTATCCGAAACTTGGATGGTCAAGGTTGTGAGGTCTTCGTCGGGTTGAGCGGACACATGGATCTTGACCTGCCCTGATTCAGTAAATTTGACGGCATTGGAGACAAGGTTGCCAATCACCTGCCTGAGCCGCTGAGCGTCAAACTGGGCATAGGAAGGCACAGAGTCGTCGAAACTGAGATCAAACAGCAGCCCCTTTTGTTCAGCTGGGGCCCGAAACATCTCTACTGCGCTGGTGATTTCAGCCCGCGGTGTCGCCGGGGCTAGGTTGACCTCTATATGCCCGGATTCCACTTTGGCGTGGTCCAGGATATCGTTCAAAATACCGGTGAGAGCCTGGGCGGATTGTTGCAATAGCTGGCTGCGCTCCCTCCGGGTTTCGGGGTCGGCATCTTCTTCGTCCATGAGTTCAGCCATGCCGCAAATGGCATTGAGAGGGGTCCTGATCTCATGGCTCATAGAGGCGAGAAAACGGCTCTTGGCGCGGCTCCCGGCCTCCGCGGCGCTTAGGGCATCACGCAGCCGGTCGGTCATTTGATTGAGCGACCACATGCTATGGGCCAGGTATCCCGCTCCGAGCACCAGTATGACCACGGCGATGCCGATCTCTACCGGGGTGGCAAAGGAGTGCAGAAAACTGACGATCATAAACGCGACAGCGCAAATGATAGGTAACGCGGTCACCAGGCCAAAAAGCATCCATTCTGCACGGGCAACTACACTGTGGTTAAGCGCAATCACCAAGAGCATGGTGCCAGCCAGCTTTGGAAAGGCCTCAGGCTGCAAGAAGAGCAGAAGGGGGATGCTGTTGAATAGCAAGATGCCAAAGAACGCAGATGTAATGAACAGTGTCACCCCCGCCATTGTGACTTTGCGTTCCAACGAGCGATATACAACGAGGCCGACGAGCTCGATAAAGGCGATCCCGAGGTAGAGTAGGCAAATGATCTGAAGCGGAAGATAGTAAAGCGACAGCAATGCAACGACTGTGATTGAGGCAAAGCGAGAGGGCAGGTCTTCGCGGACCAGCCTGTTCTGAGCCGACACCGAAGCCTTAAGGTCTGGTGATAAAATCAACATTCGCATTATCCTTGCGGCGTCCTTCACATCGTTCCTTCTTGGCCAACCAAACGCCGATAACAACCATTCACCAATTTTTGCATAGCTTACCGCATAAAAGTGTGTGGTCCCTTAACCAAGGTGATCCTGCCCAGGGATGCAGAGCGAGTTCTCCCCAATTTCACCTAGAGTAAGTGTTGCCTGTTGGGTGCCTGGTGATCAAGCCCGTCAATCGTTCAGCGGTGCTCCCTTTGGGGGCTAAGCACACATTTTAGCTTTAAAATTGTTTTAACTCGCCGGGAAATGACGCTGTGTCATGGCTCAGTTAAATAAAATCTCATGGAAACCTTGACATGCACTTGCATGTTTTGGGCGTGCGATTTAGACACGCTATCCAAACGCCTCGCCAGCCCCGATTCAGGGCAAGCCCAGCACGAACCTGAATCTTGGGGAATATTATGGCTGCTAAAACCGCTGTGCTTCGCGCTCGTCTTTTGTGTGGGACCGCTCTGTCTGTCTGGATCGCACTACCTGTTGCCGGGCAGGATCTGGAAGACGAAGTTTTCTCGTTGGATCCGATTTATGTGCGTCAGCAAGACGACAGGGGCAACGCCGCTGATCGTGCTTCTTCGGTCTACGTCGCGGACGCTGAACTGGAACGCTCTCGTATGGGGGACGTGAAGGATCTCTTTGCCGGGATCGCCAGCGTTTCTGTCGGCGGAGCTATTCCGTTGGCACAAAAGATCTTTGTGAATGGTGTGGATATGTTGAACCTCGCCATCCAGGTGGATGGCGTGTCGCAAAACAACCGCGTATTCCACCATGTAAGCGCCAATGCCTTTGACCCCGGCTTGATGAAATCTGTCCGGGTCGATCCTGGTGTTGCACCGGCGGATGCAGGGCCGCGTGCAATGGCTGGTCGCGTGGTGATGGAGACTGTTGACGCTGAGGATGTCCTTACCGAAGGTCAGAGCATCGGCGGGGTCGCCCGCCTGAGCTATTCAGACAACGGCGACACAGCACAGGGATCCTTGACCCTGGCAGGAGAAAGCAACGGTTTCGAGATCCTCGCCTATGGCAAACGTGCCACCGGTGATAATTACAAAGACGGTAGCGGTGTTGAAATGACCGGCACCGCGGCAAACCTAACTACGGGTCTGCTGAAATTGGCCTATGAATCTCTGCAGGGACATCGCGTTGAATTCTCAGCACAACAGATCGAAGACAACGAGATCCGCAATATGCGGCCAAACTTTGGGCCCAGCGTTAGCGGAGAATACGCGTACCTGACCACGCGCAGCAACTTTTCTCTGCGCTATGAAAACGTGAACAATACAGGACTCTGGGATCCATCGGCGACACTTGGCTATTCTGTCACAGATATTGACCGGCCAGACGATGCCTATGGCAGCTCCACCTTTTCGACCTCGCGCACCTATTCGGTTGTCTTGCAGAACGAATTCCATCTTTCGCAGAACAATACCATCACTGCCGGTGTCGATTTTCAGAACCGGGAAACCTCCATCGAGGGGAGCTGGGTTGCCCCAGATAGGGCCCGCGAAAAGTCTGATAACATTGGTCTCTTTGCGCAGGCGCGTCTCGAGCCGACGAACCGGCTGAGCCTCTCTGCCGGGGCGCGCTATGATTGGCAGGATTTCACCGGCTATCAGTGGCTTAGCACAGATGCGGTTCATAACTCTTCCCATAGTGGCGCCAGTGGAAACCTGTCTTTGGCCTATGATCTGACCGACGACTTTTCGGTTCGCGCCGGGTATTCGAATGTGTTTGGCGGCATAGATCTGGGCGACAGTTTTGAGTTTTGGCTCACGCGAGACTATTCCGGCTTGCGCGCTTCTAGGGCTCAGAACATCATTATCGGGGCAGACTGGACGCCGGGCGCCTGGACGGTCAGCGGGGAGGTGTTCCAGACCGAATTTGACGATGCGCGCGATGGCACGACGACAGTCGATTTCAAAAGTCAGGGCGTGAACCTAGGGGCAACCTATGGCTGGGCAAGTGGTTTTGCGCGCCTGACATATTCCTATAGCGAAGCCGAACTGAATGGCGTGCCCTCCAGCAACTACGATCTGCGGGATTTTGGTGCTCCGCTTGGGCATATTATCGCCTTGGAAGTGCAACAGGAGCTGCAGCAGTATAACATGCTGGTCGGCGGCAGCCTGCAAGCAGCGGCCTCCTATGACCCACAAGGCTCTTATGCCGGGCAAGCCATCCCAGGCTATCAGGTCGTCAATCTTTTTGCAGAATATTCTCCCCCGTCCTTGAATGGGGTGACTATTCGCGGCAGCATCAATAACCTGTTCAATGAAAACTATGCAGACCGAGCAACCTATGGCGGTGAGTTTACAGGCTTTAGCACGATGAACGAGCCTGGCCGTACCCTGCTGATCGAGGCCGTCGCCCGTTTCTAGTAGCCTAGCCCGGAGGCCCCGCTTTCTGGGCGCCTCCGGGCAGCAGTTTGATCAAGAGCCGGGACAGCTGGTAGGCTTCGTCCGTTGTCATATGGGGGCCGATCTCGGCCTGCATGGCGTCCCAGTAGACCGGCCAGATTTCGCCGTGCAGCCCTTTGCCTTTGTCGGTCAGAAACAGGATCTGCTTGCGCCGTCCGTCGCTGATGAATTGACGGCGCAGCAGGCCTTTTTGCTCCATCCGGGAAATATGGCGCGAAAGCGCATATTGGGCGACAAAGAGTTTGTCCTCTAGCGCGGCCATGGGCTGGCCATCTTTGCCTGCCAATTCGACCTCCAACAGGATCTCATACCAGATTGGATCATTGATCCCGCAAGCCTTGAGAGCCTTGGCGATACGCGGCAGGAACTTACGCTGGGCGCGCATGATATTGAACCACACACGGTTGTAGGACACGACAGGGGTGTCGTCTGCGAAAAACTCTGCGTCGCTGGAGCGCTCATCTCTGGCTGTCATGGGGGAACCTACCTGGTTGTACCAGACCCATTCTAGTCGGCGGTGAGATGTGAGTGCAACACTACTGCTGGAAAAAACAACGAAAAGCCAAAATGTTAGCAGGATGTGAGGCCAAAGGGGTCTGAGCCGAAGTGCTGAGGGCGGTGGCCGGGTTTCACTCTGGGCTTGGTTCGTTGAGAAGCGACAAGGCTCTCTAGCTATTGGCGGTGACCCTGCCGAAGAGGTCTAGATCCCCCCCCACCACAGAAGCGCTGGACAGGGCAAAGACAATTGAATACTGACGGGGCCACCCACCCCCGCAGAGCCAGCTTCGGTCAGCCATGCAATATTGATGGAGAAATCAATGTTGAAATCGCTGACTCTCATTGCGGCCCTCGTCTGTGGATCTGCAGCTGTGGCACAAACAGTTGAGGTTCGTACCTTCAGAGGTCTGCAGCAGGCAGAGGCACAACCTGAAAAGGTTGCTGTTTTTGATCTGGCTGCTTTGGATACCCTTGTTGCACTGGGGGTGAAACCCGCCGGTGTGATTGGTAATCTTTATGTAGATTATCTGGATAAGGGGGTTGAGGGCGCGGAAGTCGTGGGTTCATTGTTTGAGCCCGATTTTGAGAGCATCTATGCGCTGCAGCCGGATCTGATCCTTGTTGGCGGGCGCTCCTCCGATCAGGCAGAGGCCCTTGCAGATTTTGCACCGACTCTGGACATGACCATCGACGGCGACGATCTGGTGCAAATCGCGCTGCATCGCCTGGAAGACTATGGTCATCTGTTTGGCAAGGAGGCCGAAGCAACAGCCCTGCGTGACAGTTTTCTGACCAAGCTTGAGGCGACCAAATCGCTCGCCCGGGGCAAGGGTACAGCGCTGCTGATCATGACCAATGGCCCCAAGATATCTGCCTTTGGCGCCATGGGACGTTTTGGCTGGCTGCATTCAAAGCTGGAGGTGCCTCAGGCCGCGGAGGGCTTGGGGGAGAATTCTCATGGCGAGGCGATCTCGTCAGAGTTTATCCGGGATGCCAACCCAGATTACCTTTTCGTGGTCGATCGGCTATCGGCAATCGGGCAGGGGGGGGAAGACGCCAAGGCGACACTCGACAATGATCTGGTGCGCCAGACCTCCGCCTGGAAAAATGGTCATGTGATCTATCTGGACGCTGCGAGCCTCTATATCGCTGGTGGCGGCATCCAGTCGATGAACCGGGTTCTGGATCAACTGATCTCGGCCTATGAGGGCAATGGATAAGCCATGCCACGTCTCTGGCTTTTGACCTGTCTGGGATTGATAATAGCCCTTTCAGTTGTCTCGATCTTTGTTGGGGTGATTGCGCTGTCACCTCTCGACTTGTTTCAGGACCCGGAGGCGTTGCAGCTGCTTGCGGTGAGCCGGTTGCCACGCACGGCGGCAGCGGTTTTGACCGGATGCTCCATGGCTGTGAGTGGCCAGATCATGCAGATCCTGGTGCGCAACAAATTTGTCGAACCCATCAGTGCAGGCACCGGCCAGGCCGCGGCGCTGGGGATACTACTGTCTGTCTTGCTGTTCCCTGCGGCAGGGCTGGCAATCAAGATGAGCCTCGCTGCTGCCACGGCGCTGCTAGGCACCATGGGGTTTTTGGCCTTGGTGCAGCGCCTTCCCCCGACCGAGCCCCTGTTGGTCCCACTGGTTGGGTTGGTCTATGGCGGTATTCTGGGGGCCGTGATGGTGTTTATCGCCTATCAGGCGGATCTGCTTCAATATGTTGATGTCTGGATGCTGGGCGAGTTCTCCGGTGTCATGCGAGGACGTTATGAACTGCTTTGGATTGCCGGGATCGCTGCTCTTGTCAGCTATCTGATTGCCGATCAGTTTGCCATTTTGGGACTGGGTCGCGATATGAGCCTGAGCCTTGGGCTTAATCATCGACAGGTCATGGCGCTGGGACTGCTCTGTGTCTCGGTGGTTTCGGCGCTGACCGTGGTCACGGTGGGCATGTTGCCCTTTATTGGGCTGGTGGTTCCCAATCTGATCAGCCGCCGGCTGGGCGACAACCTGCGCGTGACCCTACCGGTGACGGCATTGCTGGGCGGAGTCTTTGTCTTGGCATGTGACATTCTGGCCCGCGTGATACGCCATCCGTATGAGGTGCCGGTTGGAACGGTTTTTGGAGTTCTGGGAACCCTTGCCTTTTTGTGGCTGATCTATGCGAGGCCACGTCATGCTTAGGCGGCGCTTTTTCTGGCTGCTCCTGGTTCTGGTGGTTGTCTCGGTGTTGTTTTTGACCCTGGGGGCCAAGGGAAGTTGGGGCTTTACCCTGTGGTTTCGTGGTCAAAAACTCGCCAGCCTGCTGTTGATAGGCGGAGCGATCTCTACCGCGACGATCCTGTTTCAGACCATCACCCATAACCGTATCCTGACTCCTTCGATCATGGGGTTTGACGCGCTGTTTCTTCTGATCTTGACGGTGATGGTTTTTGGACTGGGGGCGGGGGGCTATACGCAACTACCCAAAGTCTGGCTGTTCTTCTTGAACCTCGGGGTGTTGACGCTCGCCTCTGTGGGGCTGTTTGCACTGCTGCTGAAAGATCAGAGCAGTGATTTGATGCGCATGGTTTTGACGGGCATAATTTTGGGGGTGATGTTTCGCTCTCTGTCATCGCTGATCCAGCGACTGATTGATCCCAGTGAATTTGCCGTCTTGCAGTCGGCGTCTTTTGCACGGTTCAACCGGGTTGATGCGGATCTGTTATTGCTAAGCACGGGCTTGGTCCTGGTAACCTGGATCTGCCTGTGGACCATGCGCCATCGGTTAGACATCCTCGCGCTGGGAGAGGTGCTGCCCGTTAGCCTTGGGGCCGATCCCAAACGCGGGCAGCTTGTGATTTTGATGTTTATTTCGGTTTTGGTGTCGGTCTCTACCGCCTTGGTGGGACCGGTGGCCTTTTTGGGCCTTTTGGTCAGCAGTCTGACCTACCGTTTGATCCCAAGTTGGCACCATGGCCATATCCTGCCTGCCGCGGTCTTGATTGGCGGCATAACTCTGGTGGGCGGGCAGCTGGTGCTTGAGCGCATCCTGCACTTGGAAACGCCGCTTGCTGTGGTGGTGGAATGTCTTGGTGGTCTGGTCTTTTTGTTCTTGATACTGCGAAAGGGCAGCACATGATCCGTATTCGCAACCTTAGCCATCAGATTGCTGGCCATGACATTCTGCGGAATGTGGATCTCGACCTTTCCAAGGGCGGGCTAACGGCGCTTGTGGGGCCAAACGGCGCTGGCAAATCGACGCTCTTATCTCTGGTGGCCCGACTCGCAGCGACGCAATCAGGGGCGATAGAGATAAACGGTCTGGACCTGAAAAAGATCAGCCATGGCGATCTGGCGCAGCTTTTGGCGATCCTGCCGCAGGTTCTGACCAGCACTCATCGCATCAGCGTTCAGGATCTGGTGGGGTTTGGCCGCTACCCCTATAGCCACGGCCGACTGACCTCAAAGGATCGGCAGGTGATCGAACAGGTGCTGGCGAGTTTTGAGCTCGAGGGCATTCGCCATCGGTTTCTTGACACCCTGTCGGGGGGGCAAAGACAGCGCGCCTATACGGCCATGGCCTGGGCACAGGACACAGAATATCTGCTGCTGGATGAGCCTCTTAACAACCTGGATATCGCCGCCTCGCGCAGCCTGATGGCGCGGCTCAAACGGCTGGCAGAGCAAGAGCGCCGCACAATTGTCATTGTCTTGCATGATATCAACTATGCGGCGGGCTATGCGGACCACATTGTTGCCATGAAGGCCGGAGAGATTGTCGAGGCAGGGGCGCCGGAGGCGATTGTCACGGAGGCGTTTCTTAGCCGTGTCTTTGACACTGAGGCCCAGGTGACCCATGTCGCGGGTCGGCCTCTCGTTGTTGTATGATCTCTTTCAGGGACTGTGACCAGGGCGCTGTAGTGTGGCATTTTTTCATTTTCTTCCCAAAGAAAGAACAGCTTCACCTTGAAGATCCAGAGCCGCTACCTTAGCAGCCTATCGTAGCCAACCCCGCACGGATGTAGCCATTGACCCCACCCTTTAGGAGGCGAAAATGGCCGCTAAAAAACTATCCGTATTATTGTTGATGAGCATGGCACTTGTGCCAGGGTTGGCATCTGCCGAAGAAATCCTTCTTGATCCCATCAATGTCAGTGGTGAAACCGAAGCGCAGCACGGCACGCTCTCTGTGTCTGGTGAGGCCCTGGAGGACCTTGCGCCAAAAGAAATGAGCAGGCTCTTTGCGGGTGAATCCTCGGTCATGAGTTCGGTAATTCCCACCGGAAACAAGACCTATGTCAATGGTCTGGACAGTTCGATGATGAACGTCACTGTTGACGGCACCTTGCAGTCTGACGGTGTTTTCCACCATGCTACAACGGGTATGTTCAATCCGGCACTGTTCAAGGCCGCCACTGTTAAGCCAGGGGTTGTCGCGGCCGACGATGGGCCACGGGCCAATGCCGGCTCCATTTCCTATGAAACCAAAGACGCCGCAGACCTGCTTGAGGTAGGGGACAACTTTGGCGGACTGGCTGGCATGTCCTTTGACAGCAACAGCAAGACCTTTCGTAGCAACCTTGCTCTGTTTGGTCGTCAGGGAGGCTTTGAATATTTGGTCTATGGTGATCGGGCGACAGGGGATAACTACAAAGATGGCTCTGGGACTACCTACCGTGGTTCTGCTGCGGACCTGACCTCTTTCCTGGGAAAAATTGCCTATCAATGGGACAATGGCTACCGCCTGGAGTTTTCGGGTTCCGAAAGCCGCGATGATGGCTGGCGCCAGGCACGGCCAAATTTTGGTGATCTGACGGGCGCCGTCTTCCCGCTGTTTGATACTGAAGTAAAGCAGAGCAACTACGCCCTGTCCCTGAAGAATGAAAATGCTGCGGGGGGCTTTTCCCCTGAATTTCACCTTGGCTTTTCGTCCAGCTTCCTCAATCAGGGGAACCCGAGCGACCCGAGCTACACCAGAGCGCTCTGGGGCGGTGAAGTGGAGACCTGGAACGGCAAGGTCCAGAATGAATTCCTCTTTGGCAAACACAGCCTGACAGCGGGTATCGATTTCTTTAACCAAGAAGGAACCGGCGGTGCGATTGCGGGGACCTATACTGATCCGCTCACACTGAGCGGCTCCTTTGGCCCCTATACCGAGAAAACCCGCAATCTTGGGATCTTTGCCCAAATGCGATCAGAGTTCAGTGATGTCTTTTCAATGTCTTATGGACTGCGGGCGGATTATCAGAGTTTCACGGGCTGGGATGGCACCAAGATCTCTGATGAAGGTATTTCCTACAATGTCGCGGGTAGCTACGCTGTCAGCAATGCGGTGACGCTGGAGGCCGCCTATTCTCAGGTTTGGGGCGGCTATGAACTGGGGGAGACTGGGATCATCAACTACAGTTTCCCTTGGGTGAATTACCAAGGCATGCGGGCGCAAGAGACTGAGAATATGCGGATCGGGGTGACGGTCAATACAGGCAACTGGGACGCCCATTTTGCGCTGTTCCGCACGGATGCAGAAAATGTGCGCGCCCGTAACAGCGCCGATCAGGCGCAGGCCAGCAATATTGTCAGCGAGGGGATTGATGCATCGCTAGGCTATAGCTTTGCAACGGGGTATCTGCGCGGAACCTATACCTATGCGGATGTCACCGAAGATGGTCAAACATCGAGCACCACCAACTATTATTCTGCGCAACCGGTTGGTCATATCCTGGCGCTGCAGGGGGCCTTTGATGTGGCGACAGACTGGAAAGTTGGGGGCACCGCCGAAGCTGCCCTGTCGCTTGATCTCGCGGCGAGCAGGCTTCCAGCCTATGAGGTGGTCAATCTCTTTGCAGAGTATAAACCTTCAAAGGTTGAGGGGCTTACGGTGCGTGCAGAGATCAACAACCTGTTTGACAGCTACTATGTCTCGCGGGCGACTCAGGGCAGCGACAACAGCAGAGTCCTCCCGTTCAGCGAGCCGGGGCGCAGCTTTGCGCTTTATGCGACACTGGCCTTCTGATCCAGAGCTCCTAAGTGAGAACGCAGCGGCCCCAACATGTGTTGGGGCCGTCTTTTTAATTCTAAAACAATCGTTGGGGGCTGGCTCTGGTGAAGGCGCAGAGTTTCAAAGGCCCGGGGTCAGTCCTTCTCTGGCCTTTCTCTTGCCCTTCTCACGATATTTATCTGAGCCTTCCTGTGAGCTGTGAGCTGTGAGCTGTGAGCTGTGAGCTGTGATGCGCCTGACAGGCGGATTGGAGGCTGAGGTTTACGCAAAGGCGTAGTCGCCGCCTTTTTCCAGGGCCCACTTATAGGCTGGGCGGGACTGAATACTGGCCACAAAATCTGCCAGTTTTGGCAGGCTCTTTGCCTGGCCCTGCCGCATTGCGATTTCAGCCGGGAAGCTCAGCATGATGTCTGCTGCAGACAGATCATCCAGCACAAAATGGCCAGAGGGCCGCAGTATCTGCTCCATATAGGCAAAATGGCTCTGCAGTTGCTGGGTGATGCGCGGCGCCAGCGGCGCGCCTGCCTCGCCCAGTTTGCCAACATAGAGCTGCAACAGGATGGGCGTCATGGCAGAGCCTTCGGCAAAATGCATCAGTTCCAGATGGCTGATATAGGCATCGGTGTCGCGGGCTGGCAGCAGATGCGGCCCATGGTTGGCGCAGAGATATTCAACAATTGCCCCACTTTCTGTGATCACGCGCCCGTCCACCTCGATCATCGGGGATTTTCCCAATGGGTGTTTGGCGATCAGGGAGGGAGGCGCCAAATTTGTCACCGCATCGCGTTGATGGTGAACTATTTCATAGGGCAGGCCCAGCTCCTCCATCAGCCAGAGGATGCGCTGTGAGCGAGAATTGTTGAGGTGATGTACGGTATACATTGAGGCCTCCTGACCCGGTCTTTCCCTGTCTTCGCACAGAGGGTGTCGCCCTTTGCTGCGAAGCGCCAGAGTCACGTTGGGTCACGGAGAAGGTGGTATCTTCAGCCCGTCGAGGGCAGGCCGCCAATCTGGCGGATTTCGGCCCAGACCTCTGCCACTCCGACGCGGGCTTTGAGGTTGGTGAAATAGGTTGGCAGGCCCTTGCGCATACGCGCGGCATCCTGCGCCATCACGTCCAGGCTTGCTCCTACATGGGGAGCGAGGTCGGTTTTATTGATCACCAAAATATCCGAACGTGTCACGGCTGGGCCGCCCTTGCGGGGGATTTCTTCGCCCGCCGCCACATCGATCACATAGATGGTCAGGTCAGCCAGCTCAGGACTGAAGGTGGCTGATAGGTTGTCCCCGCCGCTCTCGATCAGAACGATTTCGACCTCAGGGTGCCGGTCAACCATTTCCGCAACCGCTGCCAGATTGATTGAGGCATCTTCGCGGATCGCCGTATGGGGGCAGCCGCCGGTTTCAACCCCTATGATCCGTTCTGAGGGCAAGACCTGCATGCGCACGAGGGCCTCGGCGTCTTCCTGGGTGTAGATGTCATTGGTGATGACACCGATGGAATGTTTGTCCCGCAGGGTTTCTGCCAGGGCAGCAGTCAGTGTCGTCTTGCCGGCACCGACCGGGCCGCCGATGCCAATACGAAGGGGGCCATTGGGGCTACTCATGTGCGAAAAATCCTTGAGCGTTGTGTTTCGTGTTTCATTGCGGCGATATCTGCCAGAAAGGCGGTGGCGGAAAGCCGGGTGAGATCGCCAGAAGCTGTCTCGGCGGCGATCTTGGGCAGACGGGCGCTGAGGCGCTGCAGGATCTGTTGCCCTTCAGTCTGGCCCACCGGCAGCAAGCGCTGGCCTGCTGCGATCAGGTTGGAGACAAAGGCCTGAAGATACATCACCTGTGTCAGATCCAGTGGCAGGTTTTGCGCGGCTGCAGCCGCTCCCAATGCCACTGGGTAGGTCAGGCCGGTGAGCCTGCCCCCCCAGATCGTTTCGGTAACCAGGCCAAAGCTTTGACCTTGCTGGCTCGTTTCAAACAGCCGTTCCTTGCTGGCTGCAAAGGCGCGGGCGTTGGCGTCGACCTCTTCCAGCTCTTGCGCAGTCTGTGCGTGCCAGGCCGCTGCCAGAAAGAGTGCATCCGAACGTCCTGCGCCAAGCTCCAAGACCTCGCCGAGCCAGTCCTCCAGACTGGGGCCGTGGGTGACCCAGCCTTGATCTGCTGCGGCTTCCAGCCCGTGGCTATAGGCAAAGGCGCCAACCGGATAGCTGGGGGTCAGCCATTGGCTTAACGTCAGGATCTGGTTGTTTGTGGCTGTGCTAATGGCTGTGGCCATGGGTGCGTCCGTGGCCATAGGCCCCGCCTTCCGGTGTAAAGGGGGCCTCTACCTCCCGCAGAGTTGCACCAAGTTTTTGCAACATATCACGCAGGACATGGTCCGCCTGGATCAACAGGCGGTCCTGTTCCACCTGGCAGGGGGTGTGGCGATTTCCGATATGCCAGGCGAGCCGGGGCAGATCGCCTGTCACCTCCAAGAGGGTCTCGCTGGCGGGGATCACATCAATCAGTCGGCCATCTGACAGCTTGAAGGCATCGCCTTGCCCCACAGAGGAGGTCTGCGCCAGATCCACCAGGAACTGCGTTCCTCCACTGGTGGTCAGCACTTTGCGCCGCAGGAAACGCGCATCATAGGTGAGAGTGACCTCATCGTCGCCATGGTGGCTGTGGATCACTTCGCGGGCAGTTGGTAGCTCCATCTTCGGCTCCTCAGAACATAAAATAACGTTGTGCCATGGGCAGGACCTCGGCGGGCTGGCAGGTCAGCAGCTCACCATCGGCGCGCACCTCATAGGTTTCAGGGTTCACTTCCATCACCGGGGTGGCGTCATTCAGGAGCAGATCCTTTTTGCCGATGTTGCGGGTGTTTTTCACCGCCAGCGTCTGTTTCGCCAGACCCAGTTTATCGCCGATCCCAGCCTGCTGCGCCGCTTCGGAGACAAAGGTCACAGCGGAGTTTTCAACCGAACGGCCAAAGGCTCCAAACATCGGGCGCGAGTAGACTGGCTGAGGCGTCGGGATCGAAGCATTGGGGTCTCCCATCTGAGCCATCACGATAGAGCCGCCCAGCAGGACCATTTCCGGTTTGACACCAAAGAAGGCCGGATCCCAAAGTACCAGATCGGCGCGCTTGCCCTCGGCCAGACTGCCGATTTCATGGCTCAAGCCATGGGCGATGGCGGGGTTGATGGTGTACTTTGCAATGTAACGGCGCACCCGGTAGTTGTCGTTGTCGCCGGTTTCCTCCGCCAGGCGACCACGTTGTTTCTTCATCTTATCGGCGGTTTGCCAGGTGCGGATTAGGACCTCGCCGACGCGCCCCATGGCCTGGCTATCAGAGGCGATGATGCTGAAGGCGCCCATGTCATGCAGGATATCTTCGGCGGCAATTGTCTCGCGGCGGATGCGGCTTTCGGCAAAGGCGACATCCTCTGGGATGGATTTGTCCAGGTGATGGCAGACCATCAACATGTCCAGATGCTCTTCTAGGGTGTTCACGGTAAAGGGGCGGGTGGGATTGGTCGATGAGGGGAGGACATGGTCTTCGCCGCAGATCTTGATGATATCCGGTGCGTGGCCGCCACCTGCGCCTTCGGTGTGAAACGCATGGATCGTACGGCCCTTGATGGTACCGACCGTGTGTTCGACAAAACCACTCTCGTTCAAGGTATCCGTGTGGATCATCACCTGAACATCCATGGCGTCTGCCACCGAGAGGCAGCAGTCAATCGCCGCGGGCGTGGAGCCCCAGTCCTCGTGCAGTTTCAGCGCGCAGGCGCCCGCCAGAACCTGTTCCTCCAGGGCGGCGGGCAGCGAGGCGTTGCCCTTGCCGGCAAAGGCAAGGTTCATGGGAAAGGCGTCTGCCGATTGCAACATGCGGCCAAGGTGCCAGGCACCGGGGGTGCAGGTGGTGGCCAATGTCCCATGGGCCGGCCCGGTGCCTCCGCCCAGCATGGTGGTGAGGCCAGAATGCAGCGCATCTTCGATTTGTTGCGGGCAGATGAAATGGATATGGCTGTCAAAGCCCCCCGCCGTCAGGATGCGGCCCTCGCCTGCTATCACCTCGGTGCCGGGGCCAACGATCACATCAACGCCGGGCTGAGTATCTGGATTGCCTGCTTTGCCGATCTTGGCAATGCGCCCATCGCGCAGGCCCACGTCGGCCTTGTAAATGCCAGAGTGGTCGACAATCAGCGCATTGGTGATCACCGTATCCACCGCACCTGCGGCCCGTGTCGCCTGTGATTGACCCATGCCATCGCGGATCACTTTGCCGCCGCCAAACTTGACCTCTTCTCCATAGAGTGGCGCATTGGCCGATCCAGCCGCGCGCTCGGCGGTCAGGTCGCGCTCGACCTCGATGATCAGATCAGTATCGGCCAGGCGCAGCCTGTCACCGGTGGTAGGGCCAAACATGGCGGCGTAATCGGCGCGTGAAATCTGGGTGGGCATGATCGCGAAACCTCTGCGTAGCATATTCGTATCAGGTCATCGGCACGGCGGCGTGACCCAGCGACATCAAGGGAGCCTCAGAGCGCCCCCATGACCTTTTGATTGAAACCATAGACATGGCGGTTGCCTGAAATCGGCACCAAATTCACTTCGCGGCGTTGCCCGGGCTCAAACCGCACGGCAGTACCGGCGGCAATGTCCAGGCGGTAGCCATGGGCTGCCGCGCGGGTGAACTCCAGCGCTGGGTTGGCTTCGGCAAAATGGTAGTGGGAGCCGACCTGGACCGGGCGATCCCCGGTATTGGCCACCATCAGAGTGATCTGCGCGGCCCCGGCATTCAGGGTCAGTGCGCCAGCAGCGGGCAGCAGCTCTCCGGGGATCATGTGCGCTTCTTCCAGGCCAGGTAACCGCCCACGACCACCAGGGCGACAAGGGCTGCCAGCCCGACCATCTCTTCAGGGTGGGTATGAATATCTGTAGACCCATGGGCCAGGGCAGGAGAGGCGGCAAGGCTTGCAACGAGGCCGAGAGACAGGTTCTTCATCGGTGAATTCCTTTACAGAGGAGAAGCGTTTAGCGGATCGGGTTGTGGACGGTCACCAGTTTGGTGCCGTCCGGAAAGGTGGCTTCGACCTGGACGTCATGGATCATCTCTGCGATGCCTTCCATGCATTGGTCGCGGCTGACGACTTCGGCCCCGGCTTCCATCATATCCGCGACCGAGCGCCCATCGCGGGCACCTTCGACCACGGCGTCAGTGATCAGGGCAATGGCCTCGGGGTGGTTCAGCTTGACGCCCCGCGCCAGACGGCGGCGGGCGACCTCGGCGGCCATGGCAATCAGCAATTTGTCTTTTTCTCGGGGCGTGAGGTTCATGTCAGATCATCCAGCATCGGGGAAGGGTGTCGCGGGTTAAGCGGTTGAGAATAGGCAGCAGGCTGCGGCGCAGATCATGGGCGTCTGTGGCCAAAATGCGCAGCACCAACAGGTCCTCGCCGATCAATGAGGCCCCGGCCTGATCGGGCAGCATGGCGCGCAGTTGTGCCAGCTGTCCCGGCGCATCCGGGGCGATATAGATCAATGAGACAAGCGCGCGGGCCCCTGCCGCCACATGGGGGCGGTCGAGCTGGGCCTGCATATCACCGTCAAAGCGCATGGCGTCGCGGTACAGGACCTGCCCATCGCGGCGCAGCAAGATCTGATCCTGAAACAGCCCCTGTGTGACCACTTCGCCCATGGCTTTGCGGCCAAAGACAAGCGGTTCGACCACCAAGGCGCTGGCCTCTGGCGCCAGATCGACTTCCAGCCTGCGCCGCAGGGCACAGCTTTGAAACAATATGGTTTCTTGCGGCAGCCAGTTCACATGCCCTGCCGCTGCTACGGTCAGCTTTGTCTGCAATTTGCCCACCTCGCCCGGTTGGGCCCGGTAGGCGCGCTCTGCCGTCTGACTGGTGAGCGTGAGGTTCGCCCCCTTGCCAACCTGTGCTGCGATTTGCATGTCATCGCCACCAGTAATGCCACCGGCCGTATTGATCAAAACCGCCTCCAACGCGCCCGACTTGGGCCGCGGAAACAGGCATCTATAAGAGCCGGACTGACGCAGTCCCTGCAGTGCTGTGCCTCGGGGGGTCTGTTTGACCGAGAGCTTAACTGTCCCCACCGCGCGGGGCTGCACAGGAGCCTTCGCGGCGGGCCGCAAGGGCAAGACAGAAAGTGCCTTTTGCTGCGATATGTTGGCGGTCAGGGTAATGGCCGGATCCTTATCCAAGAGCGACCAACGTCCGAGGTAGGCCGCAATTTCGTTGCCACTTTTTTCGGCAAACCAGCCTGAGAGCTCCACAAAAACTCGCTAAATTCAGGTTTTGAAAACATCTTTGCCTATTTTTTGGCGTGCAACGGGCGGGACTGCGTAACTTTTGGGCAAGTTGCAGCATCAGCGACGAAAACGCGGCAAGGTTTGTTGCGCGGTTTGCTGCAATGCAGAACCACTATAGGGGCCTGATGGGAGAGGATGATTTCCAAAGGGTGTGTGACGACCAGACGAATTGCAGCTCTGAATGGCCGCCACACGGGTGCAACAAAGGTTGCGGGGACTGGGTACGGAAAGATGCGCGTTGACGCAAGCACCCCCGACCCCCTCCGCCGGGAGATAAACATGATCAATCTTAAATCCACACTGGCCGCCACGGCTGCCGTTGCCGCGTTGAGCACTGCGGCCTCTGCCGAAGACTGTTCCATCAAGGTCGGCGTTTTGCATTCCCTGTCCGGGACCATGGCGATTTCTGAGACCACGCTGAAAGACACCATGCTGATGCTGATCGACCAGCAAAACGCTGCCGGTGGCGTCATGGGCTGTGAGCTGGAAGCGGTTGTTGTCGACCCGGCCTCTGACTGGCCTCTGTTTGCGGAAAAAGCCCGCGAATTGCTGACCGTGCACGATGTCGACGTGATCTTTGGCAACTGGACCAGCGTAAGCCGCAAATCTGTGCTGCCTGTGATCGAAGAGTTGAACGGTCTGCTGTTCTACCCCGTGCAATATGAGGGCGAAGAAAGCTCTAAAAACGTATTCTATACCGGTGCCGCGCCCAACCAGCAGGCAATCCCGGCGACGGATTATTTCCTCGAAGAACTGGGCGTTGAGAAGTTTGCGTTGCTGGGCACCGACTATGTCTACCCCCGCACCACCAACAATATTCTGGAAAGCTACCTGCAGTCCAAGGGCATCGCGGGTGAAGATATCTTTGTGAACTACACGCCCTTTGGTCATTCTGACTGGTCTAAGATCGTGGCCGATGTCGTGGCCCTGGCCGCGGACGGCAAAAAGGTCGGCGTGATTTCCACAATCAATGGCGATGCCAACATCGGGTTCTACAAAGAACTGGCCGCTGCGGGCATCTCTGCCGATGATATCCCTGTTGTGGCCTTCTCGGTAGGTGAAGAAGAACTGTCCGGTCTGGATACATCCAACCTGGTGGGTCACCTGGCGGCTTGGAACTACTTTCAGTCGGCCGAGAGCGACGCCAACACCGCCTTTATTGACGCCTGGAAAACAACCATGGGCGATGAGCGCGTGACCAATGATCCCATGGAGGCCCACTACATTGGCTTCAACATGTGGGTGAACGCAGTTGAAGCGGCCAAAACTGCGGATGTGGATGCGGTGCGGACTGCCATGTATGGTCAGGAATTCCCTAACCTGACAGGCGGGACTGCCGTGATGCTGCCAAACCACCATCTGGCCAAGCCAGTGCTGATTGGCGAAATCCAGGAAGACGGCCAGTTTGACATTATCAGCCAGACGACCGAAGTTCCCGGCGACGCCTGGACCGACTTCCTGCCAGCCAGCGCTGTCCTTATGTCCGATTGGAAAGACATCGGTTGCGGTATGTATAACACCGAAACCAAATCCTGCGTTCAGCTGAACTCAAACTACTGATCGTAACAGTCCCGCAGGGCCCCTCGGCTCTGCGGGACATTGAAGGCACCATATCCCATGCGAATTTCCCTATTGGCGGGCCTCATGGTCCTTCTTACAAGTCTTGCTGCCCTGGCGCAGCAGGCCTCTGCACAGACAGCTGTGGATGACCCAGCACCAATGCAGAGCCTGCTGCAAGAGCAGAGCGCTGTCATCCTGAAGAGTTCCCGCAAGACCATTGCCCCGGCGATTGCTGCGATCGCGGGTAGCGAGCTGCCCCAGGCGCAGGCGGTGCTGCAGGCCTGGCAGGCCAAGGCGCTGTGGATGCGCAAATCGGATGGCCTGTTCTTTCGCGGCGAGAAGCTGGAAAGCAAAAGTTACCGCCTGTTTGATTTTGACAGTGGCGCGGTGATTGGTGAATTCCCCAAATCCGATCTGAAACAGATCAAACCCAACAGCGGCATCCGCGCTATGATCGCCACGGCGCTGGTGCAGTTTCAACTGTCGGACCCGGATCCTGCGCGACGCCATGAGGCCCTGCTGGCGATCGAACGCGCCCCTGCTGCGGCGCTTTTGGCCCCTTTGCGAGCCTCGATTGAGACTGAACCTGACGCAGGAATTAAGGCGCGCAAAACACGCATTGCGCAGCTATTGACCATTGCCCATGACGCGGATGAGGCGCGCCGCGTCGAGACCATCAACGCCATGTCCGGCGATCTGGGATTGGATGTGCGTGCCACGCTTAATCCGCTGGTGGCGACCCAGTTGCAGGCCTTTGGCGGGGCTGTGCCAGAGGCGCTGAACATCGCTCGCGAGGTGATGCCCGGCGATGATGCGCTGTCCCGCGATGCCGCCTACGGCCTTCTGGTCGGGGCCAAACTCGCTCCGCCTCTGATCTCAAAGGATGAAATTCGCACCACGCTGGCCGGTCATATTGAGGGCGGTAAGGTCGGCGGTGTGCCGATCGCGCAATTGAACACTGATGAGGCTCGTGCGCGCGCCTATGCGGCCCTGGTTGCAGCGGAAAGGGCTCCGGCGCAAATCACCGAGGCCGAAGTCACCCAAAGCTTGAATGACCATATCTTTGCCGAGGTCTATCAAGAGCCATCGCAGGCGATTACTACCGCAGCTGAGGCGGCCCTCACATCCATTGACACCCAGGTGGCCATTGGCCAGACGGTGGATTTGACATTGGATGCGCTTTCGCTCGCCTCGATCTACTTTCTGGCTGCCATTGGTCTGGCCATCACCTTTGGCGTCATGGGGGTGATTAATATGGCCCATGGTGAGTTTATCATGATGGGCGCCTATACTGGCTATGTGGTGCAGCAGGTGATCCCGAACCACACTGTTTCAATCCTGGTGGCGGTGCCGCTGGCCTTTGCCGTGACCTTCGCCGCAGGCGTGGCAATGGAGCGGTTGGTCATTCGCTGGCTGTACAATCGGCCGCTGGAGACCCTGCTGGCCACCTTTGGTATCTCGATTGCGCTGCAACAACTGGCCAAGAATATCTTTGGCACCCAGGCCCGTCCCTTGACCGCGCCGGGCTGGCTGGATGGCGCCTGGATCATCAACGACGTGGTCTCGATCAGCTATATTCGCATCGCCATCTTTATGCTGGCACTGATTTTTCTGGGTGTCTTCCTGTTCATTATGCGCCGTACCCGGCTGGGGCTGGAGACCCGTGCCGTAACGCAGAACCGTGCTATGGCCGGATCCATGGGGATCAACCCGGAGCGGGTGAATATGCTCACCTTTGGGCTGGGGTCCGGCATCGCTGGCATCGCAGGGGTCGCCATCGGGCTGTTCGCTAAGGTCACATCGGAACTGGGTTCTGATTATATCGTGCAAAGCTTCATGACCGTGGTTGTTGGCGGCGTTGGCAATATCTGGGGCACCCTGGCGGGGGCGACCATGATTGGCTTCTTCCAAAAGGGCGTCGAGTGGCTGAACCCATCAAACACCCTCGCGGCGCAGACCTATATGATCCTTTTCATCATCGTCTTCATTCAATTTCGCCCAAGAGGGATCATCGCTCTCAAAGGCCGGGCGGCGGGAGACTAAGCGATGTCCGACACTTTTCTCAAACGGAACCCCTCGGTCCTGATTTTTCTGGCGGTTCTGGCGCTGTTTGTGCTGGGCGTGACCCTGCTGGCCGAGGGCGCTGGCGCCGGAGTAATCTCCACCAGCTTTGTCAAAACCCTGGGCAAGACGCTCTGTCTGGCCTTGATCGCCGTGGCGATGGATCTGGTCTGGGGCTACACGGGGATCCTTTCGTTGGGGCATTTCGCCTTCTTTGGCCTTGGCGGCTATATGATCGGCATGTGGCTGATGTATGCCCGCACCCAGGCCATTGTGGTCTCATCCCTGGCTGAAGCACCCATCCCCGCCACCGAGAGCGAGATCGTCGATGCCATTGGCAATCAGATCTTTGGCGTGGTGGGATCCAGAGAGTTCCCCCTGATCTGGATGTTTGCGGATAGTCTGGTGTTGCAGCTGGTGTTGGTGGTGGCGGTGCCGGGGATCTTGGCGCTGGTTTTTGGCTGGCTGGCCTTCCGTTCGCGTGTCACAGGTGTTTACCTGTCAATTCTAACCCAGGCGATGACCCTGGGGCTGGCGCTCTATCTGTTTCAAAACGACAGCGGCTTGCGCGGCAACAACGGGCTGTCAGGCCTGCAGAACCTGCCAGGGCTAGATCATGTGCCACAGGCCACCATGTCGATCTGGTTTTTCTGGGCCTCGGCGGCGGCTCTGGCGCTGGGCTATCTGTTTGCCGCCTGGATTGTCTCGGGCAAGTTTGGCTCGGTGTTGCGCGGCATTCGCGACAACGAGGCGCGCGTGCGCTTTCTTGGCTACTCGGTCGAGGGCTACAAGCTGTTCATTTTCACTGTCACAGCCATCATCGCAGGTATCGCCGGCGCGCTTTATTACCCGCAGGCGGGGATCATCAACCCGGCTGAGATCGCGCCGGTGGCTTCGATCTATCTGGCGGTCTGGGTCGCCATTGGTGGCCGCGGGCGGCTGTACGGCGCGGTTATAGGTGCCGTGTTTGTCAGCCTGGTGTCGTCCTGGTTTACCGGCGGGCAAGCCCCGGACCTGGACCTGGGCTTTTACACATTGAAATGGGTCGATTGGTGGCTGATTGTGCTGGGGCTCAGCTTTGTTCTGGTGACGCTGTTTGCGCCCCGCGGCATTGGCGGCCTTGTTGATCTGTGGAGCGAGCGGCGCCAGCCCGACCGCCATGGTGCCGATCTGGGACCGGGGGCAGGGGCCCTACGCGAGAAGGAGGCCAGCAAATGAGTATGCTGCTAGAAGTCTCCGGCGTTTCAGTCAGCTTTGACGGGTTCAAGGCGATCAATAACCTCAGCTTTGCCATTGGCCCGGCCGAGATGCGCGCCATTATTGGACCCAACGGGGCGGGAAAAACCACCTTCATGGATATCGTCACCGGCAAGACGAAGCCGGATGAGGGGCGGGTGACCTGGGGCGAGCGCAATGTCTCGCTTTTGGGAATGAGCGAAGCGCGCATTGCCCGCGAAGGCGTCGGGCGCAAGTTCCAGAAACCAACGGTGTTTGAAGATCAAACGGTGCTGGAAAACCTGTTGATGGCGCTGCGGTCCAATCGCAGCCCCTTTGCGGTGATGTTTTATCGCTCGAACCGGGCTGATCTGGATCGGGTCGAGGAACTGGCGGGTGAGATTGGCCTGCTGGACTCCCTGGGGCGCAAATCCGGCGAGCTGAGCCATGGGCAGAAGCAATGGCTGGAGATCGGCATGTTGCTGGCACAGGAACCACGGCTGCTCTTGGTGGATGAACCCGCGGCGGGGATGACCCCGGCTGAGCGTGAGCATACCACCGCTATTTTAGTCGAGGCGGCCAAAACCCGCGCGGTGGTGGTGGTGGAACATGACATGGAGTTTGTGCGGCGGTTGGATTGCCGTGTCACCGTGCTGCACGAGGGGGCCGTTCTGGCTGAGGGCTCTTTGGATCACGTGACCACCAACAGCCAGGTCATTGACGTTTATCTGGGGCGCTAACAGATGCTGACACTCGACGACTTCACCCTGCACTATGGTCATTCGCAAATATTGCACGGAGTCTCGCTGGAGGCGAAGGCGGGCGCGGTGACCTGTGTGATGGGCACCAATGGGGTGGGCAAAACCAGCCTGATCCGGGCGATCTGCGGCCAGCATCAGCGCTCAGGCGGGCGTATGGTTCTGGATGGCGAAGAGCTGCCACCTATGCCTGCACATCGGCTGGCGCAAAAGGGCGTCGCAGTGGTGCCACAGGGGCGCGAGATCTTTCCGCAGCTCACTGTGCGCGAAAACATGGAAACCGGTTTTTCCTGCCTGCCCAAATCGGAACACCAGATCCCGGATGAGGTGTTTGACCTGTTCCCGATCCTGAAGGATTTCATTGATCGGCGCGGGGGCGATCTGTCGGGGGGGCAACAGCAGCAGCTGGCGATTGCGCGGGCGCTGATCACCCGGCCAAAACTCTTGCTATTGGATGAGCCTACTGAGGGCATTCAGCCCAATGTGATCCAGCAGATCGGTGAAGTGATCCGTCTGTTGCGGGGACGGGGCGACATGGCGATTGTGCTGGTGGAGCAGTATTTCGATTTTGCCTATGATCTGGCGGATCATATCGTTGTTTTGCGTCGTGGAGAGGTGATCTTTGACGGCGATAGGGCCAGCACCAGCCGCGAAGAGGTGCTGCCAAAGGTTTCCGTTTAATCAAAGATTAGCTTATTCGAAAATCACCTCCCCGACAGGTGCGAGATTTCGAAGGGCCATTTAAATATACTAAAACAGCGCCTTGCGGGTCACTCTGCGGGGCGTTGTCGTGTCTGAGGTCTGCGCGATATGCGCTCTATTCCCGATTTGCATGGGTGATTTGAAATTGGCATTGGCCGCTGGTCGACGCCATGGCTTAGGTAGGTGCCACTGTTTCAGGAGGCCAACCAAGGCCACCGACATGGAGGGAAGAATGAACAAATTTATCCGCATTGCTGCGGCTGGTGTGATGTCGCTCGCCTTTGGCGCCGTGGCTCAGGCCGAAGTCACAGTCAAAGTCGCCTATGACGCCGACCCGGTGTCCCTGGACCCACATGAGCAGCTGTCTGGCGGCACGCTGCAATTCTCGCATATGTCCTTTGATCCGCTGGTGCGCTGGACCCAGGACCTGCAGTTTGAGCCCCGCCTGGCAAAAAGCTGGGAGCAGATCGACGAAAACACCACACGGTTTCATCTGCGCAGCGGCGTCAAGTTCCACTCTGGCAACGTGTTGACTGCCGCTGATGTTGACTGGACCTTTGATCGTCTGAAAGAAAGCCCCGATTTCAAGGGTATCTTCAGCCTGTTTACCGATGTCAAAGTGATCGATGATCACACCTTTGACCTGATCACCTCTGAGCCCTATCCGCTGGTGCTGCACACGGTGACCTATATCTTCCCGATGGACAGCAAGTTCTATTCCGGCACCACTGACGACGGCAAGGATCGCGCGGAGCTGGTGAAACATGGCGACAGCTTTGCCTCGCGCAATGTTTCCGGCACCGGCCCCTTTGTGGTGACCTCTCGGGAGCAGGGCGTGAAGATGGTCTTTGACCGTTTTGACGACTACTGGGACACTGAAACCGCAGGCAATGTGGATCAGATCATCCTGACCCCGATCAAGGAAAGCCCCACCCGTGTGGCTGCGCTTTTGTCTGGTGATGTTGATTTCATCGCACCAGTTCCCCCAACCGATCTGGCCCGTGTCGAAGACAATGATGACACCAATCTGATCACCATGGCAGGCACCCGGATCATCACTTTCCAGATGAACCAGAACCGTGTTGAGGCCTTCAAAGATGCGCGCGTGCGTCAGGCTATCGACTATGCCGTTAACAACGCCGGTATCGTGGATCGCATCATGCGCGGCTTTGGCACCGTCGGGGCACAGTCCAGCCCCGCTGGCTATCTGGGGCATAACCCAGATCTGACCCCGCGTTTCGACCTGGCAAAAGCCAAGGAACTGATGGCCGAAGCAGGCTATGCCGATGGGTTTGAGATCTCCATGATGGCGCCCAACAACCGCTATGTGAACGACGACAAGATCGCCCAGGCGGTTGCCTCCATGCTGGCAAAGATCAACATCAAGGTTGACCTGCAAACCATGCCAAAGGCCCAGTACTGGCCTGCTTTTGATGAGCGCGCAGCAGACATGATGATGATCGGTTGGCATTCGGATACCGAGGACTCGGCGAACTTCCATCAGTTCCTGAGCCATTGCTTTGATGAGGCAACGGGCAATGGTCAGTATAACTCGGGCAACTTCTGTAATGCAGAAGCCGATATGCTGATGGCCAAAGCCAATGCAGAGACGGATGCGGCTAAGCGCGCCGAGATGCTGCAGCAGATGGAAACCATCCTCTATAATGAAGCCGCTTTCATTCCGCTGCACTGGCAGAACCTCGCCTGGGGCGCACGCAAAGGCGTTCACGCCGACAAGATCGTGAACGCGCTGAACTTCCCTTACTTCGGTGACCTCGTCGTCGACTAAGGTCAGCACAATCAAAGACCGGAGCAGGTCAGCGCGATCTGCTCCGGCATCATCTCAGGCAATTTCCAGGACAATTTGCCAAGGGTATGCTTCCCGACTGCGCCGGGAGACAAGGTTTGATGCCCTTTGCCAATTGTTCTAGGCCATATTTGTTCCAGGCCCTACGACCCCAGGCCCCACTATCCCAGGAAGAAGGTGTAAAAGCATGTTTGCTTACCTTGTGAAACGCGTGTTCCAGGCCATCGCGGTGATGTTTGTCATCTCGCTGATCGGTTTTGCTATTCAGGACAACCTCGGAGATCCGCTCCGCGAGCTGGTCGGACAATCCGTGAGCGAAGAGGTCCGGCAGGAGCTGCGCGATGAGTTGGGGCTGAATGACAGTTTTCTCACCCAGTATCTGCGCTTTGCCGGTAACGCGTTGCAGGGGGATCTGGGCACCAGCTATTTCTTCAAAGAGCCGGCTCTGGATGTGATCCTGAAAAAACTACCCGCAACGCTGGAACTGGTCATGGGCGCCTCGATCATCATCATCGGCCTGTCGATCCCGCTGGGCGTCTATACAGCAATCTACCCCAATACGATCCTGAGCCGCCTGATCATGGGTATTTCGATCATTGGTATTTCGATCCCGGTGTTTTTGACGGCGATCCTGATGATCTTTGTCTTTGCGGTCGAATTGGGCTGGTTCCCCTCCTATGGACGTGGCGACGTCGTGCATGTCTTTGGATTTTGGGACACCAATTTTGCCAGTCTGGACGGCTGGCAGCATATCCTGCTGCCCTCTATCGCGCTGGCCTCGATCATGCTGCCACTCTTTGTCCGCCTGATCCGCGCTGAGATGATGGAAGTGTTGCAGAGCGAATATGTGAAATATGCCAAGGCCAAGGGCATCCGACCCTGGCGCATCTATTTTGTCCATGCATTGAAGAATACTCTGCTGCCGGTGATCACCGTGGGTGGCGTGCAGATTGGTACCATGGTGGCCTATACGATCCTGACCGAGACTGTGTTCCAGTGGCCCGGCATGGGCTTCATGTTTCTCGAGGCGGTGAACCGCGTCGATACCCCGCTGATCGTCGCCTATCTCATCGTGGTTGGCTTTATCTTTGTTGTCACCAATACAATCGTTGACCTGATCTACGGGCTGGTCAATCCCACCGTCAATCTTGCGAGGATGGGCGCATGAGCAGCCTGAATACCACCGCCGAACCATCGCGCTGGGCGCAGATCTGGAACTCCAACATCGCCTATAGCTTCCGGCGCAATCCGGTGGCCGTTGTGTCGCTACTGGTCTTTGGGGTGATCACGGTGATGTCCTTTCTGGCGCCGCTGATTGCCCCATTTGATCCCTATGATCCGGCACAGATGGACATCATGAACAGCGAATACCCCCCCGTTTGGGTCACTGGAGCTGATCCGCAATTCATGTTGGGCACCGATGATCAGGGCCGCGATCTGTGGTCTACAATCCTTTATGGCACTCGGCTGTCGCTGCTGATTGGCATCTGCGCCGTTGGCCTGCAGGCTTTCCTCGGGATTTCGATCGGGTTGATTGCTGGCTATGTCGGCGGGCGGGTCGACAGTCTACTGATGCGCCTGGCTGATATCCAGCTGTCGTTTTCCACCCTGATGGTGGCAATCATCTTCCTGGCGGTGACCCAGGCGATGTTTGGTTCTGAAACCTTCAACCAATATGCGATCTATTTCCTCATTGCGGTGATCGGCGTGGCGGAATGGCCGCAATATGCCCGCACCGTACGTGCCACCGTGCTGGCAGAAAAGAAAAAGGAATATGTCGACAGCGCCCGGGTGCTGGGCTTTGGCCCTATCCGCATCATGGTGCGCCATATCCTGCCCAATTCACTGTCGCCGATCTTTGTGATCTCCACCGTTCAGGTGGCCAATGCGATCATCTCTGAGGCCTCTTTGTCCTTTTTGGGACTGGGCATGCCGCCCAGTCAACCCTCGTTGGGATCGCTGATCTCTTCTGGCTTTGACTATATCTTTTCGGGAAGTTGGTGGATTACCGCCATTCCCGGCATCGTGCTGGTGGTTCTGGTGCTGGTGATCAATCTCTTGGGCGACTGGCTGCGTGATGCCTTGAACCCAAAACTGTATAAGGGATAAGCGCGATGTCCTTGCTTTCCGTACGCGATCTGAGCGTGAAATTCGCCATGCGCGACAACACCGTAACCGCCCTCAACCAGATCAGCTTTGATCTGTGCAAAGGCGAACGTCTGGGCATCGTCGGGGAATCCGGCGCTGGCAAATCCATCACCGGATTTGCCCTGATGAACCTGCTGAGCCGCCCGGGCTATATCGACAGTGGCAAGATCCAGTTTCTGGGAGATGACATCACCCAGATGCCTGAGGCCAAGATGCGCAACATCCGCGGCAACGAGATGGCGATGATCTTTCAGGATCCGATGGTGACGCTGAATCCGGTGCTGACCATTGGCCAACAGATGGTGGAAACTCTGATGGCCCACCGCAAACTCAGCAAGGCAGAGGCGGAGCAGATCGCCATCGTCAAACTGCGCGAGGTCTATATCCCGTCGCCAGAGGAGCGGCTGGACCAATACCCGCATGAGCTGTCGGGCGGTATGCGCCAGCGGATCATTATCGCCATTGCCCTGCTGCTGGACCCGCAGTTGATCATCGCGGATGAGCCAACAACGGCGCTGGATGTGACCATTCAGGCCGATATTATGGAGCTCCTGCTCGAGCTCTGTGAATCCAACAAGGTGGGCCTAATCCTGATCACCCATGATCTGGGCGTCGTGAGTCAGATGACTGAGCGCACGCTGGTAATGTATGCCGGGCGCATCATTGAATCTGGCCGCACCCGCGAGATCATCAACGACCCGCAGCATCCCTATACTCAGGGGTTGATCAACGCGCTGCCGCAGCAGACCAAACCGGGGCAGCGGCTGAAACAGATCCCGGGCAATATGCCCTCGCTAACCTCGATCCCTAAGGGATGCCCCTTTAGTCCGCGCTGCGAATACGTGCAGGACCATTGCCTCACCGAGGCGCCTAAACCGGTGCAATACACCCATGTCGAGGTTGCCTGCCACGAGGTGAACCGGCTGCACAGCGACAAAGCCGAGGAGATGAACTGATGACGATTTCTCGGCCTCTGTTGAAAATTCACAACCTGGAAAAACGCTTTGAGCTGGACCGTGGTTTCCTGGAAACCCTGAAGTTCAAGCGCGGCAAGCTGGTGCAGGAAAAGCGCGAAGTGCATGCCGTGAACAATATCTCGCTGGAGGTTGCCCCGGGAGAGGCGCTTTGTGTGGTGGGGGAAAGTGGCTGTGGCAAATCCACCGTGGCCCGGCTGATCGCGGGGTTGTTGACCCCCAGTGCCGGTGAAATCCACTACGATGGGGAACGGATCGACAACCGTTCGCGTCGTGCGCTGATGCCGCTGCGCAAGAAGATGCAGATGATCTTTCAGAACCCCTATGCCTCGCTGAACCCACGTATGACCATCCAGCAGGCGTTGGAAGAACCGGTGCGCTATCACAATCCTGGCCTGTCCAAAGGAGAAGTGCGCGACAAGGTGGCAGAAGTGATGCGGTCGGTTGGGGTCGATCCCAGCTGGGCCGGGCGCTACCCGCATGAGTTCTCTGGCGGTCAGCGGCAGCGGATTGCCATTGCGCGGGCTTTGACGGTGGATCCTGAATTCATTATCGCGGATGAGCCGATCTCGGCGTTGGATGTGTCGATTCAGGCGCAGGTGCTGAACCTGATGCTAGAGGCCAAGGACGAGCGCGGCCTTACCTATTTGTTCATCACCCATGACCTGAGCGTGGTGCAGCACTTTGGCACCAAGGTGGCGGTGCTCTATCTGGGCTCGGTCTGTGAGCTGTCGGATACGGCCACGTTGTTTGAGAACCCAAAGCATCCCTATACCCGTGCTTTGCTTTCGGCGGTTCCGCAGTTAAAAGATGACCATCCCAACCACATCAGATTGCGTGGCGAAATTCCGACACCGATCAACCTGCCACAGGGATGTCCGTTTGAAAGCCGCTGTGCCCATGCCAATAGCCGGTGCCAGAGTGAAAAACCCCGCCCGCAACTGCACCCCGACGGTGCGCTGGTGGCCTGTCACGCTGTCGAAGAAGGTCGGCTGGACGGGTAGGGCCCCGGACATGATAAACGGGATGACACAGTGGACATAGCCTGGCTCAGAGATTTTGAAGCCCTCGTTGCGCAAAAGAATTTCTCGCGCGCGGCCGAGGAGCGCAATGTCAGCCAGCCGGCTTTCTCTCGGCGCATTCGTGCGCTTGAAGAGGAGTTTGGCGTCAAACTGATCAACCGCCAAACCTTGCCCTTGTCGCTGACGCCGGCGGGGGAGGTGTTCCTGGCCCAGTCGCGGGTGATGCTGCGCACCTATGATGAGACGCTGGAGCGCTGCCAGATCATTGATGCGGCGGGGGAAAACGTCATTCGCTTTGCCACCTCGCAGTCGCTTTATATGACCCACTACAAGACCCACATTGCCCCGATGGTCGACGAAGGCGGGTTGGAAATCGACCTGAACTCTACCGGCTGGGCGGCGGATCAGTTTGTTTCCGCTTTGCAGCAACGCTACTGCGATGTGATCCTGACCTATTGGCATCCTTCCATGGATGCTTTGGCGCCGCTTGCCCTGGGCAATTGTGACTATATCACCCTGACTGATGATGTTTTTGTCCCGGTATCAAAAACGGGCCCTGATGGCCCGCTGCATCGGTTTGAAAGCACGTCCAAAAAGCCGGTCTCCCTGCTGTCCTACGGCACGGTTTCGGCGCTGCGTTCGGTGGTGGAACATGCCCTGCGCCAAAACACTGACGGACCAAAGATGTTGGTGGTGAACCAAAGCGCGTTGGCCAGTTCGGTAAAGGCGATGGTGATGGAGGGATTTGGTCTAGGCTGGTTGCCGCAAGAGCTGTGCAAGGACGAGCTGGCGGCGGGCCGGATGCAGATCGTGGGCGGTGCCGCGCAGCGCCACCCACTGGAGATCCGGCTCTACCGTGACAAAGACAACGACAAACCTACATTGGATCGCCTCTGGCGCGATATGCAGGCGTTGTCTTCCAGGACGGGACAGTAGGCGCTTGGCGGTCCCGGCCTATTTGGATGAGGTGTCAACGGTATAGGGCTGTAGGCTGTCCAAGAAAGTATCCACAAAATCCAGTGAGAGCAGGGACCTGCTGCCAGAGGCGGGGCGCAGGATCGAAAGCCAGTGATAGAGCTCAGGCTCAAAGGGGCGGCTTTCGACGTTTTTTGATTTGAACTGATCCGCATCCAGCGCGCTGACAACCGAAACACCCTGACCCTCAGCCACCATGAGGCAAGCGGTGGAAAACTGGCGCACCTCGACCCAGGAATTCAGCAAGACTCCGTGGTCTGAAAAGACCTGCGATAGGCTTTTGTAAAAGGTACTGCTCTTGCGGGTGTGGATGATTTTTTCGTCCACCAGATCCAGCGGCGAGATCCGCTCCAGTTTGGCCAGCCGGTGCCCTCGTGGGAAGATACATACGGTTTTGATAGCGATATCAATATGTTCAACCGCCGGATGCCCCGAAAACCCATCTGTTATGCCACAGTCATATTGCTCCCCTATGATCCATTCCAGGATCCGTTCCGGGCGGTCCGGCTCAAGCGTGAGATTCACCCCGGGACGCTGCTGCAAAAACGTGGCCAGCAGCTGTGGCAAATGGGAGCTGGCAAACCCCGGCAGGCAGGCAATACGCAGATGCCCGGCCGTACGATCCGTCAAGTCACGGTTGAGTTCCTCTAGATGACGGAGGCTGTCAAACACCCGACCGACCTCGGACAAAAGATAGCGGGCCTCGCTGGTTGGAATCAGCATGCCGTCTTTGCGCTGAAAGAGCTCGATTGCGACCGAGTTTGAAAAGTCTGACAAGAGGCGGCTGGTGGCGGGTTGTGAAATGCCCAAAGTTTTTGCAGCGCGCGTGACCGATCCGGTCTGAGCTACGGCTTGAAAGGCCTCTAACTGCCTCAGCTTGAATTTCAATGGCTTAGCTCCAAATTGGTAGCGGTATTTTGCATGAACATAACATTTTATTATGTCTGATGTCAAAAAACTTTCACTTGCATTATGGTCAATTCTGCTCACTCTTTGGGCATCAGATGAACGGGGAGAACTCATATGTCTATCAAATCACTTCTTTGCACGTCGGCCATTCTGGCCTCAACCGCGGGTGTTGCCTTTGCTGAAACCGAGGTTCAGTGGTGGCATGCTATGGGCGGCGCCAATGGCGAACGCGTCAACAAAATCGCCGAAGATTTCAATGCCACGCAGAGCGAGTACAAGGTCGTTCCTGTTTACAAGGGCAACTATACAGAAACCATGACAGCTGCGATTGCAGCCTTCCGTGCCAAAGAGCACCCGCAGATTGTGCAGGTCTTTGAAGTTGGCACCGCCACCATGATGGCTGCCAAAGGCGCAATCTACCCTGTTGAGAAACTGATGAATGACGCAGGCGAGGCCTTTGACGGTGACGCATTCCTGCCCGCTGTTGTCTCCTACTACGAGACCCCAGAGGGTGAGCTGCTGTCGATGCCATTCAACAGCTCTACCCCTGTGATGTGGTACAACAAAACTGCATTGGACGCGGCCGGCGCCTCTGTGCCAACCACCTGGGATGAGGTGAAGGAAACCGCGCAGAAGCTGGTCGACAACGGTATGGATTGCGGTGTGTCCTTTGGCTGGCAGTCCTGGGTCATGGTTGAGAACTTCTCGGCTTGGCACAACATCGGCATGGGCACCAAAGAAAACGGCTTTGCCGGTTTCGACACTGAGTTCTCCTTCAACAACGAAGCGGTTGCGGCCCGTCTGGATGGCATCGCTGCCATGTCCGAAGGCAACCTGTTCAAATATGGTGGCCGTCGTGGTGACAGTCTGCCCATGTTTACCAATGGCGAATGTGGCATGTGGATGAACTCTTCTGCCTATTACGGTTCGATCAAGAGCCAGGCCGAGTTTGAGTTTGGTCAGACCATGCTGCCGCTGGATACCTCCGTGGCTGATGCTCCGCAAAACTCGATCATTGGCGGCGCGACTCTCTGGGTTCTCGCTGGACACGACGAGGAAGAGTATAAGGGCACTGCACAGTTCCTGACCTATCTGTCTTCGCCTGAGGTTCAAGCCTGGTGGCACCAGGAAACCGGCTATGTGCCGATCACCACTGCCGCTTATGAGCTGTCCAAAGAACAGGGCTTTTACGAGAGCAACCCTGGCACCGACACTGCGATCCAGCAGCTGAGCCTGAACACCCCAACCCCGAACAGCCGTGGCCTGCGCTTTGGCAACTTTGTTCAGGTGCGTGACGTGATCAACGAAGAGCTGGAAGCTGTCTGGGCAGGCGACAAGTCTGCAACCGACGCGCTGAATGCAGCGGCCGAGCGTGGCAACACCCTACTGCGCAAGTTCGAACGCTCCGCCAAATAAGCACTGCTTAATGATCTGAGCCATGCCGCCCCTAGGGCGGCATGGTCTCGTTTTACCTGCCGTTAGACCGGCGGGGTTTGCAGGGTACTACACAGGGCACAATACGGGGCACTCTATGCTGAAACGCGTCCACTTTCCTTCTTCGCCACTGCCCTATCTGCTGGTGGCACCGCAGCTGGCGATTACGCTGGTGTTTTTTATCTGGCCCGCCAGTCAGGCGATGTATCAGTCCTTTCTGATCGAAGACGCCTTTGGCCTTGGCTCCGAATTTGTCTGGTTTGAGAACTTCGAGGTTCTTTGGGAGGACCAGCATTATCTGGATGCCTTTTGGCGTACGGCCATTTTCTCGCTTTTGGTGGCGGCGCTCTCCATGGGGTTTGCCCTTGTGTTGGCTGGGTTTGCCCAGCGGGTGGTGCGCGGTGCAATGGCCTACCGAACCCTGTTGATCTGGCCCTATGCGGTTGCCCCGGTTCTGGCAGGGGCGCTGTGGGTATTCATGTTCAACCCGACGCTTGGGATCTTTCCTTATTTCCTCGATTTTGTCGGCATCGATTGGAATCACTATCTGAATGGCAATCAGGCCATGGCGCTGGTGGTTATGGCCGCGGCCTGGAAACAGGTCGCCTATAACTTTTTATTCTATCTCGCCGCCATGCAGTCGATACCCAATAGTGTGATTGAGGCCGCGGCGATCGACGGCGCGGGCCCAGGGCGGAGGTTCTTTAATATCATCCTGCCGCTGATCTCTCCGACGACGTTTTTCCTGTTGGTCATCAACATGGTCTACGCTTTCTTTGAAACCTTCGGCATCATCCATGCCGTGACCCAGGGCGGGCCGGGCACCTCGACCACCATCCTGGTCTACAAAGTGTTTAATGATGGCTTTGTGGGCCTGGATCTTGGCGGCTCAGCGGCACAGTCCGTGGTACTGATGGTTCTGGTCATTGCCATGACCGTTGTCCAATTCCGCTATGTTGAAAGAAAGGTGGAATACTGATGGTTGAACGTCGTCCACTCACCTCGCTGCTCACCCATTTTGTGCTGGTGCTTGGCGTCATTGCCATTGCCCTGCCAATCTGGATCACCTTTGTCGCGGCCACTCATGATCAATACCGCATGAACCAGGTGCCACTGCCGCTTTGGCCGGGCACCCATCTGTGGGATAATCTGAGCCAGACCCTGTTTGGCGCGGGCCTCAGCGGTACGGAAGGCGCCCCCGTTTGGTTGATGCTGTTCAACAGTCTGGCCATGGCGCTGATGATCTCGCTGGGCAAGATTGCCATCTCGCTGCTTTCGGCCTTTGCCATCGTCTATTTCCGCTTTCCCTTCCGCATGACCTGCTTCTGGATGATCTTCATCACCCTGATGCTGCCGGTCGAGGTGCGGATCCTGCCCACCTTTGAGGTCGTCGCCAACCTCGGCATGCTGAACAGCTACTGGGGCCTGTCGATCCCGCTGATTGCCTCGGCCACGGCGACCTTCATGTTCCGGCAGGTGTTCCTGACGGTGCCAGACGAGATGCTGGAAAGCGCGCGGATTGATGGGGCAGGGCCAATGCGGTTCTTCTGGGATATCCTCTTGCCGCTGTCGCGGACCAATATCGCGGCACTCTTTGTGATCCTCTTCATCTTTGGCTGGAACCAGTACCTCTGGCCACTGTTGATCACCACTGACACCTCGATGACCACCATCGTCATGTCGATCAAGCAGATGCTGGAGGCGGCCGAGCAAAGCCCGCAATGGAATATCATCATGACGACTGCCCTTCTGGCAATGATCCCGCCGATCTTTGTCGTCATCTCGATGCAAAAGCTCTTTGTGCAGGGCTTGACGGAAACTGATAAATAGGACGCCCCGCAAATGGCTGAAATCAAACTAACCGACCTGACCAAATCCTATGGTCCTACCGAAGTGCTGCACCATGTTGAGGGCGAAATCAAAGATGGCGAATTTATCGTCATCGTTGGACCCTCTGGTTGCGGTAAATCGACCCTTTTGCGCATGGTTGCAGGGCTTGAGACCGTCACATCTGGCGAGATCGCAATTGCGGGCCGTCGGGTGAATGAACTGGAGCCTTCGGCGCGCGATATCGCCATGGTGTTTCAGAACTACGCGCTCTACCCGCATATGTCGGTGCGCGAAAACATGGCCTATGGGCTGAAGATCCGCAAACTCTCCAAGGCGGAGATTAACAAACGCGTCGAAGAGGCGGCGGATATTTTGGAAATCCGCCAGTATCTTGACCGCAAGCCACGGCAATTGTCGGGTGGCCAGCGTCAGCGGGTGGCCATGGGGCGCGCCATCGTGCGCGATCCGCAGGTCTTCCTGTTTGACGAACCGCTGTCAAATTTGGATGCCAAGCTGCGGGTGCAAATGCGTCTGGAGATCCGCAAGCTGCAACAGCGCCTTGGGGTGACCTCGATCTATGTCACCCATGATCAGGTGGAGGCCATGACATTGGGCGACCGCCTGATGGTGCTGAACGGCGGCTATGTGGAGCAGTTTGGCACGCCGATTGAGCTTTATGACCGGCCTGCCTCGGTTTTCGTTGCAGGGTTCATCGGCAGCCCGGCGATGAACTTTATCCCGGCGATGGTTGAGGGGGACACGATGGTCCTGTCGACCCAAGCCAAACTGCCCGCGATCTCTTCCTATCGCGGGGCCGCGCTGCTGGGTATTCGCCCTGAGCATCTGACACCGGATGAAAACGGCCCTATCGCGATTGATGTGGACATGGTGGAGCAGTTGGGCGCCAATACCCTGCTGCATGGTAAGCTCAATGGAAGTGACCATGAGATGGTGGCCTCTGTTCCGGGTCATGTGAGCACTGAGACCGGTGCGCAGCACCGGTTCTCGGTTGCGTCAGAGCTGTTACATCTGTTTGATCCTGCGACAGAAAAACGGCTGGAAGCATGAAGCAATTCCCGCAGGTGGCGGCCTTTTCGGGTCGTGAAGGTCTTATCCGGGTGGTTGGGCATCGGGGCGCGCGCGGCATTATGCCGGAAAACACGATGGAGGGTTTTGCCTTTACATTGGACTGCGGCGTGCGCCTGCTGGAATTCGACGTTGTGATGACCCGCGATGGGGTGCCAGTGATCACCCATAACCACAGCTTGACCAACTCGATTGTGCGGGATCGGTCGGGCAATTGGTTGCAGGGGGAGGAGCCCAAAGTCTCTGACCTGGATTGGGCTGATCTGGCTCATCTGGATGTTGGCGGCCTGGACGGGCGCAGCGACTATGGGCAGCGTTTCCCTGACCAGGCCTTTCTTTATGGGGTTCGCATCCCGCGTCTGAGCGATCTCTGTGCCTTGATTGCGCAACCAGTCTATCAGGATGTGCATCTGATGCTGGAGATCAAATCAGACCCAGACAAGCTCAAAGATGCGACGGCGCGCGCCGATGTGGTGGCCGCCGTGGTGGCAGAGGTGCGTGCGCTGGGGCTTACTCAACGCACCTTGATGCATAGTTTTGACTGGGCGCTTTTGGCCGAGTGCAAAAAACAAGCGCCAGAAATGCCAACCTCTTACCTCACGCAGCTGCCAGAAAACGCCGCTGATATCGGCGAGGACCATGCAGCACCAGCGAGCCCCGACTTGACCGTGGCGGGCGTCAGTGTGCCCGACCTGGTGGCACAGGAAGCTGGCGCGCTCTGGTGCCCCTATTACCTGGATGTCACGGCAATCCAGGTGGCACGGGCGCGGGAATTGGGCCTGCGCGTTGCGGTCTGGACGGTGAACGAAGTCGCCGACATCGACCGCATGATTGGTCTGGGGGTCGATGCCATCGTCACGGATTATCCCGGCAGGGTGCAGCGCAGGTTGCTGGCCCAGGGCTTTGTCTGGTCTGAACAGGACGCGCCCGCCCAATAGGGAACGACCTGGCTCGCCAGCCGGGCCTAGGACCTGAAACCTGCCTCGCAAAAGGCCAGCAGTTCCTCCGTTAGATCTTCTGCGGTCTCGCCATCGGCGAGGCCGGCAATACGCCAGCGCGAGGTGCAGAGCGCCAACATGGCAGAGACCATAAAGACCAGATGCGCGCTGATCTTTTGCTGCGAGGCTCCTGGCAATACCGCTGAAATCTCTGCCAGGAACAACTTCACGGTTGGGTCAAAGCAGCTTTGGGCAATGTGCTGCCAGCGTCTATCCGACGAGACATGGGCGATCAGCCGTCCATAGGCGGCCCAGCTGGGGCCTCCGTTGCGGGTCTTGTCGATAAAGGGTTCAATAAAGCAGGTCAGAATCTGGCGCAGAGTCAGCGGTCCGGCGGCCTTCGCCTGCGCCAGGGCCTGCTGACGCAGTTGGGCCAGCTCATCCGCCCGCCGTGCAACTACAGTGGCAAACAGCGTTTCCTTGCTGCCACCGTGATGATTGACCAGCGCCCCCTGCACGCCAGCGGCCTTGGCGATGTCCCGCACCGAAGCTCCTTCGAATCCTCGCTCAGAAAACAGCTGTTCTGCGGCATCGAAAATGCGCTCGCGGGTGGCCAGGGAGCGCTTGCTGGGCGCGCGTTGCCTTTGATTTTCTTGCACTTTACCAGTCATTTCAGAAACAGCTTGCCCTATTTTTAACAGTCGTTCAATCTAAAAGCGCACCCCCAGGGTGCACATGGGAGGAAAGATAATGACGGCACAGGCAAGCGGGGCGCTCAACGGCGCCGCGGCGGGGAGCTTTGCATTGATTGGCGCGGGGCCCATGGGGCTGGCTATGGCGAAGGTTCTGAAAGAGCAGGGTATTCCCTTTCAGGGGTTTGAGCTGCATTCCGATGTGGGTGGGTTGTGGGATATCGATGCGCCCCATTCGACGATGTATGAAAGCGCGCATTTGATTTCGTCCAAAAAGATGACTCAATTTGACGACTTTCCCATGAGAGAGGAGGTTGCGGAGTACCCTTCGCACCGGGAGATGCGGCGCTATTTTCGCGATTTTGCCCGGCATTATGACCTCTACCAAGATTACGCCTTCAACTGTGAGGTGCTGTCTTGTGAACCCCTTGGCGACAGCGGCGCGGGTTGGCGTCTGACCTGGCGCGACGGCGAGGGGCAGGAACAGAGCCAAGTCTTTGCAGGTGTGTTGATCGCCAATGGCACCCTGGCGGAGCCCAATATGCCCAGCTTCAAGGGCCAGTTTGACGGCGATATGATCCATGCAGCTCAATACCGCGACCCCCGGCAATTTGCCGATAAGCGGGTGTTGATCGTGGGAGCAGGCAATTCGGGCTGCGATATCGCAGTGGATGCCATTCACCACGGGGTGAGCTGCGACATCTCCATGCGGCGCGGATATTACTTTGTGCCCAAATATGTTTTTGGCAAACCGGCCGATACCATGGGCGGCGCCATTCGCCTTCCCATGTGGCTAAAGCGCCGGGTCGATGGCATGATTTTGAAATGGTTCGTGGGGGAGCCGCAGAAATACGGCTTCCCCAAGCCGGATTACGCGCTCTATGAGAGCCATCCGGTCGTCAACTCGCTGATCCTGTTCCACGCGGGCCACGGCGACCTGAAGGTGCGACCGGATATTGATCATATCGATGGTAAAACGGTGTATTTCACCGACGGGGCGAAAGCCGAGTATGACATGATACTGACCGCCACAGGCTATTTGCTGCACTATCCCTTTATCGATCAGGAGCTGTTGAACTGGCAGGGCGCTGCACCGCATCTCTACCTCAACTGCATGCATCCCAGCCGCGATGATCTCTTTGTGCTGGGCATGGTTGAGGCTTCCGGCCTGGGCTGGCAGGGACGTCACGAGCAGGCAGAAATGGTCGCCCGCTATATCAATGGGTTGCAGGAGGGCAATGCTGGCGCAGCGCGGCTAAAACAGGAGAAATCTGCGGGTTTTGAGCGGGCCACCGGGGGCATGAACTACCTCAAATTGGCGCGCATGGCCTATTATGTTGACAAGGCCACCTACCGCAAAGCCGTGACTGGCTGGATAAGGGCCCTGACAGGAGGTCGCAAATGACCGATCTGGACCGGGTTGTTCTCAACTTCAGCGGCTCCAGCCTGCTGGTCATGAATGCCATTTTGGCCATTGTGATGTTTTCCATCGCGCTGGATCTGAAGCTCAGCGATTTTGCCCGGCTGGCGCGGGCCCCTAAACCGGTTCTGACCGGACTGATTTCGCAGTTCTTGGTGCTACCCGCGCTCAGCTTTTGTTTGGTGCTTCTGGTCGAACCTCGGGCCTCAATTGCGCTGGGTCTGATCCTGGTTGCCGCCTGTCCGGGCGGCAATATCTCAAACTTTATCACCCACCGTGCCGGCGGGAATGCGGCGCTGTCTGTTTCGATGACCGCCTTTGCCACCGTCGGCGCCATCCTGATCACCCCGCTCAATATTGCCTTTTGGGGGCAGCTCTATGCGCCTACGCGGGAGATCTTGAACCGGGTGGAGATTGATCCGGTTCAGATCGCGATCACCGTGTCCTTGATGTTGGTGCTGCCGCTGATCCTGGGGATTTACCTCAACAGCCGTCAGCCGACATTGGCTGACCGGGTGCGTAGGCCGATGCAAAACCTCTCGATGCTGATCTTTCTGGCCTTTGTGGTGCTGGCGCTTGCGGCAAACTGGAGCTTCTTTTTACAGTTTGCCCCCTATGTGGGCGGGCTGGTGGTGGTGCATAATGCCATTGCATTGGCCGCCGGCTATGGCTGTGCCAGCCTGGCCGGCCTGTCTGACTATGACCGTCGGGCCGTCACCATTGAAACGGGCATTCAGAACTCTGGCCTTGGGTTGGTGCTGATCTTTGGCTTTTTTGACGGGCTGGGCGGCATGGCTGTGGTCGCAGCGCTCTGGGGCATATGGCATGCGATTTCGGGCCTCTGCCTGGCGCAGATCATGTCCCGTCGGGAGGCGAAGCGATGATAAAAATCCTGATCACAGGGGCCGCAGGCGATGTGGGATCTGCCCTGCTGCGCGAACTCGCCCAGTCTGAGGACAGCGCTTATGAGGTGGTGGCAACAGATATCCGACCCCCAGCCGATCTGCCGACTGGTATTCGGTTTGAAACCTTGGATGTACGCGGGGATGATCCCGATCAGGTGATCGGACGCGAACGTCCGGATGTGGTGATCCACCTGGCCTCAATCGTTGCGCCAACGACGCGCGACTTTGCTCATGCGGTAGATGTTATTGGCTCGCGCAATGTATTGACCGCCTGCATTGCCCATGGGGTCAAGCGCCTGGTGGTGACCTCCTCTGGGGCGGCCTATGGCTATCACGCCGATAACGCCATTCCCCTGGTCGAGAGCGATCCGATGCGTGGCAACCCAGAGTTCGCCTATTCGGATCACAAACGTCAGGTGGAAGAGATGCTGGCCAAAGCCCGCGCCGAGGTGCCGGAGCTTGAACAGGTGGTGCTGCGGGTTGGCACGGTGCTAGGCGCAGGGCTGGAAAACCAGATTACTGCGCTTTTTCACAAGCCGCGTCTCTTGGCCCTTGCAGGTTGCGAAAGCCCCTTTGTTTTTATTTGGACCCGAGATCTGGCGCGTATTCTGCAACGCGCAATTTCCCAAGGCCCAGAGGGGATTTACAACGTTGCCGGAGACGGTGCCCTAGGCGTGACGGATTTGGCAGGGGCTTTGGGCAAACCAGTGCTACGGCTGCCGGTCTGGCTGCTCAAGCTGGCGCTTGGCATCGCCCATCCGCTGAAGCTATCACGCTATGGACCCAATCAAGTACGGTTTCTGCAATATCGCCCGGTGTTGGATAATCGTGCCTTGAAGGAACAGTTTGGCTATGTGCCGGATCTGACCAGCGCTGAGGTCTTTGCGCTGTGGCAAAAGGCGGCGGGGCTATGAGCGAAAATAGGAGCCACAAAAAGACGGCAATTATCACCGGTGGTGCAGGTGGGCTGGGGTTGGCTCTGGACGCTGGCCTGCGGCAGGCGGGCTGGTCAACCGTATTGATAGATCTGCCTGGCCCCGTACTCGATGGGCTGCCAGATGTGGCGGGACGGAAGATCTATGGCTGTGATCTGACCGAACAAAGTGCCCTGGCAGCGCTGTGTCAACGGATCCGGCAAGAGCAGGATTCGATTGATCTGGTGATCTATAATGCTGGCATTACCTGGATTGGGGCCTGTGCAGAGCTGAGCCCAGTCGCCCATCGCAAAGTCTTTGACATCAACTACTTTGCGGCCACTGAGATGGCTCAGGCGTTGCAGGACGATCTACGTCGAAGCAAGGGAACCCATCTGGCGATATCCTCTGTTGCCGGGTTCAGCCCGCTGTTTCATCGCACAGCCTATGCCGCCAGCAAACATGCGTTGGAGGGGTTCTTTAAATCGCTGCGCTCGGAAGAAAAACAACACGGCGTCAGCGTTGTGATTGCCGCACCTAGTTTTGTCGCCACCAATATCGGTCGGTCTGAGGCCCAGGAAAACGGGATTGCCCGGCCGGGATCTGCCGGGGATGGGGTGGATTACATGACCCCCGATAGAGCGGCACAGGCGATCCTAAAAGGGGTGCACCGGCGCCGGGACTTTATCCCTGTGGGGCGCATTGCCTGGATCTCCTGGATCCTCAACCGCCTGTCGCCGGGCCTGTTTGCTACACTGATGGAGCGCAATATCAACGCGACGGGCAAAAGATGACTTGCGAACCTATGGTCCGGGCTTAATCCCATTCGCGCTGATTTGTTAACCAATTCGAACGCAAAAGGCGCGTTTCCAAACGGAGCGCTTGATTTCCTAATTCTCGGCGAATAGTTGAATTTTATTCACTTTTTCGCGGCGTTTGACCGCAGCAGTTCGTTTGATTGGGAGAGGCCGTTGGTACATTTTGGCGCACAGTTACGCGCGGGCCTTAAACAGCGGTTGGACCAACCAGCGCTGATTTGTGAAGAGGTCGGGCCATTGACGGGGGCGCGTTGCCTTGCCGCCCTGGACCAGCTCATTCTAGAGATCTACGCATCCAAGGTGGAGCCCGGTGCCCCGATCGCGGTCATTGCCCCACAGGCCCGTCATGCTGTACTGGGCTTTCTGGCCTGTTTGCATGGACATGTCGCAGCCCCCTTAAACCCGGACTACAGCACCGAAGAGTTCCTATTCTACCTCAGGGATCTGCAACCGGGCTTGGTTCTGGTGGGGGCGGGCGCTAGCGCTTCCGCTCATGCGGCTATTGCGGCGGCAGGTGTTGCCAGTTTGGTCATCGACGACGGGCTATTAGACGCGGTACCGCAGCCTGTGGCGCTGCCTGCCCAGTCGGCCGCTTCTGCGCCTGGGCTGATCCTGCATACCTCTGGCACCACAGCGCGCCCCAAGATGGTGCAGCTGACCCAGCAGAACCTCGCGGTTTCAGCGCGTAATATCGCAGGGTCTCTTGAACTGAGCGATCAGGATGTCTCGCTCTGCGCCATGCCGCTGTTCCATATCCACGGGTTGATGGCCTGTCTGGGCGCAGCCTTGGTTGCTGGCGGGGCTGTGGTCCTGGCGGGTAAATTCCAGCCCCATGGGTTCGTCGACAGTCTACAACACCACAAAGTCACCTGGTTCTCGGCGGTGCCAACCATGCACTTGGTGTTGATCCAGCACCTGGAAAAGCGCGCAGAGCCGCTGCCGCATAACCTGCGCTTTATCCGCTCCTCCTCAGCCCCTTTACCGGCATCAGTGATTGCCCGGATTGAACGCTATTTTGGTGCGCCAGTGATCGAAGCCTACGGCATGACTGAGGCCAGCCATCAGATTGCGGCGAACCCGCTGCCGCCCGCGCGGCGCAAACCGGGCACCGTGGGCCAAGCACGGGGCACCAGCATTTCCATTCTTGATGATGCGGGCCGCCCAATTGGCGCCGACGCTGTCGGCAACGTTGTTATACAGGGCGGCGCTGTCACGCCGGGATATCTGCAAAACCCAGAGGCCAATAGCGAGGCCTTCCGGCAGGGCGGCTTTTGGACTGGTGATTTGGGTATGGTGGACGCCGAGGGCTATCTGACCCTCACCGGGCGGCGCAAAGAGATCGTCAATCGCGGCGGGCAAAAGATCTCCCCGCGTGAGATTGATGAGGCCCTGCTGGACATTGACGGTATCACGGATGCGGTGGCTTTTGCGCAGCCGCATCAAAGCCTGGGCGATGATCTTGTGGCTGCGGTCTGCCTGGACCGTGAGACCGGGCTGACGGTGGAGGCAATTCGTAGCCAGCTTTTCACCCGGCTGATAGATTACAAGGTGCCCAGTCAGATCATCATCGTGGATGCAATTCCAGTGGGCGCCACTGGAAAGCGCCAGCGTCTTCAGATGTGGGAGAGCCTGAAACCGCATTTCGCCACCTCTTTTCGCGCGCCAAGAACCGCCGTTGAGATCATCCTGTGCGAATTCACCGCTGAGGTGCTTGATCTGGAGCGCATTGGGCTGGATGACAATTTCTTCAACTGTGGTGGCAACTCCATTCTGGGGGTTCAGCTCTCGATCACCTTGGGAGAGCTGCTGGGCTGCTATATTCCGCCAACGGTGATCTTTCGTCATCCAACGCCGCTTGCGCTGTCGCACTATGTGCTGGGCCTTTTGTCGGAGCAGGACGTGGAGCAGTTGGAACAGGCTGTGAAGGATTTGGTCGGGTCTGAAGCAGTTGCTTTGGTCTGAAGGTGTGCATCGCTTGGGCGGCAGGGAGAACCATGAAGATTGACGCGACCACAGGCACAGGAGCGCCAAAGAACCGCCCATCCGTATTGCGCAGAAAACTGGCGCGCCGCCTTGCCCCTAATGGGCACCAAGCCATTGCGCAGGCTCTTAAAACAGGGGGCATCACCCATGTCTACTCGCTGCCCGGAAACCCGGTTTATGCCACCCTGGCTGCCTGTGTCGAAATTGGGTTGGTGGTCGTCGGCTGTCGCAGCCAATCCGGCGCCCTGAGTGCGGCCATGGCGCATAATTATCAAGCGGGGCGGTTTTGTGCCCTGGCCCTGTGCTCGCCTGCGCCGGGGGTGACCAATTCCGTCACGGCTCTGTCTGACGCAATGAGTAACCAGTGGCCCATGGTCCTGATTGCCGGCGTTGTCGAGCCGCCAGAGCCAGGGCAGAAGGACCAAGGGACCGCACCGCTGTTTCAGAGTTTTGATGGCGCCAGAGCCGCAGCGCCCTGCTGCAAGGCGGTGATGCAGCTGCAGGATCGCGCCGCGCTTACCGCCAGCATCCATCTGGCCCTGGAGCAGGCCAGAAGCAGGCCGCGCGGCCCGGTTTTTGTTGAGGTGGGGCTGAGCGTTCTGAACGCGCGTCACCCAGATGCTCTGCCTGCGCCGATTCCGAAATTGAGCCCGAAATCGCTCCCCAAACCGCTCCCCAAACCAAGGGGGTCGGCGCAGTGGCTGAGCGGTTCACATCGCCCCATTTTGATCCTTGGCGAGGATCTGCGCTGGGGCGGTGCCCCGACGCCAGATGAGCTCTGCCAGTTTCGGGCTCTGCTTGAGGAGCTGGATTTGCCGGTTTTGGCCACCGACATGGGGCGCGGTATATTGCCTGATGGCCATCGGCTGAGCGTTTTCCTGGCAAAGGAAGAGGCGTTGCAGAACTGCGATCATGTACTGCTCTGTGGCGCTGATCTGGATTGGCGCTTTAGCGCCCGCAGCCTGCTGGGCCCAGAGGTGCCAATTGATCCGCTTCCCCTTGAGTTTGAGGATCTGTTGACCCAACTTGCAGCGGCCAGCCCAGAGCCGCGCCGTACAGAGTGGGTAGATTGCCTAGCCCGGACCCACGCGCAGACCCTTGTGAATTTGCGGCAGCAGGCCGAGGCAGATGTCGAGGCCAGGCAGATGAACCTGCTCTGTGAGGCGCTGGCGCGCTGGGGGCCAGAGAATGCCGTGACAATCATCGACAGTGGGCTTGGCCTAGCCAGCGGCCATAACCTCTGGGCGGTTCACAGGCCCTTTTCAAGAGTGACGCCTGGCCAGAATGGGACCATCGGTGTGGGGATTCCCTTTGCGCTGGGCGCTGCAATGCAGCAGCTTCAGCTCCCAGTCGAGCAACGGCAATGGGTGGTGGCGCTGGTGGGAGACGTTGGCTTTGGCCTGTCCGCCAGCGAACTGGAGACAGCCCAGCGGCTGGGGACCAGGCTAATCGTCGTTGTGGCCGACAATGGCGGGATCAATGGCCCCAGCTTTCAGGATAAATGGTTTCCGGCCCAAAGCCCGGATATCGTCCGTTATGGTGCTACCGTGGACTATGCGCAGGTTGCCCGAGGGTGGGGCGCGCGGGGGGTGCGAGTCCATTCCCCGGAGGCGCTGCAACGGGCTTTGTCCCAGGCGCTAACACCGGCCATGTTGGACGATGGGGCAACCGTCATTTCAGTCTCTTTGGCCGACTGTTTTGGGAAGGCCCCAGCCGACGAAAGTGGGGCCTAGATGGTTTTTGCAGTTAATGATTTGCGGGCCAGATTGCGCCGACGGCTTGCGGGCAGGGGCCGTGACCCTCTGGACGGCAAAACGCGCCGCGCCGCTGGGGATGTCACGGTGGTTGCGCCAAAAGCTCAACAGGATTTCTGGTGCTTGGATCAATTGGCGCCGCAAAAAGGCATCGCAAATGTTAGCCGCGCATGGCGTATTGAGGGGGATTTTGATCCCAAAGGCTGTCGGCAGGCTCTGATGGTGCTGACCCACCGGCACGATTGTCTGCGCATGGCCCTGTACGAGAAGCGGGGCCTCTTACAGATGTGTGTTTCAGAGGAGAAAGCGGTAGATTTTGCCGAAATGGACCTGCGACAGTCTGTACAAGGTACCTGTTCTGATCTGTCGATTGAGGCGATCTTGGGATGCGAAGGTCAGCGTGCTTTTGACACGGGTCGCGACCCTTTGTTGCGGCTGCGGGTCTATCGGATCGCCGATCAGGCCTGGGTGCTGCATCTGGTCTATCACCATGCAATCATGGATGCCTGGTCCCTGAGGCAATTCTGTCAAGAGCTGGGAGAATGCTACGATGCCATAACCGGGAGGGGGGCAGCTGTTGAGGGGACAGCCGGGGCTTCAGCACCAGAGCGTCCTGTTTTTGATTTTGCCGATCATGCCTTGGATTTGGCTCAGCCTGCGCCTCCCTTGGCTATGCCAAAGGAAGAGGTGTTGGTCAGCCGTGATCAGTCGCCGCTGGAAGAACTGGCGCTGCCCTTTGATTTCGCCGCGCCAACAGCGCCCTCATTCGAAGGTAACAGCACTCCAGTGCAGATCGACGCAAAAACCTGGTCCGCTATTGAGGCGCTGGCCGGGGGGCTGCATGTCTCGCCTGTCGCAGTGCTTCTGGCGGCCTTTCGTCTGTCGTTGAGTGCGATTTCAGGCCAGCGCGAGATCTGTATCGGCAACACTGCGATGACCCGCGATGGGCCGGGATTACAAGGGGTGCTAGGTGCCTTTGTACAGACTCTCCCCATTCGCACGGCCCTGATACAGGGCGCGAGTTTTGCACAGGTTTGTCAGGCGGAACAGGTTGCATTGACCAAGGGGTTGGAACAGGGGAGTGCTTTACTGAACCAGTCCTCTTACGCTTCTGCCAGTCACACAGCACTCTCGCATGAAGCATTTCAGGTGGTGTTGAACCATCGCGGGTTTTCAACCCGTAGCCTGTCTTTTGCTGGGTGCTCCAGTCACTCTTTGACCCAGATTGGGCGCGCTACCCCCTTTGCGCTGGCTTTGAATCTGGAGCGCTGCGAGGGGGGCGTCGAGGGGGAGCTGCTCGGGAATGCTGACCGCTTCACCGCGGCCACCGCCGCGCGGATATTCCAGCACTTCATAGCGGTACTCAAAGGCGCATTGAAACGGCCCAAAGCCGCGATTGAATCCTTGTTGCAGAATGGGGCAGAGACGGCAGAGAGCCAAGGGGTGTTGACCTGTCCCGCCGTCACGCCCAGCCCCTTGGTGGGGGACCTGCTGACCAGGGCTTTTGCCCAGTACCGGGAGAAACCCGCGCTACGCTGTGGCGATCTGCACTGGAGCTACGCTGATCTGGAGCGGGAAAGTGCGGCCTGGACGCAGGCAATTTTGGCGGCGCCGGGCGCCGCAGGGGATCTTATAGCCCTGGCCTTACCGCGTGGGGCTGGTTTTGTGGCGGCATTGATTGGTATCCTGCGGGCAGGGCGCGCTTTTGTGCCGCTATCGGTGTTGGATCCACCGGAGCGGATTAAGCGTATCTTGCAACAGGCCGGGCCAAAGCATCTGATCGCCCCAGATGATCTGGCACAGGCGTTGGAAATGCCGGTACTGACACTTGGTGATAGAGGGAACAGGGTCCCTAGGGCGACGTCGGGCACTGAGTATTTTACTCCTGACGATTTTACCCCGGACGATTTGGCCCCTGATGATTTGGCCCCTGATGATCTGGCCTATGTGATGTTCACCTCCGGCTCCAGCGGAGCGCCCAAGGGCGTGGCGGTCCCGCATCGGGCGCTTGCGAACCATTTGGCCGGGGTGCGGCAGGTCTTTGCACTGCGCCCGGGTGAGGGGATGCTGTCGTGCAGCGCCACCACCTTTGACAGCATCATCTATGAGGTTTTGTCGCCGCTGGTCACTGGCGGCGAACTGATCTTGGTCGAAGAGGCGCTGCGGCGCGATCCCTGGCATATTGTACAGCTTATGGAGGCCACAGCGCCGCAGCATTTCTTTGCTACGCCGTCGCTCTGGCGGATGTTGATTGCAGCGGGGCTACCCAAAATGCCCCAGCTCAAGGCGCTGGTGGGCGGAGAGACGGTTCACCCGGAGCTCGTCGCCCAAATCCGGCCCCGTGTGGGACGGCTTTTTAATGTGTATGGCCCAACAGAGGCCACGGTGTTTTCCACCTGGCAGGAAATTCCCTCCCAGATGTTCGATGAGGCGGCAAAACGCCCCGTGGGATCGCAGATCGGGCAGCCCTTTCCCGGCTATAGCCTTGCGATCAAGGACCCTTTGGGGCAGCCGGTCTGGCCGGGAATGTTGGGGGAGATCTGGATTTCGGGCGCCGGGCTTGCCCTGGGCTATTTAAACTCGCCAGAGCAGACAGCGCAGAGTTTTCTCTGGGAGAAAGAACCTGATCAGACAGAGCGCTGGTATCGCACAGGGGATCGGGGTCGCATGGGCGGAGATGGGACCACCAGCTGCGCCGGACGGTTGGATGATCAGGTGAAAATCAGTGGCCAACGGATCGAACCGGGTGAGATTGAAAACCTTCTACTGACCAGCGGATTGACCCTTGGCGCGGCTGTCTTTGCGGCCCCGATCGCTGGTAAGACCATATTGGCTGCCTTTTACATCCCGCAAGATCAGGGCTCAGAGCCACAGGTGCGCCGCTACCTGCGGAGCAATCTGCCTTCAGCTTGGGTTCCTGGCTTGATCGCTCCTTGTGCGACCTTGCCCTTGACAGCCTCGGGCAAGATAGACCGTCGGGCGCTGGTGCAGCGGGCCCAACAGATCTTTGCAGGCTCCAAAAATCTCGCGGATCAGGAGGCGGCGCTGCAACCCGATTTGGCTCCCGCTATCCTAGACGGCTGGCGACAGGTTCTGGGGCAGGCGCCTGCCGCTCTGGATCAGGATTTTTTTACCGCTGGTGGCAACTCACTTTTGCTGATTGCGTTGCTTGCCCGCATTCGAGAGCGCACCAGCTGTCATTTGCCGGTTGCAACGGCCTTTGGCGATCCTACGCCACGCGGTTTACAGGCGCTCTTGGCGAAAACGCCTCCGCAGGATCTGCACCAGGCGCTGGTGAACGCAAAAGAGGGGCGCGGGAGCGAGCCCGTTATCTTTTTGCCGGGCTTGGTGCCGAGCGGGCCAAACCTGACGATGATGATGCAACAGGCGCCACAGGATCTAGGTTGCTTTATCCTGCAGCGACCAATGGCGGCGGCTGAAGGTGGGCAGCGCAGTTTTGCAGATCAGGCGCGGTATTATGCCAGGGTTCTGGATCATGGCTTTCCGAACACAAAGCTGCATCTGGCCGGATTTTCCTATGGCGGGGCCGAAGCCTTTGAAACCGCGCGCGAGCTTGCCGGGCTGAACAGCCCCGCGGCGAGTGTCTGTGTGATCGACAACGGGCCGGTATTTCGCAAGCTGGGGCCACCGGATTCCAACTGGGGAGAACAGGGGCTGCAGGCAGAGGCATTGCGGCGTGATCACCTGTTGGAACCTTTGGACGGCAATATGCGACTGCTGCGCGGGGACCGCTACAATCTGTTGTCGCTGGCGATGATTGGCTATGGTTGGGAGGACTTCGTTGAGGGGGAGGTCGACGTCTATCTGCTGCCGGGGCATCACGACGAGCTTTTGCATGGCCGCGCCGACCTGACCATGCAGGCACTGCTGACCAAGCGCCCTCCCGATTGCGTTTTGACCCCGCAGCCAGGCGCGGCTGAGCGGCGCCGGGTCTCGCATCTTTTGGCCACAAACCAGCCCAAAGCCGCACTGGATCTATTGCGCGCCAGTTGCCGTGCGCATCCAACTCATGCCTGGTCTGCCTTGGTTGCGGATAATCTGGCGACAGATCTGGAGGAAGAAGGCACAGGCGTGCTGACCGATTGGCTGGCGGGTCAACCCACAGAGCAGCCAAAGGGCGTGCCGCTGCTGGCCTGGCATGCGGCGCGGGCGCAGGCTTTGTTGCGCTTGGATGACCCAGCGGCTGCCCTGACAGAGATCGAGGCCGCCCGCGCGGCTGCGCGCCCGACTGCAGGGCTCATTCGGGATCTGGAGGTCTGCTATGGCTATTGGCTGTTACAGCTGGGCCACGTCCCAAAAGCGATTGAAGTGCTGCAACACGTTGGAAAGCACTGTGGCTATCGGGCCGATATCTGGGCCTACCTGGGCCTTTGTTTCGCCAGACAAGAGCAATTTCACCGAGCATTTCCGCTGTTGCAGGCGGCGGTAAAAGGTCCTCTGGTCACGGAAGAGATCCAGAACTGGTTCGACAGAACCCAGCAGGCCATCAGGGCTGGCGCAGGGGGCTAGCTCTGGTTTTTTTCGGGGGGGAGCGGAAAGCGAATTTTGCACAGCCCTTTAGAGCCGCGGCATCATCCAGTATGCAATAGACAGGCGGCGTGAGATCGGGGAGGAGCGGATCAGGCTGGTTGTAGCAGTGTAGAAACGCGGATTTAGCGCCCCCCACCAGCAGGTTACGGGCAACGGATCCGGCAAAATAGAGCCCGCCACTGGGCAAAAAACCCTTCCTCAGATTACGGCTCAGCTGGCCCAGGAGATCGGCATAAAAGTGGAGAAAGGCCCTGGTCTGCGCCCTATCAGAATCCGCTATGATATCAGCGGGAGATTGTGCTTTGGCCTCGGGCGCAAAGGCCGCATGAAGGGCCGCAAAGCCACGGCCGGAAAAACAGCATTCCACGGTTTTGAAGGCGTGGGCCTTCTCGCCAATCTGCGCGACTAGAGCCTGGTGTAGATCGAGCGGCAGGGCGACATGGCCGTATTCGGATTTCAGGCAGCTGACGCCCAAGGGGGTGGCACTCACAGGGCTGACATTAAACCCGGTGCCAATCCCGATGACCAGTTTTTGTGCCAAAGGCGCGGTGCTGTCCTCTGGTTGGATTATGGCCAGATCGCCTGTCTCCAGATCGGCAAGGCTGTGTCCCAGGGCACTAAGGTCATTGAATAAATGAACTGGGATCTCTCCCATTGATTGGGACAGTTCTTGCGAGTCCAGCTGCCAGCCCCGATTGGTCAACTCCGCGCTTTGCCCCGTTGCACGGTCTGTGACAGGACCGGCGACAGCAATCACTATTTCGGCAAATCGGGGCTGACCAGCATCAATTAGATACTGGCCAAGCAGATCAGGAAAACTGTCGAAGGCCGCATTTGGGTAGCTCTGCATGGCTGCCAGGGGACGCCCCAGGCCTGTGCTAATGGCAAGACGGCAATTGGTGCCACCAAGATCCGCAACCAAACGCGTCATATCAGTTCAACCGCTCCCCGGTGTCTGGCGCAAAAAAGGAAACCTTTGCCAGATCAAAAGCCAGATCCAGCATGGCGCCGGGCTGGGCCTTGGTCTCAGCATGGAGCCGCGCGGTGACCTGTCTGCCGCCCAGCTCTGAGACCACATAGGTATCCGCCCCTGCAGGTTCTACCAGATCGATACGGCATTTTGCGGCCTGCACATTGGCCCCGCTGCGCATTCCGGCCTCGATGATGTCTTCGGGACGTAGCCCCAGGATAATATCCTCGGGCAGATCCTGCACCTGCGGCCCTTGCAGGATCATTGGCGCCCCCTCGGGGCGAGTGATTTCAATCTGAATGCCGCTCTCGGCCCGTTGGGTGCGCGCCGGGATAAGATTCATCGCAGGCGAGCCCATGAAATCGGCGACAAAGAGGTTTGCCGGGTGATTGTAGATTTCCGCTGGCGTGCCGATCTGCTGTACCACGCCACCCTTCATCACCACAATTTTGGTGGCCAGTGTCATGGCTTCGATCTGATCATGTGTAACATAGACCATGGTGGCGCCAAGGTTCTGGTGCAGCTTCTTGATTTCCGAACGCATGCTGACCCGCAGTTTGGCATCCAGGTTTGATAGCGGCTCGTCGAACAGAAACAGCTTTGGATCCCGCACCAATGCGCGCCCCATAGCCACCCGCTGGCGTTGCCCGCCTGACAATTGGCCAGGGCGGCGATCCAGCAGCGGCTCGATCTGCAATTGTCGCGCTACCTCTGCCAGTTTGCGGGCCTGGGTGGCGGCATCTACACCGCGCACTTTCATGCCAAAAGTGATGTTTTTGGCCACCGTCATGGTCGGGTAGAGCGCGTAGGACTGGAACACCATGGCAATATCGCGGTCCTTGGGGCTCACCTGGGTCATGTCGCGCCCATCAATACTGATCGACCCACCTGAGATCGGCTCCAGCCCAGCGATACAGTTCAGCAGGGTGGATTTACCGCAGCCGGAGGGGCCAACAAGAACCAGGAAATCACCGGGATCGATGGCGACATTCACATCCTTGAGGATCTCCACCGCGCCGTAGTTTTTGCTGAGGGACTGGATGTTCAGGATCGGAGACATAGCATTAGCCTTTTACAGAACCGGCGGTGAGGCCGCGAATAAAGTATTTTCCTGCAACCACATAGACCAACAGGGTGGGTAGGCCGGCGATGATGGCGGCGGCCATGTCGACATTGTATTCTTTGACGCCAGTAGTGGAGTTGACGATATTGTTCAGCGCCACAGTCACCGGCTGGGTGCCCGCTTGGCTAAAGCTGACGCCAAACAGGAAATCGTTCCAGATCTGGGTGAACTGCCAGATCACTGTAACGACGATGATTGGCAGGCTCAGCGGCAGAAATATCGACCAAAAGATGCGAAAGAACCCGGCGCCATCCACCTTGGCCGCCTTGACCAGATCACCAGGGATGGTGACGTAGAAATTGCGGAAAAACAGCGTGGTAAAGCCGATACCGTAGATCACATGGGCAAAGATCAGCCCCGGAATAGTACCTGCCAGCCCCATCAGCCCCAGCATCCGTGCCATGGGTAGCAGCACGACTTGGAAGGGGATGAAACACCCAAAGAGCATGGCCGAGAAGATCAGATTGGCACCGCGAAAATTCCACTGCGCGATGATATAGCCATTGGCCGCGCCCAGAAAGGTTGAGATCAGTACTGCGGGCACCGCCAACAGCACCGAGTTCCAGAAATAGGGCCGCAGACCTTCGCATTGAATGCCGGTGCAGGCCTCGGACCAGGCAGTACGCCAGGCGTCAAACGTGACCTCGCGCGGCAGGGCCACCAGACTGCCACTGCGGATTTCCTCCAGGCTTTTGAGCGAGGTGGTCAGCATGACAAAGAGCGGCATCAGGTAAAATAGCGCGAATAATCCCAGCAAGGAAAACAGCAGCCAGCGCAGGGCGATTTGGCCGGGGCGTACAGGCGGGGACACAGCCGGAGTGGCAGAAAAATCAGACATGTTTCGCCCTCAGTTCGGAATAGAGATAGGGAACGACAATGGCAAAGACGACGCCCATCATCACCATTGCGGAACTTGCGGCCTGACCAATGTCGCCCCGCGAAAAGGCCATGGCATACATATAGGTGGCAGGCAGATCGGTGGCATAACCCGGCCCGCCGCCGGTTAGGGCCACCACCAGATCAAAGCTCTTGATCGCCAGATGGGCCAATACGATAAACGCGGACAGAAAGATCGGTGCCATTGAAGGCAGGATAATGGCCGAATAGATCCGCCAGCCAGGAATGCCATCGATCTGCGCGGCCTTGATGATCTCTCCATCGACGCTGCGCAGCCCGGCCAGGAATAGCGCCATGACAAAGCCCGAGGCCTGCCAGACCCCGGCGATGACCACCGCATAAATGGCCATATCGGGATCAATCACCCAGTTGAAGGTAAAGTTCTCAAATCCCCAACCCCGCACCATGGCCTCGATCCCGAGGCCGGGGTTCATGATCCATTTCCAGGCGGTGCCGGTGACGATCATCGACAGGGCCATAGGGTAGAGGTAGATGGTACGCAGTACGCCTTCAACGCGAATGCGTTGGTCCAGCAGGATTGCCAGCAACAATCCCAGGGCCATGGAAATACAGATGAACAGCGCGCCAAACAGGAACAGGTTGTCCATCGCGGTGTCCCAGCGTGGTGCTGCAAACAGTCGTTTATACTGGATGACCCCGTGCAGGTCGTATTTGGGCAGTAGTTTTGATCGGGTCAAGGAGATCCAGGCTGTCCAGCCGATAAAGCCATAGACAAAGATGAGGATCGCCACGAACGAGGGAGCCAGCACCATCTTGGGGATCTGACGTTCCAGCCATGCGCGCATTTGATCGGGCCTTTTTCAGAGGGTGCTCCGTCCTGGGTGTCCAGGACGGAACGGCTCATAGGTGAGTGGAGCAGGTCGTTCCAGAGAACTGCCTCAGAGCGAATTTGCCACCGCGGCAACCAACATCTCTACGGCATCTGCCGAGGACATATCGGAATTGAAATGCGCTGTGACCACATCGGTGATTGCCCCAGATTGGGCGCCACGCATGGCCATACCATGGGCATAGCTGGGCAGCAGCGAGCCCTCTTTTGAGCTGGTGGTCATCTCTGCCGATGACAGATGTGCGCAGGAGTCAAACTCATCCATTGCGACATCAACCCGCGCAGGGATCGAGCCTTTGTTGAGGTTAAACACCTTCTGGAAGTTTTGACCGACGATCAGTTTCGCCAACAGGTCCTGGCCCTGCTGTTTGTCGTCGCCATCCACGTCGAACATGGCAAAACTGTCGACATTATAGAGAAAACCAGCCCCAGGTGCAGAGGCGCAGAGGAAGTCTTGCCCAGGCACTTTGCCAGCGGCGAGGAACTCGCCCTTGGCCCAGTCGCCCATGATCTGAAAAGCCGCTTCGCCGTTCATCACCATAGAGGTGGCGAGGTTCCAGTCGCGGCCGGGGAAATTGGGATCCACATAGCCGCGCATCTTACGCATCTGATCAAAGACTGCGACCATCTTATCCGAGCCCAGCATTTCCGGATCCAGATCAACAAAGGCCTTGTCAAAGCCTTCAGCGCCCAGAATGCCTAGGGCGACGACCTCAAACACAGTGGCATCCTGCCAGGCCTGCCCCCCATGGGCCAAGGGGATCACTCCGGCGGCCATCAGCTTATCGGCAGCGGCATTGAAATCTTCCCAGCTGCTGGGCATCGCGATATCATTGGCGGCCAGGATTTCGGCATTGGCCCAGAGCCAATCCACCCGGTGCACATTCACCGGCGCCGCGCACCACTGGCCTTCACATTTCATATGGGCCGCAATCGAGGCTGGCAGTACCTTGTCCCAGCCCTCGGCTTCGGCGACGGAGGTGATATCCGCCAAGACGCCCTCTTCATACCATTCTTGAATGGCGGGGCCTTTCAGCTGCACGGCGGTGGGGGCATTGCCAGACAAAACACGCGCACGCAACGCGGTCATGGCTGCATCGCCACCGCCGCCGGCCACGGGCATATCGGTCCAGGTGCCGCCATTGGCAGAAAACTCCTGCTGCAGCACCGCGACGGATTTGGCCTCCCCGCCTGAGGTCCACCAGTGCAGAACCTCTGCCTCGGGGCCAGCCTGGGCCATGGATGTGACGGATGCGGCGACCAGCGCCAGCGTGGATACGGCCGTAAACACGGATCTCTTCATAGTGTCGTCCTCCCTAGAGTCGTAAAGAGCCCAATGAGCCCCCTTTGGACTGCGCCGCCTCTTCCTCCAAGATGCATTGGCGCAGATGTCGCCTGCTGGGCGACGGTCTTATGAGAGCTAGCCTGCGCCGACACAGGGGGATGTCGCAATGGCTGAGAAACCTGTCAAAGCCGCCAAAACGCAGAAAACTGCGGCTTCCGTTACAACTTGTTACCTAGAGATACCTTTGCCGCTAAAAATGGGGCAGTCTTGCAGGCAAGAATTCCACTGCGGTCTGCGCAAACAACAAAGGCAGAGAATGAGGCTATGACGATACCCCGACTTCTGGTGGTGGACGATGACGAAGAAACCCGTAGCATGCTGACGCAGTTTTTGCAGCAGAACGGGTTCATCGCCCATGGCGCCCAAACCGAGGCAGAGATCCGGGACCGCATGCAGGCGGGGCGGGTGGATCTGATCCTGCTGGACGTGATGCTGGGATCCGAGAGCGGCGTTGAAATCTGCGCCCGACTGCGGCGCGAACAGGATGTGCCGATCATTCTTGTCTCTGCCCTGTCACAGGACCACCAGCGGATGGCAGGTTATGAGGTCGGGGCCGACGACTATGTGGCCAAGCCCTTTAACCCTGATTTGTTGTTGGCACGGGTGCGGGCGGTGTTGCAACGGGCCAGCCGCAGCGCCTCCCTTGTCTATCGCCGCCAGTTGGCACTGTTTCGCTTTGGCGGCTGGAGCTATGACGGCAAGCGCGATGAGGTTCTGTCCCCGCAGGGGTTTCAGGTGGCGCTGTCCCAGCGGGAGAGTGGCCTGCTCAAGGTGTTTCTCGCCAACCCCCATATTCCTCTGAGACGCGAGGAGATCCAGGCCGCTCTCTCGGAGAGGCTTGCCGCTGCGAGCGGCGCGGAGAGCGAGGGAACCGGGCGGGCGATTGATATGCTGGTGGGGCGGCTGCGTTCAAAGATTGAGAGCGACCCCAAAGATCCCCAGATGCTGCGCACTGCGCGGGGGGTCGGCTATGTGCTGGCGGTGGATGTGACTGAGGAAAGCCCCGCGTGAGCCGTGGCTGGGCTCTGAAAACCCAGGCGCGCCTGTGGATTCTGGCAGGCTTCGCTCTTGGGCTGGGGGCTGCGGTGCTCTGGCTGCACTCAACACGGGCCTGGGAGCAGCATCTGGAGCGCAGTCAAATGGCCGGTGTCTTGCTGTATCAGAGCCTGCAAAGCGATACGCCCTTACCTACAGGCCTAACGGTTCTGCCAGCGCCAGCGCTGTCTCCCGATGGCGGCGCTGCGGCAGTCCTGAACCGGCCTGCTGTTCAGAGCGGCGGCATTGTGACTGAAATCTCGATCCAGTCTGGAGCGGATCACGGGCCGGACCTGGGCACGGTTCTGCGGCTGATGATCGTCTCTGACCTGTTGCGCTATGCGATTGCCGAGCTTGAAACCGCGCCACGGCCAACCGCAGCACAACAATTGGGGGCGCTCACGGCACTGCTGGCTCGCCATTGCAGTGATCCTGCGGTCTTTGCCCAATATGGGGACAGGGGCTGGGTGCAGATTGAAGGGGGGGGCTACTGGAGCTGCCAGGCGGCCCCGACCGATCTGCGCCTGCTTGCGGCTCTCCTGGCGGCGGTGGGGCTGGCGATTGTGCTCAGCCTCAGTGCGGAAATCACGGCCAGCTTTGGGGCCTTTGCCCGGCTGCTGCGGCGGCCGCGCCTGTTGGGGGAGGCGGACAACTATTCCGTCTCTGGCCCGGCGGAGCTGCAAGAGATTGTATCTGCAGTGAATGACCACCTGGCAGGCGCGCGGGCCCAGATCGAGAAACGGGCCACGGTGCTTTCTGGGGTGAGCCATGATCTGGGCACACCTGCAACGCGGCTGCGGCTGCGTGCGGCGCTGATCCAGGACCAGACCCTGCGTCACAAGCTGGAGGCGGATATCGACAGTATGACGGGCATGATCGAAAGCGTGCTGACCTATACGCGATCTGAACTGAGCCTGGAGGTGCCACGGCAGGTTTCGCTTACCGCACTGGTGGAGGCCCTGGTGGCTGACTATCAGGATCTGGGTCGCCCCGTAAGCTACCGTGGCATGGAGCCGGAAGTGGTACAGGGGGGGCAATCGCTGTTTTCCGCGCGCGCAGGGCAGGGTGCCTTGCCCGATGCCCGTCGGATTCTGGCAACAGCGCGGCCCATTTTGCTGCAGCGTGCCCTGACCAATTTGATCGACAATGCCCTGAAATACGGCCGCCGTGCCGAGGTGCAACTCGAAGCAGACGCGGATCGAGCGGTGATCACGGTGGAGGACGAAGGATCCGAATTAACCGTCGCAGAGATCGAAGAGGTGCTGGCCCCGTTTCAGCGCGGCGCCAATAGTCGCGCAATCGACGGGTTTGGCTTGGGGCTGACCATCGTCGCCACCGTTGCAGAGCAACATGGAGGCACCCTGCGCTTTGAACGAGGACGGCAGGGGCTGCGCGCCCGGTTAGAGATTCTGCGCAATTAGCCTGAGGGCCTGATGCCGCTGTGCCCCGGTGTTTAACGTTGATCTATCAGGGGATTGGGTTTGGCAAAGCCTTCAAGATCTTGCTGATTGGTGATGGTGATCTGTCTGCCAGTGACGCAGACCCCATAGGGACGCAGCCCTTTGAAGGCACGGCTCAGGTTTTCTGAGGTCATGCCCAAAACCGAAGCCACGCGGCGCTTTTCGGTGTCCAGAGTAAAGACCGGAGCACCGCCACAGCGGGCCTGCTGGCGCAGCAGATAATTGGCCAGTCGCTCCAGCGAGGTGCGCAGCTTCAGGTCTTTGGTGTTTTTGATAACGCCCCGGTAGCACTGGGCCAGCTCATCCACGATCGCACGCGCGAATTGTCCGTCCTGATCAAAAACTTCGCGCACATTCTGGCTGGGGATCAGCATGATCCGGCTTTTTTCTATGGTGCGCGCAGACATCAGATAGGGGGCGTCGCGCACTGTGGCGGCCAGAATGAAGGTCGAAATGGGGCGCACCGTGGCCATGCTGGTTTCCCGATCGTTCCAGCTGGAGAATAAATCCACTGAGCCCGTGAGCAGCACATGCAGGAAATCGCTGGGGTCGCCTTCGGTGATCAGTTCGATCTGTGGCGGAAAATTCTGCACATAGGCGGCGCGGATAAGGCTCTGGAAATGCTGGTCTTCCATTTCGGAAAACAGATGCAAATCCCGAATGTCCTGCGAATATGAATCGGGCATGCCTAGTGTCACCAGCTGAGAGATTTCATCTCTGTTGATCGCGCATTCACTTGATAAATGTCAACTCTCGGCTTGCAGCTTGCCAAGGGTTGCCTTGATACCTGCGGTGAATGCAGTTGATGAAATTAGTTAAGTCATTTATTTCACTTCATTTATTTTGATTTCATGATCTAAATCAAACTGCCTTGAACAAGAAGGGCGCAAGCCTCTGTTCAAACTCGCCTAAGCGGGTCTTCGTAAAATTCGGAGGGACACCGATGGAAATTCAAAACAAGGCAACCAGTCTCTGGGGAAATTTCTTCAACGTGAAGATGGTGCAGATCCGCACCTTCCACATGACTTGGTTTGCTTTCTTCTCTTGCTTCTTCGCCTGGTTCGGCATCGCGCCTTTGATGATCATCGTGCGTGACGAGTTGCAACTGACCAAATCCCAGGTGGGCTGGTCGATCATTGCTTCGGTGGCGGTGACGGTCTTTGCCCGCTTCTTCATCGGCTGGCTCTGTGACCGGATTGGCCCCAGGCTGTCCTATACCTATCTGTTGATCTTTGGGGCCTTTCCAGTGGCCGGCATCGGTCTGGCGGACAGCTTTGAGACCTTCCTGTTCTTTCGCCTGCTGATCGGCATCATTGGCGCGGCCTTTGTAATCACCCAGTACCATACCACCGTCATGTTCGCCCCAAATGTGGTGGGCACCGCCAATGCGACCTCCGCCGGTTGGGGCAACCTAGGTGGCGGTGTGACCCAGTTTGCCATGCCCATGGTGTTTTCGGTCTTGGTGGTTGGCTTTGGGTTTTCTGAGGCCGTTGGCTGGCGCCTGTCGATGATGGTTGTAGGTGCTGTGATCTTTGTGGTCGGCATCGCCTATTACTTCCTGACCCAGGATGCGCCCGAAGGAAACTACAAGGAGTTGCGCGAGCAGGGTAAACTGCCACCGAAAAAATCGGTCACCGCGGATTACTTTCGGGCGATGGCAGATTACCGGGTCTGGATCCTGTTCCTGATCTACGGCGCCTGCTTTGGGATTGAGCTGACCGTCAACAATGTCGCGGCGCTCTACTTCTATGACTACTTCGACCTGAGCCTGGTGGCTGCGGGTGGTGTTGCGGCCTCCTTTGGGCTGATGAACATCTTTGCCCGCACTCTGGGCGGTATCTTTGGCGACAACTTTGGCGCGCTTTGGGGTCTCAAAGGTCGCAGCTTCTGGCTTTTCATCGTGTTGCTGGGCGAAGGCTGTGCCTTGATGGTGTTCAGCCAGATGCAGGTGCTGTTTCTGGCGCTGCCGATGCTGATCATCTTCTCGCTATTCACTCAGATGGCCGAAGGCGCGACCTATTCGGTGGTTCCCTTCATCAACAAAAAGGCACTTGGTGCGGTTGCCGGTGTGGTGGGTGCGGGCGGTAACGCCGGTGCAGTGGCCGCAGGCTTCTTGTTCAAGGGCGCGATGGACTGGCCCGATGTCTTCTTTGTCATTGGTGTCACTGTCGCCTGCGCCTCGGTTCTTGCCTTCTTTGTCCGTTTCTCTGAGGCGCAGGAAGAAGAGGAAAAAGCCAACTTCGAGGCGGCCTCTCTGGACGCACTGCGGGTCCGTGCGGAGCGCGCCAACGCGGCCCTAGCGCAGTCGGTTGCTGTGGTGGAGCAATGGAACGCCCAGCACCCCGAAGCCCCTAAATCCTGAATTCTAATAAGGACGGGCCACCCTCGGCCTGTCGCAACCTCATGACGAGGAGGAAATAACGTGGGACAAGACCTAAGAAATTACACCCCAGAGGACGAGAGCTATTGGGCCTCTACGGGTAAATCCATCGCCACTCGTAACCTGTGGATTTCGATCCCCTCGCTGCTGTGCGGTTTTGCGGTGTGGCTCTACTGGGGCATCATCACCGTTCAGATGATCAACCTCGGCTTCAGCTTTGAAAAGTCAGAGCTGTTTACCCTGGCGGCGATTGCCGGTCTGACCGGCGCGACCCTGCGGATCCCGTCGACCTTTTTCATCCGTATCGCTGGAGGACGAAACACCATCTTTTTTACGACAGCCCTGCTGATGATCCCCGCTGTGGGCGCCGGTATTGCGCTGCAAAACCCTGACACGCCGCTCTGGCAGTTCCAGGTGCTGGCCTTCCTGTCGGGGATTGGGGGCGGTAACTTCTCCTCCTCGATGTCCAACATCTCGTTTTTCTACCCCAAAAAGGTGCAGGGCTATGCGCTGGGCATGAACGCGGGTCTGGGCAACTTTGGTGTGACCACCATGCAGATCGTTATTCCGCTGGTGATGACATTTGGTCTGTTTGGCGGCGAGCCAATGATCCTTGAAAACACCTCCGGCACGCTGATCGGTAAGATCCCCGCAGGGACCGAGACCTATATCCATAACGCTGGCTACGTCTGGTTGTTGGCCCTGATCCCGCTTGCCTTTGCCGGTTGGTTCGGCATGAACAACATCCGCGACGCGCACGTCAGCCCGGATATTCCCAGCCCTGTTGGTGCCTTTTCGACCATCACTTTCATGCTGCTTATTGGGTTTGTGACAGCGGCCTTTGGTCTGTGGCTGATGCTGCCCGCCAAGGTGGGCGGGTCCGGCTTCATGATCTCGAAGTGGATCGTGCTGCCCATCGTCATCGCGCTGACCGTGTTTTTGCTAAAGCTGATCCCCGGTCAGATCGGTCAGAACCTCAGCCGTCAGTACAAGATCTTTGGCAACAAGCACACCTGGGCAATGACCGTCATCTACACCATGACCTTTGGCTCCTTCATCGGTTATGCGGCGACCTTTGCCCTGGCGATCAAAGTGGTCTTTGGCTTTAGCCACGTCGAAGTCGATGGCGTCATGACCCATGACCTTGCCAACCCCAATGGCCCATCTGCCTTGATGTATGCCTGGATGGGCCCCTTCATCGGCGCCTTGATCCGTCCCATTGGCGGCATGATGGCTGACAAACTGGGGGGTGCCCGGGTCACGCAGTGGATCTCAATTGTCATGGTGGCTTCGGCCCTGGGTGTGGCCTACTTCCTCAAGCAGGCCTATGTCTCGGCAACTCCTGAGCAGTATTTCTTCCCCTTCATGGTGCTGTTCCTGATCCTGTTTGCCGCCACAGGTATCGGCAATGGTTCGACCTTCCGCACCATCGCTGTGGCTTTCAACAAAGAACAGGCTGGCCCGGTTCTGGGGTGGACCGCCGCTGTGGCCGCCTATGGCGCCTTCATCATCCCCAAAGTGTTTGGGGAACAGATCAAAGCCGCAACCCCAGAGTATGCGCTCTACGGTTTTGCCATCTTCTACGGCGTCTGCATCGCGATCAACTGGTGGTTCTACCTGCGCCCGGGCGCCTACATCAAGAACCCCTGATGAGCCAAAAGCCCGCCCTGGCCACAGGCTGGCCGGGGCAAGCTCGCCAATCCATCCGCTATCCCAAGGAGAGACCCCATGAGCCATCTGCTCGACAGGCTAAACTTCCTTCAGTCCAAAGAACTCGAAACATTCTCCAACGGTCACGGTCAGGTCACCCGTGAAAGCCGCGACTGGGAAGACACATATCGCAACCGCTGGCGCCACGATAAGGTCGTGCGTTCCACCCATGGAGTGAACTGCACGGGGTCTTGTTCTTGGAAGATCTATGTGAAATCCGGGATCGTCACCTGGGAAACGCAGCAGACCGATTATCCGCGCACTCGCCCGGATCTGCCCAACCATGAGCCACGCGGCTGTGCCCGGGGCGCCAGCTACAGCTGGTATCTCTATTCCGCCAACCGGGTGAAAAATCCACTGGTGCGTGGCCGCCTGATGAAGATCTGGCGCAAGATGCGCGCCAGCATGAGCCCGATTGAGGCCTGGACCAAGCTGCAGAGTGATCCGATCCTGCGTGCCTCTTATGTTGAGACCCGCGGCAAGGGCGGCTTTGTGCGCGCCACCTGGGATGAGGCCACCGAAATCACCGCCGCTGCCAACGCCTATACCGCCAAGACCTATGGCCCTGACCGTATCTTTGGCTTCTCGCCAATTCCTGCGATGTCGATGATCTCTTACGCGGCAGGGTCGCGCTATCTGTCGCTGATGGGCGGCGTCTGCATGTCCTTTTATGATTGGTACTGCGATCTGCCGCCAGCCTCGCCAATGATCTGGGGCGAGCAGACCGATGTGCCTGAATCGGCTGATTGGTACAACTCTGGCTATCTGCTGCTCTGGGGCTCCAACGTGCCACAGACCCGGACGCCGGATGCGCATTTCTATACCGAAGCCCGCTATCGTGGCACCAAATCCGCCGTCATCTGCCCCGACTATTCCGAGGCTGCCAAGTTTGGCGACGTCTGGCTGAACGTCAAACAGGGTACCGATGCGGCGCTGGGCATGGCCTTTGGCCACGTGATCCTGCGGGAATTCCACCTGGACCGTCAGGCCGAGTACTTTGAAGAGTATTGCCGCAAGTATTCTGACTTCCCGATGCTGGTGAAGCTGGAAGAAAAAGACGGCCGCATCCTACCGGGCCGCTTCCTGCGCGCCGACGATCTGGATGGCAAGCTGGGTGAAGAGAATAACCCGGAATGGAAAACCATCGCCTGGGACGAGGCAACAGCTGGTCTGGTCGCCCCCAATGGGTCTATCGGCTACCGCTGGGGCGAAGACGGCGAATGGAACCTGCAACAAAAGGCCAAGAATGCCGAAATCCACCTGAAAATGACCTTGGTTGAGGGTGCCGACCACGATGCGGTTCTGGGCGTGGATTTCCCCTACTTTGGCGGCGAAGCCACCGAGGCCTTTGCCACAGATGCAGACCATCCTGATGTTCTGACCCGCAATGTCCCGGTCAAAACCATCAAAACCGCTGAGGGCGAAATCCAGGTCGCCACGGTCTTTGATCTCTACTGCGCCAACTACGGTCTCGACCGGGGACTGGGCGGCGACTGGGTCGCCAAAGGCTACGACGACGAGATGCCCGGCACCCCGGCCTGGGCAGAAAAGATTACCGGTGTGTCACGCGACAAGATCATCCATGTTGCCCGTGAATTCGCCCAGAACGCTGAAAAGACCGAAGGCAAGTCGATGATCATCATCGGCGCGGCGATGAACCACTGGTACCACATGGATATGAACTATCGTGGTGTCATCAACATGCTGGTCATGTGTGGCTGTGTGGGTCAATCCGGCGGTGGCTGGGCGCATTACGTGGGCCAGGAAAAACTGCGGCCACAGACCGGCTGGCAGCCGCTGGCCTTTGCCCTTGATTGGGGCCGTCCGCCACGTCATATGAACTCCACCTCGGCCTGGTATGCCCATTCCGACCAGTGGCGTTATGAGACCCTGGAGGCGGATGAAATCCTGTCGCCCACCGCGCCTGAAGGCGATTGGGACATCAATCTCATCGACTATAACGTCCGCGCCGAGCGCATGGGCTGGTTGCCCTCTGCACCACAGCTGAAAACCAACCCGCTGGAAGTGGCGAAACAGGCCAAGGCTGCTGGTAAGGAAATCCCAGCCTATGTGGCCGAGCAGCTGAAGTCGGGCGCGCTGGAAATGTCCTGCGAGGATCCAGATGCGCCGGAGAACTGGCCGCGTAACCTCTTTGTATGGCGTTCCAACCTGCTTGGCTCCTCGGGTAAGGGCCATGAATACTTCCTCAAGCACCTCTTGGGGACTGATCATGGCTTCATGGGTAAGGATCTTGGCGAAGAAGGGCGGCAACTGCCGAAAGAGGCCAAATGGCACGAGGAAGGCCCGCGTGGTAAACTCGATCTGCTGGTCACCATCGACTTCCGGATGAGCACCACTGCGGTTTATTCCGATATCGTGCTGCCTACCGCCTCCTGGTACGAGAAGAACGACCTCAATACCTCGGATATGCACCCGTTCATCCACCCGCTGCAGGCGGCGGTGGATCCGGCCTACGAGAGCAAATCCGACTGGGAGATCTTCAAATCCATCGCCAAGAAGGTGCAGGAAGTCGCGCCTGAGATCCTGGGGCAGGAAACCGATATTGTTGCGCTGCCTCTGCTGCATGACACCCCGGCGGAACTGGCACAGGATCAGGTCAAGGACTGGAAGAAAGGCGAATGCGACCTGATCCCAGGCAAGACCGCGCCAAACTATGTGCCGGTCGAGCGTGACTATACCGCGATCTACGACCGCTTTGTGGCGCTTGGTCCGCTTTTGGACAAACTGGGCAATGGCGGCAAGGGCATCACCTGGAACACCGAGCACGAAGTGCAGCACCTGCGCGAACTCAACGGCGAATGGGAGGATGGCCCGGCCAAGGGCTGTGCCAAGATCGTCAGTGACATTGACGCGACCGAGGTCGTGCTGATGCTGGCGCCGGAAACCAATGGTGAGGTTGCGGTCAAGGCCTGGGATGCGCTGTCGCAGAACACTGGCCTTGATCACACGCATCTAGCGCTGCCCAAGGAAGACGAGAAGATCCGCTTCCGCGATATCGCGGCGCAACCGCGCAAGATCATCTCCTCTCCGACTTGGTCCGGTCTGGAAAGCGAGAAGGTCTGCTACAACGCCGGCTACACCAACGTGCATGAGCTGATCCCATGGCGCACGCTCACGGGCCGTCAGCAGCTTTATCAGGATCACCTCTGGATGCGCGCCTTTGGCGAAGGCTTCATGTCCTACCGGCCTCCGGTGGATCTGAAAACCATCACGAGGGACGTGCAGGACGATGGCGATAACCTGGTGTTGAACTTCATCACACCCCACCAGAAATGGGGCATCCACTCGACCTATTCCGACAACTTGCTGATGCTGACGCTGAACCGCGGCGGCCCGGTGGTCTGGCTGTCTGAAAACGACGCAAAAAAAGCCGACATCAAGGATAACGACTGGATCGAGCTCTACAACACCAATGGTGCCCTGACGGCGCGGGCGGTGGTGTCGCAGCGGATGAAGGATGGGACCACCTTCATGTACCACGCCCAGGAGAAAATCGTGAACACGCCCGGTTCTGAAAAGACTGGTCACCGTGGCGGGATCCACAACTCTGTGACCCGCACGGTGCTGAAACCCACCCATATGATCGGTGGCTATGCGCAGCAGTCCTACGGTTTCAACTACTACGGCACAGTTGGCGCCAACCGCGATGAATTCGTCGTGGTGCGCAAGATGAAAAAGGTCGACTGGCTCGACCGCGAAGCGACCCAGAAGGAGGCCGCAGAATGAGAGTACGCGCTCAAATCGGCATGGTGCTGAACCTCGATAAATGTATCGGGTGCCACACATGCTCTGTCACTTGTAAAAACGTCTGGACCAGCCGCGACGGTGTCGAATACGCCTGGTTCAACAATGTCGAAACCAAGCCAGGCACTGGCTATCCCACCGATTGGGAGAACCAGGACCGCTGGAATGGTGGCTGGGAGCGCACCCGCAGCGGGAAGCTGCAGCCCAAACAGGGCAGCAAATGGCGGATCCTGGCCAATATCTTTGGCAACCCGGATCTGCCCGAGATCGACGACTATTATGAGCCGTTTGACTTTGACTATGACCACCTGAAATCGGCCCCCACCATGGAGGCCTTTCCCACCGCGCGTCCCCGCTCCAAGGTGACCGGCGAGCGCATGGAGAAGATCAACAAGGGGCCAAACTGGGAAGAAATCCTGGGCGGTGAATTCTCAAAGCGGTCGGAAGACTACAATTTTGAGGGCATCCAAAAGGATATCTACGGGGAGTATGAGAATACATTCATGATGTATCTCCCCCGTCTGTGTGAGCACTGTCTGAACCCGGCCTGCGCGGCGTCCTGCCCGTCGGGTGCGATCTACAAACGCGAAGAAGACGGTATCGTCTTGATCGACCAGGAAAAATGCCGTGGCTGGCGGATGTGTGTCTCGGGCTGTCCCTACAAGAAGATCTACTACAACTGGCAGAGCGGCAAATCCGAGAAATGCACCCTGTGCTATCCCCGGATCGAAAGCGGCAATCCAACTGTCTGTTCCGAGACCTGCGTGGGCAGGATCCGCTACTTGGGTGTAATGCTCTATGATGCGGATAAGATCGAAGAGGCGGCAAATGCGCCCGCCACAACCGATCTTTATGACGCCCAGCTGGATGTCTTTCTGGATCCCAACGATCCGCAGGTGATTGCAACCGCCCGCGCTGACGGAATTCCTGAGGACTGGATCAAATCGGCACAGGAAAGCCCGATCTGGAAGATGGCGATGGAGTGGAAAGTGGCCTTCCCGCTGCACCCCGAATATCGCACCCTGCCGATGGTCTGGTATATCCCGCCACTGTCGCCCATCCAGAACGCGGCCGAAGCCGGCGCAATTGGCATGGACGGGGCCATGCCGGACGTGCGCAACCTGCGGATCCCGCTGCGCTACCTCGCCAATATGCTGACCGCAGGCGACGAGGAACCCGTGGCCCTGGCGCTGGAACGGATGCTGGCGATGCGGTCCTACATGCGGGCCAAAACCATTGACGGTGTGCGCGATGAGGCCGTGGCCGCCAAGGTTGGCCTGGACGGGGCTATGATCGAAGACATGTATAAAATCATGGCCCTGGCGGATTATGAGGACCGTTTTGTGATCCCAACCACCCACCGCGAACAGGTCGAGGAAGCCTATGACCTGCGCGGCGGCTGCGGCTTTACCGACACCAATGGTTGCTCGCCCGGTATCAGCAAGGGCTCGCTGTTTGGCGGCTCCAAGAAACCACTCAAAATGCCGCAGGAGGTGCAGTAATGGACCGGACGTTGAAAGCGATTTCCCTGCTCTTGAGCTACCCCACTCGGGAGCTTCAGGGCGCTATGCCGGAAATCGGGGGCGTGCTTGCCTCTGATAGCCGCCTCACCGCAGCAGCGCGGCGCGGGTTGCGCCCCTTGGTGGACTCTTTGCGGGATGACGACATCTACGATCTCGAAGAGAAATACGTGATGCTCTTTGACCGCTCCCGCACGCTCAGCCTCAACCTGTTTGAGCACGTGCACGGCGAAAGCCGGGATCGGGGTGGTGCCATGGTCTCCTTGATTGAGACCTACCGGGATGGTGGGTTTGAGCCAAACACCACCGAGCTACCGGATCACCTGCCTGTTTTGTTGGAATTCCTGTCGACGCGTCCCTTTGCCGAAGTACAGGACACTTTGGCGGACGCAGCCCATATCTTTAGCGCTTTGTGCGAACGGCTTGCCCGTCGTGAAAGCCAATATGCTGCTGTGTTCGCCGCTCTTTTACAGCTGGCAGGCGTCGAGGCGGACAGGGATACCGTGGCCAAGCTGCTGGAGCAGCCTGAGGTGGACCCCAACGACCTGGAAGCGCTGGATGCGGTCTGGGAAGAGAGCGAAGTGCTCTTTGGTCCCGATCCCAATGCGGGCTGTCCGCAAGTGCGCGATATGCTGTCGCGCATGGATGAACCCCAAAATCCTGCACCCGGTTCCACCGGTGTGGCGGCTGAATAACGGAGGCTCTCATGCATAATTTCCTATTCGGTATCTATCCCTATATCGCCCTCACTGTGGCGATCCTGGGATCAATCGCGCGCTACGAGCGGGATCCCTTCACTTGGAAGACCTCATCAAGCCAGATGCTGCGCCGCAAGCAGCTGATCATGGGTTCGGTGCTGTTTCATATCGGTGTGCTGGTGATCTTTGTTGGTCACCTTGTGGGGCTGCTGACGCCTATCGCCGTCTTTGACGCCTTTGGCATCAGCCATGGTTTCAAACAGGCTGGCGCGGTTGTTGTTGGCGGTATCGCTGGCGTAATGGCGCTGGTGGGCGGCGGCATGCTGTTCCACCGCCGCTGGACCGATCCACGCATCCGCAAGACCTCGAGCTTTGCCGATATCGCCATCCTGGCAATGCTGCTGGCGCAGCTGGTGCTGGGTCTGCTGACCATCTTTGCCTCCCTGGGGCATCTGGACGGCCATGAAATGGTCAAGTTCATGTCCTGGGCGCAGGGCATCATCTTCTTTGATGGTGCTGCCGCCAGCTACATCGAGGACGTGGCCTTTGTCTTTAAGTTACACCTGTTCCTGGGCCTGACCATCTTCCTGGTCTTCCCCTTTACCCGGTTGGTGCACATGCTCTCGGTGCCGCTGCGCTACGTCTTCCGCCCCGGCTATCAGGTGGTGCGTTCGCGCCGCTCTGAGCCTCTGCCAACCCGTGCTGAACCGGTTGCCCCCGGCCGGTCCGCCAACAAGTAAGCCGGAGTAGATAAGATGAAAGCAGGCCTTTTCCCCGACCTCGTCGTTAATGGTGAATGTGTGCCCCATGCCGTGGTTGCGGCAGAGACGCAGAACCATGAAGCCCCAACCGGCAAGCCCGGCATCGCCTGGCGCAAGGCCGCCAATGCGGTTGCCCTGCGCACCCTGCTGTTGCAGGAGGCGCGCCGCCAGGGGTTGACCCCGGAGCCCGCCGAGGTCGAGCCAGGCCGCTTTGAAACAGATGAGGAGGCCCTAATCCGGGGCCTTCTCGAGGCCCGCGTCGAAGTTGACGCCCCAACCGAAGAAGAGGTGCGCGCAGAATGGGCACGGGATCCCTCGCGGTTCCGCTCACCGCCGCTTTGGGAGGTCTCGCATATCCTCTGTGCCTGCGATCCCCGTGATAAGGCGGCAAAGGAAAAGGCGCTGAAAAAGGCCAATGTGCTGAACGACCGCCTCAAGACCAACCCCAAGGATTTTGTCGCCCTGGCCAAGACCGAAAGCGACTGTGGTTCAAAATCATCGGGCGGAGCCCTGGGCCAATTGGGGCCGGGTGACACAGTGCCTGAGTTTGAGAGGTATCTACACCATCTGAAGGAAGGCGAGATCACGCCTGTGCCGGTTTTGTCCCGCCATGGCTATCATATCGTCCGCATGGATGCGGTGGCTGAGGGGCAGGAACTGCCCTTTGAAGCCGCCAAACGCGCCATCTCCATGGCCATGGAAAAGGCGAGCTGGGCCCGCTCGGCCCAGGCCTTTGTGCAGGAGCTAGCCGCAGGAGCCGAAATCTCCGGGGCTGACCTGCAGCCAGTGGGATGAGCCGCAGACCGGAAGAGGAAAAACCATGGGGCAGGCAGCGGATTTGCCCAGTGTTATCAGTGCAAGAAAGAAGACAATGCAGATTACAGGTCTGTGCCTATTGGAAATTCGGGCAAGGAGCAGTTACAGAAGCGGAGATTTATCGCCGCAGGCGATGGCACCCTGTGGTATTAGGGACCAAAAGTGGTAAGAAAACTGAACCGAGTCTCTTTAGGGGGGAGTTCTGTTAAGCAGAAATGAACACCTTTGCGGCAGGTTTCAGTCAGGATGAATACTTTTGGTGAGTAAACTCAACCTCATCTAGATGGGGAAGAGAGGGTGAGTGGGCGTGGTGTTAGTTCCGTGAAAGGTTCTTTGAAAATACCTGTCGGGGGGCTGTTAAAGCGCGCCTACATTCCTGTATTGGTCGCCTTATGCATGGTTCTGGCGGCCGGCTATTATTCCGAACGGCAAAATCAAACAATCCATAATCAGGCCCTGCGGGCCGATGTTCTCCGCGAGGCGAGCCAGCTGCAATCCAGCCTGAAAGGGGCATTGCAGGCAGATATCCAACTGGTGCGCGGGCTGGTTGCTGTGCTTTCGACTGAACCAGATATGGCCCAGGCGCGATTTACCGAGTTGGGTGAAATGGTCATGGGTACGGAATCCGGGATCAGTCATGTTGCGGCAGTGCCGGATCTGGTGATTTCGATGATTTATCCCCTGTCTGGCAATGAGGCGGCCCTAGGGCTGGACTACAATCAAAACGACGCCCAGCGAGAGGCGGCTTATAAGGTCCGTGACAGTGGCGAGATGGTGCTGGCGGGGCCAGTTCAGCTGGTGCAGGGCGGAGAGGCCTTTATTGGCCGCTTTCCGGTCTTCACCGGCGCAGGGGAGAACCGGCGTTTTTGGGGTATCTTGTCCTCGGTGATGAAGGCGGGGCAGCTTTATGAACAGCACGGGTTCAATGACCTGAACCTGGGGATCGAGGTGGCGCTGATGGGACAGGATGGAATGGGCCTCGACGGGGCGCAGTTCTTTGGCGATCCCTCCATATTTGCAGATAACCCGGTCACGCTGGATATCCCGCTGCCGGTTGGATCCTGGATGATGGCCGCGCGCCCCAAGGGGGGCTGGTCAGCCCGCAAGGCCAATCCCTGGCCCTGGCGCTTGGTGGTGTTCATCGCCGGGGGCTTGATTGTCATCCCGATCTTTATGGCGGGCCGCCTGTCCGCAGCACGGCGCGATGTTATTCGGACTCTGAAGCGGCGCGAACGCCAATTGGAGATCCTGTCTCGTCGGCTCGAGATCGCGGTGGATATCTCAAAGATCGGCATTTGGGAGCTGAACACCCGATCCAACGAAACACTCTGGGATCAGAACCTGCGCAGTATTTATGATTATAAAGACGAGGGACCGATCGAGTTCGGGACCTGGGAGAGCTATCTCCATCCTGAGGATCGTCAGCAGGCCATCTATGAAATGCGCAGAGCCTCCCATGCTGGGGGCAGTTTCACCTCGCAATTTCGCATCGTTCTCCCCAGCGGAGAGGTGCGCCACATTCGCAGTATGGGGACTGCCTATGCGGATAGCGCGGGCTGGTTGCGGATGCTGGGGGTCAATCTTGATGTGACCCGTGATGTGCACCTGCACGAAAAACTGATTGAGGCAAACGCGACACTGCTGCAACGCAACAACGACCTGACCGATGCCAAAGTGGCTGCTGAAAGCGCTGATCGTGCCAAGTCAGAGTTCCTCGCCAATATGTCCCACGAAATCCGCACCCCGATGAATGGTATTCTTGGGATGGCGGAGCTGATGTCGGAAGCTGATCTTGGCGCTGAAGAGCGGGAATATCTGACGACCATTCAGGATTCCTCAAACGCCTTGCTGAAAATCATAAATGATATCTTGGACCTGTCTCGTCTAGAGGCAGGGCGTTTGGCAATCAGCCCGGTTGATTTTGATCTGCGAAACTGTGTCGCTGGCGCGGTTAATCTGCTGCGCCCGAAAGCGCGGGAAAAAGGCCTGTGGATGTCGGTTGATTTTGCGGAGAACCTGCCAGAACAGGTTTATGGAGATGATGGCCGACTGCGCCAAATCCTGGTGAACCTGATTGGCAATGCAGTCAAGTTCACCTCTGAGGGGGGCGTAGATGTCAAGGTGACCTGCGATGAGCAGGACCCCTATAGTCTAGAGATTGCTGTTGAGGATACCGGGATTGGGATTTCGGACAGCCAGGCGGAGTATATCTTTGACCGGTTTGCCCAGGCGGATGCCGCGATCACGCGGGCCTTTGGCGGGACGGGGTTGGGATTGACGATTTCCAGCATTTTGGCCAAGCGCATGGGGGGCGGTATTGAACTGTGCCGGGCGCGGGAGGAAGGATCTTGTTTCCGTTTGAAGGTTCAACTGGCACAGCCGGTCAAATCCAGCACTGGCTTCCGGGTCGAAACCCTGATGGATACGGCGGCCCTGGCAGGATGTCGGATGCTATTGGCAGAAGACAACAAAACCAACCGTTTGCTGGTGCAAAAATACCTGTCTGATTTGGGAATTATCCTTAGCGAGGCGCACAATGGTCGACAGGCGGTGGCTATGTGTCAGCAAGAGCAGCCTGATATCATCTTGATGGATATGGCCATGCCGGAGCTGGACGGGCTGGAAGCAACGCGGGAAATTCGCGCCTTGAATATTAAGCAGCCGGTGATTGTTGCCCTGACTGCAAATGCATTTGAATCCGACCGGGAGGCCTGCTTGGCTGCGGGGATGGATTATTTCTTGCAAAAACCGATCAGAAAATCGGTTTTGCTGCAAACTCTCACCATGTTGCAAGTCGGTAAGGATGTAAAACAAGGCCTGTCAGGCTGAGTGCTCTCCAAGTCTACGGGGAAGGAGAGCCATCCGAATTGGTCTGGGAAAGCCAGAGACCGATCTGGGTTTTGGCCTGTGCGCAGGCCTCCTCTACCGATCTCCCCTGGGCGAGAGCGCAGGTGAGGGCGGTTGCAAGGCTGCACCCTGTGCCGCGTTTGCTGCCGGCAAGGCGTGGCGCAGAGAATGCCTGATGGGATGTGGTGGTAAACAGATGGTCGACACTGCTTGCGCCGTGGCCATGTCCGCCTTTGATCAACACCGCTGCAACACCCCTGGCTAATATTTTCTGGGCTTGGGATTTGATCTGCGGCAGATCCGGGGGCTCCTCAGGGTAAAAAACGCAGCCACTCAGCCGCGCGCTTTCCTCCAGATTGGGGGTGAGTAGCGTCACTTTTGGCAGCAAGGGCGCGAGGCTTTGCAATGACATCAACCGCCCACCAGAGGAGCTCTTGAGCACGGGATCCAGTACAATTGGAAGGCCGCCAGGGAGGGACTGTGCCAGTCTCACAGCGGCCTCAGGGGTGCCGATCATGCCAATCTTGATGGCTTTGGGGGGCTGGCCGCCGGGATCAAAGGCGGCTTTGACCTGGGCAGCGATGAGTTCCGGGGAGATGGGCTGGATGTCGATCAGAGCCCGATTGGTTTGCACGGTGACGGCCGTAACTACCGGCGCGACCGAGCAATTTAAGCTCTCGGCCATGGCGATATCGCGGCTCATACCGGCCCCACCGCTGCTGTCGGTGCCGGCCACCACCAGAATACGGCTCATGCGCTGTCTCCGACGGCAAGGATCTCCACTTGGCGAAAACCCTGTTCCTGCAGCGCACGGGCGGCGCGCCAGGCCCGCACGCCCGAACGACAACAGAGCACGGTCGCTCGGTCCGGGTCCAGATCAGCCCTGGCCAGCGCTTCGGGCAAGATGCGTCGCGCCGCTGATGTGGCGGGCTGAGGGGCTTCTTCCGGTGGGCGCAGGTCAATCACCTGTGCCTGTGGCGTGATCAGCTCGGCACTGGTGAACCGCAGAGGTCTCTTGGGCTCGGGTGCGCCGCGAAAGTCAAAGCTGCTCATGGTGAGGTCTGCCATCTCAACCTGCATCAACCGCCCCAGCGGCGAGGGGGTGTGTTCCAATAGGGTTTTCAGTGCCATCTGTGCCTGCAACGCGCCAATAAGGCCGACAACTGGACCCATCACGCCGGAACTGGCGCAGCTCGTAGCGCTTTCTGGCAGGTCAGGGAACAGCGCGCGCAGCGAGGGGGCCGCGCCGCAGAACCCGCCCACATAGCCCCGTTGTGCCAGCACCGAAGCTGAAATCAGGGGGCACCTAGCGGTCAGGCAGGCATCTGACAGGATGTAGGAGGTGGCAAAACTATCCGCCGCATCCACCACCAGATTCACCTTGCTCACATGATGCGATACATTGGCCGCGCTAAGCGCCTCAGCACGGGGATGCAGTGTGAGCGCTGGGTTGGCAGCCAATAGATGCGCCTGTGCAGCAGCGACCTTGAGCTGGCCGATATCGGCCATGGTGAATAACACCTGCCGGTGCAGATTGCTCTCCTCCACATGGTCGGGGTCCATCAGAGTGATGGCGCCGACGCCCGCCCCAGCCAGGTATTGCAGTACGGGCGCGCCAAGCCCGCCGGCGCCGACGACCAAGACATGGGCGCGCGCCAGGCGATCCTGACCTGCGCTCCCAACCTCTGGCAGGATCATTTGCCGGGCAAAACGCGACATCAGGCGCAGGCCTCGGCCCATTGGCGGCAGCGTGCCTCAGGGTCATCCGCCAGCTGAATATCCGTCACCACCGCGGCGCTGTCTGCTCCGGCGGCAAAAACGCCAGGCAGGCGCTCCGGTGTCAGCCCGCCGATCGCAACCAGCGGTGTATTCCCCGCTAGGCCTTTCCAGCGGCTGACCCGATCCAGCCCCTGCGGATCCCATTTCATTTTCTTCAGAAGGGTTGGATAGACTGGCCCCAGCGCCACATAGGCCGGATCATGGCTTAGCGCGCGCTCGAGTTCCGCCTCGTCATGGGTGGACAGACCAAAGCGGATACCAGCGCGACGCAGAGCCGCAAAATCTGCGGTCTCCATATCTTCCTGTCCGAGGTGGACAAAGTTGCAGTTCAGATCCAGTGCCAGTTGCCAATGGTCATTGACCACCAACTGTGCGCCATGCACAGCGCAAAAATCGCGGGCGCGGGCGATCTGACGGCGCAGCTCGGCCTCGGGTTCGTCCTTGATCCGCAATTGCACCAGTTTGGCCCCCTGTGGCACCAAGAGCTCTAACCGGCCGACATGGCCCACGATCAGGTAAAACCGTTCCATTCTCTGTGGATCTTTCATATCAGTTCCGCCAGTCCCAATACCGGGGTCGAGGGCACGGCCATATCGCGGCGTGGCATGGGGTCAGCCGCATATCCGGTCTGGCCAGCCGTCACCGCCTGCGCCATCGCGCGTGCCATCCCGACCGGGTCTCCGGCCTTGGCCACTGCCGTATTCAGCAGAACCGCATCCAGCCCCAACTCCATGGCGGCTGCCGCATCCGAGGGGCGACCAATACCGGCATCCACCACCAGCGGGGTGTTGGGGAAATGCGCTCGCATGGCCCGCAGCCCATCGGGATTGCGCAGGCCCTGACCCGACCCGATTGGCGCCCCCCAGGGCATCAGGACTTCGCAACCTGCCTGCAGCAGGTGTTCGCCCACCACCAGATCTTCGGTGGTATAGGGAAAGACTTTGAAGCCGTCCTCGCTGAGGATCCGTGCCGCTTCGACCAGGGCAAAAACATCGGGTTGCAGGCTATCTGCATGGCCGATGACTTCCAGTTTGATCCAATCGGTTTCAAAGACCTCACGCGCCATCTGGGCTGTGGTGACAGCCTCCTGCACTGTGTGGCATCCAGCGGTATTAGGCAGAATGCGCGCACCGGTTTGGCGCAGCATATGCCAAAACCCAGTGCCGACCCCCTCCGAGGTCTCGCGGCGCAGGGAAACCGTGATCACCTCGGTGCCGCTGACCTCGATTGCCTCACATAACACCTTGGGGGAGGGGTATTGCGCGGTGCCCAGGAACAGGCGCGAGGCGAGGGCTGTGCCGTAGAACTCCATGGGTTACCCTCCCTGCATCGGCGCCAGGACTTCAATCCGGTCGCCGTCTGTTAACACTGTCTCAACACGTTTCGCGCGCGAAACAAAGGCGCCGTTCAGCGCGGTGGCGAGTGCTGGGCTGATCAGCCCCAGCTCGTTCAAGGCGCCGTCCAGGGTGCTGGCGGAAACCTCATGGGGTTTGGCGTTCACGGTAATTTTCATCCGTTTCGTTCCTTGGCAAAGATGTTTGCAGGCTGGGGCATCAGTTTCGCAGCGGCGCGGCGCGCCATCTCCGGGGCCAGCAAAAAGCCGTGGCGGTACAGACCGTTCAGGTGAAGCACGCCGTCCTGTTCAATCAGGCGGGGCAGATTGTCGGCAAAGGCCGGGCGTAGACCTGCCCCCAATTCAACTAGGCTGGCCTCGCCAAAGGCGGGATGTAGGGCAAAGGCGGCGCTGAGCAATTCATGGACCGATCGTAGCGTCGGCGCGCGGGTGGAGCTGCTCTCGATCATGGTGGCGCCAATCATGACGTGATGATCATCGCGGGGCACCAGATAAAGCGGGATACGGGGATGCAGGAGCCGCAGGGTGCGGCGGAGGTCAATTTCAGGACAACGCAGTATCACCATCTCTCCGCGCACCGGGCGCAGGCCAGGCAGACCTGCGGCCATGCCGGTGCAGTTGAGATCCACCCGCTTGGGAGCAGGGTGGCCATAGACGATCTGGCCGCCCATGTCGGTGATCACCTGGGCGAGGTCCCGCAGGGCGCGACGCGGGTCCAGATGCGCTTCCTCCTTGAAGAACAATCCCGTGGCAAAGCGGCCCGACAGCGCGGGCTCCAGCTCGGCGATCTCGGCGTGTGTCAGCAACTGATGGCCCCTGGTGCGACGGGCGAACCGGGTGAGTTCAGCCCGGTCGCGGGGGGGCGCAACCACCAGCGTGCCGCGCCGGTGCACCGCTGTGATCTTGGCCCACCACTCTGAGGCGCGGCTGCCGAGGGTGATGACCTCCTCTTCCGCGCTTTCCCCCTCGCAAAAGGGTGCCAGCATGCCCCCGGCATAGCGGGCGACACTCGTCGAGCCGGGGCCAGAGCCAGAGTCGAACAGGGTGACCTCTGCGCCGCGTTGCAAGAGCTCGTAAGCGGTGGTGAGGCCCGCAAGCCCCGCCCCCGCGATTTTGATCATGCGCCTGGTTCCAGCGTTTTGTCTGCGGGGGCTGGCACGTAGAGCTCTCCCCCTTCACGGAACTTGGCGGCCATGGCCTCCATGCCCTCTTTCTGAGCTTCGGCGCGAATGTCATGGCTGATCCGCATGGAGCAGAACTTGGGCCCGCACATAGAGCAGAAATGCGCCACCTTATGGGCCTCTTTGGGCAGGGTCTGGTCGTGGTAGTCCCGCGCGGTATCCGGATCCAGCGAGAGGTTGAACTGATCCTCCCAGCGGAACTCAAACCGGGCACGTGACAGCGCATCGTCGCGCCGCTGCGCCCCCGGCAGCCCCTTGGCCAGATCCGCCGCATGGGCTGCGATCTTATAGGTGATCACGCCAACCTTGACGTCGTCGCGGTCCGGCAGGCCGAGGTGTTCTTTGGGCGTCACATAGCAAAGCATGGCACAGCCGAACCAGCCGATCATCGCCGCGCCAATACCAGAGGTAATATGATCATAGCCCGGTGCAATATCAGTGGTGAGGGGGCCAAGTGTATAGAAAGGTGCCTCGTGGCAGCACTCCAGCTGCTTGTCCATGTTCTCCTTGATCTTGTGCATGGCTACATGGCCGGGGCCCTCGATCATCACCTGGCAGTCCTTGGCCCAGGCGATCTTTGTCAGCTCGCCCAGGGTCTCCAGCTCGGCGAACTGCGCCGCGTCATTGGCATCGGCAATGGAGCCGGGGCGCAACCCATCGCCAAGGGAGAAGGAGACGTCATACCTGCGGCAGATGTCGCAGATTTCCTCAAAATGCTCGTAGAGAAAGCTCTCTTTGTGGTGATGCAGGCACCATTTCGCCATGATCGATCCGCCACGCGACACGATCCCGGTGACGCGTTCCACCGTCATCGGCACCATGTGCAGGCGAACGCCGGCATGGATGGTGAAATAGTCCACGCCCTGTTCGGCCTGTTCGATGAGCGTGTCACGGAATACTTCCCAGGTCAGATCCTCGGCGATGCCATTGACCTTTTCCAGCGCCTGATACATCGGCACGGTGCCGATCGGCACGGGAGAGTTGCGGATGATCCATTCGCGGGTGTTGTGGATGTTACGCCCAGTTGACAGATCCATCACCGTGTCAGCGCCCCAGCGGATCGACCAGACCAGCTTGTCGACTTCTTCCTCCATCGAGGAGCTCACGGCAGAGGTGCCCATATTGGCGTTGATCTTGACCAAGAAGTTGCGGCCGATGATCATCGGTTCGATTTCTGGGTGATTGATATTTGCCGGGATGATGGCGCGGCCCGCAGCGATTTCCGAGCGGACAAATTCCGGGGTCACATAGTCGGGGATATTGGCGCCCCAGTCATGGCCGTCGCGGTGACAGGGCGACAGCTCGCGCAGCTGGTTTTCGCGGATGGCGACAAATTCCATTTCCGGCGTGATGATGCCGGCGCGGGCATAGGCCAGCTGAGTTGGGGCGGAATCGCCCTTGGCCTGCAATGGCGCAGGCTTTACCGGGAACTCCGGTGTCAGCCGGTCGCCTTTGACAAAACCATTGTCGGCCTCGGTGATCTCGCGGCCTTCATATTCCTCAACATCGCCGCGGGCACGGATCCAGTCCCCGCGCAAGGCGGGCAGGCCCTGACGAATGTCAGTGGTGTGGTCGGGATCGGTATAGGGGCCGGAGCTGTCATAGACCGGCAGCGGCGCTTCGCCTGCGGTGGGATGGGTCGAGATCTCCCGCATCGGCACCCGGATATCGGGGTGCAAATCACCAGGCACATAGATCTTTTGCGAGGCGGGCAGGGCGCCGGTGGTGACCGCTGGGGTCGGGGCGGGGCTTGCTTTGTTCATTTTGGTGCTCCTCGAGCCAATACTCAAAAAGGTCACCAGATGAGGCTTGGCTGGGAGGCTCGGAGAGGATGTACGGCCCTCCCGGTTCGGTGCGCAGGCAAGAGGGAGTACAGCCCCGCAAGCAATGCGTCCTAGCTTCCTACGCCAGTGTCAACTGGGTCAGGTTCTAAGGGTCGCGTCGCCGGTCAGATTGCTCTGCCCTGTCAGCCTCTCAGTCCCCTCGGTGGGACTCCCCTGCGTAGGCTAAGACCTAGGGGAGGGGCGGGGTGAGCGTCAACTGATTTTTTTATAGATAAAAAATATCAATATAAAACAACATTATAGATGGAATGTTTTCCAGAATTCCGGCGCATCGGCATAAATGCTTGGTGCTTTTGGAGAAAATATCTATAAAGCAGGCGCCGGGCGTAGCGCCCTCAAAATCAACACTGTGACCCCTCAGGAGAGCCCATGCTGGACGCCGCCCCCCTTCGAAACGACTGGACCCGCGCAGAAGCCGAAGAGATCTACAACATGCCTTTCATGGATCTGCTGTTTCGGGCGCAGTCGGTGCATCGTCAGCACTACGACCCCAATCAGGTGCAGCGCTCCAAGCTGTTGAGCATCAAAACCGGAGGCTGTGCCGAGGACTGTGCCTATTGCTCGCAGTCTGCGCGCAACGGCGCCAAGCTGTCGGCCAGCAAGCTGATTGAGGTGGAGCGGGTGATTGCCGAGGCGCGCAAAGCCAAGGCAGGCGGTGCCACGCGCTATTGCATGGGGGCGGCCTGGCGGTCGCCCAAGGATCGCGACATGGCGGCGCTGGAGGCGATGATCGAAGGGGTCAAGGGTCTGGGCATGGAGACCTGCATGACCCTGGGCATGCTGGATGACAATCAGGTCTTCCGCCTGCGCGACGCGGGTCTGGACTATTACAACCACAATATCGACACCTCCGAGCGCTATTACTCCGAGATCATCACCACCCGCACCTTTGCCGATCGTATCGACACCCTGAACCGGGTGCGCGAGGCGGGCATGAAGGTCTGCGCTGGTGGTATCGTTGGTATGGGCGAGCAGCAGATGGACCGCATCGACATGATGCTGGCTTTGGCCACTCTGGAGGAGCATCCGGATTCGGTGCCGGTGAACATGTTGATCCCAATCGCCGATACGCCGCTGGCCGATGTGGCCAAGCTCGACCCGATTGAGTTTGTCCGCACCATCGCCCTTGCGCGGATCCTGATGCCAAAATCCCACGTTCGCCTGTCTGCCGGACGCACCGATATGTCGGATGAGCTGCAGGCCATGTGTTTCTTTGCTGGGGCCAATTCGATCTTTGTTGGTGACACATTGTTGACGGCGGATAACCCTGAGGAAGACAAGGATCAGATCCTGTTCGACAAGCTGGGCATCACCGCCATGGGCGTTGGCTCGGATGGCAGCCACGATGAGGCACAGGCCAATACCTGCCCTGGGAGCGCTGCTGAAACCCGCGAGGAGGCTTCGGTATGAGTGACGTTTTCCCACGCCATACCACCGGGCTGGAAGATCTGCGCGAGCAGGGGCGCTTCCGCCGGTTGATCCCGCGTGCGGGTCATGACTTTTCTTCGAACGATTACCTGGGGCTGGCACAAAGCCAGACCCTGAAAACTGCGGCGCTGGAGGCGCTGGAGCGCGGTGTGCCCGTAGGCGCAGGCGGTTCGCGTCTGCTGCGCGGCAATGCGGAGGAGCATATCGCGCTGGAAGCCGAGGCGGCGGCGTTTTTTGGCACCGAGGCGGCGTTGTTTATGGGCGGCGGCTTTAATGCCAATCAGGCGATCTTCTCAACCCTGCCACAGCGGGGCGATTTGGTGCTTTATGATGCGCTGATCCATGCCAGCACCCATGATGGTATGCGTCTGGGCCGGGGCGAGAGCCGCAGTTTCAGTCACAACAGCCCCGCAGATGCGGCGGCGCAGATTGCCAACTGGCGCAGTGAGGGCGGCAGCGGTCAGATCTGGATCGCGGTGGAATCTGTCTACTCAATGGAGGGCACATTGGCGCCCTTGCCGGAGTTTGCAGCGCTGGCGAAGCGCGAGGCGGCGGTTCTGGTGGTGGATGAGGCCCATGCCTCCGGGTTGTTTGGGGATCTGGGCCGGGGTCTGGCGCATGACTATGCGCAGAACCCCTGGGTGCTGACACTGCATACCTGTGGCAAGGGCCTCGGCGTGTCTGGTGCGCTGATCTGCGGGGCGCAGGTACTGATCGAATTCCTGGTCAATCGCGGCCGCGGCTTTATCTTTGCCACGGCACCTTCGCCGCTGAATGCGGCCCTGGTACGGGTGGCGCTGCGGGATCTGGCCGAGAACGCCGGGCGACGCGCGCGCGCCTGGGATCTGATTACCCATGCCCATAGCGAGGCCACCCGGCTGTGTGGGATCAGCGGCTATCAGAGCCAGATCCTGCCGGTGATCATCGGCGAGGACAAGCCGACCATGGCGCTGTCCGAACGGATGCAGGCGCAGGGCTTTGACGTGCGCGGCATTCGCCCCCCTACGGTGCCCAAGGGGACCTCGCGGCTGCGGATCTCGCTGACTGGCACCTTGACAAAACCCGTGATCACCGAGCTGTTTGAGACTCTGGCGGCCGAGCTGGCGCAGTCAAACCTGCAACCCTATGCGCTGGATCAGGTTGCATGAATGCCCTGGTGGTGACTGGGACCGATACCGGCATCGGTAAAACCATCTTTTCTGCCGGTCTGGTGCAGGCGCTCGCAGCCAGCTACTGGAAACCGGTTCAATCGGGCCTGGAAGAGGAAACCGACAGCCAGATCGTGGCGCGGCTTTCCGGCGTTACACCGTTGTCTGAGGGCTATCTGCTGCAAATGCCCGCCTCGCCACATCTATCGGCCGAGGCCGAAGGGATGGTGATTGACCCCGATAGGCTCAGGCTGCCGCAGGTGGACGGGCCTTTGGTGGTCGAAGGGGCAGGCGGGCTGATGGTGCCGCTGAATCGAGAAACGCTTTACCTTGATCTCTTTGCCCGTTGGGGCGCCCCGGTGATCCTGTGCGCGCGCACGCAACTGGGCACCATCAATCACACGCTTTTGTCGCTTAAGGCGCTGCGCGATGCAGGCTGTGATGTGGTGGGGGTGGCCTTTATCGGCGATGCTGAGCCGGAGGTCGAGGAAACCATCCTGCAGTTCGGCAAAGTCGCGCACCTGGGGCGTCTTCCGGTGATCGACACCTTGAACAAAGAGGTCCTCGCAGAGGTTTTTGCGCAGAACATCAATCTGGACCTGATAAGGGAGGCGCTGTGATGAGTGCATCGGATCTCAGCCAGCTGGAGTTTGACCAGCAGCACCTCTGGCATCCCTATACCAATGTCGCCAAACCCGGTCCCACCTTTGTGGTGAAAGAGAGCGAAGGGGTACATATCACCCTGGAGGATGGCACCCGGCTGATTGACGCCATGTCTTCTTGGTGGTGCATGATGCATGGGCATCGCAACCCAGCCATTACAAGCGCCATCCATGATCAGCTGGACCGCCTGCCACATGTGATGTTCGGCGGGTTGACCCATGATCCGGCCATAGACCTGGGGCGCAAGCTGCTGGAGATCACCCCCCAAAGCCTGACGCGGATCTTCTATTGCGATTCCGGATCGGTCTCGGTTGAGGTGGCGATGAAGATGGCGGTGCAGTACCAGCATGCAAAGGGGCACGTGGGGCGCAGTCAGTTTGCCACCATACGCTCGGGCTATCACGGCGACACCTGGAAGGCGATGAGCGTCTGTGACCCGGATACCGGCATGCATCACCTGTTTCAGGGCGCGCTGAGTGTGCAGCATTTTGTTTCGCGTCCGCCAATCCCCATGGCAGCGCCCTGGACGGACGATCCAGATCACAATGGGTTGGGCGAACTGCGTGCTGTGCTGGAGGCCAATGCCGATAAGATCGCCGGCTTTATCCTTGAACCCGTAGTGCAGGGCACGGGGGGGATGTATTTTTACCATCCCGAATACCTCAACCAGGCGCGCGCGCTCTGTGATGAGCTGGGCATTTTGTTGATCTTTGACGAAATTGCCACGGGCTTTGGTCGCACAGGCGAGCTGTTTGCCACTGATTTTTGCAGCGTTGAGCCGGATATCATCTGTCTTGGCAAGGGGCTGACGGGCGGGCATATCTCCTTTGCCTGCACCATGACCAATGATCGCGTTGCGTTGGGTATCGGCCATGGCTCCCCGGGGATCTTTATGCATGGGCCCACCTATATGGCCAATCCACTGGCCTGCGCGGCGGCCAAGGCGGCGCTGGATTTGCTGACGGGGCAGGATTGGCGTGCCCGAGTAGCAGAGATTTCTGTTCAGCTGGTTCAGGACCTGGAGCCTGCGCGGGCCTTGCCTCAGGTCCGCGATGTCCGGGTGCTCGGCGCGATTGGTGTCATAGAGATGAACCACGTGGTATCGGCAGATGCCGCCCATGCCCTGGCGCATGAGATGGGCGTTTTTCTGCGCCCCTTTGGCAAGAATATCTACACAATGCCCCCCTTTGTGACGACGCCAAAGCAGCTGAGTGAAATCACCGCAGGCATGAGGCGTTTGGCACAGGAGCTATAGCGCGCGCGGCCTGACTGCCTGTCGTAAACAATGTCTCCAGGGGGCAGGGCTGGATCGTCGCAGCGGCTTCAGCCCCTGCCAAGTCCGGATTGAGCGCTGCGGCTTTGTGACCGAGTCGATAAGGAGGTCTTGCGGTGATTGGGGGTCTTTTTATTGATCACATGTACGAAAAACTGAATGGAGAATTCAGAATTTTGCGAGTTTATGGCGCAAATGCTCGACAATGGGTCGTAATGCGTTCAAAAACTTGTGGCATACCCGGCCACACTCGGAGATATTACGATGGCCATGCTGGTTCTGAACCCAGAGAGATGCGGCCTGCCAGCGCAAAAAGGGCCGGATGAGCCATGGGGCTCCACTATAATCCACCTCGTCGATCCTGAGCGGCGAGGCACAAAGACAGGGAAATCAACAATGAAAAAGACAACATTTGCATGTGTGTTAGGTGCGGCATCCTTGGCCGCGGGCCTGGGCAACTCTGCTGAACTGGGGGCTGTGGATCAGCCCATCAAACTGGCGATCAACGAATGGACGGGCCAGCATGTGACCACCCATATCGCTGGTGAGATGCTCAAAGCTGCAGGGTACAAGGTGGAATATGTCACTGCGGGCATGTTGAACCAGTTCCAAGCGATTGCCGATGGCGAAATCCACGCAACGCTGGAGATCTGGTCCTCCAACGTCTCCGATGAATATGCCATCAAGATTTCTGAGGGCAGCATTGTCGATCTGGGCGATCTGGAACTGGCCGCCAAAGAAGGCATCGCCTATCCCGCCCATGTGGCGGAGCTTTGTCCTGGTCTGCCTGCCTGGGAAGCCCTGAAAGACTGCGCGCCTCTGTTTGCTGCGGCTGAGACCCTGCCAGCGGGGCGTCTGGTTGACTACCCTGCTGATTGGGGCACGCCTGGGGCAGACCGTATGACTGGGCTTGAACTGCCCTTCAAAGCGATACCTGCAGGATCCGAAGGGGCCTTGATCGCAGAGCTGCGCGCCTCCAGCGAACGCAAGACGCCGCTGCTGGTCACCTTCTGGCAGCCCCATTGGGCGATGTCGGCTTATGATGTGAAATTTGTGGACCTGCCAGCCGGTGAAGAGGCCTGCTTTAATGATCCGGCCTGGGGGCCGAACCCCAATGCGATCAACGACTGTGACTTCTCGTCGACACTGATTTCCAAGGCCGCATGGTCCGGCATGGCCGAAACATGGCCAGCCGCCTATGAAATCCTGTCCAACTACACCCTGAGCGTTGCGGATCAGCAGCCGATGATGGGCGCCGTGGACGTAGACGGCGGCAAGGTCGAAGAGGTGGTTGGCGCTTGGATGGAAGCCAATGAAGCCAGCTGGCGCCCTGTCGTCGACGCCGCAACAAAGTGAGCAAGACGGTGATCGAGGCCGCGCGCGAGACAGCTGTGACTGGCTCCGATACGCCCGCCATTTCCTGCCAGAATGTCTGGCAGGTTTTTGGTGAAAATGCTGACAGCGCCTTGGAAAAGGCGCTGTCACAGTACGAAACGGCGGATGAGGTCGCAGCTGCGTTGCGGGCTCAGGGGTTGGTGCCTGCGGTGCAGGATGCCAATTTTGACGTCAAAGAAGGCGAACTTTTTGTCATTATGGGCCTGTCTGGGTCCGGAAAATCGACATTGATCCGCTGTATCTCACAGCTCTTGCCTGCCTCTCATGGGGAGATCCGTATTGAGGGGGAGGATATTGTCTCTGCCAGCAAGGCGCGATTGATCGAACTGCGCCGCAAGACGCTGGGCATGGTGTTTCAGCACTTTGGCCTGTTCCCCCATATGACCGTGGCCGAGAATGTGGCTTATCCGCTCAAGGTGCAGGGCGTTAAGAAAAAGGCCCGCCTGGCGAAGGCGAAAGAGGTGATTGATCTGGTCGATCTGTCGGGGCGGGAAGATCGTTTCCCGCGCGAGCTATCGGGCGGCCAACGCCAACGGGTAGGGATCGCGCGCTCTTTGGTGGCAGATTGTTCCGTCTGGTTCCTGGATGAGCCTTTTTCAGCGCTGGACCCGCTGATCCGTCGCCAGTTGCAGGATGAATTCCTGGATATTCAGGAAAAACTGAAGACCACGATTGTGTTCATCACCCATGACATCAACGAAGCGCTAAAGCTGGCGGATCGTATTGCCATCATGCGTGATGGCAAAATCGTGCAGATCGGCACCCCCGCTGATATCGTGCTGAACCCGGTGGATGACTATGTACGCGAGTTCTCCAAGGATGTGGCCAAGGGGCGTCATGCCCATGTGGCTTCGGTGATGAAGGATCCGCAAAACCACCCCTTTGGCGCCGATGATCCCGGGCTGCGGCGCGACATGACACTGGATGCGGCGCTGGCGCGCTGTATGGATCTGTATGAGCCCGTGCCAGTACGCGACGCAGATGGCAGCCTGGTTGGAGTGATCAACCCTGCCGATCTGGCGGCGGCCCTGCAGGTGGAAACCGACACATGAGCCGTGTCAGCTTTGCAAGCCTGAGCGCGGGAAGTCTGGCGGCTGCGATTGCACTGATCGTCGGCGCGCTTTGCCTGTTACTTGAGGGGCTGATGCCCTGGCTCAGCATTTTCCCAAAAGAATGGGTGCTTCCTGCCACTGAAACTGTCGGGACCGGTGTCAAATCGGGGCTGACCTTTCTGAAACCTGCGGCGCGGATATTCTCTGCTTTGATGGCCTATCCAATGGCCGCGACCAACTATGTGCTGTCAGCCGTGCCCTGGCCCCTGCTGATTGCGGCGACTGTGGCGCTGGGCTGGCGTCTGGGCGGGATTAAGATGGCGGCCATGGCGGCGATCGGGCTGGGCTTGGTCCTGGTCTCCGGCTATTGGCCACAGGGGATGAATACCCTGGCGCTGGTGGCGGTTTCGGTGCCTCTGGCGCTGGTGGTCGGGGCGGGTATTGGCATTCTCGCCAATGAATTCCCAGCCTTTCGTGCCCCGGTTCAGGCCCTGCTGGATGTGATGCAGACTGTGCCGACCTTTGCCTATCTGACGCCGCTTTTGGTGCTCTTTGGCTTTGGCCCTGTTGTGGGTCTCATTGCCTCGGCGATTTATGCCGCGCCGCCCATGGCGCGCAATGTGCTCTTGGGGCTGCAGCGGGTCGAACACGAAGTTAAAGAAGCGGCGATCATGGCGGGTGGCACCCGGATACAGCAGCTGTTCCAGGTGGAAATCCCAGCCGCCAAAGTGCAGATCATGGTTGGGGTGAACCAATGCCTGATGGCGGCCTTGTCAATGGTGATCATTGCCGCCGTTATCGGCGGCTTCAATGACATCGGTTGGGAAGTCCTGCTGACCATGCGAAAGGCGCAGTTTGGTCCGGCCATGCTGGCTGGGGCTGTGATCGTGATCTTTGCCATCCTGATCGACCGGATGAGCGCGACCCTGGCCCAGGAACGCCGCCAGCTTTGGGACGGCCGGGTCTCGTTGGGAATTCTGCTGCTCGGGCTGATCATAAGCCTGGTGTTCTGGAGCCGGATTGGCGATCCCGGCAGCTATCAATTGATGGATCCGCTGGCGGATGGGCTTGACAGCTGGCTTACGGATTTCACGCGTGCGAATGCTGAAGCGCTGACCAGTTTCAAAAATGGCGTGATGTTCTATGTGCTGCTGCCGCTGCGCATTGGACTGGACCAGGCAATCCTGCCCTTTACCTGGGGCTTTCAATGGACCCCGGTGATGAGCCTCTGGTTCTACGGCGCGGCGGCGCTTGTTGGTGCAGCCTGCGCGCTGCGGGGGCAGGTGACGCTGGGCCTGGTGGTATTAATCGCCGCCGGCATTCTGGAAACTGGCGTGTCGCAATTGTCCTGGCCCTTTGTGCTGGCAGGGGCAGCGGCCCTGTCCTGGGTCGCGGGTGGGCCGCGTCTGGCACTGCTTTCGCTGGTTCTGCTCACCACGATCCTGGTTTCGGGGCTGTGGGAGCGGGCTTTGCTGTCGCTCTACCTGTCAGGCGCGGCGGTCTTTGCCTGCGCGGTGCTGGGTGGGGCTATTGGCCTGCTGAGCGCGGTCTCCCCGCTCGCTTGGCGCATCGTGCGACCAATTTGCGATATGCTGCAGACCATCCCGCTGTTTGTCTTCCTGATCCCGGTGCTCATGGTGTTTCAGATTGGCGAGTTCTCGGCCTTTCTGGCGATCATCGCCTATGCGGTGGTGCCAATGATCCGTTACACAAGGCAGGGGCTGATCTCGACTCCGGACGATATGATTGAGGCTGCAACCGCATCGGGGGCTACGGGCTGGCAGATGATGCGGGATGTGCGGGCGCCCTATGCGGCACCAACCATTCTGCTGGGGCTCAACCAGACCATTCTCTATGCCTTTGCCATGCTGGTGATTGCGGCGCTGATCGGTACCACCGGCCTGGGTCAGTCTATCTATCTGGCACTGGGGAAGGCGGATGTTGGGCTGGGAATTTCGGCCGGGGCCGCCATGGCGATCCTGGCGCTGATTGCCGACCGCATCGTACAGGGCTTTGCGCAAGAGCGTAAAAAGGCGCTTGGCCTCTAAAACCTTTCTCCCGCGCCCCTGCATTTGGGCGCGGGAAAACCCCTCTGGTGCCGGGGAGCGATTGCGGATAGCAATTGAGGCGCAACTGCAAACCACTGTTGAGAGGGCAAGTGATGCATCTGGCCTATGTCATGACCGAAACCCGTGGCGGCACCGATCGGCTGCTGAGCAGCCTGGCTGAGGCACTGCATGCCAAAGGCATCGCCCTGGCGGGGATCGTGCAAACCAATACCGAATGTAGCGATGATGCCTTGTGTGACATGGATGTTCGGGTCCTACCCGCAGGCGAAACCATTCGCATTTCACAGTCTTTGGGGGCGGGGGCGCGGGGCTGCCGATTGAATCCTGAGGCGCTGGAGCAAGCCGTAGGCCAAGTGAGCAGCAGTCTTACTGCTGAGCCGCGCCCGCAGGTGCTGATTGTCAATAAGTTCGGCAAACACGAAGCCGATGGGAGAGGCATGCGCCCCGTCATCGGAGAGGCCCTGGCCCAGGGGCTGGTGGTGGTCTCTGGCGTCAATCGGATGAATGTCGAACCCTTTAAGGCCTTTTCCGACGGGATGGCGGTTCAGGGCGCAAGCGAGCTAGACGGTTTGGTGGCCTGGGTCGAACAGGCGCTGGCCGAGGATGCAGGCTAGGCCTTTGGGTCCGATCGTGGCGGTCTAAACAGAGCCAGCAGTCGCAGGGCAGGGCGCAGTATCAGCCGGCGCAGCAGGCGCTTGGCAATGCGCGCCATATCGCGCAGGGGCTGGAAATACAGCACGCTCAGCTGCGCCTCTGAACTGTTTTCGCGGGCATCCAGCCCAAAGGTCAGGTCGCTGGTTTCGCCCTTTGATAGATGCAGCGAGGCAAAGAGCCAGTCCCAGATCGCCAGTGCCGCGCCAAAGTTCTTGTCGAAATGGCGCTCGGCGGTGGAGTGATGCAGGTGATGCTGCGCCGGGGAAATGAACAGATGCTCCAGCCAGGGCCAATAGCTGATGCTGATATGGGAATGGCGTAGGTTGGACCCGGTCACATGAAAGACAAAGACCAGCACATTGACCCCCACCACGCTATAGAGGCTGATATCGCTGCCAAACAGAAAGTAGAACAGCGGGATCACGCTGCCCTGGGTCACGATACTGCGCAGGGTGTATAGCACGCCCTCCAGGGGGTGCACCCTGTAGACGGTGACGGGCGTCAGTGTGGTGGCGGAATGGTGAACCTTATGCAGAGACCACAGCAGCGGAAATCGGTGCATCCAGCGGTGCAGCAGGTATTTTGAGAAATCATCGACCACAAAGAGCACCAGGGTAAACAGGGCGATGATTGTCGGCTGGTTGAGCGTGCTGAACTGGCCGGGGTGCAGGAACTCAACCCGGTGCAGAGCAAAATAGATCGCTGTGGCAATGCCCACCTGTGACAAGAGCAGCGGCGAGATCAAAAAACTGAACAGCCGGTTGATGACAAAGATCTTATAATCGGCAATGGCTGAGCGTGATAAGAACACCTTTGGGTCCAGGATCTGCTTCACCGCCTGCGCCCAGGCGCCCCTGGCGCCTTTGCGGCGCACCACCAGAAAGCCCAGGGCGATCAGCGCAGATAGCGCTATATACCCGAGGAAAATCCGTTTCTTTGGGTTCACAAAATCCGCAAAGATCTGCGCAATCTGATCAAGAAGGTCCAAAGCAGCTGTCCTGGCCAACGAAAAATTACATAGAAAGTGGGGGCCGCGCGAGTTGGCACGGCCCCCGCCTGAACTGGGAGCGGCCTAGTCGGATTCGGCGCCGCCATCATTGCTGAGGCTATCGACCAGCCCCGCCAGCTCGGCAGTTGCGTCCTTGGCACGGGCCTCAATGGCGAAGTCCTTGATCAACAGCTCCTGCACCCGCAACATATGCAGCTGGTAGCTGTTCCAGGACAGTTTGCGATCTTTGATAAAATTGCCATCGGCATCGATGCCCGACACGATGGTTTCATCCAAGGTGACGGGGCTAAAGCCGATCAGGCGGTTCAGGTGCACAGCGGTGCGGCCCAGGTTGTTCTTGCCGCTTTGCAGCGCCATGACAAAGCCCTTCATCTCGCTCCAGTGTTTGACATAGGCACGATAGGCCTTGGCGCGGGCTTCGTCATCCGCAGCAGTGGTGATCGCCGTGATGTCTTTGTAGACCGATCCTGCATATTTGAACGCGGCCTCGGCAAAGACCTTCTCCCAGTTGTCGGCGATTGTGGCGGCGTAGGCTTTGAGCTGCTGGCGCTGGGCCTCGCTCAGATCTTCGCCATTGGCGGATGTGATCAGCTCGCGCCCATCAATGAAGGCACGCATGATGGTTTGCATATAGGCGGTTTTACCGGATTTGTCGGCACCCGCTGCGTAATAGGCGCCCGCAAAAACCATCTCGGACTTAAGATCAACGATGCCATCACCATTGGCATCTGCTGCTTCCAGGCTCTTACGTTTCGAGGTGGCGTAGTTGTCCTCAGCGCTCAGCAACAGGCTATGGGCCGCGGCACCAAAATATCCAAAAGCCTCATCCCAGACATGTTCCTTGCCAGTATAGGCGGCTCCCTCGCTATAGGGTTGGCCGTTTGGCTTTACACCGGCGTCTAGTTTCTCGTCGAGATAGTTGTCCACCGCCTGGTTGTAGGCCATCGCGCCCATAGTGAATTTTGAGATGAGCTGGGCATAGTCATATCCATGGGTGGCGTCAAAGCCGCCATCCGCCTCGGCGGCCTTGCCGATCATATGCAGCAGGACTTCTTTACCCGTCAGGTTGCCAGGCCAGGCTGGCATGGCACCATCATAGAACTTGCCTGCGATATTCTTGCCACCAGAGAGCTCTCCCACCATGGTTTGACGGATCGGAAAGCCGTCTCTTGCAGTGGGGGCCAGAATTTCCAGGTCTAGGTCTGAGCCGTTGAAATAGCTCAACATTTGGGCTTCTACCTCGGCGGCATTGGCACCACCATTGCCGGAGCCCGCCAGCCGTTTCAGGCTGTCAGAGAGAACATGGCGTGCGATCTGCCCGCCATAAGACACCGAGTTGGTCTTGTCTCCATCATATGTTTTCACGGTGACCGGATAGGGGCCATAGGTGTCGCCTGCAAAGGCGGCTCCGGAAAACAGGGCGGTCGCGACAAGACAGGTTGTCAGCTTGAAAGGGTGTTTGGACATGATCTCTCCCACAGATTTGTCCTGAGCTTTTTGCTCAGGAATAATTCCTGACTGAAATACTTATATTTACCCCTGGGCTGTCAAGGGCAGAAATTCGGTATTGGGGAAAAGTGTTTCAGATCTCTCTGGGGCGCCCGCCAAGGAAGGCCTGCGCAGGAGGAACTGCGAAACCCTGCCAGAGGATTACAGCGAAAACTCAGTCAGCCGGTATTCGGCGGCACACCGGCCCCTGAAACCATCGTCCAGATGAAACCCAGGCTAATTATGCCTTCACAATCAATTGGGACCACTCATCTGGGGCTGATCACGTTGCTCGCCCTTATGGCAACCTCACGGTGAGACATCTTAAACTGGTATGCGAAAACCAGCGCTAAAGTCGGCTATGCGCAGTAAGTGACCTTTGCAAAGTCCGTCTTTCAGCCTAGGACCACAGCCTAAGACCGCTGCGATGCCGCGTGAAAAGCGGTCATTGCTCAGAGGTGCAGCGAAATTTTGGGGTTGGAGGGCTGCAGAGCGGACAAAACAACCGACTTCCTATTCGAATCTTCCTTGTTCGTCTGGATACGTCCAGATCGCTTCATCAGCCATGATTGCAGCTATTACAGCTTCTGCCCGTGCCTGTGTTGTTGGACTTACGCCCAGCCCCATGTGTTCGGATTCGATCTGGACAAGGTAGCCAACAACCTCAGTGCTCGACGCCCCTCTGCGAATCTGAGAGGCCGCAGCAATCAGATAGTTATCGTATTCATCTGCAAACCCTCGGTTTGCGTCATTTGTCCATGTACCAGTAAAAGGACCGCCCGTAGACAAGAGCCCGATTGGATCCCATAGGCTCCAGCCAATATCGCGGAGTTTCGATAGTTTGATCCTTGGGTTGGGGGCAGATGGTTTCATAGAGGAGGCTATTCCATTGTTACACTCGAACAACTTACGCTGAACTTTGAGTGGCAAGGAAGGGCTCACTGCAGCCGTTCGCCGCGCCAGCGCACCAAATCGGTACAGAGGTAGGAGGTCAAGGTCGGCTGAGCGGACGGAGCTTCCTTTGGTTTTTCAGAGTTTAAAGTCCGCTTTGCGGCGGCTCGGCGGAAATAAGCTCGCATGCTCGGTCTAATGCTAGGTCGATAGTTTTAACCAAGTTGTTGATGTCTTTTCCGCTAAAAATTTGGTTCATTTCGTCGAGGGTGCAGCCTTCCTGTTGGGTTCCAGCTGTTCCGTAGCTGGCATTCAAAACCGAGAGTTGGTTTCTGATCTTGTCCAGCTCCTCTTGATCAATACGCCCTGTATATCGCAGTAGATATGAGGCGATATGAAATGGGGAGAATTCGAACGCATCGATCCCGCAGCACTCCGGCTCACAGATTGTCGCGCAGTTTTGTATCATTCCCAGGAGAGGGTATTCGATTTTCATTCTTTAACGCTCTTCTCAAGATTCACTTGCCCTATTCGTACCAGAATAGCAGACCTTGGGGTGGCGCGCACCATCGGTCGCTATGGGCTCGAAGCCGACATTGAGGGCAAAAAGCCGCGTTTGGCAGCTTGAATGTCCGGTTCTGGGAAGTCGAGGCGCGATTTGTGCATGTGCGGCAAGGAGAGCCAACCTCGCTTCGGATCGGTCACTTCGGGCTGCTAGCGGCCAACAGTCGCCGGTGGAGCATCCCAGCGAAGCGCCCACAGCGGCTGTGGGCTTGTCGTTTGATTCCGTGGCACGGTATTTGAAGGGCAGCTAATCGGGAGGCGCTCGGAGACAATGCTGTCTTGCAGCCTGTAATTGACCTAGAAGGGCAACCTATAAAGTAGCTATGTGAAAGGTCACCCTAAGCACTTTTGGGCTTGGCGCATGGATAGGCAGATAGCCCAACGGCTCCACCATTTTGTCTACTAAATCCAGTAACTTAAGAGAGAAAATGGTGGGCGACCCTGGAATCGAACCAGGCGTGCGTCTCCGCGAGGGAGTTACAGTCCCCTGCCACACCTTGCGGCCTGTCGCCCACTAGCAAGTCGCTGTTGACCTGCTGTGAGGGCGTGATTACTAGCGCACCCAAGGGGCGTCAACAGAAAAAGCGTAAGTTTTTTGCCCGAACTTGAAATTCCTTTTGCTGGAGAGAACGATGTCCAAGAAACCCACCAAAAAGCCCCAGTGGGTGATCGAAAAGGAGCAGAACAAGAAAGCCGGTGGCGCCGAGACCGTCTGGCTTTTTGGTCTGCACGCGGTTCGTGATGCCTTGATGAACCCTCAGCGGGAAAAACTGCGTCTTATCGTGACGCTGAATGCGCAGAATAAGCTGGAAGAGGCCATTGCAGCCTCTGGGGTGGAGCCGGAACTGGTGGAGCCGCGCAAATTCAATGCGCCTTTGGATCCAAACTCGGTGCATCAGGGGGCGGCGCTAGAGGTCAAGCCGCTAAACTGGGGCTCCTTGTCGGAAAACTGTATCGGGGCCGAGATCCCCCGGGTGATTCTGCTCGATCGCGTCACGGACCCCCATAATGTTGGGGCGATTCTACGCTCGGCTGAGGTGTTTGGCGCCAGCGCGGTGATTGGTACCCGGCACCATTCGGCGCCAGAAACCGGGGCTTTGGCAAAGACGGCCAGCGGCGCGCTGGAGCGCCAGCCCTATCTGCGGATGCGCAACTTGGCCGATACCATTACTGAGTTGCAGAATATGGGCTATGTGGTTTTGGGTCTGGATGGCGAGGCCGAGCAGACCATCGAGAGCTGTCTTGAGGGGCGCAGGGATCTGCCTGTGGCGCTGGTCCTGGGTGCAGAAGGTCCGGGCCTGCGCCAGAAAACCAAGGAAACGGTTGATCACCTGGTGAAAATTGACGCAGCGGGCGGTTTTGGGTCGCTCAACGTCTCAAATGCGGCGGCGATTGCCCTATATGCGAGTCTGGAGCGGTCCTAAGACCGCCTGCACAGGGTAGGGCGATAGATGGCACAATGTGGCACCCATGGCGGTAAGATCGTAAGCTGTTGTTACTGCGGTGTGCAGTCGAGTTTTCTCCCAGGAGGGGGGCGATCGGGCAATGGTGTCTCGGCTCTGGTCTGTGGAACCTGCGGTGCTCCGCTCTCCAGTCAAAAGGCCCGCCCCCTGGCGCCGGGAAAGGGGGCTCGGCTGCCAAGCGCGGCGGAGCGACAGCTCGCAGCAAAATCTCATGGGCCGGTGGGCAAGTCGCCTGTCAAAAAGCCCAAACAGGTCAAAAGCAAAACAGCCAAGCATAGGCCGAACAAGGTCAAGAAGGTTAAGAAGCGCAAAGGGCTGTTTCATGTGCTGTTGTCCGAAGCGGTTGATCTGGTCGAGGATATTTTCGACTGATCGCGCTCACGGCTAGTTCACATCTGCGTAATCTATCTAGGAATAGTAACCAATCTCGGTCAGATTTAGGACTGTTCTATTTTCATCTTTCGGAGGCCCAATTGGTGCTGCGCCAAATTTTCACCGCTCTGGCATTGTCCCTGTGTCTTGCCCCGCTGTCAGCGCGGGCAGAGGTGTCGATTTTTTCTGAGCGCAATGGACTCGCGCTGGATGGCTATGATGTCGTTTCATTTTTTGAAGGTCAGGGCGCTGTTGAAGGTAGACAAGAGTTTGCTTTGATGTGGAAAGGCGTTGTTTGGCGCTTTGTGTCTTCTGGCAATCAGGCACGATTTGAGGCGAATCCCCGCGCCTATGCCCCGGTTTTTGGTGGCTATTGCGCCTATGCCATGTCTCAGGGCTATCTGGCACCAGGCGACCCGCACCTCTGGCGAATCGATAATGGTGAGCTGTTCTTGCTGAACAATGCTTCTGTGCAGGTCATCTGGCAGGAGGATGCGGGCGCGTTGTTGCAGGCCGCGCGGGGCAACTGGCCTGCAGTTTTACGCGACTAACCCTGTTCAACTCTTTTGTGATGATGTGAAAAAAGGCCTGAAAAGCTCTTTTTTTTTACTGTTGCCATCCTACATCTATAGGGACTGCGGAGTGGAACCACCGTAGATCCTTTTACTGTCCCTCGTTCCATACCTCGCGCCCGGAGCCTATGGCCTCCGGGCGCTTTTTTGCGCGCTGTGCGCTAGATCGCGTCTCTTTTGTGTCGCTGCAGGGCTAGGCGGCGCTGCGCGGAGCCGCTAGGTCTAGGGCATGACAGACTATAGCGACAGCCATTTGAAAGCCATTCTGCAACGCAACCGCACCATTGCCGTTGTTGGGGTGTCGATGAATCCCGTGCGCCCCAGTTATTATGTGGCGCGGTATCTGGGGCTCAAGGGATACCGGGTCATTCCGGTGAATCCGGGCCATGCCGGTAAGCGTTTGTTTGGGGAGCTGGTGCAACCCAGCCTGTCTGCTATTTCTGATCCTGTAGATATGGTGGATATTTTCCGCCGCTCCGAGGCCGTGCCGGCTATTGTGGAGGAGGCATTGCAGGTCTTTGCGGATCTGAAATGCATCTGGATGCAGATCGGGGTTGAACATGCTGAGGCGGCAGCGCAGGCCGAAGCGCGCGGCGTGGATGTGGTGCAGAACCGGTGCCCCAAGATCGAATATCAGCGCCTGTTTGGTGAGCTGCGTATGGGCGGCTTTGCCACAGGAATCATTTCTTCCAAACTGTAGCGGCTGAACAAGGACCGGGGGCTCCCGCCCGTCTCGGAACAATCACAGATTGATCCTCCCCCGTTGGGCCCAGCCGGGCCTGCGGCCCGGCAAAGGGATCTGCTGAGACGCCTCTGAGGGGCTGGTCTGCCCCTCAGAGTGCCAGATCAATTGTATTAGATCTGCCGCCTCAAGGGTAAACCGCGCTGGCGCGCGGCCGCCGAGCGGCCCTTGACCCGGCGGTGGCAAAGGGTGTTGCAGAATTAGGCTTTGGCGCGGGAGGCTTTTTCGTCCAGGCCACTTTGGCTTTTGCGTTTGGCAAGCTCTGCCAGCACATCATCCAGTGCCACATCGCGCGCCGCCAGCATCACCAGAAAATGGTAGAGCGCATCTGCGCCTTCCGAGGCCAGTTTCTCCCTGTCGCCCTTAACCGCCTCGATGATGGCCTCAATGGCCTCTTCCCCAAATTTTTCGGCGCATTTTTCCGGACCTTTGGCGAGCAGTTTGGCGGTCCAGCTGCTTTTGGGATCGGCGGATTTACGGTTGATGATGGTTGCTTCGAGATCGTGCAGGAGGGTCATTTTACAAAATTCTCCAGTCTTTGGTCTTTCATGAGGATTGCGTCGACGCAGGCCCAGAGTTCGGGCTCATACGAAGAGCCAAGGATGTCATTGCGATCTAAGGGGGTGAAAGAATTGAGTGTATCTTGCTGTGTCGCTTCCCAGTCGAGAAGGCTGCATCCAGGTTCAGGCTGGTAGTAGACCGAGATGCGGCTCCCCCAGCGTGCGGTAGCCAGACCACCATCACTCCAATCCCCTGTGTAGACAACCATTGTCAAAGGGGTCTCTGGATGTGCTGGTGACCATCTGGCTTTATACCAAGCGAGATCCTGTGTCTTTGACAGAATGTAGCCAGTTATCTCAGCCGTGGTGGAGTTACAGCACTCACAAGGTGTGAGCGTGGTGTCGCCCTCTTCAACTTCCAGGGACTGCCAGTCCACTAGTTGAGCCTCATGGGGATGCCTGCAGCGGCCATATGTTCTTTAGCCTCCTGGATGGAATACTCGCCAAAGTGAAAAATGGATGCGGCGAGAACGGCAGAGGCGCCGCCTTCGGTGACCCCTTCGACCAGATGATCCAGGGTGCCAACGCCGCCGGAGGCGATCACCGGCACATGAACCGCATCCGAGATGGCGCGGGTCAGTGGCAGGTTGAAACCCGATTTTGTGCCGTCGCGATCCATCGAGGTGAGCAGGATCTCCCCAGCGCCCTTGGCCACCACGGTGCGCGCGAACTCCACTGCGTCGATGCCAGTGGGGCGACGGCCGCCATGGGTGAAGATCTCCCATTTGCCGGGGCTTACGGTTTTGGCATCAATCGCACAGACGATGCATTGGCTGCCAAACTGGTCTGCGGCCTCGGCGATCACATCGGGATTGGCCACGGCGGCAGAGTTGAAAGAGACCTTGTCGGCCCCTGCGAGCAAAAGCGCGCGCACGTCTTCGCGGCTACGCACGCCCCCGCCAACAGTGAGCGGCACAAAGCACTGTTCCGCAGTGCGGCGCACCACGTCAAACATGGTGCCGCGGTTTTCATGGGTGGCATGGATGTCGAGGAAGGTGATCTCATCTGCGCCGGCGGCGTCATAGGCCTTGGCGGATTCCACCGGATCGCCTGCATCGCGCAGGCCGACAAAATTGACGCCCTTGACCACACGGCCATCAGCCACGTCAAGGCAGGGAATGATGCGGGTTTTCAGCACGTCAGGGCTTCCTTTTGTGGATATGGCAGATCAATGCCATGGGGTGGGGTAAAAGGCCAGTCGCCGGTTTTGGCAACACAGGGGCCAGAGGCAATCTTGACACCGGATCAGACCCGAGACACCGCATTGCGCACGATCAGAACGTGGAAGGGCATGATCGTGCGCAGATAGACTCTGCCAAATCGGTTTTTGGTCCGTACCCAGGTGGCAAAATAGATGCTGCCATCCTGCTTGAGGATCGAGATGCGAAAATCCAGATGGCTATCGTCGATTCCGAGAATAAGCTCGGTCTCTGAGCGGGTGACGAGCGGGAAAAAACCGACCCGGTTGGGCGAGGTGACTTCGGTATTCAGTCCGAATGGGGTCACCAGCAGATTGCGCAGCCGCATCAAGGTCGAAACCCAGGCGGGGAAGCGAAAGGCGCGCTCGGCCGCTTCGTCCAGCGGCAGAGCGCTGGGCTTGGTGTAGCAATCCACAAAGTCATCCGGTTGGATGCCTGCGGGTTGCTGAAACAGCAGGCTGGACGGCGGCAGGTCGGTAGCGCGGACTGAACCCATGGCAGATTAGCCCTTCATCACCGATAGAGCTTCGGCCAGGTCAATCGCACCATCATAAAGCGCGCGTCCAGAAATGGCCCCGTTCAAAGGCGCACCACAGGATTTCAACGCCCGCAGATCGTCCAGGGAGGAGACACCGCCAGAGGCGATCACCGGGATCGACACCGCATTTCCAAGCGCCGCTGTGGCCTCCACATTGGGGCCTTTCATGGCGCCGTCGCGCATGATGTCAGTATAGATGATGGCCGCAACGCCTGCATCCTCAAAGGATTTGGCCAGATCGGTGACCATCACGTCGGTCTCTTCCGCCCAGCCTTTGGTGGCGACGCGACCATTGCGGGCATCAATGCCGACAGCGACCTTGCCGGGGAACTCCCGCGCCGCCTGGCGCACCAGATCCGGGTTTTCTACCGCAACTGTGCCGAGAATTACCCGCGCCAAGCCTTTGTCGATCCAGTTCTCAATGGTCTGCATGTCACGGATGCCGCCACCCAGCTGAGCCGGCACCTTGCATTGCTTTAGGATTTCCTCAACCGGGGCGGCGTTCACCGGCGCGCCCGCAAAGGCGCCGTTGAGGTCAACCAGATGGAGCCAATCGCAGCCTGCCTCGACAAATTCCAGCGCCTGGGCGGCAGGGTTGTCGTTGAACACGGTGGTTTTATCCATGTCGCCATGCAGCAGGCGCACCGCCTGGCCGTCTTTGAGGTCAATCGCAGGATAGAGGATCATGTGTGCAGCCTTTGTCTTACTGGTCAGTGGCCAAGGGATCTGGCCATACCTGTTGAGCGGTGTTTTGCACGGGGCAGGCCGGAATTGCAACGCGACCCAAAGTCAGCCTTGCCTGAAAAGCCTCAGGTGCGTCACTGTGGTTGCAAAACTGTGCAGAAACTTTGTGACACTGATGCATAGGAATGGACACAACAAAGGGAGAGACGAAATGAAGAAGCTATTGGCAACCACTCTGGCGACCACACTGGCGGCGCTGACCCTGGCGGGGGCGGCCTCTGCTGACCCGATCCTCGGCACTTGGAAAACCCAGCCAGATGATGGCTCTTATGCGCATATCGACATGGCCCCCTGTGGTTCTGCGATCTGTGGCAAAATCGCCCGGACCTTTAATAGCTCAGGCGAGTATAGCTCACCCAATATCGGTAAGACCCTGGTGATCGACATGGTTGCAAAGGGCGATGGCTACTACACGGGGGAGGTCTGGCGGCCGTCGAATGATAAGATCTACACCGGTAAGATGGACCTCAAGGGCAACTCTTTGGCACTGCGGGGCTGTGTTGCAGGGGGCTTGATCTGCTCGAAACAGACCTGGACGCGGGTACAGTGATCTGATCGCTGAGGACTGAGTGAAACACAGCGCTGGGGCTGTTACAGCAGTCCCAGCTGCACCGGAATAGGCACAAAGCCGCGTTTGACCTGGCTGTCGCGCATGGCTTCAAAGCTTTGCATGGCCTCGCCGTGCTGGAGGAAATAGGCACGGATTTGTTGCCCGCCGGGAGCGCCAATGGGACCCTTGGCCTGCTCAAGGCACCATTCGCCAAATAGCGTCTGACTGAGCCGCAACACGCAGTAGCGGTGGCGCCCTTCAACATAGTCAAATTTTTCGAGTCGGGTCTGCACGGGGGCGGTCAAAGCCTTTGGTGGGCGGGGAGCCCCTCTATGCCCGCAAAGCCTGCCTCTGTCCATTGTATCTGTCTTGCTGGGGCTGGAACTCGAAAACCGCCACCTTCGCAAAAATCGAAAGCGGCGGTTTGGCCTGCAATATCCGTGAGTGATGGTCGCAGGTATCTGGTTAGCTGACCTTGATCTAGACCGCGCCGGTATATTCGCCGCGCGCGGGGTAGTCATTGGCGATGGCAAAATCCAGCGCGCCCACCAGTTCCGAGAAATGCGGACGCACAAAGGGCATGGTCTGGGTCGAGCCGTAATAGAGCGTCTGCTCTGGGGTCACCATGAACAACCCGGGTTCGGAGAACAGCGCGGGCTCTTCGATGCCGATGGACGTTTTGCCCCGCGAGGTGGAGATGTAGAGGCCCCAGGACTTTGCCACATCCAATGGTAGATCATAGGCAAAGCGTAGGGCGCTGGCTTCGATTTTGTCGGCCATGGCTTTGGTGCGCTCTTCCCCATCGGAAGAAACCGCGACGCAGGTCACGCCGCGCTCGGCAAATTCGGCGACGCGCTTTTCCAGCTCCTTCAGGTAATTGGCGCAGATCGGGCAATGCAATCCACGATAAAAACAAATCACGGTTCCGCGGCTGCTGTCTTCGGTGGCCAGATCAAAGCGACCTCCGCCAAGCAGAGGGAGGGCCAGATCTGGTGTCTTTTGGCGGGGAATAAGCATGATAGGTTCCTGTTTAGATGAGGGGGTAGAGGGTCTGGTTTGCGTATCGCAGGTTTTAGTGCATTGAAAATCCGAAAAAACAAACTAAAAATCCGATATAGGCTTTGCGCACCAAAAAGCTGGAGAGTATGCCAATAAGGACGACGAGATTTCTTCCTTTGCGGGTTCGTTGCGGGGAGGGGTCAAAGATAAACAGGAGGCTGATATGGACAGGCTGACAACTTTGATGGAGCGATTTAAGCTCTCGGTTCACCCGGCTCCGTTGTCACAGGCCAATCTGGTGGCCTTGGGCGATCCCGGATCCCCGAGCTGCCTGGTGTTTTTCCCCCGTGGTCAGGTTCAGCTCACCTCTGAAAAGACGGTGCTGTTGAGCGTCCGGGTGGACTGGGGGGCTGGGCATAACCCATTGGTGGCGGCGCTACCGTCCTGCGTTGATTTTGATCTGACGACCCATCACGAAACACGGGATTTGGTGCAGGTGATGCTGGCCGAGAGTACTGCCAGACGTTGTGGCGCCCAGTCGGTGGTCAATCGGTTAGGAGAGGTTCTGATGGTGCGTTTGTTGCGCAGTCAGATCGAGCTGGGGGCGACCGAGCCTGGGCTGCTGGCTGGCCTAGCTGATCCCCGGTTGAGCCGTGCAATTGTGGCGCTGCATGACCATCCTGGGCGGGTCTGGTCCAATGGCGATCTGGCCGCAGAGGCCGGCCTGTCTCTATCGCGGTTTTCGGAACTTTTTACCGCAGAGATTGGTGAGACGCCAATGGGCTATTTGCGGCGCTGGCGGCTGACGCTGGCTTATCAGGATCTGGTGCGCGGCGACCGGGTAGAGGCGGTGGCACGACGCTATGCCTATGCCTCGCCTGAGGGATTCACCCGCGCCTTTCGCAAGGCCTATGGCGTGGCTCCTGTATCGCTGCGCGCCTTAGGGTAGGGTTAGGGCGTCCAGGTCAGGAAGTTGCCGATCATACGTAGGCCGATGTCCTGGCTTTTTTCCGGGTGAAATTGCATGCCGACCATCGTGTCGCGGCCAATCACTGCGGTCACGTCACCACCATAGTCCACATGGGCTAAACGTTCGGCATCCGATTGGACGCGGAAGTGATAGGAATGCACAAAATAGCAGTGATCACCAGAGGATATGCCCTCAAAAATCGGGTGAGGGTGGTCGATGATAAGATCGTTCCAGCCCATGTGCGGGACTTTAAGCGCCGGGTTTGATGGGGTGATTTTCACCACATCACCGCCTACCCAGTCCAGACCGGCAGTATCGCTGTATTCGTGGCCGGTCGTGGCCATCAGCTGCATGCCAACGCAGATGCCGAGAAAGGGGCGGCCTTTTTGTTCAACCGCTTCGATCATCGCGTCATAGATGCCCTTGTGGCCGCGCAACTCAGCGGCACAGGCGGGAAAGGCGCCATCGCCGGGCAGGACCAGACGATCGGCCTTGGCCACGACTTCGGCGTCCGAGGTGACAACAACTTCCCCGGCATCCAGTTCTTGTGCCATGCGTTGGAAGGCTTTTTCGGCGGAATGGAGATTACCGGATTCATAGTCGATGATGGCTGTCAGCATGGCAGGCCTGCGCTTTCTTGGGGTTGTGCCGAAGACCTCTCTTTATTTCGTCAAAAGGTCAAGCCCGGGCTGAGCAGGCCGGTCATTTTGGCGCGGGCGGCGTGCCTATTTCCCGGAGCAGAGCCATCACCGGGGCAAAGAGCCGATGATGATCTGGCGGGCCACTGTCAGGGCCGAAGGTGCCGGCTAGGAACAGGTGGGAAAACCCGTGGATAAGCGACCAGACCTGGGTTTCGACCACCAAGGGATCCGCGCCTTCTGGGACAAAGGGGGCACAGGTTTCGCGTAGGACCCCGTATGCGGTTGCGGTACCCGCCTTCATGTCCTCTTCGAATTGGGACATGGGACCACAGCTGAAGATCAAGGCAAAAAGCGCCGGGTTTTCGACTGCAAAGTCCAGATAACCGCGGCAAAGCGACAGAATGCGGCCTTCTGGGCTTTGGCTACCGCTGGCGCGGCTACGCAGCATCTGCGTGCGAAAGCGGTCAAACCCTTCTTTGGCGATGGCAGCGCGCAGGCCGGAAAGCCCGTCAAAATGATGGGCCGGGGCAGCATGAGAGACACCTGCACGGGCGGCGCAGCGGCGCAGGGTCAGGGCCTCAAGCCCCGATTCGGTGAGGATATCAATCCCGCTTTGGATGAGAGCCGCGCGGAGATCCCCGTGGTGATGCGGTTTTTTACCTGAATGATCAGTCATTTGGCGCAGAGAGTATCAGGACGCTTGACACTGTCAAGCTGGCTGTGATTTTTACAATGTAAAGTTTACACTGTAAAGTTGGAGAATGAATACCCATGTCTGTTTTCATGCCGCGCCTGCGCAGGACTTTCTTTTGGCTTTCATGCTTGTTGATTGCTTTGGCATCCTGGCGTTTTTTGCTGCTTGGGGTCGAGCTATCCATGCCCTTTGTGGCCTATCACGCGCTGGAGCGGCCGCTGGCCTTCTATGCCCATGTCGGGCTGGCCCCGGTGGCATTGATGTTGCTGCCATTTCAGTTTTGGCAGGGGCTGCGGCAGCGCCGCCCGGATTTGCATCGCTGGTTGGGGCGGGGCTATGGGCTGGCAATTTTGGTCTCTGGGCTCGGGGGGCTGGTTTTGGCGATTGGCTCGACATCCGGCGCTGTTGCGGCCCTGGGCTTTGGTTTGCTGGCGCTATTGTGGCTGGGCACAACGGGGCAGGGGATCTGGCTGGCCATCCGGGGACGCATTACCGAGCATCGGGCCTGGATGATCCGATCCGGAGCCCTGACCTTTGCGGCTGTGACTCTGCGGCTATATTTGCCGTTTCTTTTTGCGACCTTGGGCGAGGAATTGGGCTATTCGCTAGTGGCCTGGGCCTGCTGGGTACCAAATATGTTGTTGGCAGAGTGGTTGCTTAGGCGCGATAGAAACAGGCCGGTTGAGCAACCGGCCTGAGGTCTGGGAGGCTATGCGATCAAGTGGCGCAGCTAGAGCGCGCCTTTGGTCGAGGGGATCGCATCGGATTTGCGCGGATCGGTTTCTACTGCCAAGCGCAGGGCACGCGCCACGGATTTGAAGGTGGCTTCGACAATGTGGTGGCTATTGAAGCCATGCAGCTGGTCGATATGAAGGGTGATGCCACCCTGCGTGGCAAAGGCCGTAAAGAATTCTCGCACCAGCTCGGTATCAAATGTGCCGATCTTTTGGGTGGGGATTTCGACATTCCAGACCAGATAGGGACGCGCAGAGAGATCCAGGGCGCAGCGTACCTGGGCATCATCCATCGGCAGGTGGCATTCCCCATACCGACGGATGCCCTTTTTATCGCCAAGCGCCTGCGCAAGGGCCTGGCCCAGAGCAATGCCGGTGTCCTCGACTGTGTGGTGATCGTCAATGTGATAATCCCCCTTGGCGCGAATGGTCATGTCGATCAGCGAGTGGCGGGCCAGCTGATCCAGCATATGGTCAAAAAAACCTACCCCCGTCTGATTGTCATAAGAGCCGGATCCGTCGAGATTGATCTCAACGCTGATTTCGGTTTCGGCGGTTTGGCGGCTGATTTTAGCGCTACGCATATGGGCATTCCTTGCTGTCTGCGCGCCACTTATAGGGCGGAGAGGGGGGCTGGCTCAAGGGCTTAGCCGGCTGTTCGCCACGCTGAGGTCCTTGCTGCGCCCAGGGGCCATTGCGCCCGCGCGTCTGTCGTGACAGCTTGGGAGCCAAATCAATTGTTCTCAAAGACCAGAGGGACGCCCCATGTCGACCTGCGTATTCATTCAGATCCGCTGCAAGCCCGGCACCACCTATTCGGTGGCAGAGGAAATCGCCCTGCGCGAAATCCATTCTGAGCTCTATTCCACCAGCGGAGAATATGATCTCCTGATGAAGCTCTATATCCCTTCGGATGCGGATGTGGGCAAATATATCAATGAACACCTCCTGGTGATCCCTAATATCGAGCGCTCGCTCACCACCATGACCTTTAAGGTCTTCTGAGCCTGGATCACCTGCCTCAACCCACACAAAAAGACGCCCCGGAGGATATCCGGGGCGTCTTTGTTTGGATCCGTGGGGGGATCAGCTATCGAGCAGGCCTTCAGCCTTGAGGCGTTCATAACTGCTGTCCAGGGCGGTTTTGACCCGTGTCAGCATATCATCAATTTCGGGTTTGGTTATGATCAGCGGCGGGCAGAAGGCCAGAGCATTGCCTGCAACCGCACGCAGGATCACTCCGTTGTCCTGACAGGCTTTAACTGCGGCAGCGCCGCCCTTGCCGCCGGCAATCGTCGCCCCGGTGGTTTTGTTGGAGACCAGCTCTAGCGCTGCAATCAGGCCTTTGCCGCGCACTTCGCCCACCAGGGGATGGTCAGCAAAGATGCGGCGCAGCTCGTCCTGCATATAGCTGCCAACCTCGGCCGCGTGTTCAAACAGGTTGTCACGCTCATAGATTTCGAGCGTTTTTAACGCGGCAGCACAGGCAGCGGGATGGCCCGAATAGGTGTAGCCATGGCCAAAGACACCGACCTCATTTGAGGGCGCGACCATTTCCTTATACATCCAGCCGGGGATCACGCTGGCCGAGATCGGGAAATAGGCCGAGGAGAGCTGTTTGGCGAATGTCATCAGATCGGGCTGGATGCCCATGGTGGTGCAGCCGAAATCCGCACCGGTGCGACCAAAGCCGGTAATCACTTCATCCGCCCAGACCAGAATTCCGTATTTACGCAGCAGCGCTTGGACTTTTTCGTAATAGCCTTCTGGGGGCACAATAACGCCGGAGGCGCCGGTGATGGGCTCCATGATCATCGCGGCGATGGTGTCGGGATCTTCCGCCAGGATCTGGTCTTCGAGGTTTTGCAGGATGCGGTCGACAAACTGGGCCTCTGTCTCGTTGCCCTTACGGCCAGTGTAGTAATGTGGCGCATCGGTGCGCAGGATGCTCAGGGCCTCTATGGGGGCATCAAAATGCGCCAGATTGGCGGGCAGCGAGGTCAGAGAGCCGGCGGCGACGGTGACGCCGTGATAGCCACGCTCGCGGGTGATGATCTTGCGCTTTTCTGGTTTGCCAATCGCATTGAAATAGTAGCGCAGCATTTTGTAGTGGCTGTCATTGGCGTCAGAGCCGGAATTGCCAAAGAAGATATAGGCGTCTTCCACTGGCACCATGGCTTTCAGTTTTTCCGCCAGGTCGATGATCGGCTGATGGGTCTTGCCGCCAAAAGTGTGGCTGAAGGGAAGAGTGTTGAGTTGCTCGGTGATTGCGCCGATCACCTCTTTGTTGTCATAGCCCAGAGAGGTGCACCACAGACCGGAGAGGCCTTCGATATATTTGTTGCCTTCGCTGTCGAAGACGTAGATTCCCTCGCCGCGTTCCAGGCACATCTGTTCGGTCGCAGTGAGGTTGGTTGTGGGGTAAATGACTGGAGCCATTGCAAAATTCCTCTGATATGGCGCGTGTGTCTGAGACATCTGCGGAGACAATCAAGTGGCGCGACGAAAATCCTGACGGCGCCGTTGCGGCTAGCTTTGTCTTGTTTTGTCAGGGAGGTCAAAGAAATTTGATCAAAAGGTCTCGTGTGCCTCCTGCGAGGGCGGAATCCGGCCAGCAAAGGGGGAACTGCAAACAAAAAGGCCGCCGATGCAAGAAGCACCCAACGGCCTGTTTGGTCCAAATGGAGCGGGCGAGGCGATTCGAACGCCCGACCCTAACCTTGGCAAGGTTATGCTCTACCCCTGAGCTACGCCCGCGCTACATTTGGTGAGCCGGTATTTAGGCAAAGCTGCGACAGGCCGCAAGGGCAAAATAGAGTGCATCGAAGAAATTTTAGGCGTCCCAAGCAGGGCGCGAGCCAGGCAGCCCAAACAAAAAGGCCGCCGATGCGAGATGCATCCAGCGGCCTGTTTGGTCCAAATGGAGCGGGCGAGGCGATTCGAACGCCCGACCCTAACCTTGGCAAGGTTATGCTCTACCCCTGAGCTACGCCCGCGCTACATTTAGTGAAGCGGTATTTAGGCAATCCTCGGCAGACCCGCAAGAGGGAAAGTGATCACTGGGGTGAGAATTCTTTGCGCAGCGCCGGGGCGCGTTTTTCCCGCCGATAAAGGGATCAGCTAAGACAGCTCTGGCAGTTGAAACCCTGCCTGTTCTGCCATGCGGCGCTGTAGGGCTCCGCGGGGTGTGCAAGAGATGAATTCCGAGCCCCGGCAGTGGGGCAGCCCCAGGGCCTTTATCAACTGGCTATCATACTGGCCGGACAACAGCAGGATGCCTTCTTTTTCCAGCAGGTCTCGGGTGCCCCGGCCCTTGTCTGAGCGAATGCGGCGCATAAAATCCTTTTGCTGGGCCACAGCTTCGACCACATCACGGGCGATGGGGCAGGCCTGGATCTGGCGAAACAGGCTGGCCATGCGGGTATTGCCGGTGCTTTGTGAAAAAATCGTGGTGACCACATGGGGGTCCTGGCCCCGCCAGAAATTAGCGGGGTAGGCGTGGTCGCACATAAGCCAAAGGATATTGCCAAAACCAGCGGCTGAGATCGACCCCTTGCCGTCTTTGTTTTTCCCCTGGGTCAGATAGGCGGGGCGCGCCACAATCAGCCCGAGGTAGCAGCGGGCGCGGGCCTCGTCGGCGGCCACCAGCAGACAGGGCTGATCCAGCGCTTCGGTTGGAATCATCCAGTTGCTGCCCATGGTGTTCTTGATGTCTACGTCACGGCCGAGGATTTCGGTGTCCAGCCGCCCACGGGGCAGGCGCAATAGGGCGCGCAGCTCGATCTCGACGCGGGTGCCGATATAGGTCTTTTCGGTCTTTTCCAGCTCTTCATAGGCGCGTCGCCCCGTCTTTGGGGTCATGATCACATCATCAATGCAGCGGCGCAGCATGGCCGGGAAGCTCTGGTGCAGTTCCAGTGTCCCGCCAGCGCGGGCGGTGATCTCTGTTGCCAGCGCGGTCAGAGCGTCGAAATCCGGGTGACCCCGGACAATGAGACTGGGCGGAAGGCTGCGTTTCATATCTACCTCGGTCTGGGCCGAAATCGGTGAATTTGAATATTTATAGAAAGGTGAAAGGGAAAGGACAGGCGCTTTTGGAGCGAAGGCCTGCTGTTTTGGATGGGCCTATTTCGAGACCACACGTAGGGCGGGGCGGGCGATGGCCTCGCGCAGTTGGCGCGCCACGGCCTCGGCGACGGGGGGCGGGAAGGCATTGCCAACCTGGCGATAGGCATTGGTCTTGGCACCAGTGAAATGCCAGGCGTCCGGGAAGCCCTGGATGCGCGCAACCATACGCACGGTGAGGCGGGGCATGTCGTTGTGGAAAGGGTCTGGCGCCTCATAGGCGATGGTGCGTCCCTCAACCCCCAGCGAGGCCCAGGCGCGCCGTGCCCGTGTTGGGCCCAGGTCCGGCCCGCCGTGTTTCTTGGACCCCCCGACGATTGTTGGGGCAATCTCATCCGCCTGGGCAGCCCAGTCATCGGCACCGCTCCAGCCGCGGGCCCTCATCAGGTCCAACAGGGTTTCGCCGACGGTGGGTGGATTGTGTGGCAGTGGGTCCGGCCAGTTGAACTGGTCCGAGTATTCTTTGCGCAGCGCCACGATTGCCACCCGCGGGCGCAGCTGTGGCACGCCGAAATCGGAGGCATTGAGCAGGCGCCAATCGGTTTCATAGCCGAGCTTGGAGAGCTGCTTTTTCAGCTTTTCACGGTAGTCATGAAAGGCGGCATCCAGAAACCCGCGTACGTTTTCGATCATTACCGCACGGGGACGGGTCGCATCGACGATATGAATCGCATCGTCAAAGAGATTGCGCTCATCCTTTTCGCCCAGCTGTTTGCCTGCGACCGAAAAGGGCGGGCAGGGTAGGCCACCAGCCAGCAGATCAATGCCTTTGTAAGCGCTGGCGTCGTCTTTGAACAGGCGCAGGTCTTCTTCGAGCACATTCCAGTTGGGCCGGTTGTGGCGCAGCGTGGCACAGCAGTGTTTGTCGATTTCGACCAATGCGGTGTGATCAAAGCCGGCACGTTCCAGTCCCAGAGCCTGACCGCCAGCCCCTGCGCATAGTTCTACGGATGTGAGCATGTGGTGCGGCCTGCCTGCTTTTTGTTTTGGTGTTCTGGATCTGTTCCTAAGCGCAAAGCTGATTCCGCGCAAGGCTTTGCTAAGGGTTACCCATTGCAACGCGAAAGGCCACCCCCGAAGGAGTGGCCTGTTCAAGATCCAAATGGAGCGGGCGAGGCGATTCGAACGCCCGACCCTAACCTTGGCAAGGTTATGCTCTACCCCTGAGCTACGCCCGCGCTACATTTGGTGAAGGGGCTTCTAGTGGGGTTGGGCGAGAGGCACAAGAGAAAAATGCGCAGATTCTGTAAATCAGATACGGGCTATGCGTCTTTGCTGAAGATGTGGTTTGCAGTGGCCAGGGCACGGGGCAGCACAGGGCTGCAGGGCGCTATTTCTTGGCCTTTGCCTGCTTTAGTTCGGCCTCTATCTGAGCATCAATCAGAGTTAGGATCGATCTGTCTGCGGCACAGGCTGCGGAGAACTTTTTGCTGAGCTGCTCGGGGCTTTCTGCCCCGGTGGCAGCGGACAGGGTACTGTCGGCGTGTTTCCTGACCTGCTTTAGGGTTCCCTTGATGATGCTGTCGCTGACCTTGGTTGCGATCTTGGCATGGGCCTGGGCGGTCAGCGTGGCGCCGACTTTGTTTTTCTTCACCAGCTTGTTCAATCGCTGTGGCACCAGGGTGTAGGTGATGATGTCCTTGTGCTGATAAGAGAATTTTTTGAAAAGGTCATCGAGCCGGGAATTGATCAAAGTGGCAACCGAATTGTCCACCATGTCTGACACAATCCGTTCCAGATCTTTGGCGCTGGGCGGCTTGCCCTTTTTGATGCTGTCGCCCGTCAATTTGACCGCTTCTTCATAGCTGCTTTTGTAGAGTTGCAGGCCGCCGTCATGGATCACCTTGTCTGAGTATTTCAGGATCGTGCTCTTTTGGACCAGAGAGGTCTTGGTGGACACCCTGGCAGCCACCTGGGTGCTGATTTTTGACAAGAACTGTTTTGGAGCCTTTGTCGGGATCCTTGCAAGCAGCCCGCCGACCAAAGTATCAATCAGCACTTTTTTCGCTGAGGCTCCGATGTCGTCTGTCTGCCCTGTTTGATGTTTCACGCCTTCATCGATTGCTGACTGCAGCAGGGAAACCCCTGCGCCTGAAGCAACCATTGCCACGGTCAGGCTGGCCCCGGCGGTGACGATCATCGGCGTCGCAATAATGCCGACGGCGACAAAGCCCAGATCGCGGGTCATTTCGAGGCCCGTCACAATGTTTTTGCCGCCGGAAATATACTGGCTCTCAAACCGGTTCATGTCCTTGGCAAAGCTCTGTATGGCCTTTTCCGCCTGAGGCAGTTCTTTGTGGATGCGGGCGAGATCCTTACTGGTTTTCAGCTTGTTCAGGGTGGCGGCGGCGCTGGCGGCTTTTTTGGCAAGCGCCGGGCTGGGGGCGCCGGTGGTGGCAACAGAGACAAACAGCGCGTGCATAAGCGCGGTTGCGGCATTGTTACTGAAATCCGCGAGGGCCTGGTATTCCTTTTGGTTGATCTGCAAGACACGGTTGTAGGAGAGCAGAGAGCTGACCCGGCTATGGACGTTCTTGAGCGCCTGAGCATAGAGACGATCATAGTCCGCCTTGTTGCACAGGATGGTCTTCCCCTTGAACTTCATCTGATACAGGGGTTCCCTGCTTGCTTTCTCAAGCGCTTTAAGGGCTTTTTGATACTTTGGCAGCAGTGCCTTGAACGTTCTCCCGCCAGGGTCGACGACACTGTCGGTGACTTTGAAACCGACCTTCTTTTGAAAGTGGTTGATGGCCTTAATCAGGCCGGCATCTATTTTTGCGGACTGGCCCAGGGGGCCAATGCCATTCGCCGCCAGCATGTCGCGCAAAAGCGAAACATCTTTGCCTGTGTTTTTGACTGGAGCGCCTTCAAACGGTCTTGGTGCGGCCCCAACGGGCGCGGAAAGCTGAATGCTGGGCATAAATACTCGCAAAAATGAACATCAAAACGGCCTGTCTGCCCAGTGTTTTCGTTCCCTTTTTGATTGTTAATGGGATTAAGTTGCTCGCGATTAAGGGGAGCTGGGTGAAAGGTTGGCTGAAATATGTGACAGCGCGCTTTTTTTCGACAGTCCGGCGACGGAATGCAGCGCCCTGTGCGTTGAGACACCGACAGCAGCTTTTAAACAGGGAGAGCTCCGTGGCAAAACTCAAAGAAAAGATGCGGCTTACCGCATTGGTGACGGCAGTTGTTTTGGGGCTGGTGGTGCAGTCTGGCGGCCTTTCAAACCCTGTCGGTCATGCGGGCGGTGCGGAAGAAGCCACCGGCCGGGCTTTGTCTGTGCCCCCGATAAGGGTGCAGGTGTTGCAGGCGCAATGCGATGAGGGCGCCCAGTTTGTCGTTACGCCGCTTACTCCGCCTGCCGCTATGGAATTGAATTGGCATCACACCCGCTGGGGCGCGGTTGCAGAGGGCCGGTATGGATACCTCTCCCCCAGCTTCTATGCAGTGAACTGCCAGCTCTACCCTGTCTCTGTTTGGCGGGATGCCTGACAGGGGCAGAAACCGGGGAAAGGGGAACTGAACAGGTCATTGCTTTAGGCGTTGGTCTGCCCGGCAGATTGCTGCCCGCAAAAGGCGTTGCAACTGCTGTGACCCCTCCATGAAACATCAAAGCCCCGAAGGGAGGTCCTCCGGGGCTCAGTGAGTGTTTTCGGAACTTGTGGCTGCGTTCAGACTTTACAGATCTTCCAGTTCGATCAGCAGGTCCTTGGCGTCGATCTGGGTGCCTGCCGAGACATGCAGCGCCTTAACGCGGGCAGAGCGCTCTGCGTGTAGACCGGTTTCCATCTTCATCGCCTCGATGGTCAGAAGCATATCGCCCTCATGGACTTCCTGGCCGACCTGTACCGCGACGCTGGCTACAACGCCGGGCATTGGCGCGCCGATGTGATCGCCATTGCCAGCTTCGGCCTTGGGGCGGCTCTCGGTGGAGGCCTTGACCAGACGGTTGGGCACCCGGATGACGCGGGGCTGACCATTGAGTTCAAAAAAGACTTTGACCTCGCCTTTTTCATCGGTTTCACCGAGGGCCTGAAGGCGGATCTCCAGGGTTTTACCGGGGTCGATTTCCGCGGTGATTTCCTCGCCCGGTTCCATGCCATAAAAGAAGGCGCGGGTGGGGAGGGTGCGCACAGGCCCGTATTGGCGGTGACGGCCCATGTAGTCGAGGAAGACCTTGGGATACATCAGATAGCCATTGAGATCCTCGTCATCCACAGCCTTGCCTTCCAGCAATTTGCTCAGCTCGGCGCGGGTCTCGTCCAGATCCACGGGCTCCAGATGAGCGCCAGGACGGGTCAGGTTGGGGGCCTCGCCTTTCAGCACCTTGGCAACAATCCCATCCGGGAAGCCACCGGGAGGCTGGCCCAGGTTGCCGCGCATCATATCCACAACGCTATCGGGGAAAGAGACCTCCGTGCTGGGGTTCTCGACCTCATCGCGGCTGAGGTTCTGGCTGACCATCATCAGCGCCATGTCGCCCACCACTTTGGAGGAGGGCGTCACCTTGACGATATCGCCAAACATCTGATTCACATCCGCATAGGTCTGGGCGACCTCATGCCAACGGTCTTCCAAACCAAGGCTGCGCGCCTGGGCTTTGAGGTTGGTGAACTGGCCGCCAGGCATCTCGTGCAGATAGACCTCCGAGGCCGGCGCCTGCAGGCCGGATTCAAAGGCGACATACTGCGCGCGGACCTGCTCCCAATAGTCAGAGATCTCCCGGATCTTTGCGATATCCAGCCCTGTGTCGCGGTCGGTGTTGCGCAGCCCTTCGACGATGGAGCCAAAGCAGGGCTGCGAGGTGCCGCCAGAGAAGGCATCCATGGCCACATCCACCGCATCGACGCCAGCATCTGCGGCGGCCAGAATGGTTGCACCGGCAATGCCAGAGGTATCATGGGTGTGGAAATGGACCGGTAGGCCGACCTCTTCCTTCAGCGCCTTGACCAGCTGGCGCGCGGCGGCAGGTTTCAACAGGCCAGCCATGTCTTTCAGACCCAGAACATGGGCGCCGGCGGCCTCCAGCTCTTTGGCCATGCCAACATAGTATTTCAGGTCATATTTGGCGCGGCTAGGGTCGAGGATATCGCCAGTGTAGCAGATGGTGCCTTCGCAGAGCTTGCCGCTCTCGACGACGGCATCCATGGCGACACGCATGTTCTCCACCCAGTTGAGGCTGTCAAACACCCGGAAGACATCAACACCGGTCTCCGCCGCCTGGCGAACAAATTCCTGCACCACATTGTCAGGGTAGTTGGTATAGCCGACCCCATTAGAGGCCCGCAGCAGCATCTGGGTCATCACATTGGGCATCGCTTCGCGCAGATCACGCAGGCGTTGCCAGGGGCATTCCTGCAGGAAGCGGTAGGCCACATCAAAGGTTGCCCCGCCCCAGCATTCAACCGAGAAGAGCTGGCTGAGGTTCTGCGCATAGGCAGGGGCCACCTTGATCATGTCATGGCTGCGCATCCGGGTCGCCAGCAGGGACTGGTGGCCATCGCGCATGGTGGTGTCGGTGAGCAGGAGCTGGCGCTGGGCCTTCATCCAATCGGCGACGGCTTGGGCGCCCTTTTGTTCCAGCAGATTGCGGGTGCCATAGGGCAGAGGAGCCGGATCCACATGCGGTGCACGCGGCTCTTTCAGGTCTGCCGCCGGGGCAGCGCGGCCTTCGGTTTCCGGGTGACCGTTGACGGAGATATCCGCCAGATAGGTCAGCACCTTGGTGCCACGGTCCTGACGTTTGGCAAACTGGAACAGATCTGGCGTGTTGTCGATAAAGGTGGTGGTATAGCTGTTGTCCAGGAAAGTCGGGTGCTTGAGCAGGTTTTCCACAAAGGCGATATTGGTGGACACACCGCGCACCCGGAATTCGCGCAGGGCACGGTCCATACGGGCAATGGCCTTTTCCGGGGTTTGCGCCCAGGCGGTTACCTTGGTCAACAGACTGTCATAGTAGCGGGTGATGACGCCGCCGGCATAGGCGGTGCCGCCATCCAGGCGGATGCCCATACCAGTGGCCGAGCGATAGGCGGTTATGCGGCCATAGTCGGGGATGAAGTTATTCAGCGGATCCTCAGTCGTGACCCGTGTCTGCAATGCGTGGCCATTCAGGCGAATGTCACCCTGTGAGGCTTTGCCGGTGGCTTCGGCAATTGGTTTGCCCTCGGCGATCAGGATCTGCGCCTGAACGATGTCGATGCCGGTGACCTCCTCGGTGACGGTGTGTTCCACCTGAACACGGGGGTTCACCTCGATGAAGTAGAACTTGCCGCTTTCCATATCCATCAGGAATTCAACGGTGCCAGCGCATTCATAATTTACATGGGCGCAGATTTTGCGGCCCAGCTCGCAGATCTCAGCGCGCTGCTCTTCAGAGAGGTAGGGGGCGGGGGCGCGCTCCACGACCTTTTGGTTGCGCCGCTGCACCGAGCAATCGCGCTCAAACAGGTGGTAGATCTCGCCGTGCTTGTCACCCAGGATCTGCACCTCTACGTGGCGGGCGCGGGTGATCATCTTTTCCAGATAACCCTCGCCATTACCAAAGGCGGCTTCGGCTTCGCGGCGGCCCTCCAGGACTTTTTCTTCCAGCTCATCCGGGCCGTGGATCGGCCGCATGCCGCGACCACCGCCGCCCCAGGAGGCCTTGAGCATCAGCGGGTAGCCGACCTCGCTGGCTTCTTTGGCGATGGCCTTCATGTCATCGCCCAGCACCTCGGTTGCGGGAATGACCGGCACCCCGGCCTCAATGGCAACGCGCCGTGCCGAGGCCTTGTCGCCTAGAGCGCGCATGGTTTCGGCCTTGGGGCCGATGAAGGTGATGCCGTTGCGGGCGCAGGCATCGACAAAGTCGGGGTTTTCGGACAACAGGCCATAGCCGGGATGGATCGCATCGGCGCCGCATTCCTTGGCGACCCGAATGATCTCGTCGATGCTCAGGTAGGCGGCGACAGGCCCCATGCCCTCGCCGATACGGTAGGCCTCATCGGCCTTAAAGCGGTGCAGGCCCAGCTTGTCTTCTTCGGCATAGACAGCAACGGTTCGCTTGCCCATTTCATTGGCGGCACGCATGACGCGGATGGCGATTTCGCCTCGGTTTGCAATCAGGATTTTCTTGAAATCGGGCATGGTCGCTCCTCGAAGTAGTCTAGGGTTGGCGAAGTGTTAGTTACATATTGGCCACTGGTATAGCCGTAGTATTGGGTATCTGCTGCATGATTGCGCTCTCATTCAGCCATAATGCGGCAATTTTTTGTGCAAGCGCAGCATTTGAAGTCAATTGGGCGCCAAAATCCCAGAGAGAGTTGCTGAAAATTTAGGCGATTCCAAATTTGGCGAATCTTTGGTCATGCTTCCTGGCGTATCTGCGGCGCTTGGGTTTCGCGGCTGCAATCAGCCGGTCTTTGCTCAGAATGGATCGCAGGCTTTGCTACCGGTTTCAGTCGTTTACGGATCAAGGTTGGGAGTGTAACGTCAGGTTGCGAATTTGCAAAGTTCTCACCTCAGAGAGCGAGCGCAATCCCAACTGCCCCATATTGGCTTCCAGATCCTTGCTCAGGATCTCAACCAGATGGTTTGGTCCCCTGTCTCCCAATGCTGCAAGTGCAAAGTGAAAGGCCCGCCCCAGCATGATGAAATCCGCCCCAAGTGCCAGGGCGCGCAGTATGTCCAAACCGCCCTCAATGCCGCTGTCAAAGACCAGTGGCAGGGAGGTGGCCGCGCGCAGCTCTGGCAGCACCTCGGTCGAGGCGGGCGCGGCATCAAACTGGCGTCCCGCATGGTTTGACACCCAAAGGGCATCAACTCCGATCTGTTCCAGTGGCGCTGCATCCTCTGCCCTCATCACACCTTTGATGACAAAGCTCCCCTGCCAGTTGTCGCGCAGCCATTTGGCATAGTCCCAATCCGGCGAGGTGCGCAGCAAATAGCCAATATGCGCAGTCGAAGAGAGGCCTTTGCTGTTTTCGGTGATATATTTGTCCAGGGTCCGCATATGGGGCATCCCCCCGTGCGCCCAATGTTGCCGCGCCATGCCACTGGCCCAGGCTGGGCGCTGGGCCACCTGCGCCAATAGGCGGGGGGTTAGACGGGGGGGCTGGGTGAGGCCTGAGCGCACCTGACGTTCGCGCCGCGAGGCAACGGGGACATCCACCGTGAGCACCAGTGTCTTGAAACCTGCCTTGCGTGCGCGTTCCAGCATATCCCGACGGATGTCTTCATCTTTTGGGGGGTAGAGCTGAAACCAAGCCTCAGCCCCCAGATGTGGCGCCAGATCTTCGGGGGATTGGCTGGCAACGGTAGACAAAGAGTAAGGGATGCCGGAGCGGGCGCCAAAGCGGGCCAGCCGTCCCTCGGCGTCGGGCCAGATCAGCCCGGACATGCCCAGAGGTGCGATGCCAAAAGGCAGTGGCAAATCGCGCCCAAGAAATGAAGTCGACAGATCTACCTGCTGAGGTCCATGCAGGATCGAAGGTAAAAACCCGATCTGATCCAGCGCGCTGCGATTGCGGCGTTTTGTGGCCTCATTGCCCGTGGCGCTGTCGAGATATTCCCAGACAAATTTGGGAAGGCGGCGCTGGGCACGCGCCCGCAAGTCGGCGAGGCTTGGGTAGTGTTGATGAAGATCCATGCTGCATTGATAGGATCTGCGGGCCATTTGGCAAGAGCAGGCGGCTCTTCTCGCGTGGGTCCGCGGGCAAACCCAGAGCGTCGCCGGGAATTTGGAGTACGATCAATCTTGCGAACAGAATGCGAACGTCCTCTTTTCTCGCAGGGTGAATCACGCTAGTGTTACGGGCATGAGCACATTTGATGAAATGGACGCCTTTGAGGGCGCCTCCCTGTCGTCGCGGGCCATGGCGGCCCGCCCTACGCCTTATCTTGATGGTTTGAATCCGGCCCAGAGAGAGGCCGTGGAATGTTTGGAGGGGCCGGTCTTGATGCTGGCCGGTGCCGGGACCGGCAAGACCAAGGCGCTGACGGCGCGGATTGTGCATCTTCTCAATACCGGCTCTGCCCGCACCAATGAGATTCTGGCGGTGACCTTCACCAATAAGGCTGCCCGCGAGATGAAGGAACGTGTTGGCAGCATGCTGGGCCAGCCAGCTGAGGGCATGCCCTGGCTTGGTACTTTCCATTCGGTCTGCGTCAAGCTGCTGCGCCGTCACGCTGAGCTCATCAGCGGTGAGGCTGGGGTCGGCCCTGATGAAGTCATTGATGAAGTGACAGAGTCGGAGTCGCCGAATCCATATGACGAATTGGGTCCATCTGCGGCGCGCAGACGGCGCAGCTCTGTACATCTAAAGTCAAACTTCACCATTCTGGATACCGATGATCAGATCCGCCTGCTCAAACAGCTGATCCGTGCTGCGGGGATTGATGAAAAGCGCTGGCCGCCGCGGATGCTGGCCGGAATCATTGATGACTGGAAAAACCGGGCGCTGACACCGGAAAAATTGCCTGCCGCAGAGGCCGGCGCCTATAACCATCGCGGCCCAGAGCTTTATGCCCAGTATCAGCGCCGCCTGCTGGAGCTCAATGCCGTCGATTTCGGCGATCTGCTGCTGCACGTGGTGACGATCTTTCAGACCCACAGCGATATTCTGGCGCAGTATCAGCGCTGGTTCCGCTACATCATGGTGGATGAGTATCAAGATACCAATATCGCCCAATACATGTGGCTGCGGCTTTTGGCGGGCGGGCATAAAAACATCTGTTGCGTTGGCGATGATGACCAGTCGATCTATGGCTGGCGCGGTGCCGAGGTGGGCAATATCCTACGCTTTGAAAAGGATTTCCCCGGCGCCAAAGTGGTGCGTCTGGAACAGAATTACCGCTCGACTGAGCATATCCTGGCGGCCGCCTCTGGCGTGATCAGCGGCAATTCGGGCCGCTTGGGCAAGGAGTTGTGGACGGCCGAAAAGGGCGGCGAAAAGGTTCGCCTGATCGGTCACTGGGACGGCGAGGAAGAGGCGCGCTGGATTGGTGAGGAAATCGAGGCCACCCAGCGCGGCACTCGGGGGCAGCGTCCTATCGGGCTGAATGACATGGCGATTCTGGTGCGGGCCTCGCATCAGATGCGCGCCTTTGAAGATCGGTTTCTGACCATTGGTCTGCCCTACCGGGTCATTGGAGGTCCGCGCTTTTATGAGCGGCTCGAGATTCGCGATGCTATGGGCTATTTCCGCATGGTGACCTCGGCTGATGATGATCTCGCATTCGAGCGGGTCGTGAACACCCCCAAGCGCGGCCTTGGCGACAAGGCGCAACAGACCATTCAGGGCTATGCGCGTGAGAATGGTGTCTCTCTGGTGGAAGGCGCGCGTCTCGCGGTTGAGGCAGGGGCCATCAAGGGCAAGGGCGGCGCGGCGCTGCGTCGGCTCGTGGATGATCTGGCCCGTTGGGGCCGGATGGCGGGCGATGCGGATATCTCTCATATGGAGCTGGCCGAGATCGTGCTGGATGAAAGCGGCTATACCGGCATGTGGCAGGCGGATAAGAATCCGGATAGCCCAGGGCGTCTTGAAAACCTCAAGGAGCTGGTCAAGGCGCTGGAGAACTTTGAAAACCTTCAGGGTTTTCTGGAGCATGTCAGCCTGGTGATGGATAATGACAAACAGGATTCGGACCAGAAGGTTTCGATCATGACCCTGCACGCGGCCAAGGGGTTGGAGTTCCCAGCAGTGTTTCTGCCAGGCTGGGAGGACGGGCTGTTCCCCTCGCAGCGCTCCATGGATGAAAGTGGTCTCAAGGGTTTAGAGGAGGAACGCCGCCTTGCCTATGTTGGCATTACCCGGGCCGAGGAAGTCTGCACTATTTCTTTTGCAGGTAACCGGCGGGTCTTTGGGCAATGGCAGTCTCAGCTACCGTCGCGATTCGTCGATGAGCTGCCCGAGGAGCATGTGGAGGTGCTAACTCCTCCTGGGCTTTATGGTGGGGGGTATGGTGCTGCGGCCAGCCGCGCCGAACCGATAGGCTCCACCATTGAGGCTAAGGTTGCGCAGGCGGATGGGTATAATTCGCCAGGATGGAAGCGCATGCAGGCGCGGGCAGGGCAGCGTGGCACGCCGCAGACAGCACAGGCGCGGGGGCAGATCATTGATCTGGAAGCCACGGCCAGCTTTACCCTTGGCGAGCGGGTCTTCCATCAGAAATTTGGCTATGGTGCGATTGCCGCTATCGAGGCTGACAAACTGGAAGTGAATTTTGAAAAGGCTGGGATCAAAAAGGTCCTGGCGCGGTTTATTGCTGCTGCTGGTGCAGGCCAGGATGCTGCGCAGGATGATGTGCCGTTTTAAAATGATCAGTTGAGCTGAAATGTCGGTGGTCGAATCGCGGAGCGATCCGACCCGGGCG
>NZ_CH902583.1:569675-992941 GCF_000152965.1 Roseobacter sp. MED193 | reverse complement strand
CCGCCCTCCCTTTGCGAACGTTTTTATCCGACAGAGGCCGAAGCTCTTGTTGCCATATTGGCGGGCAGGTGGGCCCCGACCTCTCCAGGTGATCTTTTAGGATATTGTGTCAGGGCGAAGGCGCCTGCTGGGCCTTGAGGCTTTTGTGCGAGAATTCTTTGCGACGACCATTCTATACGCCGGGATGAGCGCCTCTCACTTTTTAATCAGAGCCTACGGCGACAAGTGATCAAATGCCTGCGCGCCTTTGATTGCGCAGCTGTGGGGAGGTGATCTTCCATTCGCGGAGGGCGCCACAAAAGGGCGCTTGAGAATTTGCTCTCGCAGGGAGGCGTTTAACTTGGGGGGGTAAAACAAGAAACGGCGGCGCCCAGGGAGGAGGAGGGGGCACCGCCGTTCATGACAACATCGGGATCAAGGGAGGAGGAGATCCAGATGTATTCTGTTCCGGCTTGGCCGGTATAGGGTGCGGTGACATCAGGGAGGAGGAGGATGCCACCGCGTAGGACAGGCTCTTTAGGGAGGAGGAGAAAAGAGCCTGATCTCTATTAGTTGTTCTCGTAGGCCGCCTGATAAGCGAGACGTTTAATCATCGAGCGGTTCAGACCCAGATCTGCCAGTTCGCGGCCCGAAAGCTCGGAGAGCTCATTGTAGGTCTCGCGGTAGAGGCGGTAACGAGCGAACTTTGTGCTCAGCTCGTCGAACCAGGCTGTTGGTAGGAACGAGAGTACAGACTTAGGTGTTGCGATTTGGTTTACAGCGGCCATCGGGTCTATCCTCTGAGTTCACTTGTTGTGGTGTGCCAGTATTGGCGTTGTTGAAATCAACAATAGTCGAATGCTGCAGGTGCACAATCCCTAAAGATAGCAATTCTGCTATGCGGCATTTGCATGGGTGGGTGGTACTTGTTTGTAAACAGGTTCTTTTTTAGGCGAAATTGTCTAATTCTGCTTTCCCTAACGGTAGCTTTCCGAATCCGACAGGTCGCTTTCCCTTGCGGAATGCTGTTGTGCAGCACAAGCTGCACCCTTCACCAAGGGGGCGTGCTGGGATAGGGGTGGCCACCAAGGTTGGGCGCTGGAGGTGAATATGTCCGTTACGCAGAACAAAGTGGAAGAGGCGCTGGAGCGCCTGGCCCTGCCGGATGGTGGGACCTTGATTTCGCGGGACATGATACGCGCCCTGACCCTGCAAGACGAGCCGGGTGAAAGCGGGCTCGCAAAGGTCAGCTTTGTCATAGAGGCACCGAGCCCGGCAATTGCGCAGCATATGGAGCCCTTGCGCCGTGCAGCTGAAGCCGCTGTCTTGGCACTGGAGGGCGTGGGATCTGCCTCGGTGGCCTTGACGGCTCATGGCCCTGCACCTGCTCCGGCGGGTGGCGCAGCTCCCAGTCTCAAAATTGGTGGGCACCCGAAGCCGCAGAGTGGTCCGATAAAGCCCAAGGGCGTTGCCCGTATTCTGGCAGTGGCCTCTGGTAAGGGGGGCGTGGGCAAATCCACAGTCAGCGCAAACCTGGCCGTGGCCCTATCGCGCCAGGGGCGGCGGGTCGGAGTGTTGGATGCAGATATATATGGCCCAAGCCAGCCGCGCATGATGGGGATCTCTGCGGCGCCCAGAAGCCCCGACGGGACGGTTATTGAGCCGCTGCGTGCCCATGGGGTGACTATGATGTCAATTGGTCTCATGGTGCCAGAGGACAAGGCTGTTGTCTGGCGGGGGCCAATGCTCATGGGTGCCTTGCAGCAGATGCTGGGTCAAGTGAATTGGGGTGAGCTGGATGTGCTCATTGTGGATCTGCCGCCCGGAACCGGCGATGTGCAGCTGACACTTTGTACCAAGAGTGAGTTAAGTGGCGCAATTGTGGTGAGCACGCCGCAGGACGTGGCCTTGATCGATGCTCGCAAGGCGCTGGATATGTTTAAGACGTTAAAGACGCCCGTTCTGGGCTTAATCGAGAATATGTCATTCTTTACCTGCCCGGATTGCGGCGGGGAGCACCATATCTTTGGCCATGGCGGCGTCGCTGCCGAGGCTCAGGCGCTAGGTCTGCCACTGTTGGGGGCCTTGCCCATTGATCTTGAAACCCGGTTGGCCGGGGATGCGGGAACTCCGGTGGCGTTGGGGGAGGGGGCGGCAGCGCAGGCCTATGCCCAAATCGCCAAGGGTCTTGTTGCGGGTGGAATGGCCTAGTCGCCGACCGTATTGACTTGCCACCCAGGTTCTCGTCGCGCCTGGGTGGGGCTCTAGGTGCCTTGGGCCTATGGCTGCGGTCTTCTCTCTGGTCGGGGCTCGGCAGCTCGGGGCTCTAACAGCTGGGCCAAGGCACAGTCTGTGCAGCGCGGCACTTATCGCGCTCTTCGGGGGGGTACCGACCTAAATCACCTATGCGCTTAATCATCCGTTCTGAGTGCAAAGGTCATCGGTCTGTAGGGGGCAATCGTCCATTTGGTCTTTAACCTTGCCGCCAGTGCTGGACCTGCTTGACGAAATTTCTCCACACTTTATTCGAATTCTAATAAATTTCTCCTCACGTAGAGGTGGGTGTCCGGGTGCTATCATGGGTTGATCTGGCGGCTTGTGAAGATGGCATGGGAAATTATGGGAGGAATGGGAATTCATGGTCCGATCTATGTTGGAGATCTGCTGTCAGCCTGCTGAAACCGGCATTTCGAATTCGAATCATTAGGTGAGTCCTGTGACGATTCTGGTTATCCACAGCATTATCCACAAGTATAGGGTGGAACATTGGGTGAACTGTTAATCTGCTGTTAACATTTTTGTCTCGGACTGGGATTTCATGGGCAAAAATGCCCAGTTTTTGACGCACCTTTTTTGCCTCTATATGTTGTGATCTTCCCTTCGAGCGTCGCAATTTGTGCCATTTATTGGCTGGTCTAGGGGGAAATTTTTCGTCCCGTTTTGGTCTCCGAGCTGGCTTTATGGAGTCTTTTCTGAATTGTGGGTTGTCAGGCCATGATTTCCCATAGTATCCCTTTCTCATCGGATGCAGCGGAGAGCAAATAGGGGCGCTAAAGACCCCAGCTCATAATAATAAGCAGGTTCATACAGGCCTTCACTTCATCCGAACACTGAGAGATCCGGCGCGCGGGCGAGCAGACATCCCCCCAGGTGGCGCGCGCAGTCGGACACCCCGCTAAGCGGGAATTAGGAGGCGAGTTGATCAGTGGCAGCAGATCAGCTCGCCTTCCTTAGTTTCTGGGGCAGACAACGCGCTAAAGGCGCAAATTGAGGGCGAGATCTTGGGCCGTAGGTTCAGAGGCGAAAGCCACCATAAGGTGGACACAAAGGGGCGGGTATCGATTCCGGCCTCCTTTCGTCGTGTGATCGAGGCCAGCGACCCGAATTGGAAATCTGGTGAAAGCCCCGAGTTGGTGATTGTCTATGGTGATCACCGTCGCAACTATCTTGAATGCTACACGATTGAGGCAATCGAGGAAGTCGACGCCAAGATTGATGCTTTGCCGCGCGGCTCGATGCAGCGCAAGATGCTGCAACGCATGTTCCACGGCCAGTCCTTCCCCACCACGATTGATGAAACCGGCCGCCTGGTTCTGCCCGCAAAGCTGCGCAATAAGGTTGGCCTGGAAAAAGAAGCCTTCTTTATGGCGGCAGGTGACACGTTCCAGATCTGGAAGCCCGAAACCTATGACGAAGAAGAACAGGCCCTTGCGGATAAATGGATGGATGAGCTGCCAGAGGGGTTTGATCCGCTGGAGTTCCTTGATGGCGCCGGAGGCGCATAGACTATGACGACGGACCGACCTACGCCCTCTGGTCCCCATGTCCCAGTTCTGCTGCGCCCACTGTTAAAAGCGGTGGCACCTGTTTCTGGTCGTTGGTTGGACGGTACCTTTGGCGCAGGGGGCTACACCCGTGGCCTGCTGGAGGCCGGAGCCGAGCAGGTGATTGGTGTGGACCGCGACCCGCTGGCCTTTGAACTGGCCCAGCCCTGGGCGGCAGATTATGGCGACCGTCTGGTGCTGCAGGAGGGCGTGTTTTCAAAGATGGATGAATACGCCCAGGATCTGGATGGCGTGGTGCTGGACCTCGGGGTCTCCTCCATGCAGTTGGATCTGGCCGAACGGGGCTTTTCCTTCATGCGTGATGGGCCGCTGGATATGCGCATGTCTCAGTCCGGGCCTTCGGCTGCGGATCTGGTGGCAGAACTGTCTGAGGTGCAATTGGCAGATATCCTGTTCCATTTTGGTGAAGAGCGCGCCAGCCGCCGTATTGCCAAATCCATCGTCAAGACCCGCGAATTGGAGCCGATCACCACAACGCTGCAACTGGCAAAATTGATTGAAGGTTGCCTGCCACGGGCAAAACCCGGCAAATCGCACCCGGCCACCCGCAGCTTTCAGGCTCTGCGCATTGCCGTCAACGCTGAATACGAAGAGCTGTTCAATGGGCTGCTTGCGGCAGAGCGGGCGTTGAAACCTGGCGGGTTGCTGGCGGTTGTCACTTTCCATTCGGTTGAGGATCGCATGGTCAAACGCTTTTTCCAGCATCGCGCCAATAAGACCGGGCGGGCCAATCGCTACGCGCCGGAAGTGGCGGAAATCCCCTCACAGTTTGAGCTGGTCACCCGCAAGGCGGTGGGTCCAGATGATGATGAGCTGGCGGAGAACCCCCGCTCGCGCTCGGCGCGGCTGCGGGTTGGGCGGCGCACAGATGCTGCACCTGTACCTATCAGCGCGAAAGATCTCAGCATGCCGCAACTGAAAGAGGGGCGTAAATGAAGTCTCTGCTTTATGTTGTCACGGCGCTGGCCGTTTTTGGTCTCGCCTTTTGGGCTTATCGTGAAAACTACGCCACCCAGCAGGTTCTGAAAGAGACCCGCAGCCTGCAACGCAATATTGGGGCCGCACAGGAACGTCTGAGCGTACTCAAGGCGGAATGGGCCTATCTCAACCGCCCAGACCGGTTGATCGAGCTGGCGGAGCTGAACTTTGAACGCCTGGGGTTGTTGCCCCTGCGCCCCGATCAGTTTGGTCGGGTGGATGAAGTCACCTACCCGCTGCAACCGGCGCTATTGATCACCGAAGGTGTGGATGTCTCGGGTTTGAATGCCACCAGCGGCCAGGAGGCAGGCCAATGATCCGCACGCCGCTTCGCCCGCTGGCCCGTATTCTGGATGCTCGCTCAAAAGGGGAAAATCCAGACGCCATCGAAAAAGAGAACATTCGTCAGCGCCACGACGATATGCAGGTGAAATCGCGCCAGCGTGCCGAGGGCCGTCTGCTGGTTCTAGGGGTGTTTTTTCTGTGTGCCTATGCAGCAGTAGCTGCGCGTATGGGGGTTATGGCGACCTCTGAACCGCGTGAGCCCGTGGCCAGTGTGGCGGGCAGCGCCATTGCCATGCAGCGCGCGGATATTGTGGACCGCCAGGGGCGTATTCTGGCGACCAATTTTGAAACGCATTCGCTTTATGTGCAGCCGCAACAACTGATTGATCCGCAAAATGCAGTGGACCGCCTGGTTGAGATTTTCCCAGATCTGGACCACGCCGACCTGTTGGCCAAATTCACCGGCGGGCGCAAGTTCCTTTGGATCAAAAAGAAAATCAGCCCCGAACAAAAGCAGGCGGTGCATGATATTGGCGATCCTGGCCTGCTGTTTGGCCCCCGCGAGATGCGGCTTTATCCCAATGGCTCTGTTGCGGCCCATGTTTTGGGCGGAGCGAGCTTTGGCAAGGAGGGTGTCAGCGCTGCCGAGGTGATTGGCGTGGCTGGGGTGGAAAAGCAGTTCGATGACTACCTGCGCAATCCCGCCAATGGCAGCGAGCCCCTGGCGCTGTCGCTGGATCTGACCGTGCAGGCGGCGGCGGAGCGGGTGTTGGATGGCGGCATGAAGCTGATGAGTGCCAAGGGTGCCACCTCGATTCTGATGGATGTCCACACCGGCGAGGTGATCTCGGTGGTCTCGCTGCCTGACTTTGATCCCAATGAACGCCCCGCGCCGCCCACCTCTGGCTTTGACCCATCCGTCAGCCCGCTGTTTAACCGCGCGGTACAAGGGGTATACGAACTGGGCTCGACCTTTAAGATTTTCACCGCGGCTCAGGCAGTGGATCTCGGCTTGGTGAACCCGCAGACGGTCATCGATACCCGTGGTCCGCTGCGCTGGGGGAAATTCTCGATTAAGGATTTCCGTAACTACGGCAATGAATTGTCGGTGACCGATATCATTGTGAAGTCCTCCAATATCGGTACTGCCCGTCTGGCCCAGCAAATTGGCGCTGAACGTCAGCAGGATTTCCTCACCGGTTTGGGAATGCTGGAGGCAACGCCTTTTGAGATCGTTGAGGCACAGGGCGGCAAACCCCTGTTGCCCAAGAACTGGTCGGAACTTTCGGCGATGACCATTTCTTATGGGCACGGGATTTCCACCACCCCCATGCATTTGGCTGCAGGCTATGCAGCTGTGGCAAATGGTGGGCGTTATGTCAGCCCGACAGTTCTAAAGCAGGATGGCCCTCAGCTGGGGCGCCGTATCATGTCCGAAGAATCCGCGTCAGCAGCCCGTACCATGCTGCGTCAGGTGGTGACCGAAGGCACCGCGAGCTTTGCCCGCGTGCCCGGCTATCAGGTCGGCGGTAAGACCGGCACCGCCGACAAGCCCAAGCCGCGCGGTGGGTATTATGAGGACAAGGTGATCGCCACCTTTGCTTCGATCTTTCCAGCCCATGATCCCAAATATGTACTGGTGGTGACACTGGATGAACCCTCAGTGATTGCCCACGGTGAAGAGCGCCGAACAGCGGGCTGGACCGCCGTTCCGGTGGCTGCAGAAATGATCGGGCGTTTGGCACCGCTGTTGGGGCTCAGACCACAAGTTGAACCCACCGAGGTGACTGGTATAACCCTCACTTCAAACTGACCCCGGTGAGTAATCCCGGGCCTAATCCCTGGTGAGGGCCGCAGATGCGCAGCAACCCCGACGATACTTCTGATCTCCGCCCCCTTAGCGAGCTGGGCCTCACCGCCCGTGGCGGCGCAGATCCATTGATTTCAGGCCTCGCTGTCGACAGCCGACGTGCGGCTGATGGAGCGCTTTTTGCCGCTTTGCCGGGCAGTCAGGTGCATGGGGCTAAATTTATCCCGGCGGCACTGGAGCAGGGCGCTGTGGCGATTTTGACCGATGCCGCTGGCGCCAAGATTGCGGCGCAACCGCTCGAAGAAAGCCATGCTGCCCTGGTGATTGTTGAAGACCCGCGTCAGGCTCTGGCCTATGCCGCTGCGCTGTGGTTTGGCGCCCAGCCGCAGACCATGGTTGCAGTGACGGGCACCAATGGCAAAACCTCGGTGGCGACCTTTGTGCGCCAGATTTGGTGTGCCCTGGGCCATGAGGCCGTGAACCTTGGCACCACCGGGATTGAAGGCGCCTGGAGTCATCCGCTGGCCCATACCACCCCTGAGCCGATCACGCTGCACCGCGCCCTGGCCAAGGCCGCAGAGGCCGGTGTCACCCATGCGGCGATGGAGGCCTCGTCCCATGGGCTGGACCAATGCCGCCTGGATGGGGTGCAGCTGGCGGCTGCGGGGTTTACCAATTTCACCCAGGATCATTTGGACTATCACGAGACATTTGAGGCCTATTTTGCCGCCAAAGCGGGGCTGTTCCGCCGGGTTCTGCCCGAGGATGGCGTGGCGGTGATCAATATGAACGACTCGCGCGGGGCTGAGATGCGCGCGGTGGCGGCAGCTCGTGGGCAAGAGGTGATCAGCATCGGACGGGGCTTGGGTGATATCAGCCTCACGGGGCTGCGCTATGATGACACCGGGCAGGACCTGCGCTTCAATTGGCACGATCAACCCTATCAGAAACGGCTGAACCTCATCGGTGGCTTTCAGGCTGAAAATGTGCTTCTGGCTTGCGGCCTGGTGATTGCCGGTGGTGAAGACCCGGCAGCGGTCTTTGACACCCTGCCGCAGCTGACCACGGTGCGGGGCCGCATGGAACATGCCGCAACCCGCGACAATGGCGCCTCGGTTTTTGTCGATTACGCCCATACGCCGGATGCGGTGGCCACCGCGATAAAGGCGCTGCGCCCGCATGTGTTAGGACGGCTGGTTGCTATCGTCGGCGCGGGTGGTGATCGAGACGCCACCAAACGCCCCTTGATGGGGCGGGCGGCGCAGGAAAATGCGGATGTTGTCATTGTCACCGACGACAACCCACGCTCCGAAGATCCTGCCGTGATCCGCGCCGCCGTCAGGGGCGGTGCCCCGGATGCGCTGGAGGTTGGCGATCGGGCCGAGGCAATCCTGCGCGGGGTCGACATGTTGAGCACAGGGGATGCTTTGCTGATCTGCGGCAAGGGTCACGAGAGCGGCCAGGTGGTTGGCACGGATGTCTTGCCCTTCGATGATGTAGAGCAGGCCAGCATGGCCGTGGCCGTTTTGGATGGAAAAGCAATATGAGCGCGCTTTGGACAGCGGCAGAGGCCGCAACGGCGACCGGAGGTGAGGCCACTGGCGACTGGAAGGTTTCAGGAATCTCCATTGATACCCGTACCTTGCAGCCTGGGGATCTCTTCGTCGCGCTAAAGGCGGCCCGTGATGGCCATGATTTTGTCGCCCAGGCGTTGGACAAGGGGGCCGGCGCCGCCCTGGTGACCCACCGCCCGGACGGCGTGGCTGCGGATGCGCCTTTGCTGATTGTTGAGGATGTGCAGGCTGCGCTTGAAGGTTTGGGGCAGGTGGCCCGAGCGCGCACCCAGGCCAAGGTGATCGCGATCACCGGCTCGGTCGGCAAAACCTCAACCAAGGAAATGCTGGCCTGCATGCTGGCAGATCAGGGGCGCACCCATGCCGCCGTGGCCAGCTACAACAATCATTGGGGCGTGCCGCTGACGCTGGCGCGGATGCCGCGTGACACGGAGTTTGCGGTGATCGAGATCGGCATGAACCACCCCGGCGAGATCGCTCCGCTGGCCCGGCAGGCCCGCCCGCATGTCGCCATGGTGACAACGGTAGCCGCCGTGCATCTGGAGGCCTTTGAGGATGTGGCAGGCATCGCCCGCGAAAAGGCTGCGATTATGGAGGGCCTGGAACCCGGCGGTGTCGCGGTGCTGAACGCAGACATCGACGAGGCGCAGGTTCTGGCGGCTGAGGCTCAGGGACTTGGCGTTGCCCATCAGTGGTTTGGTGAGAGCGCAACAGAGTATAAATTGCTGAGCACTAAAATCAGTGGGGAGGCCACCCTGGCAGAAGTGCGCTGTGGCCCGGAGCAAATGCAGCTCACCATTCAGTCGCTGGGCGCACATTTTGCTATGAACGCACTGGGCGCGCTGGCCTGTGTTGCCGCTGCCGGGGCGGATGTGCAGCGGGCCGCGCAGGTTCTGTCGCTTTGGTCACCGGTACAGGGGCGCGGCGCGCGTGTTGAGGTCGCCATGGAGGGCGGCAAACTGCTGCTTCTTGATGACAGCTACAACGCCAATCCGACCTCTATGGCGGCGGCGCTGGCAGTGCTGGCGGCAACGCCGGATCTGGGAGCTGATGCGGGTGTCAAGGGGCGTAAGATTGCCTATCTTGGTGACATGGGCGAGTTGGGTCCGCAGGAAGTAGCCCTGCATGCGGGGCTTGCTGATCTGGCAGCGCTGGAGACCATAGACACCATTCACTGTATTGGCCCGCTGATGGCACATCTGCATCAGGCTCTGCCTGCGGCGCAGCGCGGTTTTCACTACGCAACCTCTGCGGATGTGCTGCCAGATTTACCCTCACAGCTGGGCTGTGGCGATATTGTGCTGGCCAAGGGTTCATTGAGTGCCGGGCTGTCCAAGATCGTTGACGGCATCCGGGATTTGGGTCATGGCAGGCGCTAATTCTGAAACCAAACTAAAGGCGAGGATCAATCCGAGATGCTCTATTGGCTGACAGCCCTGTCGGATGGCGGCGATTTTTTCAACCTGTTCCGCTATATCACCTTCCGGGCAGGGGGCGCCTTCATGACGGCGCTTCTGTTTGGCTTTCTGTTTGGCAAGCCGCTGATCAATGTGCTGCGCCGTAAGCAGGGCAAGGGGCAGCCAATCCGCGATGACGGACCTGAGGGGCATTTTACCAAGGCGGGTACCCCCACCATGGGGGGGTTGCTCATCGTTGGGGCGCTGCTGACGGCGACCCTGATCTGGGCACGGCTAGACAATCCGTTTGTCTGGCTGGTGCTTTTTGTGACGCTCTCTTTTGCGCTGATTGGCTTTGCGGATGATTATGCAAAGGTATCCAAGCAGAATACCGCTGGAGTTTCTGGCAAGGTGCGGCTGCTGTTGGGGATCCTGATCGCCGTCATTGCGGCGCTCTGTGCACGGGCCTTTCACCCTGAGGCGCTTCAGAATCAACTGGCGCTGCCCGTTTTCAAGGACACATTGATCAATCTGGGCTATTTCTACGTGCCCTTTGTGATCTGCGTTATCGTGGGCTCTGCCAATGCAGTGAACCTGACCGATGGTCTGGATGGTCTGGCGATCATGCCGGTTATGATCGCGGCGGGAACCCTGGGCGTGATTGCCTATGCGGTGGGCCGGGTCGATTTTACCGAATATCTGGATGTGCACTATGTACCGGGCACTGGCGAGATCCTGATCTTTGCCGCCGCGCTGTTTGGTGGGGGCTTGGGCTTTTTGTGGTACAATGCGCCACCCGCTGCGGTCTTTATGGGCGACACTGGCTCGCTGGCCCTGGGCGGCGCTTTGGGGGCGATTGCGGTGGTCACCAAACACGAGCTGGTCTGGGCCATCGTGGGGGGATTGTTTGTGTTGGAGGCCCTGTCGGTGATTATTCAGGTGCTTTACTTTAAGCGCACCGGACGGCGGGTGTTCCTGATGGCGCCCATCCATCACCACTACGAGAAAAAGGGATGGGCCGAACCCACAATCGTGATCCGGTTCTGGATCATCGCGCTGATCCTCGCGATGATTGGTTTGGCTACGCTGAAAGTGCGCTAATCTCAGATCCTGTCCCGATATGGGCTGTAAAATCTAAGACGAAGAAGGCGGCCTTGGCCGCCTTTTTTGGTGCCGCTGTTGGGGGGGGCGCGCGCGCGCCAGCAAAGAGGACTTGCGCCATTTTTGCGAGGCTTTGCCTCTCTGCTAAGTGTGGGGGGCAGAGGCCTGGCGGCCTCAGCGGTCGCGCCTGAGGGGCCTTGCAAGTGGAGAAGCTGCGGTGCACTGTGCGGCGCAAATTTGATCAAAGAATGAGGTGGGCGATGATCCCGGTTCAAGGGTTTGAAGGCGCAAACGTCGCCGTTCTGGGGCTGGGCCGGTCTGGGCTTGCCACGGCGCGGGCGCTTTTGGCGGGGGGGGCCACACCGATCTGTTGGGATGATCAGCTCCAGGCGCGGGAAACAGCCGAAGCGGAGGGATTTGAACTGCGCGATCTGCACCGCCAGGGGGCCTTTGATGATATCGCGGCTCTGGTGACCTCACCTGGGATCCCGCATTTGTATCCGCAGCCAAATCCTGTGATCCGCGCAGCGCTAGAGGTCGGCGTGCCAGTGGATAATGACATTGGGTTGTTCTTTGCGTCTTTGCCTGCGCAGGGGTGGGACATGCTGGATCAGCCGCCCAAGGTGGTGGCGATCACCGGGTCCAACGGAAAATCTACCACGGTGGCGCTGCTGCATCACATTTTGGAAAGCGTGGGCCGTGACAGCCAGATGGCGGGCAATATCGGCCGGGGGGTGCTGGATATCGACCCGCCCGGAGAGGCGGGCGTCGTGGTGTTGGAGCTGTCGAGCTATCAGACCGAACTGGCCCGCGCTCTGACCCCGGATGTCGCAATCCTGACCAATCTTTCGCCGGATCATCTGGACCGGCATGCGGGGCTTGGGGGGTATTTCGCCGCCAAACGCAGGCTCTTTGCTGAGGGCGGGCCGGATCGGGCCATCATTGGCGTTGATGAGGACGAAGGCCTGTTTCTGGCCGGGCAGATGTCGCAGGCGGCCAGCGATGACAGGGTGATCCGGGTGGCCTCGGGGCGCAAATTGACCGGGCCTGGCTGGCAGGTCTTTGCCCGCAAGGGCTTTTTGAGCGAGATGCGTAAGGGGCGTCAGGTGGCCTCGATTGATCTGCGCCAGATGACTGGTCTGCCTGGTGCGCATAATCATCAAAATGCCTGTGCCGCCTATGCGGCAGCTAGGGTGCTGGGGCTGGCGCCGCGGGTCATCGAGGCCGCGCTGGCGACCTACCCCGGCCTGCCGCACCGCAGCCAGACCGTGGCGGAGGTGGCAGGTGTCCGCTATGTCAATGACAGTAAGGCGACCAATTTGGACAGCGCCATCAAGGCTTTGAGCGCCTTCAAGAATATTCGCTGGATCTGTGGCGGATTAGAGAAAGAAGGAGGGCTCGGGGCTTTGACTGGTCAGACTGGAGCCGTGCGCAAGGCCTATGTGATTGGGCGTGAAGCTGCAGGCTTTGCGATGCAGCTAGATGTGGAAGCGGAGGTCTGCACCACAATGGAGCGGGCGGTTGCCTGCGCCGTGGCAGAGGCGGAACCAGGAGATGTGGTGCTTTTGGCTCCGGCGGCGGCGAGTTTTGATCAATACGACAATTTTGAGCAGCGCGGTGATGACTTCATCGCTGAAGTGACGGCTCAGTTGGGCTGATGTCAGTTGGGATTACCCCGGTATTCAAGGGTATATTGAGGTAAGGGGCTCGGGTTCACCGAAACGGAAATTCCGCAGGGGCTTTGGGAAATCACGTGCCAGCGGCGATTGCGCGACCTGCCGCATGGCCAGAGGCCCAGGCCCATTGGAAATTATAGCCACCCAACCAGCCGGTGACATCAACGGCCTCGCCGATTGCATAGAGGCCAGGCTGGGATTTGGCCTGCATGGTTTTGGAGGAGAGCGCATCGGTGTCGATGCCGCCAAGGGTGACTTCGGCGGTACGATACCCCTCGGAACCGCCGGGGGTGAGAGGCCAATTTTGCAGGGCGTTGCACAGGTCCTGCAGGGCGGCGTCAGACTGATCTGCCAACCGACCCGTGATGGCGAGTTCCGTGGCCAGAAACTCCACCAGTCGACTGGGTAGATGGCGGGCGATCTCATTTGTCAGGGCACGGCGGCCCTGGCTTTGGCGCTGGTCGCGCAACAGGGTGAACAGATCTGTCTGCGGGATTAGGTTGACGCTGATGTCTTCGCCCTCATGCCAATAAGAGGAGAGCTGCAACACCGCGGGGCCAGAGAGACCACGATGGGTGAACAAAAGCGCCTCATCAAAACTGGTCCGCGCATTGGAGAGGCGCACGGGCAGCGCCGTGCCGGCTAAGGTGGCAAAGCGCCCCTCGGGGAAGGTGAAGGGCACCAGACCGGGCCGGGTGTCAATCAGCGGCAGGTCGAATTGGCGGGCGATATCATAGGCGAGGCCGGTTGCACCCATCTTGGGGATGCTTTTTCCGCCAGTGGCCAGGACGAGGTTCTTGCAACGGACCTTTTGCGGCTTGCCTTCGCGCAGCAGGGTCAGCTGGTATTGGCCGTCTTCATACTGCACGGTTTCAAGAGAGGTCAGTAGCCAGAGCTGGGCGCCCGCTTTTGTTAGTTCTTCCACCAGCATAGCGACGATTTGTTTGGCAGATCCATCACAAAACAACTGGCCAAGAGTCTTTTCGTGCCAGGTGATGCCGTATTGGTCGACCAGCGAGATAAAGTCCCATTGTGTATAGCGGGCCAGGGCGGATTTGCAGAAATGCGGGTTCTGCGACAGGTAGTTTTCCGGGGTGACGTCCAGATTGGTAAAATTGCTGCGCCCGCCGCCGGAGATGCGGATTTTCTCACCCGGGGATTTAGCGTGGTCTACCACCAGGCAATCGCCACCCGCATGGGCCGCGCACATCATGCCAGCAGCGCCAGCGCCGAGAATCACAGTGTTTGTAAACATGGAGTGCATCCAACATGGATGCGGCAATGGCGCAAGGGGGGCATGTCAGCCTGGGGGCTGCGAAAACCTGCTGCCTGGCCATCAATAGGCTGGCCTGAGAGCTGGTTTGCGGTTACTCTGACTGCAATGACCCCAAAATGGGGCTGATTTTGAGGCAAAACTGGCGGTAATCCCATGACTGAGATGGTCTATGGAGCGGTTCCTGTACCCACAGGTGAGCCGATCCTTCCAAAATGGTGGCGGACTTTGGACAAATGGTCCATGTCCTGCATTCTGGCGCTCTTTGTGTTGGGCCTGCTGTTGGGGCTGGCGGCCTCGGTGCCCTTGGCTGAGCGCAACGGGTTCGATAATTTTCACTATGTACAGCGACAGGCGATCTTTGGCTGCACGGCGTTGATGGCGATGATCTTGACCTCGATGATGTCACCGCAGTTGGTGCGCCGTCTGGCGGTGATCGGCTTTGCCTGTGCTTTCTTGGCCTTGGCGCTGCTGCCTATTTTGGGCACTGATTTTGGCAAAGGAGCCGTGCGCTGGTATTCGCTGGGATTTGCCTCCTTGCAGCCCTCTGAGTTTTTGAAACCCGGCTTTGTCGTGGTTGCCGCCTGGATGATTTCGTCCAGTCAACAGATCAATGGCCCGCCTGGTACCTTGATTTCCTTTGGGATTTGCATTGCGGTGGTGATGATGCTGGTGCTCCAGCCCGATTTTGGTCAGGCCTGTCTAATCCTGTTTGGCTGGGGCGTGATGTATTTTGTGGCTGGCGCGCCGATGTTGCTTTTGGTGGGGATGGCCTGCGTTGTGGTGCTGGGTGGTATCGTTGCCTATTCCAATTCTGAACATTTTGCCCGTCGGATTGATGGCTTCTTGAACCCAGAAATCGATCCCACCACTCAGATGGGCTATGCCACCAATGCGATCCGCGAAGGCGGGTTGTTTGGTGTCGGTGTCGGCGAAGGACAGGTAAAGTGGTCACTGCCCGATGCCCATACGGATTTCATTGTGGCGGTCGCCGCCGAAGAATATGGCCTGATCTTGGTTCTGGTGTTGATTGGGCTCTATGCCATGGTGGTTGTGCGCTCCTTGTTTCGGCTGATGCGTGAACGCGATACCTTCATTCGTTTGGCCGGTACTGGCCTGGTGTGCATGTTTGGCGTGCAGGCCATGATCAACATGGGTGTCGCGGTGCGGCTCCTGCCGGCCAAGGGCATGACCCTGCCTTTTGTCAGCTACGGCGGGTCTTCGCTGATTGCGGGCGGGATTGCTCTGGGCATGCTCTTGTCTTTTACCCGCGCAAGGCCGCAGGGTGAGATCGCCGATTTCCTGCGTGGCCGCGGGCGCGGCTGAGCCCACAGATCAACATGCGTTGCCCCTAATCGCGCTAAGGCGGGGGGCAGACACAAGCAAAGAAGCGCAATTGAAATGACACAGAAACTGCTCTTGATGGCGGCCGGTGGCACCGGTGGACATATGTTTCCCGCCCAGGCTCTGGCCGAGGCGATGTTGCGCAAAGGCTGGCGGGTCAAACTGTCAACGGATGCGCGCGGTGCCCGCTACACCGGGGGCTTTCCCCATACCACCGAGATCACCGAGGTGTCTTCGGCCACCTTTGCCCGCGGCGGTCTGCTGGCCAAGGCCATGGTCGCGCCCAAGATTGCTGGCGGTATCCTCTCCATGGCTTGGCAGATGCGCCGGGATCGCCCCGATGCGGTGATTGGCTTTGGCGGCTACCCCTCGATCCCGGCCCTGGGCGCGTCGACCCTGCTGAAACTGCCCCGGATGATCCACGAGCAAAACGGCGTTTTGGGACGGGTCAACCAGCTGTTCTCGACGCGGGTGTCTGGCGTCGCCTGTGGCACCTGGCCTACAGATCTTCCTGATACCGTACCCCATGAACATGTGGGCAATCCGGTGCGCGGCGCGGTGCTGGAGCGGGCCGGGGCAGGCTATATATCCCCGGGGGATTACCCGATGTCGATCCTGGTGATGGGCGGCAGCCAGGGCGCACGTATTCTGTCGGATGTGGTGCCTGCAGCCATTGCAGCCTTGCCCGAGGAAATCCGTCAATACTTGCGCGTCTCGCATCAGGCCCGCGAAGAAGATATGGCACGGGTCACTGAATTCTATGAAACACATGGCATTTCTGCCGATGTGCAGCCCTTCTTCCATGATGTACCGGCGCGCATGTCCGAGGCCCAGCTGGTGATTTCGCGCGCGGGGGCTTCTTCGGTTGCGGATATTTCGGTGATTGGGCGGCCATCGATCTTGGTGCCTTATGCGGCGGCAACGGCGGACCACCAAACAGCCAACGCGCGCGGGCTGGTGGATGCGGGCGGTGCCATTCTTATTCCCGAAAGCGCTCTTGACGTGGCTGCCATGTCGGCGCAAATCGAGGCAGTTTTGAGTAACCCGCAGGCGGCACAGCAGATGTCGCTTGCCGCATTAAGCGCCGGTGTTCCCGACGCCACCGAACGTTTGGTGGCCCTGGTCGAGCAATTGGCAGAGGAAGGATAAATATGACCCCAGCAACCAAACTGCCCGGTGATGTAGGCCCGATCCATTTTGTTGGCATTGGCGGCATCGGTATGTCCGGCATCGCCGAGGTGCTGCTGAACCTGGGCTATGTGGTGCAGGGCTCGGATTTGAAATCCTCCAAGATCACCCAGCGGCTGGAAAAACTGGGCGCGCTGGTCTTTGAAGGACAGCAGGCCGCAAACCTGACCGAGGCCGAGGTCGTGGTGATTTCCTCTGCCATCAAACCGGGCAATCCCGAGTTGGACGAGGCCCGCCGTCGGGGCCTGCCGGTGGTGCGCCGGGCCGAGATGCTGGCCGAGCTGATGCGGCTCAAATCCAATATCGCCATTGGCGGCACCCATGGCAAAACCACCACCACAACCATGATGGCAGAGCTCATGGTGGCGGGCAAATTTGACCCTACTGTTGTCAACGGCGGCATTATCCATGCCTATGGATCGAATGCCCGCATGGGGCAGGGCGAATGGATGGTGGTGGAGGCCGACGAGAGCGACGGCACCTTTAATCGCCTGCCTGCGACCATTGCGGTGGTGACCAATATTGACCCCGAGCACATGGAGCATTGGGGGGATTTTGACAGGCTGCGGGATGGCTTTCACGAGTTTGTCTCTAATATTCCCTTTTACGGCGTGGCAGTCTGTTGCTCCGATCACGCCGAGGTGCAGGCCCTGGTGGGGCGGATCACCGATCGCCGCGTTGTCACCTATGGGTTCAATGCTCAGGCCGATGTGCGTGCGACCAATCTCACCTATAAGGCTGGTGTGGCGCATTTTGACATCCATCTGCAGGCCGAGGGTCAGGTGATCGAGGGATGTAGCCTGCCGATGCCAGGGGATCACAACGTTTCCAACGCCCTGTCAGCAGTGGCTGTGGCCCGGCATCTGGGGATGAACACCAATGAGATCCGCGAGGCCCTGGCCAATTTTGGCGGCGTCAATCGCCGCTTTACCAAGGTCGGTGAAGTGGACGGCGTCACCATAATCGACGACTATGGCCATCACCCGGTTGAGATTGCCGCGGTGCTGAAAGCTGCGCGCCAAGCCATTGCCGATACGCCGGGCGCGCGGGTCATCGCCGTGCATCAGCCCCATCGCTATTCGCGCCTGTCAGATCTGTTTGAAGATTTCTGCGCCTGTTTCAACGAGGCCGACGTGGTTGCCATCGCCGAAGTCTTTGCAGCCGGTGAGGATCCTATTTCTGGTGCCAGCCGCGATGATCTGGTGGCCGGCATGATCCGTCATGGCCATCGTCATGCCCGCGCCCTTTTGGATGAGGATGATCTGGAGCGCCTGGTGCGCGAACAGGCGCGCCCCGGTGATATGGTGGTCTGCCTTGGGGCTGGGACAATCAGCGCCTGGGCCAATGGCCTGCCGGAGCGTTTGCAAAAGAAATGATCCACCAATAGAGCCAAAGGAATTCCCCCATGAGCCAGTCCAGCAGCGAACACCTGAAGCGTCGTATCGGATTAGGTCTTTTGACCGCCTATGGGATTGGCGTCATGGTGGGGGCGGGGATTTATGTTCTGGTGGGGGCAGTCGCGGGGGAGGCCGGAGTTTTGGCGCCGCTGGCCTTTTTGCTGGCCGGGGTGATCGCAGCGCCAACGGCGCTGTCCTACGCTGAATTTTCCTCGCGCCTGCCAGAGGCAGCAGGGGAAGCCGCCTATGTGGGGCAGGGGTTCAACTCCAAGAATTTTGCCGTTTTTGTCGGGCTGGCGGTGGTGCTGGCCGGGACCGTCTCTGCCGGGGCGGTGCTGCGCGGGGGCGCGGGCTATTTTGCGGCTGCCACAGGGCTGGGCTCGGAGATTGCCATCGTGGCCATGGGGCTGGCGTTGATCCTGGTTGCCATTGTCGGCGTGCTCGAGAGCTTTGCCCTGGTGGCAGTCTTTACCCTGATCGAGGTTCTGGGCCTGGCGCTGGTGGTCTGGGCGGGGTTTTCCACCTCCGCCAGCCCGGATTGGCTTGCCGCCCCGGTGCTGACTGAGGCCCTCGTGACGCCGGGGGTCGCCACCGGCATCGCCTTTGGTGCGGTACTGGCCTTTTTTGCGTTCATTGGGTTTGAAGACATCGTCAATATGGCCGAAGAAGTGCGCGATCCAACCCGCGTTTTGCCCAAGGCGATTGTACTCTCGCTGGCTGTGACCTCGGTGATCTACGCGCTGGTGTGCTGGGCAGCGGTGCGCACGGTTTCGCTGGAGGCACTGGCCGGATCACAGAGCCCGCTGGCGCTGGTCTGGCAGCAGTCGCAGGGGGGCAATGCGCGCTTTTTGTCAGCGATTGCGGTTTTTGCGGCTTTGAACGGGGTGTTGGCGCAGATCGTCATGGCCTCGCGGGTGCTCTATGGGTTGGGCGGACGGACAACCGGCTTGGCCGCCTTTCGCCATGCGCATCCGCGCTTTGGCACCCCGGTGCGTGCCACAGTGATGATTGGTGTGGCGGTTCTGGTTGCCGCCTATTGGCTGCCGGTCGCGCGATTGGCGGAGGCCACATCAACGACACTGCTCTCTGTCTTTGTCTTGGTGAACCTGGCTCTCATTCTTCAAAAGCGCCGCCAGCCCGAGGCACCGTTTCAGGTGCCAATGGCGGTTCCTGTGGTGGGGCTGCTGCTGTCGCTTCTGGCGCTTGCCACCGCTATCGGGGGCTGGATGTGAGCCTGATCGCTGGAATTTTGTGGGTTCTGGCCACCACGGCGGTGGCGATGCTGCCGGTTGAACGGCACTTTGTGCCGGGTCGCATCCTGCTGTTTCTGGCACCGGTGCTGTTGATCTGGATGGGGATCGAGCTCGGCTGGCTGGCGGTGGCCTTTGGCCTGTTTGCTGTCGGGTCGATGTATCGGCGCCCAATCAAGTATTACTGGGGGAAATGGCGGTCGCCAAAGGAGGGGCCACAATGACACTGTCGCTGACGCTGGCCGCCGTCTGGGCCTTGGTGGCCAATCTTTTGCGATCCTGCCGAGCCAGGACAATCACTGGCGTCGCGCCTATGTCTTGATTGCCTTGGGCATTCCGCTACTTGGATATGTGGTTTATGAAAACGGCCCCTGGTGGGGGCTGGGCGTGCTCTGCGCGGGGATGAGTGTGCTGCGTTGGCCGGTGGTCTATCTGGGGCGCTGGTTACGCAGGTTAGGGGCGTCGACTTTCGGCGGTAAAGGTAACTAATCATGTTTTGGTTGGCTTTGCCTCTGGTCGCCGCCGCAGTGCTTGGACTGGTGGGCAAGCTCCGTTGGTTCCTTGCCATTTTCGCCGGAGCAACGCTCATTTTGGCTGGGATTGGGCTTTACGATTACGACGCTACGGTTTTACCAAGCTTTGAAACTGGTGGAGGGGGCGATGGGACCGGAATAGGATTTGCCTTTGCCGGTGCTTTCCTAGCTGTGACTTGGCTTGCAACTTTGCTTTGCTTCTGCTTTTGCCTGATGATCAATAAACTCTTACGTTTGCGGGACTGGCTATAAATATGTCTGAACTCAAAACCAAAACTATGCCATCCGTACGCGGCAGATTGACCGAGAACCGCAGTTTGTCGGATTTGACCTGGTTACGGGTTGGCGGTGCGGCTGACTATTTGTTTCAGCCCGCTGATGTTGAGGATCTGCGGCACTTCCTGGCTGAACTTCCTGCCGAAGTGGTTGTGTTTCCTATGGGTGTTGGCTCAAACCTTATTGTGCGAGATGGGGGCTTGCGGGCGGTGGTGGTCCGCCTTGGGCGCGGCTTCAATGCGATCGAGACAAACGGCAATCAGGTCACTGCCGGAGCGGCGGCGCTGGATGCTCATGTGGCGCGTAAGGCGGCGGACGCGGGGCTCGACCTCACGTTCCTGCGTACAATTCCGGGCTCCATTGGTGGAGCGGTGCGAATGAATGCTGGCTGCTATGGCTCCTATATTGCGGATCACTTTGTCTCTGCCCAGATTGTCACACGCCAGGGGGAGCTACGCCAGATCACGGCAGAGGAGCTCCAATTCCAGTATCGTCAGACCGCCCTGCCAGAGGGCGCGGTGCTGGTTTCAGCCTGCCTGAGGGCCGAGGTTGCAGAGCCCGAGGCGCTGCATGCCCGGATGGAGGCACAGCTGAAAAAGCGGGATGAAACCCAGCCCACCAAGGAACGTTCCGCTGGGTCGACCTTCCGCAACCCAGCGGGGTTTTCCTCAACAGGGCGCGCGGATGACGTTCAAGATCTGAAGGCCTGGAAGGTGATTGATGACGCCGGGCTGCGCGGCGCGCGCATTGGTGGCGCACAGATGAGTGAGAAGCACTCAAATTTCATGATCAATACCGGTGGCGCAACTGCCGCAGATCTCGAAACTTTGGGCGAAGATGTCAGAAAAAAGGTTTACGCCAATTCCGGCATAGAGCTACAGTGGGAAATCATGAGGGTCGGAGAACCCCTGTTAGAGCAGTAAGATAAACGTCGAGATATCTGGAAACACGTCACCTTTTCAAATCACTATGGGTTTGATTTGGGACTTATGGTTGTTTTGGCGTGACAGCAGGCAGGCACGATCTTAAGCATGGTAAAGGTGATGTTAATAAGTCGCTAAGACTTGTGGCGTTATGATGGCATTTGCCGATCCCACGCTTTGCGGCGCGGGTTTTCCCTTTTGGGGGCCTAGGCAGCCCGCAGACGGGATCTATTCCGGGGCTTTCGCCCTGGCAGACTACGGGCAACGACCCGATGACGATGTGGGCCAGTTTTTAGAAGGCTCCAATAACCAAGGGCATAAGCCCGATTAATTTGAGGCGCTATCGTGGGTGAGTCGAGCAGAGCACTCCCGAAAGTGGCGGTACTACTGGGCGGACCTTCGGCTGAGCGTGAGGTCTCTTTGTCCAGTGGGCGTGAATGCGCAGCCGCACTACGGGGCGAAGGATATGAAGTTGTAGAGCTGGACGCCGGTCCGGACCTCTATGTGCAGCTGACGGCCATCAAGCCAGATGTGGTTTTTAATGCCCTGCATGGTCGTTGGGGTGAGGATGGATGTGTGCAGGGGTTGTTGGAATGGATGGGGCTTCCCTATACGCATTCCGGTGTTCTGGCCTCAGCCTTGGCAATGGACAAGCAGCGCAGCAAGATGGTGTTCCATGAGGCGGGATTACCGATCATGGAAAGCGGCCTTTATGACAAGGACGCGGTGATGGCAGATCACGTCATGGCGCCGCCCTATGTGGTAAAGCCCAATAACGAAGGCTCCAGTGTTGGTATTTATCTGGTGCATGAGGCTGCAAATGGTCCGCCGCAACTGTCGCCTGAAATGCCACAGGAGGTCTTGGTTGAGGCCTTCGCTCCGGGGCGTGAGTTGAGCGTTTCGGTGCTGGGAGATCGGGCGCTTGCGGTGACCGATATTCTGACCGATGGCTGGTATGATTATGACGCCAAGTATAAGCCCGGTGGGTCGCGCCATGTGATCCCGGCGGAAATTCCAGTTGAAATTCGCGATCTCTGCCTCGATTACGCGCTGCGAGCCCATCGCGCCCTGGGATGTCGTGGCTTGAGCCGCACCGATATACGCTGGGATGAGAGTAAGGGGGCTGACGGGTTGATCCTGCTGGAGACTAACAATCAACCCGGCATGACGCCGACCTCATTGGCGCCTGAACAGGCGGCACATTGTGGCCTATCGTTTGGCGCGCTCTGTGCCTGGTTGGTCGAGGAGGCATCATGCGGACGTTAAAGGATCGGATCACGCGCAAAAACAACCAGGCTGATCCAGCGCCATCGCGCCTCAAGTATCGTTTGCAACGCTGGATGCTGACGCCAGGCATTCGCTTTGGCCTGAGGTTTGGCCTGCCCCTGTGTTTGATGCTCGCGGCTGGCGGTGCCTTTTTGGCGGACGAGACGCGACGAGCCATGGTGAGCGATCACCTTGCAGCGCTGCGCGCCACCATCGAAGAGCGACCAGAGTTCATGGTCAATGTCATGGTGGTGGACGGGGCAGGTGCCACGGTCGCACAGGATGTGCGCGAAGTTGTGCCACTCGACTTCCCCGTGAGTTCCTTTGATTTGGACCTGGCGCAGATCCGTATTCAGGTAGAAAGCCTGGCGCCTGTAAAGACTGCAAATGTGCGTATTCGCCCTGGTGGCGTATTGCAAATTGATGTGCAGGAGCGCAGCCCGGCGATGATTTGGCGCAACCACCAAGGGCTGGCCTTGCTCGATGAAACTGGCGCCCATGTGGCAGAGCTGGGCCGGCGCGCCATGCATCCAGACCTGCCGTTGATTGCAGGAGGCGCTGCGAACCTGGTGGCGCCGGAGGCCCTTGAGCTGATTGCCACGGCACGTCCATTGGGCGAGCGGCTGCGGGGGTTGGTACGGATTGGTGAGCGCCGTTGGGATGTGGTTCTGGACCGGGGGCAACGCATAATGTTGCCGCAAGATGGGCCAGTCCAGGCGCTTGAACGGGTGATTGTGGTGAGCGAAGTACAGGATCTTCTGGAACGCGACGTCGCAGTGGTGGATATGCGGATTGCGGCGCGGCCGACAGTTCGAATGACGGAGAATGCAGTGGAAAACTGGTGGCGCATCAGAGAATTGAACGAGGGTGGGTTGTAGGATGACGGATCTGTATCAGTCCCAGCGCGCGATGCGGCAGATGCGCCGTCAGGCGATGCAGCGCGGTGTTGTGGCCATTCTGGATATCGGCAGTTCAAAGATTGCCTGCCTAGTGTTGCGCTTTGATGGCTCCGGTCGGCTCAGCGAAGATAACTCCATTGGTTCCTTGGCTGGCCAGTCGGGATTTCGGGTGATTGGCGCGGCCACCACCCGATCGCGCGGGGTGCAGTTTGGCGAAATCACCGCCATGCAAGAAACCGAACGCGCCATTCGCACCGCTGTGCAGGCGGCGCAAAAGATGGCCGGGGTTCGGGTGGATCACGTGATTGCCAGTTTTTCGGGCGCCAATCCACGCTCCTATGGTCTGGATGCCCGGCTGGAGTTGGACGGCCAGGAAGTCTCTGAGACGGAGATCGCCCAGGTCTTGGCCGCCTGTGAGGTGCCGGAATATGGTTCTGACCGCGAAGTCTTGCACGCGCAGCCAGTGAACTTTGCTTTGGACAATCGCTCTGGTCTAGCAGACCCGCGCGGACAGCTGGGGCAGACACTGGCGGTGGATATGCACATGCTGACGGTAGATACTGGCACGGTGCAAAACCTGGTGCGCTGCATTCAGCGCTGCGATCTGGAACTTGCTGGCATTGCCTCCTCTGCCTATGCCTCAGGCTATGCGGCACTGGTCGAAGATGAACAAGAGCTTGGGGCGGCCTGCATCGATATGGGCGGCGGCTCTACCTCGATCTCGGTTTTTATGAAAAAGCACATGATCTATGCGGATGCGGTGCGCATGGGCGGCGACCACATTACCAGTGACATTTCGATGGGGCTGGGCGTGCCTATGGCCAATGCCGAACGGATCAAGACCTTTTGTGGAGGCGTGCATGCCACGGGGGTGGATGACCGCGATATGATCGACATCGGCGGAGATACTGGCGATTGGGAGCATGATCGACGCACGGTGAGCCGCGCGGAACTGATTGGCATTATGCGTCCCCGCGTTGAGGAAATTCTGGAAGAGGTGCGCACACGGCTGGATGCTGCCGGGTTTGAATACCTGCCGAGCCAGCAGATCGTCCTGACTGGCGGATCCAGTCAGATCTTGGGGCTGGACGGATTAGCGACGCGTATTCTGGGGCAACAGGTCAGACTGGGGCGCCCACTTCGGGTGCACGGCTTGCCACAATCGGCCACTGGCCCCGGCTTTGCCTCTGCGGTTGGTCTTTGTCTCTTTGCCGCCCATCCGCAGGATGAGTGGTGGGATTTTGAGACGCCGGTTGATCGCTACCCAGCCCGTTCCCTGAGCCGAGCGGTGCGTTGGTTCCGCGATAACTGGTAACAGAGGCGAAAAAAATATCCCCAGCCTGTGGAAAACTTGGATTGCGCCGGGTGACAGGGCTGGGAAAACCCGTTAAAAAAGATTCAACAGTCGCAAAAGCGACGTGGAACTGCCGAGCAGAAGGCAACCGTTAAATTTGAACCCGTGCCCCTGGTGGATATGCCGCTGGGGTGTCTATGCTATTGTGGTGAGGCTGGCGGGTTTATACCAAATCTGCCTGCGTAAGCGGAGTTTTGCGGGTTTTATCTAAGTAATGGGCCATATTTTGTGGCAGATTTCGTTTTTTGGGATGACGAGACTCCGCCTTCACGGTAGGATTAAGGCGGAAAATAGGAATAGCCCTTGCGGGAGGGCTGAGTAACAGGCGGAAAGAGCATGACATTGAACCTTTCGATGCCCGGGCAGGAAGAGCTGGCCCCTAAGATCACCGTGTTCGGTGTCGGTGGCGCAGGTGGCAATGCGGTCAACAATATGATCGCAAAAGAGCTGGAAGGTGTCGATTTTGTCGTCGCCAATACCGATGCTCAGGCCCTGCAACAAAACGCGGCAAAAAGCCGGATCCAATTGGGCGTTAAAGTCACCGAGGGACTTGGTGCTGGGGCGCGCCCCTCTGTTGGGTCGGCCTCTGCTGAGGAAAGCATTGAACAGATCGTTGACCACCTGGCGGGCGCGCATATGTGCTTTATCACTGCTGGGATGGGGGGCGGCACCGGTACGGGTGCGGCGCCGATCATCGCGCAGGCCGCCCGGGAACTGGGTGTGCTAACCGTCGGTGTTGTCACCAAGCCCTTCCAGTTTGAAGGCAATAAGCGGATGAAGCAGGCCGAGGAGGGCGTCGAAGCCCTGCAAAAGGTCGTTGATACCCTTATTATCATTCCCAACCAGAACCTGTTCCGCTTGGCCAATGAAAAGACCACCTTCACAGAGGCCTTCTCGATGGCCGATGACGTGTTGTATCAGGGCGTCAAAGGCGTGACTGATCTGATGGTACGTCCGGGCCTGATTAATCTCGACTTTGCGGACGTGCGCGCCGTAATGGACGAGATGGGCAAGGCAATGATGGGCACTGGTGAGGCCGAGGGCGAAGATCGCGCTGTTCAGGCCGCTGAAAAGGCAATTGCCAACCCATTGCTTGATGAAATCAGCCTGCGTGGCGCCAAGGGTGTGCTTATCAACATTACCGGCGCACATGATCTCACGCTGTTCGAACTGGACGAGGCAGCAAACCGCATTCGCGAAGAGGTGGATCCAGAGGCCAATATTATTGTGGGCTCCACCCTGGATACGGCAATGGAAGGCAAGATGCGGGTTTCCGTTGTGGCGACCGGTATTGATGCAACCGAAGTGATGACTGAAATGCCGGTCCCACGTCGGCCCATGTCGGCTCCGCTGAAGAAATCTGTCAGCAATGAGCAACCCCGCTCTGCGCCGCTGGAATTGAATACTCCCGTGGAGCAACCTCAGGTTGCGTCAGACTCGGCGCCAGCGGCCCAGGAGCCCTCGTTGTTTGAGAGCCTCGATGTGCAGCAGGTTGCTGCGCAGGAGCAGGCCGAAGACATTTTTGAAGAGATCGAGGAAACCGGCCAGGATGGGTTGCCACAGCCTGCCTATCAGCCGCAGGTTCAGGCCTTCCAGCCTCAGGCAGAAGCTGTTGAAGAGCAGCCCGAGGCCTCCTTTGTTGCGCCTAAGGCACCTGCACCTGGAACCCCCTCAGCTGATGCCATCGTGCGCCTTCAGGCCGCCGCTGCCCGTGCCCAGGGTCAGCAGCCCATGGCTCAACCCGCGCCGCAACAGCAAGCCCGGGTTCAGGCCTCTGCGGCGCAGCAACCTCAGCAGCGCCCTTCTGCTGGATCTGCGTCTCAGGAGGCTGAACCTCAGTCGGAACAGCGCCGGTTTGGTCTGAATTCTCTGATCCACCGGATGACTGGCAGTGCAGCGGAAACCCAGGCTGCAAAACCGCAGCCAGTGCGACAGCAGCCCCCTGTTCAGCAGCCAGCAGCCGCCCCTCAGGCGCAGCCAGTTCAGCAACAAGCGACGGATGCAGAGCAGGATCGTATCGAAATTCCCGCTTTCCTGCGGCGTCAAGCAAATTAACCTTTCACTAATCATTATTAAGGGGCTGCCTTTGGGCGGCCCTTTTTTGTTTAAATAGAGTGGTTTAGTCGGGTTTGAGCAGTGTTTTGCCTATCTGTTACAGGGATGTTTCAATCCGTTACAAAGATTGAGTTGTGGCTTTTTTGTGAACTCCTTACCTGTCTTTCCAACACGGCGCCTGTCGCCGGACCAAGGGACTAGGAGCACAAGGTGCAAAATACGCTTAAGGCATCAGTGACATTTGAAGGGGTGGGCCTACATTCAGGTCAATCCACACGCTTGGTCGTTCATCCAGCAGCAGCTGGACATGGCATCGTCTTCAAACGTACTGACATTGCTTTGGGCAATACACTTGTTCCCGCTCTTTGGGATCATGTGGAACGCACGGCGCTTTGCACCCGGCTGGTCAATGCCTCCGGTGTTTCGGTCTCAACCGTTGAACATGTGATGGCAGCCTTGGCTGGCTGTGGTATCCACAATGCTCTCATCGAAATTGATGGTCCGGAGGTTCCAATTTTGGATGGCTCTTCGGCTGAGTTTGTGCGCGGCTTTCTGGGGCAGGGCATTCACCGTCTGGCGCAGCCAGTGTCCGCGATTGAGGTTCTCAAACCTGTCACGGTTGAAAAGGATGGCGCCACAGCCACCCTGTTGCCCTGTGATCGCCTAATGATTGAATTCCATATCGACTTTGACGAACAGGCCATTGGCCGCCAAAGCCGTGTTCTGGATCTGCGTAATGGTGCTTTTGTGCGTGAGTTGTGCGATAGCCGCACCTTCTGCCGCCGCGCCGATGTTGAAACCATGCAGGCCAATGGTCTGGCGCTTGGGGGTGTCCCTGGCGAAAACGCGATTGTCTTTGATGGCAGCCGGGTTGAGAGTGGTGCCGGGCTGCGCCATTCTGACGAACCTGTGCGACACAAGATGCTGGATGCATTGGGCGACTTGGCCCTGGCTGGCGGCCCTCTGTTGGGGCGCTATGTCGGTGACCGTGCTGGCCATGCGCTGACCAACACTCTGCTGCGTGAACTCTTTGCCACCCCCGGTGCTATGCGTCGTGTGGATTGCGATCTTGCGATGACGGCGCGCCTGCCCGGACAGGGACTTGTCCGGTCTGAAATCCCGCGCAGCATCCGCCGCGTCGCCTAACAACGACTCTTGCTGCTGCCCTGACTGTATTGTTGAGTTGGGGTACTTGTCCCCCTTCGATCTCGCCCCTCTACAGGTCCCGTTCAGCGGGACTCTTTTGCCGTTTGAGAGGCGAAGCCTCGCCGTTGAGCAGGCCTTGCCGGGCGGAGAGGCTTGACCATTCCAAACATTCTCTGCCAAGTGGGGGCGAAGTGGGTGAAAGGCGTTTTGCAAGCCGATTGAATGTGCTAAACGGGGCAGAACCCGGGGCACGGCACCCGAAAGTCAACGACGGTGAGGTTTAGGCAATATGATCGGCATCAAGGCAGGAGCCAAATTTGTCAGCGCGGCTCTGTTGATGGCTGCACTCTCTGGATGTGGCGGGGATGGTGGCGCCGCTGATCAGACCGTGCCGCTGGAGAGCTACACACCTCAGCAGATCTTTGAACGTGGTGAATTTGAACTGGCGCGCAGCCGTACCAAAGATGCTGCTTTCTACTTCTCTGAAATTGAGCGTCTTTACCCCTATTCCGAATTCGCCAAACAGGCCCTGATCATGCAGGCCTTTGCCAATCATCAGTCCAAAGACTATGAGGCCAGTCGCGGTGCGGCGCAGCGGTTCATTGATTTCTATCCCACAGATGAAGACGCCGCCTATGCGCAGTATCTCTTGGCCCTCAGCTACTATGATCAGATCGACGAAGTTGGTCGGGATCAGGGGCTCACCTTTCAGGCGCTGCAATCCCTGCGCACGGTGATCGAAGTCTACCCTGACAGTGAATATGCAACCTCGGCAATTTTGAAATTCGATTTGGCTTTTGACCATTTGGCGGGCAAGGAAATGGAGATTGGCCGCTATTACCTGCGCCGTGGCCACTATACTTCGGCGATCAGTCGTTTCCGGGTTGTGGTTGAAGACTTCCAAACCACCAGCCATACGGCAGAAGCTTTGCATCGCCTTGTCGAGGCCTATCTGTCCTTGGGGCTGACCGAAGAGGCTCAAACCGCGGGGGCTATACTTGGCCATAACTACCAATCCACCGATTGGTATGAAGACAGCTATAAACTGCTGACATCGCAGGGGCTAAAGCTCAAAGATCGCGGGAACAACTGGTTGAGCCAGATCTACCGTCAATCGATCAAAGGGCGCTGGCTCTAAGCTGCCTGCCGACGAAACAAGGCGATAAATCCGGCCATGCTGCGTGCACTCGATATTCGTGATCTCTTGATCATTGACCACCTGGAGCTGGCTTTTCAGCCAGGTTTGAACGTGTTGACCGGCGAAACCGGGGCAGGCAAATCCATCCTGCTCGACTCCCTTGGGTTTGTTCTGGGCTGGCGCGGGCGCGCGGAACTGGTGCGGCAGGGGGCTGCCCAGGGGGAGGTTATCGCGGAATTCGACATCGAAGAAGGCCACCCGGCCCATGCTATTTTAGACGAAGCGGGGCTGCCTGGCGGTGATGAGTTGGTGCTGCGGCGGGTCAATACAGCGGATGGTCGTAAAACGGCTTGGGTCAATGACCGGCGCTGCTCTGGCGAAGTCCTGCGGCGCCTCTCGGAAACCCTGGTTGAACTGCACGGTCAGCATGATGATCGCGGGCTTTTGAACCCACGTGGGCACCGGGCGCTGCTGGATGCCTTTGCCTCGGTCACGGATCTGCTGGCACAGACCCGGTCCGCATGGGGGACGGTGGCCAAGGCACGCAAAACGGTGCAGGCAACTCGAGATGCCCTGGAGGCTGTCAGGGCCGAAGAGGAGTTTCTGCGCCATGCGGTGGCAGAACTTGACAAGGTCGACCCTCAGATCGGCGAGGATGAGAGCCTGGATGCCCGGCGCCGTCAGATGCAACAAGCTGAGCGCATTCGCGGCGATATCGCCAGAGCGCATGCCCTGTTAAGCGAAGGCGCTGAGGCCTCACTGGGGGAAGCGCAGCGCTGGCTTGAAGGGGTGGAGGGTGCCGAGGATACCGGATTGACTGCGCCACTGGCTGCGCTGAGCCGGGCAATGGTCGAACTGGGCGACGCCCAAGATGGTGTGCTACGGGTGCTCGAGGGGTTGGAGTTCAATCCCGGAGATCTGGAAGACTGCGAAGCCCGGTTGTTCGAAATCAGAGCTTTGGCCCGCAAATATTCGGTTCAGCCCGATGATCTGGCTACTCATGCCGACCAATTGCGAGAAAAACTTGCGGCTTTGGACGCGGGCGACCAGGATCTTGCAGATCAGGAGGCGGCACTTTCCCAGGCGGAAGCCGACTACCAGACCTTGGCAGATCAGCTGAGCGCTGCACGTTGCGACAATGCCGAGGCGCTAGACCGTGCCGTCATGGCCGAGCTAGCACCCCTGAAAATGGAGCGGGCAGTGTTCAAAACACTGATCGACCCAGCGGAGCCTGGTCCTGAGGGCTATGACGCGGTGGCCTTTACTGTGGCCACCAACCCAGGCGCCCCATCCGGGCCACTGAATAAGATCGCCTCGGGCGGCGAATTGAGCCGTTTCTTGCTTGCATTGAAAGTCTGTTTGCGGGGCAATGACCAAAGCAAAACACTGATTTTTGATGAGATTGATCGTGGTGTTGGCGGGGCAACTGCCGATGCAGTGGGGCGTCGCCTAAAATCTCTTGCCGCCTCTGGCCAGGTGCTGGTGGTGACGCATTCTCCGCAGGTGGCTGCCCAGGGTGGGTTTCACTGGCGGGTGCAAAAGCGAGTTGCAGAGGGTATTACCCTGTCTGAGGTCGTGCCCTTGGATGCCGAAGATCGCATTGATGAGATTGCCCGAATGGTTTCCGGTGATACAATCACCCCAGAGGCCCGCGCGGCTGCACGGGCGCTCTTGGCCAGCTAGGGCAAGTGGTAGGCGCGAAATTTCGCTCGCCGTTCGTGTGATCCCAACCAATTGTTTACGCTCTGTTTCTATTTTGAACAGAGACACCCAAAGCCATTACACAGGATCCAAATGCCCAAGACACGAGACATCGCGCAGGCTGCCCTCTCTTCCAGCTGGATGTCTGGAGCTCGGGACCTTTGGAGGGTTCTGCTACACCGAGGGCCCAGTCAGTTTCAGTTTTGGATGATTGCCCTGCTGATCGGTATCAGCGCGGGATTTGCGGCCCTGTTGTTTCGCAAGGGGATTTCGGCGCTGCAGGCCTGGGTTTATGGCGCAGAAGATGCCAACTACCTTCATAGCTTTGCAGCAGACCTTCCCTGGTACTGGCTGATTTTGATTGCCACTCTGGGCGGCTTGATCGTTGGCCTTATCCTGGATCGCTTTACGCCGGATGGGCGGGTGCGCTCGGTGGCGGATGTGATCGAAGGGGCCGCTCTCCATGAGGGACGAGTGGAAGCGAAAGCAGGCCTGGCCTCTGCGATTGCCTCGTTCTTGACCCTCTCCACGGGGGGATCGACCGGCCGCGAAGGGCCGGTGGTGCATCTGGCAGGGGTTATTTCGAGCTGGGTGAGCGACAAGATCCGCGCCGATGGGATCACCGGGCGGGATTTGTTGGGCTGCGCCGTCGCAGCCGCGGTTTCGGCCAGCTTCAATGCTCCGATCGCAGGAGCGCTGTTCGCGCTGGAGGTGGTTCTGCGTCATCTTGCGGTTCATGCCTTTGCTCCCATTGTGATTGCATCGGTGGCGGGAACGGTGATCAACCGACTGGCCTATGGGGATGTGACCGAATTCTCCATGCAAACTCCGGGGGCGTTGCAGTTCTATGTGGAGTTGCCCGCGTTTTTGATGCTGGGAGTGATCTGCGGGCTGGTGGCCGTTGTCCTGATGCGGGCGATCTTTTTCACCGACCAAGTTGGAGATGCGATACAAAAGAGGCTGCGGATCCCCCGTTGGCTGCGACCTGCAATTTCGGGTCTGCTGCTGGGGGGGATTGCGATCTGGTACCCTCATATCATTGGGGTTGGCTATGAAACGACAGAACTGGCACTGACAGGTGGCTTGGTCCTGTCGCAGGCGCTGATCTTTGTGGTCGTCAAAACAGCCGCGGTAGCGATTACCATGGGGGGGCGTATGGGCGGTGGTGTTTTCTCACCCTCTCTGATGATTGGCGCCCTGACCGGCTTGGCCTTCGGCCTGATAGCGACCTCCTTCCTGCCGGATGTGTCCGGTAACCATACGCTCTATGCCTTTGCTGGGATGGGGGCGGTCGCTGCTGCCGTTCTGGGTGCGCCCATATCGACGACCTTGATCGTCTTTGAACTGACCGGGGAGTGGCAAATTGGCCTCGCGGTCATGGTAGCGGTGTCTATTTCTACCGCTCTCGCCTCGCGTCTTGTGGATCGGTCCTTTTTCCTGACCCAGTTGGAGCGGCGCAATATTCACTGTGCGGCAGGGCCGCAGGCCTATCTTTTGGCTTTGCTGAAATCCGATGCGGTGATGCGTCCACTGGGAGACCCGCGCTGCGCTTCGCGTGAAGAGTGCGAGGCTTTGCTGGGTCAGGGGTTGAGCCTCGATATGGGGGCTTCTCTGGAGGCGGCTTTGCCTATCTTTGATCGCGCAGAGGTGGCCTTCTTGCCCGTGGTCTCGATGCATGAGGGCAAAGAGCAACTCTGTGGGGCGATCTACCATGTCGACGCGTTGAAGGCCTTTAACCGGGCTCTGGTTGCGATTGCTGCAGAAGAACACAGTTAAAATTGCCCATCTCGAACCTTTAGTGTCTGTAGGATTCAGGAGATTTGGTGAAATTTTGGGCAAGAGTTTTATGATATACCCACGCACAAGCGTGATTTTTGCGAAATTTCGCCAAAATGCGAGGTATCTACATCACATATTGGTTAATTTTTTCTTTCTATTGATTCGCACTTTGGATTGTCGGATTCTGTTTTTGCGGTAATATTCGTTACCCTTGGGCGGAAGGAAGAAAATGCGTGCTTTTCAAGGCGGCCCAGAAGAGGCTGCGCAAAGTTCGGCTGTAGGTGAGCAGGAAAAAGAACAGGCTTCTCTGGAGGCATTGATAGACTATGCAATTCAATGCGCCATGGAGACCAATGTCTTTAGTGCGGACGAGAGATTAGAAGATGTGCGGCGCAACCTGTGCCGTGCTGTGCTGTAGCAAAGCGAGAAAAACACAGTTCAGGTGCGCAGAAAGTTCAGGTGCGCAGAAAGTTCAGGTGCGCAGAAAGTTCAGGTGCGCAGTAGGTCATTGCGGATCCTCTGTGCAGTCTCTGGGCCTTGGGGCGGGTGTCTGATATCCGCGATCCATTGGGCTGATCCAAGCGGTGTGCTTTGATATTTTGCGCGCATAGCCCGTTCTGGCATCTCTCTGCCAGTTAGCGCGTATTTCCCACTAGAATCTTACTTTAGGGCCTTCTGGGGCCGTGAGGTTGCAAAGCCCTCTAGACATCGTCTTTCATAGCAAACTTTGGGCCCCAAGAAACTGCGACACTTCTTTGCCGCAGCTCCCTGCTGTTATGGGATTATCGGGGGGCGGCAGTTCTTGGATCAGATCTGCTCGACTTTGACAGAGTCACTTACATGAAAGGCAAGATAGCCTTTGATTTCTGCAAGATCTTCATTTGGAGCTTCATAGCTCCAGACTGCATTTTCACTCACAGAGGATTTATTGACGATCGAGTAATAGGTTGCATCGCCCTTATGGGGGCAATGGGTGGTTTTGGCGCTGGGGTCCAAAAGGGCTGTCGCGATGTCTTCACGGGGGAAGTAGATCACCGGTTCATAGCCATCTTCGTCCAATTCCAGCGCGCGCGTGGTCTCACCCAATACGGCGCCGCCGGAACGGACAACCCAGGTACCAGTGGCCTTGCGGATACGAATATTGCTCATGTCTTCCCCCGAATTGTTTCTCATGGCACGTCTCTATGCCCAAACTATGTAACAATCTGTTATCAGATTGCTTTGGTGACGTCATCCAGCCAGGTTTGCGCTGCAGAACTAACGTGAGGGCGCAGTTTCGCGGCTGTCTCGGCGTGATAGCTATTGAGCCAGTCCCTCTCAGCTGTCGTTAGCATTTCGGTGCAGATCAGGCGTCGGTCAATTGGTGCATAGGTCAGCCCGCGCCAGCACAGCATGTCACGTTCGCTGTCCCCGGTTTCCAGTGCGGGGGCTGGTTCGACCACCAAGAGGTTCTCGATGCGGATGCCAAAGGCTCCCTCGCGGTAGTAGCCTGGCTCGTTGGAAAGGATCATCCCGGGTTCCAGCGGCACGGTGGACACTCTGCTCAACCGCTGCGGCCCTTCATGGACGCTGAGATATACACCAACCCCATGACCCAGCCCGTGGTTAAAGTCCTGTCCGGCCAACCAGAGCGGCATTCGTCCCACGGCCTCGATGTCACGGCCAGCCAAGCCTTTGGGCCAGCGTAGGCGGGACATGGCGATCATGCCTTGCAGCACCCGGGTAAAGGCGGCGCGTTCCTCGGCGCCAGGCGTGCCGATGGCAATGGTGCGGGTGATGTCGGTGGTCCCGTCCAGATATTGCCCACCGCTGTCCAGGACCAGCAAATTCCCCTCTTCCAAGCGGCTGTTGCTTTCCTCGGTCACGCGATAATGCATCACGGCCCCGTTTTCGCCGGTGCCAACAATCGTTTCAAAACTGATGTCACGTAGGGCAGGGTCGTTCCGACGCAGGGTCTCGAGCTGTTTGGCCACCTCGATTTCGGTGAGGCTGCCGACGGGCTGTGCATCCAGCCAGCACAGCAGCTCTACCACTGCGGCGCCGTCACGCAGGTGCGCTGCCGCAGTCCCTGCGATCTCGGCCGCGTTTTTGCGCGCTTTGGGCAGGGCGCAGGGATCACCAGCGTCCACCAGGCGGGCGCCGAGGGCATCTGCCACGATCTGGGGCAGGCTGCCACTGTCTGCGGCGACGGAGCCATTGAGAGCAGCAACTGTTTGCACAAACGTCTCTGGCGCGTGGGGGGTGACGCTGGCAGGAAGATGGTCTTTGATCTCATGCAGCTTTTCTGAGGCCATAAACAGATCTACCCTGGCGTCGTCATGCAGGATGGCAAAGCCATGCGCGAGGGGATTGCGCGCGACATCTGAGCCGCGGATATTCAACAACCACATAATGCTATCGGGCAGGGTGATCACGGCTGCTGAATGGCTGGCCTGACGCAGATCTTTGGCCAGACGTTCACATTTCTGCGTCGCAGGCTCTCCGGCGTAGTCCAGCGCGTGAGGCAGGGCAGGGTTCATGGGCGGGGCGGGCTGATCCTCCCAGATCCGGTCCACAAGATTGTCACACTGCACCAGCGTAATAGCTGTACCTTCCAGCTCCTGTGTCAGTGTCTTGATTTGTGCGGCGGCATGCAGCCAAGGGTCAAAGCCGACCTTGCCTCCAGTCGGAAGCTGCTCTTTTAGCCAGTCACCAAGCTGAACCTCAGGCCAGGGGACCGGCGTAAAGAGATCGGCAACCTGCCGCTTGACCTGAGTGCGGTAGCGCCCGTCGATGAAGACCCCGGCGCGGTTGACAAGCGCGGCACAAAATCCGGCAGATCCGGTAAACCCAGTGAGCCAGCTGAGCCGCTCATCGTGGGGGGCGACATATTCGCCCTGATGCGCATCGGCGCGGGGCACCAAGAAACCATCTAGCCCTTCACGGCTCAGTTCTGCACGCAGGGCCTCTAGTCTAGGGGGGCCTTGTTCGGGGCGGGCTGTGACATCATAGGTCTGAAACATGGAGGTCTCCTGCTTGGGCGGGTGTCAGCGGCGCCAGAGAACCCGGAAGCCTGGCCAGGCGCAACCCATGAATTTCAGCTGTCGCTGACGGACGGATTATTGAACCGGCCTCTGGCAAAGGGATGTGTCAGAGCGTGCTCCAGCAATTCCAGATGATCCTGACCATAGTAAGGATCCCCATCCAGAACATAGGTCGGGGAGCCAAAGAGGTTCATCGCGAGAGCAGTTTTGGTATTGTCTTCCAAAACTTGTTGTACGTCGGGCCGCATCGCCCCTGCGAGCAGGGGGGCTGGGTCCAGCCCTGCGGACTGTGCGGCTTTGCTAAGATCATCTTGATTCATCAGGTCGATGTCATCCCGCCAGTGCGCCTGCAACAGGGCATTGGTTAAGGCGTCGACATCCTGTCCCAGCTGCGCGGCGAGGATAACCATCCCGCTTGACAGGGTCAGCGCGTTGTCATGGTAGGTGGGGCGATGGTCTAGGATGGGCAAGCCACGATAGGCGGCCCAGCGTTCGATCTCGCGGCCAAAGAAATAATCGACATGGGCCTGGCTCCGCCCAGCAAAGGGTTGGCCCCCTGCCTGTTCAACGACCGGAGACAGCAAAAAGGGCCGGTGTACCAGTTCACAGTGATGGGCTGCACAGATTTCACCCAGACGTTTGGAGCCCAGATAGGCATAGGCGGAATGGGTGGAGTAAAAATACTCGATCCTATGCGGCATCCTACCTGTCCCTCTGTTCAGCCGACCTTCTTCATGCCCATCACCCGGGCGCGGGCGCGTGGATCACTGTCAAACAGGGCAGCCAGTTGTTCGGTCATCGCGCCGGCAAGCTGCTCCACATCGGTGATGGTCACCGCGCGGTCATAATAGCGGGTCACGTCGTGACCGATACCAATAGCCAGCAGCTCTACCTGCTTGCGTTTTTCCACCATTGCGATGACATCGCGCAGGTGTTTTTCCAGATAGTTAGCAGGGTTTACCGACAGCGTGCTGTCATCAACCGGCGCCCCATCTGAAATCACCATCAAGATCTTGCGGGCCTCCTGGCGGGCGGTCATGCGACGGTGGGCCCATTCCAGCGCTTCACCGTCGATGTTTTCCTTCAGCAGGCCTTCTTTCATCATCAATCCCAGATTGGGCCGCACCCGGCGCCAAGGAGTATCTGCGGATTTATAGATGATATGGCGCAGGTCATTCAGACGGCCCGGCATCTGTGGCCGCCCGTCATTGAGCCAGGCCTCACGGGCCAGACCGCCCTTCCAGGCGCGGGTGGTAAAGCCGAGGATCTCGACCTTGACGTTGCAGCGTTCCAGGGTGCGGGCCAAAACATCGGCGCAGATGGCGGCAATGGAAATAGGCCGTCCACGCATCGAGCCGGAGTTATCCAGCAAGAGCGTCACCACGGTGTCGCGGAACTCAGTGTCTTTTTCATGTTTGAAAGACAAGGGCGTGGTGGGGTTGGCAATCACCCGCGCCAGACGCCCTGCATCCAGAATGCCCTCTTCCAGGTCAAACTCCCAAGAGCGATTCTGCTGCGCCTGCAGGCGGCGCTGCAACTTGTTGGCCAGCCGACTGACGGCTCCCTTCAGAGGTTCCAGCTGCTGATCAAGATAGGCGCGCAGGCGCTCCAGTTCCGCCGGTTCCGCCAGTTCTTCGGCGGCGATTTCTTCGTCATTGACGTCCAGGAAAACCTTGTAGTCCGGGTCGGCCTCGGACACGGGGGGCGGCGGCGGCGGATCCAGCGGCGCCTCACCATCGGGCATCTCGGTTTCTTCAGCCAGCTCCTCGTCGGCCATCTCATCCATCGAGACCTGGGCCTGGCTTTCGTCCTGTTGCTGTTCCTGAGCCTGCTCTGCGTCGGCCTCGGCTTGCTCGTCGTCGGAGTCATCCTCGCCATTGCTGTCGGGATCGGGCTGCTCTTCGGCGTTGTCTTCGGCCTCGTCATCCTGATTGTCGTCCAGCTCATCCGGGTCATCGCCCAGCTGATCGCCATAGCCGAGATCGGCAATGATTTTGCGGGCGAATTTGGCAAATTCCGACTGGTCGGCGATCTTATCGTCGAGGTTCTCTAGCGTTTCACCAGCCTGAGATTCAATGAAGCCACGCCACAGCTCCATCACATTGTCTGCACCCTCTGGCAGGGGGCGACCCGTGGCCAGATGGCGTACCAGATAGCCGGCCGAGGCCGCCAGTGGCGCCTCGGAGGAGCTCTTCATCTGGTCATAGCCGCGCCGGATGGCCTCGTTGCGGATCTTGACGTCGATATTGGAGGCGGTGCCGGGCATGTGCCGTGCGCCCATGGCTTCGCAGCGGGCGGTTTCCATTGCCTCATAAAGGTCGCGCGCCATCTCCCCCTGTGGAGTGTATTTTGCATGGGTGGCGTCGTCGTGGAACTTGCGCCGCAGCGCCAGCGCATCGGCGGTGCCACGGGCCAGCAGTACCTCCTCACGCGTCATGCGACGGGAGACCTGCGGCAGGCGCATATTGTCACCTGAGACGCCCGAGGGGTCGACGGTATAGGAAACGCTCAGCTCGGGATCATCGGCCATGACCTTGGTTGCTTCGGCCAGGGCCTTTTTGAAGGGATCAGCTGGGTTGTCGTTTTGTTTTTTCATCTTGTCGCGCTCACTTCATCGAGGTCGGTGTCACCCGCCGCAAGCTGGGCCAGCAATTCCACATGTACGTCCAGTGCATCTACGACCCTATAGCCTGGGTCCTTTCCGTCAAAGGCCAGGTTCAGATCGGTGCCTGCGAGAACAATGGCCTGCGCCCCCTTTGTGTCCACCAAACGTTGGCCTGCATCCAGGAACGTTTCGCGCAGCTGAGGGCTGCAAGTCCCGGCTACGGCCATGTCGACATAGCTTTGACCCAAACTATCAATTTCGTCATCCAGAGTTACGGCCCGTGTCTGCGTCAACTGCCCATATAGCTTGGTGCGCATAACGACACTTGTGCCAAGCAGGCCGACAGTATTCAGCCCCTGCGCCGCAAGATAGCCATCCAGTGGAGACACAGCAGAGACCAAGGGCAGGCTCGACAGTGGTACAGTCTCGTCGAAACAAAAATGTCCACCCAAAGAGGTGATAGCGGCACAATCAGCTCCGGCTCCGCGCAACTGATCGATCAGGCCAGCATATATCTCAGCCTGGGCAGCCTGGTTATCTGTACGGTTGTTCCGAAGAAGATCCTGAACATCTGCATGCACAATGGTCATTTGGAGAGGCAGGTTGCGGGCGGCCATGACGGCAGTGAGCCGTTGATAGTAGACCACCGTGGCCGCAACACCGATCCCCCCAATCAATCCAATATGCATGTGTTTTTCCCTGCTTGATCAGCCCAGGCTTACGCTGGCGGCGCTTTCGGGCAGCTCTTCGTCAAAACAGCGCTGGTAGAACTCGGCGACGGTCTGGCGCTCCAGCTCGTCACATTTGTTCAGGAAGCTGAGGCGGAAGGCATAGCCCACATCGCGGAAGATCTCGGCGTTCTGCGCCCAGTTGATCACGGTCCGCGGGCTCATCACGGTGGACAGATCACCATTCATAAAGGCGGTGCGGGTCAGATCCGCGACAGTCACCATTTGGCTGATGTTCTTACGGCCGGCCTCGGTGTTGTAATGCGGCGCCTTGGACAGCACGATTTGGGTCTCGGCATCGTGGCTGAGGTAGTTCAGCGTCGAGACCAGCGACCAACGGTCCATCTGAGCCTGGTTGATCTGCTGGGTGCCGTGGTAGAGGCCGGTGGTGTCGCCCAGACCAACGGTGTTGGCGGTGGCAAACAGACGGAAGAAGGGGTTCGGGGTGATGATCTCGTTCTGGTCCAGCAGCGTCAGCTTGCCGTCATGCTCCAGCACTCGCTGGATCACAAACATCACATCGGCGCGGCCGGCGTCATATTCATCAAAAACAATCGCAACAGGGTTGCGTAGCGCCCAGGGCAGGATGCCCTCATGGAATTCAGTAACCTGCTTGCCGTCGCGCAGCTTGATCGCATCCTTACCGATCAGGTCAATCCGGGAGATGTGGCTGTCGAGGTTGACCCGAACGGAGGGCCAGTTCAGACGCGCGGCAACCTGTTCGATATGGGTCGATTTCCCGGTGCCGTGGTAGCCTTGGATCATCACACGACGATTGTGGCTAAAGCCCGCCAGGATGGCCATGGTGGTGTCGGGGTCGAACTTATAGGTGGGATCGATGGCCGGAACGCGGTCAGAGCCTTCGGCAAAGCCCTTGATGGTCATGTCGGTATCGATGCCAAAGACATCGCGCACCGAAATGGGGTCGGTGGGTTTTGCATTCATATCCAGCATGCCGTCGGTCATCACAGTCGATCCTTGTTCCTCTCCCGCCGATTGCGGGGTCAATCCGGTGGATTGGTGCCCGATCTTGCGGTGAAGGGCAAGAGGCAGAGTAGGGGGCGGCCAAATAACGTGATGTTGCAGGCCGATCTGGCCTTATTGCTGGTTTGCGATTTGGACCAGGAGGCAGCAAATACGAAAATTAGGCATGAAAAAAGGGCAGCTTGCGCTGCCCCTTTTCAATTTTGCATCTCTCTGGACCTCGCGCGCTATTTGAAGCTGCGGCTGTCCTTGATCTGATCCCAGGCCCAGCGGACCTCTTGCAGCTGCTCTTCCTGGCTACGGTCGCCGCCGTTCATATCGGGGTGCAGCACCTTGATCAGCTTTTTGTAGGCTTTGCGGATGTCGGCCTTGGACCAATCGTCCTTGGCCTCCAGCAGCTCCAGCGCCTTGCGCTCGGTTGCCGGCAGGCGACGCCCTGTCGCGCCAGAGCGACCTGGGTTCTGCGTGGCATTGCCGCCAAGCACCTGATGCGGATCTTCAATGCCCAGGCGGGCCCAGGCGCGGGCCTCGGGGTCGCCCATGGGTTTGGTCTGGCGCTCCCAGACCTTGTCCTTGGATTGCTGGGCGTTCAACTCGGCCTCTGTGGTGCCTTGGAAGAAGTTCCAGTGGTTGTTGTATTCGCGAACATGCTCCTGGCAGAACCAGAAATAGTCATCCAGCACATCCGGGGCCTTGGGCGCGCGGAACTTGCCGGGCTGGTTGCAGCCTTCCTTGTCACAGATACGCGTCGAGGTTTCCGACGCACCGCTTGCGGCCCGGCGGCCCCGCGGGTTTTTCTTTTTTGCAGAGCTGACGGACATATCGAAACCGAAAGGATCTGATTTACTCATGGGGTGCACCTTCTCGACGCAGCTACTCGACTCGGAGGCAGCAGTTTAGTCTAAGGGGCGTCAGATAGAAGGGGGTGCGAGAAATAAAAATGAGGATGAGCGGAATATGAGCATTCGTGTCGAGATGGAGCAGCGGCTTCGGGAAGCCTTTGAACCAACGGAGCTAGAGGTTGTCGATGACAGCAACAGTCATATTGGCCATGCGGGCCATGATGGCAGTGGTGAAAGTCACTTTAATGTGAGGATCCGATCAGTCGCCTTTGAAGGCCAGAACAGGGTGCAGCAGCATCGGGCGGTGCACAGGGCGCTGGGGGACATCGTGCCGCGTATTCACGCACTGGCGCTGGATATTGGCAGCGTTTGATCTGTCAGTCACCGCTGCAGGTGCCTCGGCGCTTGGGGCCCTGCAGCGCGTAAAGATTAGTCGTTATCTGCTGAGTGCTGCTTGGCACGGGCCTTCAGGGCGGCGGTCATGCCTGAGACTGGGCTCAGCTCTTCGACACCATCGTCGGCGCGCATGCTGGCAGCCCCTTGACCCGGTACAGGTGTTGCGTCTTCGGGGGCCTCGGGATCGCCTGCGGTGGCGGTAAGAGGCGCAGCTGCAGGGGCAGTGGTGCCGGGTATTTGCACCGCAGGCGCATTGCCTTCGGGGGCGAGGCTCGCAGCAAGGGGCTGCGCTGCCAAACCCGCCGCGTCAGACAGGGCGCGGCGAAACACCAGCACGTTGCGCCAATTGGTGGTTGAGCCCGTCAGGCCAGAGCGCTCATCCGAGGGCAAGAGTTCAGCGCGTTGATATTCCCACCCCTGCGCCGCCATTTCATTCAGCGTGATCTCGATGGAATTGGCAAACCGGCCCTCAGCTGATTTGACGCCTTTGGCCTTGGTGCCCTTATGGGGGGCGGGAACTACTTTATACTCAAACGCCTGCATTGCGGTCTCCTGACTTCCGGCGCAGGTTTAACCTATGCAGGCGAGGGGTCAAGTCTGGCTTCGCTGCGCGACGCCCACTGAAGACGCAAGCCCTGGGGCAGCGGTTTCAGTTTAGGCGGTCAGCGAGTTATTTTCTCGCCGCCAGCCGGGCGAGTGTCAGACAAACCTGCAGCGAGTCGGCCATGTCCTGTACCGACACCCATTCCAGGGGGCCGTGAACACATTGCATCCCACAGAAAATGTTTGGCGTCGGGACCCCCATTTCGGTGAGGCGCGACCCATCCGTGCCGCCCCGGATGGGCACGGAAATCGGATCAATCCCATTGGCGCGACAGGCCTCCAGCGCGAGATCGACCGGCGTCATATCTTCTTCCAGCCAATAGCGCATATTGCGGTACTGCGGATAGATTTCGCAGCTGATCTCGGCGCGGGGCTCGGAGGCCTGCACAGCCGCGCAGACACTGCGCAGCAAATCACCCTTGGCCGCCAGCCCGTCGCGTTCAAAATCGCGCAGGATCAGCTTGATCTCCATCTCTGACGACCCACCCGCCATATCGGTGACATGCAGGAAGCCCTCGCGCCCGTCGGTGGTTTCCGGCGTCATGGTCGCCTGTGGCAAGGTCTGCACGATCTTAGAGGCTAGATGGGCGGCGTTGACCATTTTTTCTTTGGCCCAACCGGGGTGGATCGACACGCCCTTGATCGAAACAATCGCGCGATCCGCCGAGAAACTTTCGTAGATGATTTCACCTAGGTCGCTGCCATCCAGCGTATAGGCGAAATCAACGCCCAGATCTGCGGGCAGTTTGGCATCGACGCCGCGACCAATTTCTTCGTCCGGGGTAAAGGCGATGCGGATGGGGCAATGCGGGATGTCCGGGTTTTCGATCAGATGCCGTGCCAGGGTCATCACGATGGAGACGCCCGCTTTGTCATCCGCTCCCAGGAGGGTCAGCCCAGAGGCGGTGATCAGATCGTGGCCTTCCTTGCCTGCCAGATAGGGGTGGTCCTTGGGTGACAGCACCAGATCTGGATCGTCGGGAAAGGTGATTTCGCCGCCGTTGTAGCCTTTGATCACACGGGGTTTTACCCCTGCAGCATTGAACTGTGGCGCGGTATCTACATGGGCGAGGAACCCAACCGTGGGGCCTTCCACCGTGCCCGGAACGGTAGCCAGAACCGTACCATAATCCGTGAGGGTAACATCTTGAGCGCCGATTTCCTTCAGCTCCTCAACCAGCAGATTGGACATGTCGAACTGGATGTCGGTGCTGGGCGAGGTGAGCGAGTTCTCGTCGCTCTGGCTGTCGATGGCGGCATAGCGGACCAGGCGGTCCTGAAGCTCTTGATTGAAATTATCTTGCATGAGACCTCCTGCGGTTTGGGCAGAGAAAAACCCGCAAGGCCGGGGAGGTCAAGGCTGAGGTGGCGAGATAATTTAAGAGGTTGCCCAGGTCAGAGCCTGACCGCAGGCGCAAACGAAGTGCTCGCCCATGAGGGCGGCCGGGCGATGGGGGCGCTGAACGAAAAAGGCGCCCGTGGGGGGGCGCCTTTCAATACATTTGTTGGGCTGGATCAGCTGCCCAGTTTTTGGGCAACCAGCTGGTTCACTGCCTTGGGGTTGGCCTTGCCGCCGGTGGCTTTCATTACCTGACCCACAAACCAGCCTGCCAGTTTGGGGTTCACTTTGGCTTTCTCCACCTGCGCGGGGTTGTCGGCGATGATCTGGTCCAGGGCGGCCTCAATGGCGCCAGTGTCTGTCACCTGTTTCATGCCGCGTTCTTCGACGATCTGCGCCGGGTCACCGCCTGTCGTATAGACGATCTCAAACAGATCCTTGGCGATCTTGCCTGAAATGGTCTCGGCCGAGATCAGCTCGACAATGCCGCCCAGTTGTGCCGGGGTGACCGGGCTGTTGGCAATATCGGCCTCATCCGCCTTGAGACGTCCAAAGAGCTCATTGATTACCCAGTTGGCGGCGAGCTTGCCATTGCGGCCCTCGGCCACGGCCTCAAAATATGCGGCGGATTCTACATCTGCGGTCAGCACCGAAGCGTCATAGTCACTGAGCTTGAAATCAGCGATGAAACGCGCCTTTTTTGCGTCGGGAAGTTCGGGCAGGTTGGCGGCGATATCATCCACCCAAGCCTGTTCGATCTCCAGCGGCAGCAGGTCGGGGTCGGGGAAATAGCGGTAGTCATGCGCTTCTTCCTTGGAGCGCATCGACCGGGTCTCACCCTTGTCGGGATCATAAAGACGTGTCTCCTGATCGACTTCCCCCCCTGCCTCGATGATGGCGATCTGGCGGCGCGCTTCGATCTCGATGGCCTGCTGGATAAAGCGCATGGAGTTCATATTCTTGATTTCGCAGCGGGTGCCCAGATGGCCAAAGTCCTGAGTTTCCTGATATTTCTCATACTGGCCGGGGCGGCAGACCGAAACGTTTACATCTGCGCGCAGGTTGCCGTTTTGCATATTGCCATCACAGGTGCCGAGATATTTCAGGATCTGGCGGATCTTGGCGATATAGGCGGCGGCCTCTTCGGGGCCACGGATGTCAGGGCGGGAAACAATCTCCATCAGACAGACGCCGGTCCGGTTCAGATCGACAAAGGACATGTTGGGATCCATGTCATGGATCGATTTGCCTGCATCCTGTTCCATGTGGATGCGCTCTACCCGCACGGTGCGGGCGGTGCCGTCGCCCAGCTCTACCAGAACTTCGCCTTCGCCCACGATGGGGTGATAGAGCTGGCTGATCTGATAGCCCTGCGGCAGGTCGGGGTAGAAATAGTTCTTGCGGTCAAAAGCAGACCAGAGGTTGATCTCTGCCTTGAGGCCGAGCCCGGTGCGCACGGCCTGTTCGACGCAGTATTCGTTGATCACCGGCAGCATGCCGGGCATGGCCGCATCCACAAAGGAGACGTTGGAATTTGGCTCCGCGCCAAATTTGGTCGAGGCTCCGGAGAACAGCTTGGCGTTGGAGCTGACCTGGGCGTGGACTTCCATACCGATGACCAGTTCCCAGTCATGTTTGGCGCCCGAAATCACCTTGGGCTTGGGGAGTTCATATGTCAGGTCGAGCATCTCGCACTGGCTCCTATTATCGCGTTTAATTGGCGTTCTAAGCCAGCCGGGCAAGCGGGGCAAGTGGTAGCGGAGATTCTGCCGGTGCCCGCAGCTGTTGCGCGCTGGCTGCGGGGGAACCGGGGTAAATTATCGGGCGGCACCTGCCTTGACGGCGCAAGCTTTTGCTTGGCGGCGGCCCGCGGCGCAGCTAAGAAGATCGCCCGAGCGAGCCTTTGGCTCCGAGCAGACAGTATGCACAGACAAATAAGAGGATGCGTCTTGGAAACAGCCGCCCGTATTGCCCAAAGAATTGCCAGTGAGATTGGCGCCGCTCCCAAACAGGTGACCAGCGCGGTAACCCTGCTGGATGAAGGCGCGACGGTGCCCTTTGTGGCGCGCTACCGCAAGGAAGTCACAGGGGGGCTGGATGATACGCAACTGCGCACCCTCGCGGAACGGCTGTCTTATCTGCGCGAGCTGGAAGCGCGCCGTGCAACAATCCTCGACTCGATCAAGAGCCAGGACAAACTGACGGATGAATTGGGGGCTTCGATCGCCAGGGCCGAAACCAAAGCCCAGTTAGAAGATATCTATCTGCCCTTTAAGCCCAAGCGCCGCACCAAGGCGATGATCGCGAGAGAAAACGGGCTTGAGCCACTGGTGGAGGCCATTTTGGCCGATCACATGGCAGAGCCCGAGGCTCTGGCGGCGGGCTATGTCAACGAAGCAGTGCCAGGCACCAAAGAAGCCTTGAATGGGGCGCGTGACATCTTGACCGAACGGATGACCGAAAACGCCGCGTTGCTGGGACGCCTGCGACAGTTCTTACAATCTGAGGCGCGGCTGACAGCGCGGGTGGTCGAGGGGAAAGAGCAAGAGGGGGCAAAGTTCTCTGATTATTTTGACCACAATGAGCGTTGGGCCGATTTGCCTTCGCACCGGGCCCTGGCGATGTTGCGCGGTTCAAATGAGGGGGTGTTGACGCTGGATATCGGTCCCGAACCGGAAGAGGGCGTCGCGCGGGCAGAGGCAATGGTGGCGGCAGAGCTGGGGGCCAGCGGCACAGGGCTTGGAGACAAATGGCTGCGCAAGGTGGCTGGCTGGTGCTGGCGCGTGAAACTGTCCTTGTCGATGATGCTGGAGCTGATGGCGGATCTGCGGGCCCGTGCGCAAGATGACGCCATTCAGGTCTTTGCCCGCAACCTCAAGGATCTGCTTTTTGCTGCTCCAGCCGGTGCGCGACCGACGCTCGGGCTGGACCCGGGCATTCGCACCGGCGTCAAGGCGGCAGTGGTTGATGCAACCGGGAAACTGCTTGCCACTGAAACGCTTTATCCCTTTCAGCCAAAGAATGATCTGCGGGGGGCTCAAATCAGTATTCTGAAACTGATCGCCGAACATGGCGTGGAACTGGTCGCCATCGGCAATGGCACCGCCAGTCGCGAGACCGAGCGCATGGTGGCGGAGGTGATCAAGAATCTGCCTGCCAAGGTTAAGAAACCGACCAAGGTGGTGGTTTCGGAAGCTGGAGCCTCGGTCTATTCGGCCTCGGAACTGGCGGCGCGGGAGTTTCCAGAGCTGGATGTGTCGCTGCGTGGCGCGGTGTCGATTGCGCGGCGGTTGCAGGACCCACTGGCGGAACTGGTTAAGATTGAACCCAAGAGCATTGGCGTTGGCCAGTACCAGCATGACGTCGACCAGCATCGCCTGTCCAAGTCGCTAGAGGCTGTGATTGAGGACGTGGTGAATGCTGTTGGCGTGGATCTGAACATGGCTTCCGCGCCCCTGTTGTCCCATGTCTCCGGCCTGGGGCCAGGACTTGCTGAGGCTATTGTGGCGCATCGGGATGTGAACGGGGCCTTTGTCTCGCGTAAGGAACTGCTGAAAGTCGCGCGTCTGGGTCCCAAGGCCTTTGAGCAATGCGCGGGCTTTTTGCGCATTCGTGACGGCAAGGAACCGCTGGATGCCTCGGCTGTGCATCCGGAGGCCTATAGTGTTGCCCGTAAGGTGGTGGCCGCCTGTGGACGTGATATTCGCCAGATCATGGGCGATGACAGTGCCCTGAAAGGGCTGCGCGCGGAGCAGTTTGTTGATGAGAGTTTTGGTCTGCCAACGGTGCGCGATATCTTTGCAGAGCTTGAGAAGCCTGGACGTGATCCGCGGCCCTCTTTCGTGACCGCCAGTTTCGCCGAAGGCGTTGAAACCATGCAAGATTTGAAGCCGGGCATGGTCTTGGAGGGCACCGTGACAAATGTGGCGGCCTTTGGGGCTTTTGTGGATATTGGCGTGCACCAGGACGGGTTGGTACATGTCAGCCAATTGGCCGACAAATTTGTCAAAGACCCCCATGAGGTGGTGAAGACCGGCCAGGTGGTCAAGGTTACGGTGACCGAGGTGGATGTGGCGCGCAAGCGAATTGCTCTGACCATGCGTAAGGATGGCGGTGCCTCTGCCCGCGAGGACCGCAACGCGCGCGGTGCTGCGGCAGGCGCAGCCAAAGGGCAAAGAGCCAACGGCCGCGGGAGCGGCAAGGGGGGCGCGGCAAAACGTGGCGCCATGTCATCGGCGCCTAAATCTGACCGCCCTCAAACCGGGGCATTGGGGGCGGCGCTTCTGGATGCCTTCAAGAAGACCTGAAGGGTGGCGCCTGAAGATCCGGGGGGCGGCAGGCCGTGCGAGGGCGCTGTCTTTTGCCGGATGACAGGGCAGGGGGCGCTGCCCCCTCGCGCCTTTGGCGCTCACCCCTGGAATATTTCAAGAAAGATGATGCTGGGCCAACAGTTTGGAGCGGGACGGCCGGAGAGCCGACTAAGCCGGGATCAGGTCAACCCCGTCTGGCGAAAAGGCGATCTTGTGGCCGCTATCGAGTTCGTCGCAGAATATTCCGGCTATGCATTGCAGGGCCTTGGCTTGACCATGGGCGGCAAAGCGGCGCAGCGAGGTGACGCGGGCATTGTTATCAAAGCCTTCGCAGGCATGGGCCCAGATCAGTGGGTGGAGCTCATGCAGGTGGCTGCGTACCAGCCAGTTGGCGGCCTTGGAGATCTCCAGCCGGTTTGAGTCGGCTGCTGGGTTGCTCCCCAGGCCATTGGGTAGAGTTATGGCGCAATAGGCAGCAAGCAGGTTGGTCATTTCCTGGCTGGGGTCTGCGCAGAGAATATCCTGCAACCCATCTAAGAAAAATTGGGGATCGACCCGGGCACAGGCCTGTGCATCAATGGCCATGGCGTCAAAATAGACCCAGGTGTAGCCTCCGGCGCCCCAGTGCTGTTGTGTGCGTGCTGCTGTGCGACGGGCTTCCAACTCAAGTGCGGCATAGGATCCATTGGCACGTGGCAGCATCTGCGCCCCAAGTGCGCGCATGGGGCGCGGGTTTTCGGGGGCTTGGTCAATGAGCGCGCCATAGGCGTCTGCGACGTCAACGGTATCAGCGTTCTGGCCCGCAAAAAGAGCACATTGTGCAGCCGATAAGAAAGCGCTGTCGCGACTTTGATTTTTGAGCGGTGCCAGCAAAGCCGCCGCACGTTCAAAATGGGCCGTGGCACGGCGCAGCTGCGAGTCTTGCCGGGTTTGGTTTGCGGCGCTATCGGAGGCGGCACCGCGCCAGATCCAAGCAATGTCGATATGGGCCAAAGCAACGATGGCCGTTAGGTATATGTCCTTTGGGTGGTCGCGCCGCAGGGATTCCAGGGCCATAACCCCGTCAATGAGGATTGGGTTCTCACCAGTTTTGCGTCTGCGAGTTGTTTTTGTGCCGGAGACTTTGTTGAAGGCGCCTGACCTATGGCTGCGATCCTGCAATGCGTGTTCCACCGCGTTGACCACATCAGAGCGGGCCCCATAGGCGAGAAGGTCTGCTTCGGGCTGGTCGCTCGTCGTGCGGCTATGGGCCTGGTCGGCGGCCTGGATCAACTGAGACAATTCGGGCCAGCGTTCTTGCCGTGCCAGGAACTGGCCTTTGTCCTGCAGGGACTGCCTGTTTTGACTGTCCAGGTCTTCATCATGGATTGGGATCAAGAGCTTTTCGGCAAAGCTCTCCACCTCATCTGTGCCCTCTTGTTGAGGTACTGCGGCCTTTGGATGCTCTGCTGTCAGCTGCGGCGTTGCGTAGGGGGGCTGTTGCTCGCAAGCGAGAGTTTGGGGGCCGCCCTGTTTTGTTTGGCGGCGCGGTCCCGTCCCTGAGAAGCCGGCCGAGATCCAGGCTGGGAACTCCTTTTGCAGTCTGGAGAGGTGCGTCCACATTTGAGAGTGAGGTCTGAGCATTCAAAATCCTGCAGGTTGGCAGCTGATCGGTAAGGCTCAAAATGATTGCTCAATGCGGCGCAAACGTGGCGGCGATGGGGTTATTGCCGTTAACAATTGGGAAATGGCGTGGCAGGCGGGGTGCTACCGTTAGATAACCGTAAAGTGGTGGCGCTCGCTGGGAATGCCCTTGGCGTTCAGCTGGTCTTCAAGCAGTTGAACTGGGGGAAGCGCAGGCTGGGGGAGGCGAATTTTGGCACCATTGCGTAGGATGAGAGTCGCGCGAAAAGAAAAATCCCAGCGCCGGTCAAGCCGCAGAGATGCAATCTCTGGCAGAGCGACACCTGTGTTGCGGGCACCACAGAACCAGCTGATTTGATCTTCCGTCAGGGTCAGGCCTGAGATGGGATTGCGCCATAGTTCCCAAAGGCCCGGCAGAAGTGGCAGGGCGAGCACAAAGAGAATGCCGGATGTGATCTGCAGCAGGAAACCGCCCAATAAAAGAGCGGCAGACCAAAGAGCGATGGCCACGATAAGTTGCGCCGATCTGCCCTGCCGTTCAAACTGCAAGAGCGGTGGCAGAGCCCCCGTGACCTCACAGGTCACGGGTGTTTGTGTCTCTGGGGCTTCAGGCATCCAGGATACGGCTGACCATTTCATTGGTATCGCGGCTCAACTTTGGTGCTGCTTTGATCCGCTCGAGTTGGCTGCGGATCAAGGCCTGACGGTCCAGGTCATAGCGTTTCCAAGTTTGAAAAGCCGTGCACATGCGCGCGGTGGTCTGAGGGTTCAGACTGTCCAGCGCGATCAGTTTGTCAGCCAGCAATTGGTAGCCCGCGCCTGACCCATGGTGGAAGCCCCCATGATTACCGGCCAAGGCGCCCATCACCGCACGGAAGCGGTTGGGATTCTTCAGGGTGAACAGAGGGTGCTGCGCGATTTTCGCAGCCACTTGGGCGGCTTTTTGCGGCGCGGCAAAGGCCACCTGCAGCGCGAACCACTTGTCCATCACCAGCCGGTCATGCTTCCATTGCTCGTAAAAGGCCTGGTTTTGGGCACTACCGGTTTCGGCCTGCAACAGGCCGATAAGGGCAGTGTGCTGCTGGGTCATATTATCGGCGGCGTCATATTGGCGTGCGGCCTGCTGTCCGCCGTCCAGCCGCGTGAGCAAAAATAGGATCCGCGCGTTCAGGTCTCGCTTTCCGGTGCTGGTGGCATCGGGGCTGTAGGGGCCGTCGATCGTGGTCGTGGCATAGAGCCGCGGCAGACTATCGGCGAGCCGTTCTGCCAGCGTCTGTGCAAAAGTCTCAGCGGCGTTGTAGATCTTTTGCGGGTCTGGCACATGGCCGCGTTCATGCAGGGTCTGAGCAATGTCTGACTGGCTGGGCGGCTGCAGCACCAGCGCCCTAAAGGCAGGATCCAGGCTGTCGTCGCGCACCAGCTTTTGCAGCGCATCCAGGTAGGCGGCGTCTGGGGCAGAGCCCTCTAGCACCATGGCTATGCGGGCCTCGCGAGCGAGGGCATTGCCTGCTTCCCAGCGATTGAAAAGATCGCTGTCATGGGCCAACAGAAATGCCCGTTCAACATTGTTGGTCTCGCGCTCCAGAATGACCGGTGCCGAAAATTCCCGCAGGATCGATGGGGTCGGCTTGCTGGCCAGGCCCTCAAAGCTGAAGCTCTGCTTTGCCTGGGTCATCTCCAATACGGTAGTTGGCTGGACCTCATCGCCGTTGTCATTCAACAGCCCCACGGCGATGGGGATCACGCGGGGATCTTTTACCGGCTGGCCAGGCGTTGGCGCGGTGCTTTGTTCAAAAGTTAACGTATAGGTGCCCTCCGCAAAGCTCTCGGCGACCTTCAAGCGCGGTGTGCCTGCCTGAGAGTACCAGCGTTTGAACTGCGCCAGATCGCGGCCAGTGCTGTCTTCAAACACCTGTAGCCAGTCCTCAATTGTGCAGGCCTGGCCATCGTGGCGATCAAAATAGAGATCAACCGCTTTGCGATAGGCCGCGTCCCCCACCAGACGTTTCAGCATGCCGATGATTTCGGCGCCTTTCTCATAGATGGTAGCGGTGTAGAAGTTGTTGATCTCCTGAAACTCTTCGGGGCGTACCGGATGCGACAACGGCCCTTGGTCCTCGGGAAACTGGCGGGCGCGCAGATCAATGACATCAGAAATCCGTTTTACCGAGGCGGAGCGCATATCGGAGGTGAACTGGGCGTCACGGAACACCGTCAGCCCCTCTTTGAGGCAGAGCTGGAACCAGTCGCGACAGGTGATGCGGTTGCCGGTCCAGTTGTGAAAATACTCATGGGCAATAATTGCCTCGATGCGCTCAAAATTGGCATCCGTCGAGGTCTCCGGGCTGGCCAGCACGCAGGAGGAGTTGAAGATATTCAGCCCCTTGTTTTCCATCGCACCCATGTTGAAGTCATCCACCGCGACGATGTTGAAAATGTCGAGATCATATTCCCGCCCATAGGCTTCTTCGTCCCAGGTCATGGATTTCTTCAGCGCTTCCATGCCAAAGGCGCATTTGTCTTCATCACCTGGGCGCACCCAGATGTTCAGCTCGACCTCTTTGCCGGAACGGGTGGTGAAAGTATCGGGGTGATTGACCAGATCGCCTGCCACCAGCGCGAACAGATAGGCCGGTTTGGGCCAGGGATCATGCCATTCTGCCAGACCCTGGGAGCGTGAGACCGGATTGCCGTTGGACAAGAGTACCTCTTCCTCGCCCTCAATGCGCACAGAAAAAGTGGACATCACATCGGGACGGTCGGGGTAATAGGTGATCTTGCGAAAACCCTCAGCTTCACACTGGGTGCAATACATCCCGCCAGACATATAGAGCCCTTCTAGCGCTGTGTTGCCTGCAGGGTCGATTTCAACCTCGGCTTCCCAGAGGAAAGGGGTTTGAGGCACGCTGCAGGTCAGGCCTTGGGGGGTGACTTCGGGGGTGACCGCCGCACCGTCGATTTTGGCTGAGATCAGTTTGAGCTGTTCGCCGTGTAGGAAGAACTGCGGATCTGCTGCGCCGGGTTTGGGAGTGAAGCGGATCTGGCTCAGAACGCGCGTGGCATGGGGGGCCAAGCGAAAGGTCAACGCGACGCTGTCCACTTCAAATTCAAAGGGGGTGTAGTCTTTCAGATAAAAGGTTTCTGCATCGGCCTGGGCTGCATCTGTCGTCATCACGCTATCCTCATCTCACCGCGACCACGAGGGGCGATCGGGGGCTTTGATCTTTTGGTTGTCCCAGTGGTAGGCAATGGCGCAGAGCCGGGCAAGCGTATGACGCGGAAAATGCGAGCAAAACCGGCAGGAATTACCCTGAAATGTTTGAAGCTGATTTGAACTTGATGGGAAAACTTGAAACAGTGTCGCGGAAACTGGTAAAATAATATTACCGCATCTGTTGCCGATAGGAAACTTTTCCTGTATCCGGAAACCGGATCGACAACCGGGTAAGGAGAAAATCAATGAGCCAGATGCGCACAATCGAAGGGATGCAAGTTGCATCCGAGCTGGCGGAATTCATTGAAAGCAAGGCGTTGCCCGGCACTGGGGTGTCGGCGGCGACGTTCTGGGCGGGCCTGTCCGGGTTGGTGAACGGTATGGGAGATGAGAACCGCGCGCTGCTGGCAAAACGTGCCGATCTGCAGGGGCAGATTGATGCCTGGCATGTGCAGAACCGGGGGGCACCACAGGATGGGGCCGCCTATACCGCCTTCCTGCGTGAGATTGGATATCTTTTGCCTGAAGGCGATGACTTCGAGATTGAGACAACCAACGTAGATGCCGAGATTGCCTTTACGCCTGGCCCGCAACTGGTGGTGCCAATCACCAATGCGCGTTTTGCGTTGAACGCGGCTAATGCCCGCTGGGGCTCTCTGTATGATGCACTTTACGGCACTGATGCCATGGGCGATCTGCCAAGCGGAAGCGGTTACGACGCGGCGCGTGGCGACCGGGTTATCGCCTGGGGGCGCCGTTTTCTGGATGAAACCTTCCCTCTGCAACAGGGGTCCTGGAGCGAGATCACCGGACTTTCTGTTGTTGATGGGGCGCTGGTACCTGGGCTGAAAGATTTGGCGCAATTTGCAGGTCATGTTGGCGCCGCTGATGCCCCCACGCGGGTTGTGCTGAAAAACAACGGTCTGCACGCAGTGATCGAGGTGGACGCCGCAGGCGACATTGGTGCCTCAGACGCGGCCGGCATTAATGACATCACGCTAGAGTCCGCGCTTTCAACGATCATGGACTGCGAAGATTCCGTGGCCTGTGTCGATGCTGAAGATAAGGTCGTTGCTTATTCAAACTGGTTGGGCCTGATGAAGCGCGATCTGGCAGAGGAGGTCACCAAAGGTGGCAAGACCTTCACTCGTGTGCTGAACAGTGATCTGGACTACACGACAGCCGCCGGCGAGGCTGACAGCCTCAAAGGACGTTCCTTGTTGTTGGTGCGCAATGTCGGCCACCTGATGACGAACCCGGCAGTTCTGGACAGTGCCGGACGTGAGGCGGGCGAGGGTTTCCTGGATGCCATGATCACGGTGATGATCGCCATGCATGATTTGCAGTCCACGGGCGGCAATTCGCTCAAAGGGTCGGTCTATGTGGTCAAGCCTAAGATGCACGGGCCTGAAGAAGTCGATTTTGCCTGTCGCATCTTTAGCCATGTGGAGGCCGCGCTGGGCCTGCCGGCCAATACCGTCAAGATCGGCATCATGGACGAGGAACGCCGCACCAGCGTGAACCTCAAGGAATGTATCCGCGCCGCCAAATCTCGCGTTGCCTTTATCAACACTGGCTTCCTGGATCGCACCGGAGACGAGATCCATACCTCAATGGAGGCAGGCCCTATGCTGCCCAAGGGCGAGATGAAAAGCACGCCCTGGATTGCCTCCTACGAGGACCGCAATGTGGATATCGGTCTGGCCTGTGGTCTCAAAGGGCGCGCTCAGATCGGAAAGGGCATGTGGGCGATGCCGGATCTGATGGGCGAGATGCTGGCGGCAAAGATTGGCCACCCCCAATCGGGTGCCACCTGTGCCTGGGTGCCATCACCCACCGCCGCGACACTGCACGCCACCCATTACCACCAGTTTGATGTCCTGGCCCATCAGGACACCCTGCGCGCGGGTGGCCCCCGTGGCAGCTTGGAGGATCTGCTCACTGTTCCGGTGATGCAGGGGCAAAATCTGTCGGAGGCGCAGATCACCCGAGAGATTGAGAACAATGCCCAGGGTATTCTGGGCTATGTGGTGCGCTGGGTGGACCAGGGCGTCGGCTGTTCAAAGGTGCCCGATCTCAACGATATCGGCCTGATGGAAGACCGCGCAACCTGCCGCATCTCCAGCCAGGCCCTGGCCAACTGGCTGCACCACGGTGTGGTGGAGGAGGCTCAGGTGATGGCTGCGATGCAAAAGATGGCAGCCGTGGTGGATCAGCAAAACGCCGGGGATGCCAGCTACAGGCCTATGGCACCGGGGTTTGAAGGCATTGCTTTCCAGGCGGCCTGCGATCTGGTCTTCAAGGGCCGCATCCAGCCCTCGGGCTATACAGAGCCTGTGCTGCATGCTCGCCGTCTTGAACTCAAGGCGGCAAACTGAGACGCCATCGATCAATTGGGGCAGGGATCTTCCTGCCCCTTTTTCACAACCAGATCCTGATCACGAGGACAAACCCATGACGATCACATTGAAATCCGCCCAGACCATTATCGATACGGCCCTGGCCAAGGGCCGTGAAATGGGCCTGAAGCCGCTTTCCGCTGTAGTGCTGGATGGCGGAGGCCATGTGCAGGCCTTTGCCCGTGAAGACGGTGCCGCTCCAGGTCGCTTTGCCATTGCCCATGGCAAGGCCTACGGCGCTGTGATGTTGGGCATGGCAGGCACCGCGCAGATGGCGCGGGCCGAGGCTCAGGCCTATTTCATGGCGGCGGTGAACGGGGTCTACGGCGGTCAAGTGATCCCAGTGCCCGGTGGCGTGTTGTTGCGGGATGAAAGCGGCGCAGTCATTGGCGCTGTTGGCGTGACCGGGGATACCTCTGACAACGATGCGATTGCCGCGATGGCGGGGATCGAGGCGGCAGGGCTGATCGGCGAAATTTAAGTCGCAGACAAAGTCGCGCTTTTTAGAGGGACGTTGCAGTGTGCGGCGTCCCTTTTGCGTTTGGGCGCAATCCTTGTTTCCGATTTGCCCGGTTTTGTCGCGAATCTTGCCGGTGACGTGACGGCGTGCAGAATTGAACAACCGACTGCGCGCGTTCCCGGGGCCTCGGAGCTTGCGGGACGCAGGGCGAGGCCTTAGCCTTCACATGTTCTAACACACTCGGAGTCACCATGGCGCGTCCCAAAGTCGGCATTATCGGCAATTCCTATCTGCTCAACGATCAATATCCCGCACATGCTGGCGGCACCATGAATTCTGAGGCCGTAGCCGAGGTTGCCGGTTGTATGCCGCTGCTTATCCCTTCAGATCCGCGGTTTTTGTCGGTTGAGGAACTGTTGGAGAGCTTTGACGGATTTTTGCTTACTGGCGGGCGTCCCAATGTGCACCCTAATGAATATGGCGAGGCCGAAACGGAGGCGCATGGCGCCTTTGATCGCGCCCGCGACGCCATTGTCCTGCCCTTGGTTCGGGCCTGTGTCGAACGTGGCCAGCCTTTCTTGGGGATCTGCCGGGGCTTTCAGGAGGTTAATGTGGCCATGGGCGGCACGCTCTATCCTGAGATCCGCGACCTGCCGGGACGAATGAACCACCGGATGCCCCCTGACGGCAGCCTCGAAGAAAAGTTTGCTCTGCGTCATCCGGTTAAAATGACGCCGGGGGGTGTGTTCAACGGGGTCTTTGGCGCCGAAGAAGTTATGACCAACAGCTTGCATGGCCAGGGAATTAAGGCACCAGGCGCGCGGATTGTGATCGACGGTCATGCCCCCGATGGCACGCCTGAAGCGATCTACGTGCGCGATGCTCCCGGCTTTACCCTTTCGGTGCAATGGCACCCGGAATGGGACGCCAACAATGATCCGGTTTCCCGGCCGCTGTTTCAGGCCTTTGGCGCGGCCGTTCACGCCTGGGCCAATGGGGCGAATAACCTTGGTGGCTTGCAGCAAGCAGGCTGACGGCAGGCTGAGAATCGGCCAAGCGGCTGATCGCGATCTCGATTGTGGCCACTGAGGTGGCACCGTGTCCACTCTATGATCCAAACACATGATCTTAGTGCTGGATTTTAACTGCAAAATCCTGGCCTGCGCGGTGTGCTATGTCTGCGCCGAGATCTTTTCGGGTGGTTGCAACTTGGGTGTTTGGTTTCCTTTGAGCGCTGTGCCATACATTGCAAAAGACGATATTTTGGAGATGAATGAATGCGCGACCTAATTTTCGACATCGGTGCCAACAATGGTGACGATACAGCATTCTATTTGAAAAAAGGCTTTCGTGTTGTTGCGATTGAGGCCGACCCTGCGCTTGCTCAGAAACTCTATGACCGCTTTGCAGAAGACATTGCTGCTGGCAACGTAGTGATCGAAGGTGTTGGCGTTTCAGATAAGGTCAGCTCTCTTGAATTTTACGTCAACAGCCACGCGAGTGGAGCTCTTTTGTCAAGCAGGGCAAGGCCACGCAGGAGAATGACTTCGAAGTCATTCGGGTGCCAACCATGCCCTTGTCGACATTGGTGCAGCGTCACGGCGCTTCTCGCTATTTGAAGATCGATATTGAGGGCTTTGAAAAGGCAGCACTCTCTACTTTGACCAAAGACCTGCCTTTGCCGCAATACCTGTCGTTTGAAGTGAATCTGGATCGCAATGACCTCATCTCCATGATGAGCGAGATTGGCTATGATGCGTTTCAATTGGTGCGCCAGGGTAAGCCCTTTTTGACTGCCCAGCCAAACCCCGCCCGCGAGGGAGACTTTGCCGATATCGAGTTCAACAGCTCGATGAGCGGTTGCTTTGGTCGAGATCTAGAAGGTGAATGGCTGGATCTGGAAGCAATGACGGCCTTCCTTGAAACCTTTGATGCCGAGGCCGCAGAGGCGATAGCCCGCGGAGAGCGGCGTGGTTGGCATGATGTCCATTGCCGCCTGCAGGGCGCGGACTAACCGCCGGTTTTATCTTAACGGAAGTCAAATAATTAGCCCCCCGCCGATTTGCCTTCGGTGGGGGGCTTTTTGTTACATGGTCTTGTTTAGGCGTGTCTTACAAAAAGCTGAAGTGCCTACTCAAAGGCAACTCGCGTGCACGTTTCCCGGTGAGGTCAAACAGCGCGTTGGCCAATGCCGGAGCTGCAGGCGGAGTGCCCGGCTCTCCTGCGCCGCCCATGTGTTTTTGCTCCTGCAATACAGCGACCTCGACGGCGGGCATGCTGGGCATGCGCATGGCGTCGTAGTCGGGGAAGTTTTCCTGCTCCACTGCGCCTCCATCAAAGGTGATTTCGCCAAAACAGGCCGCTGATAGCCCGTAGGCGAGGCCACTGAACAGCTGCGCTTCAACGTTGTGCGGGTCCACCGCCAGGCCAAGATCGGCAGCGATCCAGGCTTTGGTAATGGCGATCTCGCCATCGCGATCGGCCACCTCAATGATTTGCGCCGTTGGGGTGCCAAAGCTGTAGACCAATGCGACGCCGCGCCCGATGCCTTCGGGCGTTTTGCCGCTCCAGCCAGACATGTCGCGGACAGTTTCCAGTACTTTGGCTGCGGGCTCCCATTCGGCGCGGGCCAGTTCCAGACGGAACTCCAACGGGTCGCGGTCAGCCTTATGGGCCATCTCGTCGATGATACTGTCCGAGAAGAAACCATTGAAGGAGGCTGCCACCGAGCGCCAGAACCCAACCGGGATCATCGGTTTGGCGATATAGCCCTCGACACGGAAATTCGGGATCGCCAGGGGCTGGTTAAAGGCCGCGTCCACATGGCCTTTGTCGGGGCCGGACATGGGAAGACCCAGCATCCGCCCGGCACCTTCCTGGGTGGTGGACTGGGCGGCGATCTTGCCGTGCACCATAACGGCCTTGCCATCCTGGACGGCAGCGCGGTAGCGGCCGATGGCACCAGGACGGTAATAGTCGTGCTGCATATCTTCTTCGCGCGACCAGGTGAGCTGCACCGGAGTGCCTTTCAGCTTCTGGGCGATCTGAACGGCCCGGTTGCAATAGTCGACCTCGATACGGCGGCCAAAGCCCCCGCCTAGATAGGTTGTATTGACGTGCACCGCCTCTGGATCCAGGCCAGTGAGCGCGGCGGCGGATTTTTGGACAATGGTAGGCCCTTGATTTGGCGCCCAGATCTCCAGCCTGTCGCCAGAGTAGAGCGCGGTTGCATTCATCGGCTCCATGGTGGCATGTGCCAGATAGGGGAGGCGGTATTCGGCTTCGATCAACTCCGCCCCTTCGGGCAGGTTGTCCACATCGCCGTCATCGCGCATGGTCGAATTGGGGGCATCGCCAAAAGCCGCTTCAATCTCGGCAAAGATGGCTTTGGTGGTTTCGGGGTAGGCAGCAGGTTCCCAATCCACCTCGATGGCATCCACTGCTTGCTGTGCCAGCCAGGTGTTGGAGCCCACAACGGCAACCGCATCACCCAGATCCAAAACCTGATCAACACCGGCCATGTCTTTGGCTGCGGAGGCGTCAAAGCTGCGCATGCCTGCGCCAAAATGCGGGTTCTGTTTGATGGCGGCAAACTTCATGCCGTCAATCCGGGTATCCACGCCAAAGCCGGCGGTGCCAGTGACCTTTGCCAGCATATCGATACGCGGAACCGGCTTGCCGATGTATTTCCATTGTGCCGCTGGGCGCAACTCGGCCTCTTGCGGGTCAACCGCGGCGGCCTCGGTGGCCAAGTCTGCGTAGGAGAGTGTGACACCGCCGGGGGCCAGGACTTGGCCATCCCTGGTTTCCAGCAGGGCGCGGGAGACGCCAAGCCGTTGCGCTGCGGCCTCTTTTAGGGTTTCGCGGGCGCTGGCGCCGGCCAGGCGCATCCGGGTAAACCCATCTTTCATAGAAGAGGATCCGCCTGTCACCTGCAGGTCGAGGAACTTGGAGAAATTCCCGACGACCTGGCCAAGGGAGTGCTGGAAGTCGCTGGCGTTGTAGCCGCGACCAGGCAGGGCCTCGGCCATCATCGCGCTGTTGTAATAGGCCTTGGCGGCGGGACCATGGATCACGGTGACCTGGGCTGGATCCACATCCAGCTCCTCGGCGATCAGCGCCGCCCAGGAGCTGTGCACCCCCTGACCCATTTCGGCCCTTGGGGCGATCAGGGTGACACCGGATTGGTCCACAAAGACAAAGGGGTTTAGCACCGCCTTGCCCTCACCCGGCTCCAGGGGGTTGGGGGCGGGCTGGTGATACTTATAGGTGCCAAAGGCGACCCCGCCCAAAATAGCGGCAGAACCGACGAGGAAGCTGCGGCGGGCAATTTTTTTCAAGCTGGCCATGAGATCAGGCCTCCTGCATCATTTTAGCGGCGGTGTGGATGGCGGCGCGGATGCGCGGGTAGGTGCCACAGCGGCACAGGTTTCCCTGCATCGCCTCGTCAATATCGGCGTCGCTGGGGGTGGGGTTGTCCGCCAAGAGGCTGGCCGCCTGCATGATCTGGCCGGACTGGCAATAGCCGCACTGTGCTACCTGGTGGTCAACCCATGCCTGTTGGATCTTGGCCATGTTGTCGGGCGTGCCCAGACCTTCGATGGTGGTCACCTCACCCTCGATATCGCCCAGGCTCAGCTGGCAGGACCGCATGGCCTCGCCATCAATTTGCACGGTGCAGGCGCCACAGGCGGCCACGCCGCAGCCAAATTTGGTGCCTGTCAGGCCGATCTCGTCACGCAGCACCCAGAGCAGGGGCACATCATCGGGCAAATCCACCTCATGGGTTTCACCATTGATACGGAGCGTTTTTGACATTGGACTGGCCTCTTTGCTGGGTCCGGAAGGTTCTGACAAAATGCACTTCAAATGTCAGGATGTCAATTGACAAAATGCGGCAAAACTGTCAGAAGCGAAACCATGACGTTTTCTGCACCTGACACCAAGACACAGACCATTCTTGCCGCCGCTTGGGCGGGTTTTTCTGCCTATGGATTTCGCAAGACCTCAATGGATGACATCGCGCGCGCAGCCGGCATGTCGCGCCCTGCGCTTTATCTGCATTTCAAAAATAAAGAGGCGATATTCCGCGCGCTCGTCGAGAGCTACTACGATGAGGCTAGGAGGCATGTCACAGCAGCTCTGGCGCAGGAAGGCCCCCTGTCGCAGCGCCTTGCGCAGGCCTTTGCGGCCCATGGCGGCGAGACCATGGAGGCGATGATGTCTTCTGCCCACGGAATGGAGCTGTTTGAGGCCACCATGAATGTTGCTGGCGATATGATAGATCGAGGCGAATCCCAGCTACAGGGGCTCTACGCAGAGTGGTTGCGGGAGCAGGAAGCGCAGGGCGCGGTTGTCCTGACCGCCGATGCCGATGCCATGGGGCGTTTGTTTTGTGCCTGTCTAAAAGGGGTCAAACACACCGCCCAAAGCTACGATGATTATCGCCTTGGCGTTGCAACCTATGCCGCACTCTGTGCACAGGGGCTGACCCCGGCAGGATGACCTCGGTGGCGAGCCAAGGGTTCTGTTCCGCCTAAGCTTGGCTGTAGAGCGCGACCGCGCCGCGCGTGAGCGCGGCGCTCGGCCCAACGGGAGCCGATATCTTTGATGTCGCGAGACGGGCGGGAGCCTCCCCCTTCACTTGTTCCCAAAGATCACAGTGTGGTACGCAGGTGCCAAAGTTCGGGAAACAACTCCACCTCCAGCATGCGTTTGAGGTAATTCACCCCACCGGTGCCGCCGGTTCCGCGTTTGAAACCGATCACGCGCTCCACAGTGGTGACGTGATTAAAGCGCCAGCGGCGGAAGTAATCCTCAAAATCCACCAGTTTTTCTGCCAGCTCATAAAGCTCCCAGTGTTTTTCAGGCGCCCGGTAGACCTCCGACCAGGCGGCCTCAACTGACTCACTGGCCTGGTATGCCTCAGATAGGTCACGTTGGATCACCGCCTCCGGCAGGGGAAAGCTCTGGTGCAAAGCGCTGAGCGCCACATCATATAGCGAGGGCTGCGCCAGTTCTGCCTCCAGCAGGGCGAGCAAATCGGCACGGTGGGCATGGGGCTTCAGCATCGCCTTGTTGCGGTTTCCCAGCATGAATTCGATCAGCCGATATTGATGCGACTGAAAGCCAGAGCTTTGCCCCAGGGCATCGCGAAAGGCTGTATAATCTGAGGGTGTCATGGTCCGCAGCACGTCCCAGGCAGAGTTCAACTGCTCAAAGATTCGCGCCACCCGCGCCAACATCTTAAACGCCTGCCTCGCCTCGCCTTTGATCAGACGGTCGCGGGCGGCCTGCAGCTCGTGGATGGCCAGCCGCATCCACAGTTCCGAGGTCTGGTGCTGGATGATGAAGAGCATCTCGTCATGGGTGTCGCTCCAGGTTTTCTGGGCATTCAGCAGCATGTCCAGCGACAGGTAGTCGCCATAGGACATGCGCCCGTCAAAATCCATCTGGGCGCCATCCTCGGCGGGGTTGAAGGGGCAGCCTGGGGCTGTGGTCTTGGAATCACTCATGGGATCCCTCCTTTTCCTTGTAGTTATACTGTTCAGGGAAAGGTGGAGATCCTTTTGTTCAACGTTCCGCATTGGGCGAGGCGGCGCCAGAGCGCCACCCAGCCAAAGGGCCGACACAGGGGCAGAGCCTTTGTGCCAGGCATCGCCATCAGGTAACGGCCGCGCGGATTTTATATTCGGGTTTGTCCCACAGCCGATTGTTCATCACATCGGCAATGATCGCCACCGCGTGGTCGACATCTTCCTCGTCGATATAAAGCGGCGTAAAGCCGAAGCGCATGATATTGGGAGCGCGGAAATCTCCAATGACGCCGCGTTCAATCACGGCCTGCATTGCGGCATAGCCCTCTTCAAAGGCAAAGGAGATCTGACTGCCACGGGTGTCGCCATCACGGGGCGAGGCCAGGGTCAGGTCAGGGCAGCTGGCTTCGACTCCGGCAATGAAGCGGTCGCATAGCGCAATGGAGCGCGCCCGCAGCGCCTGCATATCTACCTGATCCCAGATATCCATCGAGGCACCAAGCGCGGCCAGCTGTATCATCGGTGGGGTACCAACGCGCATGCGTTCGATGCCAGTGCCGGGGCGATACTCCAGATCAAAGGCAAAAGGCGCCTCATGTCCCAACCAGCCGGAAAGGGCGGGACGCGCCACGTCCACATGGCGTGGTGCCACATAGATGAAGGCCGGGCCACCAGGACCGGAGTTGAGGTATTTATATGTGCAGCCTACGGCAAAATCGGCGTTGCATCCCGCCAGGTCCACCGGCAGGGCTCCTGCGGAATGAGCCAAATCCCAAACGGTCACAACGCCCCGCGCATGGGCCAAATCGGTCAGCGCCTTCATATCATGTTTGCGGCCAGTCCGGTAATCCACCTCTGTCAGCATCAAAACGGCAATATCATCCGTGATATTGTCGGCCACGTCCTCTGGGTTCACCACCCGCAGTTCATAGTCCGGGTCCAGGGATTTCAGCAGCCCCTGCACGATATAGAGATCGGATGGGAAATTGCCGTTGTCCGACAGTACCACCCGGCGCTCAGGGTTCAATTCCAGCGCTGAGGCGACCGCCTGATAGACCTTGATCGAAAGGGTGTCGCCCATCATTACATGGCCCGGTTCTGCGCCGATTAGCCGACCGATGCGATCACCGATAGCGCCAGGCTGTTGCATCCAACCGGCCTTGTTCCAGCCCGTGATCAGCATCTTGCCCCATTCATCTTCGATCATAGAGGACACGCGATCCTTTGTGGCCTTGGGCAGGGGCCCCAGAGAATTCCCATCGAGATAGATCATCCCCTCGGGCAGGTCGAACATCGCTTTTGTGGCGGCAAAATCAGTCATGGGAGCCTCGCTGGATCACAATTTACTTCAAGCTTAAAGCTTTTTGCATTTCGTATCCGATCCAATCCGATCTGTCCAGTGTCTCTCACTGTGGCCAGTGGATCACCCTTGAATACTCAGGTCTTTGCGTCAGGATCCGGTATGCCGAGCGCGCTTCTTTTCTTCTTTGACAAGCCTGCGGTGACCATTCTGTAGGAATGAGAAATACAGTCGCGCAGCTCGGTATCAGAGAGGCCATCGTCAGCAAACTGTTGCAGCCATTTCATCCCGCGTGATGCAAGGTAGGGGGCGGGGCGTACACCGGGGCGTTCCTGCAAGACCTCAAAACCGATCTCCCCCGCCTTGAAGGTGAAGGCATCTTTGCCATCGGCCCAGCCGCAGACGGCAAAGAGTTTGCCGCCTGCTTTCCAGACATCGGAATTGCCCCATTGCACCACATGTTCCGCTGCAGGGAATGTGGCGCAGAACTGGTTGAACTCCGCCCTGTTCATCTTACCAGCATCATTAGGTCTGGCCGCCGGCAATTTCGATGGTCTGGCCGTTGATCGACTGTGATCCGGGCCCACAGAGCCACATGGCGGCTGCGGCCACCTCTTCGGGTTCGATCAGTCGCTGGTGGCGGTTGGCATTGACCATGACCTTGAGCGCCTCATCCTCGCTGATGCCGGCACGGGCCGAGATCGAAGTGATATTGCGATCTACAATCGGGGTATCCACATAGCCTGGGCAGATCGCATTGGCGGTGATCTGGCTGCCCATGTAATCCTCGCTCAAGGCGCGGGTGAGACCAATCATGCCATGTTTGCTGGCGCTATAGCATGCACCACCCTTCAAGCCCCGCAGACCCGCGATCGAGGCCACAGTGATGATCCGGCCCCAGTCCGCCTGGTGCATGGATTTCAGACATTCACGAATGGTCAAAAAGGCGCCGTCAAGATTGGTTGCCATCATATTACGCCAGAATTCCATGGTGGTTTTGTGGAGGGATTTACCCTCCGCAACGCCAGCATTGGCAACGCAGATCTGGATCGGGCCACGGGCCTCGACGGCTGCGGCGACCTTGGCAATGATGTCTTCCTCGTTGCGCACATCCATCGCCATGGGGTGTAGCCCTGGCGTCGCCACCTCTTCCAGCACGTCCTGGCGGCGGCCGGTGATGGTCACCTGCGCGCCCTGTTCCGCCAGAGCGCGCGCAATAGCAAGCCCGATGCCGGTGCCGCCGCCTGTGACCAATGCATGTTTCCCGTTCAAATCCATTTGTGTCTCCTCCTGTTTTCGGCAGGGTATCTACGTGCCAAAGCTGTGCAAGCGCGCCGTTCCGTCACAGAGACAGAGGTGCTGCGGAAAATCTATTTACAATCATATTCGCAAGTGTGAATGATTTTAGCGGATCAATTGGGAGGATGACATGAAGGTAACTGCACTAAGGGCGTTCTGGCTATCAGGTTTGGTTGTTGGACTGCCGGTGGCGGGATACAGCAGCGAAGACATTGCTGATCAGTATCCGCAGTCTGAGCTCTACGCCAAGCCGGTCGAAGTGATCCCGCATGTATTCTCCGCAATTGGCGCCACCGCACCACCGACCTATGAAAATGCCGGCCACAACAACAATCTCTCCTTTGTTGTGACAGGGGAAGGGGTGGTGGTGATCAACTCGGGTGCTTCGGATGCGCTGGCAGCCGCCTTACATGCCGAGATCAAGGCGGTGACGGATCAACCTGTGGTCCTGGTCATCAATGAGAACGGTCAGGGGCATGCGGTGCTGGGGAATGGCTATTGGCGCGATCAGGGCGTTGATATTCTTGGCCATGCTGATGCCATTGCTGAAACACAGAAAAACGGCGACTTCATCCTGCAGCGCATGCAGGCCTATAACAAGGATCGCGCCGGCGACAGTCGTATGGAACATGCCAACGTCAGCTTTGATGACCGCTATGATTTGAAGCTTGGCGGGGTGGAGATCCAGGTGCTGCATCTGGGCCCAGCCCATGATCCAGGCGATGTCCAGGTCTGGATTCCGCAATGGGAGATCATGATCGCTGGCGATATTGCCTTTCATGAGCGCATGTTGCCGATCTTTCCGCATACCTGCACCAGTTGCTGGATTGAGACCTGGGTCGAGAAGTTGGAGCCAATGGCACCCACCTATGTCATCCCAGGCCATGGCCATCCAACCAACCTGGATCAGGTGCGCCGCTACACGCTGGACTACCTGACCGATCTGCGGGGCAAAATCGGCGCTCACATCGAAGACGGCGGCGATTTGGCAGGTGCCTACTATGTCGATCAAGAGCAGTGGCGTGGCCTGGATACCTTTGAGGAGCTGGCGACCAAGAACGCAGGCCGGGTGTTTGAAGAGATGGAGTGGGAGTAGGTCAATTTGACCCGCTCTCGGCAGTCAGTTTTGCAGCCAAAGGCCAAGCTGGAGAGAGGCCGGGGAACGAAGTTGTGATATGGCTTTAAAATCAAGCACGCTGTCCTTTTATCGGGAGGGACTTTGTTGAAACACTGGACCTTGCATCAGGATCTGAGGACAGTGCCGCTAAATCGCCCTGCAGCCTGGCTGTAGGGCTTTTAAGAAAGAGACTGCAATGAAATGGATCGACCTTCCGCCGGTCTGGCTGGCGAGCTTTGTCGCCCTGGCCTGGGGTCAGGCGCGCTACCTGCCCATGGGATTAGACTTTGGCCCCATATGGGCAGATCTGCTCGGTGGCTTGCTTGTGGGAGGGGGCGTCGTGCTGATGGTGCTTGCCGTAACTGAAATGCGGCGCCAAAAAACCACACTCATGCCGCATGAAACGCCCAGCAGGCTGGTGCAATCTGGCATCTTTACCCGCAGTCGGAACCCGATCTACCTAGGGGATATCTTGGTCCTAGCGGGGTTGATCCTCTATTTTGATGCGGTGCTGGCACTGCCCCTGGTTCCGGTGCTCACCTGGGTTCTGGAAAAGCGCTTTATCATCGGCGAAGAAAACCGCATGCGGCGGGCCTTTCGATCCGATTGGGCGCGCTATGAGCAGAAAGTCAGGCGCTGGGCCTAAGGGCCCTTTGGCGGGAAATAAGGGTCTAACAGTTGGCAAAGGCAGGCTTGTCTGTTGTAGCGTCACTTTTGAGCCCGGTTGCAGAATCCACGCCACTTTTGTTGAGTGGTGCAGAAATGCGGCAGCGCGGCAGTGATATGCGGCGACGCAGCGAAACCGTTGCGCAAAAATGTTGCGCAGGATAGTCATAATGTTTGCAATCCGTACCCGGGCGATGCTGGGGCGGACAGGACGAGGGGGACCGACAAGGTGAAAATTGGAACACCCAAAGAGGTGATCAACGGCGAGGCGCGTGTCGCGATGACGCCAGATTCTGCGCGTCAGCTGCAGAAACTGGGCTACGACTGCGCTATTGAGAGCGGTGCAGGCCTATCGGCTGGCTTCAGCGATGCCACCTACGAGGAGGCCGGCGTTGAAGTCATCAAAACCGCTGCTGCCCTGTGGAAGGCATCGGATATCATTGCCAAGGTGCGGCAGCCCAATGAGGCTGAGCTGAAGCGGCTGAATTCCAAAAAGACTCTGATCTCTTTCTTTAATCCCGGCGGGAATGAAGAGGGGTTAGAGCTGGCCAAATCCAAAGGTGCGAGCGTTATCGCCATGGAAATGGTGCCACGCATTTCGCGTGCTCAGAAAATGGACGCGCTGTCGTCGATGGCCAATATCGCCGGCTATCGCGCTGTTATCGAGGCGGGTAACAACTTTGGCCGCTTCTTTACTGGTCAGATCACAGCGGCAGGCAAGGTGCCCCCAGCAAAGGTCCTGGTGGTTGGCGCTGGTGTTGCGGGTCTGGCGGCCATTGGCACCTCGACCAGCCTTGGCGCGATTACCCTGGCATTTGACGTGCGCCCAGAAGTGGCGGAACAGGTTGAGTCCATGGGCGCCGAGTTTGTCTATCTCGACTTTGAAGAAGAGCAGGCCGATGGCGCGTCCTCCGGTGGCTACGCCTCTGTCTCCAGCCCTGAGTTCCGTGAAGCCCAACTGGCGAAGTTCCGTGAACTGGCACCAGAGGTGGATATCGTTATCACCACGGCGCTGATCCCCAACCGCGAAGCGCCAGAGCTGTGGACCGAAGACATGGTCGCCGCGATGAAGCCAGGCTCGGTCATTGTTGACCTGGCAGCGGAAAAGGGCGGCAACTGCAAGCTCACGGTGATGGACGAGAAGATCGTTACTGAGAATGGCGTGACCATTATCGGCTATACCGATTTCCCATCCCGCATGGCCGCACAGTCGTCGACACTCTACGCGACCAACATCCGCCACATGATGACTGATCTGACCCCTGAAAAGGACGGCCAGATCAATCACAACATGGAAGATGACGTTATTCGTGGCTCGACCGTCACCCATGGCGGAGAAATCACCTTCCCACCGCCACCACCAAAGGTGCAAGCGATCGCGGCCAAGCCCAAAGAGGTGGCGCCGGAACTGACACCCGAAGAAAAACGCGCTGAAGAAGTGGCTGCGTTTAAGGCGCAGACCAAAAATCAGGTCACCCTGCTGGCCGTGGGCGGTGCCTTGTTGCTTGCCGTTGGTCTGGTGGCTCCGGCCAGCTTTATGCAGCACTTCATTGTCTTTGTGCTCTCGGTCTTCATTGGTTTCCAGGTGATCTGGGGGGTGGCGCACAGCCTGCACACACCGCTGATGGCGGTGACCAATGCGATCTCTTCGATCATCATTCTGGGGGCCTTGATGCAGATCGGGTCGGGCAGCTTCCTGGTGATCCTGCTGGCAGCCCTGTCGGTCTTTATGGCCGGTATCAACATCTTTGGTGGCTTCCTCGTCACCCGGCGCATGCTTGCCATGTTCCAGAAATCCTAAGGGGGACACTGAGATGGAATATGGATTCACCACTGCGGCCTATGTTGTTGCCGCTGTTCTCTTCATCCTGTCGCTGGGCGGCTTGTCCGGCCAAGAAAGCGCCAAGCGCGCGGTTTGGTATGGCATCGTCGGCATGGCGCTGGCGGTTTTTGCCACCCTTGTTGGCCCAGGCTCCGGGCTCTGGCTCTTGTCGATCGTGCTGATCGCCGGTGGCGGCGTCATCGGCTATCACCTGGCCACACGGGTGCAGATGACCCAGATGCCAGAGCTGGTCGCGGCAATGCACTCTCTGGTTGGCCTGGCGGCGGTCTTTGTCGGCCTCATCGCCCATATCGAACTGGGCCGCGTCATGGCGATGGACGCCGAACAGAAACAGGCGCTGGACGGCTTTGCCAAGCTGCTGGCCAAGAAGGACGGCGTCGAAGTAGCGATCTTGCGGGTTGAGCTCTTCCTCGGCATCTTCATTGGCGCGGTGACCTTTACCGGGTCGGTTGTGGCCTATGGCAAATTGGCAGGCAAACTGACCTCCTCGGCGGTGAAACTGCCCGGTGGTCATATGCTCAACGCCGGTGCCGCTGGTCTGTCGCTGATCGCGCTGATCTGGTACTTCAACACCGGCGGTTTCTTCCCGCTGTTTATCATGACACTGGCTGCATTGTTCATCGGATATCACTTGATCATGGGCATCGGCGGTGCCGACATGCCTGTGGTTGTTTCGATGCTGAACAGCTATTCCGGTTGGGCTGCCGCGGCGATTGGTTTCTCGCTGGGCAATGACCTGTTGATCGTTGTTGGCGCACTCGTGGGCTCCTCCGGTGCTATCCTCAGCTATATCATGTGTAAGGCGATGAACCGCTCCTTCGTCAGCGTGATTCTGGGTGGCTTTGGCGGCACAGCAGGTCCACAGATGGAGGTCGAAGGCGAACAGGTGGCCATCGACGCCGATGGCGTTGCAACTGCGCTGGACGAGGCCGACTCTGTCATCATCATCCCAGGCTATGGTATGGCGGTGGCCCAGGCGCAGCAGAATGTGGCGGAACTGACCCGCCGTCTGCGCGCCAAGGGCAAGGAAGTGCGTTTTGCTATCCACCCAGTGGCTGGCCGCCTGCCAGGGCATATGAACGTGCTGCTGGCCGAAGCCAAAGTGCCTTATGATATCGTCATGGAGATGGATGAGATCAACGAGGATTTCCCGGAAACCGATGTGGCCATCGTCATTGGCTCCAACGACATCGTCAACCCAGCGGCCCAGGAAGACCCCAACAGCCCCATCGCCGGTATGCCGGTTCTGGAATGCTGGAAAGCCAAGCAGGTCTTTGTCTCCAAACGTGGACAGGGTACAGGCTATTCCGGCATCGAGAACCCGCTGTTCTTTAAAGAGAACACACGCATGTTCTATGGCGATGCCAAGGCGTCGCTGGATCAACTTTTGACCATGATCCAGTAACCCACTCCTCTATCTGTCATCAAAGGCGCGCCAGAGAAATCCGGCGCGCCTTTTTGTATCTTCATTTCGCCTCAAATACCTCCGGGGGAGGCCGTAGGCCGGGTGCAGAGCCCCTTTGATTGCGCCGCTACACTGTGCTTCTGTATACCATTGCATTCAGCTAAAGTATTGAAAAAGAAGAATTCTTTACAGGTCTTGTCGCGTTCGCTATGCTCCTGTCACGTTTTTGGAGATTTCCTGCCATGCCCCCAATCCTGGACCATCCCCTCCGCTATGACCTGGCCAATGAGTTGCATGCTCGGCCTTTCCCGACGATGCAAAGTCCTAGCACGGTTATCTATCTGGCGGTTAAGCAGCCCAATGAGGCGGTACACCGGGATCGCGCACTGGATCTGCAACACCTCAAGGCGCTGCTCGATCGGCACGGAGCGGCGCACCCGCAACCGGGAGCGACGCATCATTCAGCGCAGCTGGGCCGCTATATGTTGAAATGGGAGCAGCACACCGAATTCGTCAGCTATACGCTTTCTGGTGAAGGTATCAGCAAGCGGGCCTTTGATCCGGCGGATTTTGATGTTTTTCCATCGGACTGGTTGGAGCAGGCGCCGGGCCAACGGGTGACGTCCTTGATGATCCGCATTTTGCCGCGCCCCGAGAACAAACGAATCAAGGCGGCGCTTAGGGATTGGTTTGTTCCTGAAAGTCTGGCGGTTGCTGAGGTTTTGGATGACAGCGCTGTGGTGGCGGGGGATTTCCGTATCGACCCGGCCGGACACATGCGGTTTGCGCTCTTTGCTAATGCTGCGACGGGATCGCAGCGTATTGGCCGCCTGGTGCAACGCCTGTGCGAGGTGGAGACCTACCGGGCGATGTCAATGCTGGGGTTTTCCCGGGCCCGTGGGCTCAATCCGGATATTGGGGCGCTGGACAGTCATCTGAGCGAAATGATGGCTGAGATGACATCTGATACCGTGCCCGCAGAACAGACACTGACGCAGCTTCTGACGGTCTCAGCTGAGCTGGAGGCAATGGCGGCCCGTTCGGCCTTTCGTTTTGGGGCGACAGGTGCCTATGAGGCTTTGGTCAATCAACGCATCAGTCTGCTGCGAGAGCAGCGGCACGAGGGGTTTCAGACATTCACAGAATTCATGCTGCGCCGCTATGAGCCCGCAATGCGGACAGTGAAGTCGACGGAAAAACGTATTGCCACACTTGCAGATCGGGCCAGGCGTGGCGGAGAGTTGCTTCGAACCCGCGTGGATGTGGAACGGAGCGCGCAAAACCAGGCCCTTTTGGCCAGTATGGATCGGCGGGCAGATCTGGCACTCAGGCTGCAACATACTGTCGAAGGGCTCTCCGTAGTCGCGATCAGCTACTACGCGGTCTCCCTTGCCTCTTACCTCGCTTACCCCCTCGCGCAGGCTTTGGGCCAGAGCAAGGGGATGACGACAGCGATGATTACTCTGCCGGTTGTGGGGCTGGTGTGGTGGGCGATCCAGCGGGCGAAAAAGAAGCTGAGCTAGGGGACTCGCGCAACACCCGATGGGCCAGAACCCCACCCAGGGCAATAGATCCCAAGGCTAGAGGCGCTGCTAGACCTAAGGTAGATATCCCTGCAAGGCCGGCGCCTAGGGTACAGCCCCCCGCCAGAACCCCGCCAAACCCCATCAAACTGGCACCCAGCATGTAACGGCCGGTTTGGCGCGGGCTGTCAAAGCTCTGCCATTGAAAGCGGCCCGCCAGTAGGGCGGCAAGGAGCGCGCCAACCAAAACACCGCCAATCAAACCGGGACCAAAGCCCGCAGGGACTGCGCTGGAGGCGATGACATAGAACAGGCCTTCGGACATCGGCGCGGTAAAGGACAGGCTCTCCATGGCGATAGGGTCGAATTCGTCATAGAGTACAAAACCCGTGGTGACCCAGGCCAGCGGCACCAAGGCTCCAATCATGGCGCCCCCGAGCAAGGCCAAAGCGGAGTTTCTGGAGCGCAGCGCCACCCACAGAGCCGGGAGGGCAATTAGGCCGCTCCAAAGCGGGGCACCACCGGGCAGGGCGGCGAGGCTGGCATAGTCACCCAGTTGAAGGGTGTAGCTTCCCAGTGAACTGCGCAGCGGTGCTAACACGCCTTTGAGCGTTGCATGGGCCACGATGGCAAAAACCCCTACACAGAGTAGGGCGCGCAGGTTGCCGGTGCCGCTGAGCACAGTGAGGCGTGAGATGCAGCCCCGCGTCAGCACCATGCCAATCCCAAACAGCACACCTCCGATAGCGATGGCCAGCACTGGCAGTTCTGAGTTCAGTAACCGGTGGCCATCAAAGCTGATCCAGCCCTGTGTCACAGCGGCCTGAGTCCCCAGGACCGACACGGCCAGGGCCAGGGCCCAGAGCCCTGCCGCCTGACGGCGGTCCTCACCGATCAAGGCACGGCGAAAGCAAAACCGGGTGAGCTGCGCCAGCACACCAAACCCCAGCCCAAGGGCCAGTGAAAAATAGAGCGAGGCCAGCCGCGGGCTGGTCTCTTCAAAACCGAGTGTCTCAAACATCGCATGCTCCCGTTTTGCCGCGAAATGGAACTTTTTCCCGAAATGAGAGCAAAATTCGCAGCAGACAAGGGGAAAGCCCCGCTTAGACCGAGCTTGGGCAAGAACGGTGTTACTGACTGTGGTCTGCCTTTGGGACGGTATTCCCGACTGTTGCACGCAGGTTAAAACAAAAACGGCCGCCCTAAGAGGCGGCCGAATGTTATGTTCTTATTTGAATATGTCTCAGCGAGCGCAGGCTATAGCGCAGTCTGAGCAGAAAGCTCGCTTAGCGACCGCGAATCCTTGGATCCAGGGCGTCGCGTAGCCCGTCGCCGAGGTAGTTCACGCTCAACACGGTCAAAGAGATCGCCATGCCAGGCCAGAACACCCGCTCTGGGTGCTGCTGGAGATAGTCGGTGGCATCAAACAGCAACCGGCCCCAGGTTGGGAAATCCGGGGGGAAGCCCAGACCAAGGAACGACAGAGAGCTTTCGGTGATGATCGCCGTGGCAATTCCCAGGGTTGCCGACACCATGATGGGTGACAGAACGTTGGGCAGGATATGCCGGGTGATCAAGCCATTGTTGGAGGTTCCGATGGAACGGGCCGCCAGAACAAACTCTCGCTCTTTGATCGCCAGAACATCGCCACGCACGATACGCGCGGTCGGCATCCAGGAGGTCACCCCAATGGCGCAAACGATGAGGATAAAGATCCCCTGTTCCGGTCCAAAGGCCGCATTCAGCGGTTCGCGGAACAAGAGCATCATCACCAGGAGCAGCGGCAGCAGAGGCAGCGCTAGGAACAGATCCGTCAGGCGCATCAAGGGCCCATCGAGACGTTTGAAAAAGCCTGCCAAGACGCCAATGAAGGAGCCGAGGAACAGCGCCAGAGCCATCGCCGTGAGGCCAACCGAAACCGAGGTCGAACCACCAGCCATCATCCGGGCCATCATGTCACGGCCCAGCTGATCAGTGCCAAAGGGATGCGCCCAGCTGGGGCCCTGGTTACGCGCTCGGATGTCGATATGGGTCGCTTCGATGTCCCAAAACAGCGGTCCCAGATAGACTGAGGCTACGATCAACAGGAAGAGTATGCCCCCCATCAAGGCGCCACGGTGTGATTTGAACTGGTCCCAGACATCGAGCCATTGGCTGCGCGGAGGCTTGCTGGGGATGGGATTGCTAAGCTCAGTCATAGCGGATCCTCGGGTCTAGAATGCCATAAAGCACATCGGCAATTAGGTTGAACAGCACGATAAGGATGGCAAAGATAAAGGTGAGTGTCTGAACCATCGGCAGATCATTGGCCTGGATCGCGCCAATCAAGAGCTGGCCAATGCCGTTTACCTTGAACACCTGCTCAGTGATGATCGCACCGCCAAAGATGGATGGGATGCCCAGAGCAATCACCGTGACCACAGGGATCATCGAGTTGCGCAGCACATGGACCATGACCACGACATATTCGCTCAGGCCTTTTGCGCGGGCTGTGCGCACATAGTCCTGGTTGAGATTGTCCAGCATAGAGGCGCGCATGAACCGGCTGAGCTGCGCAGTGATCTGCAGCGCAAGCACCATTACCGGCATGATCATCTGCTTCAGCTGGTAGACAAACCCATCCCAACTATCGACCACATGAGTGGTGTCATAGATTGAGGGAAACCAGCCCAGCTGTACCGAGAAGATCACGATGACGAGAACCCCCGAAAAGAACGGCGGAACTGAGAAACCAACCATAGACACAAAGGTACCCAGCTGATCAAACCAGCTATACTGCCGATAGGCGGAATAGATGCCAATGGGCAGGGCGATGATGATGGCCACAACATAGGCGGTCCCAACAACCCAAAGGGTCTGGGGCATCCGCTGGATAACGATATCCATCACTGGCGAACGTGTCTGCCAGGAGATGACGCGCAGATCACCCTGGGAGAAAGTGGTGCCAAAATAGTGATCAACCAGAACCTGGGGTTCAATCCAGAAGAACTGTACCAGCCATTTCCAGAATCGGATCGGGGCCGGTTGGCCAAGGCCCAGGGCCTCGCGCATTTTTTCTTTGACTTCAGGGGGGACTGTCAGAGGAACCTGTGCCATTGGATCGCCAGGGGCGAGCTCGAGCAGCAGGAAAATCACCAGGCTGATGAACAGCAATGTCGGAACCGACAGGATCAGTCGCCTGATTGTAAAGGTCAGCATGGAACGTGCGCCTTTTGCAATGTGTTATTGTTGATTTGGACAAGGGGGCAAAGCCGCGAAGGGCTGTGGCCTTTGACCAGCGTGTCCAGCGATAGAACGGAACATGGCGCCAATGGCAAGAGGCCCCGGTGAAAACACCGGGGCCTCTGTTAGGCTAGCGCCGCTTACTTGATGCGGTGCCAGTCGGCAACGTTCCAAAGTTCGCTGTCCCAAACGTTCAGCACAACACCACCCAGGGAGTTGGCGTGGGCAGACAGACGACCACGGTGAACCAGTGGGATCATGCCGCCGTTTTCGACGATGAGGTCGTTGAGACGCTTGGAGATTTCGGCACGTGCAGCAGCACCGGCTGTGGTGGTCAGCTCAGCATGCAGCTTGTCGAACTCTTCGTTACAGAAGCGCGAGATGTTCTCACCCTGCCACTGAGTTGCAGGCGAAGGTGCCTTGTCGCACAGACCGTTGGCCAGGTAGGACTGAGGGTCTGTACCGTTGAAGGTGTTGGCATACATTTCAACGTCAGCATAGAACTTCTGGAATGTGTCGGGCGAGCCGGGATCACCACCAAAGAACACGGAACCGCTGAGGTTACGCAGTTCGGTTTCGATACCGATTTCGCTCCACCACTGCTTGATCAGAGCCTGGAAATCCTGGCGCACAGCATTGGTCGAAGTCTGGTACAGGATCTTCATTGGAATGCCAGCAGGGGTTTCGCGTACGCCGTCACCATTGGTGTCTTTGTAGCCTGCTTCGTCCAGCATCGCGTTTGCGGCTGCGATGTCCTGCTTGTCACAGGTGAAGGTGTCGGAGTTCACAGCAGCTGGTGCTGGGATCCAGTTACAGGTGACTTTACCTGCTTTGCCATAGCCGATTTCGACCAGCAAAGGACGGTCGATCGCCAGCGACATCGCGTTGTAAACCGCAGGATCGCCCAGGAATGGGTGAGGACGGATCACCGAACGCTCATCAGGGCCGAGGGCCGGATCAGGGTTGGTGTTGTTCAGCATGATACGCTCAACCAGCGGGCCAAAGCCAGCGACGGGTGTGCCTTTGCCAGCCGATTCCATCTGCGCGATGACTTCAGGTGCAAGCTGCAGGTTCCAGGCGTAGTCGAACTCGCCAGTTTCCATGACGGCACGGCCAGCAGCGGTTGCGTCGCCGCCACCTTTGAACAGGACCTTGGCAAAGGCAGGCTTGGCCGGGTCACGGTAGTTAGGGTTCGCCGACAGCGTGATCACGTCGTTTGGCTTGAACTCATCGACAACAAACGGACCGGTGCCGATGGGGCCAAAGTTGGCCTCGGTGCACTCAGGAGCCTTGGCGCCCATGCAGTCTGCGAACTGAGCGGCCTGGATGATGGGGCTCTCGCCGCCAACAAAGGGACCGTAGGGGAAGGGGGTTGGCTGAGCGAAAGTGACTTTAACAGTCAGATCATCGATCGCTTCGACTGCTGTCACGCCTTCGAATTTGGTAACCTGAGCACAGCCGCCTTCGGGGTCCATGCAATAGTCAGCGGTGAATTTCACATCCGCAGAAGTGAAGGGGCTGCCATCGGACCATGTGAGGCCAGGTGCGATCTTCCAAGTGATGGAGGTCAGGTCTTCGCTGACGCCGCCGTTTTCGACTGTTGGGATCTCGGCAGCCAGGAAAGGCACCATTTCGCCATCCTGATTGTAACGGGCCAGAGGCTCGATCACCAGAGACGCGGCTTCAACGTCCTTTGTCCCACCGGACAGGAACGGGTTCATGATTGAAGGCGCTTGCCAATAGATGATGCTGACCTGACCATCAGAGCCGCGCTCAGCAAAAGCTGCTGGAGCGATGGCGGCCGTGGCGATGGCACCCATCAAGAGGGTTTTGAGTTTCATTACACTCTCCTTGTCGAACACATTACGTGTCTTTTTGTGCCGGAGATCTGTGCTCCGGCTTGTTGCCGCATTTCTACGGATACGATGTCGCTCTGCCTAAGAGGGCCCTGAACAATTTGAAAGAACAAAATTTTCAAGCATATTGGTCGATATGCGACCAACCCCCGATGGCAGATACTGGCTGTATCGAAACAGAGTTTGGAAAAATTGCAAGCCTTACGCGGGGATTTTTCTTGCATGGCTTTCCATTCGGGAATTCTACACGCTGGATTTGACCTCTTGCCCAAGATTGTCTTACATCGCAGGCAAGTCCGACACACGGGCATATCAATATAACAAAACTAAAAGGGGACGGTTGGGTGCTTGATCAACCTATTGCACAAATTAAAGGCCTTCGTGTCGAGTTCCAGACCAAAGCGGGCCCAGTCGTCGGCGTTGAGAAGGTTTCCTTTGATGTAAACCCAGGTGAAACCGTCTGTGTCGTTGGTGAGTCGGGGTCGGGCAAATCAGTTTCGTCACTGTCGCTGATGCGTTTGGTGGAATTTGGTGGTGGCGAGATCGCCGCTGGCGAGCTGATGTTTGACCGCCGCGATGGTGGTGTGATGGATCTTGCTAAGGCCCCAGGCGAGGTGATGAAAGACATCCGTGGCAACGAGATTGGTATGATCTTTCAGGAACCTATGACCGCACTGAACCCTGTGTTCACTGTCGGTCGTCAGCTCACCGAGGGGCTGCGGGTGCATAAGGATATGAACAAGACGCAGGCCGAAGCGCGGGCGCTTGAGCTGCTGCGTGAAGTTCGTATTCCAGAACCCGAACGGCGTTTGCAACAATACCCGCATGAGCTCTCTGGTGGCATGCGACAGCGGGTTGTGATCGCCATGGCGATGGCCTGCGAGCCGCGCCTGTTGATCGCGGATGAGCCCACAACTGCCCTGGATGTGACCATTCAGGCCGAGATTCTGGCGTTGATGGATCGGTTGAAACGCGAAACCGGTACTGCGGTGATGTTTATCACCCATGACATGGCCGTGGTGGCGCAGATGGCGGACCGGGTTGTGGTGATGTTCCGCGGCAATAAGGTCGAAGAGGGCACCGTTGAGGAGATCTTTGAAAACCCTCAGCATGACTACACCAAGGCCCTGCTGGCTGCAGTTCCAAAACTGGGTGAGATGCAGGGCAAGGCCTACCCAGAGCCGATGAAACTGATGGGGGTTGAGGACCAAAACATCGAGCCGATCATCGGCTCCGATGAGGTTTTGTTGAATGTGGAGAACCTGACCACGCGGTTCCCTGTCAAAGGTGGCATGCTGCGCCGCACCGTGGCCAATGTGCACGCGGTTGAAGATGTCTCCTTTAAGGTCTTCAAAGGGCAGACACTGTCGCTGGTGGGGGAATCAGGCTGCGGGAAATCCACCGCTGGCCGGTCCATCCTGCGGTTGGTTGAGCCGTTGTCCGGCAAGGTCGAGTTTGAAGGGCGCGATGTTATTGGGCTGAACCAGCGAGACCTGCACAAGGCCCGCCTGGATATGCAGATGATTTTTCAGGATCCGTTTGCCTCTCTAAACCCGCAGATGCAGCTGTTGGATCAGGTGGCGGAACCGCTGCGTAACTATGGTCTCGCCTCTGGCTCTGAGTTGCAGGACCGGGTCGCGAATCTGTTTGACCGGGTCCAGTTGCCCCGCAGTTTCATGCGTCGCTACCCCCATGAGATGTCCGGCGGCCAGCGTCAGCGAATCGCAATTGCTCGTGCCCTGGCGCTGAACCCCAAATTGATCGTCGCAGATGAGGCCGTTTCGGCGCTGGACGTTTCTGTTCAAGCCCAAGTTTTGAACTTGATGATGGAATTGCAGGCAGACCTTGGACTTTCTTTCCTGTTCATCAGCCACGATATGGCTGTGGTAGAGCGGGTGAGCCACCAGGTTGGGGTGATGTATCTGGGTCGTATTGTCGAGTTGGGCCCGCGGGCGCGGGTTTTTGAAAACCCGCAGCATGCCTATACCCAGGCATTGATGAAGGCGGTTCCTATTGCCGACCCACGGCGCCGCAAGAGCGAAAAAGACCTGAACTTCAAGCCGATTCCATCGCCTATTCATGGTCTGGATTACCGCCCGGAACCCTCGCAGTATCTGGAGGTGGAGCCTGGGCACTTTGTTCTGACCACCGACAGTGGCTATTGATCGCGTGGCTTCGGTTCTGACCCCGCTGGAGCTCATGCAGAAACTGGTGAGCTTTCCCACCGTTAGCCGCGATAGCAATTTGCCACTGGTCGATTGGGTGCAAGACTACCTGACCGAGCAGGGCATTGCTTCGCACCGCTGGGTAGATCCTGATCAGCCCCATAAGGCCGCCGTTTTCGCCCATGTGGGGCCAGAGGTCGAAGGTGCTGTTGTGCTGTCAGGGCACACCGATGTGGTCCCCATCGATGGCCAGCCTTGGGAGAGCGACCCCTTTAGCGTGGTCGAACGTGACGGCAAATATTTTGGCCGGGGCACCTGCGATATGAAGGGCTTTGACGCCCTGGCGATCTGGGCCTTGGTGGAGGCGCATCACCGCGGGGTGACGCGACCGTTGCAATTGGCGCTTAGTTTCGACGAGGAGATTGGTTGCACCGGCGCACCTCCGATGATTGAGGCCATGCAGCCGCTGTTGCCCAAAGGGTCCGCCGTGATCGTTGGTGAGCCGTCGATGATGCAGGCGGTCACCGGCCATAAAGGGGGCACAGGCTATCGCACCCATATGGTTGGCTTCGAGGTGCACAGCTCGCTGATGCACACCGGAGTCAGCGCCATTATGCAGGGGGCCCGACTGATTGACTGGGCCAACCAGCGCAATGCGGAAAATATGGCGAAGGAGCCCGGGGCGATGCAGTCCCTGTTCAATCCCCCCTTTACCACCTGCCATGTGGGCATGATATCGGGGGGCACGGCTCATAACATCACAGCAAAAGACTGCAATTTCATGATGGATTTCCGGGTGGTTCCCGGTGAGCAGGCCAGCGACTGGGAAGCGGCCTACCGCGCCGAGGTCCAAAAGGTTGAGGCTGAGATGCAGGCCATTCACCCAGAGGCCCACATCGACATCATCAAAGGATTTGACGTGCCGCCCTTGGTGCCGGAAGAGGCTGGCGAGGCTGAGGCACTGGTGCGCAGCCTCACAGGGGACAACGGCACCCATGTGGTCAGCTACGGCACTGAGGCCGGGCAGTTTCAGGCCGCAGGCTATTCCGCAGTGATCTGTGGGCCGGGGGATATTGCCCAGGCGCATCAACCGAATGAATTTATCTCGGTGGCTCAGTTCAACGCAGGCCATGACTTTATGAAGCAACTCGTTGCGCGGCTGCAGACTTTTCCGTAGCGGCCCCCTGTGAAAGGTGATTATGGAAAAACGAGAGCACGACCTTCCCAAAGGCATCTACGAAGATATTGATTTTTCTGTTCTAACTCAGATTGCGGGTCGGATGATCGCGCAGCATGTTGAGGCCATTGGCAAGGAATCAGGCCTATCGGCAGGTCACCTCAGCGTCTTGGGGATGGTCCACCGCAAGCCGGGCTTGGTCCAAAGCGTCTATGGTGCGATTCTTGCGATCAATGACGCCACTTTGGGGCGCTACGTGGATAAACTGGAGGACCAGGGTTTGGTTCTGCGTGAGCGTTGCGATGATGACCGGCGCACGGTCCGCTTGACCCTGACGGATCCTGGTCTGGCCTATACGATCGCCGCGAAAAAACGTCTCGAAGATCTGCGCAGTGAGGTGACCGGCGGTTTGAGCCACGCCGATATTTCCGTCTTGCAGGAAAGTCTTGTGACCTTTCTCACCGCTCATGGCCCGGACTTGCAAGAGACATAGACAAGAGATTTTAATTCTCGTAACAATCATCTCAATTGAGAGGAGTTGCACCTTTGCCTATCAAAAACCGTTTCGCTGACCTGCAGCAAGAGATCACCGGATGGCGGCGCCATCTGCATGAAAACCCTGAACTGATGTATGAGGTGCATAAGACCGCAGCCTTTGTACAGGAACAGCTGAAGGGCTTTGGCGTCACGGATGTGATCCCCGGCATAGGTAAGACCGGCGTTGTTGCGGTGATTGAGGGCAAGACCAATACCTCGGGGCGGGTCATTGGCCTGCGTGCCGATATGGATGCGCTGCCCATTCATGAGGCGTCAGGGGTGGACTATGCCTCGAAAACGCCCGGTGTGATGCATGCCTGCGGCCATGATGGCCATACGGCTATGCTGCTGGGGGCGGCAAAATACCTGGCAGAGACCCGTAATTTTGATGGCAAGGTCGTCTTGATCTTCCAGCCCGCCGAGGAGGGCGGTGCAGGGGCCAAGGCCATGTGCGACGACGGGTTGATGGAGCGCTGGGGTATTCAGGAAGTCTACGGGCTGCACAATACGCCGGGCATGCCTGTGGGTGAATTTGGCATTCGCCCAGGTGCCCTTTTGGCCTCTTCGGATGAGTTTGAGATTTTGGTCACTGGCAAGGGTGGCCATGCGGCTGCCCCCCATGATTCCATCGATACCACCCTTGTGGCCTCGCAGATCGTGGTCTCGCTGAACGCCATCGTGTCGCGTAACGTCGACCCGGTGAAACGCGTGGTCTTGACCGTTGGTACCTTTGAAACAGATAGTACCGCTTCAAATGTTATCGCACATACCGCCAAATTGCAGGGGACAGTGCGCACTTTGGACACCGAATATCGCACCCAGGCCGAAGAGTGGGTGCGCCGTGTTGCCACCAGCACGGCTGAGGCCTTTGGTGCCGTCGCCGAGGTGACCTGGTCACCAGGGTATCCGGTGACAATCAACACCGATGCAGAGACCGGTTTTGCCATCGAGGCCGCTCGTGCAGTCGGCGCTGCGGTGGATGAGGATACGCCGCCAATCATGCCATCAGAAGATTTCGCCTACATGCTGGAAGAGCGCCCGGGCGCCTATATTTTCCTCGGAAATGGTGACACGCCAATGTGTCACCACCCGGCTTACATCTTTGATGATGAAGCGATTCCGCTGGGCTGCAGCTGGTTTGCCGAACTCGTTGAACGACGAATGCCAGCCGCCTAAATTTGCAAGAAGGACACGCGCGATGCCAGTCAAGAACCGAATAGCTGATCTGCACGACGAGGTGGCCGGTTGGCGCCGTGACATCCACGAAAACCCGGAAATCCTGTATGAGACTCACCGGACCTCAGCTTTGGTGGCCGAAAAGCTGAAGAGCTTTGGCTGCGATGAGGTGGTGACTGGCATTGGCCGCACCGGCGTTGTTGCGGTGATCCGGGGGCGCAGTGATACATTGGGGCGCGCCATTGGGCTGCGCGCTGACATGGACGCATTGCCGATGCAAGAACAGACGGGGCTGCCCCATGCCTCTAAAACCGATGGGGCCATGCATGCCTGCGGTCATGACGGGCATACGGCAATGCTCTTGGGGGCGGCCAAATACCTGGCTGAGACCCGCAATTTTGATGGCACGGCCGTGGTGATTTTCCAGCCTGCCGAAGAGGGCGGCAATGGTGCCGAGGCCATGTGCAAAGATGGCTTGATGGAGCGTTTTGGCATCGATGAGGTCTATGCAATTCACAACGCCCCGGGGATTGAATTGGGTAAATTCACCGTCCGTGCTGGTCCGATCTTAGCCTCAGTGGATGAGTTTACTTTGGTCTTGCAGGGGCGCGGGGGCCACGCGGCAAAGCCGCAGGAAACTGTCGATACGACGGTCATGATGTCCCATATTATCTGCGCCTTGCAGACTGTTCTGTCGCGCAATGTTGACCCGGTTTTGCAGGGAGTTCTGTCCGTCACCTCGGCCGAGACCTCCTCAAAGGCCTTTAACGTGATCCCGGATCGTGCCGAGGTGCGCGGCACCGTGCGCACCCACTCCCCAGAAGCGCGCAAGCTCATCCCTGAACGGATCCAGGCCATCGCCGATGGTATTGCCCAAACCTTCGGCGGTACGGCAGATCTGGCCTTCCATCTTGGAGTGCCGGTGACAATTAACGACGATTCTGCGGCAGATTTTGCCCAGTTGGCCGCAGAGACGGTCTCTGGTGTTGGGGCCTGCCAGGAGGCGAACCTGTCCATGGGGGGCGAAGACTTCTCCTTTATGCTGCAAGAGCGCCCTGGGGCAATGATCCAGCTGGGCAATGGCCCATCGGCAGGTCTTCACCACCCTGAATATGATTTCAACGATGCGGCCATTCCAACGGGGATCAGCTGGTTTGCCGAGATGATCGAACAACGGATGCCTGTGGCCTGATCTGGCTGGGGATCTGCAAGAATATGCAAACATCCCGGAAGATTACCGGGAAATTATACCAAGGAGAGTTTCCATGCCGGTCAAGAATCGCTTTGCCGAATTGCAAAATGAAATCACCGAATGGCGCCGCGACATTCATGAAAACCCTGAGATTCTGTTTGAGACGCACCGCACCTCGGCACTGGTGGCGGAAAAGCTAAAGGAATTTGGCTGTGACGAGATCGTCACCGGCATTGGTCGCACCGGTGTTGTGGGCGTGATCAAGGGCAAGAGCGACAGCGCGGGCAAGGTCATTGGGCTGCGCGCCGACATGGATGCACTGCCGATCCACGAGCAGACCGGGCTGGAGTATGCTTCCAAGACAGCAAATGCCATGCACGCCTGTGGCCATGATGGCCACACTGCGATGCTCTTGGGTGCGGCCAAGTACCTGTCTGAGACCCGCAACTTTGATGGCACCGTCGTGGTGATCTTCCAGCCCGCCGAAGAAGGCGGCGGCGGCGGCAAGGAAATGTGCGATGATGGCATGATGGAGCGCTGGAACATCCAGGAAGTCTACGGCATGCACAACTGGCCGGGTAAACCGGTTGGCAGTTTTGCCATCCGTCCCGGCGCCTTCTTTGCGGCGACCGACCAGTTCGACATAACCTTCGAAGGGCGCGGGGGGCACGCGGCCAAGCCGCAAGAGACCATCGACACCACCGTGATGTCTGCTCAGGCCGTTTTGGCGCTGCAAACCATCGCATCGCGCAACGCTGACCCAGTGGATCGCGTGGTGGTTTCGGTGACCTCGTTTGAAACCTCGTCCAAGGCGTTCAACGTGATCCCGCAGCGCGTGCAGATCAAAGGCACCGTGCGGACCATGTCTGCGGAGATGCGCAATCTGGCCGAAAAGCGGATCAACGAGATCTGCGCGGGCGTCGCCGCGACCTTTGGCGGCACGGCTGAGGTAACCTACCATCGCGGCTATCCCGTTATGGTCAACCACGAAGAACAGACAGACTTCGCGGCAAAGGTTGCGACAGACATCTCTGGAAATTGCGAAGAAGCGCCCCTGGTCATGGGTGGAGAGGACTTTGCCTTCATGCTGGAAGAACGCCCCGGCGCATATATCCTGGTGGGCAATGGCGACAGTGCCGATGTGCATCACCCGGAATACAACTTCAACGACGAAGCCATCCCGGCTGGCTGCAGCTGGTGGGCCGGTATCGTCGAGCAACGTATGCCTGCAGCCTAAAAAGACGGCATTCCGACCAAAAAAGAAAAAGCCCGGCACTTGCCGGGCTTTTTTATGCCCGGTGGGGCAGGACGCCCTTCGCCAAGTTTTAGCCTTTGGCCCAAAGTTCCTGATACACCGCCTCAATCCCCTGCGCTTCGCGCGTGACGCTAAAGCTGTTGAGGGCGATGTCATGGGCCGTCCGACTCATGGTCTGATGCTGATCCGGGTCGCACAGCAGTGCCAGGGCGGCCGCAGCCGCCTCCGCCGGAGCTTGTTGCGGCACAATGTGCCCAGCACTGCCCTGCGCGCTAAAGGCGCGATAATAGCCCGCTTCAGAGCCGACAAAGGGGACAGCGCTGGCCATCGCTTCTAGGGGTACCATGCCGTAGCCCTCGTAGCGGGGCAATTGCATCACGAGGGACAAGGCGCGCATGGTTTGCGGCAGTTCAGCAGCAGGGATCTCGCCGGGAAACAGAATGCGCTCGGACAGGCCTGCAGCCCGAATGCGCTCCTGTAGCCCTTTGAGGAACCCCTGATGCTCGCGCGTGGCCCGCCCCAGCACCAGAGCCTTGGCACCGGGAAGCTGCGGCAACAGGTGCAGCATAGCCTCAACAAAAAGGTCGGTACCTTTTTCCGGGCGGATCCGGCCAATGCTGGCAATCCCCATCTCTCCGCCATGGCCAAGCGCCTTCCAGGCGGCGCGACGGTCCAAAGCGGGGGTGAAGTTATCTGTATCGACGCCATGGGGAACCACGGCACGCACATGCGGTACGAATGTCGCCGCTTCCTCAGTGGTGGCAACCACGGCATCCATGCGTGAAATCAGCCAACGTGGCAGGGCAGAGTGACGGCGCAACGCGGCGGAGGTAAAGACAATGCGGATGGGGAGGCGTAGCACATCCCGTGTCCACAAGGCCGCGCGCATCTCGGTGTTGCGGCGCACGTGCCAGATTGAAAAGGGGTATTCTCGGGGAGGCTGTGCAGACTGTTGGCGGGCCTGTTTCAGGGAGATCGGGTGGGGGCAGCCGGGGAGGGGGCGACCAACCAGTTCAACTGAGTGCAACGCATGTTGTTGGCGCAGAACATTTGCCGCCGTGGCAGAAACTCCGGTGAAGTTCTTGTTGAAATTGGTGACAAAAAGCTCGGTCATGATGCTCTTTCCGATGAATTCAAGCTCAGACTGCTGATCAGGCGGTCAACCACAACGTCCAACTGTCCAGATTGATCGGCCACATAGTTGCGTGCTGCACCTTGGGCCTTTTGCAGCTGGTCGGGCTGGGTCAGCCAAAGGTCCACCGCCCGCGCCAGATCGAGGGCGTTTGTCACTTCGGTTGCGCCGCCAGATGCGATCATCGGCGGGAAGGTCTCGAGGAAGTTGCTATAGCCCGGCCCGGTGAGCACGGCGGCCCCGGCCTGGGCAACCTCAAATGGATTGTGTCCCCCGATGGGCAACAGGGAACCGCCGAGGAATACAATCGGTGACAGCGCGTACCAGGTGCCCAACTCCCCCAGCGTGTCAGCCAGATAGACCTGGGTTTGTTCGGGGAATGGGGAGGCTGAGCTCCGTTTTACATATGTCAGGCCCGCCTGAGTGATCTTGGCCCCGATTTCCTCTGCGCGTTCCGGGTGGCGCGGCACCAGTAAAAGACACAGATCTGGGTGATCGCGCAACAGGGTCTTATGGGCGTCCAAAATCGTCTCTTCTTCGCCCCGATGGGTAGAGCTGGCAATCCATAGAGGGCGCCCGGCAAGGGCAGTGCGCATCTCGGCCAGAACATCGGATTTTTGCGGCAGCGCGGCGGCACCTGCCTTCAGGTTACCACTGGGGAACACCCGCGCGGGATTAGCGCCCAGCGATAGCAGATCCTTGGCCACGGATTGGTTTTGGGTCAGCAGAAGATCAAAAAGCCCCATGATGAAACGCGCGGTTGGCAGTTTTTTGCGCCAGCCTGCGACAGATTTGGCAGAGAGCCGCGCATTGACCAGGGCCAGCCGGGTGCCGCGGGCCTTGGCAGCGGCAAGGGTTACGGGCCAAAGCTCGCTTTCCACAAAAATCCCTGCGTCGGGGCGCCAATGATCCAGGAAGCGGTTTACGGCGCCGACGGTATCCAATGGGGCAAACTGGTGTTCAGCGCAGTCCGGCAAACGGTTTTCCGCCATCTCGGCAGAGGTCGCGGTGCCTGAGGTCAACAAAAAACGGGCAGCGGGCAGGCGGCTGTGCAGTCGATTGATCAGGGTGATTGCCGCCAGGCTTTCGCCAACGGAGGCCCCATGAAACCAGATCAACGGTGCGCTTGCGGACATTTCCGGGCGGGCTTTACTGGCGTGACCCAGCCTTTCGCGTTGGCGCGCCTCGCTGATGCCATGGGCCGCGAGTTTCGCAGCAACCTTGCGATAGGCGAAGGGGGCCAGCAGCGCAGTCACGGCACGATAGCTATAAAACAGCAGCGTGGGCGATGCTGTTTGCTCAGGCTTGGTCATCACGTTTCGCTTAACCGCCGGTGTGGCTCATGTGGCGCGACATGGTCCCGCCCACTTCTTGCCGGGAGTAGTCAAAATCATGGCCTCTAGGTTTGTCACCAATAGCGGCGCGGATTGCCTGTTCCAAGATCTCTGAGCCTTCTTGTTCTGCGCGCAAAGGCGCGCGCAAATCGGCAGAGCCTTCCTGACCAAGGCAGGTGTAAATTTCGCCCGTACAGGTCACACGCACCCGGTTGCAGCTTTCACAGAAATTATGACTGAGCGGTGTGATAAAGCCGATCTTCTGACCGGTCTCTTCCAGCCGCACATAACGCGCCGGCCCCCCTGTGCGTTCAGCAAGATCGGTCACCGTATAGTGGTTTTCATACTCAGCGCGTACGTCTTTCAGCGACCAGAACTGGCCAATGCGGTTCTCATCACCGATGTCTTCGCCCATGGGCATCACTTCGATCCAGGTGAGGTCCAAGTCGCGTGTCGCACACCAGTGGGTGATGGCGGGCAGCTCTGACTCGTTGAAGTCTTTTAGCGCCACTGCGTTGATCTTGACCCGCAGCCCGGCCTTTTGGGCCGCATCAATGCCGCGCAGTACCTGGGGCAGGCGGCCCCAGCGGGTGACGCGGGCAAATTTGTCTTCGTCCAGGGTGTCGAGCGAGATATTCACCCGGCGCACCCCGGCGGCATAAAGCGCATCGGCGTATTTCTCCAGCTGCGAGCCATTGGTGGTGAGGGTCAACTCCTTCAGCGCGCCGCTGTCCAGATGCCGAGTCATGCTCTCAAAAAAGGTCATGATCCCCCGGCGTACCAAAGGTTCGCCGCCAGTGATGCGCAGTTTCTGCACCCCCATCTTGATGAAGCTGGAACACAGCACATCCAGTTCTTCCAGGGTGAGCAGCTCCTTTTTGGGCAGAAAGGTCATGTTTTCCGACATGCAATAAACGCAGCGGAAATCGCACCTGTCGGTGACCGAAACGCGCAGATAGGTGATGGCGCGGGCGAAGGGATCAATCAGTGGAGCATTCATGGCATCATTGCTAAGGCGCACACTCGCTTAGGGCAAGGACAGACTGCGTATTGGGACTGGCAATAGCTGCGCGCCAGAGCTAGGCTTGCCCCATGAAACAGATGATTTTCGCCTTGGCGCCCCTGGTTATTTTAAGTGGCTGCAATAGCTTGCAGTGGAACTCAGATATTCTGGGAGGGGGGGGCGCGGCGCCGGTGCAGGCATCACAAAGTGATCCTGGCGCGCCGCTCTCAGTTATTCCAGAATTGGAAAGCGAGCCAGAGGGGGTAACTGTGCAGAACCCTGCCGCCGTCAACTCCAGTGAACTGGGCGCTGGCCAGGGCGCCGGGGCGGGGGCCGGAGGCGCTGTGCCCAGATTTCAGGGACGGGCACAAACGGTGGCCTCTTTGGGCGATCCGGTGATCCCGGGGCTGTGGATGGAGACCTCCTTGGTCACAACTGACCATATAGCACGGCTGCGCAGTGCAAATGGCAAGGTGATCACCGTGACGTTAAAACCCGCATCTGGTGACAGTTCCAGTGGACGGTTGTCGATCAGCGCCATGCGCGCCCTTGGCGCGCCGCTGACCGAACTGGTTGAAGTCGAAGTGCTGCCAGCGGGCTAAGCTCAGTGGATCTCGCGCGCACCGTCTTGGGATGCGACGAGCGGCTCGGCGGTTTTTGTCTCTGCATCGGGCTCTTGCGCGGTTTCTTGCGCCAGAGGTGCCAGGTCCGGGTACTCGATCGGCTCTTTCAGGTATTTCGCGGCCTCTTTTCGGGCAAAGGGCTTCATCCCGGCGCCATGTTCCAACAAAAAGTCGCGACTGGCCGTCGCGTCATGTTTGCTGAGATCGCGGATCCACCAGGCGATGGCCTTTTGCAGAAACCAGGTCCGATCCGGCACATAAGACGCAGCCCAGCTTAGGATTTGGTCACGGCGGGCTCGATCCTCTGGTTTGAGATTGTTGAGTTTGGCCCAGGGCAGCGTGGCCACCAGGGCTGCGCGCCGGGTCCACATATGATCAGTGGTGGTCCAGACCGCAACCTCGTCCAGGCGCGTGGGATTAGCGACCAGTCGCTTTTGCATCGCCATGCAGGCGTGATCCGCAATGGCCCAGCTGTCAAAATCGGGCAGCCAGCTTTGCAACAGCTCCCAGACCGCCGCGTCATCCTGAATCCGGGCCTGAGTGAGCAGCTTGCCAGCGGCAATGCGGGCCTCAAAGACATCTGTTTTCCACAGCTCATCCGCCAGGGTGACGCGCTCTTCCACCGTCAGCGACTGGCGCCAGCCCTTGGTGATGTCATTGATTGCTGTATTGGGAATGCCCAGGACGATGCGCTTTTGCTTGTGGTAGCTTACCATCTGTTCGGCGCGACCGGGCTCAAAAGCGGCGTTCAACTCGTTCAGGGCATCTTCGAGGGTCATCAGGTCACTCCACCGTAACGGATTTGGCTAGATTGCGCGGCTGATCCACATCGGTGCCTTTGGCCACGGCGGTGTGATAGGCCAGCATCTGAGCTGGCAGCGCATATAGGATGGGCGTCAGGCTTTCGTGAACCTGTGGCATCTGAATGGTTTCCCAGGTGCCGTCGCCTCCCTCCTTAAGCCCCGCCTCATCAGAGATCAACAGCACCTTGCCCTTGCGCGCCATAACCTCCTGCATATTGGAGACGGATTTGTCAAAAAGCCCATCTTTTGGGGCCATGACCACGACCGGCATTTGCTTGTCGATCAAAGCGATAGGCCCGTGTTTCAATTCACCCGAGGCATAGGCCTCAGCATGGATGTAGCTGATTTCCTTGAGCTTGAGCGCGCCTTCCAGCGCCAGCGGGAACATCAGGCCACGGCCCAGGAACAAAACGTCCCGCGCTTCGCTCAGCTTTTGCGCCGCCTGGCGGATCTTGTCGTTTTGCTCCAATCCAGCCGCCAGAACATTGGGGAGGCCACGCAGGGCAGAGATATGCGCCTGCAGATCCTCTGCTGAGATTTCTCCGCGGTCGGTTGCGGCCTTGAGCGCCAACATCAGCAAAACGCTGAGCTGGCAGGTAAAGGCCTTGGTGGAGGCCACGCCAATTTCAACACCTGCATGAATGGGCAGCGCCAGATCACTTTCGCGCGCGATGGAGCTTTCGGGGACATTGACCACCGACAGGATCTTATCCGCCTTGCCCTCGCAGTAACGCAGGGCTGCCAGCGTATCTGCGGTTTCGCCGGACTGAGATACAAACAGCGCCGCCGTTTTGCCCGGAATTGGGGGGGCGCGATAGCGGAATTCCGAAGCGATATCGACCTCGACAGGGAGGCGAGCAATCTGTTCGAACCAGTATTTTGCGGTGAGGCAGGCATAAAATGCTGTGCCGCAGGCCACCATGGTCAGCCGCTCGATCTGTGAGAAGTCAATTCCATCGCCAGGCAGATGTACGGCGTCTTCTCCTACGGGCAGATAGTGGCGGATCGCCTCGGCAATCACCGTGGGCTGCTCGGCGATTTCTTTGGCCATATAGTGTTTATGCCCGGCCTTATCGACCTGCGAGACGTCAATCTGGATGGTCTTCATGTCGCGGTTGGCCAGCGCGCCCTGGGCGTCGCGGATCTCTATGCTGTTGCGGGTCAGATAGACGCGGTCGCCCTCTTCCAGGTAGGTGATGCGATCCGTGAGCGGCGCAAGAGCAATGGCATCGCTGCCCACAAACATCTCACCATCGCCATGGCCAACGGCCAAGGGAGACCCCTTGCGGGCGGCGATCATCAGATCGTCTTGACCGTCAAACAAGAAGGCCAGCGCAAAAGCGCCTTCCAATTGGTCGAGTGTTTTGTCGGCAGCTTCAATCGGGGTGGCGCCCTCGCTGAGATAGCGTTGGGTCAGCAGCGCGACGGTCTCAGTATCGGTTTCGGTTTGAAACTCAATGCCACAGCCCGCCAGTTCGGCCCGCAGGTCGCGGTAATTTTCGATGATGCCATTATGTACAACCGCAACGGACCCTGCCTTATGGGGGTGGGCATTGCCCACGGATGGCACCCCGTGGGTCGCCCAGCGGGTGTGACCGATTCCGGATTTTCCAGGCAGGGGCTCATGCACCAAAAGGTCGCTAAGGTTGACCAGCTTGCCCAGGGCGCGCCGCCGCGCAAGGCTGCCGTTGTTCACCGTGGCAATTCCAGCGCTGTCATAGCCGCGATATTCCAGCCGTTTCAGAGCCTCGACCAGGATTGGGGCCGCTTCATGTTTGCCAAGGACGCCTACAATGCCACACATTATTCAGATCCTTTTGTCAGGCGGGCCTTTTTGGCGCGCAGCATGTCCATGATTTTCTCGGCGTAGCCTGTCTTGTTTTCCTGTCGGGTGCGGGAAATGGCCAGGTCGCCATGGTCTACATCCTTGGTCACCACGGTGCCAGAAGCGGTCATGGTTTCATGGCCCAGGGTTACAGGCGCTACCAGCAGGGTGTTGGAGCCGATAAAGGCGCGGGCGCCAATCTTGGTTCGGTGTTTCATTACCCCGTCATAGTTACAGGTAATTGTGCCTGCTCCAATGTTGGTTTCTTTGCCAACAGAGGCATCGCCGATGTAGCTCAGATGGTTGACCTTGGCGCCCTCGGCGATTTCAGCGTTTTTGATTTCGACAAAATTGCCGATATGGGTGTTTTCGGCCAGCTCGGCACCGGGACGCAGGCGCGCATAGGGGCCGACTTTGGCACCGCGGCTGACATGGCAGCCTTCCAGATGGGAAAAGGCGCGGATCAAAACACCGCTCTCCACGGTGACACCGGGGCCAAAAACCACATTTGGTTCAATGACAGTGTCGCGGCCAATGACAGTGTCAAAGGCGAGATAGACCGTCTCCGGAGCCATCAGGGTGACACCCAGGTCCAGCAGTTCAGCCCGGGCCTTGGCTTGGAACACCGCATCCGCAGCGGCCAGATCGGCGCGCGAGTTCACCCCCAGGGTTTCGCTTTCATCACAGGCAATGGCTGTCACGCGATGGTCCGCAGCGCGGGCAAGTTCCACCAGGTCGGTGAGGTAATACTCGCCAGAGGCGTTCTCATTTCCGATTTTGGTCAAGAGGTCAAACATCAGACCCGCATCACAGGCCATCAGGCCCGAGTTGCAGAAATCAATGCTCCGCTCAGCCGCGCTGGCGTCTTTGAATTCGACAATGCGTTCTAGGCTGTCGCCCTGCATGACCAATCGGCCATAGCGGGCGGGATCTTCAGCATGAAAGCCCAGCACCACCAGGTCGGCAGAACCGCGCGCGGCCACCATTCGCTCCAGCGTGTCGGCACTGACAAAAGGGGTGTCGCCATAAAGTACGACAACATCGCCCTTGAACCCTTGCAGCGCATCGCGAGCCTGATCCACCGCATGGGCCGTGCCCAGTTGTTCCATCTGCAGCACCACTTCGGCACTCTCGTCAATCTCGGCGACGGCAGCGCGTACTGCATCGGCTTCATGGCCCGCCACCACAATGACCCGCTCTGGGTCCAGCGCGCGACCTGCAATAAGGGCGTGCTCCAGCATGGACCCCTGGGCGATGGGGTGCAAAACCTTGGGGAGATCAGAGTTCATTCGGGTGCCTTTGCCTGCGGCAAGGACGACAAGGGCAGTGCTCATTATCAGTTTTCTCTTTGACTTTTTCCGCCCCCGTTCTATCCGCTAACAGCAAGGGTGCAAGCCAATCTGCCATCAAAGATGGTTGCGGCTTGCAATAAAGGGCAGCGAAAAGACGCCGAGCGGGGGCAATATGCGAACAGTAATCTTTGATCTGGATGGAACATTGGCGGATACATCCGGGGATCTATTGGCTGCGGCCAATGCCTGTTTTCGTCAAATGGGCCTTGGTAATGTGCTGACCCAGCCCGGCGATGCGGCCACGGCGCTGCGCGGTGGCAAGATGATGCTGACGGCAGGTCTGAAGCGTGCCGGGATCTATGAGGCCCAAAAGGTAGAGGACTATTACCCCGTCCTTCTTGAGGCCTATCGCGATGCGATTGACCATCACACCTTTCTCTACCCCGGCGCCATGGAGGCGGTTGAGGCGCTGAAGGAAGCCGGGTACGGCGTTGGGATTTGCACCAATAAGCCCGAAGCCCTGGCAGAACAGTTGATGCGTTCTTTGGGGGTGCGGGATGCCTTTGCCGCGCTGGTTGGGGCAGATACGCTGCCAGTGCGCAAACCGGATCCCGCTCCGTTGTTTGAGGCGGCACGCCGGGCCGGGGGCGATCCGGCCAAGACGATTCTGATTGGTGACAGTGATACCGATCGCAATACGTCGGCCAATGCCGGGGTGCCATCGGTCCTGGTCACTTTTGGCCCTGCCGGAGGCGATATGGCTGCGCTCAAACCTGAGGGCCTGTTGGAGCGTTATGAGGATCTTCCGGATCTGGTCAGGCGCCTGATTGGCTAAAACGCCACTGAGCGGGGGCATTTATCCGGCGTCTTCCCCCTTGACCGTTGCAGGGCGGCGGCTCACAAACAGGTCATGAGCGAGAAATTCACTGGCAGCTTCACCCAGCAAGAAGCACTTCCCGAGGCGGCTATCGAGGCCGCTTTGAATGTCATGCGTCACGGGCGTCTGCACCGCTATAATGTTGTTGAGGGCGAGCTTGGTGAGGCGGCCCTGCTGGAGCAGGAATTCGCGGCTCAACTTGGTGCGAAATATTGCCTAGCGGTCGCTTCAGGTGGCTATGCCATGGCCACGGCGCTGCGCGCGGTGGGGGTGAAGCATGGCGACAAGGTGCTGACCAATGCCTTTACGCTGGCGCCAGTGCCGGGATCCATTGCTGCTGTTGGGGCCTCACCGGTCTTCGTGGATGTCACCGAAGAACTGACCATTGATCTGGAGGATCTGGCAGCCAAGGCGGATCAGGCTTCGGTGCTGATGCTGAGCCACATGCGCGGTCATCTGTGCGACATGGATCGCCTGATGAAGATCTGCGACGACGCTGGGATCATAGTGATTGAGGATTGCGCCCATACCATGGGGGCGGCCTGGAACGGCGTCGCCTCGGGGCGGATGGGGGCGGTGGGCTGTTACTCCTGCCAGACCTATAAACATGTGAATTCGGGCGAAGGTGGTCTGCTGATTACGGATGACGCGGAGATCGCGGCGCGGGCCATCATGCTCTCGGGATCCTATATGCTCTATGAGCGGCATCTGGCTGCGCCTCCGCCTGAGCTCTTTGAGCGAGTAAAGTTTGAGACCCCCAATATTTCCGGCCGTATGGACAACCTGCGTGCGGCCATCCTGCGTCCGCAGCTGCGTGATCTTGGCCGGCAAGTGGCGCGTTGGAACGAACGGTATCAAAAAATTGAGTCTGGACTGCGGGGAACGCCAGGGCTGACGGTGGTGGAGCGTCCGGAGGCGGAGACCTACGTTGGATCGTCGATCCAGTTTCTGCTCCTCGATTGGAGTGCTCAGAAACTGCAAGACGTCATCAGCAGATGCGGTCTGCGCGGGGTTGAGCTCAAATGGTTTGGCCCACCCGAACCTGTCGCCTTTACCTCTCGTTATGACAGTTGGCGCTACGTGGCGCCGCAAAGCCTGCCCAAAAGCGATCGCATTCTGGCGGGGATCCTGGATATGCGGGTGCCCTTGACCTTTAGCCTGGAAGACTGTGCGCAAATCGCCCGGATCATTCGCGCCGAGGTCAGCACGGTCTACCAAGCCGGGGAGGCGTGAGAGCCCAAAACCGAGAGTAAGGTCAGGGGCTCTCCTATTAGGAAACCTCGGTCGTTAGGCAATCGGGCGTGCGCTACCTGAAACCTGCACGGAAGCCCCTGGGGTATTGTCCAGTGTCACCTGGATCAGGGAGGGACTGCCCATGTCTTCGCCCTGGCGGATGGTGAGCGCGCCGCCGTGGGGCCAGCCTGCATCTCGCAGATAGCCAGCAAATGCGGCGGCGGCGGCACCGGTGGCAGGATCTTCCAAGACTCCCCCAGAGGCAAAGGCATTGCGCACGACAAAGCTCTGATCCGTCTCGATAAAGACCAACATGACAGTCACGAGCCCATGTTTGCGCATAACCCTACGCCCGGCATCTAGGTCGTAGTCCATTGCCGCCAGTTTGGCGCGGCTCTTGAGGGGGAGAAGGATATGATCCGCCCCGCCATGAATGCGCGCGGGTGCCAGCTTTGGGTCCAGATCGTCGGGCTCCAGACCAAACAGAGACATGACATCTTTTAGCTCCTGAGCTTGGATGGCGGTGCTCTTGGTGGGAGGCGAGGACAGCCGTGCCATCATCTCGCCATCTGACGGTATTGCATCAACTGTAATGGCGCTGTTGTTGAGCTCCAGTGCATAGGTGCCGGGGCCTTGGTGCTGCCCAAGGGCGGCACCAAGCGCTATGGTCGCATGGCCACAAAAGGGGACCTCGGATTCTGGTGAGAAATATCGGACCCGCCAGGCAGATCCCGTTTTATCCTGCGCCACTGCAAAGGCGGTTTCCGAATAGCCAACCTCGGCTGCGATACGCGCCATCTCGCTGGCGTTGATTTCTTCCTGTAACAAGACCACCCCGGCAGGGTTGCCGCCTTTTGGTCCCTGGCTGAATGCCGCAATCCGTTGCACGTCCATGATCATCTCCTGATTTGCTGATCTTTCTGATAAGGGGAATCTAGGCTGCAAGAGCGGGTTTGTCCCAAGCATGGCAAAGGCGTATGGGACAAAAAACTTTCAATACATAGCTGATTTCCCTAACCTGCCTTCATGTCAAAATCACTGGATCAAACAGACTGTGCCATTATCGAGATTCTCGACTTTGAGGGGCGCGCCAGTCTGGCGGATATAGGGAAGCAGGTGGGGCTCTCTGGCCCGGCTGTGGGCGAGCGATTGCGGCGCCTCAGGGACACTGGCTACATTCGCGGCTTTGGCACCCGGCTAGATCTGCGAGAGCTAGGCTATACTATTCAGGCCCTTGTCAGGATTAAACCACGCAGCGGTCAGCTGCATATGGTGGAGCGGATGATCGAGGAACAGCCGCAATTTATGTCCTGTGACCGCGTGACCGGCGATGATTGCTATGTTGCCCGCCTTGCGCTTTCGGATGTTGCAGAGCTGGATGACATCCTGTTGCCGTTTCATGATCGGGCTGAGACGCATACCTCGATTGTTAAATCTTCGATCTTTGAAAGCAGGCTACCTCCTCTGGATCCGAAACCCTAACAGCGCGCCGCTGCTGTTGTCTGCTGGCTGGGTCTATCGGGCGCAGTCTGACTGAGGTTTGGGAGCGCGTGGGTAAAGACCATTGGCCGAGGGATTGACCCGAATCGAGATTTGCGGCTAGTAAATGAACAGGTGTTCAAATAACTCGACATATAGCTTGGTAAAGGGAGCGGGCAATGTTCAATGCAAGCATGCAATTTGATCTTGGGGATGAAGTAAATGCGCTGCGTGACATGGTGCATCGCTGGGCGCAGGATCGTGTGAAGCCGATGGCGCAGGAGATCGACCAGAAAAACGAATTCCCACCAGAGCTCTGGACGGAGATGGGGGAGCTTGGCCTGCTGGGTATCACCGTGCCGGAAGAGTTTGGCGGCGCGGGCATGTCCTACCTGGCCCATACTGTAGCGGTTGAGGAAGTGGCGCGCGCCAGCGCGTCTGTCTCGCTGTCCTACGGCGCGCATTCCAACCTCTGCGTCAACCAGATCAAGCTGAACGCCACGGATGAGCAGAAAAAGAAATACCTGCCTGGGTTGGTCTCTGGCCAGCATGTGGGTGCGCTGGCAATGTCAGAAGCTGGGGCGGGCTCGGATGTTGTGTCGATGTCGCTGCGTGCCGAAAAGCGCAACGACCACTACCGCCTGAATGGCAACAAATACTGGATCACCAATGGCCCAGATGCCGACACGCTGGTGGTCTATGCCAAGACTGATCCCGATGCTGGTTCCAAAGGCATCACCGCCTTCATCATTGAGAAGGACTTCAAAGGCTTCTCGACCTCGCCGCATTTTGACAAGCTGGGCATGCGCGGTTCCAACACCGCCGAGTTGATCTTTGAAGATTGCGAAGTGCCCTTTGAAAACGTGCTGGGCGAAGAGGGCAAGGGCGTCAAAGTCCTGATGTCGGGGCTGGATTATGAGCGCGTGGTTCTGGCCGGGATCGGCACCGGCATCATGGCCGCCTGTATGGATGAGATGATGCCCTATCTGAAGGAGCGCAAACAGTTTGGACAGCCCATCGGGAACTTCCAGCTGATGCAGGGTAAGATTGCTGACATGTACACCGCGATGAACTCGGCCCGTGCCTATATCTATGAGGTGGCAAAGGCCTGTGACAAGGGCACTGTGACCCGCCAGGACGCAGCGGCTTGCTGTCTCTACGCCTCGGAACAGGCCATGGTGCAGGCGCATCAGGCCGTACAGGCGCTGGGCGGTGCAGGGTATCTGTCCGACAATCCCGTTGGCCGGATTTTCCGGGATGCCAAGCTGATGGAAATTGGTGCAGGCACCTCTGAAATCCGCCGCATGCTGATCGGCCGCGAGCTGATGGGCACCATGTAAGCCAAAAGAAACCCCCACCTGTCCGAGGGAGGCCAAGTGGGGGTTTGTGCGGATTGGCAGCCCCTGGATGGGCTGCCGATAGATGTTAGATCAAAGGATCAGAACCTGTGAACGTAGCTGACACCAATGGTGACCGGATCGATTTCGGCTTTACCGATCGACGCGCCGTTCAGGTAGGCATCGGACTCAATGTCCATGTAGCGTACGTTCAGACGCAGGGCGCCCTTGTCAGAGACCTGCCAGTCGGCACCAGCCTGCAATGCAAAGCCCCAGCTGTCTTCGAGTTTGAGCACCCCAAGACCGGAGGCTTCCTCAAAGAAGGTAGTGTAGTTGATGCCGGCGCCGATGAAAGGCTTGATCTTACCCTTGGTTGGGAAGTGGTAGTTGATCGACAGGGTGGGCGGCAGCTGCTTGGAGGTGCCGGCAAAGGCGCCGCCAATATTGATGTCATGCTCAAACGGGGTCGCGGCCAGCAGCTCGATGCCGAGGTTGTCGCGGATGAAGTACTCAGCAGTCAGAGAGATCTGAGTGTCGTCGGAGAGGGTCGCGGGAGAGCCTGCCAAGGTGCCGTTGTCGGACTTGGGATTGACGTTGATGATACCAACACCAAAGGTCCAGTCACCCTGCGACTGGGCAAGGGCCGGAGCGGCCAGAACAGTGCAGGCGGTTGCCAGGGCCAGGAAGGAAGCGGAGCGTTTCATGGGGATTATCCCTTTTCTTGTATTTGCCCCTCCTACCTGCGCCTAAAATCACCTTCCCTCCCTGATCTGGATCAAAAGAGCGTGAGCCTTCCCTTTATAAATACAAGGAAAAACGGTATACCTGCTATGCAATCTGGGAATAGTTTCAATGCCTGAAGCAATTCGCCCCCCTGGCTTGACCTCGCAGGGGGAATGGATCCTTTCTGCGCAGCTCAACATGGCGCGACAGGCCATGTCACATGCGCCAGACAAACTGGCGCTTGTTGATCTGACGGGGCCACAGCGGCGCGATATTAGCCATGGCGAATTGGCAGAGATGGTCGATGGGCTGGTACGCTATCTACTGACCCGCATCAAAGCGGGGGATCGCGTCGGTGTGCTGCTCAGCCAATCGCCCTGGTGCGCCGCGGCTCACCTGGCGATCTGGAAGGCCGGCGCGATCTCTGTGCCGCTGTTCAAGCTGTTCAAACGCGATGCGCTGGCGTCCCGCGCAGGTGATGCAGGGGTTCGATTTGTGCTGACCGATCCCGAGGGGGCGTTGCTCCTCGGGGATCTGGCCGAGGCGGTTATGGCCAGCGAGGTCGGTATCGACGGCGCCCCGATGCCCTTTGCCGAGACGACGGCCGAAACCCCGGCAGTCCTTATATATACCTCCGGCACCACCGGCAGTCCGAAGGGCGCGCTGCATGCCCACCGGGTGTTGACCGGCCACCTGCCGGGTGTGGCCATCAGCCACGATCACCTCGGCCAGACGGGCGACTGCATCTGGACCCCTGCGGACTGGGCCTGGATCGGCGGGCTGTTCGATGTGCTGATGCCGGGGCTGGCGCTGGGCGTGCCGGTGGTGGCGGCGCGACTGGATAAGTTCACGCCCGAAGCCTGCGCCGATCTTATCGCGCGCGGTGGTGTGCGCAATGTGTTCTTTCCCCCCACAGCGCTGCGCATGTTGAAAGCGGCAGGGCAGGGGCTCGACGGCCTGCGTTCGGTTGCGTCGGGTGGAGAGCCCCTGGGCGCAGAAATGCTCGCTTGGGGTCAGTCGAGCTTTGGCGTAACCATCAATGAGTTTTATGGCCAGACCGAATGCAATATGGTGGCCTCCTCCTGTGGCGGCGACTATGCGCCGCGTCCGGGCTGCATCGGCAAGGCGGTTCCGGGCCACGAGGTCGCCGTGATCGACGCGGAGGGCAATCCCACCGATCAGGAGGGCGATGTAGCGGTACGGCGCGGTTCTGCCTCGATGATGCTGGAATACTGGAACCGGCCCAAGGAGACAGCCGAGAAGTTCCGTGGCGACTGGTTGGTGACCGGCGATCGTGGCATCTGGGAGGGCGACTACCTGCGCTTTGTAGGCCGCGAGGATGATGTCATCACCTCGTCAGGGTATCGCATCGGCCCGGCCGAGATCGAGGATTGCCTGCTCACCCATCCCAGCGTTGCCACCGTCGGCGTTGTCGGCAAGCCCGACCCTATGCGCACCGAGATCGTCAAAGCCTATGTGGTGCTGAAAGAGGGCACTGCTGCCACCGAGAAAGAGCTGCAGGACTACGTCAAGAATCGTCTGGCCCATTATTCCTACCCCCGCGAAATCGCATTTCTGGACGCCCTGCCGATGACCGTCACCGGCAAGGTGATCCGCAAGGAGCTGAAGGCCCGTGCGGCCGCTGAACAGGAGTCTTCCGTATGAAACTACAATCCAAGGCAATGCCTTCCTCCGAAGGCTTCAAACAGAACCGCGCCGCGCATCTTGAAGCGCTGGCACAGATTGATGATGCGGCAGAGGCGGCGCGACTGGGCGGCGGCGAGAAATCCCGCACCCGCCATGAGAGCCGGGGCAAGATGCTGCCGCGCCGCCGGGTGGCTAACCTCTTGGATCCGGGCTCTCCGTTTCTGGAGGTCGGTGCGACGGCGGCCCACAATATGTATGAGGGCGCGGCTCCTGCCGCAGGTGTGATTGCGGGCATTGGCCGGGTGCATGGGCAAGAGGTCATGGTGGTCTGCAACGACGCCACCGTGAAGGGTGGCACCTATTTCCCGATGACGGTGAAAAAACACCTTCGGGCGCAGGAGATCGCCGAGGAAAATCGCCTGCCGTGCATCTATCTGGTGGACTCTGGCGGGGCCAACCTGCCGCAACAGGATGAGGTCTTCCCGGATCGCGACCACTTTGGCCGGATCTTCTACAATCAGGCGCGCATGTCCGCAAAAGGCATCCCGCAGATCGCCGTGGTCATGGGCTCCTGTACCGCAGGCGGCGCCTATGTGCCCGCGATGTCGGATGTGACAATCATCGTCAAGGAACAGGGCACCATCTTCCTGGCCGGCCCGCCGCTGGTGAAGGCCGCAACGGGCGAAGTGGTCAGCGCCGAAGACCTCGGCGGCGGCGATGTGCACACGCGCCTTTCCGGTGTGGCTGACTATCTGGCCGAGGATGACACCCATGCGCTGGCGCTGGCGCGGCGCGCGGTGCAGTCGCTGAACATCACCAAACCGCTGGGCGTCAACTGGGCCAGCCCAGAAGAGCCCGCCTATGACCCTGACGAAATCCTCGGCGTGGTCCCCGGCGATCTGCGTACCCCCTATGACATCCGCGAGGTGATTGCGCGTCTGGTGGATGGCTCGCGCTTTGACGAGTTCAAGCCGCGTTTCGGCGAAACCCTGGTCACCGGCTTTGCCCATGTGAAGGGCTGCCCAGTGGGGATCATCGCCAACAATGGCGTCTTGTTTTCTGAAGCGGCACAGAAGGGCGCGCATTTCGTCGAACTCTGCTCCCAGCGCAAGATCCCGCTGGTCTTCCTGCAGAACATCACCGGCTTCATGGTGGGTCGCAAGTATGAAAACGAAGGCATTGCCCGCCACGGTGCCAAGATGGTGACGGCCGTAGCCTCGACCAATGTGCCAAAGATCACCATGCTGGTGGGCGGCTCCTTTGGGGCTGGTAACTACGGCATGGCAGGGCGGGCGTACCAGCCGCGGTTCCTGTGGACCTGGCCTAATTCCCGGATCTCAGTGATGGGCGGCGAGCAGGCGGCGGGCGTGCTGGCGACCGTGAAACGCGACGCCATTGAGCGCCAAGGCGGCAGCTGGTCAGCGGATGAAGAGGCCGAGTTCAAGCGCCCCACCATCGATATGTTCGAAGAGCAGAGCCACCCGCTCTATGCCTCGGCGCGGCTTTGGGACGATGGCATCATCGATCCGCGCAAATCCCGTGAGGTGCTGGCCCTGTCGCTCAGCGCCGCTTTGAATGCCCCGATTGAAGACACGCGCTTTGGCGTGTTCCGGATGTGAGGACGAGCAATGTTTGACAAGATTCTGATTGCAAACCGGGGCGAAATCGCCTGCCGTGTCATGGAAACCGCCCGCGCCATGGGCGTAAAGACCGTGGCCGTATACTCAGACGCGGATCGCGCGGCGAAACATGTGGCCATGGCGGATGAGGCCTGCCACATTGGATACGGCCCTGCGCCGGCAGATAGCTACCTCTTGGGGGATGAGATCATTGCCATGGCCAAGGCCACGGGCGCGCAGGCGATCCATCCCGGCTATGGCTTCCTGTCGGAAAACCCTGAATTCGTTGATGCAGTTGAGGCCGCTGGCCTTGCCTTTATCGGCCCTTCGGCGGATGCGATCCGCAAGATGGGCCTTAAGGATGCCGCCAAGGCGCTGATGGAGGAGGCCGGGGTGCCGGTTGTGCCGGGGTATCACGGCACCAATCAGGAGGCGGATTTCCTGAAGGCTGAGGCCGACAAGATTGGCTACCCGGTCCTGATCAAGGCGGTTGCAGGGGGCGGCGGCAAGGGCATGCGCCTTGTCGAAGCCGCGTCGGAGTTTGCTGATGCCCTGGCCAGCGCCCAGGGGGAGGCCACCTCGGCCTTTGGCAACCCGGATGTGCTGATCGAGAAATATATCCAGCAACCGCGTCACATCGAAATTCAGGTCTTTGGCGACGGCACCCAGGCGGTGCATTTGTTTGAGCGCGACTGCTCGCTGCAGCGCCGCCACCAAAAGGTCATCGAAGAAGCGCCGGCTCCGGGGATGACCGATGAGATGCGCGCTGCCATGGGTGAGGCAGGCGTGCGCGCCGCCGAGGCCATCGGCTATAAGGGGGCCGGGACGGTGGAATTTATCGTCGATGGCAGCAATGGCCTGCGCGCAGATGGGTTTTGGTTCATGGAAATGAACACCCGCCTGCAGGTGGAACATCCTGTGTCGGAGCTGATCACGGGGGTGGATCTGGTGGAATGGCAACTGCGGGTGGCCGCAGGTGAGGCTCTGCCGAAACAGCAAGGCGAGCTCTCCATCACGGGCCATGCCTTTGAGGCACGGCTCTATGCCGAGGATGTCCCAAAGGGCTTTTTGCCAGCCACCGGCACCCTGACCCATCTGAAATTCCCCGAAAGCTGCCGTGCCGACAGCGGCGTACGGGCAGGCGATACCATTAGCCCATGGTACGATCCGATGATCTCAAAAGTGATCGTCCATGGTCCCACCCGGGCTGTTGCGCTGTCTCGCCTCTCGCAGGCATTGGCGGCAACCGAGGTGGGGGGCACTGTCACCAACCTGGCTTTCCTCGGTGCCCTGGCCGCACATGAAGGTTTTGCGGCGGGAGATGTCGACACGGGCTTAATTGCCCGTGATCTTGACACCCTAGTTCAGCAGCCAGAGGTCAGGTGCGAACACAAGGCCGCCGCCGGGATGCAGGCGCTTGGCCTGATCGACCTTGATTGGGATGCAGGCTTTACCCTTTGGTCCGACCTGCGTCGTTCGGTTCATCTCAGCCATCAGGGCGAGGTCTTTGAGGCCACGGTTGAGGTGGAGGGGCCGGATTACCAAGTCTGGGAATTTCCAGGGCATTCTGAGCGCCAGATCTGCGCCTGCCGGATCGGCGGCTCTTGGGTGCTGAGCAGCGACCGCTTGCCACCCATGGCGCAGGCTGGGAACGTGATCACCGTCTTTGATGGTTACGGGCTTCAGTTCGAGGTGGTTGACCCGCTGGATCGTGCCTCTGCTGCTGGGGGCGACATGAACGTGATCGAGGCGCCAATGCCGGGTCTGGTAAAAGCGGTCTTTGCCGAAGCCGGGCAAGAGGTGAAAGAGGGCGACCGCCTTGCCATTCTCGAAGCCATGAAGATGGAGCATTCTCTGCTGGCAGCACGCGATGGTACTGTGGCCGAAGTTCTGGCCGCTGCAGGTGATCAGGTAGAGGCTGGTGCGGCACTGGTGCGTCTGGAACCAGAGGACGAGTGATCAATGATCGCAAAGAAACTGCGTTGGCGGCAGGGCGCTGCCAACGCGACAAGATCTGGTTGGCATGATTGCCGGGGGAGGGCGCGCCATGGCGCAAAGCGTTGAAATCTTCGAGATGGGCCCGCGTGACGGGCTGCAAAATGAAAAGCGGGCCATACCCGTCGAGGAGAAGATCGCCCTGGTAGACTGCCTGTCGCGTGCGGGATTTCGCCGGATCGAGGTCGCGAGTTTTGTCTCTCCCAAATGGGTGCCGCAGATGGCGGGCAGCTCTGAGGTTCTGGCAGGCATCACCCGCGCACCGGGGGTGTCTTATGCGGCGCTGACTCCCAATATGCGCGGCTATCAGGACGCGGTGGCGGCCAAAGCCGATGAGATTGCGGTCTTTGCTGCGGCCTCCGAAGGGTTTTCCAAGGCCAATATCAACGCGACCATTGCGGAAAGCATCGAACGTTTCGTGCCGATCCTTGAAGCGGCGAAAGAAATCGAGCTGCCAGTGCGCGGCTATGTCTCTTGCGTGACCGATTGTCCTTATGATGGCGCGACCCCGCCTGAAAAGGTCGCCGAGGTGGCCGAGCGTCTGTTTGACCTCGGCTGCTATGAGGTCTCGCTTGGGGATACGATCGGGCAGGGCAGGCCGGAAACGATTGGCAAGATGCTCTCTGCCGTAACGAAACGGGTGCCTGTCTCGCATCTGGCAGGCCATTATCACGATACGGCGGGGCGGGCCTTGGACAACATCGAAGCCTCGCTGGAAATGGGCCTGCGGGTCTTTGATGCGGCTGTGGGCGGTCTGGGCGGTTGCCCCTATGCGCCAGGCGCGGCTGGCAATGTCGCGACCGAGGCGGTGCAGGAGCGCCTGACGGCCTTGGGGTATGAGACCGGCCTGGACCGGGACGTACTGGTTGCAGCGGCCGAGATGGCGCAGGCCATGCGCAGCGACAGATAATGCGGGGCTATGGCCATGGGCCAGAGGGAAGAGGGACTGAGAATGTATAAGACAGTATTGATCGAACGGGATTCGCGCGGCGTGGCGACGCTGACGTTGAACCGTCCTGAAAAGCACAATGCGATGTCTGGCGAGATGCTGCTGGAGCTGAAGGCGGCTGCCGAACAGCTGGCCGCAGATGATGCGGTACGGGTCGTGGTGTTGACGGGGGCGGGCAAGAGCTTTTGTGCTGGTGGGGATCTGGGCTGGATGCAGCAGCAGATGCAGGCAGATGCGGCCACGCGCGGCGCTGAGGCCAGGATCCTGGCAGAAATGTTGCAGCTCCTGAACACGCTGCCAAAGCCTTTGATTGGTGCACTCCAGGGCAATGCCTTTGGCGGTGGCGTTGGCATGGCTTCGGTCTGTGACGTCGCCATTGGCGTGGACCATCTGAAGATGGGCCTCACTGAGACCAAACTGGGTTTGATCCCGGCCACTATTGGCCCCTATGTGGTGGCGCGTATGGGGGAATCGCGCGCGCGCCGGGTGTTTATGTCGGCACGCCTCTTTGGCGCCGCCGAGGCGGTAGAGCTGGGGCTTCTGGCCAAGGCGGTACCTGCTGCAGATCTGGCGGCTGCGGTTGAAGCCGAGGTGGCACCCTATATGGCTTGTGCTCCTGGTGCCGTAGCAGCCGCGAAAAAACTCACCCGTGACCTTGGGCCGCGTCTGGATGACGAGACCATCGATATGACGATCCGTGCATTGGTTAGTCGTTGGGAAGGCGACGAGGCTTCAGAGGGAATTGGTGCCTTCTTTGACAAGCGCAAGCCGCGCTGGCAGGGATGAGGCGGGGCAGCGGACGGGGTCTGACTGGTCGATATTAACCAATATTTTCAATGTTTGTTTTGTGAGGCGTCGTGAATTTCCACGGCGCCTTTCCTTATGGAAATAATAAGAAATTAACTCCTGCTGGCCCAAATAGCGGTAAGTGATGCCGCAGGGTCGCGACTTGTACAGAAAGCCACTTTCTTCACCATAGGTTTGGTTGACGATAGAGGGGGGTGCGAGTAGACACATGCGCAAGTCAACACGCCAATTGACGGCGCGCGAGAATCCGCGCGCTCGGAAAGGAGCCACTCGTGGAAGAGATGTTGCGGGAATACCTCCCGATCTTGGTGTTTCTGGTCGTCGCCGTCGGCCTAGGAATTGTTCTTATTTTGGCAGCAGTTGTGCTGGCAGTTCGCAATCCGGACCCAGAAAAAGTCAGCGCCTATGAATGTGGTTTCAACGCCTTTGATGACGCGCGGATGAAATTCGATGTGCGATTTTACCTGGTGTCGATTCTTTTCATCATTTTTGATTTGGAAATTGCCTTCCTCTTTCCCTGGGCCGTTGGCTTTAAGGATATGAGCGATACCGGTTTCTGGTCGATGATGGTGTTCCTGGGGGTTCTGACCATTGGGTTTGCCTATGAGTGGAAAAAGGGAGCTCTGGAATGGGAGTGATGACCGGAGCCAATACTGCTGGCGTAGACAAGGAAGTTGTCACCCAGGCCCTGAATGCTGAGTTGCAGGATAAGGGTTTCCTGCTGACCTCGACCGAAGACATCATCAACTGGGCCCGCACCGGGTCGCTGCACTGGATGACCTTTGGTCTGGCCTGCTGCGCGGTTGAGATGATGCATACCTCGATGCCACGTTACGATGCCGAGCGTTTTGGCATTGCCCCAAGGGCCTCGCCGCGCCAGTCGGATGTGATGATTGTGGCTGGCACCCTGACCAACAAGATGGCGCCAGCGCTGCGCAAGGTCTACGATCAGATGCCTGAGCCGCGCTATGTGATCTCCATGGGGTCCTGTGCCAATGGCGGCGGTTATTACCACTACAGCTACTCCGTTGTACGCGGCTGTGACCGGATCGTGCCTGTCGATATCTATGTGCCGGGCTGCCCCCCCACGGCTGAGGCCCTGCTGTATGGGCTGATGCAGCTACAGCGCAAAATTCGCCGTACTGGCACCCTGGTGCGCTAAGCGATCTGGCTGGAGAGAAATAATGACTGAAGCACTGCAAGAACTTGGCACTCAGATCGCAGCCAAACGCCCAGACTGTGTCCTATCCTGGGATGTGGCCCATGGTGAACTGAACGTTGATGTGGCTCCAGCCAATATCGCGGGACTGGTTGAGTTTCTCAAATCTGACAGTAGTTGCAAATTTTCGTCGCTGGTGGACATCACCGCAGTGGATTACCCAGAACGTGGTAAACGCTTTGACGTAGTCTACCACTTGCTGTCGATGTACCAGAACCAGCGCATTCGCCTGCGCGTTTCGGTGCGCGAAGACGATATGGTGCCCTCGATCGTCGATGTGCACCCTTCGGCTAACTGGTTTGAGCGCGAAGTCTTCGACATGTTTGGCATCTTGTTTTCTGGCCACCCGGATCTGCGCCGGATCCTCACGGACTATGGCTTCCGGGGCTACCCTCTGCGCAAGGACTTCCCTACCACGGGCTATACCGAAGTGCGCTACGATGAGGCGGAAAAGCGCGTGGTCTATGAACCCGTGAGCCTGGTACAGGAATATCGACAGTTTGATTTCATGTCGCCATGGGAGGGTGCCGAGTACATCCTGCCCGGTGATGAGAAGTAAGAGGTCAATCGGATGGCTGAAATAAAGGTAGATGACCGCTTTGCGAAACCCGCCACCCTGTTCTTCGGTATCGGAGCACAGAAGGCGGGTAGGTCGTGGTTGCATGCCTATCTTGATCAGCACCCGGATGTCAGCGTGCCCCAGGGCAAGGAAATGCACTACTGGAGCTACCTAGAGACAGGCTATTCCTTTCATCACAATCGGCAGAAAGATCGTCTCGAAAAGTTTAGCAACGCCAAAGGCGTGTTAGGGAAGCTTGGCAAAGCAAATGCAAAGCTTCCGCCATTCTTCGCCGACTACGTCGAGATGCGGGAGACAAAAGACCCGTCTCATTCGCTCTATGCGAACAATCTGTTTGACGGTTACACGGACCAGAAAGTGGTTGGTGAGATCACCCCGGACTATTCAAAGTTGAGTTCAGGAACCTTTGCTCAAATGGCGGCATTGAACTCCGATACAAAGTTCATTTTTGTCATGCGTGATCCGATTGAGAGGCTGCATTCCGCGATGCGCATGCGGCTGCGGGGGCAGGGGAATCCGTCGCGTAAGTTAGGACAGGGCGAAATTCTGGATGCGCTGAAAGAGGTGGTTTCAACCCCGAATGCCGCGCCGCTGCGTCGCTCACGCTATGACCAGACACTTGCAAACCTCGAAGCCGCCGTCGCGGCCGAGAATATCGGCTATTTCTTCTACGAGGACATCTTTGAAAAGCGCAACGTGGATGATGTTTGTGATTTCTTGGGGATCGACCGTCGGCCCGGCGATTTTGATGCCCAGGTCAATGCCGGCGCGCCAAAGGAAAAAGAATTTGATCCCGCCTTCCGGGCCCTGGCTTTGGCCCATGTGGGGGAGGTCTACGACCTGATGCAGGCACGGTTTGGTGATCGCTTGCCCGCGGCCTGGAAAATGCACTTTGAGGGCGAGAGTGGCCCGGCAAAGGTTGCGGAGAATGTGGAATGAGAGTGACCTGTAAAACGAAACCCAGGGCGGATGCTGCGGTTATGGCCTATGGCCTGGCTTCGGATGCCCCCTTGATCACGCATACAAAGGGACAATCGCTATGATGGACGGCTCCAAATTCGATGACGCCCAGACCGGCGAGCAGAAGATCCGTAACTTTAACATCAACTTTGGGCCCCAGCACCCGGCGGCCCATGGTGTGTTGCGGCTGGTGTTAGAGCTGGATGGCGAAATCGTGGAACGCTGCGATCCACATATCGGCTTGCTGCACCGTGGCACCGAAAAGCTGATGGAAAGCCGCACCTATCTGCAGAACCTTCCCTATTTTGACCGGCTGGACTATGTGGCGCCGATGAATCAGGAACACGCCTGGTGTCTTGCCATTGAAAAACTCACCGGTGTTGAGGTCCCCCGCCGGGGCTCTTTGATCCGGGTTTTGTATTCTGAAATCGGCCGTATCCTGAACCACTTGCTGAACGTCACGACGCAGGCCATGGATGTAGGCGCGCTGACGCCGCCGCTCTGGGGCTTTGAAGAACGCGAAAAGCTGATGGTGTTCTACGAGCGCGCCTGTGGCGCCCGTTTGCACGCGGCCTATTTCCGTCCAGGTGGTGTGCACCAGGATATTCCCGATGATCTGCTGGATGATATCGACCTTTGGGCGCTGGAATTCCCCAAGGTGCTGGCGGACATCGACGGGCTCTTGACCGAAAACCGTATTTTTAAACAGCGCAACTGCGACATTGGCGTGGTGACTGAGCAAGAGATCCTCGACTGGGGGTTCTCGGGCGTCATGGTGCGTGGGTCTGGCATGGCTTGGGATTTGCGCCGCGCGCAGCCCTATGAATGTTATGATGAGTTCGACTTCCAGATCCCTGTTGGCAAAAACGGCGATTGCTATGATCGCTATCTGGTCCGCATGGAAGAAATGCGCCAGTCGCTGTCGATCATCCGTCAGGCTATCGCAAAACTGCGCGAAGCCACCGGCGACGTTCTGGCCCGTGGCAAGCTGACCCCGCCCAAACGCGGTGACATGAAGACCTCGATGGAGAGCCTCATTCACCACTTCAAACTCTATACCGAGGGTTTCCACGTGCCCGCCGGTGAGGTCTATGCCGCCGTTGAAGCCCCTAAGGGCGAATTCGGCGTCTATCTGGTGGCAGATGGGTCCAACAAACCCTACCGCAGCAAAATCCGCGCGCCGGGTTTCCTGCATCTGCAAGCCATGGACCACGTTGCAAAAGGCCACCAGCTGGCCGACGTCGCTGCCATCATCGGCACCATGGACGTCGTATTTGGAGAGATTGACCGCTAATGCTTCGTCGCCTTCATTCCGAACAGCCCGAAAGCTTTGCTTTCACAGCCGAAAACCAGAAATGGGCTGAGGCACAACTGACCAAATTCCCCGAAGGCCGTCAGGCCTCGGCGGTGATCCCGCTTTTGTGGCGGGCGCAAGAACAGGAAGGCTGGGTCTCCAAGCCTGCGATTGAATATATCGCCGATATGCTGGGCATGGCCTATATCCGTGTGCTGGAAGTCTGTTCGTTCTATTTCATGTTCCAGATGCAGCCGACTGGCTCCGTGGCACATGTGCAGATCTGCGGCACCACCTCTTGCATGATTTGCGGCGCAGAGGATCTGATCGCTGTCTGTCAGGACAAGATCGCGCCCAAGCCATTCACCCTGTCGGCGGATGGAAAATTCACCTGGGAAGAGGTCGAATGTCTGGGTGCCTGCACCAATGCGCCCATGGCGCAGATCGGCAAGGATTACTACGAGGATCTCACTGCCGAAGGCTTTGGCCAGATGCTCGACGATCTGGCGGCTGGCAAAAAGGTTGTGCCGGGTCCCCAGAATGGTCGCTATGCGGCTGAGCCGAAATCGGGCCTGACCTCGCTCACCGAATATGACAGCGGCAAGACGCAGTATAATGCGAGCGTCCAATTGGCTGTGGATCTCGGCGATGGTGTCAAACGCATTCAGGGTGATGAAGTGCCGCTGCTGACCCCTTGGATTGGCAAGGATGGTGTGGTTGCCGGTCGCGCTGCTGCGGCGCAGCCACCCAAGGCGCCCGAGGCGCCTAAACCGGTGGCCAAACAGGTCGAAGAGACGAAAAAGCCTGCGCCCAAGGCCAAACCAGCGGCAAAGCCAGCTGCTGCGGAAGAGGTTGCTGAGGTTGCGCCCGAAACGCTGAAAGAAGCCCGTGGCGGTCTGCCCGATGATCTGAAACTGCTGAAAGGTGTCGGCCCCAAGCTGGAGCAGACCCTGAACGAGCTGGGTTTCTTCCACTTTGATCAGATTGCCGCCTGGGGCGAGGCGGAGGTTGCCTGGGTTGATAGCCGCCTGAAGTTCAAAGGCCGTATTGAACGTGACGGCTGGATCGCACAGGCCGCCAAACTGGCAGTCGGGGATGAGACCGATTTTGCCAAAAAGGCCAAAAAAGACGGCCGTTACGAAGACGAATAACTAACTGTCCGTCTCCGTTCAGGGGCGGGCAGGGACCACAGATGAGGACCTAAATGAGCGTTGATCTGGATAGGGCTATCGCAGCAAAGGGGCGGCACATCTCATTGGTGATTGCCGGTACCATGTTGGCCTGGTTGGCCCTGACGCTGATCATTGGTCCGGCGATTGGAATGCCGGGCCGCTATGCGCTTTTGTTCGATTTCGCCGCGCTTGCGGGGATGATCTATGCATTGGTCAACATATTGCAACTCTGGCGCCTGCGTCAGACCAGTAAAAACAAAAACCAAGGGTAGGCAGACATGCTGAAGGACCAGGACCGGATCTTTACCAACCTCTACGGTATGCATGAGCGCACCCTCAAAGGTGCCCAGGCGCGCGGCCATTGGGATGGCACTTCGGGGCTCATCGAGAAGGGCCGTGATTGGATCATTCAAACCATGAAGGACTCCGGACTGCGGGGACGTGGCGGTGCGGGCTTCCCCACTGGCCTGAAGTGGTCCTTTATGCCGAAAGAGAGCGATGGTCGGCCGTCTTACTTGGTGATCAACGCCGATGAATCCGAGCCCGGCACCTGCAAAGACCGCGAAATCATGCGCCATGATCCGCACACGCTGATCGAAGGCGCGCTGATTGCCTCTTTCGCGATGAATGCCCATACCTGCTACATCTACCTGCGCGGCGAATATATCCGCGAACGCGAAGCGCTGCAGGCGGCCATTGACGAATGCTACGATAAGGGCCTTTTGGGGCGCAACGCAGCGGGCTCCGGCTGGGATTTTGATGTTTTCCTGCACCACGGTGCTGGCGCTTATATCTGCGGTGAAGAAACCGCTCTGATCGAAAGCCTCGAAGGCAAGAAGGGCATGCCCCGGATGAAGCCGCCCTTCCCGGCGGGCGCCGGTCTTTATGGCTGCCCCACCACGGTGAACAATGTCGAAAGCATCGCCGTTGTGCCCACCATCCTGCGCCGTGGTGCGGATTGGTTTGCCGGTTTTGGTCGTCCCAACAATGCGGGCACCAAGCTGTTTGCGATCTCCGGCCACGTCAACAACCCCTGTGTGGTCGAAGAGGCAATGTCGATTTCCTTTGAGGAATTGATTGAGAAACATTGCGGCGGCATCCGTGGTGGTTGGGACAATCTCCTGGCCGTGATCCCCGGTGGCTCCTCTGTGCCCTGCGTGCGCGGTGAAAACATGCGCGATGCGATCATGGATTTCGACTATCTGCGCGGTGAGCTGGGCTCGGGCCTGGGCACCGCTGCGGTTATCGTGATGGATAAGCAGACCGATATCATCAAGGCGATCTGGCGCCTGGCCAAGTTTTACAAGCACGAAAGCTGCGGTCAGTGTACGCCCTGCCGTGAAGGCACTGGCTGGATGATGCGCGTCATGGATCGTCTGGTCAAAGGCGAGGCCGATCTGGAAGAGATTGATATGCTGTGGGATGTGACCAAACAAGTTGAGGGTCACACCATTTGCGCCCTTGGCGATGCGGCGGCCTGGCCGATCCAGGGGTTGATCCGAAACTTCCGAGATGAGATCGAGGATCGCATCAAGGCACAGAAAACAGGCCGTAAAAGCGCGATCGCTGCTGAATAAAAAGACGTAAGGAACGGATGATGATTGGACATGTCAAATTGCTAACGGTGTCGCTGGTGACAGTCGCAGTGCTGGCTGGCTGTAGCGACAAGGATTCTCGTCCTGTATTTGATGGTGTTGCCTTCCGGACCAAGGCCTCGGTCGTTGACAAAAAGGCGACGCGCGCCTTTTTTGAGGCTGAAGTCTTTGATGTCGCTGCCTCACCGCAGGGGGCGCGCGAGGCAATGCGCTACGCGGGCACGACCTATTGCATCAAGAACTATGGCACGTCCAAGATCGACTGGGAGGTTGATCTGGATGATCCCGAGGCTCCGCTGCCGCGCAGCGGTGACAATGCTGTGCTGCGGGGGACATGCGACTCGTGAGCGAATTTAGGGCATATCACGACCAATCAATGGGGGCGTTATTGAATAACGCCGCCAGTATTGGTCCTGGTGAACTCTCCCTTACACAGGAGAGAACGATGTTGCCTGCCCAAATGTTTAATGCACTCATGGGAACGCTGGTTGCCTTTGCAACCGCGGTTTTCCCGCTGGTTTTGGCTGCAAAGCCGTCGCTGAGGGATGTTCCTGAAATCGAAGAGCCGCTTTTTGCGGTTGCCGTGGCCAAAGAGGTTGCGGATCACTGCGACAGCCTGGGGGCGAGACTTTTTAAGGGGATCGGAGAGCTTCGACGGCTGCGCTCCCATGCCAATTCGCTGGGCTACGCCGATAGCGAAATCCGGGCCTATATCGAATCTGACGTAGAAAAGGCCCGGATGCGTGCAAAGGGCGAAAAACTACTTAGCAAGAGCGGCGTTTCCTACGACGATCCAGAAACATTCTGCGCGTTTGGTCGCGCGGAAATACAGAAAAACAGCGCGATCGGCGCGTTACTGAGGGCGAAATAGACCATGTCTGACCTCCGCAAGATCAATATCGACGGAACCGAGGTAGAGGTGGATGGGGCAATGACCCTGATCCAGGCCTGCGAAGAGGCCGGGGTGGAAATCCCGCGTTTTTGCTACCACGAGCGTCTCTCGATTGCAGGCAATTGCCGTATGTGCCTGGTTGAGGTCGTTGGTGGCCCGCCCAAGCCCGCAGCCTCCTGTGCGATGCAGGTGCGCGATCTGCGCCCTGGCCCAGAAGGTCAGGCGCCTGTGGTAAAAACCAACTCGCCCATGGTGAAAAAGGCCCGTGAAGGCGTGATGGAATTCATGCTGATCAACCACCCGCTGGATTGCCCGATCTGCGATCAGGGCGGCGAGTGCGATCTGCAGGATCAGGCCATGGCCTATGGCGTTGATTTCTCCCGTTTCCGCGAGCCCAAGCGGGCGGTGGACGATCTGAATCTCGGCCCGCTTGTCTCAACTGCGATGACCCGTTGCATTAGTTGCACGCGCTGTGTGCGCTTCACCTCCGAGGTGGCCGGTATTACTCAGATGGGCCAGACGGGCCGCGGCGAAGATGCTGAAATCACCAGCTACCTGAACGAGACTTTGGACAGCAACTTGCAGGGCAATATCATTGATCTCTGCCCCGTTGGTGCCCTGACCTCAAAGCCCTATGCTTTCAGCGCTCGCCCCTGGGAGCTGACCAAGACGGAAACCATCGATGTCATGGATGCGCTTGGCTCGAATATCCGGGTAGATACCAAAGGGCGCGAAGTCATGCGCATCCTGCCGCGCAACAATGACGGCGTGAACGAAGAGTGGATCTCTGACAAGACCCGCTTTGTCTGGGATGGCCTGCGCCGCCAGCGTCTGGATCGTCCCTACGTACGTGTTGATGGCAAACTGAAACCCGCCAGCTGGCCCGAAGCGCTGAATGCCGCGGCGACTGCCGTAAAAGGCGCCAAAAAGTTTGGTGCTTTGGTCGGGGACCTGGCTTCGGCCGAAGCCGTTTTCGCGCTCAAGCAACTGGTTGAAGGCCAGGACGGCATTGTTGAATGCCGGACCGATGGTGCGCGTCTGCCCGCCAGCAACCGGTCTGCCTATGTCGGGACTGCGGCGATTGAAGACATCGATACGGCGGGTTCGATCCTGCTGATCGGCACCAACCCGCGCACCGAAGCGCCGGTTCTGAATGCGCGTATCCGCCAGGCCTGGATCAATGGCGCGCAGGTGTCCTTGATTGGTGAAAACGTAGACCTGACCTATGATGTGAACCATATCGGCACAGATCGTGCAGCTTTGGAGCAGGCGCTTTCAACCTCTGAGCATGTCAAAGACAAGAACCCGATTGTCATCCTGGGGCAGGGCGCCCTGCAGGAAGCAGATGGCGCGGCGGTTCTGGCAATGGTTCAAAAGATCTGTGAGGCTGGCGATGCCAAGCTCTTGGTGCTGCACACAGCTGCCGCCCGCGTTGGTGCGCTGGATCTGGGCGCCGTGACCGAAGGCGGCCGTAGTGCAGTGTCTGAATGTGACGTGATTTACAGCCTTGGCGCGGACGAAGTTGAAATCGGTGAAGGGGCCTTTGTGATCTATCAGGGCAGCCATGGTGATCGCGGCGCGCATCGCGCCGATGTCATCCTGCCAGGGGCTGCCTATACCGAAGAAAACGGTCTGTTTGTGAATACCGAAGGCCGTCCACAATTGGCCATGCGCGCAGGCTTTGCGCCGGGTGAGGCCAAGGAGAACTGGGCGATCTTGCGGGCGTTGAGCGCCGAAGTCGGTGCGCAACTGCCCTATGACTCACTGGCGCAGCTGCGTCAGGCGCTGGTCAAAGAGGTGCCGCATCTTGCGCAGGTTGACCAGGTTCCAGAAAACACTTGGCAACTGGAAGAGGAAGCCCCGCTTGGCAAGGCCGACTTCCGCAATGCTCTGGGAGATTTCTATCTGACCAACCCGATTGCCCGCGCCTCGCAAGTGATGGCCGAGCTTTCGGCAAATGCCAAGGCCCGTCGGGCCGAGAAGATTGCGGCCGAGTGATCCGCGCTGCACTCATATCGTCTTTGACGCTGGCGGGCTGTGCCCCGATCCCCGGCGGGTCAGCTGACGCGTTTAACCCCGATTACCATGGGGTTCGTACCAGTCTGCTGGAAGGGGATCTGGTGCAATTTCATGTGACCATGTCAGGGGCCCGCGGGGCGTCGGATGTGGATGACTATGCCGAATGTGCGGCAGCACAATATGCGTTGATCCGCGGTTACGGGTTTGCGCGCCACGTGCGCACAGAAATGAAACATGAGGGTGGCAATCAGGTTGCCGATGCGGTCTATACGATTTCGCCCTCCCTACCGCGCGGATTGCGCACCATCGACGCAGAAGTCGTGGTGGAAAATTGCGCGGCAAACGGAATACCTACGGTGTGAGGACCTATGGCTGAATTCTTTAACACCCCAGGCGGCATTGCTGTACTGATATTGGCGCAAGTGCTCGCGGTTGTTGCCTTTGTGATGATCTCCCTTCTGTTCCTCGTCTATGGGGACCGGAAGATCTGGGCGGCTGTGCAGATGCGCCGTGGCCCCAATGTTGTGGGTGTCTTTGGCATTCTGCAATCGGTGGCCGACGCGCTGAAATATGTGGTCAAGGAGGTGGTGATCCCGGCGGGTGCCGATCGCACCGTCTTTATCATGGCGCCGCTGACCTCCTTTGTGCTGGCCATGGTGGCCTGGGCGGTGATCCCCTTCAATGATGGCTGGGTTCTGTCCAACATCAACGTGGCGATCCTTTATGTCTTTGCGGTGTCCAGCCTCGAGGTTTACGGCGTCATTATGGGCGGTTGGGCTTCGAACTCGAAGTACCCCTTTCTGGGCGCGCTGCGCTCAGCGGCGCAGATGATCTCTTATGAAGTTTCCATTGGCCTGATCATCGTTGGGGTAATTATCTCCACCGGCAGCATGAACTTTGGCGATATCGTCCGCGCCCAGGATGGCAATGCAGGCCTGTTCAACTGGTACTGGTTGCCGCATTTCCCCATGGTATTCTTGTTCTTCATCTCCTGCTTGGCGGAAACCAACCGCCCACCGTTTGATCTGCCCGAAGCGGAATCCGAACTGGTGGCCGGCTATCAGGTCGAATATTCGGCCACGCCCTTCCTGCTGTTCATGGCGGGTGAGTATATCTCGATCTTCCTGATGTGTGCGCTGACTTCGCTGCTGTTCTTTGGTGGCTGGCTGTCGCCAATCCCCGGCCTGCCGGATGGCGTGCTGTGGATGGTCGGCAAGATGGCCTTCTTCTTCTTCCTCTTTGCAATGGTGAAAGCCATCACCCCGCGCTACCGCTATGACCAGCTGATGCGCCTTGGCTGGAAGGTCTTTCTGCCCTTCTCGCTGTTCTGGGTGGTCTTTGTGGCCTTTGCTGCCAAATTTGACTGGTTCTGGGGCATCTTCGCCCGCTGGACCGTGGGAGCCTAATCATGACAAACCAAGTCGATTACACCCGCGCCGCCAAATATTTCCTGCTGCAGGATTTCTGGGTCGGCTTCAAACTGGGGCTCAAATACTTCTTTGCCCCCAAGGCGACCATCAACTACCCGCATGAAAAGGGGCCACTGTCGCCTCGGTTCCGTGGCGAGCACGCCCTACGCCGTTATCCCAACGGCGAAGAGCGCTGCATTGCCTGTAAGCTCTGCGAAGCGGTCTGTCCGGCGCAGGCGATCACCATTGATGCGGAACCCCGCGAAGATGGCTCACGGCGCACCACGCGTTACGACATCGACATGACCAAATGCATCTACTGTGGCTTCTGTCAGGAAGCCTGCCCGGTGGATGCCATCGTTGAGGGGCCGAACTTTGAGTTCGCTACGGAGACCCGCGAAGAACTGTTCTATGACAAGGACAAACTCCTTGCGAATGGCGAACGTTGGGAAGCCGAGATTGCCCGCAACCTCGAAATCGACGCGCCGTATCGGTGAACTGAAAGGACAGTGATATGGGCGCTTGGGGTGTCGGTATTTTTGAAGACGATCAATCTCTGGACTGGCTAGCGGGGGAGTATTCTTCCGCAGGAGCCAAAGCTGTACGTGCTACCCTCTTTGAAACTGTCAGGACAGGTCCCGAGGACTACCTTGAAGCACCGAAAGGGATCGAGGCTCGTGCTGCAGCTGAAGTCGTTGCAGCGGCGAATGGTGCCGGTGACGCGGCTTTAGAAGAAAGGCATCTCGCGATCCTTCTTGAACATGCTGATTCCGTTCGTTCGGACAAAGAGTTGAAGAAGCTGTCGATAGAGGCCGTTCAGCGTCTTTCAGGTGAAAACTCCGAAATTGAGGAGCTTTGGGATGGAGATGAGGAATGGAAATCCGCTATCGCCGGGCTCTTGGAACGACTTAAGAGGATGCAATGACTGACCCCAAGAACCCATTCGAGGCCATGATGGCCCAGGCTCAGGCCCAGTATCAGGAGATGGTCAAGGCCATGAACCCCGATCTGGCCAAGGGTCTGGACCCCATGACCATGAAAGGGTTCGAGGCCCTGTGGCCGACCATGCCCAAAGAGGTGATGGAAATGATGTTTGGCAAGACCCTCAACAAAGAGGGGCTGGATGCCAAGACCCGGCTTTTGCTGACATTGGCCGGCCTAACCTGCCAGGGCGCGCAAGCAGATACCGCTGTGCGTCAAACCGTACGCCATGCCGTTGAGGCAGGTGCAAAGAAACAAGAGATCGTTGAAACGATCGGACAGATGTCGGTCTTTGCCGGCATTCCGGCCATGAACCGGGCGCTGGAATTAGCGCAGGAGGTCATGGCCGACAAAAAGGACGATGAGACATGAGCGTTTTTGCCTTCTACCTCTTCGCCATCAGCGCTATCACCGGCGGGCTGTTCACTGTGATCAGCCGCCAGCCGGTGCATTCAGTGCTGTGGCTGATCCTGGCCTTTATCTCTTCGGCCGGGTTGTTTGTGCTGCTGGGGGCGGAATTCGTCGCCATGCTGCTGGTTATCGTCTATGTGGGGGCCGTCGCGGTACTGTTCCTCTTTGTGGTGATGATGCTGGATGTGGACTTTGCGGCCCTCAAGGCTGAGATGGCGCAGTACATGCCGTTGGCCCTGCTGATCGGCCTGGTCATTCTGATGCAGTTCGTCATGGCCTATGGCTCCTGGGAAAGCGCCCACGGCGCCGCCGCGCAACTGGCGCAGCCGATCCCAGAGGACAGACACAACACCGAGGCCCTGGGCCTTATCATCTATGATCAATATTTCCTCCTGTTCCAGCTGTCGGGTCTGATCCTGCTGGTTGCCATGATTGGCGCCATCACCCTGACCCTGCGCCATCGTAAAGATGTCAAACGCCAGGACGTGATGCTGCAAATGTCGCGCGACCCGGCCAAGGCCATGGAACTGAAAGACATCAAACCGGGGCAGGGGCTTTGAAGCAGAAAGCTATTCACCTCGTGCTGATTGTACCTGCAGTGGTAATGGCCTGCTCGTTGCAGCTTTCTGCACAAGATTGTTCTGTGAACTTCATTCATCATGCTTTAGACGCGCCCGAAGATTGGAGCCAAGGCCATGTTCTCTCCAGAGGTGGTCATTCGGGGTATCATAACCCAAGCGATGCTTGGGGGGCTGTTGAGCTGACACTTGAGAATTGCGCGACTGGCCAAAACGTGGTTGTTCGGACATCAGAGCAAAGAGAAGACACAACAGAAGTGTTCAATGCTGCCGACAAGGTCGAAGCGCTGATGAATGATATTTCTTCACTGGCAAATGCCAATACTTGGGTATCGCGATTGCAAAGCCAAGCAATGAACTCTGGTGCAAAGGTCCGCCATTCCGGAATCTCAAACACAGAGTCCTGCGGGTGCCGGGTTTTTTACCCAGAGCTTCGCGGCAACAAAGAACCATATAAGGTCTAGGGACATGATCGGCATTGAACATTATCTCACCGTCGCGGCGACCCTGTTCGTCATTGGCATTTTCGGGCTCTTCCTGAACCGCAAGAACGTGATCATTCTGCTGATGAGCATCGAATTGATGCTCTTGGCCGTGAACATCAACCTTGTGGCCTTCTCCAGCTTCCTTGGGGATCTGGTGGGGCAGGTCTTTACCCTGTTCGTGCTGACCGTGGCCGCCGCCGAGGCTGCCATCGGTCTGGCGATCCTGGTCTGCTTCTTCCGTAACCGCGGCACCATCGCCGTGGAAGACATCAATATGATGAAGGGCTAAAGCATCATGGAAACCATCCTACTCTTTGCCCCTCTTGTGGGCGCGCTGATTTGCGGCTTTGGCCACAAATACATCGGCGAAAAAGCCGCCATGGTGACGGCGACGGGCCTGTTGTTCCTGGCAGCGCTGCTCTCCTGGATTGTCTTTCTCAGCTTTGACGGTGTTAGCCGCTCGATCGAGATCTTGACCTGGGTCCAGAGCGGCAGTCTGGATACCTCCTGGGGTATTCGTCTGGACCGTCTGACCGCGCTGATGCTGATCGTTGTGACCTCGGTCTCTGCCCTGGTGCATCTTTATAGCTTTGGCTACATGGATCACGATCCGCAGTGGAAAGACGGCGAGAGCTACAAGCCGCGCTTCTTTGCCTATCTGTCCTTCTTTACCTTCGCCATGCTGATGCTGGTAACTTCGGATAACCTGCTTCAGATGTTCTTTGGCTGGGAAGGTGTGGGCGTTGCCTCCTACCTGCTGATCGGTTTCTATTATCGCAAACCCACCGCAAATGCGGCGGCGATGAAAGCCTTTATCGTCAACCGGGTTGGGGATTTTGGCTTTGCGCTGGGGATCTTTGGTCTGTTCCTGATGACCGACAGCATCAACTTCACAGAAATCTTCGCGGATATTCCAACCAAGGTTGCCGGTCAGTCGATCTCTTTCCTCTGGGCGGAATGGGACGCGGCCAACCTGCTGGCGGTGCTCTTGTTCATCGGGGCCATGGGTAAATCGGCGCAGCTGATCCTGCACACCTGGTTGCCCGACGCGATGGAAGGCCCAACCCCTGTGTCGGCACTGATCCACGCCGCGACCATGGTGACGGCCGGTGTTTTCCTGGTCTGCCGTATGTCGCCGCTGATGGAATTCGCACCACAAGCCACCATGTTCATCACGGTACTGGGCGCGACCACGGCGTTTTTTGCCGCCACAGTTGGTCTGGTTCAGACCGACATCAAACGCGTCATCGCCTATTCCACCTGTTCGCAGCTGGGCTATATGTTTGTGGCCGCCGGTGTTGGCATGTATTCCGCAGCGATGTTCCACCTGTTCACACATGCCTTCTTTAAGGCGATGTTGTTCCTCGGAGCCGGTTCGGTCATTCATGCCATGCACCACGAGCAGGACATGATGAACTACGGTGGTCTGCGCAAGAAGATCCCCTATACCTATTGGGCGATGATGATCGGCACGCTGGCCATTACCGGTGTTGGCATCCCGCTAACCCATATCGGTTTTGCCGGCTTCCTGTCCAAAGATGCCATCATTGAAAGCGCCTATGCCGGAGGCTCGCAGTATGGCTTCTGGATGCTGGTGATCGCGGCCTTCATGACCTCCTTCTACTCTTGGCGTTTGATGTTCCTGACCTTCTTTGGCAAGCCACGTGGTGACAAGCACACCCATGACCATGCCCATGAAAGCCCGATGACCATGCTGATCCCGCTGGGTGTTCTGGCTCTGGGGGCGGTGTTCTCGGGTATGATCTGGTACAACTCGTTCTTTGGCCACACGGATAAGGTCGCCAAATTCTACGGTATCCCCTATGCGGAAGCAGCGGCTGATGCACATGGTGAAGCTGCGGAGGGTCACGGCGATGACGGTCATGGCGACAGCGATGATCAGGCAGCGGAAGCCGCGCACCACTATGTCTTTGCCGGTCAGCCCGGCGAAGGGGCGCTGTACTTTGCGCCGGACAACCATGTGCTGGACGATGCCCATGCCGCGCCGTGGGAGGTCAAGGTCGCACCCTTTGTTGCGATGTCCTTTGGTCTGATCCTCGCGGTCTGGTTCTACATCGTGAACCCCAGCCTGCCGGGCCGTCTGGCCAGCAATTTCCAGCCGCTCTACCTGTTCCTCAAGAACAAGTGGTACTTTGACGAGCTCTATGACGCGATTTTTGTCAAACCGGCTCTGGCCCTTGGCCGCTTTTTCTGGAAGCGTGGCGACGGCAATGTCATCGACGGCTTCCTCAATGGCATCGCCATGGGGATCGTGCCCTTCTTCACCAAACTTGCCGGCCGTGCGCAGTCCGGTTTCATCTTTACCTATGCCTTCTGGATGGTGCTGGGCATCGCAGCCCTGATCACCTGGATGTCGATCGGCGGAGGAGCCCACTGATGGACAACCTTCTATCTATTGTCACTTTCATCCCTGCTGGGGCGGCGGCTGTCATGGCCCTGCTCATGCGTGGCGAGGACGAAGCGGCACAACGCAATGCCAAATGGCTGGCCCTAATGGCCACCTCGCTGACCTTCCTTGTTAGCCTTGGCATCTACTTTCAGTTTGACCCCAACAATACCGGGTTCCAGTTCGTGGAAGAGCGCGACTGGATCTTTGGTCTGCAGTACAAAATGGGCGTGGATGGCATCTCGGTGCTCTTTGTGATGCTCACCACCTTTGTGATGCCACTGACCATTCTGGCCAGCTGGAATGTCTCGACCCGCGTCAAGGAATACATGATTGCCTTCCTGCTGCTCGAGACCCTGATGCTGGGCGTCTTTATGGCGCTGGATCTGGTTCTATTCTATGTGTTCTTTGAGGCAGGGCTGATCCCGATGTTCCTGATCATTGGGATCTGGGGCGGTAAAGATCGTATTTACGCTTCCTTCAAGTTCTTCCTCTATACCTTCCTTGGCTCGGTTCTGATGCTGGTGGCTATGGTGGCCATGTATGTGGATGCACAAACTACAGACATCGTTCAGCTCCTGACCCATAGTTTCTCAGCCGCAAGTTTTGACGTGCTGGGCATTCACGTGGTTGGCGGCATGCAGACCCTGATGTTCCTGGCCTTCTTTGCCTCCTTTGCGGTGAAAATGCCGATGTGGCCGGTCCATACCTGGCTGCCGGATGCGCACGTGCAGGCGCCAACTGCTGGCTCTGTAGTGCTGGCGGCGATCCTTTTGAAAATGGGCGGCTACGGTTTCTTGCGGTTCTCGCTGCCGATGTTCCCCGTAGGCGCGGATGTGATGACCGATCTGATCCTGTGGATGTCTGCAATCGCGGTGGTCTATACCTCGCTGGTGGCCATGGTGCAGGAAGACATGAAGAAGCTCATTGCCTATTCATCCGTCGCGCATATGGGCTTTGTCACCATGGGGATCTTTGCTGCCAATCAGCAGGGTGTTGACGGTGCGATCTTCCAGATGTTGAGCCACGGCTTCATCTCTGCGGCGCTGTTCCTTTGTGTGGGCGTGATTTATGATCGGATGCATACCCGCGACATCAACGCTTATGGCGGTCTGGTCATTCGGATGCCTGCCTATGCTCTGGTCTTCATGTTCTTCACCATGGGCAATGTCGGCCTGCCGGGCACCTCTGGTTTCGTCGGTGAATTCCTGACCCTGATGGGTGCCTTCCAGAAGAACACCTGGGTGGCAGCAGTTGCGGCCTCTGGGGTGATCTTCTCGGCGGGCTATGCGCTTTGGCTCTATCGCCGGGTGGTCTTTGGCGACCTAATCAAGGGTAGCCTCAAAACCATTCAGGACATGGATGCGCGCGAGCGGTTCATCTTTGCGCCCCTGGTGGTGATGACCATCCTTCTGGGCGTCTATCCTTCGCTGGTCACCGATATCATCAGTCCCTCGACTGAAGCGCTGATCGCCAACTTTAACCAGTCTCTGGCTGCTGCGGATACCTCCGCTGCCGTCCAGACTGCGTCGCACTAAGGGAGCATGGGCAAATGATCCAAGCTGATCTTTCCGTAATCCTGCCTGAGATTATCCTGGCACTTTACGCAATGGCGGCGCTTTTGGGCGCGGTCTATACAGGCAAGGACAAGCTGGCCTCAACGCTGATCTGGTCCACCTCGGCTCTGATGGTGGCGCTGGCTGTTTGGATTGGCACCAGCGGGAGCGGTGCAAACTCTGCCTTTGCTGGCATGTTTGTTGATGATGGTTTTGCGCGTTTTGCCAAGGTTGTGATCCTGATCTCGGCCGCAGCGGTTCTGGTCATGGGGCAGGAGTATATGTCCCGCCGCGGTATGTTGCGCTTTGAATACCCCATTCTGGTGGCGCTGAGCGCGGTTGGCATGATGATGATGGTCTCTGCTGGCGATCTGATGTCGCTTTACATGGGGCTGGAGCTGCAATCTCTGGCGCTCTATGTGGTCGCCTCCATGCGCCGCGACAGCGTCAAATCCACCGAGGCCGGCCTCAAATATTTTGTGCTGGGCGCGCTGTCCTCGGGGCTTCTGCTGTACGGTGCTTCGCTGGTCTACGGTTTTGCCGGAACAACCAAGTTCGCAGGCATCATTGAGGTCGCGCAGCATGGTGAAGTCTCGGTGGGCTTGCTCTTTGGTCTGGTGCTGCTGATTTCGGGCCTTGGCTTCAAGGTCTCTGCCGTGCCCTTCCACATGTGGACACCAGACGTCTATGAAGGCGCACCAACACCGGTGACGGCCTTCTTTGCCTCCGCTCCCAAGGTTGCGGCCATGGGGCTCTTTGCCCGTGTCATGCATGACGCCTTTGGCCATGCGGTGAGCGACTGGAGCCAAGTGGTCGCGGTACTGTCGGTTCTGTCGATGTTTGTCGGTGCGGTTGCTGCGATCGGCCAGCGCGATATCAAACGTCTGATGGCCTATTCCTCGATTGCCCATATGGGCTATGCGCTGATGGGCCTGGCGGCGGGCACCGTGCTGGGTGTTGAGGCCATGCTGGTCTATATGGCCATCTATGTGTCGATGAATATCGGCACCTTCGCCTTTATCTTGATGCTGCAAAAAGACGGTCAACCCGTCACAAGTATTGACGCGCTGAATCAGTATTCCCGCCGGGAGCCTGGCAAGGCGCTGGCTGTGCTGATCCTGATGTTCTCGCTGGCAGGTGTGCCACCAATGCTGGGCTTTTTTGGCAAGCTATACGTGCTGCGCGCGGCCTACGAGGCCGACCTTGCCTGGCTGGCTATTGCCGGTGTGGTCGCTTCGGTTATCGGGGCCTTCTACTATTTGCGGATCGTTTACTACATGTATTTCGGGGCCGAAGGTGAAGATCTGGACCGGACATCCTCGCCTGTTCTCTGGGCCTTCCTGATGGGCTCCGCTGCGGTCATGGTTCTGGGAATTATCAACATGTTTGGTGTCGATGGCGTGGCAGCTGCTGCGGCTGCGGCCTTGGTCAACTGAATGATCTAAAACTCTGACAAAAGGCCTGGTCCACTGGACCGGGCCTTTTGGGTTTTGAAGGAATGGAACAATGACGGATTGGCCCGAAGGATATGGCAAACGCATCTTGGATGCGGTGGACAGCACGCTGGACGAGGCCGCGCGCATCGCGAGCGACCTGTCTGGTCCTGAATGGATCCTGGCAAAACGCCAGACCAAAGGCCGCGGTCGCCGGGGCCGGGACTGGAAAGAACCCAAAGGAAACTTTGCCGCGACCCTGGTTATGCGCCCTACTGAGCCGCCACAGGTGGTCGCTTTGCGGAGCTTTCTTGCGGCTCTGGCGCTTTATGACGCCTGTGAGGCCCTCACAGGGCGCACCAGCGGGCTTGCGTTGAAATGGCCCAACGATGTGCTGTTGAATGGTGGCAAGCTTGCTGGCATCCTGTTGGAAAGCGCCGGGGCTGCGCAGGGGGTGACACATTTGGCCATTGGCATTGGTGTCAATCTGGTGGAAACCCCGATGAAGGAATGGCTGGAGCCAGGCGCGGTTTGGCCGGTGTCGCTCTTGTCCGAAACCGGGGTTCAGGTCACGCCTGAGGACTTCCTGACGGCGCTGGCAGCGGCCTATGCGCGCTATGAGCTGCAGTTCACCACCTATGGGTTTGAGCCGATCCGCACCGCCTGGCTCGCCCGCGCGGCCAAGCTGGGAGAGGTAATTACCGCACGTACAACCAATTCAGAGACCACAGGCACCTTTGAGACGGTAGACGCGGAGGGCAACCTTGTCTTAAACAGCGCCAAAGGCCGGGTGACGATCCCTGCCGCTGACATTTTTTTCTGAGCATAAGGGCTTCCCATGCTTCTGGCTGTTGATTGTGGCAATACCAATACCGTCTTCTCAATCTGGGACGGCGAAAAATTCATTGGCACCTGGCGCACAGCGACAGATTGGCGCCGCACGGCTGATCAGTATTTTGTCTGGCTCAACACCCTGATCCAGGCACAGGGCATTGAGGCGGATATCACCGATGTGATCATCTCCTCCACGGTGCCTCGCGTGGTGTTCAACCTGCGGGTGCTGGCGGATCGCTACTATAACACCCGCCCCTTTGTCGTGGGCAAACCCGATTGCCTGTTGCCCGTCGATGTGCGCGTGGATGAGGGCACCGCCGTGGGCCCTGACCGTCTGGTCAATACGGTCGCCGGGTTTGATCATTATGGCGGCAACCTGATCATGGTCGATTTTGGCACAGCCACCACCTTTGACGTGGTGGCTGAGGATGGCGCCTATGTGGGGGGCGTCATTGCCCCTGGTGTGAACCTCAGCCTCGAAGCGTTGCACCAGGCGGCGGCAGCGCTGCCGCATGTCGATATCTCTAAGCCTGAGCATGTAATAGGCACCAATACGGTGGCCTGCATGCAATCGGGGGTGTTTTGGGGCTACGTCGGCCTGGTGCGCGAGATCTGCGCCCAGATCAAAGCCGAACGGGCGGTCCCGATGAAGATTATTTCAACAGGCGGGCTGGCGCCTCTTTTCCAGCAAGCTGCTGATCTGTTTGACGCATATGAGGATGATCTCACGATGCATGGTCTCCAGATCATTCACAAATATAATAAGGATAACGGTACTCCTGCATGAGCACTGATGAACGACTGATCTATCTGCCCCTCGGCGGGGCAGGTGAAATTGGCATGAATGCCTATGTCTATGGCTATGGCAAACCCGGCAAAGAACGGCTGATCCTGGTGGATCTGGGCGTGGCCTTCCCGGATATGGACAGCACCCCCGGTGTTGATCTGATCATGCCCGACATTTCCTGGCTGCGCGAGCGCGTGGACCAGCTGGAAGCGATCTTTATCACCCATGGTCACGAGGACCATATCGGGGCGGTATCGCATCTCTACAGCCAACTGAACGTGCCGGTCTATGCCCGGGCCTTCACCGCCAATCTGGCGCGGCGCAAGATGGAAGAGCGTGGTCATGATCCGCTGGTGGTGAAAACCGTTGGGGCCTGGCCTGAAGTGACCAAGCTCGGTCCCTTTAGCGTCGGCTTTGCCCCTATGGCCCATTCAATCCCTGAGAGCGCGGGTCTGGTGATCGACAGCCCTGGTGGCCGTGTGGTGCACACGGGTGACTTTAAGCTCGACCGCACACCGCTGGTGGGCGAGGCTTTTGATCCAGAAATGTGGGCCGAGATTGCCAAGCCAGGTATCAAGGCGCTGATCTGCGATTCGACCAATGTGTTTTCCAAAACACCAGGCCGTTCCGAATCGGAGCTGCCGGATGAAATTCGCCGCCTGATCAGCGAAGCCGGCGGAATGGTGGCCGCCACAACCTTTGCCTCCAACGTTGCACGTGTAAAGACGCTGGCGGATGCCGGCACCCGGGCTGGGCGCTCGGTTGTGCTCTTGGGCCGTGCCATGCTGCGCATGGTCGAGGCTGCAAAGGAAACGGGTGTTCTGACAGATTTCCCAACGGTCTATTCGCCCGAAGAAGCCAAGGACATGCCGCGCAACAATCTGATGTTGATCACCACTGGTAGCCAGGGCGAACGCCGCGCGGCCTCCGCACAGATGGCACGCGGCAAATATCGCGGGCTGGAGCTGAAGGAGGGCGATCTATTTCTGTTCTCCTCCAAAACCATTCCCGGTAATGAACGCGGCGTGATCCGCATCATCAACCAGTTCTCGGAACGTGGTGTGGATGTGGTGGATGACAGTTCAGGGCTTTACCACGTATCCGGCCACGCCAACGGCCCGGATCTGGAAGCGCTGCACGCATTGCTGCAGCCGGCCATGCTGGTGCCCATGCACGGCGAACACCGCCACCTGCGCCAGCACGCCCGTTTGGGCGAGGCCAAGGGCATTCCCAGCATTGTTGCGGTCAATGGCATGATGCTGAACCTCTCTGGCAATCGACCCTCTGTGTTGGAGTATATCGACACCGGTCGCACCTATTTGGATGGCTCGATCCAGATTGGGGCCATGGATGGCGTTATCCGCGACCGTATCCGCATGGCGTTGAACGGCCATCTGGTTGTGACGCTGATCCTGGACGAGGAGGACGAACCTCTGGGTGAGCCCTGGTGTGACATCAAGGGGTTGACCGACAATGGCTCATCCAACGCAGCGCTGACTGAGGTGCTGGAAGAGGATCTGAACCAGTTCCTGATGCGCGCTGGTGCCAAAACGTTGAAGGATGATGACAAACTGGAGGGCGAACTGCGTCGGATAGCACGTCAATCCTGTCAGAATGAGATTGGTAAAAAGCCTGAGGTTACGGTTGTGATCAGCCGCATGCGCTAAGACCCTATCGATATGACTAAAAAAACGCCTCGGCAGGATCTGCCGAGGCGTTTTTCGTGAGTGGTGACAAAAATAGTCACGGGGGGCATTTCTATGGGTCTTAGACTTGGTGTTTATGCGGTGCGTGGACGAGCAAACCGTGCGGAGAGCTTGAGCACCAGATTGACCGTGCCGCGACCCAGAGCGCGAAGGGCATCAGCCATGGCTGCAGCACGCATTGCATGGGCGCGGGCCTCGATGTCTTGGATTTCTGCGGCGGTAAGGATAACTGGCTGATGTTGGGTCATGGTACTCTCGGTCTTTGGCATGGGTCGGATCACGCTCATGTAGAGAGGTTTGCCGCCAATTACATTGCTCAAAGTGTCAATGCCGCCATGCCACCTGTGCAAGCCTTGCTCACAAAAACGGCCGCCCCTGGGGGACGACCGTTCGTTTCACCGTATCTGTAGGGCCGCGTTAACCGGCGCGGCGCTCATCAAAGGAGAGGGCGATAAAGCTGGGCATATGGTCCCCCATGCCGACAACGACGCGATCATCGCGCCGCCCGCCCTGTTTGCTACCGCGTCCGCGGTTCCCCTTGGATCCAGAAGCCGATTGGGGAGCCTCATCTTCGGACCTATTGCTCGATCCTTTGCCCGAGCGCGAGCGCCCTTCGGATTTGGATTTATCCGACTTGCGCGCAGCAGATTTGGGCTTTTCGGCCTGTTGTTCCTCAGGCGTGCTGACCTCGGCCGTTTCAGTTCCTGTGACGACTGTTTCTGCTTCAACAGCCTTTGTTGAGGTCTTGCTACGGGTGGATTTGCGCCCTGATCCGGTCTCTGAGCCAGTCGTGGGTTTGGCATCCTGGTCGGACGGTTTCTTGGCGGAGCTGCGCTTGGCGGGCTCTGCTTTCTTAACCGGGTTCTCCAACCGGTTGATTTCCTTTTGTAAAAGGCTTTCAACGGCGGCAAGCGCTTTTTCGTCCCGGCCAGAGCAGATGGTGATTGCCTTGCCTTCACGACCTGCACGTCCTGTGCGGCCAATCCGGTGCACGTAGTCCTCAGGGTGGCCGGGCACGTCAAAGTTGAACACATGGCTTACGCTGGGCACATCCAATCCACGGGCAGCCACATCAGAGGCCACCAGGATACGCAGTTTGCCTTCACGGAAGCCATCCAGGGTTTTGGTCCGCTGGCTCTGGTCCAGATCTCCATGGATAGGGGCCGCGTCAAAGCCATATTTCTTCAACGACTTGGCGACGATATCCACATCCGACTTTCGGTTGCAGAAGATAATGCCATTTGTCAGCTTCTCGCCTTCGGCGTTGATCAAAGCGCGCAGGGCGGTGCGTTTCTCGCTGGCTTCACGATCTTTGCGGGAGGCTTTGAACAGAACCACATGCTGCTCGATGGTTTCGGAGGCGCTGGCCTGACGCGCCACTTCGATTCGTTCCGGTGCGGACAGGAAGGTATTGGTGATACGCTCGATCTCAGGCGCCATCGTGGCAGAAAAGAATAGCGTTTGGCGCGTGAAGGGCGTGAGCGAAAAGATCCGCTCGATATCCGGGATAAAACCCATGTCGAGCATCCGGTCGGCCTCATCCACGACCATGATCTGAACACCTGTCAGCAGGAGTTTCCCGCGCTCGAAATGGTCCAGTAGACGGCCTGGGGTCGCAATCAGAACATCGACGCCTTTGTCGATCAACTGGTCTTGTTCCTTAAAGCTAACGCCACCGATCAGCAGGGCTTTGGTGAGCTTCAAGTGCTTGGTATAAGTGTCAAAGTTCTCTGCTACCTGCGCGGCAAGTTCGCGGGTGGGGCACAGAACCAGGCTGCGCGGCATACGGGCACGGGCGCGGCCACGGGCCAGTAAGGTGATCATTGGCAAAGTAAAGGAGGCCGTTTTCCCAGTGCCGGTTTGGGCAATGCCCAAAACATCACGACCCTCAAGTGCGGGCGGAATAGCGCCTGCCTGAATAGGTGTCGGGGATTCATAGCCGGCCTCAGCAATAGCTTTGAGGACCTTTGCATTCAGGTTTAGATCGGTAAATTTTGTCATATGCGTCCGTTTTTGCGGACACTGACTTGGCCCGCGCGTGTTTGACTAAGCTGGATCCGCAGGGGACTGCGGTGTGACAGCGTCCAGCTTTTCGCGGGACATAACAAAATCTGGCTCAGCGGTCAATTATTGGCGTATTTTACAAGAGATTGCTGGCCATTGTGTCCCTACAGGCACCAGTTTAGTCGAAACCCGGAAAATGTTTCTTTCTCTTAGAGTTGAGCGCTAATGACCGTCTGCGCAAAAGGCCTGCCTTTTCGACCTCTGCTTGTTGCCGAGAGTCCGCCAGGTTCAACTCGTCATAAAAGGCGCGTAGTCCTGTCTCGCCTTCATTGCGCTCGAGATCTTTCAGAAAGCTGTGCAGGTTCGGACTGTTGCGGTCCCCTCGTCGTTGCGGGGCCAATTCTGCCCGATAAGAGCCTTGCTGCAGCCTGTAGCGATAGTGCGCCAGCCAATCCTCCCAATTGCAAGCATGATAGTGGCACAGATCCACATCATTCAGCTCTGTCGCTGCGGGATTTTCAATCTCACCTTGGAAGAAGTTGTGAATGCGAAAAGAGGCGTCGTCTTGCCCGGTGCGGACAAAGAGCTTGCCCTGAACATGGCTGAGAACCCCCCCACGAGACTGATCCGCGAAACGTGGGTAGAGCGAGTTCAGCACTGCGTCTTGGCTTGGGCCAGGTGGGAGATAGGCTTTGAACAGGTCTGGCGCGTTAGCGATGGCTTCTAACGGGCGGCTGCGGGCGCAGATGGTCTGTGGGGGCAGCTGGGCCAAGTGTTGTCCGATGGGGGAGGGGGACCAGAGAAACTCATCCACGTCTAGATGGGCGAGCCATTCGAGATCCTTGCATTGACGGCGGTAACAGCGCGTGGCGTTTTGAGCCTGGCGCACCTGATGTTTCACAGGGCGCCCCTTACGTCCCCGCTTGCCCCAATAGGCGTCATCACACTCGATGACGCGTATTTTAGGGTGATTTTTCAGAAAGTTGTGGGCTTCGAGGCAGGGGCTGTCCAGGTAGACAAACAGCCGATGTGCCCCTGCGTCCAAGTGATAGGCCGCAAAATTCAAGATCTGGGTCGCAGGGGCCTTGATCGTGCTGACAAGCCCCCATTTGTCGGATGGCGCTCCCATCAGCAGGAGGGACGCTTTTTGTAGCGTTGAATACGGGCAAAGACCGTGCGCGGCTCCCGCAGGAGATCGCCAAGCATCCGCTGACAAAGAGGCGCGATGACCTGGTCGTTCTCACCATGCCGCCAAAGGCGGGCCAAAATGTTCTTATCCATGTCACCGCCACGCAGGGAATAGCCCTCAAGACCAAAGGCGAGATCGTCTCTTGGCCGCCCCTTGATACGTGGAAATCCTGAGCTGTTGGGGCGACCTGACAGGCGGCGTTCGCTGTCATGGAGTTTGATGAGGTCAAAGAGCAGGGCCAGGCCCTGTCCCCCTAGACGTTGGTCAATGGTAGCCCCATGGTCGGCAAAGGTTGTGGCGGCAGAGATCAACCAGCGGGGAGCAAGTTCCTTCGCCATTTTTGCCCCATCTTCGCTCCAGAGACGCAAAAAGAGCTGGCGGGCAAGTTCCGAGGTCGGACTGCGCCGCAGGATTGCAATCAAAAAGGCATGAAGGGCAAAGATCTCGGACTGCCCGCGCATTTCGTAGCGCAATTGTTGTAGTTTGTGCTCTGGGTCATACCGAAAGGTCACTTCTGGTTCTGTGAGGTCTTGCGGGATTGTCTGGTGCCACAGGGCAGTGAAATCCACATCTGCCTCTGGAAGGACATGTTCAGGATTGACAAACGGGCGCTCCCTTTTCTCTAGCCGTTTCATCAAGCTAAAGAAACCTCCAGGGTACAACTCGCTATCAAATTCCATACTTTAAGTCACCGCGCAAACCTAGTTTTCTTCGGGTAATCTAGCCGAGAAAAACTCTGTATCGCAAGGTTTTAGGCGAAGTGAGACCCAATGGAGGAGGTGAGGGGGCGGTCAAGGCCCCCTCTGGATGACCGATCGGTTCAGACCATCATTTCTTTTGTCGCCGTCAGCTTCAGATCTGGGTAGTCACGCTCAACCCGATCAATGTCCCACTGCAAACGGGTGAGATAAACAATGTCGCCATCATGGTCGTAGGCGATATGCTGTTTGTTGGTTGCGACGAATTTATCAACCGCTTGCTGGTCGCCACTGACCCAGCGGGCCGACGTGAATTGCGAGTTGTCAAACCGTACCGGCAGGCCATATTCCAGCTCGATCCGACTGGCGAGCACTTCAAACTGTAGCGCCCCGACGACGCCAACGATAAAGCCAGAGCCAATTGAGGGTTTAAAGACCTTGGCAGCGCCTTCCTCGGCAAACTGCATCAGGGCCTTCTCCAGGTGCTTGGCCTTCATAGGATCGCCTGCGCGCACGCCCTGCAACAGTTCAGGCGCAAAGGAGGGGATGCCAGAAACGCGCAGGGGCTCGCCCTCGGTTAGGGTGTCTCCGATACGCAGCTGGCCATGGTTCGGAATGCCGATGATATCGCCGGCCCAGGCCTCTTCGGCCAATTCACGATCTGACGCCAGGAACAGCACCGGGTTGGAAATCGCCATTGGCTTTTTGGTGCGCACATGGGTCAGTTTCATGCCGCGTTTGAAGTGGCCGCTTGCCATGCGCACAAAGGCCACCCGGTCGCGGTGCTTGGGGTCCATATTGGCCTGCACCTTGAAAACAAACCCGGCGACCTTCTTTTCTTCCGGGGCGATTTCGCGCGGCTGCGCCTTTTGCACCTGCGGTTCTGGGCCATAGGCGCCGATGCCGTCCATCAGTTCTTTGACACCAAAGGAATTGATTGCTGAGCCAAACCAAATCGGGGTCATGTGACCTTCCAACACGGCCTGCGGGTCCAACGCGGGCAAAAGCGCGCGGGCCATCTCGACCTCTTCCAGCAGCTTGTCCAGCAGATGCGCGGGCACATGTTCTGCCAGTTTGGGATCGTCCAGGCCTTCGATGGCGATGCTTTCGGCCACCTTGTTCCGGTCGGCGCGGTCCATCAGCTCCAGCCGGTCGCGCAGCATGTCGTAGCAGCCGATAAAATCGCGCCCCACGCCGATAGGCCAGGCCGCTGGGGTCACGTCAATTGCCAGGTTTTCCTGGATCTCGTCAATGATCTCAAAGGTGTCGCGGCTTTCGCGGTCCATTTTGTTACAGAAGGTGAGGATCGGCAGATCGCGCAAGCGGCAGACCTCAAACAGCTTTTGGGTTTGACTCTCAACACCCTTGGCCCCGTCAATCACCATGACGGCGGCATCCACTGCCGTCAGCGTGCGATAGGTATCTTCGGAAAAGTCCGAGTGGCCTGGTGTATCGACGAGATTGAAGCGGAAACCCTCAAAATCAAAGGACATGGCCGAGGCGGAAACCGAAATGCCGCGGTCCTTTTCCATCTGCATGAAGTCCGAACGCGTCCGTCGGGCCTCGCCCTTGGCACGCACCTGGCCAGCCATCTGAATCGCACCACCGTAAAGGAGGAACTTTTCAGTCAGCGTGGTTTTGCCCGCATCCGGGTGCGAGATGATCGCAAAGGTGCGGCGCCGCGCGATTTCGGGCGGCAGGTCTGGGCGGTTTGCAGCGGTATCCAACATGGCATTGCCTCTAGCCAGAAACGGATTGGGAGGCAAGGAAAACGAGTGGGCGCTCAGCTGCGTAATGGCTAAGGCTTCCGGCCACCCCCTGGCATTGCTGCCGCTGCCGCCTCGGTCACCGGGATAGTGGCTCCCGCCAGCCGTGCTTTCCCGTTGTCAGACATATTTCTCCGCCCTCTGCCATCACTTTGTTGCGGCCTGAGTTCTTAGCTACGTAGAGCAAAGCGTCAGCGCGTTTCAACAAGAGCGGAGCTGCACTGATATGCTCTGCACTCTCAGTAAGCCCAATGCTGACGGTTAAGCGAATTTTGTGCTTATCAGCCAATATCTCTTTGGACTGGACCATGGCGCGCAAGCGCTCACATGCAGAATAGGCGCCGACCAGATCCGTGTCTGGAAAGACCAGAGCAAATTCCTCCCCGCCCAGTCTTCCGACGAGGTCGATTGAACGAAATTCGCTAATGAGCAGTCTTGAGAGCGCTTGCAGGGTCTTGTCCCCGGCATCGTGGCCATATGTGTCGTTGATACGTTTAAAGTGGTCCACATCCAGCATGGCGACGGACATTGGCATCCTGCGCTGCCGGGCTTGTTCAAACTGCGCTTCGAGAGTTTTTAGGAAAGGTCTTCGGTTGGAAACCCGTGTGAGCGGGTCAGTGTTGGCCTCTATCTGAAGAAGTTCATAGGCTTTTGTCAGCTCCCTTATGCTCAAGATGCCAACAAGTTCTTCTTGCTGAAGCACGGGAATGTGGCGGATCGCGTTTTCGTTCATAAGGTGGAGCAGGTAGGCGACCTCATCGTCGGGGCCGCAACATATGACAGAGCGCGTCATGACCTCACAGACTAAGGCATCTGCCGCCTTCGGGTCGCGACTGGCGACAACTGACAGAAGGTCTCTTTCGGAAACGATACCAATCAGCTTATTGGATTGATCGGTGACAACCAAAGCGCCAAGTTTGTTCTCGAGCAAAACCTGCGCTGCTTGTCTCAGCGTCGCGCTCGGATCAATCCCTTTAACGCCCGTAGATTTCTTTGTTTGCAGTAACTGCGCAACCTTCATCGTCAATACCCTAAATCCTGCCATCTGTAGATTAGGGGGGATTAGTGACTAGGGGTTAAACTTCAGCTGCCTATCTTCGCCTTGCGTTGTGAAACTTTTACTTAAACGCCCCCAGGTCAATTCAAGGCAGAACCAGGGGCAGGATGCCACCTTTATTCCGCTAGCGCAGCGAGGCGCGTTTTAGCAGGTTCACGGCATCAGGTCGGTCGAGCAGAGATTTTTGCACCTCAACCCCATGGGCGTCGCGCCGTTGACCAGTCTCCAGTGTGGGAGAAATACGGGCTAGGATCTCATCTGGCAGAGCTGGTTGGGTCATGGAATCCAAGAACAGGCTCTCTGCGGCGATACCTTCTGCATAGACGATGTGATGGCGGTCAAACAAAAGCTGGAAATAGTCGACAAAGCCGCCATCCTGAACCACGACGTCGCTGCCATTGACCAGATCCCGCGCCCGTACCAGCAATTCAGGGCTGCCGGCGCCCAGTTCATCATGCCGTTGATAGACCATGAGACGGTGATCGGGGCTGACCACCAGGTCGGCGGCATTGTTCAATACCCCGGCCCGGATCAGGACCGGCGCCATGCGGCCTACTGCGCGTGAGGTGGTCTGACCGATCCAGCGCAGCTCTTGTACGCCCTCATCCCGTGTCAGCACCCGATCACCCGGTTTGAGATCCTCTATCGGTTTTTGTGCGCCGGTCGCCATGGTGATCCGGGTGCCACGGGTAAAGGAAACACATGCCATCTGCGCCAGTTTGCGCCGCGCACTGTCTTGCTCGGCGCGCACCAGCGTATAGCTATGTTGCGCCTGCATCGGCGCTAAGGGCAGCAAGTATATGGCAGCGATTAGCCCGTCTTGGTCCACCTCTACCATGACCAAGGCTTCGATATTGTCGCCTGAGTGCGGCATCAGGGTCAGGGCACAGTCAAGATGTAGCTGAGCGCCAACCGTTCCGAGCTCGGTTCCCTGGGCGACGTAAACATTACCGTCTGCACCACTGGCAAGGGCCAGCCGCCTGGGTTTTGTCCCGGGGGTAAGCTGATAGATATCATCTAGCATCAACTCGTCCAGAACGCTCAGGCTGTCCCCCATATTGGCCCCGATCTCCACCTGAAACTGCTCAGCTGGATAGGCCGGAATGGATTGAACGGCGTGGTCTGGCGTGGACACTGGAGCCCTCCTGGCGAGTCAGATGTATAAGACGGTGCGGAATCGCGTGATTGTCTTGGTTTCCTTGAGTAAGGTGTAGCACCGAATTATGGCACGATACCGACAATTACGGGAAGAATCCCTGACAAGTTGTTAAGGCTGTACTCCTGCCCGGACAAGATCCTGATGCGGCGTAGTTCCGGCGCGGGCAGGCCAGTAGGACGCGGCATTGATCGCCTCCGTGTTTCAGGGCTGGCCATTGGCGCAGGGGCGGTGCACTCTGGGCCAATCACGAGATGAACCCATTGGAGGTAAGGAATGGATCTAGGAATCGCGGGAAAACGAGCATTGGTCTGTGCCAGCAGCAAAGGCCTTGGCCTGGGCTGCGCTGAGGCTCTGGCGGAAGCTGGGGTTAACCTAGTGATGAACGCGCGCGGAGAAGAGGCGCTGTTACAGGCGGCGCAATCGATCCGTGAAGCCTATGGTGTCGAAGTCGAGACTGTCGTGGCGGATGTCACCACCACAGAAGGCCAGGAAAAACTGTTGGCTGCTGCGGTTGATATTGACATTTTGGTCAACAATGCAGGCGGCCCGCCCCCCGGAATGTGGTCGGATTGGGAGCGCGAGGATTTCATCAAAGCCCTGGACGCCAATATGCTGGCCCCAATTGCGCTGATGAAGGCCTTGGTGCCTGGGATGATGGACCGGGGTTGGGGACGGGTGGTCAATATCACTTCGCAATCTGTCAAAGCGCCCATTGCCGTTCTGGGGCTGTCCAATTCCGCGCGTGCGGGTTTGACCGGTTATGTGGCTGGCACCTCGCGCCAGGTTGCGGGCAGCGGTGTCTGCATTAACAACCTGTTACCAGGCATTCATGCAACGGATCGCGCGGTCTCTCTGGATACAGGCGTCAGCAGCCAGCAGGGGATCACAATGGAGGAGGCCAAGGCGCAGCGTGCCGCGACCATTCCTGCAGGCCGTTATGGCACACGGGCCGAATTTGGCGCTACCTGTGCCTTCCTCTGCTCACAACATGCGGGCTTTATCGTTGGACAAAACATCCTTTTGGATGGCGGCGCAACCAACGCAACCCTCTAAAATTTTACAATATCGGACATTTTGGGAGTATTTCTTTGGCCTCTGGATTTTCCCTCAAAGATCAATTGTTCAATAAAGAGAAGACCCGCTATCTGGCGGGTCTTTTTGCGCAGGCCGTGCCCGGTTTTGACGCAGAGCGCTTTGAGGCGGAAGTCATGGCGGGGCTACTGCCATTGGAGCTGAAGGCCCGCATCAATTGGATCGCCGAAGTGCTGGGGCAGCACCTGCCTGGGCCGCTGTCTGAGGTGGCGCCAAAGATCTTGGCCGCCCTGCCACCACCATTGGACCCAACTAAATCGGATGATGACTTTGGTGATTTCATTTTTGCCCCCCTTGGGGAGCTCATCGTCGCGCGCGGGCTAGAGAATGATCCGGATTTGGCGCTGGATCTGCTGGCAGAGGTCACTCAACGGTTCTCGATGGAATGGTCTATCAGGCCGTTTTTAAACGAATATCCTGAATTAACCCTGACGCGTATGCAGGACTGGGCCAGTCACGCCAACTATCATGTGCGGCGTCTGGTCAGCGAGGGCACGCGGCCACGTCTGCCCTGGGGGCAGGCGGTTTCCCTAGAGCTGGACACGCCGTTGCCCTTGCTGGGGCAGTTGTACAGTGATCCGACCCGCTATGTGACGCGATCGGTGGCCAATCACCTGAACGATATCACCAAGAAAGATCCGGATCTGGTCCTGGACCTGTTAGAAAGCTGGCACAGCGAGGGGCGGCAAAAGGCCAAGGAGCTCAGCTGGATGACTGCCCATGCCTGTCGTGGGTTGGTGAAATCAGGTCATCCCCGTGCCCTGCAGATCTTGGGGTATGATCCAGATGCGGAATTTTCTGTAAGTCTTTATGTTCATACGGAATTAGTGAAAATTGACGACTGGCTGTCCTTTGAGGTTTCCCTCTCGGCGCCAAGGGATCTGCCAGTCATCGTTGATTACCGGGTGATCTTTCCGCGCGCTTCGGGAGCACTGTCAAAGAAGGTTTTCAAGATCAAACAAACCAGGTTGAAGGGCGGGCCTGTGACCCTGCCCAAACGGCACCGGCTGAAAGGCGACGCCACCACGTTTAAACTGCATCCTGGCCGCCATGAGATCGAGATCCTGGTCAATGGGCGGGTTGCGGCCCAGGGGTGGTTTGAGCTGGCAGCCTAGCTTTCACGTTGCTTTCACAGCTTTGTCAGCGGTGCCTTTGCACTCTTGCCGACTGGGCCTTGGCAAGATAGCCCAGTGCCCGGTGCCTGATTTCGTTTTGGGGCACAGTGTTTCACACTCACGATACCGGAGAAGCCCCTATGTCCCATGAATCCGTGCAAAACTACTATGGCGAGGTGCTTCAAGGCAGCGAGGATCTGCAGACCAACGCCTGCTGCACCCCGGATGACATCCCGGATCACGTTAAGGAGGTGCTGGCTCAGGTCCATGATGAGGTCTTGATGCGCTACTACGGGTGTGGCTTGATTGCCCCCGAGGCGTTGGAGGGGGCTCGTATTCTTGATTTGGGCTGCGGGGCCGGGCGCGATGTCTATGCGCTGTCAAAAATGGTGGGGCCCAACGGCCGTGTTGTCGGCGTTGATATGACCCCGGCGCAGCTCGATGTGGCGCGCCGCCACCAGGACTATCACGCCGAGGCCTTTGGCCATGACAGTTCAAACGTCGAATTTCACCTCGGGTTTATCGAGACCCTGGAAGACCTGGACCTGGAGCCGGGCTCTTTTGATATCATCGTTTCCAACTGTGTGATCAATCTGGCCACCGACAAGGCTGCTGTACTGCGCGGGGCCTATCATTTGCTGAAAGAGGGCGGGGAGATGTATTTCTCCGATGTTTATGCTGATCGCCGGGTGCCGGAGGCCATGGCGCGGGATGAGGTGCTCTATGGGGAATGTCTGTCTGGGGCGCTGTATTGGAATGATTTCCTGACCCTGGCCAAGGGGGCTGGCTTCAATGATCCGCGCATGGTGACGGCGCGGCCCCTGACCATTGAGAACCCAAAGCTGGAAGCCCGCGTGGCGCCGCTCAAATTTCTCTCAGCGACCTACCGTCTGTTCAAACTGCCTAAACTGGAATCAGACTGCGAAGACTATGGCCAGGCGGTGATTTATAAGGGCACTATTCCCCATGCGCCTCATGCCCTGCGCTTGGATGATCATCACGTGATTGAGGCAGGGAAGGTCTTTCCGGTCTGCGGCAATACCTGGATGATGCTCAAGGACACGCGGCTGGAACCGCATTTTGACTTTATTGGTGATTTCTCCAATCACTACGGTATCTTTGCCGGCTGTGGCGGCAATTCTCCCTTCACAGGGTTGGATCCTGAGGGCGCAGCTGCGGCTTGCTGCTGAGGACTTGCGCGGGGAGCGCCTGGTTGGTATTTGCCGCTAAAGCCGTTCGTAACCCGGCGCAGCTTGCGAGGCCGCATGAGCACAGCATCCCCCCACTCTCAGGGTTCTCAGTCCGCTGCGACTGAGCCCAAGTCGCATCCGCGGCTGGAGATCCGCAATATCCATCGCTATTTTGATGGCCGCGCGGTGGTGGATGATGTGTCATTGCAAATTCAGGCGGGGCAGGTGACCTGCTTGCTGGGGCCTTCGGGCTGCGGGAAATCCACCACCCTGCGGATGATTGCTGGGGTCGAGATGCAGGACAGCGGCGAGATCTATGTGGATGGCAAGCTGATCTGCGACACCGTGTTTCGGGTCCCGCCTGAACGGCGCGAGATTGGCCTGATGTTTCAGGACTTTGCTCTGTTCCCCCATCTGAGCGTTGCCGACAATGTCTCCTTTGGCCTAAAGGGCAGCAGGGAAGAGAAGCGGGCGCGGGTTGAGGAACTGCTGCAAAAGGTATCGCTGACGCGTTTCATTGACGACTATCCCCACCAGCTGTCTGGCGGTGAGCAGCAGCGGGTCGCCCTGGCACGGGCCCTGGCACCACGTCCGCGCATCATGCTGATGGATGAGCCTTTTTCGGGGCTGGACAACCGGCTGCGCGATGGCATTCGGGATGAGACGCTGACGCTGCTGAAAGAAGAAGACACCGCCGTTTTATTGGTCACCCATGAGCCGGAAGAGGCCATGCGCATGGCGGATGAGATCGCGCTGATGCGCGGTGGCAAGATTGTTCAGCAGGGCGCCCCCTACAATGTTTATACCCGCCCCAGTGATAAGGCCTCTGTGGCATTTTTTAGTGATATCAATGTCTTGAAATCACAAGTTAACGGGGCCTTAGCGGAAACGGCTTTTGGTCAGTTCCTGGCGCCGGGCATTGCGGATCGCACGGATGTTGATATCGTCTTTCGTCCACAACATGTGCGGATTGATTTTGACCGGGCAGGCAAGGGGCCTCTGCCCACGGCCTCGGACGGGGTGCCCGCACGCGCCGTGGTAAAGCGCGCGCGCTATCTGGGGCATGAAAGCCTGGTTGAATTCCAGATGGACTACGATGGATCGGTGCTTAAGGTGACGGTACCGCGGGTGTTCCTGCCAGAGGTGGGGCGGGTGATGTGGCTGACTGTGCCGCGCAACCGCTGCTTTGTCTTTCCAGCCTAATACAGTTAGCCCATCAGATCTGGGCCTGATTTGCTCCGAGGTTAGGCCTTATCGCGATGAGGGTCGTAATCAGCCAGAGTCTTTCCCGGCTCGTCAAGAAACAGCTCTGGCAGGGCGCGCACCTCTTCGATCAGATCAACGCGAAACACCCTGAAATTACCACGTGTTTCGCACCAGGCCGTCAGGGTCCAGACCCGCCCCCAATATTCCATATGCAGCGGTCGAATGATGCGCTCCGTTAGCGTGCCATCCAGGCGGTGGTACCGCATCGCCAGCTTTTGCCGTGATTTGATTGCAGCGCGCAGGGTGGGCATATGAGCAAAGCCACGGGCCACATCGGCAAAGGGGTAGACCGCAAATTTCCAGGCATCAGCCTCGGCAATGACCTCAGTGGGCAGAACGGCATCCACCTTGGCCGCCAGGGATTGGGCTGCGGATTTCAGATCCGCATCCGCCGCCTCGGCGACAATGGCCATGCCAAGGTTCAGGGCCTCCAGCTCTTCTGGCGTCAGGGTGAGCGGCGGGAGGGTGATCTGTTCCCGTACCAGATAGCCGACCCCGCGCTCGCCCTCGACCGGTACACCCGAGGCCACCAGCGTATCCATGTCGCGGTATATGGTGCGGGTTGAGACTTCGAGCCGCGCGGCAATGTCCTGGGCGCGATGGAGTTTTCCATCCCGTAGGATCTGGATGATCTCGAAAAGGCGGTCGGTGCGTCGCATGGGAGTACCCTTGGCGCAGAGGCAGGGGCCGCGTCAAGATAGGCGGCCCCGCCAGGATCAGGTCAAGATCAGTTTGGAGCCAAAGTCCAGAGGATTGTTTCATGGCGAATGGAGACGCTGTCGGGGGCAATCGCTGCCATCAGGGCGGGGGCGAAGTCTTGTTTGCCAAAACTATCCGCCACCTCCAGGGCGGTCTGCATGTCTTTCCAGATGACCGTGTCGGTCCAGGACCCGTCGCTGCCACAGCTGAGGCGGCGAAAGACAAAGCCGGGGTTGGAGCGCACAAAGCCCTCGCTGGCCTGGCTTAGGGTTATGAACTGTTCGGGCGTTACGCCTGCGTTCAGGGTGAAGGTGACGGTTTCGGCGACCTGTTGTGTCATATCAAACTCCTTTTGTTGACAGGTGTTCTCTAACAAGGAGCAACTGACATAAACCTGTCAGTTGTGTTTGGCTGTGACTGAAAAAAATCATTTTTGCCTCCTGCACTGGGCGCAAAGCGGCTCCGGGCTCTTTGCGCCAACTGAGGAGCTGCGTAGACCTGTGGTCAGAGGTATAGTCAGCCGATGCACTGCGCATTGGCAAAGTGAAGGAGAGATTCACATGCTTAACAATATTGGTCTTCCAGGCATCCTGCTTATCGCTGTTGTGGTTCTGGTGCTGTTTGGTCGCGGCAAAATCAGCTCGCTCATGGGCGAAGTTGGCAAAGGTATTACGTCGTTCAAAAAAGGCGTCAGTGAGGGCACCGCTGAACTGGAAGAAGATGCGGCTGCTGAAGCTAAGGACGTGACCCCCGAAGCTGACAAAGACAAGGCGTAAGCGCCGATGTTTGATCTTGGGTTAACCGAACTTCTGGTTATTGGCGTCGTGGCGCTGATTGTCGTCGGGCCCAAGGACCTGCCGGTGATGTTTCGCAATGTCGGCAGGTTTGTGGGCAAGGCCAAGGGCATGGCACGCGAGTTCAGCTCGGCGATGAACGATGCCGCTGATGAAAGCGGCGTGCGGGATGTGGCCAAGGGGCTGAAGGCCGCCACCAACCCGGTTGGTACGGCTATGGACGGGGTGAAAGAGGCGGCGCAGGATATGGCCAAATCCATTGATCCGACCTCTTACAAGCCGGGGTCGGAAACCGAAAAACTGGCTGCCGAGCGCGCCCAAGACGCCAAGAAAATCCAGGCTGCCACCGCCCGTGCTGCGGCAGAACGCAAGGCCCGCGAAGCTACCGAAGCCCTTGCCCATGCAGAGGCGGCAGAAGCCGCAGTCGGGGCTGCTCCTGAGCAACCTAGGGGTGGCGAGCAGGCCGTGGCGCCGTCTGAAGGAAGTGAGACCAAAACATGAGCCAGAGCGAAGAGGTTGAAGACTCAACCGCCCCGCTGATCGAACATCTGGCCGAGCTGCGCACCCGCCTGATCAGGTCGGTGATGGCCTTTGCGGTGGGGGTTATTTTGGCCTTTGTCGTGGCCGAGCCAATCCTGCAATTCCTGGTGCAGCCGATCGAGGAAACCCTGCGCGCTTTGGGAGACCCCTCGCCAACGCTGCAATATACCTCGCCGCAGGAATATCTGTTCACGCTGTTTCGCATCTCCATGGTCTTTGGTTTTGCGCTGTCCTTCCCGGTGATCGGCTACCAGCTGTGGCGCTTTGTTGCGCCGGGGCTCTATAAAACGGAAAAAGGCGCCTTTTTGCCCTTTCTGATTGCCTCGCCTTTTATGTTCCTGCTGGGGGCAACCTTTGCCCAGCTGGTGGTAACCCCATTGGCGATGCAGTTCTTTTTGGGCTTTGCGGATGTCAGCTCGATCTTTGCCAACCTGTTGTCGCAGGCAGCCGAGGGTGTCGCTGGATCTGCGCCAGCGGGCGTGAGCGTTGAAACCGCTGTGGTGCCGGCCAGCACCGACGGGGTGAAGATTACTTTCTTCGGGAAGGTAAATGAAAGCCTGGACATCACCCTGAAGTTCATCATGGCCTTTGGTCTGTGCTTTCAGCTGCCGGTGCTGCTGACCCTGATGGGGAAGGCTGGGCTGGTGAGTTCTGATGGGCTTGGGGCGATGCGGAAATATGCGGTTGTCGCTATCTTGGTATTGGCTGCTCTGGTGACCCCGCCGGATGTGATCACGCAGATGATCCTCTTTGTCGTGGTCTATGGTCTGTATGAGATCTCGATTTTCCTGGTGCGGCGCGTAGAGACCAAGCGCGAGGAAAAACTGCGTGCAGAAGGCTATTACGATGATGAGGACGAAGATCCCTTGATGGCTGAGTTCGAAGAAGACGAGGGAAAGTAGCCCGGTACTCGGCTATCCCCTAAGTCTTATGATGCGCAAAGGGCGTGCCGATATTGGCGCGCCCTTTGGTTTGGCAGCGAGAGCGGCGCCCTACAGGGGGCTCTGCCCCCTCGCGCCCTCTGGGCGCGCACCCCCGGAATATTTGTGGAAAAGTGAAAACCTGCCCAGGCCGTGCTCTGTAGGTGACTCTTCTTAGATGCACAGAAGGCACCGCAGGATAGAGCTACTTGCCGAGGGTGGCGGAACATGCTTTCAAAAGCGCAATTGTTGAAGGAGGCAGGCATGGACGAAAACACACTGACGCGGATTGCAGAAGCGCTTGAGCGGATCTCACCAGCGCCGCTGGACACCCCGGACTTTGCTGCTGCTTCGGCCTATGTCTGGCATGTCGCACCAGACCGGTTGGAACCGGTGACACGGGTAAACCGGGTTGAGCTTGATCTTTTGGTTGGCATTGAACGTGCACGCGATACCCTGCTGGAGAATACCCGACGTTTTGCCCGTGGTGAGGCCGCAAATAATGCCCTGCTATGGGGCGCGCGGGGGATGGGGAAGTCCAGCCTGGTCAAGGCCATTCATGGGGCGCTCCTGCCGGATCATGGAGATCTGAAGCTGGTGGAGTTGCAACGCGAAGATCTGCCTTCGGTGGCGCGACTGCTAAACCATCTGCGTCGGGCGCCTTATAGGTTTATCCTATTTTGCGATGATCTGTCCTTTAGTCATGACGACCAACACTACAAGAGCCTGAAGGCTGTGCTGGATGGTGGTATCGAGGGGCGGCCCGACAATGTGGTGTTCTTTGCCACTTCGAACCGGCGCCATCTGATGCCCCGTGACATGATCGAGAATGAGCGTTCCAGTGCCATCAACCCCTCTGAGGCTGTAGAAGAAAAGGTGTCGTTGTCTGATCGCTTTGGGCTGTGGTTGGGGTTCCATCCCTGTGATCAGGATGAGTTCCTCGCAATGATTTCAGGCTATTGCACCGCCTACGGTGTGGATGTGGATGGGGATGTTATGCGTGCTGAGGCCATTGAGTGGCAGGCCACGCGGGGCGCGCGCTCCGGGCGGGTAGCCTGGCAGTTTTTCACCGATCTGGCAGGGCGGTACGGGGTGTCCCTAGCGCGGTAGCGCGGCGATGTGACTGCCGTGCTGCCTGGCGGCCCGGCTAGTTCAGATAGGGCAGCGGATCGAGGCTGTCATAGCCGTCGCGGACCTCAAAATGCAGGGTGGCGCCGTCGGTTTCTTGCAGGTGAGCAATGGTTTGCCCACGCTTTACCCGATCGCCTTTGCTGACCAGGATCTTGTCCACATTGGCGTAGATGGTCAGCAATTGCGGGTCATGGCGGATGACAATAATCGGAATGTTTTGCGAATCTTTGGTGATGGCGGCAATTGTGCCGGCGTCTGCGGCCTTGACCGGTGCGCCCGAGGCAGCAGAGATGTCGATGCCATCATTGCGCCCTTTGGCGTAGGTCTTGACGATTTTGCCCTGAACCGGATAGGCCAACGCACTTTCGCTGGCACGGCTGGGACTTGGCACATCGACGGTCGGGAGATTTTGTGAGGCGACTGAGGCCGGGGCCAGGTTTTCCTCTGGGAGCGGCTTGGTCGCGCTTGGCGGTGTTGGCGTGGCGCTGCCTTCGCCCGGCGCTGTGGTGGTCAAGGTTTGTGGCGTGCGCGAGCGCTGTTGGTCCTTGAGAGGGATCAGCAGGTGTTGGCCCTCTCGGATGGCAAAATCGCTGCCCAAACCGTTCCACTCGGCAAGGGATTTCACTGGAACCTGGTAGAGGCGGGAAATCGTATAGGCTGTTTCCCCGCGCACAACTTTATGACGCACAGGCTCTGGGCCAGGCTGAACGGTGGCGGGTGTGTCCGGAGTGGTGGGCTGCAGATCTGTTGTGGTTACAGAGCCGGGGTTGGGAGAGGTTGCTGGGGAAGCGTCAATGGCGCTGCCCGCCAAGGAGGCAATATCGACGCCGCCGGGGGTAGCCGTCCCTGCGGCGTTCGGCAAATTATCTGGTGCTCGGCGGGGCAGGGCAAGGATTTCCCCCTTGCGCAGGGGATCTCCGGATTGCATGCCGTTGAACCTGGCGATTTCGTTTACCGGCAGGCCGATACGGGCGGCAACATCTGCAACAGTGTCGCCACGTTCTGCCACCGCGACCTGATAGGAGGGATAGGTGATCAAGCCACGCGCATCTGCGGCCGGCCGATTGGTCGTTGCGGCCTGGGCAGCGGCGGTGGTGTTGAACCCACCGATCTGGCCGCGCAGATCGTAGTCCAGTGGGCCATCACATGCGGTAAGAAACGTAAGCAAGGGAAGGGTCGTTAGGGCCAATCGGCGACGCGCTGTAAAGCGAAGCTTGGGGCTGCCAGTCATGCTACCTGTTATCATGCTGTCCTCATTCCTTTTCGCGCCGTATCGCGCTTTTGCCTTGTCGTAGGTTATAGGCGCCGGTTTTTCGCCGATCTTAAGGCCTCTTGGGCTGTTGCATAGGCCAAGGTCAATGGTTTTTTGCGGGTCTCGGTGCAATCGGCGCGGCTTTGCCTGAATTTAGGCTTCTTTGCCTAATCCTTCCAGTAGGGGAACAAAGCGTACCGGGCGCAATTCATCATAGTCGAGACCCTCTTCGCTTTTGCGCACCCGGATCAGTGTCTGCACCGTATCGGACTGCCCTACCGGCACCACCATGATACCGCCAGGCTTGAGCTGCGCCAACAGCGGCCCTGGGGGGTCTTCGGCAGCGGCGGTGACAATGATCCGGTCAAAGGGAGCCTGATCGGGAAGGCCAAAACTCCCATCTCCAACCAAGGAGGTGACATTTGGCAGTTGCAATGCATCAAAGATCATGCGGGCCTCGCGCACCAATCGTGCGTGGCGGTCAATGGTGTAGACCCGGCGGGCGAGCTTGGCCAGAATGGCAGCCTGATAGCCTGATCCGGTTCCAACCTCTAGGACCGTGTCACGTGGCGTGACCTGCAATGCCTGGGTCATCAGCCCCACCACAGAGGGTTGAGAGATAGTCTGGCCACAGGCTATGGGCAGCGGCGTGTCCTCATAGGCACGTTCGGCAAAGATACCACGCACAAAGGGGCCACGGTCGATCTGCTCCATCGCCTCCAGCACCCGGCTGTCGGTGACCCCGCGTGAGCGCAGGGCAAACAGAAACTGCATCTTTGTTTCCGGGTCCGGGCTGGTCATTCGATTTCTTTAAATCCTTCAAGCATCTCGTGGGCAGTTAGGTCCGCACGCATGGGCGTTACCGAGATATAGCCGTTCAGATTGACGCTGGCGTCACTATCGGGGGCGGTCTGAACGTGCTGATCGCCGCCGCGAATCCAGAGATATCGCCGCCCCGTGGGGGAAAGCTGCTCTTCGGCAGAAAAATGCGTGCCGCGGCGAAAACCCTGGCGCACAACCCTTGTACCTTTGACGGCCTGGGCTGGGACAGGGGGGAAGTTTATATTGTAAAACAACCTGTAGTCCTGCTGGTTTGCGGGATCTGCTGCGAGGACCCTGCGCACCACGGCGGCGCCATGCTGGGCGGAGGCCTCAAACGGGTCCTCCAGGTCTTTGTTGTGCGGGCCGAAATACTGCGACAGCCCGATGGCAGGGATCCCCTGCAAGGCGGCTTCCATCGCGCCACCCAGAGTGCCCGAGTAGAGCGCGTTCTCCGCAGAGTTATTGCCTCTGTTGACGCCGGAAAGCACCACATCGGGACGGTGGTCTTTCATCGCCACGTGAATGCCGGCCAACACGCAGTCAGCGGGCGAGCCTTCGGCGGCATAGCGACGGGGGCCCAACTGGCTGAGCATGGAAGGGCGGGTATAGCTGATGCAATGGCCAACGCCGGATTGCTCAAAGGCAGGAGCCACGGTCCAGACCTCGCCCTCTGGACCGGCCAGTTCCTGGGCTATTTGTTCCAGCACCACAAGGCCGGGTGCACTGATGCCGTCGTCATTGGTAATGAGAATGCGCATGATATCCCCTGAAACTGTTTAGATCTGAATATGCATTGGCTCAAATGGGGGCAAGTGTTTCGAGCCGTTGAGAGAAACGAAGCGGGGGGGCTCTGGTAGCTGTGCCACAGATGGACCTGGGCAAATGGGAAAAGCCATCTCAACAGGCAAACAGGGAATGTGCTTTCTCTGCCCTACACACCGGTCGTCATGCGGAGGGGTAGAAGGGGCCGCTAAGGAAGGTGCAGGGCAGACTTCGCCTGCGGATCCTCTTGTTGCCAACCGGGCCGCGCAACTGCGTCCTAGCTATGCCCGGGGCCAATCCAAAGACTGGATCTGGAGGAGGCTGTTCCGAAAGGACAAGAAGGCGGCAGTGTGGGCTTTTACCCGCCTATGACAGGATTGCAGGCAGCAGCCGCGCAGCCTCAGCGTGGACATCGGCCAGAGCGGCGCGGTCCTCACCGGGAAAGAACCGGGCGCGCAGGGCCGTGGGCATAGGCTGAGGTTCAAGGATCTTGACCACAGGGCCGGTCTTGACGGTTTCGGACTGCCAACTGCGCGCCATTGCCATCTGTGCGGCCTTGCTGGCGCCATAGGTGCCAAAAAACTTTTCACCCGCGCGCGGGTCATCGAAGAACACGGCCCGGCCTGCCTGCCCCAGAAGAGGCGCTACGTAAGGAATAAGGATCGATGTCGCTGTGGCATTGACCGCGATAGATTTGCTCCAGTCCTTCTCCCCGATCGAGGGGGCAGGGGTCAGCGGCGCGGCATGGATCGCGCTGTGCAGCCAAAGATCAAGCTGGCCCCAGCGATCGTGAATGCCACGACACAGGGTGGCCATGGCGGCCGTCTGGGTAATGTCCATCGGCGCCAGCGTGGCGGAGCCACCCAATGCCTTGATGCGGTCATCCAGTTCTTCGAGCGCACCGGTGGTGCGCGCAACAGCGACGATGTGATGCGTAGGCGCCAGGGCTTCGGCCAGAGCAGCCCCCAGGCCGCGTGACGCGCCGGTGATAAGAGCGATTTTCTGTGTCATGTGCCGACTTGTGATCGGCTTGAGGCAGAGGGTCAAGTCTCGATCTTGGACCAAGGCCCATATGTTACCGTAAAACGGGCAGGGCTAAACCTGGGCGGATACCCCTGCGGATGTTTTCCAGTGCCGGTACAGAGCCAAGATAAGAGCGCTTTGTTTGCGCTAGACCGTTTAGCGGCCAGGCATTTCGAACCTCCGGCTGCGGCCGGATTTTTCCAAAACCAGTCCTGTGGGGTCAATACCAAGAACTCGGCCCTGGGCCAGCCTGCTGCCGGTTTTGACGGTCTTCACCCGGCCACTGGGCAGGCGTACCATAGCTTGCAGGTCGTTCTTTGACCCAAAAAGCCCAAGCAGGCTGAGGCCGGTCGCGGGCAGGGCATTGGCTTGGGTGGCTTCTTTGGCAACACGTGGGGAGGTTTGGCTGGCAGATTGTGTCATGATCAACTTTGTAAAGACCGCAGACCGCTGGACTGACGGTGGTGGGAAGAGAGGTGGTTTACCCCAAGCCAGAGCTGGTGGGCTCCAAACAGAGGGAGATGAGATTGGAGGCTGATAGGGGCACCAGCCAGGAGAGGCGAGAGATAATTGCCGGACCTCCAGCAAGGCCCAGAGCGGCATAGGCGGAGCCTTGCGGCAGGGAGGGGAAACTGGCGGGCTATCGCCGAGACAGCAACCTTACTGGCGTGTTGTTCCTCCCCGGCGACAGCGTGGACTTGACAGTTTTCACCTGGATTTGGCCAGTGGGGAGCGGGTGGCATACGCGTCGTATTGTGGTTTGGTTTGCCCTGCCTGTGCTGGGACTTTAACTATGAATCATAGACCAGAGAGGCGAGGTCATGCCCGTAGGTGTGGAGCAATTCAAACAGCTCTTCGAGCTGGGCGCCGGCATGCTGGAGCGTTGAGAGAGCGTGGTTGGGCTCAGAGATCTGCAGCTCTGGGTATTGGCCCTCGGGGCGCATGTGCAGCATGCAGGCTATGGGCGTGCCAGAATCGGGGGGAATGGCATTGGCCAGCCAGGCTGGGCGACTGCCGAGGCTTTCGGTCTCTTGCATGTCCAAGAGATCGAGATAGGCGTCAAAATCCTCCGCCCCAAGATTGGCCCAGGTGCCCAGGATGAACTCCTGCCCATCGCCATCGGCCAAAGGTATTGCCAACACTGCGCGGACAAACCGCAGATCGCCAAGGCGGCAAAAATCATCGGTCAGAACATCGCCAGTCTGGGCGAGGATCGCGGAATTGTCCTGTACAACGAAGTCCTCAGGGCACAGATCGGGTCGGTCGCAACTGAGGCTGAGCAACTGGGCAAAAGTCGCGCCACAACAGCGGCACTGGCGTGCAGAGATCAGCATTCGGGCGAGGTGAGCGTCCAAGTGGCGGGTCTTTCCTAGGGCCCAAACGGGCGGGGTCGCAAAACAAAGGAAAGGCGCCGATCTTCGCGATCAGCGCCTCTCCCTATGACGTTGGGGCTCTCTTAGCCTGCTTGTACGGCAAGTTCAAACCCTGCATTCCCGCCTTTTGATCGGTATGTATCGAAGCCGACCAGGAGGGCAGGCCGCGGTCAATACTCAGTTCGCCAATTTCATGCTGTTCCAGGATTCGCCGGGGGCGGGCATATCTTGGATCTTTTTGCTCACACGGCCGCTGCTTTCCAGCGATTCGAGGTAGTCTTCGGTCACGCTGCCGGTGACATATTCGCCGTTAAAGCAGGAGCAATCAAAGGTATCGATTTCTTTGTTACCCTCATGTGCAGCCCAAACCAGATCCTCAAGTCGCTGATAAATAAGCGCATCAGCGCCCAACTCCTGGCGGATCTCTTCAGTGCTGCGACCATCGGCGATCAGCTCGTGCTTGGTTGGCATGTCGATGCCATAGACATTGGGATATTTCACTGGCGGCGAGGCGCTGGCGATGTAGACCTTTTTGGCGCCAGCATCGCGACACATCTGAACGATCTTTTGGATGGTATTGCCGCGCACGATGGAATCATCAATGAGCAGGATGTTCAGCCCCTTCATTTCCAGCGGAATGGCGTTCAGCTTGCGGCGTACGGATTTTTGCCGCTCCGCCTGACCAGGCATGATGAAGGTACGTCCAATATAGCGATTCTTTACCAGGCCCTCGCGATAGCGGATGCCCATTGAGTTTGCCACTTCCAGCGCCACGGGCCGTGCAGAATCTGGAACCGGGATGATACAGTCGATTTCCAGATCTGTTTCCTTGATCTGCTTGGCCAAGGTCTGTCCCATGCGAAGCTGGGTTTTATAGACTGAGATACCATCGAGCATCGAGTCAGGGCGTGCCAGGTAGACATATTCAAAGATACAAGGGGTCAGAGTGCCCTCGACCGCCTGGAAGCTGTGCATGTTGCCATCTAGGTCGATAAGAATCGCCTCGCCCGGGTTCACATCACGCAGTTTTTCAAAACCGTTGATGCCAAAGGCCACGTCCTCAGAGGCAAAAGCATAGTCATCGCCGTCGCCTTCGGCCTCACGGCGGGCCACAGAAAGCGGGCGGATACCATGGGGGTCGCGGAAGGCCAGCATGCCGACGCCAGCCACCATGCAGATCACCGAATAGGCGCCTTGAATGCGCTCCATCGTCATTTTTACCCCTGCAAAGAGGTTACGGATGGGATCAACTGTGCCGTTGACCTTGATGCTGTCGGAGATCTTATCGGCCAAAACATTGAGCAGGATTTCCGAGTCGGAAGTGGTGCGTAGATGGCGGCTGTATTTCGCCGTCACTTTGTCACGCTGCTCTGCTGTATTTGTGATATTTCCGTTGTGAACCAGATAGATGCCATATGGCGCATTAACGAAGAAGGGTTGCGCCTCGGAGGCGCTCAGCGACCCTGCCGTTGGATAGCGAACATGCCCGATGCCGACCTTGCCGCGCAGGGTTTCCGCGTCAGAGGCGTTAAAGACATCTTTGACCAGACCGTTGGCTTTGCGTTCCCGGAAGAACTCACCAGTGTAGGTCACAATGCCAGAGGCGTCCTGTCCACGATGTTGCAGCATTAGCAACCCGTCATAAAGTTCCGCAAAAACCTCGTCCTGTCGGCTCGCGATCCCCAAAATCCCGCACATTGAATGGCTCCAATTTCACTGTAGCGTTGCTGTCGGTTGCTATCGGCTAGGGCGCAGCCCGCCTACCGCTGGGGCTTCCTAGCTTGGATGACGCGCAGAATACAGAAGAAAGCAGTGTTTTTCCTGCGTCATTTTTCGAAAGTCCAAGAACAGGGCAGCGGCCTTAGGAGATTGCATTGAGAAACATACAGCCTGCGGGTGTTATCCCATTTCCTATCTAGCCTGATCTGGGGGCATTTGTCCCGTGTCCCTTGTGGAAAAGAAAAGGGGCGACCTTTTTGCGGGCCGCCCGAGTCGGGGAGGAAATCTTTGGCTCTGCAGATGCAGGAGCAATGGCCTATGCTGCTTTTGGGGCCGCTTTGGGCGTGGCGAGAAGGTCCTTGAGCAGGTCAGGGAAGTCGTCTTCTTTTTCTTCAAGGCCAGTCAGTGCCAGAGCACGGCCTTCATCGCTGGCGAGGATCTGACGGGTTTCCGTCAAAGAGAGCTCTTTGAAAGCACCGTCTGGTCCGCCGGTGCCTGCTTGCATCAGCATGCCGCTTTCGGCCCAGATCAGCTCTTCTTCAGCACATTCAATATGGATACGGCCCTGACGTTCTGGGCTCAGCGCCTTGATGCCCTTGTGACCTGCCAGGGAGATCAGCTTAACCAGCACAAGCGGCAGACCAAACAGGCGCTCAACAGCGTCAATTTCCAGGGCAACCATTTGATCTGCTGGCAGTTGAAGGTCACTATCATTGCCCAATGCGCCAGCGGGAACATGCATCATTGTGGTCATGCGGGGGACAGCATGGCGAATGGTTTCAACTTCCTGGCAGCCACCATCAAAAGTATAAACTCTGTCGCCGGGCTTGACGTCACGTGCCTGAACAAAGCCGCGATCGGTTTCAACAAGTGTTTCGGGCAGGAAGCCACCGGTTTTGGCCGACTGCTGGGCTTCGGCTTTTGGCTCAGGACGCACCATTGGAAAGTCCAACAAAAGGCCCACCGGCTGAAAATCGGCGAAAGTGTTGAAATGATCCAGGAGCATGGTGTCGATCCTTCTGAGCGAGAGTGCCTGTTCGTTTGTTGATCCTATCTGGCCCCTGAATTGGGACGGAAATGGGGCAGGGGTGCGGCCAATTTCGATCTTGGGCACTTTTTTCGCGACAAAAGTGGATTTTTCGCGCTTTTGTTAACCATTCAGAGGCGGCGCTTGAGGATTTTTTAAGAATCTCCGCAAAATTCCAAGTTCCAAATTGCGACCGAATGAAATGATTCTTAATGGTTAACATAAGGTTAAAGGTTAACGGGCGCCGTTAACCCATGGTGACGCCTGCTGTGGATAAAGCTGTGAAGTCTTTGCAGGAACATAGAAAAAGGGCGCCAATATGGCGCCCTCTCCGTAGGTCTGCTGGTTTACCTTGGTAAACAGTTCAAGGCTTAGCTGCCGCAGGAGCCGATCAGGGCCTCATATTGCTGCGTTACCCAGCCCAGGGCCTGTTCGGGATTGCGATCTTCGATCTTGCCAATCATACGCTCAAACACCACTGCTGAGCGGCTCTCGTCAACCATTGTAAAGCTCTGGCCGGTCATCACCACATTATAGAGGAAGAAAGCGATCGCCACGAGCAGAATGCCGCGCAGAACGCCGAAGAAGAACCCTGTGCCCTGGTCCAAGCCACCCAGTGCCGAACGCTGCACCAGGGATGAGAACAGCGGGGTGAAGAAAGACACCACAATCAGCGCTACCGCAAAGACAGCTGCAAAGGCAGCAATGATCGACAGCTCACAGCTGTCAGAAATAAATTCTCCAATCACTGGGATCTCTGCCATCAACGGTTCCACCTGAGGGGCGAACATAAAGGCAAGAACTCCGGCTGCGATCCAGCCTGCGATGGCCATGGCTTCGCGGACAAAGCCACGCGAATAGGCCAGAAGCGCCGATAATACGATGACCAGGGCCACAACCCCGTCAATAATAGTGAAACCTTCCATGACCCTCGCCCGTTAGCCTGCAACAAAATTTTGGCAACTCTAGCCGGCTCCAAAGAATTCGCCAACAAATCCCGCCAGATCGGAGGCTTGGCGTAGGCCAAGACCCTTGATCGAAACAGATTTGCCACCACTTGGAGCTATTGCAGAGGTGAAACCAAGTTTTTGCGCTTCTTTCAACCGGTTTTCTGTCTGCGGGGCGGGTCGCAGGGCTCCAGAAAGCGATATTTCTCCAAAAACGGCCGTATCCGCCGGCAGGGCGACATCTTCGCGGGCACTGAGCAGAGCTGCGGCAACCGCGAGGTCAGCGGCGGGCTCGGTAATTTTCATGCCGCCTGCCACGTTCAGGTAGACATCCAATCCCGCGAAAGGAATACCGCACCGGGCCTCAAGTACCGCCAAGATCATCGCCAGGCGGGAGCTGTCCCAGCCCACCACGGCGCGCCGCGGCTGCGAATGCGGCGAAGGGGCAACCAGGGCCTGCATCTCCACCAGGACGGGGCGGGTGCCCTCAATGCCGGCAAAGACCACAGATCCTGGCGACGGTTCGCCACGGTCCGACAAAAACAGCGCTGAGGGATTGGTGACCTGGGCGAGGCCCGAACCGGTCATTTCAAAAACCCCAATCTCGTCTGCTGGGCCAAATCGGTTCTTCACCGCCCGCAGAATACGGAACTGATGGCCCCGCTCGCCCTCAAAATAAAGCACGGTATCAACCATATGCTCCACGACGCGGGGACCGGCGATCTGCCCCTCTTTGGTGACATGGCCGACCATGATTATGGAAATGCCCTGCGCCTTGGCAAATGTTGTCAGCTCATGGGCCGCAGCCCGCACCTGGCTGACGGAGCCCGGGGCGCTATCGACATGATCGGCCCACATGGTCTGGATCGAATCGATAATGGCCAGCTGTGGCTTTTCCGCCTCCAGCGTGGTCAGGATATCGCGCAGATTAGTTTCGGCAGCCAATTTGACCGGCGCCTGTGCCAGCCCCAACCGCTGAGCCCGCATCCGCACCTGCGCCGAGGCTTCTTCACCAGAGACATAGATGGTTTTCACCCCCGCCTGGGCAAAACGGGCCGCAGCCTGCAGCAGAAGGGTTGATTTGCCGATCCCAGGGTCGCCACCCACCAAAATCGCAGAGGCCGCCACCAGCCCGCCCCCAAGCACCCGGTCCAGTTCCGCCACGCCACAGGTGGCGCGGGGCGGTGGGGTTTCCTCGGTAGAGAGATCTGACAGGGGGATTGTCTTGCCGCGACGGATCCCAAGTGATTTCTTTGAGGGACCCGCTGAGGAAAGCCCCTTGTCTTCAACAATGGTGTTCCATTCGCCGCAGCCTTCGCAGCGACCGGACCATTTGGAAAAGCTCGCGCCACAGGCGGAACAGGAGAAAGAGTTTGATTTAGCCATAGGGTCTTCTGCCTCATGTTCTCACTTTGTTCAAGGGGTGCGAGGCTCTGCCTCGCGCTCCGGAATATTTTTTGGAAAGATGATGAGAGCCCTTGGCTCTGATTTGGTCGCAAGCCTTTTGCGGAGCCCAGGACAGGGGCAAGAGTGCCCTTATTCTTTGTTGGGAAGGGCGCGCTCGGTAGCCAAGCTGAGGATCAGAGAGGCAATGATACAGGCCGTGAACATATAGAGCCCCCAGGCGACCTCGATAGTGGCATAGCCAATGCCCTTGGCGAGGGTGATGTAGAGCGCGATCAGAAAGACATCGGCCATGGCCAGTTTGCCTAGCACATGCAGGACGGGCTGTACCTTGGTGTCGAGGAGGTCCCATTGCACCAGGGCGAGGCCAATGGTTTTGAGGTAGGGGGCAAAAATCGCAAAGAAGGTGACAATCAGTGCCAGGGCGGCGTCGCTGCCCCAAAGGCTTTGCAAACCAGTTATCACCGAAATCTCGCTGAGGCCAAAGATTGGCAGCAGGCCTGCCCGCATCAGAGGCGCAAACCAGGCTACAGGGTAGAGGATCAAAAGCGAAAGGGTGAGGAGGCGGAGGGGCATGGTGGTTTGTTCCCGTGGGTATGCAAATACTTGTGCATTCCATTCCGGATTTGAAAGGGGAAAAAGGTGACAGCCTATTTGGAGAACTCTTGGATAATGTCTGTGGGCAGGCGTTGTCCCTAGTCTGGGATGCGTTCAGCGAGACAGACGTTTATTCAATTCGTCCTGAAGTTCGGATAGCAGTAAATCCAACCCAGCCAGTATTGATTCCACGCAAACTTCTTTAAACGCTCTGTCATTGGCTGGATAACGCGACCGATACCTCTCTGCAGATGTCGAACCGCTACTGTCCTCGAAACTACTGTAGTTATTGTTCAGCGACCGTATTTGAGTTTGAAAGAGAAACCATGCACTCGGATCTTCGCCGCCTTCTTCAAGTCGCTGGAGCATGTCGTTTGGTGGCCCGACAAGAATCGCTGCTTGGAATGCGCTATTTTCAACTTTATCTAGGTCACGTTTCTCAGAGAGTAGTTTGTAGAGTTTTTCTAAGTCGTGCCCTAGCTTACGTAAGTCACCTTTTGTGCTGCCGGACAGCAGAAGAGCTGTTTTGAAGGTGAGTTCGGTGGCGAGTCCAAGGTTTTGATAGACAGGTCCCACTCGAAAAACGCGATCTTTGTGGTCGGAAAACTCTTTAACACTCTTCCCGAGATGTTGCGCTGGTACCAATCTTCGACTGGCCTTGAAACTATAGTTGAAGAAATCAACTATAGTTTCAAGGGATTTACTCAACGTACCGCCTCGATCGGCCCCTCTGCGCGGCCGTTGATGAATTGATCCAGGTAGGGGTCGCCCGACTGGTCCATTTCCGCCACCGGGCCGGTCCATTGGATCACCCCGTCGTGCAGCATGGCGACATTGTCGGCGATAGCCCTTACGGATGACATATCGTGGGTGATGGTCATGGCCGTGGCGCCCATCTCGACGACGATCTCGCGGATCAGATCGTTGATCACCCCGGACATGATGGGGTCCAGCCCCGTTGTGGGCTCGTCAAAGAAGATGATCTCGGGCTCGGCGGCGATGGCGCGGGCGAGGCCGACACGTTTTTGCATGCCCCCCGAAAGCTCGGCCGGCAGGCGATCCGCCACATCCGGTTTCAGTCCCACCCGGCGCAGCTTTTCAATTGCGATCTCGCGGGCTTCCTGGGCGGGGCGTTTCAGCGCGCCGCGCATCAGGCGGAAGGCCACATTCTGCCAGACCGGCAGCGAGTCAAACAGGGCTCCGCCCTGAAACAACATTCCAAAGCGGGCCAGAAAGGCATCGCGGTCGCCGGAACCTGCTGGCTTGCCATCGACATAGATCTCGCCGCTGTCCGGCGTGATCAGCCCCAGCACGCTTTTGAGTGCGACGGACTTACCGGTGCCGGAGCCGCCGATGATCACCATCGAGCTGCCCCTGGGGATCGTAAGGTCCATGCCGCGCAAGACGCGGTTGTCGCCAAAGGCCTTATGCACCTGATCCATTTTGATCATCGGGTGGGGGGCGTTGCCGTTTGTCATGGCTGTCATAGCGAAAAGAACACCCCTGTCAGAATGAAGTTGGTCGCCAGGATCAGCACAGCCGCCGCTTCGACCGAAGATTTGGTCGCACTGCCAACACCCTGCGCGCCACGCCCAGATTGCATACCGTAGTAGCAGCCCATAGTGGCCGCGATAACGCCAAAGAAGGCGCCCTTGACCAACGAGGAAATCAGATCCAGCGGTTCAAGGAAATCGACAGTGTTTTTCAAGTAGGCCGCCGAGTTGAAGCCAAGGTTGTGCACTGAAACGGTGTAGCCGCCGGCAATTCCGATGATGTCACCGATGCCGACCAGAACCGGCACGGTCAACAGCGCCGCCAGCACCCGTGGGGCGACGAGATACTGCATGGGATTTGTTGAGAGGGTCACCAGTGCATCGATCTGTTCTGTCACCTTCATGGTGGCGATTTCGGCGGCAATGGAGGAGGTCACCCGCGCTGCAATCATCAAGCCAACCAGAACGGGGCCAAGTTCACGCACCATGCCAATGGCAACAATCTGCGGCACCACGGCTTCGGCATTGAACCGCGCGCCGCCTGCGTAGATTTGTAAGGCCAAGGCGCCGCCGGTAAAGACTGCGGTCAGGGCGACCACTGGCAGCGATAGCCAGCCGATCTGCAGCAGCGACAGCGCGAGCTCGCGTGGGTAGTAAGGCGGGCGCAGCATATGGGCGAAGGCGCTGACCGTAAACAAGGCGACCCGGCCGATCATTGCCAGCGCCGCCAGCGTGGAACGCCCAAGCCGGGCCAATAGGCTCAAGGGAGTCATCCTTGATAGGTCCGTGCGTAGCGGTGCCCCATGGAGGTGAGCATTTCATAGCCGATAGTCCCTGCAGCATTGGCCAGGGTATCGACGGTCTGCACTTCGTTGAGGATGCTGAGGCTGGCAGGGGTTTCGGGCAAGGCGGTGACGTCGACGGTGACCAAATCCATCGAGATACGGCCCACGACCGGACAGCGGGCTTCACCTGCAAAGAGATCGATACCGCCAGTCATCAGGGCGCGATGTAAACCATCGGCATAGCCCGCTGCAACGGTGGCGATGCGGCTGGGCACCTGAGCCACCCAAGAATTGCCATAGCCGACGCTTTCACCTGGGGCAACGTCCCGTGTTTGAATGACCGGCAGGTCCAATTGGACCACAGGCATCGCATCGCCATAGGGCGCGCCACCATAAAGGCCGACGCCAGGGCGGCAGAGGTCAAAATGATAGTCGCGCCCCAGAAGGATACCCCCCGTAGCCGCCAAGGAGCGCGGCACTTCCAGCCCGTCGGTCATCTCACGAAAGGCCTGTAGCTGTTGGGCATTCATTGGGTGGCCAGGCTCGTCAGAGCAGGCCAGATGCGACATCAGCAGAACGGGGGCCTGCCCCAGGGCAATATCGCGCACAGCAGCCCATTCGGCGGGCTCCATGCCGAGGCGGTTCATGCCAGAATCCAGCTGGACCCCAAAGGTATGGCCAGGCAGGGTCTCAAAATGGCGCAGCATCTGATCCAGTGAGTTCAGCATCGGCGCCAGTTGGAATTCCTTCAGCAGCCGGGTGTCGCCTTCCATATGGCCGGAAAACACCGAAATGCCGGGTCCGGGGCCAAGGGCGCGGCGCAGCGCCACGCCTTCTTCGGCGGCAGCCACAAAAAAATTGCGCGCGCCGCCCTTGGCCAATGCCGTGGCCACGCGGGCGGCATCCAGCCCATAGCCGTTTGCCTTGACCACAGCTGCGGTTTCGCAGTTGGTCATGGCGTTCAGATTCTGCCAGTTGGTCACCAGCGCATCGAGATTGATTGTAAGTCTAGCCGTGCTCATGCCCCGTTCTTGACATGCGCAGGGCAGGGGTCAAGTGAAATTCGCGGGGAATACTGTTAGGTTTGGTGGCATTGGGCGGCTTGTGGCTGGTTTGGATCACCAAAGCTATCCAATGTCCAAGATAAGGGCCAAATTGCCATTGGACCATTTCAGAAAGTCACCGCGTCCGTACCGAGGGGTGGGAAGCGAAGCGCCCGCCCTGTGGGGGCGCTTCGGGCGCTACCAAAGCTGTGCTTTGGCAATTGGTAGCGTATCAAAGGTTCATAGATCAGTTTGAACTACTTCTTATTGAACCACTGCTTAGCGGACAAAGTTACCTTTCGCTGCACTCGTCCCAACGGCTGCTTTTACATTCTGCTCACCCGCATGGATATCAGATCCGATGACTTCGCGATAACCTTTGCCATAAAGAATCGGGCGCATGCGCATGGACATTCGACACCGTCATTGCTCTGTAGATGAGGCGAGATCTAAATTTCCGATCATTGGAGTTGAACAACATGTATAAATTGCCTGCGCTGTCTGATCGTCATTCTGACCCGGCAACGTACCCTCCCGGCATTGCCTTCATGGATGGCCAATATCTTCCGATCAGCGAGGCAAAGATTTCGGTGTTGGATAATGGCTTCCTCCACTCAGATGCGACATACGATGTTGCGCATGTGTGGAAGGGAGCATTTTTCAGGCTTGATGATCATCTTGACCGGTTCTTCGCAGGGATGGAAAAGTTGCACATGTCGATCCCGTTTGGTCGTGCCGAGATGACTGAGATTTTGCACAATTGCGTTGCTCTATCAGGTCTCCAGGATGCGTATGTCGAGTTCATCTGCACACGCGGCACTTCTCCTACGTTTAGCCGCGACCCTCGCGATGCCGTCAACCGCTTCATCGCCTTCGCAATTCCATTTGGGTCGGTTGCAAACCCAGAACAGATGAGACGTGGCTTACACGCAGCCGTCACCGACCTTGTCCGCATTCCACCCAGCTCCGTTGATCCAACCGTAAAGAACTATCACTGGCTGGACCTGGTCAAAGGTTTGTATGCGGCGTATGCGCAGGGAGCCGAAACCGCCATTCTTTTAGACGCCACCGGAAACATAGCGGAAGGGCCCGGTTTCAACGTCTTCGCCGTGAAAAACGGCAAAATTTCCTCGCCCAAGTTTGGGGTGCTGATGGGAATAACACGCCAAACAATCTTTGATCTTTGTGACGAATTACAGATCACCTGCGCGACGGATGATCTGGCACCAAGTGAATTGAGGGCGGCGGATGAAGTGTTCGTGACCTCAACCGCTGGCGGCGTCATGCCCGTCACCAAGATCGATGAAACTTCAATTGGAAGCGGATTGGTCGGCCCGATAACCAAGGAGATCACTGAAGCGTATTGGAGGATGCATGAAGATGATCGTTTTCGGAAAGCGATCCGATATCCTTGAAATAGTTTCTCACAAACCAGACATTGGCCAAAGGGCCAGTTTATGAGACTTACTTCGCTTTTAGTTTGTCAATTGGCAAACAGGAAGGAGATGTGCGCTCAGGGAGACGCCGCCCGGCGGAATGCCGGGCAGCGCCCGACCCTCCCCACGGGAGGGCGCTTTGCACCCACCCAGGGTCAGGCGCTGCCCTAGAGTTTTGTTTGATCTTTCGCGGGCTGGATTAGTACTCGTCTTCGCGGGGGCCGTTCTGCCATTCCTTGGCCAGGTTGCCAAAGCGGGTGAATTCGGCGGTAAAGGACAGCTCTACCGTGCCGATGGGGCCGTGACGCTGTTTGCCGACGATAACCTCGGCCTTGGCGTGCAGCCGCTCCATTGCGGTTTTCCACTCTTCCATCTTGTCCAGCTCGTGATCGCCGGGCTTTTCACGCTCCTTGTAGTATTCTTCGCGGAACACAAACATCACCACGTCGGCATCCTGTTCGATCGAGCCGGATTCGCGCAGATCCGAGAGCTGCGGGCGTTTGTCTTCGCGGTTTTCCACCTGACGCGACAGCTGGGACAGGGCGATTACCGGGATCTGCAGCTCCTTGGCGATGGCCTTCATCCCCATGGAGATCTCGGCGATCTCGTTCACCCGGTTTTCCGACATGCCGCGGCAGAGCTGCAGGTAGTCGATCACCAGCACATCAAGCCCGTGGGTTCGCTTAAGGCGTCGCGCCCGCGCAGCCAGTTGCGAGATCGGCAGGGCGGGGGTGTCGTCGATGAACAGCGGGCAGCTTTCCAGATCCTTGGCGGCCTGAACAAAGCGGCGGAACTCGCTTTCGGTCATGTCGCCCTGGCGGATCTTGTGGCTGGAAATTTCGGAGGCTTCTGCCAGAACCCGGCCTGCCAGCTGCTCGGCCGACATCTCGAGGCTGAAGAAGCCGACAACGCCGCCGTCAATGGCGCCTTCAGAGCCATCGGGCTTGGTGCCGCGCTTATAGGCCTTGGCGACGTTAAAGGCGATGTTTGTGGCCAGCGAGGTTTTCCCCATCGAGGGACGCCCCGCCAGGATCAGCAAATCCGAAGGGTGCAAGCCGCCGAGCTGTTTGTCGAGATCGGCCAGGCCAGTGGAAACCCCGGCCATGCCGCCGCCCCGCTGATAGGCTTCATTGGTGACATTCACGGCCTCGGTGACGGCCTTGAGAAAGGACTTAAAACCGCTTTCAGTCTGGCCTTGCTCGGCCAGCTGATAGAGCGATTGTTCGGCTTCGACGATCTGCTCCTTGGGCTCCGAGGCCACATCAACCCGACGGGCCTTGTCAGCGATGCTCTGGCCCAGAGCGATGAGTTCGCGCCGGATCGCCAGATCATAAATCATCTGCGCATAGTCGCGCACCGCAAAGGCGGAAATCGACGCACCGGCCAGTTTCGCCAGATAGGCGGGGCCGCCCAGCTCTTTCAGCCCCTCGTCATCCTCCATAAAGGCCTTGAGCGTCACCGGGGAGGCCAGTGCGTTTTTGGAAATACGCGCAGCAGCGATTTCATAGATGCGGGTATGGACCGGATCGTAGAAATGGGTGGCATTGATGATCGAGGCGATGCGGTCATAAACATCATTGTTGGTCAGGATCGCGCCCAGAAGCTGCTGCTCGGCCTCAACCGAATGGGGCAGCTCGACAGCCTCTTCTGCGGCTTTGGCAACGACCATGCCCTGGTTCTGACCCTGACCTGTGGTCGAGGCAAGCGCCTGGCTGGCCGGGATATCTCCAATCATCTGCATGGGATCCTGCGCCATCTCATCGGGCATCTCGCTGGAGATGTGATCGGGCATTTCATCCGGCAGGGGGGCGCTGGGGGGGATATCGTTCATTGCTGCTCTCTTTGCTGTAAGCGCAAGTTATACTGTGATTTGCCGCAGTTTGGTATCGGGAAATCTCTGTGGATAAGCCAGGGATAGATAAGGGGGACCTGGTCTGCCTCGGACCAACCCTATGTCCACAAGAGAAAAGGCCGCTCTGATGCGGAGCGACCCTTTTGCTGATCGGCGACTTTTTGCGGATCAGGCCTTTTTGTTTGCCTCTTGCCAGGCGCGTGGGTCCTTCAGGAAGCTTTCAACTTCCGTCAGGGTTTCCTCGTCGAAGGCTTTCTGGGCCTTGGCCTCAGCCAGGACATCCCACCAGGTGCAGAGATAGTGCAGTTCAACCCCATGGTCGCCCAGCCGTTTTGTGGTTTCGGGAAAGATGTCATAGTAGAAAATCACAGCGGTATGGCCACAGCTGGCGCCGGTCTCGCGGATGGCATCGACAAAGGACAGCTTGGAGCCGCCATCGGTGGTCATGTCCTCCACCAGCAATACACGCTGATCTTCCGTCATCACGCCTTCAATACGGGCGTTTCGGCCGTAGCCTTTGGGCTTCTTACGCACATAGGTCATGGGCAGCGCCATCCGCTCGGCCACCAGGGCGCCAAAGGGGATCCCTGCGGTCTCACCACCGGCAATATTGTCAAAGGCTTCAAAGCCGGCATTGCGCATCACGGTGATGGTGAGGAAATCCATCAAAGTGGTGCGGATGCGTGGGAAGGAGATCAGCTTGCGGCAATCGACATAGCTTGGCGAGGGAAGGCCAGAGGCTAGGGTATAGGGGTCACGTGCGTTGAAGTTGACGGCGCCGATTTCCAGCAGCATCCGGGCGGAAAGGCGGGCAATTTCTTCGCGGGTGGGGTAGGAGGTCGGGATCATGGTCTATCCTTCGAAAGCCTGGGCGCCAGAGGCGAGGGCGGATGCCTCCGGCGGGAATATTTGGGGAAAGATGATATCAGGTGCGGGGGCCGGTCAGGCCACCGACCAGTAGATCGGGTAGCCGGGGTCAAAGAGAGTGACGGGTCCGTCATCAGAAGCGATCTTGGCCGGGAACTGGGTCGCGCTCTCGGACTTGACCAACGTGATTTTGTCTGGATTCTCTGGCAGGCGATAAAACGCAGGGCCGTTCTGGCTGGCGAATTTTTCCAGGTTCTCCAGTTTGCTTTCCTCCTCAAAGACTTGGGCCAGCAGCGGCATGGTATTGGTGGCGGTGAAACAGCCTGCACAGCCGCAACCGCTTTCTTTCGCGGCATCCACATGCGGTGCCGAGTCGGTGCCGAGAAAGTAGCGGGCGTCCCCGGAGGTTGCCGCCGCCCGCAGCGCCAGGCGGTGTTCTTCGCGTTTGGCCACCGGGAGGCAGTAATAATGGGGTTTGATGCCGCCCACTAGGATGTGGTTGCGGTTGATGATCAGGTGGTGGGTGGTGATGGTAGCTCCAAGATCCCTGTCCTGGCTGGCGACATAATCGGCCGCGTCTTTGGTGGTGATATGTTCCATCACCACGCGCAGGCCGGGGGTGGCGCGGCGGATGGGATCAAGCACGCGGTCGATAAAGACGGCTTCGCGGTCGAAGATATCAATGTCGTGATCGGTGACTTCCCCATGGGTGCAGAGCGGCAGGCCGATCTCAGCCATTTTCTCCAGTACGGGGCGGACATTGTCAAAGTTGCTGACGCCGCTGCTTGAATTGGTCGTGGCACCCGCTGGGTAGAGCTTGACGGCCTTTACCAGACCGGAGGCCTGTGCGGCTGCCACATCTGCCGGGTCAGTGTCTTCGGTCAGATAGAGCGTCATCAGGGGGGCGAAAGTCATGCCCTCGGGCAGGGCAGCCAGAATGCGATCGCGGTAGGCGGCTGCCTGGGCGCCAGTCACCACGGGGGGGACCAGATTGGGCATGATAATGGCACGGCCAAAATCACGGGCTGTTTCGGGCAGGACGGCCTTGAGCATTGCGCCATCGCGCAGGTGCAGATGCCAGTCATCGGGGCGGGTCAGGGTGAGGCTCTGGAGCGGGTGCTGGGTCATGGCGCCGCGTTAGCACAGCTGCGCCAAAAGGGGAAGCGGCCTGGACAAGGCTGGAATTTCAAACTGCGTGTTCTTGGCGGGCTTGGCCCTGTTTCAGAGGGAGGAAGGGAGTTCGAATTCGCCATCGGCAGCGCGTTGTTCCAGGCTTTGCAGCCGACGACGAAACCGTGGGGCGCGCACTCTGGACAAAACATTCCGACAGACCAGGACCTGGAGGTAAGGGCGATCCTGATGGTCCAGGCGTGCCATCAGTGCACGCAGGTAAGAGGCGTCGTCGCGGCGCGCCCGGAAAAGCCGGGCAAAGGCGAGCTCTGTGAACGCATCGTCAGCTGCTTTTTTCAGGATGGTATTGAGGATTTTCATCTCCAGCATGCGGGTTTGCACGGCCGCGCCAAGATTGGGCACCCTGAACCGAGAGACGTTTTTGCGGCTGAACAGGGCGGCATGCATGGCGTCGAGCCGCTCATAGGGGTCATAAAAGATATAGGCCTGTTTTGCGGCATCCAGCATGTCAGGCGCATAGCCATAGCGATCGGTAAAGGAGACCCGGCGCATTTCTACAAAACGTTCGTCCCATTCGGTCATGCGTGGATCCAGCGTCGCTTGAGGCTGGATCGCCACAACAGTCGCCCCCGGTGCTGCGACTGAAAAGGCAGAAGCCGCATAGCCACAGGGACCAGCTCCATAGAAGATCACGTTGTCAAATTCATCAAAAAAGCCGTCGTCGATCAGTTGATCAAAAAAACCATAGACCCGTTCATTGCGAAACCAGGTGTCGCCGCTGGAGAGCAGACCTAGATGCGACCAGCCTTCGCTTTTGACCATGTCAAAACCCAGGGGTTGCGCCAGCTTGGAAAGGTTATGAATGCCCTGAACCGTTTCAAAAGTCACCAAGAGCGTATTGCCCTGGTCCAAAAAGGTGGCGCAGTGCTTTGGCCCCAAGGGCTGGAACATACCCAGCTCTTCGGTGATGGCGGCAAGACGCTTCTCCCACTGGGCGGGTTTCAGACCAGACAGGTCTTCGCCCAGGATTTCGAGGTTCTCTTGCATTCCAAATATTCCTTGCACTGACAAATACAGCGGTCTCTCTGGCTAAGATTTAGGCAAGGAATGCGGCCAAAATTGGAAAAACTCGGGTCGCTTTGCTGTCCCTTTGCCACCGATCTGTCCAGCAAAGAGGGGGAGAAACAGGGGTTTTGCGCGAAAGTGAGCTGAGCTAGAGCGCCTAGTCGTTGCTATCTGGCTTGGGTTGGTCTTTGCTGGCTGCCTTTTGGGCGGCGCGGCCGAGATTGGCAAATGTTGTTAGAGTTTGGGCGGTTACGGCATTGATGGGGCGCGATGGTGGAGTCATCAACAGGCGGGAAAACAACGCGCGATAGGGCTCAAGCTGCATCAGTTCGCGAAATCTCTGGTGGCGCCAGGCCACTGCTTTGCTGCGTAGATCGGCCAGAGCAGGGTCGGCCAGAAGGTGCTGTTCCAGCTCGCGACGTTGTTGGGAGTAGCGATCAATCGACGTATCCGTAGCAGTGTTGAAATTGCGTTCCACCCAGTAATCAGTTCCCAGCAAATGATCCGAATGCACGGCACGGCCGCGATCCGCCTTCAGAATGTAGCTTTCCATGGCGCCCAGGGGATAATGGTTGAGCTGCGCCAGGTCATAGTTTTTGCGGCCATAGTTGGAAAACAGCCGACGGGTTTTGAAGGCCTCTCCCAGCTCTCGGCCGGTGCAGTCAAACCAGCGAAAATCATCGAGCTTTTCCGGGTCTTTGACATCGCGGGGGCGGTGGACGCCGGTTTTGCGATAGGTACCGTTATTGCGGTAGAGCGTTTTGAACATCGAGGCGCGCCAGGGCCAGTGTATAATCTCTGGGGCGCAGCGGCGAAAAAGCCCGGTCACGGGGGCGTCTTCAAAACGCAGGATGTCGGAATTGCCAAACAGCCGCCAGGTGAGGGTGATCGCGTCAGCATCAGGCAGCGCGCTGAGCAGGTCTGTGAGTGTGCCCTCGCCAGTCTTGATGTTGACAAATTCATCCACGTCCAAGGCCAGGACCCAGTCAGCCTGTTTCGTGAGGGGGTGCTTATCCGCCTGCTTCATCGCGGAGAACTGGATACCGCCTTTGCCATAGGGGCCATCGTTGCGGATATGAGTAAGCTGACCCAGGTGTTCAAGCTGGTCCAGAATGGCATCTGTGCCATCCTGACAGTCATTGGAAAAGACCAGGAAATCGGTGAACCCCACAGCCCGGTGATGGGCCAGCCATTCCAGTAGGAAGGCGCCCTCATTGCGAACTGTGAGGATAGCCAAGAAACGCATCAGTCACCAATCAGAGCGAAACACTGCGACCTTGCCCTGGGACCAGCGGGGGAAAAACACGAGGCCCGCGGCATCCAAGCAGCGAAAGACCTTTTGCATGCCCTGCTTACCGATCCATTGTGGGTGAGTCTCTATCACGACAGCGCGCAGCCCGGTGAGGTCCATCTTGGGCAATAGATCCGCCTCGGCGCCCTCAATGTCGCAGATCAAGACACTTGGCTGCAGCTCTTTGATTACCGCGTTGACGTCCCGGGTCGGGACCTCGACCTCAGTGCACTCTGCGGCATCCTCCATCGGATCCAGGGAAGAGGCGAGAAAATTCTTACGGATGTAAAAGGGAGCGGTTCCATCGCTGTCGCCCAAGACCGCGTTGGTGACATGGGCGTTGGTCACCTCATTCAGGGCATGAACCTGTGCAATATAGGGCATCAACTGTGGGTTGGCCTCGAAGGAATGCACTGACTTGGCCGGGGTTTTTTTGGCCACCAGCGTGGACATGAAACCAATGCCCGCGCCCAGTTCCATCACCACGTCATCCGCCTTAACCAGTTTCCGCACGGCAATGGCCTCTTTTGCCTCATAGTTGCCTTCGCGCAGTAGGGCGCGGATACGTGGCGGCAGGACGTCGCGATCCAGCGGAAAGCGCAAGCCGCGGCATTTCAACATTTTTTGCTTTTCGGCAGTCTTGGTCATGACTTAGCTCTCCACATCAAGCGCCAGCGCATAGGCGACGCGTTCGGTTGCGGTCAGTTTAAGGGATAGGGCCTGTTGGTATAGGTCTTCGAATTCTTCCATGCTGTGCAGCTCATCTGCCTTGGCGCGGTGCCAATCCAGCCCCTTTTTATGCCAGTCGCGCAGTTGGTCGTCTTGCATCAGGCGATCATATTCGGCTTGCAGGCGGGGCTGGTTGCGCTGGATCGTGACATCGCGGTGATCGTTCCAGTCCATGCGGATCCAGTAGTTGATCCCGATCGAGCGATCTACGTGCAGCGCGCGCCCGCGCTGGCGCTTCACCAGAAAACTCTCGGCGGAGCGCAGGGCGTAATGGTTGAGCTGGATCAGATCATAGCCGATGGATTTGCGCGAGTTGCGCCAGCCATTGTCGGCGGCCTCCCCAGTCATGTCCTTACCCGAGCCATTGACCCATTTCACCTTGTCGCGGAGGTTTTCTTCCAGTTTGTTGGGGCGGTGGCAGCTGATCTTTTGGTAGGCGCCGATGTTTTTGAACATGGTCTTAAAACCCCAAACCGTATGCGGCTTTGGCAGTGTTTGGGGGCGCAGGCGTCAAACTGTGCGGTGACAAACTTATCCTTCAGGGACACCACATCGTTGGAGCCAAACAGCCGCCAGGTCATGGCGATATTACTGGCATCCGGCACCCGATCAAACAGATCCTGCAGCGTGCCGTTGCCGCACCGGACGTTCATGAACTCATCCACGTCAATATGGATGATCCATTCGGCATTTTTGATCACCGGCTCATTCAGCGATTGGTTCAACGCATGTTGCTGTGGCGAGTTGCCTTTCCAATCGTCGTTGTTGCGGTGTTGCAGAATGCCCATCTCTTGCAGCCTGTCCAGCAACTCGCTGGTACCGTCCTCGCAGCCATTGGTGTAGATCAGAAAATTATCCACCCCCATGGCTCGGTGATAGGCGACCCATTCCAAAATATAGGGCGCTTCGTTTTTCATGCAGCCAACGATGACATTGCCAGTGCTGCCGCTCGCCAATTCACGCGGGCGGATCTCGCTATAGGGGGGCTGGGGGAGATCCTCGCCTTTATGGCCCAAATTGTTGTGGGGGCGAAACGGGGAGCCTTGCAGCGTTTCGAAGTTTTCCAAGGCGCGCGGGGTCATCACCGAGAGTGCGGCGGCCGTAGGGGTTTCCCTGACGGGAGCCGAGGCTTTGGTCATTCCCAGGAGGTCATTGCCCTTACCCTCCATTTCTTCCTTGGTGGCCCGATTGATGCGGCGCATGAAGGTCAATAGGTATTGTGAAGCGCGAAATCCGCGTTCCGGTGCGGCCTCCTGCCAGGGTGTGGTGTCCTGTGGCGCTTCGCAGGCAGTGCCAAAATCAGCTGCCGTTAGAGCGGGGTGGCGTTGTGCCAGATCCTGATTTGCAGCAGCAAAGTACCGCGACACCGGAGCCAGCGTAGCGGGGTCAATGGCTGGGCCGTCAAGGGCTATTTCATTGAGGAAACTGCGCCAGAGCTGACGTGGCAAGATCTTGTTGCGCTGAGCCAAGAGCTGCAACAACAGCACATTGAGCTGACGGCTGCGCGCCAGCCAGGGGGCTGAGGGCTGTTGTGGGATCTTGCCAAGCGGGCTGCGGCCAATCTGCGCGGCAATGCCAAAGGCTGCGCAGATTTCACTGGGTGCTTCGGCACCATAAACGGCGTCTTCGTTAAAGGGACGAAAGGCGAAATTTCCGACCCCAAAGATGGCCTCCCAATGGGCCTGCAGGGCGGTGTAGTCGAGCCAGAACGGCGCGCCTTGTGTTTCTTCAAACTGACCTGCCTGTGGGTCAGGAACTGGCAGGGTCTGAAGCGCTGCTGGCCACCAGCCATCGCTGTCGCACAGGTTCAGTTCTTGTGACAAGGGGCGATCCCGCCCCTCCAGTATCTGGGACCCGTAGTGGCGTGCCAGCGCGCGGGCGGGGGTGGCAATATGGGCGACCACCTGGATGTCATCCGACAGCGGCGCGAGTAGGGTTTTCAATCGGGTGAGCTCGCTTGGGCGGTGCAGTTTGGTGCCCAGCTGCGAGGCCGAGAGGATCAGGGTATCAGGCTGGGCCTGCGCAACCTCCGTCTGCAGCTCCTGTTCCAGTGTTTGATACAGGCGGCTTTGCTTTTCTGCGGTGATAAAGCCGCGATTATACCGCAGAGGGTCAACGTGATCGGGGTCGGTCACTGCCATGAACAGCCGGGTGTGGTTTTTGCTGCCCGGTGCACGGGGAAACAGTACTCCCTTGCTGCGCAGCTGGTCGCGCTTGTCCGCCATGACCTTTTGAAGCCGGTCTGCACCGGTGTGTTCCAGGCCGATATGAAGATAGATCCGCATCAGGTGTTCTGCGCCTTCCGATTGACATTGGCCTTGCCCCACCAGGGCAGATCGCGTCCCAGATGAGCACTGACTTTCTCTTGCGCCTCTGGCGCGGCCACATTGATTTCCAGATATCGGGGGTCATCGCGGAACCAGTGTTTGAGCGCCTCGTAATGGCCATCAATCCACAGCATCTGTTGATCGGCTGTCTTGCCATATCCGATCGGAAGGCCAGGCACGGTGCTGGAGGGCAGCCGAGTGCTGCCGAGATTGTTCCAGGCCATGATTGATTTTGAATGGCTTTCGGCATCGCGCCGGGTGGCGATAAACCGGGCCTCTGGGTAGAGATCCTGCAGGGTTTTGATCAGGGCGAAATCAAACTGCGGCCAGACCGAGAATTTCCCGTGAATAAAACTGATCTCAGAGACCGCATCATAGTCTTTCATATAGGCCATCGGGTCGCCGGTCTCATAGAGCCCCTTGTACAGCATCGAGCCGACAAAGACGCGACGTTTGCCGGGGCGATCTTTTTCGCGTGACTTCAGACGATGATCCGCAACGGTATAACCCGCCTGGCTCAGCGCTTTGTTCAGCGTGGTGGTGCCTGATTTGGGCAGGCCGAGGTTAATGACTTTTAGCTCCACGGGGCAGGTTCACTCTGTTGCATGTGTCAAAAGGCCGAGGTCTTCCAGCAGGGCCTCTTCCTGCGGCGGTAAGGTCGATGTCGCCAACAGCTGAGCGCGCATGTCTTGGTAGCTGGGCTGCGCCAAGAGCGCATCACGCTTTTCACAATGCAGCCGGACACAGTTTGCATGCAGCTCGGCGATTTCGTGATCCGCCTTGAGTACTTCCAGCGCCGCCGTCAGCTCCGGCAAATAGCGTTGGATCGACAGGTCTTCAAAGGCTGGATCATTGCGTTCGCGCCAATAGCTGTCGTCAAAGGCGCGGTGCTCTCGGTTCACATCACCCCGGTCGTTTTTCACCAGATAGCTGTCCAATGAGCGCAGCGCGTAGTGGTTGAGCGTGGCAAAGTCGCGGCAGCCCTTGGCGGGGAACTTGCGGATGCGGCGTGGATTGTCCGCCACCAGAAACTTGTGCGGCACATCCCGCCCAGAGCCATCGCTCCAGCGCGGATATCTGCGTGGCGGTAGGTTCTTTTTGAAAAAGGGGCGATGGGCACCAAAGTATTTGAGCGGAAAATCTTGCCGCACCAGGCTCTTCACCTCAATTGCGGTTTCAGCACACCATATGTCCGGATTGTGCGAATGGATGAACTGGGAAATGACCGGTGCGTCGACAAAACCCTCGATGCCGTCATTTGCAAAGAACTGGAAGCTGATAGAAATTGCCTTGGGATCTTTACAGGCCTCGATCAGGGCCGGGATGCGGTGGTCGCCCACGTGGATGTTGAGAAACTCATCTACATCGGCCACCCAGATCCAATCGGCATCCTGCACCAGCGGCTGATGGGCGGCATCTTTCAGGGCCTCCATCTGGTAATTGCGCCCCTGAGCCGGGTTGGGCAGATGAGTCAGCATGCCGCGCGCAGCCAATGCATCCAGCAACTCAGCTGTGCCATCGGTACAATCGTTGGAGTAGAACAGAAAATCTGTGACGCCAATTAGGCGGTTAAAGGCGATCCATTCCAGCAGGAAAGGCCCTTCGTTTTTCACACAGGTCACTGCGGTGATGCGCATCTGGCATCCCCTCTCATATGCTCGCGCTGGTGACTGGCTGTGCCAGTCGCGCCTGATTGTGGGTTTGGAACCCGTCTGCCTCAATGCGCCACTTTGATGGGCGCTTTATCTCATTGGCTGCAGTTTTGCATTGCAGGGCTTTGACGTCAATCATTGTGCCGCGCCGCGCATAGGGTGAAGGTCAGAGTGTTGCCTCTGGGACGTAACGGCAGGTTACGGTGGCTTGACCAGAACCGCCCCACATGGCCTGTTGCTCAAGAGCGGCGCCGAATAGGGGTGCGCGGCAGGGGAAAGGGTACCAATGATACAGGCAAAGTCGATTGATCATGTCCAGCAGATGCTGAGCGAACAGGGCTATGTCTGTGGCCGCCCGCTGGCGACAATAGTGTTCTTGTCGTTGAAGCTGGGGCGTCCGCTATTTTTGGAGGGCGAAGCTGGGGTTGGTAAGACCGAAATAGCCAAGGCTCTGGCAGCGGCTTTTGGACGACGGCTGATCAGGTTGCAATGTTATGAGGGGCTTGATGCGTCTTCTGCCGTTTATGAGTGGAACTTTGCCGCCCAGATGGTAGCCATCCGCACTGCGGAGGCAGCCGGTGGGGCGGACCGTGCCACCTTGCAGACAGAACTGTTTTCAGACGAATTCCTGGTGGAGCGTCCTTTGCTGGAGGCGATGCGCCCGGATGAAAACGGCCCTCCCGTTTTGTTGATTGATGAGCTGGACCGCACAGATGAACCCTTTGAGGCATTTCTGCTGGAGGCGCTGTCGGATTTTCAGGTGACCATCCCGGAACTGGGCACGATCAAAGCCCCAGAGCCGCCCATAGTGGTGCTGACTTCGAACCGCACGCGCGAAGTGCATGATGCGCTAAAACGACGTTGTTTGTATCACTGGGTGGAATATCCAGACTTTGATCGCGAAGTGGAAATCCTGAGGTCTCGCGCGCCTGACGCCTCGGAGCAACTGAGCCGTGAGGTGGTGGCCTTTGTCCAGACCCTGCGCACTGAAGATCTGTTTAAAAAACCCGGAGTTGCGGAGACAATCGATTGGGCCAACTGTCTGCTCGCATTGGATGTGATCGATCTTTCACCAGCGGTCATTGCTGATACGCTCGGAGCGATCCTGAAATACCAAGACGATATCAATCAGTTGCAAGGATCAGAGGCCAAGCGCATTCTGGAACAGGCCCGCGCAGGTCTGGATGACATCTGATGGTTGAGCTGTCAGAGTTGAGCTTGCCGGACGATCCCAAACTCGCGCAAAACATCACGCATTTTGCCCGCGCTCTGCGCAAGGCTGGGCTGCCCATCGGGCCGGGCCGGGTGATCGATGCGGTAGAGGCGGTGGCGGCGGCAGGCTTTACCTCTCGGCAGGATTTTTATTGGGCACTACATGCCTGTTTCGTCTCCAAGCCCGAGCATCGCGTGGTTTTTGGCCAGATCTTTCGGCTCTATTGGCGCGACCCTCGGTTTCTAGAACGGATGATGGAGGCGCTCTTGCCTTCGGTGCGGGGCGTCCAAGAGGAGCAGGCTGCCAAGCCGGGCGAGAAACGGGCAGCCGAGGCGCTCTTGGATGGGGTGAACCAGGATGTTGAGCTCCCTGAACCTCCAGAGGAGGAGGGCACAGAGATCGAGGTGGATGCCTCCCTCACTATCTCTTCGGAAGAGCGGCTAAGGTCCTTGGATTTTGAACAGATGAGCACCGATGAGGTCGCCCGTGCCAAGCAGATCCTGGCGCAGATGAAACTACCCGTGCAGCCGATGTTATCGCGTCGTTTGATGGCGGCAAAACGCGGGGATCGGGCGGACTGGCGTCGCAGTTTCCGCGAGGCGGCGCGCCGGGGCGGCGATATTCAAACCATTGCGCGCGCCAAGCGGCGTCATCGCTGGCCAAATCTGGTGGTGATCTGCGATATCTCTGGCTCGATGAGCCACTATAGCCGCATCGTGCTGCATTTCCTGCATGCGGTGGCCAATGCCAAAGGTGCCGGTTGGGCTCGGGTGCATGGGTTTACCTTTGGTACCCGGCTGACCAATATCACCCGCCATATGGCGACACGCGACGTGGATGCCGCATTGGCGGCAGCGGGTGCTGAGGCTCAGGATTGGGAGGGGGGCACCCGGATTGGCGCTTGCCTGCATGAGTTCAATCGCGACTGGTCCCGTCGGGTGATGGGGCAGGGGGCCGTCGTGCTGCTAATTACAGATGGGCTGGACCGCGACGACCCAAAGGCGCTGGCCCATGAGATGCAGCGGCTGCATCTCTCGGCGCGGCGTCTGATTTGGCTCAACCCCTTGCTGCGCTGGGATGGCTTTGCCGTCAAGGCCCAGGGCATTCGCGCCATGCTGCCCCATGTGGACAGCTTTCGCGCCGGTCACTCCATTGCCTCGCTGGAGGATCTGGTTCAGGCGATCAGCGATGAGCATGACGCCGGGGAAAAGACCCGGCTGATGGCGCAGTTACAGAGACAGGCCTAGGGGCGGCAGTTGGACAACGGTTGTTGATGCAGCATAAAGACTTTGTCATCGGGGGCGCGTTCCAGAATGCGCGGTTTTGCATCGCAATCGGAAAAATAGAGATCGGTTCCACCGGTGATCAGGATTGAGGAGTGGTTTTTGACGACCACGTCAAATCGGCCGCCATCACATTCCACACCACAGGACAGGCTGTTGCCCTTTGGTCTGCAGATCACCGGTGTTTGCCAGGTCGAGCGCCCTCGCAGCCGAACCGCAATGCGCAGGTTCATCTCGCTACCGGGCATAGCGCGGCTTTCCGCGCTGAAATGCGACAGCTGAATGGCTTCAACCTTTTGCACCGGATGGCTGGCCAGATGGCTGTCGGAGTAAAACCGCTGAAAGCAGCTGTCGCGGTACTTGTCGAAATGCTGCGAGATGGACTGGGCTGCGACGGGAAGGGCCGCAAAGAGGCCAAAGCTGAAGACGGCGGTTTTTTTGAACATTGCTTTTTCCAAAATCTGAAAGGGCAAAGGTAGCGGGAAGGGTAGAAAAGCCAAGAGTTAATAAAATTCCAAAAATTGAATGTGATTTGATTTCGATCAAGCCGCGCAGCCGGAAACCATATTACATTTCAAAAAATGAATGTAATAGGAGGGCGAACAATGCCAATGAATTGGAAAACCGGTGGGCTCCTGCTCGGGCTGGTGTTCTTTCTGGCGGTGCTATTGGTCAAACCGATTGGGGTTTCGACCCAGTTTGTGATCCTGGACGGGATCATTGGCGATGCGGTCAATGCCGAATTGGTGACCCAAACGGAAGAGGGCTACACCTCAACCAATGCCTATCTGGCAAAGTCAGGCGGGAAATATGCAAAATCCGTCGCCAATCCGTTGAACTATAGCTTTGTCTTTGTTCTGGCCATGGCGCTGGGCGGCTTTGTTTCCATGCGGCTGCGTGGCGGGCTGGACGCAGTTGAGCGCTCTGTGCCGGCGCTCTGGCGGGCTAACTTTGGTGAGAGCCCGGCGCTGCGCTATGGAGCGGTGTTTCTGGGCGGGTTTATTGTGCTTTACGGTGCCCGTCTGGCGGGAGGCTGTACATCTGGCCATATGATGTCGGGGATGATGCAGACCGCGCTGTCGGGCTATATTTTTGCGGCTGGCGCTTTTTTGGCTGCCGTCCCTGTTTCCCTGATTTTGTTCAAAAAGGAGGCCTGAGCCATGACATCTATTCTTCTTGCGCTGGTGATTGGGGCCGCTTTTGGGGCGGTGCTCGACCGGGTTGGCGCTTCCAATCCAAACTACATTGGCAAAATGCTGAACCTGACAAATCTGAACCTGGCAAAATCGATCATGCTGGCCATCGGCACCGGATCGGTGCTGATGTTTGGCGGTCAGATGCTGGGCCTGGTGGATGTGGGTCACATGTCAGTCAAAGCGGCCTATATCGGGGTCTTTATCGGTGGGTTGATGCTGGGGGCCGGTTGGGCGCTGGCGGGCTATTGTCCTGGTACCGGCGTGGTTGCAGCGGCCTCGGGGCGCAAGGACGCTTTGTTCTTTATCGCTGGGGGCCTGTTTGGTGCAGCCGCCTATATGCTGACCTACCCCAGCTGGAAAGCCAGCGGGCTGCTGGACAGCGTTGCCGGCGGTAAAGTCACCCTGGGCGCGGTTCCAGGGGGCAAATTCGATGGACTGACCGCGCTGCCTGGGGATCTGCTGGGGCTCTTGCTCGGCGCAGTCTTTATTGTCGTCGCCTTTGCTCTGCCTGAGCGCATCATCGGCACAGGCCCTGTCACCCAGCCCGCTGAGTAGACGGGCAGGCCTCAAAGGCGCGCCAAAATGAGGTGCGCCTTATACGAAACGGTTGAGACCGGACTTGGTCAGGCGGCACCTGCATGCGACTGCAGGTGCCGCCATGTTTTTTGCGCCTATGGGTTTTGCAGCTTGAAACCTCTCTGACGGATGCGCACACTCCGGGCAAGAACAGGCAGGATCACGCCTGAGCGGAGGACATATGACCCAAGAAACCAGCAGCCTCGCCAGCGCGGCGGAGATCGCATTGGAGTGGCACCAGGCCGGGCGCGGCGCGGCGCTGGCCACAGTGGTGCAGACCTGGGGATCGGCGCCGCGTCGCGTCGGCGCGCAGCTGGTGGTCAGCGGCGATGGTCGCCTGGAGGGCTCTGTTTCTGGAGGCTGCGTCGAGGGCGCCGTGGTGATGGAGGCACAAGAGGCGCTTGCCGATGGCAAGCACCGGGTGCTGGAATACGGCGTCAGCGATGGCGATGCTTTTGCCGTGGGGCTGGCCTGTGGTGGCACCATTCGCATTCTGGTCGAACCTGTGGGCGGCTCCTTGCCTGTGGCTTTGCTCGAAGACTTGGTTGCGGCACAGAGCTCCCGCCACCAAGTGGCCTATGAGGTAAGCCTAAGCACCGGCGTCGGGGTTTTGCTGCAAGACGCCTATCCCGAACGGATGCGATTGGACCGTTCCGGTGTCGAAGAGGACGATGAGACTTTTGTTGCCGTGCATAATCCACCGCTGCGACTTGTGGTTGTGGGTGCTGTTCATATTGCTCAGGCGTTGGTGCCGATGGCGCAGCTGGCGGGCTATGATGCTGCGGTGATTGACCCACGTGCGGCCTTTGCCTCACCAGAGCGATTTCCCGGTGTCACCCTGCTGGACGACTGGCCGGATGAAGCCGTGGCGGCGCTGGGGCTTGATACCCGCACTGCCCTTGTGCTGCTCACCCATGATCCCAAACTAGATGATCCTGCTCTGGAGGCGGGGCTGCGTGGGGCATGTTTCTACATTGGCGCTTTGGGCTCCAAACGCACCCATGCCAGCCGTGTTGAACGGATGCTGGCGGCGGGTTTCACGGACCCAGATCTCGCCCGCATTCACGGCCCTGTGGGGCTGGACATTGGCGCCGCAGGCCCGGCGGAAATCGCTATCGCGATCCTTGCAGAGATGACGGCGGTGCTGCGTGGAAAAGCCGGATGAAATTTGGCAGTGTCAAACTGGCTGAGGCGGAAGGGGCGATTTTGGCCCATTCCATGCGGGCTGGTCAGCCCCCCTATGAGGCCCAGCTCTGCTACCGGATCCCCAAGGGAACCCCTTTGACGGCGCAGCATTTGGCCGATCTGGCGGCGGAAGGTCATCACGAGGTCACCGTGGCGCGGCTCGAACAGGGCGACCTGCATGAAGACGCCGCCGCTCTGGCGCTCGCCCAGGCCTTGGTGCCGGATGAGGCAAAACAGGGCATTCGCATCTCTGGAGCCGGGGCGGGGCGGGTCAATCTCTATGCGCTTGGGGCGGGGCTGGTCCGGCTGGATCACGCGGCGCTTGAAGCGCTGAACGATGTTGATCCGATGATCACCATTGCTACTGTGCCGGACTACCACAGGGTTGATACCGATGGGATGATCGCGACCATCAAGATCATCTCTTACGGGGTCGAGGAGGCAGCGTTGCTGCGTGCCGGGGCAGGCGTTGCGGGGGCTTTGCATGTTCTGCCACCGGTTTTTACGACGGCAAGCCTGATTGAAACCCGTGTCAGTCGAGAGATCCCGGCAGATAAGGGGCGGCGCGCCATGGCTGGGCGGTTGCACCGGATGGGGCTCAGCCTGAGCGACCGGGTTGTGGTGCCACACCGTGAAGCAGAACTGGCAAAGGCGCTGGAGGAAGCACCAGGGGAGGTTTTGTTGATCCTCACGGGCTCTGCCACTTCGGACCCGATGGATGTGGCGCCGCAGGCGTTGCGCCGGGCCGGGGGCAGTGTAACGCGTTTTGGCATGCCGGTGGATCCCGGCAATCTGCTTTTTCTTGGCGATTTCAGGGGGCGCCCGGTAATTGGCCTGCCAGGATGCGCCCGTTCGCCCGCCTTGAATGGTGCCGATTGGGTGTTGGAGCGGGTTCTGTGCGGCTGCAGGGTCACAAGCTCTGATATTGCGGGGATGGGCATCGGCGGTTTGCTCAAGGAGATTCCCACCCGTCCGATGCCGCGCCGGTCCGACTAATTCTGCGCCAGATGCTCAGAATTTGAGCAAATTCCCTGTGTCACAGCAGGCTGTCAGAGTGACGAGCCCGGCCTCCTCTGAAAGGAGGCAGCAGCGGGCAGGGGCGAGATTTTGCCAAGCGGTAAAATTGTTTGTGACGGAGCGTTTAAGGGGGTTCGCGCAGGCGCAATCCCGTGCTTAACTTCTCTCAGCCACTAATAAGTAGCAAAATGGGAGGAATTCATGACCAAGGTCTCAATGACCGTGAACGGCAAAGCCGCGAGCGGTGACGCAGAGGGTCGCACGCTGCTGTCGTCGTTCCTGCGCGAAGAACTGGGGTTTACCGGAACACATGTGGGCTGTGATACCAGCCAATGCGGTGCCTGCGTTGTGCATGTGAACGGTGTTGCGGTAAAATCCTGCACCATGCTGGCCGTTGAGGCCGAAGGCGCAGAGGTTGCCACTATCGAAGGTCAGGCAGCGCCAGATGGCACGCTCAATACCATTCAGCAGGCCTTTCAGGATCATCACGGGTTGCAGTGCGGTTTTTGCACGCCAGGCATGGTGATGTCGACTGCCGCTCTGTTGAAAGAAAACCCAAAGCCCAGTGAACAAGAGATCCGTGAGTATCTCGAAGGCAATATCTGCCGCTGCACCGGCTACCACAATATCGTCAAGGCGATCATGGCCGCATCTGGTCAGGATGTCTCTGCTATCGCCGCTGAATAAGCCGCCGCTCCTGGGCCTCATTGGGAGGTGTGGCCCCCGAGGACATCAAGACGCAAGGATCAAACTGCATAACCAAGAGGTGCGCCCGAGGGCGGCACCCTCCAGGGAGGAGATTTGAATATGCCTAAAGATACTGGCATTGGCGCCAGCCCAAAACGGCGCGAGGACGTCAGGTTCCTGACGGGAACCGGCAATTACACCGATGATATTAATCTGAACGGTCAGGCCTATGTGCATTTCCTGCGCTCGGATATGGCGCATGCGCGGATCAATTCCATTGATACCGCTGCGGCTTCGGCGATGCCCGGCGTGGTGCGGATTTTCACTGGCGCCGATTTTGAAGGCGTTGGCGGCATTCCCTGCGGCTGGCAGATCACTGATAAGCATGGCGAAGCGATGCAGGAGCCGGCCCACCCGGTTCTGGCCCAGGGCAAGGCGCGCTATGTGGGCGATGCCATTGCCGCTGTTGTCGCGGATACGGCCGAGCAGGCCCGTGATGCGGCCGAGGCAATCGAGCTGGACATGGAAGAACTACCAGCGGTCATCGATATGAAAGCGGCTGTGCAGGAGGGCGCTACCAAGGTCCATGACGATCTGACTTCGAACCTCTGCTATGACTGGGGTTTTGTTGAAGAAAACAAACCCGCCGTTGAAGAGGCCTTTGCCAATGCCGCCCATGTGACGACGCTAGAGCTGGTCAACAATCGGCTGGTCGCGAACCCGATGGAGCCGCGCGTTGCCGTGGGCGATTTCAATCGCGCAACAGGTGACAGCACGCTCTATACCACCTCGCAGAACCCGCATGTGATCCGGCTGTTGATGGGCGCTTTTGTATTGGGTATCCCCGAGCACAAGCTGCGCGTCATCGCACCGGATGTGGGCGGTGGCTTTGGCACCAAGATTTTCCACTACGCCGAAGAGGCCTTTTGTACCTTTGCCGCAAAGGCACTGAACCGGGCGGTGAAATGGACCTCTTCGCGCTCAGAGGCCTTCATCTCGGATGCCCATGGACGGGACCATGTCTCCACCATTCAGCTGGCGCTGGATGCGGACAATAACTTTACCGCGCTGCGCACCGATACCTATGCCAATATGGGCGCCTATCTGTCGACCTTTGCGCCCTCGGTTCCAACCTGGCTGCATGGCACGTTGATGGCCGGTAACTACAAGACGCCGCTGATCTATGTGAACGTGAAGGCGGTCTTCACCAATACGGTGCCAGTGGATGCATATCGCGGGGCGGGCCGTCCCGAGGCGACCTATCAGCTGGAGCGCGTCATCGACAAAGCCGCGCGCGAGTTGGGCGTTGATCCGGTGGCTCTGCGGCGGCAGAACTTTATCACCGAATTCCCCTATGCCACCCCGGTGGCGGTGGAATATGACACCGGTGACTATAACGCCACCATGGATAAGCTGGAAGAGATTGCCGATATATCAGGTTTTGCCGCGCGGCGCGCGGCCAGCGAAGCCAAGGGTAAGGTGCGTGGCCTCGGCGTGAACTGCTATATTGAGGCCTGCGGCATTGCCCCCAGTAATCTGGTGGGTCAGCTGGGCGCCCGTGCGGGGCTTTATGAAAGCGCTACGGTGCGGGTCAACGCCACTGGTGGTCTGGTGGTGATGACGGGGTCGCATAGCCATGGACAGGGGCATGAGACGTCGTTCCCGCAGGTGATCGCGGAAATGATTGGTATCGATGAGAGCATGGTGGAAATCGTGCATGGCGACACCGCCAATACGCCAATGGGCATGGGCACCTATGGGTCTCGCTCGTTGGCGGTTGGCGGATCTGCCATGGTGCGTGCCACAGAGAAGATCATCGCCAAGGCCAAGAAGATCGCCGCCCATATCCTTGAAGCCTCAGATGCGGATATCGAGCTGAAGGATGGTCAGTTCTCGGTTGCGGGCACGGATAAATCCCTGGCCTGGGGCGATGTAACCCTGGCGGCCTATGTGCCGCATAACTACCCGCTGGAGGATATCGAGCCTGGTCTGGAAGAGACGGCATTTTATGATCCGGCCAACTTCACCTATCCGTCAGGTGCCTATGCCTGCGAAGTGGAGCTGGACCCGGAGACGGGCAAGGTCAGCATTGAGCGTTTTGCCGCTGCTGATGATTTTGGCAATGTGGTCAATCCGATGATCGTGGAAGGGCAGGTCCATGGCGGTATCGGCCAGGGCATTGGTCAGGCGCTGCTTGAGGCGGCTGTCTATAACGATGAGGGGCAGCTCCTGTCGGCCTCTTATATGGACTATGCCATGCCGCGCGCGGATGATCTGCCATTTTATCAGGTGGACCATTCTTGTCAGACACCCTGTACTCATAACCCCTTGGGGGTAAAGGGCTGCGGTGAAGCTGGTGCCATTGGGTCGCCGCCTGCGGTCGTAAATGCTGTGGTGGATGCCTTGCAATCCATGGGCAAGGATATCACCCATGTGGACATGCCTTTGAGCCCGGCACGGGTCTGGTCGGCGATGCATGAGTAACAAAGCTCCGGGATAAGAGGATGGGCGAGGGGCGCGGCCCCTCGTGCTCCCCGGAATATTTTGGGAAAGATGAATGAGCCGGCAGATCCGGTTCTGGGAAGGAAAGCGGAATGTATAATTTCGATGTTGAAAAACCCACAAGCATAGCGGATGCGGTGGCTGCGCTGGCAAGCGATGATGAGGCTCAGGCGCTGGGTGGTGGCCAGACCCTGATTCCGACGCTGAAACAGCGCCTGGCGAGCCCTTCGAAGCTGGTCTCGCTGAGTGGTGTTGCAGAGATGCAGGGGGTCAGCACGGATGGCGGTGTTGTCAGTATTGGCGGTGCAACCCCTCACGGGGTTGTGGCTGCTGAAGTCGCGCAGAGCTATCCGGCATTGGCGGCATTGGCGGGCAATATTGGGGATCCTGCGGTGCGCAATCGGGGCACCATTGGCGGTTCGCTCGCCAATAATGATCCAGCAGCCTGCTATCCGGCGGCAGCTTTGGCCAGTGGCGCGACTATTGTCACCAATGGCCGCGAGATTGCGGCGGATGACTATTTTGACGGGCTGTTCACCACAGTGCTGGAGGAAGGCGAGATTGTCACCCAGGTACGCCTGCCGGTGCCGGAGGCAGCAAACTATCAAAAATTCGTCCAGCCGGCCTCGCGCTTTGCCCTTGTTGGGGTCTTTGTGGCCAAATTCGCGGATGGCGTTCGGGTGGCTGTGACAGGTGCCTCGGAAGATGGGGTTTTCCGCTGGAGCGAAGCTGAGGCCGCATTGAGTGCAAATTTCAGTGCTGATGCGCTGGATGGCCTGTCGGTTGCGGCGGATGGCATGATGGCAGATATCCACGGTTCCAAGGCCTATCGTGCCCATCTAATTGGCGTTCTGACGAAGCGGGCGGTTGCCGCGGCGGCCTGACCTAACAGGCTGAAATAGAAGCAAAGGGCTGGGCCGGGGCAACCTGTCTGGCCCTTCTGCGATCTCGCTGTTACTGGTGCCAGCCAGGATCCAGACACAAAAAAGCCGCCTCTTCCACAAAGGAAGAGGCGGCTTTGTCCAAACAGGGTCTGGATTATTTCTGGGGTAGAGGCCCGATCATCATGACCATTTGGCGGCCTTCCATTTTGGGCATGTTTTCAACCTTGCCCATATCCTTGACGTCTTCGGCGACGCGTTCCAGCAACTGGCGGCCCAGGTTTTGGTGCGCCATTTCGCGTCCGCGGAAACGCAGTGTGATTTTCACCTTGTCGCCGGCCTCGAGGAATTTGAACACATTGCGCATTTTGACGCTGTAGTCATTGGTGTCGGTGTTGGGCCGAAATTTGACCTCTTTGACCTCAATGATTTTCTGCTTTTTGCGCGCTTCGCTTTCGCGTTTCTGCTGCTCGTATTTGAACTTACCAAAGTCCATGATCTTGCAGACAGGAGGTGTCGCGTTGGGCGAAATTTCAACCAGATCAAGACCGGCCTCATTTGCCATGTCCATAGCCTTGGCAGGGTGCACGACCCCGACATTTTCGCCATCAGCGCCAATCAGGCGAATTTCAGAGGCGCGAATTTTTTCGTTCGTGCGCGGGCCGGTGTCACGTTGCGGCGGCGCATTATGAGGTCTGCGGGCTATGGCTTTGATCCTTTGATTATTGCCGAATTTCGAGCACGGAACTTAAACGGAACGGTGGAATGTTTCAAGGCGCAACCGTAGCGGCTTGAGCGGAATTCCCGTGGGATTGTCGTTTTTTTGGAGCAGGATCCAAGGTTTTAGTTCTGCAACATGGCCTCGGCCACAAATTGGTTCGGGTCAAGAGGGAATTCTCTAGGGCAATTGGTCTGGCGGCGGGTTGCTTTGGAAGGGTGAGTCTGTCGGCAGGCTTTGGCTGATCGGGCTGGATGAGGAATGCTGCTGGATATTCCCCCTTGTGGAAAGCGCCCGTTGAGCGCACCTCCCTGATATCGAGCCTGCAAGGATGCAGGTGAATGAAGGGTAAAGGTCATGAAGCCGATTTTTGTAATTTTGGGACTGGGTGTTGTTGCGGCAGGGGGCTATTTTTATGTCCAAAGCCAGAATGAAGCAGAACCTAACGTTGTTGAACAGCAAACGACTGCTCCTGCGGTCGAGGAAACCGCAGAGGAAGCGGTGGACGAGCAGGTGGAAGCGGTTGTTGAAGAGACAGAAGCCGCTGCCGAAGAGGCGGTTGAAACTGTGACCGAGGCGGCTGAAAGCCTGGTAGATGAGGTGACTGAAACAGCTTCCGAGGCTGCCTCCGACGCCAGTGAAGCCGCTGTTGAAGCGGCCACCGAGGCCGTAGAGGCCGGCGCCTCCGTTGCAGAGGCAGCAAGCGCTGCGGCGACAGCCGCCACCGAGGCCGCCGTCGAGAGCGCCACGACCGCAGCCCAAGCGGCGACTGAGACCGCAGCTGAGGTCGCCTCTGAAGCTGCAACCGCTGTCACAGAAACTGCTACTGAGGCAGCGGCACAGACCGATGCTGGCGCCAGCTCTGCCCTGGGTGGGATGAGCGAGTATCTCACTCTTGACGGTTTCGACTTTGACAAGGTGATTGAAATGATCAACGGCTCAGAGCTGGACGCCTTGAAGAAGACCATGCTGAACACAGCCTTGACCAAGGCCAAGGACAATCCTGAACTGCTTTCTGGCGTGCTGGATCAGGTGAAGGCGGCGTTGGGGCTGTAATAGCGGTCTTTCGCCCCTCCAGAGCCAAATACGAAATCGGGCAGTCTCTTGCGAAAGAGGCTGCCCGATTTCATGTGTTTCTGTGGTGCGCGCACGGCGGCTAGTCCAAAAAGGCCTTTTCCACAACATACTGTGCGGGTTTGGAATTGGCACCTTCTTCGAGCCCGGCCTTTTCCAACATGTCCTTCAACTCAAGATTAAAGGCCATGTTGCCGCAAATCATCGCCCGGTCATTGTCAGGGCAAAGTGGCGCTACATCGAGATCCTTATAGGCCTCACCAGAATTGATCAGATCGGTGATCCGGCCCATCTTGGGGCTCTCTTCTCGGGTGGTGGTGGGGTAATACTTGATCTTCTTCCAGAAGCCATCCCCAATCACTTCATTGAGCAGCTCATCGTCTTTCAGCCCCTCAATCAGTTCACGACCATAGGTCAGTTCACCGGCGGTGCGGCAGGTATGTGTGATGATGACCTCGTCGTAGTCTTCATAGGTCTGTGGTTCCCGCAGCAATGATGCAAAGGGGGCAAAGCCAGTGCCTGTGGCAAAGAACCAGATGCGCTTGCCTGGGATCAGCGCGTCATGCACGAGAGTCCCAACGGGTTTGGGGCGCAGGATGATCTCATCGCCAACCTTGATGTGCTGAAGACGCGAGGTGAGTGGGCCGTTTTCGACTTTGATGGAGTAGAATTCCATTTCCTCGTCCCAAGAGGGTGACGCAATGGAATAGGCTCGCAGCAGCGGCTTTTGTTTGCCGGTCTTTTCATTGACCTCGCCCATCAGGCCGATCATCACAAATTCACCGGACCGGAAGCGCAGGCTTGCAGGGCGGGTGCAGCGGAAGGAAAACAGTTTGTCCGTCCAGTGCTTCACTTCGGTTACGGTCTGGGCATCGGGCAGGGCAGGGGTGGCCTTTACAGGCGTGTCGGTCGCAGCATCTGTCACGGGCGAAATCTCGTTCATTCGGTTGCACTACCGGTTAGTTAAACCGGCACCTCTGATTAATCTTTGATGTAGGTCAGGGGAAGCCCCGGAATCTGCAACGCCGCAGCGTCGTTGACGCGAGGGCGCGGCTGGCCGGGGCCGTCCTGATGGAAAGAGGGGCTGGCTTAGCCGGTGGCAGAGCCACCGCGAAGGCGGGCCTGGTAGTTATGCGCGCCCCATTGGGCGCGGGCAAGCCATTGCTCCTGAGGCTGACGGGCGGCGAGCTCATCGCTGATTTCCACCTCGTCGAATCCGGTACGCCGGGCCATGGCATATTGATCTGCGAGAACATGACCCTTGGCGCGCAAACGGCCCCCATAGCCCATTAAGCGCAGTTGCCGCGCAAGGGTGAAACCTCGTCCATCGGCAAAGCTGGGGAAATCAATGCGAATGATCTCAACCCCTGCCAAACGATCACTGAGCGTCGCCGGATCCGTGTCTGAGGCCAGATCTAAGGTCGTTTCGGCCTCGAATCCTGCGGTCCAGGTCTCAGAGCCAAAGCCCGCGTCGGTTACAATTACAGTCATATCACTTATGCTCCTGTGCGGATGAATTGGCCGTTCACAACGTGAATGCCACATTCTTCCTTGCTTTGGTCACGCCAGCGTCCAGCGCGGGGATCTTCGCCTGCGGCCACTGGCGAGGTGCAGGGGGCGCAGCCGATCGACGGGTATCCCTTGGCCACCAGCGGATGGCGGGGGAGGCGGTTTTCAGTCATATAGGCGCGGACATCCTCTGGCGCCCAGTGGGCCAGCGGATTGATTTTGATGCGCCCGGTTTGGCCCATTGCGGTCTTTTCGACCTCAAAGAAGTCCAGAGCAGCGCGACTGCCCGCCTGAAAGCGTTTGCGCCCAGTAATCCAGCCGTCAAAGCCATCAAGGGCGGCCTGAAGCGGGGCGGTTTTACGCAGGGCACAGCAGGCATCGGTGTCACTAAAGCGCAGAGCGCCATAGGGGTCTTTTTCCGCGATATCTGCCGCCTTTACGATTTGCACATTGCGCAGGCCTAGGCGTTCGCTCACTTCCTGCTGGTAGACCAGCGTTTCGGTGAACAGCAGCTCGGTATCTACAAAGAGCACGGGCACCATCGGATCGATCACCGCAGCCATATGCAACAGCACCACGGATTCAGCGCCAAAACTGGAGACCAGCGCGATGTGACCCGCATCATTCAGTGCGCCCTGCATCACCGCAGTCGCAGAATGGTGTCGGTAGCGGGCATTGAGGCCCGCCACCTTGGTGGTCAGGGCGTTCTGCGCCGCAGAGGCCCCATCCTGTGCAAAGGTATCTGTTTCAAGGTTCACCATGGGGCTATGCCACCTTTTTCTGAGCCTCGGGGTAGAGCGCGGACTTGAAAGGCACCATGCCGAGACGACGATAGGTTTCCAGGAAGGTCTCACTTTCGTCGGAGCGAAGGCCCATGTAGGCGTCCACCAAACGCTCGACTGCGGGCACGATCTCGTCATAGGCAAAGCCCGGTCCGGTGCGTTTGCCGATGGCAGCGGTTTCAGTGGCGTCGCCCCCCAGGGTGATCTGGTAGTTTTCCACCCCAGCGCGGTCCAGGCCTAAGATGCCGATATGGGCCACGTGGTGGTGGCCACAGGCATTGATGCAGCCGGAGATCTTGATCTGGAGATGACCGATATCATGCTCCAGTTTCAACGCCTCAAACCGGGTAGCGATTTCCTGTGCGACGGGGATAGAACGCGCTGTCGCCAGCGCGCAATAGTCCATGCCGGGGCAGGCGATGATATCCGAGATCAGGCCGATATTGGCGGTGGCTAGCCCGTTTTCTTTCAGCCGGGCATGGATCGCGGGCAGGTCGTTCTTATGGACATGTGGCAGGATCACATTTTGCTGGTGGCTAATGCGCAGCTCGTCATAGCCCAGCTCTTCTGCCAGCGCCGCCATGACCCGCATCTGTTCAGCCGTTGCATCGCCCGGCGTGGCACCGTGCTTCTTGATGGAGATGGTCACGATGGCATGTGCCGCGTCGCGGTGTTCGGCCAGGTTGGTGTCTGCCCAGGCGCGAAACACCGGATCGGCTTCATAGGCGGCTTCATAGGCTTCCGTGGGGCCCGCGCGCAGGGCGGGGGGCGTGAAATGGGTTTTGATATCAGTCAGCAGTTGCTGATCGGTGCCGTCAAATTCATGACGGCGTTCTTCAAAACGGGCCTCGACCAGCTCGCGGATTTTCTCAATACCGTTTTCCTGCACGGTGATCTTGATGCGGGCTTTGTATTTGTTATCGCGACGTCCCAACACGTTGTAAACGCTGAGCACGGATTCTAGATAGGGCAGTAGGTCTGGCTGCGGCAGGAAGTCCCGAATGACCTTGCCCACCATCGGCGTTCGGCCCAGGCCGCCACCAACAATGACTTCAAAGCCGATCTCGCCGTCTTTTTCCACCATGCGCAGACCCACATCATGCGCCTTGACCACAGCGCGGTCATTGGGGCTACCGGTGATGCCGATCTTGAACTTGCGGCCCAGGAACTGGAATTCTGGATGGTCAGTCGACCACTGGCGGATCAGCTCCGCATAGGGCCGAGGATCGGTCAGCTCATCTGCAGCTGCCCCGGCAAAATGATCGGCAGTGGTGTTGCGGATGGTATTGCCTGAGGTCTGAATTGCGTGCAGGCCAACCTCGCCCAGGGCATCCAGCATATCGGGGATGTCGTTGAGTTTGGGCCAGTTGTACTGGATATTCTGCCGGGTGGTGAAATGGCCGTAACCTTTGTCCCACTTCTCTGCCAGCAGGGCCAGAGCACGCATCTGGGCAGAATTCAAGGTGCCATAGGGAATTGCCACCCGCAGCATATAGGCATGCAGCTGCAGATAGACGCCATTCATCAGGCGCAGGGGCTTGAATTCATCCTCGGTGAGGGAGCCGTCGATGCGGCGGGCGACTTGGGCACGAAACTGAGCGTTGCGTTCTGCAAGGAAGGCCTCGTCAAAAGCGTTGTACTTATACATGGGCTGCGGCCTCCTGTTTGCCGTGGCTGTAATTGGATGGGCCTTTGCGGCGGAAATCTTCTCGGAAATGAACCGGTTCCGGGCCATTTTCGCCTGCCTTGGCATCGGCCAGATAGGCGCCGACAATCGAGATGTTTTGCTTTTCAGCCTCCAGCAGGCGAAGCTGGGCTTCGGCCTCGTCCACGATGAGCTCCGCCTGGGCAAGCTCGCGGGTCCAGCTGTTGTCTGCCTTGAAGTAGATCACATCCCCTTCCAACAGGTCGTTGGCGGTGATGACTTTTGGCGTAAAAGGACGGGCCATTATGCAAGCTCCATATTCAGGTCAGTAAGGGCAGTCACGCTTTGGCGTGGGGCGAGCCCAAGAAAGGTCAAGGCGGGGCCGTCAAAGGCGGCCTGCGCCAGATCTGTCGGCAGATATTCCAGTGTGGTCTCCAAGACGCGCTGATCCGCGCGGGAGGCGTTTTCAATCACGGTGACCGGCGTGGCGCGATTGGCGCCATGCATGATCAGACGGCCCTGCACAAAACGAGCGGATTTCTTGCCCATATAGATTGCGGCGACCTCACCGGGGCGGGCCAGCGCGGCCCAGTCCTGATCCGCAAAGCCCTTCATGTCGTGTCCCGTCACAAAGCGCACGGACGAGTTGCGACCACGCTGCGTCAGGCTTTGACCGATACCCGCCACAGCGGCTGAGGCGGCGGTGATGCCGGGCATGATCTGATAGGTGACGCCCGCCTCTTCGCAGGCAGTGAGCTCCTCATCCAGGCGACCAAAGATGGTGGGGTCACCGGATTTCAGACGCAGTACCTTTTTGCCCGCCAGCGCGTGTGCCACCATGCGGGCGCAGATCTCGGGCTGGCTCATCGAGGGACCAAAGCCTTCTTTGCCGACATCTTCCAACTGGCTGTGGGGGGCGGCAAGAGCCAGAATTTCAGCACTGACCAGGCGGTCAAACAGCACAACATCCGCCTCTTGCAGGGCACGGGCCACTTTGAGGGTCAACAAGTCAGGATCGCCAGGGCCGGAGCCCGCAAAGGCCACCTGGCCTTTGGCTAGGCAACACATGCCGCTGCGAGTGTGAGCGGTGGATTTTGCGGTATGTGTGATGGGACCGGTCATATCGGACCTCTTTGCTGGAGTTTGACTTGAGGATAGATATAGGAAATATTCCCGCTATTACGCTATATGCCTGGGTAAATAAGGAATAATGTCCCAGCTATCGGTGCAGCCAGATAGAATGGTCCTGAAACAGAGGGAAAACGAGAATGACAGTGCGGATCGATGCGACAGACCGGAAAATTCTGGCAGAGCTGCAGCGCGATGCAGGGCAATCCTTGGATGAAATTGCCAAACAAGTGGGCAGTTCGAAGACGCCGGTGTGGAATCGGATCCGAAAGCTGCGTGAGGCTGGCGTGATCGGTCAGCAAACCGTGATGCTGGATGCAGAGGCTCTGGGGTTTGAGGCTTGTTTCTTTGTTCTGATCCGCACTTCGGAGCATGAGGCGGACTGGCAGGCCAAGTTCCTGAAGGCCCTGCGGGACCGCCCGGAAGTCCAAGAGGCGCATCGTTTGGCGGGCGATATTGACTATATTCTCAAGGTACGGGTGCAGAATGCCCGGGCCTATGACGTTTTTTACCAAGCGCTGATTTCGGAGGTGAAGGTCCATAATGTGACCGCGCTTTTGTCGATGGAAGAAATCAAATCCACGACCATGCTGCCGCTTGAGAGCTGAAGGATGACAAAAGGAGCGCTACCGCGCACTGATTTCTGCTTGTGGCACTGCAACGCAGAACGCGGGCGGCAGTGAGTCTGGCTGCCTTGTATGGATTTGCTGAGAAGCGCTTCAGGGGCAGAACTGCCCTGAAGGCGCAATCGCTAATTTGATAAGGCTAGGCGCTTCAAGGGCCAGCCGTGCCAGAGGCACGGGGGTCGTTGGCCCTCCTTGACCCGTGAGGCGGGGCTAGCGCGTTACGCGCAGCTCTGTCAGCCCGTGGAAGTGATAGCTGTTGCTGTAGTGCGGATCTGCTGCGAGTTTGAGGTCAGGACAGCGTTCAAACAGAATGGGTAGAGCGATCTGCATCTCCAGGCGTGCCAGCGGCGCGCCGACGCAAAAATGCAATCCGCCGCCAAAAGACATATTGGTCCGGGCAGGCCGGGTGGGATCAAAAATTTCTGCCTTGTCTTCGGCGGCAGGGTCCCTGTTGGCAGAGGCCAGCAATAGCGCGACCTGGTCGCCACGTTTAAAGGTGTGGCCCATGACCTCTATCTCTTCATAGGCGTAGCGGGTGAACATATGCAGCGGTGGATCAAACCGCAGGATTTCTTCCACCAGATTTTCGATGCCATCTGGCGCCAACCACGCGGAGTCCCAGCCCTGCTGCAGCATGGTTTTGATGCCGTTGCCAAGGGCGTGCACGGTCGCCTCATGGCCTGCGTTCAGCAGTAAGATGCAGGTACCGATCAGCTCTTGAGTGCTAAGCTTGTCGCCCTCTTCTTCTGCGGCAATCAGGCGTGTGATGAGGTCATCCGCAGGCGTGCTGCGGCGCTGCTCTATATAGCTGGCTAGGAAATCGCTAAAGGCCTGTGCCGCATTGGCCGCTGCGTGTTCGGTCTCAACAGTTTTTGCGGCTTGATACATTGCGACCATGTCGTGTGACCAGCTCAGCAGCTGTGGAGCCATGTCGCTTGGCACCCCGAGCAGGCGGCAAATGGTGATCACCGGCACCTGAGTGCAATAGGCTGACAGCAGGTCAAAAGGCTGATCGGGAAAGGTATCAATCAACTGATGGCACAGCCTCGCAAGGCCTGCCTCCTGTGCCTTAATTTCACGCGAGGTGAAGGCGCGCATCACCAGTTTGCGCAGTCTGGTATGGCGAGGGGGCTCTGCCTCAAGCATGGAATGGGCTTCGATGGCCATAAAGGGCGCCAGGTGTTCGGGCGCGGGCCTGGCGGCTTCGGGTGGAATCTCGCGGCCAAAACGGCGATCACGCAGGATCGCATGTACGGCGGCACGGCGAAAGGCTGCAGGCATACCGTAGTCTTGCCAAAAGTTCAGCCCGCCCTGCGCGCGGGCCTTTTCATAAAACGGGTAGGGGTCTTGCACAAAGGCGGGATCTGTCGGGGATTGAGTGACTGTTTTCATGGAGGGATTTTGCCGTCATGGCTGGTGTTTGCAAGAGCAGTCTTGCTAGAGTGTTCAAAAACCAAAGGTCAAAAGAAAGCCTTGATTGATGCAGAGATGGCCGTTGTTACTGGGGTTTGCGCTTGCAGTGTCTTGTATAGTCGGAGCGACTTGGATGTACGGCTACCGTCAGGCGCTTGATTCCCTGGCAAAGCGTAGTGCGGCGGATCTCGCTCTGGCCTCGGATCGGGTCAGTACCCAGTTGCAGATCTATCAAGAACTTGCGGTGATTATGGCGGATCATCCGGTTCTGGAGCAGCTCGACACTGCGGCTGGGCGTACGGCTGCGCATCAGGTCTTGCGCGGGGTTGCGGATAAAACATCGGCACTGGATGTGTTTTATGCACAGGCCTCAGGCGAGGTGCTGGCCGCCGCTGAAGGGGTTACAGGAACCAACATCTCTGAGGCTGGGTACTTTCGCCGTGCCATGCAGGGGGCATTGGGCATTGGTGCGGATGTGCTGACCGGCACCGGGCGACGCGCATATTTTTACGCCGCGCCCAGCTTTTCGCCACAGGGGGAAGTGGCTGGGGCGCTTGTCGTGGTTGCCGATGTCGAAGACGTGGAACAGACCTGGCGCGGCTCATTGCCTGCGGTCTTTTTTACCAATGATCGCGGCGAAGTCTTTATCTCCAACCGGCCTGAGCTGCTGTTCTGGCACCAAGGGCAGGAGGAGACCGCCAATGGGACCTTGCGCCGGAAAGAGTTGAATTATGAGGTTTCAACCATAGGCGGCTATGAGATTTGGGCGCTGTCCGGAAGCGCCTATTTGCCCGATCGCGCCTTGCATTTGTCGGTGGGGTTGCCTGTGATCGGATTGAATGGGCAGATTTTGGTGGATGTGGCACCGGCCCGCAGGCTTGCGCTGCTTCAGGCGGCGGCGCTAGGGGCGCTTTGTTTGGCCTTTGGGGCCTTTCTTTTCCTGACCATGGAGCGTCGTCGCACCCTGGCTGAGGCAAATGCGGTATTGGAAAGCCGGGTTGAAACACGCACACGGGCGCTTCAATCTACCAACAGCCAGCTTCGCCGCGAAGTGAGCGAGCGCCAGGATGCAGAGGCAGCGTTAAAAAAGGCTCAGGAAGAACTGGTGCAGGCAGGAAAACTATCGGCCCTGGGACAGATGTCGGCGGGGATCAGCCACGAGCTGAACCAACCGCTGATGGCGATCCAGCAATTTGCAGAAAACGGAGATGCCTTTTTGCAGCGCGGCCAGATTGACCGGGTGGGCGAGAATCTGTCTCGCATTGCTGGCATGTCGGCCCGCATGGCGCGGATTATCAAGAATCTGCGGGCCTTTTCGCGCAATGAGAACGAACCGATGGCGCGGGTGGATTTGGTGCAGGTGATCAATACCGCAGTGGAGCTCACAGCCTCGCGTCTTGAAACGGATGCGGTGATGCTCAGCTGGACACCGCCCGAAGGGGATGATCCGATCTATGCATGGGGCGGCGAGGTGCGACTGACACAGGTCTTCGTCAATCTTATCAACAATGCTGCGGATGCGATGCTGGGGCAGGATAAGCGCGCGATAAGCATAACGCTGGAGGCTGGAACGCGGCTAGCCGTCGTGGTCTCTGACATTGGCCCGGGCATCAAGGAACCAGAGAAAATGTTTGATCCGTTCTACTCCACCAAAGTGGTGAGCAGTTCAGAGGGGATGGGGCTGGGGCTTTCGATCTCTTATGGGCTGTTGCAGAGCTTTGGGGGCAATATCCACGGCAGGAACGGCAGGCGCGGCGCAGTGTTTACCGTAGAGCTGGACCATTGGAATGAGAGTGCTGCGACATGACGTCAAAAGTCTTGGTTGTCGATGACGATGCCGCCCTGCGAGAGGCTTTGGCGCAGACACTGGAGCTGAATGATCTTGAGCCAATCACGGCGGGGTCCTTTGTGGCTGCAAAAGATCTGATCACCGCTGATTTTGGCGGGGTGATCCTGTCGGATATCCGCATGCCTGGGCGAGATGGCTTTCATCTGCTCGATTATGTGCAGGGTATCGATGATGACCTGCCGGTGATCCTGTTGACCGGGGAAGGGGATATCCCGATGGCAGTCAAGGCGATGACCCGCGGTGCCTTTGGCTTTCTTGAGAAACCCTGTGTCACAGCGGATCTTCTGACGGCATTGCAACGGGCGCTCAAGACGCGGGATTTGGTGCTAGAAAACCGCGACTTCAAACAGCAATTGGAGGAGGGCGATCCTGCGGCCCGTATGCTGTTCGGGACCTCGCCTCAGTCTGACGAATTGCGGGCGCGGGTACGGGCGGTTTCTGCGACAACAGCTGAGGTGCTGGTTGCGGGGCCTGCAGGCAGCGGCATTTCCAAGGTGGCAGAGGTCATTCATCTGATGTCGCCGCGGGCACAGGGGCCCTTTGTCAAATCGCCGTCAGCGGGGCTTAGCGTGGCAGGTCTTCAGGATCTTTGCCAGCAGGCGGCGGGGGGGTCGCTGTTTCTGGATGAGATTTCAGCCCTGTCAGAGGCCTTGCAATATGCGGTGCTGGAGTGGCTTGAACAGGGCGGCGAGGCGCGGCTTATTGCTGGTAGTACCGCCGATCTTTCGGCGCTGGTGGAGGCAGGCAGCTTTGGTGCGGATCTCTATTACCGGCTCGAAGGGATGCGGGTGCGTATCCCGTCGCTGGCAGAGCGCCCGGGCGATATCCCTGTGTTGTTCCGACTTTATGTGGCCCAGGCCGCGGAACAGGCCGGGATTGAGGCACCGCAGATTAGCCAGGAACATTTGGCGGCCCTCATGGCGCAGGATTGGCCAGGTAATGCACGATCATTGATGTCAGCGGCAATGCGGTTTGTGCTGGGCATGCCGGATGAGATCAGCGGCGCCACTGAACTCGGGTTGGCAGAGCAAATGGCCCAGGTGGAACGCTCGCTCCTGATCGCGGCGCTGGGCCGACAAAATGGTCGGGCTGCGGCTGCGGCTGAGGCGCTGAAACTCCCGCGCAAGACCTTCTATGATAAATTGGCCCGATATGGCATCCGCCCTGAAGACTACCGCCGTGCTTGATTGGGCCCTGTCGGGTTGAGGGCGCGTGTTGGCGAATCTTTGCCGAGCCATCACAGAGCTGAGTTGTGCGAAAATCCGCACAACCGCGCTAATCACTGTGCGAAATTTCGCACAACTGCCTGATGGGATGTGGGTGCCACGGCTACCTTTTTCAAGCAACTGTTTGAAAAATATGCAAACCACCTGAAGACACTACAAATTTTAATCAATTGTTGAGCAAAGCCACGCAACGGGCAATCCTGATGAAGAAGCTCCTATCGAGGGTAGGAGTTCTGGATATCTCTGGGAGGATTGATATGAAATTTGTAACCGCTGCTGCCACTGCAATGGCCCTGACAGTCACCGCAGGCGCTGCATCTGCCGCCTGTGACGACGGCGAAATCGTTGTTAAATTCAGCCATGTTACCAACACGGATAAGCACCCTAAGGGGATTGCGGCCTCCTTGCTGGAACAGCGCATCAACGATGAGATGAACGGCACCATGTGCCTGGAAGTCTACCCGAACTCGACGCTCTATAACGACAACAAGGTTCTGGAAGCCATGTTGCAGGGCGATGTGCAGCTGGCTGCGCCCTCTCTGTCAAAGTTCGAGAAGTTCACCAAAGAGTTCCGTCTGTTTGATCTGCCCTTCATGTTCAAAAATATTGATGCGGTTGATGCCTTCCAGGCCTCGCCCGATGGGCAAGCCCTGCTGGACAGCATGCAGCGCCGTGGTCTGCAAGGGCTGGCCTATTGGCACAACGGCATGAAGCAGATGTCGGCAAACAAGCCACTGGTTGCGCCAACGGATGCCAATGGCCTTAAGTTCCGCGTTCAATCCTCTGACGTGCTGGTAGCCCAGATGGAAGCCATTGGTGGTTCGCCCCAAAAGATGGCCTTCTCGGAAGTCTACGGTGCGCTGCAGCAGGGCGTTGTTGACGGGCAGGAAAACACCTGGTCCAACATCTACGGCAAAAAGTTCTTCGAAGTGCAGGACGGAGTCACCGAGACCAACCACGGCATCATCGACTATCTGGTCGTGACCAATGTGGATTGGCTGGAAAGCCTGGATGCGCCCGTACGTGAACAGTTCTTGCAGATCCTTGGTGAAGTGACCGAAACCCGCAACGCGGAGTCCACACAGGTGAACAACGAAGCCAAGGCCGCAATCATCGCAGCTGGCGGCGAAGTGCGCAGCCTTGATGCCGCTCAGCGTCAGGCCTGGGTTGAAACCATGATGCCGGTTTGGGAGCAGTTCGCTGGTGACGTAGGTCAGGACAAGATCGACGCAGCGCAGGCGATCAACGCCAATCACTGATTGATTGGTTCTGACAAGCGGACCCGCCCGACTGGCGGGCCGCATCCGCGGCGGCGATCCTGTGTGATCGGGCCTCCACGGACCTTCAGGCGGCGCGGGGATCCGCCGCCTGACCTTACTTATTCTCAACATTATCGGGGTGATAACTATGTCGGGGGCAAAAACCGGCCTGTCCGGGTTTATCAACACATTGGAAGAAACGCTGATTGCGTTGCTTCTGGGGCTGATGACGCTGATTACATTTGCCAATGTAATCGCGCGTTTTGCCTTTAACTCCAACATCCTATGGGCGCTGGAGCTGACCGTTTTCCTTTTTGCCTGGCTGGTGCTTTTGGGCGCGGCCTATGCGGTAAAGACCCATACCCACCTGGGCGTGGATGCCATCGTCAATATCCTGTCTCCGGGCGCGCGCCGAGTGGTTGCGCTGATCGCGGCGGCGGCCTGCCTTCTGTTTTCATTGTTGCTGCTGAAAGGCGCCTATGACTACTGGGCGGTTTTTGCGGACCTGCCGCCCACCTCCGGGCGTTGGTTTCCTACCGGGTTTGACATGAAAGCCCGCAGTCAGAGCTTCTATGAGGTGCAGGATGTGCCAATGGTGGGCATGTTTCGGTTTCTGGAAGATTTGATCAACTACGGCGATTCTTATGAAAAACTGCCGAAGGTGGTGCCCTACGTCGTGTTGCCGCTGTCGATGCTGTTGTTGGTGATCCGCTTTGCTCAGGCGGCCCTGCAGGTGCTGCGCGGCGATGCGGACCGGCTGGTTGCCAGCCATGAAGTCGAAGACGAGCTGGACGAGGCCCGGGCCCGTGCCACCGAGGGAGAAAAATAATGGACGTCGTAATCCTTTTTGCCATGGTGATTGGCCTGATGCTGATCGGGGTGCCGATTGCCATTTCGCTTGGCCTCAGTTCGGTTTTGTTTTTGCTTGTCTACTCGGATAGCTCGCTGGCTTCCGTTGCCGGTACTCTGTTTGAGGCTTTTGAAGGGCATTTCACCCTGTTGGCCATCCCATTTTTCATTTTGGCTTCCACCTTCATGTCAACGGGCGGCGTGGCGCAGCGGATCATCCGGTTTTCCATCGCCTGTGTCGGCCACTTCCAGGGCGGCTTGGCCATTGCCGGTGTCTTTGCCTGTATGATGTTTGCCGCCCTGTCGGGTTCCTCGCCGGCCACGGTTGTGGCAATCGGCTCGATCGTCATCGCCGCGATGCGCCAGGCGGGCTACACCAAGGAATTCGCTGCCGGGGTGATCTGTAACGCCGGGACGCTTGGTATTTTGATCCCGCCCTCCATCGTCATGGTGGTCTATGCGGCCTCAGTCGATGTCTCTGTTGGGCGGATGTTCCTGGCTGGCATTATTCCAGGCCTGTTGGCTGGTATTATGCTGATGGTGACGATCTATGTGATTGCCCGCATCAAGAATATGCCCAAAGGCAATTGGGCCGGTTGGGGCGAGGTTGGCGCCTCCTTCCGTGAGGCCTTTTGGGGGCTGTTCCTGATCGTGATCATCATGGTCGGCATCTATGGTTACCCGTGGTACTCCGCTGAACTGGGGCTCTACAAAGAAGACGCCATCTTTACCCCAACAGAAGCGGCGGCTGTGGCCTCTGTCTATGCCTTCTTTGTCGCTACCTTTGTCTACCGTGATATGGGGCCGTTGGCTGAAACTTCCGAGAGACCGCGTCGCTCGGTGTTTCAGGCGCCGCAGGCCTTGTTGACGGTTTGGGCGCATAAGGACACCAAGAAGGCGCTGTTTGATGCCGGTAAGCTGACGGTGACACTGATGTTTGTGATCGCCAATGCGCTGATCCTGAAACATGTGCTGACCGATGAACAGGTGCCGCAGCATATCGCCAATGCGATGCTATCTGCAGGGTTCGGCCCTGTCATGTTCCTGATTGTGGTCAATGTAATCCTGTTGATTGGTGGCCAGTTCATGGAGCCATCGGGACTGTTGGTGATCGTGGCGCCGCTGGTTTTCCCCATCGCCATCGAATTGGGGATTGATCCGATCCATCTGGGCATCATCATGGTGGTCAACATGGAGATCGGCATGATTACACCGCCAGTGGGGCTCAATCTCTTTGTCACCTCTGGGGTGGCGGGCATGCCGATGATGTCGGTGGTGCGGGCGGCCTTGCCCTTCCTTGCGGTGCTTTTTGTTTTCTTGATCATGGTCACCTATATCCCCTGGCTGAGCACCCTGATCCCCAACGCCCTGATGGGGCCTGAGATCATTACCAATTAGCGGGTTTCTGAGGCCTGAGTAGGAGACCAAGAAAAACGCCCCGGAGAGATCCGGGGCGTTTTTTCTGGCGGCGAGGAGGGGGCTCTGCCCCCGCGCCCAAAGGGCGCTCCCCCGGAATATTTGGGGAAAGGTGAAAGCCGACGTAGGGTTAGCTGGCGTCGAGGGCCGCGATGATGGGGGAGAAATCTTCGGCCTTTAGGCTGGCACCGCCGACCAGGGCCCCATCAACGTTTGATGTGGTAAAGATGTCAGAGGCATTGCCTGGTTTGACCGAGCCGCCGTAGAGAAGGCGCGTGGTTGCGGCCATTTCAGCGCCGAATCTTGTGCTAAGTTCTGCGCGCAGGAAATCATGGACCTCAGCGATTTGTGCCAGGCTGGGCACTTTTCCGGTGCCAATGGCCCAGACAGGCTCATAGGCGATGACGGTGTTTTTAGCCGTTGCACCATCGGGCAGGGAGGTGGCGAACTGGGCACCGATGATCTGCAGGGTGTCACCGGCTTCCCGCTCTGCCAAGGTTTCACCAAGGCAGACAATGGCGGTGAGACCCGCGCCCCAGGCGGCTGCGGCCTTGGCGGCGACAGTCTCGCTGGTTTCATTGTGGTCTGCGCGCCGTTCCGAGTGGCCCAGGATGACCGAAGTTGCGCCTGCCTCTTTCAGCATTTGGGCAGAGAGGTCGCCGGTATGGGCGCCGGAGCTGGCGGCGTGGCAGTCCTGACCTCCTAGGGAGAGGTTGCTTTCGCTGGCAATATCGGCTGCGCGAGACAGGAGTGTCGCGGGAGGGCAGATCAGGATTTCCGATTTTGCAGCACTCTGCGTCTGAATGAGGGCTTCAAGTTCCGCCAGGGCCGCGCCTGTGCCGTTCATCTTCCAATTGCCTGCTGCCAGTTTTTGACGCATCTGATGCTCCCCAAGTTATGACTTGGCCAAGTGGTAACACCAGCCGCTGTGCGGGGCAATCGGACAAAGAGAAGGCGGGGAAACACCCGCCTCTGTGGCGCGTCACGGTGCTGCGCTTTACAGGCTTGGCACATCCTTGAAACTAATGGATTCGCCGCAGCCACAGGCCTCGGACACATTGGGGTTGTTGAACTTGAACCCACTTTCCAGCAGCGATGTCTCATAGTCGATTTCGGTGCCAAAGAGGAACATCTGCGCCATCGGGGCGATCAGAACCCTGGCGCCGTCTTGCTCGACCACCTCGTCGTTGTTATCCGGCTCGTCGACATATTCCATGGTATATTCCATACCCGCACAGCCGCCCTTTTTGACGCCTATGCGCAGGCCCGCGTGGCCGCCGCTGGTCATCAGCTTGGTGATCTGGGCCGCAGCCTTCGGGGTGATTGTCACAGCCTGTTTGCCGGGAATGCCGAACATGAGTGTCTCCAATGCGCGCGTTACAACCTATCTAGGCGCGCAAGGGCGCGGGCTCAAGAGGGCTGCATGGCAAAACGGGCCACAAGGGGATGTGGCCCGTCAAAAACCTAGCTCTGATGGCTTTAGAGGATCTTAAAGCCCCATGCAGTTGGCATAATAGGTGACCGTTGCGGGCCAGTCGGAGAAGATACCTTCGATTTCGACATCCTGGGCCAGAACGTCGAGGATCTCATAGTAGCTGGAGGCATTGCTGACGGCGGGCTGCACGCTCTGGAAGTACCAGCCACCACCTGTGGTCAGCGGGCCTGAGCGTTCCAGCGTCCAGGTGATCAGCTTCAGCCCGGCCGCCTTGGCCTCTTTGGCATATGCGGAGGGCACCATTTTGCCATCTTCAAGCGTGACGAGGAACCACATCGGCGGCGCGATATAGTTCACGCCCATATCTGCCAGTTCCTGCATCGAGGGGCTGAAGCTATCGGGGTCGCTGGGGTCCAGGGGCAGGTCGCCACTGTAGCGGCCATCCAGATAAACCGCTTGTTTGCCAAATTCAGGCTCGTTGTCGATCCAATATTTCACCACCTCAAGATCAAAGCTCTGGGCCCAGACATCCGCTGCGGGGATGCCGGCGGCCTTGTATTCATTGATCATCTTCTGAGCGTAGTCATCCATGGAGAATCCGTTAAAGGGCATCTCGACGGCTGGGGACTTGAGCTCGGGGGTGAATTTGGCGCCGAGAGATTTGAACAGATCAATGCTCTCTGCATGGGTCATGGCGGTGGCGCCATCCGAGTATTGGGTGCTGCGCCAGGAGGCGACGCCGCCCTGCGAGGCCGCTGCGGTGGTCGCGCTTTTGTCAAAGCTGTCCATCTTGGGCGCCAGGGTGCGGAATTCAGCCAGGGTGATGTCCGAGCTGCGGCATTCAGCTGTGGCAGGGCTGTCGCCAGTGGCCGGGGAGAAAGGCGTGATGCAGGTCTCGGCCAGATCCGTGGTCAGGATATTGGTGGTTGTGTGCAGATCGTTTTGCGCATGGCGGCAGATCAGCTCTAGATCCTTGGTAAAGGTCACATCGCATTCCAGAATGCCGGCCCCCATCTGCGCGGCGGCGACATTGGATTGCACGGTATGTTCGGGAAACAGCAGCGGCGCGCCACGGTGGCCGATGGAGAAGGTGCTACGGGCCGGGACCTGTGCAGCGCAGGACTGCAGTTTGGATTTCAAATCACCTTCGGGCAGCAGGCTGATCAGATAGGCCGGGCGCGGACCATAGCTGAGGCCGGCATCTGTAGGCGTGGCATCAAGCGCTGAAGCGGCAGGCGCCAGGGTTAAGGCGGTCAGCGTAAGGGCGATGATATTGCGCAAGGGAGGTCTCCAAAGAAGTTGATTTTCAAAAGAGAAATCGCGGCGAAAGGTAAAACCTTTGCCGCGATCCGGTGAAGCTTTTATGACCATCTTTGATGGTGTAGTGCTTGGTCAATCCTACATGAAGCCCAGCTCGAGACGGGCCTCATCGGACATCATCTCCATGCCCCAGGGCGGCTCCCAGGTGATTTCGACATCAACGGATTTGACGCCTGCCACAGGCGAGACCGCATCAACGATCCAACCGGGCATCTCACCGGCGACAGGGCAGCCGGGCGCGGTGAGGGTCATGATGATCTGCACATCGTTTTCATCCGTGATGTCGATGGTGTAGATCAGGCCGAGTTCGTAGATGTTGACCGGAATTTCAGGGTCATAAACAGAACGGCAGGCCTCAACGATTTGATCGAAAAGCGGGTGTTCAACGGAAGACGGCGCGATCAGCGGCGTGCCTTCAAGCGGTTCGGAAGCGTTGGTCATGTCGATCCCTGACAGTTAATCCGACTGTTTATATAGGGAAACTGTGGGAGGAGGTCCATAGCCCGTGACAAAGTCTGATCGCGCCAAGTTAGAACCGGGGCTGTTGAGGTGCAGGACACAGATTGATAGGAGTGGCGTTACTTGAAGTGGTTTATCCTGTCCGGCAGAGCCTTGGGATTGTGCTCTTGCAGAAACTGGCACATGCGCTCCCAAAGTTCGCTAAAGGGGGCATCGAACTCGTAGGTGGAAATCCACACAGTGTTTCTCCCCAAGACGGAGTTGAGCCAGAACGATAACCGTCCTTGCAAATTTAGGTCTAGTTGCTGAATTCCCTCTTCTGTAATCTGGAGGCCAAGAAATTCGTGGCCTCGATAGTTCTTTTGCGAAATCTTTTCAATGTTGCTCCAAGGGATGATCCCAACGGACAATCTCCTATCCAAAACGCCAACTGGTGAGAACACGAGGGTGGTCTTGGGTGTTTTGACCAAACGGATTACTCCAAGGATAAGGAACGAACCGAAAACCACCAATGTAAGCCAACCAACTACTATGGAAATACTTCCCTTGGTCCCATAGGCCCAACCCTGCGCGATTAGGAAACCCAAGTAACAAAATACGCAGTTTAAGGCGATCAAACAGATCAGGCGGGGCGTGTTTCGGTCAAAGTAAATGGTTTTTTGGGGGCCGTGCAATGGTGCTTCCCTTCATGGGGCCAGCTAGATGACCCAAGGCAATATCCTTGGTGTTCAACAAATGACCTTGGATCAGTGACTTCTGACTTTAGTCGTTGATATCGTGTTCAAAGGTCTTCACCTGGCCTTTGGGCAGGGCAAAATAGCGGCGCATCAGCAGCCAGGAGATCAGCGACAGGGCCGCAAAGAGGAAGATCAGGGCGGGCAGGGCTATAGCGCCACCACCCAGCACTGCGAGCAGAATGCCACAGGCCAGGGCGCCCAGGGCAAATCCAAGGAAGACAAAACCGGGGGCGAGGACCTCAAGGATGGCGAGCACCAGCGCGGCGGCACACCAGACCCACCAGAGCTCCCAATAGGCGGCTACCTGTTCCATCATTTGCCACCTTTCAGCAGTTTGAAGGCATCGCCAAAGGCCTCGATTGCATGGGCGGGCAGCACGATGGTCTGTTTGCCCTCACCATTGCCAAGCGCATTCAGCGCCTCAACCTGTTTCAGGGCAACCTGATACTGCGCGGCTTCAATACCGTTTTCGCGGATCGCCTTGGCAACCACCTCGGTGGCATAGGCTTCGGCATCGGCTTGAATGCGGCGGGCCTTGGCGATCTGTTCGGCAGCGTAAAGCTCAGCATCGGCAGACAATTCAACCGCGCGTTTGCTGCCCTCGGCCTCGGTCACCTGAGCACGGCGGGCGCGTTCGGCATTCAGCTGCTGCAACATGGCGTCGCGGGTGGCTTGATCGAGGTTCACATCCAGGATTTCGGCACGGGTGACTTCGATGCCCCAGTCATCTACGGCATCCTCGACGCTTTCCTGGATCTGGCCGATCAGTTGGGCGCGGTTTGATTGCACCTCGTCCAGATCCATCTTGCCGATTTCTGCCCGCACGATGCCTGCCACAGTGGTGGCAATGGCGGCATCCACGTCGCGGATGCGGTAGACAGTCTTTTCTGGCTCGGTGATGCGGTAGAAGACCGAGGTGTCGATCTGCACCAGCACGTTATCCTTGGTGATGGCATCCTGGCTGGCGCTTGGCAGCTGACGCTCCAGAATTGAGATCCTGTGGGCAATGCTATCCAACAGCGGTACGATAAAGTTGATGCCGGGCCCCAGAACCGCATGCAGGCGGCCAAAGCGTTCCACTACATATTTTTCAGACTGCGGGACGATGTGGACGCCCTTGAAGATGATGACGATCAGGAAGATCGCCCCCAGCAGATAGATGGCGTTTTGTGAAATTAGTCCAATGAGGAAGTCTTCGTTCATCGGGTCCTCCTAATAAATACTGTGTACTATTGTATACATATGTGGTCGCGCTGGCGCGTTTTCAAGAATAGGGCTTATGTTATGTATGGGCTGCCCTTGGCAGGCTGGCAAGATGGCTTGAGGCTTGTCAAACGCGCCGCAATCAGGCAAATGCGCCGGGTTCCGCAGTCAAAGGAGAGTAAAATGGCGCCGAAAATCACCTTTGATCTGAAAGCCCAGGATGGCAAGGCCCGCACTGGGGTCATTTCAACTCCACGCGGCGACATCCGCACCCCGGCTTTTATGCCAGTTGGCACCGCTGCCACGGTCAAGGCGATGATGCCCGAAAGCGTGCGCGAAACCGGCGCTGATATTCTGCTGGGCAATACCTACCATTTGATGCTGCGCCCCACGGCAGAGCGGATTGACCGCCTGGAGGGGCTGCACAAGTTCATGAATTGGGAGCGCCCTATCCTGACCGACTCCGGCGGGTTTCAGGTGATGTCCCTGGCAGGGCTGCGCAAGCTTACGGAGAAGGGCGTCACTTTTAAGTCCCATATTGACGGTTCCAAACACGAGCTGACCCCGGAACGCTCGATGGAGATCCAGCGGCTGTTGGGTTCTGACATCGTGATGTGTTTTGATGAATGTCCCGCGCTGCCCGCGACCCGTGATCGCATTGCCGAAAGCATGCGCCTGTCGATGCGCTGGGCGGAACGCTCGAAAGAGGCCTTTGGAGATCGCCCGGGGCATGCACTTTTTGGCATTGTTCAGGGCGGACTGGAGCAGGATCTGCGCGAAGAAAGCGCCGAGGCGCTGAAGCAGATTGGCTTTGATGGCTATGCGGTAGGCGGCCTGGCGGTGGGCGAGGGGCAGGAGGCGATGTTTAAGTGCCTCGACTATGCCCCCGATATGCTGCCGCAGGACAAGCCGCGCTATTTGATGGGGGTTGGCAAACCCGATGATATCGTCGGCGCGGTGGCGCGGGGTATCGACATGATGGACTGTGTGCTGCCCTCCCGTTCGGGTCGTACCGGGCAGGCTTTCACCCGTCATGGTGTGGTCAACATCAAGAACGCCCGCCACGCGGATGATCCACGCCCCCTGGATGAAAACTGCAGCTGCCCGGCCTGTTCAAAATACAGCCGCGCCTATCTGCATCATGTGTTCCGCAGCAACGAAATGATCTCGGGCATGCTGCTGACATGGCACAATCTGCACTATTTCCAGGAGATCATGCAGGGCATGCGCGAAGCCATCTCGGCAGGCACCTTCGAGGCCTGGCAGAAGGATTTTCATGACCAGCGTGCTCAGGGCGATATCGAGCCTTTGTAATCTGGCTCGAACTGCAGTCTTTGACTAAAACTATGTTTAAAAATCATGGGGGTGTGATGCGTGCCCCTTATTTTTGCCTCTTTGTAGGGAAACTCTGTGAAGGGTTTTTGATACGAGGAAAAACTGGTTATGGTTACAGAAAGCACGCATGGTAGAAAACAGGCCCGCCAGAGGGCGGGAGGTCCTTCACCTGTTGCATTGGCCCTGGTCGGTACGGTTTGGGTCATCAGTCTGATCTGGGCACGCGGTGGATTTGCCTATGAAAACTCCGTGAACGCGCAAAATCAGCAGAATATTTTGTCTCAGGCTGCCACGACGCAGGGCGTGAGCGACATGGCGACTGCTGGCAGCGCGGGTATTGTCGGGCCTCGTTAGCGGTGCGAACTAGCGCTAGCGCTTGGGGCAACCTGTAGGGATCGGACGCAGCGGATTTGACCTGAATTTGAGCGGTTCTCCAGCAGAGTGACCTGATCGAGCCCAGTTTTTGCCGCAAACAGCGGGTCTGTTGATCATCAGTTAAATGGTGATTGGAGATGAGTAATGAAAAACACTATATCCGCGAATTCGGCGCATATTGCGCTATTTGTTGTCCTGGGTCTTGGCGTCGCATTGATTGGATTTTGGGATGGAAGCTCCGCCCAGCAAACCGAGTTTGCAGAGCTGTCACATCTTCACAGCAGTGCTGCTCAGTAGTCGGCGCATTGGGGTCTTGAGGGCCCTGCGGTCGATACGCGGCTGGTCTGTTGGTAGCAAAGTCTCATGTTCGGGAAGCACAGGTGCTCCTCCAAGCAGAAGATGATTTTTGATTTTTCAGGCCGAGCCCTTGAAAGCCTGTCGTTTTGAGGAATTGCAGGGAGCTTCTCCCTCGCAGTATCCTCACCAGCCGGAATTCTCTCGTCTACAAACCTTGTTCCTTGGAAGCCACGAGGCCAATTGTGCCCTTGTGGTTGCTTTGGCTTGCGGGCACACTGCGATCCAACTTGTAGGCTGGGTGGTTGAAAAATATTAACTGCTCTACCAGATAAAGACTTCCAAAGAGGAGAGCGCCAGAGGTCGCCGAATGTCGGGGCTGGGCACTCTTGCCAAGTAAAGGACCAAGTATGAACGAGCCGCTTAATTCTTCCTATCCTGTACTGCCGCTGCGCGACATTGTGGTCTTCCCTCATATGATCGTGCCGCTGTTTGTGGGTCGGGAAAAATCTGTGCGCGCCCTCGAAGAGGTGATGGCCGATGACAAGCAGATTCTGCTGTCCAGCCAGATTGATCCGGCAGAGGACGAGCCACAGACCGATGGCATCTATCCAACAGGTGTTCTGGCCAATGTGCTGCAGCTGCTGAAGCTCCCCGATGGCACCGTCAAGGTGCTTGTCGAAGGTCACGCGCGCGTCAAAATCACCAATTTCCTCGAGAATGACGATTATTTCGAGGCCAGTGCCGAGTATCTGACCGAAATTCCGGGCGACGCCACCACCATTGAGGCGCTTGTGCGCACTGTGGGCGATGAGTTCGAGCGCTACGCCAAGGTCCGCAAGAACATTCCCGAAGAAGCATTGTCCGCAGTGGGTGAAACCGCAGAACCTGCCAAACTGGCGGATCTGGTTGCAGGCCACCTTGGGATCGAGGTCGACCGCAAGCAGGAACTTCTGGAGACCCTGTCGGTCAGCGAGCGCCTAGAGAAGGTCTATGGCCTGATGCAGGGCGAGATGTCCGTGCTGCAGGTCGAGAAAAAGATCAAGACCCGCGTCAAATCCCAGATGGAGAAGACCCAGCGCGAGTATTATTTGAATGAGCAGATGAAGGCCATTCAGAAGGAACTGGGTGACGGCGAAGAAGGGGCTGGCGAAATCGCCGAGCTGGAAGAGAAAATAGCTGCCGTCAAATTGTCGAAAGAAGCCCGTGAAAAGGCGGATGCGGAGCTGAAGAAGCTCAAAAACATGTCGCCCATGTCGGCAGAGGCCACTGTGGTGCGCAACTACCTCGATTGGATGCTTGGCATCCCTTGGGGGGTGAAGTCGCGCGTCAAAAAGGACCTGGGCAAGGCGCAGGACATTCTGGATGCGGATCACTATGGCCTGGAGAAGGTCAAGGAGCGCATCGTTGAGTATCTCGCGGTGCAGCAGCGCTCGGCCAAGCTCAAAGGTCCGATCCTCTGCCTTGTTGGCCCTCCCGGTGTTGGTAAAACCTCGCTTGGAAAATCCGTGGCCAAGGCTACGGGCCGCGAATTCATCCGTATCTCTCTGGGGGGGGTGCGTGACGAGAGCGAGATCCGTGGTCACCGCCGGACCTATATTGGCTCCATGCCCGGCAAGATCATCCAGGCGCTGAAAAAGGCCAAGACCACCAATCCGCTGATCCTTCTCGATGAGATCGACAAGATGGGTCAGGATTTCCGCGGCGACCCGGCTTCAGCGATGCTGGAAGTGCTTGATCCGGAACAGAACTCGACCTTTGTGGATCACTATATGGAGGTCGAATATGACCTATCCAACGTGATGTTCCTGACTACTTCGAACAGCTACAACATGCCTGGGCCTTTGTTGGACCGGATGGAGATCATCCCGCTGTCTGGCTACACCGAGGATGAAAAGCGCGAGATTGCCAAGCAGCACCTGGTGTCCAAGCAGGTCAAGAACCATGGTCTGAAGGCCAAGGAATTCGAGATGAGCGATGACGCGCTGAAGGATATTATCCGCGTCTATACCCGCGAGGCGGGCGTGCGGAATCTGGAGCGTGAAATCGCTAAGGTAGCGCGTAAGTCTCTGACAAAGATCGTCAAAAAGGAAGCCGCGAGCGTTTCGGTCACCTCTGATAATCTGGATGAGTTCCTGGGTGTTGCCAAATACCGCTATGGTCTGGCAGAGAAAGAAGACCAGGTTGGTGTGGTCACCGGGCTTGCCTATACGTCGGTTGGCGGGGAGCTGCTGTCCATCGAGGCCCTGCGCCTGCCGGGCAAGGGCCGGATGAAGACCACCGGCAAGCTGGGCGATGTGATGAAGGAAAGCATCGAGGCAGCCTCTTCTTATGTGCGGTCAATTTCGCCCAAGATCGGTGTGAAGCCTCCCAAGTTCGACAAGTGGGATATCCACGTCCACGTGCCCGAAGGCGCCACCCCCAAGGATGGCCCCTCTGCGGGATTGGCTATGGTGACTTCCATCGTGTCGGTGCTGACGCAGATTCCTGTGCGCAAGGACATCGCCATGACCGGTGAAGTCACCCTGCGCGGCAATGCGCTGGCCATTGGTGGTCTCAAGGAGAAGCTCTTGGCGGCTCTGCGTGGCGGTATCAAAACCGTGCTGATCCCGCAGGAAAACGCCAAAGACTTGCCTGAGATCCCGGACAACGTAAAGGAAGGCCTGGAAATCATTCCCGTAAGCCATGTCTCCGAGGTGCTGGAACATGCTCTGGTAAAGCAGCCAGAAGCCATTGAGTGGGATGAGGCCGCCGAAGAAGAGGCTGCTGCCGCAAAGGCTGCTTTGGAGGCCCAGGCGCGTAGCTCAGGTGCGCCAGCGCATTAAACGCGATCTGCTGTTGGAGATCTGGAAAAAGTGAGGGCGGCCCACAGGGGTCGCCCTTATTAGGTGTTTTGTTTTTACTCTTACCGTTCTGGCCCCCTTGGCAAGGGCTCGAATTGTTATGCTGGGGTGTAGCCGGATCAGGCGGCGTTTTGTCTGTCCATTTTGGCCAGGACAGTGCTGATTGCCACTGAATCGGGGCTCTGGCCTTCCACTTTGGCCTGTTTGAGAATATTCGCCATGGTTACATCCAGAGCCTTAAGTTTCTCTGCGACATAGGCCTTTCGGTCGGTGATCTGTTCGATCTCGGTGGCCACATTGATGATGCCGCCGCCATTGGCCACAAAATCAGGCGCATAGAGAATACCCGCATCCTGCAGGGCCTGCCCATCCGTTTTGGTCGCCAGCTGGTTGTTGGCGCCGCCGCAGACAATTGCGACCTTGAGTTGCGGGATGGTCTGGGCGTTCAAAATACCGCCAATGGCGCAGGGGGCAAAGATATCTGCTTTGACCGCGTAGATCTCATCCGGTGCTACGGCTATGGCGTTAAACTCGGTGATCGCTTTGTCGATTTGCCCTTGATTGACATCTGTTACGATCAATTTGGCACCGGCCTCATGCAGGTACTCACAGAGATAATAGCCCACATGTCCCAAGCCCTGCACCGATACGGTTAGACCAGACAGATCCTTGCTGCCACTCCTGTGGGACTGGCTGGTGCGAATGGCATTAAAGATGCCGCGCGCGGTAATCGGGGAGGGGTCACCACTGGCAAATTCCCCATCAGCCAGACCAGCGACATATGGTGTCTCCTCTGCCAGTATCGCCATATCTGCGGGGCTCATCCCCATATCCTCGGCAGTGTAGTAGCGCCCTTCAAGGCTGTGAATGGCGCGGGCGAAGGCGCGCAACAGGGCTGGCGATTTTTCGGTAAGGGGATCCCCCATGATTACCGCCTTGCCTCCGCCAAGCGCCAGGCCTGCGGCAGCGTTCTTGTAGGTCATGCCTTCGCTCAACCGTTTGACATCCGTCAGCGCCTCCGCCTCGCTGGCGTAGGGGCGCATGCGCAACCCGCCAGCGGCTGGTCCCAGCTGGGTGGAATGCAGGGCAATGAAGCCGACAAGCCCTGTGGGTTTGTCTTCGACCCGGTAGATTTCTTCATGCGTCGTGGTTGCGACTGGGGTGACTGTCATTGCGATGGCTCCTCCTAGATTGACACATAGGTTAGCCCGGAGCGATTGGCGGTTTTCGTCAAAAATCGGCTTCTTTGGTTGAAAATTTCGAGGGTTCATCTAAAGTGGAGGAAAAAATTAGGGAAAAAACCATGGACTCCATTGATCGGAGGATCGTCGCCATTCTACAGACCGAAGGGCGGATCAAGATGGCGGAGCTCTCTGAGCGCGTCGGTCTTTCCCCTACGCCCTGCGCGCGGCGCGTTGCAATGTTAGAAGATGCCGGTGTGATTAGCGGCTACTCGGCGCGGGTGGATCAGGCAAAGCTAGGGCTGCCGGTGACGATCTTTGTCGCGGTGGAGCTGGAGCGCCAATCAACAGACGCCCTGCAGGCGTTTGAGCGTGCTGTTAGCCAGTTTGATCAAGTGATGGAATGCTATTTGATGACGGGAACCCGCGATATCCTGTTGCGGGTTGTGGCTCAGGACCTGAGTGATTTTGATCGATTTCTGGAGGAGCGCCTGATGCGGGTTTCTGGCATTCGAAATACCCGGTCCAGCTTCACCCTGCGGACAATGATCGCCCGCAACGCCTTGCCGCAGTTTTAGCGAGGACCTTTCCTTGGGAACAGCTTCAGGTGCGGCATTGAAAAGTCACAGGTTAACCTTTTGTTAATCATTCGGCTGGCCATGCGGGGGAGGAGAGCCTAGCCTGTCTTTAGATGATGGATAAGCAAAAATCATATAATTGAGGCACATCATGGCAAGCAGTAAGACAGGCAGTCGCAAATCTGGGGTGAGAAAACCCACAGTGCGAAAGACATTGCCGCCGAAATCAGCAACCAAGGCGAGATTGACAAAGGGTAAGACCGCCCTTCAGACCGCGCCGCTTCAGCAAGAAAAAGAAGAGCTCCCAATGTCAGATGGATCGGCAAAAACAGTTTCTCCCCCCCAGGCCCTGGCCGCCGGACAGGAGCCCAGCCCCGTTGTTGTCCCCTCTGCGGCGGTCGTCAAAGAACCGGCCCTGAACAAGAGAGAGCTAATTGACGAGGCCGTATTGCGCTCTGGCGTCAAGAAAAAGGATGCCAAACCCGTTGTCGAGGCGCTCTTGGCGATCCTCGGAGAGACCGTGGCCGCAGGGCGGGATCTGAACCTCAAACCTTTTGGTAAGTTGCATGTGAATCGCAGTGATATACGTAGCAATGGCACGGTTCATGTCTGCAGATTGCGCCAGCCGCTGGAGCGCCAAAGCATTGATCAAGAAAGTGTAGGGGAGCTGGATGTTTCTTCTCTGAACCCACTTGCGCAGAGCGAGACCTAAAGGTAGTACCCGGCGCCAAGGGTGATTAGCTCAGTGGTAGAGCGCTTCGTTCACATCGAAGATGTCAGGAGTTCAAATCTCTTATCACCCACCACTTCCAATAGCTTAGTGCTGTTTTACGAAGCATGCATTGGTTCAGTGAACCTGAGGGCCTGATTGATTAGCGTGCCTCCCTAAACTGGCAAATCAAGGATCTCGGTGATCGCCTTGCAGGGCTCCCGGCTGGTTATGGGGCGTTTTACCAATCCGAGGTCTTCTGCCCCTGACAGATCGACTGCGGTAGATATCAGTTTCTTTCACCCTCAAAGGCTGCAGAGCCCTTCGAGAGCGGAACAATGGCTCCTTTGTGTGCGATCACCCGAGTTGCCTGTTCATGGGCCAGTTTAAGGGCTGTGGCCGGATCGCAGTTCCCAAGAGTGCTGGCCATCCAGGCTCCGTTGAAGCTGTCGCCTGCCGCAGTCGTATCGACAACCTTTGTTGCCTGTGGGAGAATGGGAGAGGGCAAGTTCGGATCAATCGGCCGCGGCCCGCGGGCGCCGCGTTTCAGGGCGCCGTTTCTCAACCCATAGCTGCGCAAACGCATTAAGACGGCCTCGTCATCCTGATCTCCAAATAGCAGCATCTCATCATCGACCGAGGGCAGCGCGATATCACAAATGCGCCATGCAGATTCGGTCATTCGGCGCGCCGTGGCCTGATCCTCCCACAGCTTTGGGCGATAGTTGGAGTCAAACGCGATGCGGGCCGGGTGGTGCTGGAGGTGATCCAGCAGTGCCAGGCGGCGCTCTTGCGGTAGAATGGCGAGGGTGATGCCGCTGAGGTAAATCAAGTCTGCGCCGTCGAGTTGGCCAAAGCCATCCTCGAACAGGCTGCGCGCAGCGGATTGATCGCGCCAATAGGAAAAACTGCGTTCGCCCTCTGCATCAACAGCGATGGAGTAGATACCTGGCAGTCGTGTGTCATGGTGGCGAATGCGCGTGGTGCCGACGCCCTCTCTGCGAATAAAGCGTTCCATTTCCGCAGACAATGGATCCTGCCCGAGGACCGAGACAAACTCGACCTTGCTTGCGGCGTCTAGCCCGCGCGACAGATAGATTGCAGTGTTCAGCACGTCGCCAGCAAAAGCGATTTGCTGTGCGGTGTTGGTGATATTTAGTTCGACCATGGCTTCACCAACGCAGGCAATTGTGCGTGAGGTGTTCGTTGCTGTCATATCGGTTCCCATTTTCACATTACCGCGCCGGTCTGCCAGGGGACGAACTCATTGTCACCCAGGCCAAGCAGTTCGCTTTTGGTAGACTGGCCAGAAGCAACGGCAAGGACCATTTCGAAAATTTCTTCGCCCTTATCCTGCAGTGAAACGCCGGTCGATATAATGTCGCCGCAGCCAAGGTCCATATCATCGGGCATCTGCATCAAGAGTCTGTCAGAGGTTGCCAGTTTAAGGGTTGGAGCCGGTTTGGAACCGAAGGCAGACCCGCGTCCGGTGGTGAACACAATGAGCTGCGCACCGCCTGCAATTTGTCCGGTTGCGGACACCGGATCATATCCAGGCGTATCCATGAAGCTGAGCCCTGGTGAGATAACGGCCTCGCCGTAGGGGTAAAAGGCACGCAGGGGGGTGGACCCGGCCTTCGCGACGGCGCCAAGCGATTTTTCAAGAATGGTGGTGATCCCACCTTCCTTGTTGCCAGGAGAGGGGTTGTTATCCATCGACCCGCCCCCCTGGGCTGCATAGTCTTCCCACCAGTTCAGGCAGGCGATCAGGCGCTCCGCTACGTCGGGTTGGCTTCGCCGCAACAGCAGGGCCTCGGCGCCATAGATTTCAGGTGTTTCAGAGAGGATCACGCCTCCGCCCTCGGCGACGATCAAATCAGAAGCGATCCCGAGAGCGGGGTTCGCGGTGATCCCAGAGAGGCCATCAGAGCCGCCGCATTGTAAGCCCACGCGCAGGTCTGACACCGGACAGTGTTGCCGCCGAAGCGCGTTGACTTGTGGCAGGATCTCTTTGATATGGGCCTTGATACGATCAATGCTGGCGCGGGTTCCTCCGGTTTCCTGGATGGTTAGCCCATGGAACCGTCCAGCAAAATTTTCCCCAAAACGGGCCTTCATGCGTGCCAGCTGCATAACCTCACACCCCAGGCCAACAAAGACGGCGGCCCCAACATTTGGATGGCTGGCATGGCCCCAAAGCACCCGCTCCAGGATCTCGGCACTGTGACCGGAGGCAGACATTCCGCAGCCGGTTCCGTGGGCCAGGGCGCAGATCCCGTCCACATTTGGGTAAGGGGCCAGCGCCGCTTCGGCCTGTAGCTCTTGGGCGGCTTGGCGGATCACGGTTGCCGAGCAATTCACCGTGGCGCAAAGCGCAATGTAGTTGCGCGTGCCTGCCGGACCAGCGCCTCGGCGGTAGCCAAGAAAACTGCGTGCGCGCGGCGATGGCATTGCCGCCTCTGCATGGGCATAATCAATACCAACGGGGTAGGATCTATCGTGATCTGAAAAGCTGCAATTGTGCACATGCACATGCTCCCCTAGGGAAACCGTTTGGGTCGCAGTACCGATGATCTGGCCGAATTTAATGACCGGATCTCCTGCCTCCATCATCCGCCGTGCTCGTTTGTGCCCTTGCCCAATGCCCTGGCCATGATCTGTGGCCGTGACGATTTCTACCGTATCAGCCGGGTGTAGGAGCAGTGCATCAGCCATGGGCCTGACCTTGCTTTTGCATGTGCATCAGGCCCTCAATCACGCCGCGCAGTTCTGCCAGCCCGCGCAGACGCCCCACCAGGGGGTAGCCGGGAAAAGTGCCTTTGCCGATGTCACCGGCAATTTCATGGCCGTGATCCGGGCGAAACGGGATCTGGTGATCCTGGCGCTCAATCTCCTTACGCCGGTTTTCTTCGTCCAAAAGCGCTGCGATCACTGCGGCCATATCGGTGTCGCCTTCAAGATGTGCGGCCTCTTCAAAGGATCCATCTGCATCTTTGCGCACGTTGCGCAGATGGGCGAAATGGATGCGGTCTGCAAACTGGCGGGCGATGGCGGGCACATCATTGGCCGGGTTGGCGCCCAAAGAGCCGGAACACAGGGTCAATCCGTTGGCGCGGCTGTCGACCGCGGCCAGGATCCAGGCAATGTCTTCGACATTCGAAACCACCCGGGGCAGGCCCAGAATATCGCGGGGCGGGTCATCGGGGTGCACACACAGGCGCAGGCCCAGATCCTCGGCTGTTGGGATCACCTCGTCCAGGAAACGTTTGAAGTTGGCGCGGATCTGAGCACGGTCGATCCCGTCATAAAGCGACAACTGGTGACGCAGGCCGGCGATATCATAGCGGTCAAAGGCGCCGGGCAGGCCTGACATGATGGCGTGCAGCAGCGCGTCGCGGTCGCTCTCGGTACTGGCTTCGAACCAGCTGCGGGCCTGATCAAGCACGGCGGGCAGGTAGTCGCTAGCAGCATCTGCGCGGCCCAGCATGTGCACCTCAAAGGCGGCCATCTTGTAGGCTTCAAAGCGTAGGCAGCTGCCGCTGCCGCGTGCCAGTGGCGCGGCCAAATCGGTCCGGGTCCAGTCCAGCACCGGCATGAAGTTGTAGCAGATGACCGAGACGCCCTCATCGGCCAGATTGGCCATCGACTGGCGATAGTTGGCAAAGAGATGCGCCAGATCCCCGTCGCCGCGTTTGATCCGCTCATGGATGGGCAGGCTTTCGACCACGGACCAGGTGAACCCGGCCTGCTCGATCAGCTTCCGCCGCGCTGCAATCGCCTGTTGCGACCAGACCTCCCCGTAGGGAATTTCATGCAGGGCATTCACGATTCCGGTGGCGCCGGTCTGCGCCACCTCATCCAGGGTGATCTGGTCCAGGTCAGGCCCGTACCAGCGCCAAGTTTCGATCATGCCAGAACCTCCTTGATGCTGTCGCGCGCGCCGATCTCGAGCAACCGTTGGTAGGCTGCTGTCACGGGAACCTTCAGGGCTTCCGCTTGGTCAGCGGAAAAGACCTCGCGCACTGATAAGAGGGCGGAAACCTTGTCGGCAGGCGTTTGGCCACCATCGCTGAGCGCCTTTAGACGTGCTGCAAGCGGGTCGCGTACGTCGATCACATGTCCATTCTCATCTATGCCGCCGACATAGCGCATCCAGGCGGCCACCGCGAGGATCAGGCCGGGGCAGGGGCGCCCTGCAGTCATGGCATCGTTGAGCGTTCCAAGGATGCGCTGAGGCAGTTTCTGGCTGCCATCCATCGCGATCTGCCAGGTCAGATGCCGGATTTGCGGGTTGGCGTAGCGGGTCGCCAAGGCTTGGGCGTAGTCACACAGGGAGACCCCATCCGGCGGCGTCAAGGTCGGCGCGATCTCGGTCTGCCAAAGCTGTTCGACAAGAGCGGCCATCCGCGCGTCCGCCATGGCGTCTGAAATCGTCTCATGCCCTGCCAGATAACCCAGATAGGCGAGCGCCGAATGGGTGCCGTTCAGCATGCGCAGTTTCATATGCTCATAGGCGGTGATGTCTCCCACCATCTGCGCCCCTGCGGCCTGCCAGTCGGGCCGCGCGCCCGCAACAAAATCGTCTTCGATCACCCATTGGCGAAAGGGTTCATGCAGGACCGGCGCGGCATCCCCTTGCCCGATCAGGTCGGCAACATGGACGATATCCTGGGGCTTGGTTGCCGGGACGATCCGATCCACCATCGACGAGGGAAAACACCCCTCGGCGGCGATCCAGCCCGCAAGATCCGGGTCGATCTGCTGCGCCAGCGCCAGCACAACGCCCCGCACGACGCGCCCGTTGTCAGGCAGGTTGTCGCAGGATTGCACGGTGAAGGGGGCGAAGCCTGCGGCCCGCCGCGCTTGCAGCGCGCGCACCAGGTAACCAGGGGCTGAGCAGGGCAGCGGTTGGGCGATGTCATGCTGAATATCAGGGTGATCCAGATTCAATTCGCCAGTCGAGGGTTCGTGGCAATAGCCTTTTTCGGTCACTGTCAGCGACACGATGCGGATCGCCGGGTCTGACATTGCCTCCAGAACGACCTGCGGATCCTCGCGGGCGGCCAGCACCCGGTCAATGATCTGGATATGCCGTGGCTGGCTTGCCTCTGGTCCGAGTTCCACGGCCATGTATGTGCCCCCCTGCGGGGTCAGGGCGTCGCGCATGGTCGGCGATTGCAGCGACACGCCGATGATGCCCCAGTCACCGCCGGATTTGGCAATCGCGTCAGCGGTATAGATCGCGCCATGGGCACGGTAAAAGGCGCCAAGCCCCAGATGCACGATACCCGGTTTGGGTGCGGCGACAGTGCGGGTCAGTCTCTCAGCGGGCAAGCCAGCCTCCATCCACGTTCAGAACCGCGCCGTGAATATACTGCGCGGCGGCAGAGCACAGAAAGGCAGCGGTGCCTGCGATATCCTCGGGGGCGCCCCAACGCCCAGCAGGGATCCGGTCGACAATGGCGCGGTTGCGCTCGGGATCGGCCTGTAGCGCGGCAGTGTTGTTGGTGGCGATATAGCCCGGTGCGATGGCGTTCACATTGATGCCTTTGGCGGCCCATTCATTGGCAAGGATCTTGGTCAACCCGGCCACCCCGTGTTTGGATGCGGTGTAGGAGGGCACCCGGATACCGCCCTGAAACGACAGCAGGGAGGCGATGTTGACGACCGCGGCGTGGCTGCCTCCTTCGGAGGGCGTGTTGATATAGGCGCGGGCAAAGGCCTGCGTGGTGAAAAACAGCGCCTTGAGGTTCACGTCCATCACCGCATCCCAGTCCTCTTCCGAAAACTCCAGGCTGTCGGCGCGGCGGATAATGCCGGCATTGTTCACCAGGATCGAATAGTCCTGCCCAGCAAACACATCCGCAGCGGCCATGGGATCGGTCAGATCAAGGATCAGCCCCTCCGCCGCGCCGCCTGCAGCAGAGATCTGGGTTATCGTCTCATCGCAGGGACGTCGACCGGCGCAGGTGACGCGCGCGCCCTGCGCCGCCAGCGCTACGGCGATGGCCTGGCCGATGCCAGTATTGGCCCCGGTTACCAGCGCCCTGCGGCCTGCCAGAGAAAAAGCGCTCATTTTAGGTCGCCCGGCTGGTGGAAATCCATGTCGGTGTAGTCAACATTGTCGCCGGCCATGGCCCAGATGAAGGTGTAGCTGCCGATGCCCGCACCGGAATGGATCGACCAGGGCGGCGACAGGGCGCCTTGCTCGTTGGCGATGAACAGATGCCGTGTCTCCTGCGGCTCTCCCATCAGGTGCAGAACGCGGGCTTCAGGGGTCATGTCCCAATAGAGATAGGCCTCCATCCGGCGGTCATGGGTATGGGCCGGCATGGTGTTCCAGACTGAACCTTCAACCAGCGTGGTATAGCCCAGAACCAACTGGCAGCTGTCCATGACGGTGGGGTGGATGAACTGGTTGATCACCCGCTTGTTGGAGGTGGCGGCTTCGCCCATTTCGACCTGGCTTGCCTCGCTCAGCCGGATAAGCCGGTGGTCGCAGGTCCGGTGCGCCGGGGCCGAAGTGATATAGAACCGCCCCGCGCCATCAAATGTGACTTCGCCTGCGCCCATGCCGAGGTACAGGACATCACCGCGCTCCAGCGTCCATACCTGCCCTGCGGCGCTGACGGTGCCGGTGTCGCCAATGTTGACGATGCCCATCTCACGCCGCTCCAGAAAGGTTTCGGTGCGGGTTTCTGCCACCTTGCCAAGAGTCAGCGGGCTGCCGCCTGGCACTGCGCCGCCCATGGTGAAGCGATCGTAGTGGGTGTAAATCAGCCGGATCTGCCCGTCCTGAAACATGTCCTCGGTCAGGAAATGGCGGCGCAGGCTGTCGGTGTCCATGCCCTTGGCATGATCGGCGTGAACGGCGTGGCGGGTTTCAACGTGAAGCATGGGGTATCCTGTTACAAAAAGTCGTCGCGGCGTGGCGTGAAGGTGTCGATCAGCTCTCCGGGTTTTAGGCAGGTGCAGCCGTGTTCGGCGCCGGAGGGGATGATGAAGCTGTCGCCAGGGCCAATCTCGAAGGTTTCGCCCGCGACTGTGAAGCGAAAGCGCCCGGATTTGCAGTAGGTGGACTGCACATGGGGATGGCTATGCAGCGCGCCGGTCGCGCCATTTGCGTTAAAGCGGAACGAGACCACCATCAGCTCAGGCGCATCGGACAGAACCTGCCGGGTGACATCCGGACCGGCATCGACTTCGGGGAATGATTTCAGCATTGAATACAGGTCCTTAGTGGAACATGGAGGGCAGCCAGAGCGACAGAGCCGGAACATAGGTCACGGCCATCAGCGTCGCGACGGCGGCCAGGTAGAAGGGCCAGATCGAGTGCATCACCGACCAGATCGACACCCTCCCGACGGCGCAGCCCACAAAGAGAACGGCGCCCACCGGTGGCGTACACAGGCCGATGCCGAGGTTCAGGATCAGGATCACGCCGAAATGCACCGGATCGACGCCAAAGGCCTGCGCCACGGGCAGGAAGATCGGTGTGGTGATCACGATCAGCGGCGACATATCCATGAAGGTGCCGAGCAGCAGCAGCACCAGATTGATCAGCAGAAGGATCACGATGGGATTGTCGGACAGGCCCTGCAACGCGGCCACCAGCATGGCGGGCACCCGCAAGAAAGCGAGAAGCCAGCCAAAGGCCGCGGCGCAGCCGATGACCATCAGGACCATGGCCGTGGTGCGCACCGCAGCGAGGGTGGCAGCGACGAATTCGCTCCAAGTCAGGCTGCGATAGACCAGCAGGGTCACGAACAAGGCATAGACCACCGCGATGTTAGAGCTTTCGGAAGCGGTGAAGACACCCGAACGCACGCCGCCAAAGATGATCAGGATCAGGATCAGCCCCGGCGCGGCACTGGCAAAGAGAACGCCCAGCATCCGAAGACCCGGAAACGCTTCTGTCGGGTAACCGCGTTTCTTGGCCACGAACCAAGCCACAGCCATTAGAGACAGGGCCAACAGCAGCCCGGGCACAATGCCGGCGGTAAACAGATCCGCGATCGAGATCTTGCCGCCGGCTGCAATCGAATAGATGATCATGTTGTGTGAGGGGGGCAGCATCAGCGCGATGATCGAAGAAACAACCGTTATGTTAACTGCGTAGTCAGCGCCGTAGCCGCGCTCCTTCATTTGCGGCACCATCAGGCCGCCGACAGCAGAGGCATCAGCGGCGGCCGATCCGGATACCCCGCCAAACATCACCGAGGCGGCGATATTGACCTGGCCCAGGCCGCCGCGCATGTGCCCCACCAGGGCAGAGGCCAGGGCCACCAGGCGGCGGGCAATGTCTCCACGCACCATCAAATCGCCGGCATAGATGAAAAAGGGGATCGCCATCAGGGCATAGACTGACACGCCCGAGTTCAGGCGCTGAAACACCACCACCGGCGGCAGATCCAGATAGAGAACGGTGGCAAAGGAGGCCGCGCCAAGGCAAAAGGCGACTGGCGTTCCGATCAAGAGCAGCACGCTAAAGGTGCCAAAGAGAATCCAGAGTTCCATCGGGGTCAGGCCTTTTCTGTGGTCATGGCAGCGCCATCGGACGTCGCCGCAGAGGCAGATTGCGAGGTCGGGCGATTTTGCGCCTCATCGTCGTGATCATCGCCGAACCGTCGCGTTGGCAGGCCAGCAGCGCGGCGGGCCAGCCGTTCCAGCGTGAACAGCACCAGCAGTGCACCGCCCACCACCAGTGGCAGGAAATCGAAGGCACCCGAGATGCCCAGAGAGGGTAGTTTATTGCCGGCAGTTTTGATTGCCAGATCGGTGCCATATTTCGTCATCCCTGCGCCAAAGGCACAGATCACCACGTCGGATATGGAAAAACACCACAGGCGCGCGCGTTCCGGCAGCACGAAGATCACCACGTCAAAGGCAAGGTGATAGCCTTCGCGAATCCCGACAGCGGCGCCCAGAAAGATGAACCAGCCCATGATCATCACCGCGGCCGGCTCGGTCCAGGGCAGTGAATCATTCAGCACGTAGCGCCAGAACACCTGGGCTGCGATGAAGAGGGTCATCAGCACGACGCCTGTCCCCGCCACCCATAGACCCGTTTGGGCCAATAGCCCTGTTGCACGCGCAATCCGTAGCATAACCTGTTGCACGGATCCCCCCTTCCGCTGTCATTCATGAGTGAGGAGGCGCAGCCTGAGCGCGCCCCCAAAGCTGTTTTGAGATTATTCAGTCGCCTGAATCCGCGTCACCAGGTCCTTGAGCGTGTCTGTTGTGACATACTTCTGGTAGACGGGAACCATTGCTTCGATGAAGGGGGTTTTGTCGATGTCAGTAATGACCTCTACGCCGGCTGCGACGATTTTCGCCTCAGAGGCTTTTTCCCGTTCGGCCCAGAGGTCGCGCATGACTGGAACAGAAGCGCGCGCAGCGGCCCTTACGGCCTCCTGCTGATCAGCCGAAAGGCTATCCCAGGTCTTCTTCGACATGACCAGAACCTCAGGCACGATCAGGTGCTGATCGAGGGTGTAGTATTTGGCGACCTCGAAATGGCCCGAGCTTTCGTAGGAGGGCCAGTTGTTCTCTGCGCCGTCAATCACGCCGGTCTGGATCGAGGAATAGACCTCGCCATAGGGCATTGGGGTTGCATTGGCACCAAGGGCAGAGACCATGTCAACAAACAGGTCAGACTGCATCACGCGGAACTTCATTCCAGCCAGATCTTCCATCGACTGGATCGGCTTTTCGCTATTGTAGAAGCTGCGCGAGCCGCCATCATAGAAGGCGAGCCCGATCAGATCATGGGCTGCAAAGGCATCCAGGATTTGCTGGCCGACAGGGCCATCCATGACCTTGTGCATATGTTCGACCGAGCGGAAGATATAGGGCAGGGACGGGATCTGGGTTTCGGGAATGATGTTATTGAAGGGGCCAAGCGAGACGCGGTTGAGGTCAATAACGCCGAACTGGGTTTGTTCAATAGTGTCTTTTTCCTGACCCAGCTGGGCGGAGTGGAAGACTTCGACGCAGAGGCTGCCATCGGTGCTGTCCTTGAGGATTTCGCCCATCTTCTCGACCGCGACGACGGTCGGATAGCCTTCGGGGTGGGTGTCCGAAGACCGCAGGGTGGTCTCGCAGGCGCCAGCGGCGCTGGCGAAGCCAGCAGAGGCCAGCAATGCGGCCGTAAGGGTCAATTTATTCATTTTTTCCTCCCAGAAAATGGCTGTTCAAAGCCGGTAGGCTTGGCGTGCAAGCCGGTGTGTGAGGTCCTCCACGACCTCAAATGCCTCGTCCATGGCCAGCCGCCCGGTGGAGACCAGCGTGGCGAGGTAACTTGCATCGACCCGGCGCGCCACGTCGTGACGGGCCGGAATCGAGCAAAAGGCGCGGGTATCATCGTTGAACCCGACTGTGTTGTAGAACCCTGCGGTTTCCGTGGTCATCTGGCGGAACCGCATCATGCCCTCATAGCTGTCGTGGAACCACCAGGCAGGTCCAAGGCGCAGGCAGGGGTAGACGCCGGCCAGCGGCGCCAGTTCGCGGGCATAGGTGGTTTCATCAAGGGTAAAGAGGATCAGCGTCAGATCCGGTTCCATGCCTACCGCATCCAGCAGTGGCTTCAGCGCCGTCACATAGTCGGTGCGGGCCGGGATGTCGTAGCCCTTGTCGCGGCCGAAACGGTTCAAAACACTGCTAGAGTGATTGCGCATGGATCCGGGATGCAACTGCATGACCAGACCGTCCTCGAGCGACAGCCGCGCCATTTCGGTCAGCATCTGTCCTCGGAAATCCTCGCGCTCTGCCGTATCTGCCTTGCCAGTCATGACACGGGCATAAAGCGCCTCGGTCTCGCTGCGGGTGAGGTTGCGCGTTGTCGCGCTGGGGTGACCGTGGTCGGTCGAGGTGGCGCCGAACTGTTTGAAATAGGCGCGGCGATTGCGATGGGCATTGAGGTATCCGTCAAAGCTGGCGGCGCTTTCACCCGCAAGGGCGCAGAAGGTCTCGACGTTTTGCACAAAGCCTTCGAAGTCGGGGTCAATGACCGCATCCGGGCGATAGGCGGTGATGACTCGCCCGCTCCAGCCGCTGTCCTGTATCATCCGGTGCCACTTTAGATCATCCAGGGGGCTTTCGGTGGTGGCGATGACTTCAATGCCGAAGGTCTCAAACAGCGCGCGCGGGCGATACTCGGGGCGCGCCAGGCAATCGGCGATATGGTCATAGTATAGGTCTGCGGTCTCTTTGCTTAGCCGAACATCCAGCGCGAACACCTCCTGAAAGGCATGATCGAGCCAGATCCGCGACGGTGTGCCACGAAACAGGTGGTAGTTCTCGGCAAAGCGCCGCCAGATCTTGCGACCGTCGACCTCGGTTGGACCGCCATCCACCCGCGGCACACCCAGATCTTCGAGGCGCGTCCCCTGACTGTGCAGCATCCGAAACACATAGTGATCGGGCGTCACAAAGAGCTGTGCGGGATCTTGAAATGGCGTGTTTTCGGCAAACCAGCGGGGGTCCGTGTGGCCATGCGGGGAGAGGATAGGGGCGTCTTTTACGCTCTGATAGAGCTCTCGCGCCAGGCCGCGCAGGGTGGGGTCAGTTGGTAGGAGGCGATTCTCGTCCAGGATAGGCATTTTTCTATTTTTCCAATTTTTTAAAGGCTTTATCTGCTGGACAATGCCCTGTCTCTTATAGTAATATTCTAGTATATCAGTTTCAGTCAAGGGAGAATTGTCATGCTTGAGATCAAGCCGCTTGCCAGTCAGGAGCCATCTTCGCGTCCATCAGCAGCTGAGCAGGTCTTTGCGCAGCTGCAGCGGCAGATCCTCTCGCTTGAGCTGGAGCCAGGGAGCAAGATATCTGAGGCGGAGTTGGCGAAGGCTCTGGGGGTGTCGCGACAACCTGTGCGTGATGCCTTCTTTCGTCTTGCGAAGCTGGGATTTCTTTTGATCCGCCCTCAGCGGGCCACCACGATCACCCTGATTTCTGAAAACGCGGTCATGCGGGCACGGGCGATCCGCACAGCGCTTGAGGTCGAGACCGTCCGTACAGCTGCCTTTACCCTGAATTCAGAAGACCTTGATGCGCTGGAAAATGTGATCGAACTGCAAGACGTTGCAGTCAGGGCCGAGGATAAACAGGAGTTTCACCGGCTCGATGATCTTTTCCATCACGAGATCTGCACCCGTGCTGGTGTCGGGTTCTTCTGGGATCTGATTGCCGAGAACAAGGGGCACATGGATCGGGTGCGCATGCTGTCGCTCAGTTTTGCTTCGCGTGATGCCTGGAACGACCACGTTGAAATCATGAGAAAATTAAGGGCGCGTGATGTAGAGGGCGCTAGCGAAGCAATTCGTGACCACCTGAGCCGAATTCGCCAGCAGATAGATCGGATCCGCGCCGCAAACCATGAATGGTTCGCGCCCGAGGAAACGGATTTGCATTTGCGCGGCTGAGCCTGGGATTGGCAAGGGCGCTAGGTCTCCGTTTTGTGCCCCTGGTACTTGCATCACCAAAGGTCACTTTGGTCTATTGATGGCAAAACCAATAAAGTATCAGCGGAAAGCTTTGCCCAGAGCGCTGCCGCAGGTCTGTTAGGGGTGGGGGGGGCGTTTGAGTGCGCTTCAAATTGCCCCCGACAGGCTATGCGCCTGCCGGAGGGGGGTGAGAGCAGAGGTTTCCGGTTCACTCTGTGCTCGCGGGCGCTGCCACCAATGAGATCGTTCTATCGGCCCATTTCTGGGCAATATTTTGATCATGGGTCACAAGAACAATGGAGATCCGCGTTTTTGCAGCGATGCCTGCGAGCATGGCCAGGGTCTCACGTTGGGTGATCGGGTCAAGGCGCGAGGTGGGTTCGTCGGCCAGAAGTATCTTTGGCTTTACGGTTAAGGCGCGCGCAATGGAAATCCGTTGCAGCTCCCCACCGGATACTTCGTCTGGTCGCCGATTCAGCAAAGCAGGGGAAATGCCAAGCTGTTCCAGATGGTGCAGGACTTCGTTCCAATCCGTTCTGTGCAGCCTTGCAACGTCTTTTAGTGTGCGCGACAGGGAAATACGGTCTGGAAAGGCCGCGGGCGGGTCCTGATAGAGCTTTTGGATCCCGTGGCGTGACAGCGAAGGATCCCGCAGAACTGTACCGGATTGCGGTTTCAATAGCCCGGCCAAAGCATCCAGGAGCGTGGTCTTCCCGATCCCGCTGGGGCCTGTGAGCGCAAGTTTTTCACCCTCGCGCAGCTCGAGGTTAAACTCTTGGAACAATTTCCTATTGCCGCGGGCAACAGCAAGATTTTTGACCGTTAGGACCGTTTCACCCAGGGAAGCAGGTGCACTGACAGGCCAATTCTGCGGGTCGGCGTCTAACAATGACTGGGTGTAGCTATCGGTCGGGGCATTCAGGACCTTGGCGGTCGGCCCTTGCTCCACCAAAGTGCCCTCTCGCAGCACCAGCATCACACCGCCAAGACGACGAGCAACAGTGGCTTCATGGGTGATGGCTAGCAAAGTGCCGCCTGCCTGGGGAACCTCAGCCAATAGATCGATCACTTTGCTATGGCGTTCGGCGTCAAGTCCCTTTGTTGGTTCATCGGCCAGAAGGATCGGTGCCTTTGCTGCGGTGGCGGCGGCAAAGGCAACCCGTTGCGCCATGCCTCCCGAAAGCGCTCCAGGAAGGCGCTGTTCGGCCCCGGTCAGGCTCAGCGTCTGAAACGCGCTTTGGGTGGCTTGATGTGCTTCGTCCGGGGAGCGCCTGGCCACAAAGCGATGGGCTTCCTGGACTTGCCCGAAGGATCGCATCAGTGGATCTAGCGCGCGCCAGGGCTCCTGAGGCAGCGTTGCAATGTCACGCCCCCAAAGCTTGGCGCGCTCGACTTGGGGCAGCTGATCAACGCGATTGCCGTTGATATAGATGTCTCCCTCTGCTCGCAAAGCTGCTGGTAAGGTGCCAAGAATAGCCTGTGCAATAAGGCTTTTGCCTGCGCCGGTTTCACCCATGATAACAAGTGTTCCTCCAGGGGCCACTTGAAAGCTCACGGGTCCCAAAAGGCATTCTTTTCCCGCAAAGACTGAAAGGGCTTTCACTTGGATTGAAGTATTCATGAGCGGCGCAGGCCTCCGACGGATAGATGTAGGGCAAGAACGGTAATGACCAGGCAGGCAACCGGCTGCAGGATCAAAAACGGCGCCTCTCGCCAATAGGGCAGGAGTTCGGTCATCATAACGCCCCACTCGGCAGTTGGGGGCCGAACACCGACGTTGACAAAGCCCAGTGCTGCAACCGCAGTTACAGCAGTGGCCGCGCCAAAGGCGGCAATGGTCAAAAGGCCCGGCCCGATCTCAGGGATCAGGTGACGACGTACCAAAAGCCAGGGACCAAGGCCCAACAGGCGAGAGGCCTCAACCGAGGGGTCTGCCAGAATGATCCGAGCCCGTTGACGGGTATAGCGGAAGTATTCGACCCAAAGGGTCAACGAAATACCGGCATAAAGCGCCCACCATGAACCTGGCGCGATCGCTGCAAGCATCAGCACCAGCAGCAGGCCCGGCATCGCGAGAACCGCGTCGGCAAAAGCCCCTAGGAGACGATCTGTCCAACCGCCAAACCAGGCGGATGTGACGCCTAAGATAGTGCCTGGCAAGCCAGCAGTCAGGACGGACAACAAGGCCAGCGACAAAGACAGCTGCGCTCCTGACAACAGCCGGGCAGCCATATCGCGACCAAGATGATCTGTGCCAAGCGGATGTGTGAGGCTTGGAGGGCTAAGCGTGGCCAACAGGGATTGCTTGGCGGGGTCCACTCCGATTAAATCTGGCCCGCCAATAGCCGCGATGGCCAAGCCAGTTACGAGCCCAAACCCCAGCACTTTTGCGATGGGTTGTTTTGGCAGTCTTGTCTGCGCATGGGGCGACTGGATTGCGTTTGTCTGTTGCATTACAAAGCCCTTTCTCGTGGGTCGATGCCGCGGCAGGCCAGATCAACGCAGAGGTTCAAGGCCACATAGAGCAAGCCCAGCGTTAGGGCTGTGCCCTGTACCATGGCGATGTCGCGCCCAAAAATCGCGTGGACAAGTGCGTGGCCAATTCCGGGCCAAGCAAAAACGGTTTCAACGATCACAACGCCCTCGATCAGATAGGCCAGCTGGACACCCACATAGGTCACAACCGGCAATGCGGCGTTGCGCAAAACGTGGCGTGTCAGGGTTAGACGCGCACTCAGACCTTTGGTGCGTGCGAACAGCTGCCAATCTGAATTCATGGCGTCAACAACTGCATCGCGCACCACTCGGTTGGACACTGCGGCGAGCCCAATTCCAAGGGTAAAGGAGGGTAAGATCAGGTTTTCAATGCCGCGAAACCCAGCAACAGGAAAGAGTTTGAGCTGCACCGCAAAGATCAAAACCAAGACGACCCCCAGTGCAAATGCGGGCACTGCGCGCAAGAATATGGAGAGCCCCATGCAGATCCGGTCCAAAAGGCTGTTTGGGTTCAGCCCTGTCGCGATCCCCACTGGCAGGGCGATCATCAGTGAGGCAGCCACTGCGCCGCCTGCCAGCAAAAGCGAATAGCCAAGTTGGGTGGCGATTTCGTCGACAACAGGCGTGCCATAGACCAGTGAATTGCCCAAATCAAATTGGGCCAATTGGCCAAGCCATCCCCAAAGCTGCACAAACCAGGGCGCATCCAGACCCAATTCCAGACGAACAGCTTCGGCGGCGGCGGCATCCATCATATCATAGCCATAGCGACCAGCGGCAATGCGAAAGGCGGCATCACCGGGCAAGGCCTGCATCATTGCAAAACTGACGATGCCGACGATGACCGATACAATAATGGCTTGCAGCCCTCGCGCAGCGAGGACTGTAAGCACTGACTTAAAATAGTGAGCCATTCTAGTCTTTGGCCCAATACATTTCGCTCAGGCCGTAGCTACGCTGCAGCGGGTCAATAACCACACCTTCAAGGTTTTTATCAATCGAAACAGTATGTTGATACCAAACCACAGGGATCACCGGCAGCTCCTGCTGCAGCAGGTTTGCTACGGTGGCGATGTTTGCCTGGCGTAGTTCCTGGTCAGAGGTGGATGCAATAACCTTCAAGGCATCCACGACCTTTTGGTTTTCCCAACCCATGGCGCCCCAATCGCCGCCACCCGGACCAAAGTCCTGCAGGACAGACCCAATCGGATCGGGCGTCAGCCCATAGTTCCGCGCGTAAAGCGCCACATGTAGCGAGCCATCTTGGTGGCCTGCGGGAATTTCAGAATAGCTTGCTACGCTGACTTCCAGCTCGATGCCGATGTCACGCCATTGATCCTGTAGGGCTGCAGCGATCAGCGGCAATTCTGGGCGATCGGGGAAGGTCCGCAGGGTGATGGCAAAGCGTTCACCATCGCGGGTCAGAACTCCGTCGTCACCGGGCACCCAGCCTAGGTCCGCCAGCAGGGCCTTGGCAGCTTCAATGTCTGTCTGAAGAGGTTCGATTTTTGCGGAATGCCACCGGTTTAGTGCGGGCGGGAAAAGCTGATCCGCTGCGGCCTCTGGGAACCGGGTGATCGCGCGTGCGATCCCATCCCGCGGAATGGCAAGGCTTAGGGCTTGACGCGCCTTTGGGTCGTTGAAAAATGGGTGAGCGGCATTGACCTTGAGGGCGACAACCCGCGGGATCGGAACTGCAGAGGTCTCAACGGTCTCGACGTGGCTCAAATGCGAGTATCCGGCGGCGTCAAGGGTAAAGACGATATCAGCATCGCCGCTTTCAGCGAGCAAAGCCCGGGTTTCGGCACGTCCCGCCGCCAAATAGGTAGCGGTTTCCAGCTTGGCTTTTTCACCCCAATAGGCGTCATTGCGCATCAGCGAGATACTTTGCGGGGGGGTGAAGGCAGACACTGCAAATGCTCCGGTGCCAATCAACGCCACTGGCTTACCTTCTGCGTCGAATGCAGCAGGCGCGGGTATGATTGTGGTTGCATGGGCCAAAAATGCGGGCAGGGCGGTGAAGGGGGCGTCAAGCGTCACTACCACTTTGCCCTCTTTTGCGGTGATTTGGGTGATCGGCGCCTTTTGCAGAACGCCGGGCTGCCCCCAGGCACGGGTCAGAGCAAGAACCGCCGCATCGGCATCAAAGGCGGATCCATCGTGAAAGCGCACACCTTGGCGCAGGGTGAACTCCCATGTCAGCCCATCCTCGGATGCGGCCCATTGCGTGGCCAGGCCCGGGCGCAGCGCCCCGGTTGCATCCGCATCAACCAGGTTTTCCATGATCTGCAGTTTTTGGATGGTGAAACCCGCTACAGCAGGGTCATAGCTCGCCACTTCCCATGGGGAGGCGATTGTAACGCTTGATCTGGTCTCCGCTAAAACGGGACTCGCAGCAGCTGCGAGCGCAATGGCTGCGGCGAGGCTTAGGGATCTGAACATTTTTTATCTCCGAAAATGAGCACAAGATTCGGCGATAGGTAGCATGAAATGTTATGTCATAACATTCTAAAAGTACTAGAGCGGACAACAGGCCTAAGATCGGACATTCTGCGCAAACGCAGGCAGTAACCCGAGGGGGTAAAGCGCATCCCAGACTCTAAAGGGGTACACAAGTAACCTGAGGTTTGGCCCGCTTTCCATATGTTTGGATTGGGCAATAAACGCCTGCGCTGGTCATTGAGCGGCTGCCTTTGATCGCGCAACTTCCGCCAAAATTTTAATAGGTTACCCTTGGGAGAGTGCGTTGAAATCTTTTCTTTCGAAAAGGACGGCCCCCAGAACGACCAGTGGTTCACGAAAGGCGAAGCCGGAGCCTGGCCAAGGCGCGCCAACCCCAGTGTCCATTAAGAGCATTTAGCTTTTTGAATTTAGTTTTTTTTGTGGGAGGAGCTTAGAATTCTCCAAGGGCCTTTGTGCGAACCCAAATTGAGCAAAACGTTGACAGTAGGTCTGTATTGGGTGCTCTACTCTTCCTGTAATTGGGCTGCTGCCCGCCAAAGTGGATGCCAAATGTTTGCCTTTATTCTGCAAAGCCTAATTTCCCTTTCTCTGGCGGGTGTTCTGGTCTACGTCGCGCTGACCAACGATTATCTCAACGGCAAGGAGCAACGACAGAAAGCTCTGATCGGCCTGTGCCTCGGGGTGACCGTGATCTCGTTGAGCATGATTTCGATAGAGGTCGGGCCACAACGGATTTCGATGAATGCTGTGACCGGACCGTTGTTGTTGGCAGGCTACCTTGGAGGACCGGTCGGAGCTTTTATTGCCGGGCTTTGTGCGGTTATGTTCCGGGTCCTGAGTAGCGATCCAATGCCTGCTGTGACCCTTTATATGTTGCTCGCGATTCCGTCCCTTGGTCTGGCAACGAGTTATCTGAAGGGGGGACGGGCTTGGCCGCAGATTTCGCGCCGGGCCTTGCTCACGATTTGGATTGGCTATTGCCTGTTGTTCATCCCGCCACTGTTGAACAATCTATATGTCTCTCCCACGTCGTCCTCGTTGTTCCAGGCCGTAAAGATGACTTTGATTTTCGGTGGTAATGGGACGCTCTCCATTGTTGTCACATGGAAAATTCTCAATTTTGCTGCGCGCCTTGCAGATAAAGTAAACGGTGCAAATGAATTGTCTGAAAGCTTTGAACTGGCAATGGGGATGTCGGGAATGGGGCGGTTCAGACGGGAGAAGGGCGATCCTAGGCCATTCTTTGATGAAGGCATGCTCGCAATCTATGGGCTTGATAACACTGGTGCCTCTGAAGAGGGGGGCAAACATGGTTTCATTCCAGTCTCTGGGTGGGATAAACTTGTCCTGCCCGAAGACCAACCTGAGATATTGTCCGAGGTGGACCGGGTTTGGAGAGGTGAGCAACGGTTTGGTCGGGGCGAGTTTCGGGCGCTCAGACCGGATGGATCGGTGTGCTTTATTCGCGCCGCCTGGGTCTCGGATTCAAAGAATGGCGAGGTTCCAACCCGTGTAACTGGCGTGCATATGGACCTTACTGACATTCGCGAAGCAGAGAGGCAAAACAGGGCCTCGCAAGAGCGTTTGGCGATGATTGCTGAAGAAATTCCGGGCGTGATCATGGAAATTGACATGACGGATATCAAGCGCCCGAAGCCTTTGTATGTCAGCCCAAAATGCAAAGAGATCTGGGGGGTTTCGGACCACGAAATTTATGACAGGCCTGAGATCTTGTTCGAAATGCATGATCCCGAGGACATCGACCATTTCATGGGGCTGATTGAAACAAAGGGTGCAGAGGGCAAACCCTTTTCGCATCGTTACCGGATTACTTCGCGAGATGGATCAAACCGCTGGTTGGATTTCCATTGCAGCTTTTCCAAGGGGACAGATGGCGAGGTATTGTTGAGAGCGGTGCAGCTGGATGCGACCGGACAGGTTGAAGTGCAAAACCAGATGCAGCAAGAACGCGAGATCGCCCGCCGGGCACAAAAGTTCGAGAGCATTGGCCAGCTGACCGGTGGTGTGGCCCATGATTTCAACAACCTGCTGGCGGTTGTGCTGGGCAATCTGGAACTGTTGCGTGACGATGAAGAGCCAGCAAAACAAGTTCAGCTGATTGATGCGGCCATTGCTGCGGCGTTGCGCGGGGCCGATCTGACCAAGAACATGCTTGCCTTCGCGCGCAAGGCGCCACTTGAACCGGTAAAACTCAACCTCAATGATGTGGTGCGGGAGGCCAAGAATTGGATGGGTCGCGCTTTGCCAGAAAGCGTACAGGTCGAGACCTCCCTTCTTGCCGGACTTTGGGCGATTGATGCTGACCGGACCTCTCTGGAAAGCGCGTTGCTTAACCTGACCCTCAATGCCCGTGATGCGATGAATGGCAAAGGAAACCTGACGATTGAGACCGCCAATGTGCGGATCGACGACGACTACATTGACAGTCGAGAGGAAGAGCTTGCTCCTGGGCGCTATGTCATGCTGGCGATCAGTGACACCGGTCCTGGAATTGAGAAAGAACTGCTGGCTTCGATTTTTGAACCTTTTTTTACCACCAAACCTCCAGGCGTTGGATCGGGGCTCGGCTTGTCGATGACGCTCGGATTTATGCGTCAATCCGGTGGCACCGTGCAGGTCTATTCCGAAATTGGCGAGGGCACGACGTTCAAACTGTATTTCCCTGCTGCTAAGGATCAGCCAGACACACCGACAAAGGTGCAATCCATTAAGGTTGCCGAGGCGACGGCGGGTCGTCGACTTTTGCTGGCTGAGGATGAAGAAGGTGTGCGCGACACCCTTGTGACCATCTTGGAACGGGCAGGCTACTTGGTGACCGCCACGGCCTCGGGAGATGAGGCCTTTGCCACCTTCGTTGCAGATCCCACTTATGATCTGTTGCTGACAGATATCGTTATGCCAGGAAAGTTGCAGGGCACGACCCTTGCCAAGGAACTGCGCCTTAGGTGGACGGATCTACCGGTTATTTTTATGTCGGGCTATGCCAGCGAGGCGACCGTACATGGCAATGGTCTGCGACCAGAGGATATCCGCCTGATGAAGCCGGTTCGCCGGGCCGATTTGTTGGCCGCGCTGGACAAAGCCACTGCCAATCTCCGTGACAGGCCCACCTGAACCTGTCCTGCAGCTATGGCCGTGTCTAACCGGCGTCTGATCGCCTATTTGGGTGGGTCTGGCGGCGACTTAGCTCCGGCCTGAGGCCTCGAGACGTCAAAAACCGGTGAGAAGCCTCACCCGGAGAAACACGGGGCTGAGCGAAACAGAACAGCACATGAAATAGGCAAGGGGCGCAATGTTGCCATCACGCCCCTGCCAAGTATTGGATTGCTTTTTCAGCTCTTAGAAATGTGCTGATTTGGTCCCTGCTGGAACCGTCAGAGGGGGGGCAAACTTGGTGAGGTCGATGCCTTCTACTGCGGTTTTGTATTCCTCCATCGTGGGCGTGCGGCCCAGAATGGCGGAGAGCACAACAACTGGGGTCGAGGCCAGCAGCGATTCACCCTTCTTCTCAGCGGTGTCACCCACGACGCGGCCTTGAAACAGACGGGTCGAGGTCGCCAGAACGGTATCGCCTTTTGCGGCCTTTTCCTGGTTACCCATGCAGAGGTTGCAGCCGGGGCGTTCTAGATAGAGAATGTTCTCATACTCGGTCCGGGCCTGGGTTTTGGGGAACATATCGTCAAAGGTGAAGCCGGAATAGCGCTGCAGGATCTCCCAGTCGCCTTCCTCCTTCAGTTCGTCGATGATGTTATAGGTTGGGGCAGCGACCACCAGCGGCGCGTTGAACTCCACCTTGCCCATCGCCTTTTCAAGGTTCTTGAGCATCTGCGCCACGATCTTCATGTCGCCCTTGTGCACCATGCAGGAGCCAACAAAGCCCAAATCAACATGCTTGTCACCACCGTAGTAGGTGATGGGGCGGATGGTGTCGTGGGTATAGCGCTTGGAGACATCATCGTTGTTCACATCCGGGTCAGCGATCATCGGCTCATCAATGGCCCCAAGATCAACGACAACCTCTGCAAAATATTTGGCGTTGTCGTCTGGGGTCAGGGCCGGCTTCGCACCTGATTTGATATCAGCGATACGTGCATCTGCCTTTTCGATGAGACCCTGCAAGAGCTTAGCTGCATTGTCCATGCCCTTGTCGATCATGATCTGGATGCGACCCTTGGCCAGCTCCAAAGAACCAATCAGGGTTTCATCATTAGAGATACAGATCGAGGCCTTGGCCTTCATCTCGGCTGTCCAGTCGGTGAAGGTAAAGGCCTGGTCTGCCAACAGGGTGCCGATGTGGACTTCGATGATACGCCCTTGGAAGACGTTCTCGTCATGTTGATCCAGCATCTGTGCCTGGGTAGCATGGACCACATCCCGGAAGTCGAGATGCTCGGCCATCTTGCCCTTAAAGGTCACCTTAACGCTCTCCGGGATCGGCATCGAGGCCTCACCGGTGGCCAGCGCCAAAGCAACGGTACCGGAGTCGGCGCCAAAGGCCACGCCCTTGGACATGCGGGTGTGGCTGTCGCCACCGATGATGACGTCCCAGTCATCCACGGTGATGTCGTTCAGCACCTTATGGATCACGTCGGTCATCGCGTGATATTCGTCCTTGGGGTCACGCGCTGTGATCAGGCCGAAATCATTCATGAATTTCATCAGCTTGGGAATATTGGCCTGCGCCTTTTTATCCCACACAGATGCAGTATGGCAGCCGGACTGATAGCCAACGTCCACTGAAGGTGAAATCACGGTCGCCGCCATGGCTTCCAATTCCTGCGCCGTCATGGGGCCAGTGGTATCCTGCGAGCCAACCACGTTAACCTTGACGCGGACATCAGACCCAGCGTGCAGGGTGGCGCCAGGGGTGGTGCCCAGGGCATTGCGGTTAAAGATTTTTTCAACGGCGGTCAGGCCCTGGCCCTCGGCGGTGATCTCCTTGGAAGGGGCGTAGGCCGATTTCAGCTCCTGTCCCAGGGCTTCGGCGGCAAATGTCTGCAGCTTCTTGCCGAAGACCACGGCGTAGGAGCCGCCTGCCTTCATGAATTCAATTTTCTGCGGAGTGAAGGCCGCTGCGACGCTTTTCAGCTCTTTGCCTGTCGCATCATGCAGCGTCTTGGTTTTGGAATTGATGGTCAGCACGGTGCCAGTGGCGACCGAATAGGCTTCTTCCAGAACGGCTTCGCCCTCTTCGTCCTCAACCACGTTGCCATCCGCGTCCAGCTTCTTGACCCAGTTGTCCAGATCAATGCCGATGCCGCCGGTCACGCCTACGGTGGTCAAGAAGATGGGCGAAATGCCATTGGTCCCAGCCACAACAGGGGCGATGTTGATGAAGGGCACATAGGGAGAGGCCTTTTTACCAGTCCAGAGCGCCACGTTGTTGACGCCGGACATCCGGCTGGAGCCAACACCCATGGTGCCTTTTTCGGCAATCAGCATCACGCGTGCATCGGGGTGCTGTTTTTGCAACTCCTGAATTTCTGCCTGGGCTTCGGGGGTCATCATGCATTTGCCGTGCAGCTCGCGGTCCGCGCGCGAATGCGCTTCTGCACCAGGGCTCAGCAGGTCGGTCGAAATATCGCCCACACCGGCGATATAGGTCACAACCTTGATTTCTTCTTCCACCTCGGGAAGCTTGGTGAAGAATTCAGCCTTTGCGTAGCTCTCAAGGATGTCCTTGGCCACGGCATTGCCTGCAGCCAGGGCAGCGGCCAGACGGTCGGTATCGGCCTCATAGAGGAAGACCTGAGTTTTTAGGACTTCAGCTGCCTGGGCTGCAATCGCTGCGTCGTCACCAAGTGCCAGATCGAGCAGAACCTCAACCGAGGGGCCGCCCTTCATGTGAGACAGCAGTTCAAAGGCAAAGGTCGGGGTGATTTCCGCAACCTCTTCCTGACCCAGAATGATCTCTTTCAGGAACTGCGCCTTGACCCCTGCGGCGCTGGTGGTGCCGGGGATGGTGTTATAAATGAAGAAGTCGAGCGAGGCCTCGCGGTTTGCGTTGCCTACATCCTTGATCTGCGCGATGAGCTCTGCAACCAGGTCAGCCCCGTCGATGGGCTTGGGGTGCAGGCCCTGTTCTTTGCGCGTTTCAATCTCTGCTAGGTAGTCAGTGTACAAGGTCATGGTTTTCCCGCCGATAGAGTGTTGCACGTGAGCTTGAACGACGGGTGTCAGAAAGGTCTGGCGAGTCGGAACAAGCTGGTTGTATGCGATTGTATACTTCGTGGGGCCGATATGCAATATGCCCACCAAGCCGTTTGATGTTTTGACTGCTCTCGTTTGTGAATAATTTTAAGACTGCGCTGGGGCAGCCCCGTTGTCACGGCGCAAATTAAACCATCAAAGTTACCGCAGGACTAAACACGGTTCTGCGAGGCTGGCAAGGAGTGCTTCGCACAAGAACCTGCGGCACTTTTGTGTCATTGAAGCCCTCCCTGTGGTGGGTTTTGAACCAGAGGAAGCAGCAGGCGGGCCGGAAATCCCATGGGGTTCACTGCCGACACTTCGGTTGATCGAGGCAGCTGACATCCGATCACAGTTGGCTAACGAGGTTTTCGCCGGGCTCGCTCACTGTTGAACCTTTCTTCGATTGCTCGCTAAATTACCTCTATGACATTCAAAATGCCTTTGCTCGTATTTACCGATCTTGATGGGACACTGCTGTCCCATAGTGATTACCAATGGAAGCAGGCAGCTCCGGCCCTCAGGCGCCTTGCAGATATCGGTGCGGGAGTTGTGATGGCAAGCAGCAAAACCGGGGCTGAGATAGCAAGCCTGCGCGCCGAAATGGGCTTGCAGCACTGGCCCGCGATTCTTGAAAATGGTGCCGGTCTGCTTGAAGCCTATGCAGAAGCTCCCTCCGATTGTTCCGATTATGCCCAATTGCGCGCCGGTTTGTCTAATATTTCAGCACCACTCAGGGCGCGGTTCTTGGGGTTTGGGGATATGAATGAGGCGCAGGTCTCTGAGGCGACCGGGCTCTCACACTCTGATGCGCGCCTTGCCAAGCAGCGCGCCTTCTCAGAGCCGGTGATCTGGTCAGGAACGCTGGAGGAAAAAGAAGATTTCCTTGCAGAATTGGCAAAACTGCGCATTTTTGCCCGCGATGGTGGCCGGTTTATGACCCTCTCATTGGGGGCAACCAAGGCGGATCAAATGGCAGATCTCATGCGCAACTATGCGCCCCGCCATACCATTGCCCTGGGCGATGCGCCCAACGATGTCGAAATGCTGGAGAAAGCTGATCTTGGTATCATTATTGCTAATCCACATCGTGCGCCGTTACCTGAGTTGAAGGGTGAAAGTGCAGGCAGGATCATACGCACGACACTGTCCGGCCCCGAGGGGTGGAACGCTGCAATCCTGGCGCAGCTGACGCGATTAAACTTGTGATAGAGGGTGAAAAACTATGGCGGACTTCCATCAAAACGGAAACATCACAACCCTTCACAATCTGCGAACACGCTCGGTTGACGAACTGACCTATGAGTTGGAAAGCTTTGCAGCGAACCGCAATATTTCTCTTGTTTTGCCCTGTCTGTATTCTGAACTGGAAACAGACGCGATGCCAAAAATTTTGGACGAACTGGCAAAGGTTCCCTATCTGCATCGTATCATCATCGGGTTAGACCGCGCTGATGAGGCTCAATACCGTCACGCGAAGGCGTTCTTTAAAGGGTTGAACCAGAACCATATCGTGATTTGGAACGACAGCCCCAGAATGCTTGAGTTGGGCAGCAAGCTTGTTGAAATGGGATTGGCTCCCTCTGAGCCGGGGAAGGGCAAAAATGTCTGGACCGCGATGGGCTATCTGATTTCATGCCAAGACAGCGCAGTCATGGCCATTCATGACTGTGATATCCTGACCTATACAAACGAACTGCTGGCGCGTCTGGTGTATCCGGTTGCGAACGTGAGTTTTCCCTATCAGCTTGCAAAAGGTTACTACGCCCGTGTTGGACAAGATCGCCTGAATGGTCGTGTGTCCCGGCTCTTGGTGAGCCCGCTGCTAATTGCGCTTAAAAAGGTGGTTGGAGACCGCGATTACATCGACTATCTGCGCAGTTTCCGCTACCCCTTGTCCGGTGAGTTTGCCATGCGGACCTCGATCCTGCCGGACCTGCGCATTCCATCAGACTGGGGGCTGGAGATCGGCATTCTGTCCGAAGCCTGGCGCAACCTGGCATCGCAAGCAGTCTGCCAAGTGGAGATCGCTGATCAATATGATCACAAGCATCAGGACATGGGGGAAGAGGATGCCAACTCAGGGCTCAATCGGATGTCCACGGATATTTGCAAGGCAATTTTCCGCAAACTTGCTGCAGACGGTACCGTGTTCACCCCCAATGTGTTTCGCACCCTCAAAGCAACCTATTATCGCAGCGCTTTGGACGTGCTCGAAGCCTATTACAGCGATGCGAAGATGAATGGCCTTAGCATTGATCGTCACAAAGAAGAGCGCGCAATCGAGCTGTTTGCCGAGAACATTATGCGCGCGGGGCAGTTCTTTTTGGACAACCCACACGAAACCCCCTTCATTCCCACCTGGAACCGGGTCCATTCTGCTGACCCAGACTTCCTGTCTAAACTCCACGCTGCAGCTGCTGCGGATGAGGCGGAGTATGTCTAGTTGCGGTTGGTGATCCACAGGCACTGATAGGGGGCGACAGTGATCTCAGGGGCGGTGGTGTCAATGACGGTATCGCTCAGGAGGTCGGTCCAAACCTGATCCTCAATCAGATTGAGATCTGCTGCTGAGACCTTAACGGCGGCGTCCGAGACATTGTGCAAAGCAAAAATCGACTGGCCACGATCGAGGCTTTGGCGCCAGATACCAAATATACGGTCATCCCCCATATTGACCGTGAACTGCGTCGCGTTGGGGTGAAAGGCTGCCTGTTTCTTGCGGATTTGCAAGCGCATAGACAGGTCGGACATGACGCGGGCCTGGTCTGTGCTGGGGTCAGCCAGACGGTCGCGCAAAACCGGGTAATCCCAACGGTGGCGGTTGATTGCGCGGTTCATGCCGCGGTATTCGACGCCATCATGATCGTTTGGCGTGGCAAGCATTGCGTGAATGTAGAACGCCGGTATGCCTTCCAGCGACATGACGATCGTCTGCGAGCAGATGAAGCGCGCATGATGATAGCTATCGGTCCCTTTGAAGGTCCGAGACATCGCGTCGTAGAAAGTCGTATTCAACTCATAGGGGCTTTCGCTGCCATCGGGCAGTGTGCGCATGGACACCAAACCGCCCAGATCTGTGACCGTATCAATCACCCGTTGCTTTTCGTGTTCTGGCAACAACCCTTCTGCGGGGCGCATGCCAATGCCATCATGGCTCGCGGTGAAGTTCAAATAGGCACATCCCATAGGGGCAGGGGGCATGGCACGCTGCCAGCGCCGCAAGAACTCTGCGTTTCCAGACATCATGGCGTGTAGAATGAGCGGCGGAAGGGGAAAGTTGTAGATCGCATGCGCTTCGTCACCCTTGCCAAAGTAGCTTAGGTTTTCGGCCTTTGGCACATTGGTTTCCGTCAGCAGGATCACCTTCTCCGTGGCAAAATCACATAGCAGCCGCATGAGTTTGATCACCGCATGTGTTTGCGGCAGATGGATAGATGGGGTGCCGGCCTCTTTCCATAAAAACGCGACTGCATCGAGGCGAATGATTTGAACTCCATTGTCCACATGCAGACGGATGATGCGCAGAAATTCTAGCAAGACTTCTGGATTGCGAAAATCCAGGTCAATCTGGTCATGGCTAAAGGTGCACCAGACATGGCGCGGGCCCATGCTTGTATCGACCTCTTGCAACAGCGGGGTTGTGCGGGGGCGCACCACGTCACGCAGATCATCCTCGGGCGAGGCCTCAAAGAAAAATTTGTCGTAAGGGGCTTGGCCCTGGCGATAGGCATTGAACCAGCTTCCCTGGCTCGACACGTGGTTTAGAACCAGATCCGACATCAGCATGAATTCACTGGCAATGCGGTTGATGTCTGGCCAATCCCCGAGTTGCGGATTGACCGCGCGAAAATCGGATACGGCAAACCCATCGTCGGAAGTATAGGGAAAGAAGGGCAATATATGCACTGCATTGAGCGTGCCCTCCAGATAGGTTTCCAAAAAATCCGAAAGCAAATCCAACGGTTTATGGGCTCCGTCGATGATTGAGTTTCCATAGGTGATCAGTAGCGCGTCTTTTTGCGTCCAAAGGGTATTGCCGGGAACCCGCCCTCGTTTGCGCCTGACAGTCCCTTCGGGCCAGAAGGCTTCGATGACCATGCTGGACAGAATGTCACCGTCGAGCTCAGGGTATATCTGCTTGAGAAAACCCGATAGTTTTGGGCCAATCGAACCTGCGTGCTCTTTCATGGAACGTAAACTCACATATCTTGGTCAGGGTGTTGGTCTTAACCGTTGCTTCCCCGCTTTTTGCGATCATGCAGGTCTATCACCGATTCAGGCCATCTACTTTTGCGACAACTGTGGATCTTTCTGAAATTGAGGCGTTTGTTTTGCAACAATGCCGCTTGTTTACGCATCCCTTCGCGCCGCAGGTGGCATGGGATAAGGTCTGGCGCGGATCACGTTGCTGGTCCCGGAGCCAGCCTAGGACGACCGCCCTGCGAGTGATGGTGGCTCAAAGTCCTGCCTGGTGGCGCCAACACAGGGCCAGTCCCTAAGAACCACAGCTAGCGTTTGCAAACTGTATAGTTCGCGCTGCGGGTTTCGCAGGGCGTGGCGCTTTGGTCTTTGGGACGCAGCAAGAATGGAGAGAAAAGAATACTGGCCTTTTGAGGCATTCCAGCTACCCTCGCTGCGAGAGAATTCTTTTGGAATGGGAGGCGCCAATGGAATTTCCGTGCAGGTTACCTCTTGTCGTCGCCTCTGTCTGCGGTGTGACCTTGGTACCAGATTTGGCACCGGCCCAGGATCGCGATCCAATGCTGATCCGCCAACAAGATGCGCTGACTATACGGGGACACCTACAGGTTGGCCTAAACGCAGTGGCAGAAGGCAACCTGTTCTGGGATCTCGCGGTGACAACCGCTCCTGGCAGCGGTTTCGATCCCGACACAAGCTGGCTAGAAGGCTACATTAAGCCTGGAGTCAGTTTTGAGTACCAGCTCGACGCTGGCGCGGTTGTCTATGGTAAGCTCTCAGCGGTTTCTTCGTATAGCTGGGGGACCGACGCCTTTGATACGGGCGACACGGGGGCAACGACACTGGAAGAGGCCTATCTTGCCATCCGTGGCGATTTTAGGTCCAAGGGTAGCTATGATCTGTCTCTTGGCGCGCGAGAATTGACCCTCGGCACGGGTATGCTGATTTCAAATGGCGCAACCAGCGGGTTCGAACGGGGGGCGTTGAAGCTCGGTCCGCGCAAGGCCTGGGAACGTGCCGCTATCGGAGAACTCTCCCTTGGGGGTTTTAGCGGGACCGCCTTCTTTCTTGATCCCAACGAATTGCCATCGACGGATGGCAACAACGAGCTGGCGGGCATGGATCTACGCTATGACGATCCGGCGGGAGGCTATCTGGGCGCGACATATGTTGAGGTGTTGCAGTCCGACTCGCCTTACCCCCAGGCTGCACCAGGTGGAATTGGTCCGCCAACGGTAACGCCGGGGGCGCGGGAGGGGACGCGTACGCTCGGCCTCTACGGCAAAAACAATCCCCTGACGGCTGGCTTGAAGAATTGGACCTTTTCTGGGGAAGTCGCTTATCAATGGAACAAAAGGATCGACATGGAGGCCTGGGCTGGACGGATAACAGCTGGATATGATTTTGTGCAGTTGCCCTGGTCGCCCAACCTCACCCTAGGCTATCAGAGCTTTTCCGGGGACGACCCCAATACCACCAAGCTCGAACGGTTCGATCCGCTGTACTATCAGGGAAGCCCCAGTGCCTGGGCCACAGGATCGAAATCCGCATCGACCTTCATCAATTCGAACGTGAACGCGCTGACCCTGGCGCTGCGTGTCCAGCCAAGGCCACAGGATACCTGGACGCTTCGATATGCCCATATCCGAGCAAATGAGTTAAACAGCCCCGTCCAGTTTGGGCAGGCGACGCGGGTGAACGTGAATGGCAACGTTGTGTCCGGTGTTACGGACAGCCATCTCTCTGATGATTTGTTTCTCGAATACAGCCATATCATAAATCGCAATACCTATCTCTCGGCCGGGGTTTCGGTTTCCTTCCCGGGTACGGGGATAGACAGGGTCATCGGCGCAAACGCTGATCCGTGGACAGGGGGATTCATCAATGTCGTTGTTAACTTCTAAGCTCTTCTCGGGGACAATGGGGGGCGTGATTGCGCTGGGCCTGGCAATGGGCGCACAGGCGCAAACCGTGCCGCTTTCGGCGCAGGAGTCAGACCCCAATGTCATGGGCTGGATGCAGGGTTTCCCGCCGCCGCCTGACAAGATTATCACGCAGCCTGACAGCCACTATTTCAGCTTTCCCCGGCTGCGCTGGTCTGTCTGCCACTTGCGTGAATTCCTCCCGACTGAAGAGATCAGCCGCGGTATCGGAGCGCCTGTGCCACTGAGCTACCCGTCTCCGTCCGACTTCGCCGAGTTTAGGTCGCAGATCGACGCGCTCACCTTCACTCCGCAAAGCAGCGAAGCACAGATGACTTGGGAGCAGTCGCTCTACGCCAATTACACCGACGGCATGTTGATCATGCACAGGGGCGAGGTCGTCTATGAGCGCTATTTCGGCTGCCTTGAGGAAGACGGCAAACACGCCATTATGTCGATGACCAAATCCTTTACCGGGCTCTTGGCTGAGATCATGGTGGCGGAAGGTCTGCTTGACGATGGGGCACTGGTGCGTGAGGTGGTGCCTGAGATCGGCGATAGCGCCTTTGCGTCGGCCACCGTGCGGCAGGTCATGGATATGACCACGGGGGTGAAATACTCCGAGGATTACGCCGATCCTAACGCCGATATCTGGCTCTATTCCGCTGCCGCCAGTCCATTGCCCAAACCTGCGGATTACGAGGGACCAAACGGCTATTGGGAATACCTGCAACAGGTGGAGGGCGAGGGCAAACACGGCACGGAGTTCCACTATAAGACCATCAACTCCGATATGTTGGGTTGGATCATCAGCCGGGTGTCGGGGAAATCGGTCACCGAACTTGCCTCTGATCGCCTGTGGCGCCGGATGGGGGTGGAACAGGATGCTTATCAGACCGTCGACGGCAAGGGGGTGCCTTTCGCAGGTGGCGGCATTACTGCGGGGCTGCGTGACCTGGGCCGTCTGGGACAGCTGATGCTGAACGAGGGCAGGCTGAATGGGCAGCGCCTGTTCCCGGCCAAAGTAGTAGAAAAAATCCGTGCAGGAGGCGATCGCTCAAAGTTCGGCGAGGGCTTCCCCACTTTTGGTGCGGGCAGCTACACCAGCCAGTGGTGGGTCTTCCACAATGACCACGGGGCCTATGCCGCAAGAGGGGTGCACGGCCAGACGATCTATGTCGATCCCACGGCTGAGATGGTGCTTGTGCGTTTGGCCTCCTTCCCGCAGGCGCAAAACGGCTTCATCGATCCGACCTCGTTGCCCGCCTATCAGGCCGTGGCCGAGTACCTTATGGCGAGATAGCACATAGCAGGGGCGTAATCAGTTCGCTGCGCGGATAAAATACAGATTGCTGCACATCGCCTGTGATGGGATCTGAGCAAGCCTGACCTCCCTCGGTGAGGTTTGGCCCCTTGACGTAGCGCGCAGAACACGCCGGACCTTTGCTGTTGGCGGCGCGCGGTTTCTGCTCGTGCGGAATGCTCTTTTACGGAATTTACGGCCAATTGTAAGGAATTAATAAAATCGATGAAACGATTTTTAACTGCCGGCAGCGTAGAAACTTGACGAATGTTTTATGGAGTGTGTGCTGGTGTTTGCCAAAGAACGAGGGCTGAACAGCATCCCGGTGCGATTTGGGCTGATGGCCGTAGTGATGGGGGGGCTGGCGATTGCGGGTCTTCTGCAGGCGGTTCGAGCGGAGCTAAGCAATGGCTGGCTTGGGCTGGCCATTGCTGCTGCGGTACTGCTTCCAGGATTGGTTACAGTTCTTGCAGCGCATAAGTTGACAGGGCAGATCTTGGCCTTGCGGCGCAGTACAGAGGCACTTGTTTCCGGCGACTTCAATGCCGCCGTTGACGTTGATTGTGCCTGCGAGGTCGGCGGTCTGGCTGACAGTTTCCGCAAGATGGTGGGGCGGCTCAACAGCAACATTTTGCGAATGAATGTTCTGGCCTATGCGGATGGGGTCACAGGCCTTCCAAACCGGGCGGTGATTTTCCATCTGTTGAGCCGCTTGACCCAAGCGCCTCTTGTCGATGCCTCAACCGTTCTCTTCATTGATCTGGACGGTTTCAAGCGTGTGAATGATCTTCATGGTCACGAAGCAGGGGATGATCTGTTGCGTGGTGTAAGCCAACGCATCGCTTCTGCGCTGGGCCGGTCATTGGAAGAGTTGGAAACCTGCATGTCCCCGACGGGAGAGCTATGTGACGAGGTGCCCAATGACATCGTTTTAGCCCGTGTTTCCGGTGATGAGTTTGTGGTTCTGCTGCCGCCGGAAACGGGGGACCCAGAGGCGCTTGCTTCAAACATCCTCGAAGGCCTGGCGGAACCCTTTCAGATCAGCGAAGCGACAGTCCACATTGGCGCCAGTATTGGTTTGGCCAATTATCCTGAAGATGCTGTTACCCCGGAAGAGCTGTTGAATATGGCGGATCTCGCCATGTACGAGGCAAAGCGCAATGGCCGCAATCGTTTGGTCGCCACTAGCCCGGTTTTGCGGGCCAAATGGCAGGACCGTCGTGATGTAGAAAGAGACCTCAGGCGCGCCCTGGAGAACGACGAGATCGTTCTGGCCTACCAGCCCAGATTTGCCACAACGGACATGCACTGTGTTGCCGTCGAGGCGCTGGCAAGATGGTCGCACCCCGAGCGCGGGGATATTTCGCCGGCGGTTTTTGTGCCAATTGCAGAACAGGCCGGGATGATCCCAATTCTCGGGGCGGTCGTGTTCGAAAAAGCGGTTCAGCAGTGCCGTAGATGGCAAGACCAGGGGCTCGAGTTGAGTGTTTCTGTCAATGTTTCCCCAGCCGAGTTTGCGGCGCCGGATCTTGTATCGCGGCTGACCTCAGTTCTGAGACGCCATGGGGTTGACGCCAGTCTTGTTGAAATCGAGATAACTGAGACCATAGCAATGGATGATTTTGAAACGACGCAGGAGCAAATGATCAGCCTGAGAGGCGCAGGTTTCAGGATCGCAATCGACGACTTTGGCACGGGTTACTCCAACCTGTCACAGCTGTCCCGGTTGCCCTATACATCGATGAAACTTGATCGTTCATTGATCCTCGATAGCTCAGAGGGTGATATTGGCCTGAAAATCCTGCGCGCTGTGACGAATATGGCTAAGGCGCTGGGACAGGCAACCATTGCAGAAGGGGTCGAAACCCAAGCGCAGTATGAGGTGGTCAAGGCGCTGGGCTGCGATGAAGTGCAGGGGTTCTATCTAGCCCGTCCCATGACGCCTCATGACGTGCATGATTTCGTCTTACAGTCCCGAAAGAAGGGGGGGAAGGCGCAAAACCGCTAAGGCGGTCTTGCGCAATCTGACGTGATCTTTGCAGGGACGAACAAATCTGGAAATCTCAGTCGAGCTGGGAGGCGGTGTCTTCTGTCACCTGATCTCCCACCCAACGGGCAAAGAGGTGGATCAGAATAATGATCATGGAGAGGGGTACGGCCACGGAGATCCAAACCATCGGTATTCCGAGTGTATCGGCTGTCAGGCCGGATTGACGGGCCAGGTAACCCTTCGCGAAGCCGCCTCTTAGTGGCAGCGTCGCGATTGCTCCGCGCCTGGCCTGGGCCTGTGCAAGCCGCAGCGGCAATAAGCCAAGCGCGGGCATCGCCTGCAGAATTTCAAGGTTCAACGCCTGCGAAAGAGAGGCTATTGTATTGGTGGGTGGCGCCAGTCCATTGGTCGCAAACAGCGCGTCGACAGCCCGTCGAGCAACTGAATTAGGGTGTGGCAGGATCCAAGGATAGTTCACAACATCTGCCCAGGCCACAGCAACTTCTTGCGCCGGCGGATGGTCGTGCCCAGCCACGACGACGGGTTCCGAAAACAGTGTCATCTGGTCGATCCCGCCCAGTTCTTTTGGCTGCCAGATCCGCGCAATCAATAGATCCAGTGCCCCTGCCTCAGGCTGTGGTAAGAGTTCGACGAAATGGCCTTCGGAGACGGATACGTTTGCCTGAGGTGTGCTGCGTTTGAATAAGGCAATCGTGCCAGGCAACAGGGTTGGGGCCACCGAGCTGACAACGCCAACGGAGACAGATCCTGTGACCCCACTTGTCATGGCTTCGATATCAAATTCGGCACGATCAAGCTGGCTCAGAGCGAGGCGTGCGTGTTCTGCAAGCCGCACCCCAATCGGTGTCAGGTACAGCCTGTTGCGATCCCGCGTAACAACGGGCACGCCTACGATTTTTTCCAGCTCTGCGATCTGTTTCGACACAGCCGGCTGGGTGACCCCAAGCGCCTCGGAGACCCGAGCTAGAAGTTTCAGGTCTGAGAGAGAAACAAGTGCACGCAGGTGCCGAAGCGTTATAACTTGTTGAAAACCCTTAGCCCAAATACGATCTGCCTCCTCACAAAGCCGTGGCAGTGGTGCCATGGCTCTTCCTTCAATCTGCAGATATAGCCTACAGAGAGCGACTTCGCACCTCGCCTGATCCTGATTTGCACATAATCTGCTTTCGAAGAGGGGGAGGGGGCGCTCGACTTGGCACCGAAATACGTGGTTCTGTTTCGTCGTAAGTGCTTGGCTTCTTGGAAAAACCACCTGATCTGCCCTGCCAGTTTTACAAAGGGACCAGTCAAATTAGGTGGGGTTGCTCAGCAGGGAACTGGCCTGACCAGTACGACGCGATACCGAAGCAGAAGACCCCAAAATGCGTGATTTTTTGAAAGGCGATTTTCCGGAGTAATTGTCGTTTTGCCTCTTGCGAACAAAACGGAACATTAATAGAAGGTCCCCAGACCGTGTGGCAGGACACCACCCGCCATACAACGGTCACTAAAGGCGAGTTGGCGGAGTGGTGACGCAGCGGATTGCAAATCCGTGTACACCGGTTCGATTCCGGTACTCGCCTCCAATAAAATCAATGACTTACATGATTGCAAAAAGTCGAGCGCTGGAAATTGGTGGCGACTTTGGTGGCGAAAACACAAAATTGCCTTCGAGGGAACTGTGGCTGAATCGCCATAAATTCCGCATGAACCAGCTTAACCTCAAACAATGTGTGTCAGTCGGTTCGAGTGACTCAACTGTTCGAACGCTAGATTTTCCCACCAACGTCTTTAAACCTCTCGACCAAGGCAGATATTTTCTGGAAAACACTTTGCTTCTTCGTGCGGAACTGAGAGTTCAGCGGACTCATCTTGGGCAGGATATCGTTTAGATCATCTCCGTTTTCGCTGGCAAAGTTGCGTTTGATCGACGCCGATATATAGCGCTTGGCCTCTTTTGGCTTAAGGTCTTCGGAATTGATGAGATCTTCAACTTCGCGTTGCTGCTCTGCCCTTGCAAAGGTAAAGAATGCATCAATCACACTAGCTTTATCGTCCATTTGCCCCAGATCGGTTGCGTTGATGAACTCAATAAGCAGACCTTCCTTTGCCCGGTGTCCAAGGCTGGCACGGATGATGCGACGGGCTTCTTCAATCAGATCCCCCTTGTCTTTGGCGTGCTTGTTTTTCTCAAAAATCAGCTTAAGGATATAGTCCAGATTGATTTCCTGCGACTTGAGAAGGTCAACCTCGAACACGATATCATCCCAGTCGATGCTGGTTTCCTCCTGCTCTTTTCCTGCCTTCTCCTGCCGCAACCAGTCGCGAATGTCGTTATAGGTTGACCGGTAGTCTTGCACCGATCTTTCAGAGGGCAACTTGATTGCAGTCAGTTCACGTAAATCCTCGTCGTTCAGGTAGTGTTTTTCCTTAAAGGCCTCAACGGCGTCTGCATCAGACGGGTCAATGTGCTGAAACGCTTTCAAGGCCGCGAACTCATCATAATTCTGAAGAATATTCTCGGCCCTCAGGTATTCACCAAACAGTTTTGCAAACGCCTTCTTGTCGGATTCTTTGACGATATCTTCAGGATTTGGGAACCGCTCTTCCAGTTCTTCCACAATCTCAGTGAACCCGCGCCGTGCCTTACCGGTTTCCTGATCCTGAAAGCCGTTCATATATTCATCGTAACTCTTTTCGAGAACGACATTTTTCGTATTTTTGTCACCAAAGAGCGTGATCGCATCCACGGTGGCCTGCTCAAGGTCACGAAAGGCAACGATATTTCCAAAAGTCTTCGTCGCATCAAAAATCCGGTTAGTGCGGGAAAAGGCCTGCATCAAGCCGTGATATCGCAGGTTCTTATCGACGAATAAGGTGTTCAGTGTCGGCGCATCAAAACCGGTCAGGAACATTCCCACAACAATCAACAGATCAATGTCCTGCGACCGCACGCGTGCAGCCAGATCACGATAGTAATTCTGAAAACCGCTACTATCGACACTGAAGTTCGTTTTGAAATATGCGTTGTAGTCGCCAATCGCCGCATTCAGAAACTCTTTGGCGCTGCTGTTCATGGCAGACACGTCAAAGCTTTCATCGTGAATGTCGCCGATGGCATCCTGTGCTTCATTCGCGGCAAAGGAAAAGATGGTGGCAATCTTCAGAGGCTTGTCGCGGTCCTTCTGCAGCTCGTTCAACGCCTCATAGTACAGCTTGGCGGCATCGACACTGCTCACGGCGAACATGGCGTTAAAGCCGCCTGTGCCTGCCTGTGTCCGATGGGTTTTCTGGCGGAAGTTGTTCAGGATATATTGTGAGACCTCTTTGATCCGCTCGGGATGCAAAAGCGCCTGCCGGTTTTCCGCCGCACTCAGCTTCTTCTCGTCCTGTTCGCTCTCAATCGCTTTGAATTGCGGACGGACATCATTGTAATCAACCTTGAACTTCAGAACCTTCTCATCGCGGATCGCATCCGAAATCACATAGGAATGCAATTCGCGCCCGAATACGCTGGCCGTGGTTTCCGCCCCAAGAGCATTTTCCGGAAAAATCGGCGTTCCGGTAAAGCCAAACTGATAGAACCGCTTAAACTTCTTTTGTAGGTTCTTCTGGGCCTCACCAAACTGGCTGCGGTGACATTCATCGAAAATGAACACCACCTGCTGCTTGTAGACCGGCAGCTCCCCCTCGGACTTCATCAGATTGTTCAGCTTCTGGATCGTGGTGACAATGATCTTGTTGTCGTCCTTACCCAGATTGCGCTTTAGCCCAGCCGTGCTGTCAGACCCGTTAACACTGTCGGGCGAAAACTTCTGGTATTCTTTCATCGTTTGAAAATCGAGGTCCTTGCGATCCACGACGAAAAACACCTTGTCGATGAAATCCAGCTCGGTCGCCAACCGCGCCGCCTTGAAACTGGTCAGCGTCTTGCCTGATCCGGTTGTGTGCCAGGTATAGCCGCCGCTTTCTGGCTTGCTCCACGTTTTGGACTGATACGAACCTTTGATCTTCCACAGGATCCGCTCGGTTGCAGCGATCTGATAGGGGCGCATTATCAGCAGGGTATTGCCCGCATCAAAGACCGAATATTGCAACAACACGTCCAGCAGAACACGCTTTTGAAAGAACGTCGCGGTGAAATCTTTCAGGTCGCGGATCAAATCATTGTCTGATTTTGCCCAGTTCATGGTGAAGTCAAAGCTGTTCTTGTTACGCTTGACGGTATTGGCGAAATAGCGCGTGTCCGTACCGTTTGAGATCACAAAGACCTGCAAAAACTTATACAACGAGTTTTCACTGTTGAAGCTTTCCTTGCTGTACCGGTGGATCTGGTTAAACGCCTCGCGAATGGCCACGCCGCGCCGCTTTAGCTCGATCTGCACAAGGGGCAGACCATTTACCAAAATTGTCACATCATAGCGGTTGGCATGAGTGCCCACCTGTTCAAACTGTTTGATCACCTGCAGTTTGTTGCGTGCTTTGTTTTTCTTATCAAACAGATAGATGTTCTTGATGCGCCCATCATCAAAGACAAAATCAAGGATGTAGTCATCATGGATCTTGCGCGCTTTGTCGGTGATGCTGTCGCTGGGATTATCCAGATAGCTGTCATTGAACCGCTGCCATTCATCATCAGAAAAACGGACGCTGTTCAAGGCCTCAAGCTGCACCCGCACGTTGGCCAGCATGGCCGCAGGGGTGGTCAGGGCAGATAAGAATTCATAGCCTTGGTTCTGTAGATCCTGAACCAGCTCGCGCTCCAGATCATCTTCGCTTTGGTACTGGTCAGCGGCCACCCAGTCCTTGGTGTACTTATCAAGAACGATGTAATTCGGCGTCTCTGCAATCGGTGTTGTCTGCTCAGGCATTTTGTTCTTTCGGCTTAAAAAAATGGTAGTGGCTAAATAAATAATTCACGAGCTCGCCCAGCTTTTCTTGGTCGCGCGCCTCGAGCTCTGCGACCTCTTCGCCAGAGTGCGCTGAATGGCTCGACAAATTCACTATTCGAGAGGCAAATGGATCTGGATTCCCATCGATCTTTGGCAGTAGGTCACCCCACCTATGGTGACCTAGGAATGTTGCGGTCTTCTCCAGAACGTTCCTTAGATAGTTGAAATGAAATTTCCGAACTTGACCACTATCGACGGCATTTTTTAGCTCCGACAACAACAGCAGATGGTAAGAAAACGGCGAGTCATTCCCCTGCTCTGCCAAAGCAAACGAACCATCAGCTTCTTTGCTTAACCTGTATTTGGCTGAGCGTTCTCGCTTGTATATCATCTTGGGACGGGTCACTGCCGCGATTGCGGCGTCATTGTCAGATAGTTGCAAGGCTGCGGCGACGTTATCTTTATCGTCAGGTGCTACAAGAGTATCGAGGGCTTCAGCCACATCGCCACCGCTAGCAATAGCTGCTTGCAACGACGCCTTCACTTTATCGACATCCTTATATTTCTTGTTGTTAAATTCATTGAAGAGAACATTGTAAAACAATGGGCTATGTGTGGTGATGATGAACTTAAGATCCGACTCTGTAGCTTTGATCAACTCAGCCAGATCGACCGCAAGCTCAATCAGATGACTGTCATCAAGAGAGCTAACCGGATCGTCAATGAACACATACTTGAGGTCATCATATTCATCGTCATCTCGCTTTTCTGGATCAGGCTCTCTCAGAATCTCAACGACCTCTTGCAACAGCGTATAGAAAACGCTCCAGATTAGGTTGCTTTCTTCGCCCTTTGAAATTTTCACATCATTTTCAATGTTATCGCCGCCAGTGTAGGCAAATCGGATCTCTGGAAAGGTGTCGATTTTTTTCGCGCCATCCTGAAGTGGTCCGGCAAATTCGGACAGCGTGCTAAGATGTATCCAACCCGATTGAATGGATACAAGAATGACAAAGCGACGGAATTTTTCAGACAAGTTTAAAGCGACTGTGGCCCTTGAAGCATTGCGCGGTGACAAGACGGTGCAGGAGATTGCATCGAAGCGCCAGCTGCACCCTACGCAGGTGAGCACGTGGAAACGGCAGGCGATTGATGGCATGGTCAACGTTTTCTCGGACAAGGTCAAAAAGGCTGAGAACAAAGACGGCGAAATCAAAGAGCTTCATGCCAAGATTGGTCAGCTGGCGGTGGAAAATGATTTTTTGTCACAAGGGCTGAAGCGATGAGCCTGTCTGAACGCCGCGAGATGATCCGCAAGGACAACACCGACCTTAGCCTGACGCGCCAGTGTAAGCTGCTCAAGATCAGCCGTTCCTCAATCTATTACACGCCTGTTGGCTTTGATCAGGCGACGATTGATCTGATGCATGAGATTGACCGGATATTTACGAAGTATCCGTTCTTCGGCAGCCGCCAGATCGCGGCGTATCTGCCCCAATCAGGGTTCTCGGCAGGACGGCATCGCGTGCGTCGCCTGATGGGCATCATGGGGCTGCAGGCCATCTACAAAGGGCCGAACACCAGCAAGAAGCACCCGCAGCATAAGATCTGGCCATACTTATTGAGAAAGCTGTCGATTACGCGGCCCAACCATGTTTGGTGCAGCGACATTACCTACATTCCAGTGAAGAACGGGTTCCTGTATCTGGTGGCAATCATGGATTGGGCAACACGCAAAGTGCTGTCCTGGCGGCTGTCAAATACGTTGGATGCCAGCTTTTGCGTTGAAGCACTGGACGAAGCCATCGCCAAATATGGCAAGCCCGAGATCATGAATACGGATCAGGGTAGCCAATACACGGGCGCGGATTGGATCAAGACGCTGACGAAGGCCGATATCAAAATCTCTATGGATGGGCGGGGCCGCTATCTGGACAACATCTTCATCGAGCGGCTCTGGCGATCCCTGAAGCAGGAGGCAGTGTATCTGCACGAGATCACCAACGGCTTTCAAGCCAAAAGGATCATCGACGACTGGATCGGCTTTTACAACGCAGAGCGGCCTCACACCGCCCTCGACAAGCGCACGCCAGACGCGGCATACTTCGAACAAAGTGAAACACGAAAAGCGGCATGAACATAAACCAGATGCATCTTAGCCAAGCCGCAAACCTGTCCTAAAAAGCAGGACCACTTCATCCCTAAAGTCCACTCTGGACTTAAGGGGAAAACTTGGCGTGATACTTCTGCTCGTATAGCGCTGGAAATTGGCGATGATGTTCTGATCCTGCCCTCGGTCACGCAAGACCCAATCGGTAAAAGAGTTCGGCTGGATATCGATTTTTCGAACTTCGTCATTGTCACGATCATTGTCCCAAACGAACAGGTCTTCAGTGAACGCGCTATAGTAAAGGATCTTGCGCCGTGTTGGTTCTTCCTCCTCACCATTCTCAGGCTTGGGGGCGACCAGATCCTTCACCGCGCGGGACAGACGGGTTTTGCCCGTACCGTTAAAGGCATAGATCAGCTGCACTTTTTTGTTTGATTTGACGAGCTCTTCCGCAACGGCCTTGATCTTGTCGTCTTGCTTTTCTTGGGCTTCTACCTGCTCGGGCATCTATGCGGCCTCCTCGGGTTTAGGGAAGCTCAAGAGCAGGTCGCGGTAGTATTCGTATTGCTGCTGACGCAACTTGATTTCACGCGGCAGGCCCTCGCTGAGCGATGCGGTCAGCGTGTTGAACTTGTCGAGGATGGTGACGATGCGGTTTTGTTCTTCGGCAGAGGGTACAGGAACTTTAACGCCGAGAATCCAGTCTTTCTTGAGATGCGTTTGATCGTAGCCGCTATCGTATCTGAGCAGTTGTTTATTGCGGTTCATGACGTAGTGGAGGAACTTTGAAGAGAAAGACTCTGGGTCCTTCACCCTCAGCAAACAGACACGTTGATTGGCTGCATAGCGGCCGTCTTCGTCAACGAAAAACGTCTTGGCAAGTGCCCGACCATTGGGAAGATCACTCATTACCATTGCAACGTCGTTCTTGAAGGCTGGTGTCAAAACATCGGTCGTTTTTACAAATCGTGCTGACCTGCCATCGGTCGAAATATAGCCTGCAGTCAACAGTGCGACGTCACCGTCTGGTGTGACAAGTTTTTCATGCGGTTTGGCGTTCTGGAAATCGACCACATCGCCCAAAGTCTTCCATTCCACATCCCCATCATCGAAACTCAAAAGCTGATCTCGGTAGTGGTTGTATTGTTGCTTGCGAGCCTTAAGCTCGGCTGTCAGCTCGGCTGTCAGCTCGGTGAAGCTGTCCAAAATCCGAACAATCTCTGCCTGTATCGCCAGCGATTTTTCTGGGTCGTCAGGGCATGGGATGGGGATCACCAAGCCTTTGAGTTTGCCAGCGTTCAAAGCCGGGATACCATCGAAGGTGCAAAGCGCGTGAATGTCAGCCTGCTTTTCAAGCAAAAGATGATAGAGATAACGAGTTTCTAATTTCGCATCAGACTTGATACTGACAGCGTAGTTGAGGTTTCCTCGAAAGTACTTTCCCTCCTGCCATGTGATTGAGCCGACTCCGGCACCCCGCGTAGTGACGCCGATTGGGTCATCGTCTGTATTCCATTCATCAATGAAGCCCAAAGGCTCGCGCCCGCTATTGATAACCGCGTAAGGCCCGGGATTGCTTGCTATCTTGTTCTTGTTGACCGATTGACCCGTTTTCACATTTGTCAGTTCGCCAAGCTGCTTCCATTCAACAACAGCGCCATCTAGTAGCTTTTCCAAAAAGCCCCGGTTGCTCATGCCTCGATCTCCGCAACGATGGCGTCGATTTCCGAACGAAGCTGATCGATCTTAGCAACAGTCTTGACCAGTTCTGCATTCAGCTCTGTGATGTTGGTCTTTACTCGGGTGTCCTTGGGTTCGACATAGGCGCTGACGGACAGGTTGTAGTCCTGCGCAATGATCTTGACCTGATCAACCGTTTCGGCAACGTGGGCTTCGTTTTCCTTACTGTCGAAGATCCTCATAACCTCGGCAATATGATCATCAGACATTTCATTGTTGTTGGTTTTCTTGTCAAAGAAGTCTTCGCCTGTTGCATCAATGAACTGCACGTCAGTGTTTTGTTTATTCTTGGCCAGCACCAGAATATTCACCGCAATCGTCGTGCCGTAAAACAGGTTAGGCGCAAGCGCGATGACGGCTTCAACATAGTTATTATCCACTAGATACTTACGGATCTTCTGCTCTGCGCCGCCGCGATAGAAAATACCAGGAAAACAAACAAGCGCCGCGCGGCCCTTGGCAGAAAGATAGCTCAGCGCGTGCAGCACAAAGGCAAAGTCAGCCTTGGACTTCGGGGCCAGTACACCAGCAGGGGCAAAGCGTTCATCGTTGATCAAGGTCGGGTCATCAGAGCCCTTCCATTTGATTGAATAGGGCGGGTTCGAGACGATGGCATCAAAGGGCTTATCATCGCCGAAATGTGGATCCGTCAGCGTATTCCCCAGTTGGATGTTGAACTTGTCATAGTTGATGTTGTGCAAAAACATATTCATGCGGGCGAGGTTGTACGTGGTGTGGTTGATTTCCTGCCCGAAGTAACCGTCCTCAACCCCATGATCCTTCAGGAAGTATTTGGCCTGCAGCAGCAAAGAGCCGGAACCGCAAGCAGGATCGAAGATCTTGTTGATCGTCGTCTGACCGTGGATCGCAATCTTAGCAATGAGTTTAGAAACGTGTGGCGGGGTAAAGAACTCGCCACCGGACTTACCCGCATTGGCCGCGTAGTTCTTGATCAGAAATTCATAGGCATCGCCGAACAGGTCACGTTGACTATCATCAAAGGTCAACGGCAAGCCAGCGACGCCCTTAAGCACCGCAGCTAGACGCGCGTTTTTGTCTTTGACGGTGTTGCCAAGGCGGTTGCTGGTGGTGTCAAAATCAGCGAACAGGCCAGAAATGTCTTCTTCAGACGGGTATCCGTTGGCCGACCCCTCAATAGCGGCAAAGATGGCGGCAAGATCGGTATTCAGACTGTCATTCGTATTCGCCTGCGACACAACATTTGAAAACAACTGGCTGGGATAGATGAAATATCCCTTGGTTTTCACAGCCTCGATGACAAAATCATCCGGGACTTCACTGTCAGACATACCTGCATAGTTGACGTTGTCATCACCTGCGTCGGCATAATTGACAAAGTTCTCACTGATGAAGCGGTAAAACAATGCACCCAGAACAAACTGTTTGAAGTCCCAGCCATCAACGGCCCCGCGCACATCGTTTGCAATAGCCCAGATTTGACGGTGGAGTTCGTCGCGCTGTTGTTGGCCTGTCATTTTCCTGCCCCTTCTTGTTTTTGTTCTTGCTCAGTGATCCAGCGATCAATTTCGCTTTTGCGAAACCGCCACGCGCTCCCTACCTTGAAGCCCGGAACCTTACCCTCTGATGCGAACCGATATGCCGTTTTCTCGGCGATTTTCAGATACTCAGCGAGTTCTTTCACGGTCAAAATATCAACGTTGGGCATTGCAAAATGTCCTCCCTTGGGAATTAGGATTGAAACTAGAGGAAAGATGGGTAGCCAGCAAGCACGACGTTTAGAACGAGGACCCCTACAGTGATGGCGGCAGCGGCTTGTCCATAACAACAAAAAAAACAGGCAGCCACTCACTGTGACTGCCTGTTACTAGATTTGTCCTACCCTCACCGCACACTAAGCTTTAGCGGTTAGCAACTGCCCCACCGCCAGATCCTTAGCGTTCAGACCCAATTCTCTGATGATGTATTCGCCGCCTCTGCCACTGATATTTCGGCAATACCCGTTGCCATCCTCATCGAGGAACAAGCAACGTATGTTGCTATAGTCACCCCAGACACCGGCAATGGCCATCAACGGGATGCCTTCAGGCAGGCGCGCCACCTTCTCAAACTCTCGGTAGTCAATGCCGTAATCACGGGATTGCCCGAATGACATGGTGAAATGATCATGTGGGAAGTTCATATATTTTCCTTTCAATTTAAAGGCCGAGGCTATGGCCGCGTTCTTGTTCACTCAGGCCTCGTTCAGCCGTTGCTCGGCGTGTTTCGCTAATTTCAAACTGGCCTCTAAGCCCTCTTGAAGCGTCTCGTAGGTCTGCTCCTCTCTCAGCAAGTCGGCCAATGTGGCGACCGACAAGAGATGCGATTTCATCAGCAGCGCCACGCAATGCGCCAACCCATTCACTTTGCTCTCGATCCCGTTCGTCGAGCGCGCTTCCAAAGCGCGCAATTCCTGCGCTGAGGTTTCGCAGGCCGTCACCAATCGCTCGACGCAGGCGAGCAAATCGCGCTCCAAGGCTGTCAGTGGCGTCGTCATTTACTGCCCCCTGACTTCGATGCAGATGATCGGTGTTCCCGCCATCGTGCAGGTTTTCATTTCGGTCTGATCGGGATCCAGCGTCAGCCAAATCTGCCCCGCGTGTTCGATCCGTGTCAGACCCAGTTCCGTCAGTTCCGAATGCGTCAAAAAGGTCATCCAGAGCCAGCTCACCGCCACGGTCGAGGCGATCCACGCCAAGATCAGCCCCACGATCACCCAAGGCGATATCGTCAGCCAGCGCCGGAGCGTCTCGCTCCGCCTCTGCAATTCGCTCTTGCTGTCGCTGAGAAAGAACCTGATATCGGTCTCGATTGTATGCAGCGCGCTGGTCGCAATGCTGCTGAAATCGCTCCTGAAGCTCTCCAGCTGAGATGCCATCAAGGCGGCGTGGTCGCTGCGTACTATCTCCAGGTCCGCGTTCAATTTCTCGGCGAGGCGGTTCGGCTTGCCAGTCGTCATGGAAAATCTCTCCTTTCAAACGCCAGCGCTCGCCGGTGTCGGGGTCTTGGGCGGTGATGTAATTCTTACTGGCACGGGGGATGTCGAATCCCGCGTCAGTGAGTGCGTCGATCATGCTGGCACGGTCAGTAACGGTGCCGACGCTGATCTGATCGAGGAGCCAATCGTGCAGCGCCTCGCGCCCCTGTGCGCGGGTTGGAGCCTCAATCGTCGCCCTTACCTCCCGTGCGCGTTCTGGGTCCAAAGGGTCTGCCCAACCGTGCGTCTTGTTCATCAAATCGCGGAGGCTGGAAAAGGCGCTCTCATGGCCTGGCGGTGCGATGTTCAACGCCTTGCCGGTGCTGAGCTCAAGGCGTGGCGTGCAGAAGTGCAGCTCGACGTTGCCTTCATGCGAGTGGCGCACCCAGAGACAATCGTATTGGTCCCTGTCCAGCCCAGCAAAGGCCAGAGCCTCAAATAGCTCAATGGCCTCTTGCTGGGCGTCGGGACTGGGATCATCGCTGTCGGCAAAGCTGATGACGCCCGCCGTGTAGCTCCACTTGTTGGTGCTCGCGTCGATCAGGTCGCGGGTTTGGTCGGGGTTACCATGCAGCACCTCAGGCAACGGGTCGCGGATCTTGGTTTGCGGTTTGCTGGTGTCGTCGCGGATCAAATTGCGGTTCTCGTCATAGGCAAGAACTTCGCGTGCGATCAGGTAGTCGACGGGTGCAGCTCCGCCGCCTGTGCCGGTGGAGAAGAACGAGATTATCATTCGCAGTTATCGCCTGTGTGTGCCGCCACGATCTGCGCCATCTGCCGCTCGATGACCACCAGTTGTGTCGCGACCTTGAGCGCATCGATCTGGCTCGCGCGGCCGGATTTGACCGCTCCGTTGATCCAGCGGGAGAGCTGATTGAGGTTGCCGCCGACGCGGGCAATCGCAAAGGTCAGCTTCGGGTCAACACGGGGGACGGGCTTGCGCCGACGTGCCTCAGCCAGCCCCAAGGCCTCACGCATCAGCGTGGCGTTGGGCAGGCCAGCGGCGCGCGCTTTGGCCACAAGCGCTGCCTTCTCCGACGGTGTGCATCGAAAGATCACGCTCTCGGAAAGGCCCTCTTTGACGCCGCTTGCGCGCGTCGGGTTGGGGTTTGAAGGGGAGGCTTGCCGCCCCTCACAAGTCCCGCCGATGTAATCGGAGGGTAACCTTGCTCTTTGCGGGGAACCGGACATCAAATCAGCTCCTTGCGCGCCTGTTTGGCGATCTCGCTATTGAGGGCTGAAGAACTTGGCTTGTCTGTGACGCTGGAATTACGAGGCGGCGAAACGTTTAAGGTTTTTTGATTTATTGTTTTTTCCTCTTTTTTCTTCTCTTGTTTCGAAAGGGTTTCGATACCCTTGCGAAAGGGTTGCACGCTATGCAGCCCTTCGCTCGGCAACATCTGATAGCAGGACTGGATCGCGCCAAATGTCACCCTGCCGCGTTTGTTGATCTCGTCCATCAGGATCAGATTGAAGTCATCGCCGTATTTGAAAAACTGCGCCTTCAAAAACGTCCTGAAGGCATCGTGAACTTTCTTGTGTTCCGGGCTTAGGTCTTCCCATGACAACGCCTGCTTGAAACTTGAGACCGTGAACTCGGACACGGCACGACAAAACATTTCTGGCGGACATGTTGGCAAACCCGAAAAGCTCTTGATGTGGCCTTTCATTTGGTTGCCATTGTTCGGGGCATTCAGGGAACTGAACCAGCCAACCAGACGCAGCGTTTGATATTCAAAGTCGTATTCTATGAGGTCGCAACGCTGAAGTTCAGAAATTGCGGCCTCTATCTCTAGCGGCTTGGCACTCGCATCGTAGCTCCAAATATCTACTGGATAGCGAAACAGACCAATGTAGTTACTCAGTTTCGAACAATGCGCCGCCAGATAAATGTAACGGATATCATTGGACGAAAGCGCTCGATATTTTGGGTTTGAAAACAGATCAAAGTCGATCTGTGCGTAGTATTTCACTGCCATGATCGCCCCCGCTATGCAGAAACGATCTTCGACAGGATCCAAGCATCCAAATCTACGCGCCGATACAGGATGCAACCTGCGATATTGGCAAACTTAGGACCACGTGCGCGGTTTTTCTGCATCCGCAACTTGGAAAGTTGGCTTTCGGATATCTTCAGATAGGCGGCGGCCTCTGCGGCGCGGTAGTACTCCTGCAACTCGTCATTCTGTGTTTCTTCTGCATGCATCGCTGACTCCTGTGATTCATCTGCATGCACTCAGAATGATTAGCGTTGCCGGGAAACGCATGTGTTTAGATTTTGGAGATTTCTGTTCATCCAGAACATAAATCCGAATTTTTTATACCACCTGTTTGATTTCTCTTTATTTTCAAGCCATCGCAGCATTGACACCTCATAGCGCATTTGCGCGCGGTGTTCTCTTTTCCAGATGCGCTTGATGACGCTGGGCGTCGGCTTGCCCAAGCTGCTATTCACATATTCGACATGGGAAAAACCGTCAGACACCAAAGCGGTCGCATTCGGGCACGTTTCCTTCGCGTCCGATTCAAATTGCATCCCCAACTTCTCACATAGGAAATCTACGCTCTCAAAGATTGCCAAGTTGCGCAATTTGTCTCGTGTAATCGCTGGCCCCTGTTTGTTAGGAACCGGAAACATCCCTGACATTACCTCGCCAGCGAAAACTCTCAATTTTGCTGGAACTGCAACATTCAAGGTGAGGTTTTCACTGACCACTTCAGCCAAACGCGTGTACACTTTGAAATCGACTTTCGCTGCTTCATAGACGCCGTTGGCCCAAATCGGATCCATCGCATACCCAGTCTTTCGCTTAACGATTCCGATAGACAGGTCAAAGCAAAGATAGAAAAGAACAGTTTCGCTCGAATTTATGATCGCCGTGTAGTGATCCGCGATGGCCACAACTCGATTTTGCGCATCGAAAGCATCCATCTCAGGTTCAACGACTGGCCCATCAAAAGAAAAGTCGCCCCTGTTTGAATACACATCACTCCCAAGATTCTGATCAATAAAATAGTTCACAGCATTCAGCCAATGAACGGGTGCAACTCTTGCGTTCAGTTTTTCGATAATTCGTTTAATGCCTGCCTCTTTTCTTCTCTGTAATTTGCCCGATCATAGACCGCAGTAACGCTTCGGTCCGCGTGGCCAAGAACGCGCTCAACGATGAATCTTGGGATTTTGTTCTCCGTCATCCTCGTTGCAGCGGTTCGGCGCAAATCATGAAGCCGCCAGTCATCTACACCTGCCTTCTTTGCCAAGCGGTCCTTTTCACGTGAACCGAGTCGCAGCTGCTTTAAACCGGTTGGCCCAAACACAAACGGCCCTCGTTTGGGCTGATTTTCCAAAATCTCCATTAACGCAGGTGTCAGCGGCACCTCGTGGGCTTTTGCGCTCTCCTTCTTTGTCGCTTTGAATTTTTCAGCGGGGATCGTCCAAAGATTGCCCTGAATCTCATCCCATTTCATGCTGGCAACATTGTCTTTGCGCTGCGCCGATAACATCAGAAACCTGAAATACGCCCCGAGGTTATCCTTAAACGTGGCACCCCATACCTTTTGCCATTCTTCATTCGTCAACACTCGATCACGCGGTGTGGCAATCGCCGTAGCCTTCAATCCTGCCCAAGGATTTTCATCGATCAGACTTTCATCAACCGCCCATGAAAACATAGGTCGAATGTATCTAATTACGGCACTCCCGCGCAGCTCAGTCGATTTCTTTGAAACATGATTGCGTAGTTCACGCCCATGATGGATCGAAACATCGGTCAATTTCAGATAACCTAAGAACTCCTCCCCCCAGACATCCCAAGCGGATTGAACGTCACGCCATGCGCGCATTTTTGGCTCTCGTGCTTTTCGATACTCTTCGAACAGATCAGCCACCGTTTTGATGTGCTCAGGTGTCCAAGGAGCGTTCGCATTCGCTTTGGCTTGGATGGCTGCCATGCGTGCATCACGCACCGACATATGCGGGAATAATCCCAAGCGAACCATTCGGCGTTTTGATCCGCGATAAACAAACGTATGCCAATGTTTCGCGCCGAATTTCTTGCCGACGCGTAGCACTAAGCCCCGCTCGACCGTGTCGCGAACATCATACCGTTCTGATTTGTGCTTCAGTTTGGTGATATATGTTTCTGTGAGTTTTGCTTGCATTTTGGTGGCGGTTTGGTGGCGTTTTTAGTTGTAGACACGACTTCACCCTGATTCCTGAAAATTCATAAGTCAATGGTTTCAAACGATTTTGAAAGCGCAGGAACCCACAGGAAACAAGATTTTAAGAATTGCAAATCCGTGTACACCGGTTCGATTCCGGTACTCGCCTCCAAACAAAATCAAGCACTTATGAGGAAATGAGCAAGCCCAACAGCGGATTTAGTCTCTTTTTAGTCTCGTAAATCGCTGAGTTTCGAAGCGAGTACCTATGTTCAGAAAAGAGCAATAGGGGTACACTTAGCGAAAGCGCTCTCGCCTCATTTGTAGAGTTTTTCCTTGGGGTGTGCATCGACCAAGTGGATTTCATGGCGACACTCATGAAACCAGATGCTCTACGAGAACGCATATTAATGTGGGCTGAAGAAGAAATGCGCTTGGGCAGACTTCCGTCAAAATCTGACCTAGTCCTACGGGAACTGCTCTACAATGGTACTGTTCCTAGATCCAACATTCCCGGCATACTAGGTGTCAGCGACCGTGCGGCCCGAAGAGTGACCGGCGCTCTGATTGAAACAGGAGCCATTGCATCTGACAGCACACGTGCGCCACTCAGGCTCGTTTTTTCTGCATCTCTTGCTGGACGCTGGATGCCGGGTTTGTTTCCTGATCAATGAAGAAGGAAACTTGTCAATAGCTGTAAAGAAAAAGTTCAAAAAGACGTCATCTATGAGCCCAGATTTTCCAAAGAAAACTGTAGACACGTTAGCAAAAAGAGCTGGCTATCGATGTTCAAATATTGATTGCGGTGTGAGCACGGTTGGACCAAACTCCTCTTCCGAAAAAGCTACCATCATTGGAGAGGCCGCTCATATTTCAGGGGCTCGCCCTAGCGCTCCTCGATACGATGGCACGCAAACAAACCTTGCGCGGTCTGCGATTACTAATGGTATTTGGCTGTGCCGAAATTGCCATCGTAAAGTTGACGCCGATGAAAGCCTATACTCCACTGAACTTTTATATGCGTGGAGAGAGAAGCGGGAGGAAATCACTTTAAAGGAACTCGGCAGCGAAAGTGATCGCATTCAAGCAGAGATTGATGATAATGCTATTGATGAATTTGCAGAATACCCAGCCATCATAAAACGCATTGTTCGCGACAAGCCTCAAGGATGGGAATATCGCTTGACGGCTGAACTGTTTCAATACCTTACCAAATCAAGTTTTCGAAAACTAAGAGACCTTGAAGATGGAATGTACAATACGGTTGGCGAGCACATTTCTGACGACGACTTACTAGCATGGTTAGATCAACGAATTCGAGAAATGTTAGCGATGGTAGAACCAGCTTCAAAGCTGCTTGACCGGTTAAGTTCAAGCTGGGGTGATCGCGGAGAAGAAGGTAACATTGAGGAAATCCATCACACCTGCCAACTATTGTCTCACTGGCTAGATCAGATTGTTGCGCACGAAGAGCGCGTGAGATCTACGATTGTCTCAGATGAGTACGAAGAATGCAAATCGGTTGCTGCTGGTCAGCTTGGTTCGCAAGCATTAAAGTTGGCCAGCATCCCAAAAACTCTGAATGACGCCCTGGAAGAAGCAATAAGGCATGAAGAATCTGGCTCCAAAGAACCACTGACCATTAGCAGAACAATAAATTTTGAACTTCCTGAAAATTGGCAGTCGAGAGTAAGACATATTTTTAAGAGACTAGAGCAAGGAAAACCCCCTCAACCTGAAGGTGGTGGACCTTTCTCCACAATTATTAGCTTTATAGTTCTTGCGCTTATACTTGCCTTCTTGGTATTTTGAGGACAACCTCAGTCCAGGTTGATTTCGCGTTTTTCTTTCTGAAATTGATGTATAATCCAGGTCAAGTCAGCCCTCCCTTCATACAAGCCTACCAGACTGCGGCCTGCCTCTATCACAAAAAGACCTTGCCGCAGGGCTTTGCTCAACACCCGAGTTTTTCCGCTCTAACGTGAGTATATCTAAGTTCGCATAGCTAATTTTCTACAAAATGGTACAAAGGCCAAACCAAAAGACTTAAAAGAAGGGGAAACACTCGCTGCACCACCTCAAGGCAGATCAGAGCCCAACATGAATATCAATGTCTGGGCATCAATTGGTGAATTGTGACTTATATTCAGATGGGTAACTTGCAGCTAATTTTTCGAAAACACCATCGCCCGCTGTATGTACACGCAGAACTTTGGCTGTATCCAAGCAATCAATGATTGCAAGATCACTACTCAAAACTTCCACGGCTACGTCGAGAGTTCTAGCCCATGCTTCGGTGGCCGTCCTCGCGGAAGAATACGCGTTCATCTCATCCTCTAGTGCCGTTTCGATTTCCACAATACGTGGCGTCCCGATAGTTTTCAATTTCGCTGCAATAACTTCGTCGGACAGCCAAAAATAGGCCGACTCTCCGCCCCAGCTCTGCAGAAGAGGTACAACGCCCGGATACTCCGGTGAAAAAGGAACCGTAGTTGTGTAGACCCGATTGGACCGTAAGCCCCCTTGTTGGTGAAATGGACTCTGATCGTATATGATCTGTGCTTCTTGTTTTGAAATTACCCTTCTATTTATTAGTGATTCAAGCCGCTGCTCGAGTCCGATTAGTGAAGAGGGAACCAGCCTTCTTTGCATCGATGCAATCTCGTCATTTAAGAGATGGGTATAATGCCACACTCTAATACGCCGCTCACTCATCATCGGCGTCAATGTGTGTTCGAGTAGCGATAAAAAAGACGCCGAATAAACGTTCTGCTTGAGGCTCTCATACGGATCGCTTTCTAGGTGTTCCCTCATCAAGCGCCGACCCTCATCAAAATAGTTAAAAATCAACGTGGAATTCTTTGTTAGCATATCTTTAAGTTCCGTGTCGAAAGTCTGTGGGTTCCATAAATCAATTTAGCGAAATATCCAATCTAATTTGTAATTATGTACCGTAAGATAGTAACACTAATCTCAGTTCAAAATGGAAGAAAGGGTTCTGTCGTCTCACGGGACTACAAGCGGCGGAGTATTTCGAACGTTAACAAAGTCCGAAAATCTAACATTTCAGCAGGAAAAAATGCCGCGACCTGTACGAATGGCCATAATGGCGGGCCGCGCCGCCATATGCTGGTCTAGTGCTGAAGGTTCGCTACGGGCTGTTCGCGTCATATTAGCCCCAGGCCAGCCTGGGGTTGGTAATAGTTTATCGCCTCGTCCGTCCCGCGCATCAGTTAAAAAAGAGGACTGGCCTCTCGGCCAGCCCTCGCTCTCGCCAAGGAGAGTTAGTGTTGTTGATTGCGGACATTGATGCGCTGTTGAAGCCAGTCCAAGACTTCATCCTCAACCCACCCCACGCGGTTGTGGCCCAGCTTTACCCTTACAGGGAGACGGCCTGCCGCTTCCAAACGTGCAACGTGTTGCGGTGAGTGCAGAACCAGTTCAGTCACCTGCCGTCTGCTCAACATTTTCATCACAATACTCCTCATGGTGAGGAGCATCGCGATGCCCCAAGGAAAGCCCCAGGGTAGTTCCTTCATACAAAATGCAACCTATAGATGATAGCCCCTTCATCGGATCAGCTTATTGATCAGCACGGCCAGCCCATGCAGGACGGATTGAAGCCCAATCGCAATCAGCCAGATCACTTCTCCTAGAATGATGAACAAGCTCACGAACATGACACGGCACCTCCCTGTTGCAGACGCCCCAGATAGACATCTGTGATTTCAATTCGGTTGTGACCCAGCTCTTTGGAGATCCTTTGGCGAGCTTGGCGATCCAGTTCGTATTGATCCTCTGACATTAAAGAGCGATCAGGACCGCCGTTGATGGGGCACTTCATGCCTGTAAGCTTTTCACAACGAGCTTGCGCGTATTTGTGACGCAGGCCGTGAGCGCGGGCGATGCCCGCCTTGTGCACTTGGCGTTCATAAATTCGCATGTGCTGGGCATAGCTGCGTTCTGTTGGGACCAGACTGCCATCCTCAACGATCTGACGAATAGCCAACAACACCACACGTTGATGCTGTGACGTGATCGGAATAGTGCGCGGACGCCCGCCTTTGGTCCAACTTCCTTTGAGTTTCAGGCTGTCAGCCTTGATCGCGTCTTTCGGGATGATCTTCATGGCCTCTTGCCGGCGAAGACCAAAAGCAGCTTGTAGCATAACAGCCGCTTGAACATGCCGATCTGTCAGCGCATTCAATTGATCTGGATGCAGACTAAACGCGATATTGGTGCGCTCTGTTCGGTCGTCGTTCAACTCATATGTGGCGTTGTCCTTGTCCAGGATCGAGATCTTGTCCACCTTTTGTGCCCACCATCTAAGCCAGCTCATGCGGTTGCGAATAGTGGCTTTGGTAAGCCCCGTATCCCGCCAGTGTTCAACCAGGGCGTTGATATGCTTTGGCTTGATCGAGCGGGCTGTTTTCAGCGTGTAGCCCAGGTGCTTCAGTTCTGCCGCCATCGCGGTCAGCCCCCGTTGGCGGTTCTTCTGCGTCCCAGAACTACCATCACGGTTACGCTTGGTGAGATGCACCAAGTCCATAGTGAGATTATCCATCTCCTTTTCTTTCTGTTGTTTCAATTATTGTTTAGTGTTGATGGCCAACCGGCAGCCCTCAGGCTGGACGGTCCGCAACAGCGGGAATTGGCCCAGACAGATATGCGCCCTTGGCGTTCATGTCTGTTGCCCCAATGGGCGGAAATACGCCCTTAGGCGGGATTTCAGGTTGTGTGCTGCGATGTGCAGCGGTTTCGGTGTGTCTTCCGAATATTCGTGAATAGACCGCTCACGGCGGTTTAAGATGATCAGTGATCATGCAGTGTCTCCTTTTGAAATGCGTATGATGGTTCGAGAAAAGAGGGCTTTGCCCTTTTTTCTGGTTCGGTCGCGATCATAATGGACGCGCTCAACTCTTTCGATGAAATGATCAAAAATGATGGGGGGATCTTCTCAGTTTGGGCTGTCATTTGCCCGTCACTCGTCATTTTCTCTCAAGAACGCTGGTGAGCATGGCAAACCAAGCGCCGTCACTCCCGCGTTGCTTGGAGTGACGGCGTTGCCGTGCATGGCCGTTGGCCATCGGGGTACAAACGATCTTCATCGACACGGCCTCTCGGGATGTGCCTTTGTGTGGAACGGTGTTGTCCCAGCACGCGGCAGGCCCTGCGCTCAGACACTTTGAACTGGCTGCGCACATGATCGATGCAGGCGCGACGACGAGCGGGGCTTAGTAGTTTCCCTTTGCGGCCTCAGTCAGGATCAGCTTGTCCAAGGTCAGATCCGACACAGCTCGCCTCAGACGGTCATTCTCCCTCTGGAGCCGCTTCAGTTCCTTCAATTGATCCACGCCCATTGCCCCATATTGCTTGCGCCAGCGATAATAGGTTTACTCAACGACACCGATCTGTCTGATCGCATCCAGGCGGGGCATGCCTTGCCCCATCAAAACTTCAACCTGTCGTAACTTCGAGACAATCTCTTCGGGCTTCGGGCTTCGGGCTTCGGTCGCTTGATTGCCATTCTTGGTCCTCCGTCTTCTAAACATAGCGGTGGACCAGTCCAGTTGGGGAGGCTCAGTTCTGGCATTACCAACCAAAGGATGCGCTGGTTGGTAACCCAATGAGGGTGCCTGGAGGCTGAGTTTACCTCAGCGCAGCTCGTGCAGCATTTTTTTCTCAAAGGCGACCAGCCCTTCAGTTTGGCCCTCCGCCACCTGGTTGGCCCAGTCGGGATTGGCAATCAGGGCACGGCCCACGGCCACAAGGTCGAACTCATTGCGCTCAGCCCGCTCAATCAGACGGTCCAGGCTGGCGGGTTCAGCTGCTTTGAAATCTGCGGTGCCATCTTCGGGCAGGAAATCGGCATTCAGTCCGACGCTGCCGACGGTGATTGTGGGCTTGCCAGTCAGTTTGCGCGCCCAGCCTGCCAGGTTCAAATCGCTCCCTTCAAACTCCGGTTCCCAAAAGCGGCGGGTGGAACAGTGGAAGATATCAACCCCAGCCTCTGCCAATGGCGTGAGGAAAGCCTGCAGGGCCTCGGGTGTCTCACAAAGCCGCACAGAATAGTCCTGCTGCTTCCATTGGGAGAAACGGAAGATAATCGGGAAGTCGTCGCCGACGGCGGCGCGGACGGCGCGGACGATTTCCAGTGCAAAGCGAGAGCGTTGTGCCAGATCTCCGCCATAACCGTCGGTGCGCTGGTTGGTGCCTTCCCAGAAAAACTGGTCGATCAGATAACCATGGGCGCCATGCAGCTCTATCGCGTCAAAGCCGATTTCCTTGGCGTCGGCAGCGGCCTGGGCAAAGGCAGCCACGACATTGTCGATGTCGTCCTGCGTCATGGCATGACCCGTCACCTTGCCCGGCTTGGCCATACCGCTTGGGCTGTGACCGGGTGTGTCGCCGCCTGGCATGATACCGGGGCGACGAATAGCCCCGACATGCCACAGTTGTGGTGCAATCTTACCCCCAGCGGCATGAACCGCATCGACGACCTTTTTCCATCCTGCAAGCGCCTCCTTGCCATAAAATGCGGGGACATTCGGATAGCCGCTGGCGGCCTCGTGGTTGACAAAGGTACCTTCGGTGATGATCAGCCCAACGCCTCCTTCTGCACGGCGCTGATAGTAGGATACCACAGCCTCGTTAGGGATGTTTCCTGGCGAATAAGTCCGGGTCATCGGCGCCATTGCAATTCGGTTCTTGACGCTGAGTTTGCCTAGGTCGACAGGGGTAAACAGGGTCTCGGCACGGTCCATTGGGGCATCCTTTTTTGTTCAATATCGGGGTGGGCTGGCGTTGAGCGCCACAGTCTTGATGCTGCATCAAATAGCAGTCCCCGGGATCGAGAAAGGTTTTACTTGAGGTCAAACCGCGAATGACCCAGCGTTTTGTGCAAACCTGCTGGGTCACTTGTGGCGGGGTTCCCCAAAATATGTCGGGCGTGGCAGCGCAGGTGAGCCGGGCCAAGGCTGGGCAGCGGTCTTTTGCTGATCCGGTGCGGGTAGGGCGCGTCACAGAGCTGCCAAAGCGTCCGGTGGCTTGACCCTGCGCGCTGGAAAGCCCAGTTTGGCGAAAAAACTGTGAGCAGGAGCCATCATGGCCAGCACCCCCCCGCCGTTTGCGCGATTTGAATGGATGATTGCCTGGCGATACCTGCGGGCGCGACGGGCCGAGGGCGGCGTGTCTGTTATGACCTGGATCAGCCTCATCGGCATTACGCTGGCGGTATTTGCGCTCATTGCCACGCTGGCGGTGCGCTCGGGGTTTCGTTCAGAGTTCGTCGGCACCATTCTGGGCGCTAACGCCCATGTGACGCTCTACGCCCATGGGGAGCTGAACGAGGCTGGTCATTTTGAGCGCTACATCAAAGATTTTGACGAGATGGCGGCCCGCGTGGCCCAGGTGCCCGGCGTGATCCGCGCGGCGCCGCTGGTCAAGGGGCAGGTCATGGCCAATGCACGCCAGCGAAACGCCGGTGTTGAGGTCTTTGGCATTGCCAAGGCTGGCATCATGACGATCCCAGGCGTGGCACAAAGTGATGGTGCCATCGGCGATCTGGACCTTTTCCAAGAGGGCGTTGCCATTGGCTCCGGCGTGGCGCGAGAGCTGGGGGTCAGCGTTGGCGATCGCATCAAGCTGATTTCGCCCAATGGCGTCAAAACCCCCTTTGGCACCAGCCCCAGAGTCAAAGCCTATGAGGTGGTCTACATCTTTACTGCCGGGCGCTATGACATCGACCGGACCCGCCTTTACATGCCCTTTGGTGAGGCTCAGAGCTTTTTTAACCGCGAAGGCGTTGCGGATGAGATCGAGGTGATGATCGAAGACCCAGAAGGGGTGGACCTGAAGGTTCTGCCGCTTTTGCGCGCGGCCGGGGGCGCCGTCGGTGTCTGGACCTGGCGCGATGCCTCGGGTGGTTTTTTGCGCGCGCTGGAGGTCGAGGACAATGTGATGTTCATCATCCTGTCGATCCTGGTGCTGATTGCGACGATGAATATCGTTTCCGGCCTGATCATGCTGGTGAAAAACAAAGGTCGCGATATTGGTATCTTACGCACAATCGGGCTGAGCGAGGGATCGGTGATGCGGGTCTTTTTCATCTGCGGTGCCTTTACTGGCGTCTTGGGCACGCTGTTTGGCGTGGTTCTGGGCTGTCTCTTTGCCACCTATATTGATCCGATCTTTTCCTTTGTGAACTTTGTGATGGGCGGCGGCGTCTGGGACCCCTCGATCCGGGGGATCTATGCGCTGCCGGCTGAGTTGAACCTGCCGGATGTTCTGTCAGCCGTTGGGCTGTCGCTGGGGCTTTCCTTTGTGGTGACAATTTTCCCCGCCCGGCGTGCCGCGCGGCTGAACCCGGTGGAGGCGCTGCGTTATGAGTGAGGCTGTATTAGAACTGAAGTCCGTGACCAAATCCTACAATCAGGGGCGCGCGAACCAGATAGATGTGCTGCGCGGCATAGATCTGACCTTGAATGCCGGGGAGATGGTGGCGCTGGTGGCGCCTTCGGGGGCAGGAAAATCCACCCTATTGCATATCGCTGGGTTGCTGGATGTGCCGGATAACGGCTCTGTTCTGGTGGCGGGGCAAGACGTCAGTGGTAAGGGCGACGGGATGCGCACCAGTCTGCGGCGTCAGGATGTTGGGTTTGTTTACCAGTTCCACCACCTTTTGCCTGAGTTCACTGCGTTGGAAAACATTGTCCTGCCTCAACTTGCCAATGGCGTATTGCAGTCGGGGGCGGAGGCCCGCGCCGAGGAGCTTTTGACCCTGGTTGGCTTGGCTGACCGCGCCGGGCATCGCCCTGCGGCTTTGTCAGGTGGTGAACAGCAGCGGGTCGCCTTTTGCCGGGCGCTGGCGAATAGCCCCCGCGTGTTGTTGGCAGATGAACCCACCGGAAATCTGGACCCGGGAACCTCGGATCAGGTCTTTGCCGCGTTGATGGATTTGGTGGCCGGTACCGGCCTGTCGGCGCTGGTGGCCACCCATAACCACGAGCTGGCCGCCCGGATGGACCGCCGGGTCAAGCTGGAGCAGGGCAGGCTGGTCAAGTTGTGAAAGTAGTTATCAATCTTGACATAGGTTGATGATTGGCTTTGTGTGAGGGTACTTACAGCCCCGGCGTAGATTGAAACGCCCTTCAGACAACGTGGTGATAGCCACGGAAATTTTTGACTCAAACATCAGTTTCGTTTCAACGGCTCCTAGCGAAATACTGGCTGGAAGCAGAAACCCGTCCTGCTGACAATAAGAACATCGAAGAACGTCTTAGGGCATTTGCATATGTCCATGAAATGCCTGTGTCCCAAGAGGTGTTGCAGGAGGCCTGCCAGCATCTAAGCGGGTGGGCTGCCAAAGGGGGTATTGGGCAGTGGGTGGTCACCATCTGTTTCTGGGCCCACCCCCATGGACTTTGGAACTTCATGCTTGATGCGATGACAGAGGCCTGCTCTGATGATCACCTTCATATGATTGCCTGTGAGCTCGCCGAGCACCAATTGGCGCATCACGGTTCAATGATCCCCCATTATCAGGCACAGGCCCGGTTGGACCTGCGGTTTCGGCGCATGCTGACCGGCGTTTGGCGACATCGTATGAGCGATGAAGTTTGGGTCCAGTTGAGAGAAATCCAGGCTCAGGAGCCTGATCCACTTCCCAATATGATTCCGCTCGAGCTTGGTGTGGAATACGGGGCAGAGCGACTGAGCGAAGATGATCGCCAGAATGCAGACAAGAAGGGGTTCTTTTCTCGCGATGAGGCCGGTGAGTGGCAGCGGGCAAAGCGCACCTAGCTGTCGGCATGAACCGGGGGCAATACCCAGCTGGGGTGAAATTATGCTAGCTGGGTGATCCAGACGCCCAGCGCCATCACCGAAATTCCGGTGGCGCGCATCAATGTCAGTGGCGAGGCCTGGGCACCAAAGAGGCCAAAATGGTCGATGGCGGCGGCGCTGACCAACTGCCCCAGCAGCACAAAAAAGACTGCGTTGCCGACGCCGAAATGTGGTGCAACATGGGTGATCGACAACACATAAAAGGCCACCAAGAGGCCTGCCAGGAACAGATGCTTTGGCGCTTGCGGCAACAGCAACAGCGCACTTGGCCCTTTGATCAGGCAGTAGGCGAGGGCGGCGACAAAGGCGACGGCAAAAAGCACGACGCCGGCGGCTGCGGGAGAGCCGATATGCTGACCCAATGCGGCATTCAAAGCCGCCAGAACTGGAATGCCAAGCCCCGCGGCCAGCATAATAAGTGCGTAGTGCAGCATGAGATCTCCGCCATTATGATGTGCCCCAGTTAGGGACAAGAGGTTTCGTGCGACTTTGGGCCGGAAGTGGCGACTGCCACAAGAGCTAATCCTCGGAACTGATAAGCTATTTTTTGAATTTCTTGTCGTACCCAATTCAAATTGATGCTTATATGCAACCCTGCCCGGAACTTTCGTTTGGCAGGCACCTTTTGATGAAGGTCGAGAGGAGCGCAGACCAATTGTCGCCACCAAGAACAGGAAGCAGATTGATGAAACGCACAGTTGTGACCATGGGCCTGACGGCGCTCTTGCTTGTCCAGTCAAACTGCACTCCTGCGGATGTTGATATGCCTGAGCCCTCCGAGGGAGCCGCGCTGTTCAACCAAAACTGCTCTGTTTGCCATGGTGCGAATGCAGATCCCTCTGCAGGCGAGCTCTCTGTTGGCGCGCCGGATCTACGGCAAATTACGACCCGCAACCGGGGGGCGTTCCCACGCGCTGCGGTGCTGTCACAGATCGACGGGTACGGCCGCGGCCGGGTCGGGGCGGAGCAAATGCCAGAATTCGGTGCCCTGCTTGAAGGCGATCTTGTTCCCGTTGAAGTGGATGGGATCTTTACTCCAACGCCGCGCCCTTTGGCTGCGCTGTTGGCCTATCTGGAAGACATACAGCGCTGAACGCACCACAGGCAGGAGTTCCACGGCTCAGCCTTTTCAGGCGCAAATCCCTTGCAATTCGGCGTCTTTCCACGGCAGGTAGACATCGCTTTGCCGGGCCTTGGGTAGATCCGAGACAGGCATGACCGCCTTGAGCATTTTGTGTAACCGTTTGCTGCGCGCCGCTTGCGGCGCCAGGGCACGGCAACAAACATATTCTTCGACGATGGCGCCCTGTTGTTCATACCCATAGCTGAGGAAGTCGGGGCTGTTGTCTAGCTCAAACAAGTAGGGATCAGGGCTGGCGCTGTGCTCGGCTGCTGCCCGCAGCGGGTGATAGCCGGTGATCCGGCGGTTCTGCCATTGCCAAACATGGGTCATCTCGTGGGCCAGCAACATGGCCTCCACCAAGTACAGACGGTCTGGATAGGCAGGCATGTAGTCCTCTGTGTACCAGTCTTTGACAAAAAAGATCCGGTTAAACAGGGCGATAGCCGCAGGGGAAGAGGTGACGATCTTTTCCTCCTTCACGGGGGGGAGTATGCGCTCGCGGCAGGTGATACGTGGGCGAGGTTTGCGCCGAAAGGTGACAGCGGCAACCGGCGCACCGCGCACCAGCCTTACCCTATCCGTGTTGATACTCTCGCCGTGTATGTCGGAGAGGAAGCTGAGTTCCGCCTCGCTGAGCGGGCGTCCACAGGCTGCAAGCAAAGAGAATATCACAACAAGGCGCAGGATCATGTGATGCCCCGGTGCGATCGTCGTAGATCATGGAAAAAACCTCTGAGATTCAACATCTTTTCCTCGAAAACCTATCCGCAGCTCAAGGCCAGAACCCGGCTGATTTCCATCAACGAACGGCCAGACTGTGCCTGCCAGTGATTGAAGGCGGCTTGAACTTGGCGCAGCGCTTTTTGTGATGTGGCCGGTTTGTCGATCACCCCTTCGGCTATCAACCGCCCGGTGACATCTTTGGACAGGACAAACCCATCGCGCCCAGCAAAACGCATCACCATTTGACCGGTGCCCCCTCCCAGGCGGCTACCGCGTTTTTTCAACATGTCCAACAGCCCGATAAAATCCGTCGATGGCCAATCGGTAAACACCTTCGCCGCGCCGCCCTCTTGGCGCAGCTCCATCAGGAAGACCGCATTGTCACGCACGGTCTGGATCTTGGCCCCGTTGCGCACGATATTGGTGTCTTTCAGCAGGGCGTCGAGTTTTTCTTCATCCATAAAGGCGTTGCGACCCACATCAAACTGATCAAAGGCGGCTTCAAAGCCAGGCCACTTACCCTCTATGACTTTCCAGCTAAATCCGGCCTGAAAGATAGATTTGGTCATCAGTGAAAGCCAGCGATCCTCCGCCAGGGTCGAGGCCGCAGGGGCGGGGTGCACAAGCAAGGCCTCCACAGCCGCAGCACCACCGTGACGGGCAGCAGATATGTCAAAGATCTCTTCAAAACTGCGCATGGCACTTTGGTCCGGTTAGGTTAGGGGGCGTAAAAGGTCGCAGTCGCGGTTGCGACCAGTTTGTCGCTGCTTTCTTCGCGCATCTCGGCGCGGGTGAAGACCAGCGCCTTGCCTGCACGCACCACCTCTGCGCGGCACTGGATGGCAGAACCAACACCGGGGCGTAGAAATTGCGTGTGCAGATCCGTGGTGGCAAACATCCGCATCTCGCCGGCATGGGCGACCGCCGCCAGAACCATCGCAGTATCGGCCAGCGCAGCCAAGGCCTGCCCTGATACAATACCGCCCACCCGCGCCAGATGGGGCGCCAAGGGCATATGTAACACGGTAAATTGGGGGCAGAAGTCGGTCACTGTCAGATCCAGCGCCCGGACCCATTCAGCAAAGTTTTCGTCCAATAGGGCCTGGGCGTCTGTCACGCTCATTGCTGCGGTTGAACTCATCTTGGCCTCATCCTTGCATCTGTCCAAAAGCAGACTAACGGCCTGATTGCCGCAACTCCACCACAGATTTTCCCAGCCGGAACGGAGCAGCGAATCCAACCAGGCAAAGTGCAAAGAGTTGCAGGACCAGGATATAGGCGTTGTCTTGCAAATAGTCCCATTCCTGTTTGAGCCGCTGAACCTGAGCGATCAGATCTTCATAGGCCTGTGCCAAAATCACAAAGTCTCCGGCGATGGCAGGAACCCGGCTGCGCAGATCTTCCACAGATGTCTGTGTCGCTTCATCCAAAGCAGAAAAGATCAAAAACGCTTCCGGATCAAAGGCATCGGCGCTGGCGGTCTTTGCTGTCATTTCTTGTGCTGCGGGGCCAGATCCGGCCAGAAAGGTGATGCCCTGCAAGGGGGCGACCTCATCCGTCACCGCAATGAACAGCGGGAGCTCCGCATTGCCAGCGGTTGAGGCCGACAGGAATTCGATCTTTTCGCAGAGCACAACGACAGAGGCGTCGGAGGCGGGATCGCAAAACCTTAGACGAAACCGCGCAGCATCATGGTCAAAGGCAGCGGTTGCGGCATAGGCGACATCAATCTGGCGTTCCAGGTGACTGCTGTCGGATTTGTAAATCCCGGCAATAACCGCAGCCAAGGCGCCGATGCCCCCTAGGAGGATCCAAACCAGATCCGCGTATTTCCAGGCCCTGTGCTCTGCGGGTTTGCGCAGCAAAAATGCCGTCCCGATCAGGCCGAGGAAAAAGCAGATCAGGATGAGGAAAAGCTGGTTGTCGGCGATAAAGATCATAGCATGTCCTTGGGGTAGAGCGACTGGCTGTACAGTAAAAAGCTGGCAGGGTTTCATGCAACAGGGCTGATGGAAACGTGATCAGGCAGGCAGGCTCTGTTTGATTTTTCAGCCTGTCACGGCAGTCTGGGACAGACAGCTTGGGAAATTCGGTGGGAGAAAAGAAATGCTGCGTTTTGTAGTCGGTCTATGGTGCGTTGTGCTGGGTGCGGCAGGAGCCGCTGTGGCGCAGCCCATCACCTATGAGGTGCGCGGCGAGATGTATGAGCAGGTGATCATCGCCTATGTCAATGGCGTGCCAGTTCAGGCCATGGTGCCAGAGACGGGAATTTCCAGCAAAATTCTGGAGGCAGATTTTGACGGTGACGGTCAGATCGATCTCTTGCACAGCTGGAGCGGTGGCGGCAATTGCTGTGCGCCCAGCTATGCGGTTCTGTCGCTGCAGGGCGGGCGATTTGTCAACGCAACCCATCCCGAGTTCTACGCCTGGGGAGATCCCGAGGTGCAGCGCAGCCCCCAGGGCTACCGGTTCGTGATCGAAACCACCGAGGCCGGAGCCGGGCATACCGATCTGAATGGCCGCTTCGGGGCCTTCGTTTTTGCGGGCGGGGTGTTGCAGCAGGTCGAGAGCCGGGTGCTGGACCAGATGTTGCCCGCCTTGGCGCAGCTTTCAGTGGCGGACTATGATCGGCCCGGATTTGATAAGGGTCTGCCACTGAAGATGCAGTACGATCTGGATGGCACGGGCCGGATGGATTTGTTTCAATGCAGCTGGTGGGAGCGCTGGGGCATGCTGTCCTGCGAGTTGCAGATGTCCACAGGGCACCGGATCGCCATCAATACCGGCTGTGTGCGTCTGGGCGTGTTGCCAAGCCGCTCCGCCGGTCTGCCCGAATTGGTCTGCGGCCGCGAAACCGTACTGCGCTATGATCCCGGCAGCGGCAGCTATCAATAGCCCGAGCCATAGGGAGGGCGGGCCGCGTGTTAGGGCGGAATGGCACAGGAAAACTGTGCAAATGAAATGCGCTCCATTCCTCAACGAGCTTCCGTCAACACGGATAATTCGGCCAGAACACGTTCGGCCGAGCGGCCCGTTGCAGCGACTGAGTAACGCTGGAAGCTTGTCATGCTGGCACAGTAATCACCGCTTGATGCGTCGTCTTTCATCAGTGTTTCGAACATGCTGGGCGTTACGTCTGACTGTTTCCGCCACTCGGCTAGGAAATCGGCATAGTCCTCCTCTGTGGCCTGTTTGCGCTCCACTGGGTGATCCCGACCCGCGACAATAGAGTTGAGAACCACGATCGACCCCTCAAAGAGGATCGCTTGTCGTTGGTCGTTCATTTCGTTTGCTGAAAGAGCGGCTGCACTAAGTTGTGCAACTTTGTTGCAAAGCGCCGGGTCGTCTTGGACCGCGAGCAAGAGGTCAAGTTTGCTCCTGTGCAAGGCGCGTAGAAGATCTGCAGGGGTTTGTCGCAAATAATGAGCGTTCTCGCGTCTTAGCTCTGCTGTGAACGCAGCACTACTGGTGCGGACTGCGATGGATTTTTGTTGTTTGTCGGCATGTTCTTGATTCACGACCTCGGTCAGCTCTTCGATGAAGGTGTGAAATTCTTGGGGAAACCCGGCTTTTAAGACTTGGAAGAACTCACCATGATCGGCCTGCATCAGGGCATGCTCAAGCTGTTCTGATTCAACATCTTTAGCCGCAGCAGTGTCAAAGAAAAATGCCTTTACAGCAAAGTAGGATGCTAGAGCAACGACGATTGGCCCAGCTTTTTTCAAAAGTTGCATCGACGGTATCCTCAAAGCAGAGAAACGTTTTTTTTAGGCAAAAGGATCCGCGACTGTGTCTCAGTTTCTTCCGGCCTTTGTGATTTCTCCGCACTTTAGGCGTGTGATTTTGGGAGTCAATGCTGGCTTGTGGGGGCGCAGCCGCCAGGCCCGCGCCTGACCTTCCCCCCGTGGAGTTCAAGCCGGTTCCCGTAGGGACAAACAGTGCGGGGGACTGTTTGAGGCGAGGACGGGCGAAGCCCCTCGCTGATGCCGACAGCTTTGGAAGGCAACAGTTGCAGGTGATCCCCTGGGCCGTCAGGCCGGCGCCTGACCTTCCCCCCGGTAAGGCGCATTCGCGCCCTCCCAAGGTCAGGCGGGGGCTCGTTAATTATAGCGGACTATTGTCTCTGAAACTTGAAGAATTGGGAGCTTTCAAATGACCCTTCGCCTACAAAGCGGGAGCTCCAGTTTTCCTTGAACCAAGCAAGCTGAACCATGTTTGTGCCGACAATGAACCCGTCTTCCTGGACGCATGCATTGCCTTGAAGCCCGGCTTTGTAACCGATCCAGTTGATGCAAGCCATTACCTTGCGGCCTTTGGAATCGTGGCGCATCTCAAACATGTACCATTCAGCGTCACGATCTAATGGTGGCACAAATCGAACGATATCACCTGCGCAAATCTTTTCGCCCAAATCAGTGACGCGTCGGTAATGATGTTCAAGGATGGAAAACCCTCCGTTGTTATCAAACATCCAACTCCTCAACGAACTTCGCGTTTTCCTGAATATACTGGTAGCGTAGCTCGGGCTTTTTCCCCATCAGACGTTCGACCAGATCGCCGGTCTCGCCGGGCTCGTCCTCGTCAATGGTCACCCGGATCAATTTCCGGGTGTTGGGGTCCATGGTGGTCTCTTTCAGATCCTTGGCATCCATTTCGCCCAGACCCTTAAAGCGGCTCACATCAATCTTGCCCTTGCCGCCCAGGCCCTTCTCCATCCATTTGTCGCGCTCTGCCTCATCCAGGCAGTACACACGTTTGGCCCCTTGGGTCAGGCGGAACAGTGGCGGGCAGGCGAGGTAGAGATGGCCGCCGTCAATCAGCGGGCGCATCTGGGTGAAGAAGAAGGTCATCAAAAGCGAGGCGATATGCGCCCCGTCGACATCCGCATCGGTCATGATGATGATCTTGTCATAGCGCAGATCATCAAGGTTGAACTTGGTGCCAGTGCCTACCCCCAAAGCCTCGCAGAGGTCGCGGATCTCGGCATTGGTGCCGATCTTGTTAGAGGCCGCGCCCAGCACGTTGAGGATCTTACCCTTCAAGGGCAGTAGCGCCTGATTGTTGCGATTGCGTGCGCCCTTGCCGGAACCGCCGGCCGAGTCGCCCTCGACGATGAACAATTCAGTGCCGGCGCGGTCCTTGGAGGTGCAATCCGTCAGCTTGCCGGGCAGGCGTAGCTTTTTGGTGGCGCTTTTGCGCTGGGTTTCTTTTTCCTGCTTGCGGCGCAGCCTCTCCTCGGCGCGCAGCACCAGGAAGTCAAGAATGGCGCCGGCCGATTTGGTATCGGCGGCCAGCCAGTTGTCAAAATGGTCACGCACCGAGTTTTCCACCATTTTGGCGGCGCTCTCAGTTGAGAGGCGGTCCTTGGTCTGGCCGACAAAGGCGGGGTCGGCGATAAAGCAGGAGACCAGGGCACAGCCGCCCGCCATCAGATCGTCGCGGGTGATGCTGCCGGCCTTTTTATTGCCGACCAGCTCACCATAGGCCTTGATGCCCTTGAGAATCGCCGCCCAGAACCCGGCAACATGGGTGCCGCCCTCGGGCGTGGGGACGGTGTTACAGTAGCTCTGGGTGAAGCCATCACGTGAGGGCGTCCAGTTGATCGCCCATTCCACATAGCCCGGCTCGCCGAATTTTTCGCGGAACTCCACTTTGCCCGCAAAGGGTACATCGGCATAGACAGAGGATTTGCCCAAGACCTCGGTCAGGTAGTCCTTGAGCCCGCCGGGGAAGTGGAAAGTCGCTTCGACCGGGGTTTCTTTGTCGTCGATTTCGGACTTCCAGCGGATTTCAACGCCCGAAAACAGATAGGCCTTGGAGCGCACCAGGGTGAACAGGCGTTTGGGCTTGAAACGGTGCGAGCCAAAGATCTGTTCATCCGCGTGGAAGGTGACAAAGGTGCCGCGTTTGTTTGGCGCCGCCCCGACCTTCTCTACCGGGCCCAAGGGCAGGCCGCGGGAGAAGCGCTGTTCAAACAGTTCTTTGTTTTTAGCGACTTGCACCACAAGGCTATCGGACAGCGCGTTCACGACCGAGGAGCCAACCCCGTGCAGACCGCCGGAGGTCTGATAGGCCTTGCCCGAGAATTTACCGCCCGCATGCAGGGTGCACAAAATGACTTCGAGCGCGCTCTTGTCCGGGAACTTGGGGTGCGGATCAATGGGGATGCCGCGACCATTGTCCGAGATCGTGACAGAGTAATCCGCGTGCAGCGTCACCTCGATGCGGTTGGCATGGCCCGCGACGGCCTCATCCATCGAGTTATCGAGGATCTCCGCCACCATATGGTGCAGTGCACGCTCATCAGTGCCGCCGATATACATGCCAGGCCGCTGACGAACAGGTTCCAACCCTTCGAGTACCTCGATCGAGGAGGCGTCATAGGTTTCGTCGTTGGGCGTGCTGAGGAGGTCGTTGGCCATTGGCGGGAGCTGCTCTTTGGTTTGTTATGGTTGCAGCCATTATGGCAGGTGTTGTGGTCTTGCGAAAGAGGTCCGCTAGGCGCTGTGGATAACCTGATCCATGGGGAGGCCATCCTGGAGGCAGGGAGGTGTGTTTTTGCTTTCACTTTGGGTTTGCTTGGCTAACGTGAGGCGAGAATGAAAGAGGGAAAGATACGATGGCCTGGATCAAGACAGTTCCGTTCGATGCGGCAACCGGCAAACTGAAAAAGCTCTATGAGCGGGTTACTGGGCCAAACAACAATGTCGACAACATCATGATGGCCCACAGCCTGCGACCCCATTCGATGGAGGGGCATATGGCGCTTTACAAGAATGTCCTGCACCACACGGGCAACAAGATCCCCAAGTGGTTCCTGGAAGTGCTTGGGGTCTGGGTCTCATCCTTGAACAACTGTGAGTACTGTGTTGAGCACCATTTTGCCGGGCTGCAACGTCTGCTGGGGGATGAGGCGCGCGGATTGGCTATTCGCTCCGCGATTGAGGCCCGTGACCCGGCTTCGGCCCCTTTGGACGCGGCGCAGCAGGGTGCTATGGCCTATGCCCGTAGATTGACCGAGGCCCCCGCGGATCTGGTGGAGGCAGACATAGAGGCCCTGCGTCAACTGGGCTATGACGATGGAGAAATTCTAGAGATCAACCAGGTGAGTGCCTATTTCTCCTATGCCAACCGCACGGTTCTAGGGCTTGGTTGCTCAACCAAGGGCGATGATCTGGGGCTCAGCCCGAACAATTCAGAAAATCCCGATGATTGGGGGCATAGCTAAACCACAGGACAAACCCTCAGGATAAACCCACAGGCCTAATCCCTGGTCTAAAGCTCGGGCCCGAAACTCTGGTGCGAATACTCAGCTACGGATGCCAGTCCAGTATGGCCTGAGCAACTTCTTCGGGTTTTTGGTGGTGCAGCCAGTGATCACAGCCGGGAAGCGTGATGCGGGTGAGATCGGGTGCGAACTCTTCCAGCCCTTGGGTTGTCTCTGGCAGCAAGGCCGTATCCCCATCCCCCCAGAGCAATAGGTGAGGTTGCGGAACCTTCAGACGCGTCAGGGGCAGGGGCGGTATGGCGATGGGCTGCCCTGGCGTGGCCACCACGAGCGGCGAAGCCCGATACCAATTGAGCATGGCGCGCAGCCGGCCAGGACGTGACCATTCCACCTTGTAGTCCTGCAACCGCGTGCCAGAGAGCCAGGACATATCCATATGGGTGGCAAAGAGTTGCTGGAGCTTCTCAAAGCCATTGGCGCTCAGATCATCCTCAACGCCAGGTTGGCGGAGCCAGGTGATATATTGCGAGGCAGTGGTCTGCGCGCCACCCGCTGCCAGCGCGCGCTGAAATGGCACCGGATGAACCCCGTTGGCAATGATCAAGCGATCCACCAGACCGGGGTGAAACATTGCCAGGCCATAGGCAATGGCTGCGCCCCAATCATGGCCAAAGACCGATATGGGACCTGTCATAGCGTCTGTGCCAATCAGCGCCACCATATCGTCAATCAAATGGGAGGCACCATAGGCCTCGACCCCTTCGGGGGTCCAGCTTTGTCCAAAGCCGCGTTGGTCGGGGGCAATGCAGTGAAACCTCTGGTTGAGAGACTTGGCCACATCGTGCCAGGCGCCGCCATATTCCGGAAAGCCATGCAGTAGCAAAAGGCGCGGCAGACTGGGATCCCCCCAGCGGCGCACAAAGAAAGGTCTGCCCTTAACGCTCTCAAAGGCTCCCTGCATCTGTCCCCCTCCTATCGCCTGCCAGTTATAGAGAGAAGCTGCGATCTGCCTCGCCCTTAGGCAAGCGCAGCGTTGCGTCATCTCGAGCGAGAAAAAATAGAAAGTCCAGGCAATATGACAGTTTCTTGACACAGGTCAGCGCGTGGCTTCGCCAAGTCAAATATGATCCGGGCGAACAGATCAAAAGGGAACACTGATGACAGACGCCACCGCAAACTCGCCAATCGCTCCGACTTCTGAAGCACAGGAGGTGGTTGAAAAGCGACCATCACCGGAGGAGATCCATAGTGCCTTTGAAAGCGGGCGCTATCCCTACAAGCGCAAGATGGCGCGCCGGACCTATGAGGCCGAAAAGGCTCGCCTACAGGCGGAGCTGTTGAAGGTTCAGATCTGGGCACAGGACACCGGGCAGAAATTTGCCATGGTCTTTGAAGGGCGTGATGCGGCAGGTAAGGGGGGCACGATCAAACGCTTTACCGAACACCTGAACCCGCGGTCTGCTCGAGTTGTCGCTTTGAACAAACCTACCGACGAAGAACGCGGCCAATGGTATTTTCAGCGCTATATTAATCATCTGCCGACCAATGGTGAGATCGTTCTCTATGACCGTTCTTGGTACAACCGGGCTGGTGTCGAACGCGTCATGGGTTTTTGCGAACCAGATGAATATCTGGAGTTCATGCGTCAAACACCAGAACTGGAGCGGATGTTGGTACGTTCCGGCGTGCGGCTTTACAAATACTGGTTCTCGGTAACCCAGGCTGAGCAGCTGCGCCGGTTCAAATCCCGTGAAACGGATCCGCTGAAGCAATGGAAACTGTCGCCAATTGACAAGGCCTCCTTGGGCAAGTGGGATGATTACACAGAGGCCAAAGAGGCGATGTTCTTTTACACCGACACCGCTGATGCGCCCTGGACCGTGATCAAATCCAACTGCAAGAAACGCGCGCGTCTTAACTGTATGCGCCATTTCCTCAGCACCCTCGACTACCCCGGCAAGGATACCTCGATTGCGCAGGATCCTGATCCCTTGATTGTGGGCCAGGCGCATCATGTGATCCATCGCTCGGATCATATCCTGGGCAAGGCCCTGCACCCGGACACGAAAGCGCGCTAGGGCCTGCGGTTTCGCCGCTTTTCGTGAGGCGGCAACGGTCAAGGGGTTCTTTGAAATCGCCTTTGCGCTCTCGGTGCTTGCCGGGGGCGTATTACCTGCTAAGACGGGTTTATGGTAGATCAGTCGAGCCCTCTTTCGCCCAAGCCCAAAATGACCACCGCAGGCCACCTGCGGGCGGTTTCTGTACTTGGTTTCCCGCTGGTTGGCGGTCACGTGGCGCAATTTGCCATTGGCATGACGGATTCCGTCATGTTGGGCTGGTATGGCGCTGCAGAACTGGCGGCTGTCACGCTGGCAGGGTCCTATTTCTTTGTGTTTTTCCTGATGGGCGCGGGATTCGCTATCGCGGTGATGCCGCTTGTTGCGGCGGCAGCCGGCGCAGGTGAGGAGCGCCAGATCCGGCGGGCCACCCGTATGGGGCTGTGGCTCTCATTTCTTTTTGCGGTAGTGGCGATGCCAGTGCTGCTCTATTCGGAACAGATCCTGCTGACCCTGGGGCAAAAGCCCGAAGTGGCAGGGCCGGCCTCCGCCTATCTGAAGTTGGCGGGCTGGGGCCTGTTTCCGGCGCTGTTGGTTATGGTGTTTAAATCTTATCTGGCGGCGCTGGAGCGGACCCAGATTGTGCTTTGGATCACCATTCTGGCCGCTGTCGTCAACGGGCTGGTGAACTACGCGCTGATTTTCGGCAACTGGGGCGCGCCAGAGCTGGGCATTGCCGGGGCAGCCTATGCCTCGATCGCAACGCAGACCGTGTCCTTGCTGGCAGTGGCAGCCTATGCGCTTTGGGTGCTGCCTGAGCATGAAATTCTCAAAAACTTTCATCGCCCCGATTGGGAGATGTTCGCGCGGGTGTTTAAACTTGGGATGCCCATTGGCCTTACCAACTTGAGCGAAGTGAGCCTGTTTGCAGCCTCCGCCATGATGATGGGCTGGCTGGGGACGATCCCGCTGGCCGCCCATGGCGTGGCGATGACCCTGGCCGGGCTTACCTTCATGGTGCATCTGGGACTTAGCAATGCTGCCACCATCCGCGCTGGCAATGCCTATGGGCGTGGGGATCGTGCCCATATGGCGCTGGGCGCTCAGGTTGTTATCGCGATGTCCCTGATCATGGCCTTTATTGGGATCGCCGCCTTCCTGCTGCTGCCGGACCCGTTGATTTCATTGTTCTTGGACCCGCAGGAACCAAATAAGCCTGAAATTCTGATCGTCGGGGCTGGCCTCTTGGCGATGGCGGCATTGTTCCAGCTGGCCGATGGTATGCAGGTGATTGCCCTGGGGTTACTGCGCGGGGTGCAGGATACCAACTGGCCCATGGTGATTGCGGCCCTCAGTTATTGGGCGATCGGGGTTCCGGCTTCTTACCTCTTTGGGTTTAGCTTTGGCTGGGGGGGCGTCGGAGTCTGGTCCGGCCTGGTGCTGGGGCTTTGCTTTGCTGGCGTGTTCCTGATGCTGCGGTTCTGGCGTCATTCGATCAAACAGACACCAGAGAGGGCGTAAGGGCCGCGGCTTGTCCGCGATAAAGGCGCCGTGCAACGCGGTCCGCCCTAGCTAGTCGCCTTTATTGCCTTTCATCAGTCGATCAGCCTTTTTGCGCACCAAGACGCTGCGCAAATCATGCATGGTCAACAACAGATCATCAGTGACGGCCTCGAGTTGGTCGTCTGTGGCTTTGGTCTGCGCCCAATGCGCGGTGAGGTTCAGATGATCCACCGCCCGCTTGATGTCATCGATATCGCGCGCTGCCAGCACCGCGCGCCGCTCTTGCATCCAGGTCTTGATCTGCGCGAGATCCGTCTCGGATAGGGCGCGTCCACCGTGCGGTTTGATCTCACCATTGCGGATATTGACGGCTGCAATCTGGTCCATATCGATACGACGCTGGCGGTTTTCGGTATCAACCCGAAACACAAAAGCACCGTTTTCACGGACGCGAAAGAAATACTCGGGCAGTATTGCAGCCATCAGATAGGATCCTTTGACTTAGGTAAGGGAGGCACAGAAGGCCGCGATCCGGGCGCAGGCTTTTGTCAGGGCCTCATCCGAAGTGGCATAGCTGACGCGGAAATTCGGCGACAGGCCAAAGGCGGCGCCAAAGACCACAGCCACATCCGCTTCGGCCAAGAGCGCCTTTGCAAAAGTCTCGTCATTCTCAATAACGGTACCTTTTGGTGTGGTTTTTCCAATTAACCCAGCAATCGACGGATAAACATAAAAGGCGCCCTCTGGTGTCGGGCAGGTTATGCCTTCAATGGCGTTGAGCTTCGCCACCACCAGATCACGGCGGCGTTTGAAGGCGACGTTGTTGGTGGCCAGGAAATCCTGCGGCCCGTTCAAGGCTTCAACCGCCGCCCATTGGCTGATGGAGGAGGGGTTCGAGGTCGATTGCGACTGAATTTTTCGCATGGCGGCAATCAAGTGCTCGGGGCCGGCGGCATAACCGATACGCCAGCCAGTCATGGCATATCCCTTGGAGACGCCATTGCAGGTGAGGGTCCGCTCATAAAGACCGGGCTCTACTTGGGCGGGGGTGGCAAATTCAAACCCATCAAACACCAGATGTTCGTACATATCGTCAGACATCACCCAAACATGAGGGTGGCGCATCAGCACATCTGTCAGCGCCTTCAGCTCGGCGCGGCTGTAGCCTGCACCGCTGGGGTTGGAAGGAGAGTTGAAGATGAACCATTTGGTTTTGGGGGTGATTGCCGCTTCCAGCTGTTCAGGGGTCAGTTTGAAATCAGTCTCCAAGCTGGCCTCGACCGCGACAGGGGTGCCACCGGCCAGCAGCACCATATCTGGATAGCTCACCCAATAGGGCGCAGGGATGAGGACTTCGTCGCCAGGATTCAGGGTCGCCATCAAAGCATTATAGAGCGTCTGTTTGCCGCCCGTGCCGACCGAGACCTGAGCTGGCTCATAGGAAAGACCGTTTTCGCGCTCAAACTTGGCGCAGATCGCTTGCTTCAGCTCGATGATCCCATCTGGCGCGGTGTATTTGGTCTTGCCAGCTGCGATGGCAGCAACCGCGGCGTCTTTGATGTTCTGAGGCGTGTCAAAATCGGGTTCGCCGGCGCTTAACCCTATGACATCACGGCCTGCGGCCTTCAGCTCTGCCGCCATAGCGGTGATCGCAATTGTGGGCGACGGTTTTACACGCTCGAGGGTCTTGGAGAGGAAAGACATGGCGGTTGGTCCCTGTTTGAATGTTCTTGGTAACTGTCATAGGGTGCCACCAAAATTCGATCAAGCAGCATTGATAAAGACGAGAAACGGAGATGGCAAATGGCTGACGAAACAACAGATTGGTTCGGACCTGAGGCGGCGACCTTTGGGGATCGCGTTGCGGCGGCCCGTGAAGCCGCTGATATGACCCAGGCCCAGCTTGCCCGTCGCCTTGGCGTCAAGAAAACCACGCTGATGGGCTGGGAACAGGACCTGTCGGAACCACGGGCGAACAAACTGTCTATGGTCTCGGGGTTGCTCAATGTTTCCATGTCCTGGTTGCTGACCGGCGAGGGCGAAGGAATGTCGGAGCCCAGCGAGATGGATTTGGATGTGGGCGATTTTGCCGGTGTCCTGCAAGAACTGCGGGCTTTGCGCAACGAGATGCGCAGTAATGCTGAACGCGCAGCGCGCCTGGAGAAGAAACTCCGCACGCTGGTGCACAGTTCTTCTACCACGTGAGGCGGATGGCATGACCGACGCGACAGAACTGTACGAACATCGGCTAAAGCGGCTCAAGATGCGGTCGATGCGGCGTGGTATCAAAGAGATGGACATTTTGTTGACCGCCTATGCTGATGCCAACCTGCCCGCGATGGATGCGGCCAAGCTGGATCTCTATGATCAGCTGCTGCATGAGAATGACCAGGATCTCTATCAATGGGTTACCGGCCAGGTGGCAACGCCCAGCCCCTATGAGTCGCTGATCGAAGAAGTCGCGCAAACCCATCAAAATAAATAAAAAACCAGCTTAACGCATTTTTGGGGAATTTTCTGCATTCTCTCTTGAGCAAACTCGAGTCGGAGATGCGAATGAGTATGGAAATGCCAATTGGCCAGCAGGACCGTAAAGGGTTCATGACTGGTTACCTTGAAGCGCTGGCACTGGTGGAGCGTCTGCACCGTCTGCTGTTGGATGTGATCAAGGATGAATTTGAACGCGTAGGCGTTCTGGAAATAAATGCAGTGCAGGCACTGCTCTTGTTCAACGTTGGTGACAATGAAGTCACCGCCGGCGAGCTGAAGAGCCGTGGCTATTATCAGGGCAGCAATGTCAGCTATAATCTGAAAAAGCTGGTTGAGCTGGACTATATGCACCATCAGCGCTGCGAGATTGACCGTCGGTCCGTTCGGGTTCGCCTGACGCCACGCGGTCGCGAGATCCGTGATATCGTCGCGGGCCTCTTTGCACGTCACGCCGAAGGCCTAGAGGGCAAGGATGTTATCAGTCGCGAAGGCATTGCTGACATCACCGGGTCCCTGAAGCGTGTGGAACGGTATTGGTCGGATCAGATCCGCTATATCTATTAAAAAACAGGGCTTTGGGGCAAAATGTCCCCGAGTAAACATCTGGGGCGCGCTAGAATTGCACCGCCCAAAGCACAAAATATCCTGGTTCGGCTGGACACCAGTCGCATCTAGACTTGAAGAATTCGGGTTCGCTAAAAAACGCACCGCCTTGTCCCAAATGGACCAGCGGTGCGTTTCTATTTGGCGTAACGCATTTTGCGGCGGTCTTAGATGGTGTGATCCAGGGGGGAGCCCAGCTGGCGTCACGCAGCCGGAGAAACGATCACCAGTGGCCCGTGTTGCCCATGCTCGTCCAGGGCTCAGCTGGTTCCAAGGCTTCGCCGTTTTGCAGCAGCTCGATCGAAATATTGTCAGGCGAGCGAATAAAGGCCATGCGCCCGTCGTGGGGCGGGCGGTTGATGGTCACACCGTTATCCTGCAGGAACTGGCAAGTTTCATAGATATTGTCGACGCCATAGGCGAGGTGGCCAAAATGGCGACTGTCGCTGGGCAGGCCTTCATCACCATCCCAGTTGTAGGTCAGCTCTACTGGTGTTTCTTCCTGACCGGGCGCAGCCATATAGAGCAGGGTAAAGCGGCCCTTTTCGCTGTCGTAGCGGCGGGTTTCGCGCAGTCCCAAAAGCTCATAAAATGCTTGGGATTTTTCCAGGTCTTTCACCCGAACCATTACGTGCAGATATGTAAGCGCCATGTGTGAGTATCCTTGATATTGAAAACATCTCTCCCATAGGCCCCAGGGGCCAGAGACTGCGGGGAGGTGCCTCTGCTTGCTACTATCTGCGTGGACTATAGGCCAGAACCAATCGATTCGCAGGGCTGGAAGGAGATGGGCTGAATCTCTGCCAACACGCGGCTGTGAGGCGGCGGCAGATCAACAGCCATCTCCAGCAGATCAAGCCCAAGGGGGCTCGTTTCCGGCACGGCGAAAGCTGTGGCCCGTTGGCTGTCGCGCACTGTCTAATAGTCTGCCGCCTCAGTTGCTTGATAGCGCTAATATTTCTGAATGAGCTGTGGCTCCGCCTGCGCTTTGCTTTATGATTGAGAAAAGTGGTCGCCGTTGTGGGCTGACGGTAGCAAAGAAACATTTTTGGAGGCGGAGTTATGCGGCATCCGGAGTATCAGTATCTGGACCTGATGGAGCGGGTTCTAGAGCAGGGGGACGAGCGCATTGACAGAACCGGCGTTGGAACGCGGTCACTGTTTGGCGCAATGGTTCGGTTCGACCTGTCGGATGGCACTGCCCCCATTTTTACGACCAAGCGCGTGTATTGGAAGACCGCCGTCAAGGAAATGCTGTGGTTCCTAACGGGGCAGACAAACATTCAGTCTCTCCTCAAAGATAATGTGCGGATCTGGACCGATTGGCCGTTAGCAACCTATCGCCGCGAGACTGGAGAGGACGTCTCGCAAGAGGAGTTTGAGCAGCGGGTTGTCAACGATGATGCCTTTGCGGCCCGGTGGGGAGAGTTGGGGCCTGTTTATGGCAAGCAGTGGCGCCGGTGGATGGGCGCCGACGGGCGCGAGCACGACCAAATTGCGGGTTTGGTTCGCGCGCTTCGCGAGACACCTGCAAGCCGGCGCATGCTGTTTCACGGCTGGAATGTTGCTGAACTAGGAGAGATGGCGCTTCCACCATGTCATATGGTCTATCAATATCATGTGACTTCGGATGGAAGACTAAATTGTCTCTTGTTTCAGAGGTCAGTTGATCTGCTGCTTGGAAAACCCTTCAACTGTGTTGGGGCGTCCGCCTTGCTGCTCATGCTTGCGCAGCAGGCAGATCTTGTACCAGGGGAGCTTGTTTGGGTTGGCGGTGATGTTCACCTCTATCTCAATCACTTCGAACAGGCGCGCGAGCAGATAAAGCGCCAACCCCGCCCCTTCCCAAAGATGTCACTGTTGAAACGCGCGGCAAGCATCGATGACTATGAGATTGGAGACTTTCAGGTTGACGGGTACGCGCCTCATCCTCCGATATCTGCCGAGGTCGCGGTGTAGCCTAGGTATGGAATCTTAAATCGGTTTTTGTGGACTGCCGCAGAGATCGGATGGCAAGAAGCGTCCTGGGAACGGTTATGCCAGAGGCCATGGCCCGGAAGGGCCAAGGGCCAACCATGCGCAAACTGTCAATGTGGTCCATTTGGGTGGGGGTGATCAGGCGCGGCTATACCGTCGCTTTCCATTTGGTCTGGGTCACATAAACGATGCGATCATCAACGCTAACCATCACATCGCCATCCTGAATATTGACCTGCAACTTCATCGAGCGATTTGCGAGCTCTGCCAACTCACGGGTTTCGTTCTCAGAAAAGTTGACGACCTGAAGGTTTTCAAACCGTGTAGTGCTGTTCTTGATTTTGTCCCACCACACATCTGCGGTCCTGCCATAACTATACACGATCACCTCTTTGGCTTTGCCACAGGATTGGCGTATGATCTTCTCGCTGGGAAGCCCCAAGGCCACCCATAAATCCAGCTCGCCACTTAGGCTTTTTTGCCAGATGTCTGGCTCGTCATCTGTTGAAAGACCTTTGGTCAGTTCCAATTGTTCGTTTGCATTTAGTGCAAAAGCGAGCAGCCGCACCATCATCCGTTCATCCGTCTCGGAGGGATGTTTGGCAACGGTTAGCTTGTGGGTCTCATAATAATGACGGTCCATATCAGATACGGAGAGCTCGACTTTATAAATGGTGGCTTTTTGCGCCATGGTTTTTCCTGAAATAGCAAAGATAGAGCTATGTAGGACGCTGCGTGGCTTTGTAAAAGCGAAAAGCGCTTTACCGCGTTGCCCAAGGGGCGAGCCCCTGCAGGACCGCGACCTGTGAGGCCCTATCTGGGCAAAACAGCGCATGGCCTGCGTCAAGTCACACAGTAGCAGGCCCATTTGAAGCTGTGGGTCGATGTTGATTTTATCTCAGGCGATTTTGCGTGCCTGAACTCTGGAATAAATCCAGATAATATGGCACCCGTTCCCAAGCGAGCCTGCACATGCAGTACTGGCAGCTCACCGTGAATTGACCTCCGCCCCAAGCTGGGGCTTTCGTTTTAAGGCAGACCCCAAGATGATTACCCTGATTGTTGCTCGCGACCGCAATGGCGCCATTGGCAAGGATAACACCATTCCCTGGCACGCGCCTGAGGACCTGAAAGCCTTTCAGCGTGAAACCCTTGGTGGCGCCATTATCATGGGGCGGAATACCTGGGACAGTTTGCCGTTCAAGCCATTGAAGAACCGGCTGAACTTAGTGGTTTCTTCCAATTCTGAAGCCGCGGATGAGGTGCATGGCTCAGTCGCCGCAGCCGTTGATGCGGCCTATGGACAGGGCTATCGTCGTATCTATGGCATTGGCGGCGCGGGGATCTATCGGGAGATGATGCAGATCGCTGACCGATTGTTGATAACAGAGGTCGATATGGTGGTTGAGGGCGCGGATACCTTCTTTCCCGAGGTGACCCTGAGCGACTGGCAACGCAATGGCGAGACCCAGCTCCGCGTTGCCGACCCTGCCTGCACGATGGTCGAATTTCTGCGTATTCCTGCGCATCCGTAAGGCAAGGCTCTGAGAAGGCCAAAATACCTGGCCATCTGGCTTTAACGTCCGCAAACGCCGCGCCCCACCAGCAGAGATTCATGACCTGCGTGGTGGCGTTGCGTGTACCTGCCAGGGGTCTCTGCGTTCAGTTTGAGCTCATCAAGGGTTTGATGTCACCGGCCATTTGACGGCCGTCGCGCCCCTCGGTGAGCTCATAATCCACTTTCATGTTGTCTGCGAGGCCAGTGAGGCCGGATCGCTCAACCTGAGATATATGTACAAAGACGTCACTTCCACCGGCGTCGGGCTCGATAAAGCCAAATCCCTTGGTGGTATTAAACCATTTCACGGTGCCGCTTGGCATTTCCCGTGTCTCCTTCTACTTATATGTTGCTCTGGGTACGCCCAGTTGTTTAGGGGGGACTAGTGTCAGATATTCATGAGCACGGCGTAGCACAGCCAAAACTGTGCCGCATGGGAGCCCATCTGTTGTCACCCGGATACAACTGTTGCATGAGTGGAAAATAAATCAAGTGGCTATCTGCACTCCCTCATGGGTTGTGCTCTTGCTGCATTGAGAAAGGGAAGTTGATGATCCTCTATGGGCTAAAGAACTGCGACACCTGTCGCAAGGCGTTGAAACAATTGCCTCAGGCGCGTTTGGTGGATGTTCGCGGCGAAGGGGTGCCAGCAGAGGTCTTGGCCAAAGCTCTGGCACAGTTTGGTGATAAACTGGTCAATACGCGTTCAACCACCTGGCGTGGATTGAACGCAGAGGAGCGCGGCAGAGCGCCCCTGGATCTTCTGCAAGAGCACCCCGCGCTGATGAAACGCCCGCTGATCGCCCGGCAGGCAGAGCTATTTTTAGGCTGGGACAAGGCCACACAGGCGGCCCTGGTGGCCGACTAGGCCTCTTGATCAGCCATGAAAAAAGGCGCCACTGTATGATGCAGGGCGCCTTTTCTTGTGGATCAGATCGTGGGTTTACATCGGAACAGTTTCAAGCCGACGTTTCAGGATTTTGTCTAGGGATAGGGCTCCGGCGCCCTTGACCACAAGTACAGCCAAAACAAAGACCCAGAACAGGCGTTGGTCCATGATGAGGCTATCTGGGAAGCGGTCAAACAGAGCGCCCAGGGTCTTTGCATCAGTCGCGCCGTGGCCAATCACATCAGTGAGGGACTGAACAACGATAAAGCCAATCATCCCCAGTGAGGCCAGACGGGTGAACAGCCCCAACAGGATCAAGAGCGGCAGAATGAATTCGGCATAGGTGCCAGCAAGTACGACCAGCTGATGAAACACGCCAAATTCGGAGACGTCATAGCCGACCGCTTCGAGCTGTTTCGGAAAGATCTGCGAATAGGCACCAATTGAGGGGCTAAACAGTCCGAAAAGGCCATCGCCCAGTTTTGTCAGGCCCGAGTTCCAATAGTACAGCAATAGCGTGGCGGCAAAGACAAAGCGCGCCGCAAGTGGCAGCAGCCAGCTACCCGCTTTTTCGACGAGGCCAAAGATGGCGTTGTGAATGGTGACAAGTGTATGCATGTCGTTACCCTTTGCTTTCTAGTCCAGTGATGGCTCCGGCCTGCAAGAGCAGGGTGAGTGGGGAGCTGAGGTCAAATGTGCTGTCTATGGTGCGGGCCTGGTCCAGGGCCTCGCCAATGCTGTCTCCCTGCATGAGGGCCTCTATCCAGGCGGCGTCGGCTGGGTTCACGACCTGCGGGATCGGATCGAATTCGGGGCGGGTGATTAGGACAGCCTCAGCTCCGGCTTTTGGCTTTGCAGCGCCTGCTTCGGTGGAAAAGCGCCAGATCGAATGCATCGGCCAGGGAGAGCGGATCAGGTGCAGCGCTGGGGCCAAGGTAATACGGCTATCTAACAGTGCTTGTTCGGACTGCCCTGCCAGCAACATGGGATCAATAGGGGCGGCGTCAGCAGCGTGATAGGCATGGCGCAGGGCCAGTTCCAGACGCGCCACATCGCCGAGATATCCCAGATGGCTCAGCTGTTGCATACCTTCAAGAAAGGCGGGGAATTCAACACCGTAAAACATCATCAGTGGCGAGCTGGGCGGATGGGCGCGCAGAAAGAGACCCGACAGCCCATCCATGTTTTCCTTGCCCAGCAATTTGGCGACCACCGGAAAGGCGCTGTGCATCGCCTCGGTAAGGGAAACGGCCACATTGTTGCGGTAAACGGAAAACCTCTGTCCGGCAGCGGCGCCTTCATGATCCACCAACCCCAGGGGCACATCCTGGGTGGCATCCATCATCGCCTGGGTGAATGTTGCTTGATCAACAGACCCCAGTGCGGTTTTCGGATCTGTCTGGGTCATCCCGTGGCCCTTTTGGCAGCCGAGCTGGCCGTTCCTGAGTTTGGTAGCCCACTGAGAGCAAAGGCCGCCCGTTCAGCTTCAGCAGCCAGGGTCGGCCAATCTGGCACGTCATTGTCCCATTCTATCAGCACGGGTTTGGGACCAGAGCGCTCCAGAGTATAATCCAGCAGCGCCCAGACCGGATCGACCACTGCACGGCCATGGCTGTCGATTAACAGCGGTCGGCCCTGATCGTCCTCATCCTCGTCGTGGCCACCCAGATGGATTTCCCCAACCTTGTCGAGCGCAAAGGCGTCGATATAACCTTGGGGTGAAAAATCTAAGTTGGTGGCAGAGACAAAGACATTGTTCACATCCAGCAGCAGGCCGCAGCCGGTGCGGCGACTGATTTCTGCCAGGAACGCCGGTTCAGACCAAGTGCTCTCCGTAAAGGCGAGATAGCTGGAGGGGTTTTCCAGCAGCATGGGGCGGTTGATTGCCTCTTGCAACTGATCAATATGGGTGCAGACCCGGTCCAGCGTGGCATTCGTATAGGGCAGCGGAAGCAGGTCGTTGTAAAAATGGCCGTCATGGGTCGACCAGGCGAGATGTTCGGAAAAACTCGCTGGTTTGAGCCAGTTCACCAGGTGTTTTAATCGGGACAGATGTTGCGGATCAAGCGGGGCTTCGCCGCCAATCGACAGACCAACACCGTGTACCGAGATAGCAAATTTCTCAGCCAAATGGCGCAGTTGAGCCAGAGGACGCCCGCCCGCACCCATGTAGTTTTCCGCGTGGATTTCCAACCATTGCACTGGCTCTGCCTGTTCCATGATTTCCGCGAAATGCTGTGGCTTGTAGCCGACGCCGGGCGCGTCTGGCAGGCCGCAATTGGGAGAGAAGGATTGAAGCATAACAGATCTCGTGTTTGGCGGATCCGATCAAAGCAGATCATAGGGCAGAGGGGCGGAGAGGCCAAAGCGGCGTTCAGCTGGCTGACCTAGCTGGTCCGAATGCGCCAGTGAAAACCGGATGGCCAAAGCAAGAGAGCCGCATGATGGCCGCCCTCTTGGCGTCGTTTCAGTGACCTGGATTATGCAGGCAGGTCACGCTCCAGAGCATCCAGCGAGCCGGTCCGCTTGCCGCCATCTGCAAGGTCAGGCAGGTCAATATCGGCGCAGGTTCCAGCGTCTACCAGAGTCCAGGCATTGCCCTGATAGTCAACGGTAGAGGTTCCGGCGCAGGTTGTGCCGGGACCGGCGGCGCAGTCATTTTGACCGGCAAGGGAGACACCATAGCACTTCTCTTTGGTGCCTGCAGCGGCGGGCAGGGTGGAGGCTGCGGTCAGAGCGGCGGCAACGGCACTTGCAACGGCGAGAGATTTGGAAGTTTTCGACATCTCATGAATTCCTTTTGGTTAGGCTTGCGCTGTCTTGTTGACATGAAAAACCTAACCCGAGGAGTACAAGAGTTTAAGTCACGAGAGCGTGTCTCACGGGCGCGTCAGTACCTGTGACTGAGGGGGCCTGCCTAGATGCTTGAAAATAAGGGGCATTTTGAAGCGTTGAAACAAAGCGGCCCCCAAATGGGGGCCGCTGAGATGAGATTTCTGAGCAAATGTTACAAAAGGTCTGGTGCCGTTGCTTCGACCCCAAGGGCCTTTGTAACATTCTCGAGACTATCAACGCGGGTCTGCTTTTCACCAAGACGGCGGATCGAGACGGTGCGCTCCTCCACTTCGCGATGGCCAATGGCCAGGATCACCGGCACTTTGCCCAGCGAATGTTCGCGGACTTTGTAGTTGATCTTCTCGTTGCGGATATCCGCTTCGGCCCGAACACCTGCTGCCTGCAGTTCGGTAACGACCTCATGCACGTAGTCATCCGCATCCGAGGTGATGGAGGCGACCACTACCTGACGCGGGGCCAGCCAGAAGGGCAGCTTGCCGGCATGTTCTTCGATCAGAATGCCGATGAAGCGTTCGAAAGAGCCGAGGGTTGCACGGTGCAGCATGAAGGGGCGGTGTTTGTTGCCGTCGGCACCGATGAAATTGGCCTCCAGACGTTCCGGCAGGTTGGGGTCAACCTGCAGCGTCCCGCATTGCCAGTTCCGGCCAATGGCATCGGTCAGGGTGAACTCCAGCTTGGGGCCGTAGAACGCGCCTTCACCTTCCAGCAACTCATACTCATACCCTGCGGCCTTGCAGGCATCGCCCAGGGCCTTTTCCACCAGATCCCAGCTTTCATCAGAGCCGATGCGCTTTTCGGGACGGGTGGAGAGCTTGATGGTCCAGTTGTGGAAGCCGAGATCGGCATAGACCTTGGAGAGGAAGGCGATGAATTTGGCGGTTTCCGACTCGATCTGGTCTTCGGCGCAGAAAATATGGCCATCATCCTGGGTAAAGCCGCGCACCCGCATGATGCCATGCAGCGCGCCCGAGGGCTCGTAGCGGGCGCAGGAACCGAATTCGGCCATGCGCAGCGGCAGGTCGCGATAGCTCTTGAGGCCCTGATTGAACACCTGCACATGGCAGGGGCAATTCATCGGCTTCAGCGCGTTCACTGCCTTTTCACGAGCGTGCTCTTCGTCGACTTCAACGATGAACATGTTCTCTTGATACTTATCCCAATGGCCCGAGGCCTCCCAGAGTTTGCGGTCCACCACCTGGGGGGTGTTTACCTCGACATAGCCGTCGCGTTCCTGCATGCGGCGCATGTAGTCCTGCAGGGTGGTGTAGATCTTCCAGCCGTTTGGATGCCAGAACACCTGGCCAGGGGCCTCTTCCTGCATGTGATAGAGATTCATTTCGCGGCCCAGTTTGCGGTGGTCGCGTTTTGCGGCCTCTTCCAGCATATGGAGGTGGGCTTTGAGCTTTTCCTTGCCGGTAAAGGCAACGCCATAGATACGCTGCAGCATGGCACGGTCACTGTCGCCGCGCCAATAGGCGCCGGCGATTGACATCAGCTTGAAGGCGTCGCCGGGCAATTGGCCGGTGTGTTGCAGATGCGGGCCGCGGCAGAGATCCTGCCAGTCGCCATGCCAATACATCCGCAGCGGTTCATCGCCGGGAATGGCCTCGATCAGTTCGACCTTATAGGGCTCATCATTCGCGGTGTAAAAATCAACGGCGCGCTGACGATCCCAGACCTCGGTGCGCACCGGATCACGCTTGTTGATGATTTCCTTCATCTTTTTTTCAATCACACCCAGATCTTCGGGGGTGAAAGGCTCGGCGCGGTCAAAGTCGTAATACCAGCCGTTTTCAATGACGGGGCCGATGGTGACCTTGGTGTCGGGCCAGATTTCCTGCACCGCGCGGGCCATCACATGGGCGAGGTCGTGGCGGATGAGCTCATTCGCCTGAGCCTCGTCCTTCATGGTGTGAAGAGCGATGGAAGCATCGGCGTCGATTGGCCATTGCAGATCCCAATGGGCCCCGTTCACGGTGGCGGAAATCGCTTTTTTGCCCAGCGAGGTGGAGATGGAGGAGGCCACTTCTGCAGGGGTGATACCTGCGTCGAAGTCACGTGCATTGCCATCGGGGAAGGTGAGAGAGATTTTGGCCATGGTCTGGCTGCTCCTCGTCGGTTTGGCGCCCACTGAACGCCCGGTTGCGGGTTATGTGATGGGGGCTGATGTCGCAGGTGTCCGCTGCTCTGTCAAGATCATGTCCCTGCGTGGGGAGGTGATTTTGGCAGGGGGCGAGGGGCCGACCCCTCGCGCTTCCCGGGGTATTTACAGCCAATGAATAGAAAAGCGCGCCTATCGCATTTCAGGCATGGGAACGCCCTGGCGGATCACTTGCGAATAGTTTTGGGAGAGGCCATGCGCCTGTGCGCGCGAAGTGATACGGCCCTGTTCACGTAGTTCTGCAAGGGGCAAGCGGGTGTCCAGAATGCCCGCCTCATAGGCGTAGGCAGGGAGGTAGCCATTGGCCAGAATTCGCCAATCCAGAGGCCGCTTACCGGTGATCGTACGGATCATTTTCAGGACCACGGTGGTGCAATTGGTGAAGACCGAATTGTACCATTGGGGCTGTTGGGACAGTTGATTGGCTGCCACTACATATTGCAGCAAGAGAGCACGCGCGGTTTGCGCCCCGGTGTTGGTGCGGTAGATATAGACATCTTCGCCCCGGTGTTGGTGCGGTAGATATAGACATCTTCGCCGCGGGCATTGGTGCGGGTGCCCAGTACATCGCGCTCATCTGCAGCGATGAGCACGAGGGTATTGCTTTTGAAGAGATCGGCGATGGGGGAGAAGCCGCCATCGATCTGGCGGCGGACTTCTACTGACCAGGCCAGCTGGTCACCATCAGAAAATCCGAAGCTGATGATCATATGGCCAATGGTTTCACCAGACCAATGAGACATGAAGAGGTCTACACTTTCCAACCGGTCCAGATCATAGCTGCGGCTTTCCCATTTAGCATCAAAATCCGATGGGCTGCGCCAGGTGAAATTGCGGACGTGTTTGAGTGTCAGGGTCGATCCGGTCAGCTCTCCTGTGACCTGGTGCGCGACATCTGGCGCCCAGTTTCCTGTGGTGGGAGGGGTGAGGCTGGCCCACCAGGTAAGTACCGTCGTCAGCGCAAGACAATAGGTGGCAAGGGCACGCAACCGGCGAGGTCGGAACAGGCCGCGCAATACCATAAGGGCCAAAGTGGCAAAGCCGAGGGCCACTGCGCCGCGCGCAAGGGAGCCAAAGGGGAGGCGGTTCCAAAGGGCAAGAGAGGCCCAGCAAGCGGAAAGCGCGATCGCCAGGCAGAGCACAGCGAGGCCACTGCGGTAGAGTGTCTGTGTCATACTGGGTCCCTCAGCTGTCAGTGGCACATCGTTGAGGCTGCGCTATGCGGCCGCTTTTAGCGCCTGTGCGATCAAACTGACAATGCCTTTGCTACTGCCCAGGGAAGGAAGGGTTCTGCCTTTAAAATCCGCCTCTTTCAGGGCCTCGGGGAGGTCCATGATTACATGGTTTCCTGACTGGGCAAAGAACGGCAGGCAGAGCGTATCTGCGGGCAGATCTCTTGCTGCGTCAGCCACAAAGGGCGCTTGTTCGATATAGCAGGTTATCACCTGATGGCCGGGGAGCAGTGGGCGCAGGGCCTGGGCAAAGAGTTCTGTGGCCTCTGCGGCTTTGGGGCCGCGTGCCGAGCCATGGGCCGCAAGCAAGACGGGCGGTTTCCCGAGTGTTTTGGTGCGCTGGGCTTGTAAGGCTTGGAAGAGAACATTCGCCGTTAGCTGCGGCAGCGCTGGATCCTGGCCAAAGGAGGGCAGCTGCTCATAGTGAAAGCCCTGAAGCCGCTTGGGGAGCACCTGAGAGGTGAACCAGCCGTCCGCCATGAAGAAGGGGTAGACCAGAGCCCCATCCTGCATCAGCTGTTCCAGACGTCCTGGGCTGGCAAGAGTGGCTGAGCGGATGTCCCAGTCAGGCAGCTGCTCCGAGACCTGTTGCGCCAGCTGCGTCAAGGCCTGTTCCTGTCCCTCCGGTGCGGAGGGCTGGCCATGGGCGGTGAGAAGGGCGATTTTTGCAGGTCGGGTCTTTGCAGAACGGGACATAGGGGCTCGATGGATCTTTCGGGATTATTTGAGGGGTGAATAGTGTTCAGGGCCGGGGGAGAGAAGGGGGGAGACGTCTCCCCCTTCAAAAACCGGATCCCTAGACCCAAGTCTAGCCATATTCCGCCACAGGGGTTCCGGCAATCGCCGCCATGTTGAGCAAACCGCGCGCTGTGATTGAAGGGCTGACGATATGAGCACGGTTGCCCATCCCCATCAAGATCGGGCCAACCTCCAGACCATCTGAACGCATCTTGAGGATATTGCGCACGCCTGAAGCGGCATCGGCATGGGCGAAAACCAGCACATTGGCCGCGCCCTGCAGGCGTGAATTGGGGAAAATGCGGCCACGCAGCTCGGCGTCGAGAGCTGTGTCGATGTTCATCTCGCCCTCATAGGTGAAATCGCAGTTGTTGTTGTCGAGGATTTCGATGGCGGCACGCAACCGGCTGCCGGTGTCACAGGCGATATTGCCAAACTGAGACTGCGAGCACAGGGCGATTTTTGGCTCGATGCCAAAGCGGCGCACATGACGGGCGGCCCCCATGACGGTCTGGGCGATCTGGTCTGGTGTGGGTTCGATCCTGACCTGGGTATCGGCTATGAACAGCGGCCCATCCTCGAGGATCATCATAGACAGCGCGCCGTGAGGTTCAAAGCCATTACCACCCAGGACTTGGTTCACATAGTTCAAATGCCAACGGTATTCGCCAAAGGTACCACAGATCAGGCTGTCGGCTTCATTGTGATGCACCATGATGGCGCCGATGGCGGTGGTGTTGGTGCGCATGATCGCCTTGGCCAGATCGGGGGTCACTCCCTGGCGTTGCATCAGCTGATGGTAGCTGTTCCAATAGTCATAATAACGGGGGTCATTTTCTGGGTTCACGATCTGGAAATCACTGCCAGGGCGGATGCGCAGGCCCAGTTTTTCACAGCGGGCCTCAATCACTTCTGGGCGGCCAATCAGGATTGGCGTTTCTGTGGTTTCTTCCAGGACCTCTTGTGCGGCCCGCAGGACCCGCTCGTCCTCGCCCTCGGAAAAGACAATGCGGCGGGCAGCAGCACGGGCGGCTTCGAAAACGGGGCGCATAAGCAGGGCGGATTTGAACACGGTCTGGTTCAGCCGCTGCTTATAGGCCTCCAGATCCTCGATGGGGCGGGCGGCAACGCCGCTTTTCATAGCCGCTTCTGCAACTGCGGAGGACACCACTGCCACCAGGCGCGGATCAAAAGGTTTGGGGATCAGGTAATCGGCCCCAAAAGTCAGCTGTTCGCCTTTATAGGCGGCAGCGGCCTCAGCGCTGGTGGTGGCGCGGGCCAGCTCGGCAATGCCTTCAACACAGGCGATCTGCATCTCATCATTGATCTCAGAGGCGCCGACATCCAATGCACCACGAAAGATGAAGGGAAAACACAGGACGTTATTGACCTGATTGGGAAAATCACTGCGCCCTGTGGCGATAATCGCATCTGGTGCAACCTCTCGCGCCAGATCCGGCATGATTTCCGGGTTGGGATTGGCCAAAGCAAATACGATAGGCTGGGCGCTCATCTTGGCGACCATTTCAGGTTTGAGCACATTGGGCCCTGATAGACCTAGGAACATGTCAGCGCCGTCAATGACCTCCTCCAGGGTCCGCAGGTCAGAGGTCTGAGCGAAGGCCGCTTTTTCTGGGTTCATATCTTCGGCGCGGCCTTCATAGACCAGCCCGTGAATATCACAGAGCCAGATATTTTCCCGCTTTACCCCCAGTTTCACCAGCATGTTGAGGCAGGCGATCCCGGCAGCCCCGCCACCGGTTGAGACGATCTTGATGTCCTCAAAGCGTTTGCCTGCCACATGCAGGGCGTTTCTTGCGGCTGCACCAACCACGATGGCGGTGCCATGCTGATCATCGTGAAACACCGGAATACCCATCCGCTCGCGGCAGAGTTTTTCCACGATGAAACAGTCTGGCGCTTTGATGTCTTCCAGATTGATGGCGCCAAAGCTGGGCTCAAGGGCGCAGACGATATCCGCCAGCTTTTCTGGGTCGTTCTCGTTTACTTCGATGTCAAAGCAATCAATGCCGGCAAAATTCTTGAACAGAACCGCCTTGCCCTCCATCACCGGTTTTGAGGCCAAGGCGCCAATATTGCCCAGGCCCAAAACTGCGGAACCATTGCTGACAACCGCCACAAGATTGCCGCGCGCCGTATAGCGGGCCGCATTGGCGGCATCGGCCTTGATCTCCAGACAGGCCTCGGCAACACCGGGAGAATAGGCCCGCGCCAAATCCCGGCCGTTCGCCATCGGCTTGGTGGCGCGGATTTCCAATTTTCCGGGCCGGGGGAATTCGTGATAGCGCAGCGCCGCATCGCGCAGCGAGGGGGTGTCAGACATGAGGGGCTCCAATAAACATATAGTTTAACGTTAAACCATTTGTGACGTCGGGTGAATAGGCTTTTGCTAACCTAACGTGATCTGCACTCACTTGCGCAATGGAAAACTTCGCCCCACTGTGGCGAAAACGACCCGCGATAACCAGCGCGGCACCGGAAAAGGACAGTAGGATGAGCGAAACAATTGCAGAGATGCGCCTGCCAACGCAGGAGTTGCGGGAGGATATTCCGTTTTTCACCAAAGTCTTGGGCATGAAGATGGATATGATCTACCCGGCGGATGACCCTTCGGTTGCTGTGTTTTCTGGCCACGGGTTGAGGCTGCGGATCGACAAGCAGGCCTCAGAGGCGCCTGGGACGCTGCGCATTCTCTGTGATGATCCCGATGGCTTTGCCGATGGGCAGCGGGTTCTGACCGCGCCAAACGGCACCAGGGTCGAGATTGAGGAACGTCATCCCCCCTTGGTGATGCCAAAGACCGTGCACAGTTTTGTGGTGCGTCGACTCAAGGACCAGGCGCCCTGGATCATTGGCCGGGCGGGCATGCACTACCGCGATCTGGTGCCGGATCGTCTGGGCGGGTCGATCATTGCCAGCCATATCCGCATCCCCGACGGGGGGCCGGTGCCGGATATGGTGCATTTTCACCGGGTTGGCTTTCAGCTGATCTTTTGCATCCATGGCTGGGTCGATGTGGTCTATGAGGATCAGGGCGAAAAGATGCGCCTTACCGCAGGGGATTGCTTTATCCAGCCGCCCGAAATCCGCCACCGGGTGCTGGAGGCCAGCGACAATGTGCAGGTGATCGAGATCGGCGTGCCGGCCGAACATGTGACCGAGATCGATCATGAAATGACCCTGCCAACCCCGCATCTTCGCCCCGACCGTGAATGGCAGGGCCAGCGCTTTGTCTACAATAAGGCCGAGGGTGCCCCCTGGCAGAGCTTCCGCCTACCCGGATTTGACGCCCGCGACACCACAATTGCCGAAAACACCAAAGGCGTCGCCGGCGTGCAGGTGGTGCGCCCGGCGACCGCAGGTGCCGATCCGGTCTGGGCCAGTCATGACACCGATATTCATTTCACCTTTGTGATGAATGGCACGGTGACGCTCGAAGGCGAAGGGCGAGATCCCTATCCGCTGGAAGAGGGCGACGCCTTTGTCATTCCGCCGACGATGAAAACCCGGCTCAGCAATGCCAGCGCCGATCTGGAGCTGCTGGAGGTGAGCCTGCCGGGGGTGTTCAACACCACCCTTGGATGACGCGCACTGATCCTGCGCGGGATAGGGGCTTCACCTTTGCTGGTGGTTTCTCCTATCCTGTCGTCTTTCGATCTATTCGCCCTACCTGTTGGCCCTAGCAAGCGAGACCCTGTGATGACCCTGAAAGATGCCGCCCTTGCCGTGCGCAAGAATGCTCATGCGCCCTATTCCAATTTCCTTGTTGGAGCGGCGATCCGCACCTCTGCGGGCAATACCTATGTGGGCTGCAACGTGGAAAATGTCGCCTATCCCGAAGGCACCTGCGCCGAGGCTGGCGCCATTGCCGCCATGGTTGCCGCTGGCGAGCGCGAATTGGCCGAGGTCTATGTTGTGGCTGACAGTCCTGAGCCCGTACCGCCCTGTGGCGGCTGCCGACAAAAGCTAAAGGAATTTGGCGCTGGCGATGTGAAGGTGACCATGGGCACTCTGGATGGTGTGGAGCAAGAGACCACCATTGGCGATCTATTGCCCGGCGCCTTTGATGCTGGTCACATGGCGCGGAGCTGAGCCTCATGGATGCACGCGCGATCATTGCCGCCCTGCGCCGGGGCAGCCAACCCAGTGAGGCAGAGCTGAGCTGGTTTTCCAGGGGGCTGGCCAATGGGGAGGTCAGCGACGCCCAGGCCGGGGCCTTTGCTATGGCAGTCTGCCTGCAGGGGCTGGACCAGCCCGCGCGCCGCGCCCTGACGCTGGCCATGCGCGACAGCGGCGATGTCTTGCACTGGGACCTGCCGGGGCCGGTCATGGACAAGCACTCCACAGGCGGGGTGGGCGATTGTGTTTCACTGCTGCTGGCGCCTGCCTTGGCGGAATGCGGGGTTTACGTGCCGATGATTTCAGGGCGCGGCCTGGGGCATACCGGGGGAACCCTCGACAAGATGGAGGCCATTCCGGGCGTCGCTACTCAGGTCTCTGAACAGCGCCTTCATAAGATCACCGCCGAGGTTGGCTGCGCCATAGTTGGCGCCACCGGGCGCATTGCGCCTGCGGACAAGCGGCTTTATGCCATTCGAGATGTCACCGCAACGGTGGAGAGCCTGGATCTGATCACCGCTTCGATCCTGTCGAAAAAGCTTGCAGCCAGTCCAGAAGCGCTGGTGCTGGACGTGAAAATCGGCTCTGGCGCCTTTATGAAAACCCTTGAAGAGGCGCGGGCTTTGGCGCGTTCTCTGGTCGATACTGCCAATGCGGCAGGATGCAAGACCACGGCACTGATCACCGATATGAACCAACCCATTGCACGGGCGCTCGGCAATGGGCTTGAGGTGGCCGAGGTGATGCAGGCGCTCACCGCAGGCGCGCCGTGTCCGCTGATCGATATCACCGCAGAGCTTTCGGGGGTCTTGTTGACCCATGCTGGTCTGGCGAAGGATGAGGCGGAGGGTGCGCGCCTGATAACCGAAGCCCTGCTGAGTGGGCGGGTCGCTCAGCGCTTTGGTCGCATGGTTGCCGCCCAGGGTGGGCCTGATGATTTTGCCAGCCACTGGCGCCGTTATCTGCCCGTGGCCCCGGTCATCCACGAGGTTTCGGCGCCCCAGGCCGGCTATGTCTCTGCGATAGATGGGGAGGCCCTGGGGCTTTGTGTGGTGCAACTGGGCGGTGGGCGTATGGTTGAGGGGGATCAGGTGGATCCTGCGGTTGGTCTCAGTGATGTGGTGCGTCTGGGCCAATGGGTCGAAGCCGACGAGGTGCTGGCGCGCGTTCATGCAGCCCGTGAAACGGCCGCTCAGGAGGCCGAGGCCGCTGTGCTGGGGGCCATGAGCATCACCGCGCAAGCGCCAGAGCAATTGCCGCTCATCTATGAGAGGATCAGCTGATGGCCCGTGCCTTTCTGGTGGTGATGGATTCTGTTGGCATTGGCGGCGCGCCGGATGCCAGTGCCTTTTACAACGGGGATCTGCCCGATCTCGGTGCCAATACGCTGGCCCATATTGCCCAGGCCTGTGCCGAGGGTCGGGCCGAGCAGGGGCGTACCGGTCCGTTGCAACTGCCCAATCTTGAACGCTTGGGATTGGGCGCTGCTGCGCGCCTTGCCTCCTCGGTGCCACTCCCGGGGTTTGAGACCGAACCCAGAGGACTTTGGGGCTGCGCTGCCGAGGTCAGTCTGGGCAAGGACACCCCGTCGGGTCATTGGGAGCTGGCCGGGCTGCCAGTGCCCTGGGATTGGTGCTATTTCCCCGATAGCGATCCGGCCTTTCCTGACGATTTGACCCGTTTTGTGGCACAAACGGCTGGCACCACCGGGATCTTGGGCAATTGCCATGCCTCGGGCACGGATATCATCGCGCGCCATGGTGCGGCGCATCTGCGCAGCGGTCAGCCGATCTGCTACACCTCAGCTGACAGCGTGTTTCAGATCGCCGCCCATGAAGAGAGCTTTGGGCTGGAACGTTTGTTGGATTTGTGCCGCGCTGTGGCTCCGCGTCTGCATGAGATGAAGGTGGGGCGGGTCATTGCGCGCCCCTTTGTTGGAACCGAAGAGGCAGGGTTTACGCGCACCGCCAACCGGCGTGATTTTGCCATTGCCCCGCCAGCGCCGGTGTTGACCAATTGGGTGCAGGCGGCAGGCAACAGAGTGCATGCCATTGGCAAGATTGGCGATATCTTCACCATGTCCGGAATTGATACGTTGGAAAAAGGCCCGGACGCGCAGCTGATGCAACATCTGTCCCGGGCTATTGATACGGCGGAAGAGGGCAGCTTGACCTTTGCCAATTTTGTTGAATTTGACAGTCTGTATGGCCATCGCCGTGACATCGCGGGCTATGCCCGTGCGCTGGAGTGGTTTGATGCCGAGCTTGGCAAGCTGCTGACGCGCCTGCGCCCCGGTGACATGCTTCTGTTGACCGCTGATCACGGCAATGACCCCAGCTGGCCGGGAACAGATCACACCCGTGAGCAGGTGCCGGTTTTGGTTGCAGGCTACGGGGCCGGATCTCTTGGTCAGCGCGCCTTTGTTGATGTTGCCGCCTCGGTTGCGGCGCACTTAAATGTAGCGGCACTGGGGCCTGGTCGTAGCTTTCTTTGACCATCAGATCAAAACCCGCTTGCCCTGACAGGGGCAGCGGGCATAAACCCGCGGTTAAGGACGTTGGAATTCATAGTAGGAGAGAGCCCAAATGAGCGAACACCTTACCGTTGTTGATCACCCGCTGGTACAGCACAAGCTCACATTGATGCGCGATAAGGCCACCTCGACCTCTGAGTTCCGTCGTTTGCTGCATGAGATCACCCAGCTTCTGGCCTATGAGATCACCCGCGAGTTGCCGCTGACCAATACCTCCATAGATACGCCGATGGAAACCATGGACTCGCCCATTTTGGCTGGCAAAAAGCTGGCGTTGGTTTCAATCCTGCGGGCGGGCAACGGCATGTTGGACGGGGTGCTTGAACTGGTACCCTCGGCACGTGTTGGTTTTGTTGGGCTCTACCGGGATGAAGAAACCCTGCAGCCTGTGCAGTATTATTTCAAAGCCCCAAAAGAGCTCGGTGATCGTATGGTGATTGCGGTGGATCCGATGCTGGCCACCGGCAATTCCTCAGCGGCGGCGATTGATCTGCTGAAAGAAGCAGGTGCCACAAACATTCGTTTCCTCTGCCTGCTGGCTGCCCCTGAAGGTGTGGCACGGATGAAAGAGGCCCACCCAGATGTACCGATTGTCACGGCTTCTTTGGACCGTGAATTGAACGAAAAGGGCTATATCATGCCGGGTCTTGGCGATGCTGGTGACCGGATGTTTGGTACTAAATAGACCGGTCTTTCTGGGATGTTACGCAAAGGCAGCAATCGTGCAACTATTTGCCCGATTGCTGCCACATTGTTGCCAAAGGCGGCTTTACTCATTTGCCATATTCAGGCATTCTGACCCCATATATTGTGGGGCTCAGCTATGAAACTAACAAGAATTGTCGCGCTTGCCATCATAGCGAGTTCTGCTGCGGTTTCCGTCCAAACGGCGGGAGTTCAGGCGCAGACCCTGCGATCGGTCAGCCCGCCAGCACAATTTCCTCCGGCCTCCTATAAGGGAAAACAGTTCGTTGATAGCCGCGGCTGCGTGTATATTCGCGCTGGTATAGATGGCAATGTGAACTGGGTGCCTCGGGTGGCGCGCAATCGCAAACAGCTTTGCGGATATCAGCCCACAGCCGTTGCAGGGACGACGGCGCGCCCGACGCAAAGCGCGCCACCGGAACAGATCACGTTGAATGGCAGCGATACCGCCGCACCCGCGCCAAAACCGCGTAGAACACGCGCGGCTGCGCCTGCTGAACCAACTGTCGTGACCACGACGCGGGTGCGGCGCACGCCACAAACCACCACCGCGCGGGTGACCCCTGCTCCCAAGGCACCGCGCAGAACGGTTGCGGCCCCTGTGACGATACAGGCGGCTCCCGCCGCCCAAAGCCCTCAGCCGCGTGTTGCGGCGCCCGCGGCAACAGGCCAGCCCCAAAGCAATGGCTGTGCCGGTGCCTCGGCGATCAGTCAGCAATACAGCAATCAAAGTGGCGTGCGCTGTGGTCCCCAGGCTAAATCGCCTGTGAGCTATGGAAACGGCAGCGGCATAGGTCCGCAATCTTCCCTACAGTTGACCCCCAATACCAGAGTGTTGCCTGTGCATGTCTATCAACAGCAGCGTCATAGTCAGGATTTGGTGACCCCAGCCGGATACAAACCGGTTTGGGAGGATGACCGCTTGAACCTTCGCCGTGCAGAGCGGGATTTGCGTCCAGCCATTTTGACGAGCCAGACCGAGGTGCCTGCGGGCTATGTCCGGGTTGAGCGGGGGGATGACCGAATGAACCCAATGCGGGGAGTGCGCACCGCCCGGGGCGATGCGCAGATGGCGGCGATTTGGTCCAATGGCCAGCCACGCCGTTTGCGGGACCTGCCTTTGGATCGTCAGGTTGTGACAGCCACCGACACCCGTCAGGACTCCTTTGAAGGTGACGCTAGGGGCGGGCTGGTGCTGCGCCTTTCCAGCCGTTCGGCCCCGGGAGCGACCCTGGACATTCCCAAAGCCTCTCAGTCGCGCTATGTGCGCGCGGCAACATTCTCTGATCGCGACGCTGCCCAGCAGGCCGCCCAGGCCTTGGCGGCAACTGGTGTTCCCGTGCGTCTTGGCAATGTCTCGCGAAAGGGTGTCCCCTATAAGGTTGTTTTGGCCGGTCCCTTTGCAGATTTGAACGCGGCAGAGCAGGCGTTGAGCAAAGTTCAGGCCGCAGGCTATCGCGGCGCCCGGATCAGTCGTTAAGAGCGCAGGTTAAGAGGCGCAGGCCAGAAAGCAGCAGGCCGTATCTGCGGTGTGCTGCTTTTTTCATGGGCCTTGTGAGTGCTTTGCTTGGCTCTGTCGTTGAGGCGCGCGACGGGTTTGTTCTTGTAATCGAACTGCAGTATTTGGCGGCCTTTGGCATCTTTCCCTAACAGGCGGCAGCGTCGGGACACAAAAGAGGGACGCAGGAAAGAGGACGTTACTGGAAGGCCTTAGCCGCAGATGTTTTGCAGCTGCACCCAGTCGCGATCATTCAGTACGGGTTCCAGCACCCGACCAGCCATTGGGTCGGCCTCGATCAGGCCCAGCGTGGTCTCTCCGGTGATATCCAGCGCATAGGCATAGGGCGTCGAGGGGATGGCCGCGCGGGCAAATTCAGCCAGCAACAGGTCATCGGGCAGGGCTGGACGCGGTGCTGCCAGCACGGTCTCGGAATAGCGGTCCAGGGTCTCGCGGGTTAGCTCTCCGGTGGTGAGCAACCGAAATGAGGCCAGAAAACCCCCAGCCTCTAGAAGCTCAGCCAGAGGGTCGCGCATCTGTGCACGGGCGCGCTCTGCCAGGATCGCCCCTGCTGCGACTGCGGGGTCCTCGTGGTCCTCGACCAGGCTGCGGTTGAGCAGGACAATACCGCCGGGCAGATGCAGGCTGCTGGCGACGCCGGACGGCATGATGACCAGTTGTCGCAGGTCCGTGCGCTGCGCCAGTTTGGCCAGGATCGGTGTCGCCTCTGGCGTGGCGCAGGCCTGCCCTGACACACGTTCGATCCGGCCTAGAAGCGCTTGGCCAATCGCCTTTGTCTTGATGTCTGGAACCACTTTGACCGCGTGGTTCTGCATCAGACTAGGCAGTCCAAAAAGCACCAGCAGCGCCACCAGGGCGAGACTGCCAAGGATGCTCACCACCCGCAGTCGACCCGGATGTGGCCTGGCACGCTCTATGGCCTGGCGTACCCTTTCAATGGCCTCCAGCATGGTTTTTTCATCTTCGGGGATTTCCAGCACTTCGCCGGGGTCGCCATCTGGGTGAAACAGAGCAGGAAAGGCACCAGGATTGGCACGTTCCACCGCCGCAAGCGACCAATGCGCCAAGACCCGGTCCTGCAAATCAGAGATGGTCAGCGTGGCATCGCCAACTGAAATGATCACGTCACGACGCTGCGCATCTGGGCTCGCTCGCCAAAGGCCCGCAGCCTCAAGTCGTTCGAATTCCCTTAAAACGGTCATTCTGTCTGCCTGTCCTGCCTGTTTTCATTGCCCCAAGCCTAGCATGGTGCACACACAGGCGGCAAATGGCTTTGATTGCCAAATGCCGCCTGTGCCAGTGATTTTTGCCAAATTCGCTGTTGGAACCGCCCCATTGGGGGGCGGTAACGCGGGCTAGATAGATTTAGCGATCTCGCGCAGCTCGAACTTCTGGATTTTCCCGGTGGAGGTTTTGGGAAGCTCTTGAAAGATCACCCGCTTCGGGGCCTTGAAGCCAGCGATTGTTTCGCGCGCAAAGGCGATCAACCCTGCCTCGTCGACCTCTTCGCCCTCTTTCAACTCGACAAAGGCGCAGGGCACTTCGCCCCATTTGTCATCTGGCTTGGCCACAACGGCTGCCAGATTCACCGCAGGGTGGCCCATCAGCACGCCCTCAACCTCGACCGAGGAGATATTTTCGCCGCCTGAAATGATGATATCCTTGGCGCGGTCGGCGATTTGGATATAGCCGTCGGGGTGCTGCACCGCGATATCGCCTGAATGGAAATAGCCGCCCTCAAAGGCCTCGGCAGTGGCCTCTGGGTTCTTCAGATAGCCCTTCATCACCGAGTTGCCCCGCATGACTATTTGGCCCTGATCGGTGCCATTCTTTGGGATCTGCTTCATATCGTCATCCAGCACGGTGATATGATCCATCATCGGGAAGGCAACCCCTTGGCGGGCCTTGATCGCCGCGCGCCCCTGATGGTCGAGATCGTCCCATTTGTCGCCTTTCCACAGGCATTCTGTGACGTGACCATAGGTTTCCGTCAGGCCATAGACCTGGGTGACATGAAAGCCCAGTGTTTCGATTTTTTGCAACGTCGCAGGCGCTGGCGGGGCGCCTGCGGTAAAGACTTCGACCGTGTGGTCAAAGGCGCGGCGCTCTTCTTCCTTGGCGTTGACCAGCAGATTGAGCACAATGGGGGCGCCGCCAAAATGGGTGACGCCATGGTCCCCGATGGCATCATAAATCGCGCCTGGCGTGATGTTGCGACAGCACACAAGCGTGCCGCCCAGGACAGGCATCATCCAGGTGTGGTTCCAGCCGTTGCAATGAAACAGCGGCACGATGGCCAGATAGACCGGGTTCATCACCATGCGCCAGGAGATCACCGTGCCCATGGTCATCAGGTAGGCACCGCGATGGTGATAGACCACGCCCTTGGGGCGGCCGGTGGTGCCAGAGGTATAGTTCAGCGCCAGGCTCTCCCATTCGTCCTGGGGCATGATCCATTCAAAATCATGTTCGGCATTGCCCAGCACGTCTTCATAGGTGGGATGACGACCGGTCGCCTCGAACCCTGCTTGCGGGTCCGGCACTTCGATCAGCAGCGGCGCTTTGCCTTCCATCCGCTCAACGGCAGCTTCGGCCAGGGGCAGGAACTCGGTATCCACCAGCGCCACCTTGGCGCCGCCATGGTCAAAGATATAGGCGACAGTATCCACATCCAGCCGGGTATTGATGGTGTTGAGCACTGCGCCACAGGCGGGCACGCCAAAATGCGCCTCTGCCTGGGCGGGCAGGTTGGGGATGAGGGTGGCGACGACATCGCCGGGTTTCACCCCCATGCCCGCCAGTGCCGAGGCCAGACGCGTGCAGCGGTCGTAATAGGCGGCATAGGTCTTGCGGTGATTACCATAGATCACCGCCGGGGTTTCGCCAAAGACATGTGCGGCGCGGCGCAGGTGCGACAGCGGCGTCAGCGGCACATAGTTTGCGGCGGTTTTCTCCAGGCCTGTTTCGTCAGCCATCCATCCCATCAGCTTTCCTCCCATGATTCTGTCGGTATGTCGGTTTGAGGACAGATAATGATGAAAGTTGCGGGCAATGAAAGAGCTATGAAACAAGTTGCATCCCTACAGTCCCCTGCGGGCAATCAAACATCCGCAGCCCAGGCCATGCTGGCGGCCATGGCCATTATCGGCGTCACCGACAACGCAGTGCCCTTGATGGCCGAGACATTGGGGCTGGGGCAGTTCTATCTGTTACGCACTCTGGTGGCGCTGCCGATCCTCTGGGTGATGTCGAAAATGGGCTTTGGTAGCATGATGCCGCGTCGCTTTGGCGCAGTCACGCTGCGGGCCCTGCTGGTGGCGACCTCCATGGTGTTCTACTTCTCCGCAGTGGCGCTGATGCCCATTGCTCAGGCGCTGGCGGGGCTGTTTACCTCGCCCATTATCATCGTTGTGGTTTCGGTGCTGTTTATGCGGCTGCGCATCGGCATGGTGCGGATTGCAGCGGTGATTGGGGGTTTTGTCGGGGTGTTGTTTGTGTTGCAACCGGATGTCACGGCCTTTGACTGGATGATCCTGCTGCCGGTTGCGGGCGGGTTCTTTTACGCATTGGGCTCCATCGTGACGGGCACCATGTGCAAAGAGGAAAGCACGGTCTCGATGCTGTTCATCTACCTGTTGGCGCAGGGATTGATCGGAGCCCTGCTGCTGGTTGGTGTCGAGATCTGGCCACTGCCGGTGGAGCAGGGGGCTGACGGTTTTGTCACCCGCGGTTGGATCTGGCCGGTCTGGGAAATGTCGCATTTGATCCTGCTCCAGGGCTTTGCCGCTGTGGCTGGAGTGTTTCTGATCACCAAGGCCTATCAGCTGGGCGAGGCCTCTTTTGTGGCGGTCTTTGAGTATTCGGTACTGCTGGTCGGCCCGGCCATTGCCTGGGCGGTCTATGGTCAGGTGCTCAATTTCTGGCAGATGCTGGGCATTGCTCTGATCGTTCTGGCCGGTTCAACGCTGGCGCTGCGGTCGGCCAAGGGGGCTTGAGATCTTGGCTTGGATGGGCCGCCAGGGAAACGCAGCGAAGATCCGCCTGGAGTCCATTGTGAACATCACAGCCAGGATCTAATGTGGTTAAATGGATATCAATAACTGCATTCCAAAAGACAAATTTGATACCGCAGCGATAGAGCAGGCTTGCCAAATGGGCTTTCCCGCTCTCAACCCGTTTCTCTCGGACTTGTTGAAATGGGTGCAGGATGTCAATTGGCCAGTTGCAGCCAACACAGCCGCACTGCTCTCAAATGCGGGTCCTGAAATACTCCCTTACATCAAAGCTATCCTGCGCTCGGAGGATGGAGCGGGGAAGTTCTGGACAATCGACCTTGTAGTCAGGAATTCAAACCCAGATGTTCTCTTGGGACTGCGTAGCGAGCTAGTGAGACTAGCTAACAGTCCGACCCAAAATGATCAGAGGGAAGATGTTGCCGCAATTGCGCAGAACATCCTGACTAAAAAGGTATTTAATTCTGAATAACTTGATGGATGTCAGCTTTGTCCACTCAACTGACATTCAATGATTGAAAAAAATCAAGTGTTGCGCGATTTGCCAAAGCGCCGCTATGGCAGCGCCCGAACCGGCCCCACGGGGCGGGCGCTTCGCTTTCCACCCCTCGGTTCGGGCGCGGGTATCTTTCGAAACGGTTCAAAGGTAGCAAACACCGCTTGGGGGCCCTTCGCCAAGCGTTTCCTTCTGTGGGTCAATGTCGTAGCTTCACCTCATGATCTTGTCGCGCGGCCGTAAATATCTGTTCATACATATCCCCAAAACCGGCGGCACCGCGCTGGCGCTGGCGCTGGAGGCGCGGGCGATGCGTGACGATATGATGCTGGGGGACACCCCAAAGGCCAAGAACCGCCGCCGTCGTTTGCAGGGCATTAAAACTGCCGGCCGCTTGTGGAAGCATTCCACCCTGGCGGATCTCGCCGGGTTGATCCCTGCGGATGAAATGCGCGCATTGTTCACCTTTACCCTAGTGCGCAACCCCTGGGACCGGGCCGTGAGCTATTATCACTGGTTGCGGCAGCAGGGCTTTGATCATCCAGCAGTGAGGCTTTCCAAATCGTTGGAGTTCAAAGAATTTATCCTGCACCCCGTAGTCCTGCGCAGCTTTGAAACCAACAGCGCCCCCAGCTATATGCGTCATGCCGATGGGGCAGAGAAATGCCAGCTCTATATCCGGCTCGAACACTTTGCCAGCGATGCTGTGCCGCTGTTTGACCACCTCGGATTTTCACTGGATTTGCCTGTCGAGAATGCCTCCACCCGGCAGCGGGACTGGCGTGGTTATTATGACGCACAGACGCAGGCGGCACTTGCCCAGGCCTGCCGTGAAGAAATAACGCGATTTGAATATTCTTTTAACGATTTCGACCTAGCCTTGGATCAAACGGGCCGCAGATCCGGGTGAGATCACGACAAAGATTCTCTCCGGCCTGCCTAAGCCCAGACAAGGATAGCAGCGCCACAGCCCAGCGGGATGCAGGTGCCGCGGCAGAGGAGAGATCGAAATGTTGGATTGGTTTCAAAAACGCCTGAGCTTTGGTGCTGAACTGTCGGTTCCGCCGGTATCGGTCGGGCAGGGCGGCTTTTTGTCCGGCACCCATGTGGCCTCCAATTTGGGCTGGCGCCCCGTTGAGGCGCTCTGTGCGGGCGATAAGGTGCTGACCTTTGATCATGGCATGCAGACCGTGGTCGAAATGGTGCGTGAGACTGTGCATCTAGAGGCGGGTGAGATCGACCCAACGCGCTGCCCCATGCATATCCCCCGCGACGCGCTGAACAACCGGGTGCCCATGTGGCTGATGCCGGATCAGGGGGTGCTGATGGAAAGCGATCTGATCGAGGATCACCAGGGCGATCCCTTTGCTGTGGTGCCTGCCTCCACTCTGGACGGCTATCGTGGCATCTGTCGTTTGCACCCGGACAATGAGCTACAGCTGATCACCCCGCGCTTTGAACAGGACGAAGTGATCTACCTTGAGGCTGGATTGCTGGGCTATTGCCCTGCGCCGCGTGATCTGTTGACCATCGGGGTTGAGCTGCAAGAGGATATCTACAAGGTCCTGCCGATCCAGGAAGCCTGCGATCTGATTGAGGCGATGACCACGGCTGAAACGCTGATGATGCAGGGGGCGATGCCGATGATGCCTGCAGGTAGCTTCCAGATGTAGCCTCACTGTTGTGATCTGAAACCAGGCGAAACCCCTGGTCCCAAACACCCCTTGGCCTGCGCGCTTTGGGGTGTTTGTGTTTGCAGTCTGCGCCTTGGGTCAGATCATTGCCCAGCGGGCCAGCTGCCAATCGCTACGAGATGAGGCCGGTATCCAGGCGCGTCGCCCAGGGCCGCTTTTCGGGGCCACTTTACATGGACGCCTTAATGAAAGTCCCGACTTGGGAAAAGCTGCTTGGCCTGATCTCGTGGATGGCTGACGCGGGTGGGGTGTCGCGATGCTTTGGGGGTGTCATCGGCGCGCAGCCCTTCAACGTTCAGCGCTTCTGGTTGTGGATGGCCCAGATCAGAGAGCTTATGAGACATATCCTCCACGTGCTGTGCGATCAGGTGAACAACCTGGCCTTCGCGTTGCAGATAACCGGTGACACGCAAGAGCCGCCCCCCCATGACGATCCGGCGAAAGCGCTCGTATATTTTGGGCCAAACCACCACATTGCTGACGCCTGTTTCGTCCTCAAGCGTGAGAAAAATCACACCCGAGGCGGTGCCGGGGCGCTGACGTGTAATGACAAGACCGCAAACACTGTAGCGCCCCAATGGGATCTCAGGCAGTGCGGCATGGGTCACCAGCCCCGTAAGCGCGGGGCGGAGCAGCTCCATGGGGTGGGCGCGCAGGGACAGGCGGGTTGCGACATAGTCTTCGACCACCTGTTCGCCCAACTGCATCCCCGGCAAGTCTATTTTGGGTTCTTGGATGTTTTCGCCGTCGATGGGATCGTTGAAAAGCGGCAGGGGTTTTTTGCTGCGGATGGCTTTGATCTGCCATAAGGCATCACGGCGGGTAAGGCCCATATCGCAAAAGGCGTCAGCTTCGCCCAGACGAGCGAGGGCATCCGGGCGCAGTCCGGCCCGCAGCCATAGGGCCTCGGGATTTGGGTAGCCGTTGCCACGGGCAGCCACGATCCATTCGGCGTCTTCTTTCTTGAAACCTTTGATCTGGCGAAACCCCAGGCGCAGAGCCAAGGCCCCGTCCGGGCGGCGTTCCAGCGTGTTATCCCATGCGGAACGGTTCACGCAGATGGGGCGGGTTTCGACGTCATGTTCACGGGTGTCGCGCACGATTTGGGCTGGGGCGTAGAACCCCATGGGCTGAGAATTCAGCAGCGCACAGGAAAAAATCGCCGGGTGATGGCATTTCAGCCAGGCCGAGACATAGACCAGCATGGCAAAGGCGGCTGCATGGCTTTCGGGGAAGCCGTAATCGGCAAAGCCCTCGATTTGACCAAAGCATCGCTCGGCCATGTCGGGATCATAGCCGTTGTTCAGCATGCCGGTGATGAACTTATCTCGATAGGTGGCAATCGTCCCCATACGCCGGAAGGAGGCGAGGGAACGGCGCAGGTGGTCGGCCTCTTCCGGTGAAAACCCAGCGCCGACCACCGCGATTTGCATCGCCTGTTCCTGAAAGAGCGGCACCCCCAGGGTGCGTCTTGTCACCTCTTCTAGCGCCGGGCCAAATGGCTCTGCTTTCTCCAGGCCGTTGCGGCGCCGGACATAGGGCTGCACCATGTCACCCTGGATGGGGCCGGGGCGCACGATGGCAACCTGGATCACCAGATCATAGAATTCCCGTGGCCGCATCCGAGGTAGAAAATTCATCTGCGCCCGGCTTTCCACCTGGAAAACGCCAACCGCATCGGCGCGACAGAGCATGTCATAGGTGGCAACATCGCCCTGGGGAATGGAGGCGATACTGTGGCTAAGGGTTTCATGCTGTTGCAGCAGTGCAAAGGATTTTCGGATGCAGCTGAGCATCCCCAGCCCCAAGATATCCACCTTGAGGATCCCCAGAGCGTCAATGTCATCTTTGTCCCAACAAATGACCGTGCGATCCTCCATTGCGGCATTTTCGATGGGGGCAAGTTCATCCAAGCGCCCGCGGGTGATGACAAAGCCCCCGACATGTTGGGACAGGTGACGGGGAAAGCCGATGAATTCACCGATCAGATGAAGGGTTTGCATCAGGCGGCGGTCCTTCAGATCAAGGCCAAGCTCGCGAATGCGCGTAAAGTCGAGGCCACCAGTGGACATCCCCCAGATTTGCCCGGACAGCCCGGCTGTTACATCCTGACTGAGCCCCATGACTTTACCAACCTCCCGGATGGCAGCGCGGGTGCGAAAATGTATGACGGTGGCGCAGAGCCCCGCCCGTTCACGACCGTATTTTTGGTAGATCCACTGGATCACCTCTTCGCGCCGTTCATGTTCAAAATCAACGTCGATATCCGGGGGTTCGCCCCGGTGTTTGGACACAAAGCGTTCAAACACCATGGCGATCATATCAGGGCTGACATCGGTGATGCCCAGCAGGTAGCACAGGATGGAATTGGCGGCAGATCCCCGCCCTTGGCACAGAATGCCCTGTGATTTGGCGAATTGCACAATGTCATGCACGGTCAGGAAATAGGCGGGAAAGTTCAGCTGGCGCACCACTGCCAGCTCTTTTTCCATCAGTTGAATTGCCCTCTCCGGTGGTCCCTCGGGATAGCGGCGCTTTAACCCCTCTTTTGCCAGCTGCTCCAAACGGTGTTGCGGTGTTTGCGCCTCCATCTCCTCGTGAGGATATTCATAGGACAACTGGCCGAGATCAAAACTGCATTTTGCGGCAATTTCCACAGTGCGCCGCAGGGCCGCTGGATAGTGTCGAAAGACACGGGCCATGTCGCTCCCGGCCTTTAGGCGGCGTTCTCCATTCGGCAGGGCGCGGGTGCCGATCTCATCGATCGTAATATGATGGCGCATACAGGTCAGCACATCGGCAAGCTGGCGGCGGCCTGCGCGATGCATCAGCACATCACCCACAGCAACCATCGGGGCCGAGGCCCGTTGTGCCGCTTGGGCACAGCTGGCCAGATAGGCCTGATCACTGCCGTCATAATGGGGGGCCGCACCCAAGAAAACCTGATTGGGGTGATGGCGTCCCATTGCCTGGATCTCTGGAATGCTTTGAGACAAGCTCCGCTGAGACCAGTTTCTTTGGGGTAAAGCGATCAAGATCATCCCCTTACAGGCAGCGATCAGGTCTTTGGTGTACAGATCACATCCCCCTTTTGTCGTGCGACGCTTGCCCAGGGTGAGCAGACGCGTCAGCCGTTTGTAGGCGGCTTTGTCCTGCGGCAGCGCGATCCAATGCAGGTTGCTGTCCTGCAAGACCAGACGACAGCCCACGATCAGCTTGGGAAGCGACAGGACAGGGGGGCGCGTAAGTGGCCTCCCCTGGCTGCTGTCTTGCCGAGAGGAGGGGTCCACCTGCTGATGAGAACGAATCTGCAGCGCCTCCTGGCTCTCTTGTTTCAGCTTTTTCAACGCGCTCCAGGCCCGTACCACACCTGCCAGAGAGTTTTGATCTGTAATGGCGATTGCCGATAGCCCCAGCTCGGCGGCGCGCATCACCAGTTCCTCCGGATGAGAGGCCCCTGTCAGAAAGGTGAAATTGGTTGTGACGCAGAGCTCTGCATAGGCGGCCTGTGCCTGCACAGCGGGCAGGCTTTCTTGGGGCGCATTGGCCGCAGGGGGCTGGTTGGTCTTACTCATGCGAATTCCCCCTGAACGAACCAGCCCGGGTTTTGTGGCGTATAAAACAGCCAGAGCCGACGTCCCTGCGTTGTGTGCACCTGCCAGTAGTCGCGCAGGCCCGAACGCCAGTTTTCGTCCTCAAGCCACCACTCCGGCGCGATCCGTTCCGGGCCGATGGCATGACCTGTGGTCAGGGATATGCGACGCCATCGAAACCGCTTTGGCGGGCGCGGGCCACTGCCAAAAACTGGCTCAGGTGGGAACAGGATAATCGGGCGCGGATTGACTGTGGCCCAGGCCTGGGAGGGGGTCGAATACGCGGCGGGGGCGATGAGGAAGCTGCGTTCCGGGATATGGCTGTCTGCGGGTAAAAACCGTTGAATATTCTCCAATCCAATTCGGCTGCCCAGCCGGGAAATCAGGTCATCAAGTTCGTCTTTGCGACCCTCTAAGACATGGTTGATCTGTTGCGCGGGCACAGGCTCGACCTGTGTGGCTTCCAGCCGCAGCATATCAATGCCAAAGCCCGCATCGATCTCTGTCAAGCCGCGCTCAAACAGGGACAGAATACGGTGTGGATCCCGCAGGGGGCGGGCCAGCCGTTGCTCGACCTGTTGGTGGTCCTGATCAACGCGGCGCAGGGTCAAGCAGAGCTGCCGCGCCCCCATTTCCTGCGCCATGAGCTTGGCGCAGAGCTGTGCCAGCAGGCGCTCTGTGCCGGCCATCACATCCGAAAGTAATCCAATCGGCTCTGGCAGGGTCATACGCACCGCGTAATGTGGGGCCTCTGCCTGTGGGGTGATCGCTTCGGGCTGTTTTCCCAAGGCCTGATCTAGCCGCAGTAAAAGAGTGGGGCCAAACCGGCGCGAGAGCGGCGCGCGCGGTGCCAAAGCCAGATCGCCAATATGGCGCAGACCCAAACGTTGCAGAGCAACCGAAACGCGTTCTTCAATCCGCAAGGCTGCAACAGGGAGCGATTTTATCGCGGCCAATGTCTCCCCAGTCGGTGCATGACCTTCACCATAATGGGCCAGGGCCCAGGCCGCTCCGCGGGTATCGGCACAGCCAATTTGCACGGATAACCCGGCGCGCAGAAGGCGGCTCCGCATGTTGCTCAACAGAGCGCCTTCTCCGCCAAACAGATGCGCCGATCCGGTGATGTCCAAGACCAGCCCGTTGCCCCCCTCAAGCCCCACCCAGGGACAATAGCGCGTCGCCCAGCGGCGCAGCATCGACAGAAACCTCTGGTCTTGTTCAGGTTCGGCTACATGGCTTTGCAGATCCGGACAAAAGGCACGTGCATCTGTGTAGGGCATGCCCGGGTGCAACCCCTGGCGCAGGGCGGCGGTGTTCAGGCAATAGATCCGGTTGGCGTTTTGCTGCGTCAAAGTCAGGGCGAATGGCCCGTCTACCGGGCGCAGGCGCAAAACCCGGTCACTTGCCAGCCGGGGAAACCACAAAGAGACGACGCGACGCTGCATTCCATCGAACATGCCAGACACCCAATGTTCCTGATTTGTTCTTAATAAGCTCCCACATTTGTAGTGTCGAGTCCTCTGCATCAAACACAGGTGCGCACCGCCACCGGGTTTCGGCGGCATGACTGCCCATGTCTTCGGAAATGATCGCCAATCCGGTTGATTGCCCATGTCGCGCTGCCAGCTGCAAACGCCGCCCTTCGGTCAGGCCAATGGGCTTACTCAATTGCATTACCACCAGGGATACTGCTCCCGACCGCAGGGATTCTTCGGCCACGGCAAGCGTGTCGAGCTGATTTTCCGTGTTACACATTGTCAGCTGCGAGGGAGAGACGAGGTCCGAGAACCCGGTGGGATTTATCTGTCGGAGATCCCAAGATTCGCGCACCCATAGCGTAGGCCCGTCCAAGCGCGCTGCAAGGGTGAGGGCAAACATATAGGCACCAGCACCGCAGACCTCATGTGTACGGGACTTGACGAGAGAGGGGGGGGCTGAACGCTGCATAGCCAGAATTTAACATGCCATGGGACGGTTGAAAATATTGCAGTGCTGCGAGGGGGGCAAGAAAAGACCGCCCCCCATTTTCATGGGAGGCGGCTGTTGGGGGTCGATCTGTCAGACGATCAGACGATCAGACGATCATCAGGCAGCCGAAGCGGCATCCGGGTTGAAGCGACCGTAGAATGTCTGACCCTTGGCGGCCATGTCGCGCAGCAGATCAGGGCATGCAAAACGCTCGCCGTAGGCTGCGGTTAGCTGGTCGCAACGTTCGGCCGCATAGGGCGTGCCGATGATGTCGAGCCAGCTCAGCGGGCCACCGGACCATGGGGCAAAGCCCCAGGCCAGAACTGCGCCCACGTCGCCTTCGCGGATGTCTTCCAACACGCCTTCTTCCAGCGCCCGTACCGCTTCCAGAACCTGAGCAAACATCAGACGTTCCTGCACCTCAATGAGGTCAGGCTGATCTTCGGCCAGCGGGTATTTGTCCTGCATGCCTTTCCAATAGCCTGTGCGCTTGCCCTTGTCGTCATAGTCAAAGAAGCCCGCGTTGGATTTGCGACCCAGACGACCCAGATCTTCCATCCAGAAGATCATGTCGTCAGCAGGGCTGTCGGGGTATTCATTGCCCATGGCGGCCTTGGTGGCGCGGGCAATCTTGGCGCCCAGATCAATCGAGGTCTCATCGGTCAGCTGAATGGGGCCAACAGGGAAGCCCAGCTGGCGCGCGGCATTGTCGATCAGCACCGGCGAGACACCTTCGGTGATCATCCGTGCGCCCTCATTCACGTAAGGAATGATGCAGCGGTTGGCATAGAAGAAGCGCGCATCATTGACGACGATCGGCGTCTTCTTGATCTGGCGCACATAGTCCAGTGCCTTGGCCACGGCGCGCGGGCCGGTCTCTTTGCCCTTGATGATCTCCACCAGGAACATCTTCTCAACCGGCGAGAAGAAGTGGATGCCGATGAACTGCTCGGGGCGGCTTGACGCCTCGGCCAGGCCGGTGATGGGCAGGGTCGAGGTGTTGGAGGCAAAGATGCAATCCTCGGGGATCACCGCTTCGACCTTTTTGGTCATCTCGGCTTTGACGGCAGGATCCTCGAATACCGCCTCGATGATCAGATCGCAGCCCTTAAGCGCGTCCAGATCTGGCGTGGCGGTGATGCGGGCCAGCATCGCGTCTTTCTTGTCCTGAGTGACCTTGCCGCGCTTCATCCCCTTGTCGAGGTAGCTCTCGGTATAGGCCTTGCCCTTGTCGGCAGCTTCCTGGTCGCGGTCGATCAGAACCACTTCCATACCGGCCTGGGCCGAGACCAGCGCGATGCCAGCGCCCATCATGCCCGCGCCCAGCACGCCGAGCTTTTGCACGCGCTGATCGGGGATGTCCTTGGGCCGCACGGCGCCTTTTTCCAGCGCTTCCTTGTTGATGAACAATGAGCGGATCATCGCACCAGACGAGGGGTTCATCAGAACGGAGGTAAACCAGCGCGCCTCGATCTTGAGGGCGGTGTCAAAGTCCACCAGCGCACCTTCATAGACGGCGCTCAGCAGCGCCTTGGCGGCTGGAAACGCGCCTTGGGTCTTGCCGTGCACCATGGCAGAGGCACCAACAAAGTTCATGAAGCCAGCGGGGTGGTAAGGGGCGCCACCGGGCATCTTGTAGCCCTTGGCATCCCAAGGCTTTACCAGATCGGCGCCAGAAGCATTCAGCACCCATTCCTTGGCAGCGGCAACGGGATCAGCGGCGATCTCGTCAACATAACCGGCACCCTTGGCCTTTTTCACATCCAGCATCTTGCCTTCAAGCAAGAGGGGGGCTGCGGCAATGGCGCCAACCTTGCGCACCATGCGGGTGGTGCCGCCGGCACCGGGGAAGATGCCAACCATGATTTCCGGCAGGCCATATTTTGCCTTGGGGTTCTCGGCTGCAAAAATCCGGTGGGTCGACAGCGGCAGCTCCATACCAATGCCCGCAGCGGTGCCGGGCAGGGCGGTGGCGATTGGCTTGCCGCCTTTTTTGGTTTTCAGATCCATGCCGGCCAGTTCGATCTTGCGCAGCAGGGCATGCATTTTCATGGTGCCTTCAAAGACCCCGCGAGCAGGATCGTCGCCGGCTTCTTCCTTCATCACCGCCAGCAGGTTCAGGTCCATGCCCCCAGCAAAAGAGCCTTCTTTGCCAGAGGTGATGACCACGCCCTTGATCTCGTCATCTGCCAGGGCCTGATCGATGCAGGCCTCCAGCTGTGACAACCCGTCAAAGGACATCACGTTCATGGTTTTGCCGGGAACATCCCAGGTGATTGTTGCGACGCCATCTGCGTCCTTGGAAAGCGTAAACTCACTCATGTCTCGTCTCCGATTTGGTCAGCCGTCAGCGGGCTGCCGTCTTTACGGGTAAAGCTGGCGCCTGTTGCGTCCATTTCTACCTTCATGTCCATATCGCTGTAATAAGCGGTCTCTGTCGGGGTCCGGGTGCCCACCACCAGAAAGGTGGCCGGCGCCTCGGTATTGTTCTTCAGATGATGGCCATTGGCCTCACCGGCTGGAAAGCTGGCGCAATCGCCGGGCAGCATCTCGTGCTCCCCGTCGTCGTCGATCAGGGCCAGCGCACCGCTCAGCATCACCAGGAATTCATCCTGTTGCATGTGGTAGTGGCGCAGGGACGACAGCCCGCCGGGCTCAATCCGCACGATATTGATGCCCGATTGGGTTAAGCCGCTGGCATCCCCAATGCGCTGCACAAAACGACCGCTCGTCGCCTCGGCCAGCTTTCCCGGGTAGCTAGAGCCCCCCTGAAAGGGAATTTGCGACAGATCCAGCTTTGGCATCAGACGCGCTCGATGATGGTGGCAGCCCCCATCCCGGAGGCGATGCAGAGTGTTGCCAGGCCCATCTCTTTGTCCTGGCGTTCCAGCTCATCCAGCAATGTGCCAATGATCATGGCACCAGTTGCGCCCAGTGGGTGGCCCATAGCGATAGAGCCGCCATTGGGGTTGACCACGGCAGGGTCCACATCAAAGGCCTGCTGGAAGCGCATGACAACAGAGGCAAAGGCCTCATTGACTTCAAAGAGATCCAGATCGGAAATCACCATGCCATTGTCGGCGAGGATTTTCTGGGTCACAGGCACCGGGCCGGTCAGCATGATGGTGGGATCGGTGCCAATCTTGGCGGTGGCCTTGATGCGTGCGCGCGGCTTCAGACCGTATTGTTCGCCAAATTCCTTGTTGCCGATCAGCACAGCAGCGGCACCATCAACAATACCCGAGGAGTTCCCCGCGTGGTGGATATGGTTGATCCGCTCCAGATGCGGGTATTTCAGCATTGCAACCTTGTCAAAGCCAGGCATCTGCTCGCCCATCATCTGGAAGGAGGCATTGAGCCCACCCAAAGACTGCATATCGGTGCCGGGGCGCATGTATTCATCATGATCCAGAATGGCGATGCCGTTCTGATCACGGACTGTAATGACCGATTTTGCAAAACGGTTGTCGTCCCAGGCCGCTTTGGCGCGGCGCTGGCTTTCCACCGCCAGGGCATCTGCCTGTTCGCGGGTGAAACCGTATTCAGTGGCGATGATATCGGCCGAGATGCCCTGGGGCACAAAATAGGTCTCCATGGCAAGGCTGGGATCAACTGCAATGGCCGCCCCGTCAGAGCCCATGGCAACGCGGCCCATCATCTCTACACCACCAGCGATATAGGCCTGGCCAGCGCCGCCCTTGACCTGGTTGGCGGCCAGGTTCACGGCCTCCATCCCAGAGGCGCAGAAGCGGTTGATGGCGAGGCCGGGGATGCTTTGATCCAGATCCGAGGCCAACACGGCAGAGCGCGCCAGACAGCCGCCCTGTTCCATCACCTGGGTGACGTTGCCCCAGATCACATCCTCTACAGCATGGCCTTCCAGATTGTTACGCTCTTTCATCGCATTCAATGTCAGAGCAGAGAGGCGCACGGATGTCACCTCGTGCAAGGATCCATCCTTGCGGCCCTTGCCCCGCGGGGTGCGAATGGCATCGTAAATATAAGCTTCGGTCATGAGTGTCTCCTCAAGCGCGGTCCGACGGATTGCCGGGCATTAGATCATAGGGGTGTTTCCAGCCAGGCATTGCGCTGATGCGCGTCAACCAGGCGTCGATATTGGGGTAGTCTTTACGGTCAAAGCCAAAGGGCTCGTCATAAAACAGGTAGCCACAGCAGGTGAGATCGGCATTGCTCATGGCATCGCCCACCAGCCAGTCGCGGCCCTTAAGCTGGTTCTCCAGGGTGGCAAAGGCCGCTTTCAGGCGCCCCTGCATGAAGTCGATCACCTCTTGCGGGCGTTTGTCTTCTGGCAGGAAATTCATCAGGAAACGAGTCATGCCAACCTGACTGGAGAGCTTATGGTTGTCCCACAGCACCCAGCGCAGGACTTCATATTTGTCCTCAGACTTGCCGCCAAATTTTCCGGTCTTGTCGGTGATATACTGTTGTATCACCCCGGATTGTGACAGGCGAATATCGCCATCAACCAGGACCGGGGCCTCTGCCATGACATTGAGATTCCGGTAGTCTTTACCGCGGTGTTGACCGGAAAAGAAATCCACAAAGACGGGCTCCCAGTCCAGGCCTGATAGCTGTAACGCCAGTGCCGCTTTGTAGGAATGGCCCGACTCGCCAAAACAATGCAGTTTTATGGTCACGTTCTGCTCCCTTGCAGCTGCTGCGCATTGGGGGTTTCACACCCCCAAACCCCCGTGGAATATTTATGGAAAGATGATGAAGGGGTCACATCTTTTGGTTGAATATGTGCTATATTTTCTAGGCGGTACAGGCTGGAAAGCCGATGACCGCGAAAGGTGATGTCGTCCCTGCCCATTTGGCGAAGGCTTGGGGGTGGGGACGCATTTTCGATATCATCTTTCTCCAAATATTCCCGCCGGAGGCATCCTAACGGTGCCTTTTGTGATATGGGGCGCTGAGTCACAGGGACCGTCCAATCAATTCTTTCATGATCTCATTCGTCCCACCATAGATGCGTTGCACGCGGGCGTCCGTCCACATCTCGGCGACGGCATATTCCTGCATGAAGCCATAGCCTCCGTGCATCTGCAGACATTCGTCGAGCACTTCGCCCTGGGTGTCGGTGATCCAGTATTTGGCCATCGCCGCCTTTTCGACGGTCAATTCATCCTTCAGGTGTTCCACCATGCATTCGTCCAGAAAGGCCCGCGCGACCTTGGTTTTTGTCAGGCATTCCACCAGTTTGAACCGGGTGTTCTGAAACTGGGTCAGGGGACCGCCAAAGGCTTCGCGTTCTTTGCAGTATGCAATGGTGCGGGCAACCGCGCCTTCCATGGCGCCAACCGCCCCGCAGGCGATGATCAGACGTTCCTGTGGCAACTGCTGCATCATCTGATAAAAGCCCTTGCCCTCTTCCTGGCCTAGGATGTTTTCCGGCGGGATCTCAACATTATCAAAGAACAGCTCAGAGGTATCCGCCGCGTGCATCCCAACCTTTTCCAGGTTACGGCCGCGTGCGAAACCTTCTGCCCCATCGGTTTCCAGGGCGACAAGGGATACGCCTTTGGAGCCAAGACTGGGATCGGTTTTGGCGGCAACCAGGATCAGGTTGGCGTGCTGACCGTTGGTGATAAAGGTTTTTTGACCCGACAGGCGATAGGCATTGCCATCGCGGATTGCCTTGGTCTTGATCCGTTGCACATCTGAGCCGGTGGAGGGTTCGGTCATGGCCAGCGCTCCGACCAGCTCGCCGCTGATCATTTTGGGCAGCCAGCGCTTTTTTTGCTCCTCAGTGCCGTATTCCAGAATGTAGTGGGCGACGATGCCGGAATGAATGCCGTGGCCCCAGCTGGCCAGATTGGCGCGGCTGCCTTCGATCAGGATGGCGGCTTCATGGCCAAAATCGCCGCCAACACCGCCGTATTCTTCGGGGATGGAGGGGCAGAGCAGGCCCAAGTCACCGGCTTGGTTCCAGGTGTCACGGTCCATCATGCCCTGTTTGCGCCAGGTCTCATACTTGGGCATCCATTCATTGGTGATGAACTGTGCTGTCATATCAGCAAGCATCTGGTGCTCGTCAGTCATCCAGGCGGAACGTGTCTCGATCGTCATGTTGCTCCCTTTGGCCGCGTTTGGCGTGTCGTGCGCCGGGCCTTTATCTTTTGCGGTCCTCCAGCGCGCTGTTGAACAGGCGCAGCCGGTGGCCGAGATTGTCTTGGTCCGTCACGCTGTCGAAGTTCTCGAACAGAAATGACAGGGCTTCGCCTTCGTCCAGTCCGGCCTCAGCAGCAAAGCGTTTCAACCTGCGAAAGCCATCCTCTGTCATGGCGACGGGAAAACGGCGGGTGAGGCGAAAGCGTTTTGGCATGGGAGGCTCCTTGCTTACAGTTGGTCAAAGCCCCGGACCGGATCGGGCACCCCCTGCCATGAGTCAGGGGAGGCCCGGTGTTGTCTACATAGATCAGAAGCTTGCCGCATCCAGAGCCATGACTGTATCCGCGCCGGTCTCGATCCGGGCAAGGTGCAGTTTGGTGGCGGGCAGCCTCCGTGCCATATAGTACCGGCCAGTGGCGATTTTTGTCTCATAGAACGCCGCGTCAGCGGCCCCAGCGTCAAGGGCTTCGATTGCAGCTTTGCCCATCTGCGCCCACATCAGGCCCAGGCAGACATGGCCAAACATATGCATGAAGTCATAGGAGCCGGACAGGGCATTATTGGGGTTTTTCATGCCATTTTGCATGAAATACATCGACGCCGCCTGCAGGTCTTTTGACGCCGCTTTCAGCGGGGCGATGAAGCTCTTGGTGTAATCCTCATTCAGCTCGGCGTTGTCCTTGCAGAAGGATTTCACCAGCTCAAAGAAGCCCATCAGATGCTTGCCGCCATCCACGGCCAGCTTGCGACCGACCAGATCCAGCGCCTGAACACCGTTGGCACCTTCATAGATCTGGGCGATACGGGCGTCACGGGTGTACTGGCTCATGCCATGCTCTTCGATATAGCCGTGACCACCATAGACCTGTTGGGCCTTTACGGTCATGTCGTAGCCCTCATCCGAGAGGAAGCCCTTGATTACCGGGGTGAGCAGGGAGACCAGACCGTCTGCGTCTTTGTTGCCGTCGCGGTGGGCTTGGTCGATCATGGTGGAGCCCCACAGAAGGAAGGCACGGCCCCCTTCGACAAAGCTTTTCTGATCCATCAGGCTGCGACGGATATCCGGGTGCACGATCAGCGGATCAGCGGGGCCATCGGGGTTTTTCACACCGGTCACATCGCGGCCCTGCAGGCGGTCCTTGGCGTATTCAACCGCGTTTTGATAGGCGGCTTCGGCCTGGGACACGCCCTGCATGCCGACACCCAGACGGGCTTCGTTCATCATGGTGAACATGGCGCGCATGCCTTTATGGGCATCGCCCAGCAGATAGCCGGTGGCCTCGTCATAGTTCATCACGCAGGTGGAATTGCCGTGGATGCCCATCTTCTTTTCGATGTTGCCGACAGAGACCCCATTGCGCGGGCCGGGTGTGCCATCTTCGTTGAGCACAAATTTGGGCACGATGAACAGCGACACGCCTTTGATGCCGTCCGGGCCGCCAGGGATCTTGGCCAAGACCAAGTGGATGATGTTGTCGGCCATGTCGTGGTCGCCTGCCGAGATAAAGATCTTCTGGCCAGAGACCTTATAGCTGCCGTCGTCCTGAGGCTCCGCCTTGGTGCGCATGAGCCCGAGATCGGTACCGCAATGCGGTTCGGTCAGGTTCATGGTGCCGGTCCACTCGCAAGAGACCATTTTGGGCAGATAGGTGTCTTTCTGCTGGTCGGTGCCATGGGCCAGGATCGCCGCGGCAGCGCCATGGGTCAGACCCTGGTACATCACAAAGGCCTGGTTGGCCGAAGAGAACATCTCACCCACGGCAGTGCCCAGCACATAGGGCATGTTCTGACCACCGTATTGCTCGGGCATGTCCAGCCCGGTCCAGCCGCCTTCTTTGACTTGCTCAAACGCCGCCTTGAACCCGGTGGGGGTCGAGACCAGGCCGTTTTCCAGCTTGCAGCCTTCCTGATCGCCAACAGTGTTCAAGGGATGCAGCACTTCGGAGCTGATCTTGCCCGCCTCTTCCAGAATGGCGGCGGTAAAGTCGCGCTCCAGGTCCTCATAGCCGGGGGTGGCGGCCTCAGAGACTTTCAAGACGTCATGCAGGATGAACTGGGTGTCTTTGGTGGGGGCTGTATAGACTGGCATCGCGGTCCTCGTTGGTAGGTGTTCTTGATGGCTGCTGCCCTATAGGGCTCGCAGCGTAGGGGGGAGGGTCGGTCGCTATTCTGCGGCCTTCTGTTCGGTTTTCATGGAGGCGATGACTTTTTCGCCCCATTTCAGCTGATCCTGAAGCTCTTCGATTGCCTCGTTTAGCTCGTCGCGTTGACGCACCATGTCATCCAGCCGGTCACAGGCGATTTCATAGGTGCGCGACAGTTGGGTGATTTGCTGATCGCCAATATGATAGAGATCCAACAGCTGGCGTATCTCTTCTAGGCTAAAGCCAAAGCGCTTGCCGCGCAGAATGAGCTTGAGCCGAGCGCCATCTCGTTTGGTGAACAGCCGCTTTTGGCCATCGCGCTGAGGAAACAGCAGTTCCTTGGCTTCGTAAAAACGCAGGGTGCGCGGGGTGACCCCAAAGGCGTCACACATCTCGCGGATTGATTTGGTCTCTTCTTCGGTTGTCTCTGTCATCGTCGTCACTCTTTGTCGGCCATGAGGCAGCATCTGATCTGGGTGTGACCCCTAGCTGGGATGGTCTTGGAGAGTTTACAACATTCTCTTGACGTTTACGTAAGCTGAACGCGGCGTCACTTTTTTAAGTGACGTAACTGTCACCGGGATTTGGCGATCAGATACGGATCCCCCAGGCGTCGATCCTGTGCCGCTGATGGGGGAATTTTGCCTTCTTCTGGGATGATGTAGAGCGCAGGTTACGGCCTGACATAGAAATATGGCCCAGCCTGCGGATGCAGATTGGGCCATATTGGATTTTCTCAAGTGCTCTTTGTGTCTACTTCAAAAGGCTATGTGTGGTTGCGCGTAGGCTGCCCAGCTCATCCAGTGCTTCATCCAGTTGTTCGCGCTGCTTTTGCAGCTCCCCCATCTGGCGATCGGCCATCTCGATAAAGGCCTGCATCTGAGCCTGGTTGCCTTCGTTTTCATATATCAACAGCCATTGCCGGATTTCTTCCAGCTGAAAGCCGAATCGGCGCCCGCGCAGAATCAGTTTCATGCGGGCTCGCTCACGGGCACCGTAAAACCGGGACCGCCCTTCGCGGTCTGGTTTCAGCAGTTCAATATATTCATAGTAACGCAAGGTTCGCGGCGTAACGTCGAACGCTGCACACATTTCCTTGAATGACAATCTTGCTTCGGTCATCCATCATCTCCCTTGCGCGCAACCTATGCACTTGGATTGACCAGTGCAACCACCCAGTGCAATCAACCAGCGTGTTGTGGGCTTGCTCTTTATTTCGGGCAGGGCCACAAATAGGGCCAAGCCAAAACAGGAAACAGCCATATGGCAGATAAGACCAAACTCGCCCGCCAGTTCATACAGGCCATTCCCCATGCTCAGGAGCTGGGTATGGTGCTCGAAGAGATTGGCGATGGAACGGCACTTATTTCAATGCCTTACGATACGAAGCTTATTGGGGATCCGCAGAGCGGAGTGATCGCTGGTGGTGCGGTATCGGCCCTGATGGATACCTGCTGTGGTGCGGCTGTGATGTGTCATCCAGACGCACCAGGTGGAACCGCAACAATTGACCTTAGGATTGATTATATGCGTGCTGCAACTCCGGGGCAGACCATAACCACCCGCGCCACCTGCCATCATATTACCCGTAATGTGGCCTTTGTCAGGGCGGTAGCCATGGATGATGATGCCGACCGGCCCGTGGCCACTGCCTCTGGTGCCTTCACAGTGGAGAATGGATTTTGAGCCGCCCCCGTCCCGAACATATCCAGGTGGTCAAGCAGCGTCGCGATGCCGCTCTGAAGGCGCTGTTGGACTCCGTGCCCTACATTCAGTTTCTCAATGTCAGCTTTGACCGGCGCGGTGATGAGCTGACCGCGCAATTGAATTTCAGCGAGAAACATATCGGCAACCCCTTCCTTCCAGCGATTCACGGGGGGGTGACAGCGGCCTTTCTGGAAATCACTGCGGTGATAACGCTGAACTGGTCGCATCTGTGGGAACGCATTGAAAGCGGCGCCCTGGATCCCGATGAGATGGCCAAGGGAATACTGCCACGCCAGCCCAAGACCATTGATTTCACCGTCGACTACCTGCGCTCAGGCTTGCCGCGCGATGCCTATGCCCGCGCCACCATCAGCCGCGCTGGGCGGCGCTATGCTTCGGTTCATGTCGAGGCCTGGCAGGATCACAAGGATAAGCTCTTTGCCCAAGCCTCAGGCCATTTCCTGATGCCACAGGACGGAGACAAGAGCTGAGCGAGGTGAATTCTTAGGCTTTTTGGACACGCCAGAGGGCCTGAGGCGAGATAGAAAGAGACCCGCCCATGTCCGAGATGCAGGCAGAGATCACCCATGCGCGGGTGCTTAAGATCGCTGTCCCGATCGTGCTGTCCAATGCGACGGTGCCCATTCTGGGCGCGGTAGATACGGGCGTTGTGGGTCAAATGGGCACCGCTGCGCCCATTGGTGCTGTAGGCATCGGCGCGGTGATCCTGGCGACGCTCTACTTCATTTTTGGGTTTCTGCGCATGGGCACCACCGGGCTGGTGGCCCAGGCGCGGGGCGCTGGGGATGTGGCCGAAAGCGGTGCCCTCTTGATGCGCGCTGTGCTGCTGGCCGCCGCCGCAGGAGTGAGCTTTATCCTGTTGCAGGGGCTGTTGTTTTGGGGCGCTTTTCAATTGGCCCCCACCAGTGCCGAGGTCGAAAGCCTGGCACGCAGCTATCTGCAGATCCGCATCTGGGGCGCGCCTGCGACCATTGCGCTTTATGCCGTTACGGGCTGGCTGATTGCGGTGGAGAATACCCGCGGCGTCTTTGTGTTACAGATCTGGATGAATGGGCTGAATATCATTCTGGATCTGTGGTTTGTGCTGGGCCTGGGCTGGGGCGTCGAAGGTGTCGCCATAGCGACCCTCATCGCCGAGTGGAGTGGTGTGCTGTTGGGGCTTTGGCTGTGCCGTGCGGCCTTTGCTGGCAGACAATGGTGCGACTGGCCTCGGGTTTTTGATCCAAAGCGGATCCGCCGCATGGCGCAGGTCAATGGCGATATCATGGTGCGCTCGGTGCTGCTGACGGGCTCCTTCACCACCTTTCTCTTTATTGGCGCCAAGTTCGGCGATGTGACCCTGGCGGCCAATCAGGTGTTGTTGCAATTTGTCGAGATCACCGCCTTTGCGCTGGACGGGTTTGCCTTCTCGGCGGAGGCGCTGGTGGGGGCGGCAATCGGAGCGAAGAACCGGTCCAACCTGCGCCGCGCCGCCTGGATATCCGCGCAATGGGGCCTGGGCTGTGCGGTGCTATTGGCGGCCGGATTTGCCCTGGGCGGACCCTACCTGATTGATCTGATGGCCACATCACCCGAGGTCAGGCAGGAGGCCCGCGACTATCTGATCTGGGCCGCCGCGCTGCCAATCATTTCACTGGCCAGCTATATGTATGATGGCATCTATATCGGTGCCACCTGGACCCGCGACATGCGTATCGCCATGATACAATCAGTGGCGATCTATGTCCTGACACTTGTGGCTTTGGTGCCGCTCCTGGGCAATCATGGGCTTTGGGTCGCACTGGTGGTGCTGAATGTGGCCCGCGGGTTGACGCTGGGGCTGCGCTACCCCGGCTTGGAAGCCAGGGTAGCGCGCTAGCCGCGGGGTCAAAGCAGCGCCGAAAGCGCCTCGGTTGGGCGGCCGATCACGGCCTTATTTCCTTTGATGGCGAGAGGGCGTTCGATCAAGATGGGGTGATCCACCATAGCCGTCAGCAGATCCGCCTCTGGGCTTTCCTTGTGTAGACCCAGCTCCTTAAAGATCTTTTCGCCGCTGCGCATCATTTCGATCACCGGCAGCCCAAGCGCAGCTTGGGCGGCTTGCAGCTCCTCTAGGCTTGGGCTGTCCTGCAGATAGAGGCGCAGTTCTGGCGTAACGCCCTTTTCCTCAAACAGCGCCAGCCCGGCGCGGGACTTGGAGCAGCGTGGATTATGCCAATAGGTGATCATAGCCAGTCCCCACGTTTGGAGCCAACCGCAGCTGCGACACTCTCATGGCCGTCCTTGGCCAGCAGTTGATCGAGCCCTTGAGCGATTTCGCTGCCTAGGGACAATCCTTGATAGACCATAGCAGTATAAAGCTGCACCGCCGAGGCCCCAGCGCAGATCTTGGCATAGGCCTGTTGCGCATCTGAAATACCGCCAACCCCCACCAGTGGCACCCGACCATCCAACAGTTCGGAAAGCTGGGCCAGAACCCGGGTTGATTTTTCAAATAGTGGCGCACCAGACAGGCCACCCGCCTCGTCGCGATGGGCGCTTTGCAGCCCTTCGCGCGATAGGGTGGTATTGGTGGCAATCACCGCATCAATGCCAGTTTCCAGCGCTACGGCGGCAATATCTTCAATTCCCGCCCGATCCAGATCTGGAGCGATCTTCAGGAAAACCGGCACGCGTTTTTGCAGGCCATCACGGGTTGCAATGACGCCACTAAGCAGCGCTGAAAGTGCTGCCTTGCCCTGCAGGTCACGCAGTTTTTCGGTGTTGGGCGAGGAGACATTGACGGTGGCAAAATCCAGATGTGCGCCGCAATGGGCCAACACACGGGCGAAATCTGCGGCCCGGTCATCGCTGTCCTTATTGGCGCCAAGGTTTAGCCCGATGACCGCATCTTTGGGGCGTTTGGACAGTCGCGCGCCAATTGCCTCCATTCCCTCATTGTTAAAGCCAAAGCGGTTGATCGCGGCGCGGTCCTCGCTCAACCGGAACAAGCGCGGTTTTGGGTTGCCAGGCTGTGCGCGCGGCGTGGCGGCGCCGACCTCGATGAAGCCAAACCCTGCTTGCGACAGCGGCCTCAGCGCCTCGGCGTTCTTGTCAAAGCCGGCGGCGAGGCCAACGGGATTGGGCAGGGCAATACCTGCGATCTCACATTCCAGCCGCGCGGAGGTCACGGGGCCAGGGGTCGGGGTCATGCCTGATGTCAGGGCCTTGATCGACAGCCCATGGGCCACCTCGGGATCTACCCTGTGCAGCGCTTTCAGCGCCAGTTTTTCGGTCAGTTTCATCCGAATGTTGCTCCGGTATCGCTGGGGTGGGTGCGGATCAGCCGCGAGGTGGCAACGGCGGCCTGCCGGTGCACCACGGCCTTTTGGTAATCAGCATTGGTGACCATGGCCAAAAAGGCATGGGCATCCGGGTAGCGGGCCACAAAGACCTCGTCCCAGACCTCATCGGCTGGGCCAATCAAGGTTGTTTCAAACCCACCGCGCCAGATTATTTCGCCACCAAGGCCTGCAAAGATCGGACCGCTCTCGCGCCCGTAGGTCTCATAGGCCTGTGCGCCGGTCAGCCCTTCCTGGGCCAAGGCATGCGTGGCGGGGTAGCTAGCGCGTGCCTTGAAACGCACTAGGTTGAGCATCTCGATTGGGTGGTCCCTAGGCAAGGCTTTGAACTGTGAAAACTGAAGGCCGTCGGGATCCACATAGGGGGTCATGCCATGTCCTTTGGGAACTGGTGCACTCCGTTGACCAGGGGCAGCGGCTTTGACCAAAGCACCTCTGAGAGCAGCAGCTTACGGTAAAGATGGGGGAAATCCGCCCCCCCGCGGGAGACCTCCCATTTCAACGCCTCTCCCAGGCTCTCAGCCTTGACCGCCAGCAAAAAGAGCCCGTCAACATTGGCAAAATGCTTGGCCGCGGTCTCGGCGGCCTGGGTGGCCGTTGAGAAGTGAATGAAACCATCGCTCAGGTCGATGGGCGCGCCAAGGGTTTCCCCTTGGGACTGGAGGGCCGACCATTCATCGGCGCGGAAGATTTTATAGATCAGCATAGGGCTCTGATGCCCCGTTGCTGCACTGGAATCAAGTCCGAAGCAGCCTGTGCTGCTCAACCCAGTTGGGGTAATGCGGGGGGCTTGGGTGCCGAAAAAATGTAAATCTGCCCAGAAATACCGCAAGGGAACCCGGAAGAGTTGTTTTTCCCCTTTGACTGCCACCGGCTTTGACCGCACCATCGCGGACAAAGATAAGATAAAAGGGAGTGACCATAATGTTTACGCGTTTCCTGACCTCGGTGGCAGCATTAGGGCTGACAGCCGGTATGGCAGCGGCGGATTACAAGCTGACAATCCTGCATACTAATGACATTCACAGCCGCATTGAATCGATCAACAAATATGACTCGACCTGCGATGCTGAAGGCGAGGCTGAGGGCAAATGCTTTGGCGGGGTGGCCCGTATTAAGGCCGCCGTCGATGCCCGCCGGGCAGCTCTGGCCGGGCAGAATGTGTTGCTGTTGGATGCGGGCGACCCTTTCCAGGGCTCGCTGTTTTACACCACCTATAAAGGCGCAGCTGAGGCTGAGTTCATGGAAGCCATCGGTTACGATGTGATGGCGGTCGGCAATCACGAATTTGATGACGGGCCGCAGGGCTTGCGCGATTTCATCGACACGGTGTCCTTCCCCGTGATCTCCGGCAATCTTGACCTGAGTTCCTCTGCTGAGTTGAAAACCCATGTGGGCAATCATGTTGTGCTTGAGGTCGGCGGCGAAAAGATCGGTATTATCTCGGTCCTGGCCACCGATACGGTTGAGACCTCATCGCCCGGTCCAAATGTGGTATTTCAAGATGAAATCGAGAGCCTGAAAGCTGATGTTGCTGCTCTGCAGGCCGAAGGCGTGACCAAGATTATCGCGCTGACCCATGTGGGGCTGCCAAAGGATCTGGAGATCGCGGCTTCGGTTCCTGGACTTGATCTGGTTGTAGGGGGGCATTCGCACACACTGTTGTCCAACACCGATGAAGACGCGGCTGGATCCTATCCAATGATGGTTGGCTCTGTGCCAGTGGTACAGGCCTATGCCTACAGCAAATACCTGGGCGAGCTGGCGGTCACATTTGATGATGACGGGAATGTCACAGCAGCCAATGGCGACCCAATTCTTCTGGATGCCTCGATCACCCCAGATGCTGCCGTAGCAGCGCGCGTTGCTGAGATGGGTGCGCCTATTGAAGAGATGAAGCTAAGGGTTGTTGCCGCGACCTCGGAAGCCGTCGTCGGCGCGCGGGACGTTTGTCGCGCGCAGGAATGCCCAATGGGGAACCTGGTGGCAGATGCCATGCTGGACCGGGTCAAGGACCAGGGGATCTCCATCGCCATCCAGAACGGTGGCGGATTGCGGGCGTCGATTGATGCCGGCGAGGTCACCATGGGCGAAGTGCTGACGGTTCTTCCCTTCCAGAACACACTCTCTACCTTTGAGGCCTCAGGCCAAGAAGTGATTGCGGCGCTGGAAAACGGGGTGAGCCAGGTTGAAGACGGTAAGGGCCGTTTCCCACAGGTTGCTGGGCTCAAGTTCACTTTTGACATCTCCGTGGCGCCGAATGAAGGGCGGGTGAGCAACGTGCAAGTGATGGATGGCGATAGTTGGGTGATGATTGACCCTACCAAGACCTATGGCGTTGTGACCAACAACTATGTGCGCAATGGTGGTGATGGTTACAAGATCTTTGCCGGAGACGATAAGAACGCCTATGACTTTGGCCCAGATCTGGCGGATGTCACCGCCGAGTTCCTCGCCAAGAACCAGCCCTACAGCCCCTATGTGGATGGCCGGATCATCCGCAAGTAAGCGCTGAAGCCATTTGTTTCGCGCACGAAACACATGACCAAAACCTTATGGCCCCGCTCGCAATGGCGGGGCTTTTTCTTTGGTGCAGGGACTGGCAGAATAGAGGCATGGATCATCCGCTCGCTGCCCTGATAAATGCCCGCATTGCCACCGCCGAAGCGGAGGGCGCTTTTGAGGATCTGCCAGGCGCGGGCAAGCCTCTGCCGCAAATCGAAGACCCGGAAGGCACAGTGTTTCACCGGATGCTGCGCGATTCTGGGGCAGTACCGGAGTTTGTGGCTTTGGCGCGAGAACTGGCCCATCTGCGGGCCGAATTGCAGGAGACCGGGGATCGCAGCCGACGACAACAGATCCTGAAAGAGATGTCGATGATCGAAGTCCGCATCGATATCGCGCGCCAGGACTACAAGAAATAGCTCTGTTCAGTGGTGCCCATGGGGCTGGCTCATTGGGCACGGACTCGCTAGCCTTGGCCCATGTGTGGACGTTTTTCCCTGACCCAGCCGGATGACGCCATGGCGCGGCTGTTTGCGGCCAGCCCGGCCAATAACCTGCCGAGGCTGCCCAACTACAACATCTGCCCCACCAACCCGATACATGTGATCAAGGCAGAGGGTGCGGCACGTCAACTGGTGGCGATGCGCTGGGGGTTCTTGCCACATTGGTATGACAGCGAAACTGCCGGGCCGTTGCTGATCAGTGCCCGTGCCGAGACCCTGGCGCGGAAACCCGCCTTTGCCGAGGCCTGCCGGGCGCGGCGCTGTCTGATACCGGCATCAGGGTTTTACGAATGGACCAAGGATGCCGCGGGCAAACGGCTGCCTTGGTATATTCAGGCCGCAGATCAGACGCCGCTGGCCTTTGCCGGGATCTGGCAGAGCTGGGGACAGGAGGCGCAGAAAACCTGCGCCATCGTCACCACCGCCGCCAATCAAACGCTGGGGGCGATCCACCACCGGATGCCCTTGGTACTGGCGTCTCAGGATTGGCCGCTTTGGCTGGGAGAGGCGGGCAAGGGCGCTGCGACCTTGATGCAGCCAGGGCCAGAAGAGCGCCTGCAAATGCACAGGGTGTCACCACGGGTGAATAGCAACCGTGCGACGGGGCCAGAGCTGATCGAACCCTTCTTTGAAGAGGGAGACCATGATGATAGGGATGTGGCATCAGCACAGCAAGAAGAGGCGCTGCATGAAGAGGCCGCAGCTGAAGAGACCGCCGCGCCACGACTCATCTGAGCATCCTGGCGACTTTGGTGGGTCTGATGAATTTGCACTATTATTCAGGCCCCACGCGCGGTAAATCAAACCCATGCCCAATCGCTACGAAACCCTGCAAGATATCTTGGCCCACGGTTATGATACGGTCATTGATGTGCGCAGCCCTGCGGAATTTGCCGAAGATCATATTCCCGGCGCCATCAACCTGCCAGTGCTGAGCAACGAAGAGCGGGCCGAGGTGGGCACAATCTATGTGCAGGACAGCCCCTTTAAGGCCCGTAAACTGGGGGCGGCTCTGGTGTTTCGCAATGCCGCCAACAGTATTGAGCACAGCCTCAGCCATCATGACGGCGGCTGGCGTCCGTTGGTCTATTGCTGGCGGGGAGGGCAGCGCTCGGGCAGTTTTTCGTGGATGTTGAGCCAGATCGGCTGGCGCGCAGCCCTGGTTGAGGGCGGCTATCAAAGCTACCGGCGCCTCGTTTATGGCTATCTGTATGAGCAGACGCTGCCGTTTCGCCTGATCGCTCTGGATGGTTATACCGGCAGCGCCAAAACCGAATTGTTGCAGCGGGTGCGGGCCTTGGGAGGACAGGTGCTGGATCTGGAAGGCCTGGCCAATCACCGGGGCTCATTGCTGGGGGGAACAGCGCAGCCGCAGCCCAGCCAAAAGGCGTTTGAGAGTGCCCTGGCGCAGGCGTTGCTGCAGATGGATCCTGCCTGCCCGGTTTTGGTGGAGGCCGAGTCCAGCAAGGTCGGGGAACGGATTATCCCGCCCAGCCTGTGGCGCGCCATGAAACAGGCACCTCGGATTCTGGTGCAGGCACCGGTTGGTGCACGCTGCCGCTATCTGACCCAGGCCTATGATGATATCCTGTCAGACAGCGAGAAGCTGCGCGAAAAACTGGGCTACCTGCGAGGGCATCGCGCCAATGCGGTGATTGACCACTGGTTCGATCTGATCAGTGCGGGCAATAAACCGGCGTTGACCCTGGCCTTGATGCAGGATCACTATGACCCCGCTTACCTGAAATCACAGCGCGTCAATGGTGCAGACACTGTTGCTGAACTGGATCTGGGGCAAATGTGCGAGTCTGATCTTGACCGGGTGGCCCAACAGACCTGGGATCTGCTGCAACAATCTATGGATTCAGCCGTTTAGACCAGCGTGAGACCGGGAAGGCCGTCAGATAGGCCACCGATCTTGGCAGCCGGGTAGCCTTCGGATCTGAGCTGCTCTAGCAGGCCATCAGCCGCGTCGGCGCTGACCGCGGCCAGTAATCCCCCGGCGGTTTGTGGATCAAACAGCAGATCAGCCTCTGGCCCGAGTGCCAGATTTGGCGCAAGGCTGCGGTTTTCCTCAAACAAAGAAGAGCGGATGCCGCGCGCGCTCAGCGCAATGGCGCCCTGCATCATCGGGACTGCACTAAGGTCGAGGGTCGCTGCCAGGCCAGAAGCCTCGCAGAGCCCCAAGAGATGCCCTGCGAGACCAAAGCCGGTGACATCGGTCATTGCATGAGCCTCTGACAGGATGCGCGCGGCGGCACCTTGGGGTTGGCACATCTGCGTTAGCGCTGCTGCGACCCATTCTCCCTTGGCATCGCTAGACATTTCAGCCGCCATGATCACGCCAGAACCGATGGGTTTGGTCAGGATCAACACATCACTGGGCTTGGCTCCGGCCAGGGTTATGGGCTGCGACGAGCACAGTCCTGTCACGGTGAAACCAATGGAAAGCTCATCCCCGATAGAGGTGTGGCCGCCGACGATATCCGCCCCAGCCGCCTGAAACACTTCGCCGGCTGTGGCCATGATTTCGCTCAGACTCCGCTGTTGCAGGGCAGGCGACAGGCGGGGCAGGATCAGATTCGCAGTGGCCACCTGCGGCGCGGCCGCCATGGCCCAAATATCGCCCAAGGCATGTATCGCAGCAATCCGTGTCATCATCACTGGGTCCTGCACAAAGGCGCGCAGATGATCGGTTGAGATCACTTGCTGGACCTTGCCTGTCTGCACCAAAGCCGCGTCATCGCCGGGCAGGGGGCTCACATCTGGGCGCTGCATGGGCCCCAGGGCCGACAGCGCCCGACGTAGCGCGCCACGACCGGCCTTGGCACCACAGCCGCCGCACATGGGTTTCTCGCCTAGGGCTTCTGGCAGATCATGGGTGTGTTCCGGGGGCAGTTTTGGCTGCTCCATCTTGGGCAGGTGGCGGAACTGCTCCATAAAGTTTTGATCGATCCGATCTTTCCATCCCCAAACCAAACCGCCTGAGAACTGAAGCCCAAAGCGATCCCCCAGGGCCTCTTTGCGGCCCATGGAGATCAGTTTGAGGTAGTCCTTTTGTGGTTTGTATCTGCGCAGGGGGTCCTGGGTCAGGCGGGCCCGCAGGTTATGGTGCAAAATGGGGGCCTGTCTTACCGCATAGACGCCGGCCTTGGGGCGGGGCGAAAACGCGAGATGGGCGCAATCGCCCACCGCAAAGATGTCTGCATCAGAGCTTTGCAGCGTTTCATCAACGGCGACAAATCCCTGATGCAGCTTGAGGCCGCAGTTTGCAATCCAGTCGTGTGGGCGGGCTCCGGCGGCACCAGTGGTGAAATCCGAGAGCACCATGCGCCCGTCCGTCAGATGGACCAGGCCGGGCTCAATGCGCGCAACGCCGGTATTCTCAACCAGGGTGACACGATGTTCACTAAAGGCGCGGCGCAGGCGTTTGGCGACCTCTGGGCTGGCCTGTCCGAGAACCGGGCCGCTGTCGATCAGGGTGGCCTGACCCAGCCGCCCCTGTTGTGACAGAGCATGGGCCATGGCCAGGACCAGCTCGGCCCCGGCGACACCGCCGCCGATGGCGGCGATATTGGCCGGTCCACTGCCATTGCGAAACTGGTCCCAGGACTGGGCAAAGACGCCAAGCGGTTTGGCCGGGACGCCATGATCGGCAAAACCCGGCAGATCAGGCATTTCAGAGGTGATGCCGACGTCAATCGAGGCCAGATCATAGGCAATGGGCGCTCGCCCGGGCACATGGACCATGCGCGCGCGTGGATCCAGCCCGTCAGCCGCCCCCAGGATCAGGCGGGCGCCAGAAAAACGCACCAGTCCGACCAGATCAATATCGAGGTCTTCACGCTGGTAATGCCCGGCGACAAAGCCCGGCAACATGCCGGAATAGGGCGCGGTAGGGCCGGGGTTGATCAGAGTGAGCCGCGCGCCGGCCAGCGGGCGCATACCCCACTTTAATAGCACCAGCGCATGGGCATGACCGCCGCCAATCAGGACCACATCTTTGGTTGCCGGAAGAGGAGCGCTATGCATGAGACTGTGCCTTTTTGTCAGTGCGTCACAGCCTATCTAGGGCTGCCCGTTGGCACGTGCCTTGCGCCAGAACAAATGGCACAAGGCACGTGAGAAAAAGCGCGCATGATGCGCAGACCTTTCGTGCTGGTGCGACCCTATGGCCCTGTTGCTGCGGGCGCTAGGTCTTGTCTGTTTCTGGGGCGGTCTCAGCCACATCATGGGTGGCCCAGAGGCCATCTTCGCCGGCCTTAGGCAGGCTTTGCCTTGTTTCATGCCGGTGAATATGGACCTTGGCAATAAACAGTGCCGTGACCGGGGCGGTGAGAAACAAAAACAGGGTGATCATCAGCTCGTGCAGCGACGGGTCTCCCTCGATCATTGCCCCATGCAACATCGAGGCCAAGAGCACCCCGCCCACACCCAGTGTTGTGGCCTTGGTGGGCGCATGCAGGCGCGACATCGGGTCATTGAGCTTGAGCAGGCCAAAGGAGCCAACAAAACCAAACAGGCCTGCCATGACTAAAAAGGCGGCGATCAGGTATTCATAGAACATGCGATCCTCCTCTCATCACTCGATAATATTGCCGCGCAGGATAAAGCGCGCATAGGCCACGGTAGAGACAAAGCCGAGCATGGCAATAATCAAGGAGGCCTCGAAATAGACCTCGCTGCCCAGAGCAATGCCATAGAGGATCATCAGAGCCAGCGCGTTGATGAACATAGAATCCAGCGCCAGAATTCGGTCAGCGATTTCCCCGGCAGTGATGATTTTCCACAGGTTCATCAGAATTGCGAGGGCAAAGCAGATAAAGGCAAAATGCGTGGCATAGGTAATGATCATTCGAAAATCTCCTTTAGCCGGCGCTCATAGCGCTGCTTGATTTCATCGCGCACTGCATCCGGATCGGGGGCATCCAGGCAATGCACCAAAAGCGCGTGACCTTCAGCCGAGACATCCGCCGCAACGGTTCCGGGCGTCATGGTGATGGTCCCTGCAAGAACCGAAATCGCTTCGGGGGTAAGAAGATCCAGCGGCACCGCGATCCAGGCAGGCTGGCGTTTGGCATTGGGTTTGAACACCACGATACGGGCCACGATCACATTGGCGACCACAATATCATAGAGCACTATCAGGATGTACTCGATGATCTTGATCGGCTTTTTCAGCCGCATCTGCTGGGGCCAGTAGGGTTGGGTCAAGAAGGGGATTAACAGCCCCAGCAAAAAGCCAAAGACCAGGGAGTTCAATGTCCATGTGCTTGTCAGCAAGACCCAGGCCAGGGTCAACAGCAGTGTCAGGATTGGATGCGGCAGCAGCCGCCTTAACAGTCTCATGGTGTGACCTTTCCAAGCACGGCCTCGATATAGATCTCAGGCGCAAACAGCTGCGCTGCCGTGGCCTCCGCATAGTGACTGGCCGGACCGGCAAAGATGGTCAGCAGGATTAGGCCGCTCAGCAAAGCAAAGCAGGCGACAAAGGGCAGTGCTGCAGGGGCGCTGCGCTCTGCGGTGTCGTCCTGCTCGTTGGCCTCTTCCTCGTAGGGCTGCTGGCTGGTCTCGGCGGAGGGGGCTACGGGGATGCTATGGCTTTTCCAGAACAACAGGCTGCCCGCCCGGGCCATGCCAAGGATGGTGATCAGCGAACCAATAAGGATTGTCCCCCAGATCCACCAGACCATACCATGGTCGCGCGCCGCATCCAGGACCAGCAGTTTGCCGAGGAAGCCGGAGAGCGGCGGCATACCTGCCATGGCAATGGCGCCGGTAAAGAACAATACCGCAATCAGCCCGCTTTGGGGCATAAGGCGCTGGGCGGTGATTTCGATCCCCTGGCGTTCTGAGATCAGATCAGCGACCAGAAACAGGAAGGCCGCCGCCAGGGTGGAATGCAGGGTGTAATAGAGCGCGGCGGCGACGCTTTCAGGGGAGAACAGCGCGATGGCGGTCAGCAACGTGCCCATGGATGTGATGGCGCCAAAGGCCACGAGGCGGCCGATACGGTACGAGCCCAGAATGCCAATGGCGCCGATCATCAGCGTGACCAGCGCAGCCGGCATCAGCCAGGCTCCGGCGAGCCCCTCGGTCGTGCCCAAATCCGGACCAAAGACCAGCGTATACATACGCAGGATGGCATAGGCACCAACCTTGGTCATGATGGCAAAGAGCGCGGCCACTGGGAGCGGCGCATTGGCGTAGGAAGCCGGAAGCCAGAAATGCAGCGGAATGACCGCGGCCTTGATGGCAAAGACCAAGAGCAGCATCACAGCGCCAACACGGAGCAAGGCTGTGTCTTCAGCCGGAATTTCGGCCACACGCACCGCTAGGTCGGCCATGTTGAGCGTCCCCGTCACCGAATAGAGCGTGCCAAGCGCAAACAGGAAGAGGGTCGAGCCCAAGAGATTGTAGACCACATATTGCACGCCCGCCTGAAACCGCCGGGTGCCGCCGGAATGGATCATCAAACCGTAGGAGGCGATCAACAGAACCTCGAAGAAAACAAATAGGTTAAAGGCGTCTCCTGTGAGAAAGGCACCGATGATGCCCATCAGTTGGAACTGGAATAAGGCATGGAAATTGGCGCCGCGTTTGTCCCAGCCGGAACCAATCACATAAAGGTTAATGATCAGCGCCAGCACCGAGGTCAACAACACCATCATCGCCGACAATCTGTCCAGCACCAGCACGATGCCAAAGGGCGCTGACCAATTGCCCAGCTCATAGACCTGCACCTCACCGGTGGAGGCCTGCGCCGCCAGTACCAACGAGATCGCCAAGAGCAAAACTGTGCTGGCTAGAGAGAAGATCCGGGTCAGATCCATGTGGTGGCGCACCACCATGATGATAAAGGGCGCTACCAGTGCGGGCAGAACCACAGGGGCAATCAGGAAATGGTTCATGCGTCTTCCCCTTCGTCTTCGGGATGATGGGGCATATCAATCTTGTCATCACGCGCTGACAGATAGGCGGCCAGGGCGATCATCACCACCACAGCCGTCATGCCAAAGGAGATAACGATGGCCGTCAGTACCAGCGCCTGGGGCAGCGGGTCGGTATAGGGCACCTCGGCGTATTTGTTCAGGATAGGGGGCGCGTTGACCATCAGCCGACCCGAGGCGAAGAGGAAGATATTGACCCCATAGGTCAACAAGGACAGCCCAAGGATCACCGGAAAGGTGCGCCGTCGCAGGATCAGATAGATGCCAGCAGCAGTGAGCAGACCCACGGCGGAGGCCACGAGGAATTCGATGTTCAAAAAGGTCATGCTCATGCCTCGCCCTCAGCTGCTTCAGCCGCGTCGTCGCGTGCCGGGTTGATATCCATCGCATGTTCCGAGGAAATGCCCGGCTGCCAGGCAAAGCGCGCCAGGCTTTCCAGCGCCAACAGCACCGCACCAACCACGGCCAGGAAGACCCCAAGGTCAAACAGCGCCGCGGTGGCCCATTCAAACTCTTCCAGCGGCGCCCAATGCAGATAGCCAAAGGCGCTGGTCAGGAAGGGCGAGCCGCTGAACCAGGAGCCAAGTCCCGTGGCGGCCGCGATAAGCACCCCAGATCCAATGGTGCCGTGATAAAACATCCGTTGCCGCTCTGAGGCCCAGCTAAAGCCAGAGGCCATATATTGCATCAACAGGGCGATGGCCGCGATCAGACCGGCAATAAAGCCGCCCCCTGGCAGGTTGTGGCCACGGAAGAAGATATAGGCGGCAACCATCAGCGCCAGTGGCATCATCACCCGTGTGGCGACAACCATCATCATCGGATGTGCATCGCCCGCCTGGGGCATATCGGGTTTGCGGTTGAGCAGATAGGCCCGCACCCGAGTGCCGAGCACCGCCTCCGTCAGGGCGTAGATGACCAAGGCAGCAATGCCCAGAACGATGATCTCGCCAAAGGTGTCATAGCCGCGGAAATCCACTAGGATCACATTGACCACATTGGTGCCGCCGCCGCCTTTGTAGGAATTGGCCAGGTGGAACTCCGAAATGCTGGGCAGGGCGAAATCGCGCAGCATCAGCGCATAGATCAGCGCTGCCGCCCCCAACCCGCCGACCACTGCTATACCGCCATCACGCAGGCGCACCCACATGGGGGCCTCGACAGGACTGTCTTTGGGCATGAAATTCAGTGCCAGGAGCAACAGCACCATGGTGACCACTTCGACCGACAGCTGGGTCAAGGCCAGGTCCGGCGCTGAGAGGTAATTGAACCCAAGTGAGACCACCAGGCCGACCACACCGATCAGCACCAGCGACAGCTGCCGCTGGCGATGTTTGGCAACCACAGCCAAAGTTGCGACAACCAGGCAGAACCAGGCAATGGCGGGGATGGCTCCGATGGCCTGCACGTCACGTGTAGGGGTCGCAACCGTTCCAGTTGAATAGGCATAGTAGCTGATGCCGATGATAAAGAGCATCATCAAGAAGGCATAGCGGGTGATGGCGCCATTGTGCAGACCATCGGTCACGATCTGCGATAGTTTTGTAAGGGTGCGCATCACAGCGTCAAAGATCTGCTTTGCCTCTGGGCGCGGTGCTGCATTCCAGGCGCGCATCAGGGGCGCGTGCATCTTGAGCAGGATCAAACCGCCAATCACAGCCACTGCGGACATATAGAGCGCAGGGGTCAAACCATGCCAGAGCTTGAGAGAATAATAGGGCAGCTCAGCGCCGCCAATGACTGCCCCAGCGGCAACCGCCACCAGTGGTCCGGCTAGCTTGGCGGAAAACAGCCCGATCAGGATCACCAGCGTGATCAGTAGGGCCGGACCTGCCCACATGCCAAAGCCCGGATCATGGGGCTTGGCTGGGTAGTCGTCGCGGGTTTTGCCCAAAAACACATGGCCAATAAAGCGGAAGGAATAGGCCGCCGAAAACAGCGCTGCCACCAGTGCCAATGCGGGCACCACATAGTGTGAGCCGCCCCAGAGCGTATGCACGGTCTCTTCAAGCATCATCTCCTTAGAGAGGAAACCGTTGAAGGGCGGGATCCCGGCCATGGAAAGGGAAGCGACAATCGCCAGGGTGGCTGTGACCGGCATCAGATGACGTAAACCCCCTAAGCGCTTGATATCACGCGTGTGGGCCTCATGATCGACGATGCCGGCAGACATGAACAGCGCCGCCTTAAAAGTGGCGTGGTTGATGATGTGGAAAACGGCGGTCACGGCGGCGATCTTGGTGCCAAAGCCCAAGAGCATGGTAATCAGGCCAAGATGCGACACGGTGGAAAAAGCCAACAGCGCCTTGAGGTCGTCTTTGAACAGGGCAATCACCGCGCCCAACAACATGGTCACCAACCCAGTGGTGGCGACGATATAGAACCACTCTGGTGTGCCTGCCAGCACCGGCCAAAGCCGCGCCATGAGGAACAGCCCGGCTTTGACCATAGTGGCTGAGTGCAGATAGGCCGAGACCGGCGTTGGGGCTGCCATGGCGTGCGGCAGCCAGAAATGAAACGGAAACTGCGCCGATTTGGTAAAGCAGCCCAAGAGGATCAGGATCAGCGCCGGCAGATACAGCGGCGAGGCCTGTATCAGATCTTTGTTTTGCAAAATCACGCTCAAGTCATAAGAGCCAGCGATATGGCCGAGGATCATCATGCCGCCAATCATGGCGAGCCCGCCCGATCCCGTCACTGCCAGGGCCATGCGCGCGCCTTGGCGGCCCTCTGGCAGGTGTTTCCAATAGCCAATTAGCAGAAAGGAGGAAAGCGAGGTGAGCTCCCAGAAGACAAGCAAAAGCAATATGTTGTCGGACAAAACGATACCAACCATCGCCCCCTGAAACAGCAGGAGATAGGTGTAGAACTGCCCCATTGGATCTTCGCGTGATAGGTAGAAACGCGCGTAAAGAATGATCAGCAAACCAATCCCAAGGATCATGGTGGCAAAAAGAAAGCCAAGCCCATCAAGAAAGAAATTTGCATTGAGGCCAAGCGCGGGCAGCCAATCGACACCCACCTGAATGACCTCGCCGCGAAACACTGCAGGGGCGTGCAGCATCAGGCCAACAAAGGCAAGGAATGTGGTAAGACCTGCAGCCGAGGCCGAGGCGTTGCGCCCGGCGCGGATAAGCAGAGCGGGGAAAACCGCTCCGAGAAACGGCAGGGCCGCAATCAAAAACAGGGACACGTGCAGTTCTCCTGGTTGGTCTTTAGGCACTCTTCAAAGGCTTAGGCAATTTTGAGCAACTGTTCCAGCCCTGTGACTGCCTAAGTACCTCTGGAGTGAGGTTTTATCGCCGCACAAAGCGGCATTTATGTTCTTCGTCACGCATCTAGGTCCACGTGATGGCTTTTTGTAGCCCGGATCGGAATTTTCTGACTGGGTTTTTGATCAGAGCCTGTGGGATTGATATTTTGTCGCAGCCCAAAGAACGCAACAGGGGGGCAGTGGGGCATCTTGGTGACGAGAAGTTGATGCGCTTGACGGGGCTCGGTGCTGAACAGAACCGCAAAAGATGTTAAGAGCGCTCAGTGCCTCTGCTCAGTGCTTTGTTGATCGTGAGCAGAGGCCGCACCAAGACCGTCACATAGCTGTAGGGCAACATGGCAACAGAGAAACAGAGACAGGGATCGCAGCAACAGCCGCAGGCAGAACAGGCCTCAGGCCTGTCGCGGCGTCAGTTGCTGCTGGGGGGGGCTGGGGCTGGGCTGGCCACAGCGCTTGGCACCTTTTGGTGGCGCAGCCAGCCGGTGGCCCATGATCATCAGCGGCTAACCCCTACAGCGGCGTTTACCGCGGCGCAGGCGGGGGAGGTGACACTGGTAGATATCCGTACCCCGCGAGAATGGCGTCAGACTGGAGTCCCGGTGGGGGCGGTAGCGATTGATATGCGGCGGGATGACTTTTTGCAGGCCTTAGGCAGGGCTGTCGCGGGAGATCTCACGGCACCTGTTGCCCTGATCTGTGCCCGAGGCGTGCGCTCGGCCCGGATGACGCGGGTGCTAGAGGCGGCGGGCTATACTGCCATTCTCGACGTGCCAGAAGGGATGTTGGGATCCGCCAGCGGCCCGGGCTGGATCGCGGGGAATTTGCCGGTGGCCCGATGGCAGAGCTAGGGGGCGGGCCAGCGCGGCTGACCTGCGCCGCGCTGGCGCTGTTTTTAGGCGCAGGGGCGAGTCCAGCGCAGGCAGGCTGTGGTCCTGACGATCAGGAGGCCTGTGCGTTGGCGCAGGGCAGCTACCATATCGTCTTGCCCGAGGTGGATCAGGCTCGGGAGAGAGGCGGCAATCTCCCTCCGGCGGTGATGTTTCTGCATGGCCATGGCGGGTCGGGGGCGGGTACGCTGAAAAACGAGGCTCTGGTCGAAGGGCTGACAGCGCGCGGCTATGCAGTGATTGCGCCGGATGGCTTGCCCCGGTCTGGCGGCACCCGGTCCTGGACCTTTTTCCCCGGTTGGGAAGGGCGTGACGAGCTGGCGTTTTTGCAAGATGTGGCCACGGACGCGGCTGCGCGATTTGAATTGGATCGCGAGGCAATGATCCTTGCAGGGTTTTCGGCGGGGGGCTTTATGGTCAACTATCTGGCCTGTGCCGCGCCTCAGGCCTTTGCCGGATATGCGCCTGTTGCAGGGGGGTTTTGGCGACCGCAGCCGACAGGCTGTGCCGGAGAGATCCGTCTGTTTCACAGCCATGGCTGGAGTGACGGTGTTGTGCCACTGGAGGGGCGTTTCCTGGGTGGTGGGCGTTTCCAGCAGGGAGACATCTTTGCCGGACTGGAGCTTTGGCGCGAGACCAATAACTGCGATGACCATGCTCCGACCCGGCGCTGGCAAGAGGGAGACATTCTTGGGCGTCGCTGGGACTGCGGTTTGGGCGCGGATATCGAGTTCCTGTTGTTCCCCCAGGGGCATCAAGTGCCAGGGTGGTGGTCTGATCGCCTGTTGGATTGGTTCGAAGGATCTGCTCCGGACGGAAGGTGAGCCATGGCGCTGTTCAGGCAGATGCTCAGGGGGATTCCGGAGGGGATGCCCAGGGGCGAGGATCGTCATAAGAGGAGGGCTCCCGCGCCTTTATCTCTCAGTGGAGATGAGAGAAAAAGCCTTGGGCCCGGCATCTGCCGCCCGAGGGGCGCCAGATGCGGTTGCGCATTATACCTTGGCGCAGAGATCTGCGTGAGGGGGGCGCTATTCTGCGGGATGGTGTTGCACGGCTTCAAGATAGTGCTTTAGCTGCGCCCGGTAGCGTCCGGCAGCCTGAGTGACTGGGGGCTCGCAATAGACCACTGGCGTTGCCATCCAACCGGTTGCAGAGCTGCCGGCGCGTCGCCCTGACAGCGCCGAGAGCGGCACAGCCAGCACCAAGGATAACGCTATAGGCACCAGCCAGAGCGAAACCAGCCCACTGGCTATTCCACCCCAAAGCGCCAGACCGCTGAGCGTCTCAAGCGCGTGGCAGCTCATGAGGGTGCCCAGCCCATAGCGCCCGCCCGCACGGGCCTGGGGCGACCAGCCGCGCTGAAGGCCAAAACTGGTCCGAAACACCGCAATCATCTGTTGAACCATGAGGATTGGGGCGTAGAGGACAGCAAGCAGGATTTCTGCCAGCACAGAGATGGCAAATCGGGCTGGGCCTCCGTAGTCGGACAGGCGCCCATTGGTGAAGGCCAGCGCCAGAACCGCGAGAAGTTTGGGCGCCAGCAGCATCGCATAGATCAGCAAGATCACCAGAACATGGCGCGGTTCTGACATATCGGGCCAGGAGGGGCGCGAAGGATTGGCTGCGCTGAAGTAATGGATCACCGAGCTTTCTTCACCGCGGCCAATCAAGGCCCAGATAACCAGTAGGGCGAACCAGATTGGGGCCATCAGGTAGCCAATGGCCCCATGCAGCAGGTGAAAGCGCGAGATGGCAAAGAACCCGCGCGCCCCCAGCAGGTTCAGATGTTGCAAATTGCCCTGACACCAACGCCTATCCCGCAGGATATGGTCGACCAATGTCGGTGGGGTCTCTTCGAAGGACCCGCCCAAACGTGGTAGAAACCGTACCCGCCAACCGGCACGGCGCAACAGACCTGCCTCGACAAAATCATGGCTCATGATCAGCCTGTCACGCCCCGTAAGGCGGGAGCGCAGCGGTGGCAGGCCGGCGCAGGCGGCAAAGGCACGGGTGCGCATGATGGCATTATGACCCCAATAGTTACCCTCAAACCCGGTCCAGCGGGCCAGACCCTCGGCCAGAGCCAGGCCATAGACGCCATTGGCGAACTGCTGCATGCGACCAAAAACAGATTGTGCACCAATGAGTTGCGGGAAGCTTTGAATGAGGCCTGCGCTCGGGTCCCGTGACAGGGCATCGGCCAATCGGGCAATGGCCCGCCCAGTCATCAGACTGTCGGCATCCAGCACCAGCATGGCCTCATATCCAGCGCCCCAGCGTCGCAACCACTCGCTGATGTTGCCCACTTTGCGCCCGGTGTTCAAAGCGCGGCGGCGATAATAGAGCGCCACACCCGCCGGGAGGTCCGCGCGCAGGGCTTCTATGCTCAGGCGTTCCTGCTCGGCGAGATCCTCATCGCGGGTATCGGAGAGTACAAACATATCGTAGCTGTGTTGCCCGCCCCGCTGGTGTAGCTCATCCAGCATGGACTGCACATTTCCCAGAACATACCAAGGGCTCTCGTTATAGACAGGCACCAAAAGGGCGACCCGCATGGGGGCTGGCTTGCCATTGGGGCGACTGCGGTCGCGCTTGGACAGCGAATACAGCCCCAAGAGCACAGTAGAGACCGAAAAGCAGATCCAGAAAAAGTTGAAGGCAATCAGCGCAAGAAGAACCAGCTCCAGCGCCATAAAGCCCCCCTTTGCAAACCAGCCTTGCATGACCCAGGTCAGTGCCGCAGTTGCCAGCATAGCGGGGGAAAAGGCGAGCAGACGCCAGAGCGCCAGATGCTGCGGCGGTTCAAACCCTGGGGCGTTTTCGTCGTAGAAGGGCGCTGCAAAATCTTGCTCGGGCATCGCCAGAGGCTGCTCTGGAGGCATCAGTAACGCATTGGGACTTGGTCCACCGGGGCGGGGGGACGAATGGAAAAGAGCGCTGCTCATGCGGTCCACCGGTACAGCCAGACTTCGCTGGCCGCTTGGCCCTCCCGGCGCAGTTGCAGTCGCAGCTCTACATGGTTTTCCGCATTGGGGGCAAAGCTAAAGGCCAGCCGCAGCCCACCCGTGGCTGGATTGCGTTGCAACACCCCTTCGCTGGTCTCCACATGGGGTGAGGAGAGATGCACCTCCAAATCTTCAGGCGCGCCCGCCAGCAGCGGATGGGCCTCGAAATCCACCGTCATCAACCGGCCAGGCTCTCCAAAGATGCGTGCCCCTGCCGCGCTATCAATCACCCGCGCCAGATCCATCTGCGGATCCTCCCCCCAGCTCAGCCGGTAGGAGAGCGGCAGTTCTGATCCCGCAGGCAAGGGATCGCGGGGACGCCAATAGGCAACAATATTGTCGTAGATTTCCTTGTCCGCTGGAATTTCTACCAGGGTCACGGCGCCCTTGCCCCAATCCCCACGAGGTTCCACCCAGAGACTGGGGCGACGGTGGTAGTTGGCTTCAAAGTCTTCAAAGTCTTGCAGGTTTCGTGACCGTTGCATCAGGCCAAAGCCACGGGGGTTTTCGTCCATAAAGGAGGAAATTTGCAGATATGTGGGGTTGGCCAGGGGCCGCCAGAGCACCTCACCGTTGCCGTTCTTGATCAACAGCCCGTCACTGTCATGTACATTGGGGCGAAAATCGTCGAATCTATTGCGGTTGGTGCGGTCAAACAAGAACATCGATGTGAGCGGTGCAAGGCCGACATGGGGCAGGTCATCGCGCGGGAACAGCCGTGCCTCGACATCCATGACCGTATTGGCGCCGGGGGTGACGGTGAACTGGTAGGCGCCGGTAACTGAGGGCGAATCCATCAGCGCATGCACCACCATGCTCCGCTGCTCGGGGCCGGGGGCCTCCAGCCAGAACTCAACAAAGTCGGGGAATTCTTCCCCCATGGGATCGCCTGTTTTCAAGGCGAGCCCTCGCGCTGACAAGCCATAGGCCTGACCGACGCCGATGGCGCGGAAATAGCTGGCCCCTTGAAAGACGCAGAACTCAGTTTTTTTACCGGGCTGGTCCAGCTGGGTACGTAGGCGCACCCCGCTGTAACCAAGCGCGCCAGTGGTGCTGAGTTGCGGGGCAATCTCACTGCGGTCAAACAGTGACATGTCAAAGCCAAAAGGCCGGGTCATACCGTCCTGTACAGTGTTCACTTGAACTGCATGGCGGAAATACAGCCCCGGCAGGAAGAGATCGACATTGTAGCTGCTGTCGGTCTTGGACCAGATCGCGTCCTGAGTGCGGAACCTATGGGCCTTGTATTCATCATAAGACAGGTTCAGCCAGTCCTGCGGCACCTCTTGCCGGGGGCGATAGCTCTGCGCGGCCAGAGCGCGGGCCCGCTCGATCACTTGGGTGTGGTCAAAGCGCCTGGGCTTGGGCGTATCTGCCGCGCCAGCTGGGAGGGCGGTGAGCAGGGTGCTTGAAAGCGCAGAGGCCATGAAGCTGCGGCGGGTGAGAGTGCTCATCGCTTGGCCCTCCAGGGGTGGGATTTGAACCAGCCCGCCCCATAGGCGCAGGCGATGATCAGAGCAAAGCCTGCCAGATTGGCCAGGGCGGTAATCGCGATACCGCGCTCGGTCTGATCCAGGGCAAAGCCGATAAGCCGCGCCAGCGCCATGGAAAACACAAAGACAGCGAGGCTTTGCTGGCCAACCTTGGTAACAATCCGCAGCAGCCGTGCCCAGATTCGGGCGCTAAGGCTGTGACCTGAAGCAATCAGGCGCTTGCCACCGGTCCCAGCGATGAGCCAACCCAGATAGGCCAGGGCCAGGAAATGGGCATAGCGCAGCAGGCCAAAATCTGTTTTTTCACGCCACTGGGCGGTGGCTTTCCACCAGGGCCGGATCATGTCGCCCAGATCGCCATGGGCCGCATCGACCCAGAGAAAGACTTTCCACGACCCAAAGGGGGCGGAAAGGATCAGGAAGGCGGCTGCGATCAGGCCCAGCAGGGCAGAGACCGGCGGCTTGGGCAGCCAGCCTTTCATGAAGGCAAAGCCGGTAAAAAACAAAAGCTGCCAGCCAAAGGGGTTAAAGAACCACTCGCGTTCCGACCAGGGTTCAGCCGGCAGCGAGGCCCCATCGGGACCCAGCCCGATCAGATAGGGGTTGGCAGTAAGCCAGATCAGCGCTGAAGCGAGAGCGACGGACCACAGGCCTAGGCGCTCCAGTCCCATCATCAGCGGCATCAAGGCCAGAACCACCAGGTACATCGGCAGGATATCAAAGTAATTGGGCACATAGGTGAGGGTAAACAGCCCCACCAGATTGGGCGCGGGGTTATTGAAAAAATGCTGTAGGTTCAGCGAATTAATATAGGTCTTTTCAAAGGTGCCATAGGTGTCGAGCGCGGCCATGGACATGGCAACAAAGAAGAACAGGCCGATGTGTGCCCAAAACACTTGCCAGCAGCGAAACACCACGCGGGCGGTGCCCAGGGCCCAGCCCTGTTTGGCAAAAGAGCCGCCAAAGGCAATGGCAGAGGCCATCCCAGAGCAAAAGACAAAGATCTCGGTTGCATCGGAAAAGCCAAAGCGCGCCGGGATCCAGCCGGTCCAGCGGTTGCCGGGAATATGGGCCACCAGAATGATGAACATGGCGATGCCACGATAAAAATCGAGCCGCGGATCCCGCTGTCGCTTGGGCGCGACCTTTGCAGAATCTGCAGGGCCAGGAGAGGCTGGCCGATTGGCAGCAGGGCCAGGATCAGGGTGCAGTTTAGGAAAGGGCGAAATCTCCGCCATGGGGAAATCCTTATGGGTCTTTTGTGGCCGGTTCTGACGCCGGGTCTTGGTCGAAAATGAGTGGGCGGGACAGGCTATTCTGCGGGCACGCTATGGGCGTCAGGCAGACCCCGGGCCTGCGAAATCAGGCTGCGTCTGGCCAGAGCATAGTTGTCTTCTCCTCCCGCCCGTTTGGCACGGCGATCGTCCAGAATGGCCTCGACCGCATCGAACTCTCCCGCACGCAGACCGGCGTCGATGGTCATGCGCTCGAAAACGTCGCGCTGGGCATGGCTGCCGCCAGCCAGCTGCATGGTGCTGCGGGCGCGCGACAGATGGGTAAAGGCCTGGGCATAGTGACCATCACCAAAGGCTTCCAGCCCATTGGCGGCATCGCAGCCAGGTGTCGCCATTCGTTCCTGCGCCTCGGTGTTGCGGGCCTTGGCATCGGCGTGAATGCGGCTGACCAGACGGCGGGTCTCGGCCTGTCGGTTCCGCCCCGATAGAGCCAGCAGGTAGTGCAGATCGGCAAAGATCAGGCTGCCATCCTCTGTGCGATTGGCGCAGAGTTCGGACAGTTCCTCCCAGCGATTGCCCACTGCAACCCCGTCCAACTCCAGCCGCATCAGGAGCGAGGTGGCATTGGAGATATCCCGGTAGTCATCGGTTTTGTCGCGGCGCACCTCAGTATCATAGAGCATCAGAGCCTGGTCAATCTGGCCCAGATCCAGATGCATCAGCGCCTTATGCCACCAAACGTGATAGCGGAAGTTATTGCAATGGGCCCAGGCCTCTTCGCGCCCGGTGAGCCAGTTTAGGCCTGCGGCCGCATCGCCGGTCATGTCATGCACATGGGCCACCGCATGCAGTCCCCAGGCATCGTCCGGTGCCATCCACAGCGCCTGGCGACCGGCGATGTCGGCCTTTTCATAGGATCCGGTTTCCTCCAGGGCGAAGGCATGGCATCCCAAGAGATAACCGCGCGCGGCATGATCCGGTGCATAGGCCGACATCACCCTCTCGACCGAGGCGCGCATGCCGGTGCAATCCCCAAGGATAAAGCGGATCCCATGGCTGAGTTTCATTGCCAATGAATCACAAGGGTTTACATCCAGAACTTGTTCCATCAGCACGACAGAACGCGAGGGGCGACCAGCCAGCCAGGCCTCAAGCGCGTCGACATATTTGCGTTCCCGTGGCAGGGCGGCCTCATAGCCTAATTTGGCAGCCTTCAGTGCGTCTTGTGCCATGGGCAACAGCTCGGAGCGGCCCAGCATCAAAACCGATAACCCCTTGATTGCCTGGGCCAGGGCAAAGTCTGGTGCCGATACCAGAACGGCCCCCAGATGATCGGCGGTGGCAGCGGAATGGGCCAGCACCCCCATCTGTGCCGCGTCCCACCTTGCCAGGGTGGTGGCGCAGCTGAGGCTGGTTTCTTGTCCAAAAATGTCTTGCGTCATTGGGGGTCCAATCTCTGCATATAGTCTCAAAACTCACTGATCTTGCTCAAAGGTTAGACCAGCCAGAGCCCCCGCGCGACGCCGCTCGCGGTTTGGTGATTGAACGTGTGTTCCCTGTGGGGCTGGGGGGGCTTTTCTCGACCAGAACAGGCGGTTTTTTGCGCCTTTTGGGCTTTGATGGCGCAAAAGCAAGCAAGCACCCGCCGGGGGGGCGGGTGCTTGCTTGGCTTTGTAACATTTGACAGTCTGGCCGCGGGTAACCTGGCCGGGGTTAGGTTTCGCCAAAGGGGTCTTTGGCCCGAAGAATCTCATCCGTGGCCGCGCCGCATTGAGGTGGCGCATGGCGATAGGTCACCGGGGTGCGGGAGAAATTCAGCGGGTTGCCCAGCAGTTTTACCGGGCCAACACCTGATTGCATTTCAATGGCCATGTCGCGGGCCTCCACTTGCTCGGTGGCAAAGACCCGATCCAGGGTTTGCACTGGCCCCGCAGGCACTTTGCGCGCCTCCATCCCGGCGATAACCTCTTCCATGGTAAAGCGTTTGAGTGCCGGGATCAGGATGTCATTCAATGCAGCACGGTATGCTAGACGCGCAGGGTTGGTCGCAAAACGTGGATCCTCTGCCAGACCTTCGAGACCCAGAAACTCCATAAAGCGGCGGAACTGGCTGTCATTGCCTACTGCCAGGATCACATGGGCATCCGAGGTTTGATAGAGCCCATAGGGCACGATGCTGGGGTGTTCGTTGCCGCGCCTTTGCGGCACTTCGCCGGTATTCAGATAGGCCACGCCTTCGTTGATCAACCAGGCCACCTGAGCATCGACCAGCGCCAGGTCGATCTGCTGGCCTTCTCCGGTCAGGGTTTTGTGGTGCAATGCGGCAAGAACACCGATGGTCGCATACATGCCGCACATCACATCCGCGATGCCTACGCCTGCCTTAACCGGCTGCCCCTCCGGCTCTCCGGTCAGCGACATCAGGCCGCCATAGCCCTGGGCCATGAGGTCATATCCGGGTTTAGAGCTGTTAGGGCCGGTCTGGCCATAGCCCGAAATAGAACAGTAGATCAGCTGCGGGAACTCGGCGCGCAGGCTGGCGTAGTCCAGCCCGTATTTTGCCAGCCCGCCGGGTTTGAAATTCTCCACCAGGATATCGGCCTCAGCGGCGAGGCGGCGGATCTGGGCCTGACCCTCGGCGCTGGTGATATCCAGTGCGATAGAGCGTTTGTTGCGGTTGGCGGCCATGAAATAGGCAGAGAGATCAGAACGTTCTCCATCTGCATCCGTGACATAAGGGGGGCCCCATTGGCGGGTATCATCGCCGCCGGTCTTTGGGTTTTCGACCTTGACCACGATGGCGCCAAGATCCCCCAGCAACTGGGTACAGGTAGGGCCGGCCAGAATGCGCGACAGGTCCAGCACCTTGATGTCTTTGAGTGCGCCATGGCCAAGATTGTCAGCCTCGCTCCAGCCGTTGGGCAATGCGTTAGATGCGTCCATCATATCCTCCGGGTTCGATCTCGGCAGAGATGACAGTGAAGCGGTCCGAGGCCAAGGCCTGTTGCAGGGCTTGATTTAATTCAGAGCGATTACGTACCGTTATGCCGGAGCCACCAAAGGCGCGGCCGATGGCAGCGAAGTCATGACGCCCCATGTCTACACCTGCATTGGCCATTTGGCGGCCGCGCTGTTTCAGCTCGATCAGTGCCAGGCTGGCGTCGGCAAAGACCACAAAGATCGGCGCAACACCCAGCTCCGCGGCGGTGGCCAGATCACCGGCGACCATCAAAAAGCCGGCGTCGCCGGAAAAACTGACCACAGGCCGATCGGGTTCCGCGAGTTTGCGTCCGATCGCCATGGGAACAGCGCAGCCCATCGTGCAAAGCCCTGAAGACTGGATGAGCTGACGGGGCGCGCTGCAGGACCACATCTGGCTGAGCAAGATGCGATGGGCGCCGCTATCTGCCGTGGCCAGGGTATTGGCGGGCAGGGTGGCACGGCATTCTGCAATGACCCCAGCGGGCCCCCAGTCTGCATCTGCGGGGAAGGCCATGCCTAGGTCCGCCTGGACCTGGGCTGGGCTGTGACAGGGCCAATTTTGGGGCTGGTCTGCTGATTGGGATACGGGCGTCAGGGCCGTGAGCGTGGGCTTCAACGAGGCAACCAGAGCTAGGCTCGCCTGGTGCATATAGTGGCTGTTGGGTTCCGGGGTGATGTCGATCATCCGTTGGCGCGCCGGATCCCAGACATTGCGCCAACCCGGGCGCATTTCAATGGGATCATAGCCAAGGGCCAGGATCAGATCTGATTTTTGCAGCAAGGGCAGCAGGTATTTGTCCGCCAGTGGTGACAATCCGGCTGCTCCGAGACAGAGCGGGTGAGTTTCCGGCAAAATCCCCTTTGCCTTATAGGTGGTGACAAAGGGGATCTGGTGCTGCTCAAGGAAGGTCTTGATTTCTGGCGCTGCGGCTTCTTGCAGGGCGTCAAGACCGATGAGGGCAAGGGGACGCCGGGCCTCTGCGAGCCAAGATAGCGCCTGCGCAAGTGTTTCACTCTCTGGTTGGGTCCGCGCTGCAGGCGCGCGGCGGGATCCGCGCTCTGTGGCAGCGGCATCTGCGGTGGAGATGGGTACGTCAATATGCACTGGGCCATTGCGCGGCTGGGTCGCGAGGGCGACGGCCTTGTCGGCGATCAGATCCGCCGCCTCTGCGTCGAGCCTGAATGTCGCCTTGGTGATGGGGGAAAACACTGCGCGGTGATCCAGAACCTGATGGGTATAGCTTTGTTCCTCTGCGGCATCGACGCAGCCGGTGAGCACCAACATCGGCACACGGTCTTGGTGGGCATTGGCCACCACATTGACGCCATTGAGGGCACCCGGCCCAAGCGTCGCCACCAAAATGACAGGGGCGCCGTCGCTGTGGTGCACGCCTTCGCCCATAAAGCCGGCGGCGTTTTCATGTTTGGCCAGATGAAAGGAAATGCCTGCCTTGACCAGCGCATCCACCAGGGTCAGGACCTCGCCACCGGGCATGCCAAAGGCATGGCGGCAACCGGCCTCATAGAGGCGACGAGCCAGGACGTCTGCGGCGCGAAGGGTCTGTGTCATGTTCTTATAATCTCGCTGTCTTCAAAATAGAGCCATTGTTTCGCGGGTCAGAATTCGCGGGTTGCACGGCAAGACGCAAGGCGTTTCACGGTTCTGTGACACGCTGTGAAGGGAATGACCAACCAGAGGAGGTGTGTCGGGCAGAAGGCAACGCGTCGCGACCTTGCTATTGCTGCCGTCCTAGGGCTGCGGCGGCGATTGCGGCAAAGCGGCGATCCAGCTCGGCTGAAATGCGCACCAACTGGCCGCCACCCTCATTCAGATAGGGAGAGAAGACAAAGCTCGGACGCTTGTAGGCCAGATGCGTGTGTGTCGCATCGACTTCGGTGACGTAAAAGCGGATTGGGGCCTCGATCATTGCAGCTGTGGACAGGGCCAGAACCTGTACCGCGTAGTCATTGTTGAACACGCCCAGCACACGATTGCCTGGTATGGTGATACCACGGGCTGCGGCGGCCTGTGTGGGGCCCGCCTGGGTCACCACCACCAGTCCCTCTGCCTTAACTGCGGTACGAAGATCCCGCAGCAGCTGATCATAGGGTTTTTGGCTTTCAAAGATCACCCAGCCTTCCCGCTTGCTGATTTCTTCTGCCCAGGCGGGCTGCGCCAGCGAGAGAGGGGCAAAGACAAACACCAGCATGAATGCCACTGATGGGATCTGCGCCAGGTGCTGAGACAGACACAGCGTGAACCGTCCCAAAGGTCGAGGAGAGCGGGAGACTGGGGGAGACGGAGCACGCATGGATAAGATCCCTCGAACAAGAGCCGAGTTAAGTTTAACAGAGATCTATGGGGCGCCCTGTCACGTTCCTGTGAGGGCAGGGCGGCCCTGTGCTCTCCGATTGCAGAGACAGATTGGGCCCGGAGTTTTTTGCACTCCGGGCCCAGGGTTTGGCCGATGATACCGAGATCCGGCTAGAGTGGCAGACCGTTAAACGGCAATGCGGCCGCCGCCCGTTTTGGTAACCACCACAACAGAGGGGCGTGGGGGCATCTTTGGATCAAAATCGGGCCACCGGGTGGCAGGGTCTTCAAAGGTGGAAGCGCGTTCAAAGCCTTTAAGCGCCTTAGTTCCATCTGTGCCGGGGTGCTGGACCGCAAGGAACAGGGTCTCGCTGTCCGCGGTGAAGTAGGGGCCACAGAGCTCACCGCCGACGGGGCAGCGGAAGAACAGTTTGGAGTGGCCGCGCAGCTCTCCTTCGGTTTCCAGCGCATAAAGCCCGTCAGATTTGCCGGTCTTGCCCCATTTGCTGCCCTGATCCGTGGAGATCCACAGACGTCCATCGGCATCAAAGGCGCAGTTATCGGGCGAGCCGAACCAACCGCTCTCGCTGGTTTCCGGGTTCCACTGGGCACCGACTTCGGCCAAGTCCGGGTCGCCACATTTCACCAGGATCGACCAGGTGCCTGTGGTGGCGGCATGATCGCCTGCCGCTTCTTTGATCTCGATGATATGACCAAAGTTGGATTTGGCACGGGGGTTTGCCGCGTTGACCTGCTCCTCCTTACGTTTGGAGTTGTTGGTCAGCATAATATAGGCGGTGCCATCGCCCCGCGGCTGGGCATCCTCTGGGCGGTCCATCGGCGTGGCGCCGAGCGCATCTGCGGCCAAGCGCGTGTCAATCAGCACATCCGCCTGACTGGCAAAACCATTCTCTGCGGTCAGCGGTCCTTCGCCGTGAACCAATGGCAGCCAGTGCACGGTGCCATCGGCATCAAAGCGGGCTACATAGAGAATACCGTCGCTCAGCAGGTTCCCATTGGCGTCATCGGTATGGGAAACTGTGCCGTTGGAGACATATTTGTACTGGTAGTCAAAGCGGTTATCGTCGCCCATATAGACAACCAACTTGCCGGTCGCGGAGATCGTGGTCTCGCAGCCCTCGTGGCGGAAGCGGCCCAGGGCAGTGTGTTTCACAGGCTTGGCATCCGGTTTGCGCGGGTCGACTTCGACCACCCAGCCAAAGCGGTTGGGCTCGTTCGGTTCTTTGTCGATGTTGAACCGGTCATAGTGCTGACCCCAGGCATACCAGCCACCGGGTACACCGTAGCGTTTCTTGCTGGCGGCATCCTCGTGGGCGGTAAGATCCGGTTTGCCCTCGCTGTCACGTGCGTCGGTCCAGAAATAACCGTGGAAGTTCTCTTCGGCCATCAGCCAGGTGCCCCAGGGGGTCATGCCGCCGGCACAGTTGTTGAGCGTGCCGATGACGGCTTTGCCTGATGGGTCAGCATTGGTCTGCATTCGGGCGTGCCCTGCGGCAGGGCCGTCGATGGTCATTTGAGTGTGCAGCGGGGTGATGCGGCGGTTAAAGACCCCATCACGCACAACCGCCCATTTGCCGCCTGCGTCGCGCGCGATCTCAACCACGGTGCCACCATGGGCGGCCATCTCGATATCAACCAGCTCTTTGGTCATGCCGACAAAGCCCTGTTTGTCCTGACGGCCAAGGCCGGGGAACATCACCTCTTCGTTGGTGTATTCGTGGTTCACACAGAGCAGGCCACGGGTGCCTTCGGCATTGAGGGGGGTAAAGCCCACATAGTCGTTGTTATAGCCAAACTGTTGCAGCTGGGCTTCGGCGGTCTGGTTCATCACGTCAAATTCGGGGGCCTCGGCGGTGATCGGGTCACCCCAACGCAGCAGTACATCGGCCTCATAGCCCTTGGCGATGTGATGGGTCTCATCATTGCCCCAGGCCAACTCGTCGAAGCGATAGCGGCTTTCAGGCGCTGTCGCTGCGGTGGCGCGGTTGGGGGCGATCAGCGCAGAGGTGCCAAACAGGGAGGCGGCAGCGGAGACACCCAGCATGCCGCGCAACATGTCGCGACGGCCATAGCGGGTATTGATGACGTCCCCAATGGTAGCCTCAAGGTTTGGATTGGTCGGGATATCGTCAAAGGCCTCATAGGCTTCGGCTTTGTTGCCGATTTCAGGGTCGTTGATGATGTGCTTGCGATCCATGGCTTGCTCTCTCTGTCAAAACACTATGCGCGGAAACTTCCGGCAGATACCGCAGGATGTGGAGGGCTAGTGTAACAGCTGGGTAATGATGGGCTATGATTTCATCAAAAGGTTACAAAGCACCAGAGCCTGCGCCCAATCGCGCCAGTGGGCTCTTGAGAGCCTATCCTAGGCGGCGCTGCGAAAGCCAACGATCAATTGGCGCAGTCCCAGGGCGGCACCGGCAAAGATCGCCAGAAAGGTTACAGGAGCGGAAAGCGACAACAGGGAGAAGGCGCTGAGCCCCTGTCCTACGGTGCAGCCCATAGCGATGACCGCACCGGCCCCCATAATGGCCGCACCAAAGATCTGGCGTCGCAACTCGCGCGGATCATCGCAGGCTTCCCAGCGAAAATGCCCCTTGATCAGCGAGCCCAAGAAGGCGCCCAGCCAAACCCCGCTGATGGAGCCTACAGCAAATGACAAAGGCCTCAGGCTGCCGGTCATGGTCCAGAGGATGGTTTCCCCCAGGGGGGCAGAAAAGGAATGGGAGACGACGGGCAGGGCCTCAAAGCCCCGGGCGTTGACATAGGCGGTGCCCGCCCAGCCAGAGACCACCGCAAGACCGACGACAACGGACCAAAACAGGCTCTTGTGGTCGCGGCGAAATTCCTGATCCCAGAGGCTGATGCCAATAAGGACAAACCCGGCACTGATGCCAATGCCTGCCAGCGGAAGATGGGTCAGCGCCGATAGGTGGTGTGCCAGACCAGGAGGCAGATCGCTTGTGACATCCTGCTGTTCAAACAGCAGGTTCCGCAGCGGTGCCAGGGGGCCGGATAGCACCACATAGGTGGAAATTCCCATGACCAGAACGATAACAAAGCTGCGCAGATCACCGCCACCAAGTCGCGCGATGGCCCCATATCCGCAGTTGCCGCTTAGCGCCATGCCGTAGCCAAACATCACCCCGCCCACGATCGAGGCCAAAGGCATCCAACGTACGGTAAGGTAAAAGGATTGAGAGGCGTCAAGCTCTCCTAGGCCGATGAGGGAAAAACTGCCAACCACCGCGGTGCCGATGGCCAATCCCCACATGCGCATGCGCTGGGAGGAACCACCATAGAGCAGGTCTTCGATCGCACCCAGGGTGCAGAACCGCCCCAGCCGCGCCGCCAAACCCAAGAGCACGCCGCCCAAAAGCCCAATAACGGTGACCAGATGGTGATCGCTGAACAGATCAAACATAGGCGAACTCTCCTCCCGCGCTGGGCGATTAAGCCCTGCGTCCACCGATGCGCTCCGAATGCGGTGCCGTTGGGATCACCCCCGACGGGTTAGGAGGCATGCTGTGCTTAATGAAGCGTCATTGAGGGGGGCATTGCAACGCGTTTTTGCACCCTAAGGCGCGCAATGGGTGGCACCTTCGGCTTATTTTCCTCTCAGCTGACGGTGTTAGCTGGCATCATCCGCGCAGAACAAGTCATAGACCACTTCGAGGATCCGGCGTGGCCGGTCGTCTGCAAGGCGATAATAGATGGCCTTGCCATCGCGACGTGGCACCACCAGCCCTTCCAGCCGCAATCGCGACAACTGCTGGGAAACCGCCGCCTGGCGCGCCGCAAGCAGGTCCTCTAGTTCCGTCACAGACTTTTCACCAGTGACCAGATGGCACAGGATCATCAACCGACCTTCGTGGCTGATCGCTTTTAGGAAATTCGAAGCCTTGGTGGCATTGTCCACCATGTTGTCCAGCTCTTCCGGGGCCATATCGGCCGAGAATTGCGGTAGTGCCATTGTCCTGTCTCCTGTGGTGGCGGCGCGCGCGGGCGCCGCACCTCCCAATTTGTCGTCTGCTGGCTAGCTATCCGGCTGATCCGTCCCGTCAGGGACAAATGCCAGATGCTGGCTCAAAAGCTGTGCAATCACGGGCCAGAAAAAATCCTCGCCCGGGTATCCTTCAAGACGGGCCATCTCATGGCCGTCTTTTACAATCAAGAAGGTCGGGGTGAAATTGACCCGACGTGTTACCTTGAGGTCATCCGGCAGGGCGCGAAGATCCACCCGGCGCAGGGGCGCAAAAGCGCCTTCGCGGGTTTTGCCGTAGATCGGCCCGATCTCTTCGTTCCAGCGCTTGCACCATTCACATCCGGCTTGCTCGACCATGACCAACTCATTGACATTGGTCGTGCCAGTCTCCGCCTCCGGCTCGCCGGCTTGGGCGGGGAGGGCGGCAGCAACAGCGAGCGCCATTGCCGCAAAACTGCGGCGCATTGCAAACAGAGGTGCTTTCGTATTCATGATCTCAACCGTTGACGGCATCCGCGATTTGCGGCTTGATACTACATAATTTGAATATGTGAATAAAACAAGTCTTGCGCTGATCTGGCCCAAGACCCGGAGGATCATAAGATCGTGATGTTGGAAATTTCATACCTCGGGGCCGCCTTTGCCGGATTATTGAGCTTCTTCACGCCCTGTATCCTGCCCATGGTGCCGTTCTACCTGTCCTATTTAGGGGGGCTGTCAATGGCCGAGCTGCGCAGCGATGGCGAAATCGCTCCTGGGGCGCAGCGGCGCATGGTCATGGCTGCTCTGTGTTTTGCTGCTGGGGTGACGTCGGTCTTTATGCTGATGGGGATGGGCGCGACGGCGCTGGGGCAGCTCTTTGGTCAGTATATGGAGATCCTGTCCTATGGGGCGGCTTTGATACTGGTAGTCTTTGGCCTGCATTTCCTCGGGGTTATTCGCATCGGGTTGCTTTATCGTGAGGCACGTGTGGAAAGCTCCGCCGATCCATCAAGCCTGGCGGGGGCCTATCTGATGGGGCTGGCTTTTGGCTTTGGCTGGACGCCCTGCGTGGGTCCGGCCCTGGCCTCGATCCTGATGGTGGCCTCTGGGCTGGGTGAGATCTGGCGCGGCGGTGCGCTCTTGTTTGTTTACGGTGCGGCGATGACGGCCCCCTTTGTGGTGGCTGCACTGTTTGCTAAGCCATTTCTGGCCTGGGTTGCACGACATCGTGCTGCGTTTCACTGGGTTGAAAAGATAATGGGTGCTATGCTGATCCTGTTCGCCATCCTGATTGTTACCGGTGGGGTGCGCTGGATCGCGGATCTGATGATCCGCTGGATGCCGGGTTTTGCCACCCTGGGATGATAGAGATTGTGGGACTTACTGCGTTACCGGAGGGGAAGACATGAAACACTTTATCTTGAAACTGGCGGCCGCGGCTCTGGCTCTGCCGATGCTGGCCGCAGACCTTGCCGCTGTTGAGCTGGGCGATGATGGGCTGCATAAAACGCCCTGGATGCGCGAGACTTTCAAGGATCTGCGCGAAGACCTGGAAGAGGCCAATAGTGAAGGCAAACGTCTGGTGCTGTTCTTTGAACAGCGGGGCTGTATCTATTGCACCAAGATGCATGAGGAAGTCTTTCCGCGCCCGGAGGTGAGCTCCTATATTGATGAGCACTACTTTGTGGTGCAGATGAACCTCTACGGGGACGTTGAGGTGACAGATTTTGACGGCGAGACGCTGCCGGAAAAGGATATGGCACGCAAATGGGGCGTTTTGTTTACGCCGACGATTCTGTTCCTCCCTGAAGAGGTGGCAGAGGGAGCGGCTGCGACACAGGCGGCCGTGGCGACAATGCCCGGCGCCTTTGGTCCCGGAACAACATTGGACATGTTTACCTGGGTGGCCGAGAAACGGTATCTTCTTGACAATGGGGAAGATTTTCAACGCTATCACGCACGCCGTATTGCTGAGCGCAATAATGGATCCGCAGATTGATCGTGGGTGAATGAATATATTAATTCACACTATTGAATTTGTTGTTGCGTTGAGGGGGCTGCGTGCCCTACGGTATACAAAGCTAAGCCCGCCAGAACGCGGGTGGCAGCCAACGGGAGGAACCATGAAGAGACTATCTCTGACACTGGCCGTGTGCCTGACCGGGAGTGCAACCCTAGCGGCAGAGGTCGCGCCAAAGGATGTGCAATTTGATGAGGATGGCGCGGTTGCGGCCTCCTTGACCGGAACCCCAGGTGATGCGGCAAGCGGTGCTATTATTGCAGGCACCAAATCGCTGGGCAACTGCGTGGCCTGTCATCAGTTAACAGCCCTTGCGGATGTACCGTTCCACGGTGAGATCGGCCCTTCGCTGGATGGCGCCGGTGATCGCTGGACCGAAGCAGAGCTGCGCGGGTTGATGACCAATGCCAAAATGACCTTTGAGGGCACGATGATGCCTGCATTCTACAAGGTTGAAGGCTTTATTCGTCCAGGTGCCGCCTATACTGGCAAGGCTCCAACCGAGGCGCTGACACCAATCCTGTCTGCTCAGGAAATTGAAGATGTGATCGCATTCATTGCGACCCTAAAAGAAGAGTAAAGCGCGGGCGAAACCCCCTGTCGCTCTGCGAAACGTCAAAGGAGACATATGATGGAGTTCTCACGCCGTGAGACCCTGGGCCTGGCCCTGGGTGCTGCTGTGATGACGGTCCTGCCGCTGCGCGCCAGCGCCAGCGTTGTTGATGATCGGATTGCCGAATTTACTGGTGGCGCTGAAATGGCCGACACCGGAATTGAACTGACTGCGCCGGAGATTGCTGAAAACGGCAATACCGTGCCAATCTCGGTCGATGCGCCTGGTGCCACTGCGATCATGGTTCTGGCCACCGGTAACCCAACCCCTGGTGTTGCAACCTTCAACTTTGGCCCGCTGGCTGGCAGCCAATCTGCCTCCACCCGGATCCGCCTGGCAGGCACCCAGGATGTGGTAGCGATCGCCAAGCTGGCCGACGGCAGCTTTGCCAAGGCAAGCGCTGCTGTGAAAGTGACCATCGGCGGTTGCGGCGGCTAAGGCATTCCGCCCCGCTGCGACCCGATTGTGGCCTGTGAAAAGGCCTGAATACGAAGGAGTTTAAGACATGGCATCCGGTGTAAAACCCCGCGTCAAAGTCCCCAAGAAGGCAACCCCTGGTGAGGCGATCACTATCAAGACCTTGATTAGCCACCAGATGGAAAGCGGTCAGCGCAAAGACAAAGAAGGCAATGTCATTCCGCGCTCGATCATCAACCGCTTTACCTGCGAATTCAATGGCCAGTTGGTGACCGATATCACCATCGAACCTGCGGTTTCGACCAACCCCTATTTCCAGTTCGAGGCCCTGGTGCCCGAAGCCGGTGACTTCAAATTCACCTGGTATGATGATGACGGGTCAGTCTACGACGCGACCAAGTCGATCGCTATGGCCTGATCCCTTCCGGATCTCAAAGGCACGGCATCCTGGCCGCTTTGGCGGCCCGGATGGATACCCAAGGGAGGACAAGGAATGAACTATAAGGCGCTTACCGCCATTGCTGTCGCACTCAGCTTGCCGCTTTCTGCCCATGCAGATGCGGATGACGACACGCTGGTACTCAACGAAGAAGAAACCCTGGTGACCAAAACCGCCGCTCCTGCGCATCTGTCGGATGTTATGGATGAGGTGATGTCAGGCTGGCACTTCCGCTCTGATGAGACCCAGGCCCTGCAGATGGACGATTTCGAAAACCCTGCAATGGTCTTTGTCGACAAGGCTTTTGATGCCTGGAACACCGTTGAGGGCACCGAGGAGAAATCCTGCGCCTCCTGTCATGATGACGTGGAGGAGAGCATGGCCGGTGTGCGCGCGGTCTATCCAAAGTGGAATGAGCAGGCTGGCGAAGTCCGGACGCTGGCGATGCAGGTCAATGACTGTCGCGAGAACCAGATGGGGGCCAAGGCCTGGAAATACACTGGGGGTGACATGACCGCGATGGAGGCGCTGATCTCGGTGCAGTCACGCGGCATGCCGGTCAATGTGGCCATTGACGGACCCGTGCAATCGGTCTGGGAACAGGGCAAGGAAATGTACTATGCCCGCACCGGTCAGCTGGAACTTTCTTGTGCCAATTGCCACGAGGACAGCTATGGCCTGATGATCCGTGCAGACCACCTGAGCCAGGGCCAGATCAATGGTTTCCCGACCTACCGTCTGAAGAACGCCAAGCTCAACAACGTGCATGCGCGTTTCAAAGGCTGTGTGCGCGACACCCGCGCCGAGACCTACAAGCCTGGCTCTGCCGATTTTGTCGCGCTTGAGCTCTATGTCGCCTCGCGTGGCAATGGCCTGGCGGTCGAAGGCCCGTCGGTCCGTAACTAAACACACCTACACCCCGCGTCTGATCCAGGCGCGGGGTTTATCGCTTAACACAAATTCATAGATGCGAATATGAATCATGTTTACTGCTCATGATCGCCTATGATGACAAACAGGATGATAGATAGACATGATCTCGCGCCGTGACTTTTTGCAGGTATCAATGGCCGCTTCCGCCCTGGTTGGTGCGTCTGGTTTTGGCAACTGGGGCCGGTTGGCAGCACAGCAAAGCCTGACGCAGGATCAGCTGCTGGAATTTGATACCTTTGGCAATATCAGCCTGATTCACGTGACTGATATTCACGCGCAGCTCAAACCGATCTATTTCCGCGAGCCCTCTGTCAACCTTGGCGTTGGTGGGAACAAGGGGCATGTGCCGCATATCACCGGTGCCGATTTCCGCAAGGCCTACGGCATTGCCGATGGCAGTGCCTCTGCCTATGCGCTGACCCACGATGATTTCTCCTCGCTGGCGCAGGGCTATGGCCGGGTCGGCGGTATGGATCGCGTCGCAACCGTGATCAATGCCATCCGTGCAGATCGCCCCGATGCGCTGCTCTTGGATGGTGGCGACACCTGGCATGGCTCCTATACCTGTCACCACACCGCTGGCCAGGATATGGTCAATGTGATGAACGCGCTGAAACCTGATGCGATGACCTTCCACTGGGAATTCACCCTGGGCTCTGACCGGGTGAATGAGATCGTCGAAGGCCTGCCTTTTGCGGCGCTTGGTCAGAACATCTTTGATTCCGAGTGGGATGAGCCTGCCGAACTGTTCAAGCCCTATAAGTTCTTTGACCGGGGCGGGGCCAAGGTGGCCGTGATTGGTCAGGCCTTCCCCTATATGCCCATCGCCAACCCAGGCTGGATGTTCCCGGAGTATTCCTTTGGGATCCGCGACGAGCACATGCAGGACATGGTTGATGAAGTCCGCGCCGCCGGGGCTGATCTGGTTGTTTTGCTGTCGCACAACGGTTTTGACGTGGACAAAAAGATGGCCAGTGTTGTCACCGGGATTGATGTGATCCTGTCAGGACACACCCATGATGCGCTGCCAGAGCCGGTTCTGGTGGGCAAAACCCATATCATTGCCTCTGGCTCCAACGGTAAATTTGTCAGCCGCATTGATCTGGATGTGCGCGACGGCCAGATGATGGGTATCCGTCACAAGCTGATCCCGATCTTCTCGGATATTATCGCGCCGGATCCGGTGATCACCAAGCTGATTGATGAGCAGCGCGCCCCCTATGCTGATCAGCTGGCAGAGGTGATCGGCAAGACCGAATCGCTGCTCTATCGCCGTGGCAATTTCAATGGCACCTGGGATGACCTGATCTGCGACGCGCTGCTGAGCGAGCGCGAGGCTGACATCGCCATGTCGCCTGGTGTGCGCTGGGGGCCATCGCTGGTACCGGGTGATGACATCACCCGCGAGGATATCTGGAATGTCACCTCCATGAGCTATGGCGCGGCCTATCGTTCTGAAATGACGGGTGAATTCATCAAGGTGATCCTTGAGGATGTGGCTGATAACATCTTCAACCCCGATCCCTATTACCAGCAGGGCGGCGATATGGTCCGCATTGGTGGCATGGGCTATCGCATCGATATTACCAAGCCACAGGGCGAACGCATCAGCGAAATGACCCTGTTGAAAACAGGCGAGAAAATCGACGCCAGCAAGTCCTATGTTGTTTCTGGCTGGGCCAGCGTCAACGAGGGTACCGAGGGTCCAATGATCTGGGATGTGGTCGAGGACCACATTCGCAAACAGGGGACGGTTTCCGTCACCCCCAATACATCGGTCAACGTGGTCGGCGCCTAAGCCCCGCCACAGGTGCCTAGCCAATGACCCTATTGGCTAGGCGTTTTCTGACCAAAATTTTTTGCGCTGATGAATTCATAATGATGAATTTGTCGATGTAAGGAGACAAGAGATGAGCGATAAAGCAGATGATTTTGCCCCCTCACGCCGCCGATTTCTGGCGGGTGCGGCGGCAACCGGAGTAGGGGCCGCCGCCGTTGGCGCAGGCCAGGCTGCACAGGCCGCCACGCCGGACCCCCTGATCACCGAGGTGCAGGACTGGGCCAGTGGATTGGGTGATGGCGTTGACGCCACGCCCTACGGCTTGCCGATCCAGTTTGAACAGGATGTGGTGCGCCGCAATGTGGAATGGCTGACAGCGGATACGATTTCCTCGATCAACTTTACGCCGATCCACGCGCTTGACGGCACCATCACCCCGCAGGGCTGCGCCTTTGAACGCCACCATTCGGGGGCCATCGAGCTGCGCAAAGAAGACTATCGTCTCATGATCAACGGCTTGGTCGATACGCCTCTGGTGTTCTCCTATGCCGATCTGGAGCGTTTCCCGCGCGAAAACAGAGTGTATTTCTGCGAATGCGCCGCGAATTCTGGTATGGAATGGGCCGGGGCGCAGCTGAATGGCGCCCAGTTCACCCATGGCATGATCCACAATATGGAATATTCAGGCGTCTCACTGCGCACCTTGCTGGAAGAGGCCGGTCTGGCGGCCGCGGGTGATTTCAAGGACAAATGGGTCTATGTCGAGGGCGCGGATGCCTCGTCTAACGGGCGTTCCATCCCGCTGGAAAAGGCGCTGGACGATGTGCTGGTGGCCTTTAAGGCCAATGGCGAGGCCCTGCGCAAAGAACACGGCTATCCGGTGCGCTTGGTTGTGCCCGGTTGGGAAGGCAATATGTGGGTCAAATGGCTGCGCCGCATCGAGGTCATGGATGGCCCGGTGGAAAGCCGCGAGGAGACCTCAAAATACACCGACACCATGGAAGATGGCTCAGCCCGCAAATGGACCTGGGAGATGGATGCAAAATCCGTTGTCACCAGCCCCAGCCCGCAGGCCCCAATCACCCATGGCAAAGGCCCGCTGGTGATCACCGGTCTGGCCTGGTCTGGCCGTGGCGCGATCACCGGCGTTGATGTGTCGATTGATGGCGGCAAGACCTGGACCCAGGCCCGTTTGGGGGCGCCGGGAACAGACAAGGCGCTGACGCGGTTCTACCTGGAGATCAACTGGGACGGTTCCGAAATGTTGCTGCAAAGCCGGGCGCGCGACAGCTCCGGCTATGTGCAGCCCACAAAAGCAGAGCTGCGCGAAGTGCGCGGACTGAATTCGATCTATCACAACAACGCCATCCAGACCTGGTGGGTCAAAGCCGATGGGGAGGCAGAAAATGTCGAAGTTTCCTAACGTTATCGCCGGAGCCGCTGTCTCGCTGGCGCTTGGCCTGCCTGCCTTTGCCGGCGAATATGGCCTGGGCCGTCCCGCCCTGCCAGAAGAGATCGCCGCCTGGGATATTGATGTCTCGCCTGATGGCACCGGCCTGCCTGCAGGCTCTGGCGATGTCTTCACCGGAGAAGAGGTCTTTGCCGAGAAATGCGCCGTCTGCCACGGCGACTTTGCCGAAGGCGTCGACAATTGGCCAAAACTGGCGGGTGGCCAGGGCACGCTCGACCGTGAAGATCCGCTGAAAACCGTGGGTTCCTACTGGCCCTATCTGTCCACCACCTGGGACTATGTGAACCGCTCGATGCCCTTTGGCGCGGCGCAGACGCTGGAAGCGGATGAGGTCTATGCCATCGTGGCCTATATCCTCTATTCCAACGATCTGGTGGATGATGAATTTGTGCTCTCGAACGAGACATTTACCGATGTAGAGCTGCCCAATGCCGAAGGGTTCTTTGTCGATGACCGACTGGAAAGCGAAGCGCATTTCTGGAAGGCTGAGCCCTGCATGTCCGATTGTAAGGACACAGTTGAAATCACCATGCGAGCGCGAGTTCTTGACGTAACCCCTGAGGAGACCGCCACCACAGATGTGGCGGTTGAGCAGGCTGCGGCGACCCCGGTTGCTGCAGAACCTATTGTCGAAGAGCCTGCTGAAGAGCCTGTCGTTGCGGAAGTCGCGCTGGATCCGGAACTGGTCGCCAAAGGCGCCAAGGTCTTTAAAAAGTGCAAAGCCTGCCACAAGGTGGGGGAGGGAGCTAAGAACGGCACAGGCCCGATCCTGAACGGCATCTTTGGTGCCACGGCCGGCGTGGTCGAGGGCTTCAGATACTCCAAGCCAATGTTGGCAGCGGGTGAGGACGGGTTGGTCTGGAATGACGAAACCCTGGCGGCCTTTTTGGCCAAGCCGCGGAAATTTATGAAAGGCACCAAGATGTCTTTTGCTGGTCTGCGCAAGGAGCGCGATATCGAAGCCGTCGTTGCCTATCTCAGAAGCTTTGACAACTAGGCCCTAGGGGGCTTTAGCGCTCTGACTGGCGCTACGTGATCTGTATGGGGGCAGGCCTGGGTCTGCCCCCGTTTTGTGTCTGGTGTCAGGGTCTGCGTGCCTCGATGCAGGTGCCAACGCCGCAAGGCCGGTTCTGTACCTGCTGGTGCCTGAGGATGGCAGCATCTGGCCTAGGCCTGTGGCTTTGCGGGCTTGTCATTTGGCGTGTTGTGTTCCGCGCTTTGTTCAACCCGCTTTAGGGCGTTTGGAACAAATTGCTCAAAAAAGCCTGCGACGAAGCTCCAGACCAACAGCTTACACAGCTCAGCATTTGGCACCATAATCCCCATGGGGCGGGTGCTATTGCCCTGCTGCACCGGCTGTGCATCCTGGATGGCCTTGGTCAGGGTTTCCACCAGTTCGGGGCTTGCCTGACTGTCTTTGGCAGAGGCGATCAGATCTTTCAGAGCGCTGTTTTGCGTGGCGTCCATTGCCGCGATGGTTTTGAAGGCATCCGCGATTTCTGCCTTTGTCACCCCGCCGGGGGAGAGCGGGGTAAATCCAAGAGCCTCCAGATTGGGCAGGAGCGTACCGTTAAGAAGCCCGGCGTTGAAGAAGAAATACAAGATTGCCGCACTGATACCGCCAATGCCGATGCGCAGATAGACATTGGCCAGTCCGGTCTGCAGCATTGTCTCTTCAATGGAGTTTCCCTGGATCAGCGACCGGTCACGATTGAACACGCTAAAGCTGGCACCAAGAAGCCCGGCAACAACCGCGAGAAAATAGCCCGAAAAGGACCAGTTCAGGGTTTCCGGTACCATTGCGTTGAGGATCCCAATCCCCAACAGGGTGCCAAAGAATAGGACGGCGAGCACTGAACCGGACAGAAAGACAAACAGAGAATAGCGGTCGATAATGCGACGATTGAAATAGCGTTGCGAATATTTCCAATGCACATCGTTGAGCACGCGCTCCAGCAGATGGCGCAGGGCTAGGGTGTTGGGGGGGGCATAGGGCATTGCCTGATTGGGAGGGCTCTTTTGGGCTTGGCCTCCGACGCCCACTGGGCCCTGAGCCTTTGCAGGGGGACTGTTGGGGGGCTCGGGACTGGCAGTTGCCTCTTTGGCGGGTTTTGTCCCTGCCGCAGGCGATTGCGGTGTCACCTCGTCTTGAGCCTTGGGCTGTTCAGAGTTTGCCCCCGGTGCAGGAGGGGAAGGGGGCGCTTGGGTATCTGTGGCGGCCCCGGCTTCCAAGGCTTTGAATTCTTTACTGAACAGGGCGGCGGCTGTCGGGTCAACCTTTTCCAAAGCGGAAATTTGTTTCTTAATCTCGATTTCCAGGGATTCCTTGGGCCGGATATGGGCCAACATTTTTTCCGCCTGATAGGCCGCTGCCCAGGTAAAGGGCTTGGCGTCCAAAACCTCCTGTGTTTTTTTGCGCAAGATTGCCATTGTCTGCGGCATTGCCGCATCATCTGCAGGCACGGAGAGCAAATTGGCCTGCAGGGTGTCTCGAAACTGGTAGAGCATCTGCAGATTTGAATTCTTGCGTGGCGAATTTCTGAAGTAGTCGATCATTTTCACCTCCGTTTTAATGCGCATTGATTAATGTCGCTCTGAAAAAAACAAGTGTCTCTGGATCGCGTCATGTTAGTGTAGCGAGGCTGCGGGTGCAATCATAGGCTGCTTTTTGTCCCGCTTTTGGACCTGGTTGCTCCGCGCAGAACAGGACTTTCCCTGCGGGAAAATGCAGCCTGAAAGGGGATCCAGATTTGCTGGCGTCCGAGGTCGTGAAAACTTGATTATAAATGTTGTGATCTTAACGTCTTTATCACCTGTTTTGGAGAGTTTGCTGGAAAGCGTCCTTTTCCAGACAGACCATGAGGTAATAAATGAGCGACTGGACTTCCGGCTATGTTTCTGAGGTAGATTACACACATGATTTCTTTCATGAGATGACACCGGCAGTCTTAGCCCTTGCTGCAACGTCTAAGGGGCAAAAACACGGTTTCGCTCAATCGGAGCTCAGCTATTGCGAACTGGGGTGTGGGCAGGGTTTCAACAGCAATCTACTTGCTGCGGCCAATCCGCATATTGAGTTCCACGCGATGGATTTTAACCCTGCACATATTGCGGGGGCACGCGAACTGGCGGCCGAGGGCAAGATCAGGAACGTGCATTTTTATGAACGCTCCTTTGCGGATTTTGATGCAGAACCCACCTTGCCAAAGCAGTTTGATGTTATTGCCCTGCACGGGGTGATGAGCTGGGTTTCCCAACAGAACAGGCAGCTGATTGTCGACTTTATTCGCCGTCGGTTGAAATCCGGTGGTATGGTCTATGTTAGCTATAACGCGTTGTCGGGCTGGGCCTCTGTGATGCCATTGCGGCGTATTCTTCTAGATCGCGCGACGCAGGGGACAGGCCCGCTTGAGGCGCGGATCGCCGAGGCGCTGCACTTTGCTGAGCAGCTGCAAGGCACAGGTGCCAAGTTTTTCCAAGCCAACCCATTGGCCTGTGCTCGTCTGGGCAAGTCCAAACAGATGTCTCCGAATTACCTGGCACATGAGATGTTCAACGCTGATTGGACGCCGTTTCACTTTGCGGATCTTGCCGAGGAGTTGTCCGAGGCTAAGTTGAACTTTCTGGGATCCACCAGTCTATTGGATCACATTGACGATCTCTGCATGACTCCGGAGCAAATTGCAGTGCTTGACGGAGAAGCCGACCCGGTGCGCCGTGAAAGCCTGCGTGATGTGCTGGTGAATGAGCAGTTCCGGTCGGACCTGTTTGTGAAGGGCGCGCGACGCCATACCGAACGCGGCGCTGTTGGGGCCTGGTTCGAAACCCCCCTTGCGCTGGCGCAGCGCTACAGCGGTGGCCCGCTCAAGCTGAACTGGAGATTGAAGGAAATAGAGCTGGATCCAGCTCAATACATCCCCATCTTGGAGGCCCTGGGCAGCGGGCCTATCACCGTGCGCGGTTTGTTGGATCAGGGGGCCTTTGGACAGATGACCTGGGCGGAGATTTCTCGCCTGTTGACGATTTTGGTGGGGGCGAAGGTTCTGTCGCCCTGCCTGCCCCTGGAGGGCACGCAGGCGCGCAAAGCCCAGTGTCAGGCCTTTAATCTGGCGGTTTGCAAACGCGCAGAAGAGAGCGAAACACTGCGCTTCCTGGCTTCGCCGATCACCGGTGGCGGGGTTGAAGTGGATCGGTTCGAACAATTGTTCCTTTTGGCCTATAGCGAGGGCAAGACTGAGCCATCGCAATGGGCTGACCTGGTTTGGCGCATTCTGTCCGCGCAGGGGCAGCGGCTGCAACATGAGGGGCAGGTGCTGGAACGCGCGGAAGAAAACCTGGCAGTTTTACAGGCGCGAGCAGCGGCCTTTGCGGCGCGGCGTTTGAACCTGTGCAAATCACTAGGCGTGATTCCTGCTGCTACACTGGCAAACTCCGGGGCAGCACCGATGGAGGCAGAGCCACAGCGTGAAGCCGCGGCCTAAGCGCGCCTCGCCCTTCTTAGGGGCGCGAGGTATGACCTATCGCCTGAAAGATATCAGGCCGCAGCGGCGGCGCTGCGGCCTTGGCCTTGTCCCGGGGCAACCCGATTTGGCGCTAGCTCCAGCCTTTGCGGAAGAAATGCGGCGAAGCGCCGAACTTCCGTTTGAACTGGCGCGAGAAATGCGTGGAACTGTTAAAGCCCGACGCTAGGGCAATTTCGGTGACGCTCATCGCGGTTTCATTCATAAGCGCAAAGGCATGGGCGAGGCGCATGTCAAAATAGACATGCATCGGGCTTTGGTCCAGATAGCGCGAGAACAGGCGTTCCAACTGGCGCCGCGAGATGTCGAGCTGCTCACAGAGCTCGCCAATGGAGAGCGGGTCTTCAATGGCGGATTGCATCAGTTGCAGCGCATTCAACAGGCGCTGGTTGCGGCTGCCGATGGCCACTGCATAGTTTGATTTCTGCGGTGTGGCCTGACCGCCAGAGCGTACGTGTAGACACATGTCGGCCACGATAATCGCCAATTGTTTGCCATGGCGGGCCTCAATCAGATTAAGCATCAGATCGGTGGCCGCATTGCCACCGCCACAGGTCATCAGGGCATCGCTGATTTCAAAGCTATTGGCAGATGGCGCCAGGTCAGGAAAGCTCTCTTGAAAACCTGGCTGGTTTTCCCAGTGTAGCGTAAAAGCCTGATCGCGGATCAACCCGGCCTGGGCCAGGGCAAAGGCGCCAGTGCAGATGCCGCCAATCGCGCGGCCAAACCGGCTTTCGCGACGCAGCCAGTTCAGGGTGGCATCCCCTGCGGTAGATTGGGGCTCGACCCCGGCACAGACAAAGCCCACGGCCTCGGCCGGCATTGGTTGCAGCGCCATATCAGGGGTGATCATCATCCCGTTGGAGCAGCGGATCGGTGCGCCGTCTTCTGTCATTATGAACCAACGATACAATTTGGTGTTTGTGACTTGGTTGGCAATGCGCAGAGGCTCGATGGCAGCCGCCACTGGCAACATCGTTGCCTTGGGCAGCAGCAGGAAATAAAAATCCTGCGGGGCGCCACAATAGGGTACTGCAAGGGTGGCTGACGCACCTTTTTGAACAAAATTATCGTCCGACATGGCTTTGTCCTGGTCCAAATGGCGGGGCAACCGCAGTGATGAGGCGGGTCTAGGGGGGGAACCGCTTCACAACGAGCAATTTGCGACACTTGTGAACAGCCCCAGCTTTCACCTTATGACACCGCATTTACTGCGCCTCAGCGTCAGAGAGCCCCGAAATTGCGACAGCGTTCAGTGGTTTTGCGACGCCAGCGCCACAGGTCGGCAAAAGCAGAGGCTTGATCGATGGTAGAGCCGTAAAAACAAAAGCCACCTCTTGCAGGCCTAAGAGGGCGATACTAAGACTCAGGTAATACTCGTCTGGTATGGTGCCGGACATAACACAACGCAGGCAGGTTCGCATGATTGATCCCAGAGAAACTTACATGAATACACTCGTGCCCATGGTGGTTGAGCAGACCAGCCGGGGGGAGCGGGCCTATGACATCTTTTCGCGCCTGCTGAAGGAGCGGATCATTTTCCTAAATGGTCCGGTGCACGATGGCATGTCGTCCCTGATCGTGGCGCAGCTTTTGCACCTTGAAGCTGAGAATCCATCCAAAGAAATCTCCATGTATATCAACTCTCCCGGTGGTGTCGTGACCTCGGGCCTGTCGATCTACGACACTATGCAATATATCAAACCCAAGGTTTCGACGCTGGTGATCGGCCAAGCGGCCTCCATGGGCTCCTTGCTGTTGACCGCAGGTGAGGCAGGCATGCGCTTCTCGCTGCCTAATTCTCGTGTCATGGTGCACCAGCCTTCCGGCGGGTTCCAGGGCCAGGCCACCGATATTATGATTCACGCTGAGGAGACGTTGAAGCTGAAGCGTCGCCTGAACGAGATCTACGTCAAGCACACCGGTCAGGAGCTGGACAAGGTCGAAGCCGCGCTGGAGCGTGACAATTTCATGGACCCAGAAGAGGCCAAGGCCTTTGGCCTGATTGATGAGATCGTTGAGAACCGTGCCAAGGGTGACGACGAGGAGAGCTGAGGCTCTGCTTAAAGATACAACATGTGCCCCGCATTTTTCGGGGCACATATTTTGACATTGTGGCCGCCGATGGGCTGTCATAAGCTGACTGATAGGCGCGGCGCCCGGAGAAACCGGCCCTGCGAGCGGACTGAAAGGTAGACCATGGCGACGAATTCGAGTGGCGACAGCAAGAACACGCTTTACTGCAGCTTTTGTGGCAAAAGCCAACATGAGGTGCGCAAACTGATTGCGGGCCCCACCGTGTTCATCTGCGACGAATGCGTTGAACTTTGCATGGATATCATCCGTGAAGAGACGAAAGCCTCTGGTTTGAAGGCCACAGACGGTGTGCCCAGCCCCAAAGATATCTGCGAAGTTCTGGATGACTATGTGATTGGTCAGGCCATGGCGAAGAAGGTTCTGTCGGTGGCGGTTCACAACCACTACAAACGTTTGAACCATGCGCAAAAGGCTGGCAATGACATCGAGCTGGCAAAGTCCAACATCCTACTGATCGGCCCCACGGGGTGCGGTAAAACGCTTCTGGCCCAGACCTTGGCGCGCATTCTGGATGTGCCCTTTACCATGGCGGATGCGACCACATTGACCGAAGCCGGTTATGTTGGCGAGGATGTGGAGAACATCATTCTCAAGCTGTTGCAGGCCTCGGAATATAATGTCGAGCGCGCCCAGCGTGGGATCGTCTATATTGACGAAGTCGACAAGATCACCCGCAAGTCAGAGAACCCGTCGATTACGCGTGACGTGTCGGGGGAAGGCGTACAGCAGGCGCTGTTGAAACTGATGGAAGGCACCGTGGCCTCTGTGCCGCCACAAGGTGGCCGGAAACATCCGCAGCAGGAGTTCCTGCAGGTGGATACCACCAATATCCTGTTCATCTGCGGCGGTGCCTTTGCGGGCCTTGACCGGATTATCGCACAGCGTGGTAAAGGGTCTGCTATGGGCTTTGGCGCAGATGTGCGTAACAATGATGACCGCGGCGTTGGGGAGATCTTCCAAGAGCTTGAGCCGGAAGATCTGTTGAAATTTGGTCTGATCCCTGAATTTGTGGGTCGTCTGCCCGTTCTGGCAACACTGGAAGATCTCGACGAAGATGCGCTGGTCACCATCCTGACCAAACCCAAGAACGCATTGGTAAAACAGTATCAGCGCCTGTTTGAGCTGGAAGAGACTGAGCTGGACTTTACCGATGAAGCGCTGAGTGCCATCGCCAAACGCGCCATTGAGCGCAAAACTGGCGCCCGCGGCCTGCGGTCCATTCTTGAGGATCTACTGCTGGAAACCATGTTTGAGCTTCCAGGGATGGAGAGCGTGACCAAAGTGGTGGTCAATGAGGAGGCTGTGACGTCGGATGCGCAACCTTTGATGATCCATACAGATGCTGAAAAAGAGCCTGCCTCTGCGAGCTGAACGCGCAAAATTTTGGCCTAGTTGTGGAGCTAGGGAAGTGGCCGGTGTTACTCGACACCGGCCATTTTGTGTTTCATAACAAGGAGAACGGGGGCTTTCCCCCCTCGGGCCCCAAGGGTCCTCACCCCCAGGATATTTTGGGGCCAAATGAAAGGAAGCATCGGTGGCTAGGATCACGCGGATTTCGTCTGGTGGCGAATTTGAAAAGAAGGTTGGCTATTGCCGTGCGGTTATTGCGGGGGGCTTTATCCATGTGGCCGGCACCGTTGGTCAGGGGGATGATGTGGTGAGCCAGTGCCAATCGGCCCTGGAGATCATCGGCAAGGCGCTTGCAGAGGCTGGCGCGGGTTTTGCGGATGTGGTGCGGGTGAACTACTATCTGCCGGATGCGGCGGAGTTTGAGCCGTGCTGGGCGATGCTGGCTGAGGCCTTTGGTGAGAACCCGCCTGCTGCCACCATGATCGAATCCGGGCTGATCGATCCCAAATACCGCATCGAGATTGAGGTGACGGCACTGGCGCCTAAAACCACCTGATTTAGTCAACTAAATCGTTGCTCTGTCAAGGTTTTGTCCCTACAAGAGTGGCAGGCTGATATGGCCTGCCGCGCGCAGTCGGTTCTGACAGGGTGAACATATCAATTTTATCAAGCACTTCGTCTTTCCGCACAGGGAGTCTTGAGGCAACGCGCGCGCTGACAGCTGGATCTCCCGTTGCAAAAGGACAGGCGCAATGCGCAATTTCACTGATGCCAAGGCTATGGCAAAATCTCTGCGGAATTCTTTGGCAGAGCAAGGTCTGGAACTTTCACATGCACAATCTCTGGAGCTTGTGGCACGGCAGTTTGATCTGCCGAACTGGAATGTTCTGGCCTCTCAGATCAAGACAAAATCAGAAGACTCGCCGCTGCCCTCCGCGATCCGGATCAGCTCGGCAATCCCAGTCATACGCAGTTTCGACAGTGACAGGGCGCAGGCCTTTTACATCGGGTATCTGGGCTTTAGGGTCGACTGGGAGCATAGACACGCGGATCATCTTCCGCTCTATCAGCAGATCTCACGTTCAGGTTGCCTGCTGCATGTGAGCGAACATCATGGAGATGCTACTCCGGGCGGGCGCTGCTTTATTCCGATGCAGCAACTGGAGGCCTTCCATGCTGAGCTACAGGCCAAGGACTATCCCAATCTCAATCCGGGTATTGAAACCGTTCCCTGGGGGCTACAGATCACCCTGACTGATCCCTTCGGCAATCGGTTGACCTTTTGTGAGCAGCTGGCTGAGGCTACTGAAACTTAAGGCTCTCGAGATAGACTTGCCAAAACCCGCCAAGGCCGCTGGATGCTGGTGCAAGCCACTGGACCTTGGCGGGAATTTGCGTCATACGGTTATGGAAATCTTCGGAGGCATTCATGGGAATCCTGAACACTCTTTTGCGCGCTGTGACCTGGTGGAACGGTCAGACGCTGAATACCCAGATCTTTACCGCCCGTAAGGGGATCAAGGTGGGAGAGGATGACCAGGGCAATGTGTTCTATCACAATGCCGATGACAGCCGTCGTTGGGTGATCTTCAACGGCGAAGTTGAAGCCTCACGCATTGACGTTAACTGGCATGGCTGGTTGCATCGCACCTTTGATGAGCTGCCCAGCAAAAAGCCACTGGCGCATAAGGCCTGGGAAAAGCCACATCAGGAAAACCTGACCGGCACCCTGAACGCCTATGCCCCTGCGGGCTCGATCCGTAGTGGGTCCAGCCCAGAGGCACGCAGCGACTATGAGGCCTGGGCGCCGGAATAGGCCTCTTTGCAGGGACTGATTACGATATCATTGGACCCAAGGGCGTTGCTGCCCTTTGGTCCTTTCCTCTTTTTGACCCATAGATCTAGGCAGAAACGCTATGTCGCACAACACCACTGAAGTTCTGACAGGTGGGCTTGTTCTCGCCGCGGCCATCGGTTTTGCCGTCTATGCGGGGCAGGTCGCCGGGCTGTCCACCGGCAACAGCGGTTATGAGCTCACCGCCTCATTCCGTTCGCTGGAAGGGGTTGGCGTGGGCACGGATGTGCGTCTCGCTGGGGTGAAGATTGGTACTGTCACCGGGGTGGAGCTGAACGCGCAGACCTTCCGGGCGGATACCCGTTTCTCGGTTCTTGAGGGCATCGAGGTGCCAGATGACAGTGCGGTGATTATCTCATCCGAGGGTTTGCTAGGGGGCAATTTTGTTGAGGTGATGCCGGGTGGCTCGCCCTTTAACTTTGAGCCTGGCGATGAGGTGCTGGACACGCAGGGCGCGGTGAGCTTGATATCGCTTTTGGTTAAGTTTGTTTCCGGCAGCGGAGACGACTCGTGATCTCTGCCGTTGCTCTCCTGCGTAAGCTTGCCCTTTCGGGGGCAGCAGCTATTGCTCTGGGGGGCGCCGCCGCCGCGCAGGTTCCTGCGGAGACCGGGGATTCTGCGGTATTGCGGGGGTTGGATAAGGTCAACGGACACCATACGGACATCGAAGTCCAGATTGGTGGCAGCGCCGAGATCTATGGGCTAATCGTTACTCTGACGGAGTGCCGCTATCCAGCTGCGAACCCAACGGGCGATGCCTATGCCTATCTCACCATTCGCGACCCGCTAAATGGGGAAGTGTTTTTTGACGGTTGGATGATTGCCTCCAGCCCGGCCCTGTCAGCGCTGGATCACGCGCGCTATGATGTCTGGGTCATCCGCTGCAAGAGCAGTGTCGGCGAGGGCAGCTGAGGCGCTTCAAAATCGGCCTCGTGCTCCAGGGCGAGTTGCAACCGGGCCTTATAAGCCGCACGGCTGATCTCTATCGCCCCAAGCGAGGCCAGATGCGGGGTTAGGAATTGCGTGTCACAGAGCTGAAACCCTGATTGGCGCAGGCGGTCCATCAGGTAGGCAAGGGCAATCTTTGAGGTGTCGCGTTGGCGCGAGAACATGCTTTCGCCGAAAAACCCCCCTCCCAAGGATACACCATAAACACCGCCCACCAGCCTGTCCTGGTCCCAGACTTCCAGCGAATGCGCATGGCCCATGGCATGGAGATCTTGGTAACGCGCAAAGATCTCCGCATTGATCCAGGTTTCTGTGCGATCCGCGCAGGCCATCACCACATCGCTAAAGGCGCGGTTCACTGAAACCGCATAGTCTGCGCGCCGAATGGTCTTGGCCAGCGAGCGCGAGATATGGAAGCCATCAAGAGGGAAGATGCCGCGATGTTTGGGGTCGACCCAGAAAACCTCCTCATCTTCGCGGTGCTCGGCCATCGGGAAAACACCGATGGAATAGGCATGTAGCAAAAGATCCGGAGTGAGGCTCATTGATTTGCCTGACCATCAAAGAAAGAAGGGACGGAGCCACAGGGGCACATAAATCGCTAAATGAAAAAGGGGCGTTCCGTTACAGAACGCCCCGATACAGGTGGGGGCTTATCCCCCGAGGTTTTCTTCAAGCCAGCGTTCCAGCCAATGAATGCCATAGTCGCCAGACTGCACGTCTGGCTCTGCCAGCAGGGCGTGAAACAGCGGTACGGTAGTGTCGATCCCATCGGCGATCAGCTCACCCAGGGCTCGGCTCAGACGCGCCAGGGCTTCGGGGCGATCACGGCCATGCACAATCAGCTTGCCAATCAGGCTGTCGTAATAGGGCGGGATCGAATAGCCATCATAAAGCGCCGAATCCATCCGCACGCCCAGACCACCAGGGGCATGGTAAGCGGTAATCTTACCGGGGCAGGGAGAGAAGTTCGGCAGCTTTTCAGCATTGATCCGAACTTCAATGGAATGCCCATTGATGACCAGATCATCCTGGGTGAACGACAGCGGCATGCCAGCGGCAACGCGGATCTGTTCACGCACCAGATCAACACCAAAGATGGCCTCAGTGACGGGATGTTCCACCTGCAGTCGGGTGTTCATCTCGATGAAGTAGAACTCGCCATCTTCATAAAGGAATTCAACGGTGCCAGCCCCGGAATAGGACATGGCGCCAACGGCATCAGCACAGATTTTGCCAATACGGGCACGCTCTTCAGGGGTGATGCAGGGGCCGGGAGCCTCCTCAAAAACCTTCTGGTGGCGGCGCTGCAGCGAACAATCGCGTTCGGCCAGATGCACGCCGTTGCCCTTGCCATCGCCAAAGACCTGAACTTCGATATGACGCGGTTTCTGGAGGTATTTCTCCATATAGACTTCGTCATTGCCAAAGGCAGCCTTGGCTTCCGAACGTGCAGTGGAAAAGGCCACATCGATGTCAGCCGCTGAGGTGGCCACCTTCATGCCGCGCCCGCCACCACCGGCGGTTGCCTTGATAATCACCGGGTAGCCCATGTCGGCAGCGGCCTTGCGGGCGCTTTCCACATCGGGCACGCCGCCTTCAGAACCGGGAACAACCGGGATACCCAGTTTCTGGGCCGTGTCCTTGGCGGTGATCTTGTCCCCCATAGTGCGGATATCTGCGGCGGAAGGTCCAATAAAGGTCAGACCGTGATCTTCAATGATCTGAACAAAATTGGCGTTTTCCGACAAAAAGCCATAGCCAGGGTGCACGGCTTGAGCGCCGGTGATCTCGCAGGCCGAGATAATGGCCGGAATAGACAGGTAGCTCTGCGCGCCTGAGGGCGGGCCGATACAGACGGATTCGTCGGCCATACGCACATGCATCGCATCGGCATCAGCAGTGGAATGCACAGCAACCGACTTGATACCCATCTCGCGGCAGGCCCGGATCACGCGCAGCGCAATCTCTCCGCGGTTGGCAATCAGGATCTTGTCAAACATGGGCTGCCCTTACTCGATGATGGCCAGCGGAGATCCGAATTCGACGGCAGCGCCATCTTCAACCAGGATGCGCTTGACGGTGCCGGATTTTGGCGCCGGGATGTGGTTCATGGTTTTCATCGCTTCCACGATCAATAGGGTGTCGCCCTCGTTGACCTGTTTTCCAACGCTTATAAAGGCCGGGGCACCAGGCTCTGCTTGCAGATAAACGGTCCCCACCATAGGCGAAGTAACCGCGCCGGGGTGGTTGGCGGGGTCCTCAGCGGTTGCGGCTTCGGGCGCAGAAGCCGGGGCTGCGGCAGCTGGTGCTGCGGCAACGGGGGCGGCAACTTGTACCGGAGCGGCAGCAGCCACAACAGCCTGACGCGAGACGCGCACATTCAGGCTGTCATCTTCGCTATAGTCGCGTTTGACCTCAAGTTCGGTCAGGTCATTGTCCCGCAGCAATTCGGCCAATGCCTTGATGAATGCCACATCTGCTTCGTGCGTTTTATTTGTCATTGTGTCCTCAGCCGGTTCCGACAGGTCTGCCACTGGTCTGCCCCCGGGGCAGCCATGAAATTAGAAGCGCTTATAGGGCAAGCTTTACCACAAGGAAAGCGCTGTCGATTCTGGTCACAAAATGGGCAGGCTTGGCGGGATTCGCAATCTCTGAGCCAAAAATATCGTCGAAATTTGCCTATCAGAGCGGCATGCCGCTGAGTTTGGCCACCAGTTCTGGCAGTTTGCGGGCGTTGAATTTTTGCAAAAGATGGGCGCGATGGGTCTCGATTGTGCGATAAGACAGATCCAGCTTTAGCCCGATTTCCTTGGCTGAGAGCCCTTTGCAGGTGAGGATTGCTACTTCACGCTCACGTGGGGTGAGGCTCACGACGGGGCGATCCTCTGAGATATCGGCAAAAGACCAGATGCCGGTACGAAAGGGGTCCTGCGGGCTGATGGATCGTCCCCGCACCCGGCACCAGAACAATTCGCCGGACAGACGGCGCATGATGCGTTCGTCATTATAGAGCCCAGATTTGGCGCCTTCGTCCTGTCGCAGCAACTGGCCGATACGCTGGTAGTCCTCCTGGCTGGGGTAAAGCTTGGCAATCAGGACATCAATGTGATCCTCCGCAGCACCGCCAAAAGTGGCCGCAAATTGCAGATTACACCGCTTGATGACACGGTTTTCCAAAACGGCGAGGCCCACAGGGGCATGGTCAAAGGCTATATCGCTCATGGGCTCTATTAACCGGGTATTTTTGCGGAATTGAAGCAAAAGCTGCACCATGGAAGGTTGTTTTTGGCAGGCTCTTTGTCGCAAGGCTCCGGGGCGGGAGTATGAAGGCCTAGGATAATTGGGGAGATGAGGCGATGAATATCGCACAATGGCTGTACCGGCAGGCGCAGAGAGATGGGTGTCGGCCGGCTCTCTATCTTGGGCGGGATCTGGTGGCGGATTATCGCGTCTTTCATCAACAGGCGGCGGCGCTGGCGGGCTGGTTGCAGGCACAGGGGGTGGAGCCGGGAGACAGGGTTGCCCTGTTTATGAAGAACTGCCCGGAGTATCTGATCACACTCTATGGTATCTGGTATGCCGGCGCTGCGGCAGTGCCGATCAATGCCAAATTGCATGGCCGCGAGGCCCGGTTCATTTTACAAGATGCGGGCGCGGGCCTGGTCTTTGTCAGTCCAGGCCTGGATGACGCCCTAGTAGCGGCTGAGGTTGCTACCCTTGTGGTGTCAATCGCAGAACCGGCCTTTGACGCGGCCATGGCCTGCGCCCCGGTTGAGGCACCTATGCCGCGCGATGCAGAGGATCTGGCCTGGCTATTTTATACCTCCGGCACCACTGGGCAGCCAAAGGGGGTGCAGATCACCCACCGGATGCTGATGGCGGTCTCGCTGTGCTATTTTTCGGATGTGGATGTGGCCACAGGTGCGGATCAGATCCTTTATGCAGCCCCCATGAGCCATGGCGCTGGTCTCTATAACATGCTGCATGTTCTGGTGGGAGCGGCACATGTCTGCCCTGTATCCGGCGGATTTGATGAGATGGAGATCCTTGATCTGGCGGCGCATTTTGGCCGGGTACAAATGTTTGCGGCCCCTACCATGGTCACGCGCATGACGGCGGTGGCCAAGGCGCAGGGGCGCTCTGGCGCGGGGCTGCGCAGTGTGATCTATGCTGGCGGGCCGATGTACCTGGCCGATATCATCGAGGCCGAAGCGTATTTTGGTCCGATTTTTATCCAGATCTATGGCCAGGGGGAATGTCCCATGGGCATCACGGCCCTGCGACGCTCAGAGGTGAGCGACCGGGTGCATCCTGGCTGGAAATCGCGCCTCTGCGGTGTGGGCCGGGCGCAAAGCGGGGTTGAGCTACGTATTGGGGATAGCGCAGGCAATCCCCAATACGTAGGGGAAATGGGCGAGATCATGGTGCGTGGCGATGCGGTGATGCCCGGCTATTGGAACAACCCAGAAGCCTCCGCAGAAACCCTCAAGGGGGGCTGGCTGATGACGGGCGATATGGGGGTTTTGGACGCCGCAGGCTATCTGACCCTGCAGGACCGCTCCAAAGATCTGATAATTTCAGGAGGATCCAACATTTACCCCCGCGAGGTGGAAGAGGTGCTGCTGATGCATCCCGAGGTGCGGGAGGTCTCTGTTGTAGGGCGCCCTCATGGCGATTGGGGCGAAGAGGTGGTGGCCTTTGTGGTTGGGCAAGTCCCAGAGGTTGAGCTCGACGGGCTCTGTCGGGACCATATTGCCCGCTTCAAATGCCCCAAGGCCTATGTCTTTGTTCAGGAACTGCCCAAGAACAACTATGGCAAGGTTCTGAAGACCGAGCTGCGGGCGCGATTTCAGGGCTGATCGGGTAGGTCAGGGGAGACACGTTGCCCCATGAGCGTGTCAATGAGAAGGCTCATCAGTTCTGCGCGGTTACTACTCCCTGATTTGCGATAGATCGCGTTAAGCTGGGCCTTCACCGTGCCCTCGGCACTGCCCCGCATCTGTGCGATTTCACCGGTGCTGAGGCCCTTGACCAGAAAGGTGGCGACGTCTTGTTCGGCTGGGGTCAGTTTCCAAGAGGAAAATTCCGCATCGATCACCTCTTCAATGGCGCCCTGTGCGTTGCGCAGGCTGGTCTCAAGATGTGCTTTACGGCGCAACAGCCACATCAGGATACGCCCTTCGATCACGATGGCTGCGATCAACCCGAAGGTGGCGATGGCTTCGAGATAGGCATGTTGTCCCTCTGTTTCCTGGGGGTCGGGAAACATCAGGTCAGCCACAATATCGCCGAAGAAAATCGCGGCGCAGATCGACTGCACCACGATGAGGGCGACCAGAACTGTTGGGTGTGCCGGATCGGATCTTCTGTTGGTCAAGGTGAGGACTCCGTTTCGCCTGTCGCCACCTCCTTGTAACCGGTGATCATCGCGCGCGCCAGTTTGACCTGGGTACGGCGGCTTTCGAAAATCACAGCTGCCACATGCAGCACCACCGATAATTCGGCCCATGTGACCAGCGCCTCGTGTAGGTCTTCGGGCCATTCGGTGCCCCAGAACATATCCGTTGTCATCAGATATCCGCTCAACCCGATGCCTGTCAGTGTGATCAACAGATTGTAGATCATCAGCGCTCCGAGGGGAGAATGCCCCTTATGTTTTTGTGTGCGGCCCGTCGCAATTTCGGTGAGGTGCCCCACAGCCCCCGATATGCTGGGGGGAAAGCTGGAAAACCGCGCATAGCGGCTGCCAACTATTCCCCAGATCAGGCGTAAGCCGATGAGGCCCAGCACAGCATATCCCAAGAGCTCATGCAGCCGGGCCTCTGGATCGGTTATCAGGGCGTTGACGGCGAAGAGGATCACGAGCGACCAATGAAACAGCCGCACAAGCGGATCCCAGACATAGTAACTTTGCATAGCAGTCAATCTCATACTTGAGGGCAGGGGCAGGGCGGTCAGGGCCGCACCCGCCTGATTGCCGGTCCGTGGGATCAGTCTTCTTCGATGCGGATAATTTCCATCTTATCGTTCATGTAGATCTCCAATTTTTGGCCATCCTTAAGGGCATAGGCCTCGTATTCCCCGTCTTCCTTCTCGACCTTGCGGACCTCGTAACCCTGTTCAGTCAGCGTGGCGCGGATCTTGGCTTCGACGTCTGGGCTGGGCTTGTCGCTGGAAGCGAGGGCGGCGACAGGGATCAGGGTGGCAAGAGCGAGGATCTGTACGGAACGTTTCAGCATTGGGTGTCTCCTTAGTTTCACTGGCCACACGAATGCGGGCCTTGTCTGCATATCGGGGAGACCCTTGGAAAAGGGGAATAGGCTCTGAGGCTTAAATCTGGCCAGAGACAGGCGTATATAACCGGGGTTTAGGGGAAACAGGGGAGGGGGCCGTTCAAAAAAGAAGCCGGTTCCAGAAGAGGAACCGGCTAACAGGGTTTCACACGAACCCGAGGCTAGAAGGATGAGCTGTAGGGGGTCAGATCGCCAGATATTCAGCGCGCAGTTCGGCGTTTTCCAGAACCTCAGCCGCAGAGCCATCAAAGACGATGCCGCCGGTGTCGAGGATGACGGCGCGATCAGCCAGTTCCAGCGCCCTTACCGCATTCTGTTCCACCAAAATGGTGGTCATGCCCTGTTCTTTGACGTGCATGAGTGTCTTTTCGATCTCATCCACAATCACCGGCGCCAGGCCTTCATAGGGTTCGTCCAGCAACAGCACCTTGATGTCACGCGCCAGGGCGCGGGCGATGGCCAGCATTTGTTGCTCACCGCCTGACAGGGTTACACCCTCCTGCTTGCGGCGTTCCCCCAGGCGGGGGAAGAGGTCATACAGACGGTCGATCGACCAGCCGATGGGCGGGGCGATCTGCGCCAGCTGCAGGTTTTCCTCGACTGTGAGGCCCGCAATGATGCGGCGATCTTCGGGCACCAGCCCCAAGCCAGCGGCGGCCGCCTCATGGCTTTCCATCAGGTGCAGCGGTTGGTGATCCAGCCAGATCTCCCCTTGGGTCACCATTGGCGATCCAGTGCGGGCGATGGAACGCAGGGTCGAGGTCTTGCCGGCACCGTTGCGGCCCAGCAGGGCGAGGATTTCGCCCTCGTGGACGTTAAAGTTGATGCCCTGCACGATATAGCTTTCGCCGTAATAGGCATGCATGTCCCAGACCGACAGAAAAGCCGGCGCGGTGGTCGCCTGGTTGGCGTTCTTGGAAAAGTCGGGTTTGACGTTCATCTGTCTTGTCCTTTCTTACTCTGACCCATCCAGGCCTGAGGCTGCTGCCTGACTGGATGGGCCGGGAGTGTCCGTTTTTACGCCGACTCGCCGAGATAGGCTTCGCGCACTTTGGGATTGCCTCGGATGTTCTGCGGATCATCCTCGACCAGGGGGGTGCCCTGGGCCAGAACAGTAATCCGATCCGCTAGCGAGAACACCACATGCATGTCGTGCTCGATAATGGCGATGGTGATATCGCGCTGATCCTTGATCTCTTTCAGCAGATCAATGGTGTTGTTGGTATCCGCCCGCGCCATCCCGGCGGTGGGTTCATCCAACAAGAGCAGACGCGGTTCCTGGGATAGGCACATGCCGATCTCAAGACGGCGTTTATCCCCGCGTGACAGTGATGCAGAGTGCATATGGCGCTTGTCTGCCATATTCATCTCAACCAGCATGGCCTCGGCTTTCTCGATCACGTCTGTTTCGCTGGGAACCGAGGTGATCGCGTTCAAGGAGAACGCGCCATCACGTTTGGCAAAACAGGGGATCAGCATGTTTTCCATCACCGTGAGATCGCCAAAGATTTCAGGTGTTTGGAACACGCGGCTGATGCCCATCTGGTTGATCTCATAGGGTTTGCGCCCCAGCACCGACTGCCCGTCAAACATTACCGATCCAGTATCCGGGATCAGTTTGCCCACCAGGCAGTTCAGCAGGGTGGATTTGCCCGCGCCATTGGGTCCGATAATGGCGTGGACAGTGTTTTCCTTAACGCTGAGATTCACATCTCCCAGCGCTTGCAGGCCACCAAAGCGTTTGCCTACGTTTTTGACTTCAAGAATACCCATCAATCCGTCTCCTTATTCCGCAGGGGTTTTAGTGGCAGAGGCGGAGTCGTCTTTGTTTTTACGACCCTTCACCCATTTGGCGATGCGCTGACCACCCTCGACCAGACCGCCAGGCAGGAAGACCACAACCAGCATGAACAGGATGCCCAGGGTCAGGTGCCAGCCCTTGCCGATAAAGGGGTGGATGATGAAGACCACAAAGTCCTCAAGCCCATCTGGCATAAAGCTGAACCAGCCATGCAGGACGTTGTCGTTGATCTTGGAGAAGATGTTCTCGAAGTATTTGATGAAGCCTGCGCCCAGTACCGGACCAATCAGGGTGCCCGCGCCGCCCAGGATCGTCATCAGAACGACCTCACCCGAAGCGGTCCACTGCATACGCTCAGCGCCTGCAAGAGGATCCATCGAGGCCATTAGACCACCGGCCAGACCCGCATACATGCCAGAGATCACAAAGGCCGCCAATGTGTAGGGCTTGGTGTTGAGGCCGGTATAGTTCATCCGCTGCTGGTTGGACTTAACAGCTCTCAGCATCATGCCAAAGGGAGAGCGGAAGATGCGGATCGACAGATAGAAAGCTGCCAACAGGATCAAGGCACAAAGGTAGTAGCCGGCGTTGAACTGGAAGGCCCAAGGCCCCACAACCATCTCGAAGGTTGAGCGCATTTCCATGCCAAAGAGGTTGGTCACCGGGATCGAGCCATCAGCGGTGGCGGACACGCCCAAGACGCGGGGGTCTTCCAGTGTCAGCTGCAGGCCGGTTTCACCATTGGTGATGGGCGTCAGCACCGAATAGGCCAGGTTAAAGGACATCTGGGCAAAGGCCAGCGTCAGGATCGAGAAGTAGATGCCCGAGCGTCTGAGAGAGACAAAGCCAATAAGCAGCGCAAACAGACCGGAGATCACCACCGAAAGCATAATGGCCGGCACCACGTTCATGCTCAGCAGTTTGAACATCCAAACCGCAGAGTAGGAACCGACACCCAGGAAGGCCGCATGGCCAAAGGAGAGATAGCCGGTGAGGCCAAAGAGAATATTGAAACCGATGGCAAAGATGCCAAAGATCACAAAGCGTTGCATCAGATCCGGGTAGCCCGCGTTGAACTGCGCCATGGCGCTGTCAGTGGGGAATGGATTGAGAATGAAGGGAGCGCAAAGCGTCAGTACTGCGACGACCAAGAGCATCCGAGTGTCTTTATTATCTAGTCCGAACATGTGTTATTCCTCCATCACGCCTTTGCGGCCCATCAGACCCCGCGGACGGGTGAGCAGAATAATGATCGCGACAACGTAGATGATGATTTGGTCGATACCGGGAAGGATAGATTTGATCTCGTTCATCGAGGCAAAGCTCTCAAGAATACCCAGCATGAAGCCGGCAAGCACAGCGCCGGGCAGGGAGCCCATGCCGCCCACAACCACAACCACAAAGCTCAGCACCAGGAAGTCCATGCCCATGTGGTAATTGGGGGAGTTGATCGGAGTATACATCACCCCGGCCAGGCCCGCGACGGCTGCAGCGATGCCAAACATAATGGTAAAGCGGCGGTCGATATTGATGCCGAGCAATCCGACGGTCTCACGATCTGCCATGCCTGCCCGCACAACCATCCCAAAGGTGGTGAACTGCAGGAAGGAGAAAATGCCGCCGATGATGATGACCGAGAAGAAGAAGTAGACAATGCGCCAGACCGGATAGACGATATCCATCCCAAACAGCGCCCCGACATTGGCCACACCGCTCAGCGCTTCGGGCGAGGGGGTCTGGATCGGGTTGGCGCCGTAGAAATACTTGATCACCTCCTGCAACACGATGGCCAGGCCAAAGGTCACCAGGATCTGATCCGCATGTTCGCGCTTGTAAAAGTGTTTGATCAACCCGCGTTCCATCACAAAGCCAACGGTGATCATGATCGGAATGGCAAAGAGGATCGCGAGGGGCACCGCCCAGTCTATTATGGCCCCGCCCATTTCCGGGCCGAACCAACTCTCCACATAGGGTGTCTTTACTTTCAGCGGGTTGCCTAGGAAATCCTTTTGGGTTTCGTCGATGACCACATAGCTGAGGCTCAGCATGCGCTGCAGGGTAACGGCACAAAATGCACCGATCATGAACAGAGCACCATGTGCAAAGTTCACCACGCCCAGCGTGCCAAAAATGAGTGTCAGGCCTAGCGCGATCAGCGCATAGGCAGAGCCTTTGTCCAGCCCGTTTAAAATTTGCAATAGGATTGCGTCCATAGTCCCCACCCTTGGGTTCTTCGATGTGGAAGTGGTGGATTCTGACCCTGCGAGGCCTCATGCCCCGTCTTAACGGCACGCTCCCACGGCCTAAGCCGCGCCAGGAGAAACCGCGATGTCAGAATGAAGATAAAGTGCCGGGCGCTAACGAAAGCGCCCGGCTAAGATGACCTGACTTAGGCGCCCGAGTTACAGCTGCCCAGTGCACCACCCGCAAACATTGGGTGATCCGCAGGGTAGGTAACCTGTGCAGCAGGTGTGACTTCAACAACTTCCAGAAGGTCAAACTCGGACGTGGGGTTTTCTTTACCACGAACGACAAGAACATCTTTGAAGCACTGGTGATCTTCGCCACGGTACAGTGTTTTACCGTTGCCCAGACCGTCGAACTCATAATCTTCCAGAGCTTCGACCACCGCACATGGGTTGAAGGACCCGGCGCGCTGAACCGCATCTGCATAAAGCAGTGTCTGGCAGTAAACGGTATGTGCCGCCTGGCTGGGTGGGAAGCCGTACTTGGTACCAAAGGAGCGCACAAAGGCCTGGCTGCCTTCGTCCTGCAGGGACCAGTGCCAGTTGGTGGAACCGTGGATACCTTTAACGTTGGCACCCGCACCTTTCGCCATCAGACGCGAATAGAGCGGAACAACGATTTCGAAGTTCTTGCCATTCACGACCTTCTCACGCAGGCCAAACTGAACCGCGTTGGTCAGCGAGTTCACCATGTTACCGCCGTAGTGGTTCAGAACCAGCACGTCCGCGCCGGAGTTCAAAACCGGGGCAATGTAGGAAGAGAAGTCAGTGGCAGCCAGTGGCGTGCGCACTTTTTCAACGGTGTTCCAGCCCAGAGCTTCGGTGGCAGCTGCGATGGATTCTTCCTGCGTCCAACCCCAGGTGTAGTCGGCGGTCAGGTGGTAGGCGTTACGATCGGTGCCATAGAGGTTCTTAAGCACTGGCGCCAGCGCGGCACCGGACATGTAACCGTTAAAGAAGTGACGGAAGCCATTGGCTTTCTTGTCTTTACCGGTGGTGTCGTTGGAGTGCGTTAGGCCTGCCATGAAGATGACGCCAGCTTCCTGGCACAGACCCTGAACAGCGATAGCCACACCAGAGGACGAGCCACCAGTGATCATGACCGCGCCGTCTTTTTCGATCATCGACTTGGCCGAAGCACGGGCCGCGTCAGACTTTGTCTGGGTATCGCCGGTGACGAACTTGACCTCTTTGCCCAGGATGCCGTTGCCCTGCAACTCTTTGGACGAGAAGGTGTTCATCATGCCGCCGTCGCCGCCACCGTTCAGGTGCTCAACTGCCAGCTGATAGGCGCGCAGTTCGTCGGCGCCCTCATCGGCGTAGGGGCCAGTCTGCGGAACGTTGAAACCCAGAGTGACCGAGCTGCCAGTTGGGTCATTGGTGAACGCGGCTGCAGAAGACGCGGTAAAAATTGTTGGAAGCGCAAGGCCAGTGCCTGCGAGAGCGCCTGATTTCAGGACCCCGCGACGCGAGAATGCTGACTTGGACATAAATTCCTCCCTTATGTGTAAAACGCTGAGCAGCTCCTCACTTCTGCCCAGGCGTCCGCACGTTTTGTGCAAAATCAGTATGGGAGGCAGTTGTAAAATTGCGCAATAAAACCCTTGAAATGATCATCTATTCTGTGAACAAATGCACAGTATTCATCGGTATTCTGTAAACTTTCTTATGTTGCAGTGCAGAAAGCCGTTGAAAAGGTGAGGTTTTGACAGGGAGGCAACTCATGGCGCGCGACACGCTGACAGGCAGCCGTATTCGGGAACGCCGTTTGATCCTGGGTATCAGACAGGCAGAGCTGGCGCGCAAGGCCGGAATCTCTGCCTCATACCTCAATTTGATTGAACACAATCGCCGCAGAATCGGTGGCAAACTCCTGGTGGCCCTGGCGCAGGTCCTGGGTGTGGAGCCCTCCATGCTGACCGAGGGTGCTGAGGCGGCGCTGATCGCATCCCTACGCGAGGCAGCCGCTGATGCAGGCCCTCAGGTTGCAGAGTTGGATCGGACGGATGAATTTGCAGGGCGGTTTCCGGGCTGGGCGGAGGTTTTGGCCAGCAATCACCAGCGCATTTCGCGGCTGGAGCAGACAGTTGAAACGCTGTCGGACCGTTTGACCCATGATCCCCATCTGGCGGCCTCGCTGCATGAGGTGCTGTCGACGGCGGCAGCGATCCGCTCCACCGCGTCTATTCTGGCGGAAACCGGAGAGCTGGAGCAGGAATGGCGCGACCGTTTTCACAATAACCTGAATGAGGATTCGCGACGCTTGGCTGAAAGCAGCCGGGCGCTGGTGAATTTTCTCGACGAAAGCGATAGCAGCGCCGAGCGCCGTGGCGTGCCTCAGGAAGAGGCCGAGGAGTTCTTTTTATTTCATGGCTATCATTTTCCTGACCTGGAGCAGGAGAAGTGTACCCCTGAGGAATTGATTGCGGCGGCACCTCAGCTGGTGAGCGACTCGGCCCGGATGATCGCGCGCAGCGCCTTGGAACAGTACCAGAGCGATGCGCGGCAAATGCCGTTTAAGGAGGTGGCGCAGATCATTCAGTCCGAGGGCATGGATCCGACAGCCCTGGCGCTGCGGTTTAATGTCACCCTGCCTGTGGTGCTGCGCCGACTGGGCGTTTTGCCGGTGGATGTGCTGGGTCAGGAGGCGGGGCTGGTTGTCTGTGATGCTTCCGGGTCTATCTTGTTTCGCAAACCGGTGGGGGGATTTGCGTTGCCGCGTTTTGGTGCCTCTTGCCCGCTTTGGCCTGTCTATACAGCCTTGCAACGTCCTGACGTACCGCTGCGCCGCACTGTGGTCCAGCAGGGGCGCAGTACTTTTGGGTTTGAATGCCTGGCTGTGGCCTGGAACCATGTGCCCAGCTCCTTTGATCGCGACCCGCTGTATCACGCCGTGATGCTGATCCTGCCACAGAGTGAGGTGCCCCCAGGGGCGCAGCCGGTGGGGAGCAGCTGCCGGATCTGCCCGCGCAGGACCTGCGAAGCGCGCCGCGAACCCTCGATCTTGAAGGAAGAGTTTTGACAGTCAAGGGTCGGCAGGGCTAGTCTAAGCGGGGATGAGGACGTGGCCTTGGGGCAGTTTGCCTAAAACAGCCACGCTGGGAGGAATATCTGCCAATGAGCAGACATGTCGTTTTGATTGAAGATGAGCCCAATATCGCAGAGGCCATCCGGTTTTTGTTGACTAGGGACGATTGGTCCGTGGATGTGCATGGCAATGGTGGCGATGCGGTTGAAGTGATTCAAGCCGCCAGACCAGATCTGGTTATTCTGGATCTCATGCTGCCAGGTAAAAGTGGCCTTGAAGTGATCCAGGAGCTTCGTCTGGTGGAGGGAATGCAATCCCTGCCAGTTCTGATGCTCACCGCGCGGGGACAGTTAAAAGACCGTGAAATGGCGGAAAAGGCTGGCGTGACCCGGTTTATGACCAAACCCTTTTCTAATTCTGAAGTGCTCACTGCTGTGCGCGATCTTCATGCGCAGGCCTATCAGGTGGCCCCGACGGCGGCGAGCCAGAGCGCGGCCTCGTGAGCGGGGTTTTCTGTCCGGCGGACCTGTTGTAATGCGCGCCGATGGGGCCGGGCGCCAGGATGAGCCAAACAGTCCCTTTGTGGAGCGGCGTACCTATCGGCGCCGTCGTTTGATGGATATCGCCCGCTTGCTGCCAATTTTGGGCGCTTTGTTGTTTACCGTGCCTTTGATGTGGCCGAATCCTGATCCATATCCTGCCCCTGGCAATCAGGCCGGCATGGCGACCTCGGCGGCGATTACCTATATTTTTGTAGTCTGGGGGGGGCTGATTGCGCTGAGCTTTGCTTTCGGCGTGGCAGTGCGGCTTTGGGCTGGGCACTGGACCGAGGGTGGCCCTCAGGACGAACGTAGCTGATGGCTTCGCTGAATGTCTTGGCGCTGGTGTGTCTGGGTTATGTGGCCTTGTTGTTTCTGGTCGCCTTTCTGGCCGACCGTCGCGCTGCGCGCGGGCAGAGCGCGACCTGGATGCGCTCGCCGCTGATCTATACGCTGTCTTTGTCAATCTATTGTACCGCCTGGACCTTCTACGGTGCGGTCGGCTATGCGGCGCGCTCTGGTCTTGAGTTTCTGACCATCTACCTGGGGCCAACCCTGGTGATGATTGGCTGGTGGTGGGGGCTGCGTAAGCTGGTACGGGTTGGGCGCAGCCAGCGGGTGACGTCCATCGCGGACCTTTTGTCGGCGCGTTACGGAAAATCCAATGCGCTGGCCATTGGGGTCACGGTGTTGGCTGTTATTGGGATAACCCCATATATTTCACTACAATTACAATCTATTACCCTGTCTTTTGCAATCTTTGCTGAGGCTGACCCTCTGCGCAGCTATCACGAGACCACCACGGTGTTCTGGGTGACGGCAGGGCTGGCCATCTTTGCCATCCTGTTTGGCACCCGTAATCTCAACGCAAATGAGCGCCATCACGGCGTGGTGACGGCAGTCGCCCTGGAAGCCGTGGTCAAACTCGTGGCCTTGCTCGCGGTTGGTGTCTTTGTGGTCTGGGGGCTGTCGGATGGTGTCACAGAAACGCTGGCGCGGATTGATGCCTCGCGGATCGGCGATTGGCGGGTTGATGGCGGGCGTTGGGCCACCATCACCTTCCTATCGGCGGCGGCCTTTGTCTGCCTGCCCCGGATGTTTCAGGTCATGGTGGTGGAAAACGAAGACGAGCGTCATCTCCGGGTCGCGGCCTGGGCCTTTCCGCTCTATCTGCTGCTGATCTCGATGTTTGTGGTGCCGATCGCCGCCATTGGGCTGGAGCTGTTGCCTGTCGGCTCCAACCCGGACCTGTTTGTTTTGACCGTGCCGCTGTCGCAGGGACAGCAAGGTCTGGCCATGTTGTCTTTCTTGGGCGGGTTTTCTTCGGCCACATCCATGGTGATCGTTGCGGCCATGGCGCTGTCGACCATGGTCTCAAACCACATGGTGATGCCGATCTGGCTGCATATGCAGGGCGGTGAGGGCGCCTCGGTCTCGGGGGATGTACGCAATGTGGTTCTTTATGCGCGCCGAATTTCCATCGCGGTCATTCTGGGGCTGGGGTATTTCTATTATAAACTCTCTGGTGGGGGGGCGGCTCTGGCGGCTGTGGGGCTGATCTCCTTTGCCGGAATTTCTCAGATGTTGCCAGCCCTTGTCGGCGGTTTGTTCTGGCGTGGCGCCACCCGGACGGGGGCGCTGAGCGGGCTCTCTGTGGGCTTTGCCATTTGGGTCTATACAATGTTGCTGCCAGCCCTGGGCGGTGGACTACTCCCAGATCACGTGTTGGCCGAAGGCCTGTTTGGTCTGTCCTGGCTACGCCCACAGGCGCTGTTTGGCATCGAAGGGCTGGATTCAACCGTGCATGCGGTGCTTTGGTCCATGAGCCTCAATGCGGTGGTGTTTTGCCTGGTCTCCCTGATGACCTTCCCCAGCCCGATCGAGCGTCTCCAGGGGGCGCAATTTGTGAATGTGTTTGAACATTCCTCTGGCCCACGGGGGTGGACCGGATCTGTCGCCCAAAGCGAAGATTTGATGGTGATGTCGCAAAGGATCTTGGGGGCCAGTGAGGCTCAGGCTTTCTTCCAGCGCGAATTGGCGCGCCAGGGGGGGCGGGGCACTCTGCCAGAGCCAACACCGGCCTTCCTGGAAAGGTTGGAACGGGAACTTGGGGCCTCTATTGGCGCGGCGGCGGCGCATGCAATGATTGGACAGATTGTTGGCGGGTCTTCGGTTTCCGTGCAGGATTTGCTGGCGGTGGCGGATGAAACTGCGCAGATGCTGGAGTATTCCAACCAGTTAGAAGAACAGTCCGCGGAGCTTTCGCGCACAGCGCGGCAATTGCGGGTTTCAAATGAGAAGCTGACGCAAATTTCTCAGCAAAAAGATGCTTTCCTCAGCCAGGTGAGCCACGAGTTGCGCACTCCGATGACGTCCATTCGGGCCTTTTCCGAGATCCTACGCGATGACAGTGATATGCCTCTGGTTGAGAAAAGGCGCTATGCGACGATCATACACGATGAAGCCCTGCGCTTGACCCGGCTGCTGAATGACCTGCTGGATTTGAGCGTTCTAGAAAGTGGTCAGGTGAGTTTGAACATGTCCGCAGGCACCCTTAACGAGGTGCTGGACCATGCGGTTTCCACTGCTTTGGCGGGATCTGACCACCCTATCCAGGTGCACAGGGACCCAAAATCTGAGGATATCAGGATCTCTTCAGATTTGGATCGGCTGGCACAGGTCTTTATCAATCTTATCGCCAATGCGCAGAAGTATTGCGACGCTGACGCGGCAGAATTAACCATTCAGGTGAGGCGCAGCCTAGGTGAGATCTGGGTCGATTTTATCGATAATGGCAGCGGTGTTCCTGCGGACCACCAGCAGTTGATTTTCGAGAAATTTTCGCGTGTTAGCCCAGAGCGCGCAGGGGGTGCCGGGCTTGGGCTGGCGATCTGCCGCGAGATTATGCAGCGCCTAAATGGTGATATTTCCTATCTGTCTGGGCAGAAGGGCGGCAGTTTCAGAATTTCGCTGCCAATTGAGCGGAAAATCTCACTTGAGACTGGGTTATAAAGATCTTGGTAACGAACGGTCGTTAAGACAATTCCAAAGGGAGCGCAAAACGTGCAGGTTGATGGCTGATGTCTGAAGAGCAAAAACAGCAAGCTGGTAGCAGCGGGTCTGGTGGACTCGCGCGTAAGCTTGCGGCGTCAAAGGAGAGTGGCGCGGCTCAAAAGGGGTCGTTCACCCTCAAAGCCCTGCGCCGGTCGCTCGCGCGCGCGGCTTCGGAACAATGCGATCTGCCACTTGCCGTTTTAGCGGCGCGCCAGGTCAACCGTGTGCCCGAAGACCTTGTTGACGATCTGTCGGATAAGGATCTTCTCGTTGTTCTGGATGGCCCTAACGGGCGTCTTGGGGCGGCGACAATGGATGCGGCTCTGGTGACGGCGTTGATCCAGAAACAGACCATCGGCCAGATCATGGGCAAAGCCCCCGCAGAGCGAAACTATACGCCCACCGATGCGGCCATGACGGCAGAGTTTTTGGAGAAGTCGTTTGCCAAGGTGCATGCTCTCTTGCAGGGCGAAAAAGACCAGCTCATATTTTCTGGCTATCGCTACGGGGCCCAGATCGAGGACGTGCGTTCGCTGATCCTTGGGTTGGAGGGCGAAGATTATCGCCTGATCTCCCTGACCGTGGATCTGGCCGTTGGTGCAATGCAAGGCGAGCTGAAGCTTATCCTACCTGAACCAACATTAGAAGAGCTTGGGTTGAGCGGGGCCAAGGCCGGTTCTTCACTGGCTGGCGGTATGGGGGCCATGCGGGCCGAGCTATCGGCGATCCTGTGCAAGGTGCGGGTGCCTCTTAACGAGTTTTCTGCTTGGAAAGTGGGCGAAGTTCTGCCACTGGATCAGGCCTTTTTATATGAAACCGATTTGATTGATATTGGCGGTCGCTCCATTTCCAAAGGGCGCCTTGGGCAGTTGAACGGTGCACGCGCGGTGCGCTTGACCATAGGGCGCCCACAGGCGGCCTCGGATCAGATGGGAGATGGGTTCGCTGACAGCATCAGCTCGGATCAACCACCCGCTCTGCCAATGATCGAAGAGCCTGCCGCTCTGGATCTTGGGATTGCAGCGCAGGATCTGCAGGACCCGTTGGATGATCCAATGGGCTTTGGGGCTCCGGCAGGTGGGCTTGCCATGGATGGCATGGCAGATGATCTTGGCGATCTAGGGGCAGAGCTTGGGGCCGATTTGGGAGCGGACCTTGGCGGTGGCCTGGGAGGCGACTTAGGTGGAGACCTGGGCGGTGGCCTAGGTGGCGACCTTGGCGGAGATCTGGGAGCAGACCTCGGCGCTGATTTGGCAGCTGCCCCGATGGGTGAGTTTGCGGGCCTCGGCGACGGAATGGATCCGTTCAACCCGGATGATGCTGCCGCAGAGATATCCAAACTTGCAGGGCTAGAAGGGGACGCGGCGCCAGGCCTTTGATGGCGGGCGCGGAGTGTTTTCGCAAAATCTCTTTGGATTGTTTTGAGGACGGCGCGTTTGGCGCCGTTTGTCTTTCGGCGGATCCGAAGGGGCTCAAAAGGCAAACCGGCCCCACCGTATTCTGGTGGAGCCGGTGCGTTAACTACCGACCTGGAAGCCATTGGTTTTTGCTAAAACAGTGGCTCACCTTCGGCCAATCACTTGACGAAAAAACAGATTTAGCCGTTGGCAATCGAGTCCAAAGCCGTGCGAAGCCCTTCCAGTTGGTAGCCCGCTGCACTGGTTCTTTGCAAAATCTCGTCTGTGCTCATTTCACTGGCCATTCCCAGCGACCAAATGATTGAAGAGCGGGTGCCAGAGGCGCAATACGCAAGAACCGGACCTGGGCAATCCTCATAGTAGGCCCGCTGTTGCGCCACATTTTCTGGTGTCATGGTTTGATGTGTGAGGGGCAATTCGCGAAAGACCAGCCCAGCAGCCTCTGCCGCGCTGCGTATAGCGGCGGCTTGATGGCTGGGAGGTACTTCGGAATCCGGGCGATTGCAAATCACCGTCTTGTAGCCGTCAGCAACGATTTTGGGCATGTCTTCAGCCGAGATTTGCGGCGAGACGGCGTAGCGGGGGGTTATCACACGTGCATCCATGGTGGTGTCTTTAAACCTTTGCCGCCAGACCGTCCAGTTGCCGCCCAAAAAATGGTGCAGCGCCCATGCCCGCTAGCATCGCACCCATGAAGATCAGCCCACCAGCGCCATTATACGACAGCGAAGCAATCGCCGGTCCAGGGCAAAGCCCTGCCAGCCCCCAGCCCATGCCAAACAGCACCGATCCGGTGATCAGCCTATGATCCATTTCGGGACGCGGTGCGGCAGGAAATTCACCGCCAACCAGGGGGCGGCGACCTGCGGTCAGGCGCCAGGCGATAAACATCGGCACAATGGCGCCGCCCATGACAAAGGCGAGCGTGGGGTCCCAATTGCCAAAGACATCAAGCCAACCTTGTACCTTGGTGGTATCGGTCATGCCCGACACAAACAACCCGGCGCCAAACAAACCGCCAGAGAGCAAAGCGAGAAACAAACGCTGCATCAGATTACTCCCAATACGTGGCGGAACAGGGCGATGGTGAGGCCGCCGGCCAGGATGTAGAAGACAGTGGCTACTATGCCGCGCAGTGATAGGCGGGAAATACCGCAGACCCCATGACCTGAGGTGCAACCGTTGGCAATTCTGGTGCCAATACCGACCAGCAGACCTGCCGCAATGATCACCGCAGTATTGCTTGTCAGGTGGGTGTCGACGCCACCGTCATAGAGCGGCAACAGCAGCATGGGCGTTACAAGCACACCGATCAAAAACACCAGCCGCTCTGCCATGTTGCTTTGGCCTGAGCCATCGATCAGGCCGCCCAGGATGCCGCTGGCCCCCATGATGCGGCCGTTTCCCAACAGGAAGACAGCGCCTCCTAGCCCGATGAGGCCGCCTCCGACGAGCCCCCAGATCCAATCTGTTTCCATTTCGCGCGTTCCTTTTTTAAGTGAGTGATGAGGGCTCTGGGACAAGAGAGCACCGGCCATACAAATCCGTTGTGCAGGCAAGTCTGTGCCCGCAGCCCGCTGTTGAAAGCGGGCCTGATCGACACCATTTCCCAGCCTTCGGGCCTATGTCCGGCCCATGTCGAGCCTATGTTGTGGCGCCGCTCAGATCTTGTTGATCGGCAGTTTCAGAAAGACATCGCCCTGTTCGTCGGGCTCAGGCATTTGTCCCGCCCGCATATTGACCTGCAATGAGGGTAAGATCAGGCGTGGCACTGCCAAGGTGGCGTCGCGGGCATCCCGCATTGAGGTGAATTCCTCCATCGGACGCCCTTCGCCGATGTGCACATTCAGAGCTTTCTGCTCTCCAACCGTGGTTTCCCAGGCGTAGTCATCCCGCCCCGGCGCCTTATAGTCGTGGCCCACAAAGATGCGCGTCTCGTCTGGTAGGCTCAGGATCTTTTGGATCGATTGATACAGAACCTCGGAGGAGCCCCCGGGGAAGTCGCAGCGAGCGGTACCAAAATCGGGCATAAACAGGGTGTCGCCGACAAAGGCCGCATCGCCAATCACATAGGTGAGGCAGGCCGGCGTATGCCCCGGCGTATGCATGACATTGCCCTGTAGCTGCCCAATCGAAAAGCTGTCGCCTTCCTTGAACAATGCATCGAACTGGCTGCCGTCACGTTGAAATTCTGTGCCTTCGTTAAAGATCTTGCCAAAGGTGTCCTGAACGACAGTGATATTGGCTCCAATGCCGATCTTGCCCCCCAGGCGCTCCTGCAGGTAGGGGGCCGCCGATAAATGATCCGCATGGACGTGGCTTTCCAAGATCCATTCACAGCTCAGCCCCTCGGCTTTGATCCAGGCGATGATCTCATCCGCAGAGGCAGTATCGGTGCGCCCTGAGGCATGATCAAAGTCCAGTACGGAATCAACCACAGCACAGGCAGACCCATCTGGCTCCCGCAGAACGTAGGACACAGTATTGGTGGCCTCGTCGAAAAATGCTTTGACGGTGGGGTTCATATTCTGGGCACTCCCTTTCGTTGTAGTAGATATATACAAAATGAGGAATATGTTTCAAGTGCTGCGGTAGCTGTGTTGTGAAAATAGTCCACCGACCGGTCTGTTTATGGGGTCCAAGAGGGGCAGTAGAGTTGATTTTGCGGTTTTTTTGACCTGCCGCAAGGACAGGAATTGAGCAGCGGCTTAAGTTTGAGGCGTTAAGCCGAGGGGGAGGAACTTTTGACGGGTTTTTCTGACCTTTTATCGGCTCTGCCTGTTTACACTGCCTTAGCCCTTTCTGGGTGGCGGCTGAGATCGCCATACCTGCGGGGGCGCTAAGGGAGGATGGCATTGTAGCTGCCATCGGCGATCACTATCGCTGCGATAATCTGGAGGAGATGAAGAATGCCGAATAGCGAATTGCTGGACAAAGCAGAACAGTTGGCAAATGAAATTCGCCGCGGCCCGGTCAAGGACCGGCTGTCACTGCGGCCGAAGTTTGCACACCTTCTAAGCGACTTGCGCGGGGAAGGGACTTCTGTGCCGCGTCGTTTGCAGCAACTGGATTCAGAGCTTTCTGAGGAGGCTGCAGAGCGCCAGTTCGACAATATGCCTGTTTAGGCCGGTCCTGAGAGGCTTTTGCGCAATTGCCAGGCTGCTTTGATTGAGCTGCCGACGCGTGTTGAGCGGACGCGTGTTGAGAGATGGTGTCGGCCAGGAAATTCTCAAGGAAATTTTGGGCCGACTGTGCTCTAGCAGGCCAGTCTTGGTGGGGCAGCCTGGTGGGATAGGTGTTTGGGGCTATCCTTGACGCTTAGCCCAGGAAGATGCCCACCATGACCAGCATCAGGCCAATAACCGACAGGAACAGCGCGCCTAGATTAAAGGGCAGAACTTTTTGCACAACTGCGCGTAGTTCTTCATCGCTCAGGTTTTTGCCGCGCGCGCGCACCACGTGCAGGATACACCACACCAGGCCCAAGAGCCCAGCAACCGACAGGGCTGCTCCGGCCCAGACGAGAATTTCAAACATGGTGCGGCTCCTGCATCATTTGCGTCGCTGTGCGGTTACCGGATTACCCGCGTGGACACAAGCCACAGGCCCTCTCAAGAGCGCCAGACAGGCAGTGGCGGGAGTAGGGGGGATTAGGTGCTTGGCTTTCAACTCTGCCATTTGGACCTGAGCTTTCGCAGGCTTACTGCAGCTGTGTGACCGGTTTTGAGCGGCGAGAAGTTGCAGCCTGCGGTTTCCTTGCTTGCGATGGCGCGTCTCTGCGGCTATCCCCTTGCTCAAATCCATATCTCATGACAGCAGTAGAATGAGGCACCCATGACAGATCATGAAGAAGCCAGCGACTCCTACAAGGTAACCGCAGGCGAGCTGCGCCAGTTCGTTGAACGTATCGAGCGGCTTGAGGCTGAGAAGAAAGATATCGCCGAACAGGTCCGCGAGGTCTACGCCGAGAGTAAATCGCGAGGCTATGATCAAAAGGCCCTGCGGGCGATCGTCAGTCTGCGCAAGCGCGACAAGGATGAAATCGCCGAACAGGAAGCGGTACTGGAGATGTACAAAGAAGCCTTGGGAATGACCTGAGGCACTGATCTTACCCTGTATGGTGGGCCAACTGCCCAGGCTGCGCTAGGATAAATACTGTTTCTGTTACTACTGAAAGCCCTGTTTCTTTGATGGAAACAGGGCTTTCCTCTGTTTGCTCTTGGTTTTTGCGCCAATCATCTGGCCTGCTACTGCCCAAGGGCTGGGCCGTTTTACACAGAGGAGGATTTTGCTGCTGCCACGGTGTCAGCAGCTTTTGGCTGGGGGCGTTGCTTATAGCGGGGCCATTGGCGATTTCGGACTAGGGGGGGGGCGAGTTGCGTGTTGATTTTGTTTCAGGTTTATAAATTTTAAGCTTGAAATACATTGGGTCTACCTGATACGAAACCATGAACTGCTACAGCCATCTGTTTTTCGATTGTACCTGCCCCAAAGGAGAGCCCCATGCCTGCCATTTCTGTACATCCCGAAGGATGGAAACCGGCCAAGGGCTATGCCAATGGTATGGTCGCAGAGGGAAAATTGCTCTTTGTTGGGGGGCAGATTGGCTGGAATGCTGACCAGGTTTTTGAAGAACACGGCTTCATTGGACAGATGAGTCAGGTGCTGCGCAACATTCTCGATGTGGTCGAGACCGCTGGTGGGCAGGCAAGTGATATCACCCGTCTCACCTGGTATGTGACAGATAAATCTGAGTATCTGGCGCATCAGGCTGAGGTCGGATCTGCCTACCGCGCAGTCATGGGGTATCATTTTCCAGCGATGACCATGGTTGTCGTCTCGGCGCTGGTGGAAGACGAGGCCAAGATTGAGATTGAGGCAACCGCAGTTTTACCGCGCTAAAACAGGCCCTGAAACTGAACAGAGACCACGAGGTCGGCGGAGGCACCGCCGACCTTTTTTGTGCTGCGTTGAGGCTTTCTGAGGGCGTGCACAGGGGGAGAGCTGTTTGGTGCTGGGCATGCCGGAACGGGCAGCATGGTCGCGTCATCAGATGTCGATATCGCGGAATTTTGGTGTGGTGCCGTGTTGCCAGATCTTTTGCACAAGAAATGAGCTGCTGTTTATCTGTATATATTTCAGCGGCTTGAAGGTGGTCGTCAGTGGCTTTCCCTAAAAAATTGCAACTTTAAAAATTTTACCAGTTGATAAAAAATCAAACTGTGGCAGTCTTTGAGTCGAAGAAGAACAGAGTCAGGGAGACACCCAATGGCGAGTAGCCATCAGGCATCAGGCATTCAGGCAGGGCGTTTGGCCGCTGCAGATATCGCCGACAATTTTGGGGATCTGCACCCCGCTTATGACGCACATGAGGCCGCAGTGGCCGCGGATCGTTGCTATTTTTGCTATGATGCGCCCTGTATGACCGCATGCCCCACCAGCATTGATATCCCGCAGTTCATCCGCGAGATTCAGGCGGGCCATCCATCCTCGGCAGCCAAAACCATTCTGGACCAGAACATTCTGGGCGGCATGTGCGCCCGGGTCTGCCCGACGGAAACCCTCTGTGAGGAGGCCTGCGTTCGCGAAGCCGCCGAAGGTAAACCGGTTGAGATCGGCCGTTTGCAGCGCTTTGCCACGGACACATTGATGGAAAAAGATGTGCATCCCTATAGCCGTGCTGCAAGCACTGGCAAAAAGGTTGCCGTTGTTGGCGCCGGTCCTGCGGGTCTATCGGCGGCACACCGTCTGGCCATGCTGGGCCATGACGTGGTTGTCTATGACGCCAAATCCAAGGCCGGTGGTCTGAATGAATTTGGCATTGCTGCCTATAAATCCACCGAGAATTTTGCAGCCCGCGAAGTGGACTGGCTGTTGAAAATTGGCGGCATCACTATGGACTACGGCAAGAAACTGGGCGCCGATCTGTCGCTCGATGGGCTGAAGGCTGATTACGACGCCGTGTTCCTGTCCATTGGCCTGGCAGGGGTGAATGCCCTGCGTGCCGCCGGTGAGGATATGGACGGCGTGCGCGATGCGGTCGATTTCATCGAAGAGCTGCGCCAGGCGGAAGATCTGAGCGCGCTGCCTGTAGGTCGCAATGTTGTGGTTATCGGTGGCGGCATGACGGCTGTAGATGCGGCTGTTCAGTCCAAGCTTCTGGGCGCTGAGAACGTCACAATCGCCTACCGTCGCGACCGTGAAGCAATGGGCGCCAGCCGGTTCGAACAGGATCTTGCGGCCTCTAAAGGTGTGACCTTGATGTTCAACGTGATGCCCAAGGCCATTCATGGCGATGGGGCCGCGGCTGAAATCGAGCTGGAATATACTCAGGTCGAAGACGGTCGGGTGCGTGGCACCGGTGAGACAGTGCGTCTGGCGGCAGAGCAGGTCTACAAGGCTATCGGTCAAAGTCTGCAAGGTCAGCCTGAGGCGGTTGAGCTGGAGGGCGGTAAGATCATGGTTGATGCCACAGGCCGGACTTCGGTGGCCAACGTTTGGGCTGGGGGCGACTGCGCCTCAGGTGGCGAAGACCTCACCGTGACCGCCGTGGCTGAAGGCCGCGACGCCGCAATGGATATTCACGCGAGCCTGATGGGCTGAGCAAGCCGGGGCTCTTGCTAGTTGAGAGCCCCAAGCGAGCATGAAAAGGAACAGACAAATGGCTGATCTGACAACAGAATTCTTAGGCATTAAATCCCCAAACCCGTTTTGGCTGGCCTCGGCGCCACCAACGGACAAAGAATACAACGTACGCCGCGCCTTTGAGGCTGGCTGGGGGGGGGTAGTCTGGAAGACCCTCGGCTCCGAAGGTCCCCCTGTGGTTAACGTAAATGGCCCGCGTTATGGTGCCATCTTTGGTGCTGATCGTCGCCTTTTGGGGCTGAACAACATCGAGCTGATCACTGATCGCTCCCTGGAGATCAACCTGGAAGAAATCACCCGTGTGAAAAAGGACTACCCGGATCGCGCCGTGATCGTGTCGATTATGGTGCCCTGCGAAGAAGAGGCCTGGAAGGCGATCCTGCCCAAGGTTGAAGCGACCGGTGCTGACGGTATCGAGCTGAACTTTGGATGTCCGCACGGCATGGCCGAGCGTGGCATGGGGGCGGCTGTGGGCCAGGTGCCCGAATATATCCAGATGGTCACTGAGTGGTGCAAGAAATACTACTCCAAGCCAGTCATCGTGAAGCTGACGCCGAACATCACCGATGTACGCTTCCCAGCCCGCGCGGCCAAGGCAGGCGGCGGCGATGCGGTTAGCTTGATCAACACCATCAACTCCATTGTCTCGGTGGATCTGGATCAGATGGCGCCTGAGCCTACCGTTGGCGGCAAGGGCACCCATGGTGGCTATTGTGGCCCAGCGGTTAAGCCTATTGCCATGAACATGGTTGCAGAAATCGCACGCTGCCCAGAAACCCATGATTTGCCGATCTCTGCCATTGGCGGTGTCACCACCTGGAAGGACGCGGCAGAATTTATGGCGCTCGGGGCTGGCAATGTGCAGGTCTGCACCGCTGCGATGACCTATGGTTTCAACGTGGTGAAAGAGATGATTTCCGGTCTGTCCAACTGGATGGACGAGAAGGGCTATACCTCCACGCAGGACTTCATCGGCATGGCGGTTCCGAATGTCACTGACTGGCAGTATTTGGATCTGAACTACATCGCCAAAGCCAAGATCAATCAGGATGATTGCATCAGCTGTGGTCGTTGCTTTGCCGCCTGCGAAGATACTTCGCATCAGGCCATCGAGATGAGTGCAGATCGTGTCTTTACTGTAAAAGACGATGAATGTGTGGCCTGTAACCTCTGCGTCAATGTCTGCCCAATTGAGGGTTGCATCACCATGGAGCAGGTTCCTGCCGGTCAGATCGATGAGCGCACTGGTAAAGTGGTGTCAGATGAATATGCCAACTGGACAACTCACCCCAACAACCCATCCGCCACTGCAGCGGAATGAGATAGGGCTCTCAACACTCTGATTTTAAAGAAAAGGCAGCGCATTGGCGCTGCCTTTCGTGTTTTGGCTGCCATCCGCCGCGCCACGACACGTGGGAGATCGATCAGAGTTAACGAATGTTAACTTGTTGGTGTAAGCATCCGGCGATAAAGGGTTTCCAGGAACTCGGGCGCGGCATCAAAGGGGTCCTCCGGCTCCATCAGCATGCGGACCTGAACGTCAAAATCCGCATAGTGCTGGGTCAGGGCCCAGATCGAAAACATCAGGTGTTTGGGGTGGGTTGTGTTGATCTTTCCCGCGGCCATCCAAGCGGTCAAGACGGCTTCTTTTTCTGCCAGAAGATCTCGCAGATCGGTGGACAATGCCTCCAGCATGCGGGGTGCCCCTTGCACGATTTCATTGGCAAACAGGCGACTTTCGCGCGGGTAGTCCCGGCTCATCTGAAGTTTGCGCTGAACATAGGCGAGGATCTCTTCCAGCGGGTCGCCATTGGCATCGATTTCGCGCATTGGGTCAAGCCAGGTATCCAGCAATTCCGACAGCAAGGCGGTGAACATCGCCTCTTTGGAAGGGAAGTAGTAGAGCAGATTCGGTTTTGACAGCCCGGCTTGGCTGGCAATTTGATCCACTGTGGCGCCGCGAAATCCATGGGCTGAAAAGACCTCTAGCGCGGCCTCCAGAATGGCGGCGCGATTCTTTTTCTGGATACGGGTGGGTGATCGGTCCTTGAGCATTGTGGATAAGCGATCCTTAACGTCCGTTGCGCGGGTATGAGCGCCCGCTATTTGCGCATTGCCCCCAGTTTCATGGGGATTTCAGAGCCAAAATGACTCAATTTCTTGACTGGTGGTCTCTCCGTGATAGCGTGAGTTTGACCAGTTGGTCAAATCCCGCCTTTTGGGTGTCGGCCAACGATTCAAAGCCACCGATTGGTGCCAAGCCAAGAATAACCCGCAAGATCAGCGGGGGGAACAGGAAGGAAGCTGCGATGACGTCTTTGGGACAGAATCTAAAAATCAACGGCGATCGGCTCTGGGAGAGCCTGATGGAGATGGCAAAGGTTGGCCCCGGTATCGCAGGGGGAAACAACCGCCAGACGTTGACCGATGAAGATGCTGAAGGGCGGGCTTTGTTCCAGAAATGGTGTGAGGAGGCGGGCTGCACCATGGGGCTGGATCAGATGGGCAATATGTTCGCTCGCCGCGAGGGCACCGACCCCGATGCGCTGCCGGTCTATGTGGGCTCGCATCTGGATACGCAACCAACCGGCGGAAAATACGACGGTGTGCTTGGGGTGCTTGCTGGGCTGGAGCTGATCCGCTCGCTCAATGATATGGGCATCAAGACCAAACATCCCATTGTGGCCACGAATTTCACCAACGAGGAAGGCACGCGCTACGCCCCGGCCATGCTGTCGTCGGGGGTCTTTGCAGGCATCCACACCCAGGATTGGGCCTATGACCGGGTTGATGCCGAGGGCAAGACATTTGGCGATGAGCTGAAACGGATCGGCTGGCGAGGCGAGGAAGAGGTCGGCGCGCGTAACATGCATGCATTCTTTGAGCTGCATATCGAGCAGGGCCCCATTCTGGAAGCCGAGGGCAAGGATATCGGGGTTGTGACCCATGGGCAGGGGCTGAGTTGGACCCAAGTGACAATCACCGGCAAGGATGCGCATACCGGATCGACTCCGATGCCAATGCGCCGCAATGCAGGCCTCGCCATGGCGCGGGTTCTGGAAGCGGTGGATGAAATTGCCTGGTCCCATGCGCCAAGCGCTGTTGGTGCGGCAGGTCACATTGACGTCTATCCCAACTCCCGCAACGTGATCCCCGGCAAGGTGGTCTTTACCGTTGATTTCCGTTCGCCTGAGCTGGAAGTGATCGAAGACATGGAGCTGCGGCTGCGCGAAGAGGGCAAGGATATCGTTGAGGCCATGGACATGCAGATCGAGTTTGAAAAGGTCGGCGGCTTTGATCCGGTGAAGTTTGACGACAACTGTGTCACCGCTGTCCGCAGTGCGGCAGAGCGTCTGGGCTATTCACATCTCGATATCATCTCGGGTGCGGGGCATGACGCTTGCTGGATCAACCGGGTTGCGCCAACGGCGATGATCATGTGTCCCTGTGTAGACGGGCTGAGCCATAACGAAGCTGAAGAAATCAGCAAAGACTGGGCTGAAGCGGGCGGCAATGTGTTGTTCCACGCGGTTGTTGAGACGGCTGAAATCGTTTCCTAAAAAGGGGGCGCTGCCCCCGCGGCCCCTTTTGGGGCCGCTCCCCCGGAATATTTCGAGAAAGATGAAAGAGAGCCGCGCGCGCTGCGGCAGCAAAGAAACATTGGAGGCGTAAATCGCCCCATCTCAGGGAGTTCTAGTTATGAGCAAGGTCATCAAAAACGGGACCATTGTCACTGCCGATTTAACCTACAAGTCGGATGTTTTGATTGAAAATGGCGTGATCACCGCGATTGGGCCGAACCTGAAAGGGGATGAGGAACTCGACGCCACCGGCTGCTATGTCATGCCGGGTGGGATTGATCCGCATACCCATTTGGAGATGCCCTTTATGGGCACCTATTCGACGGATGATTTTGAAAGTGGCACCCGTGCTGGTCTTGCAGGCGGCACCACCATGGTGGTTGATTTTGCGCTGCCCAATCCGGGCGAGAGCCTGTTGGAGGCGCTGAAACGCTGGGATAACAAATCGACGCGGGCCAACTGTGACTATTCGTTCCACATGGCTGTGACCTGGTGGGGGGAGCAGGTCTTTGACGATATGAAGACCGTGATCGAGACCCGCGGCATCAATACTTTCAAGCACTTCATGGCCTACAAAGGGGCTTTGATGGTCAATGATGACGAGATGTATTCGAGCTTTCAGCGCCTGGCGGAGCTCGGCGGCATTGCCATGGTGCATGCGGAGAACGGCGATGTGGTGGCAGAACTCTCGGCTAAATTGCTGGCTGAGGGCAATACAGGCCCAGAGGCCCATGCCTATTCGCGTCCTCCGCAGGTGGAAGGCGAGGCGACCAACCGCGCCATCATGATCGCGGATATGGCCGGTGTGCCGCTCTATGTCGTGCATACCTCCTGTGAGGACAGCCACGAGGCCATTCGCCGCGCTCGCATGCAGGGCAAACGCGTCTGGGGTGAGCCGCTGATCCAGCATCTGACGCTGGATGAGAGCGAGTATTTCAACCCCGATTGGGACCACGCGGCGCGGCGCGTCATGTCGCCGCCCTTCCGTAACAAACAGCATCAGGACAGCCTTTGGGCCGGTTTGCAGTCGGGATCTCTATCGGTTGTGGCGACCGACCACTGTGCCTTTTCCACCGAGCAGAAACGCTATGGCGTTGGAGATTTCACCAAGATCCCCAATGGCACCGGTGGGTTGGAAGACCGGATGCCGATGCTTTGGACCCAAGGGGTTGCCACCGGGCGGATCACACCAAATGAATTTGTCGCAGTGACCTCAACCAATATCGCCAAGATCCTGAACTGCTATCCGAAAAAGGGCGCAGTTTTGGTCGGAGCGGATGCGGATCTGGTGGTTTGGGACCCAGAAAAGTCCAAGACCATCGCCGCCAGCACTCAGCAATCGGCCATTGATTACAACGTCTTTGAAGGCCATGAAGTCAAAGGTCTGCCACGCTTTACCCTGACACGCGGCCATGTGGCGGTACATGACGGTGAAATCCGTACCCAGGAAGGCCATGGTCGATTTGTTGAGCGCGAAGCCAATGCAACCGTGAACAAGGCGCTGTCGACCTGGAAAGAGCTGACGGCCCCACGTCCTGTGGAACGCTCTGGCATTCCTGCCACTGGCGTGTAGAGACGGGCACTGAATTTAGGAGCAGGGCGGCGCCGGGGAAACCGCGCGCGCGGCCCGCTCATAGTCTGAACAAGGCAAAGAGATGAATACTCAAACGACTACCCAGGCCCAGGCCCAATCCGGTGCCCCCGAGGCCGTCGTCGAAGCAAAGAACCTGGATCTGGTTTTTCCGACAAATGACGGCCCCGTGCAGGCGCTGAAGGATGTGAACCTTACCATCAACAAGGGGGACTTTGTTTCCTTCATCGGCCCCTCTGGCTGTGGCAAGACCACATTTTTGCGGGTGATGGCGGCGCTGGAACACCCCACAGGTGGCACGATCACGGTGAATGGCATGAGCCCGGATGAGGCCCGCAAGCAGCGCGCCTATGGCTATGTGTTTCAGGCGGCAGGGCTGTACCCCTGGCGCACCATTGCCAAGAACATCAAGCTACCTCTTGAAATCATGGGGTATTCCAAGGCCGAGCAGGACAAACGCGTCGAGCAGGTGCTGGAACTGGTGGAACTGGCGGGCTTTGGCGGCAAGTATCCCTGGCAGCTCTCAGGCGGCATGCAGCAGCGGGCCAGTATTGCCCGCGCCTTGGCCTTTGATGCGGATATTCTGTTGATGGATGAGCCCTTTGGGGCCCTGGATGAAATCGTGCGCGATCACCTGAATGAGCAGCTGCTCAAGCTTTGGGCGCGGACCAATAAGACCATCGGCTTTGTCACCCATTCGATCCCGGAGGCGGTCTATCTGTCGACCAAGATCGTGGTGATGTCACCGCGCCCGGGCCGGATCACCGATGTGATCGAGAGCACGCTACCGCGCGAGCGCCCGCTGGATATTCGTGACAGTCAGGAATTCATCGACATCGCCCATCGCGTCCGCGAGGGCCTGCGGGCAGGGCATGGTGATGATGAGTGAAGGTAATACTGATCAAAGGCCTGAATTAGGGAAAGCTTCCGCCCGTTGGCAGCTAGATCCGAAAGCTTCAGATTGGCTCGGTCGTGTGTGGAATTGGGGAGGCATTGCTGCAATGTTCTTTGCTGGAGTGGTCCAAATTGTTCTTGGCTTGGAAAGCATAGATAGTGGCTCTCCCAAGTTTGGAGCTTTTCAAATCCTGGTTTCGGTGATGTTGATTGTTAGAGCGGGAATGTTCATTCGAGAGAACACGAAGGAACGAAAAAATGCGTAGTTTCCTTGCAGTTCTCACCGTTCTAGCGGCGATCGTGGCTATCTGGTATGCCGCTTGTGTGCCCATGAACATCAAAGGCGTGTTGGATGCTGCGGAACGCGGCGGGGCTGAAGTCATGCCTGCGACCTCAAAAGTGCGCCGTGACATGGGGACTTTTGGGCTGGTGGCTGGCAATACCTTTGCCATTGCGCAGACCTGGGAACAGGACCGCCCGCGCCTGCCAGCGCCGCATCAGGTGATCACCGAGCTGTGGAAAACCACGGTGATGAAGAAGGTCACCTCAAAACGCTCCTTGGTCTATCATGCACAGGTGACGCTGAACGCGACCCTTTTGGGCTTTGTCATCGGCACAGGGTTGGGGATCTTGCTGGCGGTTGGCATTGTACACTCAAAAGTCATGGATATGTCGGTGATGCCCTGGGCCATCGTCAGCCAGACCATTCCGATCATCGCCCTCGCACCGATGATCATCGTGGTTCTCTACTCGATTGGGGTGCAGGGGATCCTGCCCAAGGCGATTATCTCGGCTTACTTGAGCTTTTTCCCCGTGGTGGTTGGCATGGTGAAGGGGCTGCGCAGCCCGGATGCGATGCAGTTGGATCTGCTAAAGACCTATAGTGCCAATACAAACCAGGGCTTTTGGAAGCTGCGGCTCCCATCGTCGATGCCCTATCTGTTCACCTCTTTGAAGATTGGTATCGCGGCCTCATTGCTGGGGGCGATTGTTGGCGAATTGCCGACTGGCGCGGTGTCCGGACTGGGCGCGCGTCTACTGGCAGGGAGCTATTATGGCCAAACCGTTCAGATCTGGTCGGCGCTGTTTGCTGCTGCGATTTTGGCGGGCCTGTTGGTGGCGCTGCTGGGGATGATCGAAAAACTGGTGCTGAAACGGATGGGGATGGCGTCATGATGGGACTGAGCAAGGGGGGCGCTGCCCCCGCCGCAACGCGGCTCCCCCGGGATATTCGTGGCCAAATGAAGCCTGAAGGGCCCGTGTTTGTGTGGGCGCTACGGGGCGAAGGAGACACCAGATGATGATGGTATTACTTGCCGCTCTGGTTTGGAGTTTCGGGTGGTGGTTGAACAGCCGCTTGGCCAATGGGAGCAATTCGGATAGGGGCGCTGTGAAGCTTTTGGTTCCGGTGATCTTTGGGATTACGGTGTTGGTGGTCTGGGAATTGCTGGTGCGGGGGCTTCAGGTCTCGATGGTGATTCTGCCAGCGCCGAGCCTGATTGTGGAGCGGTTTGCCTCTTCCTTGCCAATCCTGTGGAAGGATCTGTCGCAGACCTTTTTGAAAGGGGCCTTGTCTGGCTATGTGATGGGCTGTGGGGCTGCCTTGCTGATGGCTGTGGCGGTGGATCGCAGTGATTTCCTACGCCGTGGCTTGCTGCCCGTCGGCAACTTTGTCGCGGCACTGCCAATTGTGGGAACCGCGCCTATCCTGGTGATGTGGTTTGGTTTTGACTGGCAGTCCAAGGCAGCTGTTGTGGTGGTCATGGTGTTCTTTCCCATGCTGGTCAATACCGTGGCAGGCCTGCGCGAGACCTCTGCGATGCAGAGAGATCTGATGCAGACCTATGCGGCCAGCTATTGGCAGAGCTTTTTCAAACTGCGTCTGCCTGCGGCTTTGCCCTTTATCTTTAACGGCTTGAAGATTTCCACCACCCTGGCGTTGGTGGGGGCTATTGTGGCTGAGTTCTTTGGCTCCCCCACCGTGGGCATGGGCTTTCGGATCTCAACCAGCGTGGGGCAGCTGGCGCTGGACATGGTCTGGGCCGAGATCGTGATGGCGGCCCTGGCGGGTTCGTTTTTCTACGGGGCAATTGCCTTGATTGAGAAAAGCCTGACCTTCTGGCATCCCTCGCAACGCGGGTAAATGAACATCCCATCGCGGGGGATCAACTGCGCGGTGGGGAAGACCAGAGGGCGCTCTGGTTTTAGGTCTAGATGAGTGGTGAAAAATCAGTCACCGACCGGAAAATAGCGCCCAATTGCTACGCGACGGGGCAGAAAGCCTAACAAAAACTTAAGAATAATATTTGATCGAAGGGTCAAATTCGCGCTAGCTTTCATCATAACCAACGGGAGAACGATCTCATGAAACACATTTTGACAGCCGCCGGTCTGGCGCTTGCTTCTGTCGGCGCGGCCCAGGCTGCGGATGACGTGAAACTGCAGCTGAAATGGGTGACACAGGCACAGTTCGCAGGCTACTATGTGGCACTGGACAAAGGCTTTTACGAAGCTGAGGATCTGAATGTCACCATCTTGCCGGGGGGACCGGACATTGCCCCAACCCAGGTGATTGCAGGCGGTGGCGCTGATGTCACGGTTGAATGGATGCCTGCGGCCCTGGCGGCGCGCGAGAAGGGCCTGCCCTTGGTCAATATCGCCCAGCCTTACAAAAGCTCCGGCATGCAGCTGACCTGCTGGAATGACACTGGTATTGCCGAGCCTTCTGACCTGTCCAACCGTACGCTGGGTGTTTGGTTCTTTGGCAATGAGTTCCCCTTCATGAGCTGGATGAGCAAACTGGGGATCTCGACTGAAGCCAAGGGCGAGATGGGTGTCGAGGTTCTAAAGCAGGGCTTTAACGTGGATCCGCTGTTGCAGCGCCAGGCTGATTGTATTTCAACCATGACCTACAATGAATATTGGCAGGTGATCGATTCTGGTGTGTCCGCAGATGAGCTGATCACCTTCAAATACGAGGACCAGGGCGTGGCCACGCTGGAAGATGGTCTTTATGTTCTGGAAGAAAACCTGGACGATCCAGCCTTTGTCTCCAAGATGGAACGTTTTGTGCGCGCCTCTATGCAGGGCTGGAAATATGCCGAAGCCAATCCTGATGAAGCAGCGGAAATCATTTTGGAAAACGATGCGTCTGGCGCGCAGACCGAAGTGCACCAGCAGCGCATGATGCGCGAAGTTGCCAAGCTGACGGCAGGCAGCAACGGGGCACTTGACCCTGCGGACTACGAGCGCACGGTTCAGACCCTGCTCGAAGGTGGCTCTTCACCGGTTATCACCAAAATGCCTGAAGGCGCCTGGACCCATGTCATCACTGATGCGGCTTTGAAGTAACGCTTTGGTGCTTTGGGCTGTGAATGGCCCTGAGATTTAACATCAACAAAAAACCCGCCAAACCGTTTGGTTTGGCGGGTTTTTTGTTGATGTCTCGCGTCTCGATCAAAACCGGGTAGGCCTAGATTTGTTCTAGGAAGCCGCCGTATTGTCCGCGTTTAAAGATCAGTCCTTTGCCAGGTCGGGTGGTCACTTGGGTCACTTGACCTAGAATGATTGTGTGATCTCCGGCGGGGTGGGCTGCAAATTTCTGGCATTCAAACCGCGCGATGCTGCCGGACAGGGCAGGGGTGCCAGCCCGGCTCTTGCGCCAGTTTTCCTGGGTGAAACCTTCACCATTACGGGCGAAATGCTCAGCTTGCTCAAGCTGGTCTTCAGCAAGCACATGAATGGCAAAACGCTCAGCCGCGACAAAGGCATCGTGGCGCAGAGAATTGCCTGCAGGACACCAGAGCAACAAAGGCGGCTCAAGCGAGACAGATGTGAAGCTATTGACTGTAATCGCCAGCGGGCCGCTCTCTGTCAGGGTCGTTACAACTGTAACGCCAGTGGCAAAACACCCCAGGGCATCCCGATAGGCCCGAGCCGTATCAGCGCCGGGAATAAAACTGGTTTCTGGCATTGCGGCCTCGCTTCAGGTCTTTTTGCCTGCCTGCCATGTGCTGCCATGATTGTCCACTGGATTGAGGTCTTCCAAGAGCCGCCCATGGCGCTGAGTCTGCTCAATGACCTGCAAGAGGCTGTTAAAGCCGCGGGCCTGCAACATGGGGATCATTTGCACCAGGGCGCAGGCTGTTGCCTGGGCGTCTCCCAGGGCGGTGTGGCGCAGCGCAGGGGGAATGGTGATGTCCAGCCGTTCACAGAGCGCATCCAATGTATGGGGTACTGAGGCCCCAAACAGAACCGCGCTGAGCAATACCGTGTCCAGGATCGGATGATCCCAGGCCAGCCCGCTTGCCTTGGCGTGGCGACGCAGAAAGGCCATGTCAAAGGGGGCGTTATGGGCGACAATCACCGCATCCGTGGCAAAAAGGTGAAACTCTGCCGCAGCCTCTGCGATATCTGGTGCCCCCTGCACCATGGCGGTGCTCACCCCATGAACGCGGGTCGAGGCCTCAGGGATAGGGCGCCCTGGATCGACCAGCGTGTTCAATTCTTCGCCCTCTATCAGTCGACCATTCAAAACCCTGACAGCACCGATTTGTACGATGTCATCCTTGTGCGGCAATAGTCCTGTGGTTTCGGTGTCAAACACCGCAAAACACAGCTGGTTCAACGGTTGATCGCCAATGTCCTGGGGCGCGCGATTCAGGAGGTCAAAATCATAGACCAGGGGCCGCGCCGCCTCTGGTGCAATTTTGGCAAGGGCCGCATCAAAGATCAGCACATATCCCTCGCCTGGACCCAGGGGTTTAAGAGTGACGGTATAACTCTGGGTTTCATCCCTGCCAGCAACCTGGGCCTGCACGTCTTTGCCAGTTTTGACCATGTGATCATAGGCGGCCTCCAGTGCGATCTGATCCAGATAGTCAAACAGGCAGGCATTGAGGCGTGGGTGGGCGATCTGCGCCAGAACCCCGGCGGCCTGAGCGTCATACAAAACGATACGGTGATCCGCCCCCAGCATGACTGTCGCCACAGGGAGCTCGCTCAGCAGGGTGGTCAGCTGGCGTTTGTCTTCTTCCAGCCGGGCTGTTTCCTCGGCAATACTGCGCGCAGTGAGCAGTGTGGTGTCGCCAAGCTGCCCGGCTAACCCGGCTGCCGCAGGAGCCAGGTCCCCTAGATAGCGGGCGGTTTTCGCGTCAATCCCGCGTGATACGCCTCCATGGGCGCGCAGCCGCATCTCTACTGCCAGGGCCTCAATGGGCTTGGCAACATTTTCGTCGAACAACAGCCAGATCCCGGCGCAGAGCCCCAGAATTGCAAAGGTTCCCAGCAGGCCCGCAAAAACAAAGGGATCCATCAAGGCAGGTGTCGCGGCGCGGTGATAGCTCAGCCACAGACTTCCCAGGCTCACCGCGATCGCGCCTAGGGCCAGCAGGCAAAAAAACAAAAAGATCCGCAGACGAAGGCTCAGATGGGTCAACATGGGTCAGCCTCCACAGATGGTTGTCAACAGCGTATCGTCGCGCGGCGGAGAGACCCAGTTCGCTCCGGCAATCTCGCCGTCCTGGGAAAATTCGGTCTCTGCCTCGACCACCGCACGACGCCAATCGCCGCAATCCGCCAGGACGCTTAGCTGGCTGATGGGGGCCCAGCGGCCAAAAAAGAAGACCTCCGCCAGATGGCGGTCGGGTTGTTCGGGATGATTGCGCAGGGTGGCCATATCCACCGCAACAAAGCGTTCGTTCAGAGGCACCAGAAAGGTCCAGGGGCGATAAAGCTTGCGGCTCTCCACCACCTCGGCCACCACCAGCCCTTCGGGCAGATTGGCCTCAGTGCGGCTGTACCAGCTGTACTCTGAGGCAATTGTGACGCCGATCATCGCCAGGCCTGCCGCCACAGGCGCCAGCCAGCGCGGCAGGCGGGAACCAATGGCACTGTTGAGCAGCATCACCACCCCGGCAACAGCAAAACCGGCAAAAATCACAGCGATCAGTTCCAGAAACATCTTTCCCCCAAGACTGCCCGGGTGTTGTGTCACCCTGGGCTTATCATCTTTCCAAAAATATTCCCGCCGGAGGCTTCGACAATAGCCCCAAGCGATGCGTTATCCCAACATGCCCTTACCGTGCCCCAGCGCCGATTGCATTGTTTTTACCACGACAAAAGCATCGCGCAGATGACTTCGCTCAAAGTCGGACAAATCGGACGGGGCCAAATAGTTGTCCGGTGCCTGTCCCTTGCGCACCAGATCCGCCTGATGTTCTAGCCGGGTCTGAGCAATCAGGTCATAGGCATCCAGCAGGTCGCGGGCGCCGCTGCTGCTGATCACCCCCAAGGCGGCGCCAGCTTCCAGGCGGGCACGGGTGTTCACGGCAGAGATTTTGCCCTGCAGCGCATAGATACGCCCCAGATCGGTCACAGGCACCACGCCATTGTGTTTCATGTCCAGGGTGTTGCGGTGCTCGCCAGAGCGGATGGTGGCAAAGCTGCGCAAAAGCCCCAGCGGCGGCGTGTGTTTCAATGCGTTTGAAGTCAAATGGGCCACAAAGATCGAATTGGCGCTGGCCGCGGCTAATACTTGCGCTTGCAGCCCTTCAAACAGGCTCACATCGCCGCCGATGGGGCGCAGATCGAACATGACCGAGGCCAGCATTTGCGCTTCGGGGCCCGGTTTGGTGATCCAGCCGCCAAAGTAATCGCGCCAGATGCGCAGGGGCTGGCGCCAGCGTGGATTGGTCGCCATCATGTCGCCCGGGCAATAGACGTAGCCGCAGGTGTTCAGCCCGTCACAGACAAATTCCGCTAGGGCGGAAAAATAGCCGTCATGCGCGTTTGTTGCCGCGTCTGACAGGATCAGGCAGTTGTCCTGGTCCGAGACCCCGGTCTGCTCCTGACGTCCCTGGCTGCCACAAGCGAGCCAGAGATAGGGCACCGGGGCAGGGCCAAGCCTGCGTTCGGCCAGGGTGAGCAGCCGTCTGGTTACGGTATCGGCGATATCGGTGATCAAACGGGTTACCACCTCATGCCGGTTGCCGCCTGCGACCAGTTGCACCAAAAGCCGCGGTATTTCAGCGGTGACCCTGGCCATATCCTCGGCGCTCATGGCGCGAGCGATGCTGGAGACCAACTCGGCAGAGCTGACTGCCTGAAATCGGGTCAGGTCGGTCTGGGTGATAATCCCGACCAATTGCTGGTTCTGTACCACTGGAATATGGCCGATATGATGTTCCATCATCGCGTGCAACACGTCAGACCCAATGGCCGAAGGCGGCAGGCTGCGCGGATCTTTGGTCATGACCTGCGACACCGGGGTCGAAATGGGCAGACCCTCGGCCAGCAGTTTTTCCGTTAGATCACGCGTGGTCAGAATTCCAAGTAGCTCGTCGCCATCGCTGATACAGACACATGAGATATGATGTTGGCGCATCAGTTGCGCCGCCCCCTGGCAGGTGAGGCCCGGAGAACAGGTCACGGGCGGCGCTGCCATGAAGCTTTCAGCGCGGGTTGTGGTCAGACCATTTTGAATGGGTGTTTCCGGGCGACGGCGATCAAAGAACCGTTTGACCGCAGGCTCCGCCTGCATCAGGGCGTCAAAATCCAGTCGGGGCAGGAGCAAGAGCACGGTAGCCATGCTGGCCCGCGCCGATGTTGCTGCGCGGCCTCCGCGTGTCAGCCCGCGTTCGCCAAAGGAGTTCCGTGGCCCCAGGATCGAGATCGCCATGCCGTTGTCGTCAAAGACCTCTACCTCTCCGTGGTGGACCAGGTACAGCCCGGCGAGATCGGTGCCAAGCTCATAGATGCTGTCTCCGGATTTGACAGACAGAACTTGAAATTTTGGCGCCAAGTCGTGCAGCGTGGCGAGCTCCAGACTGTCATAGGGATGAACAGAGGTCAGAAAACGGATCAGATCGGTCTCAGTAATCGGCATCAAAGCACCTTTCTGAAAAGAGGCAACTTGCAAAGAGTGGGGATGCCCGCCCGGGCCGAAACCAGGGCGGGCATGAGGAGAAAAAAAGGACGGACCATGAGGGGGGAGCCTCAGGGAGAGTGGCCCGTCCAGTGGGGGATCAGTGATCCTGTGCTGCACCAGCACCACGGGGGATGCGCACGCTTTCGACCAGATCTTTGATCTCCTGCGGGGTTTCCTTGGTCATACCGGCCACAACATAGGCAACTGCAAAGTTGACCGCAGCGCCAATGGCACCAAAGGAGGTCGACTTGATTGTACCCAGCAGTGGGTCGGCATCGGTAAAGGAATTGGTGCCGGGAATGAACAGCCAGCCCTTATGCAGGAAGATGTAGATCAGGGTGACACCCAGACCAGCCAGCATACCTGCGACAGCACCGGTGTTGTTGATCTTCTTGGAGAAGATCCCCATCATCAGCGCCGGGAAGATCGAGGCCGCCGCGAGGCCAAAGGCCAGGGCCACGGTCTGCGCTGCAAAGCCGGGAGGGTTGAGACCCAGGTAGGTGGCAACCGCAATGGCAACCGCCATGGCAATACGGGCCGACAACAGCTCGCCTTTTTCCGAGATCTGCGGGTTGATCGAGCCCTTGATCAGATCGTGCGACACAGCCGAGGAGATCGCCAGCAACAGACCCGCCGCCGTTGACAGCGCCGCTGCCAGACCACCAGCGGCCACCAGACCAATTACCCAAGAAGGCAGGTTGGCGATTTCAGGGTTGGCCAGAACTAGGATATCCCGGTTGAACTTGGTCAGCTCGTTGCCTTCCCAGCCCATTTCAGCCGCTTTGGCTTGCATATCCGCGTTCTTGTCGTTGTAATACTGGATGTGGCCGTCGCCGTTCTTGTCTTCCCAAGCCAAGAGTCCGGTTTTTTCCCAGGTCGCCATCCAGTCATAGCGGGCATCGTTTTCGATCTGCTCGACAGAAACCGCCTGTGAATCCGTACCATTCGGCCACATCATGTCGGTGATGTTCAGACGTGCCATGGCGCCAACAGCAGGGGCGGTGAGATACAGCAGCGCAATAAACACCAGCGCCCAACCAGCCGACCAACGCGCATCCGACACTTTGGGAACGGTGAAGAAGCGCATGATAACATGGGGCAATCCAGCGGTGCCGATCATCAAAGACAGGGTGAACAGCACCATGTTGAAGGTATCAGCATGATGGGCGGTATATTCGTTAAAGCCCAGCTCGGCGACGATGGCGTCCAGCTTTTGCAGCAAAGGCTCACCCGAGGCCACGTGATCACCAAAGAGACCCAGCGCCGGGATTGGATTGCCGGTCAGCTGCAGTGAGATAAAGATGGCCGGAATTGTGTAGGCCATGATCAGCACGACATATTGGGCAACCTGGGTATAGGTCACACCCTTCATGCCGCCGAACACCGCGTAGGCGAACACAACACAGGCGCCGATCAACAGACCCGCAGTGTTGGAGACTTCGAGAAAGCGGCCAAAGGCTACGCCAACGCCAGTCATCTGACCAATCACGTAGGTGGTTGAGGCCACGATTAGACAGATCACTGCCACGATGCGTGCGGTAGGGCTGTAAAACCGGTCGCCGATGAACTCGGAGACGGTAAACTTGCCGAACTTGCGCAAGTAAGGCGCGAGCAGTAGCGCCAGAAGCACATAGCCGCCGGTCCAGCCCATCAGGAAGGAAGAGTTATCATAGCCGGTAAAGGCGATAAGGCCGGCCATCGAAATGAACGAGGCCGCAGACATCCAGTCGGCCGCCGTTGCCATACCGTTGGTGACGGGGTGCACGCCACGACCCGCAGCGTAGAATTCTGATGTGGAGCCCGCGCGTGCCCAGATTGCGATGCCGATATAGAGCGCAAAAGACGCGCCTACAAACAGCAGGTTGATGGTAAACTGATCCATTGTTTACTCCTCCTCAACGCCGAATTCACGGTCGAGACGGTTCATCCGCCAGGCGTAGAAAAAGATCAGACCCAAAAAGACCAGGATCGATCCCTGCTGGGCAAACCAAAAGCCCAGATCAGTGCCACCAACGGCAATGCCAGACAGCATTGGGCGCAGCAGGATGCCGAAACCAAATGAAACGACAGCCCAGATCACCAGGCTGACAAGAATGATCCGCACATTGGCCTGCCAATAGCCCTTATCGGCCTCGGCTGTCTGTGCAGCTTTTGTTGTTTGATCCGCCATGGCGGCTTCTCCTTCTTCCTCCAGGACCTGATTGGGGGGTCAATCAGGCAAACGCTCTCTGTTTGCCCGCGCCACTGTTTGGAAAAACAGGGTGTCGGACATGGCTCCGCCAATATGCTGGCCCGAGGGTCAGCAGAGATCGTCGGATTTTCCGGTTTGTGGTGTGGGGATCGGCTGAGCAGGCCAACCCCCTGGAAATTCTAGGTGTTACGCGGTGGCTTCGGTTACGATCTTGGCCAAGCCGCCGGAGATTGCTTCGATCTCTCCCATGGCATCAATTTTTTTCAACACGCCTTTGCCGTCGTAATAGGCAATGAGCGGCGCTGTCTGTTCATGATAGGCCGCCAGACGGCTGGCGACGGTTTCGGCATTGTCGTCGGCGCGGCGGGTCATGTTTTCGCTGCCGCATTTATCACAGGTACCGGCCACAGCGGGCTGCTTGAAGCTATCGTGGTAGCCCTCGCCACAGCCGCCGCAGGTGTAGCGACCAGAGACACGCGCCACCATGGCGCTGTCGTCGACTTCCAGACTGACGGCGGCGTTGATCTTCTGGCCGGTCTCAGCCAGCAAAACATCCAGCGCTTCGGCCTGCACGGTTGTTCGCGGAAAGCCATCCAGGATGACTCCCTTTGCACAGTCGGGTTCTGCCAGACGGTCGCGCAGGATATTGATGACGATCTCATCCGAGACCAAGCCACCGGATTCCATTACCGCCTTGGCAGCCTTGCCAGCCTCGGTGCCAGCGGCCACGGCAGCGCGCAGAAGATCCCCGGTGGAGAGCTGGACCAGGCCAAACCTCTCTTCCAGAACACGGGCTTGGGTGCCCTTCCCGGCGCCAGGAGGGCCGAGAAGGATCAAAACAGCAGGGCGGGTCATTACATCAGTTGTCATGCGAATTTATCCCTTGTTTGCCCGGTTGGCGATCAGATCATCGACCACCGATGGATCCGCCAGGGTCGAGGTGTCGCCCAATGCGCCAAAGTCGTTCTCTGCGATCTTGCGCAGGATGCGGCGCATGATCTTGCCTGAGCGGGTCTTAGGCAGGCCGGGGGCCCATTGGATCACGTCGGGGCTGGCGATCGGGCCGATCTCGGTACGCACCCAGGTGCGCAGCTCTTTCAGCAGCTCATCTGACGGCTCGCGGTCGTTCATCAGGGTGACATAGCAATAGATGCCCTGGCCCTTGATGTCATGGGGGTAGCCTACCACGGCGGCCTCGGCGACTGCGGCATGGGCGACCAGGGCGCTTTCGACCTCGGCGGTGCCCATCCGGTGACCAGAGACATTGATCACATCATCGACGCGACCGGTGATCCAGTAGTCTCCATCCTCGTCACGTCGGCACCCGTCACCGGTAAAGTAGTAGCCTTTGTAATCAGAGAAATAGGTCTTCTGGAAGCGCTCATGATCGCCCCAGACGGTGCGCATCTGGCCTGGCCAGCTGTCCTTGATGCAGAGAACACCCTCGACACCATTGCCAGAGATCTCTTCGCCGGACTGCGGATCCAGCACGACTGGCTGGATGCCAAAGAAGGGCTTCATCGCCGAGCCGGGCTTGGTGGCATGGGCACCAGGCAGGGGGGTCATCAGATGGCCACCGGTTTCGGTCTGCCACCAGGTGTCAACGATCGGGCAGCGGCCACCGCCGACAACATCGTTGTACCAGTTCCAGGCCTCGGGGTTGATTGGTTCCCCCACAGTGCCCAGCAGGCGCAGCGAGGAGAGATCACATTTCTCGACCCACTCGTTGCCCTGACCCATCAAAGCGCGCAGCGCAGTGGGAGCAGTGTAGAACTGGTTGACCTTGTGCTTTTCACAGACCTGCCAGAACCGGCTGGCGTCTGGATAGGTTGGTACGCCCTCGAACATCAAGGTGGTGGCACCATTGGCTAGTGGGCCGTAGACGATATAGCTGTGGCCGGTGACCCAGCCCACGTCAGCGGTACACCAGTAGATATCGCCATCATGGTAATCAAAAGTGATTTCATGGGTCATCGCCGCATAGGCGAGATAGCCCCCGGAGGTATGAACGACACCTTTGGGCTGGCCTGTCGAGCCGGAAGTGTAGAGCACAAAGAGCGGGTCTTCGGCGTTCATCTCTGCGGGTTTGCAGTAGTCGTTCGCTTCCAGCGCCATCTCGTTATAGTCATAGTCGCGATCAGCGACCCAGGTGGTCTGGCCGCCAGTGCGTTTGACCACCAAGCATTTCACCGTGTCCTTGCAATGCAAGAGGGCGGCGTCTGCGTTGGATTTCAGCGGAGTTTTGCGGCCACCACGGGGGGCTTCATCGGCGGTGATCACCACCTTGGCGTCGGAACCGTTGACGCGGGCCGCCAGGGCATCGGGACTGAAACCGGCAAATACAATAGAATGAATTGCGCCGATGCGGGCACAGGCCAGCATTGCATATGCCGCCTCGGGGATCATCGGGAGATAGATTACAACCCGGTCGCCTTTGCGCACGCCCATGGTTTCCAAAATATTGGCCATGCGGCAGGTGCGGCGGTGCAGCTCCTTATAGGTGATATGCTGCGCGGCCTCATTTGGATCATCGGGTTCAAAGATGATCGCGGTCTGGTCGCCACGGGTGTCCAGATGGCGGTCAATGCAGTTGGCCGAGACGTTCAGGGTGCCGTCAGAAAACCAGTTGATCGAGACTTCGCCAAAGTTGTAATTCACATCCTTCACAGTGGTGAAGGGTTTGATCCAGTCGATCCGTTTGCCGTGCTCCGCCCAAAAGGCTTCTGGATCGTTCAGCGAGGCGGCATACATTTCCTCATACTTTGCACTGTCCACATGGGCGCGGGCAACGGTTTCCTCGGATGGCGCGTGGGCCTGACCTTCGGGCTGCGGTGACATGCTATTCTCCTCCCAGATATTTCGTCGGTTCGACACCACAACTGCTAGGCGCGACTGTCAAACCGTTTCCTTCCCTAGCGGTGATCATAGGGAGAGTGGAAAATAAGTGAATAAGATACGGGAAAATAACGATTTGCTTGTAAATGAATTTCCTTTTTCGAGATGGTAAATGAAAATTTTTGACGTATCTGCATCTGAAATCCCTTTTGATTATAAGCATTAGGAGTCAACGCCCCGTCGGAGGGAATTCTGTAAAGGGTCGTAAAACAGCTGCTGAATTTGACCCAAAGCTGGTGTCTTGCCGATCTTTACCTGCGGCATTTTGTGCGTTTAGGGCTGAATCAAGCCCAGTTGATGGCTGGTTTGCGCAATTTTGTTACGGCCTCATCCTCCCGCGCGCATGAGATGTAAACTCTTCATCACTGCCGTTGTGTGGGCTTGGCATAGATGTTTCTTGCGGTTAGCCTATCGCCCAAGCGCTTGCTGGGCCCTCGCCCTTTCGGGCAGGAGACAGGGACAGGCGCATCATGGGAGAAGTACAGAATGAAGACGATTTTGACTGCCGCTGTTGCGGCTGCTGCTGGTTTTGCTCTGGTTGGGGAAGCTGCCGCGACTGAATGGAATGTATCGGTCTGGGGCAAGCGCCGCGCCTTTACCGAACATGTTGAAAAACTGGCTGAGCTGGTGAGCGCCAAAACCAACGGTGAATTCACCCTGAACATCAGCTATGGTGGTCTCTCCAAGAACAAAGAAAACCTGGATGGCATCTCTATTGGTGCCTTTGAAATGGCGCAGTTCTGTGCGGGCTACCACCGGGATAAGAACCCTTCGATCACCGTGCTGGAACTGCCGTTCCTGGGCGTGAACACTCTGGAAGAAGAGGTTGCCGTCAGCCATGCTGTCTATGGCCATGAGGCGGCGCAAAAGGATCTGGCGCGCTGGAATGCTAAGCTGCTGATGACCTCGCCGATGCCACAGTATAACATTGTTGGCACCGGCGAGCCTCGCGATGCGGTTGCCGAGTTCAAAGACATGCGTGTCCGTGCCACCGGCGGTATCGGCAAAGCCTTCTCTGCTGTGGGCGCCGTGCCAACATCCGTGACGGCGACCGAGGCCTATAACGCGATGGAATCAGGTGTTGTGGACACCGTCGCCTTTGCCCAGCACGCCCATCTGGCATTTGGCACCATCAACCGCGCTGAGTGGTGGACCGCCAACCTGAACCCAGGAACCGTGAACTGCCCAGTTGTGGTTAACACCGATGCCTATGATGCCCTGTCCGACGCAGAGCGTAGTGCCCTGGACAGCTCGGTAGACGAGGCGATTGATCACTACCTGGCCAATTACGGTGCGCTGCTCGCCAAATGGGACACTGTGCTGGAAGAAAAGGGCGTGACCAAGGTCATGCTGCCTGAGGCCGAACTGGCTGCCTTCCGCGCCACAGCGGCTGACCCGATCCGTGAACAGTGGATCAAAGACATGGAAGCACAGGGCATTCCTGGTCAAGAGCTCTATGATCTGGTGATGAAAACACTGGAAGACACCCGCGCAGGCAACTAAGCCGCGTTTTACAGGATCGGGGCTGAGAGACATCTCTCGGCCCCGATTTTTATGTTCTGGAACTCTCTAACGAAAGGTGGGCCCCATGGCGGGAAACGCCGCGGTGCTGGAAGATGGCAGCTTGATTAGCCGTCTTGACCGCAAATTGCTAAAGCTGGAGCAGCTGCTTGCGCTCGTCAGCGGGTTGGCTGTCTTTTCTCTTATGTTGCTGGCTGTTGTGTCCGTTGGGGGCCGCAACGCGATGAATGCGCCGCTGCCTGGCTATGTTGACTGGATTGAACAAGCCATGCCCCTGATTGCCTTTATGGGGATCGCCTATGTGCAGCGCGATGGTAGCCATATTCGTATGGATATTGTCATCGGCGCGCTCAAGGGGCGCGCACTTTGGTTGTTCGAGTTGCTCTCGGTGCTGTTGATCCTGGTGCTGATGCTGGCCCTGGTCTGGGGCAGTTGGTCGCATTTTACCCGCTCTTTCGATTTTGCAGCGCCACTGTGGAGCCGGGATAGCTCCATCGATATCGGCCTGCCGATCTGGCCGGCAAAACTGTTGGCGCCAGTGGCGTTTTCTGTCCTATGTCTGCGGCTCTTGCTGCAGGCCTGGGGGTATGGACGGGCAATGGTGCTGGGGCTGGAGGCTCCGGTTGCGGTGCCACTGATCCAAGACGCGGCCGAGCAGGCGGCAGCAGAGGCAGAAGCATTAAGCGGTCACGACAATGACGCCATCGGCGGGCAGGGGTAACGGGCATGGAACCAATTGAAATTGGCCTCTGGGTCACGAGCTTTTTGCTGGTGCTGGTTGTCGTCGGCATGCGGGTGGCCTTTGCCGCCGGCCTCGCCGGTCTTGTTGGGCTGGTCTGGATCTTCTGGGCCAAGTTCGGCTATAGCCCCGACAAATTTGGCAAGGCGCTCACCGTGTCGGTCAAAATTGCCGGGCAAGTGCCGCATTCCAAGGTCTCCAGTCAGGCGCTGAGCCTGATTCCGACCTTTATTCTGATCGGCTATCTGGCCTATTACGCCGGTCTCACCCGCGCCCTATTCGAGGCCGCCAAACGCTGGATTGCCTGGCTGCCTGGGGGGCTTGCGGTTTCAACCGTGTTTGCCACCGCCGGCTTTGCCGCCGTTTCCGGGGCCTCCGTGGCGACCTCGGCCGTTTTTGCCCGTATCGCCATCCCCGAGATGCTGGCGATTGGCTATAACAAACGCTTTGCCGCCGGTGTGGTGGCGGCGGCAGGCACCTTGGCCTCGCTGATCCCGCCCTCGGCCATTTTGGTGATCTATGCGATCATTGTGGAACAGGACGTGGGCAAGCTCTTGCTGGCGGGCTTTATTCCCGGTGCCTTTAGTGCTGTGGTCTATGTTCTGTTGATCGTCGGCATTGCCCTCGTTTTCAAAAACGTCGGTCCACCGGTCAAGGGCTTTACCTGGCGCCAGCGTTTTGAATCACTGCCCGGCGCGCTGCCAATTGTCTTTGTCGTCGTGATCATCATCTGCTTTGTCTACAACCCCTTTGGCGGCGATGCCTGGGGCACCCCAACCGAGGGCGGTGCTTTGGGGGCCTTTGTGGTCTTCTGTATGGCGCTGTGGCGCGGCATGCGCTGGGGCGAGTTCAAATCGGCTCTGCTGGAAACCGCGAAATTGACTGTGATGATCTTTACAATCATCTGGGGCGTGTTGATCTATGTGCGCTTCTTAGGCTTTGCAGATCTGCCCGGCGCCTTCTCTGACTGGATCACCAGCCTCGAGATGTCGCCGATGGTCATTCTTGTCTGTATCCTGCTGGCCTATGCGGTGCTGGGGATGTTCATGGATGCCATTGGCATGCTCTTGCTGACCCTGCCGGTGGTCTACCCGGCAGTAATGGCCTTGAACGGCGGCGAAAGCGTTGCCGCTGCCGACAGTGCCTTTGGCATGTCGGGGCCGATGTGTGCGATCTGGTTTGGCATTCTGGTGGTGAAAATGGCCGAGTTCTGCCTGATCACCCCGCCCATCGGTCTCAATTGTTTTGTTGTGGCTGGGGTGCGCGATGATCTGAGCGTGCAGGATGTGTTCCGCGGCGTGATGCCCTTCTTCATCGCGGATGGTGTGACCATTGCGCTCTTGGTGGCTTTCCCGTCCATTGTGCTCTACCTGCCGAGCCTTGCGCAGTAAGGGGCTTATAGGTCGCATCTGATCCCAAAAAGGGGGCGAAAAGACTAAAGTCTTTTCCCAAACCAGGTATTCACCACCACCGCCGAGGGTTTCATCAATTTCAACCGGCTTGCATTCAGCAAATGGAACGTCGAAAGTGTTGAAGGGCAATTGACTGAGATCACATCCATCCGGGCCACCATCTGATCAAGGCTCTCCCAATAGGTGGCCTCCACATCAGCCTCAATTTCGGGGCGTAACCGGCATCGATTGTTGTAGTGGATCTGCATCCCAGAGGCGCGGGCCCGTCCCGCCACGGCCTGGCCAATCTGGCCCATCCCCAAAATGCCAAGGCGTCGCCCAGCCAGACGCCCCCCCA
>NZ_CH902583.1:306301-568985 GCF_000152965.1 Roseobacter sp. MED193 | reverse complement strand
AGCGACGAGCGGCAGCGCTCCGTGCAATGCGGGAACACGACATCTCGCAGCGCCGGGTCTGCCGTCTTGTTGGTGTCGATCCCAAAACTGTCAGGCGCGACCGTCCGCCGGACAATCCCGAGATCCGCAAGGAGATGAAGGCTATTGCGAACACGCGCCGCCGATTTGGCTACCGGCGGATCGGCGTGATGTTGGAACGCAAGGGAATGATCATGAATCACAAGAAGCTGTATCGACTCTATACGGAGGAAAAGCTTGGCGTCAGGCGACGACGGGGCCGCAAACGGGCCCGTGGGTCACGAACACCGATGCCTGAGGCCCTCAAGCCTGGTGAGCGCTGGTCGCTGGACTTCTTGTCCGACACGTTCGGGGCATCGCGCAGGTTCCGCATTCTGGCTGTGAACGATGATTGCTGCCGTGAGAACCTGTGCCTGATGGCCGACACCGGCATCTCAGGGGCGCGCGTCGCCCGGGAGTTAGATGCCCTTGTCCGCATCTATGGGAAACCCGCCAGCATTGTCAGTGACAATGGGACGGAGTTCACCAGTCGGGCGATCCTGAAATGGGCCAACGACAATGGCGTGGACTGGCATTACATCGACCCGGGCAAGCCGCAGCAGAATGCCTTTATCGAAAGCTTCAATGGCAGTTTGCGCGACGAGCTGCTGAACGAGGAGATGTTCGACAGCCTGGAGGATGCCCGCCGAAAACTGGCGCTCTGGCGTTACGACTACAACAACGTCAGGCCGCACTCATCTCTTGCGAACCAAACACCCGTAGAAGCGCGTCGAGCGCTTGAGAAATTTGAAGGCTCCGCGCCCGACGCGCTTGCCCAAACCGAAACCGAGGAATATGAAATCCGAACCCGCAAACTCTCGTTATGAACGCGGGAGCCTCGGGGGGCAGGTCACGAAAAAGCTCGGTTTTGCTAGAGAAAACGCGAAAGGGGTAGGATTCTGACCTTCCCTAGGAGGTACCAGAGGTCACGAATGGGAGTGCTTTTTCCAGTTGCGAAGTCTGTTTCCTATCGCTGTTCTGTGTCCTATCAGCACAGGCTTGGCGGTGCAGACCTCAACCTCTAGAACGGATAATGGTAAAGCAGGAAAGGTAAAAACGCGCCTTATTTTCAGGCGCTAAGCTCCAAGGCTTTTTCGAGGTTTGGAACATCTGTGTAATTTTTCTATCGAACAGAAACGTTTTCGGAAACTGACGTGATATTTCGAGTTTCGTTTCAACCTGATTTCGATGTTGGCGAAAGCCCGTCGAGTGCACGCTTTGTCCGCACCGCGGCCTACCAACCTTCGCTGCACCTCTCACAAGTTACTGCGTCTCACGCGGCGTCGCAGCGGTAGATGGCTGTGTGTCCAGGGCGAAGGGCAGACTTTGCAAAGTCTGCTTTCTGCGCATAGCCGCCGTTGCCCATGCGCCGTGATTGTCATGCGAACCTTCAAGAACCGTAGATGACTGCTGTCAGCCCAAAGTGACCGTTGCGAAGGGAGGCTGGCTCTCGTTGCCGCACATGCAAAAATCGCGTCTCGACTTCCCAGAACCGGACATTCAAGCTGTCAAACGTGGCTTTTTGCCCTCAATGTCGGCAGTGAGCCCAAATCGTCACTTTCGGAACGCGCGGCTCGACACCTGAATCGAGTTCCTAGACGGGTCTTTGGCATTGGCAAATTCATATCCGCCAGCCTTGTGGATCTTGCCAAAATCAAGCCCGTCACCCTTAGCAACTTCGCAAAAAGCCGCTACGTTCTCAACGTCGAAAACGAGCTTCACCAAAACCTGCCCTTCTTTCTGCTTGGCCGCTGCTGGATGCAAAAGCAATGATATACCTGAGGTTTGCGCCCTTAACTCAACGATGCGATCGCCTTCAGTCCGCAACACAGAGAAACCAAAGTGCTTGGCGTAAAATTGCACCATCTGATCGATCTTGCTTGTGTATATCACCAACCGCCCGAGTGATGTTTCCATTTTTGCGCCTTCGGAAAGTTCCGTGTCAGGAGATCTTAGCACGGCAGCGAGCAAGACGGCAGCTTCGTCCGCTCTGCCGACCTTGACTAATTGCCTCAGTACCGTGTTGGCGTGCTGGTGCGGAGAACGGCGGCTGTGAGCCCAGAGTGCACAAATCAAAAACCGCAGAAAACGATACAGGGATAAGTTAGGTTCCGAGTTTCTTGAGTTGTAACACGTCTGACGACGAGACGACCTCGACAGCCGTTCCAACTTTGAACCTCGCTATCTCATCGAGGAATGCATCAGCGATGCTAGCGTTTTGTTCCGCAGAATGATGCCGAGTTCCTTCACATGCCTTCATCCTTTCCTGCAGAAACTCAGATGTAACTGGACCTGTCGCGTTTTAGTGCCGCCCCAAGTGCTCGTTTAAGCCACCTTTCGTTCGAAGGCGACAGGGCTTTTCCAGCCCAGTGCTGAGTGACGGCGGCGTGGATTGTAGAACCCGTTTATGTATTCGAAGATCGCCATTTCAGCCTTCCGACGGGTCTCCCAAGGATGCCGCCAGATCAGTTCAGCTTTGATGGTCTTGAAGAACGTCTCGACGGCGGCGTTGTCGTAACAATTACCCTTACCGCTCATCGATACTTTGAAGCCGTTCTGGCGCAGGATTTTCTGGTAGTCATGGGAACAATATTGCGACCCGCGATCCGTATGATGGATGCAGCCTTTGGGCGGCTGCCGGAACGCGATGGCCATATTCAACGCCCGGATCGCCAAGTCGCGTTTCATCCGATTGCTCACGGCCCAGCCGATAACACGCCTTGAATGCAGATCGAGGATCACGGCCAGATACAGCCAGCCTTCGCGGGTCCAGACATAGCTGATATCCCCCGCCCACTTTTGATTTGGCAGGTCAGCTGAGAAGTTTCGATCCAGCAAGTTCGGCGCGATATTGAACTTGTGGTCACTGTCTGTCGTGACCTTGTGTTTGCGTGTTCTGACAACAGATATCCCGTTCTGGCGCATCAACCTGCCAACACGACGGTGGCCCACGTTCAAACCGATCTCCTTCAACTCTTCGGTCATTCGTGGGCGGCCATAGCTCCCCAAACTAAGCCGCGACTGCTCTTTGATATGAGCCAGCGTGACCAGATCAGATCGCTGCCTACGACTGGCTGGGCGACTGCGGAATGCGCGTAACCCGCGTGCGCTGACACCGACGACCTCGCACAACCGGGCGGCTGGAAAGCTGCCCCTGTGTTCTTCGACAAACCTAAATCTCATTGCTTTAGGCCCGCAAAGAACTGGGTGGCTTTTTTTAAGATCTCCCTCTCCTCCTTCAGGAGCCGGTTCTCCCGTCGAAGTCGATCATTCTCTTGAGCCAGGCTCAAATCCTCTTTGGAAACCACGTCTGTGTCTCGGTGTGCAGTGATCCATTTGTTCAACGTCGACATGCCAACACCCAGATCGTCAGCCACCTGCTTACGCGTCAGCCCACTGGTTAATGCGATGCGCACCGCATCTTGTCGAAATTCGTCTGTCCGTTTCAGTCCCATAGTTCATCTCCTTTGTTGCAGTAAATGCTATCAAAGGAGCGGCATCAAACCGTGACAGGTCCAAACTGATTTTCCTGTGTAAACCACGCCTGCCGCATCTGATACTTCGCCGGAACGTTCAGTCACAAGCTGGAAAATGTCCATTTGGGCAGGCAACACGAACTCACTTTTTGTCGTGAACTTGCCATCCCTCAAGGCGACTAAGGCTTTCTTGGTCATGCGTCGAAACTACCCTTCCATGATTACTTTGAGCGAATAGCTAGAGCTGTTGTAGCGTTTGCTGCATCCATATGCAAAGAAGGTCTGCTTTGTCCGCACTGCTGCCGTCCAACCCCAGAAAATCGCCGCACCTTGCATCAATGACCGCTTCTCACGCGGCACCGCAGCGGTCGAGGGCTGTGTTCCCAGGCCGAAAGGCGAACTTTGCAAAGGTCGCTAACTGCGCATAGCCGACGTAGCAGGGCTGCGCGGCTGGCGCCGATCCGTCCAGGTTGCGGATGACTGCTGTCAACCCTAAGCGGGCACTGACATGGCGTGCTTCGCTCTCATTGCTGCGTCTGCGAGATCTGAAGGTCAGTTTCCCGAAAGCAGACCTTCTGCGGTTTCAGGCTGCCCGATCGGATGCTGCGACGGCAGCTATACGCAGAGTGCGGCCTTGGCAATTTATTACAGATTTCCCGAAGCAGACATTAGGATAGGCATCGACGATGGTCGCTATGAGCTCATTGCGACCGGTGCCGCGCTTAATCTTAAAGGCCGATCAGTGTTGGAAAGCTGACTTCGATTGCACATTAAGACTGTTGCACTGAGCCTAGCCTTGCCGAAATCCAACGGTTTTGCCACTCTGCATTGGACCAACAGGATGGTCCTAACTTACGTCTGAGCTGTAAACTTGCCGATAAAATACACTGACATCTACCCGTCTGAACCACTACTCAACAGCGATGCCGTGGCCCGCCCTTCGGCTGCAGGACTTATGTCTGTGCGGTATTTCCAGGCCGCTCCGAACCAGATGCCTGAGGACGAATTTGACGAGCATCACGTGCTTCTGAACCTCAATCGAAATGTTCATCGCGTTCAGAATTGGCGAGATGGGGAACTACGCGATTTCATGTTTCACAAGGACGAGATCGTTGTGACGCCAGCGGGGATGCGGTCCGGTTGGCGGTGGCACGGCACGTCGGATGTGATCGTTATTACGCTGGACCCTGTCAAGGTTGCTCAATTTGCGCAATCCGAGCTGGGCATCTTGCTGGACCCTCAGCAATTTTGCGATTTGCCACAGTTTTCTGACCCCGACCTGTGTGCCGCCGGAGTCATTCTTCGTGATGCCCTGGAAACTGATGATATGTCTTCGGCGGTGATGTTTGAGGCGATGAGCCGCGTGTTTCTGGTCAAGCTGTTACAGAAATACGGGAAGCGCCGTGCGGAGGAGGTGGATTTGTCTGCGCGTTTCACGTCCCGGCATTACCAAAGTGTCCTGTTCTATATTCAGACCCGGCTGGATCGGACCATCACCGTTGATCAACTGGCTGCCGAGGCGGGGATGAGCTCGTCTCATTTTGCGCGCTTGTTCAAGGAAACGCTTGGCTCAACACCCATGCAATATGTCATGGCCTATCGGATCGAGCAGGCGATCAGGATGATGGAGGACACAGCACGCCCGCTGGGTGATATCGCGCTGGCCTGTGGGTTTGCGGATCAGGCGCACTTTACTCGCAGCTTCAAACAGGTGGTGGGGCAAACACCGCGGACGCATCGCGTGGCAAAACCCGCCTGAGCAGGATTCTACAAAAACGCGGCAGGCAGGTGCAATTTTTCCGAAAGAAAGCGGCGTATCTTTTGGGTCACCGGGCAAGACGCCCCCCAGATGCACCAACGGAGATACCGCCATGAAATCCCTTGCTCTGACCACGGCTGCCGCACTGATGGCCTCTACCGCTGTTATTGCTCAGGTCGAAACCCGCACCGTGACTTTCGAAAACGAAGGAGCGGTGCTTTCAGGCACGCTCTACCTGCCTGAAGACCGCGGCGAAGGCCCGCTGCCCACCGTGGTTGTGACCGGAGCTTGGACGTCCGTTCAGGAACAGATGCCAGCCAACTATGCTCGTGAAATGGCGGAACGTGGCTTTGCTGCCTTGACCTTTGATTTCCGCGGCTGGGGCAAGTCGGGCGACCTGCCGAACAACGTACGTTTCGTGGAAAGCCCCGAGGCCAAAACCTCTGACATCAAGGCCGCGTTTGAATTTGTCGCAACCCTGTCTGAGGTCGATGCGGATCACATTAACGGTCTGGGGATCTGTGCTTCGGCGGGCTATATGGTTGACGCTGTGGCGGATAACCCGCTGGTGGATCGCCTTGGTCTGGTAGCCCCGTGGCTGCACAACAAAGAGATCGCCGAATCCGTTTATGGCGGTAAAGAGGGCGTCGCGGGCCTGATCGAAATCTCTCATGCTGCCCAAGCCAAAGGGGGCGAGCTGATCCCAGCCGCTGGTCCCGAAGGTGCAGAAGGCGTGCTGATGCCCATTGGTGGCTACTACTTTGAGGTCGACCGTGGGGCGATCCCGGAATATGACAACAAGTGGAACAATGCAGGCTGGGAAGGCTGGCTGACCTATCATCCTGCTGACAATGCGCAGCGTTTGGACAAACCGCTGGCCATCGTTCACTCGGAAAGCGCCGCGATCCCGCAGGGGGTGCAGACCTTCCTGGCAGGCCTTGCCGGTGAGGCCACCGCACAGTGGCTGGAAGGCGTCACCCAGTTTGACTTCTACGACAACCCTGAGGATGTGGCCCGTGCTGCCGACACCGTGGCAAACCACTTCCGAAACGGCCTGAATGGCTGAACCAAACTGGTAAGTGCCGGGCCCAAAGGCCCGGCATCCCTTCACGGAGGACATCCGATGACCCGCATATTTCTCACAACTCTCGCAACCGCAAGCCTGATTGGAGGCATGGCCATGGCTGAAACACCCGAGGACAACATGAAAGTCGTCCAGGACTTCTTTGCTGCTTACGGTGCAAATGACCTAGACGGGATCGCAGCCGTCATGGATGAAAATGTGAAATGGCACATTCCCGGTCGCCACCCATTAAGCGGAACCAAGAAGGGTCGCGACGAGGTCCTAGCCTTTTTTGCCCAGCTGGGCCTGGCCGGTTTCCAAGCAGATCCGATTTATTTTGGTGCCGACGACACCCATGTGGTCGATATCTATCGGGGCTGGTCCAACGCAGATGGCAAGCCGAACGTCGATACGACCTGGGCGCTGGTTTACCGGATCGAGAATGGCAAGATCGTCGAGGCGACGAACCTCAGCGCCGATCAGGACGCCGCCAACACTTTCTTCTGGTCGCAATATCAGCTGGCCCCGGTGCCCGACCGTTTGGCGAACGAGTGAAGCGACTCTGCCATTCGATGAAAGGACACTGAAATGACTCCTAAACTTCTCATATCCTTCACAACCGCTACCCTGCTCGGAGGCACAGCCATGGCCGACATGATCTCCGCCGACACCGCCCAAAGCATTAGCCGAGCCATCACCGACATCGCCGCGGGAGCAGACCGTCACGATTGGACGCGCGTGCGTGACGCCTTTGCCGACAGCATCACCACCGACTACACCGGATTGTGGGGCGGCGATCCCGTGACTCAGCCCGCTGATGACCTAGTCGCGGGTTGGGCCGCCTTCCTACCCGGCTTCGAGATCACCCATCACGTGGTTACCAACCACACAATCTCCGAACTGACCGACGCAACAGCCAAGGCCGAAGCCGATTTCACCGCCACCCACCGGATCAAGGACGGGTTTTGGGTGCTGGGCGGGCGCTATAGCTATGATTTGGTGAAGGACGAGAATGACTGGAAAGTCACCTCAATGACCATGACACCGCTGAGGGAGACCGGCGACCGGTTCCTCGTTGCTTAAGCGGGCGAACGTGCTGCAGCGGCGAACTGAGCTTCAGCACAACACATGCCTGGAGCCCCCATTCTGGCAGGCCTCGTTGCCCATTGCTACTATGGCCGATTCGCCCCGCACCTCTCATCAATGACCGCTTCTAACGCGGCATCGCATCGATTACAGGCTGTGTTCCTGGGCCAAAAGACAGACTTTGCAAAGGGCTCTCTCTGCGCATAGCCGCCGCTTGTGCAAACCTCAGGGAATGCAGGCTCAGTTGTACATCTGGTGGAACTCTCGGCGAGCTTCAGCACGCTTTGCATCTAGGTAGTCAGCCAAGTCTTGAAGGTGGACACCCTTGGCAGATTTTTGACTGGCTTCAATCCGAACTAGAGGTAGGGCCAGTTGTCCTTCATTAATCTTTCTGATGAATTTGGGCAGTGTGAGGTGAGAAAAAAAGTCCTCCCGAACTTTGTCGGCAGGTATTACGGCCTGGCCGTTGTACTGGGCCATCAAGAAGAATGTGGTGTTCATTTTGGATTCCATCAAATGGGGGTGGGGTTTCGGGTTGGTCTCGGGGGTATTTGGAGTTGGGCTTGTTGAGGTTGTTGCGGATTGCGCCTGCAATCATCAGCCCATAATCTCGGTCTTCTGGCATCCGTGCTGCACGTGCTTCCGCCTCGATCCGTGTGGCCATTTCTTGGGCCGTTTCTTTCATGACAGCGCCTCTGGGAACTGTGTCCAACCGCTAAAATCCAGAACGCGACCAGCAGGTTTCTTGCCGACTTTGAAGGCCAGCATCGCTCCTGTCCCCCACGATCCGAGTTCGTCCGGGGCGCTGTGGTTTCCGCCGAGTTGTAGGCACGAGGTCGCGACCTTGCAGGTTTTTCCATAAAGATCGTCAATGACTTCTTGATCCTGATGAGGCTTCGCTTTGTGGGGGGGAGCGGTAGAGTGGGGCGATTTCGATATCATCCAATTGCGATATGGATTTCCACTCACCCCACTGTTTGAACAGGAAGGGGGTTTTAGCTGCCTTGCATTGGTCGCGCAGGGACTGGACCCATGCTGGGTGCATATGGCGCGCTTCTGGACCGCTCTCACCTCCGCAGGTCTGCCCAGTCTATTGCAAACAACGAAGGCATCCTTCATCGCTTGTGGATCTAGGGGAATGCCCCAGGCGGGCCGAGTCAGCGCAAAAACGGCGGCTAGATGGGATAGATTGTTGCCCGCAGTCGAGGGTTCTCGCGCTGCGCTTAGTTCTTTGGCAAACTGGACGGTGTCTGGGCTTTGGATTTCATTTCAGGGCATGCTCGCTATGTCGTATTCTCGGATAGAGCGAAGAACCTGTGCCTTGGTCTTTCCAATTTTCTTACTGCTTTCAGTTGTGTAGCGGTCAATTGCTGCGGCTAGGGTTCGATCTTTACTCTTGATTGCTGAGAGATCGTCACCGGCAGCTTTGATTTCTTTCATCCGCTTCTCATACCAAGCTGCTGCAGATGAGTGCTTGTCAAACGTGCGGGACTCTCGGTGTGCCCATTTACCGTTTCGTCTGATGTTTATTTGTGCGACATAGGCGGTGGAACCACTTTTGCGCTTTCGTTCAACTATCTGGGCCATATCTGAACAACATTTTGGGTCAATTTGAGCTACACATATTGTTCAAAAAGGAAAGAATGGGCAAAAACAAGCATAAATGCGCAACCATAAGGTGAGAGCTGCGGAGACCATTTTGATCATTAAGTCAGATAAAATAGATACTTACAGGTCTGCACGCCTATCCGTTGCTCCCATGATGGAATGGACTGATCGCCATTGTAGATACTTTCATCGGCTGCTCAGTCAGGAGGCGCTGTTGTATACAGAAATGGTGACAGCTCCAGCCCTGGTTCGGGGCCAGGCTCTGCATCTGCTTGAGTATAACGCCGAAGAACATCCTGTGGCTTTGCAACTGGGAGGGTCCGATCCTCAAGAGCTGGGGCTGGCCGCGCAGTTGGGCGGCGAGGCAGGCTATGATGAAATCAATCTCAACTGCGGCTGCCCCAGTGATCGGGTACAGTCTGGCGCCTTTGGTGCAGTCTTGATGCAAAGCCCGGACCTGGTGGCTGACTGTATCGCCGAAATGCGGGCCAAGGTTGCTGTAGAGGTCACGGTGAAGTGCCGCATAGGGGTGGATGAGCAGGAACCGCGCGAAATTCTGCCGGTTTTTTTGGAAAAAATTCGCGCGGCCGGCTGTCAGCGGGTTACGATACATGCGCGTAAAGCCTGGCTTAAGGGCCTGTCACCAAAAGAAAACCGCGATATTCCTCCGTTGGACTATGATCTTGTACATGAGATGAAACGCGCCTTTTGTGATATGCATATCTCGATCAATGGGGGGCTCGACACGCTGGATGCGGCGATTGCCCACTTGGAACAGGGGCTGGACGGGGTCATGGTGGGGCGCGCCGCCTACCATCAGCCCACCGATATTCTAGCTGCGGCTGATGTGCGGGTCTTTGGCACGGGCGCGCTGCGCGATCCCTGTGAGGTGGTTCTGCAGATGCTGCCCTACATCGAGGCTCAGATGGGGCAGGGGGCGCGGCTGCATCAAATCACCCGCCACATGTTGGGGCTGTTTGCAGGTCGCCCAGGGGCGCGGGCCTGGCGCCGTATGCTATCTGAAGGCGCAAGCCGTCCTGGCTCTGGCCCAGAGTTGGTGCTAGAGGCCATGCAGCAGGTACAAAATCCGCGCATAGCTGTCTGAAGTGATTTTGGGTGGCTCGTTCAGCAAGTCAACGTTTCAACCGAGCAGCGCGACCGCCGCGCCGCTTTGTCAGGTTGGCGGCCCGAGAAGGCAGTTCCTGCATCACCTCCAAGCGTTCTGCATTGGAGAGCCTTGACCACTGGGTGATTTCGTCTATGGAGCGATAGCAGCCGGTGCAGATGCGTGCCTCTGGATGGACGACGCAGATATTGATGCAGGGAGACTGGATTTCATCCCGCTGCCAAACCTCTTTACCATTGCTCTTAGTCATTCTTCAGGTGCCTCATTCGGTCAAGCGCTCCCTGTAGGATATAGGAGGCGGCGACATGGTCGATTAGCTCTGCGCGACGTTTGCGTGACGTATCTGCCTCTAAGAGAGCTCTTTCTGCGGCTACGGTGCTTAGTCGTTCGTCCCAGAACCCGATCGGCAGTTCGGTCAGTCGCGACAGGTTGCGGGCAAAGGCGCGGGTTTTCTGGCAACGCGGCCCTTCTGAGCCGTCCATATTGCGCGGTAGGCCAAGCACCAGCCCACCAATTTCGCGCTTTTTCACGATTTCAAACAGGTGGTCCGCATCCAGGGTGAATTTCTTGCGCCGGATGGTTTCCAGAGGCGTTGCCACCGTGCCCATCCGGTCCGAGATGGCAACGCCGACGGTTTTATCGCCAAAATCCAGGCCTGCCAGCGCGGTAAAGCCCGGAAGGGCGGCTGCGAAGTCCTCAAATTCGTCATATATCATGGCTCCAACCCCGCCATTGAAGCTGCAGCCTCAAGCTTCACCAACGCCTCGGCATCAGAGGCAAAACGGGTCTTGGCCTCGGTATAGATTGCCTTGGCACGCTCTTGTTCGCCCAAAACACCCAGAGCACCGATCAGCTGTGCCCATTCTGGCGCAGTGCCGCCTTCGGTGGCGAGACGGTCCGACAGGCGCGCGACCATGCCCTGGATCATCTCCTGACGCTCGTCCATCGTCATCTCTTGCGCGGCGGACAGATCTTCGGCACTGGGGCCGGCCAGAGCGGGACCTGCGGCATCTGGAGCCGCAGGGGGCGTGATTGGGTTGTAGTCAACACCGGCACGAAAAGCCATTTCTTCGATCTGTGCCTCGATTCCATCGATCCAGGGCGCGCCTTTGGGCCCCTGACGCAGCGTGTCCGCCCAAATTCTAAAGGCGATGTCTGGGCGATTGAGCTGCCCCTGCAGCAAACCATAATAATAGCGTGCCGGGCCATTGCGCGGATCCAGCTGCAGGGTTCCATCCAATAACTCTTCTGCTTCGGGTGAGACATATCCACCAGCGGCCATGATCATCAGCTCTGCCAATTCTCCGTAGTCCTGCGGTTCAAGATCACCACTCATGATGCGAATATAGTTTTCCTTGGCCTGATAGGCCGCGACGAAATTTCCAAGATTGGCCTCATGTTGTGCCAATAAGGCCTGCCCCTGTGCGTCATCGGGGCGTTGGCCCGCGGTTTGGCGCAATTGTTCCACCAAATCCGCATAGCCGGGCTCGATATCTGGATTTGTCTGCGCCGGAACCTTGCTTTCGGCCTCTGCCTGATTGGGGCGGGTTTGGGCATAAAGATCCGCGGCCTCGATCCGACTGGCCAGTCCCATATCGCCGTATCCGGGCGCTCCGAGAACTGCATAGAGCAACAAGGTGCCCCCGGTCAGCAGCGCCGCTGACAACAAGACTGTGACGCGGCTCAGTCCCCTGGGCTGGGTGCTGCCCGAATTTTGGTTTTGCAATTGCGCATCCGCAGCCAGAATGCGGCGTGAGACCTCGGTGCGTATTCTTTGCGCATCGGATTCATTAATCACGCCACGTTGCAGGTCCTTGTCCACGTCGCTCAACTGCTGGCGATAGACCCGCAGATCATAGGCTGCTGGGGGTTCTCCAACTGAGTGGGCCCGCAATAGGACCAGCCCCAACAGGGCGGTCATCGCCAGCGCTACAAAGGAAATCAGGATCCAGAATACCATGCTTACGTTGCCTCTTCGGTCACATATTTGGGCCGGGTCGCCGCTCACACCCGTCTACAGGGGCGCGGCAAAGGAAAAAAGGCCTAAGTCGCGACCTGCGCGCTCCTGTCCAATCAGGGTACGATTGGTCGCATGTCGCAAGAGTACAAAAATGCGACGATAAACGGCACCGTATCCGGTAGCCTGTAAGGCATACCTAACAACAGTCTCGAACCATCGGATTCGCCCATGAAACGCTATTCAGCCTTTGCTGTCGCGCGGGAAGCCCTGCGCTATCATACCGGATGGGAGCGCGCTTGGCGCTCGCCGGAACCGAAACGCCATTACGATGTGATCATCGTAGGGGCAGGCGGCCATGGTCTGGCCACCGCCTATTACCTTGGCAAGAATTTCGGCATTACCAATGTCGCAATTATCGAAAAGGGCTGGTTGGGGGGCGGCAATACCGGCCGGAACACCACCATTATCCGTTCAAACTATCTGCAGGATCCTTCTGCCGCGATCTACGAAAAGGCGCGCAGCCTGTATGAGACCATGAGCCAGGATCTGAACTACAACGTGATGTTCAGCCCCCGTGGCGTCATCATGCTGGCGCAGACCGAGCATGAGATCCGCGGCTACAAACGCACCGCCCATGCCAATGCGCTGCAGGGGGTTCAGACCGAATGGATCAGCCCCGAGCGGGTGAAAGAGATCGTGCCGATCATCAACCTGCATGGTCCGCGCTACCCGGTTCTGGGTGGTCTCTGGCAGGAGCGCGGCGGCACCGCCCGTCACGACGCTGTGGCCTGGGGCTATGCCCGTGCCTGTTCCGACATGGGCATGGACATCATCCAGCAATGCGAAGTCACCGGTGTGCGCACCGAAGGTGGCCGCGTTGCCGGGGTCGAGACCACCAAAGGCCCGATCGATTGTGACAAGCTGGGCATGGTTGTTGCGGGCAATGCCTCGCACCTGTCCGAGATGGCCGGCTTCCGCCTGCCGATGGAAAGCGTGGCGCTGCAGGCCCTGGTCTCTGAGCCGATCAAACCTTGCATGGATGTGGTTGTGATGGCCAATACCGTACACGGCTACATGTCCCAGTCCGACAAGGGCGAGATGGTCATTGGCGGCGGCACGGATGCGGCCAACAACTACACCCAGCGTGGCAGCTTCCATCATATCGAGGAAACCGTGCGGGCCCTGGTCGAGACTTTCCCGATGGTCAGCCGTCTGAAAATGCTGCGCCAGTGGGGCGGTATTGTCGATGTGACCGGAGACCGCTCGCCTCTGATCTCGAAAACGCCCGTTGGCAACTGCTTCATCAACGCAGGCTGGGGCACCGGCGGTTTCAAGGCCATCCCAGGATCCGGCTGGGCCATGGCCGAGTTGATGGCCACAGGCCATTCGCCGCTGACCGAGGAGTTCACGATCGACCGCTTCAAAGAAGGCAAGTTCATCGACGAGAGCGTCGCCGCTGGTGTGGCGCACTGACGCCGCAAAATTCGAAAGGACGGAGTAAGCACCATGCTGATCCTTGAATGCCCCTACTGCGGTGTAAAAGCCGAAGAAACCGAACTGGGTGCCGGTGGCGAAGCGCATCTGAAGCGCTATGGCCCTGGCTCGGACGACGACCAGTTCCACGATTACCTGTTCATGCGCGAAAACCCTAAGGGCGTGCATTTTGAACGCTGGCGTCATGCCAATGGCTGCGGCAAGTGGTTCCACGCTGCGCGCTGCACCATGACCATGGAGGTCTTTGGCACCTATGCGGCCCAGACCACTGAGCCACCGCAGGAGATCAAGGACAAGATCACCGCCAAACGCCCCGGCTGGAGCTGGCGCGAATTCTCGGATGCTGCAGAATGATCCGCCTCCCTGAAACCTTCGCCTTCACTTTGAAAGGTCTGAGCACATGAGCACGCGTCTCGCCAAACAGGGTCGGCTGATTGACCGGTCCAAACAGATCGACTTTACCTTCAACGGCAAGCGTATGCAGGGCTATGCCGGCGACAGCCTGGCCTCGGCCCTGCTGGCCAATGATCAGATGATGATGGGCCGCTCGTTCAAATATCACCGTCCCCGTGGTGTCGTTGCGGCGGGCTCGGAAGAGCCCAATGCGCTGATGCAGCTGGGCTCGGGTGATCGCTACGAGCCGAACCAGCGCGCCACCACCACCGAGTTGTTTTCAGGTCTGACCGCCAAGTCGCAGAACCATTGGCCCAGCCTTGAATTTGATGTGATGGCGATCAACAACAAGCTGAGCCGCTTCCTGACGGCTGGGTTTTACTACAAAATGTTCATCCACCCGCGACCGCTGTGGAAACATCTCTATGAGCCGATCATCCGCAAATCCGCCGGTCTGGGCGAAGCGCCGGACAATGAGCTGAAGGATCCTGACACCTACGAGCACTTTTACTTCTTTGCTGATGTGGTTGTTGTGGGCGGCGGTGTTGCAGGCCTGCAATCCGCCAAGGCCGCAGCTCTGAGCGGTGCCAAAGTCTTGGTGCTGGAGCAAAACAACCACTGGGGCGGACGTGCGCCCGTGGACGGCGGCACCATTGATGGCGATGCGCCTGAGGTCTGGATCGAAAAGACCCTGGACGCGCTGCGCGGCATGAAGAACGTCACTCTGCGCGATCGCTGCATGGCCTCGGGTGTCTATGACCACGGCTATGTGCTGGGCTATGAGCGCCTGACAGATCACGCACCAGGGCAGGGTGGCCCGCGCCACCGTCTGTGGCGGATCCGCACAAAACAGATCGTCACGGCGACCGGCGCGATTGAGCGTCCGCTGTCCTTTGCCGGCAATGATGTGCCGGGCGTGATGCTGGCGGCCTCGATGCGTGACTATGTGGTCAATTGGGGCGTGACCCCGGGCCAAAAGGTGGTGGTTGCCACCAACAATGACGATGCCTATCGCACCGCACTGTGCCTGCATGAGGCCGGCGTTGAAGTGGTGCGCGTGGTGGATGCCCGCGACACTGGCGGCGGTGCTCTGATGGAGGCCGTGCGCGAAAAAGGTATCCGGGTTGAGCTGGGCCGCGCCATTGCCCGTGTCAAAGATGGCCCGCGTGTGACAAAGGTGGCGATCTGCGCCCAAAACGGCGAAGGTGGCGCCCAGGAAGAGATTGATGCCGATGCGGTTGCGATGTCCGGCGGCTGGTCGCCGGTGGTGCACCTGTGGTCGCACTGCGGTGGTAAGTTGAACTGGGACAAGGAAAATGCCTTCTTCCGCCCCGATCCGGCGCGTCCCCCACTCGGCGACAATGGCGAAGGCTTTGTCATCGCAACCGGTTCTGCCAATGGCAATCTGGGCCTAGGAGCGGTGCTTGAGGATGCCGCCGTGGCTGGTGCCAAGGCGGCGGAGTGTGCTGGTTTCCCCGCCAAAGCCGTGGCTGCTGCCAAAGGCGAGTCTATGACTGAGGCTGCGATGGAACCTGTCTGGCTGATGCCTGCCAAGGCGGATATCAAGCTTCGGATGAAGACCTGGCTCGACTATCAGAACGACGTCAAAGTATCGGATGTGCAACTGGCCGCCCGCGAAGGCTATGAAAGCGTGGAGCATACCAAGCGCTATACCACGCTGGGCATGGCAACCGATCAGGGTAAGCTCAGCAACATCAACGGCCTGGCGATCCTTGCTGACAGCCTGAATTCGGAAATCCCGCAGGTCGGTACTACCACCTTCCGTCCACCCTATCACCCCATTTCGATGGGCGCGATTGGTGGCGAGGCCCGTGGCGAAATCTTCCAGCCGGTGCGCAAGACGCCGATCTATGACTGGAACGATGCCAATGGTGCGGATTGGGAGCCGGTTGGCCAGTGGCGCCGTCCGTTTGCCTATACCCGCAGCGGCGAGAGCCGTCATGACGCGGTGAACCGTGAGGTCAAGAACACCCGCGAAAATCTCGGGCTGCTCGACGCCTCGACCCTGGGCAAGCTGATCGTCAAGGGTCCGGATGCGGGCAAGTTCCTCGACATGATGTATACCAACATGATGTCGACCTTGAAGGTCGGCAAATGCCGCTATGGCTTGATGTGCAGCGAGAATGGATTTCTGTCCGATGATGGCGTTGTTGCTCGCATCGACGAGGACACCTGGCTGTGCCACACCACCACCGGCGGCGCTGATAGCATCCACGCTCATATGGAAGAGTGGCTGCAGACTGAATGGTGGGATTGGAAGGTCTATGTCGCCAATGTGACCGAGCAATATGCGCAGGTGGCAGTTGTTGGCCCCAAGGCCCGCAAGGTGCTGGAAAAGCTCAACGCACAGGCCGGTGGCGGCATGGATCTCAGCAAAGACGCGCTGCCCTTTATGGAGTGGCGTGACGGTCAGATCGGCGGCTTTGAAGCGCGCGCCTATCGGATCTCCTTCTCGGGGGAGCTGTCCTACGAGATCGCGGTTGCGGCCTCCGAAGGCCAGGCCTTTTGGGATGCGCTGATGGAAGCGGGTAAAGAGTTCAATGTCATGCCCTATGGCACTGAAACCCTGCACATTTTGCGGGCCGAGAAGGGCTTTATCATGATTGGGGATGAGACCGACGGGACCGTGATCCCACAGGATCTCAACCTGCAGTGGGCCCTGTCGAAGAAGAAAGAAGACTACCTGGGCAAGCGCGCGCACCTGCGTTCGCACATGGCAGACCCGGATCGGTGGAAACTGGTAGGTCTGGAAACCGTGGACGGATCAGTGCTACCGGACGGCGCCTACGCTAAGGGCAATGGCATCAATGCTAACGGCCAGCAAAACGTGATTGGCCGAGTGACCTCGACCTATTACTCGGCGACGCTGGGCCGTGGCATTGCCATGGGGCTGGTTAAACATGGACCGAAACGTATGGGCGAAGTGATCGAGTTCCCCGGAACCGATGGCAAGATCTTTAAGGCCAAGATCGTGGACCCGGTCTTTTATGACAAGGAAGGGGAGAAGCAGAATGTCTAATCCTGTCACCGCAACCAATGGCGCTGCCTTCACCGGTATCGCGACGGTCAAAGATGCAGGCCTGCAGGGGATGATTACCCTGCGCGGCGACCTCGCTTCCAAAACACTGCAGGCCGCTGTGAAAGCTGCTACCGGAGCCGAGGTGCCTGGCCAGCGTAAGGTGTCGCTGGCTGAGGGTGGCGCTGCTGCCTGGATGTCGCCGGATGAGCTGTTGTTGCTGGTTCCTTATGAGGAGGCCGTAGCCAAAACGGCAGAACTGGCAGAGGCGCTGAAGGGCGAACATGCCCTGGCCGCCAACGTGTCGGATGCGCGGTCTTTCTTCAGCATCACTGGTGAGGGCGCGCGGGAGGTTCTTGCCAAGATCGCTCCGGTGGATCTGTCACCCGAATCCTTTGCGCCAGGTGACTTTCGCCGTAGCAGGACAGCGCAGGTCGCCGCGGCCTTCTGGCTGCAGGAGGACGGCAGCTTCCGCGTGGTCTGCTTCCGCTCGGTTGGCGTCTATATGTTCAATCTCTTGTCCAACGCGGCGCATCCGCAATCTGCTGTGGGTGCTTATTGAGGGTCGCATTCGTTTTTAGGTTGAATTGCTGAATTTGTGAAACTAGGGTGCCCTCAAAGTGATTTTGAGGGCATTTTTCTGTGTGTCATTTGTATTTTTGCATTTGGTGGAATTGAAAAACGGCATTTTGGGTAGTGAAGGATTTTGATTTTGCGTTTTTCTAGACCAGTGTCACAGGCCGCAATGGTGGTGCTGTGTTTTGGTTTTTCTGCGCTGCCTGCTCTGGCAAAGGACATCCAAATCCGTTGTGAGATGACCGAGTTGTCCCAGGGAAAGCGGATCGTTGCCCCACTCAATCAGCACCCTTGGAGTTTGGATGTCTATCTTAACGAAGCACGAGAAGTAGTGCGCGTGCAGGGGCCTTTGACGCGGACCATTTCCAAAAATCCAATTATCGCAGTTGTGACCTCTCTAGAGGGCGGCAAGATCAAATTTCGTTGGACCATGCCCGACCTTCGAGCGGTGGAGCGCAGAATGTCAGGCTTTTACAAATTTCTGGCTTCGTTGAGCCTGACAAACAACAGGCTGATTTTACAGGTGAGTGATGATCGCCCTCATGGGACTAATCCGGCCTTTCTGACCGGAAACTGCCGCAGAGTTTGAAAAATAGAAAATGGGATATAAAATGAAACAGCTCAAAAATTTGGGCCTGGTGCTCGCGGCTGGACTTTTTGTTGGCGGTCAAGCCCATGCTGCAGACCGTATCATGTGCGAAATGACGGCGCATAGTAGTGACAACTTGGTGCCTCCAAAGGTGCTGTTCGAGTTTCGCGACAACCGCGGTTCGGCAATGGCCTATGATAGAACCATCCACCATGTATATGGAAAACCCATTGCTGCGGTGTTGGAAGAAACCGGAGCCTCTCGTTACACGATTTCCTGGACAGTCAAGAACCTGCCACTTCAAGGAAACACGACAACAAGCGCACAATACCTTGTGCGGCTGAATACGAAGACGATGAAGGCGACCTTGACGGCCTATCTGAATGGATACTTCAATGAGTCCCGTGGTACTGGCAAGTGTCAGCCGCTTTCTTAGGGCTGTTGTCTCGCATTGGCCCTGTTTTGGTGCCGATTTAGGCATTCATACCTGAACACCTGCGTTTTATCTACCTTTTCACTTTTGTGAAACTAGGTGTTGTGATAATCAACCTATGCGTGGGGTGGGGTATGCCAGCTCATCTCCTGCATGGGGGCCTTTGCTGGCGCCCCAGGGGTGTTTTGTGTAGTTTTGTGAGGAGCGTATGGCGGGGTCTCTCAACGTTTTGTTGCTTGCGGCCGCGGCTCTCCTTGGGGGGGCGTCCTCTGCCTCTGCCTCGGATACTTTCAGGTGCTCCTTGACACCGCTGAACCAGATCGGCTGGATCCCTGAACAGGTTTCTGTTCACTTTTTGGAGGGGCGAGCCTCTGCGGTGATCCACACATCTGAGGAAGGCAGTACAGTTCACGCGATTTTAAAACAGCGCAGCAAAGAAACCTACATGATGGATTGGACCCCAAGCCCTGCCTTGGCGGCAAAAGCCACTGAGCTGAGCAGCGAGCGCTACCGGGCGATCCTAAACCTGGGCAATTTGAAAGTATCGCTGCAGATACTGTCTGACATCTTTCCCGGTGCGTGGTCTCCGCGCGGGGCGGGTACTTGCATACGTCTTGACGGTACCCTGCCTTAGGTCTGTCTTTGCACGCGATACGGGGCATCAGTAACAGACCAGCGTGATGTCGTTCGGAGAGTTGTGAAGTTTCTATGGGAAATATTATGAAGTCATTTTTCACCGCAGCCATATTCGCGGTTGTTGCGCTGCCGGCCTTTGCAGGCACCCAGACCTACCATTGCAAATTTGGGGCCTCTGCGAACTCAAATTCGCGCCACTGGAAGGCAAACTTGGAGGATGTCCTGATTGAAGCGGACGAGGATCATTCCGAGTTCCGAGTCTTCAACAAGTATGTTGGCGTGAACAGCGCCCAGCCAGTTGCGGCAAAAACAAGAGACCTGAGGAATGGCAAACAGCGTCTGAACTGGAAAGTCACAGGCTTGCCGGGGAAAATGACGCGGACATTGGATGACTTTCCGGTCTCGGTAACTGATGTGAAGATCACCATAAAGTTTCGTATGGATTTTTCCAGGGGTTTTGAGGCGGTAGGTTACCAGCTGCGCATGCCAGGAGGGTCGTGGTGGCCGGAAAAAACCGGGCGATGTAGGTCTTTGGAAGGTAGCATCGAACGCTATATCAAGGTGAGGTCCTGAACAAGAAGGTTGGAAACTGAGTGAGTGCCCGCTCTTGGGTGAGGGTGTCGAACCCGGATGCCCTTCCGTTGTCCTCTAGGCAGGTGTCGTAAAAGGAGAGGCTGTCGGCCAGCTCCTGCATGCGTTGTCTGCGTGTGTCTGCATCCAGAAACGGCGCATGGGTGGACAGATACAGGGCGGGGCGGTGCTCTTTCAACCAGGGGATAAGGCTGGGGAGGACGTCAAATTCGGCGCCCTCGATATCCATCTTGACCAGAGAGACCCGGCTCAGATCTGCGGAACTGGCAAAATCCTCCCAGCCAAGGGTGACCACGTCCGAGCCATGTTCACCGTCATTCAAGAGGCTGGTCATACTGTCGCCTGCCTCGCCCCCAAAAGAGGCCATACGGGCCAGGCCGACGCCCTGGCTGAGCGCGACCGAGAAGGCCGACACATTTTGCACCTGGTTCAATTCCAGGTTCCAGGCAAGATGGCGAAAGGCAACCGGGTCGGGCTCAAAACAATAGACACGGCGCGCCTTGGCCGCCCCATATAGCACCGTGGGCCCAATCCAGGCACCAATATCCAGGTAGTCGTGATCCCGGTCTAAATGGGCATCCAGCACCGCAAATGTTTCCGGCTCCCACTGGCCAGAACAGGCCTTGCGCCAGAACTTGGAATGATAGGGATCCAGACGCAGGGGCAACCCGTTGAGCGCGTCGGCATAGTAGCCACGTGCCCGGTAGAACATCTTGCGTGCCGCAACCCAGCTCTTGGCGATCATTCCGAATTCCTTCATTTTTGCACATGGGACATGCGCGGTTTTATGGTCTTGGCTCTTGACCTGCCAAGCGTCGCGCCGCATGTATCTGCACAGGAACGCAACATTAATTTTGACAGGGGTCCATCATGGCTTTTGAACTTCCCGATCTTCCTTATGCACATGACGCGCTGGCCGCCAAGGGCATGTCGGCAGAAACTCTGGAATACCACCACGACCTGCACCACAAGGCCTATGTCGACAACGGCAACAAGCTGATCGCCGGCACCGAGTGGGACGGCAAGTCGATGGAAGAGATCATCAAGGGCACCTACGACGCCGCTTCCGTTGCCCAGAACGGTATCTTCAACAACATCTCCCAGCTGTGGAACCACAACCAGTTCTGGGAAATGATGGGCCCTGGCGACTACGCCATGCCCGGCGAGCTGGAAAAGGCTTTGGTTGAAAGCTTTGGCTCTGTTGATGAATTCAAATCGCAGTTCTCCGCCGCTGGTGCCGGTCAGTTCGGCTCTGGTTGGGCCTGGCTGGTGAAAAACGCAGACGGTTCCCTGGCCGTGACCAAGACCGAAAACGGTGTGAACCCGCTGTGCTTTGACCAGACCGCTCTCCTGGGTTGTGACGTTTGGGAGCACTCCTACTACATTGATTTCCGCAACAAACGCCCTGCCTACCTGTCGAACTTCCTCGACAATCTGGTCAACTGGGAAAACGTTGCTTCGCGTCTGGGCTAAGGTCCATCGTTTTCAATATCTTGAAACCCCGCCAGAACTGGCGGGTTTTTTTGTTTGAAAATTGGTTGCCGGAAGCGCAGAATTCAATCAAATTTGAAAAATCTACTTTTGATTGAGGGATTCTTATGCGCTTCGCTCTTTGCCTGATTATGCTCTTTTCACTAACCTCTTGCTCGGTTATCGAGCGTGAAGTCGGGTATCCCGGAGGGAACCTGGGCTATTTGGCGGATCGCAACACCTTGTTTGCCAAAGGGCAGGAACAGCGCGTGAACCGGTATCTGGTAAGTCTGGCACTGATCGCGCCGCTGGTAGCGGAAACTGCCCGCACTGGTACTGAGGCAAAGCTGTCTTCCTCTGCAATTGAGCTTCTTTATGGCAATATCGCTAAACTGAAAGCAGCGGCTTCCTTATGTAAATTCCCTGCCGGGCCGGTTTCAGAAGGGATCCAACCGAGCGATGTGGCCATAGATTGCAACGCTGAGATCTTGAAACAAAACACCAATACGGCGCTGAACTTTGAATCCTTGTCATATGACGTGGCCAAATCTTTGGGGGATGCACTGAAGCAGGCGTTCGATAATCTGGAAATCAAGGCAAATATCACACGCATTATTGCCCTGGATCCCTCAGAAATATTGCGGGCTGTGCTGGGCGCCCGCCGACTTATTCCGATCTTGATGGATTATCTCGCCACCTTTCGGGATGTCTCAATTGTCTTTGGTCAGTCTGTCGTGACTTCATGTGAGCAGAACCCAATTGCCGCCTGCGGCCCTGTTACCCAGAGTTTTGCGCGCCTGATCAACCGGCCTGCAGGCGAAAGCCTGGAGCAAGTTACGGCGCAAAGACCCATTTACGACATCTACTCCTCTTCCAAAGGAGCGATTTCTGCCGGGCTCGACTGGAAACTGGAGCAATGGCAGGTGGTGGCGCTGCTGCAGAATGTGAACCGCGCCTGCAGAAAGCTCGAGGCGATCGCTAAGGTGGATGACGATAACTTCACAGGCTGCTCAGTGGAGTGGGACAAAGTCACCGTAACCACAACTGCTCCAAGCGCGCAGAAAACCGTAAATGACGTTGACGGCGCCAGCTCGACCTTGCCCAAGGTCAATGCGCTGATCGCAGCCCATGGCTCCTAAGGGAGCGCACGAATAGCGCGCTCTCACCATCGCTGGAGGTTTTGGCCAGGATTACCTTTCGCCTGAGGCGTTTAGCAGGTTTTCGTGGTCTAAATTTAATCCGCCAGGGCTGCCAGCGCCTGTTCGGGTGTTTCGACCCAAATCAGGAAGTCTCCAAGGGAGGCATCGGCAAAACCCTGCGTCAACATGTGCTCCACCAGGTCGCGCAGTTTGTCCCAATAGCCCGCCACATTGAGAATGACGATAGGTTTGTTATGAAGGCCCAGCTGGCGCCAGGTCAGGGCCTCGAACAGTTCATCCAACGAGCCAGGGCCACCCGGTAGGACCACAACCGCATCGGCATTATACAGCATGACCTTCTTGCGTTCATGCATGGTTTCGGTGACCACATAGGTGGTGAGGTCGCTCTTGCCGACCTCGCGCCGCACCAGATGTTCGGGGATAACCCCAAAGGTCTCTCCACCGGCGTCCTGCGCGGCCCGCGCTACGACGCCCATCAGACCCACATCGCCAGCGCCATAGACCAGTCGCAAGCCGCGTGCTGCAAGCATCACGCCCAGGCTTTTGGCAGCGCTTTCATAGGCGGGCATTGCTCCGGAGCGGGATCCGCAATACACACAGACCGATTTTATGCTCATGGGATGGCCTTTCACTGAGTTTTCAAGGGGAAACACAACTGGTGTTTTGACCCTAGATAGCGCGATTGATAGGCTGCCTCAACCAGATGCGTGATGCGGTTTCAGCGGGAAACCTGTCTGGCATCGAAGGAAGGGAAAAGATGGCTGGGACAGGTGTGACAGGTGGGCTGAGTGGGATGGCTCTGGGAGGAGCTGTTGCCACGGTTGTGGTGATAGGCGGAGCAACCATGGCTTGGCTGGGCGTGTTTGACGGCAGTGAAGAGGATCGAACAACGCGAGAAGGGCCGGCCAATTCTGTTGCCATTTCCCCCTCAGCCAATCCGCCGGTGGTGATAGAAGGGGTTTCGCAGCAACCGGATCCTGTGGTGGCTGACAGCGAAGTGGTGAAGGCAGAGCCCGTGCCAGAACAGATTGAGCCGCCAGAACAGTCCGGTCAGCCGACCTCAGCATCTGACGAACCGGCGATCCCTGACACCACGACGCAGGCTGCCGCGCCCGACCCCGCAGGTGGAAGCGCAGTTGCCGTTCCAGAAACAGGGGAAGCAACTGACCTTGCCTCCTCAGCGGGGGAAACGCCGGCTAAGGAAACCGCCCTTACAGAAACAGCGCAGGCGGAAGGCGAAACTGCCGAGGCTGAAACCGAGACAGCGACCGCCTCCGTGGTGCAAGAGCCCGCAGAGGCTGATGCGACCGGGGGTTCCCCTGACAATCGAGCCGCAGAAACGGGCAATCCTGCCCAGCCGGCCGCGGCCCAGATCGCTGAAGACGCGGAGGCAGGGTCGCCGACGCAAGACGCGCCCGCTCCGGAAGCACTGGCCCAGGAAGAGACAGAGGCTGAAACAGCTGCCGAGGTGCCATTGTTTGAAGCCCCCCTACTGGATCTCGTGAGGGTTGGCCCAACGGGAGAAACAGTCATTGCTGGGCGCGCAACTGCGGGTGTGTTGGTGGAGGTGCTTCTGGATGGTGCGCCGATTGAGCAGGTCGAGGTCTCGGCAGGTGGAGACTTTGTTGCTTTTGCAGATCTGCCGCCCAGCCGTCAGCCGCGGGTGATCTCTTTGCGTGCATCTGCTCAGGGGCAGAACCTGCTGTCAGACAGCAGCTTTATTGTTGCGCCGGCAAACCCCGTTACCGCAGCTTCCGAGCCTGATGAAACAGAGCAGATCGCACAGGCGACAGAAGGGGGCGCGACAGGAGAGGGTGCCACTGATCTGAGCTCTTCGGAGGATCTGGCACAAACTGGCGAGTCGTCCAGTCAGGCTGCTACGGCGACAGTTGCCGATGGGGGGGGCACGGAGCAAGCGAATGCAGCGCAAAGCGCCCCGAATCCTGACGCGTCCCAGGCCGCTGAAATTACGCCTTCTGAAACCGAGATTGCGCAGGTGGCGGAGAGCACGCTGGCAACTGAACCAGAAACGCCAACAGCCAAGGCTCCGCAGGGTGTTGCGACGCAGGCACCGGATAGCGCGGCACCCGCTGCTATGTTGGTCGCACCTGAGACAGCGCTGACGGCGGATGCGACAACGGCAGTAGCACAGCCCGGTGCAACCACCCCGGGCGCGGTCGAAGAGATCACCGAAGCAGAGACCCAAACGGCGCCCCAGCCGCAACCCACGCAGGTGGCGGTTCTGCGCGCCGATGCCGATGGGATCACCCTGGTGCAGCCCATTGCGCAAAAGCCCCAGGGCAAGGTCGTGTTGGACACCATCAGCTATTCCGACAGTGGAGAGGTACAATTGGCAGGCCGCGCTGGTGCCTCCAGTAAGGTGCTGGTTTATTTGGATAACGCCCCTGCTGGGCAGTTTGTTGCCGCTCAGAATGGCAGCTGGGGAGGGCGTCTGCAGGCGGTGACACCGGGTGTCTATACGCTGCGCCTGGATGAGGTGAACGATTCAGGTAAGGTCCTCAGCCGCCTGGAAACCCCTTTCAAGCGCGAGGCACCAGAGGTTTTGCAGCCCCCTGCCTCAGAGGGTGCAGCAGGGGAAGGCGCGCCATTGGTGCGGGCTGTGACGGTGCAGGAAGGCGATACGCTTTGGGCGATCTCGCAGCAGCGTTATGGCAGTGGTTTCCTATATGTGCGAGTGTTTGAGGCCAATCAATCAGCCATCCGCGACCCGGATTTGATCTATCCTGGTCAGGTCTTTGCGCTGCCGGAATAACCTCCGAACACCATCGAACAAACGAGCCCTGCAAAGGCGCGTTTGTGTTGTTGCTACTGGCGGTGACGCCACCCGTCCCCTATCTGTGATGCATTAAGCCAGGAAAGCGCGCACAATGCCCCCAGCCGAGACTTCTATTGCCAGTGAGGAGCGTCGCTCTGGTCTGCGGACCCTGCGTCGCATGGGCCCCTATCTGTGGCCAAGCAAACATCTCTGGGTCAAACAACGGGTGGTGCTGGCCATTGCGGTTCTGGTCCTGGCTAAGCTGATCGCCGTCTATACACCTATGCTGTACAAAGGCGCGGTGGACAGTCTGGCAGCTGAGGGTGTCCCGCCATTGGCGTTGGGGGCCATTGGCCTGACCATCGCCTACGGTGTTGCCCGGATCCTCACCACTGGATTTCAGCAGCTGAGAGATGTGATCTTTGCCCCGGTGGGTCAGCGCGCCCTGCGGCATCTGGCTCTAGAGACCTTTACGCATATTCACCGCCTGTCCATGCGCTACCATATAACCCGCAAAACAGGCGGCCTGTCGCGGATCATCGAGCGCGGGGTCAAGGGCGTCGAGTTTCTTTTGCGGTTCATGCTATTCTCCATCGGCCCGCTGGTGCTGGAACTCACTCTGGTGGCCGTTGTCCTCACAGTGCTGTTTGACGCCTGGTACCTGGTGGCGGTTGTTGTGACCATCGGGCTCTATGTGTGGTTTACCTTTGCCATCACTGAATGGCGGGTCAAACTGCGCCGCGAGATGAACAAGCAGGACACGGATGCCAATCAGAAGGCAATCGACAGCCTGCTGAATTATGAGACGGTAAAATACTTTGGCGCTGAAAAACGCGAGGCAGAGCGTTATGATGGGGCGATGCGCGCCTATGCGCAGGCCGCGCTCAAGACCGCCTATTCCCTGGCATTTCTGAACTTTGGACAAAGCTTGTTCATCACAGCTGGCCTTGTGGCCGTGATGGTGATGGCGGCTATGGGTGTGCAGAACGGAGAGCTGACCGTTGGCGATTTTGTCATGGTCAACGCCTATATGATCCAGATTACCGTGCCGTTGAATTTCCTGGGCACAGTTTACCGTGAAATCCGCCAGAGTCTGGTCGACATGGGAGAGATGTTCGATCTGCTGGAACAACCCGCCGATGTCTCTGATGCGGATGCCGCCAAGGCGTTAAAGGTTTCCGGCGGAGAGATCAGGCTACAGGATGTGCGCTTTGGGTATGATAGCGACCGGGAGATCCTAAAGGGGGTCAATTTGGTGGCAGGGGCCGGACAAACGGTCGCTATTGTCGGCTCTACCGGGTCAGGGAAATCCACCATCGGTCGGCTGTTGTTTCGCTTCTATGATGTGACGGGCGGGGCACTGACCATTGATGGTCAGGATGTACGCCAGGTGACCCAAGAGAGTCTGCACGCCGCAATTGGGGTGGTGCCGCAGGATACGGTGCTGTTCAATGACACCATTCGATACAATATCGCCTATGGCCGCGATGGGGCCACCCCGGCGGAGGTAGAGCAGGCGGCGCGTGATGCTCAAATTCATGACTTCATCATCAGCTTGCCAGAGGGCTACGACACCCAGGTTGGGGAGCGCGGACTAAAGCTGTCGGGTGGCGAAAAACAGCGAGTGGGCATCGCCCGTACCTTGTTGAAAAATCCACCCATCCTCCTGCTGGACGAGGCAACATCGGCACTGGATACGGATACCGAGCAAGAGATCAAGGATGCACTGGAGCGCGCCGCGCAGGGGCGCACGGTCCTGACAATTGCGCACCGGCTCTCGACGGTAGCGGAGGCCGATACCATCGTCGTTCTGGAACAGGGCGAGGTGGTAGAGCAGGGCAGCCACGATGAACTCTTGGCTCGCGACGGGCGCTATGCGCATCTGTGGCACCGCCAGCAATCAGATGATCAATCGGCTGCTTGAGGTGAAATATTTGCCACCGCCTGACAGGCTGTAAGCCCAGGAAACACCTGTGACATACGAGGCATCTCGGTATGTTCTACGATCTGATTTGGGTTTTATGTGCCGGTCTTGTTCCGCTTTTGACGCTGCTGCGACTCCAGGTCTGGTGGGTGCGTGGACTTGAGTTTCCAGCGCTACAAATCACAGTGCTGACCTGTTTGGTTCTACTGGTTTACCCATTCATTTTTGGAGGGCAGGGGGCGCTAGATATGGCGGCAATCAGCGTCGCTGACGGTCTGTAGCATTCTGCAAGTGAGCCGTGTGATCCGATATACGCCACTGTTTCCAAAACAAATTCAAACAGCACGTCAATTACGGCCCAAGGATCAGTTGACGGTTTTGGTGGCCAATGTTTTGACGACGAACCGCTCGGTTGAAAGGGTGCTCGACCTCGTCCGGGCGCAAAAGCCAGACATTTTTCTAGCCGTTGAAACCGACGGCTGGTGGCAGGCGAAGCTGGATGGACTCTCGCCTGACTACCCCTACAGAGTGCAGCGGCCGCTGGACAATCTCTATGGCATGTCGCTGTTTTCGCGGCTTGAACTGCGCGATCCGCAGGTTTTGTATCTGGTGGAGGATAAGGTTCCATCCATACATGCGGGTGTTGTTTTGCCAAACGGGCATCTTCTCTCGTTACATTGCCTGCATCCTGCGCCTCCCAGTCCGACTGAAAACGAAACCTCTGTTGAACGGGATGGAGAGCTATTGCTGGTGGCAAAAACTCTGGATCCGCAGGCACAGTCCGTCGTGTTGGTGGGGGATCTGAACGATGTGCCCTGGTCGCAAACAATTAAGCTTTTGCAAAAGCTCGGAGGTCTTCTTGATCCGCGGGTCGGTCGGGGTTTCTTTAGCAGCTTTCATGCTGACTTCCCGCTGCTACGCTGGCCGCTGGATCAGGTATTTTGCACCAGCGACTTTACCTTGGTCTCGTTTGAACGGTTGGGACATGTCGGATCGGATCATTTCCCTATTCAGGCCTGTCTTCAGCACACACCCCGAGCCCAAGCGCTGCAGCGCGAACCGATGGCTAATGACAAGGATCTCCTGCGCGCGCAGACCAAGATTGAAAGCTCCGGAGCAGATGAACAGGCGCTTGGGCCTAAATCGGGCCCGCTGTGATGCGGCCAGCGCCGTCTATCTTCCTTTGTTGTCAGAGGTTTGTTTCTGCGTCATAGCTCGACATGTACCTCATGCATCCACAATTTTGGTGGGCGCGACAACATAAACACCACCACATCGGCCAGGTCATCGGGCTCGGTAAAGATATGGTTGGGCACTTCTTCTCCGGCCTTGGCAAACATCCCCGTATTGGTGCCACTTTGATAGAGCGCAGCAACCCGCACACCGGTTTCGGCCTCATCCTGTTTCAGCACATCGCTAAAGCCACGTACCCCGTATTTGGTAGCAGTATAAACCGATTGCCCTGCCTGGGCTACAACGCCGGATTTTGACACCACATTCAATATGGCCGCCTCATCGCCGTTTCGCAATGCGGGCAAAAAGGCCTGGGTCAATTGCATCAAACCGGTGAGATTGGTTTGCACCGTGGCAACTAGATCATCGGCAGGGATGCTCTCCAGTGGGCCAGCTTTGTGCCAGATGCCGGCATTATTGATCAGAATGTCGATCTCACCAAAGTCCGCCAGGATCTGCGCCGCAGTTGCGGCAATCGCCTTGGCGTCCATCAGGTCCATGGCATAGTTCCGCGCCTCTGCGGCCCCCTCTGACAGGGCTGTCTCACAGACAGTTTCCAGGCGGGCCTTATCGCGTCCCAGGATAGCCAGGCGGCAGCCCTGTGCGGCGAGTTTGAGGCAGATGTGTTTACCAATGCCATCACTGCCGCCTGTGACCACGACGGTTTTGTTCTTGAGCTTCATTACGTAGCCTTTTGTCCGGTTCCAGCAGGGAAGGGTGAAGGGGAAACCTATCACAGCTCGCGGCCGGAGACAGCGCAAAACGCGCCCTCCCCAGAGATGGCTGGCTCAAGAAAGGGCGCTGATTTTCTCCTAATTGCCTAGTGCAAGGCCTGCCCCGAAAGGGCGGTTGGTTCAGGTGAGTATGGGCTGGGCAAATAGGGGCTAGGCGAGTGGGCATGGCCCTTTTTGAGCGGATGTGGTCCGCTCCAGGCTTGGTTCATCCAGATTGCGGCAGGTACGGAGGCTTCAGAGGTAAACTCATCCTCATGGAGCGCAAGGCTGAGCTGTGCGGCGTCATGTTGCGCGGTGACGGTCAGATAACCACCAGGGTGTGCGGTTTTGGGGGTATCCAGCAAAAAGGCGGTGCGCCCCCAATGACCGTCGGAGTGCAGGCCGTTATCGACCTGGACGCCCGGGGCGAGCTGCATTTCAAAACTGACCAAGACCGCTTGGATCCGGCCCCGTTTCGAACAGCTGAGCTGAGCTGTTGTTCGCTGCGGGTCGATGCGGGGATTTGCAAAGTCAAAGTCAAACAGCTCAGTTGTGCCCCCCAGGGGTCGCAGAGCGCTGGTTGCAAAATCGCACGGCGTGATCTGTGCAACGCGCGCTAGCCTGTTAAAGGCTGTGAGATCAAACCCTTCAGCCTGCTGCGGTTGCCATTGATCGAGCAACTTCTGGCTTTCGACCAGTTGTGCCTTAAGAACACCGCGTTCCGGGATCGCACGGGCATTGGGCTTTGCCAGCCGCGCCATGGCATGGGTGAGAGTCGCCAGCGCGCCTTCACCCAGTAACACGGTATCGACAATCTCCGACAGGACCAGATCTGCGGGCTCTGGCATATCGACGCCAACAACGATGTCATGGGACCATTTTTGCAGCACTGTGATGCGCTCGCTCAGCCCATTGTCTTTGATCACCTGTTTGGCGGCCTGGGCGATCAGCGGTTGCTGCTCGCAGGTATAGACATGTTTCGCCCCAGCACGTGCCGCCAGCATCGCGGTCAGCCCGGCGCCGCAGCCGATATCCAGCACCACATCTCCGGGCTTGACCTTGGCCTTGATGGCCTTGGCATATGCGGCGTTGCGGGCCTGGTCTGCCAGCATCGGAAAGTGCCACCGGGGCACAAACATCTGATGGAGCCGTTCTTGAAGCACCTGTGCGGCATGGTGGTGCGGGTCCAGGGAAAGCGCTTCAGACAGCAGCTGTGATGTCCTCACCCCGCCATCGTTCAGAGGTTCCGATTTGGCGCGCTGCACGAGGCTTTCTGCCGCTGTCAGGGCCTGAGAATGTGAGAGACCTGCAGCAGAGTTTGGAGTTTTCAGCAACTTTTAATTTTCCCTATTTGAAGCAAATGCGACTGATTGGCATATTCGCGTGGCCGCTCTAAGAAATCGTAAAAGACAACGCGCATTCAGGTGGGGATTCAGGAAAATTCCGGCAAAGAAAAAGCGCCGTCGGAGGAGGTCCAACAGCGCTCTTATTGATTGGGTTCAGCAGAGAAGTCTGCGTTCAAATGGGGGCTGCCTTACTCCGCCGCGCGCAGGGCACCAGAGCCGGGTTTTACCTCCGAGGTCGCATCCGTTTCGACGTGGCTGGATTTGCCCAGCGGCTGCGCAGAGATCAAATCATCCCAGATGATTTCGCTGGTTGGCAGCTTGCGCGCTCTTTTCGCCAGTCGCATGTCCTGGGCAATCCGGCTAGAGCGACCGCCGCTTACGCGGGCAAGCAGACGTCCCATCCAGTTCAGGTAGGTCGAGAGCCAGACGCGGATAGCCAGCAGCGAGGGGGTTACCATCAGTGTGAGCACTGTCGCGATGCCGAGGCCAAAGACCACCGCTGTGGCCAGTTGCTTCCACCACAGCGCTGTGGGGCTGTCGATGGAATAACCACCACCAATAAAGTCCAGGCTGATACCAAACATCATCGGGGCCAGGCCTGCCATGGTGGTGACGGTGGTCAGCAGAACCGGACGGATCCGGGCCTCGGCGGTGCGAATGATCGCCTCGATCCGCGGCATGTGCTGGCTGAACTCCTGATAGGTATCGATCAGAACAATATTGTTGTTCACCACGATCCCTGCCAGAGCCACAATCCCGGTGCCTGTCATGATGATCGAAAACGGCTGTTGCATCACCATCATCCCGATCAGCACGCCAGTGGTGGACAGCACCACCGCCAGCAGCACCAGCACCGAGTTATAGAAGGAGTTGAACTGCGCCAGCAGGATCACGAACATCAGAGCCAGTGCCCCGGCAAAGGCCTTGGACAGGAAAGCGCCGGATTCGGCCTGCTCGTCCTGATCCCCAGTCCATTCCCAGTCCACCCGTGGATCCAGCGGGTTTGTCTCGAGCCATTCGGTTATTTTGGCGATGCGTTCGTTGGCGTTTACCAAAGAGACCTTGGCACCGCCATCGATGGCCTGCTGCACAGCTTCGCGGGTCTCAAAGGCAACATACTGGTAAATGGTGTATTCTTTGCCATTGGCATCCGTAACCACCTCGCCTTTGGGGGGCAGCCCATCGGGAATAGTCTTGATCAGTGCGAGGATGAGCTGACCTTCGCCATGGGGGTTATCAATCGACACACTATGCAGGCCGCTCTCGACATCCGCTTTGACATCATAGTAGCGCTCCTGGTCGACCCGGTTGATCTGCGCCAGTTTTGGCACAGGTTTGCGGGTGATGAAGTTTGACAGCGGGACCAAACCATCCGCGGTGCGCACTTTCAGATTGTCCAGGGTTGCCAGAACCCGATCTTCATCGGGCAGGCGGACGCGGATTTCGATTTCCTCATCAGAGCTGTCGACCCGCATGGTGTCCAACAAGATCCCGCGTGTTACCAGCTGCACCATAGCACCCACGGTGGCCACATCCGCGCCATAGCGACCGGCCTTTTCCACATCCACGTCGATCTGCCAGTCGATTCCGGGCAGGGGCAGGCTGTCTTCGACCAGGGTGAGCCCCGGGGTTGCGTCAAATTTGGCGCGCGCCGCGAGCGTTGAATTGGCCAGTGCTTCCCAGCTGTCGCCGCGTATCCGCAGATGCAATGGCTTGCCAGAGCCAGGACCCTGCTCCAGAGCATTGATCTCAACAAAAAATCCAGGGATTTTTGCCAGTTCGCTGTTCAGCTCTTCAATCACGGTGTTACCGTCAAACTTGGTCGCAGTGACTTCGCGTGTCAGCAGATCAAAGAACCAGGTCTCGGTCTGGGTGGGGCGATCCTCCCAGGGGATGATTTCGAACTGCACCTGACCCACGGTATCGGCCGGGGCCTGGTTGTTGCTGGGACCGCCAGTCGACAACCCGCCTTCGCCGGCAAAAGAGAAGACATTGATCACAGCCGGATGGGCCATGATGGCCTGTTCGGCCTGCTGTACCATCTGGTCTTGCTCATGCAGGCTGAGGTTACCACGAGCGCGGACATAGGCGGTGGCCTGTTCCGGTTCAGATTCTACAAAGAACTCCACGCCATAATTGTTTTCGCCAAACATGGTGAACACCGTGCTGATGCCAAAGGCGACGACGACTAGGGTAACCAGCGGCATTACCGGGTTGCCGGCAATGAATTTGATCACATAGCCAAAGGCGGTGTGATGATATCCCGCTTGAACGCTGCGTTCTTTGCGGGTGATTTTTGTGGCACCCAGAGTGATCGAGGCGGCAAAGGCCGCGACAATGAAGACCAGCCCACCAAAGGCGAGCCCCGCGAGGGGGGCGGTGCCCTCCGGCAAAAGGTAGCTTGGATTGAGCATCTGCATGGCGCCGACAAACATGCCCCAAAGGGCAGGGGGAACCAAAAGAGCCCGTAGCCACCAGGGCGCGACAGAGCGTAACCAGTTGGACGTGCCTTCAAACACGCGACTGATGCGCCCGGACAAGCCACCCATAACCGGCAGGTAGATCAGCGCCACCACCAAAGAGGCGGAGAGAACAAAGATCAGCGTGACCGGCAACATACCCATGAACTGACCGGGCACCCCAGGCCAGAACAGCATTGGCAGGAATGCACAGAGCGTGGTCGCAGTAGAGGAGACAATCGGCCAGAACATCCGCTGAGCTGCCTCAACATAGGCATGCATCGGGCCGGTGCCCTCTTTGATGCGTTTGTCAGCATATTCCACCACCACGATGGCCCCATCCACCAGCATCCCAACAGCCAGGATCAGGCCAAACATGACGATGTTTGAGATAGAGACCCCCATCACGGCCAGGAAGGCAAAGCAGAGCAGGAAAGAGGTAGGAATTGCAAAGCCCACGAGCAGGGCCGCGCGGCTGCCAAGGGAGGCCAGAACCACGATCATCACCAGCGCCACGGCTGTCAGAACCGAACCCTCCAGCTGGCTCACCATGGAGCCAACCACCCGGCTCTGGTCATTGGAGGTCCCCAGGGTCACAGAGGCTTTGAGCTCTGGCGGCCATTTGGTCTGGGCCTTGGCCAGGGTTTCTTTCACCAGATCTACCGTGTCGATCAGGTTAAAGCCTTTGCGCTTTACCACCTGCAAGGCGACGGTATCGTCCCCGTTGAAACGAGCGGTGCCTTCGCGGTCTTCAAAGGTGAAATTGATCTCTGCCAACTCACCCAAGGTTACGATGCGGTCGCCATTGGTTTTGACCGGCAGACCGTAGATATCGTTTACGTCATTGAAGGACGACGGGATCTTGACCGAAAAGGTCCCTTGTTCGGTTTCCACCTCACCTGCGGCAATCAACTGGTTGTTGTTTTGCACCACATTGATCAGCTCAACCGCTGTGATGTTGTAGGATTCCAGGCGCAGAGGGTCGATGATAACCTCGACCATCTCGTCGCGATTGCCGGCAATGCCGGCCTCCAGTACCGCGTCTAGCGCCTCAATCTCGTCCTGCAGATCCTTGGCGATACGGGCCATGGTGCGTTCCGGCACCGCGCCAGTCAGGTTGACGATCACAATGGGGAATTCAGAAAAGTTGATTTCCGTCAGCGAGTAGGTCTCGGCCCCGTCAGGGAACTCCGCCTCTGCCCGTGTCATGGCATCGCGCACATCCGCCATCACGGCGGTCTTGTCCCAGCCAAAGTCGAACTCCAGCGCCACACCCGCGTAGTTTTCCGCCGCGGTGGCACTCATCTTATCGAGCCCGTCGAGATCGGCCAGCTCGGTTTCCATGACCTTGACCAGCAGGCTTTCGGCATCTTCGGCTGAAATGCCGGGGAAAGAGACAGAGATGAAAAGGGCAGGGATTTCGATATCCGGCTCGCCCTCTTTGGGCAGGCTGGAATAGGCAAAGCCCCCAACCAAGATCGAAATCATGATGAAGGCGATAACCATTCGGGCGCGGTCTGCAGCCCAGGAGACGACGCCGATCATTGGGTGGCCTCATTCAGATAACTGGGAGCAACGGCGACACCGCTGGTGACAAAATCCTGTCCCGTGACAATAACATCTGCCTGTTCCGGCAGGCCTGCGACCCAAATTCCGTCGGCTTCGTCGCGCAGCAATTCAACCGCAGCAAAACCGGCTGTTTGGTCGGCATTGACGAGCCTGACGCCAAGCTGCCCGTCTTTGTTGAGAGTGAGCGCAGACTGCGGCAGCTTATGGGCTGTCGCCCCCTGAGCGGCAATTGCGATATCCGCTGTCTGCCCGTCGCGGATCGCGAGATCCGGGTTCGCAACGGTGATTTCCACCTCGAAGGTGCGGGTGGCCTGATCCGCAGAGCGGCTGACAAAGCTCACAACACCTTGGATCTGGGCGCCGGTGGCCAATTCCGCTTGTGCAGGGGACCCCAGACTGACGCGATTGACCTGGGTTTCTGGGACAAAGCCGACAACCTTGATCGTGTCGAGCTGAATCACTGTAGCGCAGTGGTCCCCGGGCAGAACCAGGCTACCGAGTTCCGCGCTGTCGCTTTCCAGCAATCCATCAAAGGGGGCGACAATGGTCAGGCGTTCAATTTCCTTTTGCGCGGCTCCAACAGCGGCAAGGGCTGCTTCGATCCCCGCTTTTGCGGTTTCCAGCCCACCCTTTGCGCTGGCCACGCCTGCCACTGCAGAGCGTTCTGTCGCTTTGGAGGCCGCCAGGCGGGTTTCAGAGGCATATCCGCCCTCCGAGAGTTTCTCGGCAGCGGTGAGATTGATGATTGCCTCGCTCAGTTTTGCGTTGGCCTCATCAAGGCGGGCCTCTGACACGGGCATATTAGCGCGGGCTTCGGTCAGCCGGGCCTGTGCTTCCAGCAACGCCGCCGGGCGGGTGCCGGGATCGAGGCGGCATAGGACGTCACCTTTTTGAACCTGCACCCCCTTGCGCAGAGGTTCAGAGATCACAGTAGAGGAGGTTTCAGCACGCAGATCAACCTCGCGCACTGCCTGGGTCATGCCGCGCAGGATCACCGCCCGGTCAAAAACCTGTGCTTGGCTATGGAGGGCAACCACTCCGATGCGATTTTCTGCCAGCAGCTCATCGGCGCCGGACTGGTCGGTGCTTTCTGCACCTGTTTCTGCAGGAGCTGATTGTGTAATGTCTTCTGCCCCTTCGCCACGGGCGAAAGCCAGCAGTGTTTCACGCTCGATGACTAGGAAATACAGCAGTAGGGTGACCAAAACGGCGGTTATAAGGGGGATCAGTTTCATCTCGGGCCTTTCAAAATCTTTTCGTTTGGTAAACGCAGGTGACCAAACACACCGGAGATCCCGCCAGATCTGCTGCGAATTGATAGTCGCGATCTAAGTATTGTCCACACTAAACGGAACAGTTCAGCTCAGATTTATTGGAAAAAAGTAGAGGTTTGCCTAAATTTCCCCTGCAATGGGGCACTTGGCTTGATGATGCAGGCAGGATATGAGGGGCGAAAGAGGAAATATCTGTCTCCCATCGCTGTGGCGGCGGGGATGGCACTTCGGGGACATATACCATGAGCGACACTGACAGCTTTATCGAAGAAGTTACAGAAGAGGTGCGTCGCGATCGTCTGTTCGTGATGCTGAAACGCTATGGCTGGATCGGGGGGCTGGCGGTTGTGTTGATCGTCGGGGGCGCTGCCTTTAGCGAATACAACAAGGCCAAGGATCTGGCCGCTGCTCAGACACTGGGGGATGAAATGATTGCTGCCCTCTCGTCTGATGAGGGGCAGCCCCGGGCGGAAGCTCTGAATGAAATTTCAGCCAAAACGCCTGGGGGTGCGGCTGTCTTGGCGATGCTACAGGCTGGTGCTCTGGCCGATGCGGGACAGCCAGAGGAGGCGGTTGCACGTCTGCAAACGGTTGCTCTGGATGGTGATTTGCCTTTGATCTACCGCCATATTGCCAGTTTCAAGGCCCTGGGCCTGCAGCAAGACAGCCTGAGTACCGCAGAGCGCCGGTTGCAGTTTGATGCTCTTGCCCAGCCCGGCGCGCCTCTGGCGTTGTTGGCCGCAGAGCAAATCGCGCTTTTGGATATCGAAGAAGGCAATGCTGAAGCGGCAATTGACCGCCTGAAAGCAATTGTAGAGGATGCAGGCGTCACTGCGGACTTGAAAGAACGGGCAACGCAAGTGATTGTGGCCTTGGGTGGGGCGCTGGACGAGGCTGTCGTCTCAGAAGGTTAACAACAACCGCAGTACCAACCTGCGGAAACAAGCATACTAATGGGTACGGGGCAGGGTCATGACGGCAGCTAATTCCTTTTCTTTGGTACGGATCTTGCTGTGCAGCAGCGCACTGGCAATGGGGCTTTCAGCCTGCAGCGAGCCAGAGGTGATTCTGCCTGGAAAGCGCGAAGCAATCAGGCCTGATAGTGAAATAGAAACGGTAAACCAGTCGGCGGCAATTTCATTGCCCAAGCAGGTTGCCAATGCGAACTGGTCACAAAGCCACGGCAATCCTTCCTACCGTACGGCGCATCCCGCGCTAAGTACCTCTCCAAGCCTGGCTTGGTCGGTGCCAATCGGCGCCGGTGACGGACGCAAGCAGCGGATCAACACGCGCCCTGTGGTGGCGGATGGTCGGATCTACACGCTGGACAGTGCGGCGCGGGTGTCCGCTGTCTCACCCTCGGGGCAGTTGTTGTGGAATAGCGATTTGGTTCCTTCGCGCGACGAAGAAGGGCAAGCGACTGGCGGTGGCATGGCCTATGCGGATGGGGTTCTTTATGTCTCCTCCGGTTTTGGCGTGCTGACTGCGCTGGACGCAACGAGTGGGAAACAGATCTGGCGTCAGGAACTGGATGCAACAGGATCCGGCGTTCCGACGGTGCGCGATGGGCTGATCTATCTGGTGGCCGGAGACGACACGGGTTGGGCAATTCATGCCAAAGACGGTCGCATCGCATGGCAGGTTGAAGGTACGCCAAGTGCTTCGAATGTTTTGGGCGCTCCGGCTCCTGTATTGACAAAGGACCTGGTGATTTTTGCCTTTGGTTCCGGTGACTTGGTCGCGACGTTCCGTCGGGGTGGGCTGCGCCGCTGGAGTGCCTCGGTTGCGGGGCAGCGTGTGGGCTCTACGCTGGCGCGGATTAGTGATGTTACTGGTGAGCCGGTTCTTGTGGGACAGCGCGCCTATGTTGGAAACCACTCTGGGCGGACCGTGGCCTTTGATACCTCCAATGGTGATCGGATCTGGACCGCGCAAGAGGGGGCGATTGGTCCGGTTTGGCCCGCAGGTAACAGCCTGTTTCAGATCAGTGACCGCAATCAACTGCTGCGGCTAGATGCAAAGAGTGGTGCGCTGATTTGGGCGGTTGATCTACCGGGATACCTGAAAGACAAGCCTGGTAAACGCGCTGCCGTTGTCGCCCATTACGGCCCAATTGTAGCGGGAGGGCAGGTGCTGATTGCCTCCAATGATGGGCAGCTGCGCCTGTTTGATCCGCGCGATGGCAGCCTGTCGCAGAGCATCGAAATCCCGGGCGGGGCGACCGCTGCACCGGTAATCGCTGGCAATACTCTTTACGTGGTGTCGAGCAAGGGCAACCTTCTCGCCTTCCGCTAATGCGCAATCGGCTCTAGCCGTGGCCGCATAGATGCGCTATTGGGCGCGTCTCAAACGCTGAAAGTTGGGTCCGATGTCATTTACCCTCGCTATCGTGGGCCGTCCAAATGTGGGCAAGTCCACCCTGTTCAATCGCCTTGTGGGCAAAAAGCTGGCGCTGGTTGATGACCAGCCTGGTGTGACGCGCGATCTGCGCGAAGGCGAGGCACGCCTTGGCGATCTTCGCTTTACCGTGATCGATACGGCGGGGCTGGAAGATGTCACCGACAACTCTCTTGAGGGGCGGATGCGGCGCTTGACCGAACGCGCAGTGGATATGGCAGATATCTGCCTGTTCATGATTGATGCGCGCACCGGGGTCACCCCGGTAGATGAAATGTTTGCCGAGATCCTGCGCCGCAAATCAGCCCATGTTATTCTCGCGGCTAACAAGGCCGAAGGCAACGCGGCCGATGCAGGCGTTCTTGAAGCCTATGGCCTGGGCTTGGGTGAACCTTTGCGCCTGTCCGGTGAACATGGTGAAGGCATGGCCGATCTGTTCTCGGAACTGGCGCCTCTGGCGGATCAGTTTGCTGAAGAGGCTGTGGATCACTCTCCCGTGGTGGACCTCGATCTGGATGAGGATGACGACTGGGACGAAGACAGTGCACCACCAGTGCCGGTGCCAACTCGCGAAAAGCCGCTACAGGTGGCCGTGGTTGGCCGCCCGAATGCAGGCAAGTCGACCCTGATCAACAAGATCCTCGGTGAGGACCGCCTGCTCACTGGGCCGGAGGCGGGGATTACCCGTGATGCAATTTCGTTGCAGATTGATTGGTCTGGCACACCGATGCGGATCTTTGACACTGCAGGCATGCGGAAAAAGGCCAAGGTCTTGGAAAAGCTCGAGAAACTGTCAGTTTCTGATGGGCTGCGAGCGGTGAAATTTGCTGAGGTCGTGGTGATCTTGCTGGACGCAGAGATCCCGTTTGAACAGCAAGACCTGCGGATTGCCGATCTGGCCGAGCGCGAAGGCCGGGCAGTCGTGGTTGCGGTCAACAAATGGGATGTCGAAGACAACAAACAGGAAAAACTCGCTGCACTGAAAGAGGCCTTTGGCCGTTTGCTGCCACAGCTGCGCGGCGCACCACTGGTGACGGTTTCCGCCAAAACCGGCAAGGGGCTGGATCGTCTGCATGCTGCCGTCATGCGCGCCTATGATGTTTGGAACCGCCGAATACCTACCGCGGCGCTGAACCGTTGGCTGACGGGCATGTTGGAGCAGCACCCGCCCCCCGCACCGCAGGGCAAGCGGATCAAGCTGCGCTATATGACCCAGGCTAAGACACGCCCCCCTGGCTTTGTGGTGATGTGCTCGCATCCAGATAAGATCCCTGCGAGCTATACGCGGTATCTGGTCAATGGGCTGCGGCAGGATTTTGACATGCCTGGCACGCCGATCCGCCTGACCATGCGCGGTCAAAACGATCAAAACCCCTTTAAGGGACGCAAAAAGGCACCGCCGTCCAAGTTGCGCAAACATATCTCAGGGCGACGGGTCTGACCACCGCGCCCGTTAGAACATGAAATGAATAGCCCTCTCTGCCCTGTGCAGTGGGGGTTTTCTTTTAAACGTATTTGCCAGCATTTTCCGATCTGGATTGATTGAAATTTGTAGGCTGCTTACCAAATTTTCTATTAACTTTGACCAATAGCCAGATCGACGTGGGATTGTGCCGATCAGCGGAGACGGTGTTTTGTTTTAATTTGGCCCTCCAGTATTCAAGAGGGTGTTACAGAGCCTACTTAGGATAATTATCATGGATCTAAGGCGCTATACCCGGCAATATGCTATTCAAGATAACCGATTGGCTTCATTAAGTTATTTCGGAACTTTTGCGGTCTATTTCCTGAGCCTCTATCTGGCCATCAGCTTTGTCGAGCGCTGGTATGTTTTGGTTCCAGTTGGGGTGATTTTCGCCTTCGCCTCGGTACGGCTTTATGTGTTGCAGCATGATATGGGGCACCATTCCCTCTTTGAGACCCGCCTGCAGAACGAAATTGCCGGGCATTTGGTCTCCCCGTTCACCTTTGCGCCCTTTGAGGTGATGAAGCAAAATCACAATCTGCATCATGCAAATATCGGCAATCTGGACCATCGTGAAACAGGTGAAATCCACACGATGACCCTGCAGGAATGGCACCACGCAGGGCTTTGGCAGAGGCTCTATTATCGCCTTTATCGCAACCCACTGATCCTCGTCCCGTTTGGTGCCGCCTTTACCTACTTCATCCGCTACCGCTGGCCGAAAAACAGCAGTCGGTTTGGGGCGCTGGGGGTGATTGCCCACAATCTTTCCATCGTGGCACTGCTTTGGCTGTTGTACCAGTTTTCAGGCTGGCTGGGGTTGACTGTCTGGTTTGGGTTTTCGTTTCTTGGCGGCATGATTGGCGTTTTTCTCGTTTATCTTCAACACAACTTCGAAGACACCTATTGGGACCGTCGCCCAGATCTTTTACCCGCCGAAGCGGCGCTTCAGGGGTCCTCCTGTTTGGATTTTGGGTGGCTGTTTGACTTTGCCGTTGCCAATATTACCCTGCATGACATCCATCATTTTAATGCCCGTATTCCCAGTTACCGCCTGCGCCAGTGCCATTACAATTTGCCTGCCGAATTTGCGCTTCGCCGGATAAAATTTGCTGAAGCTCTGGGCGCGCTGTCGCTAAAGCTCTGGGATGAAGACAAAAAGCGGCTTGTCCCCTTTCCTGCATAGCAATGTGCGTGCAATACTTCCTGTCACAAGAGGGCGCGCAGCACAGAAACACAAAGGAATGAGGTGGGAATGACGGATATTATCACACTGAACGGCGTAGGTCCTGCATTGGCTAAGACGTTAAAGGACCACGGGCTTCTCACGGTAGAGGCGGTTGCAGCGGCGCCATTGGAAGATCTGAAAGCCATTCCCGGGATCGGCGCAGCCCGCGCCATGCGCCTGAAACAGGCTGCGGCTGGGGAAGGTGTAGCTGTCGGGCCCGCAGGTTCTGCGAGATCCAAGCCAACGGCCCGCAGGCCTGCCAGGACCACAAAAGCTGGAGCGATCAAGAAACCGCTACCGGCGAAGTCAAAAGCTAAGGTTGAGGTTGAAAAACCTTCCAGCGACAAAGGGGGAGAGGCCAAAGGTTCCACGGTTTCTGAGACCGAGGAGGCCCTGAGCACGGCCTTGGCGGCTGCTGAGGCAGCGCGTAAAGCTGCGGAGCAAAAGGCGGCCAAGGCCAAGGCCAAAGCCAAGAAAGCGGCGCGTCAGGCAGAGGCCTTGATGGAAGAGTTTTCCAAGGCAAAAGAAAAAGCCCGCACCAAGGCCAAAAAGATGAAGGCCGAGGCGCGCCGCGCCATTGAGCGCGAAAAAGCGAAGGCCAAGGCGATCTTGGAAGAAATGGCGCAAAAAGCCAAAGAGCCGGAGAAGGTCAAAGAGAAGACAAAGGGTAAATTAGCGAAGTCCGCTTCCAAAGCTTCCAGCTCCAAATCCGGGGAAAAGAAAAAGGCGAAGAAGGCTGCAAAGAAATAAGGCTTTAGCCTTTGATCCGATGCAAAAAGGCGGCGCTCTCGTGGGAGCGCCGCCCTTTTTCTGTCAAGAACGGCTGTGCTGCCGTTTTGCAGTTCAGACCAGTTCGCCAGTGGCGGTCAGGGTCAGCTTGCCCTTCAGGTAGGGACCCAGAACCTCGGGCAGGGTGACAGAACCATCCGCTTGCTGGCCATTTTCCAGAACCGCAATCAGGCAGCGACCCACCGCCAGGCCAGATCCATTGAGGCTGTGCACGAACTCAGGCTTGCCACCATCGGCAGGGCGGAAACGCGCATTCATCCGGCGGGCCTGAAAGGCGCCGGTGGTGGAGACAGAGGAGATCTCACGGTAGGTGTTTTGCCCCGGCAGCCAGGCCTCAATATCAAAGGTACGCCGTGCACCAAAGCCCATGTCACCAGTGCAGAGCACCACGGTGCGGTAAGGAACGCCCAGCTTCTCCAGAAGTCCTTCGGCACAGCGCAGCATGCGCTTTTGCTCACTGTCGCTCTCATCCGGGTGGGTGATCGAAACCATCTCCACTTTTTCAAACTGGTGCTGGCGCAGCATGCCAGAGGTATCGCGCCCGGCCGATCCGGCCTCGGAGCGGAAGCACTGAGTATGGGCCGTCATGCGGATTGGCAAGTCAGAGGCCTCCAGGACGTCACCGGCCACGGAATAGGTCAGCGTTACCTCAGAGGTGGGGACCAGCCACCAGCCATTGGTGGTCTGATAGCTATCATCGCCGAATTTTGGCAGCTTATCTGTGCCATACATGGCCTCGTCGCGGACCAGAACCGGGGTCTGCACCTCGGTGAGGCCGTTTTCATCTACATGGGTATCTACCATGAACTGTGCCAGTGCGCGGTGAATGCGGGCAACCCCGCCTTTCAGAAAGACAAAGCGCGCGCCGGAGGTTTTGGCAGCGGTTTCAAAATCCATCGCCTGGGCCACGCCTGCGATCTCGAAATGCTCCTTGGCATCAAAATCCAGCTCACGCGGGGTGCCCCAGCGGTTCACTTCGACGTTGTCGTCTTCATCGGCGCCTTCGGGCACGTCTTCGGCTGGCAGATTGGCGATACGGGCCAGCATGTCGGTCTGCTTGGCGTCCAGCTCTTTGGCCTCGGTTTGCAGCGCCGCCACTTGTGCCTTTTTCTCAGCCACCTCGGCGCGCAGGCGCTCGAAGGTCTCAGTATCGCCCTTGGCCTTTGCGGCGCCAATTTCCTTGGCGGCCTTGTTCTGCGCGGCCTGCGCGGCCTCTGCCTCCTGGATCTTGGCGCGGCGCGCCTCGTCCAGGGCCAGAATGTCAGAGGACACGCCCGCATCCCCACGTCGCGCCAAAGCGGCGTCAAATGCAGCAGGATTTTCGCGGATTGCACGGATGTCATGCATGGTGTCGTCTCCTCGACGGTTTTTGAATCAATATGGAACCTATGCCGTAGGAGTAAAGAAAGAGGAAGGGGGCAGGGGCAAAAGCAAGCAAATGTTGTAGAGCGACCCACTCCTGACAGCTGTCGCGCCCGTGTCAGAGGGGCGAACGGTGGTGGCTGCGGGAACTCCCATGACCCTATTCTTCTGAATTGGGCTGAGGCGAGGTGAAGCCTTGCAGGGATTGCCGGTAATTCCGGCCAGCTTTTGAGGGGCAATAGTGGTGCTTGCCTTGCATTGGCGGGGTGCAGCGCATAGGTTCGCGGCAAATTCACGACGCCTCGCCAAGAGGGCGCCGTATAGACAGAAGGAAGACCCCCTTGGATATGAACCAGATTGGCCAGTTTCTCCCGCTCATCCTGATCTTTGCGATCATGTATTTCCTGTTGATCCGTCCGCAGCAGAAAAAGATGAAAGAGCACCAGACTATGGTCTCCAATGTGCGCCGTGGGGATCAGATTGTGACCCAGGGTGGCCTGATCGGCAAGATCGCCAAGGTCAAAGATGACAATGAAGTCGAAGTCGAACTGGCCGAAGGCGTCAAGGTGCGGGTGGTGAAATCCACCATTGCGCAGGTTCTGACCAAGACCGAGCCGGCAGCTTAATAGCCCCCTTTAACAAACTGAAAAGGCAGGGCAATGCTTCAAATTGATCTCTGGAAAAGGGTTCTCATTTGGCTGGTCTGTTTGACCGGCCTTTTGCTTGCCCTGCCAAATGGGTTTTACACCCGGGTGGAGCAGTCTAACGATGCTGCCGCCGAAATCATCGCCAAAGGCGACACGCCAGAGCGGCAGGCACTGGTCGAACAATGGCCGTCCTATCTGCCGTCTTCTCTGGTCAATCTTGGGCTTGATCTGCGTGGTGGTGCGCATCTTCTGGCAGAAGTGAAGGTCGAAGATGTCTATGGCGCCCGCATGGATGCGCTCTGGCCCGAGGTGCGTGACGCGCTACGTCCAGAACGCGCCACTGTTGGCAGTTTCCGCCGTCAGCAGGCACCCGAGGGGCAGATTCGCCTGAAGATCTCCAAGCCGGAAGGCATGGGGCGGGCGCTGGAAGTGGTGCGCGGCCTGGCAAACCCGATCACCAGCCTGACGGGCGCTGGGGCAAATGACATTGACGTCTCTGGCACCGGCGATCTGATCACCATCGAACTGTCCGAGGCCGAAAAACTGGCCTCAGATGATCGCACGGTGCGCCAGTCACTGGAAATCATTCGTCGCCGGATTGATGAGGTCGGCACCCGTGAGCCCACTATTCAACGCCAGGGCGCTGACCGGATCTTGATTCAGGTGCCTGGCATTGGCTCTGCGTCGGAGCTGAAAGCGATCATCGGCACCACAGCCCAGCTGACATTTAGTCCTGTTGTCGGTCGCGGATCTGATCCTGACGCACCTGCGGGTGTTGGCAACAAGGTGATCCCGTCGGTGGATGAGCCAGGTGCCTTTTACACTATTGAGGCTGCTCCTGTTGTGACCGGCGAAGAACTGGTCGATGCGCAGCCCTCATTTGACCAGAACGGCCGCCCGGCGGTGAACTTCCGCTTTAATACCTCGGGTGCGCGCAAATTTGGCGATTACACCGCGGAAAACATTGGTTCTCCCTTTGCCATCGTGCTGGATGATGAGGTGATTTCAGCCCCGGTGATCCAGTCGCATATCCCTGGTGGCTCTGGCATCATCACTGGTAACTTCACCATCGAAGAAAGCACCAATCTGGCGATCCTGCTGCGTGCGGGTGCTCTGCCGGCCGGGCTGGAGTTCCTGGAAGAGCGCACCATTGGTCCAGAGCTGGGTCAGGACAGTATTGATGCCGGCAAGATCGCTACCATTGTGGCCTTTGTCGGCGTGCTGGTCTTTATGGCGTTGAGCTATGGTCTGTTTGGTCTTTTTGCCAATGTGGCTTTGATCCTCAACGTGGCGCTGATCTTTGGCTTCCTCAGCCTCATTGGGGCAACGCTGACCCTGCCGGGGATTGCCGGTATCGTGTTGACGGTTGGTATGGCGGTGGACGCCAATGTGCTGATCTTTGAGCGGATCCGAGAGGAGATCAAATCCGGTCGTGGGCCTGCTCGCGCCATTGACGAGGGTTACTCCAAGGCGCTGAGCGCCATTCTGGACGCCAATATCACAACATTCATCACAGCCGTGATCCTGTTCGCAATGGGCTCTGGTCCGGTGCGGGGCTTTGCGATTACGCTGGGACTTGGCATTATGACCTCGGTCTTTACCGCGATCTTTGTCACCCGCCTGATGATTGTGATGTGGTTTGAACGTCGTCGTCCCAAAAAGATTGAGGTGTAATCATGCGGTTGAGACTTGTTCCTCAGGAAACCTCATTCGATTTTTTCAGTAAGTGGAAGATCTGGCTGGGTATCTCCGCCCTCATGATGGTTGTCGGACTGGTGTCCTTTGGCCTTCAGGGGCTGAACTTTGGCATCGACTTCCGCGGCGGCACAACTGTGCGGACCGAAAGCACAACGGCGATTGACGTGGGTCAATATCGCGAGGCCATTGCGCCAATGGAGCTAGGCGATATCTCGATCACCGAGGTGTTTGATCCGACCTTTGAAGAGGATCAGCATGTTGCTATGATCCGTATTCAGGCTCAGGCCAGTGGTGAGGCGATCTCTGGCGAGGTGATCGAAGAGTTGCAACAGGCATTGGATGCGGTGGCACCGGGCATCAAGTTTGTCTCGGTGGAATCCGTGGGCCCCAAGGTCTCTGGCGAGTTGGTGCAGACCGCGATCCTGGCCGTGGTGCTGGCGATTGGCGCGGTTCTTATCTACATTTGGCTGCGGTTTGAATGGCAATTTGCCCTGGGCGCGGTCGTGGCCTTGGTGCATGACGTTGTGCTGACCATCGGGATCTTTTCCGAGCTGCAGATCAAATTCGATCTGGCGATCATTGCAGCGCTGCTGACTATCGTAGGCTACTCGCTGAACGATACCGTTGTGGTGTTTGATCGGGTGCGTGAAAACCTGCGCCGCTACAAAAAGAAAGACCTGTCGGAGGTGTTGAACCTGTCGATCAATGAAACCCTCAGCCGGACGGTGATGACCTCGGTCACCACGCTGCTGGCGCTGGTCTCGCTCTATGTTTTGGGCGGCGATGTGATTCGCGGATTTGTCTTTGCGATGATCTGGGGTGTGATCGTCGGCACCTATTCTTCGGTCTTTGTCGCCTCCACCATTCTTTTGTGGCTGGGGGTTAAACGCGACTGGAGCAAGCAGGCCAATACCGCCGGCAATCAGTTTGGCAATATCGATGCCTGACAGGCGCAAACACAGCAGATAGCCGTGTAAAGACGAAGCTGCGGGGGGCACTCCGCAGCTTCATTTGTTTTGACAAGCCGATTGCGGCCATGGCAGGGATTGCCCCGACTTTGGGCGCGCGTCATGGCGCGTGAGGGGCAAACAATGATTGGACAGGGTATGCAGCTCAATGAGGTGACATTTAGTGAGGCTCGGCCTGTTGATGGCTATGGGCCGGGTTTCTTTCGCGTCGGTGGCGTGCTTCATAACGGCGCTCTTTTGGTGACGGCAACGAGGCTTAGCTCTTGGGGCGGTTATGAGGATAGCGCCAGCCTTATCGCACTTGTCGGTACGGTGGACGTGGTCTTTATTGGGACAGGAAGTGAAATCGCCCATATTCCAACCGCGCTGCGCCAAAAACTGGAAGAAGCGGGGCTCGGGGTGGAAGTGATGAATTCCCCAGCCGCCTGCAGAACCTATAATGTTTTACTCTCGGAGGGGCGCCGGATCGCGCTGGCGGTGTTGCCAGTCTGAGGCTTGCCCAGCTGATATTCCTCCACTTTTGCCAGCAAAGTTGCGCCATAAGTGTGGGAATTGACCTGCCGCAAGGCCAGAGCATGGGCTTTCGTACTTTTGTCCAAACGAACAATGAGATAAGCCTGTATTCATGTCACTGAATGTATCAGATCTGAGCATTGCCCGCGGGGGCTTGCCGGTGTTGGAGGGGATCAGTTTTGAACTGACCCGCGGCCAGGCTCTGATCCTGCGTGGCCCCAATGGTATTGGCAAGACAACCCTGTTGCGCACTATCGCCGGGCTGCAACCTCCGCTGGGGGGGACGGTTAGCTGCGGCGAAGATCAAATCGCCTATGCGGCCCATTCTGATGGGTTGAAATCCGCCCTGACTGTGGCAGAAAATTTGACCTTTTGGGCCAGCGTGTTCGGGGCGCAAAGCATCGAGCCCGCGCTGGAAGCCTATAACTTGGCCCCGCTGCGCGATCGCCCCGCAGGGGCGTTATCAGCCGGGCAGAAGCGGCGGTTGGGGCTGTCTCGCATGATGGTTACTGGACGGCCCATCTGGGTGATGGACGAACCCACTGTGAGCCTGGATCAGGCCTCAGTCACATTGTTTGCCAATTCGGTGCGCGGCCATTTGGATGCTGGCGGATCGGCGCTGATCGCCACTCATATTGATCTAGGCCTGGAGGCAACCGTGCTGGATGTTGGCCCCTATAAGGCGGCACCGCTGGAGTTTGACGATTTCGACGGGGGCTTTCTGTGATTGCGCTGTTGATGCGAGATCTGCGCTTGGCGGTGCGGGCAGGGGGTGGTTTTGGTTTGGGGCTGGCCTTTTTCCTGATTGTTACGGTCATGGTGCCGTTTTCAGTCGGACCTGAATCTGACCTTCTGTCGCGGATAGCGCCGGGGGTTTTGTGGCTGGGGGCGTTGCTGTCCTGTCTGTTGTCGCTGGATAGGCTGCTGGCGCTGGACTGGGAAGATGGCTCACTTGATCTGTTGGCCACGGCGCCCTTGCCGTTGGAGGCCGTGGTCACCATCAAGGCCCTGGCCCATTGGATCACCACGGGCTTGCCATTGGTGCTGGCCGCACCGTTTCTGGGCGTGCTACTGAATCTACCACTCGAAGGTTTCAAGTGGGTGGTGATCTCGTTGCTGCTTGGGACCCCTGCCTTGTCAGTGATCGGAACCTTTGGAGCGGCGCTGACGGTGGGGCTGAAACGCGGCGGTCTGTTGTTGTCACTTCTGGTTATGCCGCTTTATGTGCCGACGCTCATCTTTGGCGCTGAGGCGGCGCGGCGCGGCGCGATGAACATGGGGGTTGAGACACCTTTGCTGATGCTGGCGGGGATTTCTGCTGGCGTTATCGCGCTGATGCCCTTTGCCAGCGCTGCCGTCTTGCGTATCAATCTGCGCTAGCTATTTAGTAATCGAAACCACGGGAACAAGAGAGCCAATATGTCGATCTGGGAATATGCCAATCCACGAAAGTTCCTGCAGACCTCTGAACGGGTGATGCCGGTACTCTGGGTGAGCTCGGGCCTGCTGATGGCTGTGGGGCTGATCTGGGGCTTCTTTTTCACCCCGGATGACTATCGGCAGGGCTCCACCGTCAAGATCATCTTTTTGCATGTGCCCGCAGCCCTGATGGCGATCAACGCCTGGTTCATGATGTTGGTGGCCTCGCTGATCTGGGTGATCCGCCGCCACCATGTCAGCGCCCTGGCTGCCAAAGCTGCAGCACCGGTTGGCATTGTCATGACGCTGATTGCTCTGGCCACTGGCGCGATTTGGGGCCAGCCCATGTGGGGAACCTGGTGGGCTTGGGATCCGCGTCTGACCTCGTTCTTGGTGCTGTTCCTGTTCTACCTCGGCTACATCTCCCTCTGGGAAGCCATTGAGGATCCCGATACCGCTGCGGATCTCACATCGATCCTGTGTCTGGTGGGCACGGTCTTTGCGGTGCTCAGCCGTTATGCGGTGAATTTCTGGAACCAGGGTCTTCATCAGGGGGCCTCACTGTCTCTGGATGAAAAGGAAAACGTGGCCGATGCCTTTTCCAACCCTCTCTATGTCTGCATGGTAGGCTTTGGCCTGTTCTTTGTGGCCATGGTATTTTACCGGACCGGGACAGAAATCCGGGCCCGGCGGATCAAGGCGCTGATGGCGCGCGAACGGCAGGAGGCGTGATCATGGTGCCTGATCTTGGAAAATACAGCGACACGGTGCTGAGCGCCTATGCAGCCTCTCTGATATTGCTGGCGCTCTTGGTGGTACTCACCCTCTTGAGAGGGCGCCGGGTGCGCCGCGAAATGGACTCTATTGAGCAAAGGATGCGTCGGGATGGCTAAGTTTTCTCCTCTGATGGCCGTACCGATTGTCGTGTTTGCCAGCTTTGTTGGTCTGGCTGTCACCGGTATGTACCGGGACGATCCTGAAAGCCTGCCCTCCGCCCGCGAAGGCCAGCCTGCACCAGAAGTCGTACTCAGCGAGTTTTCCGGAAAAGAGCTGTTTGACGATTCCGATCTGCGCGATGGTGAGGTGAAACTGGTCAATTATTGGGCCAGCTGGTGTGCGCCTTGCCGGGTCGAGCACCCCAACCTTGAAGCCCTCTCGCAGGAGGGCATCAAGATCTACGGGGTAAATTACAAAGACCAGGAGGACAACGCCGCTTCTTTCCTTGAGGAGCTAGGGGATCCCTATGCCGCTATTGGTCGTGATGAAAAGGGCCGTATGGCGCTGGATTGGGGTGTCTATGGCGTGCCGGAGACCTATGTCATTGACGGTGATGGGAAGATCATCCTACGTTTTGCCGGCCCCATAACGCAGCGGGTGATTAAAAACACCCTGCGCCCAGCCCTGGAACAGGCCCGCGGCAACTAGGCCCGTCCGAGGCGGCGTCAGAACACTTGTTTAGAGCGATGCAATTGCAGGAGGTTTCCCTCTTTTGCGACGACTTCAGGAAAAGATAGAGAGGTCGAGATCGAGCCCCGTGCCCAACCAGATGCCGTGGTCGCGATGATCTTCTAGGTCATTTCCTGTTTCTGGATGGGCAAAGACGATAAGAGACCCACGATTGAGCGCTAGCCAGGGCAGCAGCTGGGCAAATTGCGCCGGGCTGGCGGCCAATTGGCAGGACCACATGGGGTGCGGCCCGACGCATCTCTCATGTACCCGCCCCATCTGGACGGCAAACTGCGCAGCGGCGCTTTCACAAAGGTTCTTTGCCAGTTCGAGGCGAGCGGCGTCGAAATAGACATGGGCGTGATAGCCCTGGATGCTGGAGATCTGTTTCATACCTTACATTATTTGGTGGTCTAACCCCGAACAATTGTGAAATTTTCAACAGTAAACCTGCGCGGTTAGTTTGCTTGGTGTCCCAAGATTCAACGTAGGGGCGAAACAAAATTTCCGTTAAACTTACGGCAATCTCTGTCTGCCAAAACTCCGGGGCGGCGTACATAAGCCCTTCGAGACGCCCAAGAGAGGAAAACTAGCAATGCGACAATGGCCAAATTTTAGAATGCTCTTGGTCGTGCTGGGCCTTTCTACGCAGTCGGTGCAGGCGTCTGACAATCTATCCAGTTGCCGGTTGCAGAATGATGTTGGCGACATAATTATGAATTCACAGGAATTTTTGAAATATTTGGAGACAGGATCTGGCGCCAATACGGTATTGCGGCTGGAGCGAAGTCTCAAGGATCCAGCGGTTTCCGGCCTGTTGCAGCGGCTAATAGACAATGGGCATAAAAATCTGGCCGCGCAGCTGCAGAGTTTTGTCAAGCAACAGCGGCAGTTGGTCTTTAGCCACGAAAAGTCGGGTCGCCGAACCACAGCCGCTACAGCTTTGGATATGCGCGTAAAAGGACAACTCAGCTCCCTGAGTAGGCGAAACACAGCCTTGCCTTGCCGCGCTCCAGCAGGAGCGGGAGGCCACAACTCTGTTAGTGGCCGCTCAGTGGCTCAGAGCCTTTTGGAAAGTGGTGTGTTGTATTTCTTTGGGATCATCCTCGTCGTTGGCGGAATGGCCGCTGGGGGCATGGCCTGGTGGAGTCAGGTCTCGATGCGGCGCGCCAAGCGCTATTCCTGCATGATCCCCTGCAGCGTAGTTGGTGCCAAAGGACGGCAAGCGGCAGTGATCGTGGATCTCAGCAGGGCGGGCGCGATTGTGGATCTGAAAAAGAGTATTGCCCAGGGCGAAGAGGTTGAGCTGAATTTTCTGGGCGAGACAGCCACCGGTCGTGTCGTGCGAAACAAGAACGGATCTATTACGCTGAATTTCCTTACCATGCTGAATACCGCAGTCATCGACAAGGCTCTATTTGATGAGCCGGAGACGGGGCTTGTCCTGGCGGGGAAATGATCTGGTTCACGTAGACCCGGTTTCTGCGTGACGGGCTTTCAAGAATGATTGATTGGCGAAAATTTCAGGGGCGGAGTAGACCAGAAGAGCATGATAGGAGAAAAATGTCATGAAACTCTTTCTGGCCCTTGCTACGGCCTTTCTTGTTGACGTCTCCGGCATTGCCCAGGCTGAGCAGACCAGTGACACCTTGTCCAAACCGGTGGTGGTGGAGCTTTTTACCTCACAAGGCTGCTCCTCCTGTCCGCCTGCTGATGCCTTGCTGAAGCAATTGGCGCAGCGACCAGATGTCATCGCTCTGGCGCTGCATGTGGACTATTGGGATTACATCGGCTGGAAAGATATCTTTGCCAGCCCGTTTAATACCAACAGGCAAAAGGGCTATGCCCAGGTCGCTGGGCGCAAAATGATTTACACGCCGCAGATGATCGTTATGGGGCAGCAAGATGTATCCGGCAGTGACGCAATGGGGCTGGCAAAAGCGATTTCTGCCTATCAGTCTGTGGCGCGGCCCGTTGCTCTGGATGTGCAGCACGAGAGCGGGCGCCTGACGGTGTCGGTTGCACCATTGCAACCCCTTCCTGAGACCCCAATTGTGATCCAGATGTTGGGCTATACTCCCTCGGACACCGTCAATATCACCCGCGGAGAGTTGGCTGGGCACGAAATCGAGTATTCCAATATCGTCAAGGATTTTCGCCAGGTTGCGATCTGGGACGGCCAACAGCCTGCCGAGTTTGAAACCGACTTTGATGAGACACGGCCTGCGGTGATCCTGGTGCAACAGGCGCCCTTTGGCGCGATCTTGGCCGCTGCCCGGACCCATTGAAGCCGCAGACTAAATCGTCGAAGACGAATTAAGATGTGGCCTTAGCAGCTTGACCGAAAAGGATAAGTGTCAGGAGTTTAACCCGTCTTCTGGTGAGGTCTCTCCAGACGGATCTGCTGCGGCCTCTGGCAGATAGGATTTCCAACGCCGGTGAATCCAGAACCATTGCCCCATATGGCGACGCACTACATTTTCAAGGTCGTCGCAAATCGCCTGTGTCATGGTCACAGGATCTGAGGCAGAGATTTCGTCACTCAGTGTGACCTCAAAATCCAAACCATTTTCCTGTCGGATCCCGTAAACAGGTATCAAGGCGGCATTATACTTGAGAGCTAGTTCCGCGGGTACAGTTGAGGTGACCGCCGGTTTGCCAAAGAAGTTTATCAGTTCACCGCCATGCACGTGGAGATCGGCAACAATTGCGATGGTACCGCCCTTTTTGAGGTGCCGCACCATTTCCACCATGCCCCGTTTGCCCTGTTCAAACATCGGAGTACCGATCTGGCTAATGGTGCGCACATAATGAGTATTGAAATAGGGATTTGCCATGCGCCGATACAGGGCGCCCATGGTAAACCCCCGCGAGATGAGCCCAGCGCGCGCCGCATCGTAGTTTCCAAAATGACCCGTGACCAGAATGACAGGGCGCCCAGCGGCGCGGGCCTCTTCCAGGGACTGCAGACCTGCACCGGTAATGGGTGCGGCCTTGGCGCGTTCGATAAAGGGGGCACCAGCATAGAGCTCGGCTATGGTTCGGCCTGCATTATCGCTGACCTCGCGGCATAGCTTTGCGACATCAGCCTCTGTCAGATCAGGGCAGGTTAGGGTGAGATTGTCACGGATTCTGCGGTCAAACCCCACCAGGGGACCCAGGGCACTCACCAACTTGCCGATTAGGGGAACGCGCCAGCGATACGGAACCAATCCTGCCAATCTAAGTATCCCGCGCAGAGCAATGTTTTCAGCAAAATAGGAGGCGCGTTGTCTGGCCGTCAGTTGCGATGGATCTAGGGGCATAGTGCAAGAGGCCTGCAGCGAATTTGATCAGAAGCAGATCATAACCTCTGGAGAAAAAAGGCACAACCACAGACCCTTTAGGACTGATTGACCTGCGACATAGATCGCCTATCGTTCTTGATTGACGCTTATTCTTCTTCCTCATCGGAAATCAGCTCGATCTCTCCGGTGGTGACCAGGTCGCGCATCGCAGAGACAATCAGACCAAAGGCCGCTTCGCCATCGCTGCGTTTGACCTTGCCGCGCTCCGCCACTTCTTCGCGAATGTTAGTCGCCATGCGGCTGGACATATTGTCGAGCAGGAAGTCATTGGTGGCAATGTCATCCTCATCTGTGGCAAAGGCGATGGCGGTGACCAGTTCTGGGATAGCAAGCACACGCATCAGTTTTGGAACATCAAGCGGCTGCATCCGTTGTGCCAGCAGCCCATAGGTGAAGATGGCTTTGCGCACATCTGTGGCAAAGTCTTCATCTTCTTCTTCAAGCGCAATAAGAACCTCTTCGCGCTTGGCTGCGGCGGCTTCGGTAAGAATGGCACCCACGCGTTGGCCTGGTGTGGTTTCAAAGGCGAGGTCTGGTCGTGCTTCGACCTGACCTGCCAGAGAAAGCCCAATGCGATCAACGGTATCGGGGGTGACATTACTGGTATGGCTTACTGCGTAGGTGATTTGACGTGCGACTTTGCCGGGCAGGTGAACCAGCATCTGCGCGGCCTTAGCGGTGTCCAGTTTCGACAGCAAAACGGCAGCAACTTCGATGCTTTCTGCTTCTGCAAGAGAGGCGAGATCTTCGGGGGGCAGGGCTTTTAGGCGCTCCCACGGATCCCCAAACTGGCGCACACCGGCTTCTTTACGCAGCCGACTTGCGGTTTGGCGGCTGATGCGACCATCCATAGCGGTCAATGCGCCAGCCAGACCATTGGGAAAGGTCAGGCCCACGTTGTCCAACATTTCTGCAAATTCAGAGGCTACGGCATAGAGTGTTTCGCGGTCAACAAGGCGCATTTTGCCCATCTGCTGAGTCAGTTCCATTTGCAACTCATCAGGCAGGTCTTCGATCGGAATATCGGCGCCTTCATTGAGCAAGAGGCGCACAACGATGGCAGCCTTGGCCTTACCGCTCAACTTTGGAACAGGCAAAGAGCTTCCGCCCATTCCAGCCGGAGCCGGAGCGGAGAAATCGCCCATCCCACCACCATCGGTGGTCATCGGTAGCGCCAACATATCGTCTTGCAGCATTCTAGCACCCTAGCCAAAAAGATTCTTTTTCGGTCAGGTCTAAACTATCCCACAAGCGGTAAAGAAAAGCTGAAGCTTAGTAGCTTGTTGTAACACCAGTTTCCAAAGCCTGACGCAATGAGGTTTCCGGCCAGGTACCAGCACCGCCGCGGGCGCGAATTTCTTTCCATTCCGCCAGGGCCAGGCCAAATTGACCTTCCTCGACAAAGCCTTGGGCCATGTAGGACCGTGCCAGCAGGTTATTGGGATCTTGGGCAATCGCTTGATCGTAGAAGGCCTTTGCCAGGGCAGAGTTGCCCAGTTTGCGATGGGTGAACCCCCAGTAGGTCAGCACCCGCGTATCCCCTTGGTCTGACATTGCAGACAGCACTGCCTGGGCGTCTTCGTTGCGGCCCGCATAAGCGAGTTCGCGTACCGCATCATACAACCCATCCTGATCCAGGGAAGATTGCTTTGGCCGTACGCAGCGTCCCTTTGCTTCGTCCCAGACCCGTTTGCCTTTGCAGGTTTTGGTTGTATCGCTGGGCGTGGGCGGGGTCATGGTATCGCTTCCGGCAGAGAATGCAGGAAGAGGGAGGGTCAGTGCTAAGGCAAGAACGAGGGAACGCATTAATCAACTCCGAAAAAAAGGGACTTTGCGCCAGTATAGCGCAGAACCTGGCGTTGTTTACAACTCTCGCCAAGCAGTTTGGTCACCTTGTCGTGAAAAGCCAGGCGGGACGCCAAAGAAAAAAGGCGCTCCTCCATCGGAGAAGCGCCAGATCATGTGTCAGGTTCTGATTAGCGGTTAGGCGCCAAAGACCCGCTTGAAGATCGTATCAACGTGCTTGGTGTGGTAGTCCATGTTGAATTTCTCTTCCACGCCATCGGTGCCCAGCGCGGCAACCACTTCGGCATCGGCCAGCAGCAGTTCGCGGAAATCAAGACGCTCTTCCCACACTTTCAAAGCATTGCGCTGTACCATGGAATAGGCGTCTTCACGCGAAACTCCAGCCTGTGTCAGGGCCAGAAGCACTCGCTGGCTCATCACCAGACCAGGGAATTTATTCATGTTGTCCAGCATGTTCTCAGGGAAGACCAGCATCTTATCGACAACGCCGGTGAGGCGCGCCAGGGCAAAGTCCAATGTGACGCAGCAGTCAGGACCAATGGCCCGTTCAACCGAGGAATGCGAGATGTCACGCTCGTGCCACAGAGCAACGTTCTCCATCGCCGGGATCACAGCGGAGCGCACCAGACGGGCCAGACCCGTGAGGTTTTCGGTCAGGACCGGGTTCTTCTTGTGTGGCATAGCCGAAGAGCCCTTTTGGCCCATGGAGAAGAACTCCGCGCCTTCCAGCACTTCGGTGCGCTGCATGTGGCGGATTTCGGTGGCGACGTTTTCGATCGACGATGCAATCACGCCAAGGGTGGCAAAGAACATCGCGTGACGGTCACGGGGGATCACCTGTGTCGAAATCGGTTCAGGGCTCAGGCCCAGCTGGGCACAGACATGTTCTTCAATAGCGGGGTCGATATTGGCGAAAGTACCAACCGCGCCCGAGATCGCACCGGTAGCGATTTCTTCCCGCGCCAGTTTCAGGCGCGCCATGTTCCTGTCCATTTCGGCGTAAAAGCGCGCAAAGGTCAGCCCCATGGTTGTGGGTTCGGCGTGAATGCCGTGGGAGCGACCAACACGTACGGTGTCTTTGTGCTCCAGCGCGCGTTTTTTCAGCGCCGCCAGCAGAGCTTCCATGTCTTTGATCAGGATGTCAGCCGAGCGCACCAACTGTACATTGAGGCAGGTGTCCAACACGTCGGAGGAGGTCATGCCCTGATGCACAAAGCGGGCTTCTTCCGAGCCCACATGTTCCGCCAGATGTGTCAGGAAGGCAATGACGTCATGTTTGGTGACGGCTTCGATTTCATCAATGCGGGCGACGTCGAATTCCACGTCTTTGGCTTTCCAGACAGCATCGGCGTTTTCGCGGGGGATAACGCCAATATTGGCCATGGCTTCGCAGGCATGGGCCTCGATCTCGTACCAGATCTTGAACTTGGTCTCGGGCGACCAAATGGCGACCATTTCGGGGCGGGAATAACGAGGGATCATTGGCGAAAGCACCTTTATGGGATTGTCCAGTTGATAGGGCGCGTCATACGGGAGGCGGGCCAATTGGGCAAGTCCGGGAAGGGCAATATGAAAAATGTCGCAGGATCTGGATGTCGGTTCCTGTGAAAAACTTCTCTCGACAAAGGGCGTTTAGATTTTCTCTTAGGGCGCACGAAAAGCGGCACCTGACTGCAGGTGCCGCTTTGTCATGTCGATACAGTCGGGGCGGGCTAGCTCTTGGTCATATGGGCAAGCATGTCGCGGTTGCGACAATAGCTCGGGGCTTCCTCAAGATGTCTGTTTGCTGCCTGCAGATCGGCACAGCCTGCTTGATTGCCACAGTGGCTGCAATTCAATACCGCCCGTCGAAATTTGCGGCCCTCGGCCTCTGGGTCTTTTGCCATGCTATCGGCAAGCTCAACACCCAGACGATCTGCCATACCTTCAACCAGATCGGTGCTTTGCCCGAGTTTCGAAAAAAGTCCCATGTATCTCTCCTCAAGTTGGACGGGAGTCCAGATTGTTGAGCGGAGGATGACATGGATCGTTTGGGCTAACTTTGATATGTATCAATACCATTTTGCCGCTGGCATGCACAAAGCGGGTAGGGGACCAGGGGTGGCGTCTTACGTACAAGCAACTCCTCACATCATGGTGTGTTCTTCTTCCAGCGTTGTCACCACTTTTGAACTGTGTTCGAGAGTACGGTGTACGGGGCATTTATCTGCAATCTCCAGAAGCCTGTCCCGCTGTTCTTCGCTCAAATTGCCGCAAATACGAATGGTGCGGATAAACTGGTCTATTTTGGCCGGGCCAGAGGGCAGCGCATCCTGGGCATGAACCTTGTCATGTGAGACATCGACGCTGACACTGTCCAAGGGCCAGGCTTTGCGGCGGGCATACATGCGAATGGTCATGGAGGTGCAAGCTCCAAGCCCTGCCGAGACAAATCCATAGGGCGACATGCCGCGATTGGTGCCGCCATAGGCCAGAGGTTCATCCGCGTAGGCGTGGTGATGAGGGCCCGACTGGATATCCTGCAAGAACCCCGCTGGATCGGCCTCGGTGATCCGCAACACGCCCTCGGGGGCGCCAGGGGGCGGCGCGGGAGGGGTGAGGTCAATATAGCGCCCAGCCCAGGCGGCGATCACTTCGGCTGCATATTCTGCATCGCGCGCCTTGCTGATCAGATGATCAGCCTCATCCAGGGTGACAAAGCTCTTGGGGTGTTTAGCGGTTGTGAAGATCTCGGCGGCATTGTCGACGCTGACAGTGTCATCCAGGGGCGCATGCATGACCAGCAGCGCGGCATTGAGTTCCTTGATCGCGGGAGTGAGTGCCTCCGCCTGGATATCTTCGACAAAATCGCGGCCAATCACAAAGGGACGTCCGCCCAGACAGACCTCGGCTTGGCCCTTGGACTGGATCTCAGGCAGGGCAGCATCAAAGTGATGTGAGACATGGCCAGGATCAAAGGGCGCGCCGAGGGTGACAACGCCTTTGATTGTTGGAATGCCGGCACGCGCTCGCAACACAGCGGCGCCGCCAAGGGAGTGCCCAATCAGGAGCGATGGGGCCATGTCGCGCCCTGCCAGATATTGAGCCGCTGCGATCAGGTCAGCAACATTGGAGCTGAAGGTGGTATTCGCAAACTCTCCTTCGGAATGGCCCAGCCCGGTGAAATCAAAGCGCAGCACAGCGATTCCCATAGAGGACAAGCGCCCAGCGATACGGCGCGCGGCGGGGATGTCTTTGGAACAGGTAAAGCAATGGGCAAAGAGAGCGGTTGCCAGCACCGGTCCAGAAGGTAGGTCAAGTCTGGCAGAAAGCGGCGCACCGGAGTGGCCGGGAAAAGAGATGCGTTCGGTTGCCATGGGGAAAGGCCTTGTTGCTAGGGGTGCCCTAGATTGCGCAGCCCATAGGCCTGGGGCAAGGCAACTGCAGGAAACGTCACGGGAAGGTGATGCAAAGAGACCAAAAAGTTGGCTCCTGACACGGGAAAATGGTCTCTGAGAGGCGGATGGTCTTGCTGGTCTGCCAATCGCAACCCGGTTTGGCCGCGGTGACGCCCTGTAGGGTTTGTCAGAATGTTCAGCATGAAACTGCCGAACCAGCGCATCTATCTGTGGGGGAGCAATTGCAGTTGCCTGTCTCTGCTCATATGGTCAGCCTTATGAAACAGATGCTTCTCTTTCCTGCTATGATCCTTGGCCTGAGTGTTCCGGCGGTGAGTTTGGCGCACCCCCATGTCTTTGTAGATACTGGCTTTGCCCTGGAATTTAACGAAGATAACCAGCTGGTTCGGATTAAGGTCACTTGGCAATATGATGAATTTTATTCACTTTTGATCACCGAGGACCTGTTTCTCGATAATGATGGAGACGGCAAACTCACCCCCGACGAAGCTCAGCGTCTGGTCGGGTTTGATACCAATTGGGATGAAGGATTTAACGGCGATCTTGAGATACGGGTTGATGGCAAACTCTTGGCGCTGTCTGGCCCCGAAAACCCCACCACGGATCTGCAGAACGGGCGTATTGTCAGCACGCATGTGCGTAAGCTGGAAGTGCCCGCGCCGATGCAGGGGGGACCCTTTTCTATCAAGGCCTTTGATCCCTCTTTTTACACTGCTTACGAGATCAAACTGCCCGTGACCCTTTCGGAGAACCTCCAGGGGCTGTGCCTGTTGGAACGGATCGAGCCAGATATTGTTGGAGGGTTGGCAATCATGCAGGCGCAACTTTTGCGTTTGGATGCCAATGCCGATCTGGAAGAAAATGACATTCCGCTGATGGGCGGAGAATTCGCCACCGAGATCCTGGTCACATGCCCCGCATCGTAAAGGCTCTGGCCCTGATCCTGGGCTGCATCTTGCTGTGCGTCATCATCTGGTGGCTGGCGCAAGGGATGCTTGCGCCTCTTGGGGATTGGGCCGCCGGGCATCAGCGCAGCTTTCAGAACCGAATTGCCGGATCCTTGCGGGCCCTGCGTGCAGGTGAGCCTGGTGCTATTATGGCGTTAATGCTGGTCTGTTTTGCCTATGGGTTTTTCCATGCAATCGGGCCAGGTCACGGTAAAGTTTTGGTTGGCGGCTACGGGCTGGCACGGAAAACGCCCTGGATACGGCTGGGCGGTGTGGCGCTCTTGTCCAGCCTTGGTCAGGCCGTAACTGCTGTTGTGCTTGTCTATGGCGCCATTACCCTGCTGCAGCTTGGTCGCGACAGTCTGATAGGTCTTGCAGAAAAAACAATGGCGCCCATCAGTTATGGGGCCATTGTTGCTATTGGGCTTTGGCTGCTGCTGCGGGGGGTGCGCAAGTTTTTGCGCCGCGCCGCGCCGCGCTCTGAGGTGCTACAGAGTAGTGAACATAACCATGACCATAGCCACGACCACGGCCACGATCATAACGCCTCTGAGGTCTGTAGCGAATGCGGTCATCGCCATGGCCCTAGCCTAGAGGAGGTCAGTGGATTGCAGACCTGGCGCGAGGCTGCGGTTTTGATCGGGGGCATCGCGGTAAGGCCTTGTACTGGCGCTCTTTTTGTTCTGGTTATTACCTGGCAGATGGGAATTGCCCTGGCCGGAATCGCTGGAGCATTTGCGATGGCGTTGGGGACTGCATTGGTGACCATTACGGTGGGTCTCGCTGCGATAGGCCTCCGCGGGGGGGCCTTGGCGGTCTTTGCCCGGTCGGGTCGCGCTGCGCAGTTCGTGCCGGTTCTTGAAATCTGCGCTGGGTTCCTTGTTGTTTTGGTGGCCTCTGGTCTCTTGATGCGCAGTCTTGGCTAGGGCATGAGGCCGCCATATGACGTGCGGTGCGCCTTGGCCGGATCTGGGGTGCTCAAATGGTGATCTCGGTAGTCAACTCAGCAAAAGGCCAGGCATGATACTGCAAGCTTCCATCCCCTATAACCCTTTACAAGCGCAGCCTCTGCCGGGGATTAAACCTCTGGAGCTGGCAGACTGGCTGCGACCGGATGAAGCCTGCAATGAGCAGCTTGCCTATCGGAGCACCCTGCTTGGCGAGAAGGGGGATACAGTCCTGCGGATGGATCCCGGCGCGCAACCGGCGGCGCAGGAGCTGCTGGAAGCTGTGCTCGACCATCGCTACGGCGCGGCGCGGGATCATGTGATCCGGCCGGATGGTGCGAGGGTCACGATCGACTGGCAAAATCCTCTGGCTACGTTGGGACAGATTTGTCAGGAAGATTTCTGTATTTTAGAACGTCGCGAAGGCTGCGCAGAGCATGTGCTGACTGGTGCGGTGCTGTGCTTTCCGGCCAGTTGGACACTGGCAGAAAAATTCATGCGGCCTCTTATCGGGATACATGATACCGTCGACAGCTATGACGACAGTATGGCCCGGCGGGTACAGCGTCTGTTTGATGGGGTGCAGGTTGGTCGGCCTCTCTGGCGGTTCAATGCGCTTTGGTATCACTCACCTGAGCTCTATGCGCCGCGCAGCGTGCACGATCCCCGAGACCAAAGTCACGGTGAAGACGCGCCCTACCTGCGGAGTGAAAAGCAAGTCATTCTGCGTTTGCCCAATAGTCGCTCAGTCGTGTTCTCGATCCACACATATATGGTGCATCGTGATGATGTGATGGCCCAATGGGGAGGGCAGGCACCGTCTCGCTAGATCTACGAGACGGTTAGGCTGCGGGGGGGGGGGCACTGTGAGGAAGCGCCCCAGTTGGCAGCGCCAGCCCTAAGGTGCCAACCTAGCCTTCGCCCATCGTGTATTGTTCAGGGCTTACTGCGGTAGCAAGACCCGGGCTGCCGCCTGCACCATACCTGAACCATGGAGGAACAAAACCACCATCCCCGTCAGTAAGGCGCGCACAGAGAGCACCAGATCGACGCTACGAAAGGCATTTGTGACCATCGAAAGCAGGCTCCGTGGCAGCGCCCAGATCCAGCTCAACCGGCTCTTACCAAAGACGGTATGGTAAGAGGCATGCGGGGCTGCAGCAAGGGAACTGCGGCCGGTCTTGCTGCGCGGTTTGATGCGCCGGGGCATGGTTTGGATCTCATCGCAATGCTGTTCCAGAACCGATGTTACCTCATCCGCAGACCCAAACCGGGCCTGTCCACGGGCGCGCTCAGCCTCGGCTTCGGCGCGGGCCTGATCAGCCATCCAGAGCCGTGTCGCCGCAGCGGACATCTTTGCGCTTGGCCTTTCGGTCGCCTGTGCCAGTGGGGTGTGGGGCTGCGGTTTCGCCTGCAGCGGTGAAGCCGCGTCGATGACCTGTTCCAGCAGCCCTTCGGCCGCCAAGGCATCCTCTGTCTCAGACTGGATCACCATGGCCGGGGAAGCCACCAGTTCTTCAGTGTTCTGAACTTCAGCACTGTCAAAGGCTCCGAGAAATTGTTTAGCCGTCAGGGGCTGGTTCGTCTCTTGCCAAAAGATGACCACGGGCTCCAGCGCCTCTGTTAGACGTTTCAGGATCATGGCAAGCATGATTTCACTGATTTCCTTGTCGCAGACTTCTGGGAAGCAGGGGATCATCGCCAACTCGATATAGGCTGCAGGGGCGGGCACACCGAGCGGCGTGCGCACGCCAAGCCGCAAGGGTATGCGACGCAGTCGCAGGCTGATCTGATATTGATCGCAGTCCAAGCCGATCCGATGCGGCTCGCGGGCATTTATTTGAACCGCCGGATGGCCGAATTCTTCCAGCGTATCCAGCAACTCGGTCAGTGCCAGTGTAAGTTTCTCTTCACTGCGGTGTTCAAACCCCAGCTTGCCTTTGTATTGCTCTACCTGTGCCACCGTCAGGGTCCTCCATTCGGGGTGCTCTGGGTCAACAATAGGAGGGGATCTGGCTCAAAAGTGAGGCGGGGAGAGACAATAGATGAATAAAAATTCAGATTCTACTATGTTGCTGTGAATTCATGAAAAAATTAATAAATATAATTTGTTAGGGTGTTTCTGGGCGTGGCGTTTGCAGAAAATGGGGCGATAAGAGGGCGTTCCACGGCCACTTTGATGCCGCATACCCTACAATTCTTGCCAAAGCGCAGTATTGTTCCAATCTGCAAAACAGGAGAGCATGCCCCCCATCGGCACATGCGCCGACAGGGGAGAACCTGCCAGACTATTTGTCGATTTGACGCCCCATGATGGCCAGGGACTGCTGATAGACAGTGGCTGCGTTCCACTCCTTGAGCACCCGGTAATTGGCCTCGCCTTCCTGATAGCCCTTGCCACGCTTCCAGCCGCGTTTTTGCAAATAGCGCGCGGTAGAGGCCAGGGCGTCTTCTAGGTCGTAGAAGTTGACGCGCCCGTCGCGATCCCAATCCACCCCGTATTTCAGCGCATTGCCAGGCAGAAATTGCGTATGACCCAGCTCGCCATGTTTCGCCCCAAGCGTGGCACTGGTAATGGCACCTTGGTCCACCAACTTAAGCGCGCCCAAAGCGTGGGGTTCAAAAAAGTCGGAGCGCCGACAATCATAGGTCAGCGTGACAATCGCGGAGACAATCTTGCTGTCGCCCATGTAGTTGCCAAAGGCGGTTTCCATGCCGTGAATGGCAATCAACACACCCGCCGGTACGCCATATTTGCGTTCCAGCGCTGCGTAGAAATCTGGGTTACGGGCTTTGCGTTTGCGGCCCTGAGCCACAATGGTGGCTGAACCGCGCAGTTGCATGAATTTTTCCAGGCTGTAGCGGAAGCTCTTTTGATTGCGATCTGCGGCGATGGTGCGATTGGCATATTGAGCCTGGGCCAGGGCCTCAAGACCGGGGGCTTTGACACCCGCGCGGCGGGCAGTTCTGGCAAAATCTGCCTTCCACGCATTAAACCCAGCAGAGGTATTGCCGCAGGGAGCAGCTAAGGCTGGCTGGGTAAGGCTGGAAACAGTAAGGGCAATGGCGGCGGCAAGGAAACGCATAAATCTGATCCTGAATACAAAAGTGGCAATTTGGGGCAGACTTTAGCGGTAGCTGCCAGCAATACGAACGGGAAAACTGCGATCACCCTCTCATTTCTGAGGCCCGCGCGCTCAGGCAAAGGCCTCTGCAGCAGATAGGGCCAAACCATCGGCCACGGCCGTCATCGCGTTACGGTTCTCAACCGTTGCATTGGGGCAGAGCTGGCGCTGCCCAGTTTCCAGAGAGGCAAGTAGCGAGGAGCCACCAACCATCACCAGCCGATCGATCCGATCTGGGCTGATATCTGCGGTAGCTAGGGTTTGCGCCGCGCATAGGGTGATCTGGGTCATCATGGCGGCAAGGCTTTGTTGCATCGACTGGGGGCAAAGCGGCGCCGCTAATCCACGCTCGAGAATTCGCAGATCAATCCGCGGATCAACAGCCTGTTCGACATTGGCCTGGATCTTGCCGCGTTCTACGGCAAAGGCCAGATCATGCCCAAGCTCATCTGCCAACACCGAGACAAGCCGGTTGAGCTTATTGGGTTCAACCGCGTATTTTGCCAATTCGCCCGCGGCGCGACGGCTGTCATGGGCATAAAGAAAGGGGATCATCTGCCAGGTGGCGAGATCATTGAACAAGCGGTTGGGCGCGGGCAGGGTCTCGGGGCCAAAGGCATTGCGGATTTGGCTGCCACGTCCCAAGAGCGGCATCACATGGTCGATGCTGATCTGACGGTCAAAATCGGTGCCACCAAGGCGCACCCCGTGAGAGGCTAGAATGTGCGTCTTCCCGGCACTGTCCTGCTCAAACAGAGTAAAATCCGAGGTGCCGCCGCCGATATCCACGATCAACCCCAGCCCAGGAGAGGGCGCAGCGGAGCGCACGGCTGCCTCTGGTTCATATAAAAAGCGCACATCCTCAAAGCCAGCCGCGAGGTAGCAATCCCGTAGGTCTATCTCAGCCTGGGCATCGCGCCCGGTGTCGGCGCTATGGAAGTGCACAGGGCGGCCCGACAGCGCATGTGTATAGGTTTGATGTGTCGCGGCCTCGGCCCGGGATTTCACCTCTGCCAGAAAACGCGCGATGATCTGGATGAAATCGGTGACTTCGCCATTGATCCGCCGCTCTTCGCGCAACAGCGGCGTGCCCAACAGGCTCTTGAGGGCACGCATGAACCGTCCCTCATCCCCATTGATCAGTGCGCGGGTCGCCGCGCGCCCGATGCGCATGGGCCGTTTGGGTTCAAAAAACACCGCTGTGGGCAGGGTGGTTTCACCGGGTTCCATATCAACCAGGAAGGGGCGATCCCCCATGGCGACCCCGGCGGCGGAGTTTGAGGTTCCAAAGTCGATACCTAATGTGTTGGGGTGCAAAGCAGGGGAGGTCATGGGGTGTCCAGTCAAACATTCGAACGCGCCCTCATATAGAGGGCTGAAAGCCATATCAAGGTCTGCGTTGCGAAAGTGGACCCTTACTGCGGCACCCAAAGTCTGAGTCGAAATCTGCCTGAAACCGATTGGATACCAGGTACACGAAGCCGCTAGTCGTCACGTCCTGGTTCACTTGGATCGCAGGAGAACAGAGCAATCTTATTGCCCTGTGGGTCACGCAGGTAGCTCACGTAAAAATTGGGTCCATAGGAGGCGCGAAAGCCTGGCGCCCCTTCGTCACTGCCGCCGGCGACAAGGGCTGCGGCGTGTAGGTCGCGGACCTGTTGTTGGGCGCGTGCCTCGAATGCGATCATCACTCCGTTGCCAGCAGAAGCCGGATATCCGTCAAAGGTAGGTTTCACATAAAAATCTGGCAAGGCAGGCGCCTGGCCCGGAGCGATGGGCAGGGAAAAGCTCAAACCTTCAGGACCTTCGGAGAGCCGGTATCCAAGTGCGGGCAGGAAGGCGGTGTAAAAACGTTTGGCGCTATCCAGGTCATCGGAGCCAACAGAAACATAGGCAATCATGACGAAAGTCCTTTCCAGGAATTGAAACAATGCCAGGGGGATGGGACCGTTGGCAGCGCCCCCGCAGATGCAAACGAGGCTGATCGTTTGTAATTCCAGCATTCCCTGTAGGATTGCCATTTTCGCATAGGCGCATGTGTATGCAAGTTCTGATTTTTCGCCCTGTGGAGGGCTCAGGCGGGCAGCAGATGTCACTCCGGGGACCCGATGGCGCTTTTGATAAATGAGAAAGACGCCCCAGTTTTAGATAGGAATATGTTTTACGGAATAGGGTGCCCAACGGTCCTTCCACGGACGTGCTTCCTCCAGCTCAAACGCCAGTTGGTAGAGCAGCCCGTCATTGCCTGTTGCAGCTTGGAACATCGATCCGATCGGTAAGCCACTGACAGGGTCCCAGTTCAATGGCACCGACATTGCGCAGTGTCCCGATACATTTGCTGAGGCAGTATACGATAGGCCGTGTTGCAAGAAATCAAGTACGGAATCGTTGACAAGGGTCTGTGGGGTCAGCGCATCGCCTTTGACGGATAGGAATGGCATCACCGGGCTGAGAAGAACGTCAATACCAGCAAACAGCTCAGCATAGGCAGCGGGCACTTTGGCAAGATAGGCCATCCCAGCGGCGGCAACGTCATCAGGTGTTTCAGCACCATAAGCAATCAGAGAAGCCGTGAAGGGATCAAGCAAGCCAGAGGCTGCGGCTGGGCTGCCAGAAATCGCCATGGCTTGATCATTGAACACGCCGAATTGCCCAAGAAATGCACCGTTATAGTGCTGGAAGAACTCGTCGTGGGAAATTGGAATCTCGGCTTCAGAAACCTGGTGTCCGAGGTCACGAAGAAGCTGAGCAGTGTTTTCCTGGGCCTTCGCCACTGGTGCTTCAACGGCGATGCCACCTTTGATCGCCGGAGCAAAGCCGATGCGCAGGCGGCGAGAGGATGGGCCGGAAATTACGCCCACTGGCGCGAAGGGGCCATTGGGATCCTCGGTATGAGCAAAGAGGGCGGCGCTATCCCGCACGGTCCGACTGAGGACTTGATTGGTTTTGACAGGTCCATGTTGGCCTCCGACTTCACCAGGCAGCATCCTGGCTCGGCTGGGCTTCATTCCAAAGATGCCCTGCACAGATGCGGGCAGGCGGTTCGACCCGCCGCCGTCGGTTCCATGCGCCATGGGAACAATGCCGGCGGCAACGGCCGCACCTGAGCCGCCACTGGACCCGAGTGTTGAGAGCGACAGGTCCCAGGGGTTTCGAGAGAGACCAAAGGCCGTGTTGTTCGTGATGACCCCAAGTTGCGCAAATTCAGGTACATTGGTCATTCCGACGATGTTCATCCCCGCAGCCTCGACCCCATCGATATACATGACGTTTTCTGCCGGGATGTTGGTCATCAGCATGCGCGAACCATCAGTGCGGCGAACACCACCCACATCGATCATGTCTTTGATGAGGATTGGAACGCCTGCAAAAGTTGTGTCAGCCGCAATGGCTTCAGCGCGATCATAGGCCCGTTCGTAGCTTCGGGTGTTCATCACATTGATGATCGGTTCCATCGCCTCTATGCGCCGTATGGTGATTTCCACCGCCTCACGCGCTGAGATCTCGCGGGTCTTTATCAAATCGGCCATACCAAGGGCGTCATAGTCGATAAACTCGTCAACAACTCTAGGCGAAGCGGATGCTGATGTGAGCGCCAGAGGGGAGACTGCGGTCGCCACTGTGGCTGTTGATGATTTGAGAAAGTCGCGTCGGGAGAACGTCAATTGCTGTTCCTCGATCTGAGAGAATGCAGGCAGTATTGCTAGAACTTTCACTGGCAGACAAGCCCGCAGATGCAGAAAGGGCGCCCGGATGGGGCGCCCTTTCGTATTCAGCTAAATCGCGAAGGATTAGCAGCTGTAGTACATGCCATACTCAACAGGGTGTGGCGTGTGCTCATAGGTCTGAACTTCTTCCATTTTCAGCTCGATATAGCCTTCGATCTGATCTTTGGTGAAGACGTCACCTTGCAGCAGGAAGTCATGATCCGCTTCCAGGCATTCCAGAGCTTCGCGCAGGCTGCCACAAACGGTTGGGATATCGGCCAGCTCTTCGGCGGGCAGGTCATAGAGGTTCTTGTCCATGGCCTCACCGGGGTCGATCTTGTTCTTGATACCGTCAAGACCAGCCATCAGCAGCGCTGCAAAGCACAGGTAGGGGTTTGCAGCCGGATCGGGGAAACGGGCTTCTACGCGCTTGGCTTTGGGGCTTTCGGTCCATGGGATACGGACGCAGCCAGAGCGGTTACGAGCAGAGTAAGCACGCAGAACGGGTGCTTCAAAGCCAGGGATCAATCGCTTGTAGCTGTTGGTCGATGGGTTGGTGAAAGCATTCAACGTCTTGGCGTGCTTCAGTACACCGCCGATGAAGTAGAGGGCTTCATCGGACAGGTCGGCATATTTGTCGCCAGCAAAGAGTGGTTTGCCATCTTTCCAGATCGACATGTTCACGTGCATGCCGGTGCCGTTGTCGCCGTAGATAGGCTTGGGCATGAAGGTGGCGGATTTGCCGTAGGCGTGGGCCACGTTGTGGATCACGTACTTGTATTTCTGCAGCTCGTCGGCCTGTTTGGTTAGGCTGTCAAAGATCAGGCCCAATTCGTGCTGACAAGAGGCAACCTCGTGGTGGTGCTTGTCCACTTTCATGCCCAAACGCTTCATGGTCGACAGCATTTCGGAGCGCAGGTCCTGGGATTCATCGGTGGGGTTTACCGGGAAGTAACCACCTTTGAGTCCAGGACGGTGGCCCATGTTGCCCATTTCATACTCGGTGTCGGTGTTCCAGGAGGCGTCTGTTGCGTCGACCTCATAAGAAACCTTGTTGATCGAGTTGGAATAGCGCACGTCGTCGAACAGGAAGAATTCTGCTTCTGGGCCCATGTAAGCCACATCACCGATGCCGGAAGACTTCAGGTAAGCTTCGGCTTTTTCCGCGGTGCCGCGTGGGTCACGCTCATAGGATTCACCGGTGTCGGGCTCAACGATTGAGCAGTGAATGCATACGGTTTTTTCTGCGTAGAACGGATCTACATAGGCAGAAGTGGTGTCAGGGATCAGTTTCATGTCGGAGTTTTCGATCGACTTCCAGCCGGCAATCGACGAGCCGTCGAACATGAAGCCCTCTTCGAGGAAATCTTCGTCAACAAGATCCACGTCCACGGTGACGTGCTGCAGCTTGCCGCGCACATCTGTGAAGCGAATGTCGACATAAGCCGCTTCTTCGTCTTTGATCATCTGGAGAACTGCGTCTGTGCTCATTCCCTTGGTCCTTCTGATTTTAATGTCAGGTAATTCTGTTTAAAGCGCGTCTGTGCCGGACTCGCCGGTGCGGATACGGATGGCTTGTTCGACGGGAGAGACAAAAATCTTACCGTCGCCAATCTTGTCGGTTTTAGCAGCATCAATGATGGCTTCAATGGCAGCATCGACCTGATCGGCCTCCAGTACCACTTCGATTTTCACCTTGGGCAGAAAGTCGACGACATACTCCGCACCGCGGTAAAGCTCTGTATGGCCCTTTTGACGGCCAAACCCTTTGACTTCAATGACGGAGAGGCCTTGGACGCCGACGTCCTGTAGCGCTTCCTTCACCTCGTCCAGTTTGAACGGCTTGATGATGGCTTCGATCTTTTTCATCCCTGGGCTCCTCACAACCTTGTCGAAGCCTCTCAGATCATTTCTTAATGGTGGGGACAATGCGCTGTGCTGTCTCAGGCGCGGCAAGGGGGATGATTTGACCTACTGTGATTAATAAGTAGGCACAGTGCATTAAAAATAGGCGAAAATGAATCGATAGAAATTCGGAACACAAAAGCAACGGAAAGGAGACCCTTGTTATGGACCTGTTAACGGCTGCCCAGATGCGGGCCATTGAACAGGCTGCCATCGACTCGGGGGAGGTTACAGGCCTGGAGTTGATGGAGCGCGCGGGGCAGGGGGTGGTGGAAGCCATTTTTGAGGAATGGCCTGAGCTTGCCGGGCAGGTTATCGAAAAGGAGGGGGGCGCTGCCCCCGATCCTGCGGATCTCCCCCCGGAATATTTCTGGAAAAGTGAAAGAGGAGATTTCGCCTCGGCGCGCTGTTGTTCTTTGCGGGCCAGGTAACAACGGCGGCGACGGATTTGTTGTGGCCCGTCTGCTGCAGGCCAAGGGTTGGGAGGTAGAGGTGTTTCTCTATGGTGATCCGGTGAAATTGCCGCTGGACGCAAAGGTGAACTATGACCGCTGGTTGGCGCTGGGAGGTGTTTTCGAGCTCAATGACGCGGCCATTGATGGCTACTGGGAGGACCATCCTGACACCAAAATAGCAATTGATGCGGTGTTTGGAACAGGGCTGACGCGGCCGTTCACGGATCTTGCTAAGGTGCAGCTGGAGTTGAATTATTGGCAGGCAGCCTCCAGGCGCAATGGGGCGCCAAAAGTTGTCTCCATCGATATACCCAGCGGGGTTTGCTCAGACAGTGGTCAATATCTCGGCAGTGATCAAGACAACCCCTTCGACTACGGCGTTATGTCCAATCTGACGGTGAGTTTTCATCGTGAGAAACTGGGACACAGGCTTTCTGGCGGCGCAGTTGGTTCCGGCAAAGTCATACGGAAATCTATCGGCATACCCCATCAAGGCAGTCCGAACAGTACGGTGAGCCTGATCGAAACACTTGACACTAGTGTTCTTAAAGCCGGCAGCCACAAATACACTCACGGTCACGCGCTGGTTCTGTCTGGCGGACATGGTAAGACCGGAGCGGCGCGACTGGCCGCACGCGGGGCTTTGCGTATTGGCGCGGGTTTGGTGACCCTGGGTTCGCCGCGCTCTGCTATGCATGAAAACGCTGCGCAGCTGACCGCAATCATGTTGCACCAGATTGATGGCGCCCATGGGGTTTCCGAGCTGCTGGAAGATGAGCGCCTTAACGCGATTTGTCTGGGGCCAGGGTTGGGACGTGGATTGGATACCCAGGCGGTCGTGGTTGCCACCTTGAAGGCGCGCCGGGCCACGGTTTTGGATGCGGATGCCCTGACCCGATTTGAGCGAGATCCGCAGGTGCTGTTTGATCTGCTTCATGAAAACTGCGTGCTTACCCCGCATGGGGGAGAGTTTGCCAAGCTGTTTCCGGATTTGGCAGAGCGGCTGTCCGCCGTGGCGGATAGGGGACCGGCCTATTCCAAGGTGGATGCCACACGAGAGGCAGCCGCGCGTGCGGGCTGTATCGTGTTGTTCAAGGGGGCGGATACGGTGATTGCAGCCCCCGATGGGCGCTGTTCGGTGAATTCTGCGCAGTATGAGCGGACAGCGCCGTGGTTGGCGACCGCCGGGGCGGGGGATGTCTTGGCCGGGATAATCACGGGGCTCTTGGCGCGTAGGTTTTCCCCCATGCAAGCGGCAGAGATGGGAGCTTGGCTGCATGTGGAATGTGCCCGGGAGTATGGTCCCGGCCTGATCGCAGAAGACCTGCCGGAGCAACTCCCCTCTGTGTTGCGTCGGTTCCTTTCATGCTGATAGACAGAGAGCGCCCAGCGCTGCGCAAGCGGCTCAGCTCGGAATCCGCAGCTTTTTGGGCCGCTGCTTTGTTTGGGAACCGGCGCTTAAGGCGCAGGGCAGGGGTGCCATCGCTTGCTTTGCACTCTTGTTGCGCGCCCTTGCCTAGATCCTGATAGGAGGCGATCACGGTTCCCGCTTTGACCCGCTGTCCGCAGCTGCAGCTTGGTCCGCAGCCCCTTACCGCCGCTCGAACCTATGCATATAGCCTGATGACGCGCATGACGAAGAAGTGCGCTCAGGTCATTGTCCTCAGGCGCCACGCCGCACGGTATGCGCACAAGCTTTAGAACCTGGGTCCAAGACAGTGATGCTGCAAGTTATGATGTTGCAGAAACTGCCTTGGCGCACATCATCGGTGGTAAGGTTGAGCGAGCCTATGCCCGGTCTGATCTGTTGGATCGCCGCCGAATCTTGATGCAGAAGTGGGCGGACTTTGTAACGGGCGCCGAAGCAAAAGTAGTGCCATTGCAGCGGCGAAAGTAAGCCGGTTCGCCTACTGTTTTGGAGTCCGTAGACCACCTAACACTTGCGGCCATACGGCAGGTCTCAGCTGTGGTTTCAACGGGTCGTCGCAACACTCTAGTCTTTTTGGAAGGATGGAGTGTTAGGCATGAAGTATCGGACGCGGACATTTTACACTGATAATCAGAAGTCGGAGATGTGGGATCGCTGGCAGAGTGGAGAGTCGATGAGATACATCCGTGTACATGCCGCAGGCACGAAAGCTGGGGCCAAAACCCTCGAAGTTGACATCCGGCTCGACTGGGCCTTTCAGGATGTCTTAGCGCTCACTGAAGTGCGTTTTGCGCGCAAATGATCAAAATAAAGGTTTTATCAAGCTCTTTTTGGCATCACCCAGGGCGCCCTCTCTTTTGTGCCCATGCCAGGATCGAATGATATGGAAGGTACAGAGGTCGCCTCAGATAAGGACCCGGTGATGTTTAAGATTCAAAAGCTCCCCCTCTCAGCAAAGCTCCCAATGATCATGGTGGCGCTGACAGCGACCTTTCTCGTTACTGTTGCCTTTCTGATTTATTCGATGGCCGAAAAGAGCATTCGAAAGAACATCTATACGGCACATGAAATTGAGGCCAAGGCCGGCGCTCAGGCGCTGGAATTCCTGATATCTTCCGCCCATTCCAACCTGGCGAGCCAGGCGGCCCAGCCAACAGTTTTCCGGGCGGTCAGCAATTTCACCCGTGTCATCGGCATGATCGAAGAACCTGACCCGATTGCCTATCTCAAACGGGTCTATGGAAGCGAAAACCCCAATCCGGTTGATCAACGCGCACAGCTTGTCGATCCCGGTGATGGATCCTATTACAGCCAGTCCCATGCCAGCTATCACCCGACCTTCCAGCGCACGGTTGATTTGAACGGCTACGAAGATCTCTATCTTTTCGATATGGAAGGGCTGCTGATCTACTCTGTCAAAAAAATGGATGACTATGCCAATAGTTTTGCCACCGGAGATCTGGCCGAAACCGGACTGGGCCAACTGTTCGCTGAGGCTCTGGTCGCGGAGCCGGGCCATGTGGTGCACTCGGATTTCACCCTATATGGGCTGGGCGGCGATGTGCCCTCTGCTTTTCTGGCGACCCCGGTACTCAACAAACGGCAAAAAACCGTTGGCGTGATTGCCGTGCGTCTGGGCAGTGCTGGGGTGGTACAGGCCCTGACAAAAAACCTGCAAGATCTGGAAAGCCAGAATATCTATCTGGTCAGCCCTGATGGATTGGCACGCAGCCCTTCGGCGCTGGGGGATAGCTTTGGCGTATTGGATACCCTGCCGGATGTGCCGCAAATACAGGCCGCCCGTAACGCAGAAACGGCACGCTTTGATGGGGTGCCAGCCATGGCAGGGGGCAGTGCAACTGCCCTGGTACTGCCGCTTGATCTGCCCGGATTTTCGTGGTCGCTGGTTATGGAAACCGACGAAGTCGCGGCCTTCGCAGAGCTGAACCAAATTCGCCTGCTTGCAATGGCAGTGATTGGCACCTCTGTGTTGATTGCGATTGTGGTTTCCCTGTTTGCCGCGCGCCGGGTGACGATCCCCATTCTGGCTCTGCGCCAGGCCACTAATGCCTTGGCCGATGATGATTATGACATCGATATCACCGGGAAATCTCGCAGTGATGAACTAGGTGATTTGGCCCGCAGCTTGGACAGTTTCCGTGATAAGCTAAAGCAGGCCGATGAGGCCGCAGTTCGCGAGGTGCAAGCAGCCCAGCAAACTGCGGCAGTGGTTGAGCAGACCAGCCGAGCTTTGTCGCAGCTTCAGGCTGGCAACCTCGCCTGTGATATTCAGGCCCCCTTTGCGGACAGCTATGAAACACTGCGCGAAAACTTCAACAAGAGCCTTGTAAACCTGCGTGATTCCATGGGCGAAGTCGTCAGCGCCTCTGAACATGTCGGCAAGTTCTCGCAGGAGCAAAGTGCTGCGGCCAATGAAATGGCGCATCGCACCGAAAGCCAGGCTGCTACCTTGGAACAGACCGCCTCGGCGTTGCGGGGTTTGACCACCAATATTGGAACCACAGCAGAGCAGGCTGCACAGATGGACAAGGCTATGGGCCGAACCCGTACCCAGGCCGAGGGCAGTACTAAGGTTGTGACGGCAGCGGTGAATGCTATGGATCAAATCCAGGAGACCTCGAATGAGATTTCGAAGATTATCAACATGATCGACGATATCGCCTTTCAAACCAACCTGTTGGCGCTGAATGCCGGGGTGGAGGCCGCGCGGGCGGGTCACTCTGGGGCGGGGTTTGCTGTAGTAGCCTCTGAAGTGCGTGCACTGGCACTACGGACCTCAACAGCCGCCGGTCAAATCCAGGAGCTGACCTCAGCCAGCGAGGCTCATATCGCAAACGGTGTCGATATGGTGGGTCAGGCCGGAAATGCCTTATCCGGCATCATCGGGAGTGTGGGCGAAGTCTCTGGTCTTGTGAGCGAAATCGCAGAAGGGGTGCGCAAGCAATCCAAGGGTTTGGGGGAAATCAATGGCTCGATGGAAGTCCTGGATGGGGTCACCCAGCAAAATGCCGCCATGGCGGAAGAGACTTCTGCCTCCAGCCAGCTGTTGCAGCAGGAAGCGACAAGCCTATCCGGAATTGTCGGGCGCTTTGAACTTGGGCAGGACATTCTGTCAGTAGGTAGTGCAGAAGGCCAGGACGAAGGTTGGGAAACCCAGCCAGACTGTGAGGATATCGCGAATTGGGATCAGAAGCAGTCAGCCTAGCTACCATGCAGCCGTACATCGTGTTGCTACGTTCCCCAATGACCGTTCCTCACGCAGCGTCACAGCATCTTCGGGCTGAGACCCCTATCCGCTCGCCCCGCTGGCCCTTTGGTCGCGACACCTTTTACAAGATGGTCCGTGCAGGTCGAATTGCGAAGCATCACCCTTACCCCGGCTCTCGTCCAGTCTATTCAGTCGACCAAATCGATGGTCTCTATACAAATTCAAGCGAGAACCATAGTGGGGGCCAAAACCCCGCAGGGTGAGATTTGTTCAATGTTTTCAAGGAATATTTGGTGCGGGTGAAGGGACTCGAACCCCCACGCCTCGCGGCGCCAGAACCTAAATCTGGTGCGTCTACCAATTCCGCCACACCCGCACGTTTCGCAAATCACTTGTTGCGTGCGGCGGTGGATAGCAAAGGTTTGATCAGGATGCGAGCGCTAATTTCGTCAAAATCAAAACAATGTAACATTGCACCGAATTGCGAACAGGTGGCGCTTTATTTGGGGCAAGAGCCTAGATGAGCGGACCGGTCCAGGGCCTCTTTGTGGAGGGGGTAACAAGATTTGCAAAAGCACGCGTAGGGGAAGGGCGCCCAAATAAGCGAAGGCACTGAATGAGAACAGAAGATTCGGTCTATAAGCGGGCTGAACAGGTAACTCAGCGGAGGGCCGGGGGGGGGGCGAGAGTGTAAGCCGCCGGGGAAGGCTGTCGACCGGAGGGGTCTTATGTTGGGCGTGCCTTGGGGGCAGGGGCCGCTTACCTGTGCGGGGCGGCCCGGACGTTGCCTTCTGCCTTTTCCAATGGCACTTTGACGTCAAAAATTGGCGGTTTAGACCAAGGGGCTGAAGATGCATCGCTCGACACTCTATATTCGAAATGCTGGCTTCGGAGATATGTTGCAGCAGATCAATATATTTTTCCATCTCTCTGACGTGTTTTCGTTTAGTCCGCGAGTGTTTTTGTCGCGACCACAGAGACGAAACAGTCTGAATGGGTACACATTTTTTGATGATATCGGATATACAAGCCTTTTCGACCCAAAGCCCGAAATAAGCCGGGAGCGCGCAGACAGTCTTGCTCAAATTTCCACAACAGTAGAGCCGGCCTATCGATTTGATGCGCGGTGTTACAATAACCCAAAACTAGAGGAGGTTCTGGCGGAGAGAGAGGACCAGATACACCCAGGCTGCGGGGGCTCGCTTCTCAGAGCAAAATGTATTCTGAGGTTTCCAAACGCAAAATTGCCCAAAATCATATTGTTTTACATGTCAGGAGAGGAGATGTTGCACAGGTCTTAGCTGATGATTTTCCAGGAGTTTTTGACCCACTGACAGTTGCCGGGAAAATCATACACTGCAATGGTGTCTTTGACGAAGATGGTTTGAAAAAGGCGCTACCTTTGGGCAACCGGCGTAGGTTTGCGACCACGCGTTCCTACCTGGATGCATTGTACATGGTGAAAAAGCGGGAAGGCGTCGAGAGCCATATTCTCGTATCCGACGGGTTCGCGAAGATGTCTCGTGTTCTAGTCTCCAAAAAACCTGATTTTCTTGTTGATAGGTCTGTTTCGGCTGATGCGCTTGAAAAAGAGCTGGAAGAGGACCTGCGCCCTTTAATGTGTGGCGCAAGAAAATGTATCATTGGAGAGAATAATGCATCTTTTTATGAAACCGTCTTTGCTGCTTTGTCCTCAAAAATAATCATTTCTCAATCAGCTGGATTTTTGCGAGAACTCTCTTTGCTGTTTGACCTGGATATAGAAATAGTCTGCCCGGAGTTATTGCCAACAGGGTGATGTCCTGTCCTTTGCGCCGCCTATGTTCGAGGAGGCTGCGCATATTGGGGCTCTTTGGGTGAAACGGTTGTCAAGACGACCGGCGTCACTGTCCGGCAGAGGTCATCTTTCTAACACCGATTACGCAATGAAAAAGGGCTGGCAAATCGCCAACCCTTTCGAGTGTTGAAAATCAATAGTTCTGAAGTTTGATGCCCTCAGAACGGGATCTCATCGTCATCGATATTGTGCGAGGGGCCGCTGTTGCCGCCGCCAAAGCCGCCACCCTGTTGCGAGCCACTATCGTAGCCACCGCCGCCACCGCCGCCATAGCCGCTGTCTTGCCCACCGCCAAAGCCACCACCGGAACCGCCGCCTTCGCCGCGTCCGTCGAGCATGGTCAAAGTGGAGCCGAACCCTTGCAGGACCACCTCGGTGGAATAGCGATCATTGCCGCTTTGATCCTGCCATTTGCGGGTCTGTAGCTGGCCTTCGATATATACTTTGGAGCCTTTGCGCAGATACTGTTCTGCGACACGCACAAGACCTTCGTTGAAGATTGCAACTGAATGCCATTCGGTACGCTCACGGCGCTCGCCCGTGTTGCGGTCTTTCCAGTTCTCCGAGGTTGCTATGCGCAGATTGCAGACTTTGCCACCGTTTTGAAACGACCGTACTTCAGGGTCGCGCCCCAGGTTGCCGATGAGAATGACTTTGTTGACTGAGCCGGCCATTGGGGTCCGTCCTTATTTCTTATCTTTGGTTGTGTTGCGCGGTTCAGACCGGAGGTGAGCCGAATCCCAGCCGCGAGGTTGCGGCCACAGTATAGACCTGGGCACGGCGTGGAAAGCTCTCCTCTGGTCAGAATGTGATGGGGTCGCTGTGGTCTTGCCTATTGGGGGCGGGGCTTTGCGGCTGCGGGCGGCACTGCGGTATCAGCGTTAAATTGCCACTTGGCCGTGTGGCGTCAGGCCTCGTGTGAAGCTGTTTGCTTTCATTTGATGTAAATCCAGCTATAGTCCGCTCTGAACTCAGCAAGGGCGACGAGGTGAGGGGCGCGATGCGGTTACTGACAATAGGTTTTTTTAGCGGCTGCGTTGGTCTTGGTTGCACCTGGGCGACCGTGGCACAGGCCGATATGTTCAGCACCAAAAGCAGGCGTGACCTGTTTTCTTCGCATACGCGGGTATTGGATACACGCGCAGCGCAGCAATATGAAGACTCCGCGCGTCTGCGCCCGGATGCGGTGCCCAGTGCCTCTTCGATCAGTCCGCGATACACAGGAAAATATCGGGGCGAATACCTGGTCATGGCCCGTGAGGCCGCGCGAAAACATGGGGTCCCAGAGGATTTGTTCCTGCGACTGGTCCAGCAAGAAAGCAACTGGGACCCAAATGCAGAGTCGCACAAAGGCGCATTGGGATTGGCACAGTTGATGCCTGCCACAGCCCGTCGGCTTGGGGTTGATCCCACTGTTCCAAAGCAAAACCTCGAAGGTGGCGCGCGCTATCTATCCAAGCAGTTTAGAAAGTTTGGATCCTGGCGTCTGGCATTGGCCGCCTATAATGCTGGGCCACAGGCGGTGCGCAAATATGGTGGCGTGCCTCCCTATGAAGAGACACAAAACTACGTTGCCAAAATCTGGGGCAGCTGATCTGCGAGTGTTTCTCTCCTGATGATGTACTCCAGGCCCTTTTTGCGCCGGATCGGGAACCAAAAGGTCACGGCCGGCTGGGGCGTTAAATGTTTGGTAATCTCCCTTAATGCCTTGTTAACTTCCTGAGTTTGCCATTAATCAGCCTTAATATTTTATGAAGGTGCCTGCGATTTCAGGAGGAATTCAAGTGACCAGCAGAAGCTTTGACGACCGGCTCGAACGCATTCAATGGGTACCCGGAGCGGTGCCATCACAAGAAGTGATTGATAGCGTCCTGGGGGGACGGCGTGGCCTGGCAAAGGCCCGCAGCGTCGGGGCGACACTGATGGGAGCTATTTCGGGAATTTGCATCGGCTTTGGAATCAAGGGGATGACACTCGTTGGGTCTCCTTGGGGGCCAGATACCGGCATGGTGGGCATTGTCGGGGGCAGCCTGTCTCTGTTTGGCCTGTCTGTATCAGTGATCCTGGCGATCTATGCTGCGCTGCGCAGCCGTAGGCATCCCTGGCTGATGCAATTTGCCTCGATGAATCTTCTGATGATCGTGGTCTTGCTGCTGAGTTGACCACAAATCTCTTGGTTTGGCGCTGACATCGCATCCGCTGTGGGAGTGGGGGGGGTATTCCTGATTTTTTTCATCGGGAATTGCGCTAAATCAAGGTTCGCATTATGGGTTTCCGGGACTTACAGGCACAGCCGTTTTCCCGGAGCCCATGATGCAGTTTCCCAGCCCGTCCCAATTGACCCTCTCTAGCCTCTGTGCTTGGGCCGTTCTCACTGCAGCCTGCCCGGTTCAGGCTGAGCCTTTGGGGTTGGAGAAACTGGGTGAAGCCCTGTTTCACGACGAAAACCTGTCGATGAACCGTACACAATCCTGTGCCAGCTGCCATAGCCCTGCGCAGGGTTTCAGTGACCCTCGTCGGTCTGCAGAGGGGGCCTTTTCCCTCGGAGATGATGGCGATTCACTGGGTAACCGGAATGCACCAACTGCCTCTTATGCAGCCTTTATCCCGCCTTTTCACCAGAATTCAGGAGCTATGTGGATCGGGGGCTTGTTTTGGGACGGGCGTGCAAACAGTCTGGAAGAGCAAGCCGGTGGCCCACCGCTCAATCCCGTTGAAATGGGAATGCCAGATAAGGCGGCCTTGGTTCAACGCCTGCGTGACAATCCGGCCTATGTCGAGCGTTTCGCATCTCTCTTTGCACCAGATGTTCTGCAGGATGATGAGCGCGGCTTTGAGGCGATGACCCAGGCTATTGCCGCCTTTGAACGCAGCGAGGAACTCGCGCCTTTTAGCAGCAAGTATGATCGCTACCTTGCTGGCAAAGAAGACCTTTCCAAAGAAGAGGAGCTGGGGCGGACCCTGTTCTTTTCCGAACAATTTACCAATTGCAACCTGTGCCACCAACTCCGCAGTAGCCCCATGGGGACACAAGAGACCTTTAGCGATTACAGCTACCACAATATAGGGGTGCCCAGAAATCCGGCGATCAGCCTTGAGGCTGGAATGCCAGCGGATTTTATTGATGAGGGGCTGCTGGCCAATCCACAGGTGAGCGATCCTGCCCAGCGCGGCAAGTTCCGCACCCCAACTCTACGCAATGTCGCTGTCACTGGTCCCTATATGCACAACGGTGTGTTTCAGGACCTGCGCACCGTGGTGCTGTTTTACAATCGCTACAACAGCAAGACCGAGGCTGCGCAGATCAACCCTGAAACTGGCAAGCCCTGGGGGGCAGCTCCAGTGCCTGAAACTCTCTCAGTTCCGGAACTTACCCATGGACCCGCGTTAGATGCACGGCGCGTGGACGCCTTGGTGGCTTTCCTCAAGACCCTAACGGACGCACGCTACGAACCTCTCTTGGAAGAGGAGTGAAACCATAGGTGTCCTGCGCGTAGGGAGGCGCTTTGCAGACCTATTCCGCCGCGACCTTGATTACCGGTTGCATACGTTGCAGGGTTTCATCGCTGAGATGGCACTTGATCTGATGCCCAGGTTCCAGACTGCGTGTCGGCGGCACCTCCCGATCACACAGCCCGCCTGGTACTTCACTCTTCCAGCGGCAGCGCGTCTGGAAAGGACAGCCAGAAGGCGGATCCATTGCTGAGGGGATATCGCCCTCCAAAACGATATGCTCCTTCTCAATCGAGGTATCGGCGATGGGCACCGCGCTGAGCAGGGCTTCGGTATAGGGGTGATAGGGGGGCGAGAAGACCTGATCGGTATCGCCCAGTTCAACAACATGCCCCAGATACATCACCATCACCCGATCGCTGAGGTAGCGCACGATGGACAGATCATGGCTGATAAATAGCAGGGTGGTTTTCTCGCTGCGCTGGATCTCCATCAGCAGATCTGTCACAGCCGCCTGGACCGAGACATCTAGAGCAGAGACGGGCTCATCCGCCACCACGATCCGCGCGCCGCCAGAAAAGGCCCGCGCGATGCCCACCCGTTGCTTTTGTCCACCCGACAGCTGCCGCGGCATGCGATCGGCAAAAGCCCTTGGGAGTTTTACCAAGTCCAGCAGTTCAAGCATGCGCTGTTTGCGGTCCTGATCAGAGTCCCCTATGTCAAAAATCTCCAGGGCCCGAATGATCTGGCGCCCCACCGTCATTGACGGGTTCAGCGTATCAAAGGGGTTCTGGAATACCATCTGCACATCCGAAACCGTCCGGGTGTCTCGGGCCTCGATGGCCGTCTGTTCAATATTCTGGCCATCCAGTAGAATTTCGCCCTCGGTGGCGGTCTCTAGTCCCATCAGAACCTTGGCAAAGGTGGATTTGCCGCAGCCTGACTCGCCGACAATCGCCAGGGTCTCGGACTCTCGCGCTTCAAAACTCAAGGTCTCATTGGCCTTGACCACCTTCTTGGTTCCACCGCCAAACAGCGCATTGGCAGCCACCTCGTAATACTTCTTCAGATTGTCGATCTTAAGAACCACCTCACCAGGTTTGGTTTTTTCTTTCTGTTCGCCAACGACAATCGGCGCAGCCCAGTCTATCTCCTTGTAACGTAAGCAGCGGGTGGCATGGCGGTCATTCCCAGCCACATCCTCCATGTCAATTTGGCCCTGATCACAGCGCCCTGATTGAAAATAGTCGCAGCGCGGGCCAAAATTACAGCCCGTGGGGCGTTCGTGTGGCAGCGGGAAATTTCCGGGAATAGCTACCAATGGGTGGGCGTTTTTATCGGCGCCCGGCAGCGGGATAGAGCGAAACAGCGCCTGGGTATAGGGGTGCTGCATTTCATCAAACACATCCGCAATCGAGCCTCGTTCAACCGCCTCGCCAGAATACATTACGCAAAGCCGGTCACAGGTCTCCAGGATCAGACCAAGATTATGGCTGATAAACAGCATTGAGGTGCCGTATTTCTTGCCCAGGTCCCTGACCAGCTCAACCACGGCGGCCTCGACCGTCACATCCAGCGCCGTTGTCGGCTCGTCCAGGATCAACAGCGATGGCTTGGACATCAAGGCCATGGCAATGACAATACGCTGTTGTTGCCCGCCAGACAGCTGGTGCGGATAGCTGTTCAGCATCCGCTCAGGGTCGGGCAAGCGTACATCCGTAACAACTTCCAGAGCCCGCGCATAGGCCACCTTCTCGCTGACGCCCTCGTGGATCATCGGCACTTCCATCAACTGGCGCCCGATTTTCATTGCGGGGTTGAGGCTGGCCATTGGCTCTTGATAGATCATGGCAATCTCATTGCCACGAACATCCCTAAGCTCCTCAGGGCTCATCTGCGCCAAATCGCGACCCTTGAACTTGATCGATCCGCCAACGATGCGACCGTTCTTGCCAAGATCTTGCATCACCCCCAGCGCCACGGTGGACTTCCCGCAGCCCGATTCCCCAACCAGCCCCACGGCCTCACCGGGCTGAACCGAGACTGAAAAATCCATGACCGCCGGTATTTCCCGCAACCGCGTAAAGAAGGAGATCGACAGCTTATCAATCTCCAGAACTGGCCCATCATGTTGTGACAGCTTGTTCATCATTTTATCTCCCTGTTGAGAGCCAGAAAGGTCTCCCTTTCGTTTGGCCTCAAATATCCCGGGGTCCGGGGGCTGGCCCCCGGCGCCGCCAGTATGGATTAGTCCTTCAGGCTCTCTTCACGCAGCCCATCCGCTAGTAGATTGAGACCCAAAACCATGCTCAGCAGTGCGAAAGCAGGGGGGAGGGCAGGGTGCAGATAGATCGCCAATAGCTTGCGCCCTTCATTGATAGTCGAGCCCCAATCCGGGCTTTCCGGCGGCAGGCCTAGACCAAAAAATCCCAGCGTTCCCAAAAGGATGGTGGTGTAACCGATGCGCAGGCAGAAGTCGACGATCAGCGGCCCGCGTGCATTTGGCAGCACTTCCCAGAGCATAATGTACCAGGGACGCTCCCCCCGGGTTTGGGCCGCCGCCACATAGTCGCGGGTTTTGATATCCATGGTCAGCCCGCGCACGATACGAAATACCGTGGGAGAGTTCACAAAAACCACCGAAACAAAGACCACCAGGATACCGCCTGGAATATCAATCCGGTCCAAAGCTGTGGGTAAGATATCCACTTTGGAGCCAGGAGCATTTACCACCATCAGATAGAGCGCCAGCATCGGCAGCAAGACCACTGCAAGCCAGAGATAGTTCTTCTGAGGCTGGGTGCGGTAACGCGCATTGATCAGCACAAAGAAAAAGATCAGCGGGAAGGCAAACAGCACAACAGCCATAAACTGGGGCAGGCCAGTCTGTACGATCTCGGGTGTGACCAAAAGATAAAACAGCAGGATTACCGGAAAAGCCAGAATCAGGTTTGCCAAGAAGGACAAGAACGTGTCGAGCTTTCCGCCGAAATACCCGGCAGGTAGACCAAGGGTGATGCCAACCATAAAGGCAAAAACTGTTGCCAAGGGGGCAATTTTGACCACTTCCCAGGCGCCTTTGACCATACGGCTGAAAACGTCGCGGGCCAGGTTGTCGCCACCCAGTAGATACCAAAGGAAATCACCATCCTCTGGGCTGCGCAGCGGCGTGCCGGGGACTTTGTTTTTCAGGCCTGACAGCTGCGCCAGTGGATCATGGGTTATGATCATGTCAACTGCGCCAAAGAAACCAGTGAAAACCCAGAACATCACCAGCGCAAACCCGATCATGCCGATGGGGCTGTCAAACAGCTTGCCATAAAGGCCCAGCTTGCGTTTGAAGAGGATCGACAGGGTGAAAAGCAGCACCAGGGCGATCCAGACTGGCAATAACCGCTGGGCCATAGCCCCGATGATGCCAGCGCCTGTGCCCATCACAATGCCAAGCAACAAATAAACCGCGACTAGGGCGGATGTTGCAAGAAAGGCAGCCTTGACCGCCAATGCCGCCAGCACTAGGGGGCCGGAACTGAGGCTGGCGCTACCGCCGGTGACATTAATTGCGCGGTTTTCCGGCAGCACAGCGCTTAGTACGATCCAAACCAGAACCGAGAGGGCGAGAAGCCCCAGCGCGAAGAATAGAAGAGGGTCGAGGAAGGCGATGTTGCCGGTCCAGCTGAGGGGATCCATGTCTGTCTCCTTCCGTTATGTGATGCGAATGCGTGGGTTCAAGAAGACATAGCCGATGTCAGAAATCAGCTGCGTGATCAGAACGACAAGGACAGATACAACAGAAACGCCCAGCAAAAGCTCGATGTCGTTGTTGCCCGCCGCCTGCACCAGCGTCCAGCCAAAGCCCTTGTAGTTGAACAGGGTCTCGACGATCACCACGCCGTTCAGGAGCCACGGGAACTGCAGCATGATCACCGTGAAGGGCGCGATCAGCGCATTACGCAGGGCATGTTTCAATACGATTTTGGGAAAGCTCACGCCTTTGAGCCGCGCGGTGCGGATATACTGCGCCGTCATCACCTCGGTCATCGAGGCCCGCGTCATCCGCGCGATATAACCCATACCATAAAGGGCGATGGTCAGTACCGGCAGCAGGAAGTTCTCCAGATTGGGGCTGTCCATCGCGCTGGTCGCGGTGCCTTTGAACCACTTCAGCCCAACGGCGGAGGAGGAAAAAATGGCGATGAACAAGACACCCGAGACATATTCCGGGGTCGCCGTCGTGGTGATGGCAACGGTGGATAGTGTTCGGTCGGTGGCGGATCCTTCCTTCATCCCCGCCAAAACGCCGAGGATGAGCGCCGAGGGCACCATGACAAGCATCACCCAAAACATCAGTATCGCCGTGAGCGACAGGCGGGTCGCAACAATAGAGCTGACTTCGTCCTTAAAGACAGAGGAGTAGCCCCAGTAGCCTTGCAGAATACCACAGAACCGGGGGGCATCCTTTGGATCCATGCCCGGCGTGATGCAGCGGCCCGTGATGGTGCCATCCTCGGCCTGATGCTGGTAGGAGGGCGCCAAGCCAACCCATTCGAGGTATTTCTTTGGTGTGGACTGCAAGTAGCCGCCCTTTTCCAGCCAACTGGCAACGGCTTCGTCCGACATGCGGAAATTGCCTTGGGTTTTGGCTAGTTTTTCTAGGTTCGGATAGAGATTTGTCATGAAGAACACGACAAATGTCAGACACAGAGCGGTCAGAATCATGATCCCGACGCGTCTGAGGATAAACAGTCCCATGGATGCCCCCGTTGGTGGCTATGCGCTCGGTTCTTTACCTGTGCTTGTGCCTAGGTTGCCGGTGCGCTTTTGCTGGGCGCGGTTGCGCCCTGTCTTTGGCTGTGGTTTTCGGGTCCAGCAAAAATGGGCCGCGCGAGTGCCGCACGGCCCAAATAGATTAACTTAGGCTTTTAGGGCCCATTTGTAGATCTGCGGCAGGTCCGCGATATGTTTGTCAACACCGACCAGAGTATCCCGGTGATGGCGCATTGCGGTGCGCCAATAGGGCTGGATGGTGACGCCTTCGTCAATCATGATGGCCTGCAGTTTGCCCATTACTTCGCGGCGTTTGTCCGCATCAGCGATCGAGTTTGCCTCGGCAAGCAGTGCGTCGAACTCAGCGTTGGCAAATCCGCTTTCGTTCCAGGCTTCGCCGGAGCGATAGGCCAGGGCCAGAACCTGCGTACCCAGTGGGCGGTGGTTCCAGTTGGTCGAGGAGAACGGATATTTCGCCCAGTCGTTCCAGAAGGTCGAGCCGGGCAGAATGGTCCGCTTGACGTTGATACCGGCGTCGCGCAACTGGGCAGCCACCGCATCTGTGGTGTTGCGACGCCAGTCGTCGTCGATCGACAGCAGCTCGTGCTCGTAGTCGCCCATGCCCGCTTCGTCCATCAACGCCTTGGCTTTGGCAGGATCAAAGGGCATCCGGGTGACGCTTGGGTCATGCTCTGGGTGCATCGGGCCGACATGGCTGTTGTCGGCGGGAATACCATAGCCAGACATGCCCAGTTCCAGGCAAACGTTATTATCCACTGCCATAGCCAGGGCCTGACGGACCCGCTTGTCGCCATAGGGTTTCATGCCGTCCACTTCGGCCAGCTGGTTGGGCCGGATGACGATGGTAAAGCCCGATGGGATTTCCGACTGGGTCAGGCCGATTGCGGAGAAGATATCCACATATTCACCGACAGATTCCCAATTCATGTCGATCTCTTCGGCTTCAAACGCGGCCAGGAAAGCAGCCGGGTCGGTGCCGTAATCGATGAATTCGATCCGGTCCAGGTGACCGCCCATGCCTGCGCCGTAGCCCCACCAGTCATGGCCTTCGTTGCGCACCAAGACGCCTTTGACGCCCACTTCCATGCTTTCGGGCAGCATGTAGCCAGTGCCAATAGGATTATCGAGCATGGTCGCCGCATCATGGCTGGCATGGGTGATCGCTGCCGGGTAGTCGGCCATGCCGGGAATGATGGTGATATCAGGCGTCTGGGTTTTCAGCAAAACAGTGTGGCTATCGATAACGGTAATCGCACCCTCAGCAGCCTTACCAGTTGCCTCATCAATCAGGGAAGCCATGCGGCCGGCCATCGAGTTGCCTTCGACGCTCTTGTCGCACCAACCGGCGATATTGCGCGCCACGTCTTCGGCGGTGAAGTCGTCACCGTTATTCCATTTGACGCCCTTGCGGACATTCAGAGTGTACTCGGTAGCATCGTCATTGGCGCTCCAGCTTTCCAGCAGCATGGGACCAAAAGAGCCGTCGCTGTTGTATTCAACCAGGTATTCCAGCCAACCGGCGGTGAATGTGGCGATCTGGGTCCAGTCATAGGTGCGGGGATCTTTGAGCGCGCGTACTTCCATCTGCATGCGCAGGGTGCCGCCCTTTTGAGCATGTCCTGCCGCTTGCGCTGGTGCGGACAAACCGATCAGCCCATAGGCTGCGGCTGCGCTGACACCCAGGCCAGTGGCGCGGGTGAGAAACTCGCGTCGGTCCAGTTTGCCTTCAATCACTTCGCGGGCATGCATTTTTGCAGCCCAGTGTGTGGTCACATCTGTAGTGGAATCTTGGGTCATTCGAGTCTCCCTTTGGCGCACCGCTGGGGATGTATACCCCATCTGGACATTGCCAGTTTCTTTCTGAGCTCACCGCCAGAAAGGGTGCTGTTGTGGCTTGCTGCCTTGTGATGCCTTCATTCCGCCCTAGTTCTGAGGGTAGGTCAATGCATAGAATCGGCGATAATGGTATTAAAAGCGACATTTTTGGTGTCGGGTTTGAATTATCTGCCTGAGGTTCGCGGATAACTAGGCACTTGTGCCTAGTGCTGTTCGCCCCTAGGGCGAATCGAGCTGGTATTCTGAGTTCAAAGGCCTGTTGGATCGGTGGAAAACACCGAACGCAGTCTGCCGGGCCAAAGGGGATTCGTTGGAAACGCCTTCACATTCGCAGACTTAAAGACGCAGATCTCGGCGAAACAGTATTGAGAGCAGCTGGCGCTCCTCATTGTCGCTTGCGAGAGGATCTTCGCAGGGTGCTGGGGGTTTGGCCGGTGTGCTGGGTGATAAAACGGGTGAAATAGGCTGGGCTGCCAAAGCCAATCTGGTCCGCGATATCCCGCATCGGCATATCCGAAAAGGCCAGAAGGCAACGCGCTGCATAGAGCTGACGTTCTGTGAGTAAGGCGGCTGCGGTTTTGCCGGTTTCTGATTTGCAGACACGCGTCAAATGGGTTGGCGTAACATTCAGCGCTGCGGCATGATCCGCCATGGTGGTGCGCGCGTTATAAAACTCACTGACACGCTGGCAATAGGACTGCGAGAGACGCCGAGCTGCAGAGGGTCGTTCGGGAGGGAGCGGGCCCGATGGCGGGAGGCGCCGCAGCTGGATGCTGATCAGCTCACTGTAGGATTGCAATGCCCGGCGCCATAGTGCGGGGTGGCCGGATTGTTCCTGAACCATAGCTTCCAGCAGCGTGTTCAGCCGTGCTTGCTCGCGGGCGTCAGAGATTTTCAGATGCAGCGGCTTATCCGGGGTCGCAACCGGGGCTGAGACGGGGATTCTAAGGGCCTGGCCTATGCATTGGCGGCCAAATTCAACGGACCACAGCGATCTTGCGGGGAAGAACAATGCACTATGGGTGCTAAACCCACGTTGATTGCCATCCATGAGCATACGCCCCTGGCCACGGGTGATCCAGATCAACATATGCTCGCCGCGGTCGTGAGGAAGTTCGGTTTGCCAAGCGCCATATGATACCAACTGAGAAAGAGGGATTACCTGGATTTCTTCGTTGGGATTAGGATCAAAGGGCATGCAGAGGAAATAACTTCATCAACTGGTTCAATTAAATACAAACAGCGCATGAATTTTTGATTCGGGCAAGTATTGCGAAAATTGTATCTATCTTACGGATCTTTTTTGTTTGTGGTCAGAGGTTCAGGCTCGCACTCTGTTCCCATCGGATAGGAGCGTGAATGGCCTTTCTTGGAGTTCTCCGCTGACCCAGTCTATCAATTACAAATTGTTGCGGCTTACAGTTTATGAATCTTACAGGGTGCTGGATTCAATTCTCACCCAGTGTTTCATTCTGGAGCGAAACCAACTGCGTTGTCGTTTGGCATAGCGGCGCGTGGCGATTGCGGCTTGTTCGCGTGCTTCCTCAAGCGTGAGACTTCCTGTGATATAGCCCATCAGTTCGGGAACACCGATGGCCTTGCAGGCGGGAAGGGCTGGATCGTAGCGGTCTCGCATCGCCTCAACCTCCTCGAGGGCACCCTGTTCTATCATTTGATCAAAGCGGCGGCGTATCCGCGGCTCCAACCAGTCTTTTGGACTGTGCATCACCAATGAGTTGCAGGTTTCAATGGGCAAAATGGGGGCAGGGGTATCATCTTGCCATTCAGCCAGTGACTGCCCTGTTGACTGCAAAACCTCCCATGCGCGCTGGACTCTGGCGCGGTTGTTCAAATCTATACGCCCGGCGGTCTGCGGGTCGAGTTGGGCGAGAAGAACTGCAAGCGAAAGGGAATCACCTTGGGTGCGAATCTCTGCGGGGGGCGGGGGGATTTCTGCCAGACCTTCCGTTAGGGTTGAGAAATAGAGCCCGGTGCCACCAACGATAATGGGGCGTTCAGGACCATCGAGCAGCGGTTTGACCTCGCGCAGCCAGTGACCGGCTGAATACTGTGCATCATATTTAACATGGCCATAGAGATGATGGGGCAGGCTGTTCTCTTCTGCCGTTGAAGGGCGAGCGGTGACCACTCGCCAGCAGTCATAGATCTGACTGGCATCTGCATTGACGATCACACCACCTTGTTTTTGTGCGATTTCCATGGCCAAAGCCGACTTACCGGAAGCCGTTGGACCTGCCAGAAGGACAGGCTTGTCAGGGTCAAGATCAGGCAGTTGCATGAAGGTTCCGTCCAGAGGTTAGCGCATTTGGGCCAGAGGCAGGTGAGAAGCAGATCAGAAACAACGAGGAAAGCGGCTGAGCCGCATTGAAACCCGTCGCATTTTGCTTCATTTTGCCGCGCAAACTAACCCCCTCATCTGCCGGAGCGCAACATGCCCCTTGATCTTGAAACGCTGGAGACTATCCCAGACGCTACCTATAACCGTGTCATGCTGAAAATCTCTGGTGAGGCATTGATGGGCGACCAGGGGTTTGGTCTCAATCCTCCCACTGTTCAGCGCATCGCACGCGAAGTGAAGTCCGTGCATGATATGGGCGTTGAGATCTGCATGGTGATCGGCGGCGGCAATATCTTCCGGGGGCTGTCCGGAGCAGCCCAGGGGATGGAGCGTACCACCGCCGATTACATGGGGATGCTGGCTACGGTCATGAACGCCTTGGCCATGCAAAGCGCCTTGGAAGATCTGGGCGTTTTCTGTCGGGTGATATCTGCCATCCCAATGGATCAAGTCTGTGAGCCCTATATCCGTCGTCGTGCGGTGCGCCACCTTGAAAAAAAGCGGGTCTGCATTTTTGCCGCAGGCACTGGGAACCCCTATTTTACCACCGATACCGCGGCCACGCTGCGCGCCAATGAAATGGGCTGTCAGGTGATCTTTAAGGGCACCAAAGTTGATGGGGTTTATGATAAAGACCCTGAAAAACATGCTGATGCCAAGCGCTATGACAGTGTCAGCTTTGATGATGTTCTGGCAAAGCGGCTTGGGGTGATGGATGCCTCGGCGATTGCTCTGGCGCGGGACAACAACCTCCCGATCATCGTGTTCTCTCTGGATGAACCAGGTGGGTTCCGTGGTATTCTGGCAGGCGAAGGAACCTATACCAAGGTGCAGGGCTAAACCCTGAGGGCTTGCAGGTTTTCCGCTCTAAAAACGAGTTTTGCGCTGTCATATTGCTGATACCTTGATGGCTTAAAGACGGGCTAGGCATCGTTCACAGGATGTGAAAACCGGGAGAATTTTTCTACCTCGGGGGTGCCATGGTCCCCCCTGGACCCCAATATCATATCTGCGCGTGATGGCCCGCCATCGCGCGCAATTTCGTTTCAGTGCTCGGCGCAATCGGCAGCTGCACCGACCTCCTGTGCCCAGCCATGAAGGGCGAAATCCCTCTTATGATCGCTATACAATGACGGACCAATGGCTTATGAGCAGATAAAACACTGCCTCAAGTCAGGGGAGAGAGTAGAATGTCTGACGATTTCGAACTGGATACCGACGATCTGAAACGCCGCATGGATGGCGCGATGGCGAATCTAAAAACTGAATTTGCCTCTTTGCGCACCGGTCGCGCATCGGGCGCCATGCTGGAACCGGTGATGGTTGAGGCCTATGGCTCGATGACGCCGATCAACCAGGTTGGCACAGTGAACGTGCCAGAACCACGTATGGTGACCATCAATGTCTGGGATAAGGGCCTGGTGGGGCCGGTGGAAAAGGCTATCCGTAATTCTGGCCTGGGTATTAACCCGCAGCTCAACGGTACCATCATCATGCTGCCTATTCCCGAACTTAACGAAGAGCGCCGTCGCGAGCTGGGTAAGGTTGCGGGCCAATATGCTGAACATTGCCGGGTCTCAATCCGCAATGTGCGCCGCGACGGTATGGATCAGATCAAAAAGGCTAAGTCCGACGGTATGTCCGAAGACGACCAGAAGTTCTGGGAGTCTGAAGTGCAGGATCTAACGGATGCGATGATCAAGTCTGTTGATGATGCGCTTGAGCACAAGCAGGCAGAAATCATGCAGGTCTGATCCGCTATATGCCTTCTGATCCCAATACCAATACTGACTGTGGCGCCCCAGAAGAGCAGGTCTCTTCAGGCCCGCGGCACGTTGCTATAATCATGGATGGCAATGGCCGTTGGGCTCAGGCGCGGGGCAGGCCTCGCCTGTTTGGCCATCATGCCGGTGCGCGCCGCGTGCGCGAAGTGGTTGAATGCTGCCCACGTTTTGGGGTCAAGTATCTGACCATCTTTGCCTTCTCTACCGAGAATTGGAAGCGGACCCAGGTTGAGATTTCTGGGTTGATGAGCCTGTTTCGCCGCTACATTTCCAAAGAAATGAAGGCCCTAGCGGCGCAGAATGTGCGGGTGCGCTTTATTGGCGATCGTCTGCGTCTGGATGCAAAGCTGGTCCAACTGATGGATGAGCTGGAGCATGAAACCAAGGGCAACGACGGCATCCACTTGACCATTGCTCTTAACTATGGCGGTCGTGATGAGGTTGCCCGTGCCACCAAACGACTGGCTCAGGATGTCGCCTCTGGACAGCTGCGTCCCGAAGATGTCAACGAAGAGACTTTGCCGCGCTATCTGGACACACATGTGTTGCCTGACCCTGATCTGGTGATCCGCACCAGCGGTGAAGCACGGATTTCCAATTTTCTGCTCTGGCAGTCGGCCTATGCGGAATATGAGTTTATCGATACGCTCTGGCCTGATTTTACCGCTGAGGAACTGGGCCGCCTGTGTCTTAAATTTGGTGCTCGAGAGCGCCGCTTTGGCGCGGTTTCGCCATGACGTCACCACATGCAAATGAGCCAGGCACCAAGGGCCGCTGGGGAGATCTGATGCCCCGCATCATATCGGCTTTGGTTATGGTTGCAGTGGGACTTGGGGCGATCTGGGCCGGAGGGCTGGTCTTTACTCTGGTGATTGCTCTGTGCTGTGGCGGCATGGTCTGGGAGTTGAGCCAGATGTTGGCACCCCGTCGACCTGACACAGCGCTCCAACTGGGGTTCGCGACAGCTGGCGCCGTTTTTGTTGCCACTTTTCTGCCGACTTGGCTGGGTGTAATCCTGCTGCTGGTGCCGGTTGTACAAGGGTGGGTTTTTGTTTCCAAACCCGCCAAGCTGCGGTTTGCTTTCTTTGCGCTTTGGGTTGGACTTGCTGGTTATAGTTTCGTCTGGATGCGGCTTTCCTTGGGGGCGGATTGGCTGATCTGGTTGGCCGTTGTTGTGGTTGCGACCGATGTGGCCGGATATTTCGCAGGAAAAACCATCGGAGGGCCAAAGCTCTGGCCGCGCATCAGCCCGAAAAAGACTTGGTCCGGCACCTCTGCGGGCTGGATTGCCGCTGCGCTGGTTGGCGCTGGGGCGGCACCCCTATTCGATATGGGATTTGCTATGGTCTTGGCCTCGGTACTGGTTTCGATGGCCAGTCAGGCGGGGGATGTGGCGGAAAGCGCTTTGAAGCGCCAGACTGGGGTTAAGGATTCCAGCGGGCTTATTCCTGGGCATGGTGGCTTGTTGGATCGCTTTGACGGGATGTTGGGCGCTGCTGCGATGTTCCTGTTTCTCTACACCTTCCTGGGATAGTCTGAGAGCCAGCAGATGCGGAAAATTTCTATATTTGGGGCCACGGGCTCAATTGGTCAAAGCACTATTGACCTCATCAAACGCGCGCCTTCAGCCTATGAAGTGGTGGCACTGACAGGGGGGCGCAACATTGCCCAACTGTCCGCAGATGCCATTACCCTGGGTGCAGAGCTGGCAGTTACCGCCTATGAGGATCAGCTCCCTGCTTTGCAGGAGGCTCTTGCCGGCAGCGGGGTTGAGGCGGCGGCCGGGCAGGCGGCCTTGATCGAGGCTGCAACGCGCCCTGCGGACTGGATTATGTCAGCTATTGTCGGGGTTGCGGGCCTGGCACCGGGGCTCAAGGCGCTGGAGCATGGCACTACGCTGGCGCTGGCTAATAAGGAATCCCTGGTCTGCGCGGGTGAGCTGTTGCTGGAAACGGCCAAACAATATGGTGCGCGCCTGCTGCCCGTGGACAGCGAGCATTCGGCTGTGTTTCAGGGGCTTGTGGGCGAAGACATCTCGGCGGTGGAGCGCATTGTCATAACCGCCTCTGGTGGGGCATTTCGGGACTGGCCTTTGGAAGACCTGAAGCAGGCCACGCTGGCGCAGGCCTCATCGCATCCCAATTGGGACATGGGGCAACGGATCACCATTGATAGCGCGTCTATGTTCAACAAAGCGCTGGAAGTCATTGAAACACGGGAATACTTTGGCGTGGAACCGGAGCAGATCGAAGTGTTGGTTCATCCTGAATCTCTGGTGCATGCACTGGTGGGCTTTCGCGATGGCGCCTTGATGGCCCATCTCGGGGCCCCGGATATGCGCCATGCCATTGGCTATGCGCTACACTGGCCCGAGCGCCGCGACCTGCCAGTTGCACGGCTGGATCTGGCGGCCATCGGCCAGCTGAACTTTCGCCAGCCCGATCTGGCACGCTACCCGGCACTGGCGCAGGCCCGCGACGTCATGCAGCGCCGCGGCCTGATGGGCGCCGTGTTCAATGCTGCAAAGGAACGCGCATTGGACCATTTCATTGCCGGAAGCATCCGGTTTACTGACATGGCGGAGATCACCGCCCGGGTTTTGGAACAAATTGAGACGCAAAGCAGCCTCATTGATTCCGCAATGACCCTTGATAGTGTCACTCAGATTGACCACATCGCCCGCAAGGCGGCTGATGTGGCTGCAGCTCAAAGCATAGGGTAAAGTTTTGGACCTAATCGCACTTCTCCCGCAGCTGAGCGGGCTTTTTTATACTGTTGTCAGTTTTGTTGTAGCGCTTTCGGTGATTGTGGCGGTGCATGAATATGGCCACTATATCGTCGGGCGATGGTCCGGCATTCATGCCGAAGTTTTTTCGCTCGGCTTTGGTCCAGTGCTGTGGAGCCGCCAAGACAAGCGCGGCACTAAATGGCAAATCGCAGCCTTGCCGTTTGGGGGGTATGTGAAGTTTCTGGGGGATGCGGATGCGGCCTCTGGCAAGGATTCAGACGTGATCAAGGCAGCAGCGGCCGATCCGGTGCAGCTGCGGCGTACGATGCATGGGGCGCCGCTTTGGGCGCGTGCCGCTACCGTTGTCGCGGGGCCTGTGTTCAACTTTGTCATGTCGATCGCCGTTTTTGCCTCCCTGTCACTCTATTTTGGAATGGTGCGCGACCCTTTGACTGTTGGGGCTTTGGTACCTGTTCCGGGCGTTGAAAACACGCTGCGCTCAGGAGATGAGTTGTTGGAGGTTGGTGGCAAACCTGTTCCTGCGCTGAGCGACACAGTGGCTTGGACTGAATTTCGTGATGCATTGCCGCTCACTCCAAGTCTGGACTATCTGGTCCGCCGCGATGGGATGGAACTTAGCCTCACGGACACCCATTTTGCTCCAGCCTATGTCGCGTCTGTGACGCCACGCAGTGCTGCTGCGGATGCGGGGCTGCAAGCGGGAGATTTCATCACTGCGGTGGACGGCGAGCCGGTCTTTGCCTTCGGTCAACTGGTCGATAAGGTCGCAGAAACAAAAGGGTCGGAGCTGTCTCTAGAGATCTCGCGCGAGGGAGCAACGCTGGAAATGTCGCTGTCGCCGCGCCAAATGGACCTGCCCACAGCGGATGGAGGGTTCACCAGTCGTTGGCTGATCGGCATTGGCGGCGGCAACCTTATTGAATATGAGACCGTACCAACCTCCATTGGCCGGGCGCTTTCGACAGGCGTCGGCCAGGTCTGGACTGTCGTCCACTCTTCTATTTCGGGGCTTGGTCATATCATTACTGGCGCGATCAGCACCTGTAACCTGTCTGGTCCTATTGGTATCGCCAAAGCCTCTAGTGATACAGCAAGCCAGGGTGCGGCCAGTTTCATCCGGTTTATTGCGGTTCTGTCGACGGCTGTTGGACTGCTCAACCTGTTTCCAATCCCAGCCCTGGATGGGGGCCATCTGGTTTTTTACGCCTATGAGGCCGTGGTGGGGCGCCCGCCCAGTGACCGTGCCATGCAGATCTTGATGACCGTGGGCATTGCGATGATCCTGTCATTGATGGTCTTTGCGCTGAGCAACGACATCTTCTGCTGACAGGGGGCTCAGTCCCTCCTAATGATGCGGTGAGATCAAAGAGGGGCGCCCCTTCCTCATTCGGGCCGTGCCAAACTCATGCCACATTCTTGGATTAGTGATTTGGTAATCTGCATTAACGCGCAGGGTTTGACCGACCAGACCTGGTGAAAGGCCCTATAGGGGCCCCAGGGAGCACGTCAGAACCTGAGCCTGTCCTTGGGGGAACTTGTCATGCAAAGCCAGATGTTAAAACCGGCTGAAACTGAAAATGGACTTGCTCTATTATTGCGTCTGAATTGGGATCGGGCGCTCTCTGCAACCTTCATCCTGTTGTCCCTCTGCGCTGGCAGTTGGCTGGCCGCTTTGTAATATCATCATAAGTTTGAATTTTCTCAGCCAGTCAACGCGCGGGTTCCTGCTCGCGTGTTTTTTTCTTGGTTTTGACAACCGCTCCCAAACCCGGTACGCACAGTGTTAAGCTGCTATTAATTTCGGGTAAATACTGATGGTCTGGGGCAAGAACGTGGGCATATCCTGCGGTAAGCGCGTGAAGCGTACCAATATTTTGTATCGGGGTGTATCTGTTATCGCCCTAACCGTTACCTTCGGGCTTGGGCTGTCACCCAACTTTGCCGAAGCGCAAAACTACCGGTTCAACAATGTTCAGGTCGAGGGTAACCAGCGTATCCAAAGCTCTACTATTGTTGCCTATACTGGTATCGAGCGCGGCAAGACCGTCTCTGCCGGTAAGCTGAACGACGCCTATCAGAATATTCTCGACAGTGGCGTTTTCGAAAGCGTCGAGCTGGTTCCCAAGGGGAATACTCTGGTCATCAAAGTGACCGAGTTCCCGACTATCAATAAGATCAATTTCGAAGGCAACCGCCGGATCAAGGATGAGAATCTCTCTGAGATCATCGAATCATCCCCGCGCCGTGTGTTCGATCCTGCCGTCGCAGAACAGGACGCTGCCGCAATTGCAGAAGCCTACGGTGTGCAGGGGCGGCTTGCCTCGCGTGTGACCCCACGGATCATTCGCCGCAGCGATAACCGGGTGGATCTGGTGTTCGAGATCTCCGAAGGCGACACTACAGAGGTTGAACGCGTTTCCTTCCTTGGCAACCAGGTCTATTCTGATCGCAGGCTGCGGCGGGTTCTGGAAACCAAACAGGCCGGTTTCCTGCGCGCCTTTATCAACAAGGACACGTTGATCGAAGATCGGATCGATTTTGACAAACAAGTCCTGCGTGATTTCTACCTGTCGCGCGGCTATGTCGATTTCCGGGTCAATAGTGCCAATGCAGAAGTCACCCGTGAGCGCGATGCCGTGTTCCTGGTTGTTGATGTCTCTGAGGGGCAGCAGTTCTCCTTTGGCGATATCACGGTGACCAGTGATGTGCCTGAGGCCGATGCGGATGAATTCCGGGCCGCGCTTAAATCCAAACCGGGCATCATCTATTCGCCAACGATCGTCGAGAGAGAGATTGAGCGGCTTGAAAATCTGGCGCTGCGTCTGGGGATTGATTTCCTGCGTATCGAACCTCGGGTGACGCGCAATGACCGCGATCTGACCCTTGATGTGGAATATACCCTTACCCGCGGGCCGCGGGTCTTTGTTGAGCGTATCGATATCGAAGGCAATACCACGACTTTGGATCGGGTCATTCGTCAGCAGTTCCGCACCGTAGAGGGTGATCCGTTCAATCCGCGTGAAATTCGGCGCACCGCGGAACGCATTCGGGCGCTTGGGTTCTTCTCTGAATCCGACGTCGATGTGCGCGAAGGCAGCTCTCCGGAGCAGGTCGTTGTTGATGTTGATGTCGCCGAGCAGCCAACGGGCTCTTTGAGCCTTGGCGGGTCTTATTCTGTGAACGATGGTTTAGGCATTGCAGTTGGCCTGACAGAGAACAACTTTTTGGGCCGTGGGCAACGTCTGTCCTTCTCCATCGCGACCGCAACTGAATCAGATGAATATATCCTGGGCTTTGTGGAGCCGCATCTCTTAGGCCGGGATCTTCGTTTCAGTTTTGACCTTGGGCTTGCGGAATCGGATTCTAGTTTTTCTGAATATGATACCAAGCGGGCGTTCTTTTCCCCTGCGCTTTCGTTCAAGCTGAGCGAGAGTTCGTCATTACGGATGAGCTATCGTTGGGAAACCTCAGAGATGATTGCTCGGGCAGATGGGACCTTTACTGGGGGCACTTACCCAGCTGCGGCACCCACAGTTGTCAACGAAATCGCACAAGGGGAGCGGTCCAGCAGTATTGTGGGGCTCAAGTATACCTATGATAGCCGGTTGACGGGACTGGATCCCAACGCAGGATTTCTTTTTGAAGTCGGCGCAGACTATGCCGGACTTGGTGGTGATAACGAGTATCTGAAAACCAGCACAAAGTTTGTGGCTCAGAAAATGATCCTGAACGAAGAGGTGACCCTACGGGCCACCTTGGAAACCGGGGCTCTGCACTGGATGGGCAATAACAGCAGCCGGTCGTTGGACCGATATGTTCTGTCTCCTGCTATTATGCGCGGTTTTGAACCGGGCGGGATTGGCCCTCGGGACGTTTCGGCGCGCGCTGATGGCGGGACGTATAATGACTTCCTGGGCGGCAACGTTTTTGCCGTAGCCCGGTTTGATGCCGAGTTCCCGCTGGGACTTCCAGAAGAACTGGGGCTGCGCGGGGCGCTTTTCTATGATGTTGGCAATCTTTGGGGGCTCAACGATGTTGATACCTCCGGCAGTACCAACATTGTTGGGCGCGATGGGTCTTTCCGGCATGTCGTTGGGTTTTCTATCTTGTGGACAACCGGACTGGGTCCGCTGCGGTTCAACTTCTCCAAAGCGCTCAAGAAAGAAGACTTTGACCAAGAACAGAGCTTCGACCTAACTCTGCAGGCGCGGTTCTAACGCCTTGAATGGGCATGTGATGACATATCTGCCTGTTCGAAAATACCAAGCGCTGGCCTTCGGGCTGGCGCTTACTGCGCTGATGTCAGGGGGGATGCCATCCCATGCGCAGCAGGCTCTGCCGCTTGGCGGGTTCGAGCTGGGGCGCGAAGTTCAGCTTGGAACGCCCCAAAGCGGTTTGCTGACCATTCAGCCTGACCGGCTGTTCTCAGAAAGCCTGTTTGGCAAGAGGGTCGCCCGAGAAATCGAAGCAGAAGGTGCTGTTTTGACAGCAGAGAACCGCAATATCGAAGCCGATTTGCGCGCTGAGGAGCAAGACCTGACCCAGCGGCGTAGCACCATGGAGGCAGAGGCCTTTCGTACCCTCGCGGATGCCTTTGACCGGAAGGTGCAAGAAACCCGCAGTACACAGGATCACAAGCTCCGCGAGATCAACCAGATGGGAGAGACCGCGCGCCATGAGTTCTTTGTCGCCTCGCTGCCAGTGCTGGAGGGGATCATGCGTGAAACCGGCGCTGGTGCGATCCTAGACCATTCCACCGTTTTTTTAAGCGCCGATGTTGTGGATATTACCGATCTTGCCATTTCCCGGATCGATAAGGTTCTTGGAGATGGGCTTGGCCAGCCAGAGGTGGCTGAGGACCAATAGAGCGCCGCGAGCTTGCTCAAAATTGCCCTAGTTGATAGGGACGTTTCAAACACATCAAAGACAGGATACTTGCCATGACCGCTGATCTGCAAAGCGCCGATATTCACCTGATCCAGCGGATCCTGCCGCATCGCTACCCGTTTCTCTTGGTTGATAAGGTTGTGGACATTGATGGCATCAACTCAGCACGTGGCATCAAGAATGTGACCATGAACGAGCCCCATTTTCAGGGTCATTTTCCTGGCACGCCAATCATGCCGGGGGTTACCATCGTTGAGGCCATGGCTCAGACCGCTGGTGTGATGTTGGGGGTTGCGTTGGATATGGTCGACCGCGACCTGTTGATCTACTTCATGAATATCGACAAGTGCAAATTCCGCCGCAAGGTTATTCCTGGCGATGTCCTGGAGATGAAGGTTGAAATTCTGCGCGGCAAGCCTGGCGGCAAAGTCTTCAAATTCAAAGGGCTTGCCACGGTTGAGGGGGAAACCGCGGCGGAAGCAGAGTTCACCGCCATGGTGGATGTGCAAAAGGATTGAATAAGATGAGCCAAATTCATCCCAGTGCCGTAATCGAAGAGGGCGCCACAATCGGCGCGGGCTGCGAGATCGGCCCCTTCTGCCATATTGGCCCTGAAGTGGTACTGGGGGAGCGGGTCACGCTGAAGTCTCATGTGGTCGTGGCTGGCGACTGTGAAATTGGCGATGACACTGTTGTGTTTTCTTTTGCTGTTCTTGGCGAGATTCCACAGGATTTGAAGTTCCAGGGCGAAAAAAGCCGTACCGTTATCGGCAAGCGTAACCGCATTCGTGAACATGTCACGGTGAATGCCGGGACCGAAGGGGGCGGCGGTATCACCCGAATTGGCGATGATGGGCTGTTTATGGCGGGCTGTCATATTGCCCATGATGCCATCATCGGCGATCGGGTCATTGTGGTGAACTCCGCTGCTGTGGCCGGGCATTGTGTGCTGGAAGACGATGTGATTATTGGCGGCTTGTCCGGCATTCATCAATGGGTGCGCATCGGCCGTGGTGCCATTATTGGCGCTGTCACTATGGTGACCAATGATGTGATCCCTTACGGCCTGGTGCAGGCACCGCGTGGCGGTTTGGATGGTCTCAATCTTGTGGGCCTCAAGCGCCGCGGAGTCACGCGCTCAGATATTACTGCCTTGCGGGCGGCCTTTCAGATGCTGGCCCAGGGCGAAGGGACTTTCCAGGAACGGGCCCGCCGTTTGGGGGAGGAGACCGAGAGCGCTTATGTCGAAGAAATCGTTACCTTTATCACTGGTGAGACTGATCGCTCTTTCCTGACGCCCGGAGGCTAAACCCATGCTCGCAGTCATTGCCGGAACCGGCCTCTTGCCCAAGGAAGTCTGTGATCGTCAGCTCAAGCGACCTTTGATCTGTGCCATGGAGGGCTCTGAGCCGGACTGTGTTGATGCGGAGATTTCTTTTCGCATCGAACATCTGGGTAGTTTTTTGGCGCGGCTGAAATCAGCCGGTGTTACTGAGGTCTGCCTCGCCGGGGCGGTCAATCGCCCACCTATTGATCCAACGGCCATAGACGCCGCTACCTTGCCCATGGTGCCAGTGATCCAGGCTGCTTTGGGGGCCGGGGATGATGGCGCATTGCGGGCTGTCATGGGGCTTATTGAGCAGGCGGGTTTTACCCTGCGGGCAGCCCATGAGGTCGCTCCAGAGCTGTTGATGGCAGAGGGCGTGGCCAGCAAGTTTCAGCCCGGGGCCTTGGACAAGGCGGATGCGGATCGGGGCGCTGAGGTGGTTGCCGCCATGAGCGCAGCGGATATTGGTCAGTGTTGCGCCATTCGCGCCCGGCAGGCCATTGCGGTTGAGAACACATTTGGCACCAATTGGATGCTACAGAGCCTCCGGCAGCGTCCCGATGGGCAGGGGGGCATTTTGTTCAAAGCGCCAAAGCCCGGTCAGGATCGGCGGGCGGACCTGCCTGCTGTGGGGCCGCAGACCGTTGAACTGGCAGCGCAGGCTGGATTGTCCGGGATCGTGCTTGAGGCTGGGAGCGTCATCGTGCTGGAACAAGAAGAAGTGGTTGCTGCCTGTGACCGCCTTGGTCTGTTCCTCTGGTTGCGCGCCTCGTGAGCCTCAAGGTCTTTATCCTGGCGGGTGAACCCTCGGGAGACAGGCTGGGGGGAGCCTTGATGGCTGGGCTGAGGGCCCTGCGCCCCGACCTGTGCTTTGAGGGCATTGGCGGCGCCCTGATGGCAGAGCAGGGGCTGCGCTCTCGCTTCCCTATGGAAGAACTGTCGGTAATGGGACTGGCTGAGGTCCTGCCAAAGTACCGCCATCTGAAACGTCGCATTCGTGAGACAGCAGAGGCGGTGATCGCCCAAAAGCCTGACGTTTTGATCACAATCGACAGCCCAGATTTTTCTCTGCGGGTGGCTAGCCTGGTCAAGGCGGGCAGCAACATTCGCACGGTCCATTATGTGGCGCCTTCGGTCTGGGCCTGGCGGCCCAAGCGGGCCGTGAAGATGGCAAAGAGCATTGATCAGGTTCTGGCATTGCTGCCTTTCGAGCCCCCACTGATGGAAGCGGCGGGGATGGAATGTGACTTTGTTGGCCATCCGGTGGTGGCAGAACCCTTGGCCACAGAGGCGGAGATAAGCGATTTTCGCATCCAGTTTGATCTTGGCGATGCGCCGCTGGTCCTGGCTTTGCCCGGCTCCCGACGATCCGAGGTCACACGGTTGGGGCCGGTTTTTGGGGAGGCTCTGCAAGCTTTTGCGCATTTCCACCCTGGCTACCGGGTCGTTGTTCCCTGTGCTGCCCCCGTGGCTGATCTCGTGCGGGCCCAGGCCGCGAACTGGCCCGAAAACACGCTGTTTCTGGACCCCAATGCCTATGAGGGCGCGACCTATGGCGCGATAAAACGTGCCGCCTTTGCCGCGCCTGATCTGGCGCTTGCTGCTTCAGGCACGGTCTCATTGGAGCTGGCAGCTGCCGCAACGCCGATGGTCATCGCCTATCGCTTTCAGTGGTTAACCTGGCAGGTGATGAAGCGCATGGCGCTGGTGGATACCGTAACGTTGGTCAATCTGGTGAGCGAGACCCGTGTGGTGCCGGAGTGTCTGGGGCCAGAGTGCACTTCGGAAAACATCGCTGCGCAACTGGACACGCTGGCGAAGGCGCCGCAGCTGCAAAAGGCGGCGATGGCAGTCACCATGCAGCGGCTGGGGCAGGGGGGAGAGGCACCTGGTTTGCGTGCTGCGAAGGCCGTGCTGCGAGGGTTGGCCCACTAGGCGCGGGCCCTATGATTTGTTGCCCGCGCGAATTCCGGCTTGCAGCAGGGCGACCATCTGCTGGGTTGGCGCTTCTGGTGCGGAATCAAAACCGATACTGTCTGGAGACAACAATGCCGCGAGATCGGAGATCGTAATACCTTTGAGTAGGGACTGATCTTCCTGATCTGCCAGGATCTGCAGAGCTTGCCCGCGGGCCTGATGGAAACTCGCCAGCCGTTGGAGATAGCGGTATCGGTTAACCACGATCTGTACGAGATAGATCAGCATGCCAATAACGGCGACCCGCGTTGCGGTTTGGGTGATCTGGCGCGTCAATTCATTGCTTCGCAGAGATTGATCCAAAGCTGCACGGACCTCGTCATATTTATTGATCGAGTCTTCCAGCGTCTTTGAATAGGCACTGGCGCGTGCGACAATTTTCTGCTGATCGTCAATAAGCGGACTAACAGTTTCGATATCTCTAAGCTGGTTTTCCAATTCACGTAATGTGTCAGCGGTTCCTGGTGGTGACAGGTCCGGGCTATTAAAGCGGTTCTGCTCCAATTGAGCGGAAAGACTTTTGTCCCCTTGGTCCTCTAATTGAAAACTGAGGAAGTTCCCCTGTCTGCCACTTGTGAAGATCTCACCAGAGGGGAGAGAGGTGAATTGCGTAAAGGGGGAGTCCAGACCGGATCCGTATTGTTCAAAACTCAGAGCTGTCCAACTCGTACCACTTCTCGAAAGCCAGATTCTGGGGGATTTTTGCTCTCTTGTACCCACCATGCCAGCTGCGACAAATCCGTATCGTTCACTATAGGTCAGTGCGCTGACCTCAGTTGGGGTTTCCCCTTGAGGCCGTTGCCACGTCAGGCCGTCCACGGAGGACAACAGGCGGTTTGGGCTTTGGAAATTAGAGGTGATGGCCAGGATACGAGGGGGCGATTCAGGCGCATCAAGAGGCTGGCCAATGACCAGTTCTTTTGGGCTCTGATCCGAAAGTTGGGCGCGGTTTTCAAAACCTGGCACTATATCTACCGAAGCCCAAACAGCTGTGGGGCTGCGCGACAGGGTAAAGCGGGTATTGCCGGTTCCCGCAGGGGTCATCGTGAGCCCATAGACAATCAATGTTCCATCTGCGCGATCCAAAACGGAGGTAATCATGCTGTCTGTGGGGATAAGGTTCAAGGCGTCCTGCACCGGTTTAGGTTGGCCCAGTCCGACAACTTGGATCAAAACCGGTTCCGTTTGTGTTTCTGATACCTTGCTAGATCCAAAGGCAAAAACCTCTCCGGTTTCTGTAGTTTTAATGTCTACAAGAGTACCTGGCGCTGTGTAGATCTCCTGCCAGCCATCCCTGTCTCTGCGGGTAATGTGAAACTTGGGGTTTCCACTCTTGAAGCCAGAGTTGCTCCCGACCAATAGCGCGCCCGAGGGCAGCTGGGTCATCGCGGCGAATGTTACATCATCGGAGAACGTATTGGGGAAGGGAGAGGTTTCGAAAATGCCATTTGACCATTCCACAAATACCGCCTGCCCTGGGGAGCTATTCATATCCCATGCCATGCCGGCCAATGTGTCGTCCGCAAGGCGGCGGTGGAGCTGGACCTCGATCTTGTCGTATCCATAGGGCCCTACTTCCTCCCATGTCGAGAGTGGCGGAGCCAGGGTGCGTCTCAGGTCTGCTTCGAGTTCTTCTACAGTCGAAACAGCCTGATTACGCTGGGTGGTCAGCTCACTAAGTCTGCTGGTCACGGTTTCTCTGTCAGCGTTCTGGTTGGTCTGGATGTCCTTTAAGGACTCGTCCACGGTTTTGGCGTCTTCGATAATGGCGGGATCAAGTTTGCGACCTTCGGATAAGAAGTCGTCCAATTTCTGAATGATGAACGGAAGGACCAGCACCAGAGCCAATCCTCCCATCAACAGTAACCAAATGGTCTGGAACTGATTTTGCGCCAGACGGTGGTTATGCTGGGCGGTGTCATTGCATTCCTCTGCCATGCTGCGAATGACAGAGCGGGTGACCTGGCTGGAGGGCTTGGGGTCCGCGTCACCTTTGGTCTCAGGTGGATCTGATGGCATCGTTCTATTCTCTACAGTGCTAAAATTGAGCAACTGTAGCATGTAGAGGGGGGATGCCTAGCACCTAAATGCTGATTGTTTAGTAGCCGCGCCAGATCCAACCACCGCCAAAGATACGGCTGCTGTCGCTGTCATAGAACACGCAAGCCTGTCCGGGGGACACACCTTCTTCTGGGGTCAGTAGCTCCACTTCGGCCGTCGTGGCGCTGAGCGGGCGAATGATTGCTTCGCGCGGCGGGCGGGTGGAGCGCACCTTGACCATGACATTCCACTCCTGGCGGCTGTCAAATGGCGCATCCCCCAGCCAGTTTATTTCGCGTACCGGAATGGTGCGCGTGGCCAGCAGTTCTTTGGGGCCGACAATCACCTGTTTTTTGTCCACGTCCAAACGCACCACATAGAGCGGCTCTGTCAAACCGCCGATGCCCAGACCGCGACGTTGGCCGATCGTGTAATGAATGACACCGGTATGGGTTCCCAACACGCGGCCATCCGCATGGACGATTTCACCGGGCTCTGCCGCGCCAGGACGCAATTTCTCGATAACGGAGGTATAGTTTCCATCCGGGACAAAGCAGATGTCCTGACTATCCGGTTTATCCGCGACCGCGAGGCCATATTGCGCCGCCATTTCGCGGGTCGCGTCCTTGGAGGGCAGATGCCCCAGAGGGAAACGTAGATAATCCAGCTGCTCTGGGGTGGTGGAGAATAGGAAGTAGCTTTGGTCGCGATTCGCATCTTCCGCGCTATGCAATTCTGCTCCATTGTCGCCCATCTTGCGCTGAATGTAGTGGCCTGTTGCCATACAGTCGGCCTCCAGGTCGCGGGCCGTTTCCAGAAGATCCTTGAATTTCACCCGCTCATTGCAGCGAATACAGGGCACAGGCGTGGCCCCTGCAAGATAGCTGTCGGCAAATTCATCAATCACGGCGTCTTTGAAAATATTTTCATAATCAAGTACATAGTGCGGAAAGCCGCGCTCTTCAGCGACGCGGCGGGCATCGTGAATATCAATCCCCGCACAGCAAGCGCCTTTTTTCGCCAAAGCTGCCCCGTGATCATAGAGCTGCAGAGTGACCCCAATCACATCATAGCCTTGATCCGCAAGATAGGCGGCGACCACGGAACTGTCGACGCCCCCGGACATCGCCACCACCACGCGGGTTTCAGCGGGCGGTTTGGCAAAGCCAAGGGAGTTCAGCGGAGTGTCAGTATCCAGTGCCATCAGGCAATTCCTTAGATCAAGGGGGCAAGCATCGCAGAATATATGAAAATCCTACAGACTCTCAAGGGGGCAGGTTCATGGCTCATTAAGTAGACTAGGCAAAAACTGTCTCTGACCGGATTTATGATGCATCGAACAAGGGTAAAGGCATGTTCCTGAAGAAAGTTGAGGGCCCGCGCGCCGTGACATTGCCGGATGGCACTACGATGACACGCGCGGATTTGCCACCAGAAAACACCAGACGCTGGGTGGCCTCGCGCAAGGCCGCTGTGGTGCGCGGGGTGCTTTATGGGTTGATTCCGCAAACTGAAGCTCTGCGCCGTTACGGGCTAAGCGAAGAGGAGTTCCGCAGCTGGATTTCCGCCGTCGCCGACCATGGTGAAGAGGCGCTCAAGACCACCCGTCTAAAACAGTACCGTAAACATTGAGGCCTTTTTCAAGTGAAGACTTGAGTCAAAGTTGATTATTAACGATTATGGTAACGGGCCATTAACCTTTTTCGATCAGGGTTAACGCAACCTAAGGGAAACAGTTACAGGCGGAGACTTTCAACATGCGCATTCTACTGGTCGAAGACGATCCAACCACAGCAAAAAGCATTGAGCTGATGCTGACCCATGCCAACCTCAACGTCTATTCTACGGACCTGGGTGAGGAAGGGATCGATCTAGCAAAACTCTATGATTACGATTTGATCCTGCTGGATCTTGGTCTACCGGATATGAATGGCCACGAAGTTTTGCGCCAGCTGCGTATGGCCCGCATTGAAACGCCAATCCTGATCCTGTCTGGTGCGGATGATACTGATAATAAGATCAAAGGCTTCGGCTTTGGTGCAGATGACTACCTGACCAAACCATTCCACCGCGAAGAGCTGGTGGCGCGGATCCATGCCATCATTCGCCGCTCCAAAGGTCATTCCCAGTCGATCATCAAAACTGGCAAGATTGCCGTAAATCTGGATGCCAAAACTGTTGAGGTAGACAGCAAGACTGTTCACCTGACGGGCAAAGAGTATCAGATGCTGGAACTGCTCAGCCTGCGGAAGGGAACCACCCTGACCAAGGAGATGTTCCTTAACCATCTTTATGGCGGCATGGACGAACCCGAACTGAAAATCATCGATGTTTTCATCTGCAAACTGCGCAAAAAGCTCAGCACGGCGACAGGTGGCGACAATTATATCGAAACCGTTTGGGGGCGCGGATATGTCCTGCGCGACCCTCAGGAGGATCAGATGTCTGGTGGCCACCGCATGGCCGTAGGCGCCTAAGTCGACAGTTTGTGGCCGGTTAGGTGAACTGCCTATCAGACCAAAGTGGCGGACCTGGGTTAGGGTCCGCATAAACTCTTGCGATGTTGCGATATTGCAATTCTGGTTAACGCTGCACTCCCATGCTGCGATGAAAAACCCGCTTCGGCGGGTTTTTTGTTGTTTGGACAGGATGGTTCCCTGCGCCAGTGACTCCTTCATGGTGCATTTTCTTACGCTGGGATCACTGGACGCGGCGAGAAACGCGTTTTATCACACGGATCAAACTTGGACGATGGGGGCCGCGCGTGAAACAGATCGAACCATTAGATCCCTCGGGGCTTTCCCAGGAACAGGCTCAGGCTGAGTTTTTGGAGTTGCAAACCCAGCTCGCTGCTGCCGATCAGGCCTACCATCAAAACGATGCCCCCTTTCTGAGCGATGCCGCGTATGATGCAGCCAAAAGGCGCTATAAGGTCTTAGCGGAGGCCTTTCCGGAGCTAAAGGACATTGCAACGCAGCTTGATTCCGTTGGGGCGCCAGTCACCTCGGGATTTGGAAAAATTCAGCATGTTGTGCCGATGCTCTCCCTGGGCAACGCGTTTGAAGACTCGGATGTGGCGGATTTTGATCGTAGTATTCGCAACTATCTTGGCTTTGGGGCCTCGCAGCCCCTGCGCTTTACCGCAGAGCCCAAAATTGACGGGCTATCCCTATCTTTGCGCTATGAAAAGGGCGTGTTGATACAGGCTGCGACGCGCGGAGATGGGGCTACCGGGGAAAATGTCACTGCCAATGCCCGCACCATTGCGGATATTCCGCAACAGCTGAGTGGGGCGCCGGAGGTGCTGGAAGTCCGCGGCGAAGTCTACATGAGCCACGAGGACTTTGCCGCTTTGAACGCCCGGCATACGGAGCGTGGCGGAAAGACCTTTGCCAATCCCCGCAATGCGGCGGCGGGTTCGCTCCGCCAGTTGGATGCGGAAATTACCCGTCTGCGGCCATTGCGTTTCTTTGCTTACAGTTGGGGAGATCTCTCTGCCCCTCTGGCGCAAACCCAGACAGGGGCAATTGAACGGCTGCATGAGCTGGGGTTTCAGACCAACCCGCTGACACAGACCTGTGCAAGCGTGGCCGAGATGATCGCCCATTACCGCCAGATCGAAGCGCAGCGCGCCACGCTGGGCTATGACATCGATGGGGTGGTCTACAAGGTGGATGACCTGGCGCTGCAGGGGCGGCTTGGGTTTCGCTCTACCACCCCGCGATGGGCCATCGCGCATAAGTTCCCGGCTGAATTGGCTTGGACCCGGCTCGAGGCCATCGACATTCAGGTTGGCCGCACCGGGGCGCTGAGCCCTGTGGCGCGATTGACTCCCGTTACTGTCGGCGGCGTAGTGGTCTCCAATGCCACCCTGCATAACGAGGATTATATTCGAGGGCGGGATAATAAGGGCGAAGAGATCCGCGGCGGCAAGGAGATCCGCATCGGCGACTGGGTTCAGGTCTATCGTGCCGGTGATGTCATCCCCAAGGTCGCCGATGTGGACTTGACCAAACGCAACGGAGATGAGCAGACCTTTGACTTCCCCGAGACCTGCCCGGAATGCGGCTCGCCTGCGGTGCGCGAAGAGGGAGATGCCGTGCGCCGCTGCACGGGTGGCATTATTTGTCCTGCACAAGCCATTGAAAAATTGAAACACTTCGTCTCTCGCAAGGCCTTTGATATCGAAGGATTGGGGGCAAAGCAGCTGGAGATGTTCTATAATGATCCAGACCTTCCCATCCGCACGCCCGTTGATATTTATACATTGGAGCAGCGGGACCTAGGACAATTCACCAAGCTCAAGAACCGGCCTGGCTGGGGCGATCAAAGTGCGGCAAATCTCTTTGCTGCGATCACTGAAAAGCGCAATATCTCGTTGGGTCGTATGATCTTTGCGCTCGGCATTCGCCATGTAGGTGAGGTTGCCGCCAAGGATCTGGCTTTGCATTTTGGCAGTTGGGAGGATCTTGCCAGCGCAGTAGATGCGGCCCGCTCTGCAGCGCTGGCGCATCGCGCCGCAGATTTGGCCGAGGATCAAGAGCGTGAACGGGCCAGTAGCGAAGGCCGCCGTGCCAAGATCAAAGAAACGCGCGAGGCTGCGCTGTCGGTTCTGGAACTCCACCGCACGGCCCGCGAGGCCTGGGAGGATTTGATCGGTATTGACGGGATTGGGGCTACTGTAGGTCTGTCACTCTCTGATGCGTTGGCAAATATGCAGGAACGCGCGGTGATCGATGATCTTGTGGCACAGTTGAATATCTCGGCCCCTGCCGCCCCATCGCAGGAAAGCCCGGTTGCTGGGCTCACAGTGGTCTTTACCGGCAAGCTGGAAAAGATGACCCGCGACGAGGCCAAGGCGCGGGCGGAATCTCTGGGGGCCAAGGTTTCTGGCTCGGTGTCAAAAAAGACCGACATCTTGGTTGCTGGTCCAGGGGCGGGTTCGAAGGAGAAAAAGGCTCTGGAGCTCGGCATTCGTATCTTGGATGAGGATGGCTGGTTGGCGGAGATTGCAGCCTCATGACTGGTCGCCCCGAAATCCTGTTTCCGCTTTTTGCAGGGGCGGAAACTCTCAAAGGGGTGGGGCCAAAAACAGCCCAGAGCCTGGCCCAGATCGGGCTGGAAACGCCACGGGATTTGGCGTTTTCGCTGCCGCATTCGATCCTGGACAGGCGTCGGCGTGATACGATCAAAGGGCTGGACCTGCCTGCCATTGCCACTGTGGAAGTAGAGGTGGGACGCCACCTGCCTGCACGCAATCGGGGTGGGGCGTACCGGATTAATGTCGCTGATCAAGAAGTTGAATTCCAACTGGTATTTTTCCATGGGCGGAGCCGCTATTTGGAGGCCCAGTGCCCAGAAGGCTCGCGGCGTCTTGTCTCGGGCAAGGTGGAGTTGTTCGATGGTGTTGCCCAGATGGTGCACCCCGATCACATGCTTCCCCTGGCCGAGGCGGAAGATATCCCGGAGTATGAGCCGGTCTATCCGCTGACCCATGGGGTAACCCAGAAAACCATGACCAAGGCGGCATTGAGCGCCTTGGAGCGGCTGCCAGAGCTTGCAGAGTGGATCGACCCGGAGCAGGCCAGGCGCGAGGGGTGGCCCGCCTGGAAAGAGGCGCTGAACGCAGCTCACCATCCGCAGTCGCTGGAAGATCTGTCGCCAGAGGCGCCAATCCGGACTCGGCTTGCCTATGATGAGTTGTTTGCGCACCAATTGACCCTTGCCCTGGCAAGACAGGCTGAGCGCAAATCCCCGGGTATCGTTAGTGAGGCCACAGGACGGTTGCAAGCGCCGGTTCTGGCCGCATTGCCGTATCGCCCCACTGGCGCGCAGGAGCGAGCGATCAGAGAAATATCGGAGGATATGGCGCGGGACCGCCGGATGAACAGATTGCTGCAAGGCGATGTGGGTTCAGGGAAAACTCTGGTTGCCTTTATGGCGTTACTGGTCGCGGTTGAGGCCGGCGGGCAGGGCGTAATGATGGCCCCAACGGGTATTCTGGCGCAGCAGCATTTTGAGGGGCTGCGTCCCTTGGCAGAGCAGGCCGGTGTGGTACTGGAACTGCTCACTGGGCGCGACAAAGGCGCCGAGCGGCGGGCCAAGCTGGCTGCGCTGGAGGCAGGTGATATCCAGATCCTGGTGGGCACCCATGCGGTGTTTCAACAGGATGTTGTGTTCCGCAGGCTGCATCTGGCCATCGTCGATGAACAGCACCGTTTTGGGGTGCGACAACGGATGGAATTGGCGGAGAAGGGCAAAGGTGCCGACGTTCTGGTGATGACCGCCACTCCGATCCCGCGATCATTGGCGCTGGCGCAGTATGGCGACATGGATGTTTCGGTTCTGGATGAAAAACCACCCGGCCGTAAGCCGGTCAAGACAGCGGTGCTGAGCACGGAGCGCATGGAGGAGGTGGTCAACCATCTGCGCCGTGCCATTGGTGAGGGGCGCCAGTGCTATTGGGTCTGTCCATTGGTCGGGGAATCCGAGGTGATGGATCTCATCGCCGCCGAGGAACGTTTCAAACATCTGCGCGCCACCCTGGGGGAGGGCGTGGTCGGCCTTGTGCATGGGCAGATGCCCCCTGCCGAAAAAGACGCCGCGATGGCGGCGTTTCAAAAGGGCGAAACCAAGGTTTTGGTGGCCACCACGGTGATCGAGGTTGGGGTAAACGTTCCAAATGCTTCCATCATGGTGATTGAGCGCGCCGAGATCTTTGGATTGGCGCAGTTGCATCAGTTGCGCGGTCGCGTTGGTCGAGGCAGCGCGGAATCGACCTGTCTTTTGATGTATCAGCCACCTCTGTCCGAAGGGGGGCGCCGTCGGTTGGAGGTTCTGCGCGAAAGCGAAGATGGGTTCAAAATATCTGAGACCGATTTGCAAATGCGCGGGGCGGGCGATGTTATTGGTACCGCACAGTCCGGGTTGCCCCGTTTCCACATCGCGGACCTTGAACGACAGGCCTCTTTGATGGCGGTGGCGCAGAGCGATGCACGGTCTTTGCTGACAATGGATCCCGGATTGCAGAGTGACAGAGGTCAGGCCGCCCGTGTTCTGCTTTGGCTGATGAAGCAGGATCAGGCAATTCGTTTAATTTCAGTCGGTTAGACTGTTTCGCAGACCCGTGTTCTTGCTGATGTTCTAAAAAGTTCGCAAATGTTCTTAAAAAGTTCTTTACAGCAGCGGCGTAAAATGAGAACAAATAAGCAACAAGAGGCCGACAGAGAGCGGCGTAGCGAAATGCTGAACCCCGACAGAGAGTAGTGGAGACAATCCTGATGATGACCCAGTTGAAGACAACCCTGCACAATGCCCAATCCACTTTGCTACAGGATGCGCTTGGTGCAGCTGCTCTGATTGTTATGCTTGTTGTTGCCCTTCACCTGCCGGGGTTTATGTAATCGCGCGGTCGTGAAGCTGCGGCCTCTTTTTCCTGCCTTATGAAACCCTATTTCTAGTTTCTGCCTGCTGTCTTTATGTCAGATGCGTTGACATCCATCCCGATGTCATTGGATCCCCGCCTAACCTTTCCAGCCGGTTGCGCCTAACAGCCGGAACGCTCATCTGAACCCCGCATAAAGACGCATTTCCTGCCGCCACCATCTGCCCGGATGTGTGGCGGCTTTTTTTGGGGGCAGGGGCCGATGGGGATTAGGTCTTGAACCCCATACGAATACCGCCCCAATGTCGGCCACCGACAAAGACGGGCACCGACAGATCTTTCATCATCACAAAGTTTCCGGCCCCCATATCGCGACGATAGACCTGCATCAAAAAGGGTTCAGAATTTCGTCCGGCCTTGAGCCCCACCCGGTCATCAAAAATCCGACGATTGCGGCAGTTGGCGGTGTTCCAGTCGGGATCTGGACCCTGTGGGTGAGAAAAGATCTTGTTGTGGGTTGGCAGGTAGCCATTGATATCAATAGCCGCGCAAAAGACCACGCGTGGATCAAATTCCAAGGCAGCCTCCAGCAGCGGCGGCAGGGCCGCATCCGTAAGAGGCAGAAAGCCAGTGGTATATTGCGCGGGGTTGGTGCCAGGGATCAGTTGATATTTTTTGTCGAACAGGGCATCGGCAGAGATTTTTCCGGCGTCGAGGGCCGCTTCAAATATGGCGGCGACCTTCTGGCTGAGCTCGGTCACATAAGAGATAAACCGTTTGTCCGTGGACTTGCCCCCCAGGGCGACAGTGCCTTGAACAAGTTGTTCAGAGGAAGAAATCAGGTTTTCGACCCGGGTATGGGTGTCATGGATGCCGGTTGTGGTTTCCTCAACCGATTTGCCGATTCCATTGATGTTTGGGGCAAAGCTGTTCATGGCGTTTTTGACCACGGAGGCTTGGCTAAGAATTTTGGCGGTCTGTGCGTTCACCTCTGTGGCTTTTTCTTCGATACTGAGAAGAGAGCTGTCGGTTTCCCGTGCCTGGCCTAGGATCTTTTCAGCCGAGCGAGAGATTTCAACTGTTTCGTCGTGCAACAGGGTGACCCAGTTTGATAGGTTCTCAATATTGCTGCCAATCTCACGCGCCGCTGTTTGGGTGCGTTTGGACAGGTCATTGATCGCTTCGGCCACCACAGCGAATCCACGCCCCGCATCCCCCGCACGGCTGGCTTCAATCTTGGCGTTGATGGCGAGGATGTTCACCTGGGCAGCAATATTGGTGATCATTTCGTTGTTTTTGCGCACAGCATCTACAGTGTCGCCAATTTGATCTGTGCGTTCTTCCAGATCGTTGACCCATTCGGCAACTTCCTGGCTGCGGCCGCTGTTATCGCGGACAAACTTTACCGAGGTCTGGACGGACTGGAGCGTTTGCTCCGTGGTGGTCGAGACCGTTTCAATGGTGTCAAGAACTTGGCCATTTGAGCTGATGACCTGATCCGCCTCTCTGGTGAGTTCCTGTAGTGCAGAGAGTTGGCTCTGTGATTTTTGGTCGATCTGATCCAGGAAACCGGCAATATCGACGATTTCATAGCCCAACTGAGATGAGATTTGTGTCAGATGGTTGAGCTGCAGATTGCGTGCGTCAGATCGCTCTGTATCGTCGGGCCAATCGCTTGCGCCAGATTCTGCTGTGTTGGCTGAAGTCGCCAATTGTGGGGGAACTGACTGCATGTGTGGGGCCCATTTTTACTAACGGACCCACACTATTTGATTAAAATAAAGGCAAGGTTAAGCGCAGTTTTTCTGCAAGGCGGCCTTGAAGGCTTCCAGGCTGGCCTCCAGGCAAAGCAGGATTGATGCGTGGCGGTTTTTGAACTCCCGTGCCGGGATGAGAACTTCCAGATCCGCAAAGGGGGCTTTAGGGGCAGGCTGGCCATCTGTGAGCATGGCCTTCAGCTCATCACGTGCGGTTTCCACTTCTGCAAGGGTGCGCCCTATTATGTTTTGTCCGACCACCGAGGCCGAGGCCTGGCCCAGAGCGCAGGCTTTGACATCCTGGCCAAACTCCACAATGCGCCCCTCATCAATATTGAGATCAACAGTGACCGTCGACCCACAAAGGGGCGCACGTTTCTTCGCGCTGGCGTCTGGATTCTCCAATCTCTCCAGAAAGGGAATATCTGCAGCCAGGGCAAGGATGCGGGAGGAATAGAGCTTGATGAGATCGGTTTCGCTGGACATTGGCTGCCTTGGGCTTTCCCTTGGGGTTTCTTCCACATACATAGGCAGACAAATGCCAGATGCAAAAGGTTTTTACGATGTCCTTTGATCCCAATAGTTTGAAGTATGACGCAGCGGGACTAATCCCCTGCATTGCCCAGGATGAGGTGAGCGGCGAGGTCTTAATGATGGCCTGGATGAATGCGGAAAGTGTTGCAAAGACCCTGGAGAGCGGCAAGGTGACCTATTGGTCCCGGTCACGCCAGGCATTTTGGGTAAAGGGCGAAAGCTCCGGCCATGTGCAAAGCCTTGTCGACCTGCGGCTTGATTGTGACAGGGATTGTCTGCTGGCTCTGGTACGGCAGGTCGGCCCTGCCTGTCATACCAATCGCCGTAGCTGTTTTTATACGGCGGTGCGCGAGGGCGAAGAGCAGGAGTTGATGGCACCCATGGCTTAAGACGGGGTTCCCAAAGCGAAAGGGGCGGCGCCAAGGCGCCGCTGCCTCCGGCGGGAATATTTTTTAGAAAGATGATGATGGGAACTGTCTGTTAGCCCAGGCCGACAAGCTGGCGGATGTCTGCTGGGCTCGCGCCCTCGGCGCGGTATTTGGCGATAGCCCGCGCGTCATCGCGTTTGGCCAGGCGTTTGCCCTGATCGTCGCGGATCAGGCGGTGGTGGTGGTACACTGGCTGGGACCAGTATTGGTAGAGTTCATCGTCAAGGAGCCAGCCGATGAGCAGCTGGATGATGGTTGCTTCCAAAAGATCCGCGCCGCGGATGACATGTGTGACCGCCTGTTCCTGATCGTCGACCACCACAGCCAGATGATAGGATGCGCCCATATTCTGGCGCGAGACCACAAAATCTCCGATTTGGTTGAGAATGAACTCTGAGGTGAATTCATATTGTCCTATCGCCGTGTTCGCGTGCGGCCCGGTTTCCACGAAGGATGAGACGTCCAAGTGTTCTCCGGCGCGCGGGGTGAAATGAGGGCGTAGGTCGTGACCTGCAAGTGCTTTGGCGACATCCAGGCGGAGCGTGACGTTTTTAGGGCGTTGTCCTGAGGGGCGATTCTGGGGGCGGCAGGTGCCCGGGTAGATCAACCCGTCCGGCCCAAATTGTAGCCCCCCCTCCTGTGGCGCGGATTGAGCCTCTTTGATGTCACGGCGCGAGCAAGAGCATTGATAGAGCAAGCCTTTGCGCCAGAGCACGTCCAGGGCTTCATCATAATCTGCCTGACAGGCGGATTGTTTGCGCACTGGCGTCGGCCAGGAGAGTCCGAGCCAGTGCAGATCCTCATAGATCTGAGCTTCCCAGGAACAGCGCGACCTGGACTGATCCAGATCATCAATACGGAGCAAGAATGTGCCTCCCTGCTCCATTGCCATGTCATGGGCCAGCAGGGCGGAATAGGCGTGGCCTAGGTGCAAGGGGCCGGTGGGCGAGGGGGCGAAACGGGTGATGAAGGTCACAGGATCTGCCCTCTCTTCAGCGGTTCAGGCGAAGGTTTCCAGCCACTTGGTCCAGGCTGCCTTGGCGCGGTCGGTATAGGCTTTGTAGCGGTCCTTGCGGCCGCGACGCCCCCCTTTGAGGCCCTCAACCGGTTGGAACAGGCCAAAGTTCACATTCATGGGCTGAAAGGTCTTGGCCTCGGCACCGCCGGTGATGTGATGGATCAGCGCCCCCATGGCACTGTCCTGGGGCACTTGGGGTAGCTCAAGCCCGAGGATTTCAGCCGCTGCCATGCGGCCTGCCAGCAGTCCCATGGCAGCACTTTCCACATAGCCTTCAACCCCGGTGATCTGGCCGGCAAAACGCAGATGTGGCTTGGATTTCAGACGCATCTGATCGTCCAGCAGTGTGGGGGAGTTGAGGAAGGTATTGCGGTGGATGCCGCCCAGCCGGGCAAAGCTGGCCTGTTCCAGCCCTGGGATCATCCGCAGGACCTCGGTTTGGGCGCCGTATTTCATCTTGGTCTGGAAGCCGACGATGTTGAACAGGGTGCCAAGCGCGTTGTCGCGGCGCAGCTGTACCACGGCATAGGGTTTAACATCCGGCTGGTGGGGGTTGGTGAGGCCAACGGGTTTCATTGGACCAAACCGCAGAGTCTCACGGCCGCGCTCGGCCATGACCTCGATCGGCAGGCAGCCGTCAAAATAGCCGGCGGTTTCGCCCTCGTGGAACTCGGTCTTGTCAGCCGCCAAGAGCGCGTCGATGAAGGCCTCGTATTGGGCCTCAGTCATAGGGCAGTTAAGGTAGGCTGTCCGTTCTTCCTCGGTCTCGCCCTTGTCATAGCGCGACTGCATCCAGGCCTGCGACATATCGATGCTGTCAGTATAGATGATCGGCGCGATGGCATCAAAGAAGGCCAGAGCCTCAGCTCCGGTCTCTGCCTGAATGGCCTGGCCAAGGGTGCCAGAGGTCAAGGGGCCGGTGGCAAAGATCCAGTGCCCGTCTTCGGGCAGGGCGGTAATTTCCTCATAGGAGACTGTGATATTGGGATGGGCCTTCAGCTTGGCTGTTACCGTCTCAGCAAAGGGATCGCGATCGACGGCCAGGGCGCCGCCGGCGGGCAGACGGTGTTCCTCGGCGGTGGCCATGATCACGCCATTGGCGGCGCGCATTTCCCAATGCAGTAGGCCGACGGCGTTTTGCTCGTCATCGTCCGACCGGAAGGAGTTGGAGCAGACCATCTCGCCCAGATTGCCGGTCTGATGGGCAAAGGTTTCCACTTTGGGCCGCATCTCGTGGATCACCACGTTGACGCCCATGTTCGCAGCCTGCCAGGCCGCTTCGGAGCCGGCCATGCCGCCGCCCACAATATGCAATGTCTCTGTCATAGGGGGCAAATAGGGCAGACTGGGCCGTTAAGCAATATTGTGCAGGCGCAAATGTGGCAGCAAAGGGGCGAAATGGGGCAGGGATGTCAGAGGCAATTTGCCGGACCCTCATCGGTGCGGAGGCTGATGGTCAATGATCGGAAATCGCAGGGTGGGACACAGTTGCATCAATACCGGGGTATCGTTTCTGTCCTGCGTACAATCGGGCAGAAACAGGGGCCGTATATCCCAAAGTGTGGGTCTATGATCTAAAGGAGAGGGGAATTTGGGGCCGCTGAGCGGGAATGTCGCCCGGGGAGAGAGATTCCCGGTTGGAGGGACCTTCCGCTTCAGCGGCCCAAATTGTGACGGGGTCAGAATCTGTGTCTTAACCCGTGCCCAATCTTTGCCATTATCTTGCCCAGATTAAAAGGCCTGATATAGAAACAATAATTCCTGAACGGTAAACAAAGCCTAAATTTTTCTGACAAATTGTCATTATTCCCAGTCAGGGCGCCTTTTTTCGATAAAGGCCTGCATGCCTTCGACTGTGTCGGGCTGCATCAGGTTGGTAACAATCACCTCACTGGTATAGGCATAGGCCTCTTCAATTGGCATCTCCAGCTGCTGGTAATAGGCCTCTTTGCCGACCTTCACGGCGGCGCCGAGTTTTGAGGCAATCGTGTCGGCCATGGCGCGGGTCTCGGACTCGAGCTGATCGGCTGGAACAGCACGGTTGATCAGCCCCAGATCCGCGGCGCGTGGCGCGGACATGAATTCACCGGTGGTGAGCAGCTCAAAGGCGTGTTTGCGCGGGATGTTGCGCGACAGGGCCACCATTGGGGTGGAACAAAACAGGCCAATATTGACCCCATTCACCCCAAAACGGCAGTCGTCAGTGGCAATGGCCAGGTCGCAGGAAGCCACCAGCTGGCAGCCCGCCGCAGTGGCGATCCCATGAACCTGGGCAATGACCGGCTGCGGCAGGTGTTGCAATCCCAGCATCACAGAGGTGCAGCGGGCAAACAGCCCCTCGAAATAGGCGCGCCCCTTGTCCTCGCTATCGCGCCCGGCCGTCATCTGGCGAATATCATGGCCGGCGCAGAAGGCCTTACCATTGCCGGACAAGATTACCGCCTTGATGCTGCTGTCATCTTTCAGGGCATCAATCTGCGCCTGCAGGGCCGCCAGCATCTCATCCGAGAGGGCGTTAAGCCGTTCCGGGGCGTTCATCTTGAGATGGGCCACCGCATTTTTGTCGTGACGTTCCAGAATTGACATCTTGCTCTCCCTTGATGTTCCGGGTGAACACTAGGGCGCAACGAGGGAGAGGAAAAGCATGGGTTTGGCATTTGATGTCGCAGGGCTAGAGGCCTATATGGAGGCAATCTTTCCACAGGTCGCAAATGACTTCGCTATTGATGCCCTGTCGATGGAGGGCATCACCATGCGCCTAAAAGTGGCAGAGCGTCATCTGCGGCCTGGCGGGACAGTTTCTGGGCCATCGATGTTTTCGCTGGCGGATGTCACCGTCTATGCGCTGGTGCTGTCGCGGCTGGGGCCCAAGGCGCTGGCAGTGACCACCAATTGTTCGCTTGATTTCATGCGTAAACCCGAGGCCGGGCGTGACATTATCGCCAAGGGACAGTTGCTGAAACTGGGGCGCAGCCTTGCGGTGGGGGATGTTCATATGTTTTCGGCAGGATCAGACAAGTTGGTGGCGCGCTCCACTATGACTTATTCAATTCCGCCAGAACGTTAGGGATCCGATAGAAGGTTAAGCGATTGCGCGCGCCAGAGGCTGGCCGACCTTGACCAGTGTCTCGCGGCCCTGAGCGCTATTGGCCACAAGATCCTCGCTGAAGGTAATTTGACCTGGCTGAAAAACCACTACGACGGTGGAGCCGCCAAATTTGAAGTAGCCCTTTTCCTGCATCTTGCTGACCGCGCCTGATGCGGTGGTGTTGATGATAGATCCAACCCCAAAGGCACCGACTTCGCTAAAGCAGTAAGTTCCGACCCTATCGTTTTTAATCAATGTGTTGCACCGTTTGTTTTCCCCAAAAACATCTGGCCCAGCGCCCAGGGCAATCGGGTTGACCGAATGCAGTGCGCCGGGGATGTGCTGGCTGGACAGAATCTGACCACCTGCGGGGAAATGGTAGCGGTGATAATCTGCCGGGCAGAGCCGCACGATCGCCAGCGTCCCGCCCAGGAACTGTTTCGCCCGTCCGGGCAGCATCGAGGTGATCGACATCGGATGGCCCTTGACTGGCACAAAGACGTCTCTGTCCAGCTTGGGAAAGACCAAAACACGGCCATCTGCGGGGGCGACAACCTCGTCCGGATCATCTGAATAGGGGCGGGCTTCGGGTTTTAGATGGCGGGCAAAGAAATCATTGAAGGAACGATAGTCCGCCGCTGGCCTCACGGCCTCGGACATGTCAATCGAAAGCGCATCAATGACGGAACTGATCTTGCTCCGAGACATTGGGCTGTCATACCAGAGCCCGAACAGGCGGCTCATCACAGAGGAGCGAAACAGCAGCCGCTCGATCAGGTTGGAGCTGGCATCCTGATAGGCCCAGCGGATCCATTTTTCGCCGAGAATGACCTCGTCAAAAATCTGGCCTGTGTCCCGGTTGACCACCTGAATGGGAGTATTACGCATGTGATCCGCCTTGCTTTGCCTCAACTCTTGCCGCCTAGCAGAGGCAGGTGCGGGGGCTCAAGTGGCATTTTGGCGGGGTAAGCCTCCTTGAATGGCGAAGTGATCCCTTGGTATAGTTTTTATCAATATCAATCATTCCCGTTATCTGTTTGTCCAATGGGTGCGAGCTGTGCAAGCGTCTTTCCAGAGATGCCAGGGGGGTGGCTTGGATGCCGAAAGCCCCCGAGAGAGCTGACCCGAACCGACAAAGGAGAGATACCCATGACAACGCGTAGAACGCTTTTGAAAACCACATTCGCCGCTGGCCTTGCGCTGGCCGCGACCTTTACCACCGCCAATTTTGCTGCGGCAGAAGAGCTGGATCAGATCAAAGAAGACGGCGTGATCCGGATCGCCATGAGCGGCGCTTACCCTCCCTTCAACTTTGTCAATGACAGCAATGAGGTTGTGGGCTTTGATCCGGCCGTTGGCGCCGAGATTGCCAAGCGCATGGGCGTTGAGGTTGAAATCGTTACCACTGCCTGGGATGGCATTATTGGCGGTTTGTTGGCCAATAAATATGACGCCATCGTTGGTTCCATGTCGATCACTGAGGAACGCCAACAGGTGGTTGATTTTGTTGGGCCTTATTACACGACCAAACGTGCGATCTTTGCCAAGCCTGGCGGCATTACCTCAGCTGCGGCTCTTGGTGATGCCAAGGTTGGCCTGACCCTGGGCGAGACGCATGAGGCCTGGGCCCGTGAAATGGGCTATGACGTGCGCACCTATAAGGGGCTGCCCGAACTGCTGCTGGAACTGGAACATGGCCGTGTTGACGTCATCGTCAATGACTCGATTGCGGCGATCCTGGCGATGAAAGAAACCGGTCAGGACTATGTGATGATCACCGATTTCGAGACCGAAGAATTCGGTGCCGGTATCGCCATCCGCAAGGGCAACCCTGAGCTGGCTGCCGCCATGCAAGGCGCGCTGGACGCGATGATGGAAGACGGCACCTATCTTGAGATTGCCAATGAATGGGTTGGCGGCGACATTCGCTAAACCGTTCAAGACGCGGCCCCGCCCAGGTTTCTCTGCGAGACGCCGGGGCGGGGCAGTTACATGCGCGGCTGCCTGGCCCTATCAGCGGGGCGGCAAAACAAGTGCGGTTCGAGGAGACTGACGACAGTGGACTATGCCCTGATGCAACGGGTCTTTCCCTTCTTTTTGGAGGCGGCCTGGATAACCATTTTGCTGTCGGTGCTCACCGCCATTCTGGGCCTGATCTGCGCCATGTTGGGAACCGCAGCGCGTTTGTCGCGTTTCCGGGTTCTACGTTTCCTCGGGGCTGCCTATGTCAGTGTGTTCCGAGGCACCCCGGCGTTGATTCAGCTGTTTATTCTATACTTTGGTGGACCGCAGATTGGCATCCAGCTGGACGCCTTTGAGGCCGGGGTGATTGGTCTCGGCGTCAATGTCGGCGCCTATATGACCGAAACCATGCGTGGCGCCATTATTTCAGTAGACAAGGGGCAGGGCGAGGCAGCCCGAACCCTGGGGATGAGCAAGTGGCAAGCGATGCGCAATGTCATACTGCCGCAGGCAATGCGCCTGATGATCCGTCCACTGGGGGTGAACCTCAATACCCTTATCAAGAGCACCGCGCTTGTTGCGGCCATTTCGGTGGTGGAGCTGACCTACACCGCGCAGCGCTACATTGGTTCCACCTATAAACCCTTCGAGATGTTCCTGATTGCAGGGCTTTTGTACATGATCATCATCTATGTTGTTGGATTGGCCGTCACCTGGGCCGACCGCAAAGCCCGCCTGAACTGATCGGGGAAAGGACACGCCATGGGACTCGATTTTAGCGTTATTCCAAAATACCTCGATATCGTGCTTCTGGGCGCGCTCTGGACGATCGGCATTACTGTTGGGGCGGCCCTTGTCAGCTTCTTTGGGGGCATTTTTCTGGCGGTGATTGCGCTTTATGCACCCGCAGTAGTGCGCTGGCCGTTTCGGATCTTTTCCTTTCTGTTTCTGGGCACGCCGCTGCTACTGCAGCTGTTTCTGATCTATTTTGGCCTGGTACAGATCGGTATTGATGTGCCGGCCTTTGTCGCCGGTGTGATCGGGTTGGGTTTGCATTTTGCCGTCTATAACTCCGAATTGTTTCAGACCAGCATTCTGGCCGTCGACAAGGGCCAGATCGAGGCTGCCCGCACCCTGGGCTTGTCGCGGATGCAGGCGCTGCGCAAGGTGGTGGTGCCGCAGGCGGTGCGCGATGTCATCCCGCCTATTGGCAACAATATGATCGCGTTGCTGAAAGATTCTGCGCTGGTCTCGGTTATCGGTGTCTCTGAACTGACCCTGTCGGCGCAACGTGCCATTGGCAGCACCTATCGCCCCTTTGAATTCTACGTTCTGGTGGCAGCTATCTATTACATTATCAACCTCGGCATGGAGGCGGTACTGCGCCGCGTGGAACGCCGCATTCAGGCCTCGAAATGACCGGGCAGGAGAGAAACATGAGCGCCCAGAAACCTTTCATCGATATTCGCCACGCCAAAAAAAGCTTTGGCACCTTGGAAGTGTTGAAAGACATCAGCCTACAGGTGGACCGCGGCCAGATCGTCGCAATCATCGGGCCATCCGGGTCCGGCAAGAGCACCCTTTTGCGAGCTATCAATGATCTGGATCCGCTGACGGGGGGGGAGATCTGGCTCGAGGATAAGCAGATCAATATGGATCTGCCCCACCGCCAGTATGAGCGCCATATCAATGAGGTGCGCCAGGAAATTGGGATGGTTTTCCAGCATTTTAACCTGTTTCCTCATCTGAAAGTGCGCGAAAATGTGACGCTGGCGCCCAAGATGCTCAAAGGCTTGACTGATGCTGAGGCCAACGCCCTGGCAGAGGAGCAGCTGACAAAGGTCGGCATGATCGAGCGGATTGATTACTACCCCTCGCAGCTGTCGGGCGGGCAAAAACAGCGGGTTGCCATTGCCCGGGCCCTGGCGATGAAGCCGAAGGTCATGCTGTTTGACGAGGCCACCTCGGCACTGGATCCTGAGCTGGTTGAAGAGGTCAATCTGGTAATGAAACAACTGGCCGAAGAACATATGACCATGATTATCGTCACCCATGAAATGGGCTTCGCCGAAAGTGTCTGTGATCGGGTGTTGTTCATGGACCAGGGCGTGGTGGTCGAAGAGGGCCCGCCAGAGGTGATCTTTCGCAATCCCAAGAGCGAGAGGACGCAGAATTTTCTGCGCAAGCATCTGGCCGGCCAAAAGGCCTAACAGGCCTAGCTGTAGCTGCGGTCTTCGATAGGGGTCTCGTCGATTGCCGCGATCAAGCGATCCAGCAGGATCTGCTCGGCCCTGTTCTTGGTCGCGCCTTCGCTCCAGACTAAGTAAACATCGATTGGGGGGAGATCCTCGAAGGGGGGTACCTGCCAGAGTTGGCCATCGCGCACATCCCGAGCGGCGACGTGGATGGGGAGGGGGCCGACGCCCAGTCCAGAGACGATCATCCGCCGCACCTCTTCTAGGTGGCTGGAAACACCGGTGATTTTCTGACCCAAGGCGGCCTGTGCCCGCATCACGGTGATGGGTTTCAAAACATCCTGCAGCCGATCCGTCTCAAAACTCACTGAGGAATGCCCTTCCAAATCGGCGGTGGTCAGATCGTCACGGCCAAACAGTGGGTGCGGCGGGCCGCAGAAGAGCCCAAAGTATTCGCGAAACACCCGGCGGTATTCCAAGTTTGGATGATGATCCCCCACGAGGCAAATGGCAAAGGAGGCGCGTTTGGCGGCCACTTCTGCGATGGCCTTGGAGCTGGATAAAACCTCAATTTTAAGGGTGGCGAGCGGATGATCACGGTGAAACCCGGTGAGGGCCTGATTGATCAAGGGGCTCACCACATGGCTGGCCATGGTAATGTGAACATGGCCTCGTACATCATCAGTCATCTCCCGCATCAGGGTCGACAACCGCAGGACCGATCCATTGATCTCCACGGCTTCGCGGTACAGCAATCGCCCAGCTTCGGTCAGGTCGTAATGGCCGGGGGAGCGATTGATCAATTTGCGTCCGACCCGATCCTCTAGCCGCTTTAAGGCCGTAGAAACAGAGGGTTGCTTGAGCCTTAGCTGATTAGCAGCATCGGTGACAGAGTGGCTTTCGGCCAACACCACAAAGGTACGCAACAGGTTCCAGTCCAGTTCGCGGGCGATGCGTTCTGGTGCGTAGTGAGGGTCATCTCTGCGCATAGTTCATCTCTATATCAAGAATTCCAATTATCTATTTGAACTATAGTAGCGGCTCTCGCATGGTTCCTTCAAGCCCGCATTCCGGCCATTTGTCCTTGCGACGCACTCCTGTTGCGCCTGGGTATTTGCACCGAACAACAAGGCGGGAGGGAGTTGGAAAGCGAAGAATGAGCAATCTTTTTTATCAGGCGCAGGGGCGCAGGCCGGTTCTGGATCAGGCACGCGGCGTTTACATGTGGGACAAAGATGGCAAACGCTATCTGGATGGTTCGTCTGGAGCGATGGTTTGCAATATTGGCCATTCCAATCAGGAGGTGCTGACCGCGATGCGCCGCCAGATGGAAAAATCCACATTTGGCTACCGGCTGCATTTTGAAACAGAGGCCTCCGAGCAATTGGCGCAGAAACTCGCCGGGCTGATGCCGGGGGATTTGAACCGGGTGTTTTTTGTCTCTGGCGGTTCCGAAGCGGTGGAAAGTGCCATCAAACTGGCCCGGCAATATGCTTTGGTCAGTGATCAGGGCAGCCGTTGGAAAGTCATTTCCCGCGCGCCCAGCTATCATGGCTGCACCCTCGGTGCTCTCGCAGTGACCGGCTACACCCCGCTAACCGCGCCCTTTGCGCCGATGATGCAGGACATGCCAAAGATCCCAGCACCACGCGCCTATCTGGATGGGCTGGACCCCAATGACCCGGCCACAGGCCATCACTATGCCGATTTGCTTGAGGCCCAGATCCTCGCTGAGGGGCCTGAGAGTGTGCTTGCATTTATCGTTGAGCCCGTCGGCGGGGCCTCCACCGGTGCATTGGTGCCACCGACGGGCTATATGGAGCGGATCCGGGAGATTTGCACACGCTATGGTGTTCTTTTGATCATGGATGAAGTGATGACCGGGGCCGGGCGCACCGGCAGTTTTCTTGGCTCGGATCACTGGTCGGCACAGCCGGATATTGTCGTCATGTCCAAAGGGTTGGGTGCGGGATACATGCCCCTGGGGGCGGTGGTCGCCGATGAGCGTCTGGTGGCACCGATCCTTGAACAGGGCGGCTTTGCCCATGGGTTTACCTATGCAGGCAATCCATTGGCCTGTGCCGCCGGGCTGGCTGTGGTAAATACGCTTGAAATGAATGGCTTGTGTGACAATGCTGCCAGAATGGGAGAGACCCTTTTGGCGCGGCTGAACGGATTGATGCAAAAGCATGAACTGATTGGCGATGTGCGCGGCAAGGGGCTGCTTACGGCCTTTGAATTCATGGAAGACCGGGACAGCAAGGCGCCGCTTCCGGCGCGGTTGAATGCTCACCAGCGCTTTGTCGATCTGGCCTATGCAAAGGGGTTGATCGTTTATTCTCGCCGCACGCGAGACGGTATCGAGGGCGATCATATCCTGGTTTGTCCGCCGCTGATTGTTACCCAAGACCATATCGACGAGATCATCGAGGGCCTTGATGCCAGCCTGGTTCAGTTCAGCCAGGACATCCACTCTGAACTCAAGGCAGGCTGACCCATGAGCAAAATTCTGATTACCTGTGCCGTCACCGGCTCTATCCATACCCCGTCGATGTCGCCCTATCTGCCAGTGACCCCCGCGGAAATCTCGGATCAGGCCCAGGGCGCGGCCGCGGCAGGTGCCGCGATCCTGCATCTGCACGCGCGCAACCCTGTGACCGGCCAGCCCTCGGCTCGTGAAGAGGATTTTATGAGCTTCCTGCCTCAGTTGAAACAGGCCAGTGATGCGGTGCTCAATCTGTCAACTGGCGGCAGCGCGGTGATGACCCTGGATGACCGTCTGGCCGCCCCAAGACGGGTGGAGCCAGAGATGTGCAGCCTGAATATGGGCAGTATGAACTTTGCGCTTTATCCAGCGGCGGCGCGGATTTCTGAATGGAGGCATGACTGGGAACAGCCCTTCCTGGAGAACTCGGATGATCTGGTGTTCAAAAACACCCCACGTGACATTGCCCGTATCCTGACCGAGCTGGGAGTGGAACGGGGCGCCCGGTTCGAGTTTGAATGCTACGACATTGGTCATCTTTATATGCTCAAACATTTTGTCGATCGTGGATTGGTGAAAAAGCCCCTGTTTATCCAGTTTGTTTTCGGGGTCTTGGGCGGCATGGGAGCGGATCCGGAAAACCTGATGCATATGAAGGTGATCGCAGACAAGCTGTTTGGCGACGACTATATGTTTTCCGTTTTGGCCGCTGGACGTCAGCAGATGCCACTGATCACCATGGCAGCCGCGATGGGCGGACATGTGCGGGTGGGGCTGGAGGACAGCCTGATGATTTCACGCGGGGTTTTGGCAAAAGATAACGCAGAACAGGTGCGCAAAATCCGGCGCATTGTCGAAGACCTCGGCCGTGAGGTGGCAAGCCCGGATGAGGCCCGTGACATGCTGGGTCTCAAAGGCGCTGACCGCACCGCGATCTAACATGACACATAAAGGCAGGACAGGCAGATGAAAGCGATCTTTGACGCACGCCAATGGCATCACGACCCCAAACATTTTATGGCCAACGGCAAGGCGCAGCCAAACCCGGAACAGCCCAAACGCATTGAGGTTCTGCAAAACGGCGCTTTGGCGGCGGGTTGCACATTCTCAGAACCTCAGGATGCGGGTCTTGGCCCGATCGCTGCGGTACATACGGCCGAATATCTGACTTTTCTCAAGAATATCTATCGCCGTTGGCAATATATCAAAGATGCAGGCGAAGAGGTGATCCCCAATATTCACCCAGCCAACCGCAGCGACAGCTACCCCAAATCGGCCACTGGTCAGTCAGGCTACCACCAGGCAGATACCGCTTGCCCAATCGCTGCGGGCACCTGGGAGGCCTCCTATTGGTCGGCGCAGTCGGCGATTTCAGGCGCTGATTACCTGCTTGAGGGCGGCCAGTCCGCCTATGTGCTGGCGCGCCCCCCTGGGCATCACGCCTTTGCCGATATGGCCGGCGGCTTTTGTTTTCTGAACAACTCGGGCATCGCCGCCCAACGGCTGGCTGCTGCAGGTCTGCGGCCGGCGATTGTCGATGTGGATGTGCATCACGGCAATGGCACCCAGGGAATATTCTACAATCGCGATGATGTTTTGACTGTCTCCCTTCATGCGGATCCTGAGCGGTTTTACCCGTTTTTCTGGGGCCATGCCCAGGAACGTGGTGAGGGGGCTGGGCTGGGCTATAACCTCAACCTGCCCTTGGCGCGCGGCACCGATGACGAGGGCTTTCTCAAGGCGCTTGATGTGGCACTGCAACGGGTGACCCTGTTTGGCGCTGACGTTGTGGTGGTGGCTTTGGGGCTGGATGCCTCGATTGATGATCCGTTTCAGGGGCTTGCGGTGACCAAAGAAGGGTTCTCTCGTATTGGCGCGGCCTTTGCACATCTTGGCCTGCCGGTGCTGTTTGTCCAGGAGGGCGGCTATCTGAGCGATAGTCTGGGGGAAAACCTGACCCGCTGCCTGACAGGCTATCAAACCGCCACCTGACGAAAACGCCTCCCCCACGGGGGGGGCGAAAAGGAAAGAAGCCGATATGACAGCCGTACTCACCAACACCCAGTTGACCTATCTGCAATCTCTGCGCCGGGAACTGCATCAAAGCCCCGAGATTTCAGGCGAGGAGGTGGAAACCGCGGCGCGTATCACACAGGAGCTGACGCGCGCCGGGGCCGACCAGATCTGGACCGGGCTTGGCGGTCATGGCGTCGCGGCTGAATTTCGCGGGCAGCAGGAGGGGCCGACAGTCCTGATCCGCTGCGAGTTGGACGCTTTGCCGATCCTTGAAATTTCGCAGCTCCCTTATCGTTCGCAGGTGGAGGGCAAGGGGCATCTGTGCGGCCACGATGGCCATATGGTGATGGTGCTTGGCGTTGCACTGGCGCTCAGAAAGCGGCCTGACTGTGGCCGGGTCATTCTGTTGTTCCAGCCCGCAGAAGAAACCGGCACCGGGGCTGCGGCCGTGATCGACGATTCACGCTGGTCTGAGTTGCGACCTGACTTTGCCTTTGCCTATCATAATGTTCCGGGTCGCCCATTGGGTGAGATAGGGCTGTGTTCGGGGGTAAGCAACTGCGCCTCCAGGGGGATGAAAATTCGCTTTGGCGGCAAGACCTCCCATGCGGCAGCGCCTGAAGACGGGGTTTCGCCAGCGCGGGTTATGGCGGATTTGATGCAGAGCCTTCCGGAGTTGGGCCCTGGTGGCGATATGGGGGCTGACTTTGCCCTGGCGACATTGACCCATGCGCAGCTTGGCGCGGCCAGTTTTGGCATTGCGCCAGGGGCCGGAGAGCTGCGCATGACCCTGCGCAGCCAGACAGATGCGCGAATGGAGCATTTGGTACAGGAGGTCAAGGCCCAGCTGGCGCGCGCTCTGGCAGAGGCTGCTGGGCGATCTGGGGGGCAGGCCGAGCATCTGTCCGCCAGTGTAACCTGGCACGACGTGTTTTTGGCAACGGTAAATGATGTTAGTGCTGTCGCAATCGCCAGCCAAGCAGCCTCCACCCTTGGCCTGTCAACAATATCCATGGGCCAGCCGATGCGTTGGTCGGAAGACTTTGGCCGTTTTGGTCTGGATGGTGCCAAGGCGGCGATGCTGTTCATCGGATCCGGAGAAACCCAGCCGCAGTTGCACAACCCCAACTATGACTACCCGGATGACCTGACCCGCATCGGCGTCACTTTGTTGGTCGAGATTCTCAACCAACTGTTGGGCGCGCCGGGAGGCACATCTGCAGAGCCAAACCTCCCTGGCAACTGAACCTCATGATGGATCCCCCTAACGAAAGCGCCTGGTGCGAGATCTCCCCAGCGCAGATCTCGCAGAACCTCCGCCATACATTGGACCGGTTGCCTGCGCAGACTCGGCTTTGTGCGGTGATCAAGGCAGATGCCTATGGGCATGGCATTGAGAATGTTGTACCCGCGCTGCTGGCCCAGGGGGTGCGCCATATCGGGATTTCCGCCAACAGCGAGGCCCGCGCGGTGCGGGCGGCAGGTTTTACCGGGGCAATCCTGCGCCTGCGCACGGCCACCCCAGAGGAAGTAGAGGACGCTCTGAGTTACAACGTCCAAGAGCTGATCGGCTCGGTGGGCGGGATGCAGGCGATTTTGAACCAGTTGGGCGCGCGGGGACTGCCCCCGGTGCACCTGTCGTTGAATGCTGGTGGGATGTCGCGTGATGGGGTGGAGCTTTCCACGCAACAGGGACGGACTGATTGCGGCAGAATTCTGGAGCTGGGCGCCGAGCGGATTGTTGGGCTTTGCACTCATTTCCCCAGCAACAGTTTCGACGAACTGGCCGATAACATAGCGCGGTTTCAACAGGACTTGGCTTGGGTTTTTGCCAATAGTTCCCTGCGGCGCGAGGATATTTTGACCCATGCAGGTAGCACGCTCACCCTTGCTGCAGGGCAGGATCCAAAGGTGGATATGATGCGTTGTGGGGCTATTTTGTTTGGAATCGCAGGAGCTGGGCCAGAGTTCCGACCGGCAATGCAGCTGAAATCTCGGGTGATTAGCCTCGGCACCTATCCCAAAGGCAGCACGGTTGGCTATGATCGCACCTGTGTTTTGCCTGATGACAGGCTGCTGGCCAGTGTCGCTATGGGCTATGCCAATGGCTATAGCCGCCAGATGTCCAAGGGCGCGCAGGTGCTGATCCGGGGACAGATCTGTCCGGTTATGGGAGCGATTTCAATGAATACGCTTGTGGTTGATGTGACAGAAGTTCCCGGTGTTGCAATCGGTGATGAGGTGGTTGCTTTTGGCTCACAGGGTGGGTGCGAGATCGGGGCGGCGGCCATAGAAGGGGGCAGCGGAACGATCTTGGCTGACCTCTTCTCTGATTGGGGGCAGCGAAATCCTCGCCTTACAAAGGATCCAAAAGATCTGGTTTGCGGGCAGATCGTTTAGCCGTTGCTGCGACTTTCGCTGCCGAGCAGCTCAGCGCCGCGCAACAATTCCCGCACCGCAACCTGCGTTGTGGCAAAGGCGTCTTTGAACACCTCAACTGCCTGCCAGGGGTCCGCGTCGCCGCACATAAACACGTCAAAGGCACCATAGCCAATTTCTGGCCAAGTGTGGACCGTGATATGACTCTCGCCAAGCACTGCAACGCCAGAGATCCCTTGCGGCGAGAACTTATGGGTATGGATATGAAGCAGGGTTGCGCCGCAACGCTCTGCGGCCTGGCGAAAGGCCTGCTGTATCTGGATCTCGCAGTCCAGCCCGCTGGCCTCCATTACCTCAACGATCAAATGCGTCCCGGCAAAAATCCTGTCATCGCGGCGGATAAAGTGATCAGTGCGATCGGCCTGTGCCATAGCGGCCAGAGTGGTGGAGGTGGCTTTGCGGGGCAGACTTGGCGGCACACTGCTGGATGTCGCGGGCAGCTCGTTTGGGTCAATCGCAACGTCACTCAGGTCTTTCCCCGCAGCTTTCCTGGCAGAGCAATCTGGTTGATCCAACGGGCACCTTTGGGTTTGGCGGTAGTCTTTCGGTGGTCTTATTGCCAAGCAGAATGGCTAATTTACGAAACCGGGCGAGAGGGGCGTCATGAAAATTCCTGCGTTCTGCCTAACATGAGCAATCAGGGGACTGCAAGCGAGGGGCTTTGTTCTGCGGGCAGGGCCACGGGTCAGGGGCTCAGCTGGGAAGACGTAAAAAAGGCCGGGGACAAGCCCCGGCCGAAAGTTGGTTCCTTTGCCCAGGGGATCAAGGGCGCCAGAACGGAAGAGTTCCTTGATAATGAGCCTCTTGGCGAGTGATCCCAATGTCTTTTAGTTGCTCTGCGCTAAGATGGCGCAGCTCTTTTCGCGTATTGTGACGGATGGACCATTTGGTGACGAGGACTGCAAAGGCAACGGCCGCTTGTGCCAGCACCGGCAGGGCAGGGCGGCTGTTCAAGTAGGAGGCGTGTGAGGGGCTGTGGGTTGCAGAAGAAGTCATTGTGATGGTCCTTTATTGTGTTGATACAATCCCGATGTTCTGTTACAGAGTTTTGATACAATGCTCGTGTCTGTCTGTCTAAGGAATGATTGTAATGGGTACAATTTGGGAGCCGGATCTCGACGGAAAGTCGGGGCCAAAATATCAACGGGTGGCAGATACCATCCGCGCGGCGGTTGGTGACGGTGTTTTACAATGCGGCACCAAGTTGCCTCCGGTTCGCGAATTGGCCTATCAGCTCAAGATTACCCCCGGCACTGTGGCGCGGGCCTATACACTGTTGACAGACGAAGGGCTCCTGCAGGCTGAGGTGGGGCGAGGCACCTTTGTGGCAGAGCAGCAAAGCCGGGTGATGGATGATGTCTGGTCGCGGGAGTTGCACCTGCAAGAGGCGAAGGACCCCCACCACGTCAGTCTGTTTAGTCCCCGAATTGTCGATGTAGGTCAGGTGGCTGCCCTGCGTGAGGCGATGGAACGTGTGGCTAGGGGGGACCCGCTGTTGTTCTTGAACTACCCCACACGCGATGCCTATCTACCTGTGCGACAGGCGGTGGTGCAGTGGTTGGAGGGGCAGGCGTTGGGGCCCTTGGGGGAGGCGGATGTTGTCCTGACCCATGGGGGGCAAAACGGCATTCTTACCGTGTTGCAGACTGTTTTACGTGATCCGCAGCCAGTTATTTTGGTTGAAGACCTCTCATACGCAGGATTCCGCCGGGCGGCAGAGCTCTTGCGGGCCAAAGTTGTCGGCGTTGCCATGGATGAATATGGGATTGTACCAGATTCGCTAGAACTCGCTATTCGGAAATCTGGCGCCCAGGTCCTTTGTACCAGTCCAGAAGTGCACAATCCGACAGGCCTGTTCACCCCTTTAGAACGTCGGCGGGAAATCGTCAGAGTTGCGCAGCGCCATGGGGTGCAGATCGTCGAAGATGACTGCTATCGTATGGGGGAGGCCAAAGCGCCGAGCTACCGTGCCTTGGCGCCAGACATGACCTGGCATGTGTTCTCGATCTCCAAAAACCTGACACCGGCGCTGCGCGTCGGCTTTGCCCTGGCTCCAACGGGGCGTTCGCAGGAGCTGCGTCGCGCTGCGGAATACAGCTATTTTGGACTTGCCCAACCCCTTGCAGAAATAACCCGGATTTTGTTGTCAGATCCCCGTACCAAGGACTTGGCTGTGCAGGTGCGCCGGGAGATGGCCAAATACATTCGGGTGGCGGTGAATACACTGGGTGGGTTTGAACTGGTCTGGAACGATGAGGTGCCGTTTTTGTGGCTCAAGCTGCCCTCAGGTTGGCGTTCAGCTGCCTTTACCCGTGCGGCAGAGGCCAAAGGGGTGCAGATCCGGTCGGCGGATGAATTTGCCCTACGAGATGGGCGCGCGCCAAATGCTGTGCGCATCTGCGTTAACGGGCATGTCAGTCTCAAACGGTTCGAAGATGCCATGCTGAGATTGCGCGCCCTTCTTGACAATCCACCAGAGCAGATCAGCGTGTAAGCGGCTAGGAGTCGCTCAGATACTGATTGGCGATGTCGGCGATCTCCTGCGCCTTGTCGAGCCCATTGATGACCTTGCGTGCATGGAAAAAGTCGGTCTGTGTTCGATTGACGTATTGCTCTAGTGTGCGTTGGGTGAATGTGCCTGTTTTCATCCCATGTGCCAGGACAAAAAGCGCGACGTCCGGGCGCATCGCAAGATCGGGATCGCCCAGCAGATCAAGCCCTAGAATACCACTATACATCCGGTAGTTATTCTCCCAGGTCAGTTGGACATAGCCACGCCCATAGTAAGGGTAATACCGCAGGTTCTTTTTGCGCCAGCTCTCCGAGAGCCAAAAGGCCTCGCGGACGGGTTTGAAGGTATGGGCCGTTTCCCATTGTGTGGTTGCAAGCCCATAGGAAATTTGCGTGGTAAGCGGCAGCCCGATGAATTTGAACATCGCGGCTATCTGATCTTTCACATCTTCTTCAGTGGAGCTTGGGCTGGCCAGGATCGTGATCAGTTTTTTATTTCGGGACTTTAGGTATGTCAGAACATCCTCTGAAACAATGGAGGGGTGACCATGCCCGGTATCGGATACCAATTCAGCAAAGGCATTTCGTGTCTTTGGTCCATGCAGCCCATCCACGTCACCTATGGGGTATCCGCAGATGGCAAGACCACGTTGAACCGCTGACAGCTTGGTCTTGTTCAGTTCAGAAAGCGGGGTTCCTGGATCAATTTTGTCCAATGGCTTTAGGTCCAGCATCATATATTCCTGTTTTTTGAATGTCCGGTTTTCTCAATGGGTGTTTCTAGATACTGAAGTATCGCATAGGTTGATGTATAATCCAAATCTGTGGCGGGGAAATATGGGGTAATATGATACCTAATTGCTAACGCGTTGGTTTTGCTTATTTTAAACTTTGTTTCTGCGGTTGACCCAGTGGCGCCAACAACGTAGACCCCTCACATCAAATCGGGCGCAGAACCTTTGTTTTGCGTCGTCACGACAAACAGGATTGACCTGCCATGAAAACCTTCTCTGCTACACCGGCAGATATCGATAAGAAATGGATCATCATCGACGCCGAAGGCGTGGTGCTGGGCCGTCTCGCATCGATTATTGCCATGCGCCTGCGTGGTAAGCACAAAGCCACATTCACACCGCATATGGACATGGGTGACAACGTCATCGTGATCAATGCTGAAAAGATCCAGATGACCGGCAAGAAGCGCGAAGAGCACTTCTACTGGCACACTGGCCACCCCGGTGGCATCAAGTCCCGCACCAAGCAGGAAATCCTGGAAGGCAAGCACCCCGAGCGTGTTGTCTATCAGGCCGTCAAGCGCATGCTGCCAGGCAACCGCCTGTCGCGTCAGCAGATGACCAACCTGCGCATCTATGCTGGCACCGAGCACGGGCATGAAGCCCAGGCGCCCGAAGTTCTGGACGTGAAGTCCATGAACAAGAAAAACACGCGGAGCTGATATCGATGTCTGATCAGATCAACACTCTCGAAGAGCTGAGCGCCGTTGCTGGCGTTGAAGTGATCGCCGAAGAAACCATTTCCCGTGAGCCCGTCCGTGACGAGCTGGGCCGTGCCTATGCAACCGGCAAGCGTAAAGATGCGGTTGCTCGCGTCTGGATCAAACCTGGCTCCGGCAAGGTTGTGGTCAACGGCAAAGAAATGAAAGCCTACTTTGCCCGTCCGGTTCTGCAGATGATCCTGCGTCAGCCTTTCACGGTTGCAGGCGTCGAAGACCAGTTTGACGTCTACGCGACTGTCAAAGGTGGCGGTCTGTCCGGTCAGGCCGGTGCGGTTAAGCATGGTGTTTCCAAAGCTCTGCAGCTTTACGATCCCGCCCTGCGCGGTGCACTGAAAGCCGCTGGCTTCCTGACACGTGACAGCCGTGTTGTTGAACGTAAGAAGTTTGGCCGCCGTAAAGCGCGTCGTTCCTTCCAGTTCTCCAAGCGCTAAACTACAAGGATCCTTTTGGATCAAAGGGCTCGCCAGTGGCGGGCCCTTTACTTTTTCTGATTAGCGGTTTGGGAAACCTCCGGGAAAGCTGCGGCGGGTTAGTCCTGATCGATCAGACCCAGACCGCGCAGATAGATGCCGATACCGGTTTCCAGCAGGTCCTCTGGTGGAAATGGTGAAGTGGCGCCAGGGGTGTTCCGGGCATAGAGCTCAACCACTCCGTGGCTCATGGCGAGAATATGGGCGGAAAACATCGACGCAGGCGGGCGTCTATCAGCGGGTATGTGCTGGCTCAGATCTTCTGCTGCGCGTTCAAGAATGGCGCGTGCGCGGTGGGCTGCATTGGCCAACTCTGGACTGCGGTTACTGGAAATACCACTTTCGAACATTGCGATGTAATGGCCAGGGTTCTTGCGGGCAAAGGCAAGATAGGCGCGGCCCGTGGCCTCAAAAGCAGCCAAGGCTGAGGGTTGGTATTTATCATAGGCGTGCTGCATCAGGTCAGCAAACATGATGAACCCCTGGCGGGCAGCCTCGGCAATCAGGTCTTCGCGGCCCTCAAAATGCCGATAGACCGCTGCGGGGGTAACTCCGGCTTGTTTGGCGGCCTCGGATAGGGTGAAACCGGTGGGGCCTTTTGCTTCGATCAACTTCAACGCGGCCTCGACCAGAGCCTGGCGTAGGTTGCCATGATGATAGCCGCGTTTAGGCATCCCAGTTTTCCGGCCCAATGCAGATTTTACTATTCACAGGGCCAATGGCTTTCACATCTTTGTTTTTATAGTCAATAGCATGCAGGACAGTTCGGATAGCAGTGAGGCGGGCCCGCCGTTTATCATCGGATCGGATCACAGACCAGGGCGCATGGGCGCTGTGGCTTTTATCGAGAGTCTCACCGATGGCACTCGTGTAGTCCTCCCATTTCTCCAGCCCTTTGACATCGATGGGGCTTAGCTTCCACTGCTTCAGCGGATCCCCTTCGCGGGCCAAAAATCGGCGCAGTTGCTCAGGGCGGCTGACGTTTAGCCAGAATTTGAACAGAATAATCCCGTCATCGACCAGGGCTTCCTCAAAGCCGTTCACCTGACGAAAGAACCGTTTGCGCTGATCTGGGGTGCAGAAACCAAAAACATGCTCGACGACCCCGCGGTTGTACCAGCTGCGATCAAAGAAAGTGATCTCACCACCCGATGGCAGGTGGTCAATATAGCGCTGAAAATACCATTGGCTTTGCTCAGGCTCACTTGGTTTTGACAAGGCCACCACGCGGGCTCCGCGCGGGTTCAGGTTTTCGCGGAACCGTTTGATCGTGCCCCCCTTGCCAGCCGCATCGCGACCTTCAAAGACAATGGCGATCCGCGCGCCGCTGTCCTTCACCCAGGCCTGCAATTTGACCAGTTCGATCTGCAGGGCTTTGATTTCTTTTTCATAGGATTTTCGATCCATGCGCTCTGCATAGGGGAAATCATCTGCGAGAATGTCATCCTTGTCGCTGCCTGTGATGCGCTTGGCTACGCTTTTGGGAGCCTTGGCTTTAAAGTAGCGGCTGATCGCCCCGTCAAATGGCAGTTTCATTGGGAAAACTCCTCTCTCGTCAATCTCTTATAGGACAAAACGGCGAAAGATGTGAATCGCTTTTACTCACGCCCCCGCAGAGGGGCCCTGTGGTCCGCCTATGTGGCCTGTTTGGGGCGCACGGGTGCGGACCGCAGTTTATTTTCCTATGTCAGCCATATCAAACGGGGTCGACTGATAGATCTCATTGATCCAGTTGCCATAAAGCAGATGGGCATGGCTGCGCCAGCGGTTTTGCGGTGGGCGACTGGGGTCGTCATTTGGATAGTAGTTCTGCGGGACATTGATTGCATTGCCGCTGGCGACGTCGCGATCATATTCCTGTTTCAGCGTATCGCTGTCATATTCAAAATGGTTGAAGATATAGAGAGCCCGATGCTTTGGATCCTGTACCAAACAGGGGCCGACTTCATCACTGCCAAGCAGGGTGGTCAGATCGGGACATTCGTCAATTTCTCCCTGTCGGATTTCCGTCCAGCGTGAAACCGGGATCACGCAGTCATCGGAAAACCCGCGCAGATAGGGGGAGGAGGCGGCAAGATTCTGGTGCCGGAAACAGCCAAAAGCCTTGTGATCCAGCAGATGCTTTTTCACACCATTAAAGTAATTGATCATCGCCATCCCCCCCCAGCAGACGCCAAAGGTCGACTGTACATTGGTCTGGGTCCAGTCAAACACCTCGCAGAGTTCCTCCCAATAGGTGACCTCCTCAAAGGGCAAGTGTTCGATGGGGGCGCCGGTGATCAACAGCCCGTCGAATTTTTGGTCCTTCACTTCCTGGAACGAGTGATAGAACTCCTCCATATGTTCGGCGGCGGTGTTGCGGGTCTGGTGCTCGGTCATGCGGATGAGTGTGAGGTCAATTTGCAAAGGTGTTGCGCCAATCAGGCGGGCAAATTGATTCTCTGTCTGGATCTTTTTTGGCATCAGGTTCAGCAATCCGATGCGCAGCGGTCGAATATCCTGGCGGGCCGCTTGATCCGGCGACATGACCATGACGCCTTCGTTCGTCAGAACGTCATAGGCGGGCAGGTCAGAAGGGATCTTGATAGGCATGTCAGGTCCTCGATGTTGAAAAACAGTCAGCAGAGTTGTGGTAGATAGGCAGGTTTACGTTAGGGCTCAAGTGTTCGAGCGATCAACTCATTGAAATCACGCTCGCTTTTGATCGCATAGATTTGATCCGCAGTCACAGTAACGCCCCAGTTCTTCGCCATGGCCGCATAGCGTGGTTGGCGGTGGGCCAGAGCTTGGGAATAGGTCCAGCGAATAAAGGCATCAGGGTCGACATCCCGTTCTGATAGGCCCATTTGGTTGAGATAGTCTTCCCAGCAGGTTTGCAGGAATTCAGGTTGATAGGACATCGGCTTGGGCGCGCGATCAAAGCGGCGGATCAGCTCCTCAGTATGGGCGTCATCGCCTTTGATCCAGACCATGAGGCATTGTTTTGACAGCTCTGTCAGGATCTGGTCCTTCGGATCATCGGCATCTACCCATTCGCAGATCGACCCGCCAGTGTCGCAGATGAAATTGGGATAGTCATAAAGTCGGGTGGCCCGGTCAGCAAAATATTGGGTGTCCAACAAGGCATGCACCTCAGCCATGCGGAACTGGTCCTGCCGGCGGCGATATTCATTTATCTCAAGCCCCCCTTTGGCCGGGTCGCCAGGCTTGCCCAGATAGGAAGAAACGGGGGTCAGGTTCTCGAAGGTGATATTGGACCCGATGTAGATCGAGTCAGAGAGCAATAGATCCCGCAAAAAGGGGTTTTTCATGGCCTCGGCTTTGGCATTATCGGCGATATACTCCCCCATGTAGCGGGTGCCGATGCGGTAATCGATCGAGTAGTGAAACCAGCTGCCAGCGCTGCGCAGTATGTTGCTGACATAGGTCTTGCCAAGACCGGACATCCCAAAAAACAGAACCCGTTTTTGCGGCGCATCGCGCCAGTCTTGTGCAGTCTTGTATAGCATAGCCTGGTCTTTCATGTTGTCGTCTGGCCTTGCTAGTGCGCTCATGCGACATGGTCAATTCTGCAGTGTCGTCGCAGCCCTCTCAGGAGCTGCGTGCTTTGCCCGCACCGATACGTCCGGCGGCTTCTAGGATGTTGAGATAATTGGCAGCAAAGATCAGCCCTGCGCCGACAAAAGTCCAGATCACCACCTCTTCTCCGTAGATCACCATAGCCAAAAGAGCGATCACCGGCAGGCGGGCAAAATCAAATGGCACAACCACGGTCGCTGGGGCAATGGAGAGCGCATTGGTGAAGCAGAAATGGGCCGCGAGGCCGGCGCAGCCGATGAGCAAAATCCACGGCAGGATCGCCAGGCTGGGCAGGGCAAAATCCCCGTCCCACCCAGCCATGATCAGCCCCATAACAAGCTGCATGGAGGTAAGCCAGAAAAGGATTGAGGCAATCCCTTCGTGGCGTGTCAGCCGCTTGGTCAAGATCACGGTGAGGGCAAAGAAAATGGCGCAGCTGGCAGCGGTGATCACGCCGGCGTTAAGAGGCGCGGATGTTGGGCGGGCCACAATCAAAATGCCAATAAAGCCAAGCAGTACGCAAAGGCCACGGATCAGTGTCAGGCGCTCCCCAAGCAAAAGGGGGGACAGAACAATCACCCAAAGCGGGGAGGTGAATTCAAGCGCAAAGACCTGGGCCAGGGGGATGAGGGTAACAGCAAAGAACCACAGGTTTTGTCCGGTGAAATGGGCCAGGTTTCGAAGGAAGTGACTTTTGATCCGGTCCGTTTTTACACTCCGCCAATTTCCACCGATCGTAATCACCAGGGTGACGATGAGCAGGCCAACCATGCTGCGGTAGGCCATGATTTCAAAGGTATCGAGCATCTGACCTGCTTCCCGCCCTGCAATTGCCATGGCGGAAAAAGAAGCGATAGCGCCGGACATCCATAGGGCCGCTGGCAAGATTTTGGTTTCAGCAGTCATTGATCGCTTCCTTTGGAGTTCGCCGCCACAGGACCCGGTAATGGCCGCGGGGTCAATGGGGCGAGAAAGCGATGGCGCAAAAGAAAGCCCCGACGCTGGGTCGGGGCTCGCAAAATCTTTCAGGATTGGGGGGTTATTCCCATTCAATCGTTCCCGGAGGTTTGGAAGTGATGTCATAGGTGCAGCGGTTGATGCCCTTTACCTCGTTTATGATCCGCGTGGCCGTTTCCCCCAGGAATTCATGGCTGAAGGGGTAGTAATCCGCTGTCATGCCATCCACTGATGTCACCGCACGCAGGGCGCAGGCAAAATCATAGGTTCGCCCATCGCCCATCACGCCGACCGTGCGCACGGGAAGAATGGCAACAAAGGCCTGCCAGATCTCGTCATAGAGACCATGCTTGCGAATCTGGTCAATATAAACGGCATCGGCCTCCCGCAGGATATCCAGCTTTTCACGGGTGATCTCGCCAGGGCAGCGAATTGCCAAGCCGGGCCCAGGGAAGGGGTGGCGTCCAATGAAGCTGGCAGGCAGGCCGAGTTCACGGCCCAGAGCGCGGACTTCGTCCTTGAACAGCTCGCGCAGGGGTTCAACCAGCTTGAGGCCCATCTTTTCGGGCAGGCCGCCCACATTGTGGTGGCTTTTGATTGTAACCGATGGGCCACCAGAGAAGCTCACCGATTCAATCACATCGGGGTAAAGCGTGCCCTGTGCCAGGAATTCGGCACCGTCAATCGTATTGGCGTGTTTCTGGAACACATCAATGAACAGTTTGCCGATGATCTTGCGTTTGGTTTCGGGGTCGGATTGCCCCTCCAGCTCGCCCAGAAACAGGTCCTGCTCATCCGCGTGAATGAACTGCATATTGTAGTTGTCGCGGAACATCGTGACGACCTCTTCGGCCTCACCTTTGCGCAACAGCCCATGGTCAACAAAGACACAGGTCAACTGGTCGCCAATGGCTTCGTGCAGCAAAACCGCAGTAACCGAGCTGTCAACACCACCGGAAAGACCGCAGATGACCTTTTTGTCGCCAACCTGTTCGCGGATGGCTTCGATCGCCTGCTCACGGTACAGACCCATGGTCCAGTCGCCACTGAACCCGGCTAGGCGCACAAAGTTCTCATAGAGCTTGGCACCATTGGGGGTGTGGTGCACTTCGGGGTGGAACTGCACGGCATAGAAGTTGCGCGCTACATCAGCGGTGATTGCAAAAGGGGCATTGGGGGAGGTGCCGTAGACCTCAAACCCCGGAGCGATCTTGCTCACATGGTCACCGTGGCTCATCCAGACTTGTTCGCGGTCTTCGTCATCCTGGAACCAGCCTTGCAGCAGGGGCAGGGAGGCAACGGTGGGTTTGACATAGGCGCGACCAAATTCAGCGGTGCCATGGCCGCTTTCGACCATCCCGCCAAGCTGGTGCATCATGACTTGCTGGCCGTAGCAGATCCCGAGGATCGGCACGCCATAATCAAAAATCTCTTGTGGGACGCGGGGACTGCCTTCGCGGGTCACACTGTCTGGGCCACCGGAAAAGATCACGGCCTTGGGCGCCATCTGGCGCACAAATTCCATTGTGACGTTCTGGTAGGGGTGGATTTCGCAATAGACATTCAGTTCACGCAGGCGACGCGCAATCAGCTGCGTTACCTGGCTGCCAAAGTCTATGATTAGGAGGCGGTCATGGGATGTCTGGCTCATGCCTACGCGCATAGGCCGGGTTGGCTCAGGTTTCAAGTCCCATTCCATGCTGTGGCGCATTCTGCAGGCAGGAGCCTTCCAGGTACCCGTCAAAAGGAAGTCGGTTAAGTGCTGGATTTATTGTTGGTTGAAACGGGCCGAGGTGACCCCGGGTTATGGGGAAAAGTTGCGGTTTTTGCCCATGGATTATGGAGCATTCCCACGGCAAGCGGCGTCTATGAATGTCTTTGTATCGTACCTGGTTCCGCGCGGCATTTTTCAGTTCGCGCTTCACTATCTGCTTTGGATGATCTTTATCATCTGTCTGTATCTCCTGCAGAAGTTTCTCTTCGATGGGGGATTGGAATATGGCTATCTTCAGCCTTTGCGCACAGTCTTTGTGATCGCTACCCCCTGTCTGTTTATCGGTTTGTCCTTGGCCGTGAAACTGGAGGCTCAAAGAGAAGAAATTTCTCGATTGGCGCGAACGGACGTGCTGACAGGCTTGCTTAATCGTGGAGCAATGGATGCGGTGCTTGCCAGCGCCATTTCAAACAGGGCTGGCAGCCTGTTATTGATGGATATCGACCATTTCAAATCGGTGAATGATGACTTTGGACATGCGGCCGGTGATGAATGCCTACGCGCTGTGGCCAAGTTTTTGCGCCAGGTCCTGCCAGAGGAGGTTGAGCTGGCCCGCTGGGGTGGTGAAGAGTTTGTCGCCTTGGTGCGGCGCCAACAGGTGTCAGAGGTCGCGCCTTTTGCCAATAGGTTGGTCAAGGGCTTCTCGCTACCGATTACAGGGCGTAACCAACCCATCAGAATCACCTTTTCCATAGGTGTGGCAAATCTCAGCGAAGTTGGCCCTGTCGATGCGCTTCTCAAGCTGGCGGATACCCGGCTTTATCTCGCTAAATCCTGGGGGCGGGCGCAGTGGGTCGGTCCCGATGCGGAGCCCTTGGAGTCCTGAGCGATCAGCTTCACCTTGGGTGTGAAGACAATTCGGCGGATTTGGACGGGGTAAATGTCGCTTTCCAACCGGATAGGCCGTTATCCTTCGGCGAAGCGCGCTGGGGGCGGGGTAAATGTCTGTCAACGAAATCTCTTCAAGAGGGAAGACCATGGCTGAAGAAGCACCCCGTCGTCGGAGCCGAGGTGGCGGCGGCGCCGCTCGCCGCGCAGAACGTACCAGCATCAAGATCGAGACCGCAAAGTACATTCAGCGCAATATTCCCAATTTCGAGGTTCTGACCCAGGAGGCCCTGGAGACCATCGAAGCCAATGCGGATATCATCCTCGAAGAAGTGGGCGTCAATTTTGTTGACAACCCAGCTGCTTTGCAGCGCTGGCGCGACGCCGGTGCAGATGTTCAGGGCGAACGGGTCCGTATCCCACGTGGTCTGGCCCGCAAGCTCTGCGCCACGGCGCCTGCTGAATTTACGCAACATGCGCGCAACCCCGAAAAATCCGTGGTTATTGGTGGCAATAACATGGTTCTGGCCCCTGTCTACGGCCCACCGTTTGTACGCGATGCCAAGGGCGGACGCCGCTATGCCACGATGGAAGATTTCAACAAGTTCGTGAAACTGGCCTATATGTCCAAGTGGTTGCACCACTCGGGTGGCACAGTCTGTGAGCCGACGGATATTCCAGTGAATAAACGTCACCTGGATATGTTGCTGGCCCATATGACCCTGTCGGACAAACCCTTTATGGGATCGGTGACAGAGCCAAGCCGGGCGCAGGATTCGGTTGAGATGTGCGAGATTCTGTTTGGTAAGGAATTCGTGCAGAACAACACCGTGATGACATCACTCACCAATATCAACTCACCGATGACGTTTGATGATGTGATGATGGGCTCTTTGGAGGTCTATGCCGCCAATAATCAGGCCTGCATCATCTCTCCCTTTATTGTCGGTGGTGCCATGGCACCGGTTTCGGTTGCAGGCACGTTGACACAGGTTCTTGCCGAGGTACTGGCAGGCGTTGCCTATAGCCAGCTGGTGCGCCCTGGTGCCCCAGCGATCTTTGGGGCCTTCGTTTCATCGATCGATATGAACTCTGGTGCGCCGACCTTTGGCACGCCTGAGGCCTCGCTGGTTACCTATGGCGCAGGCCAGCTGGCGCGTCGTTTGAACCTGCCGTTCCGTTCGGCTGGCTCGTTCTGCGGGTCTAAACTGCCGGATGCACAGGCTGCTTATGAAACTGCCAACTCGCTCAACATGGGGCTTTTGTCTGGTGTGAACTTCATGCTGCATTCCTGCGGGTGGCTCGAAGGCGGTCTGGTTGCGGATTTTGAGAAATTTGTCATGGACGCTGATCAACTGGGCGCGCTTCACGGCCTCGCCAAAGGTGTGCCCGTCAGCGAAGACGATCAGGCGATGGATGCAATCCGTGAAGTTGGTCCTGGTGGGCACTATCTTGGCTGCTCCCATACCCAGAACAACTTTAAAACGGCCTTCTGGAAATCTGATTTGCTGGATTACAAACCCTTTGAAACCTGGGAGGAAGAGGGCGCGCGTGATACCTATGCTCTGGCCAGCAACCGAGTAGAGTACCTGCTGTCAAACTACCAGGCTCCGCCACTTGATCCGGCTATTAAAGAAGCCCTGGAAACCTATGTTGCCGAGAAAAAAGCCGCGTCCCCGGACAGTTTCATGTAGAATTGACGCTGCCTTGATAAGGTATTGAACTCCCGTATAGGGCGAACTATTAGAGGCGGTGGCCATTCAGGCCGCCGCCTGTTTTTGTTTGGCATAGGCTTAGGTTTCCCAACTCTGTCTCTGGGGCCCCGTCCTCGCGCTCTGGGCGGACCAGGTAGGCAGCTTCGCCTGTCAGTGCAATCAAGATCTCGACATGGCGGGTAATGGCATAGCCAGCGTCTCCATTTAGGCGCTGTTGGTTCACCTCTTGTTCAAGATCCAGCAGGCGCAGGATCGCAACGGCAGATCTGGGGAGATGTCCATAGCCAAGAATACGGCATAAATCCCGATCACGGCTGTAGTTCGCCGCACCTATGCGGGCAGTTCTAACCAAAAGTCTTGGGCGATGAAGGGTTTTTAAACGGCTCAGGAGGTCCTGCATATCAGTATTCCTTTTGAAAGCGTGTGAGCCCCCTATATCACAACCCATACGGGTGTTGCCCGGAAGCGCCGTTTGCCGCGCGGTCTATTGTTTGTTGATTGATCCAAATTTGGAAACAATGATGGATAAACCGAAGTTCTGTTCAAAATCAGGTGGGTAGACTCTCTGGCGCTGTGGGCAACTATGGGGGCAGCATGTGGACTATTTGCCTGAGTGACGACCGGAGATCAGCATTCATGCAAAGACAGTTGGCACAATCACTGCCGGAATGGGTTCCCGCTGAGGTCCAGAGATACCTAGACCATACCGAAGGCGGGATCTCGATCCGCCAATTGGCAAGAAACCTGAAATGCCACCCCTCCACGGTGCTTCGTCAGGTCCGTCGTGTTGAAAACCGCCGGGACGATCCTTTGGTGGATGGCGCTATTGCTGCATTGGCGGCGGTGCACTTTGAGGGAAAGACCGCACCAAGCCACCAGAATTTTGCGGATACGGTGATGCTCAAAACGGCAGCTCTAGAGGTATTGGCCCGTTTGTGTCAGAGCGGCGCGGTTTTGGCTGTTGCAGATGGCATGGAAAAAGCCGTGGTTGTGAAAGAAGGGGATGCCGCAATGACCAGACTTCCGGTAGATCAAGCCCTGGCCGGGAACCTGGCGCTGCTGGGCTGGATCAGCTGCACTCGGCCTGGCCGACTGCGTCGCTACCACATAACGTCAGCAGGGCGTACGGTTTACAGCCGTTTGATGGCAGAGCGTGAGAACCAGGCGCGCGCCAAGCTGGAGGGCGGCTTTAGCGAAGCCCAGAGAGGGTTTCTTGCCGCGCCAGGGGACAAGGCCAAAGAGCGCCGCGCGCGGTATGGGCAGGCGGAGACACCTTTAGACATGTTGGCGCGATTGCAGGACAAAACGGGGGAGCCGTTTCTGGACCGCACATTGGTGGAGGCTGGGAAACGTCTGCGGGAAGACTTTGAACTGGCGCAAATCGGCGACCATCTGGAACAGAGTAGGGCGTATTTTTCCGCCTCTGAAAATTGTAACCGAGCCCTGCCAAAGCAGAGCCCGGCTTCAGTGGCCGCAAAAAAGCGGGCGGCTGATGCTCTGGCTGCTCTGGGGTCTGGGCTCAATGATATCGCTCTGCGGTGCTGTTGCCATCTCGAAGGCCTGGAAGCCGCAGAGCGCCAACTGGGCTGGTCTGCGCGCTCGGGGAAAATTGTTCTGAGGATTGCGTTATCCCAGCTCAAGGCCTTTTACGAAGACCTGGATGAACGCCTGGGCGTGGCTCGGAGCAATCAATTGATCGGTTAAGGCAGCAGAGCGGGTTGCGGGGCCGGAGCAACAGAACCAACAAACTGCGGGGCTGAGAATATCCGTCTCTGAGATTTTTGAGTAAGGCTTATAAATCTTCATTGTGGGCTGCCGCTGGTTTGATAAACAGGGATTATGAACTTTACACTTCGACAGCTAGGCTACTTTCGGGCGCTTTGTGAGCATCGCAATTTTGGTCGTGCCGCCCAGGCCTGCCATGTCTCTCAGCCCGCGCTGTCCGTTCAGATCAAGGCTCTGGAAGATCTGATGGGGGGTATTTTGGTTGAACGGCGTGCGCGGGATGTGATCTTGACGCCGCTGGGGCGCGAAGTATTGGCCCAAAGTGAAGAGATTTTGATGGTGGCCGGGCGATTGGAGCGCCTGGCGCGGGACCAAAGCAGCGGCCAACGCAGCCTGTCGCTCGGGGTGATCCCGACGATTGCACCCTATTTGTTGCCTGGGTTGCTGGCGGATCTGCGGGCTCAAGATTTGCATTTGAACATACAAGTACGTGAGGCAAGAACCGAACGACTGCTTGAGGCCTTGCAAAGCGGGGGCTTGGATGTGGCCATTATGGCCCTTCCCAGCGGCGGCGCTGGCCTGGTCGAAGAGGCGCTTTTCGAAGATCATTTTTTGCTCGCAGGGTCGGCCAATCGTCTGGCGCAGGTCAATGCGGGACATCCTAAAGTGGACCCTTCGGACCTAGAACCGGATCATTTGATGCTGTTGGAGGATGGTCATTGCCTCACCGATCAGGCGTTAGAAGTCTGCGGCGTTGCGCGTTCGGCGACGGGGATCAATATGGGGGCAGGCTCGCTGGCCACACTGTCGCGGTTGGTCGCAGCAGGATTTGGCCTTACCCTGATGCCAGAGCTCGCCCTGGCGGCAGAATGTAACGCAGCTCAGGGGCTTTGTGTGCAACGCTTTGCCGCCCCAGAGCCAAAGCGTCGCATTGGCTTGATCCGGCGCGCCAGCACCGCAGAGGCGCAGTGGTTTCAGGATCTGGCAAGAGTGGCACGACAGGCCGGGCAGAGTATTCTTGCCGAGGCTCAAAAAGACTACGGGCCCGCCATTGGCGAGCCCGAGCCTCAATAGATCTTGAAACACTGTGGCGTTTAGGCTGCTGCCGTTTCTTTAGCTGCCTGCAGGTGCTTCATAACGTTTTCTGGGGAAGAGACGCCATAGGGGTCTTCGCCGTGGTTGTCACAGAGGCCGGGCTCTTCGAACCAGGCTTCTACAACACCATCGTTGACGATGGCTGCATAACGCCAGGAGCGTGCGCCAAAGCCCAGATTGTCTTTGGCAACCAACATACCCATCTTGCGGGTGAACTCACCAGAGCCGTCAGGGATAACGCCAACGTTTTCCAGGTTCTGCGATTCGGCCCATTTGTTCATCACAAAGCTGTCGTTCACGGACATGCAGTAGATGCCGTCGATGCCTTCGGCGTGGAAATCGGCGTAGCCTTTTTCAAAGCCAGGCAATTGATAGGTGGAACATGTGGGGGTAAAAGCGCCGGGCAGGGAGAACAGGACAACGCGCTTGCCGGCAAAGTAATCTGCGGTTGTTTTGTCTTCCCAGCGGAATGGGTTCGGGCCACCCACGGCTTCGTCGCGTACGCGCGTTTTAAAGGTCACGTCGGGCAGTTTTACGCCAGCTTTCATCTTTCAACTCCATGGATGATGAACCAGTTTTTCAGGCATTTATAATAGTTCTAAATTGAGCGCAACCACTCCAGAGGGCTGTTACGAAACTGTCATCACCTTTTGTGGAGTGTGTTGAAAATATGAACAAATTGCCCAACTATTGTGCTGGCATGTCATTGAGCGCACCACCGATACAGAGAAAGGGTTTTTGAACCAAATGACCTTAGACACTGATGCTATGCGTTATCTGCAAGGCAGAAATTTCAATGTCGCGGTGACGTCAAGGAATGAACGTGCTAAGTCAGCTACAAACATAGGCCAGAAGCGGACCCACCATGCGTGATCTCAAAATTCCCGAGCAACGGCATCCTGAAAAGGCAAATCGCCCGGACAATGCCCAGCCAAAGAAACCCAGCTGGATCCGGGTCAAGGCCCCTGGCGGCAAGGGCTATGCGGAAACCCATAAGATCATGCGTGACAATGGGCTGGTGACTGTCTGCGAAGAAGCAGGCTGCCCCAACGTTGGCGAATGCTGGAGCCAGGGTCACGCAACCATGATGATCATGGGCGAGGTCTGCACCCGCGCCTGTACCTTCTGCAACATTGCCACCGGCAAGCCGCCCGAGGATCTGGATGCCTTTGAGCCGGGCCGGGTTGCCCATGCGGTGCAGAAGCTGGGGCTGAACCACGTGGTTATCACCTCGGTGGATCGCGACGATATCTCAGATGGCGGGGCAGAGCATTTTGCCCAGACCATCCGCGCCGTGCGCCACCGCAGCCCCAAGACCACCATTGAGATCCTGACGCCAGATTTCATCAAATGTGATATGGCGGTGATTGAGCAGATCATCGAGGCCCGCCCCGATGTGTTCAATCACAATCTGGAAACGGTGCCTGGCCTCTACCCCGAGGTGCGCCCCGGTGCGCGCTATTTCCACTCCCTGCGTCTGTTGCAGCGGGTGAAAGAGCTGGATCCATCGATGTTTACCAAATCTGGCATCATGGTTGGTCTGGGTGAGGATGAACAGGCCGTGCGGCAGGTGATGGACGATATGCGCGCTGCGGATATTGATTTCCTCACCATTGGCCAGTACCTGCAGCCGACGCCGAAACACCACGCTGTGGATCGCTTTGTGACCCCGGATGAGTTCAAATCCTATGAGAAGGCCGCCTATGGCAAGGGCTTTCATATGGTTTCAGCCACGCCGCTGACGCGTTCCTCGTATCATGCTGGCGATGATTTTGCCCGCCTGCGTGACGCGCGTAATGCCAAGCTGGGTCTGGCCTAATCAACCATGGGTCTGCGATGGGCACCATATCGCTGGACGTGGTGCCCGCCGTTTTTAGCCTGTGTTGTCTCGGTCACGTAAATACCGCCGAGTGCCAGTGAATGTTGGCAACCAGGCTTCGCGGCGAAGGCACCACAATTCATAGCTTGGGATCAGTCGGCCTGGCTGATCCAATATGCCCAGATGCAGCTCGATCTCGCCAGGGCTGCAGGAATAGACTGAGGATCCGCAACGGGGGCAGAAGTGACGGCCCTGATAGCTGTTGGTCTCCCCTTGCACGGTTACGGCCTGCGCCTGAAACACGGCTGATGCATGAAACAGCGCACCATGGTGTTTGCGGCAGTCCTGGCAATGGCAGAGCCCCACCCGGTCGGGCGTGCCCTGCGCCAAAATCGTGACAGCGCCACAGAGGCAGCTTCCTGAATGATCCGTCATCTGGGTGTTTCCAGTTGGGGTGCGGGCAGGGGAGATGTTGCGGGCGCTTATGACTCGTCGGTAAAGCGGACCTTGCCAATATAGGGCAGGTTGCGGTTGCGCTGCGCAAAATCGATGCCATAGCCCACAACAAATTCATCCGGGATTTCAAATCCGATCCAGTCCGAACGGAAATCCACCTCACGCCGCGATGGTTTGTCCAACAAAGCGATGGACTTCAGCCGCGCCGGTTTTCGGCTTGCCAGCAGTTTGGTGACATGGTTCAGAGTGTGGCCAGTATCGACGATATCCTCGACCACCAGCACGTCACGACCCTCAATAGCGCCGCGCAAGTCTTTGAGAATACGAACTTCTCGGCTGCTTTCCATGCCATCTCCGTAAGAAGACGCTTCGAGAAAATCGACCTCAATCGGCAGGTCCAGCTCGCGCACCAGGTCGGCAATAAAGACAAAGCTGCCGCGCAACAGGCCGACAACAACCAGTTTGTCCGTGTTGCCAAATTCCTCTGTGATTTCATCGCACAGCTCTTCGATACGTGCTGCAATGGTTTTGGCTGAAATCATCACATCGATGACATATGGACGCTGTGGCATGTCTGACCCCTTGAAATTCCCGCGCGTTCATAGGACATGACGCGGCACGATCATAGCAAGAAAATAGATGCCGCCCATGCCAGTTCACTCAGAAAACCGCCAGATGCCCTATACCGCACAGCAGATGTACGGGCTGGTGGCGGATGTGGGGCAATATCCCAAGTTTCTGCCCTGGTGTGCCGCTGCACGTATCCGTAGCCGTAGTCAGCAAGGGACGGCTGAGGTCATGGAGGCGGATCTGGTGATCTCCTTCAAGGTGTTCCGCGAGCGCTTTGGCAGCCGGGTGACGCTGTTCGCCGATGATATGAAAATCGACACCGAATATCTGGATGGCCCCTTTCGCTATATGAAATCGAATTGGAGCTTTGCCCCGCGCGAGGATGGCACCTGTGATGTGAGCTTCTTTGTCGATTTTGAGTTCAAAAATGCGGTGTTGCAGGGCATCATCGGGGTTGTCTTTAACGAGGCGATGCAGCGTATTGTAAAAGCATTCGAGCGCCGCGCGGCTGAGCTATACGGCTAGGCTGCCCTGAACACAGGAAGCCTGAACGATGAGCAGTACTTTCACGGGCCAGCTGGCCGCTTTTGCAATTTCTGACACCCGGCCCAACAGCGCGGCTCTCAAGATGGCGCAGCTTTCGGCCCTGGATTGGCTGGCCTGTGGTATTGCCGGAGTGACGGAGCCAGTTGCGCAGATCCTGCGCGCCCAGGCTTTGGCGGAGGCAGGCGCGGCGCAGGCAACGCTGTTTGGCGGCACTGCTGTTCCCGCGCGCATGGCCGCCCTGGCCAATGGCACCATCTCGCATGCGCTGGACTATGACGATACCCATTTTGCCCATATTGGCCACCCCTCGGTGGCAGTGTTTTCAGCGGCCTTTGCGCTTGGTCAGCTTCAGGGCAGGTCAGTATCGCAGATCATCGAGGCCGCGCTTTTTGGCATGGAACTCTCAATCCGGTTGGGGGTGTGGCTGGGGAGGTCTCATTACCAAATGGGGTTTCATCAGACGGCCACGGCCGGGGCCTTTGGCGCGACGGCGGCGTCAGGGCGTTTGCTGGGACTGACACCGGGGCAGATGGAAATGGCGCTGGGGCTGTGTGCCACCCGCGCGGCAGGGCTGAAGGCGCAGTTTGGCACCATGGGCAAACCCTATAACGCAGGCCTTGCCGCCACCGCCGGGGTCGAAGTGGCCCAGCTGGTTGCAGCGGGATTCGAGGCAAACCCGGAGGCCCTAGAGGGGGCTCTGGGGTTTGGCGGCACCCATCACGGCGAGGGCAATAGGGATGCAGCCCTGCAGGATCTGGGGCGGGTCTGGCTGTGCGAAGAGATCAGCCATAAATTTCACGCCTGTTGCCATGGGCTGCATGCGGCACTGGAAGCGGCGCGCAGCCTGGATCTGGCCGCGCCTGAAATCGCCAGTCTGACGGTGCGGACCCATCCGCGCTGGATGACCGTGTGCAATCAGACTGCGCCAGAGACTGGACTTGGGGCCAAATTCTCTTATCGCACCGTGTTGGCCTTGCAGGCACTTGGCAAAGATACCGCGCGGCTGGACAGCTACAGTGCTGCGCTGTGCCGGGATCCACGGCTGGTTGGGCTGCGCGATTTGATCCATGTGCAGGCCGACGAAAGCCTCACTGAGACGCAGGCCTATGTGACCTTGGTCCGTCGTGACGGTAGACGCCTGGAGGCCAGCCATGACTTGCAAACGCCAGTGGCCTATGAGCTGCGCCAAGAGCGGCTGATGGGGAAGGTCCAGGCTCTGATCGGTGCGGAACGCAGCGCCGCGCTGTGGGCCATGCTGCAGGGCAGCGGATCAGCTGCAGATATCGCCGCACATTTTTGATCTCGGCCATGTGGGCAGAATACAAAGCGGGCGCCCCTCGGTCTGGGGCGCCCGCCAATGCACCGAAATGCATCTATGCCGCGTGAGTGGTGGCATCTGTGTGGTGTGCCCGCTGATCGGGCGTGACACTTTGTTTAGCTCGTCATGTCGTAGGCGCGTTCGCCATGAACAGAGATGTCCAGCCCATTGGTTTCGGTTTCAACATCAACGCGCAGCGATGTGAAGGCACCGACGATTTTGATCAGGGCGATGGTGACAACGGTGGTAAATATCCCAACCACTGCCAGGGCGCCCAATTGCGCAAACCAGCTGGCTTCGCCAAAGACTGCGATCATCACGGTGCCAAAAATCCCGCCAACCCCGTGTACGGCAAAGACATCCAGGGTGTCGTCGATATGCAGCTTGTTGCGGACCAGATTCACCAGCTCCTGACACAGGATACCAGCGATACCGCCGATGATCAGCGCTTCAACGGGGCCAACAAAGCCGCTGGCCGGGGTGATCGAGGCGAGGCCTGCGATGGTGCCGGTGACCAGACCCACAACCGAAGCCTTGCCGTATTTGATCTTTTCCCACAGCGCCCAGGTCAGCGAAGCGGCGGCGGCTGACAGATGGGTGACGGTGATGGCCATGGCGGCACCGCCATCAGCGGCCAACTGCGAGCCACCATTGAAGCCGAACCAGCCAACCCAGAGCATTGCAGCCCCGATGACCACATAACCGGGGTTATGCGGTGGGGTTGTGCGGTTCTTGCGTGGTCCAAGGAAGATGGCGATGATCAGGGCTGCCAGACCGGCGGTTTCATGCACCACGATTCCACCGGCAAAATCCTTGACGCCGACCTCACCAAAGATGCCGCCATCTGCCATAATGCCGCCGCCCCAGATCCAATGCACCACGGGGGCATAGCACAGCAGCATCCAAAGCCCTGAAAAGGTCAGTACAAAGGCAAAGCCAACCCGTTCCACATAGGCGCCCACAATCAGGGCCGGAGTAATGATGGCAAAGGTCATCTGAAAGGCAAAGAACAGGATCTCGGGCAGGGTGCCGCTGAGACTATCTGCGGTGACCCCGTTGAGGAACATCTTGTCTAGCCCGCCCCAATAGCCGCTCTCGCCGGGACCAAAGGCAATGGTGTAGCCAAAGGCGAGCCAGAGAATGCTCATCAAACAGGCAATTGCGTAGCATTGCATAAAGACGCTGAGCACATTTCGTGCACGCACCAAGCCGCCGTAAAACAGGGCAAGCCCTGGCAGAGTCATAAACAGCACAAGGGCCGTTGCTACAATGATCCAAGCTGTATCAGCTCCATTCATGGGGTCGTCCTTCCATCCCGCTTGCGTGGTTGGTGGATCACAGACCTGATCTGAAGTGAGGAAAAAAGCGTCACGTGGGTCAAAAGCGCCAAAAACATGGGCTTTTGTAAAAGTGATTAAAGAATAGGCGTAATTTGACTGCCGTTGCCTAAAATGCGCTCGATTTGCAAAGTCGAATTTTGCAGCAGTAAAAGCGCATGTGCACAGCTCTTGGCCCGCACGCGGTCACGCCCCAGGGCGCCAAACTCGATGGTTTCGACCATGACCTTTTGGCCTGTTCTGGCTAGGCCGAAACAGACCCGACCTTCGGGCTTGAGTCCGGACCCGCCTGGACCGGCGATGCCTGTAATTGCCACTGCTAGGTGTACCTGTGCTTGGTTTAGGGCACCCTGTGCCATCTCCGCAGCGACCTCTTCGCTGACAGCGCCATAGGCGTCAAGCGTTGCAGGGCTGACGCCTAGCATCTCTTGCTTGGCGCGGTTGGAATAGGTGACAAAGCCGCGGTCCAAGACCGCAGAGGAGCCGGGAACATCGGTCAGGGCCGCCGCAACCAAGCCGCCGGTACAGCTTTCAGCGGTTGCCATGGTGAGGCCTAGTTGGGTCGCCAGAGCAATGAGATTCGCGATATCGAGCGTTAAGTCCGGCGGTGATTGTGAGAGAGTGTGACTCATAGACCTAGTACCCCGTGGCTGAAACCGGCGAGCAGGACGACACCAATAGCCGCCAGCAGCCCGGCAATGACATCATCCATCATTACCCCGACGGGGCCCTCTTTGCCATCGGCCCAGCCCACGGGCCCAGGTTTCCAAATGTCGAAGAGGCGGAACAGTACAAAGGCGGCAATCCAGCCGGGCCAGAGCGCGGTGATCTCAATCCCTTTGGCCCAGGCTGGATAGGAGATCGCCCAGATGGCCAGCCATTGCCCGGCGACTTCGTCGATGACAATTTCTGACGGGTCGTGATCGGATTTACCTCTTGTCATTTCCGCTGTTGCCCAGATGCCAAGCCCGGTGCAGATCACCGTGGCCAGGGCCAGCAGGGGAAAGCCGCCAAGCTGGTGCAGGGCATAGGCCATGGGCAGGGCCACCAGGGAGCCCCAGGTGCCCGGAGCCGGGCGGAGATACCCTACACCGCCGACGGTGGCAATCATTGCGGCCAGGGTCATGGTTTCACCAGGGCCGCAGTCGCCAGCGCGGCAATACCTTCGCTGCGCCCGGTGAAGCCCAGCCGTTCAGAGGTGGTGGCCTTGATCGACACGCGGGTGGGGTCAATCCCCAGAATCTCTGCCATCACGCTGCGCATCTTTTCTGCCCGGGGACCGATTTTTGGATATTCACAGACCAGAGTGCAATCAACGTTGGATATCTGAAACCCCATCTCACGCGCCAGTTCAGCGGCATGGCGCAGAAAGATCTCGCTTGCGGCGCCTTTCCACTGGGGATCTGAGGGCGGGAAGTGCTGGCCGATGTCGCCCTGCGCAAGGGCGCCATAGATCGCATCTGTTACCGCGTGCATACCCACATCTGCATCTGAGTGGCCCTGAAGGCTGCGATCATGCGGGATTTCGACCCCGCAAAGGATGACGCTGTCACCGGGGCCAAAACGATGCACGTCGTAGCCATTGCCCAGTCTGATGTCGGGGCTGATACTCATTTTATCTTCCGTTTCTAATATTTTGGCGGCGCGGGCAAAATCCTCGGGCCGAGTGATTTTGATATTGTCCGGCTCTCCGGCGATGATTGCAACCTCCAGGCCAGCCTCCCGGGCAACCTCCACATCATCGGCAGCCCCGCCGGGATGCCGGGCATGGGCTTGCAGGATTGCATCGAGGCGGAAGCCCTGCGGGGTTTGCGCGGCAAAGAGCCCAGAGCGGTCTTGGGTGCCTGTAACCATACCCTTTGCACCGGTCCAGAGTGCATCTGTCACCGCAAGGGCGGGGGCGGCGGCTGGGCCATGGTCTAGTGCGGCAATAACGGCGGCGATCAGCGCCTGGCTGGTGCAGGGGCGGGCGGCATCATGGATCAACACCTTTGAGATCGGCAGCCTCTGGTGCTCTGCGTGATCGCGCAGAGTGGACAGGCCATTTTGCACAGAGATCGCACGCTCTGGGCCGCCTGCGGTCAGGATCAGGTCGCTCTGGTCTGCAAAGCTATCCCAGGCTTCACGATCTTCGGCCAACAGCACCAGAACGATGGTGCCAATCCCTGCATCCCGAAAGGCATTGATTGTCCAGTCAATGACGCGCTTACCCCTAAGGGGGCGCCATTGCTTTGGCAGGCCGACGCCGGCGCGGGTGCCGCGTCCGGCGGCAACGATCAAGGCAGCTGTCTTCATTAAGCCCTCATTATTTTGGGTCACTCTGGTCCTGTCTTTCAGGCCAGTGCGTTGGCCTGGAATGCCCGGGCAGTGTGCCAAGTCTGTGCTGGGATTTGTTTAGGTTCTGCCGGTTCCAGAGGCAATCACCTGTGGATGGCTGCTTAAAATTTAGGCATGTGGGTGGAGTTGTCCCCTTGCAGAGGGCGGTTTCATTGTCCAATACCGGGGGCTTCGGTTACAAAACACGCACTCGCACAAGGATTAGGCAGTTGTCCTTCACCCTCGGAACCACTTCATTGACCCCCCCTATCGCACTGGCCCCCATGGCTGGAATCACGGATCGCCCGTTCCGCGATCTGGTGCGGTCCTTTGGTGTTGGGCTTATGGTCAGTGAAATGGTGGCCAGTCAGGAGATGGTTCAGTCCAAGCCTGGTGTGCGCGAACGCGCCGAGTTGAGCGCCGATGTGGAAAACACCGCAGTGCAGCTTGCGGGACGCGAAGCCAGCTGGATGGCCGAGGCCGCGCGACAGGTCGCGGATCGTGGCGCACGCGTGATTGATATCAACATGGGCTGTCCCGCCAAGAAAGTGACCAACGGCTATTCTGGCTCTGCCCTGTTGAAAACGCCGGATCATGCCCTGTCGCTGATTGAGGCGGTGGTCGAGGCCGTGGATATTCCCGTGACCCTAAAAACCCGCTTGGGCTGGGATGACAATTGCCTGAACGCTGCCTCCGTTGCGGCCCGTGCCGAGGCGGCGGGCATTCAAATGGTCACGATCCACGGTCGCACGCGCTGTCAGTTTTACAAAGGCCGTGCGGATTGGTCCGCTATCCGTGCGGTTAAAGAGGCGGTGGGCCTTCCGGTTCTGGCCAATGGCGATATCGTTGACAGTGCAACGGCGACCAGTGCCCTGGAGCGCTCTGGTGCCGATGGGGTGATGATCGGCCGTGGCATCCAAGGCAAGCCCTGGCTCCTGGCACAGGTCGCCAGCGACCTTTGGGGCAGTGCGGCACCTGCCATTCCCGAAGGTGATGATCTTATCGACATGGTTTCAAAGCATTACGAGGCGATGTTGGGCTTTTATGGCGGCGATCTGGGCCTGCGCGTCGCCCGGAAGCATTTGGGCTGGTACATGGATCAGGCCCAGACGCCAGCCGCTTTGCGGCGCGCTATTTTGACCGAGAAATCCCCAACCGAGGTACTACGGCTCTTGCCTGATGCCTTGTCCTCTTCTCTACGAAAGGGAGCCGCATGATTTCGGACACCGCACTTTGGGCCTCGCTCCCGATTCCCGCCTTTCTGATCGGCCCTGACAACCGTATTCTGGATGCCAATTCTGCCGCCGAGGGATTTTTGAACACCTCCCGTCGGGGATTGCTGAACCAGCCGCTCTGGGAAAAGATCGCTATTGATGCCCCCATTGAGGCCTCGTTTGAGCGCGCCCGGACCCAAGGGACGCCTCTTTTCGTGAACGACATAGACGTGGGCTCGCGGGGGCGGGCACCGTTGCAATGTGGGGTTCAGGTCGCGCCTGTACAGGGCCAAGAGGGGGAGATGTTGTTGCTGCTTTCCCCGCGTGAGTTGGCGGCGCGGATGACGCAGAACCATTCTGCCAAATCAGCGGCGCAATCGGCTATAGGCATGGCTGAAATGCTGGCCCATGAAATCAAGAATCCGCTTGCTGGTATCACCGGAGCGGCCCAGCTCTTGAGCATGAACCTCACTGGGGAAGATGTTGAACTTACAGATCTAATTGTCAGCGAAAGCCGTCGTATCGTTAAGCTGCTTGATCAGGTGGAACAGTTCGGAAATTTGAGCGAACCCCAGTTCAAGCCGGTAAACCTCCATGACGTTCTGGACCGGGCGCGGCGCTCGGCTTTGCTCGGCTTTGGCGCCCATATGACCATTATCGAAGACTATGATCCCTCGCTGCCGCTGGCCTGGGGGGATGCCGATCAATTGCTTCAGGTGGTGTTAAACCTGCTCAAGAATGCTTCAGAGGCGGCCTCTCCAACGGGGGGCACCATCAGCATTCGCAGCTACTATGAGCATTCCTTTAGAATGCGCCGGAGTGACGGAACGGGCAAGCTGCTACCTCTGCAGATCGAGGTAATCGACGATGGCCCTGGCTTGCCAGACTCGATCCGTGACGATGTTTTTGATCCCTTTGTCTCTGGCCGTGAAAACGGCACAGGGCTTGGGCTCGCCTTGGTGAGCAAGATCATCGCTGAACACAATGGCTGGATCTCAGTTGACTCGGTGCCGGGACGCACCGTGTTCCGGCTTTCCTTGTCCCGAATACCAAAAGACGCAGAAACGCAGGAGATTTAACCCATGGACGGTACCGTTCTTGTCGCAGATGACGACCGCACTATTCGCACCGTGCTGACGCAGGCATTGACCCGGGCTGGGTGCCGGGTGCATGCAACCTCCTCGTTGACGACCCTCATGCGTTGGGTGGCTGAGGGAAAAGGCGATGTGGTGATTTCCGACGTGGTCATGCCTGATGGCAACGGTCTGGAGATGCTGCCAAAGATTGCGCAGGATCGGCCTGGCCTGCCGGTTATCGTGATTTCAGCGCAAAACACCATCATGACCGCGATTAAGGCCGCCGAGGCTGAAGCCTATGACTATTTGCCGAAACCTTTTGATCTGCCAGAACTGATGAAACGCACGGCCAAGGCCATGGCTGATGCGCGTAAGTCCCCCAGCAGTTCGAACGTGGTTGAGGAAGAACGCCCCGAAGATCTGCCGCTGGTGGGACGGACCGAGGTTATGCAGGCCCTGTACCGGTTGATAGCGCGGGTGATGAATACCGATATGCCGCTGATGATCACCGGCGAGAGCGGTACCGGAAAATCCCTCATTGCACGGGCAGTACATGATTTCTCCGATCGCAGAACCCTTCCTTTTGTCACTGCATCGGAAAGTGATCTTATGGCACTCGAGGGGCCTGCCCGGCTGCTCTCAGAGGTTAAGGGCGGAACTCTGTTGATTGATGAGTTGATCGATCTGCCAGATGAGGCACAGGCGCGGTTGGTTCGGATGATGGATTCTCCAGGAACCCATGCACCACGTATCATGGCGACCAGTCAAAAAGATCCGGCGACTGAAATGGAAAGTGGCGCGCTGCGTCAGGATCTGTACTACAGAATTTCCGGAACCGAGCTGCGGGTGCCGAGCCTGCGCGAGAGGGTCGAAGATATTTCTCTGTTGTCCGCACATTTCCTGATGAGGGCCGAAAATGACGGCGCACCTCATCGGCGGTTTAGCGAAGAGGCTACCGAGATGATGCGCCACTGCGCCTGGCCGGGCAATGTTCGGCAATTGGAAAACCTGGTGCGGCGCCTGGCGCTGACGGCCCATAGCGAGGAGATCACCAGATCAGAAGTCGCGGCCGCGCTTGGACCTCAGACTGAGGCTGGGCCGATTATTGGCGGAACTGTCAATGAGAAGCTCGCAGATTCGGTGGCGCGCCATTTGCAGCGGTATTTCGATCTGCATGGGGACATTCTGCCGCCTCCCGGGCTCTATGCGCGGATCTTGCGTGAAGTCGAAGCCCCCTTGATCGAGATTGCGCTGACTGCAACGGGCGGAAATCAGGCCAAATGCGCCGAGCTTTTGGGCATCAACCGAAATACCCTCAGAAAGAAAATTACAGATTTGGATATAGAGGTGACACGCCGCCGCAAACTGATGTAATATCGCCACATCACTGTGGTCATCGCCGTTGCTTTCTGGTGATAACCGCGAGATATGGCGGTTGGCTGGGATGGCCACACATCAGAATGAGGGTGTTACGTGGCTCAAAAGTCACTACTTTGGACCGGGCAGAGCCCCTTGATGGCTTTGGACCGCTGGCGCAAAACGCGCCAGGCCCGCAATATTGGCACGCTGGGAATGGTCCTTTTGGGGCCGCTTCTGGCACTGCTGACCTTCCTGATTTTTGGTCCGCTCGGCCATGGCGCCTCTTCCAGACCGCTGCGCGTGATTCTGCTCGCCGATATGGTTTACATCATGGCCATCGCTGCCTTGGTGCTTACCCAGATCGTGCGTTTGTTTGCGGCGCGCCGCTCTAAATCGGCGGGATCTCGCCTACATTTGCGGCTGATTGGCGCCTTTGGCTTTTTGGCGCTGGGGCCAACCGTGATCGTTGCTGTTTTTGCGGTGCTTACCGTGAATGTCGGGCTTGAGGGGTGGTTTTCCCAACGGGTGCATCAGGTGATCGGCAGCTCGCTTGCTGCGGCTGAAGCGTATCAAGAAGAGCAACGTCGGGATATAACCACTGATGCCCAGGCCTTGTCACGGTTCTTGGATCAGAGCCGCAGCCGCAGCTACTATATCAACGATGCCGAATTGCGGCAGGTCCTGACACAGGGGCAATTGCAGATCCAGCGCGGGCTGCGTGAGGCCTATGTCATTGACGGCACAGGCCGTATTCGCGCCCGCGGTGAGCGCTCCTATGAATTTGATTTTGAACGTCCCAGCGCCGATGATCTTGCAAAGGCCAGCTCAGAAGGGCTGAGTATCATCCAGGATTGGGACAACAACGAGTTTCGCGCTCTTGTCCGGCTGGAGGCATTTGTTGATCGGTTCTTGTACATAAGCCGCGATGTCGATGGGGCACTGTTGAACCTGTTGGACGAGACCAAAGAAACCGCGCTGCTGTATCAACAGCTTGAAAAAGAACGCGGTCGGGTTCTGTTTGAATTTGGCATTCTGTACATCGGCTTTGCACTGATCCTCATTTTGGCGGCGATGTGGCTGGGGATCTGGTTTGCGGAACGTTTGTCGCGCCCGGTTGGTCGGCTGACCGTTGCGGCGCAGCGGGTGGGGGGCGGTGACTTGAATGTCCGCGTCCCCGAAGAACACGGCGGTGATGAGATCTCACAATTAGGCCATTACTTCAACCAGATGACCCGCGAGTTGCGGGCGCAAAGAGCGACCTTGTTGGAGAACACCAATCAGATTGAACGGCGTCGGCGCCTGTTTGATTCTGTTTTGTCCTCGGTCACGTCGGGCGTTGTTGGTCTGGATGATGAGGGGAGAATTACCTTTGTGAACCGCTCGGCAGAACGGCTTTTGGATTGGCATGAGGATCAGCAGACACTGGCGCTTTCGGTTGCGATCCCTGAGTTCGGGCCGCTGTTTGAGACATTGGTCACAAGCGGTGGTGAGGCAGAGCAGGGAGAAATCAAAGTGACCCGCCAGGGTCGATTGGAAAACCTGCTGGTGCGCATGTCGTTGCGCCGCGGTGATGATGGCAAGCTTGAGGGCTACGTTGTGGCCTTTGATGATGTGACCGACCTGGTGAGCGCCCAACGGATGGCGGCCTGGGGTGACGTGGCACGGCGGATCGCCCACGAGATCAAAAACCCACTCACCCCCATCCAGTTAAGTGCGGAGCGGATTAAACGCAAATTCGCCCCAATGCTGGGAGAGGAAAACAGTGACAAGTTGCAATCCATGACCGACGTGATTGTCCGTCAGACAAATGATCTACGCCGGATCGTCAATGAGTTTTCCAAATTTGCGCGTATGCCTGAACCTGAACGGCATGAGGAGGATCTGGTTGCACTGGTGCGAGATGCCGTGACCCTGCAACAGACTGGCCAACCAGAGGTCGCCATTTCAGCGCAGCTGCCGCAAGAGCCGTTTTGGGCGGATCTGGACTCAACCATGATTGGCCAGGCCCTGACCAATCTTATCAAGAATGCAGGTGAGGCGATCGAGACGCTTACAGCAAAACAACCCGATACCCCGGTGGAGCCGCAGATACGTATCTCGCTCCACATGGCGCAGACAGGTGGCTATGAGATTACCATTGCCGACAATGGGATTGGTTTACCGGAGGACCGCGCTCGGTTGTTTGAACCCTATGTAACGACGCGGAACGAGGGCACCGGACTGGGGCTCCCGATCGTGAAAAAGATTATCGAAGAACATGGTGGTGTTCTCTCGCTTGAGGACGCACCAATTTTTGAAGGGCACCAGCATTGTGGTGCTATGGCCGTTATACGTCTGCCCGCAGCTGCCAGCGCGGCGCAGAGGAACCGGAATACAGTGAAAGCAGGTCTGACATGAGTGACATTTTGATTGTTGACGATGAACGTGACATTCGCGAGTTGATTTCTGACATCCTGGAGGATGAAGGATATGCGACACGCAAGGCCGGGAATTCCGAAGACTGCATGGCGCAGCTAAACCAGGAACTGCCCTCATTGCTCATTCTCGACATCTGGCTCAAAGACAGTCAGATGGATGGAATTGACATCCTCAAAACCGTGAAACGGGACAACCCCGAGGTGCCGGTGGTGATCATCTCTGGACACGGGAATATTGAAATCGCTGTGGCTGCGATCAAACAAGGCGCTTATGACTTCATTGAAAAGCCCTTTAACATTGACCAGTTAATGGTGGTTATCCGCCGCGCTATGGAAGCGTCACAACTGCGCCGCGAAAACACTGATCTGCGGCGGAAGGAAACCGGTAGCTCCGAAATGGTGGGATCTTCAGCCGCTTTTCGTGGGTTGGTTGGCCAACTGGATAAGGTCACAAAATCCAATGGCCGGGTGATGCTCAGTGGTCCGGCTGGCAGCGGTAAAGAGATCGCAGCGCGTTATATCCATCTGAATTCTGCGCGTTCTTCTGCACCCTTTGTCACGGTGAGCTGTGCCGGAATTGAGCCTGACCGCATGGAAGAAGTGCTGTTCGGCCGCGAAAGCTCTGAGCGCGGTGTCGAACCTGGCTTGCTGGAACAGGCCCATGGCGGTGTGATTTTCTTTGATGAAGTTGCAGACATGCCGCTGGGCACTCAGTCAAAGATTTTGCGGGTATTGGTGGATCAACAGTTCCAACGTGTTGGAGGCAATGACAAAGTGCGCGTAGATTTGCGCGTGATCTCGGCCACCAACAAGGATCTTGAGGCGGAGATCAATGCAGACCGGTTCCGCCAGGAGCTTTATCACCGCCTGAATGTGGTGCCGATCAATGTGCCCTCACTGGCGGATCGGCGCGAGGATATCCCGCAATTGGCGGAGTATTTTATCGCTCAGTTCAATGAAAGCCAGGGATTGCCGCTGCGTGCCTTGGCGGATGAGGCTGTCGCGTTGATGCAAACCATGACCTGGCCAGGCAACGTGCGCCAGCTCAAGAACATGGTGGAGCGGGTATTGATCCTTGGCGATGGCACCGGGCCGATTGAGGCAAAGGACTTGCCGCGTGAAGAGGACAAGGTCGTGGAAGAGGGCCGGGTGGTGCTGTCTGGTGCCCTAGCAACCCTGCCATTGCGCGAGGCGCGCGAAGCTTTCGAGCGAGAGTATCTGCTGACGCAGATCAACCGATTTGGTGGCAATATCAGTCGGACAGCTTCCTTTGTCGGGATGGAACGTTCCGCCCTGCATCGTAAGTTGAAATCTCTGGGGGTTGTGACCTCCAATAAAACCGGGGCACGCATTGCCCATGTCGAAAAGGAAGAGGACATGGTCTGAGGCTTCAGACCATTGGCCCCTTGAGGCTCCAGGAGTTTGCTGTCGATTCTGATGGTGATTTTGGGAGACCCTATGTCACATCATGGCCCCCTAGCGGGGCCATTTTCATGCCCCGCCAAGCGTAGGCTTCCGCCCTCAGGGTGCCGCGTTCTAGAGAGGCGGGAGAATAACGGTATTGCCGTTGCTTTGCCGGACAGCGCAGGCCTCGGCCGGCAGCCCTCCGGCGCTCCGCGAGGATTTTGGTTGGGATTGCAGTAGGGCGATTTGCTCTTTGGTACAGCGCGGAAGTTCCAGGCGACGATAGCCTTTTTGCGTCATGCAGTTCTGCACTAGTTGGCGACGCAACCCCTGGTTCACATCCACCGTGTAGGTGCCGCCATCGACCCAGTAACCGGGGCTGGTCCAACAGTTGCCAGCGCTATTGCAATGGCTTCTGCCCGGATAATAGACGGGCGGGCGTTGGCGGATTTGATTGGCGACAGGCGCCTCTTTCAGGGCTTTGACCTCGCAGGTCAGCGTATCGCTGTTGGTTCGGGTTTGGTCGCTGCCTGTCTTGTAATAGACCGGCAGCGGGCCGCAGGCGGCAAGCCCCAGAAAGACAAGTGAAAATGCGCAGGCGATGTGAGTTTTCATCATAGTGCAAGGGTGCCGTATAAGGAGAGGCGTTACAATTGATTTGACCCCCCTGATGGCTTCTGGCATTCAAATCTGGCGAAATGTCGCCCAATAATCGCGGCCAGGGGACTGTGGCATGAAAGTTATTATCTGTGGTGCAGGCCAGGTTGGCTGGCAGATTGCGCGCCATCTCTCTGCGGAACAAAACGATGTCACTGTCGTTGACAACAACCCAGAACTGGTGCGCCGTGCGACGGATACATTGGATGTGCAGGGGGTGGCGGGATTTGCGTCCTATCCGGATGTGTTGGACCGGGCAGGGGCGCGCGACGCTGATATGATCATTGCGGCCACCCACTCCGATGAAGTCAATATGGTCACCTGTCAGGTGGCCCATTCGGTCTTTTCGATCCAGCGCAAGATTGCACGGCTCAGAGCCCGCAGCTATCTGACCGCGATCTATTCCGATCTGTACCGCCGTGAACATTTGCCCATTGACGTGGTGATCAGCCCTGAACGCGAAGTGGCGGCTGCGGCGATGCAACGGCTGTCGGCGCCAGCGGCCTTTGACACCGAGATCTTCATGGAAGGGGGGGCCCAACTCCTGGGGATCCACATCGATGAAGATTGCCCCGTGGTGAATACCCCTCTGCGGCAGCTTACCGATTTGTTCTCGACCCTGCGGGCGATCGTTGTGGGGGTGCGCCGCGAAGGGTCACTGTTTGCGCCTGAACCGGGGGACCAGTTGTTTGTGGGCGACAGTTGCTACGTCTTTGCCCATGCAGATGATGTGAACCGCACCATAGAAGTCTTTGGCAAGGTTGAAAAACGTCAGGACCGAGTGGTGATTGTCGGTGGCGGAAACGTGGGGCTGGAAGTCGCCAAGGCGTTGGAGAGCGGGACCAGCCGAATCCGCGCCAAGATGATTGAGAAAAGCCGGAAATGTGCCGAACATGCGGCTGAGGCGCTGGAGCGCACCATTGTGCTCAATGGGGATGGCTTGGATCGCTCACTGATGATCGAGGCGGGGATTGATCGCGCAGATGCGATGCTGGCTGTGACCGATGATGACAAGACCAATATGCTGGCTGCCGTGCGGGCCAAGGCCGAGGGCTGCCCCTTTGTAATTGCGCTGATCAACGATCCAACCCTCTTGCCGTTGCTGTCGCCTTTGGGAATTGATGCTTTCATCAACCCCCGTGCCACCACCGTCAGCTCCATTCTGCGTCACATCCGCTATGGGCGGGTGCGTCAGGTCTATAGTATCGGCGATGCAGAAGCCGAGGTGATTGAGACCGAGGTTATGAGCACCTCGCCCATGGCCGGGAAGGCGATCCGCGATATTGACTTTCCAGAGGGCGTTCTGGTGGGGGCGGTACGAAAGGGCGGTGAAGTGCTGCGCCCAACCGGCGGGCTGAAAATCGAGACAGGCGATGTGATCGCGCTCTTTGCCATGGCAGATGATGTGCCCGAAGTGGAGCGTCTGATGCAGGTCTCCATCGACTATTTCTAGGATGGCACGCCGCAATAAGACACCCAACCGGCTTTTGCGTTTGCCGCTGTTTCTGTTGATCTGGAGCATTGCCTCTTTGGCCATGTGGATCCCAGCAACCCATGCGCTGATCCTGGATGATCATCCAACCTCGCGGGCGTTTTTCTATACGGGTATTCTGGGCCTGTTCCTGGTCACCCTTGCAGGGTTATCGCTGGGCAATCGAGTGCCGCGTTATGGCATGCCTGGGCAGTTGCTGTCGCTCTTGGCGACCTTTGTGATCCTGCCACTCTTTCTGGCGATTCCAGTGCAGGAGTCACTGCGCAACACAAGTTTTCTGAACGCTTATTTTGATATGGTCAGCGCTGTGACCACCACGGGCGCTGACATTTTTGCCGATCCTGGTAGGCTGCCGCCAAGTCTGCATCTGTGGCGCGCCATTGTGGCCTGGCTCGGCGGGCTGCTGATGTGGATCTCGGCTTCTGCGGTATTGGCACCGCTGTCCCTTGGTGGCTTTGAGGTGACAGCCCGAGGTGAGCCCGGCGGCGGGACCGCGACGCCTTCGCAAATACAAGATGCTGATCCCAAACGACGTTTGATCGAGATCGCGCGGACGCTTGGTCCGGTCTACGGTGGACTTACCCTCGCGCTATGGATTTTGCTGATGATCACCGGTGAGACCCCGCTGGTTGGGGCCAGCCACGCCATGTCGACCTTGTCAACCTCGGGGATTTCGGCGGTTGGCGGTGTCGATAAGGGCACCGGTGGAATTGGCGGCGAAATGGTGATGTTTCTGTTTATGTTCTTTGCCTTGTCCCGGCTGACCTTTTCCAATGACACAGTCACTGTGGGGTCGGGAAGGCTGGACAAGGACCCAGAGTTTCGAACCGGGATATTGATCCTCGTGGGGATGCCGGTTCTGTTGCTGTTTTGGCATTGGTTAGAGGCATTTGAGGTCGGGGCCCATTCCGAACCGCTACAGGCGCTTCGATCCCTTTGGGGGATGCTTTTTACGGTGATGTCCTTTTTGTCCACCACCGGTTTTGAAAGCGCTGACTGGGAGACCACGCGGGCATGGTCGGGGTTGCAGACGCCTGGAATGATCTTGCTGGGGCTTTCGGTGATTGGCGGCGGGGTGGCAACAACTGCGGGCGGGGTGAAACTGTTGCGGGTCTACGCGCTTTACTTAAATGGGATGCGCGAACTGGAACGCTTGGTGCATCCCTCTTCTGTGAGCGGCGAGGGCAGTGGCAATAAGCGCATTCAGAGGAATGGGGCCTTTGTTGCCTGGGTATTTTTCATGCTGTTTGCTTTGTCGCTTGCACTGATCTCAACTGCGCTTTCGGCTGTGGGCAGTGATTTTGAACAATCGCTGATTTTGGCCATTGCCTCGCTATCGACCACCGGTCCCTTGACTGAAATCGCTGGCAATAGCCCTATTGTGCTGACGGGGCTCGCGCCTGTGGCTAAACTAATCCTGTGCTTTGCAATGGTGCTGGGGCGGCTTGAAACCTTGGCGATCATTGCGCTTTTGTCGCCAAATTTCTGGCGCAGCTAGGCAATCGTGACTAACCTCTGGGTGGATGGAGCGTTTTTCGGCTGGAAACTGTCAAAATCTGCGTCCATAGTCGTAAATAATATGGTGTGTTGGTCCGCAACGTGCCGCAAGAACAAAGGCGAAAGAAAACAATATGGCTTCGGACAGACAGAATTTGCAGGATGCTTTCCTCAATCACGTTCGCAAAACCAAGGTTCCAGTAACAATTTTCCTGATTAACGGGGTCAAACTGCAGGGTGTTATCACCTGGTTTGACAATTTCTGTGTGCTGTTGCGCCGTGATGGCCAGTCACAACTGGTCTACAAACACGCGATCTCTACCATTATGCCGGCTCAGCCGATCAGCCTATACGAAGGCGAAGACGCCTCTTGATGGAGCACGACAGGATCCGCACCCGCGCCTGGGTGTTACATCCGGATATTAAATCTGACCAGGGGCGTCGCCCTGCTGAACCCGCTTTGGCGGAAGGTGTTGCCTTGGCCGAGGCGTTGCCTGATCTTGACGTGGTTGGCTCCACCGTTGTGCGCCTGCCTAAGGCCCATGCGGGGATGCTGTTTGGCTCGGGTAAAATCGAAGAGCTGAAAGACCTGCTGCACAGTAATGAGGTCGATCTTGTTTTGATTGATGGACCGGTCTCGCCGGTGCAGCAGCGCAATCTGGAAAAAGCCTGGAAGGTCAAAATTCTCGACCGTACCGGTCTGATCCTCGAGATCTTCTCAGATCGGGCCCGAACACGCGAGGGTGTTCTCCAGGTCGAAATGGCGGCGCTCAGCTATCAGCGGACCCGTCTGGTTCGGGCCTGGACCCATTTGGAGCGCCAGCGCGGGGGATTGGGATTTGTCGGCGGACCCGGCGAAACCCAGATCGAGGCGGACAGACGGGCGATTGATGATCAATTGGTCAACCTGCGCCGACAACTGGCCAAAGTGGTGAAGACGCGTAGCCTGCACCGGGCGGCGCGGGCAAAGATCCCGTTCCCGATTGTGGCGCTGGTGGGCTATACCAATGCCGGAAAATCGACGCTGTTCAATCGCTTGACTGGGGCCGAGGTGATGGCCAAGGATATGCTGTTTGCCACATTGGACCCTACCATGCGCCGGGTCGAGATGCCGGATGGCCCCGAGATTATTCTGTCTGATACGGTAGGCTTTATCTCGGATTTGCCCACTGAACTGGTTGCGGCTTTCCGGGCCACGCTGGAAGAAGTCTTGGCGGCGGATGTCATCCTGCATGTCCGCGATATCAGCCATGAAGACAGTCAAAACCAGGCCAATGATGTTGCCGCCATTTTGTCGACGCTGGGAGTCGATGAAACCAGGGCCCAGATTGAGGTTTGGAATAAGCTCGACCAGTTGCCCGAGGATGTCGCTGAGGCGCGTCGTCAGCGGGCTGCGCGCGAAGAAGGTATTCACGCAATTTCCGCGCTTACCGGTGAGGGAATCGAGGCGCTGCTGGATGATGTCGCGCTCAAACTGGAAGGCGTGCGCCACGTTGAAGAGTTCACGCTTTCCTTTGCACAGGGCAAGGAGCGGGCCTGGCTGTTTCAACAGGATGTTGTGACCAATGAAGAGCAGGGCGAAGAGGGATTTGCCCTGACCGTCCGTTGGACCGATAAGCAAAAGGCCCAGTTTAAAGCGCTGTAGTTGGCGCGACAGACTGGGGAAGAAACAAGCGCGGGGGCAACCTCGCGCTTGTTGTTTTATGCGGGTTAGGTGCCCTTTTTGCTGCTCTGGCGTGACAGCACCAAGGCGGTCACAAGCGGGCCGATGAGTTCGAAACCTGCGGTTGTTCCAATGGCCAGTGCAGTGATTTGATCGGCATAAGCCGGCAGTTGTTCAGAGGCGGCGAGAGCCATGCCGATCGCAACACCTGCCTGTGGCAGCATCGCTGCGCCATAAAGTCGGCTTTCCTGTTTTGGCGCCTGTGCCAGGTTGCCGCCAATCCAACCACCCAGCACACGCCCCAATATGCGGAACAGGGCATAGGCCAGGCCTGCACCACCAGCCAACAAAAGCGCCTTGGAGTCCAGGGAGGCGCCGGCCAGAACAAAGAAGATGATCAAGAAAGGCCATTCAATACTGCGGACCTCGGCAAAGGCCCGGCTGTTGTGGCGGGCGTGATTGACGATGACTGCTCCCACGGTCATGCCGGCGATCAGATAGGATAGATCCAGCATGAGCGACAAGCCTGCGGTAAGGAACACCAGTCCCAATCCCTCGATCCTGAGGGGTTCCCCCTCTGAGAACCGTCCAATGAGGATGGCACCAGGCCAACCGATTGCAACGCCCAAGGCAACAGATCCGCCAAGTTCATAAGTGGCAGTAAGCAGGGGGGAGACTGCCTGCGCGCTATCGCCAAACAGGCGCAGGGCAAGCATAGATAGGCTAAAGGCCAAGAGCCCCCAGGCATCGTCAATGGCCACCAAGCCCTTAAGCCGTTTGGTAAAGGCCGTGTCCTGTCCGGATTGATCAATCACATCATAAGTTGCCGCTGGATCGGTGGCTGTGGCGAGCGCGCCCAGTACCAGTGCAAGGGCCAAGGGCAGGCCAAAGCCCCAGAGCCCAATGGTAACCACTGCCTGGGTCATCAGAACAACTGATAGGGAAACGATAATTACGACCCGCCCATGGCCACGCAGGTTTTCCAACGAGAGCGAGCTCCCCAGCAAAACCGCGACAGCGCTGAGCGCGACTATTGCCACAACCGGGTAGAGTTCGGTAATCACGCTTGGCAGCAGGTCAAATCCGGCCTGGCCCACCATCAGGCCAAAGGCCAGCAAGAGCGTCACCCGCGGCAGGCGCAATTGCCGCCCGATCCGGTCTGCGGCCAATCCAACAAAAAATAACAGTCCCAGAACGATAAGCGGTGTGGCAAGCTCCTGCATGAGGGCTAGTTCCTTGGGGTGATTGTTGTGATGCCGACAGCCGCTGCACGGGCCAGGTCTTCGTCCAATGACATCGGAACATATTCGCCACGCCGCCAAAGCTGCGCCATGTCATCGTAGTTGCGGGATAGAAAATGGCCGGACTGACCGGTTGCCAGAATAAACAACGAGCTGTCAGGATCTGCAAAATCATAGACCCCCCGATAGCCCGCTGCGTGGATGTTGTGGAACGGGTTTGGGTCCTGTCCAGAGGTCAGCCCACGCTGTAGGGTATTGTCACCGCCGCTGGTCGATTGACGGATGTTCACGAAGAAACGAAGAACGGGTATTTTTCCCAAGGTTTCGTGGTCTTGGGTCGCTTGGTGTGCATCGCCCCAGCGCAGAGATTCTAGGGCAGGGCCATAACGCTCTTCGATCCAGATCAGTGCATCATCCAGGGCCAGTTGCGCCATATGCGTACAGCTTTCCAGGGGCGCGCTTTGGCGCACATCGCACCAACTACTGGCCCCCTCCACATCGCGGTAGACACGCTCAATAAACAGAGGGTCGACCAGGGTGAAGGCCTCTGCCAGTGGGCCCAGATCGTCGGCGATCAAACGCGACTGTAGCGCCCGCAGCCAAGCGGCATAGAGCAGGGGCTCAGGGAGATGCTCGTTCATCTCACCGTTCCATTCAGACAATAATGACAGGGCGATCTGACGTTGGCGTTCCCGGGTTCCTTCCTCTGCGGCGCTGCCGGTAAACCACAGATCGGCGCCAATCAATGGGAGCAAGGCACGCGCCGTATAGGACACCGTGTCCAGTTGCGCTTCCATAAAGCTGTCGCGGGTGTGCACCTCCCGGCTTTGCATCAGGCGGCGCCAGCGATTTATCCGTTGGGTATCGCCCCAAGTATAGGAAACGTGACTGGGGAAGGGGCGCTCCAGAATCTTGTTGTTGGTATTGCCCAGAATCCCCCCTCGCGGGCTGATGAATTCGGGATTGGCGGCATAGGGCGCACGACCCAGCCATTGGTTCACCCTTTGCCAGCCCTGACTGGGCAGTCGTCCCTTGCTGTGATGCCGGGAGTCGCGAGCGGGAAAAGCGCCAACGGTTTTTTGCGCAATGGTCTGACGATCGGCCAGGACCAAGTTCTGTGAGGGAGCAATGAAACCTTCGCCTGCGGCAATGGCTTCGCGCACGTTTGAGCTGCGCATCAGATCAATCGCTGCGGTCAGCGAGGTGTCCTGCGGACCTAGAGCTGTCCACCCTAGGCTCACCACATGTCCTGGTGGGGTAATTGTCGAGAGCCCAAAGAGGGACCCTGGCAAAATCGGCCCGTTTTCGCTCCACCGCAGGGTTAAGGTCACCGGGGGCGCATCCTTGATTTTGATAATCGAGGGGCGTTTGGCGAAGGCTTGGTAGCCCGTGGGGCTTAGGTATTCCTCTGGGTTGTCCGGGTTTAGTTTTTCGATAAACAAGTCCTGATCGTCGAGGAAGGACGCGGTAATGCCCCAACCCAATTGTTCTGACCGGCCGCTCAGGATCGCGGGGATGCCGGGGATCGTGCCACCAATAATGCCCCCTGTTGCCAGTTCCATCCGGGCCAAATACCAGCTGCCCGGAGCGGACAGGCCCATATGCGGGTCATTTGCCAACAGGCTGCCTCCCGCTGCCGAGCGATCGGGAGATGCGGCCCAGGCATTGGAGGCTCCGCCGAACCCGCGCTGGGGTACTGGAAAGAGGCTGTTCTGTGCAGGCCCTGGTTCGGCGCTGGCAAAGCGGGGCAAATTGGGGAAAAAACTGGCGTACTCGGGGAGGGCCGTGATGCCCTTACCGGGCGCGTCGGGCAAAATGTCCTTCAGCCGCGCCGGGTCAGCAAGCGCCAATGAAGTGCGCGCCCGAAGGACTTCATCCTGTAGATGGTTTGACGACCGCAAGGCCATCAGCTTCAGGACTGCAATGCTGTCGGCTGGTTGCCAGGGAGCCATGGGCATATTGAACAGGAACATCTCCGGTGCGCCTCGCCCCAGAGCCTCTTCGTTGATTTCCAGAATGCGGGCGTTCACCCCCGCAGAATAGGCCTTGAGCGCTTGCAGCGCCTCCATCGATTGAGCCGAGACGGATTGCTGGGACAGACCATAGAGATCCAGACGACGGGCGAGCAGATCGGTCTCAAGGGTGCGGCCGCCAAAGATCTCTGACAAGCGCCCCTGGGCAGTGCGGCGCAGTACGGCCATTTGCCACAGACGGTCCTGGGCATGGGCGTAGCCGAGGCCAAAATAGACGTCTTCATCACTGGCACCATAGCTGCCAAAGATATGCGGAACATTGGCGTTGTCCCGAATGATCTTGACCGGAGCTGAGGGGCCAGGAAGCGCGATTTCCTTATCATATTCGGGCAGAGACTGAGCCGCGAGGTAATAGGCCAGGGCACTGGCTAGGAGGGCCAGTAGAATCAGTGTCGCGGCCAGCCGCAAAAGCCAGCGAAAAAGACGTGCCATCAAGAGCCTGTGTCCTATTTTTTATGGCTTTGGCGTGCTGCAAAGAGCTGCAGCACGCCAGAACTGTGTTGGGTGCCGCCAACATAATCCAGTTCAGAACAGGGGAAAAGCAAATGGCAAAGATCGCCCTTGGTGGTCCCTGGGGCGCTGCTGCATAGGCTGAGGCTTCGCCTCAGAATTGCTTCGCCTCTCCGACAACGGATCTTTGAAAACGACAGGCAAAAAGGCCGCGCAAAAGGTGATTTGCACGGCCTCAAACTGCGATATCCTAGGGCAGAGATCCGAGCCGGAGCTTTAGGGGATAATGCGGGTGTATTTGGTGCCTTCCAGCGTCGCCCCAAGCCGCAACCCGGCTTGACCAAAGACGGCTGCAAGAATGGGCGAGGTCAAGGTATTGGTATCTGCGGTGATGGAATTGCCATCGTCTCGCACAACATATTCCAGATCGGCACCAGCCGCCCAGCCTGACGAGCGCCGGAACCCGCTGAGCGCATCCTGGGTCATGAAGAACAGAACATGGGCATATTGCTGGGCGCCGATTTGAAGCCCGGCATTGCCCTTTACAGTCGAGTAATAGTCCACTGTGGCGCCATTGATGAGCAGCGCGCCGCGCCCATAGGCACCGCCAACAATAAACCCAGCTTCAGTCACCAGGGGCATGACCAGCATGCCAGTTGATTTGGCCGCTAGGGTTTGGGTGTTGGGGTAGAGGTTGTACATCTGGTTCAAAGTGGAATCTACACGGGCATCAATGGTGGCACCATTGTTGTTGCCAACGCCATTCCCACAGGCTGCGGTAACGCCTGCTCCTGCCAGTAGGCTTAGGGTAAACCCGCGACGTGACATGCGGTCAAAAGAAGTGCTGCTCATATATCCAGTAGCCTGTCCTGCTGCTCAAAGCGATGTCGCATGATTGAGGGGGCCTCTTAGGAGCAATCCTCAATCCATGCCAACACTCCGAACGGGTGTCATTGAAAGGCCGGTTTTCCGGCTCTAAGCCCATATATAAGCCTATCGCGGCCCTCTGTCATCACTTGGCCAGAAGGAATGATCCCCCATGGGCGGCATATTGCTGTATGGAGCGAAAATTCTAAGGGAAACTGCGTCTATCCGTTGAGAATGCGTGCGGTTTGCGGTGCAAAATAGCTGAGAACTCCGTCGCAGCCCGCACGTTTAAAGGCCAAGAGGCTTTCCAGCATCACTTTTTCACCATCAATCCAGCCATTTTGAGCCGCAGCCTGGATCATCGCATACTCGCCTGAAACCTGGTAAGCAAAGGTCGGGGTGCCAAAAGTGGTTTTAACCCGGTAGCAGATGTCGAGATAAGCAATGCCCGGCTTGACCATCACCATATCGGCGCCCTCTTGTAGGTCGCGCTCGATCAGTCGCATGGCCTCATCCGAGTTTCCAGGATCCATCTGGTAGGTCTTTTTGTCTCCCTGTAGCGCGCCCGAGGCGCCGACGGCGTCGCGGAACGGGCCGTAATAGCCAGAGGCGTATTTGGCCGAATAGGACAGGATCGAGACATTGCGATGGCCCGCTGCTTCTAATGCACTGCGCATGGCCCCGATGCGCCCATCCATCATATCGGAAGGGCCGATGATATCGGCGCCCGCCTCCGCCTGAGCCAGGGTCATCTTGACCAACGCCTCAACAGTTTCGTCATTGACAATCTCGCCATCAACCACATAGCCGTCATGGCCATTGATATTATAGGGGTCCAGGGCAACGTCGGTCATCACCGCGATGTCGGGCGCCACCGCTTTGATGGCGCGGATGGCGCGGTTGCACAGATTGTCCGGGTTCCAGGCCTCGGCGCAGTCCTCGGTCTTGAGTGACGCGTCGGTATAGGGAAAGAGACAAATCGCTGGAATGCCCAGGGCCTGCGCTTCAATGGCGGCCTCTGCGATCTTGTCCACTGAGCGACGCATGACGCCAGGCATAGAGCTCACGGGTTCCTCAACCCCTTCGCCATCGCGCACAAAAACCGGCCAGATCAGATCGTCTGTTGTCAGAGTATTTTCACGGACCAGCCCACGGATCGCGGGGCTGACGCGGGTACGACGCAAACGGGCGGCGGGAAAGGGCGCGACGGTGGGCTTCATCTGGAACTCATCTATTCTTGTAGCAGGCGGCCCGTGGTCGCATGGAAGTCCGGTGCCTGGCAAGTGGCACAATCGCCGCGCTTTTGGCGCTGGGGGAGGCGCCGCCCGTTTGGGGGGCTTGTTTAACCCAATCCGACAGAGGATATAGGGCCGATGAAACAGGCAGGGCAGGCCGGTCTGCGCGATAGCCCTCCTCCTAGGAGAGAGCCCTTTCGGCCGGCACTGTGATCTTGCGTGAAAAGAGGCACTAACGTTTTGAGTCTATTTCAAACCTTGTCCGAGATGATTGATCTGCGGTCTTTTTCCAATCTTTGGTATTGGATTGCCTTGGCGGTTTTATGGTCAACTCTTAGCCATCGTATCCTTGGCGTGCCTTTTGACATGGTGGCGCGCGCGCGCAAATACGGCGGGCAACCGGCTCAGGATCTGGAAGATTTGGTGCGTATCAATGTCAATCGGATGATGTTTGTAGTCCGTTCAGCTGGTGTCTGGCTGCTCGGTTTCGCCTGTTTTGTTCTCTCCGTTCTGGCGACGCTTGGGTTTGTGCTGAGTGTCGAAACTGCCCAGGCGGTTTTTCTGCTGGTTTTTCCACTGTCTCTTGTCGTGTTGATAAATCTCAAGACCGCACAGAAGGTCATCCAACAAGAGGCGCAGGACGAAGAGCTCTATAAGATGATGATCACATGTCGGCTGCAGATCCAGCTCTTGGGCATGCTGTGTATCTTTGTGACTGCCCTGTGGGGGATGTTACAGAACCTGAATATTGGCCCCCTCGGGGGCTAGCCAGAACTGCGTTTTCTGAGCCGTTAAACACTGGCATCACCTTGACACGGCTCCCCGAGCCGGTGAGGTAAGCGGGCCAAGCCGCATGAATAGACGCGACAGAGTAAGGGCACTTCCTGTTAGGAGGTTGTTGAGAAGGAGAAGCGCGACATGGCGCAACGAGCGATTACCATGGGCGGCGCCCCCGAGGGGTTTGACGCCCGGCTGATCCTGAATGAGCTGGAAAAGTCCGGTGAACCCGTGCTGCATATCGCCCGGGATGACAAGCGGATGGAGGCCATGCGGTCCGCGCTGGCATTCTTTGCACCAGATATGCCGGTAATCATTTTCCCCGGTTGGGACTGTCTGCCCTATGATCGCGTTTCACCCAATGCGGATGTGGCGGCGGCGCGGATGGCCTGTCTGGCGGCGCTGGTGCATCAGATGCCCAAACAGTTCGTGCTGCTGACCACCCTGAATGCTGCCAGCCAGCGTGTGCCGACGCGCGCTGTCCTGCGCCAGGCCGCCTTTTCCGCGCGGGTGGACCAGCGGGTGGATGAAAAGGCCCTGCGCGAATTCCTGGTGCGCATGGGCTTTGTGCAAAGCCCCACGGTAATGGAGCCCGGCGACTATGCCATTCGCGGCGGCATCATCGATATCTTCCCACCCGGTGACACTGGCCCGGTGCGGCTGGATTTCTTTGGCGATGTACTGGACGGCATCCGCCGGTTTGATCCGGCCAGTCAGCGCACCACGGAAACTCTGGATCTGATCGAGCTGGCACCGGTCTCAGAGGTGATCCTGGATGAGGCGGCCATAACCCGGTTCCGACAGAATTATCGGATCGAATTTGGCGCGGCGGGCACCGATGATCCGCTTTATGAAGCGGTAAGCGCCGGGCGCAAACACCAGGGCATTGAGCATTGGCTGCCATTCTTTCACGAAAAGCTGGAAACACTCTTCGACTATCTGCCCAAGGCCACAGTGACAATCGATGATCAGGTGACGCCAGCGCGCCTGGCCCGTTGGGACAGTATCGAAGATCAGTATGAGACCCGCAAGATCGCCATGAGCCAAAAGGGGCGCATGGACACCGTCTACAAGCCATCGCCTCCGGCTCTGCTCTACATGGATGATGCTTCCTGGGAGGCCGCAGTTGCGCCTTTGCGGCGAATTCAGCTGCACCCCCTGGCACAGGCGTCGGGACCGGGCGTGGTGGACGCTGGTGGTCGTATAGGTCGTAACTTCTCCCCAGAGCGCCAGCAGGAAAGTGTCAGTCTTTTTGGGGCTTTGGCTGCCCATATTAAATCGCGCCTTCAGGAGGGACCGGTGGTTGTGGCCTCCTATTCAGAGGGCGCACGCGAGCGGTTGACCGGGTTAATTGAGGACGAAGGTCTGGCGGAAGTTATTCCGGTGATGGATGGCACCCGGATCGGAAAATCAGGGCTGCACTTGGCGGTTTGGGCGCTGGAGCACGGGTTTCAAACCCCAACCATGACGGTAATCTCAGAGCAGGATGTTCTGGGTGATCGTCTGATCCGGGCGCCAAAGAAACGCCGTAAGGCCGAGAATTTCCTAACAGAAACTCAGTCGCTCACCCCCGGCGATCTGGTGGTTCATGTGGACCACGGTATTGGCCGCTATCAGGGTATGGAGGTGGTGCGCGCTGCGGGGGCTGCCCATGAATGCCTTCTGCTGGAGTATGCCGAAGAATCCAAGCTCTACCTGCCGGTGGAAAACATTGAGCTTTTGTCGAAATACGGCCATGACGAGGGGCTGTTAGACCGTCTCGGCGGCGGCGCATGGCAGGCGAAAAAGGCCAAGCTCAAAGAGCGTATCCGCGAGATGGCGGATAAGCTTATCCGGATTGCTGCCGAGCGGGCATTGCGGCGGGCGCCAGCAATGGATCCGCCACCCCACGCTTGGGAAGAGTTTTCAGCCAGGTTCCCGTATCAAGAAACCGATGATCAGTTGCGGGCCATTCAAGAGGTCATGGCGGATCTGACCTCTGGCCAGCCGATGGACCGGCTGATTTGTGGCGATGTGGGCTTTGGCAAGACCGAGGTGGCAATGCGGGCGGCCTTTGTGGCGGCCATGTCCGGCGTACAGGTGGCGGTGGTGGCCCCGACCACCCTGTTGGCGCGTCAGCACGCGGCGTCTTTTGCAGAGCGTTTTCGGGGGTTTCCGTTAGAAGTCAGACAGTTGTCGCGCTTTGTGAGCGCAAAAGAGGCTGCTAAAACCCGTGAGGGTATGGCCAAAGGGACTGTTGATATCGTCATCGGCACCCATGCGCTGCTGGCCAAAAATATCCGCTTTAACAACCTCGGCCTGTTGATCATTGACGAAGAGCAGCATTTTGGCGTTGGCCACAAAGAACGGCTGAAGCAGCTGCGCTCGGACATCCATGTCCTGACCCTGACCGCAACGCCGATCCCTCGTACGCTGCAGCTCAGCCTCACGGGCGTGCGGGATTTGTCGATCATTGGCACCCCGCCGGTGGACCGACTGGCGATCCGAACCTATGTCAGCGAATTTGATGCCGTCACCCTGCGCGAGGCGCTGCTGCGCGAGCATTATCGCGGAGGGCAGAGCTTTTACGTGGTGCCGCGCATTTCTGACCTCCCAGAGATCGAGGCTTTCCTGAAAGAGCAATTGCCAGAGCTTACCTATGTGGTGGCCCATGGTCAGATGGCTCCGGGTGAGTTGGACGACCGCATGAACGCCTTCTACGACGGCAAATATGATGTGCTGCTGGCGACCACGATTGTCGAAAGTGGCCTAGACATTCCAACGGCAAATACCATGGTTGTTCACCGTGCCGATATGTTTGGCCTGTCGCAGCTCTACCAGATCCGGGGCCGTGTGGGCCGCTCCAAGACCCGCGCCTATGCCTATCTGACCACCAAGCCGCGCCAGCGCCTGACGCCAGCCGCAGAAAAGCGTCTGCGCGTGCTCGGCTCGCTGGATACGCTAGGGGCCGGGTTTACTCTGGCCAGCCAGGATCTGGATATTCGGGGCGCCGGCAATCTGCTGGGGGAGGAACAATCCGGTCAGATGCGCGATGTCGGCTATGAGCTCTATCAGTCGATGCTGGAGGAGGCGATTGCCAAGATCCGCTCCGGTGAGCTGGAGCGCCTGAGCGATGGTGACGCGCAATGGGCTCCGCAGATCAATCTCGGTGTGCCGGTGCTGATCCCGGATGCCTATGTACCGGATCTGGATGTGCGCCTGGGGCTGTATCGTCGTCTGTCTTCGCTCACCACCAAGGTAGAGCTGGAAGGTTTTGCCGCCGAGCTGATTGATAGGTTTGGAAAATTACCAAAAGAGGTCAATACCTTGATGCTGGTTGTTCGCATCAAGGCAATGTGTAAACGGGCGGGAGTTGCAAAACTGGATGCTGGTCCCAAGGGCGCAACACTGCAGTTCCACAACGACAAATTTGCCTCGCCCCAGGGGTTGGTTGAATTCATTCAGGGCCAGAATGGTCTGGCAAAGGTCAAGGACAACAAGATCGTGGTGCGCCGCGACTGGAAGAAGGACAGCGACAAGATCAAAGGCGCTTTTGCCATTGCCCGCGATCTGGCCGAGCGCCTGATTGCCGAACGTAAGAAAGCAAAGGCCAAATCTGGTTGATAAACTTTGGGTTGAGTAATACTTGTCCTAGGGAATTTCAATTTTGAGAAAGTAGTAGTATGAAAACGACTCTTCAGATGATCGCAGCATGTGGTGTTTTGAGTTTGACGGCCTGCGCGGCAAGCCAAAGTGTTCCAGACCAGCAGGCGCTAGACACCTGCTCAGAAAAAGTTGGTCTGACACAGAAACTTGTTGTGGTTGCAGACGCAAACGGCAACCAATCCATTCAGATTGAACCTGCTGGATCCTCGCTCTCTGCAGATGAAGCTATTGCTTTGAAGCGTTGTACTGACGGGCTATAAAGTAGTCCTGTCTTCTTGCAGGTGAGCTCTATGTCTTAGCCTCACCAGTTGGGGCCGTTGTACAACGGCCCCTTTTTATTTCATAGCGATCTGAGCGCATCCGCAAGAGGCAAATACACCATCCGAGCGCGCCTGTGCGAGGTCGAGCTTTTGTTTGATGTGCTGGATCTCGACGGTTTCACCGCGCGCATTGAGACAATCGTATAAGCCTTTGAGGCTCCAAACATTATCCGGATGCTCGGAGGCGCGAGACAGGGTGTCATCCAGGCCTAGATCGGCGCGGTAAACCGCTTCAGCCTCTGCCACGTGCCCCTGTTCCAACAACAGCGCCCCCAGCGCGTGGCGGGTGGGCTGCATCCAGCCCCAAGGCTCGTCATAGGGCAGGTTGTCATCTAGGCTGACCGAGCGGCGCAGGTGGGTATAGGCCTGGGCATAGTTCTCCTTGCGATACTCAATCTCGCCGCGCAGCATCTCGCGGGCAATTTCCAACAGATCCACCACGCGGTTGTTATGCATCAACCGGCTATCGGGCACGCGGGCCTTGGCGGCAAGAAAGCGCTGCTCTTCAGCCTCGGCCTCAGCCACTTGCCCCGTGGCGGCATAGCCTATGGCCCGGGCGTAATGGGTTGTTGCTGTGAGGGTGCAATATAGGTCCTGATCCTCAGGCAACTCCAACTCGATACAATCCTGCCAGCGACCAAAGCGGATCAGGATATGGGGATGCATCGCCATATAGGATTCAAAATAATCCGCCATCGGTGGGCTCTCAATACGGAGCATCTCTTCCGGCGTGGTCTCCCACAACCCGGCATTGGCGCGCAGGGCTGGTTCAATTTGCCCAAGGAAAAGAGCGCCATAGATCACGAAGTGATAGTCGTGCTGGCGGTAGCCTGTGTAGATGTTATAGGCGCCTTCGCGGGCGTAATACTTGAGGTCCGCCTTGATGGCCTGCTCATTCCATAGCACCACATCGTGATAATTGCCGCAGAGCACATCAATATGGGTGGGCATATGCACCAGATGCCCTGCATCCGGCACCAATCGGCGCAGTACATCGGCGGGTTTGAGGGCCTTTTCAGGACTGGGTGACATCTCCATCAGGTGCACATAGAGGTGCAGCAATCCGGGATGGCTCATAGCGGCAGGCGTTGTGGCCATGGCCGCTTCGAGCACGTCTTGCGCCTCCAATGTGGCAGCGCCCTGTGCCGGAGCCCCGGTCTTTAGATCCCACATTTTCCAGGGGGTGAGGTTGAGCAGGCTCTCGACATAGATGGTGCGCAGGTCGAGATGGCTGTCGCAGCGGCCAAAGGCCGCGCGCATGGCATCGGCGAAGTCAAAATCCCAGGCGTGCATGTCTTGCGCCAGATCGCGTTGCGGGTAGCGGGCCTGTAGCGCGTTGATCAACAGCGTTTCGGGCACTGTGCAGCCTGCAAGGTGGGCGACAGCCGCCTGACTGGCCTCATATGCCGTAGCCAGGGCCGAGGCGCGCCCCTCTTGGTCGTGCAACTCCCAAGGCATGTTGTAGTTGGGGCCAGAGGCATAAGCGAGCCCCCAATGAGCCATGGCGCAGGTTGGGTCATGGGTGAGGGCCTGCTTGAAACAGGCTATGGCCTCTTGGTGATTGTAACCATAGGTCCAGATCAACCCGCGATCAAACCAGCGCTGCGCCAGCGGGGATGTGGTGGTAATCGGGCAGGAGTAACTGCCTAGGTCGTACGGATATTCCATGAAATAACCTTCCCAAATATTTGGGAAGGTTATGGGGTTCAAGGCTGAGCCACAAGCCAATGCCCTGCTGATCGGCGTCTAAAATCGGGCTTCGACGCGTGCCATATGTAGCATGATAAGATAGCCGATGCTGGACATGACCAGGATCCCCAGGGTGATGGGCAAGAGCGTGCCATTGAACAACAATCCAATAGGCGCTGCGATCGCTGCCGCCAGCACGGTCGAAATCGCGCCAATAACCGATGCTGCCATGCCGGCGATATGCCCCATGGGTTCCATCGCCATGGCGTTAAGATTGCCCAGGGTGGTTCCGGCCATAAAGAAGACACTGGTTTGCCAGACCACAAAGATCCCAAAGGCCAAAGAGCCAGGGAGCTCCAAGCCAGACAGGGTGAGCACGCTAGCAGACAGCAGGATCTGTGCAGCCAGAGACCAGGTCACAATGCGGCGCATGCCAATACGCACGACAAAGGCGGCATTCAGCAGGCTCGCACTGCCAGATAGCAGCGCCACCAGGCTGAACCAGAGGGGGAAACTATCGGCACGCTCAAAGATGAGGTCATAGATTTGCTGTACCATGGTGATCATGGAAAATAGAATAGCGAGGCAGAGCGTTTGTACCAGGATCGACAAGCGGACCGTAGGGTGTAGAACAATCTCCTTCACCGCAGCCAGCAACAACGGCAATTGAAAGGGCCGTCGGTTTTCAATCGCCAAGGGCTCGGGCAGGCGTATTTGGGTCCAGAGGGCAATGATAAGAGCAAACAGGGCAAAGGCTGCAAATATTCCCCGCCAACCGGCGATAAGGATGATAAATTGCCCAAGCATCGGCGCAATGGCCGGCACCAGGGTAAAGATCATCATGGCGATCGACATCATCCGGGCCATTTCGCGCCCCGAATAGAGGTCACGCACGATGGCGATGGCCACAACCCGTGGCCCGGCAGCACCCAGCCCCATAACCACCCGCGCGACCAAAACCAGCTCCAGCGAGCTGGAGGCCCAAGCGACTCCAGCGGCGATGATATAGAGCGCCGCCCCGGTGATAATCACCGGCTTGCGTCCAAATGCATCTGAGAGAGGGCCGGTAAAGAAAGTGCCGATGCCCATTCCCAATACAAATGACGTCAAAATTAGCTGCGCTTGATTGATGTCATCAGGGCTGAGTTGCACACCAATTTCGGGCAAGGCCGGAAGCATTGCATCGATAGAAAAGGCAATTGTGGCCATCATCATCGCGACCAGCGAAATGAATTCGGTCTTGGACATGGCGGGCTTGGTGTTCATCGGGATCCTCATAAGAGACTTCGGGGATCCGTAAATTGAATCCGATCCGGGTCTCGTCAGAATCGGGCTATCACGCCTCACAAGAACAGGCCATGGCTCAAAATGCACAGGGATCTGTGCATTGTTGTTTTGTAAAGGACTTGAACCAGGGCGCTTTGTACGCGCTATTTTTTGGGCGGGATCTCACGGGGATGTGAGGGGGCAATTCCATGGGGCTGATCATCCCGGTTCGCCACTTGTTCTTCATGGGCTTCCTTGTGATGCCCCAAGCGGGCAAAAAGCCACTCATTATGCTCTTGCCGTTTGAGCAATTGGCTCCTGGCAAATTCGTGGATTGCCAGAGCAAAGACTCCCAAACCACCAAAAATCAAAAACGTCGTGGCCAGTTTGCCGGCAGCGGTGACAGGCACCAGGTTCCCATAGCCGACCGTTGAGATTGTCACGACGGTGAAGAAATAGGAATCCAACCACCCCCAGCCTTCGACGAAATGGAAGAATACAGTACTGCCGGAGATAACAACCACCAGCGCCACAAAGATCGTGACGTTTCTGAGCTGCTTCATGTTTCCCCCTCAGTAGATTGAAGTTGCGCCATAATATCTTCAATGACCTGTTTCCACATGTCAGGTTGCTGCGCTCCGGGGACGGCATGCTGATTTGCAATGATAAAGGTTGGGACTGAAGAAACCCCCATTTTACGTGAATGGGCGTCGCGGTTACGGATGTCCTCAACATCATTCATGCCAGACAACAGCTGGCGCACCACATCTGCCTCCATCCCGATCTTTGCTGCGATTTCTACCAGGACCTCTGGGTCCCCGATATCAAGGGCCTGGGTAAAATAGGCGTCAAACAATGCATCCACCATGGCGCCCTGTTTGCCTTCGATCCCGGCCCAATGGATCAGACGGTGGGCGTCGATGGTGTTGGGTGTCCGCTGCATGCCCTCGAAATCAATGCTCAGCCCTGCTTTTTCAGCATGTTCCACAACCGGGGCATAGGCGCGCACCGCGCCCTCTTTGCCGCCGAACTTTGCCTCCAGGTAGGCACGTCGGTCCATGCCCTCGCCTGGCATATCCGGGTTCAGCTGAAAGGGATGCCATTCAATGACAAAGGGATGATCAGGGGTTTCGGCCAAGGCCTTGTCCAGATGGGTTTTGCCGATATAGCACCAGGGACAGATCGGGTCGGAAATAATGTCCAGTTTGACGGTTGGCAGAGGGGCGGTCAGATCGGCAGTCACGTCGGCAGTCATGGTCTATCCTTTAAAATAGGCGGGCAGGGCGCGGCGCAGCAGTTTGCCATTGGCGCCACTTGGCAGCATGGCAAGATATACATAGGCGCGTGGCTGTTTATAGCGGGCCAGATGTTGGGCGGCAAAGGCCTCCAACTCGGATGTCTCCAAGGCAATTGGGCCGGTATAAAAGGCCACGATGATGTGGCTGTCGGTCTTTACCTCAACCGTGGCAACACCAACCTGAGTGATACCGGGATGGGCGGAAAGCTGTGTTTCGACCTCAATCGGCGAGACACGGAACCCGCCGGCATTCATCATGTCATCGGATCGGCCGAGATAGCTGATCTGACCGTCAACCGCCATGGCGCCCTGATCACCAGTCAGGAACCAGCCGTCCTGCATACGCGCTGCCGTTTCTTCTGGGGCATTGAGATATCCGAGCATTAAGCCAGGGTCGGTGGCAGCAATAGCGATGGTGCCTTCTTGCCCCTGATGCACGGGCCCGTCAGGGCCCAGAATAGCGACTTTGCGCCCCTTCTGAGGCTGTCCCAGTCCCGTGCCGCGTGCGGGATGTCTGGGGCTGGACGACACAAAGGTCGAGCATTCGGACATCCCGTAGGCCTCATATAACTCGGTCTGGGTTGCGGTGGTCCAGGCGCTGTGAAGATGCGTCGAGAGCTTTTCTCCGGCGCAAAGCCCATGGCGCAGATCGGGGAGGCACATTGAGACCCTATGTTTTAATAGCTTCCGGTAAACACCTGGTGCAGCAGCGAAAATTGACGCTTTGTGCTGGCCGAGGAGAGCGGGCAGATCGTCAGGGTCCGTGCCAGGTTCCGGGATCAGGGCTGTGGCACCCATCGCCCAGGGATCCATCAGGCCTGTGCCCAGAGTAAAGGTCCAATTGAACGCGCCGGCATGGAGCAACCTGTCGCTGGGCTTGAGATCATACCAGCCCGACACCATCATCTGACGGGCCCAGATCGCACGGTGGGCGTGGGCCACGGCGCGGGCCTGGCCGCTGGTGCCGGAGGTATAGACCGCATAGGCCATGCGGTTGGGATCTCCCATGTCATACTCACAGGGGGCAGATTGGCGCATAGCCTGCAGCTCAGGCAGCAGGATCTGATTGTCATGGGGCGCGCAGGCAACCGTAGGGTCCCGCAAGATGGCAGCTGGCTTTAGGTCAGCAATCATCTTTGTTGTCTCATCTTCTGTGAGCTGCGAGGAGGTCGGCACCGGGACCAGACCGGCAGCGATCGCGCCCAGATAAGCTATCGGGAAATCAACCGTATTGCCAAGGCGCATCAATAGAATTTGTCCTGGCTCAAACCCCGCCTGCAAGAGCCCGCCTCCGGTGCCCCGCACAGCGGCCTCCAACTGGGAATAGCTCCAGATTTGGCTACCTGTTGCGCCTACCACTTCCAAGGCTGGCTTATCGGCCAGAGCAGACGCGTGACGAAGCACAAAGGCTGCCAAATTGAACGGAGCGGGGCAGGGCGCAAAGGCACCTTGATCAAACAGGGACAACATTTCCATTGGCTAGCGCGACAAGTGCTGCGTTGCAAGCACCCACCGGGCGTCATATAGAAGCTCTATGACAGGACATGACCCAAAATCTCTTATTACCATTGCCCGCGCCAATGGCGAAGAGCGTGAAGCAGAACCGTTGGATCTTGGCGCCCGTGTGCGTGAGCTGCGCAAGGCCCGCGACTGGACCTTGGAACATGCCGCCAATCAAGCGGGGCTGGCGCGCTCTACCCTGTCAAAGATCGAAAACGGCCAGATGTCTCCGACCTATGAAGCGTTGAAAAAACTCGCGGTTGGTTTGCAAATCTCCGTGCCGCAGCTGTTCACGCCACCACAGCGGGATCAGGTCAATGGTCGCATGACTGTCACCAAGCTGAACGAGGGTTCTGCTCAGGCGACCGCCACCTATGAGCATGAGTTGCTGGCCGAGGGATTGCGCCGCAAACAGATGCTCCCTTATCGTGCCAGAGTGCGTGCGCGTTCCATGGACGAGTTTGATGGTTGGGTGCGCCACGACGGCGAGGAATTTCTCTATGTGCTTACGGGCGTGGTGACGCTGTTCACTGAGTTTTATGAGCCCGTTGAAATGCGTCGTGGTGACAGCGCCTATTATGACGCGGCCATGGGGCACAATGTGATCTCCAACAGTCAGGAAGACGCCACGATTCTCTGGGTGACATCGCTGAACTAAAGCGCCTGTTCTTCGGCTTCTCTGATTTCATTATTGAAGACGGAGCTCAGCTTGCATCGCACTTTCGCGCGTGAACCGCACCCAAACACTGTTCAGTGGACGCCTGGGTCCGCGCTCAAATTCAGCATGACACCTAGGCTGGGTCTGTTTCAAGCTCCGCATGTAGGCTTTCGGTAAAGAGAAAATCTTCAACCTCTTCATGGGCTTCTTGCAGGGTAAGTTGGTGACTGGTTGCAAGGTATCTCACAAAGGCTTCCCAGTCCTGCTCTAGACTGAGGACTGTTTCACGCTGTAAATGTGGAAACCGCTGCTTAGCCCGAGGGTACATGGCCTTCCAGCACAGCGGGGAAGGACGAACTGTCATCATTGATGCCCCTTTTGAAACAAATACCACTTTACTCTGGGCACTATAGCAAAAATGGCAAAAAAAGAAACGCGGGAGTTCTGTCGTCCTGATACAGGCGTTAAGAGGCCAACTCCGGTGGAGTTAGACCTGCCATTAGCCAATTCTATTCCTGCACAAGGGGGCGGCGGTTTAATCTTCCTGGTACCACCAAACATCCGGCATAAACCCGGTGCGATCACCATAAATGGGTAGAGTATCGGGGAATTGCAATTCGCGGGCGTGAGCAATGCGTCCTTTGTCAAAGGACCAGATCGGGATGACATAACGTCCCGCAGTTAAGACACGATCCAGCGCGCGGGTTGCGGCGACGAAATCCTCTGAAGCTTCGACATTAAGCATCTTGTCAATCATTGCATCAACTGCAGGCTCGGTGACGCCCATCAGATTTCGGCTACCGGGTTGCTGGGCCCCTGCTGAGCCCCAATACAGCCTTTGCTCGTTGCCGGGGCTAAGAGAAAGCTCGCGACGCACCTTTGTGAGATCAAAGTCAAAACTGCTTTGTCGGCCCACGTATTGCGCATTATCGACAGGTTCCGGTGTGAGCGTGATCCCAAGCCGCTCCAGCGCACGGGCATAGATTTCAACCACGGTTTTCATTTCGGTATCGCCCTGACGCAACAATACGTTGAAGGCGATCTTTCTTCCTGTCGCATCGCGCAGGCTGCCATCTTCCACCGTGAGACCTGCCTCTTCCAGAAGCGCCATGGCTTTGCGCAGGTTCTTGCGGTTGCGTTTTGTCCCATCGCTTTGTGGCAGGGCGTACCCTTCCAGCGTGCCAGGTGGCAGCTCCTCGGCAAAAGGCATCAGGTATTGGGCAACCTTGCCCGTTGCCGGACCAGGCAGAAACCCCAGATGAGAGTTGGAAAAATACGAGCTGATACGGGGCTGGGCACTGCCGGTAATTGTCTCGTTGATATACTCAAAGTTGAAGGCAAGCAAAAGCGCCTCACGGACCCGCCAATCGTCCAGAGGTGCGCGGCGGGTGTTGATGGCAAGCCCGGTCATGCCAGAGGGGCGCTTGTGTGGGATCTCACTCTTGACCACCCGGCCATCTGCAACCGCGGCGAAGCCATAGGCACTTGCCCATTTGTCGGCGTTAAATTCTCGATAGCTGCTCAGCTCTCCGGCTTTGAAAGCTTCGAACAAAACGGTTTGATCGCCGAAGAAATCAATTCGCAACTCGTCAAAGTTTTGCGTTCCAACCCGAAAGGGTAAATCTTTGCCCCAATATTCGGGATTGCGTTTTAATGTAATTTGGCGCCCGGCCTCAAAACTATCGACCACATAGGGCCCAGTTCCAATTGGGGCCTCCGTTAGGCCTGAGGCGGCAAAATCTTTGTCCTGCCATTGCGATTTTTGCAAAATTGGGCGCAGCCCTGCAATCAAAGCGAGTTCTCTGTCTTCCACATTAAAGCTAATGCGCAGGCTGCGCGGACCGGTCTGCCGGATCTCAGAAATTTTCTTCCAAAAGCCGCGATACCGTAGATGCCCTTCGGTACCTAGTGTCTTGTAGGACCAGATGACATCCTCGACTGTGACGGGGCTGCCATCGGAGAATTTCGCCTCTGGTCTGAGGCTGAATTCAACCCAAGATCGGTCCTCGGGTACTTCAACTGATTCGGCCAACAGCCCGTAAAGAGTGAAAGCTTCGTCCCAAGATCGCCCCATCAGGCTTTCATATCCCCAGAACCTCAACTGCCAGGGCGGGGTGCCTTTTTGAGCAAAGGGATTGAGGGTATCAAACCCGCCAGTGTTGCCCACCACCAGTCTTCCACCCTTTGGCGCATTGGGGTTTGCATAGGGAAGAGACACAAAATCCTGTGGTAGGGCGGGGTCTCCATACATAGCTATGCCATGTGATGATTCTGCAGCTAAGGGGGCAGTGCTGCAAATCAGCAGGATTCCAGAGCTTGCAACTTTAAGTTTTTGGAAAAAATCTTGCTTCACTTTGGCAACAATCCCCTACTGCCCTTATTTTACTGGCTCTATACCTTACAGAGCTCTGAGGGTCATTTAAAACTTTTAGCTTGGATGAACGGACATAATTGCGTATAAAGAAGTCACTGCTCGATAGGTTTCTTGCCTGTATGAAACCTGCCTCAATAACTTTACGCCCGCCTTGCGCGGGCGTTTTTTTTGGCTTTTCGAGCTTTTCCTTTTGTTATTCGGCGAAATCCTGCGCTTTTTGACGGTCGTTTGACCCCAGCCGTCCGGCCCTAGGCGTTGGGATGTCAGGGTTTAAGGCTACGTAGTCCTACGCGTTTCCTTTGCCTTGGTTGCGTGGCAAGAAGGACCGGTAAAACTGCTCAGCTTTCAGAAAAGGAACAACAGATGACGCTCCAGGGAAAAACCGCTGTGATCACGGGATCCAACTCGGGCATTGGTCTTGGGATTGCTCGCGAATTGGCGCGGGCCGGGGCGGATGTTGTGTTGAACTCTTTTACCAACCGGGATGAGGACCATGAACTGGCATCCAAGATCGCGCAGGAGTTTGGCGTCGGGGCACGATACATTCAGGCCGACATGTCGAAAGGCGAAGCTTGCAGAGGATTGATCCAAGAGGCTGGGCGCTGCGATATCTTGGTCAATAACGCCGGCATTCAGCATGTCGCCCCAGTGGATGAATTCCCAGCAGAGACCTGGGATGCCATTTTGGCGATCAATCTCAGCTCTGCATTTCATACCACAGCTGTGGCGCTGCCTATGATGCGGGCAGCTGGCTGGGGCCGCGTGGTGAACATTGCCTCCGCCCATGGGTTGACGGCTTCGCCTTTTAAATCGGCCTATGTCGCGGCGAAACATGGCGTGGTTGGTCTGACAAAGACCGTTGCCCTGGAAACCGCAGAAGAGCCGATTACCTGCAATGCTATTTGCCCGGGTTATGTTTTGACCCCGCTGGTGGAGGCGCAGATCCCGGATACCATGGAGAAGTACAATATGTCGCGCGAAGAGGTGATCAAACAGGTGATGTTGGAGCGCCAGCCCTCACGCGAATTCGCCACTGTAGAACAACTGGGCGGGTCCACTGTGTTTTTCTGCTCGGATGCTGCCGCACAAATTACTGGCACCACACTGAGCGTCGATGGTGGCTGGACCGCGCTTTAACTTATCTCAGGAAGTTGCTCTCGGAACAAAATAAAAGGGAAGGCCCAGCGCCTTCCCTTTTTTGTTTGTGTTCGTGTAGGGCTCACAATCCTTAGGATGCGGCGTCTGTCTGCTCAGGAGTACTGGGATCCCTGGGGTTGGGATAGACCAGCCCGGCTGAAATAACCAATTTGGCAGCGTCTTCAACGCTCATGTCCAATTCGATGACATCATCCTGGGGCACAAAGAGCAAAAAGCCTGAGGTTGGATTTGGCGTTGTGGGAAGAAAAACGCTCATCAAAGCACTGCCGGTGTTGGCATGTGCAGAGACCTCGCCTTTGGCCGTTGTGGAAATAAACCCGATGGCCCATATGCCCCGGCGGGGATATTGGATCAGGCAGGCTTTCTCAAAACTCCGTTCAGACTGGGCAAAGACCGTTTCCGAGATCTGTTTGATGCCAGAATAGATCGTACGCACCACAGGCATCCGGTTGACCAGGTTTTCGGCAAAACCGATCAGCGAGCGACCAATGATCCCCTTGGCGATCCAACCGATGACAATGGTGAAAAGCAAAAAGAAAATCAGCCCGATACCGCGCAGATTGATGCCGATGTATTGTTCAGGGGAGATCGTGTGCGGCACCAGAGGTAAAACCACGGAGTCAACCCAGCCGACCACGGTCCAGAGCAGCCAGATGGTCAGCCCAACCGGTGCGATGACCACAATCCCAGTAAAGAAAGAAGAGCGCAGCCGCGCAAACAGACCGGGACGGTGGCGAACAGGGTCTTCGTCGAAGGGTGTGGTCATCGGGTTCAATCAGGTATGAGGACAATCACGTCCATTGCGTTAGCCAGAACCTAGGTACTGATCGCGCCATCGGCAATGCCAGAGTCAAAGGAAAGTCACTCAAGAGTTAAGAGCAGCCATTTCTTTGGCAATTTCCGCAGCAAGCCGCGCATTATTGCGCACCAAAGCGATATTTGCGGTGAGCGAGCGCCCTTCAGTGAGTTCAAAAATGCGTTTCAGCAGGAAGGGTGTCACATCTTTGCCGCTGACTCCCTGTGCATCGGCTTCGCTTTGGGCTTGGGCGATCACCGGAGCAAGAACTTCAGCTGCAATTTCGGATTCTTGCGGAATAGGGTTTGCAATCAACTGGCCACCTGGCAGGCCCATGGCGCTGCGGGTGAATTGGGCGCGGGCAATGTCACTGGCCTTGTCCATGCGCAGAGGAGAGGTCAGCTCAGACTGAGCTGACCAAAAGGCCGGGAAGCTGTCCTGACCATAAGAGATGACCGGAACCCCCTGGGTTTCAAGAATTTCTAGGGTTTTGGGGATGTCCAGAATGGCCTTCGCGCCGGCGGCCACTACGGTCACTGGTGTTTGCGCCAGTTCCCTAAGGTCAGCGGAAATATCAAAGCTGGTTTCGGCGCCCTTGTGGACGCCGCCGATGCCGCCGGTGGCAAAGACTGAAATCCCGGCAAGCCGCGCGGCGATCATGGTGGCGGCCACGGTGGTGGCACCGGTTTTTCCCATGGCGATACAGGCTGGCATATCTGCGCGTGACACTTTGGCAACGCCTTGGGCTTGGCCCAGCGCCTGGAGCTGATCTGGTTCGAGCCCAACATGTAGGATGCCCTCCATCACCGCGATGGTGGCCGGAGTGGCGCCTGCATCGCGGATATCCTGCTCCACCTGCGCGGCCACTTCAACATTCTGTGGGAAGGGCATGCCGTGGGTGATGATGGTGCTTTCCAGGGCGACAAGAGCGCTGCCTGTCTCTTTGGCGGCGCTGACCTCTGCCGAGTATTGGATGTCGATCACAGTGGGGGTTCTCCTGAAACATAATTGGCTGCGGCCTGCAGGGCGGCGGCCAGAGCCGATTGTCGATTTTCGCCGCGCGCTTCAGCGGCGATATGGGCGGCCATAAAGGTATCGCCAGCGCCAGTGACGCGGGCCACGGTGACCCGTGGTGGCTGCTGGGTTATCACCGCATCTACTCCGCTGGAAATACAGGCTTCGCTGGCAGAGGCCCCACCATCAGTTACCAAAACACGCGCCGCGCCGCGGGCAATCAGTGCCTTCGCTGCTGTTTCGCTATTGGTAAAGGTATCCTGGCAGAGCAAGCCTGCCTCTTCGAGGTTGACATATAGTGTCCCACGGGTGGCAGTCAAAAAGGGCCGCAGCCGTTCCGCCTTGCCTGGTGAGGCCGGCGCCACATGCAGATGAGCCTTGGCAAAGGCGGGATCAGTGGCGATATCACCCAGTAAAGACAGGGTCAGATTGCCATCCAGGGCGATTGCGCCCTCATAGGGTGCTTGGCGCGAGCCAAGGGTGCCATCGATTAATGGGCGCAGAATCTTTTCGCCGGCGGCCTCCAGCGAATGGGCATCGGCGATCGCCGCGATCAGCCCGTTGCCCCCTTCCACGGCCATGTAACGATCGGTGGGGAGATCTTCGGAGCGGTATAGATGCGCAGTGCCGCAGCCCAGACGGGCGCAGGCAGCGATCAGTTCGGTTCCCTCGGGGTCGCGCCCGACCGCGCTCAAGAGATCGGGTTTGAGCCCAAAACGTGCCAGAGTCATGGCAATATTCATTGCCACGCCGCCCGGAAGACGGGTGATGCGTCCAGGCACATCCGATCCCCTGCGCATTTCAGCCGGACTGCGGCCAATGATGTCCCATAGAACGGATCCGATGCAAAGGACTTGCGGGGAGACCTCAGTCGAGGCGCTTGTGGCGGTGGGCTTCTCTTGTGTCATGGCAACTCTATTGCGCCTTTTATCGTGCCTCGCAAGCGGCAAGCGGAAAAACGCAATGATTGGCTTCCTCTGGGTCTATGGAATAGCAAAAACCAACGAGGCCCAGAGCGTTTCCCAAACTGCATTCGCGTTGTCCTCTAGGGGGCGCAGCACCACGGAATTCAGGAGGTAGCGGTGCTGGGCGCGCACAGGGATTGGAACAATCCCGGTTGCATCGGTGCGCAACAGGCGTCTTTGCACTGTGTCGTTGGGGCTGCGTTCAAAAACCTCCACCTGGGCATGAGGTCTTGGCTGACCTTTGTAATACAGTTGTACCGGCAATAATGCAGGGGAGTCAGCTTCAGGCACCGCGAGAGTGTAGGGATTCTGCAAAGCTACAAACTCAGTCTCCAGCCCAAAGGCACGGTCTGAGCCTTCCCCGTGATCGACTGAAACCAGCAGCTTGGCGTGGCGGGTGTAATGTTCTCCAAAATTGCTCTTAGGCAGACCACGCGCATTATGTCTGTTTTGGATGTCGTCAAACCCCTGGGTCTGGGCAAAACTGGCAAATTTCTCCCAGTTTTCATAGGTGATCAGATCGGGGGTGGTTTCATGCAGCGCGACCAACAACCCCGAGGTCAGGTTCTCGATGACCAGGGCAGGCATATCACCCATTCGGCCCGCATAGGGGGTGACATTGTCATTCTGGACGGTTTCAAAGCGGCGAATACGGTGGTTGAAATAGGGCAGGCGGGCGCCTTTGAACAGCTGGCCGTTTCTCAGTCCGGCCTTAAGCGAGCCGTCGGAATCTACTTGATATTTTTCTGGCTCAATCCAAAACTCGTGGGAGAGCGCCGGTTGCACAGGCACCAATAGGGAAGCAAGGCAGAAATGCAGGAAAACAAAAGGGCGGAACAAAAGGTTGAGCATATCTGTGACTTCTAAATTAGGTTGCCTCAGGGTGATGATCCTTTCTTTGGTGTCAAGCCTCCTGCTGTGGCTTCCCCTTTCAGGGCGTGCTCATGAGGTCACGCCGACGATTGCCGATTTCGAAGTTTCTAATGGCCAGTTGGCACTGAGCTTGCAGATGAATGTCGAGGCTTTTGTCGCCGGAATTGACCTGGATGAGCGCAGTGATACCGATAGCAGCGCCCGTTCTGCCGACTACGACCTGTTACGCCAGATGTCCCAAAGTGAGCTGGACCCCATGGTGCGCCTGTTTGTCGAAGACTGGCTTGAGGAGGTACAGGTTGAGGCGGGCGGCCCTGTGCCCCTAAAGCTAGAAAAGATAACAATTCCGCCCGTTGGTGATGCCAGCCTGCCGCGGAGTTCAGTGTTGGAGTTGACGGGGGCGCTGCCCGAGACCGCGCTCTATCTGCGTCTCGCCTGGCCAGACCGATCTGGGGCGGTGGTGTTGCGCCAGAATGGCGTACCGCAACCCTACACAGGCTACCTCTTGGGAGGAGGGCGCTCTCCGGCTATCGGCCTAAAGGGAGGTGCTGTGCAAAGCTCATGGGAGGTGTTTCAAAGCTACCTTCCCGTCGGGTTCGATCACATCCTGCCCAAGGGCTTGGATCATATTCTATTCGTCCTGGGGCTGTTCTTCCTTAGCACCCGGTTGGCGCCACTCTTGTGGCAGGTGACCACCTTTACGGTGGCTCATAGCATCACCCTGGGCCTGGGAGCATTGGGGGTGGTCACTGTGAATGCCGCCCTGGTAGAGCCGTTGATTGCTGCCTCGATTGTTTTTGTCGCGGTAGAGAATATTTTCTCCCGTCGCCTACACCTTTGGCGCCCTGTGGTGGTGTTTGCCTTTGGGCTGCTGCATGGGCTTGGCTTCGCCTCGGTACTGGGGGAGTTCGGTCTGCCGCAGGACCAAGTCATTCCAGCCTTGCTTGGCTTTAATGTTGGGGTTGAGTTGGGTCAACTGACGGTGATCGCCTTGGCCTATGGCGCCCTTGGGTATTGGTTTGGCAAACATCCAAAATATCGTGGTCGGGTGGCTATTCCTGCCTCAGTGACCATCGCACTGGTTGGAAGCTACTGGTTCTACGAGCGGGTTTTCGGCTAGGCAATAGAACAAGTCGTCAAAAGAAAAGGCGCAGGAGGAAGATCCTGCACCTTTGCCATGAAACTCTTGTTATGCGTCTGGCTATCGCATCGCCGCCATGAACCGGTTTAGGGTTGCAACGGGATCTTCCGTATTCCAGATTTCTTCGCCAAGGCCAAAGAAGTCCGTAAAGGGCGCGACAGTGCGGATCAGATCCTCGGTGAGGCCGCCTTCTGCCACTACCGGCACCTCGATCATTTGTGACCACCATTCAAACAGTTCGGTCTCGGCGACGGCACCGTCCCCCAGACCTGAGGTGCCCACAGGGCCAAAACTTACGTAATCTGCGCCGGCCTCCCCAGCGCTAATACCATCATGGCGCGAAGCACCACAGAAGCTGCCAACAATCGCATCCGGCCCCAGGGCCTTGCGTGCGGTGCGCACAGATTTGGAGGCATCGTTTAGATGCACCCCGTCCAAACCCAGGCGTTCGGCCAGGATCTGGTGGTCACTGATCACAATGGCAACGTCGCGGGCATGGCAGACCTCGCGTAGGGCATCGCCGGCGCGGCTCAGGGTGTCTTCGTCCCGGCTTGCCATATTAAGCCTCAGGCAGGAAATCTCGGTGCTGTCCAAGACCCGTGCCAGCATGTCTGGGTAACGCCCCAACTCAAAGCTGGGCGGGGAGATCAGGTAGATCTGCGGGGCTTCGGGGGCTTCTGCGGCGTTGTCCATGCAGGTCACTCCTGTTCTCATTAGAGCACGGGTTTTAGCGGTTTTATGGCCAAGTGCAAGGTTTGGCGGTCGCTATGATCCTAAATCCAACGCGTCCCCCCGTGTGACGGGGGGACGGCCTGCGCATTTGGGTTGCTCATTGGCGGTCTGACGACTACAGCAAAGCGGTCTTTAGCGGAGAACATAATGCCTAGTCCAACGCCACAACCTGCCTTTGTCCTGGTCCGTCCGCAGATGGGGGAAAACATCGGTGCGGCGGCCCGTGCCATGTGGAATTTTGGCCTTGATCGCATGCGCATCGTATCGCCGCGCGATGGCTGGCCAAATCCAAAGGCCGTTGCAATGGCCTCTGGCGCTGGGCGTCTGCTGGACGAGGCGATCTTGGCCCAAGATCTGCCCGAGGCGCTGGAAGATTGTTCCTTTGTGTTTGCCACCACTGCGCGCCCTCGAGAATTGGTCAAACCGGTCTATAGCCCAGAGGCTGCGATGAAGCTGGCGGCGCAAAAAATCAAAACTGGCGAAAAGGTTGCGGTCCTGTTCGGGCCGGAACGCGCAGGGCTGGAAAACGAAGATATCGCCCGCGCCAATGCGATTATCTCGGTGCCAGTAAACCCTGATTTTGCCTCTTTGAACTTGGGGCAATGTGTGTTGCTGACGGCCTATGAATGGCAACGCCAAACCCAGGACGTGGTAGACGAGGCCATCGATCTGGGGAAAACCGACTGGGCGACGGGACGCGATGTCGAGGCCCTGGTCCGCCACTATGAAGACCGTCTGGATGAGGCGGGGTTCTTCTTTCCCGCGACCAAGGCTGCAGGGATGAAAGTGGTGTTTCGCAATATGTTCAGCCGCCTGCCACTGACCCGGGCGGATGTGCAGATGCTGCATGGGGTTATGCGGCAGATGGTGCGCTGGCGCCATAAGGACGACCCCGCCCAAGGCGAGGCGGACCCATCCACAGAAAAATGACATCTCGGGCCCTTATCGGCGGGCATGCTCTGGACCTTCACCGCCAGCCTGCCTAGCTTGGCCCCAGTTCTATATGAGGCAAGCATGAGCAAGCGCAGCATTTTTGAAGAGGTGTCGGGCGACAAACCCGAAGCCGTCGCAACCGCCACTCCGGGCATGATTGATCGTGGGCGCAATGGCGCGCGCGGCGCTATTCGGGCCTGGTTGATGATGCTTTTCGCTCTGGTGGTCGCGATGATCGTGGTTGGCGGTTTGACCCGGCTGACGGATTCCGGCCTGTCGATCACCGAATGGCGTCCTGTCACCGGCGCGGTGCCCCCCATGTCGGAGGTGGAATGGCAGTCTGAATTCGACAAATACAAACAGATTGACCAGTGGCGTATCGAGAATCAGTGGATGGAGATGGCTGATTTCAAAACAATCTATTGGTGGGAATGGGGGCACCGACAGCTGGGCCGCTTTATGGGCTTGATATGGGCGGTTGGATTCCTTGGCTTTCTCATCACCCGAAAGATCCCGACGGGTTGGACATTGCGGCTTGCTTTGCCCGGAATGCTGGGCGGTGTTCAGGGCGCGATCGGCTGGTGGATGGTCTCTTCCGGTGTCACCCAAGGTGAGGGAATGACTTCCGTCGCCTCATATCGGTTGGCGACCCATTTGGGTTTGGCTTTTGTCATTCTGGGCGTCATCGCCTGGTACATCCTCCAGTTGGGCCGCTCGGAACGCGATTTGATGCAGGCGCGCCGTGCAAAGGAGACAAAGATCTTTGGTCTCGCAACCGGATTGCTGCACTTTGCCTTTTTGCAAATCCTGCTCGGCGCATTGGTTGCCGGCATTGATGCGGGGCGGTCCTATACTGATTGGCCCCTGATGGGTGGCCAAGTGATCCCACCCAACCCGCTAATGTTTGAGCCCGTCTGGAGGAACTTTTTTGAGAACCCTGGCCTTGTGCAGTTTATCCACCGGGTCTGCGGTTATCTTCTGCTGGGCTTTGGCGTTGTTGTTTGGCTCAAAGGACGCACATCGGCGCATCCGCTGACCCGCAGTGCCTTTTCCTTGAGTTTTGCGATTTTGTGCCTGCAGATCCTTTTGGGCATCATTACCGTTCTCTATGGCGCGCCTTGGCAGGCGGCTATCTTGCACCAATTGGTGGCAGTGGGCCTCTGGGTCGCAATCCTACGGGCGCGGTTCTTGGCGGCCTATCCCATATCAACCTCGATTAAGGACCATTGATCCCATGAGCATTTTTGACACTTTGATGGCCTATGAGCGTGATACCCAGGCGCTGGGCCAGATCGCTGGACGGCTGGGCTGGGATCAGGAGACCATGATGCCACGTGGCGCAGCTCCGCAGCGTGGCGAAGAAATGGCAGCGATTGAAGCCGTTTTACACGCGCGCCGCTCTTCGCCGCAGGTGGCTGAATGGCTGGCCGAGGCCGAGGCCCCGGATGCGGTTGGTGCGGCGCAGTTGCGAGAGATCAAGCGCGCCCATGAGCGCAGTGTCAAAGTGCCTGCTGATCTGGCGCGTCGTCTGGCCCAAGTGACCTCCGAGGCGCAGGGCAAATGGGCCGCCGCGCGGGGCGACGAAGACGTGGCCGCCTTTTTGCCGGTATTGCAAGAGGTTGTCGCGCTGAAACGCGAAGAGGGGCAAGCCTTGGCCGCCGGCGGCGATGTCTATGACGCCATGATAGAGGACTATGAGCACGGCACCAGCGCTGCGGAAATTGCCGCAACCTTTGATGCCATGCGCCCCGGCCTTGTGGATCTGCGGGCGCGGGTTTTGGACCGGCCCGCCCAAAAAACGCTTGAAGGCAGCTTTGATGAGGGCGCGCAGATGAAGCTGACGCGCAAGCTGGCCAAGGCCTTTGGCTACGACATGAGCCATGGCCGCGTAGACAAGGCGGTGCATCCCTTTAGTTCTGGCAGTGGCTTGGATGTTCGTATCACCACCCGCACCAGCGCGCAGGATCCGTTCAACTGCTTTTACTCCACCATTCACGAGGTCGGTCACGCGGCCTATGAGCAGGGCATCAGCCGGGATTATCTGCTGACCCCGCTGGGGCGTGGTGTCTCTATGGGGGTGCATGAAAGCCAAAGCCGGATCTATGAAAACCAGATTGGGCGCAGCGCTGCCTTCACCAGCTGGCTATATGGGGAGATGCGCGACAGCTTTGGTGATTTTGGCATTGCCTCGGCGGATGAGTTCTACAAGGCGGTCAACACCGTGCACAAAGGCTATATCCGCACCGAAGCCGACGAACTGCAATATAACCTGCATATCATGCTGCGGTTCGACCTAGAGCGTGCGCTGATGGCCGACGATCTTGAGGTAGGCGATCTGGAAGCCGCTTGGAATGACCGTTTTGAGGCGGACTTTGGCTATAGCGTCGACAAGCCGTCAAATGGCTGCTTGCAGGATGTACATTGGTCTGTTGGGCTGTTTGGCTATTTCCCGACCTATACCCTGGGCAATGTCTATGCGGGATGTCTGAACCAGAAGATGCGCAAGGATCTGCCGGATCTGGATTCGGAACTGGCGTCAGGAAACACCAGTTCGGCCACGCAATGGCTGCGTCAAAATCTGCAGCAGCACGGTGGTTTGCGCAGTCCGATAGAAACCATTGAACGTGCCGCAGGGACTGCGCCCAGCCCGGCGCCATTGATGAGCTACCTTGAGGAAAAATTCACCGGCCTTTATGGGCTGTAAAATACCCTGCCTGTGAAACGACAAAAGGCCGGGCAATTGCCTGGCCTTCTTCTTGCGTGGTCTGCCTTCGTTTAGATCAACGCCATACGTTCGGCGCGTTCCGGATCTGGGAAGGGGCGGAACAGACCAAATTCTGCGTGGGCAATCAGCGTGTTCACATTGCGATAGAGCCGCGCCACTTCCTCGTCATCCTCGCCCAAGACCCTAAATGCTTGATCCAGCTGGGTCATATTCTCAAACTCTATCTCAAGAAGAAAGTCTTTGCAGCTGTCGCTGGCAAGGTTCAACTTGCGCCGTAGCAACCGGTGTCCCTGTACCACGCCACGCTCTTTCAGATAGGCCATCCATTGATCAACCGCTCCGGCAAAGGCCAGGGCTTTGGCTTCGTTATGGATGTCGATGGCGCAGTGATAGAGGTTCATAAGCAGATCCTGGCGAATTTCGTGGGCTTTTGATCTCCTTGCTAGGCGAAAAAGCCTTCGCTTTCGTTAAAACCCGGATTTTACATCCAGATGCCACAATTTTGCTCTCCTTTAGCGGGAGTTTCCGCAGGATGCACACTCATTTTGAGAGAGGTATTTGCAATGAAGAGGTTCTTTGCCACCGCGGTTCTGTCGCTTTTTGCATTTCAGTCTTCGGTGAACGCCGCTGAGCTGACGCGCAGCGAGATCCGTGTACTGGCCTACGCTGGCGATTATGCCAGTTTGGAAAGCAAGCTGAGCGCGGAGCGTGCGCAGCCCCTGGTCGAGAGTGAAGATTTTTTCAAACTGCGACGGTTGATGTCAGTTTTTGAGGCCTCCGATCCGCGCATGGTCTCGTTTGTTGAACGCTGGGTCGACGCAGAGCCAAGCTCTGCCTTTGCCCATTCGGCGCGCAGTTTTTCTCTCAGCCTGGGCGCCTGGGATATTCGCGGGGAAGCCTATGCCAAATATGTGCATCCACAGGCCCTGGCGGTGCACCACAACATGATCCAGCAGGCCATTGCCCATGCGCGTCGTGCCCTGGAACTGGACGCAGACTTTATTCCCGCCTCTGATGCGCTGCTGAACCAAAGCGTCACCTCGCGTGACAAGACCGAGATCCTCGAGACCCTCGACAGGGTTATGATACAGCAGCCGAACTGGGGCAGCCTGCGCAGGTCGCTGGGTATGGCCCATCAGGGCTATGGCGGCACTGCGGCAATGATTGAGCAACTATGCCAAAGCTACGCGCCGCTGATCCCCAGTGCTGGTCCCGACATGCTGTTTCGCTGCCGCTATTTTGGACTGAAAAGGTATTATTTTTCAAAAAGTTATGATCTGCGCCAGACAATGCAGGCCGCAGCGGCGAAGGACCCTGAGTTTGATCTGAGCCGCGCCATTAGGATGACGGATCAAAGCGATAGCCATAATCGTACGGATGAAGACATCGCGTTTGCGCGCGAAACCATTCTGGAGCAGGCCTGGTGGAGACCTCAGGTTGTTCAGAACTTTGACATGGCCTTTAAAACTCGGTTGGGCGGTCGGTCTCTAGAAGAAGAAATCGCGGTATTGAAGATTGATGAGGTGAAGGAGGGGCTACGGCATGATCCGTTTAATCAGTCCTTAATGAAACTTGCTGAGAGCTGGGTCCGGTATCAAATCAAAAACAGATCGACTGAATATGCTCCTGCAGCGCTTTATGATCTTCAGGAACAGCTGGCAGTGGATTTTGCTTTCCGACGTCTTATTGCTTCCCCCTTTTCTGGACAAAACTGGGAGCAGGTTGCAAAGCACAAATTCGGCAACGATAGCCCTCTCAATATTTTCTTAGGCGATCAGTTTCTCGTCAACGGTATCGTCTATTCTGGCTTTGAGGATCATGCCCTCTATCGCTTCATGGCCCGTAAAGCGAAGCAATGGTATCGGTTTCGAGGGGTTGTAAGGCTGCACGATCACAAGGGAGACCGGCCTGAAAAGGGCGATGCAACCCATTTGGATCGTAGTGAGCTTTTGCATTGCCCATTCCTGCGCGCCTATCTTCGTCTGGAGCAGGTCTGTGCGGAAAACGGTGGCCGGGGATATTGCGCTGAGGAGGATTTTGCATCCTTTGCGCCGCAGTTGAAAACTGCGCAGGCCGATCAGAACTGTGATTTTCTCAACGGGTTAAGCCCAGAAGATCTGGCCTTTCAACCGGTTGAGGTCGATCTGTCTTATGATCCGCAGGCGCATTGGCCGGCAGTTGAATGACGCCGGCCAATCGCTTGTTTTTATCGCGGGTTACTCTTCGCTCACCACGGCGGTTTCGTCGTCTTCGCCGCTTTCGGCGATCCAGGCGACTGAAACCACCTCTTCGCCTTTGCCGGTGTTAAAGACACGCACGCCGCCAGCGGACCGTGAGCGGAAAGAGATGCCATCAACCGGCACCCGGATTGATTGGCCCTTGGAGGTCGCAAGCATGATCTGATCACCCAGCTCAACGGGGAAGGTGGCGACAATTTCGCCGCCTTTCATGGCACCAACGCCCTGGCCGCCACGGCCGCTCACCCGGTAATCATGGGCCGAGGTTAGATTGCCCGCGCCGGGTTTGTTGATGGTCACCAGCAGATCGTTGGCTGCGAGCATTTCTTGATACCGTTCCTCGCTCAGTGCACCTTCTTCGATCTCTTCCGCAACCTCAGCTACTGCGTCGTCCTCGGAAACATCACTGCCCAATTCAGAACGGAACCGCTTGATAAAGGCGCTGCGCTCCCAGGGTTCGGCGTCAAAGTGACGGATCACCGACATGGAGACCACTTCGGCCCCCTCACTCAGTTTGATCCCGCGTACCCCAACCGAATTGCGGCTGTTGAAAACGCGCACATCGGTCGTTGGGAAGCGAATAGCACGACCGGTGCTGGTTACCAGCATCACATCGTCGTCTTCAGAGCAGATGCGGGCATTGATCAGCTTTGTATCGGCGTGATCTTCTTCGAACTTCATCGCGATCTTGCCGTTGGACTTCACATTTGTGAAGTCTGACAACCGGTTGCGGCGCACAGTTCCGGCAGAGGTAGCAAAGACGATTTGCAGGTCCGCCCATTCGTCATCGGGGCGATCCACGGGCATTATGGCGGCAATCGAGACTCCGACAGGGATTGGCAGGATATTGACAATGGCCTTGCCCTTGCCTGTCCGGCTGGACTGCGGCAGGCGCCAGGTTTTCAGTTTGTAAACCATCCCATCGGTGGTGAAGAACAAGAGCTGGGTGTGGGTATTGGCCACAAAGAGGTTGGTGACAACATCCTCTTCCTTGGTCTGCATCCCAGAAATGCCCTTGCCGCCACGCTTTTGAGCGCGAAAATCAACCAGCGGCGTCCGTTTGATATAGCCGCCAGAGGTCACGGTGACGACCATGTCTTCGCGTTCAATCAGGTCTTCGTCATCCATGTCGCCGGACCAGTCGACGATCTCGGTGCGGCGGGGCACGGCAAACTGGTCACGCACCTCACGCAGCTCATCACAGATGATCCCCATGATGCGTTCCCGCGAGGACAAAATTTCAAGGTATTCCTTGATCTTACCTGCAAGCTCTTCCAGCTCATCGGTAACTTCTTTGACGCCGATCTGGGTCAGTCGCTGTAGGCGGAGTTCCAGAATTGCACGGGCCTGGGTTTCTGACAGGTTGTAGGTGCCGTCCTCATTTGCAGTATGGGTCGGATCGTCGATCAGCGCGATATACTGCAGGATCGGCTGGGCAGGCCAGCGCCGGGTCATCAGCTTTTCGCGGGCCTCAGCGGCATCAGCGGATTGACGAATAGTGGCGACGATCTCGTCGATATTGGTAACGGCCACGGCCAAACCACACAGAATATGACTGCGCTCGCGGGCCTTACGTAGCAGGTAGGCGGTGCGGCGGGCGACCACGTCTTCGCGGAAATCAATAAAGGACGTGAGGAAGCGTCGCAGTGTCAGCTGTTCTGGGCGGCCGCCATTCAGCGCCAGCATATTACAGCCAAAATAGGTCTGCATCGGGGTAAAGCGGAACAGCTGGTTCAGGACCACTTCAGGCGTGGCATCGCGTTTCAGCTCGACCACCACGCGAACGCCGTTGCGGTCGGATTCATCCTGCACATGGGCGACGCCTTCGATCTTTTTCTCGCGCACCTGTTCAGCGATCTTTTCGATCATCGCGGCCTTGTTGACCTGATAAGGAACCTCATCGACCACGATCGCATAGCGATCCTTACGGATCTCTTCGACACGGGTTTTGGAGCGAATGATGACGCTGCCGCGCCCCTCCAGATAGGCTTTGCGCGCTCCAGAGCGGCCCAGCATGATGGCACCCGTGGGGAAATCAGGGCCAGGGACATAGTCAATCAGCTGTTCGCTGGTCAGATCAGGATCTTCAATCAGCGCCAATGTTGCGTCGATCACCTCGCCCAGGTTGTGGGGCGGAATATTGGTGGCCATGCCTACGGCAATGCCACCCGCACCATTGACCAGCATATTTGGGAACCGGGCAGGCAGAACCGTAGGCTCGCGGTCCTTGCCGTCGTAGTTATCCTGAAAATCAACCGTCTCTTTTTCGATATCGTTCAGCATAAACGCAGCGGGTTTATCCATGCGCACTTCGGTATAGCGCATCGCCGCAGCGTTATCGCCATCCATCGAGCCAAAGTTGCCCTGACCATCCAGAAGCGGCAGTGACATAGAGAAATCCTGCGCCATACGCACCAGGGCATCATAGATCGCGCTGTCGCCATGGGGGTGGTATTTACCCATGACATCGCCCACAGGACGGGCCGATTTGCGGTAGCTCTTGTCGTGACTGTTTCCGGTCTCGTGCATTGCGTAGAGGATGCGACGGTGCACCGGTTTCAAACCATCACGCAGGTCGGGAATGGCCCGGCTGACAATGACGGACATTGCATAGTCCAGATAGGAGGTCTTCATTTCCGCTTCGATGGAGACCGTGGGGCCATCATAAGTGGCGCGCTGAGGAAAGTTTTCGTCAGCGTTTTCAGGAGTTTCCGGCGTATCTGTCACGTTGGCTGCCCGTTCTTTTCTATGGGTCTATATCTTGTTGGAACACCCTATCAGAGAGGGTGTATAGGGCGCAAGCAAACTGCCGGTTTTGCGCTGGTTTTGCCTGATTTTTCCGTGGCTTTCTTTGTGTGGGATCTGGATTTGCAGGTGATTAACCAATTTCAGGCTACGCTATATCTGGGGGGCTCTTTAAAGGAGGCCACAGATGGAGATGAGCAGTACCGAAATGATGCTCAAGGGCTATGGGTTGACCACTGCCGAATTCACCTACCACATGCCCGATTATTCTCATGTATTAAACACCTATGTCTGGCAAGACTACGACCTGGCACCAGACCACGAACGGCTGTTCAAATTTGTTGAGTTCTGGCAGCGCGAGCTGGACGGGCCGCTGCATTCCGTGCGGTTTACCCATCGCAAGATGATCAGCCCGGGCGAATGGCGCAATGTAAAAGGCATCTTGAACCTGCACTGAGCGCGCGCAACACAGATACCGGCACAGGGCTGGTGAGCGGGAAATGTTGCACAGGTCGATGGAGTTCCAAGGCGGGTAGCGTGGCTCAGGCCGAACAGCTGGCGCCACCCAGAACGCAGAACTTGGCGCAATGCGCATGGTTCAGCCGGACGTCCGCCTCTGCGTCGGCTAGGGTCTCTCCTAGTTCGAACTCTGGCGAATAGGGGAGCAAAGTGCAGGCAAGCACCACCGGCGCCGCAGCCCCCTTGCGTTTGACCACCATACGGGAGGAAGAACACATCACGTCATTCGGGGATTTATCTAGAATTCCCCAGCAGGCGGTGGTGATTTCTGGAACTTCGACGTTTTCGTCCATTTCTGGAAATAACACCGTGGAACCAGGGTTCTGGGCGTCAATATCAAAGCCATGCTTTTCATATAGGGCAGCAAAACCGTCGCGGCTCTGGTCTTGGCTCTCTCCCCACAGGCTGCGGCCCGCCACTGCCATTTTGATGCCTGCGTCGCGCAGCCAGCGCATGCCTTGAATAGACTTGTCGAAACTGCCCAGGCCACGTTCGGCGTCGTGATGCTCTGGAGCGAAATGATCCAAAGAGACCCGCAAGGTCATTTTGCCGGGGTAGGCGGCCTCCAGCTCTTCTAGACCCGCACGCATCGATTTTCGCATCATCGGGAGCATCGCATTGGTCAGGATCAAGACCTCAAAGCCGCGTTCCAGTGCGGTTCGGGTCATGGCGATCACTTCAGGATTCATAAAAGGCTCGCCACCGGTAAAACCAATCTCCCGGATTGGCCAGCCGCGCTCGGTGATTTGGTCCAGATACAGACGCACCTCGGGTTCGGTCAGATAGACCAGCGCGTCATTGGTGGGTGAGCTTAGGATGTAGCAGTTTTCGCATTCGATATTGCAAAGCGTGCCTGTGTTGAACCATAGGGTTTCTGGATTGCTGAGCGCTACGCTAGCGCGTTCTGAGCCATCCGCTGTCACATGACTGTCTTTGAATTTCCCGATATTGGCGGTTGGAGCAGTTAGATCTTTCACGCTTAAACACTCTCGGACAGTTTCTTTCGCTGGAAGCTAGCTTATAATGATGGAAAATGAAAAGCCGCCACAGGTCTTTATGACAGGGAAGTGATGGCCCTAGGCTTGAAATGGGCCACGGTCATCAAAGGAAGTTGGAAAACAAGATGGTATCTCGTGTCATTCCGGTCGCACCTTTCGATCTGGTGGTATTTGGGGCAACCGGCGATCTGGCGCAGCGCAAGATCCTGCCAGCGCTGTTTCGCCGCTTTTGTGCGGGACAGATCCCGCATGGCACCCGCATTATCGGCGCGGCGCGCTCCGCCTTCAGTCTGGATGACTACCGCCAGAACCTGGCGCAAAGCCTGAAGAAGAACCTCGGCACGACGGCAATCGAGGACGAGAAACTGGTCCAGTTTCTGCAGCTTGTTTCTTACATATCGCTGGATGGCAATGGCGCGGCCGGTTGGCGCGCGTTGAGCGCAGCACTGTCAGACGGACAAGAGCAGTCTGGCTCCGAACTGCGGGTGCAGGTTTATTATTTTTCCGTCGGCCCCAGCCTGTTTGGCCCCTTGGCGGAGCGCTTGCACAGCCATGGCTTGACCAATGCGGCAACGCGCATAGTTGTCGAAAAGCCCTTTGGCCATGACCTGGCTTCGGCGCGGGATCTGAACCGAACCCTGGCCGGACATTTTGACGAGGGGCAGATTTACCGAATTGATCACTATCTGGGCAAGGAAACCGTGCAAAACCTGATGGCTGTGCGTTTCGGGAATATGCTGTTTGAACCACTTTGGAACAGTCAGTATGTGGATCATATCCAGATCACGGTGGCGGAAACCGTCGGTGTTTTGGGGCGCGAAGACTACTATGAGCGCTCCGGTGCCATGCGCGATATGATGCAGAACCACCTGATGCAGCTCTTGTGTTTGATCGCGATGGAACCGCCGGCCAAATTTGACCCCGACGCGGTGCGCGACGAAAAATTAAAGGTCATCCGCGCCCTTGATCCAGTGGAACCCTATCACATCGTACGCGGCCAATATGCCCCGGCTTCCGGAGCGGTGGGTCGTGACCTCAACTACAGGGAAACTGTCGGAAATCAACGTTCAAGCACCGAAAGCTACATCGCGCTTAAGGCTCATATCAGCAACTGGCGTTGGGCAGGAACGCCGTTTTATCTGCGCACGGGTAAACGGCTTAAGGCGCGTTCTTCGGTGATCAATGTGATGTTCAAAGATGCCCCCCATTCGATCTTTGGCGAAGAAGCCGGGCGCCATGCCAACCATCTGAAGATCCGCCTGCAACCCAATGAGGGCATCACCCTGAGTGTGACCATCAAGGAGCCGGGTCCAGGAGGGATGCGCCTGATGGATGTGCCCTTGGATATGAGCTTTGCTGAGGCGCTTGGCCCGAAGGGAAGCGAAGCGGCTGACGCCTATGAAAGGCTGATTATGGACGTGGTCCGCGGCAACCAGACCCTGTTCATGCGCGGCGATGAGGTTGAAGCTGCCTGGGGCTGGACCGACCCGATTATTGCCGGTTTGCAAGCCCGTGGTGATGTCCCCAAACCCTATGAAAGCGGCAGTGTCGGCCCAGGGGATGCAGATCTGTTACTGCGTCGCGATCAACGTGAATGGAGAGGGATAAATCCATGAAAATTAGCGAATACCCCGATAGAGACATGTTGGCCATTGATGTGGCCAGCGCGATCGCTGGGGATTTGGAGATGCATCTTCTTCATCATGATACGGCGGCGCTTGCAGTGGCTGGTGGAACCTCGCCTGCGCCGATCTTTGATGATCTATGTGCAGCGAACCTGGATTGGAGCCGGGTGCATGTCATGGCAACGGATGAACGCTGGGTGCCAATGGAAAGCGAGCGCTCCAACGCGCGCTTAATCCGCGAACGTCTGTTGACCGACCGGGCGGCAGTGGCACATTTCTTGCCGTTTCATGTCCCCGCCAGAGAACCAGAAGAAGTACTGGCTGAGGTCGAAAGCCAGATTAGCCCCAAACTGCCGCTTTCGGTTGTTCTGCTCGGCATGGGGGAGGATATGCATACGGCCTCTTTGTTTCCTGGCGTCGCCGGGTTGCAGCAGGCCCTGGCTGCCGATGCGCCCATCCTGGCAGTGCTGCGCCCCGATAGCCAGCCAGAGCCCCGCATCAGCCTATCAGCGCCGGTTCTCGACGGGGCCCTGTCCAAACATCTGGTGATCTATGGCGAAGCCAAGAAAAAGGCCTTGGATAAGGCGCTTTCCTTGCCGCCGGAACAGGCGCCTATTCAAGCAGTCCTGAGCGAGATGACGGTGCATTGGGCGCCTTAATTCTTCTCCTTACCCTTTTGTTTACAAGTTCTTGGCGGGTTAACCTTCCGCCGGAACAGCCCCATCCACTGTAGTGAACTGACGTTTCAGGCTCCCAGGCAGGGGATAGCCAGAGGCGCCGTCGGGACTGCGTAACACCATCACAGCTTCAAGGGTTGCGCGCAGCCGCCCTGCAGACCAGATCTGTTGTTCCATTACATAGGATGTGTTGCGAAATGTGATGCAGCGCGCGGTGGCGATATAGGCCTCATCTAGCACCATCTCCTGAATGTAATGTACATTTGCGTTCCGCAAAACAGTGCGTGGTGCAGACTGTCTGTCAAAATGTTTGGCACACAGCCTGTCAAAATAGGAGACCCGAGCGGTTTCAAACCAACCCATATAGGCTTTGTTATTGACGTGTTGCAGAATGTCGAGCTCTGAAAACCGGACCCGGTCCGCCAGGGCCATGGGTTTGGGCTGTTCAAGCCCCTGAGCTCGCTGTTCGTCAGGGCCGAGCGGAGTAAGAAAACGTAAATCCATTGTTATCGCCTAGACTGCCCACAGGTCCAAAGGCAAGAGGCCAAACCCCTATCGTGACGTCGTATGATAGAATTTCCGTTGAGATGGTTTTCACACCGATCCAAATCCACCCAAAGGGGACTGAACCTGACTCTGCTGTATAGGGTCCATACACGTTTTCAAAAGGTATTCGGTCGTGGAGCGGGTAACGAGAATCGAACTCGTAACTAAAGCTTGGGAAGCTGCCGTGATACCTTTTCACCATACCCGCTCTGTTGCGCCTTGATCTATTGTGGCCCTTTGGAAAGGTCAAGAGATCAACTTTGGTCTTTGCGGCGTTCGAGTACATTAATTGGGCGATAGGTGGCATGGCCTGCCATGCGCGAAAAGACGCTGTCATCGATTTCGTGGTCAGTTGGAATATTGCGCGGCTCTTGCTGGGGAAGATACCAGGGTAAACCAGACTTGGGGTGGGGCCATTCCCGCCGCGCGCGAGTTTTGGGGATCATATACTCAAGCGGCATCCACCCCATCGACATTGAGGGGTGTATGGGTGCCATGGCATAGGGATTATGCCACTTGGAGGTTAACTTGGGCGGCATATGGGGCAGGGGCAGGCATAGGTTTTCACGTTTAAACTTGGCGTTGAGGACAAATCCTTTGGTCATTTTTAGTTTGCGCCCCTTAGCGAGGGCGTCTTCCTGATCTGCCTTCAGTTCTGCCTGTGCCAGCGCGTCAAGCATCCAGCTGAGCGTGAGCTTGCCGATCTCAGCATTGGCGCCAGTACTGCCCCCGATGTCACTGTGAAACCCTGAGAACCAGCGCTGTTTTAAATACTGTGTGCGCCGGTTTGGTTCATGCGGGAACCGGTTCGGATAATAGTCTGTTCCCTGCCAGAGCAGGGGGCGGAACATGCTCCGCCTTTCGTCCACCGCCAGAGCTTGCAGGACAATTCGGATAGAGGGGTTCTCGACCACATTCGCATGGGTTCCCAATTCTATAATTGATCCGGTTTCCCATAGTGTTTTCAGCGGTTTGTGAAAACGAACCATCGAAGCGACGGTATCAAAGAGCCCAAGGGCCCGGATAGGGACGCTTACCTTTGGGCGCAGAACTTCCCCATAGGCGCGCAGTTTTGCAAAGGTGACGCTGTCATCAGGGCCGCGCTCTGTCTCAGTGACTTGGCGATAGGCTCGAAAAACCTCTGCCACTAGGTGTAGCCGTTCAGGCTTAAGGAGGCCGAAGTTATAGATGAAACCGGCCAGGACCCGTGCCGCATAGGCACCTCGCGAAAATCCAAATATATAGATCCTGTCGCGCCCATGGTGACCGGCCCCAAGCCCGTCTCGATAGTTTTTGCACAGGAAGGAATAGGCTCCCAGTACATCGTTCTCTAGCCCCCGGCCAAAGGCCAGCCCCAAGAGCGAGCGCGTGTTGCGCACTAGCGCGGAGTTCACCAGCTTCGGACCTTCGAGCGTCCCAATGCCAGGCACGTAGTGTTTCAGTTGGCTACGATCGTCTCGCAGCCCTTTGTAAAGTTTGAGAACATTGGTTTTAGTGACACCGATTTCGTTACCCGTGCCGTCAAAGCAGAGAATGATCTTGCGCGACATGAAAAAGCCTTTCTGGAATAATACCAGAAAGGCTAGCAAGATGCCAAATTTTACGCAACTTATAGCTGTTATCCGCGGCGTCTGCGGCGGCGCCCACCGGAGGTTCCATCGCCCCCGCCTGTATTGAAATTCACCTCGGGCAAGGACACGATGGAACCCAGAACCGGGAAGGGGTCCTTTGAGTTCGGGATCGCTGAGGCATTGACGAAATGCTCCTGGAAGCGCGGCTCAACTGCGGTTTCGATTTTCTCGATACGTCGCACCGTCTCTTCGATCTCGCCGCGGGCCTTGGTATTGAGGAGGGCGATACGGGCACCAGTTCCTGCGGCATTGCCCGCGCTGGAGACTTTATCGATGGGGCAATCGGGGATCATGCCCAGAACCATGGCGTGTTTTGCGGAGATATGGGCTCCAAAGGCGCCGGCAAGAACAACGCGATCCACGGTGTCGACACCAAATTTGTCCATCAGCAGGCGAGCCCCGGAATAAAGCGCGGCCTTTGCCATTTGAATGGCGCGAATGTCAGGGTTGGTGATGGTGATCTTGGGGCCGCCATCGGCGCTGCCGTCCCAGACCAGATAGGCATTGGTGCGCCCGTCCTGGATACAGCGGGGCGTTCCAGTTTGCTCGGCCGAGCCAATCAACCCGGAGGCATCCAGCACCCCGGCCATGCGCATCTCAGCAATGGCCTCGATGATGCCCGAGCCACAGATGCCGGTGATGCCGGTGGTGGCGATTGCGGCGTCAAAACCATCCTCGTCCGACCAGATATCGGACCCGATAACACGGAACCGCGGTTCTTTGGTGTCAGGGTTGATTTCCAATCGTTCAATGGCTCCAGGCGCCGCTCGTTGCCCACTTGAGATCTGTGCGCCCTCAAAGGCGGGTCCAGTGGGCGAGGAACAGGCCAGTACCTTGTTCTTATCGCCCAGCAGGATTTCGGCATTGGTGCCAACGTCAACGACCAAGACCAGATCTTCGGATTTGTCCGGCGCTTCCGACAGGGCAACAGCGGCCGCATCTGCACCAACATGGCCTGCAATACAGGGCAGCAGATAGACACGGGCTGCGGGGTGAATATTCAGATCCAGCTCAGCCGCGCGCAGGGCCAGGGAGTCTGAAGTGGCCAGGGCAAAGGGCGCCTGACCCAGTTCAAAGGGATCAATGCCAAGGAACAAGTGATGCATCACGGGGTTACAGACAAATACCGCATCCACGATCAGGTCTTTGTCGATCTCTGCTTCAGCTGCGATCTGGGTGAACAGGGCGTTCATACCTTCCCGTACCGCGCGGGTCATCTCCTGGTCGCCGCCCTCATTCATCATGGAGTAAGACACACGGCTCATTAGGTCTTCGCCAAAGCGAATTTGAGGGTTCATAATACCAGAGGAGGCAACGACTTCGCCGCTTTTGAGATCGCAAAGATGCGCGGCGATGGTCGTGGAGCCCAGATCAACCGCCAACCCGTAGACAGTCCCCTCATAGTAGCCAGGCCAGATATGCATGATCTTGGGCGGGTGGCTCTTATCACCAAGATGCACGGCGACAGTGGCCTTCCACTGGCCTTTGCGCAGGGCAGGTTGCAGGCTTTGCAGAATATGGAGGTCGGTTTTGACCCCTTTGAGTTGCCATTGGTTCTCCAGCGCCTCGATCAACCGCTCCATATCGCCAGAGGGTTTGTGCATGTCGGGTTCTTCAACCTCGACATAGAACAGCCGGGTTGAGGGGTTCATGGTGATGTCGCGCGCCTCGGCGCGTTTGCGAACCACCTGACGGTGCACTTGGCTTTCAGGTGGGACGTCAATGACCACATCCCCTTGGACCTGCGCCTGGCAGCCCAAACGGCGGCCATCCAACAACCCTCGTTTATCCTTGTAGCGTTGCTCGACCTTGTTCCATTCGGTCAAGGCATCATCCGCTACGGTCACCCCATGTTTGGAGAACTCACCATAGGAGGGGGTAATCTGGCATTTCGAGCAGATACCACGCCCGCCACACACAGAATCGAGATCGACGCCCAATTGGCGCGCGGCGGTCAAAACGGGCGTGCCCACCGGAAAATGGCCGCGTTTGCCTGATGGTGTAAAGATGACGAGAGGATCGCTGCTCATGAAGGCACCCCTTGGATTCATGTATTGTCCGGGGACCATAGGGGCTTGGCCTAGTAATCAAAAGTCGTAGAACGCCACAATCTGGTCTAGTGGCGTCATTTTCTATCGTCGCAATGGCACCAACACGAGCGTCGATCGGTGCACAGGTGCAGCTGATCTGGGCTTTGGAAAAGTTAATCCGAAGAAACTCTCTTCAGCCAATCCAGAATCTCCTGGCGGTTGCCGTCTAGGCGCGGGGCTGGGGCGCGTGTCTTGGGGTCCAGCAAGCCGGACATTTTGATGGGATTTCCAGCGGCGACATAGGCTGGGGCCCCTTGCTCATCCAGGACATCAACCACCATGTTGCGGGCCAGGATTTGTGGATCTTTTAGGACCTGAGCCACATCCTGGATTGGCCCGGTGGGGATGCCTGCCTCGGTGAGATGGGAAATCCAATATTCGGCAGGCCGGTCGATGGTCACGGCCTCGATTAAGCGTTTTAAAAGGCGGGCATTTTCGCATCTTGCCGGGTTTGTCGCAAAGCGTTTGTCCTGGGCCAACGGCAGATCAAGCGCAGCACAAAGCCGCGCAAAGAGCGCGTCATTGCCAGCAGCGATCACAAACAGGCTGTCCTCGGCATGGAAGGTTTCAAACGGGGTGATCGATGGGTGGCGTGCCCCCGATGGGCGTGGTGCTTCACCGGTGACCGAGGTAATGGCGATAGCATGTTCAAGCAGGGCCAGTTGACTGTCGAGCATGGCAATATCGACTTTTTGTCCGGTTCCGGTCTTTTGCACCTCGAGCAGCGCGGCCAAAACCCCCTGGGCCAAAAACATGCCTGCTGCAATATCCCCTATCGACGCCCCAACCCGAACCGGCTCACGGTTGCGCTCGCCGGTGATCGACATAACGCCACCCCGGGCCTGAACCACCATGTCGTAGGCAGGGCGTTGCGAGTCCGGGCCTGAATGGCCAAAACCGGAGACCGCCCCATAGATCAGCCGGGGAAAGCGTTTGTGCAGATCCTCCCAGCCAAAGCCGAGGCGCTCCATCACGCCGGGACGGTAGTTCTCCAATATAACATCAGCTTGCGCTATAAGGTCATTGAAAACAATGCGGTCCTCGTTAGATTTTAGGTCCAGTGCAATGCTTTCCTTGCCATGGTTGATGGTGGCGAAATAGGCGCTCTCCTCGCCTTTGAACGGGGGGAAGGAACGGGTGTCATCACCACTGCCGGGACGCTCTACCTTGATGACCCTTGCGCCCAGACCTGCCAGGGTCATCGAGGCATAGGGCCCAGCCAAAACATGAGTGAGGTCAATGATGACAATACCAGCCAAGGGGCCAGTGGCAGAAGGATTTGGCGCGGACATCGGGCGCTCCTCTTGATCTGTTCGCAGTGTCTCAAGGCATAGTTCGTTTAGGTGAAACAACTTTGACGTAGATCAGCCCGATGGCAAATTGTGGCCCTGGCCGCTGGTCTGGGGGCGCGCCTGAGGAAATGCTGCGGTGCAGGAATTCTTTGCAGGGGCTCTTTCCTCTCCCGGGGATCTGTGCAATAGGGTCACCGTCAAACGGGGTTTTGCATAGGGGTAGCAAATGCAGATTCGTGAGGCACTCACCTTTGATGATGTTTTACTGGTACCAGGCGCGTCCGACGTCCTGCCCAGCACAGCGGATACGCGCACGCGCGTCACGCGCAATATTGATCTGAATATTCCGCTGATGAGTTCAGCCATGGACACGGTGACTGAGGCCCGTATGGCGATTGCCATGGCTCAGGCCGGTGGGATGGGGGTTATCCATAAGAACCTCGATGCAGAAGAGCAATCAAAACAGGTGCGCCGGGTAAAGCGTTTTGAGAGCGGGATTGTTTATAACCCGATCACCCTGTTGGCGAGCCAGACCCTGGCAGATGCAAAGGCATTGCAAGAGCGCTATCGTGTCACGGGATTTCCGGTGGTGGACGAAGCAGGCCGGGTGGTGGGCATCGTCACCAACCGCGACATGCGGTTTGCCAATGATGATGACACGCCTGTTTCCGTGATGATGACCTCCGATAATCTGGCGATGCTGCAAGAACCCGCAGATCTGGATGAGGCCAAGTCAATGATGCGGGCGCGCCGGATCGAGAAGCTGCTGGTCACCGATGGCTCGGGCAAGCTGACCGGCCTTTTGACCCTGAAAGACACCGAACAGGCCGTGTTGAACCCGACTGCCTGCAAGGATGAGCTGGGCCGTCTGCGCGTTGCTGCTGCGAGCTCGGTTGGGGATAGCGGCTTTGCCCGTTCAGAGCAGTTGATCGATGCTGGCGCTGATATTGTGGTGGTGGATACCGCGCATGGTCACTCTGCTGGCGTTCTGGATGCCGTCAAACGGATCAAGGCGCAGTACCCCAATGTGCAGGTCATTGCAGGCAATGTGGCCACGGGCGCGGCAACCTCGGCGCTGATTGACGCTGGTGCGGACGCGATCAAAGTGGGGATTGGGCCTGGCTCGATTTGCACCACGCGCATGGTGGCCGGGGTGGGTGTTCCTCAGCTGACCGCCATTATGGATTGCGCCGCGGCTGCGGGCGACACTCCTGTGATTGCTGATGGCGGCATCAAATTCTCGGGCGACTTTGCCAAGGCGATTGCCGCCGGTGCCTCCTGCGCCATGGTTGGTTCGATGATTGCCGGCACCGACGAAAGCCCTGGCGAAGTGATCCTTTATCAGGGCCGCTCGTTTAAATCCTATCGGGGTATGGGCTCGCTTGGTGCCATGGCGCGTGGCTCTGCCGATCGCTACTTCCAGAAAGATGCCGCCAGCGACAAACTGGTGCCCGAAGGCATCGAAGGTCAGGTGCCCTATAAAGGCAGCGCTAATGCAGTGATCCACCAGCTGGTGGGCGGCTTGCGGGCTGCTATGGGTTACACTGGTAGCGCTACAGTTGAGGCGATGCGCAAGGATTGCTCGTTCGTGCGCATCACTGGTGCTGGCCTTAAGGAAAGCCATGTGCATGACGTACAGATCACCCGTGAAAGCCCGAACTACCGTATCGGCTAATAAGATTGGAATGATGACGATGACCCTTTGTAGCTTTGGAGCCTGGGCGTGACCCCGGCTGCCCGCCAGCAGGCGGCCATCGAAATCCTTGATCTGATCCTTGACGGGGAAGCAGCTGAAAAGGCGCTGACTTCTTGGGGGCGGCGTAATCGTTATGCCGGCTCCAAAGATCGTGCAGCGGTGCGCGATCATGTCTTTACCGCCCTGCGTTGCCGCCGCTCCTTTGCGGTGTTGGGCGGGGCGCAGACCGGGCGTGGTCTGGTGCTGGGGTCTTTGCGGGCCGAAGGTGTCGATCCGGAAACCGTGTTTAGTGGCCAGGGCTATGGGCCGAGCCCCTTGACGGAGGCTGAAAGCGCCGAACCAGCCGATTTTGCCTCGGATGCCGAGCGTCTGGATATCCCCGATTGGGTCTGGCCCTCCTTCAGCGAGAGCATCGGCCTGGCGGCAGAAGCCGCAGGGCTTGCCCTTCAGGAGCGTGCACCTGTGCACCTGCGGGTCAACCTACTACGCAGCAATCGCTCTGACGCAATTGAGGCCCTGGCGGAGGAAAGCATCCTCTGTGAGCCACATCCTGCTAGTGAAACCGCTTTGGAGGTCACTCAGGGGGGGCGCAAGATCCGCAACAGTGATTGCTTCGCTGACGGTTTGGTCGAACTGCAAGATGCCGCCAGCCAAGCAGTTGTTGATAAACTGCCACTGGAAGATGGCATGCGGGTGCTTGATTTCTGTGCCGGTGGAGGTGGCAAAAGCCTGGCCATGGCGGGGCGCGCAAAAATAGATCTTTTTGCCTATGATGCGAATACTAGCCGGATGAACGACCTGCCGTTAAGGGCACAGCGGGCCGGTGCCGACATTACCTGTCTGTCAGAGGACGAGTTAGAGAACGCCGCGGCCTTTGATTTGGTGTTGTGTGATGTGCCCTGCTCCGGGTCTGGATCCTGGCGGCGGGCGCCAGAAGGTAAATGGCGTCTTACCCGTGCTATGCTGGATGAAATCCGCCTGTCTCAAGGTCAGATCCTGCAGGATGCGGCGCAGCTGGTGCGCGAAGGGGGGCACCTGGCCTATGCGACCTGCTCGATGCTGGACGAGGAAAACAGCGCACAAATACAAGGCTTTCTCGACCGTCACGACGGCTGGAAGGTCGCTGAACAGGCCTCTTGGCAGGTTCAGGATGGAACTGACGGATTTTTTGTCACTGTGTTGACGCATATCGGCTAGGGTTGTTAGGTAATTCGTCAGGAAAGCTACATCTCCCTTAACGTGGCTTTAAGACTTTGGGCGCGTTATGGCGTCTACTAATCCTGAAGATGGAGCCGAAATGTCCGGTCGCCAAAACTCCTCCGTGCCTGCGCTACGGATCTACCATCCCGAGCATCTTCGCCTTGGGGCGACTTTGCTCTTGTCCATTGGGCTGATGGTGGTGCCGAGCTTCTTTGCCTGGCCTGATTGGATCATGCGGGGGCTTCTGACGGTCGGTTTGACGCTGCTTGCGGTGGCTCTGTTGATGCTCTTTCAAGCGCGTCTGCGGATCAATGCACGCGCTATGGCGGTAGAGCTGCTCACGGGGTTTATCGAAAAAGACGCCACGCCCAGTTTTGTCACCGATGATGACGGAACCATTCACGCCTGTAATCAGGCAGCGCAAAACCGGTTTCAGGAGAATGATCGTGAAACCCTGGCCGGAACCTTGCGGTCGGTTCTGGCGAATCCTTCTGCGGTGTTGTTTCGTTTGCAAAGCCGCGCCCGGTTTGAAGGAGCGGCCCGCGAAGATATCGTTACTCGACGCGGCCATGTCCGCCTGGCTGTGCACCAGATGCATGGCGGCAGCTTCCTTTGGCGTGTCGAGGATATTGCCGAACGCCAGCCCGGACGTGGTTCTGAAGCGGTGCCAATTCCAATGATCACGGTGGGGCGCACCGGTGCGGTCTTGTTCATGAACGAGGCGGCGCGCAACTTGGTCGGCGAGCGTGTGAAATCTACAGACCGTTTGTTTGTATCGCTGCCAGTGAGCAGTGGTGAGGTGAATACCATCACCACAAAAAACGGCCCGCTCGACGTGTTGGTTACCGAATTGAACCGAACCCAAGGGCGCAGTGAGTTGTTCTTGATGGAGGTGAGCGGTGCCGGGCTGCAGAGCCAGCAGACCAGTTTCGAACATATGCCGGTTCCCTTTATCAAACTTGCGCCCTCGGGTGATATTCTGTCGCTCAATAAGATGGCGATGGGAATGCTTGGGCTGGACAGTCGTGATAACCTGAAATTGGGGCAGTTGATGGAAGGGCTGGGGCGGCCAATGTCGGATTGGCTCCGCGACACCGCCGATGGGCTGGCCTCCAACAAATCCGAATTCCTGCGGCTGTCGCGGCCGGACAAAGAGGTCTTTGTTCAAGTGACACTGACCCGTGCCGTGGAAGAGGGCAAGACCATCTTGATTGCGGTGCTGAACGACGCCACCGAACTAAAAACCCTGGAAGCGCAGTTCGTTCAAAGCCAGAAGATGCAGGCAATTGGTCAGTTGGCGGGCGGTGTCGCCCATGATTTCAACAACCTTTTGACCGCTATTTCAGGCCATTGCGATCTATTGCTGCTCCGCCATGATCAAGGCGACCAGGACTACGGAGATCTGATTCAGATCCATGAGAATGCCAATCGTGCGGCCTCACTGGTGAGCCAACTTCTGGCCTTTTCCCGTAAACAGACGCTATTGCCTGAGGTGTTAGATGTACGCGATACCCTCTCGGACCTGACCCATTTGCTTAATCGACTGGTCGGGGAGAAGGTCACCCTGACCCTAAGCCACGATCCGGTGATGCGCTCGATCCGGGCCGATAAGCGCCAGCTTGAGCAGGTCTTGATGAACTTGGTGGTGAATGCCCGCGATGCCATGCCCAATGGTGGTGAGATTCGCGTGCGCACCGAGGCTGTCACCCTGGAAAAACCGCTGAAACGGGACCGTGCCTCTGTGCCTGAGGGCAACTGGATCACTGTGAAGGTCAGCGATGAAGGCGTCGGAATTCCCCCAGATAAACTGCAAAAGGTCTTTGAGCCCTTCTACACCACCAAACGCACGGGCGAGGGCACTGGCCTTGGTCTATCCACAGCCTATGGGATCGTGAAACAGACTGGTGGCTTTATCTTTGTCGACTCGGTGCCCGATAAGGGGACACAGTTCACCCTGTTCTTCCCCGTCTACCAGGAGGGAGAGGATGATAGGGCTGCAGCCGAAGCTAACGATGAAGCACCCAAGGCTGCCCCCGCGCCTCAGCACGGGGAGGGCGTGGTGCTCCTGGTTGAGGATGAAGCGCCAGTGCGGGCCTTTGCCTCGCGCGCCCTCCGTATGCGGGGCTATACGGTTCTTGAGGCGGAATCCGCCGAGGATGCGCTGCGGACGCTTGAAGATCCAGGCCTCACGGTCGACGTCTTTGTGACGGATGTGGTGATGCCGGGTATGGATGGGCCAAGCTGGGTGCGCGAAGCGTTGAAAACCCGCCCAGATACCCGTGTTGTTTTTGTTTCAGGCTATGCCGAAGGCGCCTTTGGAGAATCCGAACCGGATGTGCCCAATTCGGTTTTCCTACCGAAACCCTTCTCGCTTAATCAGTTGACAGAAACGGTTCACGCGCAGCTGCATTGAGGTCAACCGGATCAAGAAGTGTCACGCTGGACAGCATGGGCGGTCATTTTGGCATGCCGCTGTCCGAACGTCACGCAATGCTGTCATACAGGTCGAATTCCTCAGGCTTCTTGCGGCGGTATAGCGCTTCGATTTCAGGGCTGAGCGTCAGATCCATGACCGGACTGACATTGCATTTTTGCAAGGAGATTTTCACTTTAAGCCGGTCTTCAAGGAAGGATTGAATGGCTGGCTGGTCCTCGTAGCGAAACAAATGGGTGACATGACAGCCATTTTTCTGCGCCTCCAAAAACTTTGCCTGGCTGCCTACGTTTGCGTGCCCAGGTTGCTGGCCCTTGCAGTAGTCGCGCACAAACTGGTCAAAACTGATACCATGGGTGGCATTGGTTTTACCCAGCATAAAGGGGCGCTGGCGAAACCGGTACCAACTTCCCAACCAACTCACCGGCTCGCGCATGACTGCGGCAACCTCAAGTTCCACATCACAGACACGTTCAAACATCGGGCGAATCCAACGGTTGTAGCGATAAAGCGGTGCATGTTTGAGCTCTGGCGGGTTGGTAATCGCCAAGTCAGCGCGGGTTTGCAGAGCCTCCTGATAGGCCGATGTTCCGGTTTTGGGAACCGAAAGCAGTACCAGCTTTTCGTCATAAAATACCAGCATTTCCCGCGTCAAACCCTTTGAAATAAGATGAATATAGGCCGTTTGCCCCTGTTTAACATCTGCCCTGCGATCTGAATAGGTGAAGTTTGTGTTTGCTTTGTTCTCCTTTTGACCCCATAAGGAACAAAAGGCAAACAAACCAGTGATTGCTGCTGGCGCAGCTCTATGACACATAGAAGGGGACAAGGGACTATGGCGGATCTTTTGACCATGAAAAACAAAGTAAGCGGTGACAAGCAAAAGGCGCTCGATAGCGCGCTTGCACAGATCGAACGGCAATTTGGCAAAGGCTCCATCATGAAGATGGGTGACGGTGCCATTCAGGAAATCGAGGCCAGCTCGACAGGTTCTCTGGGCTTGGATATTGCTTTGGGCATTGGTGGTCTGCCGATGGGGCGGATCATTGAAATCTACGGCCCTGAAAGTTCGGGCAAAACAACGCTGACGCTGCACTGTGCCGCAGAGCAGCAGAAAAAGGGGGGCGTTTGCGCCTTTGTTGACGCCGAACATGCGCTGGACCCGCAATATGCGGCCAAACTGGGCGTTGATCTGGATGAGTTGTTGATCTCCCAGCCAGACACAGGCGAGCAGGCGTTGGAAATTACCGATACGCTGGTGCGGTCCGGAGCGGTAAATATGGTCATTGTCGACTCGGTTGCGGCATTGACGCCCAAATCCGAACTTGAAGGTGACATGGGCGATTCCAATGTTGGCGTTCAGGCTCGGTTGATGAGCCAGGCGATGCGTAAGCTCACCGGTTCTATCAGCCGCTCAAACTGCATGGTGATCTTTATCAACCAGATCCGGATGAAGATCGGCGTAATGTTTGGCTCGCCTGAAACCACAACTGGCGGTAACGCGCTTAAGTTTTATTCTTCCGTTCGTCTGGACATTCGCCGCATCGGCGCTGTCAAGGATCGCGATGAAATCGTGGGCAATGCCACCCGCGTAAAAGTGGTTAAGAACAAGGTGGCGCCTCCCTTCAAGCAGGTTGAATTCGACATCATGTATGGCGAAGGCATCTCCAAGATGGGCGAGCTGCTGGATCTTGGTGTTGCGGCCGGCGTGGTGAATAAATCCGGGTCTTGGTTCTCCTACGGGGATGAACGGATCGGGCAGGGGCGTGAAAACGCCAAACAGTTCCTGCGCGATCATCAGTCCATTGCCTATGACATTGAAGATAAGATCCGTGCCGCGCATGGGCTGGAATTTGACCGCCCTGATGGCGGTGATGAGGATGATATTCTCGAAGGCTAAGCCGCCGCGGGATTTGATCAAAATGAGGTTTAAAAGGGACGCGGCGCATGCTGCGTCCTTTTTACGGTCTTTGGGTAGGCACGGGCTGTGGACAGGGGCTTGTTGGGGGGATAAACCTCTCTCCAACCTTGAACATTGCCCGCGAAGGGACCCCTATCCATGGCGACGCTGAACGATATCCGCTCTACCTTTTTGAACTATTTTGCCAAGCAGGGGCACGAGATCGTAGACTCCAGCCCGCTAGTGCCGCGCAACGATCCCACCCTGATGTTTGTCAACTCAGGCATGGTGCAGTTTAAGAATCTGTTTACCGGCGTTGAGACCCGCGACTATCAGCGTGCCACAACAGCGCAGAAATGTGTACGCGCTGGTGGTAAGCACAATGATCTCGACAATGTGGGCTATACCGCGCGTCACCATACCTTCTTTGAAATGCTCGGGAACTTTTCCTTTGGCGATTATTTCAAAGAAGACGCGATCCCCTTTGCCTGGGAACTCATTACCAAAGAGTTTGGTATCGACAAAAATCGGCTGCTGACCACGGTTTACCACACCGATGATGAGGCTTTTGCGATCTGGAAAAAACTCGGCGTGCCTGAGGACCGCATTATCCGCATCGATACAGCTGACAATTTCTGGCAGATGGGCCCCACTGGCCCTTGTGGCCCTTGCACCGAAATTTTCTATGATCACGGCGATCACATCTGGGGTGGCCCTCCTGGTTCTCCCGAGGAAGACGGCGACCGTTTCATCGAGATCTGGAACGTCGTTTTCATGCAAAATGAGAAGTTCGAAGACGGCTCGATGACCCCGCTGGACATGCAGTCTATTGACACCGGCATGGGGCTGGAACGGATCGGCGCCCTGCTACAGGGCAGCCATGACAATTATGACACCGACCTGTTCAAATCCCTGATCGAGGCCTCAGCCGACGTCACCAGTTCCGACCCCTATGGCGATCAGAATGTGCATCACCGCGTCATTGCGGATCATTTGCGTTCCACGTCCTTTTTGATGGCCGATGGGGTGATGCCCTCCAATGATGGCCGTGGCTACGTGTTGCGCCGCATCATGCGCCGTGCCATGCGTCATGCGCATCTTTTGGGGGCCAAGGATCCGGTTATGCACCGTCTGGTTCCGGCTTTGGTACAGCAAATGGGCGCTGCCTATCCTGAACTTGGGCAAGCGCAGTCCATGATTGAAGAAACATTGAAACTGGAAGAAACCCGTTTCAAACAGACGCTGGAACGCGGTCTGAAGCTTTTGGATGATGAGGTTTCTGGTCTAGACGAGGGGGCGCCGCTTCCAGGGTCTGCCGCCTTTAAGCTCTATGATACCTTTGGTTTCCCGCTTGACCTGACCCAAGACGCCCTGCGCGAGAAGGGGCGTGAAGTCGATACTGACGGATTTGACAGCGCCATGGCCGAGCAAAAGGCAAAGGCCCGCGCCGCCTGGGCCGGATCAGGGGAAGCGGCTGACAGCACCGTTTGGTTCGACATTGCTGACAAACATGGTGCCACTGATTTCCTGGGCTATGAAACCGAAATTGCCGAAGGCCAGGTTGTGGCCTTGGTGAAAGACGGGGGCGAGGTCAGCGAAGCGGGATTGGGCGACAAGGTACAGCTTGTCCTGAATCAGACTCCCTTCTACGCCGAATCCGGTGGTCAGGTGGGCGATAGCGGAGAGATCCGTGTTGATGGCGGGCTCGTCCAAGTTTCGGACACCAAAAAATCCGCGGGCGTCTTTATTCATATTGGTCAAGTGGTTGAAGGCTTGGTTACGGCCGGAGCTCCGGCTCAGTTGGTGGTTGATCCGACACGGCGGTCTGCCATTCGTGCCAATCATTCTGCCACGCACCTGCTGCATGAAGCTCTGCTTGAGGCACTTGGCGAGCATGTGGCGCAGCGCGGGTCGTTGAATGCAGATGACCGCCTGCGGTTTGATTTCAGCCACACCAAGGCCTTGAGTGATGCTGAACTCTGCCAAGTGTCTGCGGATGTGAATGCCTTCATCCGTCAAAACACCCCGGTTGAGACCCGGATTATGACCCCAGATGACGCGCGCGCCCTGGGGGCGCAGGCCTTGTTCGGTGAAAAATACGGCGATGAGGTGCGGGTTGTCTCAATGGGCAAGGCGGATACCGGCAAAGGCCAGTCCGGTGACACCTATTCGATCGAACTATGTGGTGGGACACATGTGCGCCAGACCGGTGATATTGGGACCTTTGTGATCCTCGGCGATAGCGCGTCCTCTGCCGGGGTGCGCCGGATTGAGGCTTTGACCGGTGCCGCAGCTTTTGAGCATCTGCAACGGACCGCGGGCCAGATGGCCGAAATCGCAGGCACGCTTAAGGCCCAACCGGGTGATGTGATGGATCGACTGAAATCCATGATGGACGAGCGAAAGGCGCTGCAAAATGAGATCTCGACCCTGAAGCAACAGCTTGCCATGGGCGGCGGTGCCGGTGGCGGCGTTGAAGCCAAAGAGATCGGTGGCAAGAAGTTCCTTGCTCAGGCCTTGGAAGGGGTTTCTGGCAAAGACCTGCGTGCGTTGATTGATGCACATAAACAAAGCATTGGCTCAGGGGTTATCCTCTTGATCGCTGAGGAGGGCGGTAAGGTGGCCGTTGCCGCTGGGGTCACAGATGATTTGATTGGCGATGTCTCTGCCGTGGATGTTCTGCGAGCAGCCGTTCCCGCAGTTGGGGGCAAAGGTGGCGGTGGCCGCCCGGATATGGCACAGGGCGGAGGCAAGGACTTTGATGGAGCCGCAGCCGCGATTGCCGCAGCTGAGACATTTTTGGCAGGCTAACTGTTCTTTGCAGGTCAAAGGACTGGCTTTAAAAATCTGAGACGCCCGTTGTCGAGAGGACAGCGGGCGTTTTGCATGGGTTGGACCATTTGGTCAAAAAAGTGATCGACGCTGGGTCCCAATCGCCTATGCTGAGCCAAAGCTCAGGCAGATTACTGGAGGATCCCTAATGCCCGCACTTTGGATTGCACATGTTACCGTCACGGACGAAGAGGCCTATGGCAAATATGCCAAATTGGCTGGTCCAGCTGTAGCTAAGGCCGGCGGCGAGTTCATCGCCCGTGGCGGTCGTTTTGTGCAGCTAGAAGGCAAGGAACGCCCGCGCAATGTGGTTGCCAAATTCCCCAGTGTTGAGGCGGCAGTAGACTGCTATCACAGCCCCGAGTACCAAGAGGCGTTGAGCCATGCACGTGGCGCGTCCGAACGCGAATTGATGGTCGTTGAGACCAGCGAATAATTCTAGCCACCTGCTGAACTGAAGTGAAAAGGGCTCCTGGTTGGAGCCCTTTTCCTTTTTTGGTCGCGTTCCTAGGAAAAAACTTGGTCTTGGAAATGAAAAGGACGCCCATAGGCGTCCTTTCAATTATTTTTGGTCAATGGCGGCTTAGCCGTTTTCACGGGCCATCCGCTTGCGCTCGTGTGGGTCAAGGTAGCGTTTGCGCAGACGGATCGAGTTTGGCGTAACTTCCACCAGTTCGTCGTCATTGATGTAGGCAATGGCCTCTTCCAGCGACAGGGTGATGGGCGTGGTCAGGCGGACTGCTTCGTCGGTGCCAGAGGCCCGCACGTTGGTCAGCTTTTTGCCTTTCAGCGGGTTCACTTCCAGATCGTTTTCGCGCGAGTGTTCGCCGATGATCATGCCTGTATAGATATCGACCTGCGAGCCGATGAACATCTTACCGCGATCTTCCAGGTTCCACAGCGCATAGGCCACGGACTGACCGCTTTCCATCGACAACAGAACGCCAGCACGGCGGCCAGGAATGGAGCCTTTGTGCGGTGCCCAGCCGTGGAACACGCGGTTCAAAACGCCAGTGCCACGGGTATCTGTCAGGAATTCGCCGTGGTAGCCGATGAGGCCACGCGAGGGCACATGGGCGATGATGCGGGTCTTGCCGGCACCGGCTGGTTTCATCTCGACCAGCTCACCTTTGCGCGCACCAGTGATTTTTTCAATCACGGCACCAGAGTATTCGTCGTCAACGTCGATGGTGGCTTCCTCAATGGGCTCCATGCGAACGCCGTCGACTTCTTTCATCAGAACCTGAGGGCGGGAGATCGACAGCTCAAAGCCTTCACGGCGCATGTTCTCGATCAGAACACCCATCTGAAGTTCGCCACGGCCGGCAACTTCAAAGGCATCGCCACCGGGGGTGTCCGTGATCTTGATCGCCACATTGCCTTCGGCTTCTTTCATCAGGCGATCACGGATGACCCGGGACTGAACCTTTTTGCCATCACGACCGGCCAGTGGGCTGTCGTTGATGCCGAAGGTCACGGTGATGGTGGGCGGATCGATCGGCTGGGCATCCAGTGCCTCGTCCACTGCCAGGGCACAGATGGTGTCGGCCACGGTGGCTTTGGTCATACCGGCAAGCGAGACAATATCGCCAGCCTGGGCCTCGTCGATGTCCTGCTGCGCCAGACCGCGGAAGGCCTGAATTTTGGTAACACGGAACTGTTCGATCTTTTGGCCAATGCGGGACAGGGCCTGCACGGTGGCGCCAACCTTCAGGGTGCCGCTTTCAACGCGACCCGTCAGCAGGCGGCCCACAAAGGGGTCAGAGCCCAGGGTGGTGGCCAGCATGCGGAAATCTTCGCCTTGGCGTTTGATCTGCTTTGGCTCTGGCACGTGGTTGACGATCAGATTGTACAGCGCGTGCAGATCCTTGCGGGGACCGTCCAGCTCAGCATCGGCCCAGCCATTCCGGCCCGAGGCATACATATGCGGAAAATCCAGCTGATCTTCGGTCGCGTCCAATGATGCAAAGAGATCAAAGCATTCGTCCAGCGCACGATCAGGCTCGGCGTCGGGCTTGTCGACCTTGTTCAGGACCACGATGGGGCGCAGGCCCAGGGCCAGGGCTTTGGAGGTCACAAACTTGGTCTGTGGCATGGGGCCTTCTGCGGCATCCACTAGCAGGACAACGCCATCAACCATCGACAAGATCCGCTCAACCTCACCGCCAAAGTCGGCGTGTCCTGGCGTGTCAACGATGTTGATACGGGTGCCGTTCCATTCCACCGAAGTGGGTTTGGCAAAAATGGTAATGCCCCGCTCGCGTTCCAGGTCGTTGCTGTCCATGGCACGTTCAGCCACAGCCTGGTTTTCGCGGAAGGCGCCGGATTGTTTCAGAAGCTCATCAACCAGGGTCGTTTTACCGTGGTCCACGTGAGCAATGATCGCAATGTTGCGCATGTCCATGACGTCAGCCTTTGTAAGGAAGTTGCGCCGCGCATAGCCCGATCCCAAGCCAAAGGCCAGAAGAAATACGTCCAATCCTCGCTGTTAGGTGAAACCTGCAACAATACTGCGTATTTGGGCTGGATTTTTTTCGATTTGGTACAGGATCCGCCTTGTGCAGTCGGCTCGTCTGATCCGTCGATGGGGCACCAAAACCTTTTGGTTAGTGGCCGGAAGAGGAGGAAAAGAGGTGAATGATTAAAACGCCAGAAAGGATCAGGCCGATCCCCAGGATGGCGGGCAGGTCAAGACGCTGACCAAACATCACCAATCCAATAAGAGCGATGAGGACGATACCCAGGCCCGCCCAGATGGCATAGACAAGACCAACCGGCATGTATTTCAGCGTCAGTCCTAACATGTAGAATGAGAACCCGTAGGCCACAAAAACCAGGAGCGATGGACCAAGGCGGGTGAACTGTTGGCTGGCCTGCAATGCAGTGGTCCCAATCGTTTCTGCCACGATTGCAACAATCAGATAGAGGTAGTGAATGGGCATGCTCGGATCCTTTTCAGTTCTGGACCTTGATGGTTTCAACCTTGGCCATATCTGAAGCTATAGATCTGGAACAGTCAGGAAACGGCAGCAGACGACGTTTTCCTGAAAAACCCTGCGCGGGGCGCGAAGGGGTGAGAAACATGCAGCATTGAACAGGTACCTGTGCGATCGGGATCCTCGACGACGATCCATCCTCTCTGTATCTAGGCGCCCAATCTCTCTCCTCAAACCGCTAGGAAACCACATCGATGTGCCGCTGGGCTGCTTACCTTGGATCGCCAATCTTTCTCGAAGACATCATTTCGCGTCCGGGACATTCCTTGATCGCTCAAAGCCAGGACGCCGCCGAGTGCAAGACGAGCACCAATGGCGATGGCTTTGGTCTGGCCTGGTACGATCAGCGGCCAGAGCCCGGATTGTACCGCGATGTTTACCCGGCTTGGTCGGATACCAATTTGCGCGCTTTGGCGCGTCAGGTGCGCTCAAAGTTGTTCCTGTCTCACGTGCGCGCCTCAACGGGGTCGGCGATCAGCCGAAACAACTGCCACCCCTTTGCAGCTGGGCGCTGGTCTTTCATGCATAACGGTCAGGTCGGCGGGTTTGAACAGTTTCGCCGCTACGCCGACATGTGTGTTCCAGATGACCTGTATCACCACAGGAAAGGGGCCACTGATAGTGAAATCCTGTTTCTACTGGCCTTGAAAGAGGGGCTGGACCAGGATCCTTTGGCGGCACTGGAGCGCGCCGTCGCAAAAATGGAGAGCCTGTCTCGCAGCCGTGGCACAACGCCCCATATGCGTTTGTCGGTTGCAATGTCAGACGGCCGAAAGCTCTATGCAGCGCGTTATTCTTCGGATCACATCGCGCCTTCGCTTTACTATCGATGGAGCAACAGCCGCCAAGGCTGGGCTGTGGTCTCTGAACCTTTGGAGCAACAACAGGAGGGATGGCAGCAATTGCCTGCAGGGGGTTTTCTGACGCTCACAGCGGATGGAGCAGATGCGGGAGAGGCTGTGACGGAATTTGATCCAAACCGGCATGAGGTTGACCTGAACTGCCCAGGGTAACAGCCTACAGGCGTTTGTTTTCCTCAAACCAAGGGCTGATCCTGTCTCGGACGTAGCTCCAGACTTCTGGCGCCCCGCGTGTCACCTTGACGCCAACGCGGCTCTCAACCTGGGCAAAGCTGACATCATACTCCAGCCAGCTGCCGCCCCCGTTGAGAAGGTTCAACAAAACGGGCTGCACCCGATCAATGGCCTTGGCAAAAGTGGCATCCACGCTTGTGGCGGCTTCGAACTCATCCCACAGGGCGCGAAAGGTCACGGCTTGTTGTTCTGGCAACAGGCCAAACAGCCGATCGGCTGCCTGTTGTTCCTGTGCCTCTTGTGCGGCCTGGGCCTCGGGCGATTGCGCGCCGTGAATGGGGGTGTCGCCAGCATCAATTTCAACAATATCATGCAGGAGTAACATGTTGATAACGCGGGATATGTCGATATCTGAGCAGGCATATTCGCCCAAAATCCAACCATAGAGCATGATGTGCCAGCTATGTTCGGCGGAATTCTCTGCCCGTGACCCATCCCCCAGCCAGGTGGCGCGCAAAACGGTCTTTAGACCGTCTGCTGCGTTGAGGAAGGGCAAACGGTCGGTCAGGGCGCTGACTTCTCTGTCACTTGGGGTGCCCAGCAGGTCAAGTGCGTGGAAATAGGCCTCCGGGAAGCTCTGCTCCAAGGCCGCAGCGCGGCCTCCGAAAAGATTACCGCGGACCACCTCCAGGTGGTCGGGGAGCGGCGCAGCCCCATAGAGCGTTTGAAAAATCGGCTGGCAGTGATCCAGATGTTTGGCAAATCGTGCATCTGGCGATTCGGCCTGTTCGAATTCTTGCCAGAGCGCATGAAGCTCAGCCCCCTGATCGTTTGGCAGCAGGCCAAACAGCCGGGTGGCGGCAGCCTGTTCGGCCTCTGCCACAGCCTGCCAGTCGACTGCATCACCAATGGGGTGGTCGCCGGCGTCGATCTCTACCAAGTCATGCAACAGGAGCATTTGAATGACGCGGGTGATTGTAACCTCTGGTTCCGCAAAGGGAGCCAAAACCAAGGCGTATAGCGCCAAATGCCAGCTGTGCTCTGCAGAGTTTTCGCGGCGCGAACAATCCAGAATAAGGTTCTGACGCTCAATCCCGCGCAGCCTGTCTGCCTCTAGCAGGAAGGCAAATTGCGCCTGGATGCGTTGGGTCATTTATTGGCTTTCTCTTCCAGGTCACTTTGAACTTGGGCCAGTTTTTCCGCAATGAAATCGCGTGCTTTGCGTTCAGCAATGCGGACACGCATTTCGGTCAGAAACGCTTCTTCCAAGGATTGAGAGGCTGCCCCAAGCACTTGGGCAACCTCCATATAAAACCGATCCTCGCCGATGGCGTCCTGGACTTTCAGCGTATCGATAGCCAGCTTTTCACCCAGCTTGTCGATGGTACCCATTAGCGGGTATTCTCCGTCAGGCGGCGTTTCACATAGTCGGTGGTGTGACCCATCAAGGTGTCCATGTGATCGCCCTGGAAGAAGTGGTCGGCGCCTTCAACTTCGGTGTGGGTGACGGTGATGCCCTTTTGCTCGTGCAGCTTGTTCACCAGATTGACGGTATCCGCAGGTGGGGCCACCCGGTCTGAGGTGCCGTTGATGATCAATCCAGAGGACGGGCAGGGCGCCAGAAAGGAGAAATCATACATATTGGCAGGCGGGGCCACTGAGATGAAGCCGGTGATTTCAGGACGCCGCATCAGAAGCTGCATGCCAATCCAGGCCCCAAAAGAGAAGCCAGCAACCCAGCAATGTTTGGAATTGTTGTTCATCGACTGCAGATAGTCCAGCGCCGATGCCGCATCGGACAGTTCGCCAATACCCTGGTCATATTCGCCTTGCGAGCGGCCTACGCCACGGAAATTGAACCGCAAAACGGTAAAACCCATATTGTAGAATGCATAGTGCAGATTGTAGACGACCTTGTTGTTCATCGTGCCGCCAAATTGGGGATGGGGGTGCAGAACAATCGCGATGGGGGCGTCTTTTTCTTTTTGCGGGTGATAGCGGCCTTCCAGGCGGCCTTCGGGTCCGGGAAAAATGACCTCAGGCATGGGTGGGTTAATCCTACTCTCATTTTCTGCAGATGCTGTGCGGGAATACTTGACGAATTCCATCAGCCATCTTAGAACAATTCTAATTGTTGGCGCAGGCCATTGCAGTGCACCGTCACGCTGAGATACGCACTCAGGCGGTTGAGGTCAATGTTTTCGCGCCAGCGCCCGGATGTTTGGAGAGATGGAAAGATGAAGCTTTCTACCAAAGGACGCTATGCCATGGTCGCGCTGGCCGATATCGCTCTGCAGCCAGAGGGCGCATTGGTCGTGCTTGGCGATATCTCCAAACGTCAGAATATATCGCTTCCCTATCTGGAGCAGCTTTTTGTGAAACTGCGCCGGGCTGAGCTGGTTGCATCGGTGCGCGGTCCTGGAGGCGGCTACCGCCTGGCGCGACGCCCCTCGGAAATTCGCGTCGTCGACATCCTCAGCGCGGTGGATGAGACCGTTGACGCCATGCACAAGGGGGCTGGGGCCTCGGGTGCGACCAGTGGCAGCCGGGCGCAATCGCTGACAAACCGTCTGTGGGAAAGCCTCAGCGCCCATGTCTATGTGTTTTTGCATCAGACCCGCCTGTCTGATGTCATTCAGAATGACTTGGCGCCTTGCCCCGCAGTTCCAGGTCTGTTTTCGGTTGTTGACGCAGAATAATTTGGACATGACTGCGCCTGATCTGCTTGCGTGTGGTCCCTCATGAACGGAAAAGATGACTCCATGACACGGGTTTACCTCGATCACAACGCGACCACGCCGCTGGCCCCTGCGGCCCGTGCGGCGATGGTTGCGGCTATGGATCACTGCGGTAATCCTTCTTCTGTGCATGCTGAGGGGCGCGCCGCAAAGGCTGTGGTCGAACGGGCAAGAGCGCAAATCGCAGCAGCTTTTGGCGCAGATGGGGCGGATATCGTCTTTACCTCCGGGTCCACTGAAGGTGCTTCACTGGCGCTGGCAGGGCGCGACCTGCACGGGGCAGCGATAGAGCATGACGCCGTAAGAGCCTGGATCAAAGAGGATCTTTCGGTATCCAGCGATGGGCAGGTCGCGGTTGCTACCCCAGAGGATTCAACCCTGCAACTGGCCAATTCCGAAACCGGTGTGGTTCAGAACTTGCCGCAAGGTCTGGCCGTGAGCGACGTGACACAGGGCTTCGGCAAACTGCCGATCGCCTTCAACTGGCTTGGCGTCGGCATGGCGCTGATTTCTGCCCATAAACTAGGTGGACCCAAAGGCATTGGAGCCCTGGTAATGCCACGGGGCACTGATCTGGCGGCGCAGATCAAGGGCGGTGGTCAAGAAATGGGACGTCGTTCGGGCACCGAAAACGTGATTGGCATCGCCGGTTTTGGCGCCGCCGCCGAAGCTGCAGCCGCTCAATTGGCCGATGGCACCTGGGAAAGGGTGCAACAGCAGCGCGATCTGATGGAAGAGGCCCTTGTGGCTGGCGCGCCAGGGCTTATCTGTGTCGGCAAAGGTGTCACGCGCCTGCCCAATACCTCCTGCTTTGCAGTGCCAGGCTGGAAGGGTGAAACACAGGTGATGCAGATGGACTTGGCTGGTTTTGCCATCAGCGCGGGCTCTGCCTGTTCCAGCGGCAAGGTACGCGCCAGTGCGGTGCTAACCGCGATGGGATTTGACGAAAATACCGCCCAGGGCGCCGTGCGCGTCTCACTTGGGCCGACAACAACAGAAGACGAGGTGCTGCGTTTTGCGCAGGCCTGGCTTCAGAAACACAAGAAACATTGCGCCCGGGTGGCGTGAATGCAGGAGAATAACATGGCCGCTTTGGACCAGACCCAAGTCAAGGAAGGTGTTGATCAGGAAACCGTGGATGCGGTGGCCGAAGTCAGCACGTATAAATACGGCTGGGAAACCGATATCGAGATGGAATATGCCCCCAAGGGTCTGACCACCGACATTGTTCGCCTGATCTCGGAAAAGAACGAAGAGCCAGAGTGGATGCTGAACTGGCGCCTGGAAGCCTATGACCGCTGGTTGCAAAAAGAAGAGCCAAGCTGGGCCATGGTCGACTACCCTGAGATCGATTTTCAGGACCAGTATTACTATGCCCGTCCGAAATCTATGGAAGTGAAGCCAAAATCCCTGGATGAGGTCGACCCCAAGCTGTTGGAAACCTACAAAAAGCTTGGTATCCCGCTGAAAGAGCAGATGATCCTGGCCGGTGTTGAAGGCGCTGAAGATGCCCCCGCCGAGGGCCGTAAGGTCGCTGTCGACGCGGTGTTTGACTCCGTTTCCGTTGGCACCACCTTCCAGGCGGAGCTGAAAAAGGCCGGCGTTATTTTCTGTTCGATCTCGGAAGCGATCCGCGAACACCCCGAACTGGTGAAGAAATATCTGGGCTCGGTGGTTCCGGTCTCAGATAACTTCTATGCGACGCTGAATTCCGCCGTGTTCTCGGATGGCTCCTTTGTTTATATCCCGCCGGGCGTGCGCTGCCCGATGGAGCTGAGCACCTATTTCCGTATCAACGCGGAAAACACCGGCCAGTTTGAACGCACCCTGATCATCGCCGACAAGGGCTCCTACGTGAGCTACCTGGAAGGCTGTACCGCGCCGGCCCGTGATATCGCCCAGCTGCACGCCGCTGTGGTTGAGATCATCATTGAGGAAGACGCTGAGGTGAAATATTCCACCGTGCAGAACTGGTATCCCGGTGATGAAAACGGCAAGGGCGGCATCTACAACTTTGTCACCAAACGCGCCGATTGCCGCGGTGATCGCGCCAAGGTCATGTGGACCCAGGTGGAAACTGGATCGGCTGTGACCTGGAAATACCCCTCCTGCATCCTGCGCGGCAACGAGAGCCAGGGCGAATTCTACTCCATCGCCATCGCCAACAACATGCAGCAGGCCGACACCGGCACCAAGATGGTGCATCTGGGGCGCGACACAAAATCTCGGATCGTCTCCAAAGGGATTTCCGCCGGTAAGGCGCAGAACACCTACCGTGGTCTGGTCTCGATGCACCCCAAGGCCAAAAACGGCCGTAATTTCACCCAGTGTGACAGCCTGCTCATTGGCGACAAATGTGGTGCCCACACGGTGCCTTATATCGAGGTGAAGAATAACTCATCCCGGGTTGAGCACGAGGCGACAACCTCAAAAGTGGACGATGACCAGCTGTTCTACTGCCGCCAGCGCGGCATTGGCGAAGAAGACGCGGTCGCCCTGGTGGTCAACGGTTTCTGCAAGGACGTGCTGCAGGCGCTGCCGATGGAATTCGCCATGGAAGCCCAGCAACTGGTGGCGATCTCGCTGGAAGGGTCTGTGGGGTAATGGCCTTTGAAGCACTTGTTTTGGGACTTAGAGAGCTGCATTCGGAAGCTCCAAAAGGTGAAAAGGTCACAGCCATTCACTTATTTGGGATCCGTTATTCAGCAGAGCTCTCTACTTTCACGATGAGTGACCTCTCAAAAATCGCTGAAAATGCCGGTCTTTCCCCAAAATATGGAACAGAGATTCGAAAAATGGTTCGGTTGTCCAGGTACGTTGAGGAGAAAATCAAATGATCGTCACAACCACCCCCTCTGTTGAGGGCTACCAGATCGCTGAATACAAGGGCATCGTCGTGGGCGAGGCCATCATGGGCGCCAATGTGGTGCGCGATGTCTTTGCTTCGATCACCGATATCGTCGGCGGGCGCTCTGGCGCCTATGAAAGCAAACTGCAGGACGCGCGCGAAACCGCGCTGGCAGAGCTGGAAGACCGCGCCCGCGATAAAGGCGCCAATGCGGTTGTTGGCGTTGATCTCGACTACGAGGTCGTTGGCAATTCGATGCTGATGGTTTCGGCCAGCGGCACCGCAGTGGTGATCGGCTGACGATGCTGGCAACGCCCTCACATATCACGCCTTTGCGCCTGTTCTGGTGGAAAGCGGTGCCAAATTTTGGCGACGCGCTTTCTCGCCTTGTGGTGGCGCATCTGAGTGGCCATGAGGTGCGACATGCTGGCCCCGGTCAGGCGGATCTTTATGCCATTGGCTCGATCCTGCAAATTGCCCGGCGCAAATATTCCGAGGTAAAGACCTATGCGCAGAAACCGGTGATCTGGGGCTCTGGCCTGCTGCACGCGGTTGCGTCGACAGATTTTTTATCAAATGTAAACATTGCCTTGCTGCGCGGACCTATCACGGCTTCGCTGTTGGGGGTGAAAACGCAACGCTTTGGCGACCCTGGACTGCTGGTGGCAGATGTCCTTGCGCCGGCGCCATCAAAAACCCACCGGATCGGCCTGGTCCCCCATCACAGCCAGATGGAAGATCCAGGGATTCAGACCCTGGCGAACAGCAGTGAGGAGATCTTGCTGATTGATCCGCGTCAGGACCCAGCCACGGTCTGTGGCCAGATCAGCGCCTGCGATCACATCTATGCGGCCTCATTGCATGGGTTGATCACGGCGGATGCCTATGGCGTGGCCTCGACCTGGGTTTCGCCTGGGGATCAGGGGCATCTGAAATACTACGACTATGCCGCCTCGATCGGGCGGGTGCTTATTTCTCCGCTGACCTGGGACCAGATCCCGGATCATTTGCGAAACAACAATCAACCGGCAGAGCTGCCATATGGCGCGGGCATTGTGCGCGCCCAGGCCGATCTGCGTAACAGCTTTCCTGCGCGCCTGCGCGCTGAGCAGAACACAGGGACCGCCTGAGGGCGCGACCAAGAGAAAAGAGACGAGGAAAAAATGCTCGAAATCAAAAACCTGCACGTCAAACTTGAAGACGAGGACAAACAGATCCTGAAAGGTCTGGACCTGACTGTTGAGGCCGGCAAGGTGCATGCGATCATGGGGCCTAATGGCTCTGGCAAGTCGACACTGTCTTATGTTCTGTCGGGGCGCGATGGCTATGAAGTCACCGAAGGCAGCGCCACCCTGGCGGGTGAGGACCTGCTGGAGCTGGACCCGGAAGAGCGCGCCGCATTGGGTGTGTTCCTGGCCTTCCAATACCCGGTTGAGATCCCCGGCGTTGGCAACATGACCTTCCTGCGCACCGCGGTGAATTCCCAGCGCAAGGCCCGCGGTGAAGAAGAGCTGTCAGCGGCAGATTTCCTCAAATCCATCCGCGCCAAGGCCAAGGAGCTGAAGATCGACGCTGATATGCTGAAGCGTCCGGTCAATGTAGGCTTCTCCGGTGGTGAGAAAAAGCGCAATGAAATCCTGCAGATGGCCATGCTTGAGCCCAAGATGTGCATCCTGGATGAAACCGACTCGGGCCTGGATGTCGACGCGATGAAACTGGTTGCCGAAGGCGTCAATGCCCTGCGCGATGAGGGCCGTGGCTTTCTGGTGATCACCCACTACCAGCGCTTGCTGGACCATATCAAACCCGATGTTGTGCATATTCTGGCTGACGGCAAAATCGTAAAAACCGGTGGACCAGAGCTGGCAATGGAAGTCGAAAACAACGGCTATGCTGGTATCCTGGCGGAGGTTTCCTGAGATGGCATTGGCTGATGTGAAACAAAGTGCCACCGAGGCACGTTTGGCGGCGCTGAGCCTGCCAGAGGGCGGCTGCTTGTCAGTTGCCCGACAGGCAGCGCTGTCGCGGGTACAGACCTTGGGGCTGCCCGGGCGTCGCGATGAGTATTGGAAATACACCCGCCCAGATACGCTGACTGCGGCGGAGGCCACACAGGCATCCGTGTTCGTCACAGATGAAGCACCGATGTTCGATGAATTTGATCGGTTGAAGATCGTTTTTGTGGACGGCGTCTATAATCCTGAGGCCTCGGATGATCTGAGCCTGGAAGGGGTGCAGATTGATCGGATCGCTGACATCTGCTGTCAGGATATTCACTGGGCCAAAGATCTCTATGGCGTGCTTGAGGCGCGCGGGCAGTCTCCGGTTGCCCGGCCCTTGGCGGCGTTGAACACTGCTTTTGCGCAGGATGGTGTTGCCATCCATGTGACGGGCAAACCGAGCAAGCCAATCAACCTGGTCTACGTGCATTCGGATGAGGCCTCCGACGCGATCCTTCATCACGTGATCCGCGTTGAAGCAGGCGCCGAGGCCACTATTCTGGAAAACGGCCCGGCGGCATCGCGGTTCAACAAATGTATGGAGATCGATATTGCCGACACCGGCAAGCTGCATCTGGTGCGCGCCCAGGGGCGGGATCATGAACGCCGGGCTGCAACCCATCTCTTTGCTCGGCTGGGTACGGAATCGGTGTTCAAGAGCTTCACCCTGACGGTGAATGGGATCTTGACCCGGAATGAGGCCGTCGTTGAGCTATTGGGCGATGACGCTATTGCACATATCGCCGGCGCCTGCGTTGGCGACGGGGAATTTCACCACGATGACACGGTGTTCATCACCCATGATGCGGTAAACTGCGAAAGCCGTCAGGTTTTCAAGAAGGTGCTGCGCAATGGGGCCACCGGCGTGTTTCAGGGCAAGATCCTCGTTAAGGAGGGCGCTCAGAAAACCGATGGCTATCAGATCAGCCAATCGCTGCTTCTGGACGATGACAGCCAGTTTCTGGCCAAGCCCGAGCTGGAGATCTACGCCGATGACGTGATTTGCTCTCATGGCTCAACCACCGGGGCAATCGACGAGGAAGCGCTGTTTTACCTGCGCTCGCGCGGGGTTCCTGCGGATGAAGCGACGGATCTGTTGACCCTGGCGTTCCTTGCGGAAGCGGTTGAAGAGATCGAAGACGGTGAAATCGCCGCCGCTATTGTTGCCCGCCTGGAAGGCTGGCTTTCGCGGCGCCGCTAGATGGCGGTTACCGGTGATATCCTGGCAACCTATCGGGGGCCGCGCAGGGTTTTTGCGCGGCTCTTGACCACGGGGCCACGCGAAGACCGTATGTTGGCGATCCTGATGGCGGGTTGCGCTTTGATGTTCATCTCGCGCATGCCCAGCCTAGCGCGAGAGGCCCATCTGACGGGGCAAGAACAAACAATGCTGCTGAGTAACGCTTTGTTTGGTATCATTTTTGTTGCCCCCCTTGCGCTCTATACTCTGGCGCTGGTGGCACATTTCATCGCCCGCGCTCTGCGCGGCACGGGGGAGAGCTTCGCCGCCCGGTTGGCGCTGTTTTGGAGCTTTCTTGCGGCCAGCCCTCTGATGCTGCTCAATGGGTTGGTAGCCGGCATGATTGGCCCAGGAACTGAGCTGAATCTGATAGGCGGGCTTTGGTTCGCTGCCTTTCTGTGGTTTTGGATCTCGGGGATGTATCAGGGTTACTGGGCCAAACCCCAGTTACGAGCATGAGGTTCCTGTGGTCCTTTATGATCCTGACCCTGCGCCAACCCGGCGTTGCGGCCCGGAGCATCCTGTTGCGGCAGTGGCCGAATGAGTCCATTTGGACCGGCCTGTTCCTGGCAGTTATCCTGAATGCGCTGTTTTTTGGGGTCCTGGGCCTGATCCTTCCCGATTCCAGCGAATTGGCCATGTTTGACATGTCGCCAGATTCTCCGGGTCTTTCACTGATGGTTTCCGCGCTTCGAAGCGTTCTCTTCGCCACAATGCTCACGCTTGGCGGTCGCTGGCTCGGAGGGACCGGGCATTTCATGCCTATTCTGTCGCTTTTGGTCTGGGATCAACTGCTACAGCTGGCCCTTATGTCCGTCGCTGTTGTGGTCATGTTGATTTCGCCCCAACTGGGCAACGTGGTGTTCCTGGTGATTGGCCTGGTGCTGCTCTTTGTACTGTTGAACTTTGTCAACGAAGCGCATGGGTTTGCCTCTCTTTGGCGTTCCTTTGCGGTTGTTCTTATGGCCAGTATCGTGATGTTCTTTGCCATGATCTTTATCGTCGGGCTGCTAGGGCCTGCCAATCTTGGACTGCCTGAAAATGTATGATGTAGAAAAAATCCGTAGTCAATTTCCCATCCTGTCCCGGCAGGTGAACGGAAAGCCGCTGACCTACCTGGACAATGGGGCCTCGGCGCAGAAGCCGCAGGTCGTTATTGACGCGATCAATCAAGCCTATTCGCAGGAATATTCCAATGTTCACAGGGGCTTGCACTACCTTTCCAATCTCGCAACTGAGAAATACGAAGGCGTTCGGGGCATCATCGCCAAGTTCCTGAATGCGGCGAGTGAAGACAGCATCATTCTGAATTCTGGAACCACCGAAGGCATCAATATGGTGGCCTACAGCTGGGCCATGCCACGGCTGCAGGCTGGGGATGAAATCCTGTTGTCGGTCATGGAGCATCACGCCAATATCGTGCCCTGGCATTTCCTGCGTGAACGTCAGGGGGTGGTGATCAAATGGGTGGATACCGCAGCGGATGGCAGTCTGGATCCTCAGGCGGTGCTTGATGCCATCACACCAAAGACCAAACTGATCGCAATAACCCATTGTTCCAATGTCTTGGGCACAGTTGTGGATGTTAAATCCATTGCCGAGGGCGCCCATGCAAAGGGCGTGCCAGTGCTGGTCGATGGCTCACAAAGCGCCGTGCACATGCCCGTGGATGTACAAGACCTGGGATGCGATTTCTTCGCTATCACGGGGCACAAACTTTATGGTCCATCGGGATCTGGGGCGATCTATGTGCACCCGGACCGAATGGTGGAAATGCGGCCGTTCCTCGGAGGGGGGGACATGATCCGCGAGGTCTCGAAAGAGGCGGTGATCTACAATGATCCGCCGATGATGTTTGAGGCCGGAACGCCAGGAATCGTGCAAACCATCGGCTTTGGCGTGGCGCTCAACTATATGATGGAACTGGGGATGGAGAATATCGCAGCCCACGAGGCGGGATTGCGCGACTATGCCATGACCCAGCTGACAGGGCTGAACTGGATCAACGTCCAAGGGCAGGCGCCCGGTAAGGCTGCGATCTTTAGCTTCACCATGGAGGGGGCAGCCCATGCCCATGATATCTCGACGATCCTCGACAAGAAGGGGGTCGCGGTGCGGGCTGGCCATCACTGTGCTGGCCCCTTGATGGACCAACTGGGTGTTTCTGCAACCTGTCGTGCCTCTTTTGGTGCCTATAACACCAAGGCCGAGGTCGACGTGCTGATCGAAGCGTTAGAGTTGGCGCATGAGCTGTTTGCCTGAGCAAAGGCGCAGAATCGAGGTGCGAAAATAGAAAAGGCGACGGTTTCCCGTCGCCTTTTCATCCACTTATGAGGCGAGATGAATATTGAACCTGCTGCGAATTTCAGCGTCCAGGGCAGGGTCAAAGCGCGCCGCTGACCGCTGCGATAGGATCTGCTCCTTGCGCGCTGTTGCTTTTTCCAACAGGTCAGGTTTGCCCAACTCGGCCCATTCCTTTGGTGAGGTGCGATCTCCCAGCGTTGGGTAGACATAATCCGACTGCATCCGACCCAATGTCTGGCTGGTGCCTAAATAGTGGCCTGGTCCCCCCATGCAGACCTCTGCAATCTGGTCCAGGGCCAGCGTTTCGTCATTGACCTCAATGCCGCGCACACAGCGCTGTGCTTGCCCAATAAGATCATCCCCCAAGATTAGGGATTCATGGCAAAATCCTAACAGGGAAGCATGCATCCCTGCGGCCTCATAGACCATGTTAAGACCAGAGAGACCTGCCATGACATTGGAACACATCTGCTCCCAACCGGCCTGCATGTCCGGCATTTTTGAATCGCTGGCTCCGGCGGCTGCCCCACCAGGTATGCCATAGAATTTATGCATCTGGGCGCAGCCCGCCGTTAAGAGCGCCTGCTCGCCAGAGCCCATAGTCATGGCGCCAGTCCGCAGATCAAGGCCAAAAGGCCAAGTCCCAATGATCGCAGGGGCTCCAGGCTTCACGGCGTTCACATAGACCAAGCCAGCCAGGCATTCGGCAACCGCTTGAGTAATTGCCCCAGCAATGGTGGAGGGTGCCGTAGCCCCGGCCATTCCCGCCGAAAGCAGTAAGACTGGCATTCCGTGCAGGATACATTGCTCCATGACTTCGCAGCTTTCGGTGGCAAATTTCATAGGCGGCACGACAAAACAGTTGGAGTTGGAGACAAAGGGACGCTCGCGCCATTTGTCTTCGCCCCCTGCAATCATATGCAACATCTCAATGGCTGGCGCGACAAAGCCGGGTTCCGAAAAAGAGACGCCGATATGCTTGGTCGTACCAGAGGTGGTCGCATAGATCGAATTGAGATCCATCTCCATATTATCGGCGATGTCCCGGCACACCATTGGGCGCTGCACAAAGTGGATGTTTTCGAGCGTGTCGCAGATCCGCGCCGCATCATGCAGATCCTGCACTGTCGACTCGCGGTAGTTTCGCCCCTGCACATCAACAACATGAACAGCGGCACCCGCTGTGCCATAGTGGACGCGGTTGCCTGACAGTTCCAGGTCTTGCTGCCCATTGCGGCTATGCAAGGTCACAGAGCGGTTTGCCTTGGCGAGCATGTCTTCGACTAGGGCGGGAGGGAAACGGATGCGACCATCGTCGCCTAGGATGCAGCCTGCCTTTGTCAAATAATCCACACCGCTCGGGGGGGCATCGGCAAGGCCAATAGTCTCAAGGGCTTCCAAGGCGGCATGGTGAATACGTTCTACAGAGGCCTGGCTCAGCGGTTTTAGAACACCGCCCTCCATGCCGGGGCGAATGGGACGCATGTGGTCGGGCAGGGCGCTGGCGCGGGCAGTACGACGCGCGGCGCGGCCCCCGCTACGGGTCGATACACGGGTGGGGCTGCCAGATTGATCTGTCATTGTAGAGATCCTTAATGCAGGAATTCGTCAGTTGTTTCAGAGAGATGAAGACAACGTTCCGCTGGGGCGTCCGCGGGCGGCACGACCCCTGGTGGCGCCAATCGTGCGCCAAACCAGATTAACTACACAGCGTTCCGCCAGCATATTGGATCCTTCTTGCTATCCTTGCAGCCTTGGCGGTTTTTGAAGCTGATTCTAGCAGGTTTGCGACCTAAGTCGAAAATGCGACTTCTTTTTCACAGAACTCTGTTCCGCGGCTGCCGGGGCCCGCCTGGTCGATCAAGAAATTCCCAAACCTGTTTTAATTTCCCTGAATAGAGGGGCGATTTTCTTTGTCTTCGGGCCGATTGAGACAAAATAGGAACCGCTCGTTAAGGAGTTTCTCCGAAAATAGGGGGGTCATAAAGTGCCGCGCCCTGAAGGGCGCCCGAATGGGCAAGAAATCATGCCAGCTGCTCACATGAAACACACCGCTACCGCCCTGGTTCTTGCGCTCGGGGCACTGTCGACCTCTGCCCCGCCTGTTCGTTCAGGTGATTGGGAAACAACCTATTTTTTCTCTGCTCACACCGGGGCGCCACAGGCTGCGACTGAGGCCTCACCGGAAGCGCCCCCCCGATTGGCGTTTTCCGTTGATAGGGACTATGGGCTCGTTGTCCTAGGTGGAAGTTTTTTTCGCGGAAACCCGCATCCTTACCCTGGGTTTACCGGCACAGCCAGAACAGAACAGGTCAGCCTGCGAGCCGGATATGATTTTGGCGATAGTCTTGGGTATATCTCCCTTGGGCGCCAGCAAGGGGTGGGCACAAAACGTCATGAAGTGGCGGAGACCCTGGGCATAGGGTTTCGGGTCTCGCTCAATCGGGCCTTGCAGCTCACCGGTGAGTATCTATATCACGCACCATCCGGCGGTGGGGAGGGCCGGGAACAATCCCCAAACACAATCTCTCTGGGCGCAGCCTTCCGGTTTTAGACAACCCTCTTGGCGCGCAAAGGAAGAGATGTTAGGACGGTTGCATGAACCAAGTACGCGCCCTCATTATTTGCTGTATTACCTGCTGAAATCCTCAGCGGGCTGGTTTCTGTCGTTTCCAACATCATGACAAGTTGCTATGCCCGCTTTGCGTGCCTGCACATCCGTGTCCGTCCAAGGAGCTGTCATGACGACCCCCAACCCCGTGATCAAACTGCACAATACCAAGACCCGCAAAAAGTCGGAGTTCACCCCGATTGATGCTAACAATGTGCGTATGTATCTCTGCGGCCCTACGGTTTATGACCGGGCGCATCTGGGCAATGCACGCCCAGTGGTCGTGTTCGACGTACTCTATCGGTTGCTGCGGCATTGCTATGGCGCTGATCATGTGACCTATGTGCGCAACTTTACCGACGTGGACGACAAGATCAATGCTACTGCCCTGGCGCGCAAAGCTGCGGGGGCCGCGGGTACTTTGGAGGAGTTGGTTGCTGAGCGCACTGAGGAGACCATCGGTTGGTATCTAAGCGATATGGGCAAACTCGGGGCTCTGGAGCCGGGCCATATGCCGCGCGCGACCCAGTATATCCGCCAGATGGTGACAATGATCCAAAATCTGATTGCCAAGGGCCATGCCTATGCGGATGGGGCGGGGCATGTGCTGTTTTCGGTCAAGAGTTATGAAAACTACGGCCAGCTTTCTGGGCGATCTGTTGATGATATGATCGCCGGTGCGCGGGTCGAGGTCGCTGACAACAAGCGCGATCCAATGGATTTTGTTCTGTGGAAGCCCTCGACAGAGGAGCTTCCAGGCTGGGACAGCCCCTGGGGGCGGGGACGCCCGGGCTGGCATATTGAATGCTCCGCCATGTCGCAGGAACTGTTGGGCGCAACCTTTGACATCCATGCTGGTGGCAACGACCTGATGTTTCCCCACCACGAGAATGAAATTGCGCAGAGCTGCTGCGCCAATGGCGATGACAGCTTTGCTCGATACTGGTTGCACAATGAGATGCTTCAAGTCGAGGGCAAGAAGATGTCCAAGTCCCTGGGCAACTTCTTTACCGTGCATGACCTGCTGGATCAGGGCATTCCCGGTGAGGTGATCCGCTTTGTGTTTTTGCAGACGCACTACCGCAAACCGATGGACTGGACTGAGAAAAAGGCAAAGGAGGCAGAGGCCACGCTACGCAAGTGGCGTGCGCTGACAGCGGGCATCGAGCCCGCCGCCAACGCTGCTGCCGCGGTGCTGGACGCACTGGCTGATGATCTCAACACCGCCGGGGCTATCGCGGAGATGCACAAACTCGCTGCCGCGGGGGATGGTCCTGGGCTATTGGCGTCGGCACAGCTGATGGGGCTATTGAGCGAGGCATTAGGTGATTGGGCCGCTACGCCCGATTTGGACCTGTCAGCCTATGCGACGCAGTTGCTGGACGCTCGGGAAACCGCCATGCAGAGCAAGGACTTCTCGCAGGTGGACCGGTTGAAAGCTGCATTTGTAGCGGCAGGACTGGAGGTGCGGATGAGTAAGGCCGGTGTCGAGCTGGTGCCTGGTCCTAGGTTTGATCCGGCAAAACTGGAGGGCTTGTGATGGCCGAACGGCTCTACCTCTATGACACCACACTGCGGGATGGTCAGCAGACCCAAGGGGTGCAATTCTCCACTGCCGAAAAAAAGCAAATCACCCAGGCGCTCGACGACCTAGGTATTGACTATATCGAAGGCGGATGGCCCGGAGCCAACCCCACCGACAGCGCCTTCTTTGAAGAAGCGCCCGAAACGCGGGCGGTCATGACGGCCTTTGGAATGACCAAAAGGGCAGGGCGCTCGGCGGAAAATGACGACGTCCTGGCCGCAGTGATGAATGCTGGCACCTCCGCGGTTTGTCTCGTGGGCAAGGCCCATGATTACCATGTGACAGCCGCACTTGGTATCAGCCTCGAGGAGAACCTGGAAAACATTCGGGCTTCGATCGCCCATCTGGTGAGCCAGGGACGTGAGGCACTTTATGATGCAGAGCACTTTTTTGATGGCTACAAGGCAAACCCCGACTATGCGCTGGCTGCCTGCCGTACAGCCCTGGAGGCCGGGGCACGTTGGATCGTCCTGTGCGATACCAATGGCGGAGCCATGCCAAGTGAGGTCAAGCGCATCGTAGCGGAGGTCATTGCGGCGGGCATCCCGGGCGAAAGTCTCGGCATCCACACCCATAATGATACCGAAAATGCAGTTGCCTGTTCTCTGGCCGCGATTGAGGCCGGGGCCCGGCAGGTTCAGGGCACCTTGAATGGGTTAGGGGAGCGCTGCGGCAATGCCAATCTGACCACCCTGATCCCGACATTGCTGCTGAAACGGCCCTATGCGGACCAGTTCGACATTGGCGTCAGCCGGGAGGCGCTGGCTGGGCTAACCAGACTGAGCCGGATGCTGGATGATATCCTCAATCGGGTACCGAGCAAGCAGGCACCCTATGTCGGGGCCTCTGCCTTTGCTCATAAGGCGGGTTTGCATGCCAGCGCGATTCTTAAGGATCCGTCGACCTATGAGCATATCGCCCCAGAGCTGGTCGGCAATGCGCGGATCATCCCCATGTCCAACCAGGCCGGGCAATCCAATCTGCGCAAACGCCTGATGGATGCCGGGCTCGAGGTTGCCAAGGGGGACCCTGCGCTGGCCCGTATTCTAGAGCGTATCAAGGAGCGTGAGGCTGAGGGATATTCCTATGACACTGCGCAGGCATCTTTTGAGCTGCTGGCGCGGGAAGAGTTGGGGCAATGCACTGACTTCTTTGAAGTAAAACGCTACAAAGTGACGGTTGAGCGCCGCAAGAACAAGTATAACCGGATGATCAGCCTCTCTGAGGCGGTTGTGGTGGTCAAAGTAGACGGGGAAAAGCGCCTGTCGGTCAGCGAGTCGATGGATGAAACCGGCAGCGACCGTGGGCCAGTTAATGCCCTGGCCAAGGCTCTTGCTAAGGATCTTGGGCGGTATTCGTCGATCATCAACGATATGCATCTGGTTGATTTCAAGGTGCGCATTACCCAGGGCGGCACCGAGGCTGTGACACGGGTGATAATCGACAGTGAAGATGGACAGGGCCGACGTTGGTCTACCGTCGGGGTGAGCGCCAATATAATTGATGCCTCCTTTGAGGCGCTGCTGGATGCCATGCGGTGGAAACTGATGCGAGATGGCGGAGAGCTCTCGTGATCAGAGAGGTGCTCAAGGTCATGGCTATTTCCGGGGCGATTACTGCGCTTATTCCGTTAGGACTGATCCTTTCGCAACCGGTTAAGCCGCTTGAATCTGTGGGCCCAACCCTGAACTTTGACGGGATATTGCAGGGCAATGATGGGCCTTTGATACCACCGCCTCCGGCGGAAAGTGTCGCGATGCGAGATGGGTACGCGCTACAGATACGATCCTATGAAAACGGAGAGGGGGCGCTGATTGTCCTGGTGCATGGGTCAGGATGGAATGGCTTGCAATTCTCTCAGCTTGCGCCGCAACTGCGCGGCACCGTCTTGGTGCCTGATCTGCGTGGGCATGGAGCGCAGCCTGGACGGCGTGGCGATGTTGACTATATCGGCCAGCTCGAAGACGACCTTGCGGATTTGATCACAGCTAAGGCCACGCCAGGACAAAAGGTGGTGCTTATCGGTCATTCCTCGGGCGGCGGACTGGTGGTGCGTTTTGCTGGTGGGAAGCACAAAGACCTGATGGATCACGCGGTGCTCTTGGCCCCGTTCCTGCATCATAGCGCCCCGACGATGCGCCCACGTTCTGGCGGCTGGGCCCAGCCGCTGATACGGCGGATTATCGCTTTGTCCATGCTCAATGGCGTTGGAATAACAGCCTGGAACCATCTGACAGCTATACAGTTCAAGATGCCAACCGAGGTGCTGGAGGGGCCATTGGGCCATCTGGCGACCACGTCCAACAGTTTCCGTCTCAATCAATCCTATGCACCACGTTCTGACTATATAAATGATATCAGAGGATTACCGAATTTTCTTCTTCTGGCAGGAGAGCGGGATGAAGCCTTTGTCGCTGACGCCTATCCGCCCTTGATGGAGGCGGAAACAGATATGGGGCACTATCAGATTCTGGCCGGTCTGGGACATCTGGATCTGGTTGATGCGCCGCAGACACTGGGGGCAATTCAAGGTTTTTTGGATGGAATTTGACGATGACCTGACCAGCTGTGCCGAATTGGTTCAGCAGGCGGACCCTGACCGATTTATGGCAGTGATGGCCGCACCTCCAGAGGCCCGACCTCTGCTTTTTGCGCTATATGCCTTCAATGTTGAACTAGCGCGTGCCCCCTGGGCCAGTCAGGAAAGCATGATTGCTGAAATGCGGGTGCAGTGGTGGCGCGATATCGGCGGGGAGATCGCACAGGGTGGGCCAGTGCGCCGCCATCATGTCGCGACGCCATTGGGGCGATTGCTTGCCGCCGAATTGGCAGACCATATCGATCCTATGGCGGAGGCCCGTCGCTGGGATATCTATTCAGAGCCTTTTGCGGATGAGGCCGCGTTTGATGGTTATATTGACGCCACCTCTGGTGGGCTCATGTGGATGGCAGCCGCCTCCCTTGGGCAGGCTGACGAAACAGTCGTGCGCAACTTTGCCTATGGGGTAGGAATTGCCAATTGGCTCCGGGCAATCCCGGGCCTTGTGGGGCACAAGCGCATCCCGCTGCTGGACGGCACCTCTGAGGGACTGCGACAGCTTGCCCGCAAAGGCCTGGACCGTATCCAGGAGGCAGAGCAGCACAGCGGCTTGGTTTCTAAAGAGGCAGGCGTTGCGCTGCTGTCCGGGTGGCAGGCCAAACCCATCCTGAAACAAGCCCTGCGGCAGCCAGAACGTGTTGCTGAAGGGAGCCTGGGGCAAAGCGAATTTCACCGCCGGACAGGCCTTATTTGGCGGGCCGCACGTAGGCGTTGGTAGGTCGGGAAAACCTTCTATCATATTGATAAAATGAACAAAGGCGCTCCTAATGAAGCGCCTTTATTGTTGGTTCCGTCTGACTTTAGCGGTTCATGCCTCTTTGGGACGCATAGCCAGCCAGAGCAGGGCGCCGCCGGCCAGAACCAGGAAAGGAGCCATGGCCATATTCACCGCACTCCAGCCTTCAACCGGGTTCCCGCCTGAGCAGTTCATCAAACCGCCAGAAGCCAGTGACGCCATGGTGACACCGCCAAAGACCAAGAGGTCATTGAGGCCCTGCATTCGGCCGCGTTCTTCTGGGGTATGCGAGGCTGTCAGCATTGTTGTCGCCCCGATGAAACCAAAGTTCCAGCCCACCCCAAGCAGGATCAAGGCGATAAAGAAGTTTTCAAGTTCAACACCCTGCAGCGCGACGGCGCCGGCAGCTGCCAAGATGATCAGACCGGCCGCGACGATCTTATGCACGCCAAAACGCGCGATCAGGTGCCCGGTAAAGAAGGAAGGCACATACATTGCCAGAACATGCAGCGACACAACATCCGCCGCATTGCCTTCGGTAAAGCCACAGCCCACTACGGCCAGCGGCGTTGAGGTCATCACCAGGTTCATCAGCGCGTAAGACACCATGGAACAGATCACTGCAACGGCGATTGCCGGGGTTTTCAGCAGCTCCATTCGGCTACGCCCAGCGGGAAGATCTTCGCTGGGGGCTTTGGGCTTGGGGATGTTTAGAAACAAAAACAAGCCAGAGCCAAAGACATTGATCGCGATTACAGTCAGGTAGGTGCCAAGAAATGGAATAACAAAGACTTGGCTGGTGGCCTTGACCAATTGCGGGCCCAGCAGGGCGGACAGCAAACCGCCCGCCATGACATAGGAGATCGCCTTTGGCCGGAAGCTTTCAGAGGCTGTATCCGTCGCTGCAAAGCGATAAAAGCCATGGGCGCTCATGTAGACGCCAGTCAGCAAACTGCCGAGCAGGAAGGCCGGGAAAGACCCGAGGTAGAGCCCATAGGCGCCAATGACCCCACCCAAGGCCCCAAACATCGCGCCGGTGAAAAACCCCGCGCGGCGCCCCCATTTTTGCATGATTGAGGAGATCGGCGTCGCCGCCACCATCGACCCTGCAACGATCAAAGAGATCGGCAGGGTGGCAAAACAGGGGTTTGAGGCCAGCGACTGGCCGGCCAGCCCACCAATGATAAAGATCATCGGCATTTGTGAGCCGAGGATCGCCTGGGCCAATACCAGGATGGCGACGTTTTTCTTGGCGACGCTGTCGCTCGGGGTGGTCATGTGATCTGTCATATGGGATGCGTAGCGATCAATATTAGAAGGAACAAGCGGCAAGACCCTCTTTGGTACAATGTCGCAGGAAAAGAGAACGCTTTGAGGAGATTGCGGTGCCTCCATTTGTGACCATCTGTGCGCCAACGGCGGGCCGCATTATCTGCACTGACGCCTGTGTGGACGAAGGGGCTGCCTGGCTTGCAGATCATGACCCACGATTTGCCATGGCCTTGGCCCAATGTGGCCCGTTGCCGCTGCGGCGCAAACCGGATGGATTTGGGCAATTGCTGAGCGCGATTGTAAGCCAACAGGTTAGTGTGGCCTCGGCCAATGCGATCTGGAAGCGGCTCAGTGAGGCGCAACTCACCACGCAATCCCAGATCATGGCCGCAACCGAGGAGGATCTGCGCGCGGCCGGCCTTAGTCGGCAAAAGATAAAGTATTCCAGAGCCCTAGCGCAGGAAGATATTGGTTTTGAGGCGCTGCGGGATCTGCCAACACAGGAGGTGATCCAGGTTCTGACCAAGGTAACCGGTGTTGGAGTCTGGACCGCAGAAATCTATGCGATGTTCTCCCTCGGTCGGGCGGATGTCTTTGCCCCTGGCGATCTGGCTCTTCAGGAAGCTGCGAAAGCCCTGTTTGATTTGCCAGAGCGGCCCAAGGAACGGGAGTTGGGGCAACTGGCCGAGGCTTGGTCTCCCTGGCGGTCGGTTGCAGCCCGCATCCTCTGGGCCTATTACCATGTGGCAAAGGACAGGGAAGGGATCAGATGACTCGTGTACTAAAAGCTGAGCGCAGAGAGCCGCTCTCCGGGGTGACCCGGTCTATCGTGGTATTTCTGCATGGCTACGGCGCCAACGGAGCGGATCTTTTAGGGCTGGCCGACCCCCTGGCAGAACATCTGCCGGACACGCTGTTTGTCGCGCCAGATGCGCCAGAGAATTGTCCAGGTGCACCAATGGGATATCAGTGGTTCCCGATCCCCTGGATTGATGGCTCTTCGGAAGAGGAAAGCATGCGGGGCATGAATGCCTCGATCGAGGATTTGAATGCTTTCCTCGACGCCCTGATGGTGGATGAGGATGTCTTGCCTGAGCAGGTCGTGTTGTTTGGATTTTCGCAGGGCACCATGATGAGCCTGCATGTGGCACCGCGCCGTGAAGATGCTTTGGCTGGCATCGTGGCCTTCTCAGGCCGCCTTTTGTCACCTGATACGCTCAAAGACGAAGTGGTCAGCCGGATGCCGGTCATGTTGGTGCATGGGGAGGCCGACGACGTGGTGCCACCGCAATCCCTGCCAGAAGCTGCAGAAGCCCTGGATCAAGCAGGGTTTAAGGATGTCTTTGCTCATATTATGAAGGGCACAGGCCACGGGATAGCCCCCGATGGATTGAGCGTCTCCCTTGCCTTTATGCGCGATAAGCTAGGGCTTTAGGTCATTGGAATAATGAAGAATATAAGGGGTTTAGCCTGCATTCTTTTGCCGTTCAATTAGGCTTGGTGGATCTGGATCTGCGGCGGGGTTTACCGCGCTGCTTTTGCCTCGCAGTCGCGTTGCGCTCAGAGGGATTGCCTTCCTGGTCTTGCCCTTCCTTGTTCCGTTTCTGTTGCGCCCTGCGGTTTGGCAGCTGCGACGGTTTGGCGGGACCTGGAATCGATGGCACCTCCAGATCCTCCCAACTGCCCTGGGGCAGACCGTCCAAGGTCCAGACGCCTATGCTATATCGGATGAGCCGCAGGGTGGGAAAACCCACTGCCGCGGTCATTCTGCGCACTTGGCGGTTTTTTCCCTCTTTCAGCGTGAGAGAGATCCAACTGGTCGGAATGGACTTGCGCGTTCGAATGGGCGGCTCCCGCTGCCAAAGCTGCGCAGGTGCTTCCATCAGATGCGCCTTGGCCGGCCTTGTCATCCCGTCTTTGAGCGCCACGCCTTGTTGCAAAGCTGCCAGCGCACGAGAATCCGGTTCCCCTTCCACCTGAACCCAATAGGTCTTGGCCATTTTGTGCTGAGGGTCGCTGATCCAGGCCTGCAACCGGCCGTTGTCAGTCAACAGCATCAGCCCCTCACTATCGCGATCCAATCGGCCAGCGGCATAGACGCCTGGACAGTTGATATAGGCACTTAGCGTTGGACGTGCAGAACCCTGGCTTCCGGAATCAGTAAATTGCGGCAGCACGTCATAGGGTTTGTTAAAACGAATGAGGCGGGTCATGAGGGATGCTTAGGTCTATCCTCAGAGGCATGCAAGCCATCTAGAAGCATCCTGTCACAGGGCTGTCATGGGGCAGTGATAGCGAACATGCGAAATCTTGTGGCTGACAAGGGCTTGCCAGAGAAAAACCACGAGATATAGTCAAAGACATGCTGGGGCGGGTTCCCCGCTCTGGTGCCGGAAACGGGCAGACAGGGCGAGGAAGACGTAGCATCATGGATGGCGATTTCAGAACTGATTTTGTGAGAGACCCCAGCGCATTGCGGCAGCATCCTGCCCTTGTGCTCAACGCGGACTATCGACCGCTATCCTATTATCCGCTCTCACTCTGGAGCTGGCAGGACGCCGTCAAGGCAGCCTGGTTGGACCGGGTGGATATCCTGGCGGAATATGACGAAGTGGTTCATAGCCCCAGTACCCAGATCCGAATACCCTCTGTTGTCGTGCTCAAAGACTATGTCAAACCTCAAAAGCGCGTGGCCTTCACGCGCTTTAATTTATTTCTGAGGGATGAGTTTTGCTGCCAGTACTGTGGAGCCCGTGGAGATCTGACTTTTGATCATGTGGTCCCGCGCGCAGCCGGCGGGATCACCAGCTGGGAAAACGTCGTGGCAGCCTGTTCGCCTTGCAATTTAAAGAAGGGGTCCAAGCCTTTGCATATGCTGCCTATGTCTCTTCGAAAGGCGCCCCGGCGTCCTGGCGCAGAAGAGCTGCGTAACACCGGGCGTAAGTTCCCCCCCAACCATCTACACGACAGTTGGATGGATTTTCTCTATTGGGATACTGAACTCGACGCGTGAAGGCCCAACATAGGTGGGCCATCGATAGGTTGTCGCCAGGGCTAGACGAAATCGCCCGCCTTAGACCTGTGCACGTTGCAGCATGCCAAAAAGATCGCGCGGATCATCGGGGTCTGCCAGCATATCCAAATCAATAAAGAATTCTGTATCTTTGATGCGGTCGCGGATATAGCGCAATGCGCTGAAGTCTTCGATGGCAAAGCCGACGCTATCAAACAGGGTGATCTGTTTGTCATCCCGCCGTCCGGGTTTCTGACCGAGGATGACCTGCCACAACTCGGTGACGGCAAAATCGTCTGGCATTTGTTGAATTTCCCCCTCAACGCGGGTTTGTGGGGGAAACTCAACAAAGACATCCGCGCGGGTCAGGATACCTGCTGCCAGTTCTGTCTTGCCGGGACAGTCACCGCCGATGGCGTTGATATGCACGCCAGCCCCCACCATGTTGTCTGTCAGGATCGTGGCATTCTGCTTATCCGCGGTGCAGGTGGTCAGAATTTGTGCCCCTTCAATGGCCTGTTCTGGCGTGGTGCAGCGGACAACCTCAAGGCCGACGGCAGACAGATTGCGGGCGCATTTCTCTGTTGCTGCAGGATCTTTGTCATAGAGGCGCACCGTTTTCAGCCCGCAGATTGCCTTCATTGCCAGCGTTTGGAACTCAGACTGAGCCCCATTGCCGATCATCGCCATGGTATCAGCCCCCTTTGGCGCCAGATGTTTAGCAACCATTGCTGAGGTGGCTGCCGTGCGTAGAGCCGTAAGCATAGTCATTTCTGTGAGCAAGACCGGATAGCCAGTATAGACATCCGCCAACAGTCCAAAGGCAGTGACCGTTTGCAGGCCTTCGCTGGTGTTTTTGGGATGCCCATTGACGTATTTAAATCCGTAGGCCTCGCCATCGGATGTGGGCATCAGCTCAATGACACCAACCTCAGAATGGCTGGCGACGCGAGGAGTTTTATCAAACAATTCCCAACGCTTAAAGTCCGCTTCTACATAATCTGCAAGATCACTGAGCATGGTTTCAATACCAATGCTATGGACCAGACGCATCATATTGTCGACGCTGACAAAGGGAACGAGGGCTTTTTGCGAAGGCAAGGTCATGAAGGGGTCCTTTCGCGGGGGCTAAGATGTATACCTGCCAACATGCAGCGCACCGACCCCCCGGCTGTTTCGATTGTGGGAATAGACAGCGGCAGCAAAGTCGCACTGCGCTCTATCTTATTGATCTGATCCGGGCGCAGGGCCTGCAGAGCGCGGGCCGAAAGTGCCAAGAGAGGCCCTGTGCCTGTGAGCGCAAAAACATTTCCTGCGAAGCTCCGGATCTGCTCTTCGGTTAGGTCGATAACCTCATGGCCAGTTTCCTCCAGACGGGTGGCAATTTCAGCGCGCCGTGTTGGATCACTAATCATGGACAGGCAGATCATCGCAAAATCTGTGCCAAGGCCCATCAGAACATTGCTGTGGTAGACTTCGCGCCCCTGTGAATCACGAGCCTCAAAGGCCATGGGTTCATAGTTGAAATGGGTGCAAAACCGTTCAAGAAGCACCGGATCCGCCCGGTTTGACGTGACCGTGTAGGCAATACGCCCCACATGATCGAGCACCATGGCGCCGGTGCCCTCTAGCGCCAGCCCGTCCAGCTCAAGCCCGGAAAAATCGATGACATCCTGCACCCGGTAACTGCGCTTCAACGCTTCAATGATGTCCCAACGCCGTTCCAATCGGCGATTAGGGGCATGCATCGGATAGATGGCAATATGGCCGCCAGAGTGGGTTGAAAACCAATTGTTGGGAAAGACGCTATCCGGCGTGGTGGTGCCGATGTCGTCAAAAACATGAACGCCAACGCCCGATGAACGTATGATTTCTACAGCCTTATCAAACTCCTGTAACGCTTTCTTGCGCACTTCTTTGGGTTTCCCCCCAATGATTTGGAAGGCGTTATCTCCCTGTGTATCGGGGTTGGAGCAAAAATTATGCGGGCGCACCATGACCACGGCGCGAGGGGCTTGCAGCGTATTCAATTATAGCTCCGGGTTGGACGATCAAAGACCCGACGCCCAAGGGCGGATGCACAAAGGTCGACCATCAAATCTGCCGTACGGCCGCGTTCGTCCAAAAAGGGATTGAGCTCAACCAAATCCAAAGAGGTCATCAACCCGGAATCATGAAGCATCTCACAGACCAGATGGGCCTCACGCACGGTTGCCCCTCCGGGAACCGTGGTCCCGACAGCGGGCGCCACAGAAGGATCAAGGAAATCCACATCCAAAGAGACATGTAGCAGGCCATTCTTGTCTGCAACCCGATCCAGAAAATCTGCCAGCGGGCCTGCGATACCGTTTTCATCTATGTCGCGCATATCCTGGCGATGTATTTTGCTGGCCTCCAAGGCCTTGCGCTCTGCATTGTCCACAGATCGCAGCCCGATCATGCAGACATTTTCTTCTGGAACCGGATTGGCCACCGCAGGGAAGCCGTCAAAACCGTCACGCCCGGTGAAGTAGCCAACAGGCGTTCCGTGCAGGTTGCCGCTATCGGTGGTTTGGGGGGTGTGAAAATCCGTATGGGCATCCAGCCACAAGACGAAAAGCGGTCGTCCAACTGAGGCAGCGAAATCGGCTACGCCAGTGACAGATCCCAGCGACAATGCGTGATCCCCGCCCAAAAATATGGGCAGGCCTTCGGCCATGGTGTGGCGCGCGATCTCTGCCAGCGAAACTGTCCAACCTATGGTCTGATTGAGGGCAAAAACAGAGCCTTCTTCGGCGTCGGGATCATGTGGAGCTGCTGTCAGATTTCCCAGATCTGTTACTTCATGGCCAAGCCCCGCAAGCGCTGTAACAAGACCCGCTGTGCGATATGCATCCGGCCCCATAAGGCAACCAGGGCGGCGTTTACCACTGTCCACGGGGCCACCAATCAAGAAACAGGTCTTCTTCGTCACGGTAGAACTCTCCAGCACTATATCTGTTAGGGATTAAAATCTCCGAAATGAGGTGGTTGAAACCAATCAAAATGGCCGATATGGATAATGATCAAACATTATGGAGGGGTAAATGGATAAAACGGACGAGCGGTTGATTGCGGCGTTGCGACGCAATGCACGCGCCAGCCTATCAGATCTCGCATTAGAGTTGGATTTGTCCCGCACAACCGTCAGGGCCCGGATCGAACGTTTGCAGCTGCGCGGCGATGTTCTTGGCTTTACGGTTGTTTTGAAAGAGGACGTTCTGCGGGATCCCGTTCGTGGCTTGATGATGATCGGGATCGAAGGGCGCGGCGCCAGCCGCATCGTTCGCCAGCTTCAGGGCATCCCAGAGGTGCGGGCGATTCATACCACCAATGGCCGTTGGGACCTTATTGTGGAACTGGGCACGGAGACCTTGGAAACGCTTGATGCGGCGCTTGCAAAAATCCGAACCTTTGATGGTGTGGTGAGTAGCGAAACCAACCTGCTCCTGGCGACCAAAAAGGAGTCTTGATCAGGGTTTGCTGCGTGCAGCGGCAATCCACAGGCCGGCCAGAGCAAAAGAGATGATCGCATTCCAGCTGGCCATCGACAGGGTGAATAGCTCCCATGGCACCTCATCGCAGCGGACCAAAGGGGCGCCCATGATCTGTTCCATCAGCTGCTCGGGGGTCAGCCCACCAATCGGACCGGAAGTACAGGTTGTCGGCCCCTCCCAAAACCCGCGCTCGACCCCGGTGTGATAGACGCCAATTCCCGCGGTGACCAAGGCCGCGACTGCTCCGAGGTACAAGAGTGCGGTCAGTCCGACACCTGGCAGCACAAAGGCCAGGACCCCAATACCCACGGCCGCGACATGGGGGTAGCGCTGCCAGTAGCACATTTTGCAAGGTGGCAACTCACCAATGTACTGAAAACCTAGCGCTCCCAGCATCATAGCTGCAGATCCTAAGGTCGCTGCAAGGATCAAAATTCGTCGCATATCACAGATACCTCAATACCAGAAAGCCGCCAAACAAGAGCACTATAAAGACCGTGAAGACAAGGCCCAAGCGCTGTTCGATGAAGTCACGAATAGGGGCCCCAAAGGCCCGCAGCAGCCCAGCCACAATGAAAAAACGCAACGCCCGCGCCAAGACGGAGGTCGCCAGGAATGTCATCACTGGCATGCCAGTCCAGCCGGACATGATGGTAATGACCTTGTAGGGGAAGGGGGTAATGCCAGCCCCTAGCACCGCCCAGAAACCAAAGTCGTTGAATTTGTTATTAAACTCTTCGATCGCGGCGCCTTTCCCCATGGCCTCCAGGATCGGCTGGCCGAGGCTTTCATAGAACATGGCGCCAATGGCATAGCCCAGCATGCCTCCAGCCACCGAGGCGATCAGCGCAACCGAGGCAATAATCCAGGCGCGCGAGGGGCGCGCAAGGATCATGGGAATCATCAAGACATCAGGAGGAATGGGAAAGAAGGAACTTTCGACAAAGGAGACTGCGGCGAGCCACCAAAGAGCATGGCGATGATCCGCAAGGGACATGGTCCGATCATAGAGCCTGCGCAGCATCTGAAACCCCTTTAGTTCTCCCTGCATCAGCGGGGTCGCACAGGGACGAGATGAGGTCAATATCAGTGTAAGAGCTGCAGTGGATAATCGCAAATTTTCTCCGTTCTTGATTACTTTTTGCTCTGGACCTCCGGTTCCGGCTTGGATAGGAACGGGGCGTTGCCCAAGTGGCGGAATGGTAGACGCAGGGGATTCAAAATCCCCCGCTGGTGACAGCGTGCCGGTTCGAGTCCGGCCTTGGGTACCATTAAATCAAGGCCTTGCATGACTTACCTCATGCAAGGCCTTGTTTAGTTTCAAGCATAGCTCTCCCTTCAGTTTCCCCGACCTCTTTTTATTTATGATTTGATCTCTCGATTCTGCCCAAGCCAGGGAAACTGGTTTGGAGACCCGCTGTGCCGATGCTTCTGTATCATCGTTCATGTCTTGTGACCGGGCCCAATTTGAAACTCTGGATTGGATCAGCCCGCCGTCCCTAGGGTCGCTGCGGGCTTGTTTACCAGAGCCCTACATCCCTTGACTTTGCGTCATGCCCTAAGGTGACAGATAGGCATGCTGATATAGTTCATATACGAACTAAATGAACAAAGGGACTGGAGACTTATCTTGTCGGTAAAACTGCGCGTCTTTCATCAGTTACAGGTGGCCCACAGCGCCCTGTTTCGTGCGGCCGATCGGCGGACCCGGCGGGCGGTGGGGCTGACCACAAGCCAGTTTGCCGTCCTCTTTGTGCTCTCACAGTCAGACGCCCAACCCATTTCTGAAATTGCAAAGCGCCTTTCCATGGGCAAATCCAGCCTGACCGGCCTTGTGGACCGGATGGTAGAGCGGGGTTTGGTTGCGCGTATCGCCTCACCCAGTGACAGACGGGTGACCAATATCCATCTGGAGCCCAGCGGCGTCGCGCTGTTGGCCCAGGGGAAGGAGGAAACCAAGCACTTCAACAAGGCGCTTCTGTCTCCGTTTAGCGAGGAAGAACAAAAGGTTATTCAACGCTTCCTAACCCACCTGACAGACCAAGCTGAAGAGATAATCAATCCGAAAACCACCAAAAGTGGAAGTCCCCATGATCCAACCGACACGGCGTGAGCCGATTTCCTTTGTCGCCAGCGACGGGGTCACGTTGCAGGGCGACCTGACCCGTTGCAATACCCCCAATTTAGCGGTTCTGATTTCTGCTGGTACAGGCTTTCCGCGCCAGTTCTATCATGCCATTGCTCAATACATGGCGGAACGCGGGGCAATCGTGCTTACCTATGATTATCGTGGCATTGCAGGATCTTGTCACGGGGATCTCGCCCAGTCAGAAATCGAATACGCCGATTGGGGCCGCTATGATATGGTGGCCGCAGTAGAACATCTGTCGCAGGCCGCTCCTGGGTTGCGGATCACCCATCTGGCCCACAGCGTCGGCGGCCATTTCATCGGGGTGATGTCCAACCACGAGGCCATTGATCGTCACGCCTTTATCTCGGTGGGAACCGGATTTATTGGCGGGCATCAGCTTAAAAACTGGCCCCTTGAACTCTATTTCTGGTGGGGGCTGGGCAGCTATTCTCTGCTGCGTTGGGGCTATATCAAGCCCATTGGGGGCTGGCAGGGGGAGGCGCTGCCACCTCGGGTATTCAAAACCTGGCGCAAATGGAGCCAGAGAAGGCGGTATTTTCAGGTCGACTATGAGGGCCTGCTCAAGCCGCAACACTACGCAGATGTGACCGCACCTATCCGGTCATGGGTCTTTAGCGACGATCCGATCGCAACCCCGCGGGCTGCCCAGGACTTGCTGGATTGCTATCCTAACGCGGCGAAATCGTTGCAAATTAGAACGCCCACTGACATTGGAGTGAGGCGTATTGGTCACGAAGGCGCTTTTCGCCCTGGCCGCGAGCCGCTTTGGGCGGAATGTTGGGATTGGCTTTCACAGGACCGGGAAACCCCATGAACTGGCAGGAATGCCTTTTGGAACAAGACATGTAAGGACTGCCGATATGAGCGACTATATCACTCTTCAAACCCTGGATCAGGTGACTACTCTCACCATCAACCGTGCCCAAAAGCGCAATGCCATAACCCAAGAGATGTATGGCGCTATGGCGGACGCGCTCAAGGCCTACGAGGCCTCCGACACCCAGCGGGCCTTTGTCATCACCGGTGCCGAGGACTATTTCACCGCAGGCAATGACCTACAGGATTTTTCGATGGCGGATCACACTGGCGACCTGCCTCCCGTGGCGCGCTTTCTTGAGGCAATTTCTACCTGCAAAAAGCCCGTCATCGCCGCAGTCAACGGTCCGGCCATTGGCGTCGGCCTGACCATGCTATTACATTGTGATCTGGTCTATGCCGCCGAGAGCGCAACCTTCACAGCGCCTTTCGTCAAATTGGGCCTGGTGCCAGAGGCCGGGTCTTCTCTCCTGTTGGCTGCCTCGGTAGGAATGCCTGTTGCCAATGATATCCTGTTGGCCGGGCGCACATTGCAGGCTTCAGAAGCACATAACTACGGCTTGATTTCGCGGGTTTTTCCCGACACGGAGCTGCAGGCTGAAGTTGCAGCAATCGGCAAACATATAGCGTCATCCGCCCCCGAGGCGCTTAAGCTGTCAAAGTCTTTGATCCGCCATCAGCGCGATAAGGTGGCCGCACAGATGCAGTCGGAGGCCGAACTTTTTGTCGCGCAGTTGAAGTCCTCGGAGTTTTCTGAAGTTGTCACTGCGATGATGCAAAAACGTCAGCCGTCTTTTTCCTGACCAAAAAGCACTAACGTTTGAAATTTTCCAAGGGTGGCGCTCTGAATATACGAAGTGCCACCCTTTGGCATTTGATGCGCTCAACTGAAAAAAGATAAGGCCTAAGGCCATCCTTAGACAGGCGCATCCTAGGATGCCACCGCCACAACAATCACGCCAGCACCCAACATTTTACGCCACCTAATGCGCGATCGATAGTTCAAAGCCAAGGGGGGAAGTGGCGCACCTGAGAGGATTCGAACCTCTGGCCTCTGCCTTCGGAGGGCAGCGCTCTATCCAGCTGAGCTACAGGTGCTGATGGTAGGGGCGGTATAGCGACCAAGAGACTGAGCCGCAATGGCAAATCTGCAGAGGTTAGAAAATTCCCTCAAGGGGGAGAAGGTGGCCAACAACCGACATTCCCCCTCAGAAAGCAGCCAGATTAGCCGCTCCAACTGCGGACGACACCACAGTCCATATGGACAAAATTTGAGCCGCGGTATTTGCCGACGCCACCCGCACGGCAGGCCTTCGCGGCATTGGCCATCTGGCTGACGGACCGGGAGGAAAGACGCAAATCAGCGGCCTGTCCACGCATATGAAGCGAGTTCTTCGCCACGCCGCGGGAGCGGCTGCGCAGCATCGCGTTGGTCTGGGGGCTGCGGTAGCCCGAAAGCATCATGTAGGGTTCGCTCACATCAAGAAGATTGTGCGAGGCTGCCATGATGTCGATGGTGCGCAGATCGATGGATTTGACCTGATCGGTCCTCCAGTCGCGCATGAAATAGTTGATCTCTTTTACGGCGTCTTTGATATAGTCGCCATCAATCCAATAGATCATATCAATACGCTCACCAGTCCGGCCGGAGAACATGCGAATGCGGCGAATATCGCCACCACCGCGTAAGAAACCTGCCGCCTGAGAGAAAGTAGGAGCCGCTGCCACAGTCGTCGCTGCAAATGCCCCGAGAAGTGCCCGCCGGGTCATGCCCGTCTTAGTGAGTTCTGCCATGTCTTAACTACGCCATCCCGAACGTGTTTAGTCCTGCCTATGCCCGATGTTACGAGCCTACTGCGCTTTTTACCTGTGGTGGGTATGCCACAGAGAGAATCAATTACCAAGGTCCGTTTTGCCAGCTGACAATTTGCCGAGGATTTTCGGCAAAAATCTGCGCAAAAGGGGGACGAGTGGTTAATTTTTCCCCTAAGAGTAGCGTCGATTACCCTGTTTATGCGACTGCATCGCACCAAAGTGACTCTGTCAGAGCTTGGTTTCGTAAACGTGAATGGACATTCGGCATTGTCTTTCACCAATAATTCATAGAGCTGCCACCATTGTATTCGTTCATCGCTGTTGAGGACCAAAGAATTATGACCAAGACCAAATTCACGAGCCGCGCTACCCCGCTGAAATCCGGGCTTTTTGCATTGGCCTTGAGCGGCATCAGCTGCTTTGGTTTTGGCTCCATGGCCGCGGCGGAATCAACGGCCTTTCGCCAGGCGGTTGCTGAAATCGCCTCGGTTAACGATGGTGTTGCGAAGTTTTATCGAGAAAATACCTACTCACCGCTTTGGACCGGTGCAGATCAGGCCTCTAGCCAACGGCGCGCAGCGCTCTTGCACGCGCTGCAAGAGGCAACTGCCCATGGTTTGCCCGACCAATCTACTACGGCTGCCCGCCTGGTAGAACAGATGCGAAATGCGCGCACTGCGCGTGACTTCGGCCAGGTGGAGGCCGCCCTCAGCACCGCCTTCGTTAACTATGCGGCCATGGTCCAGACCGGACTGCTGAAGCCCTCGAGCATCGACAGCGGTATGGTGCGTGAGCGCCGCGATCACGATGGGGCCGCCGCTCTGGCGGGGATGCGGGACAATCAGCCCTTTGCCTATTTGCGCACCCTGGTTCCGGCCTCGCCGCAGTATCGTGCACTTATGCGTGAAAAGCTGCGCCTAGAACAGTTGCAAGCCGCAGGTGGCTGGGGGCCAACGGTTCCCGGCAATAAACTAGAACCCGGTGACACGGGCACAAATGTAGTCGCCCTGCGTAATCGTCTCATTGCCCTTGGCTATATGGAACGCAGCGCAACTGCCAGTTATGACCGCGATATGGAGCGCGCAGTAGAGAGTTTTCAGGCCGATCACGGTCTGGAGGTGGATGGGGTCGCCGGCGGTGGTACTCTGAAAGAAATCAATCGGCCAGTTCGGGACCGTCTGAAATCTGTGATCATCGCAATGGAGCGTGAGCGCTGGTTGACGCCCGACCGCGGTGAGCGCCATGTCCTGGTCAACCAAACCGACTTCACCGCCAAGATCATCGACAATGGCGATGTGACCTTTGAGACCCGTTCGGTTATTGGCAAAAACCAATCTGACCGACGCTCGCCGGAGTTTTCGGATGTGATGGAACACCTGGTGATCAATCCGAGCTGGCACGTGCCACGCTCGATCATCACCAAGGAATATCTGCCACAGCTGCGCAATAACCCCAATGCGGTAAGCCATATTCAGATCACCGATAGCCGGGGGCGGGTGGTCAATCGTGGCTCAGTTGATTTTTCACAATATACCGCCCGTAGCTTCCCCTTTGCGATGCGCCAGCCACCCAGCACACGTAACGCTTTGGGACTGGTTAAGTTTATCTTCCCCAATAAGCACAACATCTACCTGCATGACACACCGCAAAAGAGCCTGTTCAAACGGGAAGTCCGTGCTTTCTCGCACGGTTGCATCCGTCTGGCGCAGCCCTTTGAATTTGCTTATGCTCTCTTGGCCAAGCAGACCGAAGACCCTATTGATTTTTTCCACCGCATCCTAAAATCCGGCAAAGAGACCAAGGTTGATCTCGAGCAGCAGGTGCCTGTTCACATTATCTACCGAACCGCATATGTGTCCAACAAAGGTCGGGCCGAGTTCCGCCGGGATGTTTACGGACGTGACGCCAAAGTCTGGGCTGCACTTGAGCAGGCTGGCGTGTCATTGAAGGATGTTCAGGGGTAAATCTGGGGCCCGTTCAGGAGCTTAAGCCGGAAAGGGCCCCTAGATATGTACACTGTTCGCGAGATCGCAGAGGCCATTGGCGTTGATGCGCAGGGTGACCTCGAGCTGTTGATCACCCGCGCCGCAGAGCCACAGGACGCCGGTCCGCAGGATCTCGCCATGGCAACCTCCGCCAAATATGCCCAAGGGCTGGCCAAGGGCTCTGCACAGGTTGCCCTGTTGTGGGAGGGCGCCGATTGGCAGGCCCTGGGCCTGAAGGCAGCGCTGTTTGCCAGCCGTCCGCGGATGGCTTTGGGTGGCGTATCGGTCCTGATGGACAAAGGTCAGGGATTCTCGAGCGGCATTCATCCCTCTGCCGTGATCGACCCGAGCGCGACGCTTGGCGAGGGCGTGTCGGTGGGACCGCTCAGCATTATTGCAGCAGGTGCCAAGATTGGTGCGGGCTCGGTAATCGGGCCTCATTGCTATATCGGGGCAGACGTTGAAATTGGCATTGAGGCACAGCTCCGCGAGATGGTCTCCATTGGCGCACGGGCGCGGATTGGGGATCGGTTTCGCGCGCAACCCGGAGCCCGCATCGGTAGCGATGGGTTCTCCTACGTCACACCAGAAGTGTCCGGCGTGGAAAACGTGCGCAAGACCGTTGGCGATCAAGGAGATGCAAGATCGCAAAGCTGGCTGCGCATCCATTCACTTGGCGCTGTTTCCATCGGTGACGATGTTGAGATTGGCGCCAATTGCACCATCGATAATGGCACCATCCGCGACACTGAGATCGGATCCGGCAGCAAGTTGGATAATCAGGTGCACGTGGGCCATAACACCCGCATTGGACGCGATTGTCTGATCTGTGGCCAATGTGGACTGTCAGGCTCCGTCGAGGTCGGCAACAACGTTGTGATGGGTGGCCAATGCGGCGCAGCAGACAATATCTTTATTGGAGACGGTGTCATTGCCGGGGGCGCTACCAAGATAATCTCGAATGTGCCAGCCGGGCGCGTGGTCATGGGCTACCCAGCGGTCAAAATGGAAACCCATACCGAAATCTACAAAGCGCAGCGCCGTTTGCCGCGTTTGATGCGGGATATAGAAAAGCTGAAAAAGGCTGTTTTCAAATAGGGTTTGAGCCGCTACATCTGCCGGGACATCACAGATCAGGGGGCCAAAATGAGCACTCAGGACAAGGTCATTGCAATCATCGCCGAACAGGCGCTGCTTGAGCCATCGGATGTAACCCTTACCAGCACCTTAGAAGATCTCGGGATCGACAGTATGGGGTTGGTGGAGTGCATTTTTGCCATCGAAGAGGAATTTGACATCTCAATCCCCTTCAACTCCAACACTCCAGAGGACAGCGAGTTTGATATCTCAAATGTGTCGGCCATCATCGCCGGGATTGACAAATTAGTGTCACAAACCTCGTGATATCAGCGCTAAAACCCTTGGGGAAGCAGAGATGAAGCGCGTTGTCATTACTGGAGCCGGCACAATCAATGCCCTAGGGCATTCCGTTGCCTCCACCTTTGAAGCCATGCGCGAAGGGCGCTGTGGAATTGGCAAGCTGGAGTTTCGCGACGTAGACCGGCTGTCAATTCGGATCGGGGGTCAGGTGCGCGGATTTGAAGCCGAGGGACGTTTCAATCGGCAACAAATGAGCCTTTATGATCGTTTTACCCAGTTTACCTTGACTGCGGCAAAAGAAGCGATCGAACAATCTGGCCTGGAATTTCACGGGGAACTGTCGGCCAAGTCCGGCGTTGTTCTGGGCACAGCCGGGGGGGGCGTCTCTACCTGGGATGACAACTACCGCTCGGTCTATGAAGATGGCAAAAACCGGGTGCATCCCTTTGTGGTGCCCAAGCTGATGAACAATGCTGCTGCAAGCCATGTCTCGATGGAGTTCAATCTCAAAGGGCCGAGTTTCACCGTCTCGACCGCATGCGCCTCGTCCAACCATGCCATGGCCCAGGCTTTTCAGATGGTGCGCGCAGGCGTGAGCCCGGTAATGATTACTGGTGGGTCCGAATCTATGCTCTGCTTTGGCGGCGTGAAAGCCTGGGAAGGGCTGCGCGTCATGTCGAAAAAGGCATGTCGACCTTTTAGCGCCAACCGCAATGGTATGGTGCAGGGGGAGGGGGCCGGGATCTTTGTCTTTGAAGACTATGAGCACGCTCAGGCGCGCGGGGCGGATATCCTGTGCGAAGTTCTGGGCTATGCTATGTCCTCGGATGCCTCCGACATTGTCATGCCCAGCAAACAGGGCGCTGCCCGGGCCATTTCGGGCGCCTTGCAGGACGCAGGCGTCGATCGGGATCGGGTCGGCTATATCAATGCCCACGGCACCGGAACTGTGGCGAATGACAAAACCGAATGCGCTGCGGTGGCCGACGTCTTTGGGCCCCATGCAGATCGTTTGATGATGTCATCGACGAAATCCATGCATGGGCATCTGATTGGTGGGACCGGTGCCGTGGAACTCTTGGCCTGTATCATGGCGCTCAAAGACGGGGTAATTGCGCCCACCATCGGATATGAAGAGCCAGATCCTGAATGCGCCTTGGATGTGGTGCCAAATCAGGCCCGCGAAGCCCGCGTTGACGTGGCGCTATCCAATGCTTTCGCCTTTGGCGGTTTGAATGCGGTGCTGGCTTTGGGGCGGGTCTGAACCGATTTGATCTAACCCACCTGCCAAATAAATGCCGAACATCGGTTGATGTGAAAAGAAAACCACCGCAGGAAAAGATCCTGCGGTGGTTCTTGATTCTAGGCCCTAAATTTCGAGCCGGTCTGGCTCAGAACAAACTTTGCCGAGATCACCGGATTATTGTTGTACAACATCCACAACGTTATACCCGGCCGTAAAGCCTTTAAGCGACATCTTCATCTCGACCAGCTGATCTGGGGCAGGGGCAGGGCGAAGCGACAGGGTGGCTTCGCCACCTGCCTTAAAAGTGTCTATGTCAGCTTGTGTCAGGCCGATCTGAGCCACACATCCAAGTGGGTTGCAGAAGGAGTAGTTGTAGCGCTTTCCGGGGGCACCATCGACGGAAATTGTCAGGGCGGCGGGCAGCAGGGTTTCCAGAGGAACGATAATTGTCGCGCCGGCAACAGCCTGACCGCCGGGTTGATCAATCCGGAACAGCGAAACTTCGGCCATCGGATTGCCATTGGGGTCTGTCAGGATTTGTAGCAAGGAACAGGGGTCGGTCTCTGCCTCGGTCTTAACGCAGGCCAGATCCCAGTCGCCATGGGTCTCTTTTGCATAGCGATCGCCAAGCTTTGGCGTGCCATCGTCAACGGGTTGACCAAGATCCAAAATTTGATCTGCAGTTTGCTCGGAGGTCTGGGGAGCGGTTGTTTCGCTTTCCTGGGCTGACAAAGAGCTCGTCACCGCGATTAGGGCGGCCAGGGTCATTGGCGTAAGGGACTTGATCATGAATGCCTCATTATTCTCAGGTCGTTTGCAAAGCCTTTACCATGTTGCAGCTGAGGTGTCAGGCCTCAATCCCTCGCCCAACAAAGAATAGGCAAGGAATTGTATGCAAATTTAATAACAAGTGAAGAGCTTGGAACAAAAGCAAAAAAGGAAGCTCTCCGGCTCCCTTTTTTGTGTAGTTCTCCCCGTCGGACTGGCCGACTTAGTTATTGGGTAGGACGTTACGAAAGGCCTGTGCCTGGGTCAACATGCAATAACAAAAAAATGTGACCCTTGGCGGCTTTACTTGAATTTTATGCCTTGAAAGGTCACGAAACTGACCTGTGTCGGGTGTGACCGATGGCTCAACCAGCAAGGCAACAGAAAACTGGCACTAAAGCTAGCGGCAGACCTTGGCGTCAGGAATGGTTGACGGGCCCTGTTCAGTGACAAAAAAGGGCCGTGCCCAGGGCACGGCCAGTCTGACAGGGAGGAAATGCCCGCCACGATCTCGATTAGAGAGGACGGACATGACATAGATCGCATATAAAAGTTAATAATCTGTTTTCAAGAGATCCCCACTGGCGCGGGAGCAATCCCAACCCGTGATTCCTTCACGAATGTGGGCGGCAGATCTCTTGGGGCAAAGACCAGGCGGGCAAAGGACGACCATGACAAGTAAGATTTTTATCGGCGGCGGTGGTGAAGGCTATCGTGAGCCTCAGGAAATGAGTTTCAAATATGCCAATCGGCACGGATTGATCGCCGGGGCTACAGGGACCGGGAAGACTGTTACCCTGCAGATCCTTGCCGAAAGTTTTTCCCAGGCTGGTGTCCCGGTGATCCTGGCAGATGTCAAAGGCGATCTGTCCGGGTTAGCAAAGCCTGGCACAGCGACGCATAAATTACATGATGCCTTTATGGGACGGGCAGAAACGATCGGCTTTGACCGTTACCACTATCATAGCTGCCCGGTGACCTTTTGGGATCTGTTTGGCGAGCAAGGTCACCCGGTGCGGACAACGGTAGCAGAGATGGGGCCTTTGCTATTAGCGCAATTGCTGGAATTGAGCGAAGCACAAGAGGGTATTCTGAATATCGCCTTCAGGCTTGCCGATGAGCAGGCCTTACCCTTGTTGGACCTTAAGGATCTGCAGGCGCTCCTGGTCTGGATTGGGGAGAACCGGGCGGAGTTATCGCTGCGCTATGGCAATGTTTCTCCGGCATCCGTAGGCGCCATTCAGCGGCGGCTGTTGGTTTTGGAGAACCAAGGTGGGGCGGATCTTTTTGGGGAACCGGCGCTGGAACTTACGGATTTGATGCGTCAGGACCGTGAAGGGCGGGGTATGGTGAATATTCTTGCCTCGGATAAGTTGATGGCCGCGCCTAAGTTATATGCCACATTCCTGCTCTGGCTTTTGAGCGAGTTGTTTGAAGAACTGCCTGAGGTTGGCGACCCAGACAAACCTCGGTTGGTGTTCTTTTTTGATGAGGCGCATCTGTTGTTCGAAGATGCCCCCAAGGCGCTAGTCGACAAAGTTGAACAAGTGGCGCGGTTGATCCGCTCCAAAGGCGTTGGCATCTATTTTATCACGCAGAGCCCCGGCGATGTGCCGGAGGATATTCTGGGCCAGCTGGGAAATCGGATCCAGCATGCGCTGCGGGCCTTTACCGCGCGCGACCGCAAGAACCTGAAACTGGCGGCGGAAACCTACCGCGAGAACCCACGGTTCTCTACCGAAGATGCCATTCGCGAAGTGGGGGTCGGGGAGGCCGTAACCTCGATGCTGCAAAAAAAGGGCGTGCCAGGCATTGTTGAACGCACCCTGATCCGTCCTCCTAGCAGCCAGTTGGGACCGCTCAGCAAAGCGGAACGGGCCCAGAGTCTAAAAGATTCCGACATGGCCGGGAAATACGACAAGCCGCTGGACCGCCATTCTGCCTACGAGATCCTGCAAGAGCGGACCGCGAAAGCAGCAGCGCTGGCCGAAGAGGCCGAGGCCAAAGCCGAGGCGGCGCCCGAGCCTATGGCACGGGAATTCAATGCCGCGCGGCGTTTTTCAGGCTCTCGAATTCCACGTTCATCCGCCCGCAGGCACCGTCCCAAGGACACCTTTGCTTCGGCCATGTCGGAAGCCGTGATCAAGGAGCTCAAAGGCACTACAGGGCGCCGGTTGGTGCGTGGGATCCTGGGAGGATTGTTCAAAGGGCGCTAAGAAAATAGGGGGCTG
>NZ_CH902583.1:98986-306237 GCF_000152965.1 Roseobacter sp. MED193 | reverse complement strand
GGATCAAGCCGCGTGGGCTGAAGCGGAGCACCAGAAGGAGAATGAGCCCCATGGTGAATAGTCGCATATGCGCGGCGTTTTCCATCAGATGCCCCCGCAGGAAGCTACCATCATCCAGGCCAGAAGTGAGCAGCGTTATCAGCTCCAGGCTCATGGGTTCCACCTTGATCCAGAGGAACCAGATCAGGAAACCGCCCAGGACTGAACCAAAGTTGTTGCCAGAGCCGCCCACGATCACCATCACCCAGATCAGGAAGGTAAAGCGCAGCGGGTTATAGGTCCCCGGTGTCAATTGCCCATCCAGGGTGGTCATCATCGCACCTGCAATGCCGCAGATTGCTGAGCCCAGCACAAAGATCTGCAAATGGCGTTTGGTGACGTTTTTTCCCATGGCTTGCGCAGCCACCTCATTGTCACGAATGGCGCGCATCATCCGGCCCCAGGGGCTTTTGAGTGCCATCTGAGCCATCCACAGCAGGACAATCAGAACTAAGGAAAACAGCCCCGCGTAGCCCAGTTTGACATAGAGCGTGGAACCCAACACAGGGTCCATCCCAAAGCCCGCAAACCACTCTACATAGGAGGGGTCATTTTGCAGATCGACCTCATAGGGCACCGGACGCGGCAGGCCGACAACGTTTTTCACACCGCGCGACAGCCAGTCTTCGTTCTTCAGGATCGCGATAATGATCTCGGCAATGCCCAGAGTTGCAATCGCCAGGTAATCTGAGCGCAGACCCAAGGCGGTTTTGCCGATCAGCCAAGCAGCACCTGCGGCCAGAAGACCGCCCACAGGCCAGGATAGGATGACGGGCCAGTTAAGCCCCCCAATATTACCTTCCAGGGCTGGGTTAATCGCTTCGATGGCTTCAATCGATGGATCAAACAGGGCGCGATAGATGACAAATCCAATAATCAGGATCGCCAAGATCAAAAGGGCCCGCAGGCGTCCCTTTGGCACCATCTTTGTCACGGCGACTGCTGAGACAACTGTTAGCGCGCCCATGACCATGGCCATGAGAACACCGGGGCCGCCGGCACTCCAGGCGCCGGGTGTTGGAGGCATTGCCGTCAGAACAACAGCAAGCCCGCCCAAAGCCGTGAACCCCATGATGCCCACATTAAACAATCCGGCAAAGCCCCATTGCAGGTTCACCCCCAGCGCCATGATCGCCGAAATCAGCCCCATGTTGAGGATCACCAAGGACGAGTTCCAAGAACCCGAGAAAAAGCTCCAGTCCGTCAGGCCTTCCAAAAGGATCAGAACTGCCACCACGGCAAACATCAGGCTGTGTTTCATAGTATCAGTCATACCGATTTCCCCTTGAAGAGCCCTGTTGGCTTGAACAGGAGGACGATGATCAGGATGGCAAAGGAGACCGCAAACTTATAGTCGGTACTCAGCAGTTGCACCAATCCATCCGGCGCGAGGCTGTCAGGCAGGGCATAGTTCAGCACCTTCTTCCAGGCATAGGTGATGGTGACCTCAGAAAAGGCGATGATAAACCCACCTGCAATGGCGCCCTGCGGGCTTCCCAAACCGCCAACAATCGCCGAGGCAAAAATGGGCAGCAGCAGCTGGAAATAGGTGAAGGGCTTGAACGACTTGTCTAGACCATAGAGCACCCCGGCGATGGTCGCCAAAGCAGCCACAATAAGCCAAGTGTACATCACCACCCGGTCCGGGTTGATGCCGGACAGAAGCGCCAGATCCTCGTTGTCGGAATAGGCGCGCATGCTCTTCCCGGTGCGGGTCTTGTTGAGGAACCAAAACAGCAGCGCCACAACCACAATGGCCGTGATCACAGTGATGCCCTGAGAGGTCTTGATCGCCAGACCCTCGCGCAACCCGGTCATCTCCTTAAAGGCGCGCGCCTTGATGATGAAGCGCTCGCCATCGGCAAAGCGCTGATCGCCGGGGCCGATGATAAAACGGACAAGGCCGTTCATCATGAACATCACCCCCAACGAGACCATGACAAAGACCACCGGCTTGGCCTTTTGGGCGCGGTAGAAACGATAGACGGTTTGATCGGTGATCAGCACCAATGCCATGGTCGCCAGAATACCAAAGGGCAGGGCCAAAAGCGCCGTTGGCAGCGGGCCAAAACTCACACCCCAGGACTGCAGCAACCAGGTGACCAGAATGGTCATCATAGTGCCAAAGGCCATGGTGTCCCCATGGGCAAAATTGGAGAACCGCAGGATACTGTAGATCAGCGTCACCCCCAGCGCGCCAAGTGCGAGCTGGCTGCCATAAGCAACAGCGGGGATCATCACGAAATTGGTAAGCGCCACAAGGGCGTTGAGAAGATCCATTAGAATGCCGCTCCCACAAAGCATGTGCCTAAATATGAGAATGTTTCGACCGAGCCATCCCGCATGTTTTGCCTATAGTTCATTCGAGCGCTCCGATCCGACGGAGTAAAACTCAAATCGGTAAATGAGCGGCTTGCAAACAAGATCGTCTCGCCAACAGGCTTTCTTTCAAACACTTCAAAACAATCCGCTCCGCAATGATCGGAGGACACGATGTTCATCTCATTTTCAGAATTGTTCGAAGCCTCTTGGTGCAGAACAAAAGACTGGGGAGAAACAGAGCTACAGCTAGAGATATCGTCCAAATCGTCGCAGTGCCTATCGAAAGAACACTCTAGGATAATCTTCTCAGCATCGGGCTGTCCAACACGGCCATAGGAACTACAAGAGGTGAGCATTATCAAAGGAACGAAACACATTTTTTTTCCAACCATCTCTCACCCCCCCAAGAACGATTTGCGCACTTCAGGGTCTGCCAACAGCTCTTGCCCGGTGCCGGTATAGGCATTGCGCCCCTGCACCAGGACATAGCCTTTGTCAGCGATCTCGAGCGCTTGCTTGGCGTTCTGTTCCACCATCAGGATCGGCAGCCCGGTGCGGGCCACCTCGATGATACGATCGAACAGCTCATCCATCACGATGGGGGAGACGCCCGCTGTGGGTTCATCCAGCATCAGGACCTTGGGCTGGGTCATCAGCGCGCGGCCCACGGCCACCTGCTGGCGCTGACCACCGGACAGCTCACCTGCGGGCTGGTTGCGTTTGTCGCGCAGGATCGGAAACAGGTCATAGACCTGCTCCATGGTGCCGCTGATATCGTCCGTGCGGATGAAGGCCCCCATCTCCAGGTTCTCTTCCACCGTCATCGAGGTGAAGATATTGCTGGTCTGGGGCACAAATCCCATACCCTTGATCACCCGATCCTGCGGGCTGAGCTTGGTGATATCCTCACCGCCCAAACGCACCGCGCCCGAGCGCACATTCAACATGCCAAAGACTGCCTTCATGGCGGTGGATTTCCCGGCCCCATTGGGCCCCACAATCACGGCGATTTCGCCGGGGTTCACGGCGATGGTACAGTCATGCAGAATATCCGGCCCCTTGCCGTATCCCCCTGTCATGCCGTCACCAATCAAAAAGGGTTCAGACATACGCGCCTCCCTGCATCACCTTTGCATAAATATTCCGGGGGAGCCGCACCGCGGCGGGGGCAGAGCCCCAAATCTTCCGATCTGCCGCCATCAGGCCTGCTCCAGCTTGTCTTTGTTTTTCAGGCCAGTTCCCAGATAGGCCTCAATGACCTGCTCATTGGCCTTGATCTCATCCAGCGTACCCTCAGCCAGTTTCTTGCCCTCGGCCATACAGATCACCGGATCACAGAGTCGGCCGATGAATTCCATGTCATGCTCAATCACCACAAAGGTATAGCCGCGTTCTTCATTCAGGCGTTTGATAGCGTCGGCAATGGTATAAAGCAGGGTGCGGTTAACCCCGGCGCCAACTTCGTCCAGGAAAACGATCTTGGCATCCACCATCATGGTGCGGCCCAGCTCCAAGAGCTTCTTTTGGCCCCCCGACACTTCGCCTGCCCGCAGATCGGCAATATGGCTGATGGTGAGGAACTCCAGCACCTCATCGGCCTTGGCGCGCAGGGCACGTTCTTCATCAGCGATGCGCTTGCGGCCAAACCAGGTGTTCCACAGGCTTTCGCCCGATTGTGCACCCGGCACCATCATGAGGTTCTCCCGGCAGGTCATTGAGGAAAACTCATGCGCAATCTGGAAGGTGCGCAGCAGCCCCTTGTGAAACAACTCATGTGGCGGCAAGCCGGTGATATCTTCCCCATCCATGGTCACCCGACCAGATGTGGGCTGAAGCACGCCTGCGATCACGTTGAAAAGGGTGGTTTTTCCGGCACCGTTTGGGCCGATCAAACCGGTAATGGACCCCTTGGCGATTTCGAGCGAAGCGCCGTCAACCGCGTGGAACCCGCCGAAGTGCTTATGCAAGTCATCGACGACGATCATTTCATTCTATCCCCTGCCGCATTTTCGGCTTTCTAAATTTGGAACAGCCCGGGAAATCCCCGGGCTGTTCTTTGGTATTATGACCCTACAAGAGAGATCAGCGGAACTTTACTGTGGTGTTCATGCCGTCTTTGACCAAAATCTCACGGTAGGAGCCTGCGCTCTCACCGGGGCCAATCAGCTCAACGCCAGTGGCACCTTGATAGTCAACATCTTTGCCGGCCGCGATCAGTTCCAGTGCCTTGCCCAGGTCACCGGGGTTGATCACTTCACCAGGCGCATTGGCCACATCCATGATCTTTGCGCCATACTCAGCAGGATCAGTCGAGTTTGCGGCCTGCATGGCCAGCAGGATCAATGCAGCAGCGTCATAGGATTCTGGCGCATAGGCAGAGGTCCCGTCAAAGCCTACGGCTTTGGCCTGCTCGGCAAAGATAGCTGCACCTTCGCTGTCAGAACCGGCGATCTGGCCATAAGAGCCATCCAGGTCAGATCCAACATTCTTTGGCAAGCTGTCGCCGATCATGCCACCTGGCAGACCAAAGGTGTCAAATGCGCCAGAGTCCAGCGAGGACTGGATGATGCCCAGACCACCCTGGTCAAGATACCCGGCGACAACCAGAATATCGCCACCAGCAGAGGCCAGAGACGCAACTTCGGCGGAGTAGTCACCTTTGCCGTCTTCGTGGGCTGCAACGATGGTTACCTCACCACCAACAGCCTCAAAGGAGGTCTTGATCGCGTCTGCCAAACCTTTGCCATAGTCGTTGTTGGTATAGGTCAGGGCGATGGACTCGACGCCTTTTTCTTGCAGAACCTCAGCCATGACCTGACCTTCGCGCGCATCTGAGGGCGAGGTGCGGAAGAACAAGCCGTTGTCTTCCATGGTGGAAAGACCAGGCGACGTCGCCGAAGGGGAGACCATGACCATCCCGTTTGGAATAGCAACGTTTTGCAGGATCGCACCCGTCACACCAGAGCAGTCGCCACCGATAATACCATTGACGCCTTCAGCAATCAGCTTTTCGCCGTTTGCCACCGCCAGGCCGTTATCGATACAACCAGTGTCAGCACGCACGGATGTCACGGTGGCACTGTCGAGCAGCTTGCCAGATTTTGTGACTTCTTCCATTGCCATTTCGGCACCGGAGGCCATCGCAGCTGTCAGGGATTCAATTGGGCCGGTAAAGCCGATCAGAACGCCAAGTTTCACTTCCTTGGCGTGGCCGCCTGCATAGGCGGTGCCAGCAGTCAACGCGAGGGCCGCAGTGGCCATCATCAGTTTTTTCATCATAGTTCTCCCAGTTTTTGGAACAAGTGTGTTCAGATCAAACCCTAGGCAAGGTGTTTTCAAAAGGAAAGTCCTCTTGGCCTGGGCGAGGGGTTTGACCTCAGCTTGCTCTCATTTCTTGGACCCTCCCGTTTTGGGCTGGCCTGATGAGGCGAATGCTCTACAGACTTCGGAGCACGAGGGGAAGAACACAGAGACCATTTTGTCGCAGTTCAAACACTCGCCGGACTGATAAAAACTGACAATTAGGATCCCATCTGGGGCCTGCGGTGCGGTTTGAACTTCCGGCAAACCTCTGAGGTCCAACCAATTTTGGCTAAAAATTGATCAGTTGGAAAACCAAGGGGGCGCTGAAGAAACCAATCCCCACCGACTGCAAAAAAAATGGATCCAAAACTGAGAATAGGTTGACGACCGGAGGGCTTACGACTGTTTCAACAGGCGGAATCACCCCAAGAATCATGCGGCAGAATCACAGGGATTCCGATTTGCTGCCGCGTTCCCGGTAGGGGGTAGTATTGTAGTGTGAGCGATAACACTTGGAAAAATGCGACGGGGACGCAAATCCGCAGGCCAGAGCCACATTGATCACACTCATATCGGTCTGCATCAATAGATTGCGCGCCTTTTGCAGTCTCAACTCCATATAATAGCGTTTGGGGCTTCGATTGAGGTAGCGCCGGAACAGACGTTCGAGCTGCCGGGTCGACATGCCAACATCCTGTGCCAATACAGAAGGGCTGATCGGCTCCTCGATATTGGCTTCCATCATTTGGACCACCATAGACAATTTCGGATGGCGCACACCAATACGCGTCGGGATAGACAAGCGCTGAGTGTCTTGATCGGTGCGGATTGACGAGTAGATCAACTGATCTGCCACGGCATTGGCCAACTCTTCACCAAGATCATTGGCAATGAGTTTCAACATAAGATCTATAGAAGAAGTGCCGCCCGCAGTTGACAGCCTGTTGTTATCAATCACAAAAACAGATTTTGTGAGGGTTACTTCTTCAAACTCTTCGGCAAAGCTGTCGATGTTCTCCCAGTGGATCGTTGCGCGTTTTCCATCCAGCAAACCGGCCTTTGCCAGAACATAGGAGGCGGTACATAGCCCGCCCACCGTCACGCCCTTGCGCGCCTCACGACGCAGCCATGCAAGCATTTTTTTGCTGGTGGCACCCTGTACGTTTACACCGGAACAGACCAAAATAGTGTCATCTCGTTGCAGATCGCCGAGATCACCATCCACAGCAAAAGTGGTTCCGGCTGAACAGGTAACATTCTCGCCCTCTTCTCCCAGCAAGCTCCAGCTATAGGCGTTACGTCCTGCCATACGATTTGCAATGCGCAGACATTCAACCGCCGACGCAAAGGAGAGCATGGAAAATCTCTCCAACAAAACAAATACATATCTTTTAGTGGGTCCGGTTTCTTTTGGTGTTTCGACCGGTTTTCTGTGAGCTTGCATGGGCACATCCTTGGCAAAATTTGAATGCACCGGGGGAGACCTGTGTGAAGTCAGCCCCGCGTGATACACAAAAACCGTGACCATAGGTTTGCGGCCGGGTCAAGAGGGAGCAAATCTAAACTGGTCAGCACGGGTACGTTTTTGTATAGGTGGCATCCGTTCTATTACAAAGACCTCTTAAGCGGAGAAAAGCTATGAGTGAGTGGCAAAAAGCAAACTGGCGCAACAAACCCCGCGTGCAGATGCCCGACTATACCGACGCTGCGGCCCTGGGGGCCGTTGAAGCGCAGCTTTCAAACTATCCGCCACTTGTTTTTGCCGGGGAAGCACGTCGCCTGAAACAACATCTGGCCGCCGCCGGCCGCGGTGAGGCCTTTTTGTTGCAGGGCGGTGATTGTGCCGAAAGCTTTGAACAGTTTAGCGCCGATGCGATCCGCGATACCTTTAAGGTCATGCTGCAGATGGCCATGGTCCTGACCTATGGCGCCAAGGTTCCGGTGGTCAAGGTTGGCCGGATGGCCGGCCAGTTTGCCAAACCCCGGAGCGCGCCAACTGAAACAGTAGAAGGCGTGGAACTGCCCAGCTACCGCGGCGATATCATCAACGATCTCGGCTTTACCGAAGCCTCCCGGATTCCTGATCCCAAGCGGATGCTGCAAGCCTATACCCAGGCGGCTGCAACGCTGAACCTGTTGCGCGCCTTTTCAACCGGCGGCTATGCGGATGTGAACCAGGTACATGCCTGGACCCTAGGCTTTACCGAGGGCGGAAAAGCCCAGAAATACCGTGAAATGGCCAATCGTATCACCGATACACTGGATTTCATGAAAGCCGCTGGCGTCAACAATGATGCCTCACACGCGCTGCAAACCGTTGAATTCTATACCAGCCACGAAGGGTTGTTGCTGGAATACGAAGAGGCGCTGACGCGGCTGGATTCGACCTCCGGAAAATGGCTCGCTGGCTCTGGCCATATGCTCTGGATTGGGGATCGGACACGTCAACCTGATGGCGCCCATGTTGAATTCTGCCGCGGGGTTCTCAACCCCATTGGCATGAAATGTGGCCCAACCACCAGTGCCGATGACCTGAAGGTGCTGATGGAACGCCTGAACCCAGAAAACGAAGAGGGCCGTCTGACCCTGATCGCCCGCTTTGGCGCCGGCAAGGTGGCAGAGCACCTGCCGCGTCTGGTCAAAGCCGTGGAAGAAGAAGGGGCCAAGGTCACCTGGGTCTGCGACCCAATGCATGGCAATACCGTCAAATCCTCTACCGGCTACAAGACCCGTCCCTTTGAAAGCGTCCTACGCGAAGTTCAGGATTTCTTTGCAGTCCATTCCGCCGAAGGCACGACGCCGGGCGGCGTCCATTTTGAGATGACGGGCCAAGATGTCACCGAATGCACCGGTGGTGTTCGTGAAGTGACGGATGAGAACCTGAGCGATCGCTATCACACCGCCTGTGATCCACGTCTGAACGCCAGCCAATCATTGGAACTGGCCTTCTTGGTTGCCGAAGAATTGTCAGACCTGCGCAACAAGCGTCAGGCACGCAGTGCAGAAGCCAGCTAAACCGCTGCCGCCGCCAATACTGACTAGAAAACCGCCCCAGGCTAATGGGGCGGTTTTTCTTTTGTCAGATCGTTGCAAGGTTTTGAGGGGAACTTTTGTTGATGCAAAGGGAAACGCCCCGGGAATTCTTCCACGGGGCGCTGGTAACTAGACTATGACCAAATAGACTAGAATGCGGCTAAAATTTTACGAAACGGTCGTATCATCACGGCTGGAAACCAGCCGTAGATGTGATCCTTTGGATTTACTCTTGGCGTCCGCGCGCGAAGTGTCTCGGGCAGGTCTGGAGAGCTTGAGGTCCGCCAGATCACGCGCTTCCTGCAATATCGAAGTTTCTTCCGTCATACGGGACTGCAATTTTGCAAACTCAGGATTAGGTGTGTTTACATCATCCGAACCACGTGATTTTGCTTTGAATTCAGTATCATCAGTGGCTTTGGCAATGGCGCGCATCTCGATCGAAGTGATGGTAAAACGCTGAGACGTCTTTGTTGGGTTGCCTTCGGACACAAAGACCCCAAGCGCCCGGCTGACATCGCCCAGATCACTGCGCAGGGGCAGCAGCAACATGCGCGCTTCGCGGCGACCGCGCAGGCGGGAGCCTTCGGTCTGCATCTCGATCTCTACGATCGCAGGAGCTTCAAACATATGTTCGAGCGCAGCACTCATCTGTTTGCGCGCTTCAGGGGTGAAAAAGGCGGTGATCGGCATGCCGCGCACTTCCATTCCAGCCATTTCATTGACCTTTTGGCCGGCCAGACGGAAGCGGGCGATACCGGGCGCAACACGTTCCAGAATGAAGGTCTGGGACAGGATGTTTTCTAGCCCGCGTGGATCGATCTGCGCGCGGCTTGGAATATCGTCACCACGGCGCAGAGCTGTCCAATAGGCTTCTGCCTGGCGCATGGAGGAAACCGGAACGGTGTTACGGAAATTTGTCATGGCAACCACCTTGTTGTGACCCTTGCCCTGGCTAGTGTTTTTGCTATCGCCAAAAAACATGTGCTTTTCCTTACGTTATCCGGTTCATGTCCCATCAAGTCCGCAACACAGTCTGTCGACTGCCTTATTCGTACCGTTTAGATGGTTACCTTGCAGTTAACATGCCATAATATTATTCAAATTTGGACTAAAACTTAAAGCAATGGTTAACGCCTTTGGATAAGCACCTATCCTTTTGGGTCTGTCACCTCGTCTGACGACACAGTTTTGGGCCCGAAGTTGCAGCCAGTTGGCCAGATAAGGAAAAATTGATGAAAATTCGAAGCATGACGGGCTTTGCCTCGGGCCAGGGTCGGCTTGCCGCTCATAGTTGGAGCTGGGAAATGCGCTCTGTCAACGCCAAGGGGCTGGATCTGCGGCTACGCGTGCCGGACTGGTTAGAGGGGCTCGAAGCCCATCTGCGTAAGGTCATGGGCCACCGGTTGGCGCGGGGCAATGTCTCTTTGGGGCTTCGGATCAGCCGGGGAGAAGAAGGCGCTGGCACGCTCTCACTGAACAAACCTCTATTGGCCTCTGTCCTCGCCGCCCTGGCAGAGGCCGAGGCACTGGCGCAATCCGCAGGGGTAGATCTTTCGGTAACCTCTGGTGCGGATTTGCTGTCAATACGTGGGGTTCTGGAGACCACAGCGACCGAGGATGACCCGGCCCCCTTGGTCGCCGCATTAAAAGAGGAATTCGAAAGCCTTTTGACCCAATTCGTTCAAATGCGTGAAGCAGAAGGGGCAGCCCTGGCGCAGGTTCTGCGCGATCAGTTGGCAGAGGTGAAGCGTTTGACCCAATTGGCAACTGAGCGCGCCGAGGCACGCAAGCCTCTGGTGGCAGAGGCGCTTAAGGCCAATCTGGCTAAGGTCCTGGAAAACACTGAAGGGGTTGATGCCAACCGTGTTGCCCTGGAGTTGGCGATGCTGGCGGTGAAATCTGATGTGACCGAGGAAATCGATCGGCTTGCGGCCCATGTCACTGCTGCAGAGGAGCTTTTGTCCACCGGTGACGCCGTAGGGCGAAAGTTTGATTTTCTGATGCAGGAATTTAACCGCGAGGCCAATACGCTCTGTTCCAAGGCGCTCAACAGTGACTTGACCTCGGTGGGTCTAGAGTTGAAAGCAGTGATCGACCAAATGCGCGAACAAGTGCAAAATATAGAGTAACTCCAAAGGAGAAGACCTGATGGCAGACCGCCGCGGCCTTTTGATCATCCTGTCCTCGCCCTCCGGCGCAGGCAAATCCACCCTGGCAAAACGGCTTCGCAGCTGGGACGACAGCATTTCCTTCTCCGTCTCAGCCACCACCCGAAACCCACGACCCGGAGAGGTCAATGGACAGGACTATCACTTTGTGTCGGTAGATGATTTCAAATCAGCCGTGACCGAAAATGATATGCTTGAACATGCCCATGTCTTTGGCAATTTCTACGGATCCCCAAAAGGGCCGGTGCGCGCCGCTATCGAGGACGGTCAGGACGTCTTGTTTGATATCGATTGGCAGGGTGCCCAGCAGATCCGCAATTCGGAACTGGGTCAGCATACGCTGTCGATCTTTCTGCTGCCGCCCTCGATCACCGAGCTTAAGCGCCGGCTGGAAAGCCGCGGTCAGGACGACGCGGAGGTTATTTCGCGCCGGATGGAAAAGAGCTGGGATGAAATCAGCCACTGGGGCAGCTATGATCACGTCTTGATCAATGATGACTTGGACGCCACCGAAGAGGCGCTGAAGACCATAATTTCTGCAACCCGGCTGCGACGCATCCAGCAACCGCAGCTGACAGATCACGTGCGGGTACTGCAGACGGAATTTGAGGAAATGTCATGACCCTTTATGCTCTTGGGGCCCATCAACCGCAACTGCACGCCGATACCTGGGTTGCCCCGGATGCCAATTTAGTGGGGCAGGTTGTGCTGGAGGCCGGCGCTTCGGTCTGGTTTGGCTGCACCATTCGCGCCGACCACGAAGAAATTCGCATCTGTGAAGGCGCAAATGTGCAGGAGAACGTAGTCATGCACATTGATGCAGGCTTTCCGCTGACCGTGGGCAAGAACTGCACCATTGGTCACAAGGTGATGCTGCATGGCTGCACCATCGGTGAAAACAGCCTGATCGGCATGGGGGCTACGGTTCTGAACGGTGCCAAGATCGGCAAGAACTGCCTGATCGGGGCAGGGGCCTTGATCACCGAAAACAAGGTGATCCCGGATAATTCATTGGTAATGGGCGCGCCTGGTAAGGTGGTGCGGGAAGTGTCTGAGGCTCAAGCCAAGAACCTCACCCTCAGCGCCCTGCATTATCAAGAAAACATGCGCCGTTTTCGGGACGAGATGCGCCCCATTTGAGCAGGTTTTCTCAAAATTCTGAGAGCCACGCATCCCGCTCGTATTGCGCTGCGACAGCTTGCCATATGACATTTACATTCGCCTGTTAGGAGAGCTGAATCACAGTGGAGAGCGGAGAATGAAACAAGAGGTGATCGCAGGTTTCCTGGAAGCCATGCCGCTGCCGAGCGTCTTGGTGGACCAAACTGAGCGGTTCATCGGAGCCAATCGGCTTGGGCATGAGCTGTTGGGAGATCAAATAATGGGTCGCCATTTTGCCACCATCCTGCGCCAGCCCAGTGTTGCAGGCGCGATAGAAAAATGCCTGGAGGATCGCGGCAATCGCGCCACCCGGTACTTGTCCAACGATGGGGCCCAAGACACCACCTATGAAGTCTCCTTACGCTATATTGCAGGGATTGGTGCGGTGGAGGGAGGCGCAGTGCTGATTAGCTTTACTGATGTGACCGAACGGGAGCAGGCCAATCAGATGCGGCGTGATTTTGTTGCCAATGTCAGCCATGAATTGCGGACACCGCTAACTGCCTTGATGGGATTTATTGAAACCCTACGTGGTGCGGCGCGCGATGATGCCGATGCCCGGGATCGGTTCCTATCGATCATGGAAGGCGAAGCCAGCCGAATGAACCGCTTGGTCGGGGATTTGTTGTCTTTGAACCGCGTTGAAAGCAAAGAGCGCATTCGGCCCAAAGAGGAATTGGACCTCGTGGCCCATCTCGCCTCGACATTAAAAACCATGCAACCCTTGGCCGATGCTGACAACGTCAGCCTGAAGTTCACACCTCCCTCTGAGCCGGTGATGATCATTGGGGATCCAGATCAATTGCTCCAAGTCTTTATGAACTTGATTGAAAACGCCATCAAATACGGCGGAGACCAGGTAGAGATGACGGTTGAACTGCTGGAGCGTGATCCTTCTCTGCGCACCGCAGCCGTGCGCGTCAAGGTAATGGACAACGGGGCGGGCATTGATCCAATCCATTTGCCCCGTCTGACAGAGCGGTTCTACCGCGCTGACAATCACCGTTCTCGCGAGCAAGGTGGAACCGGGCTGGGATTGGCAATCGTAAAGCATATCGTCAACCGTCACAGGGGGCGACTGCGGGTCAGCAGCGATCTTGGGGTTGGAACCTGTTTTGCGGTGACCTTGCCGCTGTCGTAGCAAGCCTCAGGCCTCTGCTTGGTCCGAGAGCCACACGAAGAACTCTAGATCCTGCCGGTCAAGCGAATGGTCGATTGATTGAGCTGCGACCGGGCCTGACGATGCAGGTCTTTGGTATTTCTAGATGGGCGTTACCCCCCGACCGCAAAACTGCCTCCGGGAATATGACCTGTTGCGACCAGCGTCATTCAGCGCGGAACTTTAGGGGCAGGGCGCTGGGGTATTAGTTTCAGACGACAGGTTCTTAGCCATTTCTGAGCCTCGCGTTAAAATTAGTTAAGACAGAGGCCTGTTTTGTGACAAATATCGCCTCAATCTGGCTTTTGTCATATGCCTGTTACATAGCCGTCACAAAAGCCTCATGTACGCCTCTTAGGAGGAGCCCATGATCATCACGAAGATGGTCACACATATTAATCTCTCATGGAGACTCCCATGTCCTTTGTGAAACTGACCGCTTCTGCCCTGACCATTGCCGCTGCTACGGCGACAGCTGCCACAGCACGTGACCAGGTTCAGGTTGCAGGCTCCTCGACCGTTCTGCCCTATGCTTCCATCGTAGCCGAAGCCTTTGGCGAAAACTTTGACTTCCCAACACCCGTTGTTGAATCCGGTGGCTCTTCGGCTGGTCTGAAGCGGTTCTGTGAAGGTGTTGGAGAGAACACCATTGATGTCGCCAATGCATCGCGCGCCATCAAGGAAAAAGAAATCAAAGCCTGCGCCGAAGCTGGTGTCACCGACATCATCGAAGTTCGCATTGGCTATGATGGCATCGTCTTTGCTTCCGACATCAACGGCAACGAATTTGCCTACACCCCCACCGACTGGTTCCTGGCTCTGTCCGATGAGATCCTGGTTGACGGCAAAATGGTTCCAAACCCAAACAAAACCTGGGCTGACGTAAACGCGTCTTTCCCAGCCCAGAGCCTTCAGGCCTTTATCCCAGGCACCAAGCACGGCACCCGTGAAGTGTTCGAAGACAAAGTGATCCTGGCTGGCTGTGAAGCCACCGGCGCATTTGAACACCTGCTGGCCCAAGCCGAAGGCGACACTCCTAAGGCCCAGAAAAAAGCTGCCGAAAAAGCCTGTATCGCTCTGCGTACCGATGGCGTTTCCGTTGACATCGATGGCGACTACACCGAGACCCTGGCCCGCATCGAGAGCAACAAAGATGGCATCGGCGTCTTTGGTCTGGCTTTCTACGAAAACAACACCGACAAGCTGCAGGTTGCAACCATGTCCGGTATCGTGCCTTCGACTGAAAGCATCGCGACCGGCGAATATCCTGTTTCGCGGCCACTGTTCTTCTACGTGAAGAAAGCTCACATCGGCGTGATCCCTGGCCTGAAAGAATATGCTGAATTCTTCATCTCCGATGAAGTTGCCGGCCCTGATGGTCCTCTGTCCGAATATGGCCTGGTTGCCGACCCAGAACTGAGCCAGACTCAGGAAACGGTTGCAAATGAAGCCACCATGGGCGGCAACTCCTAATAGCCCCCAGCACATAGCCTTTTGGCTGGGGCGGATCATCCGCCCCAGTCGTGTTTCTGGACTAAATCCAGCTCGCCTTTTTCGCTGCTGTCACACCGGAGCTTTTGATGCCACTATTCTGGCTTGTCGTTGTCTTGCTAGCGCTTACCGCGCTTGGCTTTTGGTTTGGGCGCCGCCGCGCCTTGGCCTCGGTGCAGGGAAACCCGCGCCATTTGCATTCCTTGCCAATCTATTACGGCGCAAATGTAGCCATGAGTATCGCCATTCCAGCTCTGCTGACCTTGGTGATTTGGCTTCTGGCGCAACCGCTGGTGATTGAAAACCGGGTCTCGGCGACCATCCCGCAGGACTTGCTCCCCGAAAACACCAGCATCGGCCTGGTGATGAGCGATGTTCGGCGCCTCGCAGAAGGGCTGGATCAAGCTGTAGAACAAAATGTGATGACCACCGCTGAGACACTTGCCCTGGATGCAAGCACCACTGATGTGCGTGAACTACTCGGCACCGTGGGCGTCGCTCTGGGCTCCGAAGTGCGCCCTGAGGTACTCTCAGCAGCTCAGAGCTACCGACAGCTGTCTAGCACAGGGTCGACCGCAATGGCGGTTGTTTGCCTGGTCTTGGCCCTGGCTGGCTTTGGCCTTTCTGCACGCCACACCAACAAAGAGTTCCGCGCCCGAAACGTTGTTGAGCGCGGGGTTTTGGCCCTGTTGATCCTGGCGGCGTCGCTCGCGATCCTCACAACGGTTGGCATCGTCTTGTCGATGCTGTTTGAAACAGTAAACTTCTTTGGTCTGCATGCCTGGACGGACTTCTTCTTTGGCAGCACCTGGGCGCCCAACTTCCGCGGCGACAGTGAGTTGTCGATGCTGCCACTGCTCTGGGGCACGCTCTATATCTCAGCCATTGCGCTTTTGGTTGCGGTGCCAGTGGGTTTGTTTGCAGCGATCTACCTCTCTGAATACGCCGGACCAGCTGTGCGCTCCCTGGCAAAACCACTGCTGGAGATCCTCGCGGGTATTCCGACAATCGTTTATGGCCTCTTTGCGCTTCTGACCGTTGGCCCGCTGCTTCTCAACCTTTTTGGTCAGGGCGAAAACGGCATCCTTGGGCTCAACTGGATGACTGGTGCAACCTCAGTTCTCACTGCAGGGGTGGTGATGGGTATCATGTTGATCCCCTTTGTCTCCTCTTTGTCTGACGACATTATCAACGCGGTTCCCCAATCGCTGCGCGATGGCTCGCTGGGCCTGGGCGCAACCCGGTCGGAAACAATTCGACAGGTGGTATTACCCGCAGCTCTTCCAGGCATCGTGGGAGCCATATTGCTTGCAGCCTCTCGTGCGATCGGCGAGACGATGATCGTCGTGATGGGGGCAGGGGCGATTGCCAAGTTCTCCGCCAACCCCTTTGAATCCATGACGACAATCACCACCCGTGTTGTCAGCCAGCTGACCGGCGATACCGATTTTGCCAGCCCTGAAACGCTGGTCGCCTTTGCCCTCGGGCTTTCCCTCTTTGTCCTTACCCTGGGCCTTAACGTCCTGGCGCTTTATATCGTGCGCAAATATCGGGAGCAGTACGACTAATGACCGATTTCAGCCCAACCCCGGACCAGCCCGCAGCAGCGCAGAGCTCCTTGCTCACCCTGTCTAAGCGGACAATCCAGCGCAACGCTGCCGAGAAACGGTTCAAAGCCTATGGCATCGCCGCAATCGCCGTCGGACTTGTTATGCTGCTGGTTCTGGTCACCACGATCGTTGGTCGCGGTACCGGCGCCTTTCAGCAAACCTTCATCACCGTGAATGTCGAACTGCTGGAAAGCAAGCTGGACAAAAACGGTGAGCGCAACATTGAAGACATCAAACGTGTCACAACCTTTGGCTATGCGCCCCTGATCAAAACTGCGATGCAGAATACCGTGGCAGATCTGGGTATTGAGACCAGCCTTAAAACCAAACATATGGCGGGGCTGCTGTCTAAGAACGCGGTTGCCCAGCTGCGTGCCTTTGTGCTGGAGAACCCAGAAAAGATTGGCGAAACTGTTGAGTTCCGCTTCCTGGCTCAGAGCCGTGTCGATGGGTACCTCAAGGGACGTGTGTCCCGCGACAGCATTGCAAACGATAAGAACATCTCGGCAGAACAACTGGACCTGGTGGATGCGCTGGTTGCTGCCGGAGTTATTGAAAAGACCTTTAACCTCGACTTTATCCTTGGGTCAGATGCGTCGGATCAACGCCCTGAAGCCGCAGGGATGGGGGTCTCGATGATGGGCTCTCTGTTTATGATGTTGGTGGTGTTGGCCCTGTCTTTGCCAATTGGAGTTGCCGCCTCTATCTATCTGGAAGAGTTTGCGCCAAAGAACTGGATTACCGATGTAATTGAGGTCAATATCGCAAACCTCGCGGCGGTGCCCTCAATTGTTTATGGTATCCTCGGCCTAGCGGTTTTCATCAACTACATGCACCTGCCCATGTCCGCCCCGTTGGTCGGTGGTTTGGTGCTGACGCTGATGACCTTGCCGACGATCATCATTTCGACCCGTGCAGCCCTGAAGGCGGTCCCTCCCTCGATCCGAGACGCTGCACTGGGGGTTGGCGCTTCCAAAATGCAATCGGTGTTCCACCATGTGCTGCCATTGGCCGCGCCGGGTATTCTCACCGGGACCATCATTGGCCTGGCACAGGCATTGGGAGAAACCGCGCCGCTGCTGTTGATCGGCATGGTTGGCTTTATCGCTTCCAACGCTCCAGAGACCATCGGTGAAGGCCTGTTGTCTCCGAACTCTGCAATGCCTGCTCAGATCTACGAATGGGCCAAACGGGCCGACCCGGCCTTTTATGAGCGCGCCTGGGGCGGGATCATTATTCTGCTAATCTTTCTTGTAACCATGAATACGGTGGCCGTAATACTGCGTCGTCGCTTTGAACGTCGCTGGTAGCCAGAGGTGAGGAAATGAACACTATGAATATGTTGGATAAAACCTTGGATACAAACACCACCAAGATCGCAGCACGGGACGTCAACGTCTATTATGGTGAAACCCATGCCATCAAGAACGTGAATGTGGAGATCGCCACAAACACGGTCACAGCCTTCATTGGCCCATCAGGGTGCGGTAAATCTACTTTCTTGCGCTGCATCAATCGGATGAATGACACAATTGATGTCTGTCGTGTGACCGGAGACATTCTGCTGGATGGGGAAGATATCTACGACAAACGTGTCGACCCGGTACAATTGCGCGCCAAGGTGGGAATGGTGTTTCAAAAACCAAATCCGTTCCCCAAATCGATCTACGACAATGTCGCCTACGGCCCGCGGATCCACGGCTTGTCGAAAAACAAGTCAGAAATGGATGAGATTGTTGAGAAATCCCTGCGCCGTGCTGCCATCTGGGAAGAGGTAAAAGATCGCCTTGATGCGCCGGGTACCGGCCTGTCTGGTGGTCAGCAGCAGCGTCTGTGCATCGCCCGCGCCATTGCCACGGAACCCGAGGTATTGCTGATGGATGAGCCTTGTTCTGCACTGGATCCAATCGCGACGGCCCAGGTGGAAGAGCTTATCGATGAGCTGCGTGCCAACTATTCCGTGGTGATTGTCACCCACTCGATGCAGCAGGCCGCCCGGGTCAGCCAGAAAACCGCGTTTTTCCACCTCGGCAACCTGGTTGAATTTGGCGCCACAGGGCAGATCTTTACCAACCCCGAAGATCCGCGCACCGAAAGCTATATCACTGGTCGTATCGGCTAAAGCCCACAAAGGAAAAAACCATGGTAGAACAACATATTGCCTCCGCCTTTGATCGGGATCTCGAAGCTATTCAAGCCCAGATCATGAAGATGGGTGGCCTGGTTGAAGCGGCAATTGTCGATTCAGCACGGGCTCTGGAAACCCGCGACGAGGAACTGGCACAAAAGGTGCGTCTAGGCGACAAGGCCATTGATGGACTGGAAGAGCTGATTAACGAAGAATCCGCCCGCGTCATTGCGATGCGGGCCCCGGCTGCGGTTGATCTGCGGGTCGTTCTGTCCGTGATGAAGATTGCAGGTAACCTGGAGCGTATTGGCGACTATTCAAAAAACATTGCCAAGCGCACGGGTGTTTTGGTGCAGTGGCATGACAATACAGACAGCTCTGCCGCCCTGCGCCGCATGGCTCGTGAAGTCGAGCTGATGCTAAAGGACGCTTTGGATGCCTATATTCAACGCGATACAGAACTGGCTGCCGATGTAATCACGCGGGATCGTGAGGTGGACCAGATGTACAACGCACTGTTCCGCGAGTTCTTGACCCATATGATGGAAGATCCGCGCAACATTACAGCCTGTATGCATCTGCACTTCATTGCAAAAAACATCGAACGCATGGGGGATCACGTCACCTCCATCGCTGAAGAGCTAATCTATCTGGTGACCGGTCGTCGGCCAGAGGATGACCGGCCCAAAGCAGATTTCACCTCCATTTCGACAGAGGAGGCCTGATCCATGACTGCCGATCAGCCGACAGTTCTGATCATCGAGGATGAGTTAGCCCAGCGAGAGGTCCTTGCCTACAATCTTGAGGCCGATGGCTTTCGTGTCATCCGGGCAGAAAACGGCGAAGAAGGCTTGCTGCTTGTTGAAGAAGACATGCCCGATATCATCGTGCTGGATTGGATGATGCCAAATCTAAGCGGGATCGAAGTCTGTCGGCGTTTGAAGACACGGCCAGAAACCCGCGGGATTCCAATCATCATGCTTTCGGCCCGATCCGAAGAGGTGGACAAGGTGCGTGGGCTTGAGACAGGTGCCGACGATTATGTGGTCAAACCCTATTCTGTGATCGAGCTGATGGCACGGGTCCGCACCCAGCTGCGGCGCGTGCGCCCCTCTACTGTTGGGATGCGTCTTGAGTTTGACGACATAATCCTGGACGCCGAAACCCATAAGGTCAGCCGGTCCGATAATTCGCTGAAACTTGGCCCCACAGAGTTCCGCCTGCTCTCTACCTTTATGGAGAAACCAGGTCGCGTCTGGAGCAGAGAACAGTTGCTGGATCGGGTTTGGGGGCGTGATATCTATGTCGACACGCGAACGGTAGATGTGCATATCGGCCGTCTGCGTAAGGCGCTGACCCAGTTTGGTGGTGCTGATCCGGTGCGCACGGTGCGCGGCGCGGGCTACGCTTTAGGCTAAGGCCTCGCCAGACCGTATGAACACTTCAATGGGCGTCACTCGGCGCCCGTTTGCTGTCGCGGTCGATCACAGGCAGCGCCTATCGCGGTAGCGGGTCTTCTGGCTGTGCTTGACCTTCAAGCCAGAGCCGAAACTTTGTCAGCGCCGGATCACGCGATTTATTCTTTGGCCAGACCAGAAAATAGGCGCCTGCGGCCTCACTGGGGCGTGATTGTAGCGCAGCCAACCTACCGGTGGCGATATCCTGTTCCACAAGATAATCCGGCATCAAGGCCACCCCCAACCCGTGCAATGCAGCCTGGGTAATGGTTGAGAATTGATCATACATTGTCCCGCCCAGACCCTCTGGGCTGGCCGAAACACTATGCTGCTCAAACCAATCCAGCCAGGCCTTGGGCCGGGTCTGAATATGTAACAGCGGCATGTCCAATATGTTCTTGGGGGCAACATAGGTTCCAATCGGGACCATTTGCGGGCTACAAACCGGCAAGAGCTGCTCAGATTTTAGCAGCATGGATTCGGTGCCCGGCCAATCAGCAGTACCAAAATGAATTGCTGCATCAATAGGTTCGCTGCCAAAACTAAAGGCCTGCAAGCGCGTGGTCATATTGATGGTGATATCAGGATGACGGCGGGCAAACTCTGGCAGGCGCGGCATCAACCACCGCATCCCAAAGGCGGGAAGAATCGCAAGATTAAGTGTTCCAGCCATAGGGGCGGTCTGCACCCGCAGTGTGGACTGGGTGATCTTATCCAGAGCCTCGCGGATCTCGCGCGCATAGGTTTCAGCCTCTGGAGTCAGGTGAAGTTTCTTGCGATCGCGCTGCACAAGCGAAACCCCGAGTTGGGCTTCAAGCGATTGTAATTGCCGACTAACCGCACCTTGGGTCAGGCACAGCTCCTCCGCCGCAGCCGAAGCACTGCCGAGACGATCCAACGCTTCGAGGGCGCGCAGAGCAGAAATTGAAGGGAGAAAACGTCGAGGATGCTGCATGTATGAGTTTTATGCATATTTGAATGCCAAAGTCTCGCTGTTTTTTTGTCCGTCCCACTGTTAATCTTTGGACAACAATCATCACATCTCCAAACCTGAGGGTCTTTCAATGACTGACAAGCCAAGCCTACGCGCCAAAGATGCACCTGATCTGGGAGGATTCACCTGGGAAGATCCTCTGCGTATGGAAGATCAGCTGACTGAAGATGAGCGGATGATCACCGCCTCTGCACGCGCCTATGCACAAGAAAAACTGCAACCCCGGGTCACCGCCGCTTATGAAAACGAAGAGACAGATCCAGCGATCTTTCGCGAGATGGGCGAAATGGGCTTGCTGGGGACCACAATTCCCGAAGAATACGGCGGATTGGGCGGCGGCTATGTATCCTATGGGTTGGTTGCCCGCGAAGTAGAGCGCGTCGACAGCGGCTATCGTTCCATGATGTCGGTGCAGAGCTCGCTGGTGATGTACCCGATTTACGCCTATGGCAGCGAAGAGCAGCGTCAGAAATATCTGCCCAAACTTGCGTCTGGCGAATGGATTGGCTGTTTTGGCCTGACGGAACCCGATGCGGGTTCAGATCCGGCGGGCATGAAGACCCGCGCCGAGAAAACCGCGACAGGTTACAAGCTGACTGGTTCCAAGATGTGGATCTCCAACGCACCCATTGCGGATGTCTTTGTGGTCTGGGCCAAATCCGAAGAACACGGCGGCAAGATCCGCGGCTTCGTCCTTGAAAAGGGCATGAAGGGGCTTTCTGCACCGAAGATCCAGAACAAGGCCTCTTTGCGCGCCTCAATTACCGGTGAGATCGTCATGGATGGCGTCGAAGTGGGCGAAGACGCGCTGCTCCCTCATGTGCAGGGGCTGAAAGGACCCTTTGGCTGTCTGAACCGTGCGCGCTACGGCATCAGCTGGGGCGCTATGGGCGCGGCTGAGGCCTGCTGGCATGCCGCCCGTCAATACGGTCTGGACCGCACCCAGTTCGGCCGCCCACTGGCCAACACCCAGCTCTTCCAACTGAAGCTCGCCAATATGCAAACCGAAATCACCCTTGGGTTGCAGTCATCTCTGCGTGTTGGTCGCTTGATGGATGAGGCCAATGCAGCGCCTGAAATGATCTCAATCGTCAAACGCAACAACTGTGGCAAGGCGCTGGAGATTGCTCGCAATGCCCGCGACATGCACGGTGGCAACGGTATCAGCCTAGAGTTCAACGTCATCCGTCACATGGTGAACCTGGAGACCGTTAACACCTATGAGGGCACCCACGACGTGCATGCCTTGATCCTCGGGCGGGCTCAGACCGGCCTACAGGCATTTTTCTAAAGAGCTTTCGCTTTCAGATAATTCGTTCGGACCCTTTGGTCCCGAAACTAGGCGAGGGATGAAGCAACATCCCTCGCCACTTTTTTGGCTCACCTTTGCGTTGATGCAATTTCGTCATGCAAAGCTGCAAATACGGCAAAATTCCAGTGCGTCCCGATAGCCCTGCAAAGAACTTGGGCGTTGTATTCTTCCATCCAGCTACGGCTTTGGATCCAAACCCCTTAACCACTAGGCGCGCTTAGATGACAGGATATCTCCGGGAAACCCCCAAGAAACATTGGAATGCTTACGGTAGCAACGCGAGAACAAACATCCGAGCCAAAGGGCGGAAGGTTAATCTGCCGACGGTTATGCGGAAAACTTGCAAAGGCCTTCCCAAAAAATAACCCCGATACAGGTAAATTTGCTAGGGTCGACTTTATTGCCAAGGGGCGGGGGCATCTTGCAGAAATGCATCTGATCGACATAAGCTCGACGGAGTATCAAGTTCATGCCCCACCGGCCTTGCAGATATGGGGCTATGATTTTGCATCGATACACGCCAAAAAATGCAAAGCATTCAGGTTCACTCTCAAAGAAACACCCATATAAATGCAAATTTAAAATAGGTTAACGCATTCTCTTGCTGTTGGAAAGGCTTTTGTATCAATTTGCTCAGTCCTAGGGGTTTACTCTCGCCACTTAACATATAAATAAGTGAATGTGTAAACGCGCACAGGCTTGCGCCCCTCGCAATGATGAAAGCCGCTATGACAAAAATCACCCTGCCAAATGTTCGATGGTCGCAGCTCTTCCCAATCTTAAACTGGGGATCCGGATACAGCCGCCAAGATCTGGGCGGCGATTTAACCGCTGCAATCATCGTCACCATCATGCTGATACCGCAGTCTTTGGCCTATGCGCTGCTGGCAGGACTACCCGCAGAGGTTGGGCTCTATGCCTCGATCCTGCCCTTGGTCGCCTATGCCATTTTTGGCACATCCCGGGTCTTGGCAGTGGGCCCCGTGGCGGTGGTGTCCTTGATGTCGGCCTCTGCACTTTCGGCTTTAGGATTGGAAACCCTGGAGGACTATGTGGCAGCCTCGGCGGTCTTGGCGTTGATGTCTGGCACACTGCTGGTGGCGATGGGCGCGCTTAAGTTGGGGGTGGTCGCCAACCTGCTTTCTCATCCCGTCATTGCCGGATTTATCACCGCATCGGGGCTGCTGATTGCCATCAGCCAGGCCAAACATATCCTGGGCGTCCAGGCGTCAGGCCATAATCTACCAGAGATCCTAAGCTCATTGGGGCAGGGGCTTGGGCAAGTCAACTTTGTCACGCTAATTCTCGGGCTTGGGGTTTTGGCCTTCCTGTTTTGGCTACGTCTTGGACTGTCTGACCTGCTGCAGAACAAGCTTGGGCTGTCAAAACAGATGTCAGGCACAATCGTTCGTATCGGTCCGGTTTTTGCGGTACTGGGGACCATCGCGCTCTCCTGGGGATTTGATTTGCCCGCCCTTGAGGTTTCGGTCGTTGGTGCGGTGCCGACAGGCTTGCCGCCAATTGGAATGCCGCAACTGGACCGTTCGCTCTTGACGGCGTTGATAGGGCCAGCCGTCTTGATCACCATCATCGGCTATGTCGAAAGCGTTTCCGTCGCCCAGACCCTCGCCGCCAAGCGCCGCCAAAAAATTGACCCCAATCAAGAACTCACAGCCCTGGGGGCCGCCAATATCGCATCAGGCCTGTCGGGGGGCTATGCGGTCACAGGTGGTTTCGCCAGATCAGTGGTGAATTTTGACGCAGGTGCACGAACACCTGCTGCCGGCGCTTTGACGGCGATAGGTTTGACCTTAGCTGCTCTCTATCTGACGCCATTTCTTTATTTTCTGCCAACGGCAACATTGGCAGCAACAATCATCGTGGCGGTTCTCTCGCTTGTTGATCTGTCTATCCTTAAAACCGCCTGGAGCTATTCCCGAGCGGACTTTGCTGCGGTCTTCGTTACCGTAGTCCTGACTCTTTTGATCGGAGTGGAAACCGGGGTGGGCGCCGGTGTTTTGACATCAATCGCGCTGTTTCTGTGGAAGACCTCGCGTCCCCATGTGGCGGAGGTCGGGCAGGTGCCGGGCAGTGAGCATTTCAGAAACATTGACCGCCACCAGGTCTTGACGGATCCATCGCTGGTGACTCTCAGGATTGATGAGAGCCTGTATTTCGCCAATGCCCGGCGCATGGAGGAGTTGATCCTGGAACGGGTGCACCGAGGCAATGGCCAGCTACGCCACGTTGTTTTGATGTGTTCCGCAGTGAATGAAATCGATCTTAGTGCCTTGGAATCTCTTGAGGCGATAAACCATCAACTTGGGGATCTAGGCGTCAAACTGCATCTCTCTGAGGTAAAAGGACCGGTTATGGATCGTTTGAAGCGCAGCCATTTCTTGCAGGATCTTACAGGCCAGGTCTTTTTGTCGCAAAACTGTGCCTTTCAGAACTTGAGCAAACAGAGCGCTTAGCAACGTGTATACACCATTCGGAAATGTCACCGGCTGTACAATGCAGAAACGTCACCACCAAACACAAGCCTTGTAGATCGATGTAAACGCCATTCAGAAATGTCACTGGTTGCGCAAAGCAGGAATGTCACCAAGGGGCGCGACATGAGCAAGGCTTAGTCTTCGACGACCTCAATACGCCATGATGCGCCGGGGGTGATTGCCACGTCATCGTCGTCGCCAATGCGTTTGTCCGTTGTCAGTTCTTCGATCAACTTGAGACCCAGCACAAAGGATTGAACTGGGTCTATCCCGTAGACTTTCTTTTCCTTGATGAAACCGTCCACTGAAACAACCGCATAGTAGTCCTCGACGCCGCCTTGGCTGCCATCGGTCGATATGGTCGCCTCGACACCGTCGTCAGATACTACGCGTAGCTTGATTTGTTTCATCTCGCTGCCTCTTTGCTTTCGATCCTGAAGGTCGGCCTTGCGGCTTATAGCCCATCTTCTCAGAGTTTGTCCTAACTGGATATTTGGGCGGTGCGGCGTCCTGTATCTCTTTGATGTGTTCCAGAACCGCACCGAGGCGCTTGTTGTCGGTGATAGCTGCATGGGTCACGCGCTGATCCATGTCGAAGATTTTGTAGGGCAGGGAGCGGCCTTTTGAGCGCACCTCAAACCTGCCATCCACGAAGGCATAGGTGTCGACGTATTTGCCTACCAGACCGCGCGTGACGTCACTTTCTTCCAGCATGATCCGCTTACGATCATAAGAGAACGTCAGCTGCTTTCCGACATAGCGGTTCTCGCGCCAGCACAACACATCATCCAGCCGATCTGGCTCCACATTGAGTGCGCGATGCAGGTTGTCAGGCTTGGCCGGTGCTTTGGCGAACTTGGCGTTGTGACGCTCTTTGAAGCCTTGCAGATAGGCGTTTCCAGCATCCATATCGCAGATGTCAGCAAGGCGCAGTTCCTTGACCAGGCGATCTTGCAACGTCCTGTTGGCGCGTTCGACGCGGCCCTTGGCCTGGCTGCTGTTGGCGCAGAGGATCTCGACGTTCAACTGATTCAACGCACGCCCAAATTGGGTCATGCGGGCACCACCTTTGGCATCTTCCTTCGCCACACGGAAAACCGTGTGTTTGTCGGAATAGAAGGCGACGGGACGACCATGTTGGCGCAGATAACTTTCCAGAGCCTCGAAATAGCTGAACGTGCTCTCGGATTTGACGAACCTCAGCTCCATCAGCGTGCTGGTGGCATCATCGATAAAGACGAGCAGGGTGCATGGTGGGCCGCGATCTTCAAACCATCGGTGATCAGAGCCATCAATCTGGATCAGCTCACCAATACATTCCCGGCGTAATCTGGGCTGGTGGAACTGGCGGCGCTGCTTACGAGAAAGCCAGATACCATCCTCGGCCATCCATTTGCGCAACGTCTCGCGGGAAACTTTGAAGCCGTGATTTTCGGCCAACATCTCAGCGGCCAATGTCGGGCCGAAATCCGGATACTGTTCCTTGATGACGGTCAGCGCATAGTCACGCTTGGCTAAGTGGATTTGGTTGTTCGGCGTGCGACCGCGCGACTTGTGCCGGATCGCTGCCGCACCATCCTGGCGATACCGCTTTAACAGTCGGAATATCTGCCGACGCGTCAAATCCAACATGTTTGCCGCGTTGTCGACGCTTAACTGGCCATCATCGACCTGCGCCAAAACCTCCACGCGGTTCAGCTCGCGCTCGCTCATCATCAACCATCCCATATCCGCTCATCCTCACATCGTTTTGCGAGGAGAGTGACACTTCTGCTTTGCTCATGGGTGACATTATCGCTTTGCGGCTACAATCGAAAAGCTTATAATTGGTATTATGTTATTTATTACTTCCGTTCCGTCACTCTGCATTGGCAGACATTGGAAACCGCAGTAGCCTTTCCTCCGAACAACCAAGGACAAGGCGACAGAGATGGTTATCAAGGGAAGTTGCATAGTTGTAACTGGTGCCGCGCAGGGCATTGGCAAGGGGCTGGCACAGAAATTTGCAGATCTGGGCGCTGCTCATGTGGTCTGTGCCGATATTGATCTTGAGGGCGCCAAGGCAACGGCAGACCAGATTGGAGGTGTTTCGCTCCACTTAGATGCAGGAAGCGAGGACAGCGTAAAGGCCCTGATCGAGACAGTCGAGGACACCATCGCCCCAATTGACTTGTTTTGCTCCAACGCTGGCATCCTCACCATGGGTGGTTTTGAAGTCTCCAATGATGATTGGCAAAAAATTTGGGATATCAATGTGATGTCCCACGTTTGGGCAGCGCGCCATTTGGTACCTCGGATGATGAAGCGCGGTGGTGGCTATATGCTGAACACAGCCTCAGCAGCCGGACTGTTGAACCAGATTGGTGCGGCTCCATATGGTGTCACGAAACATGCCGCCGTTGGTTTTGCTGAATGGTTGGCGATCACCTACGGCGACCAGGGCCTTGGTGTTTCCGTGCTGTGCCCCCAAGCGGTTCGGTCTGAAATGACCCGCGGGTTTGAGGATAGCGTGGCCAGCCTTGACGGTATGCTGGAACCGGATCTTGTCGCGGACTACTGCGTAAAGTCGATTGAGAACAATGAGTTCCTGGTCCTTCCGCATCCACAAGTCAAAGACTACATGCAGGCCAAAGCATCAAACTATGGCCGCTGGATCACCGGAATGCAAAAGCTCCGCCAACGCTTCGGCGGCCGGTGAACCGTCGGTGAAAAGCGATAAAACACGGATGCGTTCTTTCATCGTTTGATAGGACGCATCAAACCTTCCTGAGCGACGCTAGCGACCAACTGACCGTCCTGTGTATAGATGGAGCCACGATTGAAGCCCCGTCCACCGCCACCAAATGGGGAATCCATAGTATAGAGGTGCCACTTGTCGAATTGTACCGGTGCATGAAACCACATGGCATGGTCCAGACTGGCGGTCATGGCTTCCGGCTTATGCCATGTCAGCCCATGCGGGCGCAGCGCAGATCCCAACAGACCAAAGTCTGAAGCATAGGCCATCAGAACATGTTGCAATTGCGGCCCTGCCCCTTTGGCAGCTTCCATTCTGATCCACATGTGATTGATATCGCTGGTAATATCAGGATTTAACGGATCTCTCGGTTCGATATCTCGTATCTCGAACGGACGGGGACGGATAAATTCAGCCCGGTGTTCTTCTGCGATACGATGGGCATTTTGCAGATGCACCTCATCACGCGACATGAGCCCATCGGGTGCTGGCACGTCCGGCATACTGTGCTGATGCTCCCATCCGCCTTCTTGATGATGAAAAGAAGCCGCGAGGTTGAGGATCTGACGCCCATTCTGGATCGCGGTCACGCGGCGTGTGGTGAAACTTCCGCCATCGCGAGCGGGGTCAACCTCATATATCACGGGTTTGCTGGGGTCGCCGGGACGAATGAAATAGGCATGAAGCGAATGGCACAGCCGTTCAGGAACACTGGCATAAGCGGCTGCCAGCGCCTGTGCTATGACCTGACCTCCATAGATACGCATTGGCGTTTCTCCGCCTGACCCAATCCCACGGTAGAGATTGGTGTCGAGCTCTTCCAGGTCGAGAAGATTGAGAAGAATACTGCCAGCATCAGTCATTTAGCAGGTCTTTCTAAGTTTCATTTCGGTCATTTGCATAGTCTATGAAAATGTCGAAACTATCAGGGTTCACCATCGAGTCCCGGTTCACGACTTTTGCAGGGTCTCCTCCAAGTAGCAGCTTTTTCACTGGAACTTCCAGCTTTTTGCCCGACAGCGTCCGCGGTATTTCAGGAACTTCGATGATTTCATCCGGGACAAAACGGGCAGAGACGAATTGGCGGATGGAGGATTTGATCTGATCCTTCACCCCATCTGCCAAGCTTCCGGGATGTGTCAGGACCACAAAAAGCGGCATAAATCCGTCTTTGCCCAGGAATTCGAGATCCACCACAAGGCTGTCCTGTATTTCTGGCAGCGCTTCGACCGCCTGGTAGATCTCGGAGGAGCCAAGGCGCAAGCCGCGTCGGTTGATCGTTGCGTCTGACCGACCGTAGATCACAGACCCTCCCTCTGCTGTGAAGGAGATCCAATCCCCATGGCGCCAGATACCGGGATAGGTGTCAAAATAGCTTTCATACAGGCGCGAGCCATCATCATCTCCCCAGAAAAACAATGGCATAGAAGGCAAAGGCTCGGTGCAGACCAACTCTCCCACTTCACCAGTCAGCTCAGCGCCAAAGGGATCATAGGCCCGAACAGCATTGCCCAGGGCGCGGGCCTGCATTTCACCTGCCCGAACCGGCAACATGACATTGCCTCCTACAAAGGCACCGCAAAAATCAGTGCCGCCAGAGACCGGCGCCAACCAGATGTCAGCACTCACCGCGCGGTAGACCCAATCATATCCGTCTGAGGTCATCGGCGATCCGGTTGCCCCCAGAGACACCAGCGCAGAGAGGTCCAGATTGGCACCAGGCTCAATACCGGCCTTGGCACAGGCGGTGAAAAACGCAGCCCCAGCGCCAAAATATGTCATTTTCTCATCGGCCACACGACGCCAAATATCCAACATATCCGGATAGTTAGGGGCGCGATCATAAAGCATCACAGTGGCACCCTGCCCCAATGCACCCAATTGCAGGTTCCACATCACCCAACCAGAGGACGTCAACCAGCAAAAACGGCTGTCAGGCCCCAGATCAAGGTGCAGGGATTGCTTTGACCCTTCCAGCAAAATCCCACCGTGGCCGTGTACGATCGGCTTTGGGTTGCCGGTGGTACCAGAAGAATAGACGATCCAGAGCGGGTGATCAAAGTCCACTTGAATGAAGCTCAACTCAGCCGCAGTGTCCAGCAAGCCCTCCCAGGCAATAGCCCCGGATGGTAGGTTCTGCCCCTTGGCTGAGACAAAGATGTGCTGCTGGAGGCTTGGCAAGCCAGCCACAACATTGGCCATTTCATCTTGGCGGCTGATCAGTTTGCCACCATGTTGGTAGCTGTCTTGATAGATCAGAACCTTTGGTTCAATCTGGCGAAAACGATCCAATATCGCAACATGCCCCATATCCGGAGCGCAAAGCGACCAAATAGCGCCTAGGCTGGTGGCTGCAAGGCAGGCGATAATCGCGGCTTCGGTATTGGGCAGTATCGCGGCGACCCGATCCCCCTGCCCGACACCCATTTGCCGTAGGTGCAAGGCCAGGCTCGCAACCTGAGTGCGCAGCTGGTCCCAGGTCAGTTCTGACCGACCAAAAGTTTCAGAATGGATGATAAGGGATTGATTTTCATCACTGACACCCCGACCAAAAAGAATATTTTCTGCCCAATTCAGTTGTGCCCCAGGGAACCATTTTGCCCCTGGCATCTTTCGTTCAGCCAAAACTTTCGTTGCGGGAGCGGAAAATTGAAGTTCAAAATAATCACAAATCGATTGCCAAAAGGCCTCTAGATCAGTCGTGCTCCAGGTCCAAAGGTCATTGTAGTTGTCAAACTCAAGTCCCTTGGTTCGCTTGAGCCAGTTTTGGTAGGCCGCCAGCTGGCTTGCCTCGGCGCGTTCCGGTGTTGGGGTCCATAGGATTGGGTTTTTATTCATTGCAACAGCGCTCCATGCACCAGGGCTTTGAGTTCAGCACGTGCGGGATAAGAACTGGACGGCGAGAGCTGGGTAAAAAAGACCACCGACAGGTCCAGCTTGGGGTCCATCCAAAAGAAGGTTGAGGCCATGCCTCCCCAGCTGAAATCGCCAATTGAGCCCGGACAACGGGCGCGTGCAGGATCCAAGACCACAGCACCACCTAAGCCAAAGCCCATTCCTTCCATGGGTTGTTCAGCAAAGCTCTGCGGTCCCATCGATGCAATGTCACCGGGCAGATGATTTTGCATCATAAAATCAATGGTTTTTGGCGACAGGATAAAGCCATCTTTCGTACGGCCACGCTGGCGTAGCATTTCTACAAAAAGCATATAGTCATCAATGGTACCGACCAAACCTCCGCCGCCAGACATCATGTCCGCGGTTTCAAAAGGCGACCCACCATAGAGATCCGTCAGGCGCAGTGTCTCGACACCCGTCTTTGCGATGTTGAGCGCCATGGCGTCCCCGGCAAGCGGCGTATAGAGCGAGGCAAAGCGGTTCCCTGCCTGACGCGGAACTCGAAACCCAGTTTCACGCATTCCCAAGGGTTGGAAAATTTCGGCTTCGAAGAACTCGGCAAGTGTTTGACCAGAAACAACTTCAATCACACGTCCAAGCACGTCAATGCCAACAGAATACTCCCACCGACTGCCTGGCTGAAAGGCCAAAGGGTAGCTGGCCAGATGGGCCACCATCTTCCCCAAATCGCCTTGGTTTGGTTTGAACATCAGCTGTTCGCGATCCATCGCCTGCGGCAGCAAGCCGGGATTGAAAGGGTAGCTTAAGCCACCCGTATGGGTCAGCAATTCGTGGAGAGTGGGGGCCCGCGCGGGTTCCGTCTGATCGAGCGAGATCGCGCCAGGAACCAAGGCCTGCATCTGAGAAAACTCAGGAATAAAGTCCGACACCGGCGCATCCAAATGAAACAAGCCTTTTTCAGCCAGCATCATCAGCGCGACTGAGGTCACCGGTTTGGTCATGGAATAAATCCGTGCCAGGGTATCGCGGGTAAAATCGAGCTTCTCTTCCAGGTTACGCAGACCGGCGGAGTGGAAATATTCCTCTACGCCACCCTGTTTGATCAGAAGTGAACTGCCTGCATATTTTCGTTGATCGACATAGCGTTGTTGCCACCGCTTTAAGTTTTCAAGACGAAACTCATCCATTGCTTCTCCCCTCCTCTGTGCCCGCTCCCAGGCTAGCCCTGATTCAACATCCGCTGCATGGCCTCTCGGGTCTCAATGTTGAACCAGCCACCCTCTGGCGCATTGCCACCGTCCGCTATTGCCGCCTGAATCTTGGCGATTGTCTCTCCCCTGAGCTGCTGCTTGATAGAGGCGTAGGCCATTGCCGGCAGCTCAGCTAACTTGCGCGCCTCCGACAGAGAGTAAGCAACCAGATCCTCCCGGTCCTCTGCGACGATATCAATGAACCCAAAATTGCGCGCCGCGATGGGGCCAATAGGCTGGCCCGTCAACATCAATCGACGCTGAGTATTTGAATCCAGCGTCGCCTTGGCGATTTCAAGCGGCCCGACCGGGAAATCCGCGCCAACACGGACTTCCGCAAGGCCAAAGGAAGATTTTGACATGGCAACGCGGCGATCACTTGCCAGCACAAAGAATAAACCGCCAGCTATCGCGGCCCCCGCCACAGAGGCAACCACAGGTTTGGGGCAGGCATAGAGAGCCAGAAAACCTTCGTTCAGCCCACGCACAATGGCCTTTTGCTGATCAAGATCGAAACCCTGCGCCTCTTTGAGGTCAAGACCGGCTGAAAACACCTTGAAAGGACTGGTCAAAATGATGGCCCGAACCGCGTCATCAGCCCCCAGTCGAGTGATCAAATTTGCAAAATCCATTAGGAAGTCGGCACTTAGCGCATTGACTGGGCCCCGCCCCAATTGCAACTCAACAATCCCATCCCCAAGATCCCGTGTGCTAAGGGTGTCGCTTTGTGCCATCCAGGCTCTCCTTCGCTCAGAAACTGCCTTCTGTTGCCGAAGGCTTTGCTGACATATTGCGCATTACCGGGCGTCTTGGTCGAGAGCAAAAAACTACGTAGAACCACGCATAAGGGCATGAAAAACCTGATTTGCCTGGGGCTCCCAACCATATGCAGGCCTGGGCTGCCTTCACAAATAACCCGCCCCCCCTTAGGGCTCACTTTTTCAGCGCATCCAAACCGCTGCGCGCAAACAGTGAGACAAACCCTCCAAGTTTCACGGCGCGTTCTGGGTTTGACGCGTTTCCATCCAGTGCCCGTTTCAAAACGCCCTGCAAGATGCCTCCCATGCGGAAAAAGCTAAACGACAGGTAGAAGCCAAAATCATCAATTCCGTGCAATCCTCTGCGTTGGCAGTAGCTGTCGATAAAAGCCTGATCAGATGGCAACCCAAGCGCCGCACGATCAACACCGGCAAGCCCGCGCCCCTCTGCGCCTGGGGGCATTTGCCACTGCATAATCACCCCGGCAAGATCCGCGTATGGATGGCCAATGGTGGACAGCTCCCAGTCCAGAACCGCTTTGCACATGGGGCTATCGGAGGCAAAAATCATATTGTCGATCCGGTAGTCCCCATGCACCAGTCCACGCTGCCCGTCGTCTTTTGGCATTGCAGTTTCAAGAGCTTGGATCAACTCGTTCATCTCGGGGATCGTTTCGGTTTCTGAGGCACGATACTGTTTGGTCCAACGGGCCAATTGGCGCTCAAAGTAGTTTCCCGGAGGGCCATAATCCGACAGGCCCACGGCCTCGATATCGACCTGATGCAGCTCTGACAGCACCCGGCTCATTTCATCAATCACACCAGTGCGGGTCTCCGGGTCCAGATCCTGCATGCGCGGATCGGTGATATTGCGTCCCGGTACGTGATCCATCACATAGAAGGCAGAGCCAATTACATCATCATCTTCGCACAGCAAATGCATCTTAGCCACCGGAACCTCGGTGTCTGCCAGGGCCTGTTGCACCCGGAACTCCCTGTCCACTGCATGTGCGGATTTCAGCAAAACCCCCGGAGGTTTACGCCGCAGCACATAGTTCCCTTGGGAGGTTTTGAGCATAAAGGTAGGATTTGACTGCCCGGTCTCGAATTTAACCACCTCAAAACCGCCGTCAAATCCAGGTAGCCGCCCGCGAAGATAGGCGCCAACGGCCTCTTGATCCAGGGTCTGGGTCTTTGTGCTCATATCTTCTGCTCCCCTCAGCTATAGGTCATAAGAGCCGCACGCTCGAGATTATGAAAATGCGGCACAGAATTGAATTCGTGGAGAAAAAACTTCTCTTTTGAGAACACAAACCGGCTGGTCGACGTGTTCTTGATCTGTAGGTTCAAGGCGATCATCTGATCATTTGGCATGGCGAGACTGGCGGCAACCAGTCGGGCGATGGCGCCGCCGGAACTGACAACCAAGACGCGCTCAGCCTCGGTTGATATGGCCGAAAGGCGCGCCTGCTCCACACGATTGCAAAATTGATCCCAGCTTTCACGCGCCTGAGAAATACCACCTAGCTGCCATTCAGCCAGGGTTTCCTTCAACGCCCGAAAATGGGTTTTTCGGTCGGTGATGACATCACTGGGCGCCTGTCCCCCATAGCGGCTGTGAAGAAGATCGTGAAAATCATACTCATTCCATCCGTCATGCACCTCACCAGAGCCTGCAAACCCCATTTCCTCCAGGGTTTGCTTTTGCCGCATCAGGCTGCCGGTAATCATCCGATCCGGGACCCAGTCAAGGCCACGCAGGGTTTCCCCCAGGGCGCGCGATTGTTGCCGCCCCAGGTCGCTCAGCTCATCATAGTTGTCGGCCCCAAAGGAGGCCTGGCCATGGCGAACGATCAGCAGTTCTGCCATTTTTAGTTGTCAAACTCGCTGGCCAATTTCGTGCCCGCGGCCTGATATTCGGTTGCAATGCGGTCGACCAGTTCTCCGGCGGAACAGATGGATTTGACATCGCCAATGCCCTGGCCAGAGCCCCAGATCTCTTTCCAGGCTTTGGGCTTGGAGGAACCGCTGCCAAAGTTCATCGAAGATGAATCTGCACTCTCGAGATTGTCAGGGTCCAGGCCGGCCTTGATGATAGACTTTTTCAAGTAGTTCCCAGAAACGCCCGTGAACAATGAAGAATAGACGATATCATCGGCGCCGCTCTCAACGATCATCTGCTTATAGTCTTGCTGGGCGTTGGCCTCGTGGGTGGCAATAAACGGAGAGCCCGCATAGCCAAAATCTGCCCCCAGAGCACGCGCAGCCAAAAGCGCCTCGCCGCTGGCAATTGCACCAGACAATGCCAAAGGCCCATCAAACCAACTGCGAATTTCGCGGATCAAAGCAAAGGGTGACTGCTGGCCAGCGTGGCCACCAGCTCCAGCGGCCACGGCGATCAAACCGTCTGCCCCCTTGTCAATCGCCTTTTTGGCAAAGGTATTGTTGATCACGTCGTGCAGTACTATTCCACCACAGGAATGAGCGGCTTCGTTGACCTCTGGCCGCGCGCCAAGCGAAGTGATCCAGATCGGGACATTCCAGCGATTGCAGATCTCCAGATCGCGCTCCAGCCGACCATTGGAACGGTGGACGATCTGGTTCACCGCAAAGGGCGCGGCCGGTTGATCCGGGTTCTCCTGATTATGGCGATCCAGTTCTTCGGTGATCTGTTTGAGCCAGGCCTCCAGAAGGATAGGATCCCCCTCGCCTTCGCGCGCATTAAGGGCCGGAAAGGACCCGACAATCCCAGCCTTACACTGGGCGATAACCAGTTCAGGCACCGAGATAATGAACAAGGGCGAGCCGATCAACGGGATGCGCAGGCCTTGCAACACCTTTGGCAAATGATCATGATTTGAGGTCATTTTAGATCCTATTTCAGTATCTTATAAGGTCAAGCTTGACCAAGTTATTCCAGCGCACTGGCAAAAATATTGTGGCCAGACATCACATTGATTCCGCCAGATATCGGCACAACGGATCCGGTGACATAGGCGCCACCTTTACCGCTGAGAAACAAAACCGACCCCGCAATATCCTCATAGCAGCCCACCCGGCCAAGGGGCACATCTTTGCCAACCTTCGCCCGCTTTTCTTCATCTCCAGTGGCAAAGGCCGTCATCTTGGAAACAAAAGGACCAGGGGCCAGGGCGTTCACGGTAACATGTTTATGCGCAAGTTCCTTGGCGAGAATTTTGGACATATGGATCACTGCCGCCTTGGAGGCCGCATAGCTATAGGCCCCATCCCCCATCGGGATTTCCCCCATGACAGAGCCGACATTGATGACCCGTGCGGGATCACCCAGTTCACCACTTTGGATCAGCATCGGCAGCAGCCGCCGGGTCAGATCAAAGACACCGGTGACATTAACATTCATCACCTTTTCCCAGGCCTGATGAGGGAAGTCCTTCAGCTCGGCACCCCAAGTGATACCAGAGTTATTCATAAGGATATCAAGCTGTTGGGTTCGGGATTTAACCTCCTCCACCAGGGCCTCTATTCCTGCTTCTGTGCCTACATCACCTGAAAATCCTTCCGCCGCACCTGGCGCATCGAGCGCGTTGAGCTCTGCCGCCACGGCCTCACAGGCGTGGCCTTTGCGGGACGCGATCAAGACCCGTGCGCCTGCCCGGACCATGGCTTCCGCTGCCATGCGACCGATGCCCGTGGCGCCGCCTGTGATCAGGGCAGTCTTGCCGTTGAGTGTAAATAAGTCCTGCATCGGTATCTCTCCCTAAAACCCGCGCAACTGGGCAACCTGCCCCGCATGATAGCCATAATCCCCCAGCCATTCGGCCGCGACCCGGGCGCGTTTCATGTAAAACCCCATATCAAAAGCATCAGTCATGCCAATGCCGCCGTGCATTTGCACCCCTTCTTGCACCGATTTTTGCGCTGTATCTGTCGCGCGGGCCTTGGCGACGGAAACCGCAAGCGTCGCCTGGTCTGGGCTCTCATCCAGAATACGACCTGCATTTAGGACGGCTGACTGAGTGAGTTCGATCTCGCACCATAGATGCGCCGCACGATGCTGCAGGGCCTGAAAGCTACCAATGGTAATGCCAAATTGCTTACGCTCTTTCAGGTAGTCCGTGGTGAGGTCAAAGGCTGCCTCTGCCAGCCCGGTAGTTTCTGCCGCCAGCGCGGCCTGCCCGGCCTCAAGCGCGGGTTTTAACAGCGCATAGCCAGCCCCGACCTCGCCCAGCAAGGCTTCGCCTGAGACCTCCACATCATCAAAGACCATGTCTGCCGCATCCCGGCTGTCGATCATTGCCAAAGGCTCCTGGCTGATCCCTTTGGATTTATTGGGAAGATCAAACAGGCACAGGCCGTCATTGCTCTTGGCAAGAACAAGAATGCGGTCTGCCTCGCAACCATCTACAACAAAGCGCTTTTTACCGTTTATGACATAACCATTTCCGCGCTTCTCTGCGATAAGCTCGACCCGCTCTGGTGAATGCTTGGCGCTCTCGTCTATGGCCATGGCATAGGTCAAGGCGCCGGATGCGATCTGTTTCAGCTTTCCCATGCTCGTTTCATCCCGGAACTGGCGCAGCAGCGTTGCAGCCATCACTGCAGTGCTGAGGAACGGGCTAACGGTCAGGTTCCGCCCCATCTCGCGGGCAAGTACATGTGCTGCAGCATGGCCCATATCAGAGCCCTCCGCTGCCTCGGGCACCAGCACGCCAGCCCAGCCGGCAGCGGCCATTTCCTGCCACAACTCTGGGTCATTGCATTCTCCCGCGTCACGCATCTCGCGCAGGCGAGACACAGGTGCGAATTTGGAGAGGAACCCACGGGCCGCCTCTGACAAGAGGGTTTCTTCCTCTGTTTGAATGAGTTTTGCCATGGTTCTTATCCTGGAAGGTTCAAAATGCGACGGCTGATAATCGAGAGCATCACTTCGGAGGTCCCGCCCTCAATGGAGTTGGCTTTGGTCCGCAACCAAGAGGAGGCTGCGCTCTCGCCCCAGGTCAGGCCATCCGCCCCATCAGCGGCCATGATCAATTCCAAACGCTGTTTGTTTAGCTCGGTGCCCATGTATTTCAGCATGGCAGAGGCATCGCCTACGCCCTGACCGCCTTCGGCTTGATCTTTGTAACGTTCCAGCGTCATTTCCAAGGCCAGGCTATCCACCTCGGCCCGCATAGCGTCGCCGCGCAGGACCGGGTCACTTTGGCCGGTGTCAGAGTCAGACAGGACGGCCCCCAACGCGCGGCCCGATCCCATGACATTGCCGCCATTGCTGATCATCTCCCGCTCATGGGTGAGAAGGTATTTTGCGACGTCCCAGCCGCGATTGATGGTGCCGACCACCTGAGTCTTTGGCACCTCGACATTTTCAAAAAAGGTCTCACAAAAAGGCGATGCCCCAGAGATCAACTGGATGGGGCGGGTGGTAATGCCAGGGCTGCGCATGTCCATCAAAACAAAAGAAATCCCGAGGTGTTTCTTGGCCTCACGATCGGTTCTCAGAAGCGCAAAGATCCAATCGGCGCGATCCGCATAAGAGGTCCAGATTTTCTGTCCGTTGACCAGCCAGGTATCTCCCTGATCCGCCGCATGGGTCTGCACGCCCGCCAGGTCAGATCCTGCGCCAGGTTCCGAGTAGCCCTGGCACCAACGAATTTCGCCACGGGCGATTGGGGGCAGAAAGTGAAGTTTCTGTTCCTCGCTGCCAAACTTCAGCAACGCCGGCCCCAACATCCAGATACCAAAGCTATCCAGAGGTGAGCGTGCGCCAATGGCCTGCATCTCCTCTTTTAGGATCTTGTCTTCATCGCGGCTAAGCCCTGCGCCCCCATAGGCTCTTGGCCATGTGGGCACGGTAAATCCACGTTCAACACAGCGATCTAACCAAGTTTTCTGTGCCGCACAGGTAAAGGTCCAACTGGTCCCTCCCCAGCAAATTGAATCCTCTCCTGCAGCGCCATCACGCATTTCTGGCGGACAGTTTGCCTCCAGCCAATCACGTACTTCCCGCCGAAACTCAGCGTAATCGCGCCCCGCGTCAACTTCACCCATAACCTTGCTTCTCCTCACCCCCGCCATCCAGAGCCTCCCGTGGCTATGGCGGTTTCACAATGTAGAATTACATTTCGCTATGCCATTGACAACGCGGCTGAGCAGCAGAAGACTTTACGTAATTTTAGGAAACATCAGGTTGCCGTCGCGCGACCTAGAAGGGCGAAAACAATGAAATCAATGTTAAGCACCACCCCCGGTGGGCCAGAAACGCTGGTCTGGAGCGAGCAACCGGACCTCACTCCTGGCAAGGGAGAGCTATTGGTCGAAATCCGCGCGGCGGGTGTAAACTTCCCAGATACGTTGATTATTCGCGACCTATACCAAATGAAGCCCCCCCGCCCCTTTGCACCCGGCGGAGAGATTTCAGGTGTTGTGATAGCCCTTGGTGAGGGGGTGAGCGGTTATGAGATCGGCGACCGGGTTCTGGCGCTAACAGGCCACGGCGGCTTTGCAACCCAGATTTGTGTCGCAGCCAACCAGGCTGTGAGATTCCCCAAGGAAATGCCGTTTGAGGATGCCGCTGGGTTTGTGTTCACTTATGGAACTTCCTACCACGCTCTGAAAGACAGGGCTCAGCTCAAACCCGGGGAAACCCTGTTGATCCTGGGGGCTGCCGGTGGCGTTGGCGCAGCGGCGATTGAGCTCGGAAAATCCATGGGAGCAAAAGTAATTGCAGCTGTCTCCACTGCTGAAAAAGCCGCCTTTTGTGCTGAGATCGGCGCTGACGAGACACTGGTTTATAACCGCGATATGAGCAAGGAGGACCAAAAGGAATTTTCTAAAAATATCAAGGAACTATCCGGCAAATCTGGAGTCGATGTCGTCTATGACGCTGTGGGGGGAATGTATGCAGAACCGGCGCTGCGGGCCATGGCCTGGTTAGGGCGCTATCTGGTTGTCGGATTCCCTGCCGGCATTCCTGAGATCCCGCTGAATCTGCCATTGCTAAAAGGGTGTGATATCCGCGGCGTGTTCTGGGGCGCGTCGGTGTTTCGCGACCCCAAAGGCCATGCGGAGAACATGGCAGAGCTGCAGGCGCTTTATGGCGCCGGCAAGATCAAACCGCAGATCTGTGAGGTTTTGCCAATGACCGATGCATCCCTGGCGCTGGAAATGATGCAGGACAGGCGTGTTATGGGAAAAGTCATTCTGATCAATAGCTAGTGGGCACCCCACTGAACCAACCAAGACGGGCGGCTTGTTTCTGGCCGACCGTCTTTTTACGTGCGATATTAGCAACATAGTCGGTGCAAATCCGCAGGGCCAGGTTTCGCTTTCTCTGTGCAAGGTCTTCATTTCAGCTTAAACCTGTAACTGGGGGATATATGATGCACAGCTTATTGATACTGAACGGTCCAAATCTTAATCTACTGGGGACCCGACAGCCCGAAGTTTACGGGTCCGGCACGCTTGATATGTTGGAAGACAGCTGCGCCAAACATGCCCAAAAATCGGGGTTCCAGGTACAGTGCCTCCAGTCGAACCATGAAGGTGCTTTGATAGATGCCATCCACGGTGCCCGAGGCCGGCATGGTGGGATCGTTCTGAATGCCGGGGCCTTTACCCATACCTCCATTGCGCTGATGGATGCGATCTACTCGGTTGAAATCCCAACCGTTGAGGTTCACCTTTCCAATATTCACGCGCGCGAGAGCTTTCGCCATCAGTCCTATATCGCGCGGGCTGCGATCGGCCAAATCTGCGGCTTTGGCAGACAGGGATATCTGATGGCCATCGATGCCTTGGTGCAAAAACTGACTCAACCGAGCGATGTAACCTAATGACAATACTCGAATATCTTCACTTTGTTTCTGGAGCCAAAAGCCTGGAAGAGCTTTGGCATACTCATGTGATGAAGATGGCAGAGTATGGTTTTGACCGCCTGATCTATGGCTATACCCGGTTTAAGACCGAGACGTCTTTGGGGGACCCTGACGATTTTGTCATACTGACCAACCATGACCAAAAATACATCTCGGGGTTTCTGCATCAGGGGCTCTATCGACAGGCACCAATGGTGCTGTGGGCACTTGAAAATGAAGGGGCCTGCAGTTGGAAGAAGATCCGAGAAATGCTCGAAGAGGGTCAACTTAGCCCAGGGTCAAAGCAGGTTATCGAGTTTAACGAGCGTATGCAGCTCAACGCGGGCTATACGATCAGCTTTTTCTCAGCTTCGAAACGCTACAAGGGCGCAATATCTTTAGCCGGGCGATCTGGAAGTACCCAAGCCGACCTGGATGGCATGTGGCAAGAACATGGTGAAGACATCATCTTGATGAACAACATGGTCCATCTCAAAATCCTCACTCTTCCCTATGATCCCCCGAATCGCAGTCTCACGAACAGACAGCGCGAGGCCTTAGAATGGGTCGGCGACGGCAAGACGACTCAGGATATTGCCCTGCTCATGGGGTTGACCCCTGCGACAATCGAAAAGCATCTGCGCTTGGCCCGTTCCTCACTGTCGGTTGAAACAACGGCCCAGGCCGTTCTGAAGGCTGCCTTGCAAAATCAAATGTATGTTCTTGAAAACTAATGTACTTTGCATGAACCGCTATAGCTCTACTCTGCCCCCCCCTCTCGCTGGGCAGATCTCCCTCAGGGTGTAACTTCCTCTAGGTCAGTTTTCGCTATTCGGGTAAGGAAAACACTACTACACTCACGCGGACATTTGGGGCAGAATACACAAGTTCCGTGAGTGGTGGCTTTAGCCTAGGAACTTCGGGGAACGATCCTTGCGATATCAAGGCTCTCGGACCCGTTCGGTTGCTGGTGTGTATTTTTCCGCACCAGTACCGTGTTAAAGAGGGGCCCCATCCATCCCCATCAATGGGGCCTCTCAGACCACCATATCTGGCAATTCCCACGGTCCCTCCTCACGTCCTTCAGATAGCTGTCGACAGTTGGTCTTCTATCGCTCAGGTCAATCCCAAATTCTATGTTCTCTTCTGCATTGGCTCAACGGCTACGATAGGTCTTCCCTCACAAGCCGGTGAAATTGTGCATTGGGCCACCAATCGCGGCTATGAGGTCAAAGCAAAGTTCAGCAGTGCGGTTCTGCGGGCCAAGAACCGAACGCATAGGTTTTGCAAGCAAGGCAGAGAAAATGACCGTGGCGAAGCAAAAAGGGGCCGACGGTCATCCGCCAGCCCCAAAATCTTCGTTGGTATTGAAAAAGCTTAGCCCTGAGCCGCTTTTGCGACTTCAGCTGCGAAGTCTTCTTTTTCAACTTCGATGCCTTCGCCAACTTCCAGACGCACAAAACCAGTGACAGTAGCGCCGGCTTCTTTTGCTGCGGCCTCAACGGTCAGGTCAGGGTTCACAACAAAGGCTTGGTTCAGCAGGGTAGCTTCGGCAACGAATTTCTTCATGCGACCGACGATCATCTTTTCGATGACAGCTTCAGGCTTGCCGGATTCGCGCGCGATATCCATCTGAACCTGCTTTTCTTTCTCAACAACCGCAGCGTCCATGTCGGCCTCAGAAAGAGCCGCAGGGTTTACAGCTGCAATGTGCATTGCAACCTGCTTGCCGAAAGCTTCGTCGCCACCAGTCATTGCAACCAGAACACCGATCTTGCCCATGCCAGCAGTTGCGGCATTGTGGACATAAGAGATCACGGTCTCGCCTTCCAGCGCGGCCATGCGACGTACCGACATGTTCTCACCAATGGTGGCGATCTTGTCGGTGATCACGGCTTCGACGGTCTTGCCACCCATGTCAGCAGCTTTCAGCGCATCGACATCGGAAACACCTAGGGCCGCCTTGGCGATACCGCCAACCATTTCCTGGAATTCGGCGTTTTTGCCAACAAAGTCGGTCTCGGAGTTCACTTCAACCGCAACACCTTTGCCGCCTTCAACAACAACGGCCACCAGGCCTTCTGCTGCGGTACGACCGGATTTTTTGGCGGCTTTGGCCAGACCTTTGGTGCGCAGCCAATCAACGGCGGCTTCCATGTCGCCATTGGTTTCGGTCAACGCTTTTTTGGCGTCCATCATGCCGGCGCCGGTGGAGTCGCGCAGTTCTTTAACGAGTGCAGCTGTGATTGCCATCTTTAGGCTCTCCTCAAATCAAAACGGAATTGGGGCAGGTGATACCCTGCCCCGCATGTCAAATCTGTGACAAGTAGTGAGGCTGGGTGCTTATTCAGCAACAGCTTCTTCTACAGGCGCTTCTTCCAGAGCACCCAGATCAACACCGGCAGCGCCCAGCTGAGCGGACATACCGTCCAGAGCAGCACGTGCCACCAGGTCACAGTACAGGGAGATGGCGCGAGATGCGTCATCGTTGCCTGGGATCACAAAGTCAACGCCATCGGGGGAGCAGTTGGTATCGACAACAGCCACAACTGGGATACCCAGCTTTTTGGCTTCGGCGATGGCCAGCGCTTCTTTTTTCACGTCGATGACGAAGAGCAGGTCAGGAACACCGCCCATTTCAGCGATACCGCCCAGGGAGGCCTGGAGCTTCTGCTGGTCACGTTCCATGCCCAGACGCTCTTTCTTGGTGAGGCCTTCAGCGCCACCTTCGAGCTTCTCGTTGATTTCGTTCAGGCGTTTGATCGACTGGGAAACGGTTTTCCAGTTGGTCAAGGTGCCACCCAGCCAGCGGTGGTTCATGAAGTACTGAGCGGATTTCTCAGCGGCTTCGGCGATGGGGCCCGCGGCCTGACGCTTGGTGCCTACAAACAGAATGCGGCCGCCCTTGGCAACGGTGTCACGCACGATCTGCAAAGACTGATCCAGCATTGGAACGGTCTGAGTGAGGTCCATGATGTGGATGCCGTTACGCGCACCATAGATATAGGGTGCCATACGTGGGTTCCAGCGCTGTGTCTGGTGACCAAAGTGAACGCCTGCTTCCAGCAGCTGGCGCATGGTGAACTCGGGAAGAGCCATGCAAATATTCCTTGTTTCCGGTTTCAGTCCTCGGTGGGGGTTCAGAGCATTTGCTCCAACCGGCGGCCGATTTGGGGATTTCTCCCCCAGACAGGCCAAACCCCACCTGCGGGTTTGATGGCGCGCGTATAGGCTAGGAATGCACTGGCTGCAAGCGTTATTTGCGCATCTCCACATGGCCCAGCCGGACCAGTCGCTCACATTCTGCCGCCAAGGCCTTACGACTGGGAAAATCACTCACCTTGAGCGGCGCGTGATAGGTCAGCTCCACCTGCCCCTGGCGCAATGAGGCAAGGGTTTTTAGCAGATGCGGACCAAACTCCATATCTCCCCACCATCCATAAAACCGCTCTTCCGCTCCTTTGGGGGCATGAAACACCACAGACACTGGCTGGATCCAGCAAATATCCCTTAGATGATCGCCAAAGAAGGCCGCAAAAAGCGTTGTTTTGAAGGGTAAAACCCGCAACCCATCGGTAGAGGTGCCTTCGGGAAAGAATAGCAACTTATGTCCGGCCATTAGGCGCGCTTCGAACAGTTCAGTCTGTTCTTTGGCGCGGGCGCGATTGCGTTCGATGAAAACGGTCCCCGTGGCGCGCGCCAGCCAGCCGATGCCAGGCCACGCGGCCACCTCGGCCTTGGACACAAAATAGATGCGTTTCTTGGCATTCAGCGCAAAGATATCCAGCCAGGAGGTATGATTTGCCACCACGGCACCGCGGTGCTGCATCAGGCGGCCATGTGCACGAAACCCAATCCCCAGGATGCGGAAGGCATTGCGGCAGACAAACTGCGTAATAAAGGGTGTCGCGGGCCGATGCAGCCCGCAAAAGGGCCGTTCGACCAGACGGACCAACAGCAAAACCAGCAGCCCACCAAACACCACAGCGCCCAGAAGGCTGGCCCGCAGCAGGATTAACAACCAGCCAAGCGCGCTGATCCGCAGCGGCTCGGGCGGCTCGCCCTCATTCCAGGTCTCTGACATCCCGTTAGCCCCGCGCCTTTGTCGTGCTATAAAAGCGCTTTTGTCGTGTTGTCATCCGCGCCGTGTCCAGGATCATCATCACATCCGTGGTATTGAACTCATGATCGACAAAAGCCCCATCCCCAACTGTGCCGCCAAGGCGCAGATAGGCCTTAATCAAAGCAGGGCATTCGACCATGGCGCGCTTACGATCCACGGCGCTGGGGGGCACCAGATCCATGGCCTGATAGCGCCGCGATCGGCAGCGCAGAGCTTCAGGGGCAAGATAGTCCTGATGGAGCACCGTCAAAGGCCCCGCGAGACTCTGCAGCTCTGTCCCTGCAAAACTAGCGGTGCCAAACAGGACTTCGATATCATGCTCTGCCACATAGTCATTGAGGCCTGACCACAGGTAGAACAGGGCCTTGCCTCCGCGAAAATCCGGGTGCAGGCAGGACCGGCCCAACTCCAACAATCGCCGCTTTGAGGAGAGCAGCGGTCCCAGGTCGTATTCATCTTCAGAATAGAATCCGCCCGCCTGTTGCGCCTGATCGCTGCGCATCAGTCGGTAGATGCCAATAGCGCGCCCCTGGGCGGTCTCTCGGATGATCATATGATCACAGAAAGCATCAAACCGGTCTGTCTCCAGACCTTGCTGATGATCAACCAGCGCACCATCGGCCCCCATTTCCTCCACAAAGACCTGATAGCGAAGCGCCTGCGCGTCCCGTAGGTCTGCTTCGTCTCGGGCCAAGGAGACTGTGAATTCTGTTGGGCTGTCAGCCATATACCTGAGCCTTCGTAATTCCGTTTGCGGCGCTGATAGACCGCAGGGGGCACAATAGGCAAGGTTTTCGTAAAATGCTCCGGGGTTCCTTAACCATTCATAAACCGTTAAGCCTCATGCACTAGAATCAAGGGGACACGCGCCCCGTCGAAGACCAGTTTTCCCTGGTCTGGGAAATTGACAGTAATTTTGCCACCTGCGTTGGATTGGACTTCACCTGGTCCCCAATCAGGATAATCCGGGTGTTTAACGCGCATGCCGGGGGCGAGAAAAGCATTGAGGTCGATCATGTGGTGGGCCCAATTCGGAGGAATGATATGGCCGTAGATACCGCCAATTTGGCCGCTTTGATAGGGTCCAGAATTTGTCACGATTTGATCAGCCCGGTCGGCGCCATCAACAACGGATTGGAGCTCTTGGCGATGTCCGGAGCGATGGCAGGTCCTGAGCTTGAATTGATCTCCGACAGCGTACTTAACGCCAATGCCCGTATCCGTTTTTTCCGTATTGCCTTTGGTGCGGCCGGTGATCAGCAGATGGGCCGGGCCGAGATCGTCTCGGTACTGGATGACATCGGTAAGGCTGGGCGTTTGAAATACCAATGGAACCTGGCTGAGGGCTGTAGTCGCAGTGAGGTTCGCATGGCGTTTCTGGCCGCCCTCTGCCTGGAAACGGCCCTGCCCTATGGCGGATTAATCTCGGTATCCTGCACCGATGGCAAATGGACTGTGGTTGGAGAAGGTCGCAAGATCTCCATCGAAGCCCCTCTGTGGGGTCATGTCGACACAAGCGATACAAGCGCGACCCTAACACCGGCTCAGGTGCAATTCGCCATGCTGGCCGTTGCGGCGCAGGAAGCCGAGCGCCAGGTGTCCTTTGATCATAGCGAAGAAAAAGTCACCGTCTGGTTTTAGACCAACTGCTTCTAGATGCTTGGGCGGTCCATCCGTCGAACTAAAACCCCAGTCCATGGATTGGGGTTTTAGTCTTTCTATCTCTGCCCACCAGCACACTACGCCCGGACTGTGCCGTCGCCGCGTACCAAGTACTTGAAACTTGTCAACTGCGCTGCGCCAACTGGTCCACGGGCGTGCATCTTCCCGGTCGCAATGCCGATCTCTGCTCCCATGCCAAATTCGCCGCCATCGGCAAATTGGGTTGAGGCGTTATGCATCAAGATCGCACTGTCTAACTCAGCAAAGAACTGCTCCACAGCGCTTTCATCCTCGGTGATAATGCAATCAGTATGCTGCGAGTGATATTTGCGAATATGAGCGATTGCATCGTCGATATCTGCAACGGGCTTTGCGGCAATCACCTTATCGAGGAACTCTTTACCCCAGTCATCGTCATTGGCAGCGGTCATCTCTTCGGGGCCAACCAGCCCACCAGCAGCGTGGATCTCTACCCCGGCGGCTGCCAAGGCCGTCAGCACATCGCGGCCAATGGTGTCAACGATATCGCGATGGATTAGCAGACATTCAGCAGCCCCGCAGATGCCGGTCCTGCGGGTTTTTGCGTTCAGCACCACCTCAAGCGCCTTTTTGGGGTCAGCGGACTTATCCAGGTAGATGTGCACGATGCCCTCGAGATGGGCAAAGACAGGTACCCGTGCTTCCCGTTGAACCAGCCCCACCAGCCCCTTGCCACCGCGTGGAACAATGACATCGACATAGTCGGTCATGGTGAGCAACTCCTGCACCGCAGCCCGATCGCGTGTTGGCACCAACTGTACGGCATCCTCAGGCAGGTTGGCGCCGCGCAGGCCCTCCGTCAGGCAGGAATGGATGACCTGACTGGAGTGAAAACTCTCAGACCCACCGCGCAGGATCACCGCATTACCAGACTTCAGGCATAGTGCCCCGGCATCCGCCGTTACATTTGGGCGGCTCTCGTAGATGACGCCGATCACGCCCAGAGGCGTTCTTACCCTTTGGATCATAAGGCCAGAGGGCTGCTCCCATTGGTCAAGGATTTCGCCTACGGGATCTGCCTGCTCTGCCACCGCACGCAGCCCGTCAACAATCCCCTGAATGCGGATCTCATCCAGCATCAGCCGGTCCATCATTGCAGGCGACAGACCTTTGGAGGTGCCAAACTCCAGATCTTTGGCATTTGCAGCAATAATTTCCGCGCGTCGGGTCCAGACCGCCTCAGCGGCACCAATCAGGGCCGCGTGTTTGCGCTTAGCGCTGGCTGTCGCCAGAATTTGGGCCGCCCGCTTTGCGCGCATGCCAAGCTCCGCCATCAGGGCGGGAATGTTATCAATATCTTTCATGGGTCTCGTCTAAGCCTTTTCTGATCGAGGCTGGTGCCGCAAGTTGCAACCAAGGTAACGGAAGCAACAGCCGGTGTTCCACCCCAAAGTCGTAGGATCAGAGCGCCATATCGTCCCGGTGGATCAAAGCGGCCCTGCCAGGGTATCCCAGCGTCGCTTCAATCTCAGCAGATTGGCGCCCCTGAATGGCACGGGCCTCGTCGCCGGTATAGCGCGACAAGCCCTGCCCCAGTTTGCGCCCCGCCGGGCCCTGGATGGCCAGGGGGTCCCCCCGGCCAAAGTCACCCTCCACATGACTGACCCCTGCGGGCAGTAGGCTTTTTCCATTTGCCAGGGCACCTTCGGCCCCAGCATCAACAGTAATGATCCCACGCGGCTTCATCGCCGCGATCCAACGTTTACGGGCGACCTGTGGATCGTCCTGTGCAGTGAACCAAGTGCAAGCCGCACCATCCATAAGTGTTTTCAAGGGGTTCAAGGGCGACCCTTCAGTGATCACCATAGCACAACCTGCGGCTGTCGCCATCTTGGCCGCCAGAACTTTTGTGATCATGCCCCCCTTTGACAGCCCAGACACACCATCCCCGGCCATGGCTTCGATCTCGGGTGTGATTGCGTCAATTGTGTCGTAGCGTTTGGCGTCGGGATCCAACGCCGGATTGGCAGTATAAAAGCCATCCACATCAGATAGAAGAACCAGCGCATCTGCGCCAACAGTCACAGCAACCTGTGCCGCCAAGCGGTCGTTATCGCCATACCGGATTTCATCGGTGGCAATGGTGTCGTTTTCATTGACGATGGGCACCGCGCCAAGCCCAATCAGGGTTTCAAGCGTGGCGCGGGCATTCAGGTAACGACGCCGATCGGCGCTATCCTCAAGTGTCACCAGCACCTGCGCGGTGGTGATAGTATGGGGCGCAAGCGCTTCCTCATATGCGCGGGCCAGGCGAATCTGACCGACAGCGGCGGCGGCCTGGGATTTCTCCAAGGGCAAATCGCTGCGGGGCAGACCGAGAACTTCGCGCCCCAGCGCGATCGAGCCGGACGAAACCAGAATAACATCTTTGCCCTGGGATTTTAGCCAAGCCACATCGTTGGCCAGCGAATGCAGCCAGCCAGAGCGCAGCTGCCCGCTGGTGCGATCCACTAGCAAGGCTGAGCCGATTTTTACAACGATGCGTTTGGCGTTGATCAGGGCCGCCAAGGTTCTTGCTCCTCGACGGGTTTCTGCCGGATGCGGTCATCGTCGATTTCAGCACGCACCGCGCGCAGGACTTCGTTCAGCCCCTCGCGGCTCACACCGGACAACATCAGCACCGTTTCACCAGCAGCAGCCTCCAGCGCAGCCCGCGCCTCAGCGCGCTCTTCATCATCCAGGGCATCGACCTTGTTTAGCGCAGTGATACGCGGCTTATTGGCCAGCTCTCCGCCATAGGCTTCAAGCTCATCAATGATGGTCTGGTAATCGCCAGCCACATCCTCCGAGGTGCCATCCACCAGATGCAGCAGCACCGCGCAACGTTCAACGTGACCAAGAAAGCGATCACCAATGCCTTTGCCTTCATGAGCGCCGGCAATCAAACCGGGGATGTCCGCCATAACAAATTCAGTGTTATCAATACCAACCACGCCGAGGTTCGGGTGAAGTGTGGTGAAAGGATAGTCGGCAATTTTAGGCCGCGCATTAGAACTGGAAGCGAGAAAGGTGGATTTTCCCGCATTGGGCAGCCCCAGCAGGCCGGAATCTGCGATGAGCTTCAGGCGCAGCCAGATTGTGCGCTCGACCCCTTCCTGGCCAGGATTTGCCCGCCGCGGCGCCTGGTTGGTGGAGGATTTGAAGTGGAGGTTGCCAAAGCCGCCATTGCCGCCCTTGGCCAATTGCACCCGCTGACCAATCTCGGTCATATCTGCCAGCACGGTTTCCTGGTCCTCGTCGAGAATCTCGGTGCCTACGGGGACCCGTAGAATGATTTCCTCGCCGTCTTTGCCTGTACGCTGCCGCCCCATACCGGATTGGCCGTTTTGAGCAAAGAAGTGCTGCTGATAGCGAAAATCAATCAGTGTGTTCAACCCATCCACGGCCTCGGCCCAGACCGAGCCGCCCTTGCCGCCGTCGCCGCCATCGGGGCCGCCATATTCGATGTATTTCTCACGGCGAAAGCTCACACAGCCATTACCACCGCCACCAGAGCGGACGTAGACCTTTGCCAGATCGAGGAATTTCATGGTGGCTCCTTAGCTGCACGGCCCCCAAAAGGACGCTGCGCGGAAATACGAATGGGGTGAACACGCCCCTCCCGGGACGCGTCACATGGTTGAGATGTGCCTTACCTGAAAGCGCTGGCCGCGCCAATCACAGTTTTCGGCTGTAGGTCCAGGTCGGCACATTTGCATTGCGGCTAACGCAGAAGCTTTCAGCATCGCCTAGGTAATCAAAACCACAGTGTGTCAACACCCGTGCCGAGGCCGGGTTATCCTGAAACACCGAGGCAAACATCGTGGCATTGCCCAATGGGTTCGCGCTTACCAGGGCCTCCAGCGCCTCAGAGGCGAGGCCGGTGTTCCAAAACAGCGGCGCGATCCATAGGCTTACTTCAGACTGATCCCGGTCCATCTGTTTGAGGCTGATAATACCCTTCAGCTCTGCACTGCCAGCCTGAGCGCCATCAATGGCCCAGATCTCCTCATCCCCTGACGCATCCGTCGCGCGGGAGACATAGGCCTCTACCGCCCCAGGAGGCATCGGGTGTGGAATACTCGGAATCATGCGAGCAACCCGCTCATCCCCCATAAACTGGGCAATCAACCCGCTGTCGGAATCCCGAAGCGGACGCAGTACAAACCGGCTGGTCTCAATAACCTGCTGATCCTTCACATTATCCAAGCTCATATCTCTGCTCCTTTTCGCAAAGAAATCGAAAACAAAGGCACCTCCACTAGGCAGATCCCATGCTCTGGCGCTTGCAGGGCTTGGCTAAAAGCCTGTGCAACCTCCAAAGCCCATCAACAGGGTGGCCAGCATTGGTTAGAGAAGCCAATACAGAAAAAATACCAGGCGCATCTGCACCAAATAGAAAAAGGGGACCGGCTGTTGCCGATCCCCTCATTGTTCAAAACCTTGTGGGTTCGGTTTACTCAGCGGCCTCCGCCACTGGGAGAACCGATACAAAGGTGCGGCCCTTGAGGCCCTTGTGGAAGGTGACAGCACCATCAGTCACAGCATAGATCGTGTGATCTTTGCCCAGACCTACGCCCTCGCCCGGCCAAAATTTGGTCCCGCGCTGACGAATGATGATGTTGCCCGAGATAGCCGCTTGGCCACCATAGAGTTTCACGCCGAGGCGGCGACCCGCTGAGTCGCGGCCGTTACGGGAGGAACCACCAGCTTTTTTATGTGCCATTCTGTCTCTCCTTAGCCTTTAGCCAGATCTTTGGCCTGTGCAACCCACTCGGGTTTCACTTTGACCGCGTCAATACCAGCAATGTCGTCATCCGACAAGGCTGCGATCTGGGCAAAGCTTGTCAGACCAGCGTCATTCAGCTTTTTGGCGGCGGCAGGGCCAACACCGGTCAACTGAGTGAGATCATCTGCACCGGCCGCTGCTGCCGGAGCGGCCTTAGGGGCGGCTTTGGCGGCGGCTTTTGGAGCTGCTTTGGTTGCACCAGATGCAAGGATCTCAGTGATCTTGATCAGGGTCAGCTTCTGACGGTGGCCCTTGGTACGCTTGGAAGAGTGCTTACGACGACGCTTCACGAAGTGAATAAGCTTTTCGCCTTTGATCTGATCGATCACTTCTGCCTTAACAGCAGCGCCATCTACCAAAGGAGCACCAACCACGGGGGCGTCGCCACCGAGCATCAGGATTTCGTCGAACTGGATTGTTTCGCCAGCATCAGCAGCCAATTTTTCAATGCGGAGGATATCACCCGCCTGAACTTTGTACTGCTTGCCGCCAGTCTTGAGGACCGCAAACATATGCGTGTTTCCTTTATCAACCGCGTCCTTTGGTCCCCGTATGGGCGTTTCGGTCAGATATCAAAATCTGACCACCTCGAACAGCGCGCCCCGGTTGGGGGCCGTATTACAAAATGAACCCGGCACAGAGAATCCGAGCCGGGATGGCGCATTTGCCCGAAACGAGCCCCCGCTGTCAACCCACTATGATCATGCTGCCAATCTAACGAGACCTTTTAGGCAAAGCCCAGAGCTTTGGAGACTGGATTAGCGACGATAGCCCCCGGTTCGGAGACTAGATGTCTTCGCCCTGCCCCAGTTCTTTCATCCGGTAGGCGAGCGCTTCAAACCGATTGGCCGTGATTTCGAATTGAACTGCGTTCAACAGTTCATAGACCTGTTGCATCAAGGGTGCCTCCAAGGCCTCAACATAGGCCTCGATCTCATCCTCACTAAAGTCTTGATAGGTATAGGCTGACCCCGCCAGATTGGCGGCCCTCAGCGCCATGCGCATCTCTGCTTCCTGATCGCGTTGTAACGCACGCAACCCCTCAGCATCCAGCTGTAGTTCAATGATGCCTGCGGCGCTGGCGGCCATCAGAAAGCGAAACTGAATCTGCTGAATGGACCGAAGCCCAGACCCGGCCGCATCAATTGCCCTGCCCATCCGGTGATATAGGGCAATACGCTTGCTGCCGGATTTGACCAGATCCGCAATGATCCGTTCACCGGCAATCTGCTTGGTGTCGCCTTCCTCAACCAAATGAGCGGCATTTTCTGCCAGAACCAGCCGCTGACCCAGATCACTGGCGTAAAAGGCGGCTGCGTGGCTCAAGGCCTCCTCTTCCAGCGTCTCAGTCAGGATATCCAGCGCCAGGTCACGCATCTTCTTCTGATCAAATACCGCCTCAGACAGGCGTGTCCACTCGGCGCCAAAGTCCCCGGCAGAGAGCCCGAGCATATCTGGTGCGTCCCCCGCAGAGAGCGCAATACTATCCAGAGCCACATCAAATCCAGTGACCTCCAGAAAGGCCGCCACTTTGCCACGATCCGCGGCCTCAGCCGGAGTGATCATATGAAGCGCAAGAAAACCAAGAGCAAACATGGCCCCCGCCAGATGAGAAATGCGTTTTGAAAACTGTATCATACTAGAAATCTAGGCCAAAACTCCGACGAAACAATGAAAAAATGTCATTCTCAAAAGAAGTTGAAAATCCCTCTTGCGCTACGGGGCGTTCAGCCTTAAACGCTCCTCCACCAGACCCCCGCGGAGAGGTGCCGGAGTGGTCGAACGGGGCGGTCTCGAAAACCGTTGAGCCTTCACGGGTTCCCAGGGTTCGAATCCCTGTCTCTCCGCCACTATACTCCCGCCTAATACCTTAATACTAATCAACGCAGTTCAGGGCCGCGTGGGATTCCTGCTGTTTTCGACGCTTTCAACCAAGTAAAAAAGACCGGGCGAATGCCGGTCTTTCTCAGATTTCTGTAACTCTCGCAGCGCTGCTTAGCCCCGACGGCGACGCCCACCGCGCCCACCGCGACCGCGGCCCTCTTCACCTTCTTTGGCGGGAGCTTTGTTGAACTTGATCCATTCACCACCGTGGGGGTCATTGTTGGTCAGGAAGTTGGCAGCGCGGATGGCTTCCATTTCTTTTCCAGCACGCGGTTTCATCGACCCAAGTCCAAACATTGTCACAAAGGTTTCATCATCCATGCCCTCGGGCAAGATGATACCGGCTGCTGCAACTTCTTCCTTTTTAGCCGCCAGCGCCTTTTGTGTCACAGGCAGACCGACCGGGTTCATGATCGCAGAGGTCATGCCAGCCCCCATGGCCATCGGCAGGAAGGCGTTGTTGATACCGTGGCGGTTGGGCAGACCAAAAGAGATGTTAGACGCACCACAAGTGGTGTTTACGCCCAGCTCTTCACGCAGACGACGCACCAAGGCAAAAACCTGCAGGCCAGCTGTTCCCATGGCCCCCACGGGCATCACCAACGGATCCACCACGATGTCATGGGCAGGAATGCCAAAGTCAGCGGCGCGCTGAACGATCTTTTTGGCCACTTCAAAACGCACATCAGGGTCTTCGGAAATCCCGGTGTCGTCGTTGGAGATCGCCACAACCGGCACGTTGTATTTCTTAACCAGCGGCAGGATCTCTTCCAGGCGTTCTTCTTCACCGGTGACAGAGTTCAGCAGCGGGCGGCCCTCACAGACCTCAAGTCCGGCCTCCAGCGCACCAGGCACTGAGGAGTCGATACACAAAGGCACGTCCACAAGCCCTTGAACCAGTTCAATGATCTTCCGCATCAGCGGCGGCTCGGTCTCATTGGGGTTAGGATTTGAATTGTAAACAACACCCGCATTGATATCGAGAACAGTAGCACCCGCCAGAACCTGCGCCACCGCATCCTTTTCAACAGTGGAGAAATCGCCGGCTTCCAGTTCCGCTGCCAATTTTTTGCGCCCGGTGGGGTTGATCCGCTCGCCGATGACGCAGAAGGGCTCATCAAAGCCCATTACAGCGGTTTTTGTTTTTGATTCTATAACCGTACGGGTCATTGTTTATCCTTGGGGGTTGACGGGCTGCGCGGATGCGCCGCCGTTGTTGATGGCCCAGGTGGCATTGGTCTTGATACCGCCAAGTGGGAAAAAATGGACTTTGGTGATGTTGAAATCCGGGTTAGCGGCCTTGTGGGCTGCGAGATCCGCCAGAATTTCATTTGGCTCATGCGGCAGCAGCAGTTTGGTCACGTCTTTGGCGCGCTTTTGCAGCACTTTCAGCGAGGGGCCAACGCCGCAAGCAATGGCGAATTTGATCATTGTCTGAAGCTTGGCAGGCCCGGCGATGCCGATATGAACAGGCAGGTTCATGCCGCGTTCGCTCAGCTCGTTGACCCAGTCAATCACGGGCTGCGCTTCAAAGCAGAATTGGGTCGCCAAGGCCATTTCAGCGTCTGTGCGCTTGGAGAATTCCTGTTTCCAGTCCAGCGCAGCATAGGTGTTGGCACGCCCGCCCTTGGGATCAATATCCAGGTTGGGCTCCGGGTGGCCGGCAACGTTCAGGTTGGTAAAGCCAGCCTTGTCAAACAGACCGGTTTCCAACAGCTGCATCGAAGAGTGGAAATCGCCTTTGGGCTCGGCAACCCCACCGGCCAGCAACAGCGCCTGTTTGACCCCGGCTTCGCCCTGGTAGCGGGCAATCCAATCGCCCAATGTGGCCTCATCCTGGATGATGCGCGCCGGGAAATGCGGCATGACATCAAAGCCCTCATCTGCAATGCGTTTTGCCGTCGCAACCATGTCCTCGATGGGCGTGCCATCGATATGGGCGATGTAGACGCGGGTTCCGGCGGGCAGCAGGGCACGAAAGTCCTCAACCTTGGCCGCGGTGCGCGGCATCACTTCGATGGAATACCCCTTCAGAAAGGCCTCCATCTCGGGGGTGACGGGCTGGTCGGCGCCAGAGTCGCGTTTTTTGAAGTTCAACAAAGCCATCACGGCCTCCCATAGTGGTGTCAGGCTCACGCCCATCCGTCATTTGCGATCAGGGCTTTCAGACGGTCCTGATCGTACTCCGCTTCCAGACGTTTGGCCTCAGATTCGGCAACTTCGGCAGACTCGCCTTCCAGGACATAGGGCGCAGCCTTGCGCCATTCTGCCAGGTAGGCGTCGCTGTCTTTGGCGTTGACCTTCATTGCCGCCCGGTCGATGGCCTGTTCAAACCGTTCTTCCAATTGGCGTTTTGAACCACGGCGGCCTTTGCCAACAATGACCTGCGCGGGGATATCGCGCCAGTATACGATCGTAACATCCACCATAGCCTGTTCTCCTGAGACGTCTGATATTTTTTGTTTCTAGAGCGTCCCGTTTGACGGAGTACGCCGGATTTCGACACCACTTGGGTTTTGAGCGACGTTTTTCCTTTCTCTTGAATACAAAGCCACCCTGGCGCTGACCACAGCAGGAAGGTGTCAAAATTCTCATCAAACATATGAGTTTGTCGCAACCTCGCCCTCAGGCGTTAAAATGCGCCGCACCGCTGCGACATGAGATGCTAGGGTTATCGCGCCCGGATCCCCTTGCGCTGCCGGGCTTCGCTCCATAGTCTAGGGGTAACACGATAATCGGAGGGCGTGAATCATGGCGCCCAGGCGTTCCAAAGGTGCGGGCGCGTTTCCCAAGGTGGTTGAAACCCCTGTACCAGCCCGTCCGGATTCTGATGCGCTTTATGCGGCTCTGGATCTTGGCACAAACAGTTGCCGCATGCTGATTGCCCAACCAAAGGGCAGCGGCTTTCATGTGGTCGATAGCTTTTCCAAGTCTGTGCAGCTTGGCACAGGGCTTGAACGAACCGGACGGCTGTCTCGTTCGTCCATGTCGCGCACGATCCAGGCTTTGCGGATCTGCCAGCAAAAGCTCAAGCGGAACCGGGTCAAGCGTATGCGGCTGGTCACTACAGAGGCCTGCAGGCGCGCAAAAAACTCGCGCGAGTTCATTCGCCAGGTCAAGCGCGAAACCGGCCTGCCCCTCGAAATCATCCAACCCGAAGAAGAAGCCCGCTTGGCGGTAATTTCCTGCGCGCCATTGGTGTCGATAAAAACGGAACAGCTTTTGGTGGTGGATATTGGTGGCGGCTCGACAGAGCTTGTCTGGATTGACCTATCCTCGGTTCCAGGGCGGGACCGCCCCGCTGCAATCATGCGCCTACATGCCGGTTTCCACACCGCAGACAGCCCTTTCCCATCGGCCAAGGTGGTGGATTGGATCTCTGTCCCTCTTGGGGTGGCGACCCTGCGAGATCAGTTCAACGACGTCGAGGATGATTCCGCTCGCTTTGCCCTGATGAGCTGGTATTTTGAAGAACATCTGGCGGATTTTGCCCCCTACAAGGACGAGCAGGCCCGCGAAGGCTTTCAGATTGTTGGGACCTCCGGTACGGTGACCACTGTTGCTGCCTCCCATCTTGGGTTAAAGCGCTACGATCGCACCAAAGTGGACGGGCTGCGAATGACCAGCGACCAGATTGACAAGGTCATCCGAGGCTATTTGGATCTTGGGCCTCAGGGACGCCGACGCGACCCTCGTATCGGCGAAGACCGCCAGGCTCTGATCATGTCTGGCTCGGCCATTTTGCAAGCCCTGCTCCGGTGCTGGCCAACGGACCGCCTGTCGGTAGCGGACCGGGGTTTACGCGAAGGTCTGCTTTATGCGCAGATGAGCGCGGACGGCGTATTGGAAGACGGGCCCTTTTGAGGCTGGTAAATGTAATTCACGCCCTGCCCTTCGCTTTTGAAGGCTGCGGCGAAAACGGTGAAGACAATGGCAAAAACGCCTACAGGAAAGACCCCCACGGGCAAGAACACCTCTGGTCGAGGCCAACGGGATCTGAAGGTCAAAGTGAAATCCGCTCGTGGTCGGCGGCTGAGTTCAACTCGCTGGCTGCAACGCCAACTGAATGACCCCTATGTCAAACGCGCCCAGGCCGAAGGCTATCGTGGGCGCGCTGCCTACAAAATCATGGAAGTCGATGACAAATATCGCTTTCTTGTGCCTGGCGCGCGGGTGGTTGATCTGGGCTGTGCTCCCGGTGGCTGGGCACAGGTCGCCGTGAAACGCATCAATGTCATGGGCGAAAAACGCGGTAAAGCGCAGGGCCGCATCATTGGTGTTGACCTGCAGGAGATCGAACCCTTGGCGGGGGCAGAGTTTCACACGCTCGACTTTATGGATGAAGGCGCAGACGATCAGGTCAAGGAATGGCTTGGTGGCAAGGCAGATGTCGTGATGTCCGACATGGCTGCGTCCAGTTCGGGCCATAAACAAACCGACCACTTAAAGATCATAGCGCTCTGCGAGGCAGCCGCCTATTTTGCCTTTGATGTTCTGGAAGAAGGCGGCACCTTTGTTGCCAAGGTTCTGGCGGGTGGAGCCGAAGGCGAATTGCAAAAACTGCTGAAGAACAAGTTCACCAAGGTCGCCAACGTTAAGCCGCCGTCGTCTCGCTCGGACAGTTCGGAAAAATTTGTGGTGGCAATGGGTTACAAGGGATAGTGATAGCCCTTCCCTTGGACTTTAGTGTTGCCCCATAAGAGATTGCGACGCCAGATCCCTCAGCTTGAGGGCATCTTCGCCCTCGCCTTCGCTCTGCAAGGAAACCCGCAACTTTTGCGACATCTGTTTGGCAAGTCCTGATTTCTTCAAAGCCTGTTTTAGCAGATTTGGAACCAACAGTTCTGCACCAATTCTTTTCATCGTGATCTTCCTATTCATCGTGTCCCAGGGCGAGGGATAGAAAATGGGTAAGATCTGAGAGCGGCCAAAATGTGGCGAAGCTGCCCCATTGTTTCCAATCCGGAAACATGTGGCATTTTTGCCAAGTCGGCGCCTCATGCAGGCCAGGCCTCGGCAGCTATGCCGTCAAGCGCAATTCGATAAGAGCGTTGTTGAACTCAGCCCCGAAGATCAAGATAGCTGCATTCACATAGAGAAAAATCATCGCTGCCATGGCCCCCGCCAACCCTGCATAGGTCGCCGAATATTGAGCGATGGAGCCCACATAGAAAGCAAAGCCAATCCCAGCCCCCCACCAAAGCGCGACGGTGAGAACCGTGCCAGGAAGTAAATGGGACAGCCGATGGATATGACCTGGTAACACCAGATGACAGAGAAACACTGCAAAAAACGGCAGCAGCACGGCAACCAGCCCATGCAACCCGGATGTCAAATAGCCCGAAAGCTCCACCTCTGGGAAAAAGTCTGCCAAATAATGGAGATAGAGCGGTAAGATAACCTCAAACAGGGCGGCGAAAAGAATGCCAGCCCCGCCAAGGATCACAAATCCTATGCAAAGTATGCGCGACAGCCAAAAGGGACGCCGGTCCACATCATGATAGGCCTGGACCATGGCAATGCGTACAGCATTTACCCCGTTGGAGGCGAAATAGAGCGCCAAAAACCCGCCAACCGTGATAAGCCCTGTGCTAGAGGTGGCAAGAACAGCGTTCAACTCTGACACGATCGGGGTAGAGACCGGTTCTGGCCATGACCCAAAAACAAGATCAACCAGATGGTCCAGATCGATACCTTGGGAAAAAACACTGGCCATTGTCCCCGCCAAGGCGACAGTGAACAAGACAAAGGGAAAGAGCGCCAGCATCATCGACATCGCAATATGGCTGCTCATCACCCAGTGGTTTTTGTGGTTGAATTGCTGTGCTGCGCGCCAAAGAGATTTCACCCAGATATTCTGAAGTACACGATTTATCATTCTTCCAGCCATCCAAGCCCCCGTCGCACCCCGCACCCTATATCAGAGCCCGGCGTTAGGACAGCTACTTGCTGGACACTGCGCCCGCAGAGGTATTGACTGCTGATAAGAGACCAGCCAGCCATTCACCTGAGCACTGGCAACCAAGTGGGAAACAGATCAAGACATGGTATTAACCGTTTCAGATGTGACCAAAACACTCCCCCAAAGCGGCCTGGAGCGGCCGATTCTGGATCGGGTCTCGCTACATCTGGAGGCTGGGAAATCACTGGCGCTCACCGGGGAGAGCGGATCAGGCAAAAGCACCCTATTGCATCTTGTTGGCGCATTGGACGGGTTTGACAGCGGCGAAATACGCGTTGATGGCACCTCTCTCAGCGTCCTTGATGATAGCGGACGCGCCGCGTTACGCCGCTCCTCCATATCTATTGTTTTTCAGCAATTTAATCTCATTCCCTCACTCAATGTTTCGGCCAATATCTCGCTGCAGGCCAAGCTCGCGAAACGGTATGATCCGGATTGGGAAGATCAGTTGGCACAGCGCCTTGGCCTTGCCCAGCTGTTGGCGCGCTACCCCGAGCAACTCTCTGGTGGGCAGCAGCAGCGGGTCGCTATTGCCAGATCGCTCGCGATGCGCCCCAAACTGCTGCTCGCGGATGAACCAACGGGCAGCTTGGATGAAGAAACCGGAAATGCCGTCTTGGCTTTGATGTTAGACCTGGTCGCAGAAAGTAACACGGCCTTGTTCTTGGTCACCCATTCCCCGACAATTGCCTCAGCCCTCGACAGGCGCCTGCACCTCAGCACTGGCGGGTTAACGTGACCGGAGTTGCTCTGCGCGCCCTGCTGTCTCATTGGCGTCAGCACCGGTTTCAACTGGCGGCGCTCATAGTTGGACTAGCCCTTGCAACAGCCCTTTGGGTGGCGGTCCAGGCGATCAACGCAGAAGCCAAGGCAAGCTATGCCAAGGCAGAGGGCTTTGTGCAGGAATTCGACCGGAAAAGCCTGGTATCAACAGACAAACCCCTGACAGTGGCAGACTATGTTGCGCTCAAGCGAGAGGGATGGCCATTGTCCCCAGTGTTGGAAGGACGCCTAAAGATTGAGAACCAATGGATTGATCTTGTTGGATTTGACTTTCTGACCTTTCCCCCCGTTCCCACCATCTCCGCCCCTGGTGCCCAGGCCCCAGATGGGGCGTTTCTGATCTCTTTACTTCGCCCTCCTGGCGGGCTGATTTTGAACCCACAGACCGCAGCTGATCTTGCTATCTCTAAGCAAGGGCTAGCCATTCATCTTTCTGATGCGGTCCCACTAGGCAGCGGGATTGCGGACATCTCCCTTGTTAGTCGATTGCTTGGCAAGCCAGACAGTCTGACACGGCTGATCTACCTTGGACCGGACCCACCCGAAACAAAGACCCTGGGTCAGCTGCCAGATCACATCCGGTTTAGTTCTGCGAACAGTGCAGCCATCGAACCAAGCGCCCTGACCGAGAGTTTTCATCTCAATCTGACGGCCTTTGGCTTCTTATCCTTCGTTGTTGGGTTGTTCATTGTCCAGGGCACCATTGGCCTGGCCATGGAACAGCGGCGCGGACTGTTTCGTACCCTGCGATGTCTGGGGCTGCCCTTTCGCAACTTGGTCCTGGCACTGGTGGTTGAAATTTCCATCATTGCTTTGATTTCCGGCCTTATAGGTCTGATAATTGGGTATTTTCTAGCGGCCGCTCTCTTGCCAGGTGTGGCCGTGACCCTTTCAGGGCTCTATGGGGCAGAAATTGAAAACACCCTGTCTTTGCGACTCGCATGGGTGCTGTCCGGTCTTGCGATGACGCTTCTGGGGGCATCGATCGCAAGTTCATATGGGTTTGTTTCCCTTTGGCACCTCCCCATTTTACAGGCCCCTTCCACCCGGGCCAGGGGGCAGCAGGTTTTGCGCAACTTCAACGGATGGGCCCTGCTCGGAGCAGGACTATTGGGGCTTGGTGTCCTGTCGCTGCTCTTTCTTGGTGGGCTCAGTGGTGGCTTTGTCTTCCTTGGCTGTATCATGCTCGGGACCGCGCTGTTGCTGCCGTATTTCCTTTGGCACATCTTGCGGGCGGGTCAAAGCGCCACGCGCCACCCGCTTGGGCATTGGCTCTGGGCGGATGCCCGTGCTCAGCTCCCAGGTCTCTCCCTGGCGCTAATGGCATTGATGCTCGCGCTTGCCACGAATATCGGCGTCGGAACAATGGTTTCCAGCTTCAGGCTCACCTTTTCTGATTGGCTAGACCAAAGGCTTGCTTCTGAGCTCTATGTCACCGCGCGCGATGATGCCCAGGGGGAAGCGATACAACAATGGCTCGAGGAAAAAGGCCTGCGTGTTTTACCTATCCGTTCCAGGGTTTTGCAGCAGCCATCTGGACAAATCACTATCTACGGCGTTCGCGATGACCCGACCTATCGCGACAACTGGCCCATGATTGACGTCCTGCCGGATGCCTGGGATCTTCTGGCACAGGGCCAGGGTATTCTTATCAGCGAACAACTCGCGCGGCGTCAAAACATCAACCTCGATGAAACACTCTCCCTGCCCGAAGGATGGCCGCACAGGGTCTTAGGCATCTACTCAGACTACGGCAATCCCCATGGCCAGGCGATTGTTTCGATGCCTCAATTACTGCGCAACGCGCCACAGGCGGAAAACCAACGTTTTGGCGTTCGCCTGGATCCAGATCACATTCCTGTCTTGACCAATGCACTGCGAGAAGCGTTTGATTTAACGAACGAAAATGTGACGGACCAGGGGCAAGTCAAGGAGGCTTCAAAACAGGTTTTTGACCAGACTTTCCGTGTTACAGATAGCCTGAAACTGCTGACACTGGGGGTCGCGAGTTTTGCCATCTTCACCAGTCTCGCTACTCTTTGGAGCCAGCGCTTGCCACAGCTTGGGCCAGTTTGGGCAATGGGGGTCAGCCGACAAGCCCTGGCACAGATCGATGTTTTGCGCAGTCTGTTGATGGCAGGCCTGACTGCTCTTCTGGCCTTGCCCCTCGGGCTGGTTCTGTCCTGGGCCTTGCTGGTGGTCATCAACACAGAGGCCTTTGGCTGGCGCCTGCCGATCCATCTGTTTCCGCTCGACTGGCTCTGGCTTGTCAGCCTGTCGCTCCTGGCAGCACTTTTGGCAGCGATATTGCCCGCATGGCGCCTGTTTCGCCTTCATCCCAGCGCACTACTAAAGGTGTTTTCCAGTGAGCGTTAATCGGTTCCTTTTGTGTCTGTGTCTCCTTGCCCCAAGCCCGGCCCTTGCCCAGGGATTTGCAGGCTTGGGGACCGAGGCTGATGGATTTGCGGTACCGGTTCCTGACGTCCCGCTGACCTTTCCAATGGATCACGGGCCACACCCGGATTTTCGCATTGAATGGTGGTATTTGACCGCCAACCTTGAAGATGAACTGGGTCAGAGCTACGGCATACAATGGACACTGTTCCGAAGTGCGTTGGCCCCCGGTGAAGCAGAAGGTTGGCAAAGTCCACAGATCTGGATGGGCCATGCGGGCCTCACCAGCGCCACAGAGCATTTCTCGGCCGAGCGGTTGGCCCGTGGCGGTATTGGTCAAGCCGGTGTCACATTGGCGCCCTTTCAGGCCTGGATTGATGACTGGCAGATGAGCGGTCAGGAGGACCTGTCGCAGCTTACTCTCACCGCCAAGGGAGATGCCTTCTCTTATAGTCTCGAGGCACAGGCAGAGGGCCCATTGGTCTTGCAAGGTGCGCAGGGGTATTCGGTGAAGTCCCCGGAAGGCCAGGCCAGCTATTATTACTCGCAGCCTAACTACCGGATAGCGGGCCGGCTTACCCTGCCCTCTGGACCAGTCACTGTCAGCGGTGACGGTTGGCTGGATCGCGAATGGTCCAGCCAACCCTTATCGGAAAACCAAAGTGGTTGGGATTGGTTTTCTCTGCGGTTTGACAGTGGGGAAAAACTGATGGGGTTTGTATTGCGGGGCGCCAATGGCGCAAAAGATTTCAGGTCTGGCACCTGGATTTCCGCCACAGGCGAGGTCACGCCTCTGCCCCCTGGTGCTTTCCAAGCAGTTCCTTTGGCACAGGCGGAGGTGGCTGGCAGAAAGATCCCGGTACGCTGGGAACTTCGCTTGCCGGAAAAGGATGTTTTCTTGATAGTTGAAGCCCTTAACCCGCAAAGTTGGATGGATGTGACCTTTGCCTATTGGGAGGGACCGGTAGCAGTGTCCGGCAGCCATAGGGGCACAGGGTATCTAGAAATGACCGGCTACGAATAAGTACGACAACAACAAAGGGGCGCTCCACAGCGCCCCTTTGATTTGAATTTAGGCCTGTGGGGCGCGCACGACAAAAACCGAACACCCTGAATGCCGGATCACTCGGGCAGCATTGGGCCCGAGCAGGTAGTCCTTCAGATCCGGCTTATGGGCGCCAATCACGATGAGATCACTGCCGGCGGCCTCTGCCACTTTTAGGATCTCCTGGTAGGCTGTGCCTGTCGCCACCACATGACGGACCTTTGCATTGCGGTCCTCGCCGAGAATTTCAGCGCAAACTGATTTGAGCCGGGCGGTGGTGTCCTCCACCGCCTTCTCATGGTGATGGCTCTCAAAGAACCCAGAGACCCAGCTCTCGCCAAAGTCAGGCAGGACGTTCACCACATCCAGCTGAGCCTGATCCAGGTCGGCCAATCTAACCGCCTGCTCAAGCACCATCTTGTCGGTTTCCTTGTCGCTCAGCTCAACCGCGCAAAGTACAGATCTGCTCATGCTGTTTCTCCTTCTCTGCGGGCGCGGCCGCTTTGCATCATGGCGATCAAACCCAGCAACAAAAGCGCAGGAATGAACACCAGCTCCTTTGGCATCTGATCCGCTGGGGCCAGGATTTCCTTCACAAAAACAGGGCTATCCCCGTAGAAGTCAAAGCTACCCAAATCCTGTTCCGCAGGGGTGCCAAAGCCCGGCGCGTCCAGGTTCATCTGATCCGCCTCTGGCAAGAGAACCAACCCGGCTTTTTCTGCCATGGCAGCGCCGTCCAAACCCTCCAACACCTCGACAACCAGAGTGGTTGAAGCGATCTCGCCCGTGTCAAAGTCCGGTCCTTCAATGGTCAGGCGCAGTTCCTGCCCCGCCTCTGCCAAATCCAGTGCCTGCACCAGTTCCGTTGGGGCAACCGCACTATGGGGAGGCATGATCCGGTTCATGAAGAAATCGGGCCGGAACAGCGCAAAGGCCACAAAGACCAAAAGGAAGCTCTCATAGAGCCTGCTGCGGGTGACAAAATAGCCCATGGTGCCAGCGGTAAAGACCAGGATAGCGATGGTTGCTGATATGGCCACCAATATGCCTTGCGTCCAGGTGACATCTATCAACAACAGGTCTGTGTTGAAGATAAAGACAAAAGGCAAAGCCACTGTTCGCAAACTATAAAAGAAGGCGACAAAGCCGGTGCGGATCGCATCCCCGCCCGACACAGCCGCCGCCGCAAAGCTGGCAAGCCCAACAGGCGGCGTCACATCGGCCATGATCCCAAAGTAGAACACAAAGAGATGCACAGCGATCAGCGGCACGATCAGACCGGACTGCGCGCCCAGCTCCACCACAACCCCCGCCATCAGCGAGCTGACAACGATGTAGTTGGCGGTGGTCGGCAGGCCCATCCCCAGAACCAGAGAGAGCAGACCAACACAGAGCAGTACAAAGACCAGAATGGTGCCTGTCATATCTGCGGCCCGTTCCGCCACGGTTCCCTGGAAGCTGGTGATACCAATCAGATCGGTCAGCGGGCTGATGGCATGGACCACGATGGCACTGAGATAGGTGAGCCCATAGGCCATGGTTTCCACCAGATCCGCCATGACCTGGCCAACGCCGGTCAGTGTTACCGTACCGACGATGACGCCGGCCGTAGCTGTGGCCAGTGCAATCCCGATCATGTTGCGCGAGCCATCAATCAAGCCGCTCCACAGATCATGACAACCCTCAACAAAGGTCGCCATCATATTGCTTTGATTGCGGAAAAACGCCTTGATAGGTTTCTGAGTCAACAGGATCACAAAAAGCAGCGCCGTGGCCCAGAAGGCCGATAGCCCAGGGGATTTCTGTTCGATCATCAGGAAATAGACCAGCACAACGATGGGCAATAGGTAGTGGAGGCCCGCCTTATAGATCTTGGAGATATCCGGCAGTTCCACCTCTTTGGCATTGGGATCATCGGGTTCCAGATCCGGAATACCTGCGGCCAGAGCAACCAGCGCCACATAGATGACAAAGACCACGCCAAACATCAGAACTCCGGCAAAACTGGGCACCCATCTATAGGCCGCTTCGACCGGGAACTGGCTGCCATAACAAAGTCCCGCGAAGACGGCAAAGAAGCTGGCCATCCCAAGAATGGTACGGGCCATATGGACCTCGCGGTTGCCCAGGGTGGGCATATTCCGCTTCACCGCCTCCAAATGCACGATATAGACCAGCGCGATATAGGAGATCGCGGCGGGCAGGAAGGCATGGGTGATCACCTCAACATAGGAAATGCCCACATATTCCACCATCAGAAAAGCCGCAGCCCCCATGACGGGAGGCATGATCTGGCCATTGACCGAGGAAGCCACTTCAACCGACCCGGCCTGTTCCGAGGAAAACCCGACGCGTTTCATCAGCGGAATAGTAAAGGTGCCGGTGGTGACAACGTTGGCAATCGAGGACCCAGAGATAAGACCGGTCGCGGCAGAACCCACAACGGCTGCCTTCGCCGGACCACCGCGCAGGTGACCCAAGGCACCGAAGGCCATCTTGATAAAGTAGTTCCCAGCACCAGCCTTATCAAGAAGTGCCCCGAAAAGCACAAAAAGAAAGACAAATTTGGTTGAGACTCCAAGTGCAATCCCAAAGACTCCCTCAGAGGTGATCCACATATGGCTCATCGCCTTTTTCAGGCTTGCCCCTTTCCAGCGGATAACCTCAGGCACCCACTCAGAAGAGCCGAAGAAGACATAGGCCAGAAAAACCGTTGCGATGATTGCCATAGCCGGTCCAAGCGCGCGACGCGCGGCCTCAAACAGGATCAGCAGACCGGCAAGCGCGTAAAACTTGTCGATATCATCTGCCAAACCGCCACTGTCGACGATCTTTTGGTAGTTCAAAAACCCATAGATGGAGACAAAGACACCAGCACCAGCCAGGGCCCAATCCTGAACTGGGACAAAGTCGTTCTCTGGCGTATCCCATTGACGAATATAGGAAAGAGCGAACCAACCACCAACGGCAAGCCCAAGGATAAGTGCAGCGATCTGCAGGGTGCTGCTCCAGTCGCCCAACAGGTATTGCCCGAGAATGGCAAAAGCGCTGTAAGACAAGACGACGATAGCAACAAACATTCCCACCGCACTGACAACTCGCTCACCTCCTGTGGCAACGCCGCTCCCATTGAGGTAGGTCGGGGCAACCAAGGCAAGCGCGATCACTGCACCAACTATAACGGCCATATTCATCGAGATATCCGGCGCAATGGTGACCATCACCGCCACGCTAAAGGCACCAAGCCCAAGCACTGTTCCAAGGTGACCAAGCGCAAAGGAAATCAGGTTGCGGCTTTCACGGCCCATCGCAGGATAGGCCATAAAGCCCAGCATCAGCGCGAAGGCGAGATGGATCAGCCGTGAGTTATTGTTGACGGCCCCTGGAAGCAAATAGTTTGCCAAAGGTGAGGCCAGAATGACTTGGAAAACAGACCAGCTTACAGCGATGACAGCAAGGGACAGTCCCACAGCTCCGACCGGGTTGCGCGCACCCGCGTCGGAGGAGGCAACCAGTTCCTGTAGTTCATCTTCGCTAAGCGGTCGATTTCCCTGAACATCGGATGTCATGGATAATCTCCCATACAGACCAAGGCTGTCGTATTGGGAAAAGCCCCGTGATCGGCGCCTCGTCTGAGTTTATTCGTTTTGGGGGCAACCCCTCGTAAATGGAAAGGGGCACGAAACCGCGCCCCTTTCTATGTCGTTGGATTTATTACTCAATCCAACCCTGTTCACGGTAGTATTTCGCCGCGCCATCATGCAGCGGTGCAGAGAGACCATCGGCAATCATCTCTTCGGCCTTCAGGTTTGCAAAGGCAGGGTGCAGTTTGCGGAAGGCGTCAAAGTTCTCAAACACCGATTTCACAACAGCGTAGACCGCTTCTTCTGGAACATCGGTAGAGGAAACGAAGGTTGCACCAACACCAAAGGTCTGGGTGTCCGCGTCCGAGCCTCGGTACATGCCGCCGTGGATGGTTGCTGTGCGGTAAAAGGCATTGTCGTCAACCAGTTTGGAGACAGCATCGCCATCCACAGTCACCAGAACGGAATCACAGGCCGTGGTGGCTTCCTGAATGGAACCCGATGGGTGCCCAACGGTGTAAACCATGGCATCGATCTGGTTGTCACACAGGGCAGCGGACTGTTCAGCTGCTTTAAGCTCGGTTGCAAGGGCAAAATCTTCCATACCCCAGCCCTTGGCTCCCATCAGAACTTCCATGGTGCCACGCTGACCGGAACCTGGGTTCCCGATGTTGACGCGCTTGCCCTTCAGGTCGTCAAAGGTGGAAATGCCGGCGTCGGCGCGGGCCACAACGGTAAAGGGCTCTGGGTGGACAGAGAATACCGCACGCAGACCTTCATAGGCGCCCTTTTCAGAGAACTTTGAAGTGCCGTGATAAGCGTGGTGCTGCCAGTCAGACTGCGCAACGCCGAACTGCAGTTCGCCCTCACGAATGGTGTTGATGTTGTAAACAGAACCACCTGTGGATTCCACGGCGCATTTAAAACCGTGCTCTTTGCGGCTTTTGTTGACCAGACGGCAGATCGCACCACCGGTTGGGTAATAAACACCGGTCACACCGCCGGTGCCGATTGTGATGTATTCCTGAGCCTGAGCAGCTGGCGCCATAAAGGCCGCTGCAACAAAGGCGCCGACGGTAAGTTTGGTATGTTTCATGTTTAGATCTCTCCCAGGATGTTTTTCATGAAATTTCGCCGCCCTACGTTGGGGCGACGACGACTACACACACTCTTTTTTCCTCACTGGCCTGACGACCAATGTGACGAAAGAGGGGTGATCTGATCGCACGCTTCAAGCTAGCCCGCTTGGGGGCGAACCTGTCAACCGCTTCAAAATCAAGCTGAGTGAATGAAACGGTGCTTTTCGCGCATGTGACAAAAGCCCGTTATTTTTCCCCATGCTCTCCCCCTCAAGAGTCGCAGCACTGTGGCAGAGTGTCGCACCTAAAGGCAAGAGCGTTCTCAACCAGATCGGACGCTCTGGCGCATTTTCTCATCTCTTGAGCAAAAACGACAAATCTCTTTCTGATCACAAATGTATCGATGACACGAGCTTCAAACTTGTTTAGGTGATATTCAAATGAATTGAACAACTCTAGGGCGATTCTCATGATCCTCCAGAAGGAAAGAGCCGTGATCCTACTTAGCGATCTTGTCGCGAACAATCCTAGGGCACAAGACTTCTGGGCACTAGAAAGATGTGTCTCTGAAGCGGCGCGGCGCATTCCGCACAGTCCAGACAGTGCAGAAGTGCATATGCACTTTGATGTGGAACCTGAATACCGTTCAACCCCGCGGAAATGGCAGATAATTCTGATGGCGGCTTATGAGCGAGGCCTTCGTGCCCGCAGGATCTGTGAAGACTACCCTCGATCTTTCACAGAAATGATCTGACCAGGCGGCTATGTGGCTCAGGACCAACTAATTTGATGTCGCTGGGCATGGTCTGTTTTATCTCGCCAAAGCTGTCAAAACTCCGTTACTCATCTGGTACAATGCTATTTTCAGCACCAGCACATCTGGCCTTCCAACCCCTATCGTCCAAACCGGACTGTCAAAGGAAGTGCACCCTCGCGGAGAGACCCTATGAAAGTTGACGGCACGCCCTATAGATCCCTGTGGTGGGATGCAGAAGCCGAGGCCTTACAGATTATCGACCAGCGCTGGTTACCCCATGATTTCCGCATAGAGCAGTTGGACAGTCTGGAAGATTTTGCCCTCGCTATCAGGGATATGCATGTACGCGGCGCACCGTTGATTGGAGCCACGGCGGCCTACGGCATGGCGCTAGCCATGAGACTAGATCCAAGCGACGCGGCCTTGCAGCAATCATGGGACGACCTTAACAAAACCCGCCCCACCGCGATCAACCTCAGATGGGCATTGAACCGCTGTCGGGACCTGCTCCTGGGATTGCCACCGGGTCAACGACAAGCAGCGGCGCTGTCGCTCGCCCATGAGATCGCCGAGGAGGATGTGGAAATCAACAGGCGCATCGGTGAACACGGATTAAAGGTGATCCAGAACATTGCCGCAAAGAAAACGGACGGCAGCCCTGTGCGCCTCTTGACCCATTGCAATGCTGGCTGGATTGCCACAGTGGACTGGGGCACTGCCACCAGCCCAATGTATCAGGCCCATGATGCGGGCGTTCCGTTACATGTTTGGGTGGATGAAACCCGGCCACGCAATCAGGGCGCTCTCACCGCTTGGGAGTTGGGGAGCCATGGCATCCCCCATAGCTATATAACCGACAATGCCGGTGGCCATCTGATGCAGCATGGTCAGGTTGATATGGTGATCATCGGAACCGATCGCACCACCTGTCAAGGGGATGTCTGCAACAAGATCGGGACCTACCTCAAAGCACTGGCCGCCAGGGACAACGACATTCCCTTTTATGTCGCCCTCCCCTCCCCGACAATCGACTGGACCGTAACCGATGGCATCACAGAAATTCCCATTGAAGATCGCTCACCTGAAGAGGTGAGCCACATTCAGGGCAGAACGGCCGAAGGTACTATCTCTTCGCTGCAAGTGACACCAAATGGGACAGGAGTCGCGAACCCGGCCTTTGATGTCACCCCCAATCATCTGGTGACCGGTTTGATCACCGAACGCGGGATTTGCGCCGCCTCAGAGGCTGGCCTGGCTGCCTTGTTCCCGGAAATGGCGGCTAAAGTGGTTGAAAATGGATCCTGATCTCATGCAAAGCCCTGTTTTTGATAGCATTGAAACCCGGCAGGCTATCATTGATGCCTGCCGCGCCATGCAGGCCGCAGGCGTCAATCAGGGTGTTTCAGGTAATATTTCAGTGCGCACCAAGGATGGCATGCTGATCACGCCGTCAGGACTCGATTATGAAAAAATGCGGCCGGAAATGTTGGTTCTGATGCCACTGGACGGTTCCCCCATGGGCAAGGGCCAGTTGAAACCTTCGTCAGAGTGGCAATTTCACCGCGACATTCTACTGGCAAAGCCTGATGCAATGGCGGTGGTACACGCCCATCCCGTCTATTGTACGGCCTTGGCGATGAACAACCAGCCAATCCCAGCCTGTCACTACATGGTGGCGGCCTTTGGCGGCGATGATGTTCCCGTGGCCGACTATGCTCTCTTTGGCACCCAAGACCTGTCCGACGCCGTGGTTCGGGCGCTTGACCACAGATCCGCCTGCCTGATGGCCAACCACGGCGCCGTGGTAACCGGTGACACATTGGAACGCGCCCTGTGGCGTATGATTGAGCTTGAGACCCTGGCTAAGGGCTATGTCACCGCGCTCAGCATTGGAACACCAAAAATCCTGAATGCTAAGCAGATGAATGAAGCGAAAAAAGCCTTTTCAGATTATGGCCTTAAGACGCGTTAGCTAGGTTGGGCTCGCGCTCTGGGTAAAAGACGCATCCCCCCAGGCAAAACGAAGCGTAGCGATGCAAAACCCTGCACCGCTACGATATCTGTTTCAAAGCGGCGCAGTCTTTTCTGCGCAACAGAGCCGCCCCGAATGTCTGAGAGTTGCTGCGATCACGAACAGCCGCTGGTACTGCCGCAGGTGTTGCACTTCATGCAGGTCCCGTTACGAACCAGAGTGTAATTGCCACATTCACCGCAGGCTTCACCCTCATAGCCCTGCATTTTTGCCTTGGTCCGCGCGTCCATTCCGGTAGCAGGCGCTATGGATGTTTCTGGCACCAAAGATTGCAAATCAGAGACCGGGTCCCCAGCAGTTCCATCCCCCAGCAGGCCAGTTTCAGCTGTCTGCCCGCCCTGAAGCACGACTAGATCCTGTGGCAAACGCTTGCGCAGATAGCCGGTGGACGAGATCTGTTTCAGAACCTCCAGCGAACGGGTCGCCGCGCTTTCGCTGATCTCGGACAGGTTGGAAACCCCTTCTTCCTCCCCACGGCCGATATCGTCAAAGGCTGGGCCCTGTGGTTTCACATGAGCCAGGTCGGTGCGATCCAGGTAACTCACCGCCAGCTCGCGGAAGACATAGTCCAATACTGACGTGGCATTCTTGATCGAGTCATTGCCTTGCACCATGCCGGCGGGTTCGAACTTGGTGAAAGTGAAGGCATCCACAAATTCTTCCAGCGGCACGCCATATTGCAGACCAACCGAGACCGCGATGGCAAAGTTGTTCATCATCGCCCGAAAGCCAGCCCCCTCTTTGTGCATGTCGATGAAGATCTCACCCAGGGTACCGCTCTCATATTCGCCGGTCCGCAGATAGACTTTATGACCGCCGACAACCGCTTTCTGGGTATAGCCTTTGCGGCGATGAGGCATCTTGGTGCGGTGGGATTTCACCACCTCCTTGACAACAATCTTCTCAACAATTTTTTCTGCGAGAACAACGGCTTTCTCTTGGACATTGCCAGTTTCAAGCACCTCGGCCGCATCATCATCATCCTCAACCAATGCCGCAGCCAGGGGTTGGCTCAGCTTGGAACCATCGCGGTACAACGCATTTGCCTTGACGCCCAAGGACCAGCTCAGCTCATAGGCTTTTTGGCACTCTTCGATTGCCGCATCGTTGGGCATATTGATGGTCTTGGAAATCGCGCCAGAGATGAAACTCTGTGCGGCTGCCATCATGCGAATATGGCTCTCAACATCCAGGTAGCGCTTGCCCTTTTTGCCGCAGGGGTTGGCGCAATCAAAGATCTGGTAGTGCTCCTCTTTGAGATGAGGCGCCCCTTCCAGGGTCATAGTACCACAAACGTGATCGTTGGCCGCGTCGATATCACCCTTGGAAAAACCGAGGTGGCGCAACAGATCAAAGGTGGGATCGTTCAGCTTTTTCGCGGGGATACCCAGCACTCCGGTGCAGAAATCCTCACCCAAGGTCCATTGGTTGAACACAAAGCGAATATCAAAAGCGGACTCCAAGGCACTGTCAATCTTGGACAATTCACTTGGGCCAAAGCCGTGACCAGTCAGCGAGGTATGGTTGATACCCGGTGCATTGCCAAGAGTGGCATGACCCACCGCATAAGAGACAATCTCTTCGATCTGCGAGGAGCTATAGCCCAGCCCTTCGAGCGCTGCGGGGACCGAGCGGTTGATGATCTTGAAATAACCACCGCCGGCCAATTTTTTGAACTTCACCAGGGCAAAGTCTGGTTCGATGCCGGTGGTGTCACAATCCATCACCAGGCCGATGGTACCAGTGGGGGCTATCACTGTGGTCTGCGCATTGCGGTAGCCATGCTTTTCGCCCAGCTCTAATGCCTCATCCCAGGCCCCCATAGCGAGATCCGCAAGCCGCGCATCCGGGCAACCCGCAATATCCAGCGGCACTGGCGGAACTGACAGGCCCTCATAGCCTGTGGCCTTCCCCATCGCTGCGGTCCGGTGGTTGCGAATGACTTTCAGCATGGCATCGGCGTTTTTGGCATAGCCCGCAAAAGCCCCAAGCTCAGAGGCCATCTCGGCAGAGGTGGCATAGGCAACGCCGGTCATCAGCGCAGTGAGCGAGCCACAAAGCGCCCGTCCTTCTTCGCTGTCATAGCCGTAGCCCATATTCATCAGCAACCCGCCGATATTGGCGTAGCCAAGACCCAGGGTTCTAAAATCATACGACCGCTGCGCGATTTCCTTGGAAGGGAACTGCGCCATGGTGACCGAGATTTCCAGCGTCACGGTCCACAGGCGGCAGGCATGCATGTAGTCCTCAGCCTGAAACTTTCCATCCTTATAGAAGGTCAGCAGGTTCAATGAGGCCAGATTGCAGGCGGTGTCGTCCAGGAACATGTATTCAGAACATGGGTTTGAACCGCGGATTTCACCGTCATTGGGGCAGGTATGCCACTCATTTACGGTGTCATGGAACTGAATGCCAGGATCGGCACAGGCCCAGGCGGCATGGCCCACCTTCTCCCACAGATCCCGCGCCTTGACGGTTTTGGCAACCTTGCCATCGGTCCGGTTGATCAGCTGCCAGTCGGCATCCTTTTTCACCGCATGCAGGAAGGCATTGGTGACCCGGATCGAGTTGTTGGAGTTCTGGCCCGAAACGGAGCTATAGGCCTCAGAGTCCCAATCCGTATCGTAAATGGGGAATTCAATGCTGTCATAGCCCTGTTTGGCATAGTCCAAGACCCGTTTGACATAGGTCTCGGGGATCGCGACTTTCTTGGCCTCACGGACAGCCTTCTTCAGCGCAGGGTTAACCTGAGGCTCATAGGCATCCGCGGCGACACCATCCCAGGAACGGATTGCCTCAAAGATCCCATTCAGCATCTTTTCGTGCATTTTTGAGCCCGCAACAATGGCGGCAACTTTCTGCTCTTCGATGACCTTCCATTGGATAAAGTCTTCGATATCAGGGTGATCAGCGTCAACAATAACCATCTTGGCCGCACGGCGGGTGGTGCCACCGGATTTGATCGCGCCAGCCGCCCGGTCGCCGATCTTCAAGAACCCCATCAGACCAGAGGATTTACCGCCACCAGACAGGGCTTCACCCTCACCGCGCAGATGGCTAAAGTTTGTACCGGTGCCGGACCCGTATTTAAACAGGCGCGCCTCGCGGACCCAGAGATCCATAATGCCGCCATCGTTCACCAGGTCATCCGCCACGGATTGGATAAAACAGGCATGGGGCTGCGGATGTTCGTACGAACTGGTGGATTTGGTCAACTTGCCGGTTTTGTAATCAACATAATGGTGTCCCTGCGCAGGGCCATCGATGCCATAGGCCCAATGCAGACCGGTATTGAACCATTGTGGGCTGTTGGGGGCGGCACGCTGGGTCGCGAGCATGTGGCGCATTTCGTCGAAATAGGCGCGGGCATCGTCTTCATTGGAAAAGTAGCCACCTTTCCAGCCCCAATAGGTCCAAGCACCGGCCAAGCGATCGAACACCTGCTTTGAAGAGGTTTCGCCGCCCGTGGGAACATTCTTACCCGCAGGGACCGAGCGCCACAGGAATTCTGGCACCCCCTCTTCTTTGACCTTCTTCAGGTTCTCAGGAACCCCGGCTTTGCGAAAATACTTTTGAGCGATCACATCACTGGCGACCTGACTCCAGCTGGAAGGCACCTCGATGTTTTCCTGGCGGAATACGATGGTTCCATCTGGATTCCGGATTTCCGACGTCGCCGAAATAAAATCCAGATTAGCATAGGCGTCCTGCCCTGCGGTGGTGAATTTGCGCTCGATCTTCATGCTCTGCCCCTTAGGAGATTACTATCTCGTTGCCTTCTGTTGCGCTACACTTGGTGCAGCTCCCTGCCATTTTGAAAGCACGAGAAAACCGGCACGTCTCTTTGGTGGACATGCAATTCGAGTGACCTTCGCCGGTCGTTTTCATGGATGTAACTTGTGTTTTCGTCTTGTCACAAAGCTGCAATATCCAACTAGATATTGTGGCCCTGCTCCAGGCTTCCACAATTTGGCGTATTCAGCCCAAGAGGGTCAACAGATATTTTACCAATTTTGAACCATCTTTTCTGTTGACGAAATTCTGGGGGATTCGGGGATCTTGGATCTGAGTGATTCACCCACATGAACGCCGATTTGACCCGTTTCAGTTACCGAATGGCCGGAGCCGAAAATTCGGGTAACAGCAAAGACTTGCCCAACCAAGTTGAAATCCCCCCCTGAGGGTAGACCCGATGCGCTGAAAAAACAGGCAGGCCTTCTAGAGCAACAAAATGACATGGCACAGGATTTGTTCACCTGTGTTGCCAATTTATTTGGATTAAAAGTTTGGCAACAATTTGAAGCCCTTTCGCGTCAGTCTCTTAGTATGCGACGTCCACGTCCCATTGGGATTTCGCTTGCGTGTGGGATGACCAGCGCTCTCGATTGACGTTTTCGCCTTTGTGAGCGCTCAGAATGAGCTCAGTGGGGATTCCCGGATGAGCTCATTGTGAGGGGACGGGGACCGCGGCGTAAGCCCACGGCATCAACGCGTCGATGTCTTTGTCGAGATGCCCGTTGGCGAGCTTGGTGAACAGATCACGCAGATAGGCATAGGGTTCGACGCCGTTCATCTTGCAGGTGCCGATCAGACTGGCAAAGCGGGCCCAGTTGCGTCCACCCTCGTCATGGCCGGCGAAGAGCGCGTTGCGGCGGTTCATGGCCGGGCTGCGGATGGCATTTTCGACGAGGTTGGAGTCGATGTCGACGCGGCCGTCGTCCAGGAACAGCCGGAAGCCGTCCTGACGTTTCAGCATGTAGGCCATTGCCTCGCCGAGGTCTGATTTGCGCGACACGCGCGCGGCCTGGGCCGCCAGCCAGGTGAAGAACTCATCGACCAGCGGGCGAGACAGGTCCTGCCGGACAGCCCGGCGATGATCCGGGTCTGACCCGCGGATGGCATCCTCGACCTTGTAGAGCGCCGCGATGCGCAGCAGCGCCGCGTCCACGATGGGTGATCCCTTCTTGGGCGCGGCCTTGATCAGTTTGCGCCGCCCATGGGCCCAGCAGAAGGCCAGGCGCAACGGATCGCCGCCTGGGCGTTTCGGCGTGGCCAGGTGGGTATAGGCACCATAGGCATCAACCTGGATCGTGCCGTTGAAGCCGGTGAGGATTTCAGCGGCATACTCGCCCTTCCGGCCGGGCCGGTAGTGGAACACCACGCCGGGCGGTGCAGGGCCGTTCCAACCACGATCATCGCGCAGCACCGCCCAGAGATATCCCGTCTTTGTCTTGCCGCGCCCCGGGTCCAACACCGGGGCGGTGGTCTCATCAACATAAAGCCGGGTGCTCCCAGTCAGCAGCTGCTTGGCCATGTGATCGACGACCGGGGCGATCAGCGCGCCCGTCCGGCCCATCCAGTCGGCCAGTACCGAGCGGTCGATCGGCACGCCGTGCCGGGCCATCACCACGGCCTGCCGGTTCAGTGGCATGTGCTCGGAATGCTTGGACACGGCGACCTGGGCCAGCAGCGCCTCGGTGGGCCAGCTTCCTTCGAGAAGATGGGCGGGTGCCTTGGCCTGCACCACGCCGGTGCGCCCCTTTGGGCAAGCGTAGCGGGGCCGGATCGTCACGACCACCTGGTAGCGTGCGGGGATGTAATCCAGCCGCTCAGTGCGGTCTTCACCGATCCGGACCATGTCGCCACAGCCGCAGGGGCATAGGATGCTGTCGGGTTCAACCACGCGTTCGACCCTCGGCAGGCTGTCCGGCAAGGCCCGTGCCTTGCGGGGGGCGCGCGACTTGCGCTTCTCGGGATCACGCTCACTTGCTGCCATCCTGTCCTCGAGAGCGGCGATCTGCGCCTGCGTCTCGGCGATGGCTGTTTCCTGATCCTCCAGCGCCAGCTCCAGCTGCGCTGGGTCCAGCTTCTCCGATTTCGGCCCGAACTTCGTGCGCCGGTAATCCTGAACCTGACCTTCCAGCTTTGCGATCAGGTCCTTCAGCTCGGCGATGAAGGCCTCCTTCTCGGCCGCCACCGCCTGTTCGTGTTGGCGCGCCGCACGTTCAACCGAAAGCTCGAATTCAACGGCCGCAAAGGCCTTTACTACCTCGGGCGGCAGGTCTGGGAACTGGCTGAGATCGAGCGATTGTGACATGCGCCTTTCTACCCGATCCAGGCTTAAAATCCCAATAAAACATGGCCAATATATGCCTGATGAGTCATCCCGCCGCAGCTGGCGGCACGACCCTTTGCGCCACCACCCGCCGCCAATCGAGCCCTTCGAACAGGGCTTCCGCCTGCGCCCGCGACAGACGCATCGTACCGTCCTGCACCTTCGGCCAGGCAAAGCTGCCCTGCTCCAGGATCTTGTAGATCAGCACCATCCCGGTTCCGTCCCAGACCAGGATCTTCAACCTGTCCCCGCGCTTCGAGCGGAACACCACCGTCACCCCGGAATGCGGATCAAGCTTCAGCTCGGTCTGTACGATCAGCGCCAGAGCGTTGTGGCCGCACCTGAAGTCGACCGGCTTCGTCGCGATCAGGATCGGCAGCCGCTGGCCCGCGACGATCATGCCGAACCTCGCAGGGCGCACGCCACCGCCGCAGCCCGGTCCACCGGAACATCGCCCGGCACCTGCAGCACGAACGCGTTGCCGATCTCGATCGTGATGACACCGCTGTGCCGACCGGTATCCGCTGACCGCCCGACCTCATCTGACCCCACCGAAATCGGCACAAAGGCGGGCAGAGCGTCAGACGCCGCCCCGGTCATAGCGTCCGCAGGCAAAACCAGTTCGCCCAGCCGCGCCTGACGCCGCCAATCCGAAAGCTGATGCGCCGCAAGGCCATGCCGCCGCGCGACATCTACCACCCGCACGCCAGGCTGAAGGCTTTCGGCCACGATCCGGCCTTTCACCTCGTCCGGCCAGCGCCGGTATCCACGCGTCCGCTGCACAACCTCGACGCACCCATCAAAACCGTCGCCCCCATCTGCCATCGTCGTCTCCTTCTGACTGCTCAGAATAGAAACATCGCCGCTAGATCAGCCCACTGGAACCACAGCAATCAATGGGACGCAGACGGCGCGTACGTCTCTTAAGAAAGTCTTAACGAGAGATCCGGCAAGGCCCCCAACAAACTCTTCGCTACATTCTGAGTGATTCTGCGGATCATAGAACGTAGGGCAGCACAGGGCGGATGCAGAGCCCCCCCCAATCAGTTCGAGCGCCCAAAAGTTGAGAGGGTTTTCTCAGATAGCACCACCGCCAAAAAGACTGTGAAACTGTATCGCCAAAACCCAAACCGCTGGACCGACGCGCGCCCCGGCGCAAACACCGCAGGTTTCGGCACGTCAGACACCAAGTCACGCGTCATTTGGTCGAATTCAAAATGGGAGATTGAGAGTAAATTTTCCCTCTGGCGGGAGGCTAGGAAACCTGGCCTCTCGCGAGAGATCAAGGAAACTAAAGGGTTTTCCTTGAAAGTGGTCGGGGCGGCGAGATTCGAACTCACGACCCCCTGTACCCAAAACAGGTGCGCTACCAGACTGCGCCACGCCCCGAACCGTGCGCTGTTCCTAACGCCAGTGAATTGATTTGAAAACCCCTAACAGGGCCAAATTGGTGCAGTTTTTGAAAAAACTTTGTGGCGCATCTCGGACCCGATCGAAATCCCGTATTGAGCGCTCAAACCGCCGTTAATTTCGAGTACCGCAAAGACGTTATCCCCGCCTGGCAGCGGCGTCAGATCCCCAGGAATCGCATCGGCCTGAATCGCTATGACCCGGCCCGTCTGATCTAAGAAAATAATATCGAGCGGTATGAGGGTGTTCTTCATCCAGAAGGCCGCACGTTGCGGTTTGGGATAGACAAAAAGCATGCCCGCGCCACGCGCCATGCTGTCACGGAACATCAACCCTTGGGCCCGTTCCTTTTCATCATCCGCAATTTCAACAGTAAAGGAGACCTGCCCCCAGCTACCGCGCAGATCTACCCTGTCAGACCGACAGTCCGCTGCGAGGGAGGGGGTCGAAAAGCCGAGGCCAAAAAACATGGCCAAGGCAGAGGCGGCGAGAAAGGATCTCAACCGCGGCACCGGATCAGCTTTCCTGATCGCTATCAAGCAGGGCAGCTTCCCAGGCTTGAACTTCGGCGGCCATTTGACCGCGCTTTCCGTCGATCACCCGCGGGGCCAGCGCCTCGCCAGGCTGAAGATCAGCCAATCCAGATTGGCGAAGCACTTCAACATGCAGGAAAACATCTTCGCTGCGGCCAAAGATATTGGCAAAACCAAATCCCTTACCCTTGTTGAACCACTTAACCCGTGCGGCCACCAAAGGTTTGGATTGCAAATCCGTGAGGTCAAAGTCAGCAAAATCACTTAGCACTGGCGTCTCCTCCCGCTCTGGGGGGTGAATTGCCAGGACTTCTACCGCCTGCACACCTCTGTCGGTGCGATGGGTCACGATTTCGATGCGCGTTCCGTCCGCAACAGAACTTTGTCCAAAGTTACGGAGTACATTCACGTGCAACAAAATATCAGGGCCGCCCAGATCGGACACAACAAAACCAAATCCCTTGGTGGGATCAAACCATTTAACAAGGCCTTGGATTTGCTGCAGGCTGCTCAGATCTTCTGCCACTTATCTCATCCACTGCGTCTTTTTCATTTTAGTAATGACGTGATGCGCGATTTCGCTGCATGATTTCAAGCAAAAAACCCTCCCATTTGTTAGGAAAGTACTATTTCCCTCGCAAAGTGCTTAAGGATTGAGGCGCGAAACCGACCAATTGTCCTGTTTTTCGCCCCGTACCCAACTAAAACGGTCGTGTAAGCGAAATGCACCGTCCGCCCAGAACTCAATTTCGACAGGTGTGATCCGATATCCACCCCAAAATGGCGGCCTGGGGGGATTCGGCCCCTTGGTGGCGGTGACCTTTGCCACCTCCGCCATCAGACTGGCGCGACTGTCGAGCGGCTGAGACTGTTTTGAGGCCCAGGCACCAAGACGGCTTTTGAGAGACCGCGAGGCATAATACTCATCCGCCTTTGGCCCCTCTTCGCGACTGACGGTGCCGCGCACGCGGATTTGCCGCCGCAGGGATTTCCAGTGCATTACAAAGGAGGCCTTCCCGGCCTGCTCCAACTCCTGTGCCTTGGTGCTTTCATAGTTGGTATAGAATACAAAGGCGTCATCCTCGATGTCTTTAAGCAAGACCATTCGTGAATTGGGCAGACCGTTGGAATCAACCGTCGCCAGCGCAATCGCATTGGGATCGTTGATTTCTGTTTTTTCCGCTTCAGCCAGCCAAGCGCGGGCAATTTCAAAGGGGTCATCGCCCGCAAAGAGTCCTGAACGTTCACTCATCGGAGCCTCCTGTCTGATTTCACCGGCACAGTATCAGTGCCTTTGGGAACGGCAAGGCCTGTGCGGAACACTTATGCGAACAATCAAGGTCGCCCCTTGAAGCACAGGCCCCGGCATATTAAACGTCTTTAACTTCACGGATCACAGGCGGAGAACCTGAATGTCTAATCAACTGATGACCGGCAAGCGCGGTCTGATCATGGGCCTGGCCAATGACAAATCGATTGCCTGGGGAATCGCAAAGGCCTGTGCCGATGCCGGTGCCGAGCTGGCATTCTCCTATCAGGGCGACGCTCTGAAAAAACGCGTCATCCCACTGGCCGAACAACTGGGGAGCGATATCGTACTGCCCTGCGATGTCTCTGACGAAACCTCCATGGATGAGCTGTTTGCCGCATTGGAAGAAAAATGGGGTAAGCTGGACTTCGTGGTTCATGCCATTGGCTTTTCTGACAAGAACGAACTGCGCGGGCGCTATGTGGATACCAGCCGCGGCAATTTCCAGATGACCATGGATATCTCGGTCTACTCCTTTACCGCCATTGCAAAACGCGCGGAAAAGATGATGCCCGAAGGTGGCTCGATGCTGACCCTCACCTATTATGGTGCTGAGCAGGTCATGCCACATTATAATGTCATGGGGGTCGCCAAGGCTGCGCTTGAAGCCTCAGTGAAATACCTTGCCGAAGATCTGGGCAAGGACGGTATTCGCGTCAACGCGATTTCAGCCGGTCCAATCAAAACCCTGGCCGCCTCTGGCATTGGCGATTTCCGCTACATTATGAAGTGGAACGAATATAACTCGCCGCTGCGGCGCAATGTGACCACCGATGATGTGGGCAAATCGGCGCTCTACCTGTTGTCGGACCTCAGCTCGGGCGTAACCGGCGAGAACCTGCACGTGGATGCCGGTTATCATGTGGTCGGCATGAAGGCCGTCGACGCCCCAGATATCGCCAAGTAGTAACACAGGCCAGAGCGCAAGCTCTGGTCCGGATTTCTCCTCCATCAGCGGGAATTACCCCCCTGACACAGCCATCGCCGGAGCCATAGAAATGACAGACCGCCTGCCGCATGAAAAAGGCTTTCATATCAGCTGGGACCAGATCCATCGAGACAGCCGTGCCCTGGCTTGGCGACTTGACGGACAGGGGCCGAACGATGGGGCCTGGCGCGCCGTCGTCGCGATCACTCGGGGCGGCATGGCACCAGCCATGATTGTCAGCCGCGAGCTGGATATTCGCACGGTGGACACAATCTCCGTTAAATCCTACCACTCTGGCGGCGGCGCCCAGGATCAGCAACGCGAAGCCCAGGTTCTCAAGAGCCCGGATGCCGAACTGATGGGCGACGGCGAAGGTATCCTGATCATTGATGACCTTGTTGACTCGGGTAAAACGCTGGAACTGGTACGGAAAATGTACCCTAAAGCCCATTGTGCCACCGTCTATGCCAAGCCCAAGGGCGAACCCATGGTTGATACCTTCATCACCGGCGTCAGCCAAGACACCTGGATCTTTTTCCCCTGGGATATGGCCCTGCAATATGTCGAACCCTATCGCGGTACCGACTAAGCCAAACCTGAGCCCTCGAACAGGTTTTGAAACGCGCCCTCACTGGGCGCGTTTTTCGTTTGCGGGCCGGCCAATGCGCTTTGCCCCGGACAGAGCGATTGCCTTCGCGCCCACAAGTCCCTACCAATTTCCGAGCAGTTTAATTTCGTGAACAGGAGCGGGCATGAGCAAGTCACGCACAGAGGCAACCTTTCTTTCCCCAATCGTCGAATCGCGCCGCTGGGTCGAAGGGGTTTCGTTCACCGAAGATCTCCCCCTGCTGAATGTAAGCCAGGCCGCCCCCGCTGATCCGCCCCCACTCGGCCTGCGCCAAGCTCTGGCAGAGGCCGCGCTCAATCAGGATGACGCCCATCTCTATGGCGCGGTTCTGGGGCGCGACGGGCTTCGCTCGGCGCTCTCGGGGCAGATGTCCAGCCATTATGCCGCAGCGATCTCGGCCGATCAGATTGGGATCACCTCGGGCTGCAACCAGGCCTTCGCAGCCACCATTGCGGCGCTTTGCGGCGAGGGCGATGAGGTGATCATTCCTGTGCCGTGGTACTTCAACCATAAAATGTGGCTGGATCTCAGCGGTGTCAAAGCCTGCCCCCTGCAGGTTGGCGAAAATATGCTGCCCGATCTTGAAGCGGCCAAGGCGCTGATCTCACCACGGACCAAAGCCATTGTTTTGGTCACACCGAACAACCCCACCGGCGTTGAATATCCCGATGGCCTGCTGCGCGCCTTTTTTGATCTGGCAAGATCCCAGGGGCTGACCCTGATTGTGGATGAGACCTACCGCGATTTTGACAGCCGCTCTGGCCCGCCGCATACTCTGTTTCAGGATCCAAACTGGAGCCAAACCCTGATCCACCTCTATTCGTTTTCCAAGGCCTATCGGTTGACGGGCCACAGGGTTGGAGCCATTGCCGCTGCGCCACAACGGCTGTTCGAAATGGAGAAATTCCTGGACACTGTGACCATCTGCCCTTCGCAACTTGGCCAGATCGGGGCCCAATGGGGAATTCACAATCTTCAAAACTGGCTTGCCGGGGAACGCGACGAAATCCTGGCGCGTAAACAGGCCATCATTGATGGTTTCCCCAAACTTGCTGCCAAGGGTTGGCGGCTGCTGGGCTGCGGCGCCTATTTCGCCTATGTCGAACATCCCTTTGAAAAAACGGCCGAAGAGATTGCCAAACAGCTGGTCACTGATGCCTCCATTTTGATGTTGCCTGGCACGATGTTTATGCCAGAAGGCAGCGAAATTGCAGAGCGTCAGTTCCGCATTGCCTTTGCCAATGTCGATGCAGCGGGGATTGCAGAGCTGTTTTCCCGCTTGAGCCGTTTCGCCCCCTAAATCCCGGGCATAGAGCCCGACACCCGCAAATATGGAGATGTTTGCTCAACGCTGCCCCTTAGATCCCCGTTAAAGCGGGGCAATCAAGCTCTTGAGAGACCGCAAGATCTTGCTCCCTCTCGGGTGGCAGCGTATGCAAGGAACGAATTCATTTCAGGCGGTGGTCGCAGGGTCGGAAACTCGCGATGCCTCCCGTGAACCGAAAACAACGAGGACAGCATGGCCACAGGCATAAAAAAACTATCCAATACCTTTGTTTGGATCCTTATGGGCTTGCTGATCGTGGGTCTTGCCGGCTTTGGCGCCGTGAACTTCAGCAGCTCTATGTCTGCCGTCGCTCTGGTTGGTGAGGAAGAAGTCACCGTTGACGAATACCTGCGCGAAATGCAGCGCGAACAACGGGCGCTGCAAGCGCAGGGTGGTCAGGCCTTGAGCCTCTCGCAAATGGCCGCCTTTGGCCTAGACCAAGCGGTTCTAGGGCGCCTCATCTCGATCGCCGCTATTGACAACGAAGTCAAAAATCTCGGCATTTCCGTCGGTGATGACAACCTGCGTCAGGAGTTGGCCGAGATCCCTGCATTTCAGGATCCCAGCGGAAATTTCGACAGACAGACCTATAGCTTTGCTCTGCAAAACGCCAACTTGAACGAAAGCGATTTTGAGGCCGATCTGCGCCGTGAATCTGCGCGGACTTTGGTCCAGGGCGCCATCGTGGTGGGGGCCAAGATGCCTGACACCCTGACCAAGACCCTGACCAGCTATATCGGTGCCCGCCGCAGCTTCTCTTACGTGCCTTTTAGCCCGGATCAAATTTCTCTGATCCAGGTGGTGCCAGAGGACGCTGTGCTCATGGCGTTTTACGAGGCAAATGCTGATGACTTCACCCTGCCTGAAACCAAACGCATCACCTATGCGCGCCTCAGCCCTGATATGATTTTGGACACTGTCGAAGTAGACGAAGAAGCCCTGCGCACGCTCTATTCCGACCGCAGCGAACAGTACCAAATTGCCGAGCGCCGCCTGGTTGAGCGCCTGGTCTTTGCTGACGACACCAGCGCCGCGGACGCCAAAGCCCAGCTAGATGTGGCCGGAACAACCTTTGAAGCGCTGGTAGAAGGGCGCGGTCTTGCGCTTCAAGACATTGATCTGGGCGATGTGACACAGTCCTTCCTGGGTGATGCCGCAGAGGCTGTGTTTGCTGCCGAGGTCGGTACAATTGTTGGACCCCTGCCCTCGGATCTTGGCCCTGCCCTCTATCGGGTCAATGGTCAGCTTGAGGCCCGCCACACCACATTTGAGCAGGCTGAGCCAGAGCTGCGCGATGAGCTGGCAGCGGATCGTGCCCGCCGTCTGATCGAACAGCAGGCCGAAGAGATCAATGACCTGCTGGCGGGGGGCGCTACGCTGGAGGATCTGGCCAATGAGAGCGATATGGAAGTCGCCAGCCTGGGCTGGAGCGGCGAAACTGGCGAGGGCATCACCGCCTATGAAGGCTTCCGCACCGCCGCCAGTTTGGTCACCGTGGAAGATTTCCCCACCGCAGAATTCCTAGGGGATGGCAGCCTGTTTGCGCTTCGCCTTGATGAAATTTTGCCTGAACGTCCCGAAGCCTTTGAAGATGCAAAGGCTAAGGTTCTGGCAGCCTGGGAGGCGGACCGTGTTGCAACCGCGCTGCAGGCCGAAGCAGAGGCCCTGCTCGCAACCGTCACACAGACAGGGGATTTCCCCGAAGGTAGCCAGGTACAGCAGGAAACCGGTCTCACCCGCACGGCCTATCTGGATAACACTCCGGCGGATATGATGAACCAGATCTTTAGCATGGAACCCGGCGATCTAAAGGTGATCAAAGGCGAAGCAGGCACTGTTGTCGTACGCCTGGATGCGGTGCTTGCAGCCGAGGAAAATGAAGAAATGCAGCTCTTGGCAAAGGCTCTGAGTACCCAATTGGACCAGGCCGTTTCTGAGGCCCTGTTCACGGCCTTTATCTCCGATGCACAGCTCCGCGCTGCGCCGCGTGTGGATCAGCAGGCTTTGAATGCTGTTCTGACCAACTATTCCCAATAAGCGAGACCTGCCCGATGGCTTTGACCCCAGACTTTGCGAGCTTCGCCTCTGCTTATGAGAGCGGTGAAAACCAGGTTGTCTTTACGCGGCTTGCTGCGGACCTGGACACGCCCGTCTCTTTGATGCTGAAGCTCACAGGCGCTCAGAAGGACGCCTTTATGCTGGAATCCGTAACCGGTGGTGAGGTGCGCGGACGCTACTCCATCATCGGCATGAAGCCTGATCTGGTCTGGCGCAGCCATGGGGAGGCTTCTTCACTCAACCGCTCAGCCCGGTTTGATCCAGAGGCTTTTGAAGAACAGGCAGGTAATCCGCTGGACAATCTGCGCGCCCTGCTAGCAGAAAGCAAAATCGACCTGCCCGAAGACATGCCACAGGCAGCAGCCGGTCTGTTTGGCTATCTGGGCTATGACATGGTGCGCCATGTTGAGTACCTGCCGGATGTAAACCCTGACCCGCTTGGCCTACCCGATGCCGTGATGATGCGCCCCTCAGTGATCGCCGTTTTGGACGGGGTCAAAGGCGAAGTCACCGTAGTCTCGCCCGCCTGGGTGAGAGAGGGCCAAACCGCCCGCGCCGCCTACGCCCAGGCGGCGGAGCGGGTGATGGATGCGGTGCGCGATCTGGAACGGGCCATGCCCTCGGAAACCCGTGATCTAGGGGACGCCCACGAAATCGCTCCGCCGGTTTCTAACTTCACCAAATCCGGCTACATGGAAGCCGTAGAAAAAGCCAAGGATTACATCCGGGCCGGTGATATCTTTCAGGTGGTTCCAGCTCAGCGTTGGAGCCAAGAATTTCCGCTGCCGCCTTTTTCGCTCTATCGCTCACTGCGGCGCACCAATCCTTCGCCCTTCATGTTTTATTTCAACTTTGGCGGCTTTCAAGTCATCGGCGCCAGCCCCGAAATCCTGGTGCGTGTCTTTGGCAAAGAGGTCACAATCCGCCCCATTGCCGGCACCCGCCCCCGTGGGGCAACGCCTCAGGAGGACAAAGCCAATGAGTTGGAGCTGCTGGCCGACAAGAAGGAATTGGCGGAGCATCTTATGCTGTTGGATCTGGGCCGCAATGACACCGGGCGCGTTGCCAAGATTGGCACGGTCAAGCCGACAGAACAGTTCATTATTGAACGCTATAGCCATGTGATGCATATCGTTTCCAACGTGGTTGGTGAGTTGCATGAGGACAAAGACGCATTGGATGCCTTCTTTGCTGGCATGCCCGCTGGAACCGTTTCCGGCGCGCCAAAGGTGCGGGCGATGGAAATCATTGATGAACTGGAACCAGAAAAGCGTGGCGTTTATGGCGGCGGCGTTGGCTATTTTTCAGCGGGGGGCGACATGGATATGTGCATCGCTCTGCGCACCGCCATCGTCAAAGACCAGACGCTCTATGTGCAGGCGGGCGGCGGTGTTGTCTATGACAGCGACCCAGAGGCAGAATATATGGAAACCGTCCATAAATCCAACGCCATCCGCCGGGCTGCCGCAGATGCAGCCCGGTTTGTTGGCCGGGGCAACGCCTAGATTTCTGCAAGCTCACCTTGAGCGCATTCAGCTCAACAGGACATAATTGCAAAGGGCCCCCAACTGGAGGCCCTTTTTTTTCAGTGTGGTACGGCCCGAACACTCTGACCGCTGACCTCAGGCGTCAAGCCGCGCTTTGATGCCTGCAATCATTGCGTGGATGTGAGGTTAGCCCTTAGACCCGCAGATATCGGCGCAAGCCCCACCTGGCTCGCCCGATCCTGCAATCCCCATAGCAACAGTGCAGAGATCGTATCGGGGCGCAATCGGCCCAACATGATCACAGCGCCCTCTTGGCGAGCGCGAAAGGCGGCCTGGTCCAAAAAGCGGCGAATGGCACGTGGGTTTTGCCCGGCACCGTCAAAGTCACGAAACACCACGCCCGAGGGAATACCGTCGCGCAGCGCCAATTTTTGCACCGTGTTCAACCCATTGTTCTGGGTCACCATGCCAAAGCCCGAAGCCTGCATAACCGCCACCATCTGGTCCGCCAGCGCACGGTTGCCCTGAAAACCAGTCTGCACCCCCTCAAGGATTCCAACCGCCTGCGGCATTTGCTGGATCCAAACCGCCATCGCGGTCTCTGCATCCTGTGGTGAGGCTTCACGTGGCAGATCCGCCAGCATCAAGACTTCAAACCCGGCTGCGCGGCGTGCTTGGGTTTTCTCAGCGGCATTTGGATCCTGCGGCGAGATCGCAAATGTCAGCGGATAGGGGAAGCTCTCTAGCGCCTCGGCGCCAATAGCAACCGCGTCATCGATCAATACGATCGACATCAAAGGACGCCCCTCAGGCGCGGTAAATTCCTCAGCATTGATCTCAAAGGGAGTGCCCTGTGGCGATGTCGCCTCAACTGCAGGCTCGGCATTATTCCCAATCAGGGTGGGGGTTCTGCTGCGTTCCGTCAACGGCACAACACGGGAAGCCAATCGAGAGCCCGTGGTTTCCTGTTGATCTGCCTCGGTTTGATCCTGATCGGAGGGCGAAAGCACCGATTGGCGCTCAGCCAAGGTAGCCTCCTGTTCCGGTTCCGCGCCGACTGCGCTGGCGGTCTCTTCCGCGTCAGTCTCTGCCTCAGCCTGTGTATCTGCGCGAGCGGCGTTTGGTGTGGCGACAGGCATGACCGCAATACTGGGGCGCACCGTGGCCGTCGGAGCGGCACCGATCTGAGGCCCCGACAGATCCGGAACCACGGGAGATACGGTCTGCCCCTCAGTCGAAGGCATGGTCTCCGCTGGCGCGGCCGCAGATTCGTCCCCGCTGTTTTCGTCCTCCGCTCCCTGTGCCACCAGGCGGGCTTCAATGCCTGTATCAGCGGGCGCAACGGGCTGCCCAAGGCCCGCAGTCTGTTGAGCGCTCGTAGTCTGTTCAGGGTCTGATTCTGTAGCCCGTTGCGGCGCAGGCAGTTCTGCGGTCTCGGTGGACACAACGGGTGTTTGATCTGCACCGGGCACATCCGGCGCATCCCCCCCACCTGGCTCCCCCGGAACCGCGCTCGGGCTCTGCGGTAGGGCCGCGACAGGAAGGCCCGGCGCCACATCGCCTCCTCCTGCGCCCTCAGCCGTTGCCACGACAGGTCTTGCACCGGGATCTGTGTCCAGCACCGCAATGGGGCTGGTATCTTCGTCAACAAAGGTCGCGGGCGCGCTGGGCACCGCCTCCACCAAATCGGCATCGCGCCGCTCATTGGCCTCTGGTGGCACGGTGTTGACTGCACCAGGCTGATCCGACTGTTCAGGCAGTGTGCTCTCCACCTGCACCCGGGCAGGCAAAGGCGTAGAAAGCGACCACATCGCTGCCCCGCCTACAGCCACCAATGCCCCGATGCTCACGCCTCCGAGAAACCCTTTCATCGCAGTCCTGCCTCTCATCACCTGTTTCCACCCTGTCACCGGGCTGGTTTATCGTCAAAGCTTCAGTCGGATAGCAATGCTTGCGCATCCTACAATCCCACTGGCTTGGTCCCCTGTCAGGCGAGGCCAAGCGCCAAAAGAACGTCCTGCTCTTGACGCTGCCGCACAAGCCTGAACAAGTATACCAAAACCACTATACTGCGGCGCCCCCCAGGCCCGCCACCCATAAAAGAGCCCGCCAAGATGCTGCTGCTAATCGACAACTACGACTCCTTTACCTACAACCTAGTGCACTATCTCGGCGAGTTGGGTGCCGAAATGGAAGTCCATCGGAACGATGCCCTCACGGTGCAGGACGCCATGGCGCTAAACCCTGCGGGCATCCTGCTATCGCCCGGCCCCAAAGCGCCCGAACAGGCCGGAATCTGCCTCGCGCTGACACAGGCTGCCGCAGAAACAAAGACACCCCTTCTGGGTGTCTGCCTGGGCCACCAGACAATCGGCGAAGCCTTTGGGGGCAATGTGGTGCGATGCCATGAAATCGTACATGGCAAAATGGGACTGATGCACCATAAGAATAAGGGGCTGTTCGCCGGATTGCCGAGCCCGTTTGAAGCCACCCGTTACCACTCCTTGGTGGTGGAGCGCGAAACCCTGCCAAGCTGCTTGGAAATTACAGCCGAGCTAGAAGATGGCACCATTATGGGGTTGCAACACAAAGAGCTGCCAATACACGGCGTGCAATTCCATCCCGAATCCATTGCCTCTGAGCACGGCCATGCCCTGCTCAAAAATTTTCTTGATGACATGAAGGTGACAGCATGAGCGACCTGATCAAACCCTTGATTGGAGCCGCTGCCGATCGCCCATTGAGCCGAGAGGAGGCGATGCAGGCCTTTACGCTGCTGTTTGAAGGTGAAGCCACGCCCAGCCAGATTGGCGGCATCCTGATGGCCCTGCGCACGCGCGGCGAAACCGTCGATGAATATGCCGCCGCGGCCTCGGTGATGCGTGCAAAATGCAACCCGGTCAAAGCGCCTGCCGGTGCTATGGATATTGTCGGCACGGGTGGTGATGGCAAGAACACCTTGAATATCTCTACTGCCACCGCTTTTGTCACAGCAGGTGCAGGCGTCGTCGTGGCTAAACATGGCAACCGCAACCTGTCCTCTCGCTCCGGGACCGCCGATGTCCAGGCCCAGATGGGCATCAATGTCATGGTGCCACCAAAGGTTGTCGAAGCGGCGTTAGAGCACTGCGGCATCGCCTTCATGATGGCCCCGATGCACCATCCGGCGGTGGCACATGTGATGCCAACACGCCAGGAGCTGGGGACAAGAACGATCTTTAACATCTTGGGGCCACTGACAAATCCTGCCGGTGTCAAACGGCAACTCACCGGCGCCTTCGCACGGGATCTGATCCGTCCCATGGCAGAGACACTCGGCCAGCTGGGGTCCGAGCGCGCCTGGTTGGTGCATGGCTCAGATGGCACAGACGAGCTCACAATCACCGGCATCAGCTGGGTTTCAGCCCTAGAAGAAGACGGAACCGTCCGCGATTTTGAATTGCACCCCGAAGAAGCGGGCCTGCCAGTACACCCGTTTGAGGCCATTGTCGGCGGCAGCCCCGAAGACAATGCCGCGGCCTTTCGTGCCCTGTTGAACGGGGAAAAAGGCGCCTACCGCGATGCTGTTTTGTTGAACGCGGCTTCGGCTCTTGTGGTGGCAAATGCGGCAGGTTCTTTGACTGAAGGCGTGGAAAAGGCGCGCGAAAGCATTGATTCCGGTGCCGCAAGGAAAAAGCTCGAGAGCCTGGCAAAGATCACCACGGCCACAACCGCATGACCTCTTCAATAGAGGCGGGCGGCCTGCCATCCTCACTTGGGGACTGGGCCGATCTGACGTTTTTTTCTCAGGATTGGCCTGGGATAAAGGCCCGTCTGGAGGCAGATCCACGCGCAATTTTGCCGCCCGAGGCACTTCGATTTGCGGCACTTGAGCTCACTCCGTTGGACAGGACCCGCGTTGTTATTCTGGGCCAGGACCCCTACCCAACGCCGGGTCATGCAAATGGATTGGCCTTTTCAGTGGCCTCCGATATTAGCCCCTTACCACGATCTCTCTCTAACATTTACAAAGAGCTACAGGCTGATATTGGCGCCCACCCGACAACGGGAGATTTGAAAAACTGGGCGCGCCAAGGGGTATTGCTGCTCAATACCGCGCTGTCAGTTCCCTCCGGAGAAGCCAATGGTCACAAAGATCTAGGCTGGGAGAGGCTGATCCAACAGGTGATCGCTCGGACATCGCAGGCCCCAACCGTCTACGTATTCTGGGGAAAACAGGCGCAGAGGCTTGAAAAATATGTCCATCCGGGCGATCACCTTATCCTAAAGACGGCCCACCCTTCGCCACTCTCGGCCCACCGTGGCTTTTTTGGCTCAGGGGTGTTTTCTAAGATCAACCAATGGCTAAACCAGCGTGGGTCAAAAGCGATCGATTGGACGGCATAGGGTCAAACAATGATACAACACGACGACAGGAGGCTGTTATATGGCTGAAAATGTTCTGGACAGGATCAAGGCCTACAAGCTGGAAGAAATCGCCGCTGACAAAGCCGCCAAACCACTCTCTGAGGTCGAAGCCGAGGCCCGCGATGCATCTGCTCCGCGCGGCTTTGCCGCAGCCCTCTCCTCCGCTGCCCGCGACGGCTATGGGTTGATTGCGGAGATCAAAAAGGCCAGCCCCTCCAAAGGGTTGATCCGTGAAGATTTTGACCCAGCTGCCCTCGCCCAGGCCTATGAGCAAGGGGGCGCCGCATGCCTCTCGGTTTTGACCGATACGCCCAGTTTTCAGGGGGCAAAGTCTTTTCTGGTCGAAGCCCGTGCTGCCTGTTCATTGCCTGCCCTGCGCAAAGATTTTATGTATGATACCTATCAGGTTGCCGAGGCCCGCGCCCTGGGAGCTGATTGTATCCTGATCATTTTGGCCTCGGTTAGTGACGCCCAGGCGGCGGAGCTGGAAGACTGTGCATTGGACTGGGGCATGGATGTGCTGCTGGAGGTCCATGACGAAGCGGAACTAGAGCGCGCCAGCCTGCTTAAATCGCCGCTGATGGGGATCAACAACCGCAACCTCAAGACCTTTGAGACCACCTTGGACACCACGCGCCATTTGTCGCGACTGGTGCCCGCCGGGCGCAGCATCGTCTGTGAGAGCGGCCTGTCCACACCGCAGGATCTGGCGGATATGGCCCGTTTTGGTGCCAGGACTTTCCTGATTGGGGAGTCTCTTATGCGCCAGGAAGATGTGGCCCAGGCCACCCGCAACCTGCTGGCAAACCCGCTGATCCCCGGAGCACTTTGAACATGGCTCTGACCCATTTTGACACCAAGGGCGATGCCCATATGGTGGATGTCTCCGACAAACAGGTCACCGCACGGGTGGCCGTTGCCGAGGGCCATATCGCCATGGCACCACAAACCTATGAGATCATTGCCCAGGGCAAAGCCAAAAAAGGCGATGTGCTGAGCGTGGCGCGGCTGGCAGGCATCATGGGGGCGAAAAAAACACCAGACCTTATCCCTCTCTGCCATCCGCTTGCCATTAGCAAAGTCGCGGTTGAGCTCACGCTGGATCCTGATTTGCCTGGTGTCCGGGTTGAGGCCACAGTCAAGACCACAGGTCAGACCGGGGTAGAGATGGAAGCCCTCACAGCCGTCTCTGTTGCCTGCCTGACGGTCTATGACATGGCCAAGGCCGTGGATAAGGCGATGCAAATAGGTGGCACCCGTGTTGTGCTGAAAGATGGCGGAAAATCAGGGCGGTACGAGGCGTAGATGATTTCAGTTTCCGAGGCCCGCGCCGCGCTATTGCAACTCTGCTCGGTCACCGAAGTCGAGCAGGTCCCCCTGGCGCAGGCCAATGGCCGGGTCTTGGCACAGGAGGTCAGCGCCACGCGGGAGCAGCCGCCTTTCTCTGCATCGGCAATGGATGGCTATGCGGTAAAGCGTGACGAAGTCGAGCTTCATGCCATGTTTCAAGTTATTGGCGAGGCCGCTGCCGGGCATCGCTTTGAGGGCAGCCTTAAGGCCGGTCAGGCAGTACGGATTTTCACCGGTGCACCCGTGCCGGATGGCGCAGATTTTGTGGTGATCCAAGAGGATGTTGCGCGCAAAAAAGACCTGATCACCATCCAGAGCGCGCCTGGTGCTTCCAACAATATACGCCCCAGCGGCGGCGACTTTGGGAGGGGCCAAACAGTGACCGCCCCCCGCCTCCTGCGCCCATCTGATGTGGCACTTTTGGCGGCAATGAATATCCCAGTGGTTCCCGTTCGCCGGCGTCCCGTGGTCGCTCTGATCTCGACCGGCGACGAGTTGGTCATGCCCGGCGGCACGCCAGGGCCTGATCAAATCATCGCCTCCAATACCTTTGGTCTAAAGGCCATGCTGGAGGATTTCGGCGCAAAGGTTCTGGTTTTACCTATCGCAAGAGACAGCGAGTCCTCGCTGAAAACAGCCTTCTCCCTGGCGCGCGATGTAGATTTGGTAGTGACCATTGGCGGCGCCTCTGTCGGTGATCACGACTTGGTCGCAAAGGTCTCGGCAGATCTTGGGATGGAGCGGTCTTTCTACAAGGTCGCGATGCGCCCTGGAAAGCCGTTGATGGCCGGCAGCATAGGTAAGAACGCTATGGTTGGGCTGCCCGGAAACCCCGTATCTGCAATGGTTTGCGGCCACATCTTCTTGCGACCTATGATCCAATCCATGTTGGGAACAAACCACGTGTCTCTGCCGCTGATGACAGCTGTTCTATCCCATGACCTCGCTGCAAACGGCCCACGCGAACACTATATGCGCGCCACGGTTTCTCACGGAGAAGTTACGGTTGCGGCCAATCAAGACAGCTCCCTTTTGTCCGTTTTAGCCGAGGCAAATGCGCTGATCGTCCTACCGCCGCATGCCCCGGCCCAGACCAAGGGAAACACTCTGCAATATCTGCCAATCTAGCCTTCAATAGAGTGTGCGTTGTTCTGTCCTCAGAAAGTGATTTCACCGCAAAAAATCCAGCGATGTTCTTGTACTGTTGACACAAAACGGGAACATGAATAGAACAAAATTTAACAGATGCAATTGGAGGGACAGAAATGCTAACCAAGAAGCAGTTGGATTTATTGAACTTCATCCACCGCCGCCTGCAAAAGGACGGTGTTCCCCCCAGTTTTGATGAAATGAAGGTTGCTTTGGACCTGCGCTCAAAATCGGGCATTCATCGGCTGATCACCGCATTAGAAGAACGCGGATTTATCCGCCGCCTTGCCCACCGGGCCAGGGCTATTGAAATTCTGCGCCTGCCTGAAAACATGGGCGGCGTTCCTGCGCCGTCGGCAAACCAGACCACAGCCGCAGGCGCTTTTTCCCCTGCCTCTGCGCGGCCACCCTCCACGCCCCGCAGTACCCCTGCGGCATCTGTTCTCGCCGCGCTGGAAATCCCTGTCATGGGGCGCATTGCTGCTGGTGTCCCAATCGAAGCAATCAACCAGATCACCCATCAGATCGCGATCCCTCAGACAATGCTATCGTCTAATGGCAAACACTACGCGCTGGAAGTTCGCGGTGATTCCATGATCAATGCTGGAATTAACGATGGTGATATCGTGGTGATCCGCGAAACAGATACTGCAGATGACGGGGACATCGTCGTCGCCCTTATTGCCGACGAAGAGGCCACATTGAAACGTCTGTTCCGGCGCAATGGTGCAATCGCGCTTGAGGCAGAGAACCCAGCCTATGAAACAAGAGTTCTGTCTCCTAATCAGGTCAAAGTCCAAGGGCGTTTGGTCGGCTTGATCCGCAGTTACTAGGCTCTGATGCATTCCCCCATAGTTCCCGCTTCCTTTTCTGCTCAGGAAAATCACTGGCGCGACCAGGGGCGATTGCCCGCTATGTCGGCTGCCGTCACCATTCTGCCATCGTGATCTATCCGTATACTGCCGCTACGCCGCAGGCGCTCTGGCCCCAAAACCTCGCAGTCGCCTCCGAGCTCCAGTCGCCTGTTGGAAACAATTAGATCCGTGGGCTGACAGTCCGTAACCACATCAGCATGCCGTTTGCCTGTGATATGGACCACCCGACGCCCCCCCACCCAGACCCCTCCTGCATCGATCTGCGAGTGCCAAAGCGCGGCTGCCGTGATTTGTGGCAAAGGCGTTCCATCTGCTGCGAGCCAGCGGGCAGCGATGTATCCCTGGCTTTTCTCACGGGACAACGCCCTGCCTTGCGGGGTCAAGACCCCGACCAGACCACCATTGGCAGAAATGAGCAGCAGCGGCCGCTCGACCTGGGCCCAGGTAAGCGATGACAACCCGATGAGTAGAAAGCCCGCCCATCGCAGCCGTCCCTGCCAAAGAAGCACAAAAAGCGCGCCGAGGGTAAAGAGCGGCAAGCCCCAGATACCTGGCATCACCACGCCACTTTGCGGCTTTGGAAGCGCAGATACCCAGGCGGCTACCGCTAAAATCCATTCAAGGCCGCTCTGCAAAAAGAAGATACCGATCTGCTCCCCCCCTAGGGGCGCCAGGCACATGGCCAGTACAGCAGCCGGTACTACGACCAATCCCATTATGGGAACGGCCAATACGTTTGCAATGAGCCCATAATGGGAGACAACATTAAAGTGGGCCGCGCCAAAGGGCGCTGTAGCGGCTCCAGCAACCGCAGATGACAAAACCACCGTGAGCACTGAGCGCAACCATGCTGGGCCCAATAGGGACCTTCGTGTTCTGAACCAGCCAAAGACACCAACAAGGGCGGCGGTCGCGGCAAAGCTCATCTGGAAACCCGGCGACAATAGTGTTTCCGGCCGCCGCAGCAAAACAAGCGTCGCCGCAACGGCGACCGCACGCAACGAAAGGGCGCGACGGTCCAGAAGAACGGCAACGAACAGAACCAAAACCATGATGAAGGCCCGTTCAGTCGAGACGTTGCCGCCCGAAATGCCGAGATAGAAGAGCCCAACCACCAGAGCAGCTCCTGCTGAGATCTTTTTGATATTCCACCGCAGCGCAATGGCCGGAATAACACACAGAGAGAACCGCAGCACCGTAAAGACAAACCCAGTGAGCAGCCCCATATGGAGCCCAGATATCGCGAGTAAATGAGCGAGATTGCTGGCTCTGAGGTTTTGAAGCTCCTGCGGCCTCACCCCGCTCCGGTCTCCCGCGATGATAGCGGCGGCCACCCCTCCGGTCGCTGGTTCTAGACGCTGTTGCACAATCTGAGACAGGCGATAGCGAAACCGTTGAAGATATAGCCCGTGGCGTGGGGGCGCCAGCACCACAAGCGGCGTTCGGGTATAGCCATTGGCGCCGATCTTCAAAAACCAAGCGTATCGGCGAAAGTCAAACCCACCAGGTTCACTTGGGCCCTGGGGAGGCATTAAATGTGCGGTGGTTGCAAGCCGCACCCCAACCTGGGGTATTGCGCTGTCTTGGGCCAAGGACAGACGCACCCGTGCGGGCCGGTTTCGTGGCGCCACGCGATTCAATCGCACCTGATCGAGCGTCAGACGCAGCGCGCCACTGCTGGAGCGATCTATGGCAATGAGCCGTCCTTCAACCGGGCCATAGTAGCGAAATGTCAGCACCGGCGCCTGCACCAGGGTACTGCGCACCCCGGCAAGAGCAAAGCCAAGCGCCACAAGCAGAATTGCCCAGACAAACAGCGCCCGAGCGTCGCCGCTCCGGGTCAGCGGCAGCAACAGACCGCTGACCAAGGTGAGCAAGCACCAGCTGCCCACACCAGGGTCGCTGCGCAGTAAAAAGAAGCATCCGATACCGATTCCCAGACACACAGGGATCCATGGCATCAAATGCCCTCGCTGTGCCTGCAGTGCCTGATCAATCCGCAGCAGGATCTGCATGGTTGCTCCAGCTACGCGGCCTCGGTAAACAGGCGCAAACTCCAGCTCATTCTTGGCTTCCAAAGGCAGATCACCTCATGTCCAAACCCATCGTCACTCGCTTTGCCCCCTCTCCTACAGGTTATTTGCATATTGGTGGTGCCCGTACCGCTCTGTTTAACTGGCTTTTTGCGCGCGGCCGTGGTGGCAAGTTTCTCTTGCGGATCGAAGATACTGATCGCGCACGCTCCACGCCCGAGGCAACAGCGGCTATTTTGCAGGGCATGAATTGGCTGGGGCTCAACCACGATGGCGAGATAGTCAGCCAGTTTGACGGGGCGAAACGTCATGCTGAGGTTGCAGAACAGCTTCTGGCTGAGGGCAAGGCCTATAAATGTTTTGCCACCCAAGAAGAGATCGCAGCCTTTCGCGATGCCGCCAAGGCAGACGGGAAGTCCACCCTTTTCCGCTCTCCCTGGCGCGAGGCGCCGGCAGAATCACATCCTGATGCCCCCTATGTGATCCGCATCAAGGCCCCTCAGGATGGCAGCACGGTGATCAAAGATCAGGTCCAGGGGGATGTCACAATCCGCAACGATCAACTGGACGATATGATTCTGCTGCGCTCGGATGGAACACCGGTCTATATGCTCGCCGTCGTGGTGGACGACCACGATATGGGGGTGACCCATGTGATCCGTGGGGACGATCATTTGAACAATGCCGCCCGCCAGATGGTGATCTATGATGCCATGGGCTGGGATATTCCGGTCTGGGCCCATATTCCCTTGATCCACGGTGCAGATGGCAAAAAGCTGTCCAAACGTCACGGAGCTCTTGGGGCGCAAGAGTACCAAGCCATGGGTTATTGTGCGGCGGGTATGCGAAACTATCTGGCCCGTCTGGGTTGGAGCCACGGCGACGACGAGTTTTTTACCGATGCCCAGGCCCGCGATTGGTTCGGCCTGGAGGCAATCGGCAAAAGCCCGGCGCGCTTTGACACAAAGAAGCTGGAAAACCTCTGTAGCCAGCACAACGCTGTTAGCGACGACGCTGCATTGCAGCAAGAGATCCAGTCTTATCTGGTCGCCTCCGGTCAATCACCGCTAGATGACGTAAAGTCAGCAAATCTTGAACGTGCGATGTATTGCCTCAAGGATCGAGCTAAAACCTTCCCCGATTTGCTTGAAAAGGCGCATTTTATCCTGACATCTCGGCCTATTGAACCAGATGAAAAAGCGGCTAAGGCCCTGGCAAATGTATCCGATGGTATACTGGCTCAATTGACGCCGCAGTTGCAAAGTGTTAGCTGGACGCGTGAAGATCTTGAGGCGCTTCTTAATGCATTTGCAGAAGCCCATGACACCAAGTTCGGCAAACTGGCCGCCCCCCTGCGGGCCGTGTTGGCCGGTAGAGCTGCAACGCCATCGGTGTTTGACATGATGCTGATCCTGGGCCGTGACGAAACGATGGCCCGGCTCAACGACGCCACAGGCTAACCCTGTCCTTAACCGGTCAGTAAGCCTGTTCCTATACCACCTCACCTGCGCGATCCGCGCGCAGGTTCTGCCTGCACCGTGCCCGGGATGAAATTCCGGGTATTCGTGCCTGATACAGGAAGGGACATCTATGACCGAGACACAGAAGACCGCAAAGCTCAGCCTGAACGACCAAGAATATGAGCTTCCCATTTTCTCGCCTACCACCGGGCCTGATGTTCTGGACATCCGCAAACTTTATGCCCAGGCCGGCGTGTTCACTTATGACCCGGGTTTCACATCGACCGCCAGCTGCGACAGCACCATCACCTTTATTGACGGTGCAAAGGGCGAGCTGCTGCACCGCGGCTATCCAATCGATCAACTGGCGTCACAATCTCATTATCTAGAGGTCTGCTATCTTCTCCTCTACGGTGAGCTGCCAACGGCGGCACAGCTGGAAGATTTTGAAGCCCGCGTGACCCGCCACACCATGGTGCATGAACAGATGCACAACTTCTTCCGTGGTTTCCGCCGCGATGCGCACCCAATGGCAACCCTGGTGGGTGTTGTCGGCGCCATGTCCGCCTTTTACCATGATTCGACCGATATCGCCGATCCGTGGCAGCGCGAAGTTGCCTCGATCCGCCTAATCGCCAAGCTGCCCACGATTGCGGCGATGGCCTATAAATATTCCATCGGTCAGCCCTTCGTCTATCCCCGCAACGATCTGGATTATGCAGCCAACTTCCTGCACATGTGCTTCTCGGTGCCGGCCGAAGAATATCACGTGAACCCAATCCTGAGCCGTGCGATGGACCGGATCTTCACCCTGCACGCGGATCACGAGCAAAACGCCTCAACTTCGACCGTGCGTTTGGCCTCCTCTTCCGGCGCAAATCCTTTTGCATGCATCGCGGCCGGCATTGCTTGCCTCTGGGGCCCAGCCCATGGCGGCGCCAACCAGGCCTGCCTGGAGATGCTCAAGGAAATCGGTTCCGTTGACCGTATTCCTGAATTCATCGCCCGTGCCAAGGATAAGGACGATCCCTTCCGTCTGATGGGCTTTGGTCACCGTGTTTACAAAAACACCGACCCACGCGCCACGGTTCTGAAACAGTCTGCCGATGAGGTTCTTGAACTCCTAGGCGTCGAAGACAACCCGCTGCTGCAGGTGGCCAAGGAGCTGGAACAGACAGCTCTGAATGACCCCTACTTCAAGGAAAAGAAACTATTCCCGAATGTGGATTTCTATTCCGGTATTATTCTGGAAGCGATGGGTTTCCCCACTTCGATGTTCACCCCGATCTTTGCGCTGTCGCGCACTGTAGGCTGGATCTCCCAGTGGAAAGAAATGATCACCGATCCACAGAACAAAATTGGTCGCCCGCGCCAGCTCTATCTTGGCCAAACTGCCCGCGACTACGTGGATATCGAAAACCGCTAAACTAGGTCTGGTGCCAGACTTCAAAGCCTCGCCATTTTGGCGGGGCTTTTTTATTGGTTGTCCTGTTGGAAACAGAGCCAATAGGAAAACCTTCCAGTGAGTCGCCTGCAATCCAAGTTAGTCATTTTTGTGTGCAGGAGACCGCTATCTATGGTCCCCATCGCGCTTCTTTTTGACCATTTAGGGGAATTGGTTCCTTTCGGTGAACAATAACGTCAGCGTAAAATCATTGTGGAGGGCTTGGTTCGAATTAAAAGACAAACACATTTAAATTGTCTTGTTCCAATGCTCCAACCAGAGGTATTTTAAACGAAATTCTAATCACTTTCTGGGGGACAATTCTATGATGTGGATGGCACTTTTGGGTATCGGCCTGGTTGCCGGTATCGCCTTTATTATCGACGACGATGATGATGCTCCGGCGGATAGCGGTGGCGGTGATGACACCGGTGGCGGAACTGACACCGGCGGCGGCAATGACACTGGTGGCGGCGCGGACATCGACTCCTTTATCGGCGCCAGCGGTGATGATGAGATCGAAGGTGACGAAGAAAACAACACGATCTTGGGTAAAAACGGCACCGATACACTTGATGGTAATGGCGGCGACGACCGGGTCTTTGGTGACGGTGGCGCCGATAGCGTCCAAGGCGGCGAAGGCAATGACAGCGTCTTTGGTGGCAATGGCGAAGACCTGGTTCAAGGTGGTGAAGATGATGATCTTGTGCGCGGTGGGCGCAATGATGATGTTCTCATTGACACAACTGGCACTGACAGATTGCAAGGCGATGGCGGCGATGATCTGATCATAGCAAGCGGGACCATGGACCCTGATGCTGAAGCGGCCTTCCTTGCGGATCCGACACCTGAAAATGGCATCGGGAACTTGCTTGACCAATTGCAAATCGATTTTTCTGCAGACAGTGACACTGAAGGTGATCAAGCCTTTGGCGGCTCTGGAGACGATACTGTGATTTTTGGCGTTAATGACACCGTTGGCGGTGGCAGCGGAGCGGATACTTTTGTGACCGCCTCCTGGCTCGAAGGTCAAGAAGCTGCAACAGTGACTGATTTCGACCCAGCCGAAGATCAGCTGATGTATGCCTATGACCCTGCGGATGGTGAACCTGAGCTCACAGTGGAACTGATCGAGAACAGTGACGGCACCTCTGATGCGGTTATCTCTGCCAATGGTTCGGAGGTGATCCGCGTTCTAGACCAAGACGACAGCTTTGATCTGACGGAACATGTGCTCCTGCTCAATGGCGTGCGTGCGGCGTAACGGCGTCATCTACCGATAGTCTTCCACAGCCTGCGTTGAACCTGCCAGTTCAACGCAGGCATTTTTGTGTTTGCCATGACCCGGCAGCCGACGCCAAAAAAAAACCGGCGGGGCCAACCCGCCGGTCTTTTTTGTTTCAATAAAGATGAAGATTCCTCAGCGCCCCTCAAAACTGGCAGGGCGTTTTTCTAAAAACGCTGTGACGCCCTCATTGAAATCGCGGCTTTTTCCGCATTCCCCTTGCAGGCTTGCCTCCACCGAGAGCTGCTCAGGCAAGCTGTTGCCGTAGCTGGCGCGGATCGCGGTTTTGATGGAGCCAAAAGCCTTGGTTGGGCCCTTGGCCAAATAGGCTGCACGGGCACGCCAGGTCGCTTCAAACTCGCTATCGGGAATGGCTTCCCAGATCATGCCCCAATCGCTGGCCTGCTTGGCGGAGATCTTATCAGCAAACAGCGCCGCCCCCATAGCCTTGGCCAGGCCCATCTGGCGTGGCAGGAACCAGGTGCCACCAGCATCGGGCATCAGGCCAATACGCGCAAAAGCCTGTAAAAAATAGGCACTTTCCGTCGCTATAACCACATCCGCAGCGAGGGCTAAATTGGCGCCTGCGCCGGCCACCGGCCCATTGATCACCGACAGGGTCGGAACCGGGCAATCATAAACCGCTTCCAGCATTGGGGTATATTCGTCACGCAGAGTGCGCTCCATATCAAGATCACCATTGCCGGAGGCATCGCTCAGGTCCTGACCAGAGCAAAAAGCCGCGCCTGCACCGGTTAGCACAACAGCCCGTGCCTCAGATGCTGCACGTTTCATCGCATGAGTGATCTCAGCACGCATCTGCCCTGTGAGTGCGTTCATCTTGCTTGGACGGTTCAGCGTGACAATCGCCAGATCATCCTCAAGCGCATACAGGATTTCCTTGTAGTCCATCAAAACCTCATATCTCACATGCCTCAAAGGCAATTTCAGGCGTTTTACCCTGCAGTCAAGTAACCGTGGCGCAAACAATGGAGGACGAAAAGCCGGACCCCGCGTCACAAAAGCCAAAATATCACTCGTCGAGGATCTGACTCAACCGCGCTTGTTCCTCATCACTCAGCGCCTGCTCACCCTCCTTGGCTGCGCGCCCACGACCGCGCATATAGCCAGCCGCCACGCCCAGGGCTAAGATCAGCATCAAGGGGCCAGCAGCCCAAAGCATCCAGTTGGCGCCGGTAGTGGTGGGGCGTAACAGCACATATTCGCCGTACCGTTCCACCACGAAGTCGATCACCTCGCCATTGCTGTCTCCAGCCACCAGACGCTCTCGCACCAGGACACGCAGATCGCGGGCCAGATCGGCATTGGATTCGTCGATATTTTCATTGCGGCACACGAGACAGCGCAAATCCTTGGACAGCTCACGAGCGCGGGCCTCCAGCGCCGGATCCGACAGAACCTCATCCGGCTGAACCGCCTGGACGGGGGCAGGTAGGACTGCAACGGAACACACCAGAGCCAAGGCCAGTGCGGAGGCACAGGTCTTTAACCTATTCATTCTGCAGCGACCCCCGCTGTTGCTTTGGTGTCGCCCTGGCCCTTAGCCGCGCCAGCCGCAACCCGGAACCGACGATCACTCAAGCTCAGGAAGCCCCCAAGCGCCATTAACAGACAACCGCCCCAGATCCAGTTGGCCAGGGGTTTAATATAGGTCCGCACGGTCCAGCCACCGTCTACCTGCTGGTCACCGATCACCACGTAGAGGTCCCGCGACAGTCGATAGTCGATCGCGGCCTCTGTGGTCGGCATCTTTGCCACTGGGTAGTTGCGTTTTTCGGGATACATAACCGCCACCGGACGACCGGCACGGGTTACACTGATCGTTGCCATGGTGGTGAAATAGTTGGGCCCGCGCGTGTTTTCGACCCCATCAAGCCGAAGCTCATAGGCGCCAACAGTAAAGGGCTCACCAATCTGGGCAATGCGGATATCTTCTTGCTCCCAAGCCGTTAGCCCGGCGATGGCAAAGATGGTTACACCGAGGCCAGCGTGGGCCGTAGCCTTTCCCCAATCCGCACGTGGCAGACGCATCAGGCGCGCCAAACTGCCGGTACGGCCCCACAGATCAACCAAAGCGCCAAACACTACCCAGGACCCCAGGAACAGGCCAATCGGGCCAAGGCCGGATCGTCCTGTCTGCATCGCCCAGGCCAGAACCGCCAGCGCCAAAGCCAGCGCAAAGACATAGCGCAGCCGTTTCAGCGTCCGCCCCAGGTTGCCGCGTTTCCAGGGCAACATTGCTCCAATCGGTAAGATTGCGCCCAAGAGCACCATAAAGGGCGTGAAGGCTGCATTAAAGAAGGGAGGCCCAACCGAGAGTTTCCGCCCAAAGGCCATTTCCGCCACGATGGGCCAAAGCGTGCCAAAAAAGACCACAAAGCAACCTACAGCCAGTAGGATGTTATTGGCTACCAGCGCGCCTTCGCGGCTGACCAGCCCAAAAACCCCCCGCGCCTGCATAGACTGGGCGCGCGCGGCAAATAGCGTGAGCGCGCCGCCAGTGAAGAACGCGAGGATCATCAGAATGAAAATGCCGCGTTCAGCGTCATTGGCAAAGGCATGGACAGATGTCAAAAGCCCGGACCGCACGATGAATGTCCCAATCAACGAGAAACCAAAGGCAAGGATCGCCAGGAGGATGGTCCAGCTTTTCAGCGATTCCCGTTTCTCCACTACGATGGCCGAATGCAGCAGGGCTGCGGCCAAGAGCCAGGGCATAAAGGAGGCGTTTTCAACCGGATCCCAGAACCAGAAACCGCCCCAGCCCAGTTCATAATAGGCCCACCAGCTGCCAAGCGCGATACCGATGGTCAAAAAGATCCAGGCGGCCAGGGTCCAGGGGCGCACCCAACGGGCCCAGGCCGCATCGACCCGGCCCTCAATCAGGGCGGCCACGGCGAAGGAAAAGGCCATCGAGAGCCCCACATAGCCCAGGTACAAAAACGGCGGATGAAAAGCGAGGCCCGGATCCTGCAACAGGGGGTTCAGATCCTGCCCGTCAAAGGGCGGCACCGCCAGACGCAGGAAAGGATTGGAAGTAAAGAGGATAAAGGCGAAAAACGCCACCCCGATAGAGGCTTGAACTGCCAGAACGCGGGCCTTCAGCGTCTGCGGCAGTCCACCACCAAAGACCGAGGCTACAGCGCCAAACAGGGCAACGATCAACACCCAAAGCAGCATTGAGCCCTCGTGATTGCCCCAGGTGCCTGAGATTTTATAGAGCATCGGTTTGGCGGAATGGCTGTTCAACATCACCAGCCGCAGGGAGAAATCTGAGGTTACAAAGGCCCAGACCAGCGCCCCAAAGGCAAAGGCGGTAAAGAAGAACTGCGCCTGCGCGGCGGGTTCTGCCACGGCCATCCATCCGGGCCAGCGTTTATGGGCACCGATCAGCGGAACCACCATTTGAACAATGGCAATCATGAAGGCGAGGATAAGGGCGAAATGTCCGAGCTCTGTAATCATGTCTTTGTCTATAGTCTTAACCGAGAAGCGGGCCAATGGTAAAACCCGCGTCCAGCCGCCGCAGGCTCTTCACTTTTACCCTCCCCCTTCTGAGATTCCAAAAAAATACCCCCAAAGAGCGGGCTCTGAGGGGGCACTTTTTTGGAATGAGTAGGACGGGTTTCCCTCAGCCGGATCAGGTCTCAGGCTCTTGATAGACACCCTGTGCTTTCAGGGCGTCAACAACCTCTTTGGGCATGTAGGTTTCATCGTGTTTCGCAAGAATTTCAGAGGCTTCAAAGACACCGTTGATATACTTTCCAGTACCAACCATACCCTGGTTCTCTTCGAACAAATCCGGCAAGACCCCGGTAAATGTTACCGGCACCGTTGCGCCACCATCTGTCACGGAAAACCGTACGGCTTCGCCCTGCCCCCGCACCAAACTACCTTCTTCGACCAACCCACCAATGCGGAAGGTCTCGCTGGGCGGCGGTGGGGTTTCCATCACCTGGCTGGGCGAGCGGAAATAGTTGATCCCATCCTTCAAGGCAGTGCCAATGGCTATAGTTGCCACCACCAAGGCTATGGCCGCTAGCGCGATGACCTGAATCCGGCGCTGTTTCTTGAGGTTCTTCATCCTTCAAACCTTTCGGGTGCGATCACGGGAACAGGGGAGCCATCATCAGCCCCGCTGTCTCCTCTTCACCTAACATTAGGTTGGCGTTCTGCAAGGCCTGGCCGCTGCTACCTTTTGTCAGGTTATCCAAGGCGGCAAAGACGATTGTCCGCCCTTCGATCCGATCCGCCGCCACACCGATATGGCAGAAGTTGGACCCCCGCACATGATGGGTGCTAGGCGCTTCGCCAAAGGGCAGGACTTCGACAAAGGGTTCAGCGGCGTAGGCGGTTTCAAAAGCCTGATGAATGGCCGCAGCATCGCCTTTGACATAGACGGTTGCCAAGATTCCCCGGTTGGTTGGCACCAGATGCGGGGTGAACTGGACCTTCACCGGACGCCCTGCCAGCGCGGAAAACTCCTGATCAAATTCGCCAAGGTGGCGATGGGTGCCTCCGACAGCATAGGCGTTGTAGCCCTCGCTCAGCTCTGCATGCAGCAGGTTTTCCTTCAGGGCGCGACCCGCGCCAGAGACGGCGCATTTCAGATCCAAGATAATCTCATCCAGATCAATCAACCCGTTGGTGATCAAGGGGCGAAGGGCAAATTGGCCCGTGGCCGCATTGCAGCCGGTCCCAGCAACCAGACGCGCTGATTTGATCTCTTCACGGTAGAACTCGCTGAGACCATAGACAGCCTCTTCTTGCTGCTCTAGCGCCGCATGAGGGTTGCCGTACCATTTTTCATATTCCGCCGGATCCCTCAGTCTGAAATCGGCCGATAGATCGACGATCTTCAGCGTCTTTGGAAGGGCTGCGATCACCTCCTGGCTGGTTTTATGCGGCAAGGCGCAGAAACACAGATCAATACCAGAAAAGTCAATTTCATTTATTTTACAAAGCTTTGGAAGCTTCATGTGACGCAGATGTGGAAACACTTGGGCCATGTTAAGCCCAGCCTTACGCTCTGCCGCCAGAGCTGCAATTTCGATATTTGGATGGTTCGCAATCAGCCGAACCAACTCCGCGCCTGTATAGCCACTGGCGCCAAGGATTGCCACTTTATGGGTCATGTCAGACCTCGCATTCTGAATGTGTATTTGGGTTTCATGCCGCAGCGTGAAACGAGAACTAAAGGAAGAGCTGCGCCCCGACTTTGTTCCAGATCATGGGCGGGATGGTACACCACCCCCCGATCCGGCAACAATCAGGCCGCCTGAAAACGGATTTCTCGTCGGAGAAACTGCGTTGCCCGGTCACTGACACGGGCGGGATCACCAGTAGTGAAATACCCGCCGTTACCGGTCCCAATCATATCCGGGTGACGGTCCAGGTAATCGGCAAGGCTGTCTGCGACCAGGTTACCCTGACTAAAGACCTTTACCCCAGCCCCCAGCGCGGCCTGAAACTCTTTTTCCATCAACGGGTAATGGGTGCAGCCCAGGATGGCTGCCTCTGGCTCTGGCATCTTACGCTTCAGCGCATCCACATGGCTGCGCACCAGGGCTTCTGCCAAGATCATGTCCCCGTCTTCGATGGCATCGACAATGCCACCACAGGCCTGGGCCTCCACGTCAACGCCAATGGCGCGAAAAGCCAGCTCACGCTGAAAAGCGCGACTGGACACGGTGGCGGGGGTGGCAAACAGTGCCACATGTTTCACTTCGACCTCGCGCGGCGGACTGTTATCGCCCCACTGGCGCTCGGTCATGGCCTCGATCAAGGGAACAAAAACACCCAGGACCCGCTTGCCAGCAGGCAGGCCTTCTTCTTGCATCCGCCGTAGGGCAGCAGCGGAGGCCGTGTTACAGGCCAAGATGACCAGATCACAGCCCTTGGACCACATATCATTCACGGCGGCCTTGGTCAGGTTAAAGATATCCTCTGCATCGCGAACGCCGTAGGGAGCACGGGCGCTATCCGCATAATACAGGAAATCCACGTCCGGCAGACGGGATTGGGCGGCTTTCAGGACGGTGAGCCCGCCCAGACCGGAATCAAAGATACCTACAGCCATGATCTCTCTTTCAGGCCTGACTATCAGGCGCGATGTTTCTCCTCGAACTCAAACCCGTAGTCATAGGATTTGAGAGGCTTCGGAGACAGCTCATACGTGGCTTTGCGCAGGAAATCCATCATTCCTTTTGTGTCTTTGGCCAGGGGCGTCAGGATATCGCGGCTGATCGGCTCACCAATCACCACCTTCACCGGGGTATCCACCCGTTTGTTGAACTCTTTGATCAACAGCCCCATGCGCAGCGTGCTGTGCAAATGACTGGCAATCTGGAATAGCCGCGAGGTATGGCCCTCAAAAAACACCGGTACCACCACCGCATCGGATTTGGCGATCATCCGCGCAGTAAAGCCGCGCCAACCGGGATCCATCGGGTGGGAAAAGGGCTTGGCCGCGGTGGAAACCGTCCCGCCAGGGAAGATGCCAATGGCCCCGCCCTGCCCTAGGTAATCAAGCGCCGCCTTGCGGGTCTGAAGGTTGGTCTTTAGCGCCTCTTTTGTTTCAGCAAAATCCACCGGCAGAATCACCTTGTTCAGGTCTTCGGCCTTGCGAAAGATCTGATGGGCCAGAATACGGAAATCGCCGCGCGTTTCGGCCATGATATGCCCCATCATCAACCCATCCAGAATTCCGTAGGGGTGGTTTGCGATCAATATCACAGGCTTATCCTTGGGGATATTCGCTAGGCTGCCGCCTGTGACATCCAGGGTCAGACCATAGCGATCGGCCATCACGCTCCAGAAACTGCGCCCATTGGCCACTTCCTGCTCGTAGCCATCGGCACGTTTGATCAATCGCAGCCGACCCGTGGTGTTTTCAAGCAGGCGGATCACGGTACGTCCAGGTGCCGATCCAGCAGAATGGGCGTAGGAAATATCACGGGCGATATGACGCGCTGAGGACAAAAGAAATCTCCCGAATTGTGGCGAGGCAGTCTAGGTCACTTATAAGACAATTTCTTAACAGCGACATGACAATAGGCCGTGCCGGCGTCACCTGGGCCAAATGACATAAGGGGAGGCAACCGATTTGGTCACCTCCCCTTTGTTCAGCATATGCCCTGTGTGCAGTGCAGTTATTCCGCCGCGTCCTTGAGAGGCGCCCCAGCCTGGCGCAGCGCAATCAACAGTTCTTCGCGGCGTTTGGCGGCCTTGGTCTCGCTTTCCAATTTCACCGGACCAAAGCCCCGGATCTGCAGCGGCAGCTCAGCGAGTGCAATCAGCGGCTCAAGGGTGTCGGCACTCGCTTTGGGCAGCCATTCTTTCATGTCGCGCTCATATTGCTTGATCAAGGCGCGCTCCATCTTGCGCTCAGCCGTATAGCCAAAGACATCCAGCGGCGTATTGCGCAGCGGCTTCATCTTGGCCAAGAGGCGCAGCCAACGGGTCATGCCGGGGCCAAATTTGCGCTTTTGCGGACGGCCATTGACCAGCTTTCCGCCAAAGATCGGCGGCGCCAGATTGTAAGAAACCTTCAGATCGCCTTCAAACTCTGCCGTCAGCTTCTCATGGCTCGACAAAAGTAGGCGGGCAACCTCGTATTCGTCCTTATAGGCCAGCAGCTTATGATAGCCCTTTGCAACCGCTTCTTTGAGCTGCTTGTCAGAAATCTCGTCCAAAAGCTTAGCGTAGCGCTTGGCCAGACCGCTGCCCTGATAGGCCACCAGCTGATCGCTGCGGAAGGCAATGATCTCGTCCAGAGTTTTTGGCAGCTCAACCACATTGGCAGGCTTGGCAATCTTGGCGGCCTCGGCGGGCGCGACAATGGCCCAGCGACCAATCTCAAAGGCGCGTAGGTTACGCTCAACCGCCGCGCCATTCAGCGTGATTGCCTGGGTGATCGCTGCGTGGCTCACCGGGATAAGCCCCTGCTGCCAGGCGGCGCCAAAGACCATCATATTGGAGAAAATGGAATCTCCCATGGTGGCACGGGCCAGTTCCGATGCATCAAACAGCGACAGATCATCGCGCAGACGCGCCTGAAGTGCGACCTGCAAGCGGTCGGTGGGCAGGTTGAAATTGGTATCGCGGGTAAAGTCCCCGGTGATGATTTCATGGCTATTGACCACACCGCCGGTCTGGCCGGTTTTCATCAACCCAATGGTCTTGGCGCCCGCACTCACCACCAGATCGCCGCCAATCAATGCATGGGCTTCACCAGTGGCGACGCGAATGGCGCTGATGTCTTCAGGCCGTTTCGCCAGACGGCAGTGGATATGCACTGCGCCGCCCTTTTGAGCGAGGCCGGCCATTTCCATCATGCCCGCGCCTAAGCCATCAATCTGCGCCGCCTGCGCCAGTACCGCTCCGATCGTCACCACGCCGGTTCCACCGACGCCTGTGATCACCACATTATGGGTACCCGAGATCTCCGGCAGTTTGGGGTCCGGCATGTGCGGCAGCTTTAGTTCCGCCGTAGCTTCCTTGCGGATCTTGGCACCCTCAACCGTGAGGAATGAAGGGCAAAACCCGTTGACGCAAGAGAAATCCTTGTTGCAGGAGCTTTGATCAATCGCGCGTTTGCGACCAAGCTCGGTCTCTTTGGGCACAATGGACACGCAGTTGGACTGAATACCGCAATCACCGCAACCTTCGCAGACATCCGAGTTGATAAAGAGCCGCTGATCGGGATCAGGGAACAGCCCCCGTTTCCGGCGACGGCGCTTTTCGGCGGCACAGGTCTGAATATAGATGATGCCAGAGACACCTTCGACCTGTTCAAATTCCTTTTGCACCTCCATCAACTCGGCACGTTCATGCATCCGCATGCCTGTCGGGAACAGCTTGGCGTCGACATCTTCCTTGTCGTCATAGACCACCGCAATGGTCTTCATTCCCATGGCCTTGAGCTCATGGGCAATCTGATGCGCCGTCAGCCCGCCCTCAGCCTGCTGGCCACCGGTCATGGCAACCGCATCATTATACAGGATTTTATAGGTGATGTTCGTGCCTTCAGCCAGGGCAGCACGAATGGCCTGAACCCCAGAGTGGTTATAGGTACCATCGCCAAGGTTCTGGAACACATGGCGACGCTTGGAAAACGGCGCTTCGCCGATCCAGTTGGCACCCTCCGCCCCCATATGGGTAAAGCCAGAGGTTTCACGGTCCATCCACTGCACCATAAAGTGACAGCCGATACCGGCATAGGCACGGCTGCCCTCTGGCAGCTTGGTCGAGGAGTTATGCGGGCAACCCGAACAGAAATAGGGCAGACGTGCCGCGATCTCTTCTGCGTTGTCCGCTCGCTTGGCATCATCCAGCGCGGCCAGACCCGCCTTGACCGCCTCGGTATCACGGCCTTCCTCAATCAGGATGCCGCCAAGTTTCTCGGCAATCATGATCGGGTCAAGCGCATATTTGGTTGGGAAAAGCTCTTCGCGATTGGCGGCACCTACGCCCCCCTTATACCAGCCGTAAACCCGGCGCCCGCGACGGTCGTCAAAGATCGCCTCTTTGATCTGCACCTCAATCAGTTTGCGCTTTTCTTCAACCACGACAATGAGATCCAGACCTTCAGCCCAGGCATTAAAGCCCTTCATGTCCATCGGCCAAGTCTGCCCAACCTTATAGGTAGTGATCCCCAGGCGCTCTGCCATGGCTTCATCAATGTTGAGCAGCGACATTGCATGCACAAGATCCAGCCAGTTTTTACCAGCGGCGACAAAGCCGATCTTGGCACCGGGTTTGCCCCAGACGCGCTTGTCCATCTTGTTGGCATGGCTAAAGGCTTCGGCGGCAAAGCGCTTGTAGTCGATGATGCGGTCTTCCTGCTGGAACCGATCATCCTGCACCCGAATATTCAGCCCACCTTCAGGCATCTCGAAATCTGGCCGCACGATCTGCATACGGTCCGGATCGCCATCCACCACGGATGTCACCTCGATGGTGTCTTTCATGGTCTTAAGGCCAACCCAAAGCCCGGAGAACCGGCTCAATTCATAGCCATAAACCCCGTAATCCAAGATCTCCTGAACGCCCGCGGGGCTAACAATGGGGAGGTAACAATCCAGCAGAGACCATTCTGATTGGTGCAGCACAGTGGAGCTTTCACCGGTGTGATCGTCGCCCATGGCCACCAGCACACCGCCGTTCTTCGAGGTGCCCGCCATATTTGCATGACGAAAGGCATCGCCAGAGCGATCAACGCCGGGACCCTTGCCGTACCACAGACCAAAGACACCGTCGTATTTACCCTCACCACGGATCTCAGCCTGCTGCGCCCCCCAAAGGGCCGTTACTGCAAGATCTTCGTTGAGCCCATATTGGAAAGTCACATCAGATTCAGTGAGCTGCTTTTGGGCCCGCTCCATCTGCATATCCACAGCGCCAAGCGGTGACCCCCGATAGCCCGTTACCAGACCCGCAGTGTTGAGCCCCGCGGCAACATCACGCGCCTTTTGCATCATCATCAGACGAACCAGAGCCTGGGTCCCATTCAGCATAATAGGTGATTTGCTCAGGTCATATTTGTCGTTGAGTGAGATTTTTTGCGTGCTCATTCGGGCCTCCCAACCAAAAATTAGCTTGCAGTACTTGCCCTCACAATAGGTCACAATTACTGACCTGTATAGGCGGTTTTTTCACTTTTCTCTCGCACAGACATGGAAAATTGATAAAAACCTATGATTTCATATAGTCTGCGACAGACAGATCGAAAGAGATGGATATGGATTGGGATATGGATTGGGATAAGCTCAGAATATTTCATGCGGTAGCGGATGCAGGCAGCCTGACCCATGCCGGGGATAAGCTTAACCTGTCCCAGTCAGCGGTGAGCCGCCAGGTACGTGCGCTTGAGGAAAGCCTCAATGCGACACTATTTCACCGCCATGCGCGGGGATTGATTCTCACGGAACAGGGGGAGCTGCTTTTTGATGCAACAAAATCCATGTCCACCCGGCTCGAGGCGGCATCTGCCCGCATTCGCGACAGCGAAGAAGAGGTTTTTGGTGAGCTGCGCGTGACCACCACCTTTGGCTTTGGCACCCTTTGGCTGGCGCCCCGCCTGACCAAGCTGTTTGAGCAATATCCCAACCTGAAAATCGATCTGATGCTCGAGGAACGCGTTCTCGATTTGCCTATGCGCGAGGCCGATGTCGCCATTCGCATGAAAGAACCGAGCCAGGCGGATCTGATCCGTAAACGGCTGATGACCGTTCAAATGAAGCTTTATGCCTCGCGCAAGTACCTGGACCATAACGGCACGCCGGAAGCGGCCGAGGATATTAAATACCATCGCCTGATCTGCCAAAACCAGCGCTCTGCTCAGGTGGGCTCGGCCTCAGTCCTGGTGCAACGGCTCCTGACTCACAATCCTGGTTCCCTGCTGACTGTGAACAACTACTTTGGCGTCTTGCAGGGTGTTTTGCACGATCTCGGAATCGGGATCCTTCCGGATTATGTCACCGAAGATTTCCCAGATCTGGTCGAAGTATTGCCCAATGAAGAAAACAGTGTGGTGCCCGTATACCTGGCCTACCCAGAAGAATTGCGGCATTCGCAACGAGTTTCTGCATTCCGGGACTTTGTCCAGAACGAGATTATGGCCCACCGCAAACATATGAAAGAACTGGGCAAATTATAAGCACCGCGAGAGAGCACATGAAAAAGCTCTCAAGCCATGCAAAAACCGCATAGCAGCAATGCTGCCATACCTGCATGAAAGATCTTGAAGGGTCAGCAGAGTAACCCTAAATGGGACCTATGAAGACGGGGCAAACGCCTCACTTCATACCTCCCTGTTGGACTTCGGCCGAGCTTAGTGCTCGGCCTTTTTTTTGGCAATTTGTCAAAAAGGGTGAAAGACTCAAGTCAATCCCGTTCGATTACTCTAGCAAATCCCGCGCTGCCTAAAATTGACGCAGCTCAAGCCCTGCGCGCCCAAGATGCGCGCATCAAGAAAACAGGATGCCCTGGACCAAATCGACACGACAGTGACTTGAGATACCCCCTTCCCCATTGGGCGTGGTTGCTCTAAAAGCCGCCTCAGTAGCACCATGGGGGGCCATATCGCGCCATGCAAGAACCAGCCATTACATCCGAACTGATCGCAAGCCACGGCTTGAACGCCGAAGAGTATGACATGATCCTAGAGATCATCGGACGCGAACCCAGCTTCACTGAACTTGGCATCTTCTCGGCCATGTGGAACGAGCATTGCTCCTATAAGTCTTCCAAGAAATGGCTGCGCACCCTGCCGACCGACGGTCCGCAGGTGATTTGTGGTCCTGGCGAAAACGCCGGCATCGTCGACATTGGGGACGGGGATGCAGTGGTTTTCAAAATGGAAAGCCACAACCACCCTTCATATATTGAACCCTATCAAGGTGCGGCCACCGGTGTTGGCGGCATCCTGCGCGATGTCTTTACCATGGGCGCGCGCCCCGTCGCCTCGATGAATTCGCTCTCTTTTGGTGAACCCTCGCACCACAAAACCCGCCAGTTGGTCAACGGTGTGGTTGAGGGCATTGGCGGTTATGGCAACTGCTTTGGCGTGCCCTGCGTTGGCGGCGAAGTCCGTTTTCACCCAGCCTATAACGGCAACTGCCTGGTCAATGCCTTTGCGGCGGGCCTGGCGAAAACTGATAGCATCTTCTATTCTGCCGCTTCTGGCGTTGGTATGCCGGTGGTTTATCTCGGCGCCAAGACCGGTCGTGACGGCGTTGGTGGTGCAACCATGGCCTCTGCCGAATTTGACGACACCATCGAGGAAAAGCGCCCTACCGTTCAGGTTGGCGACCCTTTCACAGAGAAGCGTCTGATGGAGGCCACGCTTGAGCTAATGCAGACAGGTGCCGTGATCTCGATCCAGGATATGGGTGCCGCTGGTCTCACCTGTTCTGCGGTGGAAATGGGCGACAAGGGCAAGCTGGGGATCAAATTGAATCTCGAAGACGTGCCCCAGCGCGAAGAAAACATGACCGCCTATGAGATGATGCTCTCAGAAAGCCAGGAACGCATGTTGATGGTGCTAAAGCCAGAAAAAGAGGCCGAAGCCCGTGCGGTGTTTGAAAAATGGGATCTGGACTTTGCCATCGTGGGTGAGACCATCGCCGAAGATCGCTTCCTCATCCTGCACAATGACGAAGTCAAAGCAGACCTGGTGCTGTCCAAACTGGCCTCTACCGCGCCCGAGTATGACCGGCCTTGGGTGGCGACCCCTGCAGCAGAACCTCTGACGGATGCGGATGTTCCCACCATTGATCCAATTGATGGGCTTAAGGCGTTGCTTAGCTCGCCCAACTACGCTGGCAAGCAGTGGGTCTATGAGCAATATGACACCACCGTTATGGGCGACACCGCGCGCCGTCCTGGGGTGGGATCGGGCATTATCCGGGTGCATGGCACTGACAAACGTCTGGCCTTCACCTCGGATGTGACACCGCGCTACGTCAAGGCAAACCCGGTTGAGGGTGGCAAACAGGCGGTGGCAGAGGCCTATCGCAACCTCACAGCTGTGGGCGCCAAGCCCCTGGCAACAACGGACAACCTGAACTTTGGCAACCCAGAAAAACCCGAGATCATGGGCCAGTTTGTTGGCGCGATCCAAGGCATCGGTGAAGCCGTCGCCGCGCTGGACATGCCCATCGTATCGGGCAATGTCTCGCTCTATAACGAAACTGACGGTCAGGGCATTCTGCCGACCCCCACAATTGGCGCGGTTGGCCTGATTGCAGCGGGTGAAGAAGCCATCACCGGCGAGGCCCGCGACGGTCATATCGCCCTTTTGATCGGTGAAACCCAGGGCCATCTGGGCCAGTCCGCCCTTCTGGCAGAGGTGTTTAACCGCGAAGATGGCGACGCCCCAGCGGTGGATCTTGCGGCAGAAAAACGCAATGGCGAATTCATCCGCACCAACCGTGAGCTGATCAAGGCCTGTACCGATCTCAGCGATGGCGGTCTCGCTTTGGCAGCGTTTGAGCTGGCCGACGAAGGCGGTGTTGGCGTTCAGATCGACGTGGCAGACACTCCCGGTCTGTTTGGTGAGGATCAGGCCCGCTATCTGGTAGCCTGTAACTTTGACCAGGCCGAAGGTCTGATGCTTGCTGCCGGCCAGGCTGGGATAACCTTGACAACTGTTGGCCGATTCACTGGCGACAGCGTAAAGATCGGCGGCTCCGAGGCACCACTGGCTGAATTGCAAGAGGTCTTCCGCTCGGGATTTGCTGCTGCGGTGGCCTAAAGACAAGACTTCTGCAATCAATACAAAGGCGCGCAATATTTGCGCGCCTTTTGATTTTTATCGACAGGTTCAGGCCAGCGCTGATGCCGTGCTAAATCGCTTGAGTGCTTGCACTGCCCCCATGCTCCCCCTAAGTTTCAACCAAGACCAATGCCAAGGATAGCCCAAATGCCAATGCAAGCCCAAGAAATCGAAGACCTCCTGCGCCAGACCTTCCCGGATGCGGAAATCCAGGTGGCAGGCAACGACGGCGTGCATATGTCCGCCATGGTGGTCGATGAGAGCTTTCGCGGCAAAAACCGGGTGCAGCAACAGCGCGCCGTCTATGCCGCCCTCAAGGGTAAGATGGATGGCTCCAACGGAGAATTGCACGCCCTGGCCCTGACCACCAAGGCGCCTGAATGACGCTAACAGGATGGATCATCCTAGGCGCTTTGGCAGCCCTGATTGTTGCAGTGGTTGTGCACGACGCGTCGAAACCAAGGCGGCATCGTCCACTGGCTAAAAGGCAGCCAGGACTAAGCGCAACAAAGCACCCGAATAAACCGGAGCTTGGCCTCGAAGCGGTCGACCATGAGCTGGTCGAGAAAGTTCAGAAGGAAAACAAGCGGCTCCAAGGATTGAACGGGCGGGGCATTCCGGGTCTGAAAAGATGATCCAATTTGCGACCAACCATCTCGTTTGGATTGTTAGCGGATGCCTTCTGCTTTGGCCTGCTGTGGTGATGGGAGCCTTGTTGTTCTTAAAGCGCAAAGACAAGCCGTCGAAAAAGCAAATGCCTTTTGTGCCTCTGGATGGTAACCACCCAGAACTTGAGGCAGAGTTGGAGCTGGAAAAGGAAGAGCGCATGACTGAGATGAATGTGCGAAATTTTGAAAAATACTTGAACCGCTTCTAACCTCAATCACTTCGACAAAGGCACGATTTGCGGGGCTTACTTTCCAAAAGCTTCTCCCCTATATCGAAACACACAGTGACCGGCAGCGACGACAGAAGGAAAAACACATGAGCGACGCACAGACCCGCATCGACGAAACCGTAAAAGCCAATGACGTTGTGCTCTTCATGAAGGGCAACAAGGAGATGCCGCAATGTGGCTTCTCCTCGCGTGTGGCTGGCGTGCTGAACTACATCGGCGTCGACTATACCGATGTGAACGTTCTGGCAGACGAAGAAATTCGCGCCGGCATCAAGGAGTATTCCGATTGGCCGACCATCCCGCAGCTCTATATCAAGGGTGAATTTGTTGGCGGTTGCGACATCATCACCGAGATGACCCTCTCCGGTGAGCTGGACGGCATGTTTGCCGATAATGAGATCGCCTTTGACAAAGAGGCTGCAGACAAGATCCGCGAAGCAAACGGCTAAAGGCTCTTTGACCCAGGCGCGGCGGCCCGGTAGTTGCCCAGCAGTTTCCGGGTTTATACCGACACCAAAAAACCCCCTTCCGGTCCAGACCAGAAGGGGGTTTTTTTTAGAAAGCAATGCGCAGGCGCCTTGCTACACTTATTCAGCGGTCGATTTTTCTTCCAGCTGTTGCGCCAAAGATTCGGCCCGTGCGGCCAGTTCCGCCAGTGTTTCCGGCACCTGCGGAGGCACCACCGGAACTTCAATACGCTCAGGCTCAGGAGCTGGGGTGTTTTTCAAGGTCTCCAGCTCAGCCGTGCGTTCGGCCAGCTCAGCTTCGACCTCTTTGATGCGATCCTCAACGGCTGCGGTCTTATCGGCCAGCATAAGGCCCGCCATCAACAGCATCCGCGCCTCTGGCATCCGCCCGATCTGGTCTGACAGCACCTGCGCCTCATCATCCAGCATCTTTGCAGCAGAATGTAGGTAGCTTTCTTCACCCAACTGGCAAGAGACTTCAAACCCACGGCCACCGATATGAATGGTCACTTCTGGCATCAGACTTCCTCCCCTTCAGGCAGATTTTGTTCGGGCAGATCCTGCGCATTTGCCAGGAGCGGCTCCAGCTTGGCGAGGACGGCATTGACCTGGGCCTGCTCCTCCGCCTGAGCAGTGCGCAGCGCTTCATTGGTGCTGTGTAGGTCACTATTGGCCTTGCGCAGCTCATCCAGCTGGGCCTGAAACTCGTGGTCCTGCGGTACAACTGCCGCGGCGGCCTGCGCCTCGGCGAGCTGTGTCTTCAGCGCAGTGATTTCAGCCTCCAGCGCAGCCTGATCCACCGCATCCCCCAGATCACCTGCGGCCTCACCAGAGGCCTCTTCGATTTGTGACATCATCTGTTGGTTGGTGAGTTTGAGGTCGGCCAGTTCAGTTTCCAAGGCTTCCTTCTCAGCGGCCAGCCCATTGCCAGCGCTCTCCAGCGCAGCTTTCAACCGGGTCACTTCCAGCTTCAGGGCATCCTTTTCATCGGTGTTACCGACCTCATTGCGCAAAAGCTCCAGCTCGGCTTTCAGGGCCTCCATCTCGCCGCTGTCAGCGGCGGGAGCCGCGGCCTCCTGCAGGCGGTTGTGCAAGACCTTTACCCGCTCTTCAAGCTGGGCATTGGCTGTTTTTTCTTCTTCCAGCGCGCGCTCGATATCAGAATTATCCGCCGCCGCCCGCGCCTCTTCTTGCGCCTGGGCACGGGCCAGTTCAAGCTTTTCAACCCCAGTGCCGATCCGCTCCATGGCGGCCAGAATACGACCCTGCAACTCTTCGATCTGCGTCATGCCTGTCACTCACCCCTCATCAGCTCTGCTGGCGCTTGTCGCCCTGTTTCGTTCGGCATTTCTTTGTAGCACGCGCGAATCGCTTTGCCTCATCCGAATTACCAACAGTTTAACGAAGTCAGGAGTAAAACACCCCCTCTTTGCTTTCAAGCACTTGCAGCTCTCACTTCGTGCGACCGGCAGGGAATGGCGCAGAAAGCTTGATCTTTGGGCTGTCACTGCTATTGAGCGGCAGACCAGACTGGTAACCCAAAGGAAAACTTCAGTGGATCTGACAGCCCTGCGCACCGCTAATCCCGATCATTGGAACAAAGCCGCAGCTATTCGCGCGCTTGCCCTTGACGCCGTCGCCGCCGCCAATTCCGGCCACACCGGCATGCCCATCGGCATGGCCGATGTAGCCACCGTGCTGTTTGAAAAGCACCTGAAGTTTGATGTGGCGGCCCCCCAATGGCCCGACCGCGATCGCTTCATTCTTTCGGCTGGCCACGGCTCAATGCTGATCTACTCCCTGTTGTACCTTTGTGGTGACAAACAGGTGACACTGGATCAGATCAAAAACTTTCGTCAGATGGGCGCTCTGACCGCAGGGCACCCTGAAAACTTCCTGCTCGACGCGGTTGAAACCACCACTGGCCCCCTGGGTCAGGGGATTTCCAACGCCGTTGGCTTTGCCATGGCCGAAGAGATGCAGCGCGCCCAGTATGGCCGCAAAATCGTTGATCACCACACCTATGTCATCGCAGGCGATGGCTGCCTGATGGAAGGCATCAGCCAAGAGGCCATCGGTCTGGCCGGGCGTCATTCGCTGGGCAAGCTGATTGTGCTGTGGGACAACAACAATATCACCATCGACGGCACGGTGGAGCTGTCGGATCGCACCAACCAGGTGCAGCGCTTCCGCGCCTCTGGCTGGCAGGTGATCGAGATTGACGGCCATGACCCCGTTGCCATCGACGAGGCCCTGACCGCGGCCAAGAAATCGAAGAAACCTTCGATGATTGCCTGTAAGACCCATATCGCCCTGGGCCATGCCGCACAGGACACCTCCAAGGGCCACGGCGCGCTGACCGATGCAGATCAGATGGCCGCCGCCAAAGAGGCCTATGGCTGGACCACAGGTCCCTTTGAAGTCCCCGCCGAGATCAAATCCCAGTGGGAAGCCATTGGCGCCCGTGGCGCTGATGAGCGTGCCGCCTGGGAATCCCGTTTCGCTGAGACCTCGCAGCAGAAACAGGACCGCTTCAACCGCGCCTATGCGCTGGACGCGCCCAAGAAGCTATCGGCCACCGTCAAGGCGCTGAAAAAGCAGGTCTCGGAGGAACAGCCAAAGGTGGCCACTCGTAAGGCCTCGGAGATGGCACTGGCCGCGATCAACCCGATTATGCCTGAAACCGTGGGCGGATCCGCTGACCTGACTGGCTCCAACAACACCAAAACCGGTGATCTGGGCGTGTTTGACACGGACAACCGCAAGGGCCGCTATGTCTATTGGGGCATCCGCGAGCACGGTATGGCCGCCGCGATGAACGGCATGGTCCTGCACGGCGGTATCCGCGCCTATGGTGGTACCTTCTTCTGCTTCACCGATTATGCCCGTCCGGCGATGCGTTTGGCCGCCCTGTCCAAGATCCCAACAGTGTTTGTCATGACCCATGACAGCATCGGCGTTGGCGAAGATGGTCCAACCCACCAGCCGGTCGAGCATCTCGCAATCTGCCGCGCAACACCAAACACCTATGTGTTCCGCCCAGCGGATGCGGTGGAAGCCGCCGAGGCGTGGGAAATTGCCCTGACCGAAAAGGAAACCCCCTCGGTCATGGTGCTCACCCGTCAGAACCTGCCCACCGTGCGCACCGAACACAAGCTGAGCAACCTCACTTCCAAAGGCGCCTATGTGCTGGCCGAGGCCGAAGGCAAGCGTCAGGCCATCCTGATTGCCACCGGGTCCGAGGTCTCTCTGGCGATGGAAGCCAAGGCCCAGCTCGAAGCCCAAGGCATTGGCACCCGCGTGGTCTCCATGCCATCGATGGAGCTTTTTGCCCAACAAGACGAAGCCTACCGCCGCAAGGTCCTGCCTGCAGGTCCTGTGCGTGTTGGAATCGAAGCTGCCGTCCGCGCCGGCGGTTGGGATCGCTGGTTGATGGGCGAGCGCGGCCAGGACAAAAAGGCTGGTTTCATCGGCATGGACCGCTTTGGCGCATCTGCACCAGCAGGTGAGTTGTTTGCAAAGTTCGGCATCACCGCCGAGGCCACCGTTGCCAAGGTAAAAGATCTGCTGGGTTAAGTCCCGCACATACGAGAACAAGAAAGGGCGCCGATGGCGCCCTTTATCATGTCTGCTCCTTCGCTTCGTGTAACGCAGCGAGAGCCTTTTGTGCATAGTCGACCCGAAGCTCATACTCCCCGCCTGCGATAATGAATTCTGGTGGTTCAATACGCATCGCGATAAAAGCCTGCCTCAAATGGGTACCGGACAAGGGAATATAGTCAGGGCTCTCTCCTGAAACCGCGTTGTACAAACGTCCCCCAAACCAGCTAGCACGGTCTGCAGCGGCTTTGGCCGTGGCCAGGCGAAAGTGCAAAAAGCCTTTCAATTGGTCTGCATCCAAAGGCACCAGGTCTGCGGCCTTGCTCAAAGCCGAAATCGGTGAGGCCGCGCCACCTAACACAGCTTCATTCACCCCAGTTTGGGTCGGCGAAGGTCCTGATAGAACCCGGATTATTGTTTTCCGGGGGTGGTTGGCCATCTTATGTCCATAAACCTAATTAGATAAGTAACACCCGTTTCCCCAGGCGGCATGATCAATAACGCCAGCTACAAGCCTGCAAATCATTTCGCAAATGGCGCCAAATCAAAGGTTTCGTGAACCATCAAGAAGTTCAACCCCTTCAGCAGATCCTGCCCCTGTTCCAGGCTCTGTTCAATGATCGCGCGTTCCACAGGGGTTTTGAGATCCTCAACCTTAAAGACCTGATAGCCCTGCGCGGCGAAGATATCAAAAACCCCCAGAAAGTCCTTGTTCAACTCGCCATCGGCGCGGTGGTCAGACAAACCGCTCTCGATCAGGAATACAGGCTTTTGGGCCGCGTCAAAGATACCCTTGGCGCCTTTCAGCACCTCCAGCTCGAATCCTTCGACATCAATGAGGAAGAAGCTGCGCCCCGTAAGGGCCGCAGGGGGGATCAGATCGTCGATGCGCCGGATATCGACCTTAAAGGACAGGCTCTTGGGATTGCGCGCCCAGCCCTGAACCAAAGAGGCCCCGGTGCCGACGCCAAAAATTTCGGCCTCTCCGGTCTCGCCGCCACAGGCATTGGCAAAAACAGTGACGTTGGGCTCGTAACCGTTCAGTTCCAGGTTCCTGCGCAACAACGCGACGTTGTCCGGAACCGGCTCGACCGCGATGGTAGGCAGGCCCATGCTTTGCGCTAGGCAAACATAGTAACCATAGTTAGCGCCAACATTCACAAAAAGATCCGCCTGGGACAGAAAGCTCTGGATCAGCTTGGTCTCTTCTTCCTCAAAACCACCGAACTGCATCACCTCGGGGCCGATGAATTTGAACCCTAAAGGCGTCTCAACGGCCGGACGCTTGTGAATGCGGCTCCCGCGCCGCGCCCGCAGCTTTCCTCTGACCCAGTCCAGCACCATCTGTCGTCTCCCAAAAATTCGTATTTTCGCGGTCGCCAATTAGGCTTTGGCGAAGACCCGCGTTGCAGCCAAGACTGCCGGTATCAGCAAAAACCCAAGTGCGACACCAAAAATGCCGTCCATGGTGGCCTTGGCGCTCCATTCCACGATGGCCGTCCAGCCGACGGGCACCATATGGCCAATTGCATAGGCCCAATCATGGATGTGATGGCCCAGCCAGCCAAAGCCCAGCACCTCAAGCCCGTGGATGACAATAGAGCCGCCAACCCAAAGCATCGCGGCAGTCCCCACGACCGACAAAATCCACATCAAGACAGGCATAAATTTCACTAATCCCCGGCCCAGGCCACGCCCCACAGGGGTTGGCGCGTTTTTGGCAAGGAATAGCCCCACATCGTCCATTTTGACGATCAGCGCCACCGAGCCATAGACCGCCACAGTCACCCCAATGCCCACGACCGCAAGCGTTGCCGCCTGCATCCAGACATTGGGCACCTCAATCGCGGCCAGCGCGATCGTCATGATCTCAGCTGAAAGAATAAAGTCCGTCTTGATAGCCCCCTTGATCTTTTGCTCTTCTAGGTGGCTGGGGTCCTTATCCTCCATATCTTCCTCGATCTCATGGCTGCCATGGGGAAACAGGACATGAAAGATCTTCTCGGCTCCTTCAAAACAAAGGTAACCGCCGCCCAGCATCAACAAGGGTGTGACCGCCCAGGGCGCAAAATTCGCCAGCAGCATCGCCACCGGCAAGAGCAGGATGATTTTGTTGAACAGCGAACCACGGGTGATGCGCCAGATGATCGGCAATTCACGGGCGGGGTCGAACCCCTGGATATATTTTGGCGTCACCGCCGCGTCGTCAATGATCACCCCAGCGGTTTTGGCCCCCGCCTTACCCGCCGCGGCCGCCACATCATCAACAGAGGCTGCCGCCACTTTGGCTATGCCTGCCACGTCATCCAGTAAAGCCAACAATCCGCTCATCGTAAACACCCTTAATCCCGGCAGTAATTTCCCTGCAACCTACCCTATCTGCGCGCTGTGACAAGCGTTAGCGCCACCGTGTCAAAGATGACGTTTCCCGTTAACGCCACCGGTAAAAACCGTTAACGCCACCGGTCTAGTTTTGCGCTAACATACTGTGTTTTCTTTATTATTGCCCCTTTAGCAGGAAACCAATGAGGTCTATACGCGACATCAAGATTGGCTCGCCTGGAGAAAAGCATATGACCATCAAAGTCGGGATTAACGGTTTTGGCCGCATTGGACGCTGCACCCTGTCACACATCGCCGCTTCTGGGCGCGATGATATCGAAGTCATCAAAGTCAACGCGACCGGGCCTCTGGACACTGCAGCCCACTTGATCAAATACGACTCCGTGCACGGACGTTTCCCAGGCGAAGTCACCACTGGCGAAGGTACTATGAACCTAGGGCGTGGTGATATGCAGATGTATTCGACCTATAAGATGGAAGAGCTGGACTGGTCCGGCTGTGACGTGGTTTTGGAATGCACCGGCAAATTCAACGATGGTGAAAAAGCCAAGGCACATCTGGAGCGCGGCGCCAAAAAGGTGCTGCTGTCAGCCCCTGGGAAAAACGTCGATAAGACCATCGTCTTTGGCGTCAATGACGGTGAGCTTGAAGCCTCGCACACCATGATCTCCAACGGATCCTGCACCACCAACTGTCTGGCGCCGCTGGCCAAGGTCCTAGATGAATCCTTTGGCATCGAACATGGCATCATGACCACAATTCATGCCTATACCGGTGATCAGCCAACACTCGACCGTCGCCACGACGATCTCTACCGAGCGCGCGCTGCGGCCATGTCGATGATCCCAACCTCCACAGGCGCGGCCAAGGCCCTGGGCGAGGTGCTGCCAAATCTGAAAGGCCGTTTGGATGGCTCTGCCATTCGTGTGCCAACACCCAATGTATCTGCTGTGGATCTCACTTTCCGCGCCAGCCGCGATGTGACTGCAGATCAGATCAACGCTGCGATGCAAGAAGCCGCTGCTGGCCCGATGAAAGGTGTATTGGGTTATGAGCCGGCCCCGCTGGTCTCGACCGATTTCAACCACTCTTCCGAGAGCTCGATCTTTGCCCCCGACCAAACCCGTGTGGTCGAAGATCGCATGGTGCGCGTTCTGGCCTGGTATGACAACGAGTGGGGCTTCTCCGTGCGTATGGCCGATGTGGCCGTTGCCATGGGCCGCCTGGGCTAAGCCCAGCCCGGCGCTGCCAGTGGCTCAAGCCTATTAGGCTAAGGGCAAGTCACTCTTGAGATTTTTCACCCGCTCAGGCATATCTGAGCGGGTGTTTTATGTTTGACGAGGCCCCATGACACCAAAAATTGCCACCTGGCTTGGCCTTCTCCTAATCTTTGGAGTTATCGCGGATGCCTTCCTCACGGGTGGGGACACGCTGTTGTTCTTGGCCAAAAAACTGTTTGAGTTGATCGATTGGGTCGCTTTCTGGCGCTAGTTTAGCGCCAAACTCCAGGCGTACTTGCTTCCCGGAACAAAAAAAGGCGCAGGCCCACTCAGCCCCACGCCTCCATTCTTAGCGTTTAATAAAGCTTTGCCTCAGCTCTTGCCAAGCCGTTTGCGCAGCTCCTCTAAGACCCGCGGCGTTACAAAGCTGGAGACATCCCCATCCAGCCGGGCAATTTCCTTGACCAATTTGGAGGCAATCGCCTGGTGGCGCGCCTCAGCCATCAAGAACACCGTCTCGACTGAGCTGTCCAACACGCGGTTCATTCCGACCATTTGATACTCATACTCAAAGTCAGCGACTGCCCGCAGTCCGCGCACGATGATCTGGGCCCCAACATCATGGGCACAATTGATCAGCAGGTTTTCAAAGGGATGCACAACAATTTCAGTACCGGTTTGCTCTGTCAGCTTCGCGCATTCGACCTCGATCATGGCGACGCGCTCTTCCAGAGAAAACATTGGTCCCTTATCGCGGTTGATCGCAACCCCGATGACCAATTTGTCCACCAGCGCACTGGCCCGGCGAATGATGTCGATATGACCCAAAGTGATCGGGTCAAATGTCCCGGGATACAAGCCGATACGCATAGGACTCTCCTGCCATGGTCCTGTTTCAAACTAAAATCTCGCGCAGACCAAACATCTTAACCCCTGCGGATGCAAGAGGGGGAAAATACGCAACTGCTTGTTCCCGCGCGTCATCTGGTCGCGCTCCCCTGATGATACAGAGCCAAAGGCCCTGCCCCTGTGGTTCTGGCGCGGATTTCCCGCGGTGACCAAGATGGCAAGACCTCCGTTGAACGGGCTTGGCTGCGGGATCAGTGCCCCATGATCATGCCTGCCAGCGCGTCTTTTTCCATGGCGATTTCGGCAAGCTGCGCCTTAACCACATCGCCCAGAGAGACCAAACCAACCATCTTCCCGTCTTCCACAACAGGCATGTGACGGAAGCGTCCCTCGGTCATCTGCTTCAGAACATCTTCCACATTGGACTGGCTGGAACAGGTCACCAGTTTGGTAGTCATATAGGCGCTCACGGGTTTTTGCAGACAGCCCGAACCACTGGTGCCCAGTTCCCGCACGATGTCACGCTCTGACAGGATGCCGTCAGCTGTTTGACCATCAGACGAGACCACCACCGTACCGATCCCCTTGTCCGAAAGCAGAGCTGCTGCATCGGCAACGGACGCATCTGGGGCCACGGTCACAACTGCGGCGCCCGCCTTGGACTTAAGAATCAATTGAACCAGCATATGCGCTCCTTTGGTAATTTTATTGCGTATTACCAAGCGTTGCCGCAACGCCGCGTCAAGTCAAGGCCTCCAGCCGCGCCACCTCATCGCGGATGCCCTTGGTCAGGGCGCGGGCAAAGCGGTTCAGCCGCTCGCTGCGCTGGTCCCCCTGATGGCGCACCAGATAGAAACTACGGGTGAGGCTGATCTTATCTGTTAGAACCTTGCGCAGCATCCGGTGCGCCGGTAGCGAAAAATCATGGGCGACACAAAGTGCCGTGCCCTGGGCCGCCAGTTTGATCTGCACCGAGACCGAATTGGAGGCCAGCGCCACCCGCTCAATCCCGAGATTGCTGATGTAATCCAGCTCCTGATCAAAGATCATATCCGGGATATAGCCGATCATTTTGTGGCCTTTGAGGTCTTCGAGCTTTTTGATCGGGGGGTGTTTGCGCAGATAGTGATGCGAGCCGACCATGTGCAGTTTGTAATCCGTCAGTTTCTGCACCAAGAGTTGCCCTGCGGTGGGGGCACTGACCGTCACTGCCATATCCGCCTCACGACGGCTGAGGTTTATCACCCGCGGCAAGGCAACGATCTGGATGTCCAAATCTGGGTGTTCCTCGCAGATTGCCGCACAGACCTGCGGTAGAATGTAATTGGCGCTGCCATCCGGCGCCCCAATGCGGATCTGCCCTGACAGGGTATCACTTGGTCCTGTCAAGGCCTCTGCCCCGGCACGCATGGCCTGTTCCGCCGCCTCCGCATGCACCAAAAGCCGGTCCCCTGCCGCGCTCAGCGCATAGCCCTGAGGGGATTTGACAAAAAGCGGGGTTTCTAATGCAGCTTCAAACCGGGCAATGCGCCGACCAACCGTGGCGGGATCCATTTTTAGGATACGCCCGGCGCCAGACAGGCTAGCCTCGCGGGCAACCGCCAAAAACACTTTCATATCATCCCATTGAGCATCCATCTGCGCGATCCCCTCAGTTTGATCCTGGGCTGTTCCCAGGGTGTTTCCAGGCCTTGCCGCCCGGTTAACCATTTGCGTTCCTGCAAATCCTCTTTGAAATCTTTCCCCTTTTCCACCTCTTTTTGCAAGACTAAGCTGTGGCCAACTGATCAAGAGGAGGTTTTTCCGATGCAAGAACTCACCCATTACATCAACGGCGAACACGTCAAAGGCACCTCGGGCCGTTTTTCTGACGTCTTCAATCCAGCCACTGGCGAAGTGCAGGCACAATGCCCACTGGCCAGCAAAGAAGAGATGGCACAGGCCGTCGCTGTGGCTGCCGCAGCTCAGCCTGCGTGGGAAAAAGTGAACCCCCAGCGCCGCGCCCGTGTGATGATGAAATTTGTCGACCTCTTGAACCGGGATATGGACAAGTTGGCCGAAGTGCTGTCGCGTGAGCACGGCAAGACTTTCCCCGACGCCAAAGGCGACATCCAGCGTGGTCTGGAAGTTGTAGAATACTGCATCGGCGCGCCGCAGATGCTGAAGGGTGAATTCACCGACAGCGCCGGCCCCGGCATCGACATGTATTCCATGCGTCAGGCCCTGGGTGTGACCGCGGGTATCACCCCGTTCAACTTCCCGGCGATGATCCCCATGTGGATGTTTGCCCCAGCAATTGCCTGCGGCAACGCCTTTATCCTCAAACCTTCCGAGCGTGACCCCTCGGTGCCTTTGATGCTGGCGGAACTGCTGGAAGAAGCGGGCCTGCCCAAGGGCATCATTCAGGTTGTGAACGGCGACAAAGAAGCTGTGGACGCGATCCTGTTTGACGACACCATCCAGTCGGTTGGTTTTGTGGGCTCGACCCCAATTGCTGAATACATCTACGGCACCGGCTGTGCCCAGGGTAAGCGCGTTCAGTGCTTTGGCGGCGCCAAGAACCACATGATCATCATGCCCGACGCCGACCTCGACCAGGCGGCTGACGCCCTGATCGGTGCAGGCTACGGCGCGGCAGGCGAACGCTGCATGGCGATTTCAGTTGCGGTTCCTGTTGGCAAAGAAACAGCGGACAAGCTGATCGAAAAGCTGATCCCCCGCGTTGAGAGCCTCAAGGTTGGCCCCTACACGGCTGGCGACGATGTCGACTATGGCCCAGTTGTGACTGCAGCTGCCAAGGCCAATATCGAACGCCTGGTTCAGACCGGTGTTGATCAGGGTGCGGATCTGGTTGTCGATGGCCGTGACTTCAGCCTGCAGGGCTATGAAGAGGGTTTCTTTGTTGGTCCGAGCCTGTTTGACAATGTCACCACTGACATGGACATCTACAAGCATGAGATCTTTGGCCCGGTTCTGTCCACCGTGCGCGCTGAAACCTATGAGGAAGCGCTGTCTTATGCGATGGATCACGAATATGGCAACGGTACAGCCATCTATACCCGCGATGGTGACACCGCGCGTGACTTTGCCAACCGGATCAACATCGGCATGATCGGCATCAACGTGCCAATTCCTGTGCCACTGGCCTATCACACCTTTGGTGGCTGGAAGAAATCTGCTTTTGGCGATTTGAACCAGCACGGTCCGGATGCGTTCAAATTCTACACACGCACCAAAACCATCACCTCGCGCTGGCCTTCGGGCATCCGTCAGGGTGGCGAATTCAACTTTAAAGCAATGGACTAACCCCTTGCTTAAATGACTAAAGAAAAGAGCCTCGAAGAAATTCGGGGCTCTTTTTTGTTTCTCCATTGAAGGGAACGGTTGAGGGGAACGGCGGCAAAAATCCGGTCAAAAACGCAAAAGTGATGCGCCCAGGTCTTTTCACACCCGCGTCCTATCCCATATGGGTAGACAGTCCCTCCCAAAAACCTCTGTGTGGCCCGAACATGTCTTCAAAACCTCTCCATCGCCGCGCCGCCCTTCTGGGGCTTGGTGCAACGCTTGCCACCCCTGCATTGCTGCGGGCACAATCGAGCGACGCCTTCCCGCAAAGCGAAGAGCCGATTTCGAACCAACCCTCCGTTCAGCGAAATATCTCGTCGTTTCGACAACAGAACTGGCAAGACCATTTTGATGACCTAGGCATGGGCTGTCTGCTGGCAGATGTAACGTCACGCGCCGTGCACTATTGGGGTGGGGACGGGGAAACCTATCGGCTCTATCCGTCTTCGGTTCCCATGTCAGAAGAGCTGACGAAGCGCGGCTACACCAAGGTGGTCCGTAAGGCGGAAAACCCGAGTTGGACGCCAACCCCGTCGATGCGCGAACGCGACCCTAGCCTGCCAACGCGGCTTCCTGGAGGCCCCGGCAATCCCCTGGGCACCCGCGCTATGTATCTAAGCTGGCCCGCCTATCTGGTGCATGGCACCCATGACACGCGAAAAATCGGGCGGCAGAGCTCATCTGGCTGTATCGGTCTGTATAATCAGCATGTTGAACAGCTATACCCGCTGGTCAAAGTGGGTACACAGGTGCGCATCCTTTAGGGATGCGACCAAGGATCAAAGTGTGGAGCAGTTTCACACGACGAATACGATTTGGTGTTGCTACACGCAGGCGGCAACACCTGGTCGGACCAGTGGCAGACTAGGTTGTTTGTCCCTGCTTGGCAGCAAATGTCTCATCTGGGGTCAAGGAGAGATGCCCTGGGGCTTTTCCAGATCTTTGACGTTCTACCGCCTTCTCCATCAGGTTCTCAAAATTCCGAATATAGGCTTCGGAGTCATATAGTGGAGTGGTCCATAGATTGTCTTTCAGGCGCTGTTTGATCTCTGCCAAGGCTTTGGGATCCTGTGCCAGCTTCAAGGCAAGATCATAGTAGTTTTCGGCGCTATCCGTAATCAAATCTTCGCAACCAATCGCGGTCAGGATGCTGGCAGCCACACGAGAGGCAAATTGATCCCCAGGTTTGGTGATCAGCGGCACGCCCGACCATAGGGTCTCGCTTGCCGTGGTATGCGCACAGCAATTAAACGTATCCAGGAACAAGTCAGCCTGAGGCAGGCGCGCCAAATGCGCTGTCGTGCTGACCCGCCCAGCAAAAAACAATCGCTCCGGGCCAATGCCCCTCGCCGCAGCTTCATCGATAAGGTTCTTTTGGACATAGTCATTTGCTGCCAGCAGCCAAAGGACACTGTCCGGAACCGCATGCAAGAGCCGCATCCATATGTCATATTCAACTGGCGTTACCTTGTAGGAGTTATTCAGGCTGCAAAAAACAAATTTGTCTTCGGGCAGGCCAAGCTCGGTCCTGGTTGGGATTGCATCGGGGTGTGAACGTGTGTTGTCGTTCACCTGATAGCAATCTGGCATGTACATGATTTTTTCGACGAAAAACCTGCGTTTATTGGCAGGGACAGTGACATTATCTGCAAGGAAATAGTCCATGGCAGAGATCCCAGTCGTCCCTGGGAAACCCAGATAAGAGACCTGAATTGGGGCCGCCCGGTGGCCAAAAATCACGGGCCGGCTGCCCTTGGTAAACCCTTTCATATCAACCGCAATATCAAGACCATCCGCACGCGCGCGTTCTGCCACTTCCTTGTCCGTCAGTGTCGCCACCGGAACATAGTGATCAGCGGCGTCCCGTACCTCACGCGCCTTGGCTGACTCTTCAGGCCTTTGCAAATCATAGAGGTAAACCTCAAATCGGTCACGATCATGGTTTTCAAAGAACTTTCCCAACAAAAACATCGTGGCGTGGCTATGGAAGTCTGAAGAGAAATACCCAATCCGGATTTTGTCGCCCGCAGTCCCTTTGGCAGGGAATTTCTCGTTCTTAAGAACATTTTTCTTCAACAATCGGTCCCGCTCAGCGAGGTTAACGCGATGCATGGCCGGATCATCCGTCACCGCCAACAGATTGAAAGGGTTTCCAAAAGACTTTCCGAGGTTCAGCGTCTTCAACATCTCCGGCAACTTTGGAAAAAAGCTCCAGTCGCTTTCTGCCATGCTGAGATGGATCAGATTGGAGATCGCCGCGAGGTTCTTTGGGTCTATCCCGAGGGCCGCCTGATAAAACCCGATCGCGTCATGGGGTTTGCCCCAGTTTTCAAGCGCATTGCCAATAGACACCAGAGTTTCGACGTTTTTGGGCTCAAGGGCCAGAGCAAGGCTGAGATACTTAATTGCCTCAATATGCTCCCCCTTCTTGACCAAATGGCTGGCCAAGAATTTGTAAAAACGAATATCTTTGGGAAACTGCTCTACGCCGCTCTTGGCCAATAGACCAACCTGGGCGCTCTCATTGTTCACCTCGGCCATGAGGACCTGCTTGTACAAAAGGTCCGCTTCAAGGGATTCAGCTGAGCCCTTCGCGGGGGTAAAAACGCTATTTCCGGACTGCTTTCCCTGATTTTTTTTAAGGCCCGGTAAACCTGCGCCCCCGGTATGGCCCAGAAAAGTTTGAGCTCCCCCCAGTGCGGTTCTGCCACGCGCATTTTTACCAAAGTCAATCGAGAAGGAATTGTTACCCAATTTGGTACCTCATGTTGATCTGTGTTCGTGCAGGGGTTGAATTCATAGCGCAAGAGAAGTGGCATAATAGTAGGCAGAACGAAGTTAACCCCCCATTACTATGCAAGGTCGTCACGAAGAAATTGACACCGCTCTTTGGTCCGCTTTGGAACTTTATCTGATTGGATCTAGGGTGCCGTCAGGAGGCACGTGACTCACAAAGGTGGTTAGAGAGCAGACTAGCGCGCTGCCGCTTGCACAAATCACATGTTATCCGGCGAAATCGAACGCCTCTCTCACAGCCTGCCATAATTCGGCTGCGTTTCTGCCACTGTGATCCCTTTCTGGGCGGTCATAAAGGTCGATGAAACTGCAGATCATACGATTGTTGTCGCCATTACGGACAATATCGCGTCGATAGCATCCATGTGAAAGAAGCTTGGGCCATGCCTACTGTCGAAATTATTCAGCTTGATGAGGATCCGCACGAAAGTGCCTTTAACGTTCGCACAGATACCTCCTCTCGCGGGGTCGATTTAGATGGCGCCCAAATCACTGCAACCTACGCTGACGGCACAACAGAAACGCTGACCTGGCAGGCGTTGGACCCTTACACCAATGGTGGGGCGACGGGCGAAAATATTGATATGTTTTTTGGCTACAGCTGGCATGAGCTGTCGACTACAAAACTGCTCACCTCGCTTCAGATCGATCTGGCCCCGGCCGATTCCGTCTTTGATACCACCTTTGCCATGGACGACGATCCCCTTGGCGGCTCCACACCGACCTCCAAGAATGGCTTTCCTTTCAAAGTGGCCCCCAAACACGAAGACATGTCTGGGAACATTACCGCCACCTATACCGGAATTGTGAATCTGTCCGGGAGCGAGGCTGTCGGGGACCTCTATACCACCATGATCGTCGATTTCTCTGGCCTCCCAGAGGGCGGTTTGCTCGGGGATTTGGTGTGGAATTCTGACATCGACACCCTGGAAGGGCCGCTTGAGCCCCAATTGCACGCAGTCAATGATGTCTTTCAGATTTCCGGCGACGGTTCCGAGCTCCTGAACGTTCTCGATAATGATCTCCACGGCGACGGCAGTGGCCTGACGATCACCCATATCGCAGGTCAGGCCGTTTCACCCGGCGGGATGGTGACGCTGGAGAGCGGGGAGGTCGTGACCCTGAATGCAGATGGCACGCTCACCATTGTGAACGACAGTGCCGCGTCTGAAACCAACACGTTTTCCTACACGGTCATCGATGATAAGGGAAACACTGACGTCGGATCAGTGCAGATCGAAACCGTTGTGGGGACTCCACCGTGTTTTGTGGCAGGCACACAGATCGATACCGGGCACGGTACTGTGGCCGTCGAAGATCTTGAAGTCGGAACCGAGATCATGACCCGAGATCATGGCCTGCAACCCCTACGCTGGATTGGCTTTAGCACCCGCCTGGCAACAGGACGAAGTGCACCGGTGGTCTTTGCAGAAAATGCACTTGGCGATCATAGTGCTATTGCCGTATCGCAAAACCACCGGGTTTTGATTTCTTCTGATCTGGCAGAATTGTTATTTGGACAATCAGAGGTCTTGGTCAAGGCGAAGTATCTTGTGAACGATACAACGATCCGACTGCGGGCGGATGGCCAGTTGGTCACCTACGTACATCTCTTGTTTGACGCGCATGAAATTCTCTGTGGCAATGGGCTGGAGAGTGAGAGCTATCATCCGGGCGCTGAAACACTGGAGGCTTTCGATGTGGACACGCGGAATGAGGTTTTGGAACTTATGACCAATCTTGATGGCTATGGCCCCACCGCGCGTATGACCCTGAAGTCCTACGAAAGCCAAATGCTGTTCTCAAGCTGACACCCCCTAGACCGGGTATTGCTCTCCTTCCCCCCAGGGCGACATGATCCAACCCACAGGAAAGACGGCATATTCCGCCCCTCCCTGGCCATCTGCGTCGCATGTGATGTCTGGTTGATTGGCGTCAGGACTGCAGAAATCAAGTGATCGTATCTGCCAAAGAAGGCTAAAGTCATACCTGGATAACATGGCAGTTGTTTCGTGCACAGTTTTCCATAACAAACGATGACAGCTTTGCGCCACTCACGATGACATCCACGTCCCAAACATGGCCCGCCTGACAGGCCAACTCCAATCCGTTCTTCGTGCTGTCCATGACCAGAATGCGCTTCTTGCCACAGGTCGCGATGGCCTTGCGGGCAGTGATTTCATCAACGTTATAGTCCATCACCTGCCCCGCCTTTGACAAGCCACCGCAGCTGAACAGCGCAAAATCAACGCGGTGGTTTGCAAAGAATTCGAGCGCATGCCCGCCGATCACATCGAGGTCACGCATCCTGACGGTTCCGCCCGCCAATTCAACCGCGACACCCGGGGCTTGCTGCACGGCGCAAACCGCGTGGATGCTGTTGGACACGACCCAAAGATCCTTATGTGAGGCGAGAAATCGCGCGCAGGTCTCGACAGTTGTGCCTGTCCCCAATGCCACCCGCGCGCCGTCAGGGATCAGGTTCTTGACGGCCCGGGCTATGCGCTGCTTTTCCTGTCGCGCTATGCCTTCGCGGGGCAGATAGCCGATGTTTTCGTTCGGCTTGCGTAGCCGTACCTTACCGCTGCGACGTTGAACGAGACCGGCCTCATCCAGAACGCGCAGATCTGCACGTATCGTTTGAACCGAGACGGCAAGTTCAGCCGAAAGCTCGACCGCAGAAAGTACTCCGATTTCAGACAATCGCGTAATGATCTCTTCTCTTCGCTGGGTCACATCCCGTCGCACGTTGGTATCCTTCGAAAAACTGCGAACGCCGCGAGATTAGGAAGACACCTTAAGCTTCGCAATATAAATAAATTTTTCAAAAACTCGTTACAAAACCGTCAGACTTGTCAGGGATAAGGCGAACCGTGATCTTCTTTCGTTCGAAAGTTAAACCCCCAGGAGAGCCCTATGAAATCCTTTGTCACATCAACCGCTTTCGCGCTCTTGGCCAGCACAGCCATGGCCGACACAATCACTCTTTATACCTCGCAGCCCAATGCCGATGCGCAGCGGACTGTTGATGCCTTTATGGCTGCCAACCCCGGGACCGAAGTCGACTGGGTTCGTGACGGCACCACCAAACTGATGGCACGCCTGCGCGCCGAGATTGCAGCTGGAAACCCACAGCCCGATGTCCTGTTGATCGCCGATACCGTGACGCTGGAAGGCATGGCGCAAGAGGGCCTTCTGACCGCCTATCAATCGCCCGAAGCCAAAGACTATGATGCAGCGCTTTACTCAGCCGACGGCTACTACCACTCGACCAAATTGATCACCACTGGGATCGTCTACAATACCGGCGTTGATACTGCGCCGACCTCTTGGAAAGACCTCTCAGAGGCCTCCATCAAGGGGCAAATTGCGATGCCTTCGCCGCTTTATTCCGGTGCCGCACTGATCCACCTTGCCACGCTGACAGGCAATGCCACGCTCGGCTGGGATTACTACAAAGACCTCGCGGCACATGAGGCTCGTGCTCAGGGCGGCAATGGCGGGACCTTCAAGGCTGTAGCCTCGGGCGAAAAACCCTACGGCATGGTCGTTGACTTCCTTGCGATCCGTAACAAGGCCCAGGGCTCGCCCGTTGATTTCGTCTTCCCTGAGGAAGGTGTTTCTTATGTGACCGAACCGGTGGCGATCATGTCCTCTGCCAAGAACATTGATGGCGCAGAAAAATTTGTCGACTTCCTCCTCAGCTCCGAAGGCCAAGAGCTTGTTCTGGACATGGGTTATATCCCTGCCCGGAACGGTATGGGCGTCCCAGAAGGCTTTCCCGCCCGTGAAGACATCAAACTGATGGCCTTTGACCCTGCCGAAGCCCTTGCAAACGCCGAGGCCAATAAGGCCAAGTTCTCAGAGCTTTTCGGCGCTGACTGATGAGCGCCGCTCAACAAAAAGGGGGTAGCCGGTCCGAAGCCCGGCTGCTCTCTGCCATTCTGGTTATCGCGATCTGTCTGACGCTCGCCCCGGTCCTGCGCCTGTTTCTTGAGGGCATCACCCATCAAGGCCATCCCAGCCTTGCCCTTATGCGTAACGTGCTCGCGCAGCCTGCCACCTTGAGCGCGCTCAAACATTCGCTGATCACGGCCGGTTTTGGCACTTTGGTTTCCTTGCTTCTAGGCGCGGCCTTTGCCTTTCTCGTGGCGCTGACAAATCTGCGGGCCAAGCCGGCCCTGGTCTTTTGTCTGATGATCCCGATGATGATCCCGCCGCAGATCACCGCGCTGTCTTGGACACAGATCATGGGGCCCTCTTCGGTGTTGCTAAAGACACTGGGCATCGCACCACCGCTTGGTGCGCCGCAGCCGCTGTATTCGCCGGAAGGGATCATCTTTTTGCTGGGGATCCAGCATATGTCGATCATCTTTCTGACTCTGCGCGCTGGTCTGCGGTCGATCCCACAAGACGTTGTTGAGGCCGCCCGGATCAGCGGTGCCAAAGGTCTGCGCACATGGTGGCAAGTCGTGATGCCGCTGACCTTGCCAAGTCTTGCAGCGGGCACGGCCATTACCTTTGTTACCGCGCTTGGCAACTTTGGCATTCCGGCGATGCTGGGCATTCCAGCAGGATATGCAACGCTACCAACGCTCGTCTATCAAAAGCTGGCCGGTATGGGGACAACCGTTTTGGCTGAAGTCTCGATTTTGGCAATGCTGATCGGAGCAGTGGCCGTGGCGGGCATCGTGCTGCAGCGTCTGTGTCAGTCACGCCAGAAACTGCATCTTGTTGGCAGCACCTCCCGCCCGCTGGCCCTGCCCTTGGGTGCGGCCCGCCTACCCGTTGAGATACTCCTATGGGCGGTTGTCTTTGCCATCCTTGTCTTGCCCATGTTCGGCCTTTTGGCAACATCTCTGGTGCCTGCCTACGGCGTGGCACTGCGCTTTGACACGGTGACGCTTGCCTCGTGGTACGAGGTGCTGTTCCGACAGCCCGTAACCGCGCGCGCCTTGACCAATTCTTTTGGGCTCGCAGCGGGTGCCTCTGTCGCTTTGGTCATGATCTGCCTCCCCCTGGCCTGGCTGATGGAGCGTCGCAGAACGCGGTTGGCGCGGCTTTTTGACAGCCTGCTTGATCTGCCCTACGCGCTGCCAGGTGTTGTCCTGTCGATTGCCATGATCCTATTGTTGATCAAGCTCCCCTTCACCGAGGCCACCCTATACGGCACCATCTGGATCATCTTTCTGGCCTACCTCGCGCGTTTCTTTGCCGTGATGTTCCGCCCGGTACAGGCAAGCCTGAAGCAATTTGATCCAGGCATGGACGAGGCTGCACAGTCCGTCGGAGCCTCCCTCTACCGGCGGCTGCGCGATGTGGTTTTTCCCCTTTCCGCACCAGCAGCGGCGGCAGGGGCAATCCTCGTTTTTCTGACCGCGTTTAACGAACTCACGGTCTCTGCGCTCTTGTGGTCTTCGGGCACAGAAACCCTTGGCGTGGTGATATTCAATCTCGATGACAGTGGCGAAACCGGCATGGCCAGCGCCTTGGCGATGACCATCGTTTTTGTGGTCGTCGTTCTTATGGCCCTGATCCAAGTGTATTCACGCCGCTTTCCCAAAGGAGTTGTCCCATGGCAGACATAGACCTGTCTTCGGTCGGCAAGACATTCGCGGGCACACCTGCGCTCCAAGACATCACAACCCGGTTTAACGACGGTGAGTTCATCGCGCTATTGGGGCCGTCTGGCTGTGGCAAAACCACCCTCTTGCGCATCTTAGCAGGTTTCGAAGAGCCCAGCACCGGCCGCCTTCGCATCGGCACGCGGGAAATGGCCAATGCCCAGACAGGGGCGAACCTTCCCCCCGAAGAGCGCAACATCGGGTTTGTGTTTCAATCCTACGCGCTTTGGCCACATATGTCGGTGCGGCGGAACGTGTCCTACCCGCTTGAGATCCGCAGGTTTGCCAAGGCCGAGATCGCCAGACATGCCGATGCAGCGCTCGCCTTAACGGGGCTTGAGGCATACGCCGACCGGATGCCCTCTGACCTTTCGGGCGGACAGCGGCAGCGGGTGGCTTTGGCGCGCTGCCTTGTCTCTGATCCCTGCGCTGTGCTGTTGGATGAACCCCTGGCCAATCTAGATGTGGCGCTGAGGACGACGATGCAGGGAGTCTTTAGCGATTTCCACAAACGCACGGGCGCAACAATGGTCTATGTCACCCATGATCAAGCAGAAGCCATGGCGATGGCCGACAGGATCGCGGTGATGGATCAAGGCCGCATTCAGCAGTTCGACACGCCGCAAACCCTCTATGAACGGCCCAAGAATCGCTTTGTTGCTGAATTCGTCGGACGCGGGACTGTGGTGCCGGTCCAAGAGGTCAAGCAATCCGGAGCTTCACAGCAAGCGCGGATACTGGGGGCTGAGGTTGCGGTGCAATCGGCCCCGCAAGAGGCGCGGATCAGCCATGTCTGCCTGCGGCCAGAAAACCTGACGATCACAGAGAGTGGCGATCTGCGCAGCGAGGTCGCGCGGGTCACCTATATGGGGGGTAAATACCTCCTGGAAACGGTAACCGAATGCGGCGCGCGCCTGTTTGCAGAAACCCGCGCGCGCTTCGAAGTCGGGGCGCAACTGGGCCTCACAATCACCACACCCTGGGCCTTTTCAGAGGATTAAATGCACAGCATACGACTACTTTCCGGCATCGGGGACAAAGGCCCTGCCTGCATGCAACTGACCGTGAATGATCGGATTTGGCTGCTTGACTGCGGCTTTGGCCCGGAGGCAAACGCGCATTTCGATCCCGCTTGGCTTGAGGGGGCAGATGCGGTGTTCATCACCCATGATCACATCGATCATATCGGTGGCGCCTCCCATGCTGTAGAGGCAGGGTTGCCCATCTATGCAACGGCGCAAACCGCCAAAGCCCTGCCGCCTGCGGCCAAGGTTCATCTGCTGCCCGAACAGGGCCAGACGCTGATAAACGGCGTCACCCTGACCACCGGCCGCAATGGCCATGCCATGGGCGGTGTCTGGTTCCACTTCGATCTGGGAGAAGGGCTTTTCTATTCTGGCGATTGGTCAGAGGAGTCAGACTGGTTCACCTTCGATGTGCCCCCCCCGGCCGCGACAGCGATCTTGGATTGCTCCTACCACCTTGATGACGTGCCGCAGTCGGATCGGTTGGAAGCACTGAATGCCCTGCTCGACCGGGTCGAGGGTCAAGTGCTTTTGCCCGTCCCGCCCTCTGGCCGCGCGGGCGAAATAGCACTGCATCTGATCCGGCGCTACGGATGTGAAAATGTAATGCTTGACCCTGAATGCCAAGACAGGCTGCGTGCCGCGCTGCACAGTGGTGCCGTTAGCGCAGATGCCCAGGAGATCGCACCGCTTTTGCACCGTGGGCCGATGGAGCAGGCTCGTTTCTTGATCTGTGACACCCCCAATGCCGACGGCGGGGCCGCGTGGGGCTATGTGCGGGCGTGGCATGAAAGCGGCCGTTTGGGACGCGACGCGCATGTGGTCTTCACCGGCCATATGACGGCCCATGCCCGTGGCATTTGCAGCGTCCCCGGTGGGTATTTTCAGCGCTGGAACGTACATCCGCCGCTGCGCGATCAAGTGAAAATGCTAAAACGTCTTGGCGCCAAGCGCTTTGCTCCTGCGTTCTGCACACAGCCCGAAGACTACCTAATCGAGGGGCTCGAAGCTGAGGTGTTCTTTCACGACCGGGTGCGCCTATGACCTCTGCACCTCTGCCATCGCGCAGCTTTTGTCTGATCCGCCACGGCGAAACCACCGCCAACGCAAATAAGATTATCGCGGGAGCAACGGATGTTCCGCTCAGTCAGATGGGCCGCGTTCAGGCAAGCGCCCTATCAAACAGGGTATGGCCAGATCCGATTGTGATCTATGCGAGTCCAAAATCCCGCGCCCAGCACACCGCTCAGCTCGCCTTTCCAGGGCGAAAGTTTAAGTTACACAATGGGTTGCGCGAACGTCATTGGGGCGTTTTTGAAGGACAACCCTTGACCGAGCAACCCGCAAGAGAAAACACGCCAGACCAGGGCGAGAGTTGGTCCGATATGCTGATGCGCGTGCGAAGCACTATCACAGAAATCTGCGCCACCTCAGCGGCCCCGCTGCCGGTTCTGGTATGTCATTCCGGCATAATCCGCGCCGCGCGGGTGTTATGGACCACAGGTGACGTCGGCCAGCGCCCGCCCAACGCACTGCCCCTGTTGTTTGAAAAAGCAGGTCAGAAAATTATCGAGACCCCCCTATGACAGAAGCTTCTGCCCCCCGCCTGACTGGGTATTAATCCAGATGGGCTTTGCTGCCTGGCCTCTGGCCTGCAACCTGTACTATCCATGGGCCGGTTCAGGGGGCCTTCGCTATGAAGCCCTAGCCGGGTCAAACCAGACCTAATGCGAACCGCGTGGTTTCAGGGCTGCAACATTCGGATACCAGCTCTCTATCAGGTCGCTCGTTGTGACCATTTGCGCATGGGTGTGAGCGATTTCGCTGGATCCCCACGATGGCTGCCCAGCGGAATCGCGACAACAAAGCCCCGCTACACCCCTATTGCAAAACCAAGGGTCCGGCTAAAGCCACATCCATTCTTGCAGGTCGAGTTTGCAGCAGCGCAGCTTGCTCTTGAGCTTCAGGGCGGCTATTAAATAAACAACCGTTCAATTCATACACGCCAGGGAGGACAGGACGTGGATTTTGCTTTGACCGAGGAACAGACCGCGATTTTTGATATGGCTCATGCATTTGGCCAGGAAAACATCGCCCCCTTTGCGCGCCAGTGGGAAGCAGAGGGCACCATCCCCAAAGAGCTATGGCCTCGGGTGGGCGAACTGGGTTTTGGCGGGCTCTATGTGAGCGAGGAGACCGGAGGCTCGGCCCTATCACGTCTCGATGCAACACTGGTGTTTGAAGCCCTCTCAATGGCCTGCCCTTCGGTAGCGGCCTTTTTGTCAATCCACAATATGTGCGCCAAGATGCTGGACAGCTTTGCCAGCGATGAGATGAAAGCGCGCATCATGCCGGATGTTTTGTCGCTGAATACTGTTTTAAGCTACTGCCTGACCGAGCCTGGTTCTGGCTCTGACGCTGCCGCATTGAAAACCCGTGCCGAGAAGACCAACGAGGGTTACACCCTGAATGGTAACAAGGCCTTTATTTCCGGGGGGGGCTATTCTGACGCCTATGTCTGCATGGTGCGCACCGGCGAGGAAGGGCCAAAAGGAATTTCCACCGTCTATGTCGAGGACGGCACCAAAGGTCTGTCCTTTGGCGGGCTGGAAGAAAAAATGGGCTGGAAAAGCCAACCCACGGCGCAGGTTCAGTTTGACGACTGCAAGATCCCGGCCAACAATCTGGTTGGCGAAGAGGGTAAGGGCTTTAAATACGCCATGATGGGACTGGACGGTGGCCGCCTGAACATCTCTTCCTGTTCTCTTGGTGCGGCCCAGACTGCGCTGAACATGACACTGCAATATATGTCAGAGCGCAAGGCTTTCGGCAAATCCATCGATCAGTTCCAGGGGCTTCAATTCCGCCTCGCTGATATGGAGATCGAACTGCAGGCAGCCCGCGTTTTCCTGCGCCAAGCCGCATGGAAGCTTGATCAGGGGGCGCTCGATGCCAGCAAGCATTGCGCCATGGCGAAGAAGTTTGTGACCGAGGCTGGCTCCAAAATTGTTGATCAATGTCTGCAACTGCATGGTGGTTATGGCTATCTTGCGGATTACGGCATCGAAAAACTGGTGCGCGACCTGCGGGTTCACCAAATTCTGGAAGGCACCAATGAAATCATGCGGGTGATTGTCGCGCGCCATTTGCTGGCCGAACATAGCTAAGCACAGTAGAAACCTTCCCACAGCCGCTGGCCAGGTCTGCCCCACAGGCCCTCCCCACAGGCCCCTGGTCAGCGACCGTTTGGATTGGATGCCTGTATTGGCCAATTGCGAGGAAATATGAGCGATATCAATATTCGTGTGACTGGCAAGGCCGGTCGCATTACTCTCACCCGCGGCAAAGCCCTGAACGCGCTGTCATATGAGATGTGCATGGCAATCGACGCCGCTATGCGCCAATGGGCCACAGACGACGCGGTCAAACTGGTTGTCATTGATGCCGAGGGCGAAAAGGCCTTTTGTGCCGGTGGCGATATTGCCGAACTCTATGACACTGGCACCGGAGGCGACTACGCCTATGGCCGGAAATTTTGGAGCGACGAGTATCGTCTGAATGCTCTGATCTTCAAATACCCCAAACCCGTCGTGAGCTTTCTGCAGGGCTTTACCATGGGCGGCGGTGTCGGCATTGGCTGCCATGGCACCCATCGCATCGTTGGCGACAGCAGCCAGATTTCTATGCCCGAAGCAGGCATTGGCCTTATTCCCGATGTGGGGGGCACTCTCATGCTCACGCTGGCGACCGGACGTCTGGGCGAATACCTTGGTATGACTGGTGCCCGTATGAAGGCCGCCGATGCGATCTATGCAGGCTTTGCAGATTTCTACATCCCCGAGAGCTATTGGCCTTTGCTCATCACTGGACTGGAGAAAGAGGGGGACCCTGCGATTGTTGACGTGGCCTCGCAGAAGCCTCCCACTGGCAGCTTGCAGCTCCAGCAAGAAGAGATAGACCGATACTTTGCTGGTGAAACCCTGACAGATATCCTGACCCTGCTGCAAACTCAGCCCAGCGAATTTGCCGAAAAGACCCTAAAGACACTGGGGCGCAATGCGCCACTTTCTATGGCCTGCACCGTTGAGCTTTTGCACCGGCTGCGCGAGAGCAACCTGAGCATTCACAAGGCGCTGGAGCATGAATACCGCTTTACCTATCGTGCTATGGAGAAGGGCGACTTTCTCGAAGGTATTCGCGCCCAAATCATCGACAAGGACCGCCAGCCCAAATGGCAATATGCAGAGCAGGATGTTCCGGCCACGGCTGTCAGTCAGATGCTTATGCCCCTCGGGGCTGATAGCCTGAGTTTTGAGGAGGAATAGAATATGAAAATCGGATTTATTGGCCTTGGTAACATGGGCGGCCCCATGGCAGCCAATCTCGCCAAAGAAGGCCACGAGGTTCTTGGCTTTGACAGGGCTGACGTCCAGGTGGAGGGCGTGACAATGGCTGCTTCTGCCGTTGCGGCAGCAACCGGAGCCGATGTGGTCATAACCATGTTGCCCAACGGCCAGATCCTGCGCGCTGTGGCAAACGACGTGGTGCCAGCCATGCAGGCCGGGGCGGCCCTGGTGGATTGCTCCACTGTGGATGTGGACTCGGCGCGCGCCGTGGCCGAACAGGCCGCTGCTGCGGAGCTGCTGTTTGTCGACGCGCCTGTATCTGGTGGCATCGGCGGGGCTGCTGGCGGAACTTTGACCTTTATGGCCGGCGGCAGCGCCGATGCCTTTGCCAAGGCAGAACCGCTGTTTGACATCATGGGGCAGAAGGCCGTCCATTGTGGCGAGGCCGGCGCCGGCCAGGCAGCCAAGATCTGCAACAACATGATCCTGGGCGTCACGATGATTGCCACCTGCGAAGCCTTTGCCCTGGCGGATAAGCTGGGTCTGGACCGCCAGAAGATGTTTGATGTGGTCTCCACCTCCTCGGGCTATTCTTGGACCATGAACGCCTATTGCCCCGCCCCTGGGGTTGGCCCGCAATCCCCTGCGGACAATGACTACAAACCTGGCTTTGCTGCGGAACTGATGCTCAAGGATCTGCGCCTCAGCCAGCAAGCTGCGACCAGCGCCGATGCCGATACCCCAATGGGAGAATTGGCGCAGGCGCTTTACACACAGTTTGTCGAAAACGAAGAAGGCACGGGTATGGATTTCTCAGCCATGCTGCCCCGGTTCGAACAGCGTGGTCGCGGCTAACCCTAAACGACTACGACAAGAGCCCTTTTGCCTTCATTGCCCGGCCCTGATCTGCCTCATCCCCATTGAGCCAGATCAGGGTCGGGCTTTTTGCTGCCCCCTAAAGCCCTTTACCCGCCAGGATCTGGGTTTTTTTTAAGAATTTCTTCAATTTGATTAAAATTCAGGAAATTGGCACCGGGTTTCCACATTTCAGTCTAAGTTCACGGCGACACCTGAGACCGGGTCACAGAAGTTTTGCGACCTGTCACAGAACGCAGGATCTCAGATGCCAACGGCCACAGAACTCAATATCAATACCTCCGCCACAGCCGATCAGATGGCTCAGGAGATTTTTGGCGATGGCACCACGGTCGTCAGCGCCAGCTATTCTGGCGATGGGGCCTCGTCAGGCATCTATTCCGGCGCGGATACCACCGTTGCTGGCGTGGCGCCAGCTGACAGCGGCGTCATCTTGTCCACAGGGCATGTAGCGGACTTTACCAACAGTTCCGGATCCACCAATACCAATACGTCCGGCAATACCAGCACCAATACCAGCGGCACCAATGGGGACAGCGATTTTAACGCCATCGCAGGCGCCGCCACCTATGACGCTGCCTTTATGGAGATCGACTTCATTCCTGATGGCGATGTGCTGACGCTGGATTTTGTGCTCTCCTCCGAGGAATACCCAGAGTTTTCCAACTCGCAGTACAACGATGTGGTTGGCGTCTGGGTCAACGGGGTTCAGGCCCAGGTCACCATCGGGGATGGCTCGGCCTCGATTGGCAATATCAACCAAAACGATACCCAAAATATCTACGTCGACAATACTGGCGATCAGTACAACACAGAAATGGACGGTTTCACTATCACCCTGACCTTTACCGCACCGGTAAATGCAGGAGAGGTGAACTCAATCAAGATCGGTGTCGCAGATGTCGCCGACAGCAGCTATGACACCAACCTTCTGGTGGCCGGGGGATCCGTCCAAACCGCCTTTGTTGCCCAGGATGATCAGGTAGACCTGAGCTACAACACTTCAAAAACACTAGATGTTTTGGCAAATGATGCCGATGCCTCTGGCGGCACACTGACCATCACCCATATCAATGACATCGCCGTCACAGCCGGGGATACCGTAACCCTGGCTACTGGCCAGGAGATCACACTGAACCCAGATGGCACGCTTGAAGTACTGTCTGACGGGGACGATGAAACCGTCTATTTCAACTACACCACTGAAAACGACAGCGGCGATAGCGACACGGCGCTGGTCGAGATCAACCAGGCCCAGGCCTGCTTTATGGCTGGAACCCGGATCGAGACGGAACAAGGCCCGGTGGCAATAGAAAACCTGGAACCGGGCATGATGATCCAGACCTATGATAACGGGTTCCAACCGCTGCGCTGGATAGGCCATAGCCAGGTTCCGGTCACAGCCACCACTGCGCCGATCCGCTTTGCCAAGGGACAATTTGGCGCTGACGCTGATCTCTGGGTCTCTCCCAATCATCGGATGCTTGTCACCGGCCAATTCGCCGAGCTGCTGTTTGGTGAAGATGAAGTCCTGGCCAAGGCCAAGGATCTGATCAACGATTCAGGCATTCGCCCCGATCTGAGCCTTGCAAGGGTCGACTACTACCATCTGCTGTTTGACCAGCATGAGATCCTAACCTCCCATGGGGTTTTAAGCGAAAGCTACCATCCCGGCCCACAGACAACCGCAGGCTTTGACGCTGAAACCCAGGCTGAGCTGTTTGCCCTGTTCCCAGAACTGTGCCCAAAACGCGGTGTCGGCTACGGCTATGCTGTGCGCCCTGCCCTGCGCCAGTTCGAAGCGAAACTGTTAAACACCTACCTTACCTCCACTGCGGTTTGATCAGAGCGTCAGAACAATTCCATAAGGAGGTTTTTGGTCGCGTCATCCGCCGGAAACATCATTTCCAATCGCAGCTCTGACATGGCGAGATCACCCGTAGAGATGAACTGGGTCAGGGTTGAAAACAGCTTCAGATCCAGCCCATTGAACCGGTAGTGGGTTGGAATGACAGCTGGAATGTCCTGCAGGACGGGGTGGGAATGCGCCCGAACTCGTCGCTGCAATTGTGCTATTGCACGTTCCAAAATCGGCGCCTTTCCCAGATGGGCAAGCTCGCTGCGCAGCCGCAACAGTGTCAGCGCTTCGACCTCCGCAAGATTGACCAGACCTGCGCGCAGGGTCTCGTTCTCCACTAAGGCGTCAACCAAATTGTCGCCCAGCTCTATCCCAGCGCCGGTCAGCAGAGCCGCGGCAGGTGGATTTGTCGCCTTAAGAACCCAATGATGATCAATTGCCATTGCAGGAAAGGGCGCATGGCGCTCCAACATCCATGTCACAGCCTGCTCTAGGGGCGCGCGATCCTGGTCCCTGAGACCATCGCCGCCAAAGGCCGGTGCCAAGCCTGCCGCAAGCAATAGCTGATTTTGCACCACCAACGGCATCTGCAAGACCGCCCCCAGTTGCAAAGCCATGTCTCGACTGGCGCGGGCACGTCCTGTTTCCAAGAACGAAACATGCCGGGCGGAGACCTCAGCCGAAAGCGCCAAGTCCAACTGGCTCATCCGGCGAATACTGCGCCACTCTTTTAAGATCTTACCAAAACCGCTCATCCAGTTCGCTCACCTCTATCTTCTCGCAACCTTATCCCGTTCACATCACCAGTTCACTTACCTCTGAGGTAATTGTTTTCAGAGGCAGCAATTGAAAGGGTCCTGCAATCACAGAAGAGGAGATTTCTATGACACATGACACTGCAACCAAGGCGCTGAAAACTGCTGCGCTTGCGACTGCGCTCTTTGGGCTGGCTATGGTCTTGGCTCTGATCACCCCACTTCGGGCGGTCTTTGAGATATTTCTCGATCTGGTGCACTATCCACTAGACGGGCAACAAAGCCTCAGCGGCGACAGTGCCCATGTTCTGACTGCAATTTCTGGCGGATTATTGGTCGGGCTCGGTGCTTTGATCTGGGGCATCACCCAAGAGCTCTATGCCAAGCGGCCAGATGTGGGAGGGCGTATCATTCTGCTGGGTGTTTTTGCATGGTACCTCCCAGACAGCTTTGGCTCTTACATGGTCGGGGCCTGGTTCAATGTGGTTTTGAACACCATTTTCCTGGCCATGTTTGTTCTGCCGATAGTCTTTCACCACCAGACCTACAAGAAAGCAGTGCTGGCCCGAGGTTAGAAAAGCGACGGCCGGGGGAGCCCCCGGCCATTTGCCTATTCAGCTGCAACTTTTTTGGCAGCCAACATCTCTTTGAGATAGTGCCCCGTGTGGCTGCGTGGCTCTTTGGCGACGGTCTCAGGCGTGCCGACCGCAACGATCTCTCCACCGCCATCGCCGCCTTCTGGGCCAATATCGATAATCCAATCCGCGGTTTTGATCACATCAAGGTTGTGCTCAATCACCACCACAGAATTGCCCTGATCTACCAGCTCATGCAGAACTTCGAGCAGCTTTTTCACATCCTCAAAATGCAGGCCCGTCGTGGGTTCGTCCAGGATATAAAGCGTCCGTCCTGTCGAGCGTTTGCTCAACTCCTTGGACAGTTTCACCCGCTGCGCCTCACCACCAGACAGGGTTGTGGCCTGTTGACCGACCTTGATATAGCCCAGGCCAACCCGCATCAGCGCATCCATCTTGTCGCGGATCGAGGGCACTGCCTGAAAGAACTCCTGCGCATCTTCCACAGTCATATCAAGCACATCTGCGATGCTCTTGCCCTTGAATTTGACCTCCAATGTCTCGCGGTTGTAGCGCGCACCTTTGCAGGTTTCGCATTCGACATAGACATCCGGCAGGAAATGCATCTCGATCTTGATAACGCCGTCCCCCTGGCAGGCCTCACAGCGCCCCCCCTTGACGTTGAACGAAAACCGTCCCGGTTTGTAGCCGCGGGTCTTGGCCTCTGGCAGACCCGCAAACCAATCTCGGATCGGGGTAAAGGCGCCAGTATAGGTGGCCGGGTTGGAGCGCGGCGTGCGGCCAATGGCCCGCTGGTCGATGTCGATCACCTTGTCCAGATGCTCCAACCCCTTGATGCTTTCGCAGGGCGCCGGTGTCTGGCGGGCGCCGTTCAATCGCATCGAAGCAGTCTTGAACAAGGTTTCAATGGTCAGGGTAGATTTCCCGCCCCCTGACACCCCGGTCACGCAGAGGAATTTCCCCAGCGGGAATTCTGCTGTGACATTTTTCAGGTTGTTGCCAGTGGCCTTGACCACCTTCAGCTTTTTCTTGTTGCCCTTGCGCCGCTTGGCCGGCACCGGAATCTCGCGCACACCCGCCAGATACTGGCCGGTAATAGACGCAGCATCCGCCGTCACCTGCGCCGCAGTGCCATGGCTGACCACCTCACCACCATGCACGCCGGCACCGGGTCCGATATCAAAAACGTAATCCGCTTGGCGGATCATATCCTCATCGTGTTCGACCACGATAACGGTATTGCCCTGATCCCGCAGGTTTTTCAGCGTGGTGATCAGCCGATCGTTGTCACGCTGATGCAGGCCGATCGAGGGCTCATCCAAGACATACAAAACCCCGGTCAGGCCAGAGCCGATCTGACTGGCCAATCGGATCCGCTGGCTTTCGCCGCCCGATAGGGTGCCACTTGAGCGTGACAGGGTAAGGTATTCCAATCCCACATTATTCAGGAACCCGAGCCTTTCGCGGATCTCCTTCACGATGGCGCGGGCGATCTCCTGTTTTTGCTTACTTAGGTGGTTGGGCACATCTTCAATCCAGGCAAGCGCCTCACGGATCGATTTCTGCACCACCTCGCCCACGTGGACACCGGCAATCTTGACCGCCAGCGCCTCTTCACGCAGGCGGTAGCCACCACAGGCCCCACAGGAACGATTGTTCTGGTAGCGTTCAAACTCTTCGCGGATCCAATTGCTGTCGGTCTCGCGATAGCGCCGTTCCATATTGGGGATAACACCCTCAAAAACGCGCGTCACTTCATAGACCCGGCCCCCTTCATCATAGCGGAAAGGGATTTCCTCCGTCCCAGAGCCGTGCAAAAAGACCTGCTGCACCTTGGGGTCCAGGTCTTTCCACTGAGTGTTCTTGTCGAACCCATAATGTTTGGCGATCGCCTCAATGGTCTGCAAGAAATAGGGCGATTTCCCCTTGCGCCAGGGCGCCAGGGCCCCGTCATAGATCTTCAGGCTTTGGTCGGGCACCACCAGGCGTTCATCAAAGAACAGCTCAACCCCCAGCCCGTCGCAGACCGAACAGGCGCCAAAGGGTGCGTTGAAGGAAAACAGCCGTGGTTCGATCTCGGGGATGGTGAACCCGCTGACAGGGCAGGCAAAATTTTCGCTGAAGGTCAGCCGTTCAGGATCACCCTCACGCGGAGCGGTCTCCAAAATGGCGATGCCATCGGCGAGATCCAGAGCGGTGCGCAGACTATCGGCAAGCCGGGTCTCCAGCCCTTCACGCACCACTAGGCGGTCCACCACCACATCGATATCATGGCGGAATTTTTTGTCGAGAGTGGGCGGCTCGTCCAGCTCATAGAATTCGCCATCCACCTTAACCCGCTGGAAGCCCTGCTTTCTGAGCTCCAGCATCTCTTTTTTGTATTCACCTTTGCGGTCCCGCACGATGGGCGCCAGAAGGTAGCCCCGCGTGCCTTCCTCCAGGGACATGACCCGGTCAACCATATCCTGTACCTGTTGCGCCTCAATCGGCAGGCCGGTTGCAGGGCTGTAGGGCGTGCCTGCACGGGCAAAGAGCAGCCGCAGGTAATCGTAGATCTCGGTCACAGTGCCCACAGTGGAGCGCGGGTTTTTCGACGTGGTCTTTTGCTCAATCGAGATCGCCGGGCTGAGACCGGAAATGTGATCTACATCAGGCTTTTCCATCATATCGAGGAACTGGCGCGCATAGGCGCTTAGGCTCTCAACATAGCGGCGCTGACCCTCAGCATAGATGGTATCAAAGGCCAGCGAGGATTTGCCCGAGCCAGAGAGGCCAGTAATCACAACCAGCTCATCGCGAGGGATATCCACATCAATGTTTTTGAGATTGTGTTCGCGTGCGCCGCGCACCTCGATGGATTTCAACTCAGCCATACTGCCCTCGTGCCAAATACTCTGGCCACCACGGGTTCACACCGCTGCCAGTCTTCGCCCTACAGATAGGCAATGTCGCGCAAGACTCCAACAGAAAAATGAGAACGTTAGAAGAACATTTTCCCGTATTTTTTCCGCCGCACCCCAAATCTGGTGGCTGTACCTATGCTCTGACACCTCCTGCAAGCGGGTTTACGCCTTTCGCTTCTGCGCTAGGAACTGGTGAACCAGAAAACCGCCCAAGAACAGTGAAAGCAATACCGTCATCAGCCCCGCAAATCCCGCAAGGCCGAGCGTCAGAACCATCAAGGGCGTCCCAATGGTATTGCCAAGGTTGCCAGCCTGGGCCAGAACGCCCCCGGCCTGCGCCCGCTCTGCATCGCCAAGGTTGAGCTGGGGCACCGAGGCGAAAGACCCCCCCTGCACCAACCCCATGGCTGCGGCAAGCGCAATGCAGGCCATCGGATCGCCAGGCTGGATCCAAAGCCACAGTACGCCACAGGCCGAGAGCACAAAGCCCAGCTGCGCAACCTTCACACCCGACATCCGGCGAAGCAAAAACACCCCCAGGATCATAGAGCTGGCAATGCTGGCCAGTGGCATGGCCGCCAGAACAAAGCGCCGCAGATCTTCTGCGATATAGGGGGGGATCACCGTCAGGATAGAAACAAAGCAACAGGTATAGAACAGCCAGCCCGCAGCGGGGGCCACGATCCAGGGGCTACGATAAACCGGCAGGTGCATCCCGGGCAGGCTACCCAGCCTGGGAAACGCAGTGCGCGGTGGCACCGGCACATCCCGTAGCGCGAATCCAAGCCAGAGCGCCAAGCCAGCCATGATCACAGCATGTGCCGCAAAAAGCGACAAGAGGCCAAACCCGGCAACAAGCGGCAGACCAAGCCAGGCCAATAGGGTGAATGCGACGCCAAAGAAGGTGCTCCAAAGAGTCATCGCTAGTCCGCGATCGCGGTGAGAGCTGAGCGCCGCAATCAATGTCGGCCCCGCAACCACCACGCCCAGATGCGATAACCCCTCAATCAGGCGACTGGCAAGAAACAGGCCAAAGGGCAGATGCAGCGCTTGCAGGGCAGACATCCCAGCCCCCACCCAAAGCGCCCAGACGAGGCTGCGCCGATAGCCAAAGCTGCTGACAAACAGCCCTGCTACCAACCCCAAAATGATCCCCACGAGCCCCACCAAGGAGACCGTAAAGCTGATAGAAGTTCCTGCATCTGGATAGAGCAGCGTCATACGATCAAAGATGATGCTGATTTTTCCGTATTGCGCCGCAACACCCAGACCCGCAGCCCAGATGGCAAAAATAGTTGGCCAGTCTGTGGTGCTCCGCTGCGATGTCATTGGCTGCGACTCCCTCTTGGGTTGAGGGCAGCTGCGCCCTGCCCTTAGACCCCACCTTTAGACTGGGCCACCTCGGAGTGCCAGCTCCGCAGTGCTGCCATTTTGTCAGAATGGGACCACCTCGACAGGCCCAAAACGGCACGCAGAGTTGAAAATGTCGTGTTTGCAACAGCTTCAATATTCATTCCAAAGGCTCCATTTTCCGATCCACAGGCCCGCAGACTTACGCAAGAAATTGAGAGCAATACGGCCAGAACGCCGCATTTGCCGAGATTGTTTCAAAGGCTTTAGGTAGATTTTAGCGACATCTCTGTGCTGACAGAAAAAACGCGCGCCCCCTACGGGACGCGCGCCTTGAATTTAACATCTCACTGATCTGGCCAACCTACATATGAATAACGCGGTCAAAGGCGTCCAGAACGCTTTCGTGCATCATCTCGCTCAGCGTCGGATGCGGGAAGACAGTGTTCATCAGGTCTTCTTCGGTGGTTTCCAGCTGACGGCCGACCACATAGCCCTGGATCAGTTCGGTAACTTCCGCCCCGACCATATGGGCCCCCAGGAGTTCCCCGGTTTTGGCATCAAACACGGTCTTAACCAGTCCTTCGGCCTCCCCCAAAGCGATGGCTTTGCCGTTGCCGATAAAGGGAAAGCGGCCAACCTTGATATCATAGCCAAGCTCTTTGGCGCGTGCTTCGGTATAACCGACACTGGCCACCTGCGGCTGGCAATAGGTGCAGCCTGCGATGCTTTCGGGTTTCACCGGATGAGCATGTTTGCCGCCGATCAGATCGGCGACCATGACACCTTCGTGGCTGGCCTTATGGGCCAACCAGGGCGCACCGGCGATATCACCAATGGCATAAAGCCCCTCAACCCCGGTGCGGCAGTATTCATCTGTCACCACATGGGTCCGGTCGACCTTGACGCCAAGCGCTTCTAGCCCCAGGCCTTCGACATTGCCAACAATGCCAACGGCAGAGATCACCGTGTCGAACTCCTGCTTCTCGACCTTACCGCCAACCTCAATATGAGCGGTGACCTTGCCCTTACCCCGGTCCAGCTGCTTGACCATGGCTTTTTCCATGATCTTCATGCCCTGTTTGACAAAAGCTTTCTTGGCGAAGGCTGAAATCTCAGCATCTTCGACTGGCAACACCCTATCCATGACCTCGACCACAGTGGTTTCGGCGCCCAGGGTATTGTAAAAACTGGCGAATTCAATGCCAATGGCACCTGACCCAATGACCAGAAGCTTCTTGGGCATCCGGGGCGGAACCAGCGCATCTCGGTAGGTCCAGACCAAATCGCCATCCCCTTCCAGCCCAGGCAGCTCCCGTGCCCGTGCACCGGTGGCAAGGATGATATTCTTCCCCGTCAGCTCCTGCGTCCCTTTATCGGTTATAACGCTGACCTTTCCTTTGGCAGGGATCATCGCCTCGCCCATCACTACGGTGATCTTGTTCTTCTTCATCAGGTGACCAATACCCGAAGACAGCTGCTTTGCGACCCCGCGGGAGCGTTTGACAACAGCATCCAGATCATAGGTGATATTCTCAGCGCCGAGGCCAAATTCCTTGGCCCGCTCCATCAGGTGAAACACTTCGGAAGAGCGCAACAGCGCCTTGGTGGGGATACAGCCCCAGTTGAGGCAAATGCCGCCTAGGTTCTCGCGCTCTACGATCGCGGTTTTCAGCCCCAGCTGAGCCGCACGGATTGCGGCGACATAGCCCCCCGGTCCTGCGCCAATTACAATGACATCATAGGTTTGTGCGGCCATGGTCTTCCCTCACCAAAAGGATAAACATAATTTAGTTCACCGTTAAACTACTTTCTGACAAACTGCAAACACTCAGTCAAATTGGATGAAAATCGCCTCCGACTCTGCGCGTTTCTCCTGTTAACCCGCCGGACTAAAACAGCGTGAGGCTCAGCAGACCTGGCGGTGCTCTTTTTGTCTTTAGGGAAACATAGCCCTGCAGTTTCGCCTATACTAGCCAGAATTTCCGCCAGAATCGTAAAGAGATCTCCCTGGATGACAAAGACAATTTGGAACCTCCTCAAAGCCCTGCTTAACGCAACATTGTTGTTACTGGCGCTCTGCCTTTTTTTAGGCTGGCAGCTCTTTGCCTCTGCACGCGGGGTAAGTGAGGACCTGGGAAAAATCAGCGCGCGCTTCACACCGATCCATGACCAACTGCAAACGATCAATGCGGAAGTCGCAGATTTGAACCGCAGCCTAACCGAATATGACTCCCCGGACAGTGCCGAGATGCGGTTCAGGCTTGCGCGATTGGAGGAGCAGCTATCGAGGATCAATGAAGAGACCGATAGAATGAGCGCATTGCCAGCCCAAGTGGTCACGACCGCAGTGGAGGCTGCCGTGCAGAGTATAACGGCCGAGATGTCCACGCGCCTGCCACGCCTGCAAAACTGCACGACAAAGGCGGCGACACTGTTGAACTAGCGCGAAATTTTGGCCCCCTTGGGGAGTACAAACCCAAGAGAGGCCATCACTGCCAAACGGATCAGCACCCTGGGCAAAACATAAGACCCAAAACAGGGAGCCTGCTACTGGCTCCCTGCTATCTGTTAGCCCTTAGCCTGCGGCCTGCAGGTTGCGCACTGTGGTGCCATAGCCGCCAGCGGTGACATAGTCTTTCTCCGGAGCCGTGCTGTTGCGCAGCAAAACCTCGTTGCGATAGGGGAAGCGGCCAAACAGGCGGATCACCTCCCGGTGGGCCCGCGCATGCAACATATTGGAGGCGCCACTCTTGGGCATGCGTTCTTTCATCAACCGAACACAGCGCTCCTGGTCGCATAGGTTTTCGGAATGCATCAAAGGCAGATAGAAGAACTGTCGCGCAGGTTCGTCGATCTTCAAGTCCCACTTTTTCTGGATCGCATTCTTAGCCGCGCTCAGCGCCATCCGGTCCGAGAAAAAGGCCTCTCCGGTTCCACGGAACATATTGCGTGGGAACTGGTCCATCAGGATGATATAGGCCAGTGTTCCCGACGGATAGGTCAGCCATAGGGAAAATTTTCCCTCACAGGCCGCGTCCCAGGTCTCCTTAAACCGGGTAACAATTGTCTCATCCAGCGCATCGTCGGCGAGATACCAACCTTTTTCGCCTACCTCATCCAGCCAAAACTTGAGGATATCTTCGGGGCCCTGCATGGTCCATCTCCACGTATTTATACTGAGGTTGAGTTCAGCCCCATTCGCCCGTTCTTTTCAAGTGACGCAGGGTCACTATTTGCAACATTTCGGTCAGTTTGCTGAAATATTCCTCACAGCCCCATAGGGTTAGCGCAATCAACCGGCCTCATTGGCGGCTTCTTGCTCCTCGATCTCCGTTTCAATGGCATATTCCTGGGCAAACTCGACCACCACAGGTGAGCCAGTGGGGGTCATCGGCGACATAATACCGGTCTCATCGGAGGGAATCGCCGCCCGCTGTGTAGTCCGGTAAAGTGCATAGACGGCCAAAGCCCCCAGCAGCACAGCCATAAACAGGAAATACCCCGAAGGGCCAAAGATGGCATCGCTCATGATCCAACCCGTGATGACCGGACCAGCAATGGCGCCCAGCCCGTTGATAAAGACCAGCCCGCCAGAGGCCGCCGCCATGTCATCATGGTCCAGATAGTCGTTTGTATGGGCAATCAGGAGAGAATAGAGCGGGTTGGACATGCCACCGATCAAGAAGGCCCCCAACAGCAAAAAGCTGTAATTGCCTCCCATAATCATTGCCAGGATCGCGGCACCACAACCCAGAGCAGAGACTGCAAGGACCAAAACGCGACGATCCATCCAGTCCGACATCCAGCCCAGCGGATACTGCAAGATAAGTGCCCCGACATAAAACGTCGCAATGAAGATAGAGATCTGCGACAGGCTCAACCCTGCCTCAGCCGCATAAACAGCACTCATCCCAAATTGGGCGGAAAAGATCCCCCCCAACAGGAACATACCGACACAACCAAGTGGAGAGACATTCATCAGTTCGCGCAGGGACATCGGTTTCGTGGTTTCAAAGGCCGGGGTCGGTGAGATCGACAGCAGGATCGGCGCGAAAGAAACCGAAATGACCACAGACGCGATGACAAAGGTCTCATAGCCTGCCGGATCGCCGACAAGCATCAGAGCCTGGGCCGTTACGATGCCCATCGTCTGCACGATCATATAAAGAGACAGCGCCTTGCCGCGGTTGGCATTGTCCGAAGCGTTATTGAGCCAGCTTTCAGCTGTCACATACACCCCGGAGAAGCAAAAACCGATCAGGGCACGCCCTAGCATCCAGGCGATCGGGTTGGCCACGGCCGGGTACAGGATCATGACGGCAGAGATCAGCGAAGCCAGCGCCGCAAAGACCCGCACATGACCAACTCGGCGGATCATTTCAGGCGCGAGCCGCGAGCCTCCGAGAAAGCCGATAAAATAGGCCGACATCACAAAAGACATCTCAAGGGTTGAAAACCCCTCTAACGCGCCCCGCACACCTAGAATGGTGCCCTGCATGCCATTGCCGATCATCAGCATGCCCATGCCCAAAAGCAGCGCCCAAGCGCTCGACAAAACCTGGAGCATTGCGGTCTCTCCTTTGTGGTCGGGCACGGGGCTGGCGAAACAGATGTTACAGCAGCAGCATTGGCCCGTCTGGTGTTAGTGACGGGGGTGCCCCGGATTTCAGAGGCAAGTGTCGGTTGATGTGAGATACGAACAAAGCACGGTATCCTGCTCTGATCAGAGCGGATCGTATCCTTGCTTGTCTACCTTCATTCGCGTCACTTCTGCGGCGTATTCGTCTCTTGGGGCAATAAAAGCGACCCATCGCCATAAGAAAAGAAACGATACCGACTATTTACCGCGTGCTCGTAGATCTCGCGCACACGATCCTGCCCCATCAATGCCGAGATCAACATCAAAAGGGTGGATTTGGGCAGGTGAAAATTGGTCATCAGGGCATCTGCCGCGTGAAAGACAAACCCCGGATAGATAAAGATATCCGTCTCGCCCTCCCAGGGCTGAACGGTGCCGCCACGCGCCGCACTTTCAATCAGCCGCAGGGCGGTGGTGCCGACAGGGATAACACGCCCTCCGGCGGCTTTGGTCGCGGCGATCTCGGCGGCAGCCTCAGCGCTGACCCGGCCCCATTCCGCATGCATCTTATGGCTGGTGACATCTTCGACCTTCACCGGCAGGAAGGTGCCCGCCCCCACATGCAAGGTCACATAGGTGAACTGCACGCCCTTTGCCTTCAGCACCGCCAGCAGGTCCTGATCGAAATGCAGTGAGGCCGTCGGCGCGGCGACCGCACCAGAGTGGCGCGCCCAGACGGTTTGGTAATCTTCCTTATCCTGATCATCAGCGGCGCGTTTGGCCGCAATATAGGGCGGAAGCGGCATAGCGCCTGCAGCGTTGAGCGCCGCATCAAAATCATCCCCTACAAGGTTAAAACGCAACAGACCCTGCCCTTCGGTAACGCCAACCAATTCGGCTGTCAGAGCGTCAGAAAACGCAACTGTTTCACCGATTTTGACCTTCTTCAAAGGCTTCAACAAGGCCGACCAGCTGCCATCCGCCTTGGGATCCAGCAGGGTCACCTCGATCTTGGCAGCCATCCGCCCCTGTGCGGTATCGCGATGGCGCAGACCTGACAGCCGCGCAGGAATGACCTTCGTGTCGTTCAGAACCAGTCGGTCTCCTGGTTGCAACAGGTCAACAAGATCCCCAATATGCCCATCCGTCATCTGGTCAGGCGTCGCCACAAGCAGGCGAGCAGAGCTCCGCGGTGTCGCCGGGCGGGTGGCGATCAACGCGTCGGGGAGGTCGAAATCAAAATCACTCAGTTTCATGGCGCCCCTTTAAGGCCTTTGTTCCGGCTTGGCCATGGCTGTCGGGTCCGACAGACACAACAAGGCGCTCAGCGGCTTCACCGATCCCCGCCTCTGGAGCTGGGCGGCGAAACTGGCTGGGATTGTGTTTCTTCCTGTGGCGCACCTGGAACGGTGGGCGCCTTGCCGCGGAAAATCTCCCGGAACATTCCGGGGGCGAGGGCCGATAGGGGGTTAACACTGACCTTCGGTTCATCCGAGGTGCCCCTTAGCTTGAAGGCAAAGCCAAACAGCCCCTCCCCCTTCCGAGCAACGACCCGACCAATCGCATTGATGATGTAGATGGGCGAGATCACACCACGCATATTTAGCGCGCCGGTTTTCAAATCATAAATCCCGTCCATCGACAGCCCCATAGATGGGCCAACTGCGCTGCTCTCATGGAGCACCAAATGCGTCGAGCCGAGCCGGAACTTTGCCTCCATCCCAGTGAACAAAATGCCTCCGCCAGACAGCTCATCCAGCAGACCAATAACACTGATCGCATTCAACAGGGCCGCCATGGAGGGGGCATTCTTGATCCGGGTGTTCTTGATTTTGATCTCGCCGTCATATTCTCCGGGCTGTTTCGACGGCAGCAAAGTCATGTCAAAGCTCCCGCCGCGGCCATGGCGCAGGATGCCTGCGGCCTGAAAGACTCCGCCGGCATCATCCGAACGGATCCGGGTGGCAATCCCGCCTGGCTTTGGAACCACAACACCAGAAACCGCTGTGGCCCCATTGAGATTGCCGGTAAACTGCCCATTCAGCCCGCCGCGTGTTGAGAACTTCCCCTGAAAGCTGGTCAGGGCAATGCTTTCGGTAACCTGCAAGCGGTCGAGCCGCATGGTGATGGGACCAGTCTGCGAGCTGTCGCCTGAACTGCTGCCGCTTTCCCCGGAAAACGGTGCCCTTTGCAGATCAAGGGTTCCGCCAGTGATGCGCGTTTCGGCCAAACCGTTGTTCAGGCCAATAAAGCTGACAGCTCCTCGCATCCAGTTGCCAACAGTAACTGTGCTCAGGTTGGCCTGACCAAGCCCGCCGTTTTCCTTGGTGCTCACCCAGCCCCGGGCCTGCAGGCCCGGCGCCTCAAGGGCCAGCCGATCGATCTTAACCGGGGTGGACAGAGTCACATCCATGTCCAAACGCCCCGCAGTTTGCGGAGGTTTGCGCCAACTAATCTGTGGAATGCGCAAATCAGTGCCCACCAAATCAGAGGAGAACCGCAACTGAGGCGGCTTCTCTGGGACAAGATCAAGCTGGTAACGGCCTAACCCCTGACCTGAAAGAGTGCCGCGGGGCAGACCAATCTGAAAGGTATCCAAGGCCTGTTGGTTGATTTCGATCTCACCCGTCACCGAACTTGCCGGGCTCGCCTTTGGCCCCACGTTCTGGCTCCATGTGGCACTGACCGGAATACCGGACAGACTGCCTGCCCCAGAGAGTCTCACCTGCCCCTGATCACCGCTTAGCGCCAGAGACTGGGCCGCCACCTCATGTCCGGGGACCAGGGTCGCGCTCTCCACCGCAGTGACTGTGCCTTGATAGTGGTACAAGATTTCCTCTGGCGCGACCTTTGGTTTCAATGGCAATGCAAGAGTTCCTACAACGCGCACCTGTCCAGCAGCCAAATCAACCGGCAGCTGCGCCTTGTCCATTATCGACAGCGGTGGACGATTGAGCAAAGACAACCCCGCCGTGACAGAGCCCTGAGCCACCACGCGCGCGATTCCCGGAGTGCCATCGCGCACCGAAGTATCTGGAATGATAAAGGACGTCCCCGCCACCTGCACGGAACCACCGTCATCTGCCGTGACCACGCCCTCAGAAGCCACAACGACCATCCGCGTATTATAAAGGCTGAAATGACCGGCCCCGCCCCGCACGCGCGGCATATGCTTTTGGAATTTGACCTCTGCCCCAGTGAAATTTGCATCCAGTGCATAGAACGGCTTGGCGCGCCCCTTACCCCGCAGGGCGAAATTCACGTCCTGGGCCTGAGCTTCAAAAACATTATCCAGCACCCATTGGCGGGGTTTTTCGGCCGCACCAGCAGGCCATAGAGATTTCACTTGCGCCAGATCCAGGCGGTCAGAACGCGCATCCAGCCCGTATTCCCAGCCCTCTGGACCAATTTCAAGCTTACCATCCAAACGAATCTGCCGTCCCTCGTGCTCGACCAGCATTTCCCCAAGCTGAAAGCGGAAGGGGTCCGGCTGCAGTCGGAAGTCCACCGTAACACCTTGGAAAATCTGGGGCTCTGCATACAGCCCGCGGGGGTTGAGAGTGAGGTCGGTGAACCGCAACTGTCCCACCAGATCTGTCAGACGGCCGTCGCGTATTCCTGCAAGCTCCGCATTGCCCTCCATCGTGCCCGAACCCCAGCCGCTGCTGATCTTCAGCTCGTCAAACTGAAGGCGCTGCTCAAGCGGAAAAAATGTAAAGTAGCTGTGGGCGCTGTGGATCGGAATTGGCAAGGCTTCGGGCGCAGGCTGAATAACCCCTTTGCCGATCTGGAGGCTCGCCGAAAGCGGCAAAAGGCCGCCATCACTGTTGATGCCGCCGCGCAGGGACCCTGAGATCGAGGTCCGCAGGACCTGCAGCCACCCCAAAGCCGGGGTCTGTAAGGCGATATCCTCACTGGCAATATCACTGATGAGAACCCCAAACTCAGCAGCGGCATCACCAATATCCGATTTGTAGTTGGCCTCAACAGCGCCAACGTCCTGGCGACCGCTCAGCACCGAGAACCCAGAGGAAATCGTCAAAGACTGGGCCTCACGCGTGAAGCGCACATGCCCCCCATCCAGGGTCCATACCCGCCCGATGCGTACATCCTCGTAGCGCAGTGTGACCCCATCGGTGGCCACTTCGGTCAGCGAGGAGAGCACCGGCAATTCAAACTGACGATCCCATTGCTCAATCAACTGCGGCAGGTTGGCCGCCTGGCGCAATGGCGATCCACCCTCAGAGAGGCTGAGGGCAATCCCATCAGATTCGCGGCGCAAATTGGCGTATAACCCGCTCAACGAAATGCGTTTGGGCTGTATCTTGCCCTGCAAAAGAGGCCTCATGGCCATAGAGATTTCCGCATCTGCCAGCTGCACGATTGGCGACCCATCTGCCGCAAGCAATGTGACGTCACGCATCCCGATGCGGGGACGCCAGCCCCGATTTACCACAAAATTGATTTCACCAAATTCAAGCTGCAGCCCCTTAAGCTCCTGCTCGATCCGGGCCTCCAGACGCTGGCGCAGCCACTGTGGTGCATCCATCCTTGTGCCAATGCCAAAATAGATCCCCCCCGCGCCAAGGAAACAGAGGACTGCCAGCAAACGGATGGACCACCGTAACGCACGCAAAGACCTGCGCCCGCGCCGTGGCGTAGGCTTGCCCACCAGCTCATCGACCTGGTGCGCGACGAGGTCCTCATTTTCCCTAACCGGTTCGATCAGTGTTTATCCTTTGGCCACGATGGCATAACAATATCAGATAGCCCTTGCCAAACAGTTCGTGTTCAATGCTCTGAGCGCCAGCCGTTTGGGACTAAACCTTTCAGGAGACCACATAAATGCTCGATGCAACTGATCAGGCCCCTCTGTTTTGCCTGCCCCGGGATGGCGGCGGTGAAATCTCTCTTGCAGAGCTGAAAGGCCAAGCCGTTGTTTTGTTTTTCTACCCCCGCGATGATACCCCGGGATGCACCAAAGAATCCATCGGGTTTTCCGCCCATCTGCAAGCCTTTGCCGATGCCGGGACTTCTGTGTTTGGTATTTCAAAAGACCCGATGTCAAAGCACGATAAATTCATCGCAAAGCACGACCTAACCGTGCCGCTGTTGTCTGATGCAGAGGGCAGCACCTGCGAGGATTATGGGGTTTGGAAAGAGAAAAACATGTATGGCAAGAAACACTGGGGTATTGAGCGCTCGACCTTTTTGATTGACGCCGAAGGGCACATTGCGCGCCTCTGGCGTAAGGTTAAGGTGCCCGGTCATGTGGAAGAGGTCCTGGAGGCGGCCCAAACCCTGGCGGCCAAGGGGTAAGATCACCCCGTTTTGTTTTTCTGAGACTGCACGGACATCAGTGAGGCTCTGCCTCACACTCCGGAATATTTTTGGAAAAGTGAAAGAGAAGCCGGGGCACGGGGCGCACTGAGCTCTGCGTTTTTGGGCGCAGAGCCGCCCCGCCCGCCTTCTGTGTCAACTTTTTCCTGCTAGGATGAGGATCCTCCATGAACCCACCGCTCTCCCTTGCCCAGATGGCCAACGAAGTGCTCACCACCGCAGACGGCGCTGCTAAGGTTGCCCTATCACGCCGCCATGCCGCAGCCTGGTTCGAGGCGCGAAAGCAAGATCCTTGTCCCATCGAGATTGGCACAGCCAAACCGCCGCTGCATCCAGCCCGCCCAGAAAAGCCAGAATTGCTGAACCCGCGCGACGTGCCCAAGCGCAAAGCCGGCAGTGAGGCCGGGCGCATTGCCATGCTACATGCAGTGGCCCATATCGAGCTGAATGCGGTGGATCTGCATTGGGATATCATTGCCAGGTTTTCGCATGTGCCGCTGCCGATTGGCTTCTTTGACGACTGGGTCAAGGCCGCGGATGAGGAGTCAAAACACTTTGGCCTGATGTGTGATTGTTTGGAAAGCCTGGGCAGCTACTACGGTGCGCTGCCGGCACACCGTGGCATGTGGCAGGCAGCCGAGGATACCGTGGATGACCTGATGGGTCGCCTGGCGGTGGTCCCGATGGTACTGGAGGCCCGTGGCCTGGACGTAACCCCAGGTATGATCAAGCTGTTCCAACAAGCCAAACTCACCCAGGCCGTTGAAGCTTTGCAGGTGATTTATGCTGAGGAAGTCAGCCATGTCGCTTATGGCTCCAAGTGGTTTTACTTTCTGTGTGGCCGAGACAATCTTGACCCTAAGGAGGTCTTTCATGCGCTTGTCAGCAAGTATTTCCGCAGCCCATTGAAGCCGCCCTTTAACGAGGAGAAACGCGCAGATGCCGGCATACCACCCGATTTCTACTGGCCGCTCGCGGATCAAATCAAGCCAATCGCCGGTGTCTGACTTAAAATCTGCGCACACCGGTTCCCTTTTGCCCGCTCATCCAATAAAATCAATACCCTGCGCCCCCACCCTCTCACTGCAGTTTTGAAATCGCAGTTGAACCCTTTACCTCTCGGCCTTGCGCCTCTGTCTTGCGTCCTGCCCAATAGGGCTCGATCGTCGCATTCTTCCTGAACTCATGTACTTTATGAGCGGGTCTTTGGTGCTTCATTTTGTTTTTGATGGGGCGCATTGCCTCGGCGAGGATAGGGTGGTTCACCCGCGCCCCCTTGACTTCAGTCAGGGCGAGGCCCTCTGTTAGAGACAGCCCATCGAGATGAGCCTTTAGACGGTCAGTGAGCCGGTGGGATAACGGCGCGAGGCAGACCACGATCTACAACAGTGTCAGCAACAAACATATGATAAATAATATTTTTCTGCAAACTCTGACCTGGATGCGAAACGCAACCAACGGCTAGCAAAGAGCCCAAATTTACGATTGTTCGACCCTAAATTCCGGCAGGGACGCCTCCGGTAACGGGGAGATTTATGCCTGTTACGTAGTTCGATTGCGGACCTGCGAGGTAAGCAACAGCGTTCGCCACATCAACTGGAAGGCCAGCCTCCCGTAAAGCGACATTGGCATAACGTTGCGCCTTGATTTCTTCGAGAGAGACATGATTTTCCTCCGCCAGCCTCGCGTTGGCGGCGTTGTGCATATCCGTGGCTATATAGCCGGGGCAGACAGTGTTACAGAGAATGCCATCGGCGCCGAATTCCGCAGCTAGTGTTTTCGACAGGCCAACCAGCCCGTGCTTCATTGCGGTATAGGCCCCAAACCCGGGCTCTGCGCCAAGGCTGCCGGTTGACCCGATATTGATGATCCTTCCGCCACCAACCTTGCGCATTTCAGGAATGGCGGCTTTTGACAGCATCATCGGACCTAAAATATTGACGCGAAAGCTACTTTCCCACTGATCAGGCGTTGTGGAAAGGAAGTTGTCCGACCCAGCCAACGAACCAGCATTATTGACCAGCACGTCGACGCGAGCGAACTGCGAGACTGTTTTTTTCAATGCACGCATCCACATCTTCTTGACAGGTCACGTCCAATTTTACGGCGAGCGCCCGGCCATTCGCCGCTTGGATTTCCGAGACGAGCTCATCGAGCAGCTCCCTTCTGGTCCGCCGCTCGTCATTGATCTCTAGGGTTCCGTCAATGTCCCCAACAACGACACTTGCACCGTCTTGAGCCAACCGAAGAGCTATCGCCCTGCCAATGCCTTGGGGTGCCGAGGCTCCGGTCACGATGGCTGTCTTTCCTGCTAGCAAGCCCATTCGAAAGACCCTCGGTTCAAGTAAAACTTGAGCCACAGTGCTACACTTTCGGGCCTGGGCATCAAGGTCTTTCGAAATGGAATCTTGGCCCGGATGTGAGCTGTCGGAGCGGGTTGCGGCGAAAGTGGCGGCGAAACTTTCGCATTTTTCATTCGCTGTTAGGGCGTATTCCCCCCTTGAACTGTTGACTTGGCCCTATTCGTTGAGGATTGGACCGTCGAGCTGAGGCCGGGCTCAGCAGCACGATTTGGAAAGACCCTTTGTTGCACCTACTGCAAAGCGCCCGGTGGAGAGGGAAAAGTTGCGGAGGTTTCCCGAATGGGCCAGGTCGCGATTATTGGCGGTATTTCGCTCAAAATGTTCGTTGACCCAGGCAAACGGATGGAACAACGACCAAAAATCGCCTTCCCACTTGCCCGGTGCGGGCTGCATGGCTAAAGATTTTGCGCAGAGTTCAGCGGCTGGGGATGGCGGCGGCTCTGCGATGGGGATGGGACAAGGATCAGAACGTGCGGACACGTCTGGCTATTAAGATACATGCGTTTCTGGAGAGACGCTTTCCGGAACGTCGGGTCTTTTTGAAATCTGATACTGATACCCGCTTTGTGCGGTTGAGACCCGGAACACAGTTGGTGGCCATTGGTGGTGTGGTCCTGTTTGTGGCCTGGGCCATCGTTGCCACTGCTATTGTTTTGATGGACAGCATTGGCGCGGGCAATTTCCGTGAACAGGCCAAACGGGACCAAATGACCTATCGCGCCCGTTTGAATGAGATTTCCAATGAACGCGACTCGCGCGCCGAGGAAGCTCTTGCAGCTCAGCAGCGGTTTAATGCTGCTCTCGCGCAGATCTCGATGATGCAATCAGAACTGCTCACCTCTGAGACCCGGCGCCAAGAGCTGGAAACGGGTATTGAAGTGATCCAGGCCACCCTGCGCCAGACCATGACCCAGCGGGACGGCACCCGGGCGGAACTAGAAGAGCTCCGAGAAAGCACCAAAGAAGAATGGTCTACGCCGCTGGCAGCGGCCGCCGCACCCCTGCAGATGGATTTCCTCTCTACGGTTCTGTCTGAAACCGCGACCGAGCGCGACCAGATAGAAGCAGACGCACAAGATGCCCTGCAACAGCGCGCCGAAATGGAGCTGGAACTGGAGTTGCTGAACGAGCGCAACGACCAGATCTTCCGCCAGCTTGAAGAGGCCGTCGCCGTTTCGGTAGCGCCGCTGGACAAGATGTTCAAAAATGCTGGCATGCCGCCAGACCGTATTCTGGAGCAGGTGCGACGCGGCTATAGCGGTCAGGGCGGGCCGCTCACCCCTTTAGCCCTGTCCACCCGCGGTGAAGAACCCTCCGCGGATGAGCTGCGTGCCAACCAGATTCTCAATCAGTTGAACCAGTTGAACCTCTATCGGATGGCAGCGCAGCAGGCGCCTTTTGCCAGCCCAGTTAATCTCAATCATGTGCGCCAGTCATCAGGATATGGCTACCGGCGCGATCCCAAAACAGGTGGCCGTCGCCTGCATAAGGGCTCCGATTTTGCTGGCCGTACCGGCACCGATATCTTTGCCACCGCCGATGGCATCGTCACCCATGCCGGCTGGCAATCCGGGTATGGCAAACTTGTTACCATTCAGCATGCCTTTGGGATTGAGACGAAATACGCTCATAACTCAAATCTGCGCGTTAAGGTTGGCCAAAGGGTCTCGCGCGGCGATCACATTGCTGATATGGGTACCACCGGACGGTCCACCGGCACCCACCTCCACTATGAGGTAAGGGTCAATGGCAAACCCGTAAACCCGATGATCTATATCAAGGCTGCAAGAAATGTTTTCTAAGAGCAAAATCAATGAGCCCGGACCTAAAGCCGAGGCAACACCAACAGCGGCCCCGGCGGCTTCCTCGACGCCTGCTGCCCCTGCCAGCGACTACAAGCCCTCTGCTCCAAAGGCAAAACCACCCGCATCGCTGCTCAGCTCAGATCTGCACATTACCGGCAATCTGAAAACCTCAGGCGATATCCAGGTCGAAGGCACCGTTGAAGGCGATATCCGCGCTCATCTTCTGACAGTTGGCGAAACCGCAACCATCAAAGGCGAAGTGATCGCTGATGACGTTGTGGTCAATGGCCGGGTTGTTGGCCGGGTTCGTGGCCTGAAGGTACGTCTGACCGCCACCGCCCGTGTGGAAGGCGACATCATCCACAAGACCATCGCAATTGAGAGCGGCGCCCATTTTGAGGGCTCGGTCCAGCGTCAGGATGACCCGCTGACCCCAGGCGGCAAAAAAGCCATGCCTGCCGCAGCGCCAGCCGCCGCTGCCGCGCCCTCCGCTGCCGTGAAAGCCGCCACAGCCGCTGCAAAGGCCGAAGGCTAAGCCAACGATCGATTGGCCATGCCAATTGACAGTCAAATTTTGAAAAGGCATCGAAACCTGTTTCGGTGCCTTTTTTTGTGGCTTCCATTCTCGCCCAGGGGAGAACAACCCAGAAGGGTTTCCATACCTTTACACCATCGGTGAAGATGATATTGATACGTTAACGTTTTGACACAAACTTTTGGAATTTTCAAAATGACCAACATTGTCATCAATGATCCCAGCGGTTACTGGACATCTAACTTTGTCAACAGCTCAGATTTTGCCTCCCCTACTCTGACGTATCGGTCTGCAACCACCTTAGTCATCTCTGGTAGCAATGGCGCAGCCATGACGCTGACAGGGAACTTTACTTCCAGCTACTATCAAATCTGGACAGTTAACTCGATTTCCGTCAGTGAATATGGTGTTGCAAAATACACTATTTCTGATTTCAGCTTGCGGTACTGGGAACTGGATTCCAAACTTGGGTCCAGTGCAATGTTCACCGGAGACGACAGCATTATTTCAAACATGTTGGCCGGCAGTACATACTTCACCTATGGCGGGAATGACACCATCAACGTTGGCAGCGGCAATGACACCATTAACGGTGGAACCGGTGTTGATAAGGTCATTATTGATGATCAATTCGCTGATGCTGAAATTTCTATGTTGGGATCCTTTCTCCAAGTAGACTCTGCGGATGGCATTGACCGGCTCCTGTCGGTTGAACTTATTGAATTTCAGGATAAAACCATCTCCGTGCAAAGCGGATCTTCTGGTACAAACATCTTAACCGGCAATGTTAGATCGGGCGTCATAGATGACTTCATCTTTGCCGGGAGCGGCAACGATGCGGTTGCCGGGATGTCAGGCAATGACACCCTCTGGGGCCAAAGCGGCAATGACACCATCCAAGGCAACCACGGCAGCGATAAACTGTTTGGTGGGGATGGCAATGACAGCCTGCTCGGCGGCACAGGGCGCGACCTCTTGGTCGGTGACCTCGGCGATGATCTGATGAAGGGCGGCAATGGCAATGACCGTTTGCTTGGCGGTGTTGGCAGGGACACAATGTTTGGCGATCTGGGCGCGGATCGTTTGTTCGGACGCAGTGGCAGCGATGAGCTTATCGGTGGCCACGGCTGGGATCAGCTCTATGGCGGCAAGGGCCACGACACCCTGAATGGACAGGTCGGCAACGATATTTTGCACGGTGGTGCGGGTGCAGATCGCTTTGTGTTCCACCGGGGGCATGGGGATGACACAATTCTGGACTTTGCAATCGGCCAGGACAAAATCGTCATCGGTCGCGGGGCCTCTTGGTTTGGCCAGCTGGATTTTGCGCAGCAGGGCGATGACGTATTGGTGTCCTTCTCCGATGTGACGATCCTGGTCGAAAACGTGACACTGGCAGAGATTCAAGACGCGGATAACTTCCTGTTCTAGGTCGTTTCGACCCAGGTCGCGGTCCTGACAGCTGCGTTTTGGGCTAGATCATGCTTCAGCCGCGCCAAGCCTGCTTGGTGCGGCTTTTTACCTTCACAGCCTATCCATGACACGGCTCAAAGGTGTACAATATTCACCTATTGATAGAATCAATTTGGAGCACTACATGCCATTTATTCTTGGCGCCGTCGCGGTCATCGCTGCCGCATATTTTTGGATCCAGCGGGCACGAAACGCAGCGGAGATGGGGCACGAACTGCTTGATGTCGCAAATGATATCCGCCTCGCCGCCCGGAGGTTCGGGTTTCGCCGCCGAAACAACCTGCACCCAGCGGAAACCATTGACGACCCAAAAATCGCACTCGCGGCGCTGGGTGCCAGCTTCCTGGAACTCGACGACTTTCCAACCGCCGAACAAAAAGAAGCCCTGATACGGGGCCTGCGCGAAGAGCTGAAAATTCCCCACGAAGAAGCCGAAGAGCTGGTCTTGCTGGGACGTTGGATCATGGGGGAATGCGGTGGGGCACAGCAGGCCATATCGCGTTTGAGCAGACGTCTCTACAAACTAAGCGAACAAACCCATTTCAATACGCTGGTCAGTCTTATCCAATCCATCGTCAAATACGGAAATGGCACGCTCAGTCAGTCGCAAAAAACCGCGCTGGAGGATGTCCAGCACGGTTTGAAAATTCGCTGATATGTCAAATCTCCCCAGCAAAAACCGCTGGGGAAATCTGAGTTTAGTCAGTAACGGTGACTTTGCTCATCATGTCGGGCTTGCCCACTACAGAGCCATTACCGCCAGTGCCCAACTTGATCGCGTCAACAACATCCATGCCTTCGGTGACCTCACCCACAACAGTGTATTGCCCGTTGAGGAAATGCCCTGGCTTGAACATGATGAAGAACTGGGAATTGGCGCTATTCGGATTGGATGAGCGCGCCATGCCAACGACACCACGATCAAAGGGGTGCTCAGAGAATTCGGCAGGCAGGTCGGAAAGCTCAGATCCGCCCATGCCGGCACGGCTCATGTCGCCGCCCATCAGCCCATACTGAACATCGCCAGTCTGCGCCATGAAGTCTTCGATCACGCGGTGGAAAACCACCCCGTCATATTTGCCTTCTGCCGCCAAGGCCGTGATCTGTTCCACGTGTTTAGGTGCCAGATCCTCAAACAGATCGATTTTGACGGTGCCATTGGCCTCGCCTTCGATCTGAATTTCCAGACCCGCAGCCAGCGTAGAGCTGGCCAGCAGGGAAAATGCGGCTGCGAGCTTAAACATCTGCGGCCACCTTGACGCTGATCATGCGGTCGGGGCTCGCAGGGGGCTCGCCACGGGTGATTGCGTCGACGTGCTCCATGCCTTCAATGACGCGACCATAGACGGTGTACTGACCGTTCAGGAAGTGGTTGTCGTTGAAGTTGATAAAGAACTGCGAGTTGGCCGAATCCGGGTTGGCAGAGCGCGCAGCACCCAGGGTGCCGCGATCATGTGGCAGGCTGGAGAATTCAGCAGGCAGGTTGGGCAGGCTGGAGCCACCGGTGCCGGCTGAGCGTAGGTTGAACCCGTCTTCCATGTCGCCATTGGCCACATCACCGGTCTGCGCCATAAAGCCGTCGATTACACGGTGGAAGCAGACGTTGTCGTATTCACCGCCGCGTGCCAGCTCTTTCATGCGCTCAGCATGTTTAGGGGCCACATCGGCCAGCAGCTCGATGACAACATTGCCATCTTTCAGCTCGATGATGACGGTGTTTTCTGGATCTTTGTACTCGGCCATGAGGCCCTCCTGTCTGCAAAATTTGCAACGATAGTTAAGGGTAGCGCTCGCAATTGCCAAGGGAGCATTGACTGATGGCTAAAAAGCGCTGAAAGAACAGCGTAATTACCTGCGATATTTGCACAGAGGAGCCTCTGATGGGCTGGAAAACACTCGACGACATGGATCTCAAAGGCAAACGCGTCCTGGTGCGTGTGGACATCAACGTACCGCTTGTCGACGGTGTGGTCACCGATTCCACTCGGATCCGTCGCATTGCCCCCACCGTACGCGACATCCTGGCCGCCGGAGGCCGCCCGATCCTGCTGGCGCATTTTGGCCGTCCTGGCGGGGAACGCCGCGAGAACCTGTCGCTGAACCAGTTGGTCCCGACGCTGGAGCGCGCCTTTGAAACCCCTGTGCGCTTTGCTGCCGATTGCGTAGGCGAAGGCGCCAAGGAGGCCGCAAGCGCCCTGCAACCCGGCGAAGTGCTGCTGCTGGAGAACACCCGCTTCCACGCGGCCGAAACCAAGAACGATCCGGTTCTGGCCGCCGGCATGGCTGAGCTGGGCGACGTTTACTGTAATGACGCCTTTTCTGCGGCCCATCGCGCCCATAGCTCCACCGAGGCCCTGGCACGCCTGCTCCCCGCCTGTGCCGGCCGCCTGATGCAGGCCGAACTTCAGGCCTTGGAAAGCGCCCTTGGCGCCCCTAAACGCCCCGTAACGGCCGTTGTCGGCGGCGCCAAGGTTTCTACCAAGCTGGAGCTCTTGGGCAATCTGGTGGAGAAGGTAGATTACCTGATCATCGGCGGCGGTATGGCCAATACCTTCCTGGTGGCGAAAGGCCTATCGGTGGGCGTCTCTCTGGCAGAACGGCTGATGAAAGATACTGCGGCCAAGATCATGGCCAAGGCCGAAAGCACGGGCTGCAAGATCATACTGCCCAGCGACGTCGTCGTCACAGAAAAATTTGAATCCCACGCGCCGCATCAAGTCCTGCCAACAGATCAATGCCCAGACAATAGCATGATCCTAGACGCAGGTCCGGAGAGCGTGAAAGTGATCAATGAAATCTTTGAACAGAGCAAAACCCTGATCTGGAATGGGCCGCTTGGCGCGTTTGAATTCGAGCCCTTTGATGCGGCCACCAATGCAGCCGCTCTCAAAGCCGCCGCCCTGGCCCGTGCAGGCCAGCTCATCGCTGTTGCAGGAGGAGGCGATACCGTCGCTGCCCTGAATGCTTCTGGTGCGGCTGGGGACTTCACTTATATCTCCACAGCGGGCGGTGCCTTTCTGGAATGGATGGAAGGCAAGACTCTGCCTGGTGTTGCCGCGCTGGAAAGCTGAGTTCTCCGGGCTCGTTGCTGAGCCTCTGCCACATATACGGGACCAAAAACCACGCCGCCGATCAGAGATCTTCTTTGGTCGGCGGTTCTTTTCTTGGGGCTATCCCTCTGCTCGCGCGCGAAAATTTCCTAACAAAGTGTTAACAGGAAAAATTCTATCCCCTTGGAGACAAAAGGGGATTCACAAAGCGAATCACTTGTGCCATAACAGGGTCAGAGGCTGGAACAACTGGCCCGCTAGCAGACTTGAGCAGTAAACATACAGGCACTTCCATTGACCCGAAGCAACAGGCCTTCCCTAGGTTCGTTTACCTTTTTCGTCGTCGCATTTGCGCTGGGCGCATATTTTACCTTCGCGGCGGTTCAGGGTGATTTCGGGTTGTTCAGACGGGTTGAGATCCAGGCAGAAGCCGATGAGCTTCGTCTGGATCTTGATCGTTTGAAGGTTGAGATCGCCGAGATCGAAAATCTCACCCACCGCCTCTCCGATGATTACCTGGATCTTGATCTGCTGGATGAACAGGCCCGTTCGGTTCTTGGCCTGTTGCGCGCTGACGAAATCGTCATCCGATAAACCCTTTTTGCACCTCTCCTGTGGCACAGCTAATCTACTGGGCTGTTGAACAGGTTTGATCCTCATGCAACGATAGAAAATCCCTGTACGAGCGGGCCTGCTTGCACGGCATCTTTGCCGCGATCTGCGCCCAATCTGCGGTGAAATGACCTGAAGTCACAAAAAGTCTCGCCAGCCGCGCCAAATTCAACTATGAATTAGTTTAACACTAAACTATCTAGCCTCAAGGGGGAGCCCGCACCGATGGCAGCTAGAAAAAGCACAAAGAAACCAAATGTTTCTGCCGAGGAACTGACCAAATTCTACCGCGACATGTTGTTGATCCGACGATTCGAGGAAAAGGCCGGTCAGCTTTATGGTATGGGTTTGATTGGGGGCTTTTGTCACCTCTACATCGGCCAGGAAGCGGTCGTTGTCGGTCTGGAGGCCGCTGCGGAGGAAGGCGACAAGCGCATTACCTCTTATCGCGATCACGGTCATATGTTGGCCTGCGGCATGGATGCAGACGGTGTCATGGCTGAGCTAACAGGACGCGAAGGTGGCCTGTCAAAAGGCAAAGGCGGCTCTATGCATATGTTCTCAAAAGAGAAACATTTCTACGGTGGCCATGGTATCGTTGGGGCTCAGGTGCCGCTGGGCGCTGGTCTGGCCTTCTCTGACAAATATAAGGGCAATGGCCGCGTGACCTTCACCTATTTTGGTGATGGTGCAGCCAACCAGGGCCAGGTCTATGAGACCTTCAACATGGCGGCGATCTGGGATCTGCCGGTGATCTTTGTCATCGAGAACAACCAATACGCCATGGGTACAGCCCAGGCTCGCTCGACCTCGACCCCGGATATCTATACGCGCGGCGAGGCCTTTGGCATCCCCGGAGAAGCGGTTGACGGTATGGACGTTTTGGCCGTCAAGGCAGCAAGTGAGCGCGCCACAGCCCACTGCAGAGCAGGAAAAGGGCCTTATATTCTTGAGGTCAAAACCTATCGCTACCGGGGCCATTCGATGTCGGATCCGGCCAAGTACCGCACCCGTGAAGAGGTGCAAAAGATGCGCAGCGAACGTGACCCAATCGAACAGGTGCGCGATATGTTGCTCACAGGCAAACATGCCACCGAAGACGATCTGAAAGCGATCGACAAAGAGATCAAAGAGGTGGTGAATCAATCCGCTGAATTTGCCCGCACCAGCCCGGAACCAGCGCTCGAAGAGCTCTGGACCGACATCTACGCCTGAGGGGAAGAGATAAGATATGGCAACTGAAATTCTGATGCCCGCCCTGTCGCCAACCATGGAGGAAGGCACACTGGCCAAATGGCTGGTAAAGGAAGGCGATACTGTGAGCTCTGGCGATATTCTGGCCGAGATCGAAACGGATAAGGCCACGATGGAGTTCGAAGCTGTTGATGAAGGCTTGATCGGCAAGATCCTGATCGCCGAAGGCAGCGAAGGCGTGAAAGTGAACACACCGATTGCCGTCCTCGTCGAAGAGGGGGAAAGCCTGGATGCAGCGCCTGCGGCGAGCAGTGAAGCGCCGGCGGCCGGGGCACCTGCGGCGCCCGCAGCCCCCGTCGCTGCTTCCGCGGCTGTGGCTGCACCCGAAGTGGACGACAGCCCCGATTGGCCAGAGGGCACGGAAGTGGTGAAGACCACCGTGCGCGAAGCCCTGCGTGACGCCATGGCGGAAGAGATGCGTGGCAATGAGAACGTCTTTTTGATGGGCGAAGAGGTGGCCGAATATCAGGGCGCCTACAAGATCAGCCAAGGCCTGCTGGACGAATTTGGCCCGAAGCGAGTCATCGACACCCCCATCACCGAGCACGGCTTTGCCGGCATCGCCACTGGTGCTGCCTTTGGCGGATTGAACCCCATTGTCGAGTTCATGACCTTCAACTTTGCCATGCAGGCGATCGACCATATCATCAACTCCGCCGCCAAGACGTTGTATATGTCAGGCGGTCAGATGGGCGCGCCCATGGTGTTCCGTGGCCCCAATGGCGCCGCTGCCCGCGTTGGTGCACAGCACAGCCAGGACTATGCCGCCTGGTACATGCAGGTGCCCGGCCTCAAGGTTGTGATGCCCTACTCCGCTTCAGACGCCAAAGGCCTGCTGAAATCCGCGATCCGCGATCCGAACCCGGTGATCTTTCTGGAAAATGAAATCCTTTATGGTCGCTCTTTCGACGTGCCCAAAATGGACGATTTCACCGTTCCCTTTGGCAAGGCACGGATCTGGCGGGAAGGCAAGGATGCCACCATCGTTTCCTTTGGCATCGGTATGCAATACGCCCTAGAGGCCGCGGATAAGCTGGCTGAAGAGGGCATTGATGCTGAAGTCATCGATCTGCGGACCCTGCGGCCCATGGATCTGCCCACTGTGATCAAATCGGTGATGAAGACCAACCGTCTGGTCACGGTAGAGGAAGGCTGGCCCCAGGGCTCCGTTGGCAGCTACATCGCCTCTGAGGTGATGCAGCAGGCCTTTGACTATCTGGATGCCCCAGTGATCACCTGCACCGGCAAGGATGTGCCCATGCCCTACGCCGCCAACCTGGAACGCCACGCTCTGATCACCACCGATGAAGTGGTCGCCGCTGTGAAGCAAGTGACTTACCGGTAAGACATGTTTGAGGCCATCGAACCCCAGCTCACGCTTTCACCAAAGCACGGGAGTTTCGTTTTGCTCGAGGGATATTCCTTCCAGAACGGAACTCTGAACGTGCGACTGCGTAGCGCGGGGGCGGGCGATGGCCTCACGCTCCCTTTCACCAATGTCATTGGCCTGACGATGTCGGAAGACGTCTTTGGATCAAATGGCGACCAGATCACCCGCGAAAGCGTTGACACAGAAGACGATGGCGCGGTTATGCCGAACGGCTTCTTTTGGTCGTCAGCAACTGCGCCGACGATCCGTGCCGTGCGCGATAGAGTGCCTGCACCATTCGACGACAGGGTGAAAGATCATAAACTATTCCTTTTGTCGCTACGGGAGCACGAGCTTTCCTTTGTGGCGCACAAAGCATTCGAAATCGAACACATGTCTTCGGACATGGCATGATTAAGGGAAGCTAAAAGATGCCCATCGAAGTCCTCATGCCCGCCCTCTCCCCGACAATGGAAGAAGGCACCCTGGCCAAATGGTTGGTCAAGGAAGGCGATACCATCCAATCCGGTGATCTGATCGCTGAAATCGAAACCGATAAGGCCACCATGGAATTCGAAGCCGTGGACGAAGGTGTTGTTGGCAAAATCCTGATCGCTGAGGGCAGCGAAGGGGTCAAAGTCAATACTGCCATCGCAGTCCTGCTCGAAGACGGTGAGAGTGTCGATGACATCGGTGCCAGCGCGGCGCCGGCTGCCCCTGCAGCCGCAGCTGCCGAGGTGGCGCCTCTTGCCGCCGAGACGGCTGCACCTGCCGCCACCCCAGCCCCAGCCCCTCCCGCCGCGGCGGATGGATCCCGCATTTTTGCTTCACCTCTGGCGCGGCGTATCGCGGCCGACAAAGGCCTGGACCTGGGCGGCATTACCGGCTCGGGCCCACGCGGGCGGATCGTCAAAGCAGATGTCGAGAGCGCAACTGCCGCACCCAAAGCCGCAGCAGCGCCTGCCGCGGCTTCAGCCCCAGCAGCGGCGGCCCCTGCCCCGGCAGGCCCCTCTTCCGATCAGGTGGCCCGCATGTATGAAGGGCGCGCCTACGAGGAGGTCACTCTGGACGGCATGCGCAAGACCATCGCCGCCCGCTTGACCGAGGCCAAGCAGACAGTGCCGCACTTCTACCTGCGCCGCGATATCCAGCTGGATGCACTGCTGAAGTTCCGCTCGCAGTTGAACAAGCAACTCGAAGGGCGTGGCGTCAAGCTCTCGGTCAATGACTTCATCATCAAAGCCGTGGCCCTGGCGCTGCAGGCTGTACCAGATGCCAATGCTGTCTGGGCTGGGGACCGCGTGTTGAAGATGAAAGCCTCAGATGTGGCCGTGGCCGTCGCGATTGAGGGGGGATTATTCACCCCGGTCCTGCAGGACAGTGAGTTGAAGTCCCTCTCGGCGCTGTCCGGCGAGATGAAGGATCTGGCCTCCCGCGCGCGGGATCGCAAGCTGGCCCCCCATGAATATCAGGGCGGCAGCTTTGCAATCTCCAACCTCGGTATGTTTGGCATCGACAATTTTGATGCCATCGTGAACCCTCCCCATGCCGGTATTCTGGCCGTGGGTGCAGGGGCCAAAAAACCAGTTGTTGGCGCGGATGGCGAGCTGAAAGTGGCGACGGTAATGTCTGTCACCATGTCCGTGGATCACCGGGTCATCGATGGTGCATTGGGGGCACAACTGCTGCAGGCCATTGTCGAGAACCTGGAAAACCCCATGGTGATGCTCGCCTGACCCTGCGCGGCCATCCCCCTGAAAACGCAAAAGCCCGCCTGCATAGTTTCCTGCAGGCGGGCTTTGTAGTTGTGGCGACCTCCGGGCAACCGTCGATCTATTTGGGGGTGCTATGTTCCGTCAGCACCTGATCCATGCTGATCGAAGGCTGATCGCAACCTGCCTCCCCAACAATCTTTGCGGGGACACCTGCAACAGTTTTGCAGGGGGGAACTTCGGACAGCACAACCGATCCGGCTGCGATGCGACTACAATGGCCCACACGAATATTGCCCAACACCTTAGCACCAGCGCCAATCAGTACCCCATCTTCGATCTTGGGATGGCGATCCTCTTCTTCTTTGCCGGTTCCGCCGAGGGTCACCGAATGCAGCATCGAGACATTGTCCCCCACCACGGCGGTTTCACCGATGACGATGGAATGAGCGTGGTCGATCATAATGCCCCGGCCAATGCGGGCTCCTGGGTGAATATCAACACCAAAGATCTCCGAAATTCGCATTTGGAAAAAGAACGCCAGATCTTGATCTCCCTGCCGCCACAGCCAATGCGCAATACGATAGGCCTGCACGGCCTGATACCCCTTGAAGTAAAGGATAGGTTGCAACAGGCGGTGGCAGGCCGGATCGCGATCATAGACCGCCATCAAATCGGCCCGCGCCGCCGCAATCAGGGAGGGATCCGAGGCAAAAGCGGTATCAACAATTTCGCGCAGGATCACCATCGACATTTCGTTGGAACAGAGTTTGGCTGCGATCCGGTAGGACAGCGCTTTTTCCAGCGTCGGGTGATGTAGGATGCAGGCATGTATCAACCCGCCCATAAGCGGCTGTTTTGCAACGGCTTCCTGCGCCTCAGTAGAGATTTGTTCCCAGACCGGGTCCAGGGGGGTTACAGCTGTACGCGTTTTGATCATGGCATTGCGTCCTCTTCTTCCGCCTAGGTTCGCATTTAGGGAAGAAAAACCCAAGCGCAAACCCGTGATGGAGAGGATTTCCAAATGGAATGGGTAAAATCTCGCCCGCTACCTGCCTCCAAGGAGATCCCCGCCCCCCGTTTCCGTCACCTTACATCCCCGCCTGCCGCCCCCTTTGGGCGGGTGAGACGCCGATCCAGGGCCGCAAGAACGATCCGTAAGCAATTGATATAGCGAACATCACTCCAAAGTGGCTCTTGATACAAGCGTCCCATACTGTGCCGTGCCGCCGCATCCAAAGAGCCATTGCCCCAGAGGGGATGCAGCGCGCCTGTCCGCGCAACATGCACCTCCGCCATATCAGCGCGATCAAACAGTGTCTGACACAAATTTGAACGCTCCTGGGCCGGTACCGCCAATAATGCGCGGGCCACACTGCTGACATCCTGGGGCAGAACTGGCTGGCACAGAGGGGATTTTCCAAAGAACTGAGGCGGCTGAGCCTGAGCCCTTTTCTCAGACAATTGGCTTTTGCGCCGCAAAGCCCGCCCCATAGCGATCCGACAACTGGGCCACTTCCACAATGTCTCCGCTGAGCACCGCATCTGCGGCTTGGTCGCTGGTGCTATAGATCCAACTCGGGGCAGTGACCTGTCGCTCCCGCAACAGCGTGGTACCGCGTAAGATTCGGATCCGGTAGGCCTCTTGCGTCTCCCCCAATGGGATTTCGGCCAGATCCCAACTGTCACCCTCTACCCGACTGCGGCGGATCCAGCTCATTGAGATATCATCGCCCAGCCTCCCATCCAGCCGCAGATGCACCGGCGCATAGGGACGCAATCCATTGCCATCAAAGGCCTCCACCCGATGAACATAACTCGGATCCTCATAGCCGCGCCGTGCCGGTCCAATCCGGTAATGGCGGGCAATTCGCCGCTGCGCCAAAGTCAGGTCCACCTGGGAAAGACTTCCATCCAACAGCACCACATAGGATCCTTCCGGCCACAGAGCAGGTATCAAACCATCGCTGCCCAACTGACCGCGCAGACGGTGGCGCAGCATATAGGTGTTTTCCGCAACCAGTTCAGCCTCACGGAATTGGAAGATCTCCCAATTGTCGCGGCTGCCATCGCCGATGGCCACGGCATTGGCCCCATTCAGCACCGCCAGCGCATCGCGGCTTTGCAACGCGCCAGAGATCAGTTTCACCTGCAGGTCAGCGCCGAGATCCCAGCGTCCCACTGCAGCAGAAGCCAGAGCAGTTTCTGTCACGCCAATAGTCCTACGCGCTGCAATGATCTGCGCGAGGCGATAGTCAGAATCGCTGCCCGATTCATAAAGCGCCACGGTTCCGGGCCAAGGAGAGGCCGTCACCGCAAGACGCGGCGCATGGGGCACCTCTTCGCCGGTCAGCAACGGCAAATCCATAAACAGCGGCAAAACAGGCAGAGGCGGCTCAAAAGCTTGACCACTGGGCAGGGTTTCAGGCGACGGTGCAGGCAGGTAGACCTCTGGGTCGATACGCACGGCATCGACGATCTGCGCCGCCCCAAGCTCCATTCGGTCCAACCGGTAACGCTGCGGGCCTGCGGGGCCTTCCAAGGCCCCAGCCCCGGACTCAGCAGATGATCCAGAAGAGAGGTCAGCAGGCAGCGTGATAACGTCCCCCACCCCAAGGTGCAGCTGCGATGGCGGCAGAACAAATCTGGCGGTATCGCGGGAGACCCGTGTCTCCGCCAACCAGCGTTCAACAATCTGACGTGCTTCGCTTTGTGTAAGCACGAGAGCGAGTTCGCTGGTGTTTACAGCATGGGTATCCTCATCGGGTAAGACCGCTTCCACAGCTCCAATTTCATACCCAGCCCCCCATTCGATGAACCGCAGGCGCACCCGCCCGGCCAATTCGGCCTCTGCCTCCCGGATCAGCTCAATCGCGCCTTCCGACTCCTCATCTTCAACCAGGTTTTGCGCTGTCAGGGTCTGATCGCTGTCACCTTGGCGCAGGCGGAACACCAGAACCCCATTGCGCTCAATGGTGTCAAAGCCGAATCGAAGGCTCAGCGGCTGTAGTGCTGCGCGGGCAGGCGCCACCTCGCTGAGGGCAAACCCATGTACGATCCCATAAAGCCCGGAGACATCAATCCGGGTCTGCCCGGCCTCTGCACAAATCTCGCGCACGACAGAAGCCAGACTGCGCTGCCCGGCCCGACCATTGAGCCAGTGCCCGCGCAGATAGTTCTCGCCATCGCTCCAGACCGCATCCAGATTTGGAAAGGCAGGAAAGGGGCGCGCATCCCAGGCCCAGACATAGGCGTTGCTCATATCCAGCATCCGCCCGTCATATTCGCTGGACATAGGGTTGTTTTCCTCCTCGCCCCAATAGCCCAGCACTGCCCGCAGATATTGCATCTGTATCAGATCATCACGCTGCCCATTGGAGTAGCGCGGCAGTTGCGATTCTGAACTCTTGGGGTCGAGAAACTTATTGGGCTGGTTTGTCCCTTTATCAATCGCCGCGCAGCCTAATTCGGTGAACCATATTGGCTTCTTTTGCGGCTGCCAGGCCGTTGGCTGGGCCTGACGAACCCCGTCTAGGCGTTCATAATGCTGGTTGCTCCACCAGTTTCTCAGATCTTTGTAGCGCCAGACCCAGGGCTCATCGTGGGCCCCATCGGTAATCGGCGTTCGTATCTGCGCCGCAGCCGCCTCGGCTGAGTGGTAATACCAATCATAGCCCTCGCCGCCTTCCACATTGGCGCGCAAATACTCCAAATCATAGATGCTGGGCACCCCGGCTGCGCGATCCAGATGATCCACACCATCGCGCCAGTCAGATAGCGGCATGTAGTTATCAATGCCAATAAAGTCGATATTGGCATCAGCCCAGAGCGGATCCAGATGGAAGTAGCGGTTTCCCTCCGGGCTTTGATAGCCCCAATATTCGGACCAGTCGGCGGCATAGCTAATCTTTGCTTCCGGCAGCAGCAGACGCACCTGGGCTGCGAGATCCCGCAGCGCGGTGACAGCAGGAAACCCGTTGGCCCCGCGGATCTGGGTCAGGGCGCGCATCTCGGAGCCAATGCAAAAGGCCGCAACCCCGCCGGCCGCCGCACAGAGCGCCGCATTGTGTAGGATAAACCGCCGCATCCCCCAGTCCGGCCCGCCACTGTAGGAGACCTGGCCAGGCGTTACGGTATAATCAGCGGCCGTGGCGTGGCCCATAAAGGCGGCGAGTTCAATATCCGCTGTCGCGGTCTGATCCGGTGTAGCCGCCTGCCCGGGTGCCTTTGACAGCGTGATGCGCCCACGCCAGGGCAGCGGCGGTTGGCTCTCTGCATCACTCCAGGGGTCAGGCAGATCATTACCCGCGACCTGGTCCATCAAGATAAAGGGGTAGAACATCACCCGCTTGCCAGCGCCGTGAAACGCCTCAATCGCCTCGATCACCGCTGCATCCGCAGGGGTGCCGCCATAAAGCGCCCGCCCCTCACTATCGACCGGCACCAGATCGGCACTCGCCCGGGTTTCGCCGCAGACCCGCCAGGGCATGGGAATACCCTCAGCCTGCCTTTGCTCCACTTTGGGTTTGATCTGGCACTGCCCACAGCGCAGGTCATCCCCGAACCACGACACAATCAAAGAAGTTGCATCGCAGCTTGGCAACTCAGCAGAAAGTGCCGAGAGCGAAGTCTCAAAATCGCTTGACCCAGATGCGGTATGGCTATTGCCGCCAACCGACTGCCCAGGGCCGACCCCATAGTGCACAGCTGTGGTCGCCAGAGCATATTCCCCGGTGCCCGGCATTAACGCCACCCCTTTCACCAACTGGCCAAGGTCCAGGTCATAATCCGGGCTGCTGGCCTGCTCTGGGCGCACCACCTCAAAGGAGAACTGCGGAACCCGGTTACCAAAGCTCTCCAGCGCGAGGTTTTCAAAGACCACATAGGCTGTCCCTCGATAGCCGGGCACCTCACCCGCCCCTTCCACTGCCTCCATCAGAGGATCAGGTTTCTGGTCCTGGGTTCCCCGGTAGAGGGTCATGTTCAGATCCCGCGGCGAGACCTCCTCCCCATCTGCCCAGATACGGGACACCGAGGCGATCTCTCCCTGACACAGAGCAATCGCCAGGGAGACCGTATAGCTGTAGCTGGTGGTCTGGGGCTGGCTTGGGGCCCCTTTTCCGCCCCCAGTCACAGTGGCACTCTCGGCAAATTCACTGGCCCAAATCACCTGACCACCGATGCGGGTTCGACCATAGATCTGCGGGATCGGCGCGCCCTGCCCGGCCTCTGTAAGGCGGAACCGATCCACCCGCCCGGTCTCTATCGCGTCAGATCCCGTGCCCAATAGCCGATCATCAATTGCCCGCCCCAGGGTGGCACCAATGGCACGCCCTATGGCAACGCTGGACAGCCCGGCCACGGTACCGCCAATCGAACCGCCAATCGCGGCACCCGCCGCGGAAAGCACAATTGTTGCCATCAGATCTGCTCCTCAGGAAAGGAAAACCGCGCCACAATGCGGCGTCGCCAGGGGGCGGTCAGAGCGCTTTCCACCACGCCGTGGCCGCTATAGGCATGAATAAAACTCGCGCCCCGCGCGCCATTCTCGCGGCTAAGCTGGGACTGCACGCCCAGATGTTTCGCCACTGCTCCGGCCCGCATGCGAAACAACAGCACATCCCCCAAAGCCCCCTCGTTCAGAGGCTTCGCCACAAGATGGGCCCGGGCCGCCTGCCAAAGCCTCTCTTCTCTTTGCGGTTCAGACCAATCCATCGAATAGGCTGGTGGCATTTCAGGCTCTTGGGTGAACCGCGCGCGCCAGATCCCACGGATCAAGCCCAAACAATCACAGCCCCCGCCTCGGCAACTGGCCTGATGCAAGTATGGCGTTCCGATCCATCGTCGTGCCTCTGCGACGACTGGGTGACAGGGATCCCTCCCCGTAATCTCGCCGCCAGGGCGCTCTGGAGCCATCATCTGCGGCTTCCCCCTGTCAAAGAGCCGCTCGCCTTGGGCACTGCCATAACCCAGTCTTCTCCTGGGATGTCGGGAAAGCCCTGAAAGTTGATCAGGTTGTTGAACTTCAGGCGACAGCTCTGCATGGATTTGTCACAACCCGGCTCTAGGCGGATAAGATCGCCCGCCGCCAGCCCACCGCGCAGGGGCTCCCATAGGGTGATAAGGCGCCCGCCCCCGAGGTCCTGATCGCGCTTAATGCTGCCCCACAGCCCTGCGGCCGCGCCACTGAGCACTGAGAGACGACCGGCAGTGAACCAGGCCTGTTCAAACCCTTCCAGACTCTGCCACTGATACGCCCCCTGTTCCGTCACTGTCTCCACCACGCCCTCAAATACATAGCCCGGGGTGGCAAGATCAAAGCGGCAATTGCCATCGCCCAGAACCGCCGTACAGGGTTTCTGATAGATCCGCCCCAGGGGCTGGTTCAGCGCTTCAGTGAGGCCGCGCAGTTCGGCCTCAAAGGCACCACCTGCCCGCTGCAACTCGCCAAGAGTGCCACGAAATTGCAGCCAACGCTCATCAGGGTTCTGCCAGTTCACCAGCCAACAGCTCAAATCCGCCCCGTCAAAACGCCCGGCCAAAATATCCTCCTCTTTCAAGGCGGCGTCACTCAACGCTCCCTGGGCCGAGGAGTTGTCGACCGAAAGCCCGGTTGTCTGTAACAACCTTCGCGCGCTGAGCCCGGACCCGGCTGCAAATTGCCAGCCCTCAAAGAACAGATCCAGATCATGATCGGTAAAGCCGAGCTGGGTTCCGTCGCGGCGTGTTAGTCCCCAACAGCGTGCCAGAGTGGTGACACCAGTGCGTGCATGGGCCCATAGTCCCTGAGCTGCTTGCTCCATCAGGCACGCACCTCTACCACCGGAACATTGGGCACATCCCCAGCCTGAAAAGAGGCCACGCTGGTCAGGATCCGATCCGTGTCGAACCGCACGGGGACATCAAATTCAAATCCTGCAACCACCTCAATTCCGTTTTCAGGAGGGTGGCTCAACACGACCATGCCAGTGGTCGGATCCAGCGTGAAATCAATGCCTTCCTTGATCTCTTCCTGCCCCAATCCCAGGCGCACTGTGCCGTCGACGGGCTTGGCGATAGGCCTGGGATAGATGCTGTCGCCCGAACGGTAGCTTTTCAGCAGCTGGAACCCAGTTTGCACCCCATCGCCCAGCCCAATGACCTGATCTCGAAAATCCACTTCCGCTGTGGGGCGGGCGGATTTGTAGTCAGACCAATCCTTCCAGCGAAACCCAAAGATCTGCCCCTGGCGGGCCTCAAAGAAAGCAATCAGTGCCTCGATATCATCCAAAGAACGCAGTCCAAGTCCTGCATCATAGCGGCGGCGCGAATGCGCCCAGGGGGTGTTGCGCTCCTCAAAGCCATTGGCCAGGGTCACCACATCAGTACGCCGTTCTGGCCCACCGACAGATCCAAAGCTGAGTGAGGCCGGAAATCTGATTTCATGAAAACTCATGGGCGCAGGCCCTCCTAACGATTGCGATTGCCACGGCTCAATGCCCGCGACAGCTGGGCGGCAATCTGGCCCCGGCTGCGCTCAAAGCCCTGAACATCAGGGGTGCTGACATTCATCACCACCGTGGTGCCGCCGCCCCCCGGCGCGCGCACCCCCAGGCTGCCGTCGGAGCTGCGGCTTAGTGGAAGAATGGCCTCAGGGCCGGCCTCCCCCATCAGCCCGATCCCGCCACGCATGGGAAAACTGGTGGGGGCGCTGACCACGCCGCCGCGGGCAAAGGGCACCACCCGGCCCTGGGAAAAAGCCGCACCATCTGCAAAGGGCAAAATCCCGCTGATAAGATCCCCAACCCCGCTGGAAATCATTCCCCCGACATGATCGGTGATGGGGCGAATTGCAGCGTTATAGGTGGTTTTCACCAGCGAGCGTGCCAAACCATCCAACGCTGAAGAGAGACTATCCCCATCAAAGACCACCTGTTCAAAGGAGCGCCGCAAACCGCGCGACAGCCCCCTTTCCAGAGTCTCCACATCTTTTCCGGTAGCCTCAAATGCATCGCGCACCCGGCGCAGTTCTGATTCAAAACTGGCGGCCATCCCTGCGGCATCGCCCAACGTGTCGCCAAGCGCCCCGCTTTGCAGTTCCAAAGCGGCAATGTCACGTGTATCAGCCATGATACGATCCTTTGTGAAAAGGCCTGACCACCTGTGGGTCAGGGCCAGAAAAACTGGACCCACAAGAACAATCACCCAAGTCCAAGGTCAGGCTCCCTCTGGTCAGGGAAGCGGCGCATCAAGGCCTCTAACCCGCTGCGATCCAGGCTGGGCACCCCATGGGCAGCCCCGAGTAGCAAATGCAGCTCGATCGGAGTGAGGTCCCAGAATATATCAGGGCGCATCTGGAGCCTGGTCAGGCCAGCCCGCATCAGCCCCGGCCAATCCAGCCCGCTCATTCGCAGGCACTTGTGGTGGGCTGGCTCGTTGCGGTCGGCAAGGAAAAACTGCGCGCCAAAAGCTGTGCGGCGACCCGGGCCGCCTCTACGGCTCCCCCGGCAATCTCGGCTTTGCCCAGGTCCAGGTTTTCCAGGTCATGGCCGCCCCCCTCCAGCCCTGCGGTCAGCAAGGCGAGAATGTCCGTTGCCGAAAAGCGCCCCGTTTCAAAGCGCTGCACCAGCGCCACCAGAGTATCCTCGCGCAACTGGCTCTCCAGCCGCGCCAAAGCGCCAAGACTGAGGCGGAGGAGCAACGGCCTGCCATTCACAGTCAAGGTCACCTCGCCCCTCCAGGGGTTCTCTGTCCGCGCAGCCATAGATCAAACCGCCGTAAAGGTGAGCGCACCGGCACTGGCCAGAGTGAGCTCATATGTGGCCTCACCATTGTGGCTCCCGGCATAGTCCAGCGCAGTGACCTGGAACGGCCCTTCGATGATGCCAAAATCAGGCACAACCACCTGACAGTCCGGTGTGACGCCATCAAAGAACAATTGCCGCGCCCGCTCATCCGTAGTTTCATCGCGAAATACCCCGGACCCAGAGATCGAAGCCGACCGAACTCCGGCCCCAGCGAGCAGTTCCCGCCAACCGCCTTGGCTTTCGAGACTGGTCACATCTACGCTCTCGGCGTTAAAACTGATCCGCGTCGCACGCAGACCTGCCAGTGTTTCGAACTGCCCATCTCCAGTCATATCCACCTTGATCAACAGATCCTTACCATTCTGGGTAGCCATGAGACCGCCCCCTTTCTAAAGTTTGATTTTGTTGGTTGGTTTTTCTAGCGATGTCTGAATCTTATGGGTCAGTCATCTTCCACCCGCGCCGCAAACATCAGAGTGATACTGCGACCGCCCTCGTCCAGACGCTGGGCGCTGGCACGTTCAAACCAGATGCCCACCAGACGCCCGCGGCTCAGGCTCAACGGCGCATCAACAAGAGCGTCGCATATGGCTGCCGCAGCTTCCTTGGCAACAACAAAACCGGCGCTGCTGGTAAAGACACTCACGATAAAGCGGTGACGCGCGCCACCGCCGCTGACATCCGAACGGTCCAGCACCTCCTCTGCGCCAAGAACTCCGTAGATCTGCGGTAAGGTTCCCGTCGGCATCGCGTCAAACAGATCACTGCCCAGGGTCGCAACCACCGCCGGATCCGCTGCAAGATGTTGAAACACCGACTGCTGTAAGGACGCTGCAAGCGCATAGGTCATTGGGCGAGCTCCTCGATGCATTGACAGGTAAGGTAGCGACCAGCAGGATCTGCCTCACCAACGGCTACGATACGGAAAAAGCGCTGATCCTGGCGAAATCGCTGGCCAGGGCGTGGTCGTGACTGGCTGCCCTGAGGTGTGGCGCGCAGAGTAATCCTGTAGCGTTGCAACGACAGGCTACCCCCCTCTTGCCCCGCGGTCCGGCCAGTTTGCGATTTTAGTGTCCCCCAGAGCAGCCCCAATGGAGCCCAACTCTCCCGGTAACCACCGGCCCCATCGCTGATCCGCTGCGGATCTTCGAGCACCAGCCGCCGCAGCGTTTGCGGCCCCTCGCTTTTGCTCATGCTGTGTCTCCGGTCGACAGCCGCAACAGGCGGTAGCGCTCAATCAGGCTGACAACGCCAAAGGGCATGCATCCTCCATGCAGGCCCGTGTCGTCTCGGTACTCATAATAATGGGCGGCAAGCATCAATACTGCCTGGGCCAAGTCATGGGGCAACCCCTGCCAAGTGGCTGCAAAACCTGCGGCAAATGTGATCTCCAACCGGGCGCCCCCTTGCAAGACCGGCAGGCTTGCGCCACGGGGGTGCAGGCGGGGTTGCTGACTATCTGGCTCCACCCAAAAGCCATCGTTGGGCAGAACTGTCTGATTGCCATCGCCATCAAACAGAGTGATCGAGGTCAGATTGACGGTTGGCGCAATCGGAACAGGTGCATAGTCCATTCGCCGCCAGCCCGTCACGACCCAAAGGAAGTCGCGTTGCAACAGCGCCTTGCTGGTTCGGTTTTCTATTGCGCTCAGAGAGGCCCGCAAAAATCCGGCCAAAACACCGTCCTGCAGATCATCTTCGCCAAAGCCGCTCCCCAATCGCAGGTGTGCCTTGAAGGCCTCTAGCGGCAGGGCCGAATCCGGCACTGGTGTCACTTCGCTCAACATCATCATCAACTCCGCAGGCTCTGATCCCCGAAACGTCCCAATCTGGTTCAGCGGGCACGCAAAGCTCTCTGCCGCTCGGACGGAGGGGGAGCAGCTAGACGACAGAAAACCAGAAGATGCGTACCCGCCAGGGAACCGGGCTGCCGGTTCCCCATTCAGCCAAAGCCCTAGCTCAGGCCGAATTTCAGGAACTTGATGGCAGCAAAATCACTGACATCGCCGCCGATCCGTTTTGTGGCATAAAACAGCACATGGGGTTTGGCGCTAAAGGGGTCGCGCAACACCCGCAAATCCGGGCGTTCTGCAATGGTGTACCCAGAGGCAAAGTCGCCAAAGGCCAAGGACAGGCTATCCGTTCCCGCATCGGGCATATCCTCGGCGATCAAGACCGGATAACCAAGCAGCCGGGCCGGTTCACCAGCGGCCAGACCGTCTGACCACAAGAAACGACCATCTGCGTCCTTGAGTTTGCGCACCAGCCCAGCGGTTTTGGAGTTCATTACAAAGCTGGCGTTGGCGCGATATTGCGCCCCCAAGGCGTAAACCAAATCAATGATCGCATCGCCATCACCAATGCCACCATCCTCCCCTGAGGCGATGTAACCGAGGCTACCCCAGCTCCAGCCACCGTTTTCCACCACAGGGTGGGTCAGAATACCTGTGGGCTTATCGATGCCATCACCGTTCAAAAAGGCGGCGGCTTCGGCGCGGGAAAATTTGTCGGCGATCCGACCGGCCAGCCAGCCCTCGATATCAAACGCACTGTCGTCAAGCAGACGCTGCGACGCCTTTGGCAGGGCGCTGAGCTCATGCAGGGGGATGGTGATCCGGTCGATCACGGGCGTGCCACTTTCAACGGTGGGATCCGTCTCGGTCGCCCAGCCTGCGCCAGTATCACCATGATCAATCAACACGTCGTAGGAGGTTGCTTCGACACTGACCACTGTTGCAACCGCGCGGATGGACGCGGTGGATTGCAGTACCGATTTCACGGTCTCGCAGGTCTGCGGATCCACCAGGTAGCCGCCATCGCTATTGACCGTTGTCGACAGGGCCTTGCTTTCGGGCAAAAGGCTACGCAGGGCTGTCTCATCCCCGGTGCGAATGTAGCCGCAAAAAGCTTTTTGATGGGGAGCCTCAGCTGAAGTGGCGGCTGCAAGATGCGGGCGTCCCGCGCGATTTGTCTTTCGATCCAGCATGGTCATTCGCTCTTCCGTCTGTTTGAACTTCACTTTTACAACGTCCTGAAAACCTCTGAATTCACGTAGAAACCCTGACATTGCCTGGGTCACATCCTGCATCAAAGGGGCTGCCTGTCCGGCCAAATCCGGGGTATCCCGCTTAGTCATGTTTTTGTCCTGTTCTGGTCATCGAAGGTTAAAGGGTTAAGCCTCCCATATCGCGGCTGGCACGGCGCAGATCAGACACCAGTTGCCTCAGCTCACGGTCCTCTGCCTCCGCCTTTTGGCCCATGATCCGCGCTGAGGGCAGCATCGGAAACGTCACCAAAGACACCTCCCAAAGCTCAACCTCGGTAAGCACGCGCCCACCAGCCTCGCCTTTGCGGGCTCGCTTGGTCCGATAGCCGATCGACAGGCCTTCAATGGCTCCGGCTGCGATCAGTGCAGCAGCCTCCGCCCCACGAGAGATCTCCGTTAACAGGCGGCCCTTGACCCATAGGCCACGACCGTCCTCACGTAGCTCTTCCCAAACACCAATGGGCTGCGCCGGATCATGTTGCCAAAGCATCTTGACGCGGCACCCCGTCTTTGCGAGCTGTTTGAGCGAGGCCCCATAGGCCCCCGCTGCGACAATGTCGCCACCTTGATCGGCCTCTCCGAACAGGCTGGCGTAGCCTTGGATCACGTTGTCATCTTGAACCGTCAGCATCTCTCCAAAACGAGAGAACTTATGTTCAAATCCAGTCTCAACCTTCATGAAAGTCCTCACTTAACAGATTGAAAGTACGTCAACTTATCGCCAGCAGGGACTGGAGCGCCCGCATCAGTATCACTGCAGCAACGCCGTATAGCGTCAGCCAAAGACGTCGCTCTAGCCGCTCCAAAAGTTGCTCCAACTGCTGATGTCGGCGTTCCAGGGATTGCAGCTGGACCTGAATGACCTTCTCATGGGCCGAAAGCCGCAGTCCTGGCGCGCAGTCAAAGGGCGGCATTGGGTATTCAGCCATCCATTTCCCCCTCGGGCAGCGGCGGCAGGCCAAGCAGTTTCCGTTTCTCCGCCTGACTGAGGAAATCGGCCGTCGCAACCCGCCGCCACTGGCGTTCGCGCTCTTCTGACAGGGCAGATACCTGGTCAAGATCTGGCTTGAGCTCAATCAACTCACCGCCATAACCAGAGAGCCAATCGGAGAGGCCAGCGGCGATCCGGGCGACCAAAGGCACCACTGTCAGCCGATAGAAGGCCCGGTTCGCTTCTTGATAGTTTGAATAGGCGGTGTCTCCGGGAAGGCCCAAGAGCATGGGCGGCACCCCAAAGGCTAGGGCAATTTCACGGGCAGCGGCTTCCTTTGTCTTTTGGAACTCCATATCTGACGGAGAAAACCCCATCGGTTTCCAGTCCAGCCCACCTTCCAGAACCATGGGTCGCCCAGCATTACGCGCCCCCTGAAAATTGGCCTCGACTTCATCGCTCAATCGGCGAAACTGGTCGTCTGACAGGGCTCCCTGCCCATCACTGCCCGCCCAAACCAGCGCCCCTGAGGGGCGCGCAGCGTTGTCCAATAACCCTTTGGACCATTGAGACGCTGCTGAATGCACATCCAACGAAAGCGCCGCAGCCTGAATCGGTGCTAGCCCATAGTGGTCATCCTGCGGATGAAAGTTCTTCAGATGCAGGATCGCAGCACGCCCGCCCTCACAGGCAAAGCGATGCTTGCGCCCGCCCACCGTGTAGTCATAGGCCTGTGGCCAGCCATCTGGCCCAGGGACAATCGACATGCGATCGGGGCGCAGCAGGTGCAGCTCCGCAGGCCAGTTCTCGTCCTCGCTCACGGCCTCTACATAGGCGTTTCCAGAAAGCATCAGGTGGCCAAACAGAGTTTCGAAGAAATCCTGTCGGGTCTGCGCCGCATTTGGGCGAGTGATGAGCGTGAGCAACGGATGGGTCTCATACCGCTGCGCAGCGTCCTGCACCACCAGCGGCAGCGCTGCTGCTGCTTCGATCACCATACGCACCGCGCGAAAGCCGACGGGGTTGCTCTGGTAACCCAGACGCGTCAAGGAGTTGTTATCCCTTGCACTGAGCGGGAATGCCCCACCGGCCTGAATAGCAATACCACGCGTGGCGGCACTGGACTTGGACTGCGTTGCATTAGCCGGAACCGCCAGAGGCTCGCTGGGCTGTGTCTTGCGCCAAGGTAGGTCAAACCTCATGGGCCGCTCCTGTAATCAAGTCTTCGGGCATCGCGCCCTTTGCAGAAGAAAAGATATGACCTGGAGATCTAAAGATCCGCGATGGGCAGCGTGCTCGCCTCGCGAAACGGAGAGTCTATGGCACTGTATTTAAGGGCATATACCTCTGTGTGAGATGTTGCATCGCCCCATAGGCCTAGACCATTCGGGCCCGTGGCAGGCCTTTGCGCAGGCTCGGTTCCAGGATAAGCTGGTGCAGCGCCCAAACCAGTGCATCAACCCGGTCCGGAGAGCCCTGCCCCTGAAAGCCCTGTTGCGACATCTGGCACATCTGCTCTTCCAACTCCGCCAGGCCTGGCAAATGATGCACCCGATGCTGCTCATAAAGTGCGGCAACAGGTTCTGCGCGCACGACCTTCCCCCGGCTGGCGTGAACTGGCTGAAAACCCACCAATGGGTCGATCTGGCGCAACAGATTTTCCACCAACGCGCCCCCCTGGTTTACCTCGGCCACCACCCGATCGGCTGCAAACTCCTGATGTGCTGCGATCACCGCCTTGGCCCAGGCCAGCGGGCCGACCCCCTGAACTGTGCGGTCCGCCAAGACATAGGCGCGCCAAGTCTCCACTGGCCCCTGCAGGCAGGCCCCCGCAACAATGATCCCACAGGCATCCGAACCCTTCCCCGAACTTACAGCCGGATCCACCGCCACAACGATACGGTCCAGCGCAGGGGCTGTGGGCACCTGCAACTCGGCCAATTGAGCGGCCCGCCAAATTGCCCCCTCAACGTCGCTCAGTAGAATCCCATCCAGCTCCTGACGCCCCAGTCGGGACCCTGCATAGCGGGCGCGGACTTCGCTCAGGAACGACGGCGCCAGATTGGCCCGGTTGGCCTCGGTGGCTGCGTGGCTTTTCACCGTTGATGGGCTTGCCAACAGTTGCCGCAACAGGGCTGCGTTACGCGGAGTCGTGGTCACACAAACGCGCGGATCATCCCCCAACCGCAGCGAAAACTGCAGCATATCCCAGGCCTCTCTCGCGCGCCGCCATTTGGCCAGTTCATCCGCCCAGGCAGTGTCAAACTGCGGCCCGCGCAGTGCCTCAGGGTCATGCGCAGAAAAGGCCTGAGCCATGGCACCATTGGCCCAGATCAGTTTACGTTCACCAGCCTTCCATTGTGGCCTGCGGTCTGAGGGGGAACAGGCCAGAATGCCACTATCGCCCAGGATCATAACATCACGCACCTGATCATAGGTTTCCCCAATCAGGGCAAGCCTTCGCCCCCGTCCAGGGCCAAGGGGGGTGGCCCCTTCGACCTGCGTGCGGATCCATTCTGCGCCAGCGCGGGTTTTGCCTGCCCCACGCCCCCCCAGGATGACCCAGGTGCGCCACTCTCCCGACGGGGGCAATTGGTGCGCATGCGCCCAGAACTCAAACAGATAGGGCAAGCAGAGGATCGCATTGTCACTTAAGCCGTTGATCAGTGCTTTCTGCACCTGCGGTGACGCGCAGGCGATCCAGGCGGCAGCTGACTTCAGCTCGGGCTGCGGCGAGATCTCGCCCTTGCTGATCCTCGAGGCCCTGGGCGGTGTGTTCGACAAGGGTTTTCTCCACTTTCTGGCAATCTCTGATGAGCCCCTCAAGTTTTGCGATCCGGGGAAGTGGCCCATTCAGAGCCTCCTCCCCGGATACGGCAAGCTGTTGCTGAAGATCTTCAGCCTCCTGACGCAGACGTTGGATTGATCGCGACAGCGAACGAAACAGATCCTGGGTGTTTTGAGTTTGGTGGGTTGGCTCGGTCTGTGACATCTGAGCATGGGCCTTTCATTCAAGGGGCCCCCAGCACGATAAAAGACACAGAGGTTAAAGAGCTGACGCTGAAAGCTTGTTTCAGCCGCCAGAACATTCACCTTCGGTCTTTTTTCAGCTGCTGGGTAAATTAGGCCATGGCGCGTTCAAAAGTCAAATGAGCCGGAGTTGCCAAGCGTCCGAGAATAAAAGGAAAGCTTAACCACACGGGGTTCTGAAACGTGCAGTGGCAGGGGCACGACAACAAAAAACCGCCCCCGTCAAACGACGCGGGCGGGATCATGTCTCATGGTATTTGCGCGCAGCAGCGCAGTTAGTTGTTATTGCGCTGCGCCTCGATCTCACGCCATTTGGCAACGTTGCGATTGTGTTGCTGTAGCGTCTCTGCAAAGGCGTGGCCACCAGTGCCATCCGCAACAAAGAACAGGAAATCGGTCTCATCCGGATTTACCGCAGCCAAGAGGCTCGCCTGACCAGGATTCGCGATGGGGGTGGGCGGCAGCCCCTCAATAACATAGGTATTCCAGGGGGTTACCTTGCGCAGCTCGCTTTGGCGCAGGCCACGGCCCAGCACACCTTCTCCCTTGGTGACCCCATAGATCACGGTTGGATCCGTTTGCAGTCGCATGCCGCGGTTCAGACGGTTGGTAAAGACACTGGCCACTTGCCCCCGTTCACGGGCAACACCAGTCTCTTTCTCAATAATTGAGGCCAGGATCAACATCTCCTCAGGGCTTTGGACAGCGGCCTCTTCGCTGCGGTTTTCCCAGGCCGCAGCAATCAGCAATTCCTGCCGCTGCTGCATCCGCGCGAGAACCTCGGCACGGGACTGGCCAGAGATAATCTCGTAGCTGTCAGGCGCCAACATGCCCTCTGCCGGGCGCTCACCGGGGTCACCGGAGAGGATGTCGATGTTTTGCAACGCAGTCATTACCTGCCAACTGGTCACACCCTCCGCAAGAGCCACGCGAAAGCGGGTATCTGCAGCAGACTTCAGCTCGGTAAAGATCTCCGGTGCCTCATCAACGCCCAGCTCAAACTCTGCCCGCTCAACAAATTTTCCAGAGGCAGGATCCAGCTCCCGCACTTCGGCGCGCAGCCGTGTAACGCCAACGCGGTACACAACTTCGGTGCCGCAGGTGCTCGCCCCGCCCTGGGTGATCTGATCCAGGATGCTTTCCATTGAAGTGCCAGGTCGTACCAAGAAGCTACCAGCCTTAAGCTGGCTGGACTTTTCCGTGTACTTCGCGCTGAGCCGGAACATCATGCCAGAGGCAACTGCCCCTTGACGTTCCAGTTCGTTACTCACCCGTGTCATGTTGGACCCGGGGCGGACCTGAAGACAAATTGCTGTCTCCAAGGGACCTTGGCTGGTGTACTGAGACTTACCCCAGAGGATGAGACCGCCCAAAAGGAACAGCAGCACCACCAGAACGGTCAGCATATTTGAGGCCAGGCTACGCCACATCTATTTGGGCTTCCCGAAGACAACAGAGGCATTGGTGCCGCCAAAGCCAAAGGAATTGGACAGGGCCACATCAATCTTGCGCGCACGCTTGGTATTTGGCGCCAGATCAATCGGTGTTTCAACCGCTTGGTTGTCCAGGTTAATGGTCGGCGGGGCCACCTGATCCCGAATCGCGAGGATCGAAAAGATGGCCTCGATCGCACCAGCAGCCCCCAAGAGGTGGCCGGTAGAGGATTTGGTCGAGGACATGGTGACATTGGCCGCGTGATCCCCAAGCATCCGCTCTACGGCACCAAGTTCAATCGTATCGGCCATAGTTGAGGTGCCGTGGGCATTGATATAATCAACGTCCTTGGGCTCAAGACCCGCATTCTTCAGCGCGGCACGCATGGAACGCTCGCCGCCTTCGCCTGTCTCGGATGGCGCGGTGATGTGGTAGGCATCACCAGACAACCCGTAGCCCAGAACCTCGGCGTAGATCTTGGCGCCGCGCGCCTTGGCGTGCTCATAGTCTTCCAGCACTACAACCCCAGCCCCCTCGCCCATGACAAACCCGTCACGATCGGAATCATAAGGGCGCGAGGCAGATTTGGGGTCATCCGCCCGTTTGGTCGACAGCGCCTTACAGGCGTTAAAGCCGGCAATGCCAATCTCACAGATCGCCGCTTCGGCTCCGCCTGCAATCATCACATCGGCATCACCGGATTTGATCAGCCGGGCCGCATCGCCAATGGCGTGGGCCCCCGTCGAACAAGCTGTCACAACCGAGTGATTTGGGCCTTTGAAGCCAAAGCGGATGGAAACCTGGCCAGAGATCAAATTGATCAAGGCACCCGGAATAAAGAAAGGAGACACCCGGCGCGGGCCTTTTTCCTTGATCATCACGGCTGTATCCGCGATGGAACTGAGCCCTCCGATACCGGAGCCGATCATCACGCCAGTGCGCTCCAGGCTTTCTGTGTCTTCTGGAGTCCACGCCGCATCCCGCACGGCCATTTCGGCGGCGGCGATGCCATAGAGGATAAAGTCATCGATCTTTTTCTGATCTTTCTTGATTACCCAGTCATCGGGATTAAAGGTGCCCTCTGTGCCATCCCCACGCGGAACCTCGCAGGCATAGGTGGTTGCAACACCGCTGGCCTCTGCGTCAAACAGCGTAATTGGCCCGGCGCCAGACTGACCGTCCAACAGGCTCGACCAAGTCTCTTCGACTCCGGTCGCCAATGGTGTGACCAATCCCAGTCCGGTTACAACGACTCGACGCATTCCTTGCTCTCCTCTGCCTCGGCAATTCGCTCACCCAGATAGCTTGTAATGCCCAAGAGGTGCAAGTGCGCCAATAAAACCTTGGCAGAGGAGTTTTCAAAACAAGTCGATCTTCGCCACAAACGAGCAACCGGGCAAAGGGCAGCGCGCGCCCACCACGAAAACTGCTGCTCCGTTCCCCCCCCGCGGAGGGACGACCCGGTCATTGCCCGTGCAGGGTCAAGAACAACGCCGGTCTAGATCAAATGAATTCAGCGACTTGCTCGGGCTGTGGCTGGGCGACATCCAAGGCCTCTTCTAGCGTTAAGGTCTTACGGAACAGCGCCCGACCGACCAATGTGCCCGCAATATTGTTGATATATTTCAGGCGCGAGATATCATCGGCGCTGCGCACAACACCGCTGGCGATCACCGGGGCATGCGCGACCGCAGCCAGACCCGAGATCAAACCCAATTGCGCATCTAGATCAGACATATCGCTGTCGATATCTGTAACAATGATTCCTGCAAAGGGAGCCGTTCCAAAGGCGGAAATATAGGTTTCTGGATCAAAAGCCCCTGCTTTTCGCCAGCCTTCAGTCATGACCTGCCCCTGCCAGACATCCACCGCCAGCACAATTTGATCAGGGTGCTGTTTCGCCAACTCAGAGACCAAAGTCGGATCCAAAGCCGCCAGTGTCCCGACCACCACACGGCCCGCTCCCTGGTCGATCCAGGATTCGACGCTTTCTCGGCTCCGCATGCCACCACCCAGCTGGACCGGGATACCCACGGTGCGGATGATTTCCTTGACCAGATCTTGGTTGCTGTCATCGCCCTGGACTGCGTTGAAATCGGTCAGATGCATCCATTCGGCGCCGCAGGCGGCAAATTCTCTCGCCTTTGCGATCGGATCCACATGCCAGACAAGAGGGTCATCCAAGCGCCCCTTTTCCAGGGTAACACAGTGCCCGTCTAGCAGTTCCATTGTTGGATAAATCTGCATCCCGAAGTTCCTCCTGATTGCTCAACCTCTGCATGATAGCACATATCGATGCACCATAGGTCGAGCCTGCGGCAGAACAGAAAGGGGCGGGAGACGCAAAACGGCGCTTCCCTGGTGGAAAGCGCCGTTTAGTCGATCACATTACTGTGATTGAAACTTAGGAAGCTTCGGTGATGAACTTCACTGCGTCGCCAAATGTCTGGATGGTTTCCGCCGCATCATCGGGGATTTCGATACCGAACTCTTCTTCAAATGCCATGACCAGCTCAACGGTGTCGAGGCTGTCTGCACCCAAATCGTCGATGAAGGACGCGTTTTCGGTCACTTTTTCTTCTTCAACACCCAGGTGCTCTACAACGATCTTTTTTACGCGGTCTGCGACGTCGCTCATGTCATTTCCTCGTTCTTCAGGGCAGATTGCCCGGTTTTGCCCGTTCCCGCTTGGGGTGGCATTGTTTTGCCCGATGCGGGCGGTTCTGCTCTCAGAAACGAGAGCTACCCGATCGCTTCCCCTTCCCAGGGAAACGTCAGGACGAATACGGGCCGCCTATAGCACAGACCAGCGCAGAGGCAAATGGTTTCGCTACATCTGCTGTTCACGCCTATGGTCTGCAGTGACCGGCCCAGTCGAGCAAATGGCGCCGCCCGTCCTCAAGGACAAGGGGCAACACCGAGTATTTCTAAGACCCTATTGATATCAATATGATATTCTCAACGGCCAGGGGGAACTTGTGCTGTGAGCAACCCGATTCTGCAACATTTTTCTGTTCCGTTTTAGGGCAATATCACAACACAAACACCGCTAGAGCATCGCCATACCGCCGTTCACATGCAGCGTCGTCCCAGTCACATAGGCAGCCTCTGGGCTGGCGAGATAGAGCACCGCTGCGGCGATTTCTTTCGAATCCCCCATACGCGCGGCAGGAATCTGGGTCAGGATGGCGTCTTTTTGCGCATCGTTCAGCTTATCGGTCATGGCGGTGGCAATGAAACCAGGTGCAACCGCGTTCACCGTGATGCCCCGATTTGCGACCTCATAGGCGATGGATTTCGACATGCCGATCATCCCCGCTTTGGAAGCGGCATAGTTGCCCTGCCCCGGATTGCCGGTGGCGCCAACAATCGAAGAGATATTAATGATACGACCCCAACGGGCCTTCATCATCCCGCGCATCACCCCACGGCACAGGCGCATGGTTGAGGTGAGGTTCACCTCCAGCACACTCTGCCACTCGTCATCCTTCATCCGCATGAACAGATTGTCTTTGGTGATCCCGGCATTGTTCACCAGGATATCAACGCTGCCCATGGCCTCAGCCGCCTGTTTAGGCAGAGCCTCAACGGCCTCGGCATCGCTCAGATTGCAGGTCACCACATGGGCCCGCTCGCCAAGTTCAGCTGCCAGTTCCTGCAGCGGGGCTTCGCGGGTGCCAGAGAGCGCAACAGTTGCCCCCGCTGCATGTAGGGCGCGGGCGATATCGCCGCCGATGCCACCCGAGGCACCGGTTACCAAGGCATTTTTGCCAGTCAAATCAAACATGTCATTTCCTCTGTTTTCAGGTACTTGGCCCAGGTCATTCCTGCCACACCCGGCCACACCTATCTCATGTGCGTGGGCTCAAGCTTCCTTGACGGCTGCAACCGCCTCGGGGGTGCCAAACTGGCGACAGGTCAGGCTGCGCTCAATTTTTCGGATCATGCCCGACAGCGCCTTGCCAGAGCCGATTTCCCAAAATTCAGTGACGCCCTTGGCAGCCATCACCTGAACGCTTTCGCGCCAGCGCACCGACCCAGTGACCTGCTCGACCAACAATTGGCGGATTTCAGCCGGATCGCTCACCGCATCAGCGCGTACATTGGCGATCAGCGGCACGGCAGGGGCTTTGATCTCGACCTCAGCCAGGGCCTCTGCCATGACATCTGCAGCAGGCTGCATCAGCGCACAGTGAAACGGAGCCGAGACCGGCAGCATTACTGCACGCTTAGCACCCCGCCCCTTGGCGATCTCAGCGGCGCGCTCCACAGCGGCCTTGTGACCAGAGACAACCACCTGAGTAGGATCATTGTCATTGGCGGCCTGAACCACTTCGCCTGGCGCGGCGGCTTCGGCGGCGACCTCTTTTACGGTGGCAAAATCCAGCCCCAACAGCGCAGCCATAGCGCCCACACCGACGGGAACCGCACTTTGCATGGCTTCGCCGCGAGTACGCAGCAAGCGTGCGGTATCGGCAATGGAAATCGCACCAGAAGCGGCCAGCGCCGAATATTCCCCAAGCGAATGACCCGCTACAAATTTGGCATGATCAATCGCAATGCCCTCGGCCTCCAACGCGCGCATCGCCGCCAAAGACGTGGCCATCAGGGCTGGTTGGGCGTTCTGGGTCAGGGTCAGCGTCTCGATGTCGCCCTCCCAGATCAATGTGCTGAGGTTTTCCTCCAGCGCCGCGTCGACCTCCTCAAAGACAGCCTTTGCCGCCGGATAAGTCTCTGCCAATGCCTGGCCCATTCCAATGGCCTGGGCGCCCTGCCCCGGAAATACAAATGCGATCGTCATTAAGGGTCACTTCCTTCGCTGTCGTTTTCCCCGGTTTAGCCGCAGCTGACCCAACGTACAAGAGAACTGGACAGAGTTCTCCTTTGCCTGTCTCGCCTAGGGCCAAGGCGCCCGGCGAAGGGACCGCGCTCGTTGCCGCGTTCTGCACAGTCGCTGTTCGCAAACGGACATTGCCCCCCATTGCATGGTTTTGCCGTATGGCTAGATTGAAAGGCACCCTACCTGTACAAGGAACCGCCCAAGTGTCCGCCCAAAACACCACCTCCAGCTACGGCAGTGTCACCAAGAGCTTTCACTGGCTTACAGCTCTGTTGTTAGTTTCGGCCTTTTTGATTGGATTGATTGCCAACAATCTGGCACACGAAATCCAAAGCCCCAGTTTTGATGGCTCTGCGCAGACGCTATCGCGCGCCGTTTTACTGTTTACGATCCACAAGACCATTGGCGTTGCAGCCTTTTTTACCGGGCTAGCCCGTATCCTATGGGCGCTGTCTCAGCCCAAGCCAGGCCTACTGCACCCTGAAAACAAACCTGAAGCGCTGGCGGCAGAGGTTGTGCACTGGGTACTTTATGGGGCCATGGTCGCAACTCCCTTGACCGGCTGGATCCACCATGCTGCCAGCACAGGTTTTGCCCCAATCTGGTGGCCCTTTGGACAAGATCTGCCCTTTGTCGCCAAGTCTGAAGCCACCGCCGGGCTGTTTGGAGCGCTGCACTGGATTTCTACCAAAGCCCTGCTTGTCACTTTCGGGCTGCACGTTGCGGGCGCGTTGAAACATGCGGTGATCGACCGCGATGCAACCCTACGGCGCATGCTGCCCAACTCAGGCGATCTGCCAATGCCTCCCGCGCAGCAGCACAGTATGGCACCGGCAGGCATTGCATTGGTGGTCTGGGCTGCAGTGCTAACCGGCGGTACCATGCTGGGATCAGAAGCCCAAGATCACAGCAGTCATAGCCATGCCGAGCCGAACCCGGTGACAGAACAGACCGCAGAGGCAGGCGCCTCCAGCGAGATGGCTGAGACCGCAGGCGCTGGGAATTGGGCGGTTCAGGAGGGTACTCTTGGCCTCACGATCCAGCAGATGGGCAGTGGCGTCAGCGGATCTTTTGCCAACTGGGAAGCAGCTATCACTTTTGATAACCCGGAATCACCCGGCCCCGCAGGCAAGGTTGCGGTTGAGATAGACATTGCCTCACTTACCCTTGGGACCGTCACGGATCAGGCTATGGGGGCGGATTACTTTGATAGCTCCACCTACCCCAAAGCCCGGTTTGAGGCCCAGTTGGAAAAGCTGGAGAACGGTTATCAAGCAGTCGGAGAGCTGACGATCCGTGACAAGACCCAGCCCCTCACTCTGCCCTTTACCCTGCAGATCAATGGCGACACCGCCCAGATGCAGGGCCAGGCAGTGGTGAACAGGCTCGACTTTGACATTGGTGCGGGCACCCAGGACGAGGGTACACTGGGCTTTGAAGTTGTTCTGGATATTTCCCTGACCGCTCAACAAACCAACTAACGCCGCGCCCCACTCACAAACCACCACTCACCAAACCTCTCCAGGGCAACCTGGGGAGGTTTTCCGTTTCTAGGGTCGAGGGCCAGGTCCGTGAGTGCTGATTTATGGATTGGGGGTTAGGATAGCATCGACAGCCTGGCCTACCTGCGCCATTTTGAGGCGATGTTGACCCGCATTTCCTACGACGTAAGCCACTCTAGCACACCAACTGGCGCGCTCTGGCTTGTTTGGTCAGTCGCAAACGCCAAGTGGTTTACGCAGCAAAGCAACCTCGCAAAGGGCAGCGCGCTCTTTTACCTAAAGAGCACGGAACGCCCGCAGGACAGCCTGTTGCGGGTTTTGTGGGAGGTCGAAGATCACCACCCACAGGCTGAGGCATTTCAGATAGATTGCCTCACGCTCACAAATCCACAATTCAACGCCCTCGCTGATAGTCTGCGACATGAGGGGTTTGGTATCACAGATGTCACCATGGTTTTTGGGTTATGCGACGAGGCAGCAGCGCGGAATTACCGCCAGGGCCTCATACATGAAAAAGCGCCGCCTCCCTGTGGGACGCGGCGCCTCAACCTTATTGCTCACCAAAGCTGCTCAGCAGCTGTTAGTCAGCTTTCATCGCTTCAACAGAGATCTGCAAAGCCACTTCGTCGCTCACATAGGGTGCAAATTTGCCCAGGCCAAAGTCGTTGCGCACCAAGGTTGTGGTGGCGTCGAAACCAGCCCAGGGCTTACCTGCCATCGGGTGATCACCAGCTTGGTTCAGTGTCGCATCCAGCACCACCGACTTGGTGACGCCATTTAGGGTCAAATCACCAGTGATCTTGGCGGTGGTGTCGCCAGTCACTTCGATCTTGGTCGATTTAAAGGTGACCAGTTCGTCGCCCTCGGCGCCAAAGAAGTCTTTGGACATGAAGTGGTCGAAACGGGCCTGCCAGCCTGTCAGCATCGAGCTCAGCGGCATGGAAACGGAGACACTGGAGTTTGCAGGGGCTTCCTGATCGAACATGATCTCGCCTTCGAAACCAGAGAACATGCCCCAGGTGGTCGAGAACCCAAGGTGGTTATAGTTGAACACAACCTGGCTGTGGCTGGAATCCAGCACGTATTTCTCGGGGGCCGCGAGGGCTGCGGTGGTGCTCAGGCCGACAAGTGCTACAGCAGCTAGGATATTTTTCATAAGTTCAGGCTCCGTTGGAGATAATGCGTTTTGAAGGTGTTTTCACCGTACGAACTGAATTTGTAACCTAGGACAAAAAAATGAAACCGGCATTTTCCAACATAACCTGTTGAGAAAAGAACAAAGGCTCTACGCGGTGACGCAGAGCCCTGTGTTTACTGACTATCTTAGGTGTGCCCAACAGTACCGATCACGCGGAAGTGAACGGATCAGCTGAACAATTGTACAGCACCGCTCAGCTGGTCCCGCAATTGGCTACGGGCGGCGGAACTACCAAGAGGCACCTCGATCAAGAGGCTGCCGTCATTTTCAAACAATTGCACTGCGCCGTTGCTCAACCGGGCACCGCCAATAGTGTCATAGCTACGACGCAGCACAGTCTTGGGCTGCCCATGCGCATCTCGGCGCAGCACGCGCAATTCACGGCGCACCGGGTCAAAACAAGCCTCCGGCTGGTTGCGCAGATCACGCGTCGTCATCAACACGGCACCGAGCACAAAGAACAGCACCGACAGCCCAACCTTCAACAGGTTAAGCTCAGGGTCAGCAACACTGCCAGGAAACAGCCAAAGCCCGCTGGCACTGACCATCATGGCAAGTCCCAAGCCCCGCAGCAAAACGGTGCGCAGCCGCCAGTTCGCCTCAAAACTCAATACCAATGGCATCGCCGTTGCGAGGCCTCCACCAGAAAGTGTACTGCCCGCAAACCTGTTACGATGTTGCTGCCCATAAGGCAGGCTTGCCTCGCTGGATATGCTCATTGTCTACCTCAATCTGCCCAATCGCCCCCACTTCGCGCGGGTTAACCTTTTGTTAACCAAGGTTGACGCGAAGAATGGGGCAACAATGGGGCAGAATGGCGGGAATTGTTGATTTTTGGTTCTTTTTTCGCGTTTCCATGGGTATACGGAGCCCAGCTCACCCCAGAAAGCGGTTCAGAAGATCGCCTTTGCACGCCTAACATGTGTGATCACCCATTTTGCCTTGCGCTTTGCGTCAAAGCCGCTATATGAGGCCATCCTTCCGCGACACATTCGATCCGCGCAGACTCTCGTGACAGGGCAGCGGAAGGCTCAACCGCCCGGTCTATGAAATGCGCCTTGAAACAAACTGGAGTTCGCATGCCCCTCTATGAGCATGTTATGATTGCGCGTCAGGATCTGTCCAACTCGCAAGCTGAAGGTCTCGTCGAACATTTTGGTGCCGTATTGGCTGACAACGAAGGTAAGCTCGTTGACAGTGAATACTGGGGCGTCAAAACGATGGCCTATAAGATCAACAAAAACCGTAAGGGCCACTATGCCTTCCTGCGTACCGATGCACCTGCAGCGGCTATCCAGGAAATGGAACGCCTGATGCGCCTGCATGATGACGTGATGCGCGTACTGACCATCAAGGTCGACGAGCACGCCGAAGGACCTTCGGTCCAGATGCAGAAACGTGACGAACGCGACACCCGTCGCGAGCGCCGCTGATCTAGCTTGAGAAAAGGACGCTAAACCATGGCAGCCAAACCATTTTTCCGCCGTCGTAAAGTCTGCCCCTTCTCGGGCGACAACGCGCCAAAGATCGACTACAAAGACACCCGTCTTCTGCAGCGCTACATCTCTGAGCGTGGCAAGATCGTACCTTCGCGCATCACCGCCGTTTCGGCAAAGAAGCAGCGTGAACTGGCCCGTGCTATCAAGCGCGCCCGCTTCCTCGCCCTGCTGCCCTATGCTGTTAAGTAAGGAGACCTGAGCAATGCAAGTTATCCTTCTTGAACGTGTGGCCAAGCTGGGCCAGATGGGTGACGTCGTAGACGTCAAACCCGGTTTTGCCCGCAACTTCCTGTTGCCTCAGGCGAAAGCCAAGGTCGCATCGGAAGCCAATCTGGCCGCCTTTGAGGCCCAGAAAGCGCAGCTGGAAGCACGCAATCTGGAAACCAAAGCAGAAGCTGCTGCTCTGGCTGAAAAGCTGGACGGTCAACAGTTCATCGTGATTCGCTCTGCTTCCGATGCTGGTGCGCTCTACGGTTCCGTTACACCACGTGACGCAGCTGAAGCCGCAACCGAAGCTGGTTTCTCGGTCGACAAAAAGCAGGTTGTCTTGATCGATCCGATCAAAGACCTCGGCCTGCACACCGTTGTTGTTAAACTGCACCCCGAAGTCGAAGCTCAGATCAAGATGAACGTAGCCCGTTCTGAAGAAGAAGCTGAGCTGCAGGCCTCCGGTAAATCGATCCAGGAGCTCGCTGCCGAAGAGGAAGCCGCTGCTGAATTCGAAATCTCGGAACTGTTTGACGATATCGGCGCAGCCGCATCTGACGACGATGAGGGCGATGCCCCAGCTGCAGCCTCTGACGAAGAGCCCGCAGCCTGATCAGCCGGTTGATCTGACATCTATTCGAAAAGGCCACGCCCCTGCGGTGTGGCCTTTTTTCATTCAGTACTAGCTCAATGGACCGCTCCCCCCTACCTTGATACTGTGATATCGATGGATTTAAGGAGCAAAGCATATGAACAGCCGAATTTTGACAGGTCTTACCGGCAGCTTCCTTTTGCTGGCACTGGCGGCCTGTAACACAATCCCCTTGGAGGCGCCGCTCCAAGTGAGCGGTACACCCTCCTCAAGTTTTTCAGCTGATGAGGCCCAATGCCGCGCAGAAGCCCGCCGTGTTGGACAGGGGCATATCGGTAAAACTGCCGCGATCGGTGGCACAGGTGGGGCCATTGGCGGGGCTGTTGAGAGTGGCGACAAGGCACTGGCTGGTGCCATCGTCGGTGCCGCCGTTGGCGCCGCAATTGGCGATGCTCAGGTCAAGGAAGCGCAGCGCAACTATCTGGTGCAATGTATGCAGCAGCGCGGCCACCCCGTATCTGGCTGACCCTGGCACGATTTTTGGCCGGCTAGATCCGATCTGGTCCTTCGGGGGAGGAGGCAGCTAAGCCTCTTCCTCTGGCAGATACTCCAGAATATCGCCTGGCTGGCACTCAAGAAACTGACAGATCGCATCCAGCGTCGCAAAGCGCACGCCCTTTACCTTGCCAGATTTCAGCAGGGACAGATTTGCCTCGGTAATACCCACGGCGGCAGCCAGCTCTCGTGACTTTACTTTGCGACGCACCAGCATCATGTCGAGGTTCACCCGGATCGGCATGCCTATCCCCTTATAGGAACTGGTTATTTTCGTCTTCGATCTCTGCCGCACGTGTCAAGGTCTCTGACAGGGCCATCATCACCACTGCCAACACCAGAAACACTGTTTCGATCTCAAAGGGTGCCCATTGGATCTCCATGAGTTCGGGCGCGACCCGTCCCATGGACATTGCCAATGGCACCACGTTCATAAAGGCATATAGGCCCAGCCACATCATTGCCAGGCCCCCGCCACACAGGCGCAGCCGATGCGCCAGCGCGCGAAACAGGTGATCGCGCCCGAGTTTCAGCAACAGGTGTGATTGCCAGAAGGTTATCAGAATTCCGCCAACAAATACGACAGCAAAGAACAGGCCCAGAACAATACCCAGCACAGCTGGGGCAAAGTCCTGTGGCGGGAAATCGGCAAGATCCCAGATCTCATCATAGTCTCCGATGATCACCAGACTGAAAATCAACACCATATAGGCCACCATCAACGCGCTGGTCACCCCCATCAAAATTCTCGCGACCAAGGCCATGGCATCTCCTGTTGCATTCCTCTCTGGTCATCGCAGCCTCCATGGAGGATAGCAAGAGTTTTTCGTCAGATCGTCATTTTTTATTGTTTTACAGAAATTTTTTGTTGCAGATCGAAATTTGCCCCCTATGTTCCAGGCCGATCACAACATCAGGCATTTCGCCTTCCAATTCAGTAACGAGGATCACTGCAATGACCGTAAACATGGTAACCACCAAATTGATTTTGACCGCTTCCGTAACCGCACTTGGCCTGGTGGTGAGCGCCTGCGACCTATCGCCGACAGCGGAACCGCTGCGCACCAGTGGCCCAATCAATGCGCGTTACAACAATGACCTGGTGGAATGCCGCCAAATAGCATTGCAATACGACAACGAGCTGACCTCCGAAGGGGCCATTGCGGGTGCCTTGCTTGGCGCAGCAGCTGGGGCAACCGAGTCCCACGAAGAAGCCCTTGCCGGCGCAGCCATCGGTGGGCTGTTAGGCGCGGCTGAAGGCACAATGGACAAGGAGGAAAAGCAGCGGGAAATGATCATTCGCTGCATGCAGAACCGGGACCACCCAGTCATCGGCTAGATCCTGCCTGCCCCAAGAGAGCGCCAAAGCAGGATAATCTCCCCTGTTTTGGCGCAGCCACTCCAATCATGAGAGCCTTCCCGCCGACCCGAGCAGAGCTTTCTTTCCTTTCCAAAAGGAACCTCTAGAATCCACTATGCAGGTCTAAGACCTCTCTCTTGATCGAATGGAGATTTCACCATTTTGCCCCTAAACATCAGCCATAAGACTTTTGTTCTTTTGATTGCTTTGGCGGCTCCGTTGGGAACCATGGCCTGCAGTCAGGCCCTCGACAGCGGTGGTCAGAGACAACCTGCCCTGCCGCTTTATCCCAACGAAACCCCAGAGCTACGCCAAAGCATCAATTACTGGGCCGACTACTACGAGGTGCCCCGCCCCCTGGTGCACCGGCTGGCGATCCGAGAAAGCACCCACCGCCCCTGGGCCATCAACCGGCCCTACTATGGGCTGCTGCAAATCCTGCCTGCCACTGCGCGGTCCATGGGGTTTTCCGGCAAGCCAGAGGATCTGCTAGATGCTGATACAAACCTAGAGTTTGCCGTGAAATACCTGCGCGGCGCCTGGCTTTTGTCGGATGGGGATTATGACACAGCCGTAAAACACTATTCGCGAGGCTACTATTACGAGGCCAAACGGCGGGGCATGCTAAAAGAGACCGGATTGGTGAACTAAACGCCCGAGGCCTTTGGCGAGTTTCAGCAGCACCTTTGTCATTTTGCTGTTATCGTTACCGGATAGTCACGCAGAAAATTGACACTGGGAGTTTCAACATGCCGATCTCACTTGACCGCCGGTCTTTTCTCGCTGGTAGTGCTGGCCTCATCGCGCTGCATCCTTTTTCGCTTCAGGCGTCCACCAATCAGGTGCATCTGCGCCTGATGGAAACCACGGATTTGCATGTGCATGTCTTCCCCTATGATTACTACGCCGACAAACCGCGCGATACCGTTGGGCTTGCCCGCACAGCCACCATTGTCAATGAGATAAGGGCTGAAGCCACCAATGCGCTGCTGCTGGACAATGGCGACTTTTTGCAGGGCAACCCCATGGGGGACTACATCGCCTATGAGCGTGGCATGCGCGAAGGCGATCTGCATCCAGTAATTCAGGCTATGAATACTGTCGGTTTTGACGCCTCGACCCTGGGCAACCACGAATTCAACTATGGACTTGATTTCTTGATGAAATCCCTCTCGGGAGCTGCCTTCCCAGTGGTCTGTGCCAATATCGCCAAAGAGACAGGCGCCGACCCGAGGGCGGACAAAACCCTGCTGCCCCCCTATGTGTTGATGGATCGCGAGCTGACCGATGGCGCCGGACAAAAACATGCGATCAAGATCGGTCTCATCGGCTTTGTGCCACCGCAGGTGATGAACTGGGACCGCCGCCATCTGGAAGGCAATGTGCAGGCCCGCGACATCCTGCAAACAGCCCGCGCCTATGTACCTGAAATGAAGGAAAAAGGCGCCGATATTATCATCGCCCTGTCGCATTCTGGAATTGGTGAGACACAGGAACGCGAGGGCATGGAGAACGCCTCGCTTGTACTGGCCGGGGTTGAGGGGATTGATGCCATCATGACCGGCCACAGCCACCTGGTGTTCCCTTCGTCAAAATACGACGGGTTGGAAGGCATCGACGTAGCCAAAGGCACGTTGCAGGGCAAACCTGCCACCATGGGCGGCTACTGGGGCAGCCACCTGGGTCTGATTGATCTGATGCTGGAACGCGACGCGGGCGGCTGGCGCGTTGTTGGCCATGCCTCCGAGGCGCGGCCTATTTCAAAACGAAATGAGGATCGCTCGATCACCGCGCTGGTTGAAAGCGACGCCAAGGTCCTGGCTTCGGTCCAACAGGAACATGACGAGACCTTGGCCTATGTGCGCCGTGCCGTTGGTAAAACCGATGCGCCGCTGCACAGCTATTTCGCCCTGGTTGCGGATGATCCTTCAGTGCAGATCGTCTCCATCGCGCAGAGTTGGTACATTGCTCAGATGCTCAAGGGCACCGAATATGAAGGCCTGCCCATTCTTTCCGCGGCGGCCCCGTTCAAGGCCGGTGGCCGTGGTGGGCCCGAGTATTTCACCGATGTGCCAGAGGGTGATGTGGCGATCAAAAATGTCTCGGATCTGTATCTCTACCCCAATACCGCCCGGGCTGTTCTGGTGACTGGCGCCCAGGTCAAGGACTGGTTGGAGCGCTCTGCGGGCATGTTCAATCAGGTGGAAGCAGGCAAGGCTGATCAGCTGCTGCTCAACCCCGAATTTCCCAGCTACAACTTTGATGTGATGGATGGGGTGAGCTATCAGATCGACCTGAGCCAGCCCTCAAAATTCAACAGCAAGGGAACACTGGAAAACCCAGAGGCAAATCGCATCATAAATTTGACCTTCAACGGCGCCCCCATTGATCCAGAGGCCAAATTTATCGTGGCCACAAACAACTACCGGGCCTCCGGCGGGGGGGCCTTCCCGGGTGCCGAGGGCGATACCATCGTCTTTGAAGGACCAGACACCAACCGCGATGTTATCGTTCGCTATATCGTGGAAAAGGGCACCATCAGCCCCCGCGCCGATGCAAACTGGAGCTTTGCGCCTTTACCCGGCACCAGCGTTTTGTTCGACACCGGCCCCAAGGCAAGCGACTATGTTGAGGATGTTCAGGGCGTTACCATTTCACCGGCGGGCGAAGGACCAGAGGGATTTGCCCGTTTCAGGATCAAGCTGTAACAGCGCTGGCGCTACGGGGCTGTCATCTGCCCCCCAAAAAACTAAGGGGCCCGCCAATTGGCAGGGCCCCTTTTTCATCTTTGTCCAGCTGGAATAGATTTAAAGGTTAGAAATCTTCCCAACCACGCACCCCGTCGGTGCCGGTGGCAGCCAGGGCGGGCTGATCCTCTGCAAGGTCCTCCCAGTTCTCTTCGCTCTCAAAGCCCCCCAAATCCAATGCTGGTGCTTCTTCAGGCGTGGAAAAACTTGGCACAGGCGCGGTTTGGGGCGTGTCTTCAATCTCAAAGCTCCCCATCAGCTCCACCAGTTTGCCAGCATCCGTTTTCAGCAGCATGCTAGCCGCAGTGGCCTCTTCGACCATAGCCGCATTTTGCTGGGTCACCTGGTCCAGCTGCATCATACCAGAGTTGATTTCATTCAACCCGGTGGACTGCTCAACTGCGCCTTCGGCAATACCCGAGATTTGAACAGAGATCCGGCTCACTTGCTCTACGATATTTTGCAGCGCGCCGCCTGCCCGGCCCACCAGATCAACCCCGCGTTCGACCTGCTTGCTACTGTCATCAATCAAAGTTTTGATCTCCATCGCAGCATCAGAGGATCGCTGGGCCAGGGCACGAACCTCACTAGCCACAACCGCGAACCCGCGTCCCGCCTCGCCAGCACGGGCGGCTTCGACACCGGCATTCAGTGCCAAGAGGTTGGTCTGGAAGGCAATATCGTCAATCACTGAGATAATCTGCGAAATGCTCTCAGAGGAGCTTTCGATTTCTGTCATTGCAGCCACAGCTTTCTGAACCACTGCATCGCTGCTCTGAGCTTCAACGCGGGCTGCTTCCATGGTCGTTTCCACGGCTTTTGCCCCCTCAGCCGCAGATTTGACCGAAGCTGTCAGCTCATCCAGTGCAGCAGCTGTTTCCTCCAGAGTAGCCGCCTGGCTTTCGGTGCGATGTGACAGATCCTGCGAGGCCTGGCTGATTTCTACCGCGCCATTCCCAATACTGCTGGATGTGTCCATTACCTGACCAACGATACTATGCAGGTTTTGAACGGTATTATTGAAATCGCTCCGCAGCTTTTCGTAATCCTCTGGGAATTGTTCCTTGATCTGCGCCTGGAGATTGCCTTTGGACAACTGCGATAGCTCCGTTGTCAATCGCTCCACCACATGGTTCAGCTCGGCATCGCGACCTTCAGCCTTTTTCTGTTCCAAGGCTTGCATCTCAACCAGAGCATCGCGAAAGACATCAAGCGCTCGCGCCATCTCGCCGACCTCATCGCCCCGTTCCTGACCCAGGATTTCGACGGTATTGTCGCCACCCGCCAACCCTTTCATAGATCCAGTGATGCGGTTCACCGCACGTGCAAGGCCGGTGCCGATGACCAATGCAAAAGCACCGCCAAGAAGAATAGCCACTGCGATCGCGACAGGTATCATGGTCTGAGCTTGCGCGGAGATCGCCAAGTTGTCAGCACGACGCGCCTGCATCAAGGCCAGCTCCTCCGCCTCAAAAGCAGAGATGATATCCATGAATTCGGCAAAATATGCAGCTCCGCGCCCTTCACGTACGAAATCAGACATATCATCCATCGTCTTGGCATCGCCAATCTCTCGACGCAATTGCAGCAGCGGCTCGACCGCCTGTTCACGCCAATCGGCGATGATTTTAGCCATCTTTTGCGCCCGGATCTCCTGCATCATGCTATCGACGGACTTAACTTCCAATTCAGCTACCAGCCGTTCGAACTCAACTGCACCAGTGTTAAAGGAGTCCAAAAGGGAGCTTTCACCAACCAAGAGGAAACCACGCATTCCCGCTTGCAGATCTGTTGCGATGGTCTGCAGGTCTTTGGCGTCGCTGATGATTGAATGAGACCGTTCCACCGCTTCCAGTGAACTATTCATAAACTCGGGGCTGGCAATGCCGGTCTTCACCAGGGTCACAAAAGCCTGACGGCGATTGCTTAGGTTCACTTCTTCCTCATCAATGAAACTCTCAATCTCCGAACGGAAAGCATCAAAATACTCAGCGCCCTTGGCCTTCCTGACTTCGGCGGCCATATCATTCATGGTCATTGCGTCCCCTATATCGCGGCGAAGCTGAATGGCCTGCTCAGCAACCCCATTCTGCCAGGCACGCAGGATGTTCTCCGCCTGCGTTAGCCGCTCCATCATCTCAGGCTCATCGCTGACGGTCACATACAACTCATCAAAGGCGGCAAAGGTCTCGGTGACGCCGTTTTCATAGGGTGCTAGATATTGTTCCTGCCCGGCCAAAAGATAGCCCCGCAGG
>NZ_CH902583.1:0-98897 GCF_000152965.1 Roseobacter sp. MED193 | reverse complement strand
TCATCCAGAATATGCTGTGTATGTTCAACCTTGTGGGAGGTTTCCTCCATCTTTTGGAGATCATACACAGTCAACCCGCCAACGGCAGCAATCAATACCAAGGGGACCAATGCAGCGGACATAACTTTGGTTTTCGTCTTCACATTAGAAAGAGAAAATCTCCGTATTTTTTTCGATGAGTTATCAGCCATTACTGCATCCTATAAGAATCAAACCTCCTATCAGGATGAGACTAAAGACTTACGATACTCTTAGTTGTGCTCAACTTTATTGCATTACATTCACAAGGTAGATTTAGAAAACCCGAAACATCACGCAAATTAAATATATCCCCAAAAGAAAAGGGCCGCCCAAAAGGCGACCCCAATAGTTCTGACTTTAAAAGATTTACTCTTCTTCCAGCGCTTCAACAGCTTTTTGAAGATCCTCTTTGGAAACTTCTTTTTCTTCGACTGTTGCAGATTCAAACAGGTGGTCGATGACTTTGTCTTCAAACAGAGGGGCCCGCAACTGCTGCTGCATCTGGGCATTCTGTTGGATGAACTCAAAGAACTGACGTTCCTGACCTGGGTACTGACGCGCCTGTGCCATAATGGCCTGGGTCATTTCAGCGTCCGTCACTTCGACTTCGGCTTTCTGGCCCAATTCCGCGAGCAGCAGGCCTAGACGCACGCGGCGCTCTGCCAGAGAGGTGTGCTCTTCTGTGGTTTCGATCTCGCCGTGGTCGTGACCTTCAACCTCAGGGTGATCTTCGTGCCACAGCTGATGGGCGATCTGCTTTGCTTCGGCTTCGACCAGCGATGGGGGCAGATCAAAGGAAACCAGCTCGTCCAGCTTGTCCAGAGTTGCGCGTTTCATCACAGCGCGGGCTGCACCTGAATATTCAGATTCAAGACGCTCACGGATCTGACCCTTCAGACCTTCCAGGTCTTCGGCACCAAATTTCTTTGCCATCTCGTCGTTGATCTCAGCAGCCTTTGGCGCTTTGACTTCTTTGATGGTGCAGGAGAACACGGCTTCTTTGCCGGCAAGATGCTCAGCCTGGTACTCTTCGGGGAAGGTCACGGAGACGTCTTTTTCGTCGCCGGTCTTCACGCCAACCAGCTGCTCTTCAAAACCGGGGATGAAGGAGTTGGAGCCCAGAACCAGCGGGTAGTCGTCAGCCGCGCCGCCTTCAAAGGCTTCGCCGTCGACTTTGCCCAGGAAGTCGATGACAACCTGATCGCCATCCTCAGAAGCCGCGGCTTCTTCGCGCGCTTCGAATTCCTGGGCGTTCTGGGCCAGGTTTTCCAGCGCTTCGGTGACGGCTTCGTCTTCTGCCTTCACAACCAGCTTTTCCAGAGTCACACCGGACAGGTCGACTTCGGGAATTTCGGGCAGAGCCTCGTAAGACATATCAACGGCAACGTCGTCGCCTTCTTTCCAATCTTCATTGGTCATTTTGACGTCGGGCTGCATCGCAGGACGGTCGCCGGACTTTTCAAAATGCTCGTTCATGGCACCGTCGATGGCTTCCTGCATCGCTTCGCCGATCATGCGCTGGCCAAACTGCTTTTTCAGAAGTGCCATTGGCACCTTGCCTTTGCGGAAACCCTTCATTTCGATTTCCGGCTGGGCCTCTGTCAGCTTTTCATTGACCTTGGCGTCCAGTTCGGCAGCCGTGACCGTGATGGCGTAGCCGCGTTTCAGACCTTCGTTCAGCGTCTCGGTGACCTGCATGTTATACCCCATAGAGATTCGGAGCGCGTGCGCATGCACCGCCCCCAGACAATTTGAGGCCTTCTATTGTTACTGGCGGCGCGGTGCAAGTGCCATTGCCGGTTTCCCCCTCTCAAAGCCAAAATTACGTTGCTTTTTTTGCTGCCCAAACAAAAAGCACGCCCCCAATCTGGGGACGTGCTCTGGGTTTTGAAAACTGAGGGGAGATCTGTCTTCAGAACTTCCAGCGTGCGCCGGCCAGGATTACGTTTGCATCCTGATAGCTGGTCGCCGATGTGTCAGAGTAAGAATAGTCGCGGTAAGCGATGTAGGTTTCCAGGTTGAAACGGTCGATTTTTTGCACCGCTGCAATACCCCAGGACTCTGAAGTGTCGCCAGCAGTCACCTGATCGGAACCATCGTAGAAGTCTACCGAGAAGGAGGTTTTACCAGCCGCGATCAAATCCGCCGAGTAGCCGATTTTGGCATAGGTGTAGCTGCCTGCGATATCGCGTTCACCAGCTGCCAACGCCAGGGAGATGCCGGTGTCTTTGTGCAATAGTGCAACAGAACCTGAGATATCGCGACGATCCTGTGTCCCGGTCTGCTCGGTCCAGGAAACACCAAGACCCGCATCCAAAGCGAAGGCACCCAAGTCGTCGTTGCCGTAACGAACAGCAACATCGTATGTCTCACGGTCGTTGTTTGTGGACAGAATGTTGGTGCCGTAGGAGGCTGAGAAGGTGAAGCCACCGTAGTTGTTGCTGTCATAGCGCAGACGTCCCAGACGTGGGCCATCGTACGTGGCAGAAACGTCACCCACGGTTACGCCAGTGAGGTTGCCAGCGCTATCGCGGAAGAAATAGCCACCGCCGATATCGGCAATCGAGGCATTGGCGCCCAAGCCGGTCCCAGAGTAGTCAGCGCCGGTGATGCCGTCCGTCGCCATCGAGCCCTGACCAGCGGAGAAGGTACCATATTTCGCGGTTTCAAACTGCAGATCAACGTGACGCAGGTTGGTGCGGCTCCAGCTGGTAACATCGCCTTTGGAGGTCTGGTTTGTGCCATCGGAGGCACGGAAGCCAAAGGCTGTCTCAAAACGGAACTTCAGGGTGTTCTCGCCAAAGGCCTGCTCAACCCAGAAGCCGATCCGCGAATTAGACGAGGAGTTGTCAGATGCGCGGTTATACTCTTCGACACCATCGTCGAAAGACTGGAAGGATGGGTTAAACTGACCGTACCAGCGGAAGCTACCGCCGTTGTCATTGGTGTAGGTGGGGCCCGCAAATGCCGGGGCTGCGAGCAAAGCTGCGGCGACCGCCGCGCTGCTGCGCAATACGAGTTTGGTGCTCATGGATCTGAGTCTCCTGATTGAACTTTTGTGGCCCGTCTTCCCCCCATCCCAGGGATCCGTTCCTCGCAGGTTTTATACCAATCAGTTTTTTCAGGGCGCAGTCTTGAAATTAATTTCGCTTTGCCAGGGAGAAAAAATGGGCGAAAAAATGCTATTTCGGCTCATTTGATGGCGGATTTCTGTAACGTTAAAACAAACGTAAGTGAACCAAGTCACTTAGCGCCTGCGCTCAGAACAAAGCAGCATTGCATTCAGCGAAACTCACGTGGGATTGAACATTTTTTTTGGCACATCACGGATTCGTATTTTATCCTTTTTGGGGTTGGTCAGCGCATTTTACCAATAGCGCACGGGTGCCACCGCCCTGCCCCAAGATTACCCCTCCTCCTCCCAATCGTGTTGCGCCAGAATCTGCGCGATTGTCGTCAGCTTTGCATTTGCGCAGGAACGCCCCTGGGCTTCGGCAATAACGGCCTTGGCGAGGTCGCCCTCAGTGCTCGGCTGTCGGCCAATGTAGCCCGCACAGGGCTGCAACAGGTCTGACGGTACTGTCGCCGGGGGTAAAAGAACATCAGGGGCTCGTTGGGTACAGGCGCTCAGCAGTAAAGCTAAGCAAAGGTGACAAAGGCGCATCCTGGCCCTCCTGTCGTTGCACGTCATTGATGATGAGGGACCAATGCCGCTGCTCCTGTGCTGCACGGGACAAATGTGCGCGGTGAACTCGGGCGGTTTCTTGCGCGCGCTCCAGTTCCCCCTGCGCCATAGAGAGTTGCCCCTGCAACTGGCTCAGTTCAACAATCAGTCGTTTCTTCTCATGGGCAAGCCTCACGCCTGTCAGGACCAGGCCTGCCAAACAAACCCCTGCTGCCAGCGCAGGCAGGTTACGCAGCATCCAGATCAGACTCATGCGGCTTCCTTCAAGGCCCGGTGGCACATTTCCATCTCAGAAATACGACGGCGCGTAAGGCCGCGCCACATCCGCCCACCTGCCCGGTTCCACCGCTGCAGCTCATCACAGGCTCCGGCCAGATCCCCAGCATTGGCCAGACGCATGAGCGTAGAACCGCACGCCGCCCCAGCCCCGACATTATAGGTCCAGGACACCAAAGCGATTTTCATTCCCTCGGGAACGGTCACCGTAAGGCACTGATCTAGAGCAGCTTCATAGACCAGGATCTCGGCCGCTAACATCTCGTCGCATTGGGCTTTGCTATAGCGGTCAGTCGGGCGAACCCCTTTGGTTTTCCCGTAACAAACCGTCCAGACGCCCACTACGTCGCGATAGGCCTCTTGGCGCAAGCCTTCCCAACCGCCAACAAAGGCAATTGCCGAAGAAAGCGCGATACCGCTGCCAGCGATCAGGCCCAGGCTGCGGTTCTTGATGGCGCCACTCTGGTCACTGCGAAACCGCCCCAGGTCAGACACCCCCCTTTGCAAGATAATCCTGGCCGGGATCGCAAGAGTTTGAAACACGGCGGAGGCCATCGCAAAATAGACCGGAGGCAAGCCCGCCATTGCCGAACTGAATGTGGCGAAGAAAAAGCCAATAGGCGCGATCAAACCGGCGAGAACAAACCAGATGCTGCTCGCCCGCGTTACAACCGTTTTCCAATTCGAAATAAGCGTCATTTGCCTTCTCCACAAAACCCCAGATCGGAACCTGGGCATTTTAGGAGATTACATTTGACAGGCTGTAAGCACGGCGCGCGCTGCAAACTCACACGACAGTTGCCTTACGCCCTAGGCCGTGGCGAGGGATAACGCGATAATAGGAATAAGCCCACCCAGGTCTGCCAACATGCGCAAAGATCAAGGTCGTTTGCAGGTGGAGAAAGACTGAGCCCGGGACCGTTGGCCAAACCGCTGCAGCCGCCACAGAAACCCGTTCCAGGGAGGCCTATCTAGATGTGCGCTCTGCCAGTGCATCTTCTAGCACGGCGAGCACCGATGCTTTGGGGACATCTGCTGTGACAAAAGCCTCGCCAACGCCCCGCGCCAGAATGAACCGCAGCTGACCATCCACAACCTTTTTGTCTTGCCCCATCAAGTTCAACAGCTCCTCCGCATCAGGCAGAGGGCCATCGATATCGGACAGATCGGTTTTCATCCCCATGGTTTTCAAATGCGCCCGCACTCGGCTTGGAACTTCCTGACTGCACAGACCCAAACGCCAGGAGAGCTCAAAAGCCAGAGCACAGCCAATGGCAACACCCTCACCGTGGAGCAGACGATCTGAATAGCCTGTGGCGGCTTCCAGGGCATGGCCAAAGGTATGGCCCAAATTCAGCAAGGCGCGGTCGCCCTGCTCTGTCTCGTCGCGCACCACGATATCAGCCTTCATCTGCACCGAGCGGGCCACCGCCTCGACCCGTGCGTCCATATCGCCGGAAGCCAGCTTAGGCCCCATGTCTTCCAACCATGCAAAGAACTCGGCATCTCCCAACATGCCGTATTTGACCACTTCGCCATACCCTGCGAGGAAATCGCGCGCCGTGAGCGTGCCCAGCACTTCGGTATCGGCCAGCACCAATGTGGGCTGATGAAAGGCCCCAATCAAGTTTTTTCCCTGCGGCGCATTGATGCCGGTCTTACCCCCAACGGAGCTGTCCACCTGTGCCAAGAGCGAGGTCGGAATTTGCACAAAACGTACTCCCCGGCGCAGCACCGAGGAGGCAAATCCCGCCAGATCGCCAATCACGCCACCGCCAAAGGCAATCACCACGTCATTGCGTTCGACCTTTTGTTCCAGCAGCCACTCCACTGCACGGGTGAATTCTGGCCAGCCCTTGGTGCTCTCCCCTGCCGGCAAGGCCAGAGAGACCATGTCTATCCCTGCAGCACTCAATCCCTGACGGAGAGTTTCCAGATGCAGTTCCGCAACGGTCTCATCTGTCAACACAGCCACGCGCGACCGTTTGAGAAACGGCGCGATCCGCGCACCGACACTCTGCAGCAGTCCTGGCCCAATCACCACATCATAGGCACGCCCCTCCAGGGGCACATGCACGATCTGTTCCATCTTCATAGCTCCAAAACATCGGGGCGAGACCGTAACGCCTCCAGCACCCGGTCAACCATTTCTTCAATAGAGGCCTGCCCATCTGAGGCCACCGTCAGATCCGCCTTGGCATAGAGAGGCACCCTCGCCGCATAGAGTTCGGCCAGCGTCGCACGTGGATCCGGTGTTTTCAGCAAGGGACGCGTGTCGCGGTGCCGAACCCGGTTCCAAAGCACCTCAAGATCAGCCTGTAGCCAAATCGAGGCCCCATTCCGGGTAATGGTCTCCCGGTTCTCAGCCGCCAGAAAAGCGCCTCCTCCCGTGGAAAGCACACCGCACTCCTCCGTCAGTAACCGCGCGATGACCTGGCGCTCCTTGCGTCGGAAGAAGGCCTCTCCGTCGCGGGCAAAAATTTCTGGGATGGTCATATTGGCGGCAGACTCGATCTCGTGGTCACTGTCTAAAAACGGCACCTCCAGGCGTGCGGCAAGGGCTCGGCCCACCGCAGTCTTACCGGCGCCCATCATACCCACCATCACGATGGTCTTTTTCAGCCGTCCTGGGCTAGGGTGTGAGGCATCCACCTCGGCTATTTGCTCTTTTTCGCTCATTCTTCAGTGAATGACGTGATATTGCAAAAAAGGCCATATATAACTTGAGCAAAATACAAAGAAGCAGGCGGCGGGTGCGCAATGGTGCGATTGATCAAATATCTATTCATTTTCGGGATTCTGGCAGTGCTGGGACTGGTGGCATATGCCTATATCGGTCCCTGGTTCGGCGCCGATTTCAGTGTTCCCGTTCAAGAGATCCGAAAACCGGTACTGCTAGATGCGAACTAACACGCCTAAAAAGCTCCGCATGAAGGCAAGGTTTTTTGCCTTTCTGGTCTGCACCTTTTGTGCAGGTCCGGGTCTCGCCCAGGCGCCACTGACGGTGATAGATTGGCTTGGCCAGCCGGATAGCGCCCCCCCCTTACCCAGCACTGTCTTGCTGGAGCCTCCGGTCACGGGCAGCGCCGCCCATCCCCAGATCACTGTGACGCCTCTGCAGGCACTTTTGCCCCCAATCGGCCTGGTTGCCCCCTCAGCAACGGGCTTGCCAATTGATCTGTGGCGTGGCAGCTCCCCAAACGACATCGCGGACCTCATTCGCAGTGTTTCTGTCCAGGGCACCCCCGCCATGCAGTCGCTGCTCTTTACCCTACTGTTGTCTGAGAGCCGACCGTTGCAGGAAGAGGGCGACGCCATATTGCTGGCACGGCTGGATCGGCTGATTGCCCTGGGCGCCGCTGACCCGGCACAGGCCCTGGTGGAACAGGCTGGCCCCTCCACCACCCCAGCACGTTTTCAGCGTTGGTTTTTCACCACTTTAATCAGCGGCGACGAGGACCGGGCCTGTGCGGCGCTTATTGCCTCCCCCTTCCTCGCCCCAGACTACCGCGCCCGCATTTTCTGCGCCGCGCGCCGGGGGGATTGGCCTACTGCGGCTTTGATGCTCGAATCAGCGCATGCGCTTGGCATGTTGCCAAAGGCCCAGCTGGATCTGCTGGATCGGTTCCTCAATCCCGACATATTTGAACTTGCCCCCCCATTGCCGCTTCCGGACCATTCGGATCCTTTGACCTTCCGCCTGTATGAGACCATAGGCGAGCGTCTGCCCACCGCCCCTCTGCCACGGGCCTTCGCCGCAGCAGATTTGCGCGATTTGGCCGGCTGGAAAGCGCAGCTCGAAGCGGCAGAGCGACTGACTCGTGCGGGAGCCTTGAACCCCAACCAGCTTCTGGGGCTCTATACGGATCGCAGCCCGGCTGCCTCAGGCGGAATATGGGATCGTGTTGATGCCCTGCAACACTTTGAAGCAGCCCTGAATAGCGCCAGCAGTGATGAGGTGGCCAGTGCATTGCCCACAGTCTGGGAAGCAATGCAGCAAGCCGGTCTTGAGGTTGGGTTTTCCGATCTTTTTTCCACTCAATTGGCGCGGTTTAACCTCACGGGTGCAGAAGCGGAGCTCTCCTGGCGCATACGGCTCTTGGCGCCTACCTATGAAATCGCCTCCCACAGTGTCCCCAGCGTTAGCGTGGAAAACACTTTCCTGGCAGCCCTTGCGCAGGGCACACCGGGGCAACCTGGATCCAACACCAGTGCAACGACGACGCAGCCCACAGAAGGGGAAGCTCCTGCTGCGCTTGGGAACACAGATCCGAACGAGCTCCAAAGCAACAGTGCGCGCCGGGCCACGCGTGCGGGGTACTCGCCACTGATGCAGTCGATCACTCAGGGGTTTGAAGATAGCGCAGAGGTGCCTGAGAAAATTCAGCGTTTGTTGGACAATGGTCAATTGGGAGAAGCGATTTTACGTACAATGAATCTCTTTGCGCGGGGGGCACAAGGCAATCTTGGAGATCTAAGTAAATCCCTTGCAGCCCTACGCGCCGTTGGGCTTGAAGACACCGCAAGACGGGCAACCCTGCAACTGATGCTGTTGGAGCGTGGCTGAATGGCGGCCCCAGGCGATGATCTGCAATGGATCTCTACCTTTCTGGATGCCCAGGCCGCCGAGCTCGGCGCTGCGCGCAACACACTGCTTGCCTATGGGCGGGATCTGAAGGATGCCGCCAGCTGGCTGGCCCATCATGACAATCGGTTTTCAGAGGCCGCGCGAGAGGATATCGAGGCCTACCTGATAAGCTGCAACGCTGAGGGCCTGTCTCGTGCGACGCGCGCAAGGCGGCTTTCAGCCCTGCGCCAACTCTACCACTTTGCCTTTGAGGAAGGATGGAGAAGCGACAATCCTGCCATTCAGATCAAAGGTCCAGGGCGTGCCAAGACCCTGCCCAAAACACTAGAGGTCATCGAAGTTGATCGCTTGCTTGACGCAGCTCGCCAAACCGGACGAAAACCGGCGGATCGGCTGCGCAATACCTGCCTCATGGAACTGCTTTATGCCACTGGCATGCGCGTCAGCGAATTGATGTCACTCCCTGTGGCTGCTGCGCGCGGCGACCCCAATATGCTCTTGGTGCAGGGCAAGGGCGGAAAAGAGCGCATGGTGCCGCTGTCGCCACCAGCCAGGGAAGCGCTGCGCGCCTGGCTCATGCAGCGCGATGAGGCTGACGAGGATAGCCAGGCCAAAGGCAACCCGGGATCAAAATTCCTGTTTCCGTCGCGCGGCAAAGAGGGCCATCTAACCCGCCATTGGTTCTATTTGCTGATCAAGGATCTGGCCGTGACTGGCGGGGTCGACCCGAAAAAGGTAACCCCCCATACCCTACGCCATGCCTTTGCCACTCACCTCTTGGCAAATGGTGCCGATCTGCGCGCCATACAAGCCCTTTTGGGTCATGCGGATATCGCCACCACCGAGATTTACACCCACGTGCTGGACGCCCGACTGAGTGAGTTGGTTTTGCAACATCACCCACTGTCGCGCGAAGGAGAGGCACGACAGCGCCTGAAAGAGAATGATGACAACGCCAATGAATAACGCGGGTCTTGCTCAGTCCGGTATCTCACTCCAAATTCGTAAATCTCCCTTGGAACCTCTCTTGTTTGGCGCGCCATCGCACCCCATAACCTAATAGCAACACAAACTGAACTTGGACCCATCATGGACACCGCCCACACCGTTTTGGACAGCGCCTTCTGGATCTCAGCCGGGGCAATTATGCTGCTCTTGGTCCTCTCTGCGTTTTTCTCTGGTTCTGAAACCGCCCTGACGGCCGCCTCACGCGGGAAACTACGCACCCAGGCTGACAAGGGGTCGAACGGGGCGCAACGCGCGCTGGATGTCACTGAAGACAATGAACGGCTGATCGGATCCGTTTTGCTGGGAAACAACCTGGTGAATATCTTGGCGACCTCGCTCGCCACGGCTCTGTTGACCCGGACTTTTGGCGAAAGCGGTGTTGCCTTTGCTACACTGGTTATGACCCTGCTGGTGCTGATCTTTGCCGAGGTTCTGCCAAAAACCTATGCCATTTCCAATGCGGAAAAGGCCGCCTCCGCGGTGGCCCCTATCATTGGGATTCTGGTGACTGTTTTGGCCCCCATCGTCGCCGCTGTCCGATTTTTGGTGCGGGGGATTTTGCGGCTTTTTGGGGTCAAAATCGATCCCGATAGCCATATCATGGCAATGCGTGAAGAAATCGCAGGGGCTCTGCATCTGGGCCATTCCGAAGGCGTGGTGGAAAAGGAAGATCGCGACCGGATCTTGGGCGCGTTGGATTTGTCTGATCGCTTTGTCGAGGAGATCATGCTGCACCGCTCTCATATCGAAATGATCGATGCAGATGCCGAGCCCGCCGAGATTCTGGAACAGTGTTTAACCTCACCTCATACCCGCCTTCCCGTTTTCAAAGATGAGCCGGAAAACATCATTGGCATTGTGCATGCCAAGGATCTCTTGCGTGAGATGTATGCCCAGATTGGCGGCCCAGAGGGCGATGCCAGTGCCCTGCGCGAGTTCGAAATCACTACCGTCGCCAAGCCGCCCTATTTTGTCCCCGAGACCACCACTCTGGATGATCAGATGCGGCAATTCCTGCGCATACGCAGCCATTTTGCCCTTGTTGTGGATGAATACGGCGCCCTGCAGGGGTTGATCACACTAGAGGACATCTTGGAGGAAATCGTCGGTGAAATCACTGATGAGTTCGACCCCGCAGAACAGTCTTTGGTCAAAAAGGATACCGACGGCAATTACACCGTCGAGGGGGCCACAACCATCCGTGACCTCAATCGGGCCACCGATTGGAACCTTCCAGATGAGGAGGCCAACACCATCGCCGGGTTGGTCATCCATGAGGCACAGATGATCCCCACCACCGGTCAGGTCTTCTCCTTTCATGGGTTCCGTTTTGAAGTCACGGCGCGTGAGGGCAACCGCATCACCGCCTTTAAGGTGCGCCCACTGTCATGAGCCGCGCCGCTGCATGGTTCGATCAGATTGTTCTGGATCTGCTGCGGCAACTGCGCTGGAGTTTTCTGCCGCCCCTGTTGATCTATTTTGCCTACGGAGTCCAAGGCATTACATCGGTCGCGGCCACCTTTTTTGTGAAAGAATACCTCGATCTTGAGGCCGCCTTTCTCGCCGGCCTCGCCTTTTGGGTGGGGCTGCCCTGGGCACTGAAGATGCCACTGGGTCATCTGGTGGATCTGATCTGGCGCTGGAAATATCTGTTGATCCTGCTCGGCGCTGGTCTAATGGCAGCAAGCTACGGCATCATCGCCGGTCTGCTGATCCTGCCCGAGACTATGGTGCAGATCATGCCCGCCAACAGCTGGTATGTCACTGCCGCCCTGCTGGCCCCCTGTGGCTTTGTGCTGCAGGATGTGGTGGCCGACGCCATGTCGGTGGAGGCGATCCCCCATTGCAACGCCGACGGCAGCACGTTCACCGAGGCCGAGAGCCGTGTGATGCATACCACGATGCAGACCCTTGGGCGCATTACCCTGATCGGCGGCTTCAGCGCGGCGGCGGCGCTGAACGTCTGGCTGTTTGATGGAGCGGAGACATTGCCACAGGCGGAAAAAGGCGCACTCTATGCTCAGGTCTATCTGCTAGCTCTGATGGTACCGCTGCTATCACTGACCGGCATAGCCGTCGCGCTGTTGCAACGCATGCAGCTGGGCGCCAAGCTGCGTCGGATCGGTCTCAGCGCTGCGGAGATTCAAAACCGTCTGACCACGCCCCGGGATCCAGTGTCTGTGAACTGGTGGTATTTCATCGGTGGCGGCGCCTTTGTGGCGCTATCGCTCAGCGTTGGGCTCAGCGAGGTCGAACAGGCACAAGAGCTCGTATTTGCGGGCTCCATGATCATCATTTTGCTGCTTATGCGTCAATTGATCAAATCCCTGACACCGCAGCAGGCGCGGGCCTTGATTGGCACGGCCATTATCATCTTTGTCTACCGCGCCACGCCGCTGAATGGCGCCGCCGCCACTTGGTTCGAGATTGATGCACTTGGTTTTGACCAACAGTTCCTGTCGGTACTGTCTTTGATCTCATCGCTGCTAACGCTCTTTGGTATGGTGCTGTTGCGCCCGTTGATTGCCAATAACACCATCGCCTGGATCATTACCTTCCTGGCCCTCACCGAAGCCCTGCTCAGCCTCCCCAATATTGGCTTGTACTATGGTCTGCACAATTGGACAGCGCCTCTCACCGGGGGCTTGGTCGATGCACGCTTTATTGCCCTGGTGGATACAGCGGTGGAATCCCCTCTGGGCCAAGTCGCTATGATCCCCATGCTTGCCTGGATTGCCCGCAACGCCCCAAACAATCTCAAAGCGACGTTTTTTGCGGTCATGGCCTCCTTTACCAATCTGGCGCTCTCAGCCTCCAGCCTGGGAACCAAATACCTCAACCAGGTCTTTGTCGTCACCCGCGAGGTCACAGACGCCAGCGGCCAGATCACCACTCCAGCCGATTACAGCAACCTTGGTGCGCTTTTGATCACCGTCGCCATGCTGAAACTGGCAGTGCCCCTGGTGACCATCCTCTTGGTCCAGATCAGCCCGCTACGCAGCACTGACTAGCCACCCTGCGCGAAAAATCCGCCCGATAATCCGCCCTTTGCCGCCGCCAAATGCCAGAGAGCGACGGCCTGTGTCGCTTTTTAACTGGACTACTGTTCACTTCTGTCCAGAATGAGGGAAACGCATTCAGGGAGAAGCCTCATGAAGACCACAACCCGTGTGGCCGTAATCGGCGGCGGTGTCGTCGGCTGTTCGGTCCTTTACCACCTGACCAAGCTGGGCTGGTCTGATGTGATGTTGCTAGAACGCTCCGAACTCACCTCCGGCTCGACCTGGCATGCAGCTGGCGGGTTTCATACCCTCAACGGCGACACCAATATGGCGGCGTTGCAGGGCTATACCATCAAGCTGTACCGCGAACTGGAAGAGATCACTGGCATGTCCTGCGGGCTGCACCATGTCGGCGGCGTCACCCTGGCCGACAACAAAGAGCGGTTCGACATGCTCAAGGCCGAGCGGGCCAAGCACCGTTTCATGGGGCTGGAGACGGAAATCGTCTCCCCTGAAGAGATCAAGAAGATCGCACCAGTAACCAACATCGACGGCATTGTGGGGGGGCTCTATGATCCACTCGACGGCCATCTCGACCCCTCCGGCACCACCCATGCCTACGCAAAGGCCGCCCGCATGGGTGGCGCCACGATTGAGACTCACACCAAGGTCCTTGAGACCAACCAGCGTCCCGATGGCAGTTGGGATGTAGTGACAGACAAGGGCACCATCCACGCCGAACACATCGTCAATGCCGGTGGGCTCTGGGCGCGTGAAGTAGGGGCAATGGCGGGGGTCTATTTCCCGCTGCATCCGATGGAGCATCAATATATCGTTACCGATGAGGTGCCGATGATTGCCGAGATCATCGACGCAGGCGGAGAGCACCCCCATGTGATGGATCCGGCGGGCGAAAGCTACCTGCGCCAGGAAGGCCGTGGGCTCTGCATCGGCTTTTATGAGCAGCCCTGCAAACCCTGGGCGGTCAATGGCACGCCCTGGGATTTTGGCCATGAGCTTCTGGGCGACGATTTTGACAAAATCGAGGATTCCATTGATTTTGCATATAAACGCTTCCCAGCCCTAGAAGCCGCCGGTGTAAAATCAGTGATCCACGGTCCTTTCACCTTTGCCCCTGATGGCAATCCGTTGGTGGGGCCCGTGCCGGGGATGCGCAACTATTGGTCCGCCTGCGGCGTCATGGCCGGTTTCAGCCAGGGCGGTGGCGTTGGCTTGATGCTGGCGCAATGGATGATCGAGGGCGAACCAGAACGCGACACCATGGCGCTGGACTGCGCCCGCTATGGCGATTGGATTACCCCCGGCTACACCTTGCCCAAGGTCATCGAGAATTATCAGACACGTTTCTCTGTCTCCTACCCGAACGAAGAACTCCCGGCAGCGCGGCCCTTCCGCACCACCCCCATGTATGATCTGTTTGACAGCATGGGCGCCGTTTGGGGCCAGCAATACGGGCTGGAAGTCCCCAACTATTTTGCCAAAGGGGATGAACCCCGCTTTGAAACCCCCTCCTTCCGCCGCTCCAACGCCTTTGAGGCCACGGCCCGCGAGGTCAAGGCTGTCCGGAACAGCGTCGGCATCAACGAGGTGCACAACTTTGGCAAGTACCGGATCCGTGGCGCAGGCGCCCGTGCCTGGCTGGATCGCATCATGGCAGGCCGCATCCCTAAACCCGGACGGATCAGCCTCACCCCGATGCTGTCACCCAAGGGCCGGTTGATCGGCGATTTCACCGTCTCCTGCCTCTCAGAAGAAGAATTCCAGCTCACCGCTTCCTATGGGGCGCAGGCCTATCACATGCGCTGGTTCCTGAAACATCAGGATCCGGATGTGATGATTGAAAACATCTCTGACAGACTTACAGGCTTTCAAATTGCCGGACCAAAAGCCACAGAGGTGCTACAGGCCTGTACCCTGCAGGATGTGTCGCAGGTGCGCTTCATGGATGTCACCCGCATGACGGTTGGCATGGTGGACTGCCATGTGCAGCGGGTCAGTTACACCGGTGATCTCGGCTATGAGATCTACTGCGATCTTCCCAGTCAGCGCGCCCTGTGGCAGGCGCTATGGCAGGCAGGCCAACCCCATGCCATGTTGCCCTTTGGCATGCGGGCAATGATGTCGCTCAGGCTGGACAAATTCTTCGGCTCCTGGATGCGGGAATATTCCCCAGACTACACCGCGGCAGAGACTGGCTTGGACCGGTTCATTTCCTTCAAGAAACCGGACAACTTCATCGGGCGCGCGGCAGCCGAAGCGCAACGCACAACCGGAGCCGCACGCAAACTCTGCGCCTTTGAAGTTGACGCGACGGATGCCGATATCGTCGCCTATGAGCCGATTTCAATCAAAGGGGAAGTGGTCGGTTTCTGCACCTCTGGCGGCTTTTCCCACCACGCGCAGAAATCCATCGCCCTTGGATTTGTTCCCACTCCAGATGCCCAGTCCGGGATGGAGGTCGAGATTGAGATCCTCGGTGAGATGCACAAGGCCCGGCTGATCACAGAACCGCTATTTGACGCCGAAGGCAGCCGCATGCGTGGCTAATCCTGCCCATGGCTTCCCAACGCTCCTACTTTTGTGGGGGCGTTGACCAGTCTTCGAGCGCTCCGTCTTTTGCCATCGCCGCCCTTTTTCACTGGCCTTCCCCTATCATCTTTCCCAAAATATTCCCGCCGGAGGCATCTGCCTTCTCCAATTCTCGACGCGGGAGCCTTTCATGAGCAACATAGCAATACTTCTCCTCGCGGCTGGCACGTCTTCGCGCATGAAAGGGCGCGATAAGCTGATGGAACGGGTCCACGGAATGCCCCTGCTCAATCTGATCTGCCGCCGTGCGGCGCAGACAGGGTTGCCCTGCTATGTCACAGTTCCCACACTCGACCACCCAAGAGTATCGGCCACCGGCACCGCCCGGGTGGTCCCAGTACCAGATGCCTCCGAAGGCATGTCGGCTTCAATCCGGGCCGGGGTTCGCGCCCTTGATGAGAGCATAGAGGCTGTGATGATCCTGCCCTGTGACATGCCAGATCTGCAGACAGAGGATTTTTTATCCCTGGCAAACCGCTTTCGCGGGGCTGCCAGCCCGGTTCTGCGCGCCACGGCCAGCGACGGCACCCCGGGACACCCCGTGCTGTTTCCTCGACGCTGCTTTACAGCCCTTAGCCACATCACCGGCGATCAGGGCGCCCGCGGCCTGTTGCGCAGCGAAAATCTTGAGCTCGTTGCCCTCCCCGAGCAGCGCGCAGTAACGGATCTGGACACTCCAGAAGCCTGGGCGCAATGGCGGGCCAGACAATAGATCCACGCCACTCTCAGGTGCGACCAAACAATAGGGCGGAACCCGGGGATTCCGCCCATGTGCTGTTCAATTCCGCAGCGCCGCGAGTTCATCGCAGGCGCTCGCAAGGCCTGGCTTAGTGCACCAACAGGCGCGCTTCATGGCGTTTCAGGGACCGGCGTGCCGAACTGTATGCCTCACGCCCTTCCTCAGTCTTCAACTCAGGGAAGATCTCATAGACTTCATTGCGCTGCGCGTTATCCAGGCCACGCAGAGTCTGATCGCCGGGCTGGAAGCTCTCGGTCCAAGCACCATCCGACAAAACGACCTCATGCTGATCGAACATGAAGTGGATATAGGTGACAGAGCTGGTCTCCACCGCATCTACACCCGCCAGTCCAGTCAGATGTTTGGCCGCAACCAGAACTTCGCGATCTTCGAAATAGAGCGCCGTCTTGTCGCTTGCTACCAGCACCCGGTGATTGGGGCTGACCATCATGTCACGTTCTGGCAAACCATTGCCCAGAGCCCCTTCCTGGATCAGGATCGGCTGTAGATGCTGTGCCGCTCTCAGATCAGAGCTGGGAAGGTCACGTTTGCCAATCCAGCGAATGGCCTGAATGCCATTGTCGCGGGTAATGATCCGGTCACCAAGCGCGAGATCTTCCACCCGGCGCTCGCCATCCGGTGTGGCAATCAGCGTACCAGGTGTAAAGCAGGGCACGATGACGTTTTCGATTTCAAAGAAATCGGCCGTGCCGGTAACAGCACCCATGGAGTCCAGGAAGGTAACGGTCCCGTTCTCAGGATTGGTGCTGTCATATTCAACTTCCAGTGACCCGCCAGGGTTCTGTTCCTCGGCAACGCCGCGCAGATCCAACACGTCGATATCGCTGTCATCGGCGTCTTCGCCACCATAGACGGTATCATTCTGGCTAATCCCGGTGATGGTGTCAGACCCCGTACCGCCCAGAGCAAAATCGGTGCCATCACCTGCGCCCAGGTCGATTTGATCCAGGCCTGCGCCGCCATCGAGCTCATCATCGCCTTGACCGCCAAGAAGCGTATCGTCGCCCTCGCCGCCGGTTACGGTATCGTCGTCGATGCCGGCATCGATCATGTCATTGCCGGTGCCACCCGACAGAAGATCGTCGTCATCCTGACCATAGATCACGTCATCGCCGGCGCCGCCGTCGATGGTATCCATGCCATTGGTTGGATCCGGATCCACCGGGCGACCGTCCGAACCATCGTCGGTGATGTTGAGCCCATCCGGGAAGATTGGGTCCAGACCGCCATAGATGGTATCGGCACCTTCGCCGCCCATCAGGCTGTCGGAACCTTCACCACCGGTGATCACATCGTCCTCTGTGCCGCCGTCAATGGTATCGTCGTCAATGCCACCGTCGATGGTATCCGACCCGGCACCGCCGGTGATCAGATCGTTGTCGTCACCCGTGAGAATGACATCATTACCAGCGCCGCCATCTACTGTGTCCCGGTCATCCAGCGGATCTGCATCCGCAGGTACGGCCGGAATTGAAGGCGTGGTTCCATCATATCCGGGGAAGCCGCGATCGGGCAGCGGCACGGCCTCACCCGAGGAGGTATCGATGACATCATCGCCCTCGCCGCCCTCAACACTGTCAGCACCATCGCCACCGTCAATGGTATCGTCCCCATCACCACCTTCGATGGTGTCATCGCCGTCGCCACCGATCAGGGAATCCTCGCCGTCGCCACCATCAATGATGTCATTCCCTTCGCCACCATCAATTGTATCGTCACCGGGAACACTGGTTACTGGGGTGCCCAATGCGTCAAAGAAAACATCGCTGACAATGACGCTGCTGTTGATCGTGCCATCCTGTGTATGGGTGATCACAATCGATGACACTGGGCCGGGAATTGTCACCAACATCGAGTTGTCAGGGTTGTCATCGCTAGTAAAGGTATCGTCTTCGCGCGCAGAGGCGGTATCGTAGCCCGCAATCGCGTCGGTGTCTTCCATGGTCAGACCAGGGCCGCCAGCCAAGTTCACCACAACCGGGTTTCCGGCAGCGTCAAAGGCGGTGATCATCACCTGGCTGTCCGCATCAATATCGCTGACACGGAACGACACATCCCCAACCGGATCAGAGAAATCTAGCTGATAATCGGCACTGCTCCCATCAGAGCTAACGTCAGCATTCAATCCGCTTTGTGGATCCGCGGTAATCCCGCCAGTGTTAATATTACCGACAAACTGCGGCACATCGGAAAACTCAGAGGCCGTATCGCCAGAGCTGGTGACCGAGAAATCCACCGTCACAGAACCGGTGTCCTGCGAGAAACCACCGCTCAGATCATCCGCCGGATCAACGGGGTCACCGCCATCGGGGTCAGGGGCAAGATCCCACTGGAACACTTCGCGGGTCCCACCGCCGCCGACGCCAGGAGCATCAGTGTCCCCAGACAAGACGTCATCGCCAATGCCGCCACTCAGACTGTCTGCACCGCCACCGCCGTGAACAGTGTCATCGCCTTCACCTGCCAGAACGGTATCAGCACCCGCGCCCGCATTTACCAGATCGTCGTCTTCTCCGTCCGCAGGATTGATGGCATCGTCATTGTCGATGCGATCCCCCTCTGGGTCGCCCAGGTAAGAGGTGTCAATCAGATCATCGCCAGCGGTTCCTTCAACGATACCATCAAGGCCGCCACCGTTGACGTCGACAACGTTGTCGTCCAGCACCGCAACATAATCGATACCACCACTAAAGGAGTTACCGCCGTCACCATCGGCACCAATGACAAAGCTGTCTTCGCCATCTGCTGCCACATCCATCGTCATCCCGACAATATCATCGCCGGTGGTATAGCTGGTGCCCTGCGTCGTGTTCTCGACAACCAGAGTGACGCCACCTGGGCTCCACCCGTAGGAAACTGTAACAACATCGCCGGCCGCAAAGAAACCTGGCGCGGTTTCAAATGCCACCAGGTTGCCATCGTCTGCATGGGTCAACTGAACCACGCCATCTTCGGTGACGCGTACCACAAAATTCTCGCCGTCCGCCTCATCTTCAGAAGACAATCCACGGCTCACGACAGTCTGTTCGCCCGCACCTGGGAAGGTATTGGCCTTAAACGAGGTGATAAGAGTTCCCTCTGTCAGATCAAACGGATCGTCATTATCGCCAGCCACGCTGAACTGGCTCGTGCTGCCATTCCCCAGCATCCAGCCGCCTGCGAAATTGGCGCCCCCGGAGCCCGTGCCGTCCTGAGCAATGCCATCACCAAGACCGCTGTCGTCCTCGGTGTATCCATCACGGAAATCCCAAAGACCAATCAGATTTGCCGAATACGGATTGTCAAAATTGTCAGCCATCTCGTTCTCCTCATCGGCCTAGGGCCGTTCAATCCGCCCCATAGATCGAAGCGCCCAAAACCGAATTTCCAGGTCCCGCAGATACGTCACAGTATAAGCGCCACCAAAACACAAACCCGAAATGAGGAAGATCACAGCTCTGCAATTCACAACAACACACGCAAACTCAGCGCATGTGCGCTGGCCACGACGACTGTCGCACAGGTCCTGTTGCTCAAGGTATCGGCATAAACGTAAAAGCAGCTTACGTTGTGCAGCACTCAGATGAGCTGCACTTTACCGTTCCACTGAACAGACCAGAGAAAATGTCACCCCCCAAATGGGCAAGTTAAGGAATACCTTATGGAGTTAACTCAACAAAGCGAAAAAACTATCTGAAATTTTAACGAAAGCCCCTGCTGACAATCCTCTCCCTATGATTAGTAAGAGGTGTTTGCGGGCTTTGCACAGTCACTGTTCCGAATTTGGAAGCAATCGATCCCCCACAAAGAAATAGGCCCCCAGATGGAAACAAGTCACTGCCTTTGTGCGCTCACTTGTCTCCGTTCGGGAAACAACTCTTCAACCAGACGCACCTGTTCAGAACTTCAGAACGCTCAAAAATTGCGCAATTCCAGACAGAGAATGCCTCACCAATCTTCGCTTTGTATTGGTATTGTTTCTGGCCAGGTAACGCAGGGTGAAAGAATCGCCTCTAACTCCGCGCCGTCGGAGGGGCGTCTCGTCGATTACGGGAGCAGCGCTTCTCGGTAGATCTGCCCAAGTGGATTGATCAATTCATGGGGCAAGTACAGGGTTGCGCCCAGGTCCCGCACGACATGAAACTGGTCTTCCCCCAAAGAAGAGGTCCTCAGCCATGCTTGGGAAAACGGAACAAACACATGGCCAACGACAGACCGAAGCCCGAAGCATTTGTTACCAAGTCACGGCAGGTTGTCGTTCTGACCAGCCAAGGCATACCCCGGTTTGACGCAATCAGACAGACAGGTGTGACTGAACATACATATTATCGATGGAAAACGAACGGAGCCTTTGTTGCGCTATAGGGATGACCTGGGGGCGGCGGCGGCGGATGGAGCAAGGCGAGTTAAGTACGATGCCGGTTCTTACTGAAACCGACGGTTTGGCCAGAGCAAGAACAGCGCGGATTCAGTTAGGTTCTAACGAAAACTGGCCTGAAAGGCCGTCGCCGTCAACGAGACATGAGCATCTAGCGGCGGGCGCAACTCAAACGCTTTCGGCTCACGGGAGAAGTTCCAGATCCGTAACAGGAACCATTCTGAGCGCCGCTCTTCGGCCACCGCCAGCTCATTGCGGGAGAGATAAAAGGGAGTACGCTCCCAGCCGTTTGTCGTCTTCACCTCGATCAGACGCTCCTCTCCGTGGGGCGTAAAGCTGGCGATGTCGTACCCGGCACCGTCACCATCCTCTTCTGATACCCACCGCACTTTGCGCGCCAGATCATCTCGACCCGCCACTTTCAAGGCGGACCGTTCGTATGCAACGACGCGCTCTTCTCCCGCACGCCCGAGGGCGCGGTTGCGTTCATCCCGACCCGCCACGTCAAACTTCTTAGCGACATGCAACATCTGCTCCAGTTCCTGCGGAGTATGCTGGTTCGACAGGGTCGGCGGCGGTCCGATCCAGATCTGCGATGCCTCGTGCAAACCATTTGCAGGTGGTGAGCCCGGCATCCGCCCAAGCCAGGCCGGGTTCCATACCAACCAGCGCGCCACGGCATCGACCAAGGTCATCTGGAAATTATACGCTGGCTTGTAGCCGGGGATCCAATATTCGCCGAGCCCCTTCAGGACCGCACTGATATTCTGATGTTTGAACTCGATCGAGCCTTCCGTTCAGCCCCGCAACAACGGCCTTGAACTGCGCCGGTGCTGAGCCTTGTTATAGGGACGTCCCGCCACGTCCTCTGCCAGCATCGCAAAGTAATCCGCGACAATCAGCTCGTTTTCTGCATCTGTCCAGGGCCCAGTCGACATTCCGCCAGCCTATGGGCGAAAAGTCTGTTTGTCATCAAAGACTTCTCGCCATCGTTTGCATCGTTGCGAAGAGCCATGCCTCTTTGGAGTGCCTCCGTTTGCTTTGAGAGCAGTCCAACCAACCTCGGCCGCGACGTCCCATTTTCTGCAAACAAATGAAAAGAAGGTAGGGGGCCCTGCATGGGACCTGATCTCAGATTTGCGAATGGGTTATGGCGGAGGGAGCCAACCTGGCACCCAACTCTCTCTCGGTCTAACCCATTGAAACCATTGACCCCAAATCGCGAACCTGTGTCACATGCCTCGAGACGGTCTGGCAGCGAACCTATCTACAAAATCCTGAGGGGAAGCCCGAATGTATTGCGGTTATGCGGGGTGCCGTATCGTAATCGAGAGGATCAACGGAAGCGCAAAAGCCCTGACAGGCCCCCTGCCCCGGCTTGATGGCGGCCATCAGCCGGCCCCAGCATTTTGGTCTTCCCTGAGAGGGGTGCCAAAATGTAAGCAAGCCCCATCAACTTGATATAACTGCATTTTCTAAATCGCGCAGTGGAGCTCGGCAATATGCATTCGATCTTATCTCTCCTTCTGGTTTTCCTGAACCAGTTCTTCATGCCGCGACACAACGCGTAGCTGAGACTACTGAAGGCCCAGATCGAGATCTTACGGGCTCGCATCCCGACGCAAAGGATCATCCTGTCGCCCGCCGAGAAGGCTGAGCTGCTGCGCATCGGGGAAGAGTGTGGGCATGAGGTCGACGGGCTGATGGAAGTGGCCAAGCCCGCGACCTACAAAACGCTGGCTCGCCCAGATGCGCGTGGGCCGTCCCTTCAAGGCCGCAGGTCGGCCACGCCTCACGCAAGAGCTGCGCGATATTGTCATCCGCATCGGATCTGAAAATCGCCTCTGGGGTTACAAGCGGATCGCGGGCGAGCTGAAAAAGCTCGGGCTGTATGCCGGCGCCAATTCCGTCAAATGCATCCTGAATGACGCCGGCATTCACCCAAGCCCGGAAAAGCGCAAGAAGAAGCCCGCCCTGCCCTGGACCACATTCATCCGCGCGCATATGGAAACCATGGTCGCCTGCGACTTCTTCTCGAAGACCGTGTTCACGCTACGCGGGCCAAGGACGGCCTATGTGCTGATGTTCATCCATCTTGGCAGCCGCCGCGTCTTCTGCAGCGCACCGACTTATAACCCGGACATGGCTTGGGTGACTCAGCAGGCTCGCAACGCTCTGATGTGGCGCGAAAAACAAGACATCACGCCAGAGTTCCTGATCCGCGACGCCGACACCAAGTTCAGCGCCCGCTTTGACACCGTTTGGACATCAGAGGCCGCTAGGGTCATCCAGATCCCGCACAGGGCGCCCGATGCAAACGCCTTTGCGGAGTCGTTCATCGGCACGATCAAGCGCGAATGCCTGAACTTCTTCATCTGCTTCAGTCGTTCTCAGCTCGACTACATCCTGCGGACTTGGGTGAGTTATTATAATGCAGAGCGCCCACATCGCGGACGGGACATTGGGAACAACGTGCTTCAGGTCGATTTTCGACCCGCCCGTGATGGCCCGATCCGCCGCAACCGCCAGCTTGGAGGCATTGTCACGTCCTACACCCGAGATGCTGCATGAAGATCCGAGCCAACACGAGGCTTGATCTCGTCGGATTCAACTTGCTGAGTTTCGTTACAGCCTTTAAAAAATCACTCCAAGTCAACGTGATGGTGCAACGTATACATTTTGGCACCCCTCTCTGGAAAGGGTACAGACGCCGAGAGAGGCACAACGCAACGGTTCTACAACTTCAGAGCCGAAGTGATCAGTTTGGACCGAATGTTCGCGTCAACTAAGCTCAGCCAGCGCATGTTACTCTCCCGAAATAATGGCGCGAGAACGCCACGGTGTCACTGGTTGGTGCGGCGTTCCATACCGGTTTCGAGCAAGGATATCAAAAAGCGCGGCTGGCACCCTCCGGGTAAAAGTCATGCCGCTGGCCAAACGACTGGGCCTGACACGCACCGGTTTTTATTGGCATTTCAAGGATCGCGATGCGCTTCTTGAGGCCATGATCGCCCGCTGGGAGGCCAAGAATACCGGCAACCTGATTGATCAATGCGAGGCCTATGCAGAAACCATCTGCGAGGCGATATTTAATCTGTTCGATTGTTGGCTGGACGGCGAATTGTTCGATGCCAGGCTGGATCTGGCGATTCGCAATTGGGCGCGCAATGACCCGGCCCTGGCCGTCCGACTGGAGCGCGCAGACGTTGCGCGACGCGCAGCCATCGTCGGCATGTATGAACGGTTTGGCTTTAGCCCCGAACAGGCTGATGTGCGCGCCTCAACCGTGATCTTCACCCAGGTCGGGTACATCTCGATGCAGGTCGAAGAAGACCGCACCGACCGGATCATGCGCATGCCGGCCTATGTCGAAGCCTATACCAGCCAAACCCCGACCCCATCCGAAATCGCCCGCTTTATGGCGCGTCATTTGCCGTAACGGGTCGTCGCGCGCCCAGGACCAGGATAACCGATCCCGCCACGGCCGACACCAGCGACGCGATCAGGATGGCCAGCTTGACGCTGTCCAACTGTGCGCCATCAAAACTGGCCGAGCCAATGAAAATCGACATGGTAAAGCCAACACCGGCCAGCATTCCGGCACCGATGATCTGGGTCCAGCTGATCTCGCTCGACATCGTGGCCCAGCCCAGTTTCACGGCAATGAACACGGTCAGGAAAATGCCCAGCGGCTTCCCGATCACCAGCCCGGCCATGACGCCCAGCGGTGATTTTGTGATTCATCCTGTTTGGGAGGATGGATTATGTCAGCACCTTTGCCAGAGGCGCTTCGGGCGCGTTTTCAGCGGTATATTGAGGAAGGGGTAAGCGATCGTGCGGCGGCATTGCGGCTGAAGCTTTCGCCAGCGACAGGAGCGCGATGGGCGCTTGCGATCCGGCGGACGGGCCGGGCGGAAGCCGCGCCGCAGGGCCAACCAAAAGGCCGGGGCAAACTGGACCCGCATCGAGACTTCTTTGCCGAAATCATCGCGCAGGATGGCGACATCACAATGCCCGAGCTGAGTGCCGCCCTTTTTGACGCGACGCACGTTCGGGCGCACCCCAACGCTATTGGCAAGTTTCTTCGCAAGCTTGGCTACACATATAAAAAAGTCACTGGTGGCCACCGAACGCCGCCGTGCCAAGGTAAGACGACAGCGCGAGGACTGGTTCAAGCACCGCATTCCAGCAGTGTCAAAGCACCCGGACCGTGTTGTCTTCATTATTGACGAAACATCCGTGAAGACAAACTTGACGCGACAGCGGGGATGGGCGCCTTGCGGCAACCGCCTGATCATGGATGCCCCGTTTGGCTCATGGGGCACCCAGACCTTTATAGCCGGACTGAGTGCCGGTGCGATGATCGCCCCTTGGGTTATAAAAGGCGCCATGGATGGCGCAGCCTTCGCCGCTTCCATTGAAAATGTGCTGGTGCCGGAACTCTCACCGGGAACCGTTGTCATCTTGGACAATCTGGCCACTCACAAAAACGCCCAGGCAGCAAAGGCGATGCGCAAGGCAGGATGTTGGTTCTTGTTCTTGCCGCTCTACAGTCCCGACCTCAACCCCATCGAAATGGCGTTCTCGAAGCTGAACGCAAACATGCGGCGTCCTCACGACGACCGCGGAGAGAGCCCAAGAGCCCGGCACGCATGATGGACTGTGGGAAGGATCAGAACTTGACGAAGGCGATTAGAGAACCCAGTGGGGCACTACCCATCAGACTATGAAAATCCCTGTCCTGCTTGAGAATTACTTCCTGCTAGGTGATCTCGAGCGCCAGATCGGTGTCTTCCTGGAATTCTACAAACAATCAACGCTACCGCGAGAGCCTTGGAAACCTGACGCCAGCCGATGTTTAATTCGGCTGCGCTGAGCAGATCCTGAAATGGCGAAAGGAGATGAAACGCAAAACCAAGCTTGCACGTCGCTTGCGCCACAAAACTGCAAACGGATATGCGGGCTGACAGTTATGAGCGGGCGCTGGATACCAAGGCGGGCGCTGTGAAGCTGAAAATGCCCAACCTGCGTAAGCAGACATTTGAGACCACCATAATTGCGCGATATCAGCGTCGAGGAAGCGCTTATCAAGATGTATCTGGTGGCGCGTCTCTTCGGGCGTGGGAGACATCACAGAGGCTCTGTGGGGGACGCCTGTCAGTCCCGGCACGGTTTGCAGCCTGAACAAGAAGATCTACGCAAAGATCGACGAATGGCGGCAACGTAAAAGCGAATGGATTCAACCCTATGTTTTCCTGGACGAGATCGTGATGAAGCGAACCTGGGCAGGCGAAGTACGCAACGTTTCTTTGCTCGTCGCCATTAGCATGACGACTAAAGGAAATAGCGAGATCCTGGGGATCATGGAAGGGCCGAAGGAGGACAAATCCGGCTGGTCGGCCTTCTTACGCCATTTTGTTGATCGCGATCTGAGCGGCGTCCAGTTGATCGGCTACGATGCCTGCCGCAGCCTCATGGAAAGAGTAGCCGAATACCTGCCGGATGCGCGTTGGCAGCGCAGTGTGGTTCATTTTTGCCGCAACGTGTTCAGCATCGTCCCGACCCGGAAGGTACCGGATCATGCGCATCGCTCCCAAATCCGGAGCCCTGCATATCGCGCACGCCTGACGCAGTTTGTTAACGCCATGAAGCTGGCCTGACGAATCCGAAGACCGGGGTACACGAACGTCTCGCGCCAGCTTCGCATGTTCTGGCCCTTTAGACCAAAGGTTCGGGTTTTGCTCCAGCCCTGCCCGTTCCCTGTCGTTTTACAGCCTGTTTATGCGCTGTAGCGCAGCAAAAACGCCTCAAACTCCGACTTTGGTCTGATACCCATCCTACCTTCGTAGGGTTTTTGGCAAGACTTTGAGCGCCTCCCGCAAGCTGCGCATCTTGGTACCGATGGGTCAGGAAATACCGTCCGAATTGTTTCGGGGGGGCACAAACTTTATAGATAGGGAAGATCGCAATGGTTTTCGTGAACACAAACGACCTTAAGCACATCCTCGACCAGATCCGTATCGCTGAACAGCACGTGGCTGGTACTCCGCTGACCGAATTGGTGCAGAACCCCTTGCTGCCATACGGTCTGCGTCTAGTTGACGGCACGTTGAACAACCTGACCCCGGGCCGTGAGGCATGGGGCTCTGCCGATCAAGTGATGCCGCGTCTTCTTGACTCGACCTTCCTCACGCAGCCCGACGCGGCGCATCTGGCCGATCCCAGCCCGCGTGGCGCGCCGGGTGCCGAGCCCACCTCCTATCTGCAGACTTCTGGGTCAGTCTATGATGCCGAGCCTCGCGTGATTTCCAACCTGATTGCCGACCAAACGCTATCCAACCCCGCCGTCGTCGCCGCGGCCCTGAGCCATTCGGGTTTGACCGGGCAGGCGATGCTAACCGCTGCCAACGAAATCGTGCAGGCCTATCAGCGCGTCATCGATACACAGGCCGCCACTGGCAACGTCGATCAGGCGCTCGAATTACAGCGCCAGCAATTGCAGTCTGCGCTGGATACGGCCAGTGCCGAACTGGCCGCCGCACAAAATAACGTCGGCGCCATGACGTCGGACAAGGCTGACGCAGATCAGACCGTGACCGATGCGCAAACGACGCTGGACGCCGCAGCGGCAACCATGAGTTTGCTTCAAAGCTCGGGTCAGGTCGGTGATGCACAAGCCGCTCTTAGCCTAGCTCAGACGGCTCTGATACAATCCCAGAATGCGCTGAACGCGGCGCAAGGCGAACTGGACACGGCCACGACTTCGGCTGCATCGATGCTGTCCATGCGCGACGCCAAGCAGACCGAAGTCACCAACCTGCAGAACCAGAAAACGACTGCAGATCAGGAGCTTGCGACGACCGAAGCTCTCTTGTCCGACGCGCAGGATGCGCTTCTGCTTGAAACCAACGGCGCAGACGCGGTTACCGTAGCTCAGACAGCGGTTGACGATGCCACCACCGCCGTCAACGCAGCGCAAACGCATGTCAATGAACTCGATGGTCAGCTTCAGCAGGCCCAAAGCGAGCTCGATGGTCTGAACGCCCAGCTTCAGACTGCACAGGACGCGGTCACAGACACACAAGCCCGCGTCACCGCAGCCGAGCAAGCCGCCGACGAAACCCAGACCGCCCGTGACAGCGCTCAGGCCCTCTTCGACACCGAAGTGACCGAGCAGGCCAGCGCCCAAGTCGAAATGCTCAGTGCCCTTAACGTCTACTTAAGCGGTGGATCGCTTGCCGATTTCTCCGTCGCTTCCGCCGCCTATTCGGCGGCGCGCGAAGAAAAACTGGCCGCCGAAACGGCGCTGGCCGACGCGATCAGTGCGGATGATGCAGCCGATCAACTTGCTGCGACCGAGAACGCGGCCCTGTCCACAGCCCAGTCGCAGGTCACCACCCTGACCGGCCAGCGCGATGCCGCGATCACCACGCGTGACGGTTTGAACACCCAGCTGGGTGCGGCCAACACCGTCCTGTCCACAGCTCAGGGCAATCTGTCCACCGTGCAGCAGGATCTGCTGACCGCGCAGCAGAACAATCAGGCCTATATCGACGCGCAGGAAGCGGTCACGCAGGCGCAGGCCGATGTGGATGCGGCTCAAGTGGTCATCGATGGGCTTGTAAGCCAGCTGACTACCGTCGAAGGAGAGCTTACTACACTCAACATCAACCTTACCAATGCCAACAACGAAGTGACCCGCCTCGAAGGTATCGTGCAAACGGAAACCACTGATCTCAACACAGCGCAGGGCGGTGTAACAACGGCACAGCAGGCCCTTGTCGCCGCACAGACTGCCGATGCCGCAATCCTTGCACAGCTTGACGTGATCGCCGATGCGACCATTGCGCTGAACAGCGCGACCACAGCGGCAGAACAGGCCGCAACCGAGCTCAGCGCGGCGCAGGATATCGAGACCACAAAACAGTCCGCTTTCGATACCGCTACAACCAACCTTGATGCGCTGAACGCACCCGGTGCTGCAGACGCCGCGCTGGCGGCCGCTCAGGCGATCGCTACAGAGGCTCAGACCACGCTCGACACGCTGTTGAGCACGCATGCGATCACCATGGACGGCAACAACGTGATGTTGCCCGACGTGACCCCCGACGAAGGCCTCTCTGCGCCCTACAACTCGTGGATGACACTCTTCGGTCAGTTCTTCGATCATGGTCTCGACCTTGTCGGAAAAGGTGGCAGCGGCACCGTCTACATTCCGCTCCAGCCTGACGATCCGCTCTATGACGCAACATCTCCGACCAACTTCATGGTGCTGACCCGCGCCACCAACCAGCCCGGCCCGGATGGAATCCTTGGGACCGCAGACGACGTGCGAGAGCATTTCAACAAGACGACACCCTGGGTCGACCAGAACCAGACCTACACCTCGCACCCCTCCCATCAGGTCTTCCTGCGCGAATACGATCTCGACGCCAACGGAAGCCCTGTCTCCAACGGTTACCTGTTGCACGGTCAGTCCGGCGGCATGTCCACCTGGGGCGACGTCAAGGCGCAGGCCGCGGCCAAGCTGGGAATCCAGCTCAATGACAGCGACGTGCTTGATGGCCCGCTGCTCGCAACCGACGCCTACGGCAACTTCATCCCTGGTGCCAACGGCCTGCCACAACTGGTCGTGGCGAACCCTGCCTATGTTGAAGGCGGCACCGAGCCTTTGAATATCCTGATCGAAGGCGATCTGGCCAACCCCGTCGATGCCAGCCAGGCGGTCCGCAACGGCCATGCCTTCCTCGAAGACATCGCCCATAACGCCGTGCCCGGCACCTATGTGGTCGATCGCTTCACCGGCGAAACCGCCACCAAGCAGGCCGATGCCGACACCGACACCGGCAACGCGATCATCCCCAACCAGTTCGGCCAGAACGAAACCTACGACAACGAACTGCTGGATCGTCACTTCATCGCAGGAGATGGCCGTGGCAACGAAAACTTCGGCCTGACCGCGGTGCACCACGTGTTCCACAGCGAACACAACCGCCAGACCACCGAAATGAAGCAGACCATCCTCGACAGTGGCGAGCTGGCCTTCATCAACGAATGGCTGGCCACCCCGATCAACGAGGACGAGCTTTCGACAGCCGCGATCGACACCCTCACGTGGGATGGCGGGCGTCTGTTCCAGGCAGCAAAATTCACCACCGAGATGCAGTATCAGCACCTCGCCTTCGAAGAGTTCGGCCGCACCGTGCAGCCTCAGATCGCGGCCTTTATGGTAAATGCCAGCGCCGAGGTCGATGCCTCCATCATGGCGGAGTTCGCCCATGTAGTGTATCGCTTCGGCCACTCGATGCTGACCGAGAACGTTCAAACGATGGACCCGAACGGCGTGAACACCTCGACCGGCTTGATCGAAGCGTTCCTCAACCCGGTCGCCTTCGACCTTGACCAGACACTGACCTCTGATCAGGCGGCGGGTGCCGTGGCCCGTGGCATGTCCCGCGAGACCGGTGCCAATATTGACGAGTTTATCACCAGCGCCCTGCGCGACAACCTCGTTGGCTTGCCTCTCGACCTGGCCGCGCTGAACATCACGCGGGGTCGGGATACAGGCGTGCCCTCGCTCAACGCCGCTCGCGAGCAGTTCTATGCAGCCACCGGCAGCGAGTTCCTTAAGCCTTATGAAGGCTGGTCGGACTATGCCGCGAACCTTAAGAACCCGGCATCCATCATCAACTTCATTGCGGCCTACGGCACCCACGACACAATCGCGAACGCCACGACCGTGGTGCAGAAGCGCGCCGCGGCCACCGATCTGGTTCTGGGCGGGGACACCGCTCCGGCGGACCGTCTTGACTTCGTCAACGGCACGGGCGCTTGGGCCACAATCGAAACCGGCATCAACGCGGTCGAGTACTGGATCGGCGGTCTGGCTGAGGCCATCATGCCCTTCGGCGGGATGCTTGGCTCCAGCTTCGGCTTCGCCTTCCAGCAGCAGATGGAGGCGCTTCAGAACGGCGACCGGTTCTATTATCTCAGCCGGACCAATGGCATGGACATGCTTGGTGGGCTGGAGAATAACTCCTTTGCCTCGATGATCATGCGCAATACCGACATCGCCGATGGCGGTGCGCATATTCCGGCCAACATCTTCTCTTCGATGGAATACATCCTCGAAGTTGATCAGTCGGTGCAGGCCATGGCCGATCCGGTTTCGACCGAGCTTGATCCGTTCCTCGCCGCCATGGGTACGACACTAGTCGAGCGGGAAACCGGCACGGGCGACGCACCGCTCGTCGATGGTGCGCGGGAGTATGACAACTTACTCAAGTTCAACGGCGGCGAGCACGTCGTGCTCGGCGGAACCGACCAGCGCGATATTCTCGTCGGAGGTCTCGGGGACGATGCGCTCTGGGGCGGCGCTGGCGACGATCTGCTGATCGGCGACTCGGGCGTCAACACCTTCCGCGGCGGTGACGGCAACGACATCATCAAAGACGGCGACGACATCAGCTTCCTGCATGGCGAGGACGGCGACGACGTCATTTCCGCCGGGGGCGGAGCTGCCGAATTGATCTTCGGCGGAAGGGGCAACGATGCGATCCTCATGGGCCGCGACGACGCCAAGCACACCTTCGCAGGCATGGGTAACGATTTTGTATTCGGTGGGTCAGGCGCGGATATCGTCGATGGCGGCGAAGGCGACGACTGGATCGAGGGTGGAGACGGCTTCGACTTCCTCGTCGGCGACAATAACGACAACCTCGGCGGCTCCCGCGTGATCGGTCACGACGTTCTGATGGGAGGGGCGAACGACAACGACCTGCACGGTGAATCCGGCGACGATATCCTGTTCCAGGGGGAGGGCACACATGTGAACCTGGCCGAGCTCGGTTACGACTGGATTGCGCACAAGGGTCTGACGACCCATGCGGAGGTCGATCTCACAGAGCGCGTGACGACAGAACAGACAGAATTTTTCAGGGATCGCTACATCGACGCAGAGGCAGTATCAGGCACACAGAACGATGACCTGATCTGGGGTGACAACCGCCTCGGCAATGAGGCGCCTGCCGACGGTGCGATCTTAGACAATGAAGTCACGCTCTTCGGCAACGAACTGACGCAGGAGGGCGTGAATCGGATCGAGGGTCTGCGCGAGCTGCTTGGCAACCTGATGGGAGACGCGCCCGGCGATCTCTTCACCGGCGGCAACATCCTGCTGGGCGGCGGCGGCAGCGACATGATCCAGGGCCGTGGCGGCGACGACGTAATCGACGGCGACAAGTGGCTGGATGCGCGGATCTCGATCCGCGATCAGACCGACCCGGCGATCGAGATTCGCAGCATTGACAGCCTTGAGGAGATCATCCCACAGCTTCTGGACGGCAGCATCTCGCCCAGCCAACTGCAGATCACACGAGAGATCGTCGATCGTGGTCAGGAAGGCGACGTGGACACAGCCGTCTACTTCGATGTGCGAGCCAACTACAGCATCCGCGCCAACGCCGATGGCAGCGTCACGGTCGATCATATCAACGTCACGGAAGGACCGAACCCGATCGACCCGGTCAACGGCGACCCAAACCCGATCCTTGGCGATGGCACCGACCGCCTGACGGGCATCGAGATCCTGCGCTTCGCGGATATGGAGATTGATCTGCGCACGAACCCTGCCAACAATGGCCTGATCCAGGGCACCGGTGGCAACGATGTGCTTGACGGCAGCAACGGCCCCGACGCGATCTTCGCAGGCGCCGGTGATGATGCCATCAACGGCCTCGCCGGAAATGACGTGATCTTCGGCGAAGGCGGCTCGGACACCATCACATGGAACGCGCCGCTCGGCGGTTATGATGTGGTCGTGGGGCATGGCATCGTCAATGACGGCGGCACCGACATGCTGGTGATCAATGGCGATGGTACCGAGGATGGCTTCACGATGTACACCGTGGCGGCCTGGGCTGGCCAGGCCCCCTTCGATCCGCTCTCCGAGATCATCATCACCCGCACAGTGGCCGGTGTGGAAACTCCGATCATGGAAGTGCGCGGCATCGAAGAGGTTACCATCAATGGTGTTCAGGGTGTCGAAACCATCAACGCGGTTGGTGACTTTGCAGGCACCTCGCTGGCGCCCAACACGATCTACGTGAACGGCACGGCGGGTAACGAAGTGATCGACTTCTCCGGCTTCACCTCGACCCAGCGTATTGTGGTAAATGCAGGCGATGGCAGCGATATCATAACCGGCGGTGCAGGAAATGACATCCTGAATGCCGGCGCAGGCCGCGACGAAATCACCTGGAGTGTCGGCGGCGGCAGCGATGTGGTCGATGGCGGCGCAGGTGACGACACCTACACCATCAACGGCGATGCCTCCGACGAAACCTTCCGCGTCTACGCGGCGGACTCTTGGACAGGGGCACCCTTGGCCACTGGTACTGATATCGTCATCACCCGCGAAGCGGATGCTGGCGAGCAGGTCATCGGTCAACTTCAGAACATCGAGGAAATCCAGATCAACACCGCAGGAGGCACAAACGACGTGCAGGTCATTGGTGACTTCAACCCGACTGCCCTGAACTTCAACACCATCAGCGTCATGGGCGAGGTCGCCAATGTGGACGTCACCGGCCGCCTTTCGACTCACCGCGTGTTCGTCGAAACCGAAAGCCGCACCACCACTGTGACCGGTACTCTGACCGAAGGCGACGTGATCGTCGTTCCGGTAGATATCGATCCGGCCACTCTGACGGAAACGATCGATGGCACGACGGTGACACGGACATCCGGCGACTTCACGCTGACCTACACGGTTGATGACCCGACGACTTTCCCGATCATCGTCCAGTCCGGCAGCGGTCTGGCCAACGCCCTGCGCGGTGTCGCGACCATCAACGAGGAAACCGGCGCACCTCAGGGCAGGGGAACTGTCGCTCTCGGCACCCTGCCGCGCGGTAACGTCCTGCTGACCCAGGATGACATCGCGGCCCTGAAATACATGGTCACCGGTCAGGGCGAGGCCCCCATCCTGCCGCCCGAACCCGGCGCGCGCGCCGAAAACGAACCGGCTGATTTGATCGTCGGCACCCGCGATCTGGAAGGTCTGACCAACAACCTGCTCAATCCCGAGATTTCCGGTGGCGCGACCTTGCCCTTCTCCCGTGTAACCGAAGCCCGCTATGCTGGGATCGGCGAAGACGGTGCGGGCATCGTCAATCCGGTATTCGACGATCTCGACGCCCGTGCCATCTCGAACGCCCTCGGCGCTCAGGATGCGGATGCGGCCAAGGCGGCCTCGGCAAACATGTTCATGATGTCCTTCGGTCAGTATTTCGACCACGGCCTCACGTTCATCCCCAAGGGTGGTCATGACCCGATCACCATCGGAGGGGCGGACATGGGTCGTCCCAGCGGGGACAACCCGGCTGACCTCACCCGTGCCACGGCCACGATCAATCCCGAAACAGGCGAGATCGAGCACACCAACATCACTTCGCCTGTGGTGGATCAGAACCAGGTCTACGGTTCGTCCAACCTGGTGGGTCAGCTGCTGCGCGAAAGCGGTAGCAATGGTGGCTTCGGTGCCCATGTACTGATGGGTCAGGAAGATCCCTCAGCATCCGGTTTCCAGCTCATGGCGACCCTTCGCGAACTGCTGGATCACCATACCCAGGCTGGGACCGTGTTCACGGATACCGACAAGGGCGATGTCACTCTGGAAGGTTACTACCCAGATCTGTTCAACGAGGACGGCACCTACAACGCCGCAACCATCAAGGACCTCTCGGACGACTTCATGGGTGAAGGCTGGCCGCTCCTGATCGACACCAACCCGTTCATGAACTTGCTCGACCACTTCGTCGGCGGCGACGGGCGTGCGAATGAAAATGTGGGCCTCACCTCGATGCACACCGTCTGGGCACGCAACCACAACTACCACGTGGACCAGCTCCTGGCGTCAGGCTATGATGCCGACACTCCGGAAGAGCTTTTCCAGGCCGCACGCATCCTGAACATCGGGGAATATCAGCAGGTCGTGTTCAACGACTTCGCCGATAGTCTTCTGGGCGGGCTACAAGGCTCGGGTACACACGGTCATGACAAGTATGACCCAACCACCGATGCCCGCATCAGTCACGAGTTCGCGGCAGCGGCCTATCGCTTCGGCCATTCGCAGATTGGTCAGAGCATGACCCTCAAGGACGTGGATGCCGATGGGAACCCGTTCACTGTCGAGGTGCCGCTGTTCGATATCTTCCTGAACCCAACCAACGACCCGGACGCATTCACGGCAGATTTCGGAACTCTGGAGCAATATGGGTACAAGCCACAGTCAGGCTACGCCCAGTACGGGGTCGACAACATCCTCGGCGGTCTGGTCGAACAGCCCTCGGAAGAAGTTGACCTTCAGGTGGTGGATGCGGTCCGCAACGATCTGGTCCGCGTCAGCGCCGATCTCTTCGCCTTCAATGTCGCTCGCGGCAGGGATGTGGGCCTCGGCACGCTCAACCAGGTCAAGGCAGATCTGGCGGCGTCGGATAACCGCTACATCTCCGAGGCGATCGATTTGTCGGACATGTCCATGACACCCTACACCGACTGGGAGGATTTCCAGGCGCGCAACGGGCTATCCGACGAGATGATCGCCAAGTTCCAGACAGCCTATCCGGCTCTGGTTCTGACCGTTGACACAGAGCAGTATGACGCCTTCGTCGAAGCCAACCCGGATATCGCGTTGATAGACAATGGCGATGGCACGATGACGGTGAAAGGCATCGACCGCGTCGATCTCTGGGTTGGTGGTCTGGCTGAGCAGCACATTCAGGACGGCGTCGTAGGCCATACCTTCTGGGTGCTCATTCACGAGCAACTGGACCGTCTTCAGGAAGGCGACCGGTTCTACTACGTCGACCAGATCGGCGATCTGCCCGTCTACAACAACTTTATCTCCAACCTCACCTTCGGTGACATCGTGACCCGCAACACCGGGATGACCGATCTGCCACAGGATGTGTTCAGCTATACCGGAGATGAGATTGTCGAAGACAATGGCACCGCCGACCAACAGACCCAGCAGCCGCCCGTCACGGACGATGCCGGGAATGCCAACCAGGCTGACACCGGCCAAGATGATACTGGACAAGACGACAACGGCCAAGGCCAGACTGCTCAGGGTGATGATACCCAAGGCGAGATGACCGTGGACAACAGCACCCAGACTGCTCAGGGCGGGGCCTCTGCCGACCAAGAGCCTGTGTCAAACGACGATGATACCATCGACGGTGGGGACAGCTCCGACGCCGACACCGAGACGCCGGCATCCGACCCCTCAACCGAACAGAGCCCCAACGGCTCGGACGAGGGACTCGTCAAAAGCGGCACTGACTTGGGCGACGCCCTGGTCGGCGCGGCGGGCGACGATATCCTCAGCGGACACGAGGGCAACGACATGCTCGTGGGCAATGCCGGTGACGACATGCTCTTCGGTGGCGATGGCCGCGACGACATGCTCGGTGGCGATGGTGCCGACATGCTCATGGGCGGTGCCGGCAGCGACAATATCATTGGCGGCGACGGCGATGACATGATCATCGGCGGGTCCGGCTCGGATATCCTCATGGGTAACGCGGGTGACGACACGTTCATCGGCACGGATGGTGACTGCAACGACATCTACTATGGTGGCGAAGGGTCGGACACGATCGACATGGCGTCGGTCACCTCCAACCTCACGGTGCGCCTCGGCAACGCCGGGACGGATCGCGGGTCGGTCACCACGGAAGAAGGCGGTCGCGATACGATCTGGAGCGTCGAGAACTTCGTCGGCGGCTCGGGTGACGACACCATCTTCGCCAGCGACGCGGCCAACGTGCTCGATGGCGGTGACGGCAACAACACCTTCGTGTTCGAAACCGCGGCCAACGCGCAGGGCGACCACATCAACGGCCTCTCCGCCGGCGATCTCCTGCAGTTCGGCACCGGGTCCGATATGCTCGAGCTCACCTGGGGTGACGCTGACATGCAAGACAGTTTCTCTTTCTCCGAAGGAGACGAAGCCGGGACAACCAAGATCAGTGGAAGCATCGAGGATGAGCAATTCGAACTGACCGTCAGCGGACGCTTCGACTACGATAACGTCGGCTGATCGTCAGACTGATCCACACCAATATCGGCAGCCGGATACCCTCCGGCTGCCGATCTCGTCGTGCGGCCCGCACTTGAGGAAAACCGGGCCATCCACCGCCCGGCATGCACCGGCCCTCAGCTCTGAGGCGAACAGATCTTCGGGATAACCGACACCGGCCAGATACAAGCCCTTAGGCGGGCAGACCGACCCGCAGGCCGCGGTCCCGCGTCTCAAGCGCGGTTTTCACATCCTCGGGCGTCCAGCTTCCCGCGCCCACCCTCTCCAGCGTGCCCACGATGCTGCGCACCTGGTTGTACAGTAATGACCTTGCACTCAGATGAAACCTCAGTTCCGGTCCCGCCAGCCCCTCGACCTCTTCGATCTCCAGCGCATCCAGCGCCTTGACGGGGCTCTTCGCCTGACAGATCCTCGACCGGAACGTGGTGAAATAATACTTGCCCAGCAGATGCCGCGCCCCGTTTCGCATGGCCGCCACGTACAACTCTGGTGGCACGCGTAAAACGTGGCACATGTACAGCGTCTCCGGCGCACGTCATAATCCGCAAGCTCAAGGCGTCGAACCGGGTGCAGGCCGTCATCATTGCTCGAAACAACGCCTTGATCAACTTCTGATAAGCGCGCTGCGGCGCCGTATGTCCCAAGGCCGGTTCAGAAAGAGCCGATGCGCCTGCAGATCATTCCCTGTCTATGTCACCCCGCCTCTCTGTCCTTCGTTGTGACGGGGGTGTTGCCTCAGGCGTCCGGCCCCTTGGTGGTGTGGTCAAGCAACCCCAGAAGCCTGTCCACCTGTTCGGAATCGAACGGCTTGCGCAGCACGGCGTTCATGCCGGCCTCTAGACACATCTTCTGTTCCGTATGGCTGGTATGCGCGGTCAGCGCCACCACCGGCAACTGGCTACTGGCATCATGGCTGCGGATGCAGCGCGTCGTTTCCAGACCGTCCATGCCCGGCATGCTCAGGTCCATCAGCACAACGTCGAAGGTTTCATCCTTGACCAGATCCAGCGCCTCTGGCCCGCTTGCAGCCTCGAGCACGCGGTAATTGCGGCGTTCCATCAGAACGCGGACAACCATTCGGTTGATTTCATCGTCATCGACGACAAGGATATTGCGCCGATCACTCACCGAGACCATGCGCCGGCCAGTCGCGTCGCTCGAGAGGTTACGCAAGTTCGATGGGGGTCCATATCTCTACCCGCGTTCCTTCGTGAAGTTTGCTTGCGCATGTGATGCGGCCTCCGAGTTTGTTCACGATGGCCCGCGCAATGGACAGCCCAAGGCCCATTCCTCGGTACGATCTTGTAAAGGATGAGTCAACCTGTCCGAACGGCAGGAAAATACGCTCCAGCTGCCCCTCATCGATCCCGATCCCGGTATCGCTGATAGCCACCTTAAGCCATTTTCGATCATCCTGCTGGAAAATTTCCGAATGCAGCGTAATGCGGCCCTCCTTGGTGAACTTGATCGCGTTCTCCATGATCTTCGCAATCATCTGCAACAGGCGCACCGGGTCTGATACGATCTGCGTGCTGCCATCGCCAAGTCCCGTGCGGTGGAACTCCAGACCGGCTTTCCGTACAAGGTTGCCGTAAAGCACCTCCATGTCCCGCATCCCTGCCTCGATGTCGAATGTCGTCGAATTAAGACGGATCGACTCGGTCGTGCCTTCGGCGTAATCCACCATGTGATCGACCAGCGCACTCAACTCTTTTGCCGATGACCACGCCACGTCCAGATAATGGTCACGGTCGACATCGTCCTTTTGCTCGCAGCAGACCGTCAGCATACCCACCACACCGCTCAGCGGTGTGCGCAGCTCATGACCGACAATCACCATAAAGTCGCTCTTGCGCTTGTTCTCTTCCTCTTCCAGCCGCAGCGCTTCGCGCAGTTTGTTGTTAGAACTGCGCATGCGATGAATCATCGTTTTGAGCGACTCGTTGAGTTGCCACATCTCGGCCGAGGAGCGTTCCTCGTCTGGCAGGTTGACGGTGTAATCCCCATCGCTGATCTTGCGGCTGATCTCGGTGAAATTCTGGACCGGACGGGCAAGCCGGCGTGACACCGCCCATCCCGCACCCCCCAGAAGGGCCGCCATCGCCATTACCAGAAGATAGGATTTCGACAGGCTGACATTCACCGCATCCGACAATTCATAGATCGGCTGCGGAACCATGACAGGCCAGCCCGTCTCTGGAACAAAGGTGATCCCCGCGATCATGTCCATTTGCATGGGCGGCGAAAAGAACATCTCGACGCCGGTTTCACGGTTCAGCATCCGTCGCACCGCCGAGATACCCGAGGCATCCACCATGTTCTCTTCCACCCTGGGTGACGGGTGCGCGATCGCGCGCCCGAACTGATCGAAGATCGCCGAATGTCCGAATTCGCCGAAGGCGATGGCCCGCTGAACCAACTTAATATAGTCGGTTTTCATATAGCCGATCACCAGCCGCTGATCGGCAAGCTCGTACCCCAGTATGAAATACTTGTTGTCTCCGATCCGCTGCAGACCCGAAATTTGAACACCGCCAAGCGTCGCGTTGGTGCCCGCCCGCAGATCATCCAGCACCACCTGCTCCGGCAGGGGCAGATCCTTGCCCAGCCGATTGGATGGTGGCGCATTCGCTGTGAAGGGCGCCAACAGAACCATGCCGTCTATGTTCAGCGATTCCAGCAACGACAGCAGGGTATCCTGCGTCGCTGGGCTGTTGTTGTTGCTGACTTCGATGGCCGCATGGACGAACACGCGCGCAGCGTCCGTGACGTAGCGTGACAGCGACAACGAAACGTTCTGCGCGATCATAAGATGATTTTCGTGCGTCCGCTCGATCTCAGCGTTCATGAAAGTGCGGTAGTTCCACAACTGGATCGCCGCTGCTAATATCAGGATCGCAACCAGCACTATTGCCGCAATCTGCTGCTGCAGAGGCCAGACCCATCCCTTGATACGGTACCGCTCAGCCGCGCTGCCGGACTGTTCGGGCAGCGGTCGCTGGGGTGTATTTGCGTACGCGCTCATGAAACCTCCTGAGGTTTGCTCTTTTGAAAGCATACACCCAAGGGCTTATTTAACCAGTCCCGTTGGTCTGATGCGGCATGGGACTAAAGTCTGATATGCCGCTGGACCCCGGCGCCAAGAGAGTATCGCGAATGCCGCGCGGCGCGGCATCCTTGGTCGGGGTGCCCCCACGGACAAAGGTCTGAATTTTGATCCGACATAGCGTGGAAGGCCGGTCGCACGCTTTACGCCATAAGCCATCGAACACGTTTGACCCAAAGGAGCACACACCATGGCCCGATCCTCTGCGAGACAGTCTGAAAAGGATGCACGCCTTGCCCGCCTGACAGCCGGACTGCGGCCAGTGTTTCTTTATATCTTCGGTTTGTCCGGGATCATCAACATCCTGGCTTTGACCGGCGCGTTTTACATGATGCAGATCTACGACCGCGCCCTGATGAGCGGCAGTATCCCGACGCTCGCGCTGATCTCGGCGCTGGCACTGGGGCTCTACATGTTCCAGGGCGGGTTTGACGTGATCCGCTCGCAAATCCTTCACCGGGTCGGGGCGCGCTTTGATGCCCGGGTCGCGCCCGATATCCACCGAATGAGCATCGACATGCCACGCTACGGCTTTTCAGTGGCTGAGTCGATGGAGCGGGGCCGCTCTGTCGATACGCTCCGCAACTTCTTCGGTGGCCCGGCACTTGTGTCGCTGTTCGATCTGCCCTGGATGCCGATCTTTCTGGCTTTCGTGTTTGTGCTGCATCCCTACCTGGGTGCGTTGGCCATCGCCGGTGCCGTGGTCCTGACGCTGATGACCGTCCTGACCGAACTGATGACCCGCAAGGCCAATGCCCAAGTCAACCGCGCCGCCGTACAGCGCAGCTCGGTGGCCGAGGCCAATGCCCGCAACGCCGATGTCATCAAAGCGATGGGCTTCTCGTCGCAGGCTCTAGCCCAGTTCCAGAAGGCCAATGACGAACATCTTACGCTGCAATCCGGTTCCAGCGACGTGACTCGCACCGTGGGCGCCTTGTCCAAGGTGCTGCGCATGATGCTGCAGTCTGCAGTTCTGGGGCTTGGCGCCTATCTCACCATCATGGGCGAGATGACCGCCGGTGCGATCATCGCTGCCTCCGTGGCTTCGGCCCGTGCCCTTGCGCCGATCGACTCGACCATCGCCAACTGGAAGAACCTGATCGCCGCTCGCAATGCACTGGCGACCATCAAGCAGACAATGGCCGCCTTGCCTGAGCAGCCCCGCCCGCTGCAGATGCCCGATCCCAAGCAGGCCTTCTCGGCGGAAGGGATCACCGTTGTGGCGCCGGGATCGGGCCGCGTGCTGCTGTCGGATGTGACCATTCAGCTTGAAGCCGGGCAGGCGCTTGGCTTGATCGGCCCTAGTGGCGGCGGCAAGTCTTCGCTGATGCGGGCGATGGCTGGGGTTTGGCCTGTGCTGCGCGGTCATGTCCGTCTGGATGGCGCCGATCTGGTGCAGTGGGGCGAAGACACAATTGCCCGTAGCTTTGGATATCTGCCGCAGGACTACACCCTGTTCGACACCACGATTGCCCGTAATATTGCGCGCCTTGCCGATCCCGATCCCGAAAAGGTCATTGCGGCGGCGCGTGCGGCGGGCGTTCACGAGATGATCCTGGCCATGCCCGACGGCTACGAGACGGAACTGGGCGCCAGTTCCACCAGCCTGTCGGGCGGTCAGCGTCAGCGTATTGCTCTGGCACGGGCGCTCTATGGGGATCCGTTCGTGGTCCTGCTGGACGAGCCGAATTCAAACCTCGACGCCGAAGGCGAGCGCGCGGTCAGCCATGCGATCCAAAGCATCCGTGACCGTGGCGGCATCGTGATCGTCGTAGCTCACCGCCCAAGTGCACTGGAGAACGTTGATCTGGTCGGTGTCGTCCAGGATGGCGCCCTCAGCCGTTTTGGCCCCAAATCCGAGATCATGCGGGTCAAGCCGGCATCCCCTGCCCCGACCCCTACGGCAGCCCCGACAGTGGAGCAGTCGCCAGTCGCTGCTGTTCGAGAAACTACAGGCGCATGATTGAGGTCAAGTCATCCAAAAAGGCCAAGACGCCGGGAACGGCGCGTCTTGAGGATATGGTGTCTTTACGGGAAACCGTATCGGCCATTCCCAAACGCAAGATCGGCATGGGCGTGACCGTGATGTTCGCTCTGATCGCCTACATCAAGACCTTGTTTGGCGGCTCTGAGGTTGCGGCGCAAGCCACGCCCGACACGCCCCTCGGGGCCGCCGATAACGCCGCGCCCATCTGCGAGACGGATAATTTGTCGGCCAACAACAGTGGTCGTATGTCTTATGGTAACGCCGAATTGTTTCGCACTAGTGACCGCAGCGGCCAGGATGGCGGTTTTGATGCCACCACGTTCGAGCGCGGCCCAAACTCTTCGGTGTTGTTGCCCGCAGATCTGTCACTTGAAAAATTTCAGGCGCCAAACATCACGGCGGCGGCAGTCAATCTGCAACCGACTTTTGCGCCTGCAAATCCCGGGGGCGGTGGTGAGGACGGTCTTTTCCCAGATACCGACATTCCTGCCGGAGGTGGTGGGCCGGCGGATCCTGGTGGTGGGGGTACAGAGATTACGTCACCGTTGCAGGAAGACGCAGAACCCGAAGAAGAAAAGCACGAAAGTGACGCAGACGTGGACTGCCATGATACCGCAGCCGCAGACTGTGGTGACAAAGTTGACCACTCAGATGGCCCCAACCCAGATGAGGAGGCATCCTGCGACGACGCCAAAGTTGATGAGTGTTGGTCGGAGAGCTGCGATCAGCACAACGCAGCAGATGACGACTGCCTGGATGATCCGGTCACGCCGCGCGGCGATGTTGTGTATGGTTTTGATACGCCTGATCATATTGGCGGCAGTGAAGATAATGACCTCGTCTATGGTGGCGATGGTTCCGACGTTCTTCTTGGGTATGGGGGCGATGACTTTTTGATCGGCGCAGCTGGCGACGACACCATCGACGGTGGTGAGGGTGATGACCGAATTTCCGGTGGCCATGGTGAGGATCTCCTGGCTGGCGGTGCGGGGGATGACATTCTTTCCGGCGGTGCGGATGACGATGTTCTTCGGGACGGTCATGGCGCAGACCGCCTGTTTGGTGACGCAGGCAATGACACGATTTACCTTGCTGATGATCTGGAAGCTGATCAGGTTTATGGTGGTGCGGGTGACGACATACTTGACCTGACTGCTGGTGATCGGGCAGCGCGTGTGGATGTAGCTGCTGGCACGGTCACGCGGGCTGACAGCCCCACCGATACCTTCGATGGCATTGAAATTTTCACAGCCGGTGACGGGGCAGAAGTTTTCGATCTGTCCGGGTTCTTTACGCCTGGTGCAACCAGTGTGTCTGAAACCGTGTTCCAGATCCGCAACTTTGGTCACGACGATACGTTGGTTTTTGCTGACGATATCCGTCTTGCTCTGTCCGACCTTCAACAGATTGATGACAGGCGCGATATCAAGAACGACGGCTCTGATTTTGAGGCGCGCATCACGTCCTTTGATCCGGAAGCTGGGGCTGAGGAGCACGGACGCCCTGGTTTCCGCCAAGGTGATCAGGATGAGCTGATGGTCCGCCGGATTGATCTGCGTCTCGAACAAGAGACGGACGTCACCGAAATCGAACTCTGGGTCACAAGTGACCTGGGCAACAAGCAATCAGACGACTTCACATCGTGAGCAGGAGAACGACCATGTCACGCAAGACCACAGACCCAAACGCCGCAAAGAACGCGATTTATTCCTTTCGCGGTCATGTGATCACTGGTATTTTCATGGCCGGGCTTCTGGTCGCCGCCGTGTTCGGGTGGGCAGCGAATTCCAATCTGGTCAGCGCGGTCGTTGTCAGCGGCGAAGTTTCCGTCGATCGCGACCTGCGCGTGGTCCAGCACCGTGATGGTGGTATCGTCAAAGACATTCCCGTCAGTGCCGGCGATCATGTCCGCAAGGGCGATATTCTACTCCGGCTTGACGACACTTCGGCCAGTACTGAGCGCGCAATCCTTCATGGGAAAATCGCTGAACTTGCCATTCGCAAAAGCCGGCTGGAGGCACAGCGCGATCTGCATGAGGAATTTTCGACGCCTTCAGGTCTTGATGAATTTATCGTGTCCCCTGCTGCGCTGCAGGCCATCTATGTGGGTGAGCATCGTATTTTTGAGGGCAACCTCTCGTCGTTCATCCGCCGCAAGGAACAGATCGACCTCGGAATCGAGCAGGTCCGCACCGAAATCGATGGCCTCGAAGCCCGCCTTGACGCCAAACAGGATGAAATCCTCCTGGTTCAAGCTGAGAGTGCGCGTGTTGAAGATTTGTCCGAGCGTCAGCTTACGGTACGCAACGTTGCCTTCTCTATTGAACGTGAAAATGTCCGGCTGCGTGGCGAACACGGAGAAATTCTGTCGGCATTGGGCCGCGCCCGCAGCCGCGTCAGCGAGCTCGAGCTGGAAATCCTCTCGATGCAGGAAACACTGCGCACCGATGCACAACGCGAATTGCGGGAGATCGAAACCCAGCTGTCGGAACTCACCGAAAAGCGTTTCGTCATCGAAGACACCCTGTCGCGCACCGCAATCCGCGCGCCGATCTCGGGACTGATAAACGATATGAACGTGAACTCTGTGGGCGGCGTCATTAGCCCCGCCGAAATTCTGGCCACGATTGTGCCCGAAGAGGCGGAACTGGTCTTTACAGCCCGCGTTCCGGCGGCGTCGATCGAACAGGTCGATACGGGACACGCGGCGCGGATGCGCTTTGTCGCCTTCGACCAGAACGAAACCCCAGAGATTGAAGGGACCGTGTCCTATGTTGCAGCTGCCGCGACAAGCGATCCGCAAATGCCTGGTGATTTCTACTCAATCAAGGTCGACGTGACGCCCGATCAGCTGGCCCGCCTCGGTGGCAAGGAGCTGCGCCCAGGCATGCCGGTCGAAGTCTATGTCACCACGGCCGAACGCACAGCCCTATCCTATCTCGTCAAGCCCTTCAGCGATCAGTTCGCGCGAGCCTTCAAGGAAAGGTAAACCCATGCTGCGCAATATTCTTCCAACTCTGGCACTTCTGGTGGCCTCATCTGCCACCGCTCAGGAGAAGAACATGACATGGAAGGCGCTTGAAGGTGACAGGCTGAATTTGAATGGCATGATTATCAACGTCCATGGCATCTCTTGCCCGCCACCAATCCTTGCATCTGGCATGAGCGCCAAGCGGCTTGCTAACACGTTTTTGCGCGGTGGTGTGGTGGTCTGTGCCACATCACTGACCGAGGATGGGAGCGAGTTCGTGGATTGTGCCAAACAAGGCAATAACGGACTCACGCTCAGTCAGATGTTGGTATTCAGCGATCTGTGCATACCGCTGCGCGATCAGGAATGCTTGCCGCTATTTATAGATGCGCTGCCGACTTATGCGCTGCCGCCGCCACGCCCGCGTGACGGTTGATCAGTATTTTCACAGAAAAGCTGACTCGCAACGTTGACAGCGGAGCTGTACAAGCCGGATAAACGGCTGAGATAAGAAAGGCGATAAGATGACTCTGGCTATGGACTGCAAAAAGCGAAATCGGGATATCGAGGAGGACAGCATGTCGGAAGAATCGTTTCAGATCAGTTTCACAAGAGACGGTGAGACACGTGTGATCACGCTTGAGGGTAGCCGCAAGGACTACGAATTCGAGTACGAAGACCTCGAACTTGAAATCGAAGCGCGTGAGGGGGATTTTGAATGGGAATTCGAGGATGTGGAGAGCTTCGAATTCCTGTCTTTCGGCTCTGAAGACGATCTGGTGGATTCTGGTGTTAGCAGCCCCGAACCTGATCGGGTCGTGACATTGTCTGGCCCCCTGCATGATTTCGATTTTCTGCTGCAGGATGGTGCGTTGGCGGTTCGCAATCGGTTTGATGGTGAGATTGAATCGCTTTCGGAATTCGATAGCTTCGTTGCGGGCGTGGAAACATTCCGGACGGCCGACATCTTGGCACAACTTGAACAACCTGGCCCCGACCTTTTGGCTGAAGGTGGCCCACGTCTGATGATGGTCAATACTCCAGAGGCCACTCCAAGCGTCATCTGGGATCAGATTTTGCAATCGATCATTGTCGAAAGCGGTGGCGGACCGACCAACGCGTCGCAATCCTTCTCGATTATGCATACCGCAATCTATGATGCGCAGGCCAGTTATGACCCGGTCGCACAACGTGTTTCCATCGATATCGAGGGCGACAATCTGGAGCTCTCAGCTCTGTCCGATGCCTCGGATACAGAGATCGAAACCGCTATGCATGTCGCGGCCCATCGTGTGCTGTCGGAACTCTACCCTCAGTATCAGGAGAAATTCGATCAGGTACTGTCACAGCGTCTTGAGCTAGATGTCTCTGATGACTCGCAGGCTTACGAGGTGGGGATTGATGCAGCGCAAGACGGTCTCACCCCGCGTCAGGCGGAAGCGGCACGGCTCGCCGCGCAGTCTGAGGGGTTCTATACGCCAGTCAATTCTGATCCCGCGCCAGAAACCCGTAAGGACATCGCGCGCTGGACACCCGAAAAGCAGGGTATTTTGTCGCCCACACCAGATGCGCTGCAGACATTCCTGACGCCCGAACTCAGCCTTGCTGAAGGGTTCGCGCTCCCTGAAACGCTCAATGGAGAAACTGACACGGTGCTGACCCGTCCGGATGGCCCAGAGCCGTTTTTCACGCTAGAGCATGTGGATACGTTGCTTGATTTCCAGACCCGGACCATGACTCTTGCAGCTCCGGCAGAGATAAATGGCGTGGCGGTGGCGGCCGGAACTACGATACCTGTGGACAAATTCCTGATCGGTCCCGTCATCAACCCGGCCTTCATCGCTCAGGCTGAAGCCATCGTTCAGACCAGTGCGACGCTGACCGAGGATCAGAAAATGGTTGCTGAATTCTGGGAAGATGGCCCCGGCACCAGCTTCCCTCCTGGTGCCTGGATGACGCTTGGGCAATACGTATCGCAGCGCGACGGGCATGACGCAGCCACTGACGCGCTTTTGTTTATGACGATGGGTAATGCCATGTTTGATGCGGCAATTGCGACATGGGATGCCAAAGCGTTTTTTGATTATGCTCGGCCGGTCACCGTGATCCGCGACCTGGGACATCTTGGTCTGATTGGGGAGCAAGGTGTTGACGAACTGACCGGAGAAACGGGATTTGTGATCCAAGCACTTGGTGGCATTGACCCCGACACTGGCACCAGCTTTGGCACCCGAACGATCCTTGCCGAGAACTTCATCACCTACCAGCTGCCTGGAGGCGAACAGTCACCACCCTTCGCAGAGTATACCTCGGGCCACAGCACCTTTTCGGCAGCAGGGGCGGCTGTCTTGAAGGCGTTTACCGGATCAGACCATCTTGATGCGCATATTACCGTGCCTCCTGGCACCAGCGCATTTGATGCGGCACTGCCTGGAGATGTCTATCAGTTTCAGTGGGATACGTTTTCCGAGGCAGCCATTGATGCCGGTGCGTCTCGGATTTATGGCGGAATCCATTTCAGCGATGGCAACCTCGATGGCTTGAGTGCTGGGGCAGATATAGGTGCTGATGCCTATGCGCTGGCTGTAGATTTTGCCAGTGGCACTGCGCAACCAGAACAACAGCCGTTCTTCGATGAATTCTTCATCGCCTGAACAAGGGACGACTTAGCGGCCGGATCCCGGCTTCGTCTAAGGAGGTTGGTCGCTTGATTGGGATGATCAGGCTTTGCGAACAGGCGCTTTCGCTGATGTAGTCGCAACCGGCGCGCGTAGCCATATACTCGAGGATGTCACCGGCCAGTTTTATTCGCTCAAATGGCCCCGTCACGGCGCCGTTCGCCGTATTGCAAGGTGCTGTCTTTCCTACATGTGTGGTCCTGATCAAGATCCGGTCTGCGCCCTCGTGGGACGTTTGGATTGAGACGTGGGTCGCAGCATCTCCCGAGGACATACGGGCGATTTCTAGCATCGAGAACATCAATTGCATCAGGATCTCGCTTTGTGTCGGTCCGATGGATAAATGCGGCCCCTCGCAGCGAATATTCAGGCTGTTTCCATTGGCTTGGAACATGAACTCAAAGCGCTTATGCAGCTCTGCGGCCAATCCCTGCAGATCGGTGGGCCGGCCTGTTGGAAGTGAGGCCTCGGCGTCAAGGGCACTGAAGGCGACCACACGTTCGACGCGCAATTGCATCCATTGCAGCGCCTCCTGGCGCGCGGTCTCTAATCCGGCGGCGAGAGATGGATCCTCACGCGATGCCATGGCAATGCCCTGCAAAGCGTTCAGTGTATTTCTCAGATCGTCGCTCACCATGTCGATAAACCGCAGCTTAATGGTATTTGATCGCTGCAGCGGCCTTATCAAAAGCCAATAAAAGACTGGTGCCATGATACAGAACAGCAATAGGGCATCCAACGCCGCTTCGCCCCAGACATGCTCTGTCAGCCAAGTCAGCTGTTTTTCGACTTCGGCCAGCGCAAGCATGATGCAGAGCTCGGCCCCGACGAGGGTGATCAGAACAACGAGGACTTTACTGAGTGAGGTATCGCGCGACATGGTCAGCATGGATCTTTGGAAGGGACTGGCACGAACGCCCAAGACTCGCGTCCAGCGAGGTGCAGGCTTCGTCCTGCCAAGAAGCGTTTGCCGATGATCCTGAGGGCTGACTGCCATGTGCGTAGCTCCGGTCCTTGAGGCGCACATGGTGCGCACTGTTACGTCGTAACGATCGGTATCATGTTCCGAATCGCACATCCATGATATTTGAGGCTGTTCCGAGCGACAAACAACACGCTTCAATGGAGTTGGACCAAAGTCCAAGGTCTCGCTAGACCATAGGCTTTAAATGTGTCGCATGATTTAAAGCGCCCTCGACACAATTTTAATGCACTTCCCGACTTTCGCCTTGATCTGGATCAAGTCTGAACTCACGGAGCCATCAGAAAAGCAACTCAATATTACTGGCATAGATATATTTTTTGGTAATTTACCCGTTGGTCGAGCGTGACGTTCCGACCTGTGGGGTAAGACGAATCGTGACTTTCGCCCGGCCGCATACGGGACGAAGGTCTCTCAACTCTCCAAAGATAGCTTGGATTCAATCGGTCGAAATGCAATAATAATTTTCAGGTGTTTAGATGTCCGTTTGGGGTTTGGGGAAAGCGAGAATCTGGACTGACTTTGAAAACAGTGCCGACACCGCTTCTGTCGCGGGGAAAGGCAAACTTTGGGGGAAGATTGATGTATAAAACGATGGTGATTTGCGATCACGTATTCACGCGTGCGGGTTTCCAGCACCTTATTGAGCCGTGCGCAGGTTTTGATTTGCAGGCGGCTGCTGCCTATAGCCCCGAAATCGTCGAGACGTGCTCCCGCGATGGATATGAAGTGGTGATCGTTGACCTTGGATCCCTTGATCAGCCGATGAAGGTTCTTCGCGCCTTTCGCAAGTCGTGCGACATGGTTCGTATTCTGGCCTTCTGCTCTCAGAAGGGTATAGACATGGCGGTTGACGCGCTAGATGCGGGGGCATCGGGCATTCTGACCTATAACAGTGAAATGTCTGATCTGCGTGCCGCGGCACGCCGTGTCATGAACGGCGACAACTACGTGCAGCCCGACATGGCGATGGATATCTTCGCCAAGCTGCGTCAGGCCGAAGCCAAGCGCAAAGAAGCCGAGCGTCTGCGTCTGACCGCCCGCGAAAGCCAGGTGGTCCGCCATCTCATGCAGGGCATGACCAACCGCCAGATCTCGGCCGAGCTCAACATCAGCGAGAAAACCGTCAAGCATTATGTTGGCTCTCTCAAGGACAAGTTTGGTGCGGCCAACCGCCTCGAAGTTGTACTGGAAGCGCAACGCCTCGGAGTATGACCTTGATGGCAACCGCATCCGGTCGCCACGGACGAAGGATATCTGAAATCCAACAAGAATGACCGAAACGATGCGGAGGCAATCTGCGAGGCGGTCAGCAGGCCGTCCATGCGCTTCGTGCCACCAAAATCGTCAGAACAGCTCGAGATCCAGGCCGTTCATCGTATCCGCCAGAGGCTGGTGTCAGATAGGACACGGCTGGTAAACCAAATCCGAGGTTTGTTGGCAGAGCATGGTTTGGTTATCGCCCGCGATATCTCACGCCTTAGAGCCTGATTTGAAACTATTTGAGTGAGTTCAGTCACTTGTGATTCTGTTCGGTTGAAGTGGTCCGGCAAATTCGGACAGCGTGCTAAGATGTATCCAACCCGATTGAATGGATACAAGAATGACAAAGCGACGGAATTTTTCAGACAAGTTTAAAGCGACTGTGGCCCTTGAAGCATTGCGCGGTGACAAGACGGTGCAGGAGATTGCATCGAAGCGCCAGCTGCACCCTACGCAGGTGAGCACGTGGAAACGGCAGGCGATTGATGGCATGGTCAACGTTTTCTCGGACAAGGTCAAAAAGGCTGAGAACAAAGACGGCGAAATCAAAGAGCTTCATGCCAAGATTGGTCAGCTGGCGGTGGAAAATGATTTTTTGTCACAAGGGCTGAAGCGATGAGCCTGTCTGAACGCCGCGAGATGATCCGCAAGGACAACACCGACCTTAGCCTGACGCGCCAGTGTAAGCTGCTCAAGATCAGCCGTTCCTCAATCTATTACACGCCTGTTGGCTTTGATCAGGCGACGATTGATCTGATGCATGAGATTGACCGGATATTTACGAAGTATCCGTTCTTCGGCAGCCGCCAGATCGCGGCGTATCTGCCCCAATCAGGGTTCTCGGCAGGACGGCATCGCGTGCGTCGCCTGATGGGCATCATGGGGCTGCAGGCCATCTACAAAGGGCCGAACACCAGCAAGAAGCACCCGCAGCATAAGATCTGGCCATACTTATTGAGAAAGCTGTCGATTACGCGGCCCAACCATGTTTGGTGCAGCGACATTACCTACATTCCAGTGAAGAACGGGTTCCTGTATCTGGTGGCAATCATGGATTGGGCAACACGCAAAGTGCTGTCCTGGCGGCTGTCAAATACGTTGGATGCCAGCTTTTGCGTTGAAGCACTGGACGAAGCCATCGCCAAATATGGCAAGCCCGAGATCATGAATACGGATCAGGGTAGCCAATACACGGGCGCGGATTGGATCAAGACGCTGACGAAGGCCGATATCAAAATCTCTATGGATGGGCGGGGCCGCTATCTGGACAACATCTTCATCGAGCGGCTCTGGCGATCCCTGAAGCAGGAGGCAGTGTATCTGCACGAGATCACCAACGGCTTTCAAGCCAAAAGGATCATCGACGACTGGATCGGCTTTTACAACGCAGAGCGGCCTCACACCGCCCTCGACAAGCGCACGCCAGACGCGGCATACTTCGAACAAAGTGAAACACGAAAAGCGGCATGAACATAAACCAGATGCATCTTACGGAGGGAGCCAAACTGGCACCCAACTCTCTCTCGCCCCAACCCATTGAAATCATTGAATCCAAATCGCGAACCAGTTTGACATGCCTCAAGACGGTCTGGCAACAAACCGATCAACGTATATTGAGAAGATAACTTGAGAACGGTGCCGCTAGGTGATGCTCAGCATTGCGACAACGCATATCAGCGGGCCTAAGAACCCTGACATGCCCCCTGCCCTCGCAAAATTTCGGCCTTTTACAGACACAGACGTTTTTGACATCTATGAGAGGGGTGCCAAAATGTAAGCTTGGCCCATCACTTTGAGATAGCAGCATTTTTTTAAAAGCTGCGTTGAGGACTTGCAAGATGCATTCAACCCTTTCCCTCGTTCTGGTCTTTCTAAACAAGTTCTTCACACCGCGCCACAACGCGCAATTGCGACTAATGAAGGCTCAGGTTGCGATCTTGCGGGCGCGCATCCCGACACAAAGGATCATTCTGTCGCCCGCTGAAAAAGCCGAGCTACTCCGCATCGGGGCCGAAATCGGCCATGATGTCGACGGGCTCATGGAGGTGGCAAAGCCAGCAACCTACAAACGGTGGCTCGCGCAAATGCGCGCGGGGCGGCCCTTCAAGGCAGTCGGACGGCCGCGTCTAACGCAAGAACTACGCGACGTCGTCACCCGAATTGGATCAGAAAACCTCCTATGGGGGTACAAGCGGATCGTGGGCGAGTTGAAGAAGTTGGGGCTTTATGCCGGAGCCAACTCTGTAAAACGCATCCTAAATGAGGCAGGCATCCACCCCAGCCCGGAGCGGCGGAATAAGAAGCCTGCCCTGCCATGGAGCACATTTATCAGCGCGCATATGGAAAGCATGGTCGCTTGTGACTTCTTTACAAAGACTGTGTTCACCCTCCGCGGGCCTCGCACAGCCTATGTACTGATGTTCATTCATCTTGGCAGCCGCCGCGTGTACTGCAGCGCTCCAAGCTATTCCCCAGACTCGGCGTGGGTGACGCAGCAGGCACGCAACACGTTGATGTGGTGCGCTGAACAGGGGATCTCACCGAGTTTCCTGATCCGTGATGCGGACACCAAATTCAGCGCCAGTTACGACGCAGTCTGGACCTCAGAAGGCGCTCGGATCATCCAGACCCCGCACAGAGCGCCAGACGCCAATGCCTTCGCTGAATCCTTCATCGGCACCATCAAGCGCGAATGCCTGGATTTCTTCGTCTGCTTAAGCCGGTCCCAGCTCGACTACATTCTGCGGACCTGGGTGCGCCACTACAATGTTGATCGCCCGCATCGCGGACGGGACATCGGCAACAACGTGCTTCAAGTCGATTTTCAACCGATCCGTGATGGCCCGATCCGGCGCAACCGCCAGCTTGGTGGCATTGTCACGTCATACACTCGCGATGCCGCGTGAATATCAGAGCCAACACGAGGATTGATGACGTCGAATTCATCTTGTCGAGTTTCGTCACGGAATCTAAAAAAATTATTCCAAGTCAATGAGGTGGGGGGACTACCTTACTAAAACTGTATTATTTGTGTACATTAGAGGAAGAGTAAACTTAAGAGAGAATTACATGAAGAAATCGTTGATTGCCGCATGGGTAGCACTGACGCTTCTCGCAACTCCAGCCCAAGCTCAGCAAGAAAAATATCTTATCAGAGAACTTCAAAAAATGCTCAACTACTTGGGTTATGAAGCTGGAGAGGCTGACGGGATTTCCGGTTCCCAAACTCGTTCCGCTCTGGATCGCGCTGCCACCTCAACGGGTACCAATTTTTCTGGGAAAACATTAAAAAAAATAAATGCGGAGCTGCGCAAACTGGTATCCACAGCAAGAATGACGTCAGGAAGGCCCAAGGTGACCGACGAATTCGCGCTGAGCCAGTCAAAACAGCATTGGTTCAATCGGTATCTTTATCCAATCGACTTGGATGGCGACAACTTAGATGAATTGATTATTGCTGGGTTCGAAAGCCAAGGACAAAAGCACTCGGATATCAGTGCTAGCCGCATCGCAATTTTTGCTTGGAGGGGGTTCCAGCTTGTTGAAGTTACCAGCGATTGGCTCAACGAAGTCGAAAATGTCTTCTTTGGCGTTGGGGACATCGCAACGGGAGATTTCAACGGCGATGGTACGGTTGATATTTTCCTGAGCGCCTACACTGACAGCGACAAAAAAGTTGACGCCTACGTACTGTACAACGTTGGCGGCAGGTTTGAACGACAGAGGATCGACCGCGCAGGGTGGCAACATGGTGCAGCAGTTGGAGATTTGAACGCCGACGGTATTTCAGACGTGTTTGCAGCAGGCTACCACGGCTCATATGCACTATACTTGGGGACACTTGATGGACTTCAAAAGTACAAGTTTTCCTCTCAAAGATATTTCGGTGGATCGGGGGCTGCGTTCGGAAAATTCTTGGGAACGAGCGAAGTGCTTCTTTTGTTAACCGATAATGCGGGACGCAACCGGTCACCTAGATTGGATTCCAATCTCTATCGTGTCATCCTCGACAAGAAGAGAAAAACGGCAAAATTGGAGCTGATTGCCCACCTTCCCCATCCAGAGTTTGAGGGGCGAGAGTGGGACCATTTTTTTTCAGCGAGCAGTCGACGCTCACATGAAATACGCGCTCGCGCAATTGATCTAAACGGAGACAGGTTTGAAGACTTGATGATTGTCTCGACAGGTGTCTATTCAAAAACCCGAACTGGCCTTCATTTGTCCGCGATTCAGCTCATCGAAAGCACTTCTAGTGGATTTGAGAACGTTACGCACAAACGTGTTATTGGTCACAATTACATAGCCGGGCCGCCTTATTCACCAGTGTTGCGAGACTTGGATGGAGATGGCGATATGGACATCTTTATTAGCGAACAAGACTCGCATGGTTTTGCGGATTCTACTGACGTGTTTCTGCAAGATGAGAACGGTATGTTCGTGTCGATCGGCAGCGACGCGCTTTTATCTGTAATGCCTGCGTCAGCACACGCGGATATTGCTACGGCAATGCGAGGCCCTAATGGCAAAATGTACTTTGTGCGCACTCAAACGAAAAGAAAGTTGGGATTGCCTACCCATTCTTTGGTTTACGCAGTAATGGCGTTTGACAAGGGCTGAAATGTAGTGGTTCAGATATGTCGGTTTGAGGTGCCCCTAGATTTGTAGACGCTTTGCTTGGTAAATTTGGAAGCAAAGGACGACACAAATGTCAGGGCAAATTCGCTACTCAGATGAGTTCAAGATCGACGCTGTGGCGCAGGTCACTGAGCGTGGCTATTCGGTCAAGGACGTGGCCAACCGGCTCGGGATCAGCACCAAATCGCTGTACACCTGGATGGCTCAATTTTCGAAGCCGCAGAGGCAGACCGATCAGGAGGCCGAAGTTCGCCGTCTCAAGAAAGAGCTCGCCCGGGTCGGGACAACTGCGGATAGAACGGTCTGCAATTACCGTGCATAGCATAAGCCGTGGGTCTATCTTCTGGGCAATCCTTGGCAATGATGCTGAGTAGCCGTGAGGGAATTGTCGATTATTGCGAGCCGAAGGAAATCCACTCTGTGAACTACATCGCAGGCCTTGAATACACCAGACCTCTTAGTACTTTTTCACCTTCAACATCTATCCAACAAACCCCCTCAAGGCGCGCAAACTCTAAGATTTTTTTCCACTCTTTGGACCTGTCACGGTTTGATGCCGCTCCTTTGATAGCATTTACTGCAACAAAGGAGATGAACTATGGGACTGAAACGGACAGACGAATTTCGACAAGATGCGGTGCGCATCGCATTAACCAGTGGGCTGACGCGTAAGCAGGTGGCTGACGATCTGGGTGTTGGCATGTCGACGTTGAACAAATGGATCACTGCACACCGAGACACAGACGTGGTTTCCAAAGAGGATTTGAGCCTGGCTCAAGAGAATGATCGACTTCGACGGGAGAACCGGCTCCTGAAGGAGGAGAGGGAGATCTTAAAAAAAGCCACCCAGTTCTTTGCGGGCCTAAAGCAATGAGATTTAGGTTTGTCGAAGAACACAGGGGCAGCTTTCCAGCCGCCCGGTTGTGCGAGGTCGTCGGTGTCAGCGCACGCGGGTTACGCGCATTCCGCAGTCGCCCAGCCAGTCGTAGGCAGCGATCTGATCTGGTCACGCTGGCTCATATCAAAGAGCAGTCGCGGCTTAGTTTGGGGAGCTATGGCCGCCCACGAATGACCGAAGAGTTGAAGGAGATCGGTTTGAACGTGGGCCACCGTCGTGTTGGCAGGTTGATGCGCCAGAACGGGATATCTGTTGTCAGAACACGCAAACACAAGGTCACGACAGACAGTGACCACAAGTTCAATATCGCGCCGAACTTGCTGGATCGAAACTTCTCAGCTGACCTGCCAAATCAAAAGTGGGCGGGGGATATCAGCTATGTCTGGACCCGCGAAGGCTGGCTGTATCTGGCCGTGATCCTCGATCTGCATTCAAGGCGTGTTATCGGCTGGGCCGTGAGCAATCGGATGAAACGCGACTTGGCGATCCGGGCGTTGAATATGGCCATCGCGTTCCGGCAGCCGCCCAAAGGCTGCATCCATCATACGGATCGCGGGTCGCAATATTGTTCCCATGACTACCAGAAAATCCTGCGCCAGAACGGCTTCAAAGTATCGATGAGCGGTAAGGGTAATTGTTACGACAACGCCGCCGTCGAGACGTTCTTCAAGACCATCAAAGCTGAACTGATCTGGCGGCATCCTTGGGAGACCCGTCGGAAGGCTGAAATGGCGATCTTCGAATACATAAACGGGTTCTACAATCCACGCCGCCGTCACTCAGCACTGGGCTGGAAAAGCCCTGTCGCCTTCGAACGAAAGGTGGCTTAAACGAGCACTTGGGGCGGCACTAAAACGCGACAGGTCCAAACAGTATCGGGAACCAATCTGTCCGAAGGCGGGCCCGGCACATCGAATTTCCAAGACTTATTGACCAGGGAGGTTGCGTGCAGGACGCAATTACTCTGCGATGTCCTCAGCCCATAGTTCCGGCTCTTCATCGATAAACCTACGCATCAGAGCGATGCAATCCGGGTCATCTGCGACGATCACTTCAACGCCCTTCGAGCGCAAGAACTCTTCGTTGCCACCAAAGTTTTTGTTTTCACCGATCACCACGCGCGGGATACCGAACTGAATGATTGTCCCGGTGCACATCATGCATGGGCTAAGCGAGGTATAGAGCGTGGTGTCGCGATAAGTCTTCTGGCGGCCGGCCTTGCGCAATGCATCCATCTCGCCGTGGGCAATCGGGTCGCCTTTTTGCACCCGCTGATTGCGCCCCTGTGCTACAACCTCTCCACCGCGCGCCAGCACTGAACCTATCGGGCACCCGCCTTCGTCAAACCCGGCTTTGGCCTCCTCGTAAGCAATGCGCAGCAGGCGTGTGTCGTCAGCGTTCATGTGGTGTCCCCCAGGATTGGCCCGTCATAATAGGGCAGCCGCTCAACGCTTGGCGTCCAGATGCCGTCCTTCTGCAAATGGTCCATATGATCGGCAATTTCGTCAAGGGTGGCAAACCAGACGTCTTTGGTTTCCTGTGTTTTGGCAATCCATGCTTCGACCTGTTTCCAACGGGCCAATCGCCCGGTCAGGAATGGGTGGATGATCAGCATGAAGAAACCACCGGCGTCGTACTGCGCCTCGAACTCCTCCCAGAACCCGGCCAAGCCCTGAGACGGCCCGCGCACCGGCATCATGTACCCAATCTCGTCGTAATGTGCGAAAGGTGGCCAATCGTCGGTCCCCCAATGTACGGGCATTTCGTAGAGAGACCCGCCCTCGGTATCCAAACGATAGGGGATGTCGTCAGCCATCATTGAACTGTCATAGCGAATTCCGTGCTCGATCATCAGATCGACGACTTCGTGAGTGATATTGTAGACCGGTGCACGGTAGCCACGAGGCTTTTGCCCGCAAATGCGCAAATGCGCATCGAGCGTGCGCTCGAACCACTCGCGCTGCTCTCCTCGTGTCTTGATAGGATCCTCGTGCAAGTAGCCGTGATGCCCGATCTCATGGCCATCTTTCAGGATCGCCTCGGCCACATCCGGGTAGGTTTCAAGGCACCAGCCAGGGATGAAGAACGATTGTTTCAGCCCCAAACGACGATAGGTGTCGAGGATGCGGGGCAGTGCAACCAAAGGACCATAGCGGCCCATCGAGATGGGATAGAGCCGGTCATGGCTGTCCTCAGGCTTAGCGATATGGATCAGGCTGTCCGCATCCATGTCAAAGGTGATTGCCACGGCACATTTGGCGCCATTTGGCCAAGGAATGGGGTTTCGAAGCACCTCGGTCAGCTTTCGTTCAACACATGGGCGCTTTGGGTGTCCCAGGACAGCCAGATCTCATCGCCCGAATGCAGATCGAACTTGGACAATTCGCGTTCCTGCATCTGGACCTTGAACTCGTGGCCCTGCGCGTCTTCCAGAAACAGGGTGACCATGGAGCCGACAAATTCCTCAGAGATCAGCTTGCAATAGGCCTTGTTCCCACCGTCGGGTTCCTCGGTTGCGATGTGCACCAGATCGGCGGAGATCACGAAGCTGGCGTTGTGGTCTTCGACCAAATTCACCTCGTTCGTGGGCACGGTGAATTCACCAGAAGGTGTCGTGATCCGGGCCGTGCCGCCGTCAACAGATTTGACTTTGCCCGCCAGAATATTGTTGCGACCCACAAACTCGGCGACAAACTGGTTCGCAGGCGCACGATAGATTTCCTTGGGTGTGCCGATTTGGCCGATCTCGCCCTTGCCCATAATGATGACGCGGTCTGCCATGGCAAAGGCTTCGGATTGCGAGTGGGTCACATAGACGAATGTAATCCCCAACTCGCGCTGAAGGTCAGTGAGCACAGCCTGCATGCGGATGACCAAATGCGCATCCAGAGCTGACAGCGGTTCGTCCAGAAGCAGGATTTGTGGCTCCATCACCAGTGAACGGGCCAATGCGACGCGCTGCTTTTGACCACCTGACAAGGTCGAAATATGGCGGTTCTCAAATTCGAGAATTCCCATCTTGTCGAGCCATTTGAACGCACGCTCTTTGCGTTCCGCCTTGTCAACGCCGCGCATCTTGAGCCCAAATTCGACGTTCTCACGTGCCGTCAGAAAGGGAAACAGCGCGAGCGATTGCCACACCAGCGGTGTGTCGCGCTCATGCGGGGCGACATCATTCATTACCTGACCGTTCAGACGAATTTCGCCAATGCTCGGCGCCTCAAGGCCCGCGAGCATGCGCAAGGTTGTGGTTTTGCCGCAGCCAGACGGCCCCATGATCGCGAGGAACTCGCCCTCGCGGATTTCGAAATCCAGTTCCTTCACAGCAACAAAATTGCCGAAGTGCTTTTGTACTTTGTCAAATACAACCAGAGGTTTGGTCATGATTGGATGCCCTTTATTTGCCGGCTGGCGAAGAAGAGCTGCGCCAACACAACCAGCGTCATTGAGGTGAGGAACACGAAAGTGCCGATCGCGTTGACCTGCGGATCAATGTTGCCCTGCACGATTTCGAGAACGACCACGGGCAGCGTGCTGTTCAGGCCGGAGACGAACCACGAAACAGCAAACTCGTCGAACGATACGGCGGCGGTCAGGAAAAGGCTGGAAAATATCGCAGGCTTGCAGAAAGGAATGATCACATGACGCATGGTCTGCCATTCCGATCCACCCAGGTTCCAGGCTGCAGATTCCAGATCAGGGTCCATCTGGTTCAAGCGCAAACGGATGACGGCCATCGCAAAGGGCGCGGTCAGCACGCTATGCGCGATAATGATTGAGTAAAGCTGACCCGACATCCCGATCTTGGACAGCCACGCGAGCATTGCCAGCGCCATGATGATCAGCGGGATCGTTGGCGGCAGCAGGATCAGCGCAAGGTAGGGCCCCTTGAAGCGGAAGTTGTAGCGGAAATCGGAGTAGGCTGTGCAGAACCCGAGGAACGTCGCGATCACCGCGGTCGAACAGGACACGATCAGGCTGTTCCGCGCGGCTTTCCAGATGTCGGGATCGGCCAGCACCTTTGCATACCACTCGGTCGAGAACTCTCCGAGAGGGATCGTCGGGAAGCGTTGCGAGTTGAAGGAAAAGATCATGCTAAAAATGATCGGCGCAAAGACGAAGGCGAAGATCAGAACAACATAGATGCCAAGGATGAAGTTGAGGGACCGGCTCTGTTTCATTTCGCGCCTTTCCCCTTGCGGTAGGCCAAGGCGATGCCGGTGAAGGCGATGGCAAAGAGCGTGACCATCATCATGATCGCGACCACGGCGGCGCGGGGCCATTGCTGGCCGGATTTGGTGGTATCAAGGATCAAGATCGGCAGGGTCGGCTCCTGCGATCCGCCCAGATAGAAGGGGGCGACAAAGTCACCAAAGGACAGAATAAAGCAGAAGATCGCGGCGATAATCAGCCCGGTCTTGGACAGCGGAATGATCACTTGCCAGATCGTGCGCAGGGGCGAACAGCCCAGATTGCGCGCGGCCTCAATCAGGTTCTTGTCGATGTTCGCCATCGTGACGGTTTGCAGGATGACGACCAGAGGCAGCGTCAGGGTCATATAGCCCACCAGCGTGCCGAAGTTCGTGTTCAGCATCGTGTAGGGGCCCAGGCCGACATAACCCAGCATGGCATTGACCACGCCGCTTTCGGACAGGATCACGAACCATGAAAAGGTGCGTACCAGATAGCTGGTGAAAAACGGAATGATCAGCAGGAAAATCGCCCAGCGTCGGGTGCTTTCAGAAGCGCGGAAGGCCAGTGCAAAGGCAGCGGGAAAGGCGATGCACATCGCGCAGACAGTGGACAGCGTTGCGATGCCTATCGTGTACCAATAGCTGTCCCAGAAGAAGCCTCGCGTCAGCATCCGTGACCAGTTCACGAACTCGAACGCTTCGGTCATGCGGTAGTTCTTTACCAGGAAGAACGACATCGCGACCATGAACAGGACCGGCCCGACAAAGAAGATCAGCTGCCAGAAGATGATCGGCAGCCGCCAGGTCAGCGCATAAAGGTTTGGGCGTTGTTCAGGATTGGATGACATGGGACTTTCGCGTGTCTGGGAAAATGGGGCGGCCACAGGGCCGCCCGCTTTGGTGTCTTTAGGCCGTCAGATCAGGCGCTCTTGTACTCGGACCAGAAGTCGTTCCAGTCCTCCAGCGTCTGCTGCTGGGGGATGTCGCGGTAGTGAATCCGGCCTTCCTTGATCAGCGTGATCGGATCCTGCGAATCACCATCAATCTGATGCGAACGCTTGGCTTCCGCCATATCTGCCTCGACCAGGGCCGCGCGGCCCGCTTTGGTGACGCAGAAACCAGGGTAGGCTGCCATCTGAGCAGACTTCACCTGACCAGCAGGAGACATCATGTACTGGATGAACTTCTTGGCTTCATCCGCTTTTTCGCTGCCCTTGCCGATGGAATAGCTTTCGGTGAACTGGATGCCGCCCTCCTTCGGGATCACGGAGGCCACGGGCGCGCCGTCTTTTTCCAGAACGCCGGTGATCCAGTCGCCGATGCCGCACATCGCCTGCATCTCACCGTTCTTGAGGCCGTTGAACGTGCCGCCATAGTCAAAGAAGCCGCCAACCTGTTTGCGCAGGCTCATCGTGGTTTCTTGCACCTTCGCCCATTGGTCGTCGTTCAGGTCCCAAAGGCCTGCGCCGTTGCCGTCATAAAGGCTCATCATGCCCAGCGTGGGCAGATGCCAGTCGAAATGGCCCACTTTGCCTTCAAGTTCTGGCTTCCAGAAGCAGGCATAGCTTTGGGCTTCTTCCTCGGTCACGGAATTCTTGTTGTAGGACACGCCCAGATGGCCACCGCGCAGGATCATGGAGTACATCTTGCCGTCTGCCCAGTGGCCGGGGAACTGCGAGAAGTCTTCATGCAGCATGTCATCCAGCGGATAATCTGCCGCGTTCATTTCTTCGATGTAGCCAGCTGCGTTCAATTGCTGCACAAATTCAGCGTCCGACAGGATCAGATCGTAGGTACCAGGAGGCGATTGCGCGATCAGTGCCAGCATGTTGTCGCCACCAGCGTAGTACTTTGGCACGAACTTCACATTGTTGGCTTCTTCGTATTCGGCAACAACGTCTGGCTCACCATGACCGTACCAGGCGAGCATGTTGATCTCAGTCGTCGCAGCCCAAGCGCGGCTGACAAAAGGTGTTGTCAAAACGGCTGCACCGCCGGCTTTCAGAAGCTGGCGGCGGTTCAAGCCAAATAGTGATGAAGTTACGGTCGGTCTGTACATTTGTGTCTCCCATTTGGTCGCTCTTTCCCAGCAAAAGAGCATTTGATTTTTCGCTGAACCATAGTGTTCAGTCCGATTTTTTTTTAAAAGGTATGGTAAAACAGGACTTTTGGGAAATTTATCGTTGATATGCTCATATAATGAGCGGTTATGCATCAACGGCACTCGAAGAACGCTGCTCCAAGGTGTTGATCATGGCATCCATGGCAGCGTATCCGCCTGCGCCCAACTGAGCCTGTCGTGCGAAAAGCCCGATGTGCAAAGGGGCGAGAACCGGCAGGCCGTCTTGTTCAGAGAACGTGCGCATACCGCTTTGGACCGTCGGAGCGGTGAGGCAAGAAAGGCCAAGGCCATCCTGGACCGCACGTTGAACGCCGCCAATGCCGGGGCTGGAGTAGGCTATGCGCCAACTCTTTCCTGCCAACTTCAAAGCAGTGGCCATGCGATCGCGGTAAACACAGCCATAGGGATGAGCGACGAGAGGGATATCGGTGTTTTCCGGGATTTCGAATGCGTTGGCACCAACCCATGTTGGTTGTTCCTTCCAGTTGCGGAACAAAAACTGTTGGTCGTCACCGTCAAACAGCGCCACGGCGATGTCGATTTCGTTGCTGCGCATTGCCATCAGCAGATGCTTTGAAAGGTCACATCGAATTTCGATCTGTGTATCCGGGAATTGTCGGACGACATCTGTCAGGCAGGCTTGCAGGGTGTTTACTGCATAGTCCACAGGCAACCCGACCCGCAATCTTGCAGCAGGATCACGTTGCTCAAATTCTGCCATCGCCAGATCGTTCAGGCGGAGGATCTGACGCGCATGTATTGCCAGGGCCTCACCCCGTTCCGTCAGCGAGATCTCTTTGCCTTTCCGCGCAATAAGCGGATAGCCAACAGCTTCTTCCAAGCGCTTCACTTGAAGGCTGATCGCCGGTTGTGTCCGGCCGAGTATCTCGGCCGCGCGCGTGAAGCTTGCCACTTCAATCACGGTGATGAAGGCTCTCAGGAGCTCTGTTGAAAGGTTGACCGCGCCCATACAAAAACATTAGTGCTAAAAATTAGGCGCGGGCAACGATAAATTTGCTTTATGTAATCCGCTTGGTCACCCTCTATTCGAACAACACGCTGACAGACTCTCCATTGGCGATACGCGTGATGGCCTTGGCGAACATCGGCGAAATTGAAATCTCGCGGATTTTCGATGATGCAGTGACCGCGTCGGTTGCGCCAATTGTGTCGGTGATAACCAAGGACGATAGATCAGAAGCGTTGATCCTGTCGACTGCTTTGCCGGATAAAACACCATGGGTGATATAGGCAGAAACCTCTGCGGCTCCGCTTTCCAAAAGGGCCGTTGCAGCACTACAAAGTGTACCGCCAGAGTCGATGATGTCGTCGACCAACATACATGACTTGCCTGAAACGTCCCCGATGATGTTCATCACCTCAGACGAGCCGGGCTTGTCGCGGCGCTTGTCCACGATTGCCAGGCCAGTCGAGAGACGTTTCGCCAAGGCGCGGGCGCGCACTACGCCCCCCACGTCTGGTGAGACGACCATCACATTGTCTCGGTCCTTCTGCTTTTCGATATCCCGGACGATTTCCGGCACCGCATAAAGATTGTCCGTAGGGATGTCGAAAAATCCCTGAATTTGCCCTGCGTGCAGATCCATTGTCAGAACCCGATGTGCACCCGCCTGAGTTATCATATTCGCAACCAGCTTCGCTGTGATCGGCGTTCTGGGTGCTGATTTGCGATCCTGTCGTGCGTAGCCAAAATAAGGGATCACAGCGGTGATGCGCCCGGCGGAGGATCGGCGCAGCGCGTCGATAAGCACCAGCAGTTCCATCAGGTTGTCGTTGGCGGGATAGGAGGTGGATTGAATGACATAGACATCATCTCCCCGCACGTTTTCCTGTATTTCAACAAAGACTTCTTCATCAGCAAACCGGCGCACATTGCACTCTGCCAGAGGGACACGCATATGCGCGGCAATCGCTTCGGCAAGCGGACGGTTACTATTTCCACAGATCAATTTCATCTGTCGAGCCCCTCGTGAGTGAGTGTGTGATGATGTGCGCCAGAGAAGTCCCCTAAATTGGGAACGCCATCTCGGGTTTGTAAGTCTTGAAGCTTTCAAGATATTGCGCGTTTGCCTGACGCTGCCATTCGGTGCCGGGCTGGATCGCGGTGACGACCTTGTATTTTTCCCGGTAGGACTTTGTGTTGTCATTCTCTTCCATGACAATCGCCACCATGCCTGCAACCGTGCCCTTTTGCTGCTCAACCAGCTGGACAGCACCATGCATCGTGCCGCCCGTTTCGACCCACTGATCCACCAACAACACCCGCGTTCCCGGTGCAAAGGCCGGCAGGCGCATTTCCATCGACTGGGTTTGACCCGAGTAGTTGGTCATAGACGCGCTGTCTGTGTCCACGCAGAGCTTTCCGGGTTTGCGAATGGGCAGAAATCCTTTTCCGATACGGGCCGCAATGCCCGCCGCTAAGACGAAGCCCATCGCATCGAGGCCAGCGATGACGTCAATCTCATCGGCATCTAGATCGGCAACAAGGTCGTCAAGCAAATCATGATACGCTTTGCCATTGATGTAGATCGAAGTCGGATCGAGCCATGCAAACTTGTCGCCTTTGGTGTTCGGTGCCATCAGCGAAAAGTACCAACGATCGTATCTGGGTCCTTTGTCTTGAGCCATCTTTTCTCTCCCTTATGTCTGTGTGAGGTCCATGAGCCGCTTCAGGCGCTCAGGATCGATATTGTAGAAATCGCCGTCATGGTTGATGCCGGTCGCGACCATGAAAAGGTCTACCGCATCTGCGTATTGTGCTGCGTTTTCAGGTGTGATGCCGGATGCAAGGCCAAGCGCAGTGTCGCCGCAATGCTCGCGGAATGTGTCGATCTTGCTCACGTCGGCTGCATGACCGGTCGCCACGCCGGAGGTTACAACGACGTCCATGTAATTCGTCGCGATGCGCGCGCTTTTGCCATACTGTGCTGGATCGACGTCTCGCTGCTTTTTGAACGCGGTGCCGCCGATATAGAGCCCGGTCCAACCGCTGGAGTCGCGGATTGCGTCGATCTCATCTGCTTCGGGCTGATCATGCTCCGCGCGGCGTTCATCCATACGTGCGTCGTCGGCCCAGTAGCCATCGACCTTGCACCCATTTTTTTGCAGTTCCCCGAGAATGGGGAAGGCGTATTTGCCGGTCACGGCGAGGAAATTTACGCCAAGCCAGATATCGGGGAACGCCTGCCGCATCTCCTTGATGATTGGGACCAGCTTCTCCTTCTCGAAGTCATGGTTGATCAGAAAAACGCCCGAGCAACCGCCAGCAACCGCTGTTTTGATGTTTTGCTCTGCCTGTTCGCTGTCAAGGACATGAATTACAGGAAGGATAACTGGACCAGTTGCGCCAAAATTCTGTTTAAAGTCGTTTCGATCCATCTCAATTCTCAATCTCGGTTGTTGCTGGGACGCTACCATTGGCAGTGGGATTTAGAAAATTTATTGTGCTTATTCGTTCATATGATTTGGAAATGAAGAAAGTGAATTGCTAAGAGACCGCCGGCGGTCCTGCAAACCAAGGAATATCAAACTGGACCACGCAAGGGGGCTGATCGCCAGAACGTCTTAGTGAAGGTGCGCGTTTGGTTCATTCCAATGTGCTGAGAGTTGTCTATGCTCCTTTGTGCATGGTCCCTCGCCGACGCAATGCAAGTGTCTATACATAATCCATGAAAGCCCCTGCCAATGGCATCGTTCGACCCCTCTAGTCCTGATGGTACGAACCGCAGTCTTGAGATTGCTATTTCCGCTGACGGTACACCTAAAATGAACCACACCTACACGATCGACGCGCGATGCGGTGTGGCGGTGCGTGTCCGCGCAGGGCAGCAGCTGGCAGTAATAAACCCCAGCGGCCATCAAGTGTGCGATTTCTGGGTATTTGCAGCAGATGATGTGGGCGAGTATTCTTCGATGGAGCATTTGCACACCGCGTTAGGCTCGATCTTCCCTAAAGTAGGTGACGGTGTGACCTCCAACCTGCGTCGCCCATTGATGACAATCATGGAAGACACATCGGTTGGTGTGCACGACACGATCATTGCGTGCTGCGATCATGCCCGGTACCAGCAATTGGGCTGCACGGTATATCACGATAATTGTGCTGATAATCTTCGACAGGCGCTGATGGCCATCGGCCTCAAAGCGCCTGCTATTCCCGCCCCTTTCAATCTTTGGATGAACGTACCTGTGAAGGCTGACGGAAGCACCAGTTTCGCGCCGCCAGTGTCAAAGCCGGGTGATCAAATGGCCTTTCGCGCCGATATGGACGTCATCGCCGTGATGTCGGCTTGCCCTCAAGATGTCACGCCGGTCAACGGCGTGGGTGTCGCGCCAGACATTCTGGAGTTCTACGTCACAGGCACCTAACGCATCCGACCAATTCAAAAGGAGTTGATTAATGCCGTCGCTGAAGTTGCGCTGTCATTGTGTCAAGAGCTTACGGCGATAGATCTCAGCTCCGATGGCGCTTGCATAGCTGGAAAAGGCGACGCTTAGAGGTTGCTCGCGCAAGGTTCAGCACTTGGAACGATGGGCTCACCTCGGTCATGCAGCAGTGTAGCAGACTCCTGGCGCTTGACGCATTCTGAATGTCCGCTCTGGCGGCTTGGGCCGCAACGCAGCGATGGCTGTGCTGCAAGAGCGAATGAATGCTGCGCCAGCAACATGGCTAAACATCAATGTCGGCAAAGTCCGCAGCCCAGTCGTTCGTTCAGGCCGCAGCGAATGTCGGCTCCTCGATACTCGGGCGTCAATCCGCCAATCGCGCCTAGCATGGCGATCGGGTCCTGATCCCATCAAGATTTCGCACCAACGCGCACAACCACGCCGCCTTCGGGTGTCTCTGTTCGCATTGATAGCAGTCGAGCCCCCTTCAACTGCGGCGCAACCTATTTCCGCCAAGTATCTGAAAAGAAATACACTTTTTAATCCGTCTCGATTTGGGTGAAGGGCGGTTGAAAAGAGACGCGGGGCGTTCGGAGACCAATTTTGGACGAGCGGTCAGTCTCCGAAAGTCGGATGGACGCGCTAAACCCCTTTGAAACAAAAAGAAAAAAGGCCCACACTGGGGCGTCGTCTCGGGTTCGCGAATGGTTTGTGGCGGAGAGACAGGGATTCGAACCCTGGAGACGGTCTCCCGCCTACACACTTTCCAGGCGTGCGCCTTCGACCACTCGGCCACCTCTCCGTTGGGCGGACTTTTGACCGATCAGAAAAGGAATTGCAAGTCCCGTTCTGACAAAAATCACACCTTTTTCAAAACCTTTTTCAATCAAACAGATGCAGGACCATCTTGGGCCTTTTCCCATAGCCTAAAACCTGTTTTCAGGCCGCTAACATCGATCACCGGCCAGCCCTCTCTCTGGCCATAGACCCTCTGACTGGCGTCATAGCGGTTTCTCCTGATGAAAGGACAAAACCGCTTAGCGGTCGATGTCGGGCTCTCCATCCGCTTCGCTGGCCTGCAGATCATCCAAATCCGGGCCTGCTGCCCCCCCTTCTGAACCGCGAGCCTCGCGATCTTGGCCCGGCTCGGGCTCTTGAGCACGTCCCGCCACAAGCGCCTCCGGGTTTCGAATCCAGAGATCCCGCTGGGCAAAGGGAATTTCGATATCCTCCGCAGCAAACCGCTTTGCGATTTCAAAATTGAGATCCGATTTGACCGCCAGCACCCAATTCACATCTCTCAGTATTGCGCGGATCTCAAAATCGAGACTGTCCGCCCCAAACCCTTGGAAAATCACGCTGGGCGCCGGATTCAGCAGAACCATAGGATGGGACTGGGCAATCTCCTTCAGAATTGCCTCCACTCGGCGGGGATCGGTGCCATAGGCCACCCCAACCGGGACAATCACCCGACCCACCGTATTGCCACGGGTGTAGTTGGTGACGGTTCCGGTGATCAGATCCGAATTGGGTACAATGACATCGCTGCGATCAAAGGTCTCTATCCGGGTGGAGCGTACAGAGATGTCACGCACATAGCCCATAAGGCCGCCCACTTCGATCCAATCTCCCTTGGAAATGGGGCGCTCAACCAGCAAGATAATGCCAGAAACAAAGTTGGATACGATGGTTTGCAGCCCAAAACCGATCCCCACTGAGAGCGCTCCCGCGACAATCGCAAGGGATGAGAGATCCAGGCCAGCCATAGAAATGGCGACCAAAGCGGCCAGAAACACCCCGACATATCCGAGCCCTGAAACGATCGCATTCTGCCCACCTGGATCAATATTTGTCTTCGGCAGCAATGAGGTCCGCAGACTGCTTTGCACGACACGGGTCACCCCGTAGCCAATGGCGAAGACCACAACAAAGCTTAAGAAGGCAACCGGAGAGATCTGCGTGTCGCCAATCTGAAAACCCAGCAAAAACCGCGACCAGATCTCGGTCAGATCTGCCACCCGCGCCCCCCAGATCAAGGCAAGAACTGGCAGGGATAGCAAGGACAGGGTAAAACCGATGGCCACTAAGACAAGCGAGTCCCGCGCGGCCTCCCCTTGGCGTGAGGCAAAGCCGTACAGATCCCCAGCGAAACGTTGCAGCACAAAGAGCGCCGCCAAGAGCAGTAGGGTCTGGATTGCCGGGTAGATCAACGCTTCGGCGGCATTGATGTAGCCTATCGCCGCCAAAACCGGCGCAACAACACCCAGGAAAAACGCGCCGCGCCGAACGACCTCGAAGACCCGGCTCGCCCCAGCCGATATCCGGGTCTCTTGCTCTGGGTCGCGCTCTTCTTGGGGCGCACGGCTGCGCGCCCCCCCGATTTTATGGAGCCGGTACAGAACCAATGCCGCCACGAGGATCAAGGGGAAACTCAGCACGGCCTGCGTGTCCTGGCCGGTGTTTTCGAGCAGATACAGTTGGATCAAGAGATCCTGCAGCACCAGTGTAACGGCCAGAAGATCAATCATTAGGCGGGCTTCGCCCCGGCGTACAACGGCCAGGGGGAGTAGATTAACCTCTCTGGAGGTTTTGAACAGCTGATCCCCAAGCCAATGAAATGAAAGCAGAATAAAGGCCCAGGCTGGAAGGTGCTCCAGCATTAGGGTGGCACGCACCCCCAGAACCCCAGCCAGCTCCAGCGCTGTTGCCAGCAGCATAATGCCCAAGAACGGTAGGGCCACCTGCAAGAGGGAAACAACAAAGGTCCAGAGGCCAGTCCCACGGGCGCCAAGTCCCCGCAGGTGTTCGCCCAATCTGCGTGCCCAGGAACGCCCCCAGAACAGCAAAAAACTGCCAAGCAAAACGAGAGCGAGAAGGTCCGGCATCCCGCCCCAAATCTTCTCGATCGTGGTATCACTGCCGATCTTTGTTCTGGTTTCCAACCACAGGGTACGTCCCGCCCGAAACAACGTCTCAAAGGCAGCGGGCCAGAGTTCGGGATTGAGAGGCGATGGGCCGCGCTCCAACAGATATCGCGTTCGGCGTTCGCGAATGATAGTATCAACTTCGGAAACCAACCCATCCGCGCGGCTAAAGGCCTGCTCTGCGACAATGCGCGGGACGTTCAATTGGTTGAGCTGAAGGGTAAGCTGGCTGCGCAGAATCGCGATATCTTCGGGCTCACTCTCCCCATCGGCAGGGGCAGCCCCGAGCGCCTCTATCTGCTTATTCAGCGTCTGTATTCGTTGTGTGTTTTTACTTCTTTCAGCCTGGAACTGCTGGCGGAACTCAGCCAGTTCCTTGCGCAGCTGCTCAAAGGCGGCTGTCGAAGCACGACTGCTGTCAATGGCCCTCTCTGCCCGCAACGCCGTGTTTTGCCAGTCTTCCAGATAGATCTGCTGCTGGGTTCTCTCCTGCGCCCAGGCGCTGCCAGAGAGCGCCACGCTCCCCAACACCGCAAGACAAAGCCAAAGGGCAAGAGCACAGATCAGACGCCAGCTAAGCGCGTGAGGCCACAGATCTGTGGCCCCCTTGTTCGCTTGTGCATTCTGCCCAAGAACCCGGCTCATACGTCCTCAAACACCCCGGGGATAGAGGCAGGGGCATGGGTCATCCAATCTGGCACTGGAAGGTCTTTTTCGCGCAGGAAGTCTGGATTGAACAGTTTTGACTGATAGCGCGTCCCATAATCGCACAGGATTGTCACAATGGTCTTGCCCGGCCCCATTTCCTTGGCCAAGCGCACAGCCCCGGCGATGTTGATCGCAGAGGATCCCCCGAGAACCAGCCCCTCTTCGTGCAGCAGATCAAAGACATAGGGCAGCGCCTCAGTGTCGGTAATCTGGTAATTGAAATCGGGTTTCAGCCCTTCCAGGTTCTTGGTGATCCGCACTTGGCCGATCCCTTCAGCGATCGAGCCACCCTCCATGGCGATCTCGCCGGTGGTGTAATAGGAATAAAGTCCAGCCCCCATGGGATCCGCCAGAGCAACCTTGACCCCCTTGGGCTGCAAGACCTCGGCAACCCCAGCCAGGGTACCGCCGGAGCCAACCGCACAGGTAAAGCCATCGACCTTGCCATCTGTCTGTTCCCAGATCTCAGGACCGGTGGTTTCTACGTGGGCCTGGCGGTTGGCAACATTATCGAACTGATTGGCCCAGATCGCACCATTTGGTTCGGTTTTGGCAAGTTCATTGGCCAAACGTTCAGAGTAGCGGACAAAATTGTTCGGATTTCGATAAGGCGCTGCAGGCACCTGCACCAATTGCGCCCCAGCAAGGCGCAGCATATCCTTCTTTTCCTCGGATTGGGTTTCCGGGATCACGATCACGGTCTTGAACCCCATCGAGGCACCAACCAGAGCCAACCCGATACCGGTATTGCCAGCGGTTCCCTCGACAATGGTCCCACCCGGTTTCAGATCACCGCGTGCGATGGCATCTTTGATAATATAGAGCGCAGCACGGTCCTTGACCGATTGCCCGGGGTTCATGAACTCCGCCTTGCCCAGAATTTCACATCCGGTCTCATCGCTTACGCGGTTCAGACGGATCAGAGGAGTGTGGCCAATGGCGTCGGCCAGATCGCGTGCAATGCGCATGGTATCCCTTTCGAATATTCTCCTAAGATGTAACCAAGGCAACTGAGCTCTACAAGATGGGAAGCAGAGGTTAGCCGGCCTGGGCGCGCAACCGATCCCGATGACGAGCCAGCCAGAGCGCCGCCGTGATCAAAGGTATATCCTGATAGCGATGGCTGTCGACGCCTGCCATCAGAGCGTCAAAACTGATTATTTCACTGCGCAGATCTTCGTTTTCACCCGCGACCCCGCCGCCTCCTCTGATATCGGAAAGGTCCGTAAGGCCAACATAAATATATATAAATTCACCCGACGACCCACTAGAGGGATAGGCTTGGGTAACCTCTTCCAACTGTGAAACCGTCACACCGGCTTCCTCCATTGCTTCGCGACAGGCCGCCTGCTGGGGCGTTTCGCCCGGGTCAATCAGCCCGGCCACCGGTTCCCACATCCAAGGACGCGTTTCGCCCGCAATATAGGTGGCGGCCCGAAACTGCTCGACCAAGAGCACCTGATCGCGCAACGGATCATAGGGTAACACCACCGAAGCCCGCCCCACCAGGGCCACGCCTCGGTTTATCACCGGGCTCATGCTGCCATCATAGCGGCGGAACTTGAGATCCATTTCTTCCATCGCAAAGAAATTCACATAGGCCCGCTTATGGGTCTCAACTTCTACGTCGCGCGACAGATCATGCGCCGGATCCTCTGGCCTCGACTGGGCCATCAACCAGGCAGAGGCCCGGCGCCGGATCGAGGGAAACGACTGCCGCATCTGCTCGGGTGTAACTCGGCCCTGATACGCCATTACCTCCTCTGCTGCGCGCAATGTCAAAGCCCCTGACTCGGCAATCCAAGCCTCAAGGTCCCAGGGCGCACTGGCCTGCCACTGCCCCGGTGTCGGGAAATAGACCTGCGCCGCAGCGGTCGCGCCCTCGGCAAGCGATACCGTGATCGGCTTCAGGACATAGTCAAAGCCCCCTTCATAGAAATCCAGCGCAGCCAGGTCTTGCGCGCTCAATCCGCGCACCAACAGCCCGATCGCGGTTTCTCCCTCCGCTTCTACAATCATCGGAAAGATCTGGTCTTTCACCGCGTAAACGGCATGGTCCGGCAGGCTCGCAACAGTGGTGTCAAGCCCTGCTCCGCCACGCCCCAAAACACGCTCCAACAACGGAACATAGCGAAGTGTCCCGTAGAAAAATAGATCAATCACGCTCTTTAACCCATTGTTAAGTATAATTTACGGCCAGCGCCTGTGAACATTTTCAGCCAAGAGGCCCGCCAAGCAACCGCCAATGACCAAGGGCAACAGGACCGAGGGCACCGCAATTACAAAAAAGTATTCCAAGGACAGCGTGAAGATCGCCAAAAGGGCCTCAAAAGGCCCCCCATAGCGGTTGCGCATGGCTCGATCAAACATCTCCCAGGCGCCCTGAATGAACAGCGCCCACAGCACCATCACCGCGGCACCTGTCAATCCGTTGTTAATGGCCGGCACCACCCCATAGCCAACGCGCCGTCCCATAAATATCCAGCCTGTCAACAGGCCAAGCGCGACATTAATATGAAAGAAATACCCAAAATCAGTACCTTCGGGCATCAGGGGCACGACCTGAACAGAGATAACAATGGCCAGCAGACCAAGGGCAATAGCGGCAATCAGTCGGGCTGCGGTGGGCATTTACATACAATTCCTTCGGGACTTGGGCTGGAAATCAGGGTAAGGTCTGCCCTGCGCGCTCTGTCTATCAGAGTTAACTACAAGACCTGATCGAGGGCATTGATTAATTTGTCCACCTCGCCTTTGCAGGTGTAATGGGTAAAACTGACCCGCAACACGCCCTGATCCGGGTCAACACCCATGGCCTTGAGCGCGCGACCTGCATAGAAATCGCCGCCTCCCGCCATGATCCCGAAATTGGCCAGCTCCGCCGCCACCTCAAGTGCGGGACGGTTCAAGGCCAGGGCCACAGTAGGCGCCCGACGCGCCGCCTCGCTTGGGCCCAAGAGGCGCAGGTCATTGCGCTCCTTGACGGCATCCAGCAGGGGTTGAAGCAGCTCAACCTCATGGGCACGCATCAGATCATGGACAAATGCTCCCCGCGCAGTCGCGCCCTCACTTGGGCCAGAATGATGATCACAAAGCGCATCGAAGTAGTCAGCCATGCCCGCGCTCGCGGCAACCTGCGCATGATCCGGTCCTGCAGGGGTAAAGCGTTTGTATAGGCAGTCGGCGTTGAAAAAATGCCCCTGATTGGGCAACAGCGCCCCAAGTTCACGTCGCATCACCATGACCCCCTGATGGGGACCAAAGGTTTTATAGGCAGAAAACAGGTAGATATCAGGCCCAAGGTCGCCAACATTTGGGAGCCCGTGCGGCGCATAAGAGACCCCATCAACGCAGACAAAGGCCCCAGCGGCATGGGACAGCGCGGTGATCTCTGTGACCGGGTTGATCTCTCCGACCACATTGGAGCAATGGGGGAAACAGACCAGGCGCACCTTATCGTCCAACAGAGCCTCCAGCCGGATTGGGTCAAGATGGCCGGTCTGCGGATCGATTTCCCACTCACGCACCTCGATCCCTTCATCCGCCAATCGACGCCAGGGGCCGGTGTTAGCCTCATGGTCCTGATTGGTCACAATGATTGCCTCTCCCGGCTGCAGGAACTGGCGAAAGGCCTGGGCCAAAACATAGGTATTTTGCGTAGTGGAGGGACCAAAGCTCAGCTCATCGCTCTCCACCCCCATTAGGGCCGCGATCCGCTGGCGCGCTTCGTCCATTTCTGCACCCGCAAGCCGCGAGGCCTCATAGGGGGCATAGGGCTGGACTTTGCGCTGGGTGTAATAGCGTGTCAGCCGGTCGATCACCTGGCCACAGGTATAAGAGCCGCCCGCGTTCTCAAAAAACGCCTGCCCCTGCAGGCTAGGTTCCTGAAAGGCAGGAAACTGCCTGCGTACAAAATCAATATCCAGCGCCATACCCATTCCCAATCTCGCTTCCCAGTCTCACGTTCAGGCCCTGTGTCGCAGTCCTGTTCGCAAGTCATACTCGTAGCAATGGATGCCGTCCCAAGGGCAAGAGGTCAAGCCTGGCCACGATAATGCATGAAAGGAAGCCCCCGGGGACAAAACGTTAGGCACTATCAGTGCCCAAGCATGTCAGTCTGGACAACAACACCGCCCCCGGACCAGAGGCCCGGAGGCGACAATAGTCAGTTGCGCGAGGCTACATGAAGAATGGGCAGGTCGGAACCTGCTCAGGCATTCACATCCACCACCACGCGCCCTTTGACCTGACCTTTCAGGATGTCGGCCCCCAACTGGGGCAAGTCAGATAGAACAGCCGGTGTCACCATCGCTTCCAATTTCTCCATCGGCAAATCAGCCGCCAGCCGCTGCCAAGCACGTAGCCGGTTGTCATAGGGCTGCATGACGGAATCGATACCCAGCAGATTGACCCCACGCAACAGGAAGGGAATGACGGTGGCTGGTAGGCCAGCGCCCCCCGCCAGGCCAACAGCCGCAACCGAAGCCCCATATTTCATCTGCCCCAGAACCCGCGCCAGCATTTCACCGCCAACCGCGTCAACACAGCCGGCCCAGGTCTCGCTCTCTAGCGGCCGTTTGACCGTTTCGTTCAAATCCTCGCGCGCAACGATCTGCGTCGCCCCCAGTTCGCGCAGATAGGCCTCGGTTTCCGGGCGCCCTGTCACACCCGCCACTTCATAACCCAGATTGGCCAAGATAGCCGTCGCCACCGAGCCAACGCCGCCCGCAGCACCAGTGACCAAAACCGGCCCCTGTCCCGGCTTAAGGCCGTGATCCTCCAGCGCCATCACCGACAACATCGCCGTCAACCCAGCGGTGCCTACCGCCATGGCCTGCCGACTATCAAGGCCGGACGGCAAAGGCACCAGCCAATCCGCATTGACCCGGGCTTTCTGGGTATAGCCTCCCCAATGGGCCTCTCCCACGCGCCAGCCGGTCAGAACCACCTTATCGCCAGGCTGATAGCGATCATCCGCGCTGTCTTCGACGGTGCCGGCAAAATCAATTCCAGGAACATGGGGGTACTTGCGCACCAATCCACCGCCCTTGGGACTGAGGCACAGACCATCCTTGTAGTTTACCGTGGAATATTCCACCGCAACGGTGACATTGCCTTCCGGCAGCTGATCAAGTCCGATCTGCTCGACCGAGGCCGTGGCCAAACCGCTGTCTTCATCCTTGTTCATAACCACTGCATTGAACATTTCAGTCCTCCTAATTCATTTATAAGGATATCAAATCCAGAATTTTTCGCGCACTGTCGCCTGACGCATACCATCTGGGGTTTCAACTTCCAGTTTGGCACCCGCATCCCAATGGGTCATCCGCACCATGCCAATGGCGACATTGGTGCGAAAATCCGGAGACCAAGCAGCCGAAGACACCCGCCCCACACGCTTACCACCCGCATAAAGCGGCCAGAACTCTGTACAGGCAGGCACAGGCTCCCCCGCAATCGAAATGGCTCTGATTTGTTGCACGGGGCCTTCTTTGGCCACCCGCAACAGAGCATCTCGCCCGATGCAGCCGATAGCGGTATGGGTGTCGCAAAACCGACCGAGCCCGCATTCATGTGGCGTATTGTCATCGGTCATATCATTGCCGTAGCTCAGCAATCCACCCTCAATGCGCTCAATCAAGTTCGGGCAGCCTGCGCGCACCTCCAAATCCTGGCCTGCCTCAAACAGCTTGTTCCACAACGGCATGCCGATCTCACTGTCTTCGACATAGATCTCAAACCCGCCCTGCTTGGAATATCCTGAGCGCGCGATCACCAGGTCCCGCCCCTGAAACTGAAAGGTGCCAAACCGGAAGAAGCGAATAGAGCGAATACTCTCGCCAAAGACCCGCACCAAAAGCTCTTCGGATTTTGGCCCCTGGATCGCCAGCGGCGAGACGTCCGGCTCATCAACCAGGACATCCAATCGCCAACCATTTGCAATGCCCTTGACCCAATAGAGCAGATCACTGTCCGCAATCGAGATCCACCAACGATCCTCTGCCAGTTTTACTGCAACCGGGTCATTCAGCATGCCACCTGTTTCGTCAACAATGGGAACGTAATAGCACTGCCCCGGCAGCATCCCGCGCAGATCGCGCGGTGTCAGCATCTGCATCAGGCGGCCTGCATCGGGCCCCCGCAGTTCCACCTGACGCTCACAGGAGACATCCCAGATCTGCACATGCTTTTTTAGGTGATGGTAGTCCGCTTCAGGGCTTTCAAACACCGTCGGCAACAGCATATGATTGTAGACAGTGTAGGCCTTAACCTGGGCAGCTTCGACCCCTTCTGAAAAAGGTGTTCTACGCAAACGCCGCGATGGGGAAATAAATGCCATAGCTCTTCCTCCTAGCTACTGGAAACGCTCATTATTCAGGTCTGTCAGCGCGAATCTCGCCCTTTGGTCTGATTGGTCTGGTCTTGCTTATGCCGGTCGCCCAAATGGCTACATACCCCCCTCTGGCCCTCGATCTTCCTCAGATCAGGTTGCGACAGATCAGTGGCCTTCAGGGCTGCCTCCAAGTAGTAATAGAACCGACTCACTCCTGAGCACTTAAATGTCAGACTTTTAAATGTCAGACAAATAAAAACGACAGATCAGAGTACATGGACCCGAAATGAAAATTGATCCAACAAGTTCAGCCGATCTGTCGGTGCAAATCGCCCAGTCCATCAAAGCGGCGATCATCAATGGCGACTTGATTGTTGATCAAAGACTTCCATCAGAATCCGAACTCGCCGATCAATTCCAAGTCTCTCGCCCCACCGTGCGAGAGGCGCTGAAACGCTTGGCAGCACAGTCTTTGATCCGCACGCAGCGGGGGGCAACAGGTGGTGCCTTTGTCAATCGTTTGAGCTTTGAAGACGCCTATGCCCAACAGGTGACAACATCGACCCTGCTGCTGAGCATGAATGAAGTTAGTTTTCAAACCGCCTGCGAGGCGCGCTATGCGCTGGAACGTGCCTGTGCCCCCCTGTCAGTCCTGCGGCGCAATGCGGACCAGCTGGCCACCATGCGATCCGAAATCTTCCGACAAGGCCAGCCCGATCTCTCGGATGAGGCCTTCTGCGCCTCAGACGTTACCTTTCATCGCGCCCTCGTTGATGCGGCGGCGAATCCGGTACTGTCATATCAACTGGCAGGCGCGGTCGAGGCCATGCAACCCCTGATGAATATGATCACCTTTTCCGCACGTGACCGTGCTCGCATCGTCGCTCTGCACTCTCAAATTGTCGAGGCCATCGACCAGCGCGATGGCACAGCAGCCACTGATGGTTTGCAGGCGCTAGAAACGGAAACACTCAACCTCGCACAAAAGGTCTTTGAAACCCGGTCAGCCAAGACCTAAACTTGGGCGGCGTGGCAGGCCATTACTCTTCATTTGGCCCCAAATATTCCGGGGGTGCCGGCGCATAGCATCGGCAGTGGCTGGACCCATAAGCCAGCTCAAATACCTTGGCGCAAAGAAAATAGAAGTCCTTGGCAAAAAAGGGCGCTTCACCACTTCAAATTCGCCCTACAATCCCTTATGTTACAGATGTTCCTTCGGGAACTATGGACATAAATGCGCTCGTAATAAACGGATCGGACCCGGGGGCGGTACCCGGCGACTCCACCAAACATGCTTCATTTGGGCATCATGGGGTCGAAACAGGATCGACGGACGTCTAAAGGGGTTAGCTTTGTCTCGGCTGTCTGCCACCGTTATCGGCGAAAACTGTACAATTGCAAATGACAATCGTGCTCCGGTAGCCCTGGCTGCGTAAGCAGTTCGGAAAACCGAAACTTAAGTCCTTTCGCCTAGCAGCGACTGGCGGGGTTCGCAGGTACCTGGCAACAGAAACCTGCACTTCCCCCCATATTTCATCTTACCCTTCAATCTAAGGCTCCCCCTGTTCTGGCTTCTGTTTTCTTAGGTCCCTGCGCCATCGTCCGGCGCACGCCACCGGTGAACGCCTGTGGCTCTGCTGCTTTCTTGACAAACCCCAGCCCTGATCGCATCACTGCGCCAGAGGGCGTGATCCTCACACCATGAGGCCAACGCCAATGCCCCCGAGCGGGCCCCAGGAGACACACGATGAGCCAAGGAACCAACCGGTGAAAACAGTGTCTTGGCGCGAGATGTGGCGTACCTTTGGCAAAATAGGCCTTATGAGCTTTGGCGGTCCGGCGGCCCAAATCGCGGTGATGCATCGTGAACTTGTAGAAAAACGCCCCTGGCTGGACGAAGAGAGCTTTCTGCGCGGCCTGTCCTTTTGCATGTTGCTGCCTGGGCCAGAGGCCATGCAGCTGTGTACCTATACCGGCTGGCGGTTGCGCGGTGTACTTGGCGGCGTGCTGGCGGGACTTCTCTTTGTCCTGCCAGGAGCGCTGGTGATTGCCGCTTTGGTCTGGCTTTACGCTGTATTTGGGGCGCTGCCTCCCGTGCAGGCCGCATTCCTTGGCATTAAGGCCGCCGTGGTGGTCATTGTTCTGCAGGCACTTTGGAAGTTAAGCCACAAGGCCCTGAAACACCGCAGGGATTGGGGACTGGCGGGATTTGGCTTTATCGCGCTTTTTGCCTTTGGCCTGCCCTTCCCCCTGGTGATCCTGGCAGCTGGGCTCTTTGGCCTGATGACGATGGCAGGCTCCCGCCAATCCCATACTCCCCCCCCTTTCACAAAGGCAGCACCAACCATTGGGGTCCAACACACCCTGAACACGGTACTGATCTGGGGCGGACTCTGGCTCCTGCCACTGATCTGTCTCAGCCTATTTGGAGGCAGTTTTCTTGCCAGTATCGGCTGGTTCTTTGCCAAGTTGGCCGTGGTCACCTTTGGGGGCGCCTATGCTGTACTGGCCTATATGAGCCAGGCCGTCGTGCAGCAACACCAGTGGATCAATGCTGGAGAGATGATCGATGCGCTTGGCCTGGCCGAAACCACCCCAGGCCCGCTCATTCTCGTGACCCAGTTTGTGGCCATGCTGGCGGGGCTGAAACAGGGGGGACTGGCGCTTTTCCTGGCCGCAGGGGCTACTGCGCTCTGGGCGACCTTCATGCCCTGTTTTCTTTGGATATTTGCCGCTGCCCCCTATGTGGAGCGCCTCGCTGCCCTACCTCGGCTGGCCTCGGCCCTAAAGGCAATCACTGCCACCGTGACCGGCGTCATCCTCAACTTGATGGTTTGGTTTACACTGCATGTCCTGTTTGAAGAGGTCACCCAGTTGCAAAGTGGCCCCCTGACAATGCCCTGGCCAGATCTAACCAGCCTGAACATCGCAGCGCTGGGGCTGACCCTCGCAGCGGCGCTGGCCGCATGTGTTCTGCGGGGGCGACTTTTGGGGCAGCTCGCAGTGATGGCCCTCGCAGGCCTCGGCACCCAATCGATACCGTCTATTCTATAGCGAAACGCCCGCCCCACAGAGGAGGTCACCCCCTTTGCTAAAGGTTCAAAATAATGACAAAAACGGGCCCAGATCCCCTTTAGTTTCTGGCAGAATCTTCTATGCTGATGCAGCAATTTAACAGGGGTGTCTTTCATGTCCCGCGAGATCGACTACGGCAATCTGATGCACTCCGCCATGCGCGGCCTCATTCGCACCGTCCTGCAGGATGTTGCGGATAAAGGTCTGCCTGGCAACCATCACTTCTTTATCACCTTTGACACCAACCACCCGGATGCCCAGCTGGCAGATTGGCTACGGGATCGTTATCCTGGCGCCATGACCGTGGTGATGCAGCACTGGTACGACAATCTAGAGGTTGGCGAGGATGGGTTTGGCATCACGTTGAACTTTGGTGACGCGCCAGAGCCGCTCTATATTCCTTACGACGCGATCGAAACCTTTGTGGACCCTTCGGTGGAATTCGGCCTGCGGTTTGAGGCCGCTGAAGAGAGCGATGATGAAGGTGACGATACCGTTGATCACCTTGATGATGAAGACGAAGCTGCCGATGTGGCAAAGCGCCCATCTGAGGGGGATGTTGTCTCTCTGGATAGTTTCCGCAAACCCTAAGGCCCGTTTGATTTTGCCCGCCCAGCTTTTGGGTGGGGCACGGTGATACAGCGAGGCGGGTTTGCAACCTCTGGCCTTTCAGAAACTGTTCACCCCGTCTGTTGGCCTTGAACGAGGGGTTGTTCCTATCCAAAAGAACTCTCTGAGGCAATTGACGCCTGATTTATTCATTTGAGACAGGTCAGTTCTTCGCCCCATCGCCCCCTTTTCCGGGGATGTCACCGCCTTAACAGATCGGCCTCTATCTGGCGAACAGGGAGCCCGTTTACGCGGGCGGTGAAAACCAACGACAGACCTTCAGGCGTCACCCTGCGGTCATATTGCTGCATCTCATAGTCGCCGTTTTCATGAATAAACATTGAAAATACTGTCAGGGTGTCATGAGACAGGCGCGCCCAGACATAGGGCTGCCCTTTCATGGGATCCTGTTGCACCTCATGTCCAAAAACATTGCGCTGCATCGCGGCTGAATAGATACCTTCGCGTTCGCTGGGGATGAATTCAACTGTGTAGGCTTTTTCCTTACGTCGCCCATCCCCCTTTTCCGTAACAGTACTCCACTGCACCACAAAGCCTTTAGCAGTCCGGGTCAGGACGACGCTCAAATCCCGCAGATCCTTTTCGCCATCACTGTTGACCACCTCGACCGAGCCCGCATAGCTGCCCCAGAAATCGGATATGTCATGGGCTGAGGCCCGTACCGCAGTGCCCCAAAGCAGGGCCAGGGTCAAAAACATCAGGGACAAAAGCCCAAGTCCCTTCCCCCGCAGAGAAGACGTTGATCGGATGGCATTTTCTGCAGGCTTTGCCTGTCTGGTTGCGACCGTTTGGATCACTGTGATCTCCTACTAGCGTGTCAAGAGCGGGGGCTTTGATCCCACTCTAAAGATCTCAGCGCAGCTGGCAATGATATGGAACAAGCCAACTCCGACGAATTCTCCCTATACCCTGGCTGATGATAAGCTATGCTGCGCGCAAACGGCCAATTGCGTCGCGTCGACGCAGCGTATAAACGGCATGCAACGGCATACCAGACGGAGATAGACAAGATGTCAGACACCCGCACCGAGACCGACAGCTTTGGTCCGCTAGAGGTTCCTACAGACAAGTATTGGGGCGCTCAAACTCAGCGTTCGATCATGAACTTCCCCATCGGTTGGGAAAAGCAGCCTGTCGCGATCGTGCGCGCGCTGGGTGTGATCAAAAAGGCCTGCGCCATGGCCAACAAGGCATCGGGCAAGATGGAAGACCGCATTGCCGATGCTGTCATCGCAGCCGCAGGCGAAGTGATTGAGGGCAAGTTCGACGACAACTTCCCCCTCGTGGTCTGGCAGACCGGCTCTGGCACCCAGTCCAACATGAATTCCAATGAGGTCATCGCCAACCGCGCAATCGAGATGCTGGGCGGCGTGATCGGCTCCAAGGATCCAGTGCACCCCAATGACCATTGCAACATGGGGCAGTCCTCGAACGATACCTTCCCCACCGCCATGCATATCGCAACTGCCATGTCGGTACGTGACGTGCTGCTGCCCGGTCTGGAAAAACTCGCCAAGGGTCTTGAGAACAAATCAGAAGAGTTCAAAGACATCATCAAGATTGGCCGGACACACACTCAGGATGCGACTCCGCTGACTCTGGGACAGGAATTTGGGGGCTATGCCCATCAGATCCGTCAGGGCATCGCCCGTGTAGAGTTGGCCATGCCCGGCATCTACGAGCTGGCGCAGGGCGGCACCGCTGTTGGGACGGGCCTGAACACTCAGAAAGGCTGGAGCGAAGAAGTGGCAGCCAATATGGCAGAGATCACCGATCTGCCTTTCGTCACCGCTCCCAACAAGTTTGAAGCCCTCGCAGCGCATGACGCCATGGTCTTTCTGTCGGGGGCTCTCGCGACCATCGCAGGCAGCTGCTACAAGATCGCCAGCGACATCCGGTTCTTGGGCTCCGGCCCCCGGTCCGGTCTGGGTGAGCTGATCCTGCCGGAAAACGAACCAGGATCCTCAATCATGCCCGGCAAGGTGAACCCCACCCAGGCCGAAGCGCTGACGCAGGTGGCGGCGCATGTCATGGGCAATGACGCAGCGATCAAGTTCGCCGGCAGCCAAGGCCACTTTGAGCTCAACGTTTATAACCCGATGATGTCCTATAACCTTTTGCAGTCTATCCAACTGTTGGGCGATGCCACCGACAGCTTTACTGAACGGATGCTGAACGGTATTCAGGCCAATGAGCCACGCATCGACAAGCTGATGAAAGAGTCGCTGATGCTGGTGACGGCTCTGGCCCCGACCATCGGCTATGACAATGCCACCAAGGTTGCCAAGACCGCCCACAAAAACGGCACCACCCTCAAAGAAGAGGCCATCGCGCTTGGCTTTGTGGATGAGGCGACCTTTGATGCAGTTGTCCGCCCTGAACAGATGATCGGTCCCAAGGACTAATGGGTAAGCCGGTAAATCTGAACCGGTATCGGAAGACACAGGCGCGGGCCAAGGATAGGGCCCGCGCCGACGAAAACGCTGTGAAATTTGGACGTAACAAGCTGGACAAAGAGCTGGAAAAGGCCCGTGCCGCCAAGGCAAAGCGCGATCTTGATGGCCACCTTAACGGCGACAAGAGCGATCCATGAACAGCCGCCCCCGCAAGCATTCTCTGACGCTGCGCGGGCACAGGACCTCGGTCTCATTGGAGGATCCTTTTTGGCTGGCCTTTCGCCAGATTGCCACGCGGACCAGCCGTCCAATCAATGAGCTAGCCGCAGAGATCGACGAGGCACGCGGCGCTGACTGCGGTCTGGCCTCTGCTATTCGTTTGTTTGTCCTGCATGATCTGCAATCCCGGCTTCCCACTCAAGAGTGATCTGCCGCAGTGCGAGGCGTAAACTGCAACCAGATCCCACTCTTGGAGCGTACCGTCAAATGCGCCACAGGCACAGGTTCAGCGCCCTCAACGCAAGTGATTTTGAAATGACGCAGGATCATCGACAAGATCAATGCCCCCTCCACCATGGCAAACCCAGCACCCGGACAAACCCGTGGCCCGGCGGAGAACGGAATATAGGCTTCTCGCTGGCACTGTTTGCCATTTTCCGTTTGCCAGCGGCTGGGATCAAATCCGTCTGGATTATCCCAAAGCCGCTCGTGCCGGTGCAAATGCCAGGGGCTCAGCACGATCTGTGCCCCCTTTGGCACTGCGCGGTTGCGAAACTGCACCGGGCAAGTTGCTTCCCGTACCATCATTGGCACCGGTGGATAGAGCCGCAGGGCCTCGCGAAACACATCTCGCGACAGGCGCAGTTTTGATATGGCTGCGAAACTCTCATCCGCCAGCGCCTCGGCCTCTTGTGCCAGCTGTTCCTGCCAGTCCGGATAAAGCGCCAACAGGTAGAGCGACCAGGCCAGGGCAGAGGCACTCGTCTCGTGGCCAGCGAGAAAGAAAATCGCCACCTGATCCACCATCTCCTGCGCATCAAACCGCTCTCCGGTTTCGGGATCCGTGGTGGTCATGATCTTGGTGGCCAGGTCCTCGGGGGCTTTCCCTGCCTTGATCTCTGCCATCCGGGATTCGGTCAAATCGGTGATCAACGCGCGAATAACATTGGCATTGGGGCGGGTTCCGCGGCGAAAAAACCGGGGCATCCATTTGGGGAGCGGCACAAAGGCCGCGAGGTTCAGCAAAGGCTGGCTACGCTGATAGTCGCGAAACCGGGTGAAAACCTCGCTCGCCACTTCGTTCTCTATCGGGATAGAAAAAAGCGTTCGAAAGATAACATCCGCCGCCACATGGCTCGTCACTTCTTCGACCTCGATATTCCTACCCTGCCCAACCCGCGTCTGAAGGCGCAAGATAGCCGAATCCGCTGCCGCCCGCATGGCCGGATAGGTGACCTTGAGCCGCCCCCCTTCGAAGGCGGGATCAATGATGCGTCGCTGGCGCTTCCAGGTCTTTCCATTGGTTAGGAATACCGAGCTTCCCAAGAGCGGCTTTAGCCCTTCCGCAATCCGGTCAGACTTGGGAAAATCATCAGGCTGCTCTTTCAACACCCGTTTGATCAAGTCAGGTTGGTTGATCAGATAGGAGCGGAAGCTCGGGGCGCGAAACTCTGCCATCCAGGCCCGGTAGAGCTTTCCGGGTTGCGCAGACAGGATATCCTCGCGAAACAGTTTTACATAGCGCCAGAGCGAGACCCGAGAGGGCCGCGCTGCGGGTTTGGGGGGCTGTCTCTTAGGCCCATTCATTGCGGTTTCACCGAGGTATATTTGGAAACGGGCACATCAATCCTGCTGGCAGAGGCCTTGCGGGATTTATACCTTTGGCGCAGGGTCTGCGCACCGGCCGTAATACGAAAATAGTCGTAGTCTCCCGGACGGTCAAAGGCGCATAAATACTGGAAATGCAGGCGAAAAAATCGCCAACGCAGCTCCGCCCAACGTGCCGGGCTTAGCGTTTGGGTAAAGGCTGCGGAAAACACTAATGGCCAGCGTTTATCCGCCGGAGCCACCCCACTGACCGCAACCGGATCACAGAGTGCAAAGGCGCAGCCATCTCCCGGCGCTGAAACATCTATCCAGGCGATCTCTTCCCGCTGAGACAGGTAACGCAGATCTCCGCGCAACCGACTGGCATGGGGCAGAAACGATACCATGGGGACCACTTGACCAAGGGTCAAAAAGCCGATTTCCGGGCAGGGATCAGGCAGCCCCTCGCGGATTAAATCGGCCAGAACCGACACCCCGACATGGGCCCCAGAAGAATGCCCGACGACCAAGAGCTCATCAATATCGCCAGCTTGCAGCGCTGCGCTGATTTCCCTTTTGAAACCCGCGATACGTGCTTCCAGATCCTTCGGGTTTTCGCCGCGTGACGCCGCAGAATAGGCATAGTCATGCATCAGGTAATAGGCAAAGAATTTGCCGTCCTGCTTTTTGAACCATCTGAGCAAGGCAAGAGCTGCAACCGCCCCGATCCCCCAACCGGGCAGCAAAGCGAGCCCCTGCCCCCTCTCAACAACCAATGCCATTGCTGCGGACCAGCCCGCCACACAGGCCCAAAGCAACACAAGCGCCAAGAGCGCCTGTATCAGGAGCATTGCGACCGGATATAGCGCCGCGATCACCGGACCTTTGCGCAGCCGCATCAAACGCCCCAGCGTGCCAGAGGAGATGTAAATCCAGGCGGTTCGGATCAGTTGCAAATAGGTTCCCAAGATCGAGGCATCCATACTGTCACGCACAATATCGGACCAAACGAGTACGCTGAATTCCGTGCGCACCTCCTGCCCGTCGATCTCTGCTGAGACCTGCCAGCCATAGGGACGCTGCCCAGTGCCGCCAGGCGCCGGGGGTTGCGGCGTGAGGGACAGATCATAGTTGCTTATCTCTGCCTGGGCCGCGCCCTCCTTGCGGTACAGCTCGCGGTAGCGGCGCGGATGGATGGGATCATAGCCGGGAATATAAAACACCCGCCGCGCCCGCACCGGTGCAGCCTCTATAGTCTCGCTGGTTCGCAGACCCTGCCCTGTTGCGCCCGCCGTCGTGCTGTCCATTCCCTGGCCTCATTGCATATGTCAGCAAGAATAGGCGAGGTTTTCGACCAGAGTAAGGCCGCGACCGGCTTAAGGCAGAAAAAATCCCTCCCCCTCACTCTGTCAGGGAAGGGCAATATTAGCCCGCGCCAGCGGCATTAGCCCAAGGTTGCGAGGAAAGGGAAGGCTTCGAGCAGCCACCAGGAGAAGGTAGAGAACAGCCCGGTGACGAGCATAAGGCCCACCAAGAGCAGCAGCCCCCCCATGAGTTTCTCAATCAAACCCATATGGCGTTTCATCTTATTCATTACCACCATGGAGCGGTTGAGGAAAATTGCCGCCAGAAGGAAAGGTACCCCAAGGCCAAGAGCGTAGATCCCCAACAACAGGGTGCCCCGGCTGACCGAGGCCTCAGAGGCGGCCAAGGCTAGGATTGCCCCCAGCTGTGGGCCAATGCAGGGCGTCCAGCCAAAGGCAAAGGCCAGCCCGAGAACATAGGCCCCGACCACCGAGCCTCCTGCCTGCCCGGCATCAACACGCGCCTCACGATCCAAGATAGGAATCCGGAAGACCGAAAGAAAATGCAGACCAAAGATGATCACGACAACGCCAGAGGCGCGGGCAAACCACTCCTGATTTTGCAGCACAAAAGCCCCAAAGAAGGAGGCGGTAAACCCCAACAACAAAAAGACCGTCGACAGTCCCAAGACAAAGAACAGCGCTGACAGTATTACCTTGCGCCGCGCCGCTTCCGTGCCCTGCATTTCTCCGATGGAGACACCACTCATATAGGCGAGATAGGGCGGCACAATCGGCAGCACACAGGGCGACAAAAAGCTCACCAAGCCGCCCAGAAGCGCCACAAACATTGCAGGCAAGAGCCCCGCATCTATGATCTCAATTCCAAACATCTCGTTCCCCAAAACCAGGCTTTCATGACCCATAGACCAGCCGGTGGCAAAGGTCACGGGGGGCATTGGTCACATCCTTGTGGACAGGACGTGAGCGACGGATTATCTGAAACCTATGACAACACCTGCCCCTCAGAATGATGCCACCCTGGATGCCATTGGGCTGCTCTGCCCCCTGCCTGTGCTAAAAGCGCGCAAACGGCTGAAATCCATGGCTGAAGGCGAAGTATTGCAGGTTCTGGCAGATGATCCTGCTGCCATCATCGACATCCCGCATTTTTGCACCGAATCCGGGCATGCTCTGCTTGGCCAGTCGGCAGTAGAAAGCCATCAGATCTACCACATTCGCAAAGGCGGCTAAGCCACTCACCCTGTGTGGTTTTACGTCTATGGACCCCTGTAAACACTGAAAAGCCGAGGCCTTTCAAACGGGTATGGCCCCTGCAACAGGCGTGTCCTGGCTAAAGATATTGATCCAGCCTTCGTTTTGACGCTGCCAGATGGAAGACACATACATCTCCTCCTGCGCTTCGGCATTTGGGCGTAGGTATCGGGCCAAATAGGACAGGCACACATGATTTCCACCCAGCGACAATAGTCTCGCCTCATTCAGCTCAAAAGAGACCACTGTCGCGCCTTCGCTCAGCTGATCACAATGCTCACTCCGAGTGGCAAAACCGCTGGGGTACACGCCGAGGAAATCTGCGTCGAGCGCCGCCTTGTCAGCTGCGATATCCCCTGTGACCAAGGCCTGCCAGACCCGCGTCTCGTGTTCGAGAATCTCGCTCAACAGATTTGGATCTCCGTTGCTTGTCACCGCTACAGCCCCTCTGTTCAATCGCCTGCTCCCGATAGGCAGGCCCAAAAATCATCGGCAAAGAAAAAGGCGACCCAAGGGGCCGCCTATTCTCTTATCCAATGGACCACCATCCGCGCCGCTTGGGCTTGGGCGGAGCGGCAGGTTCCGGCTCGACGGCGGGCGCGACCTCAGGCTCCGCGTTTTCAGCGGGCTTCTCAGCAGCTTCGGCAACCGGCTCAGCCGCTTCCGCTGCAATCACATCCTGCTCTGCAGAAGGTGCATCAACGACCTCTGCCGCCGCAGTGGCCTCTTCAACGGCGACTGTTTCCGCTTCTGGATCAGCAGGTTCAACAGCAGGTTCCGCCACCACATCCTGAGCAGGCGCTTCAGAGGCTGCGGCCTCTGCCGATTCAGCAGGCTCAGCCACAGCTACATCCTCGACGACAGAGGGGTCCGCTTGTGCCACGGCCTCAGCAGGCGCTGCAGTTACCGTATCAGCCGCAGCTTCAGGAACAGGCTCGGCCTCCAACGCGGGCTTGGCCTCCCCCTCTGAAGGCGCACTCTCGCCGCCTTGCTCCGCGGGTGTCTCTGCTCCCTCAGCTGTGTCAACAGAGGGGGCGTCACTCGCCTCCGTCTTTTTGCTGCGAGAGCGGCCGCCACGGGTGCGGGTACGCTTACGGCTCGTTTTTTTCTCCTCGGATCCGGCCTCTTCACCGGTCTCAGATGCGGGGTTTTCCTCTCCCTCTGCTGCATTCTCAGCTGCAGTTTCGGAAGCTTCTGAACCGCCCCCAGCCTCAGAGCCATTGCGATCGCTCTCAGAGTTTTCTCCGCCATTGCCTGACTTGCGGCGGCGCCGACGACGGCGCTTACGCTTTGGCTTATCTTCGCCATTGCTCCCTGAATCGGCCACCGCGTCTGAATTTTCATCCTGCGGCAGTTCGTCTTCGTCGGCTTCTGCCTCATCCGCATCGACCTGCGCCATCAATGATGTATCCGCAGACACAACCGGAGCCGCTGAAACGGCGACAACACGGGTTGCGGTTTTGAACTTCTCCAGAGTGAAATCGGGGCTAACCAGATGCGCATCCCCTTCAATACGGACCGACAGACCATAGCGCGCCTCGATCTGGGCGATATGCTCCCGTTTCTGGTTCATGAGATAGTTAGCGATATCTATCGGACAACGCACCAGAACCTCCCGCGAGCGGCGGCGGGTGCCTTCTTCCTCGATCTGACGCAGGATCGACAGGGCCATACTATCATCCGAACGGATCAACCCGGTGCCGTGGCAATGTGGGCAAGGCTGGGTTGTCGCCTCGATCATACCAGGGCGCAGACGCTGGCGCGACATCTCCATCAGGCCAAAGCCCGAGATCCGCCCCACCTGAATGCGGGCGCGATCGGTCTTGAGCTTGTCCTTCATACGGTTTTCAACGGCGGCGTTGTTCTTACGCTCATCCATATCGATGAAGTCGATCACGATCAGGCCAGCAAGGTCACGTAGGCGCAGCTGGCGAGCAACCTCTTCGGCGGCCTCCAGGTTGGTGTTAAGCGCCGTTTCCTCAATGGAGGACTGTTTGGTCGCCCGGCCAGAGTTCACATCCACCGCCACCAAAGCCTCGGTGGTATCGATCACGATATAGCCACCTGATTTCAACTGCACAGTGGGGTTGAACATGCCACCAAGATAGCTTTCGACCTGGAAGCGTGCAAAAAGTGGCAAGGTTTCCTGATAGTTCTTCACGTTCTTGGCGTGGGACGGCATGATCATCTTCATGAAGTCCTTAGCGATGCGGTAACCGCGCTCGCCTTCGACCAAAACCTCGTCAATCTCACGATTATAGAGATCGCGGATCGAACGTTTGATCAGGTCACCTTCTTCATAAATCTTGGCCGGAGCGACGCTTTTCAAGGTCAGCTCGCGGATCTGTTCCCAAAGCCGTTGCAGGTATTCATAGTCACGCTTGATCTCTGCCTTGGTCCGTTTCGCACCGGCTGTACGCACAATGAGACCCGCGCCCGAGGGCACGTCGATTTCAGTGGCAATGTCTTTCAGTTTCTTACGGTCAACTGCGTTGGTGATCTTGCGGCTGATGCCACCGCCGCGCGCGGTATTTGGCATCAGAACACAGTAGCGGCCGGCCAGCGATAGATAGGTCGTCAGAGCCGCGCCCTTATTGCCGCGCTCTTCTTTGACAACCTGCACCAACAGAACTTGGCGGACTTTGATCACTTCCTGTATCTTGTAGCGCCGTGGGCGTGGCTTCCGTGCCGGACGAATGTCTTCGCTATCGTCTTCGTCAGCAACAGATTCAATGCTCTCATCTTTTGCACTGGCATCCGAAGGCGCCTTTGCCTCTTCCTCACTCTCACCGGAATCGTCCCCGGCCGCTGTGTCAGTGTCGGCATTGGCATCGTCACTGCCTGCTGACTGAATAACGGCATCACCAGACGATGCCTCTGCAGCAACAGGCGCCTCGGAAACGCTTGCCTCTTCCGCAACAGGCTCTGCGGCCGTATCCTCGGATGCCTCTTGAGCCGGGGTTTCTACAGCATCAGGCTCGTCAGTTTGGCTTCCGGTTTCAACACTGACGGCGGGTTCTGGAGAGACCTGTTCTGCTGCGATACCTTCTGCGCCGTCGGGTTCTTCGACTGGTGTATCAGCGACCCGTTCCATCGGCGAAGAGCCTTCTGGAACTTCGGCCAATTTGGCCTCATCGCTTTCCACTTCATCCACCAGGTCGATGGTTTCCATACCAGCGATTTCCGAAACCACTGGGGTTTCATTCTCGGTGACATCAGGTGTCGCAGCCGGTTCGGCCTTGGCCGGGGCAACCTCTTTGGTCTCTACAGCATCGCCTGAATTGACCTTGGCCGCCTTGGAGCGTGACCCCTTGCGGCCACGAGAGCGCGAACGGGAAGGTTTAGACTCTTCTTCGTCATCACGGGCGCGCTGTGCTTCCGCATAGGCGCGCTCTTCTTCCATCAGGGCTTCGCGGTCAGCAACTGGGATCTGGTAATAGTCTGGGTGGATCTCCGAAAAGGCCAGAAACCCGTGGCGATTTCCGCCATACTCCACAAAAGCGGCCTGCAAAGACGGCTCTACTCGTGTGACTTTTGCCAGATAGATATTGCCAGCTAGCTGGCGTTTATTCTCAGATTCAAAGTCGAACTCCTCAACTTTGTTTCCGTCGACCACCACAACGCGGGTTTCTTCCGCGTGGGTGGCATCGATAAGCATCTTCTTTGCCATGTTTCCTTAGTGCACCTGCCCTGCGCAGACGCAGGCCTTCCCTCATCAGGGGGCCGCGCATGTATTGGGGGGTGTCTTGTCAGGGCGATCTGGGACGGCGCACAACAGGAGATAGCCCTGGAACTGATGTCCGGTCCTCGTGCCTGTATGCTCTTCGCTCGCGCGCGCGTCATCGCGTTTCTTCTCCGACAGGTCGGGAGGGCCCGTTGCCTGCCTTGTTATTCCTCCTTGATTTTTCAAAGAGGCGCTTAGCTGCTCCGTTTGGTTTCGGAGCCAATCGGTCTGTCTTGCATTTGCGGTCCATGCCGTGGTCGGGTCGTTCCGACTTTCCGGTCACGCCGTAAAGATCTGCGAGACAGCGAATCTCAATCATTCCTGGGCGGGTAGATAAACCACATCCCATAGGGTCACCATAAGACCAGCGCAGCGGCAATGACAATGGACATTCGTCATTCCTGGCCTGTCGAAACGGCAACAAACCGGGTAAAAGGCAAAATGATGAATGTTTGATGAACAAACCTAGAGCGAATGCAGGCAGATCGGACTGCCCACAGGCCAAATCACTGAGGTTACACCAGAAAGCCCGCTTACCCACAGGGCAACCTCTGCGCCATGGGTAAGATCGTGCCTATCCCAGATAGTCAGAGCGTTGCAGCGCGTACTTAGCCATCTTCTCATTCAGGGTCCGGCGCGGCAAGCACAGCTCTTCCATGACGCTGGCAATGGACCCCTTGTGACGGCGCATGGTGTTGTCGATCAACATCCGCTCGAAGGCTTCGACATATTCTTTCAAGGGCTTGCCTTCTGTGGTCATTACAGGCTGCATCTCTTCATGATCCGACATCAGTAGCGACGCGATCGTTCCGGAACCGCGTCTTGCCTGCAGCACCGCACGTTCGGCCACATTGATCAGCTGGCGCACATTTCCTGGCCATGGGGCCTGCAGCAACTGGGCCGCCTCCTGCGCCGAGACCTGTGGAGCATCACAGCCGTATTCCTCTGCAAACTGCTCGCAGAGCCGGGTAAAGAGCGTCAGAATGTCTTCGCCACGTTGGCGTAACGGTGGCACCATGATCCGCAGCGCTGCCAGACGGTAAAACAGATCCGGGCGCAGAGCGTCTTCGCAGGTTTTCCCCGCCTCTTGCAGGTTAGAGATAGCAATAATCCGCGTCTCCCCCGGCATCCCCTGTTCATTGATCGCGCTCAGGAGTTTTGCTTGCAGCGCCTCGCTAAGCGCCTCAACCCCTTCCAGCACCAATGTGCCGCCGCGCGCCTCTTCCAGGGCAGGCAACAGGCTGTCTTCGGGCTGCATTGGGCCAAACAGGCGTTTGGACAGGGCTTCTTCCTCCAGCGCGGAACAAGAAATCAGTACAAACTTTTTTCCGGCCCGGCTGCCAACCGCATGCAGCGCGTGGGCGACAAGCGTCTTTCCAGTGCCGGTTTCTCCATCGATCAGCACATGACCATCCGCCTGCCCAAGGTCGAGAATATCTTCGCGCAGACGTTCCATCACCGGGCTCATGCCGATCAATTTCTTCATGATCTGACTGCCATCCGACAGCTCACGGCGCAGAGCCCGATTATCCAATGTCAGACGGCGGGCGCCGGTTGCGCGTTTTGCCAGCTCTGACATGCGGTCAGGATTAAAGGGCTTTTCCAGAAAATCGAACGCCCCGACGCGCATCGCCTCAACTGCCATGGGGACATCACCATGGCCAGTTATCATGATCACTGGCAGGCCACTGTCGCTGCCCATCAGTTTCTTCAAGAACTGCATCCCATCCATGCCTGGCATTTTGATATCGGAGATCACAATACCCGGGTAATCTGCCCCCAGCTCCTTGAGCGCCTCTTCAGCGCTGGCAAAGGTTTCCGTGTCATAGCCCGAAAGTGCCAACCACTGGCTGATCGATTGACGCATATCCTGCTCATCATCCACGATCGCGATTTTCATGGCCTGTGCCATAGGGCACCCCCTTCTCTTTGTTCTGTCTGGGCCGCTATTCAGCGGCCTCAATGCCGTCCGCAAGAATCGGCAATTGCATCTCAAACACGGCGCCGCTTTTCTGCCCGTTACGCGCGGCGAGCCGTCCCCCTAGGTCGTTCACGATCCCAGAGGAGATAGCAAGCCCCAGCCCGACACCGTCCCCGGCCTGTTTGGTGGTATAAAACGGATCAAACAGGCTGCCAAAATCCTCAATCCCAACGCCATTGTCGCGCACCGTCAACGTCGCCGTCTCCCCTGCGGCCAACAGGATTTCGACCTCGGGCTCTTCCACTGATTTGGTAGCATCCAACGCATTGCGCAAGAGGTTGACCATGACCTGTTCCAACCGCATGCGATCCGCCATAACAAAAACCGGATCTTCCGGCAGGAGGCGCGTGATCTTGACATGGCGCTGGCGCAGCTGTGGCTCCATCATCGACAGGCTGGAGGCAAGCGCATCGCCAAGGTTTACAGGGCTAAAGGCATCCCCGCCCTTTCGGGCATAGGATTTCAGCTGTCGGGTAATGGCCCCCATGCGCTCGATCAGATCATCAATCCGTCCAAAGGAGGCCAGAGCCTCGTCAGGGCGGTTACGGTTGAGCAAAAGCCGCGCACCTGCCAGATATGTTTTCATCGCCGCCAAGGGTTGATTTAGCTCATGGCTGACAGCGGCTGACATCTCCCCCAGGGCGGCCAGTTTGGAGCTCTGCGCCAGGCTTTGTTCGGCCACGGCGAGTGTCTTTTGCATGCGCTCTCGCTCGGCAATTTCCCGCTGCAACCGCGCATTCAATACGCGAAGCTCCGCCGACTCTCGCTGAAACAGCGCCATCCTAAGCGCGGTCTTACGGCTTAGCGCATAAAAGGCCAGCGCCAGCAGTATGGCGAATCCCATGATCTCAAGGGCCAGAACCGCGTTCACCTTCTCCCGGATCGAGGCAAAAGGTGTAAAGGAGGTCATCCGCCAGCCCTGAAAGGGCACCCGGTTGTCGAGGCGCATCACCGCCTCCCCCTGAAGATAGGCATCGGGTGGCAGCGTGCTCCAGTCTGCGGTCGCCCGGATGGCGCGCTGAATGGCACTTTCGGGCGTTTGCAGCAGCAAGGCCTCTTCCTCTTGCAGCCCCCGCCAGCGAGCCTCGGTGGCCAGCACGATATTACCCTTGCTATCGGTGACCATCACCGCATCCGAAACCCCGGCCCAGGCGCGCTCAAACTTGCGCAGATCAACCTCAATGACGATAACACCCAAAAGACCAGAGCTATCCACCATGCGGCGCGAATAGGTAAAGCGGTAGCCGCCGACCTCACGCTTGATCACAGAGAAAACAGTGGATTTGGCCCGCGCTGCATCGACAAAATAGGCTTCATTCCGGTGATTTTCACCCAGACGGTTTCGGTTGGTCGCCGCGACCGTGCGCCCATCACTCGCCATGAGCATAATCGAGTTGGCGCCAATTTCATCAATGAAAGACAACAGCCGCTGTGTCGACAGAGAGAAGTCCTGACTTTGCAGCGCCGCGATCAGGGTCTGGTCCCGTGCCAAGAGCTGCGGCACAATAGCATGGCGGCGCAATTCACTGACAAGGTTACCAGAATACAGCGCCAACCGTAGCTCGCCACGGTTGCGGGTACTGTCGGTAAAGCGATGCGTTAATTGCTGATTTGTCACCCAGACGGTGACGGCCGCAACCGCCATAAACAGCAAAAGCGCCAGCCGCGCGCCCCAGGGAATGGTGCGCGATCCGGTTTCATTTGCGGGGGGTGGCTTAGAGGTCTGCGGCGCATTCATAGGGTAATCCTATTCCTGACGCCGCAGGAGCTCAAGTCACGCGGTGGCGAGGATACCCGCCAATGCGCGAAAGACTGCCGTTCCATCGGTGCCACCGTGACCTTCGTCAGCGGCGCGCTCCGGGTGCGGCATCATGCCAAGCACACGTCGGTTCTCCGACAGGATACCAGCGATATCGTCCACGGATCCGTTTGGGTTGTCGGCATAGGTAAAGGCAATGCGGTCCTGATCCTTCAGCGCGGCAATGGTATCGGCATCGGCAAAGTAGTTGCCATCGTGATGGGCGATTGGAATGCCGATCACATCGCCTTTGGCGTAGCCCTGGGTAAAGACGCTGTCCTCGGTCGCAACCTGCAGGTCCACAGTGCGGCAGATATATTTCAGTCCAGCATTGCGCAGCAGCGCCCCCGGCAGCACGCCGGTTTCCGTAAGGATCTGAAAGCCATTGCACACCCCCATGGCATAGCCGCCACGGTTGGCATGTTCAACAACCGCCTGGCAGATGGGCGACTGGGCCGCGATGGCACCACAGCGCAGATAATCCCCATAGGAGAATCCACCAGGAACCCCTACGATATCAACGCCTTCGGGCAGCACGCTGTCCTTGTGCCAGACCATTGAAACATCAAAACCGGCTTGTTCAAAGGCAACCGCTAGATCGCGGTCACAGTTGGATCCGGGAAATACGACGACGGCTGCTTTCATCACTTCATCTCGATGCTGTAGGATTCGATCACAGTATTAGCGAGCAGCTTTTCGCACATCTCGGTCACATCAGCTTCGGTCGCATCGGCTGCCAGATCAAGATCAATCACCTTGCCCTGACGCACGCCTTCAACCTTGTCAAAGCCCAGAGCCCCAAGCGCGTGGCGCACGGCCTCACCCTGTGGATCCAGAACCCCGTTCTTCAGCATTACATGCACCCGTGCCTTCATCGTGTCGTTCCTCAGCTTCGATGGGAGCCGACCCCTGGTCGCGCCCTTTGCAGAAAATGTATTGCCCACCCCAGCCCATTGGACGGAGTGGGAAGATTCACCTTACCAGATCAGTTCACCAGCGTGGGTTTGCTGGGAGCTGGCGGATTGTTCGGCATCACGCCCAGACGACGCGCGACTTCGCTATAGGCGTCTGTAAGGCTACCCAGATCGCGGCGGAACACATCCTTGTCGAGCTTCTGTCCGCTCTCAATATCCCAAAGACGGCAGCTGTCGGGGCTGATCTCATCGGCCACCACCAGACGTTGGAAATCACCGTCATAGACTCGACCAATTTCGATCTTGAAATCCACCAGCCGGATACCGACACCAAACATCACGCCCGACATAAAGTCGTTCACCCGCAGCGCCAGGCTCAGGATGTCATCCATGTCTTGTTGACTGGCCCAGCCAAAGGCCGCGATATGCTCTTCCGACACCAGCGGGTCGCCCAGGCTGTCATCTTTGTAGCAGTATTCGACGATTGGCCGCGGCAGTTGTGTGCCCTCGTCAATCCCCAGACGTTTGGACATAGAGCCCGCGGCGTAGTTGCGTACGATGACTTCCAAAGGGATGATCTCGCAGGAACGCACCAGCTGCTCACGCATATTCAAACGCTTCAGGAAATGCGTCGGCACGCCAATCTGGCCCAGCCCCACCATGAAGTATTCGCTCAGCAGGTTGTTCAAAACCCCTTTGCCTTCGATCACGTCTTTCTTTTCGGCGTTGAACGCGGTGGCGTCATCCTTGAAATACTGCACAATCGTGCCCGGTTCCGGACCTTCATACAGAGTTTTGGCTTTGCCTTCGTAGATCTTCTTGCGACGTGCCATGAGGAGCCTTTCGAGGTAAAGGCCGGAATCCCGGCCCGGTTTCTTGCCGCTCTCATAGGGCAAGGGGGGAATTGCTGCAAGTATAGTGGCGCAAACCGGTCAAATTGAACTGGTTTCGGAGATCTAGCCCCAGAGAGATCGGGCCAGCCAGTAAGCTCTGGCGGTGCTTACTGGGTGCTTACTGCTGGAACGCTCAACCCCCTTTCGTGCCGAAAGCCTGTGCGCTGGCATATTGTCGCAATCCCTGTCCCCCAGCCAAATACACCCCATATTAACAACACGACGTTGCAACCATGGAGGACATGACATGACGACATTCGATGACCGCGCACAGGCCTTTGAGGCAAAATTCGCCCATGACCTAGACCTTCGTTTCCAAGCCCGTGCCCGTTGCAACAAACTGCTGGGTCAGTGGGCCGCGGATATTCTGGGGCTCGACGCAGCCCAGACCGAAGAATACGCCGCCGAAGTTGTTAGCGCGGACCTGCAACACCCTGGCCATGACGATGTTCTGAATAAGATCACGTCAGATATCGCCGCCCATAAACACAGCCAATTCACCGCCGAAGACGTAAAAAGGCAGATGGCAGAGTTTCTGAGCCAAGCCAGCGAGGAGGTGCTGGAAGCAACCTAAGCTGACGGAAAGCCACTGCATTTTGTGATGCCCTTCCAGCAGGGCATCACCCCGATAGGTTGCTGTAAATCATATAGTATTTGCCCATGCAATGGGTCGCACGGCAGAGGCATTCGGCAGAATATAAACCATATGCATCGCACTGGCGCGGTATTAACGTCACAAAAACCCCAGCTTGCTATTTTGGCATTTCTGCCCCTATCGGGCCCCGCAGAAAGAGCAAAATGCAGAGCCTCAAACTTCTCTCGGCAGCACCGCCCCTTCAGATCCTCCGCCTGACTGCCCCCTTTGCTATGGCGGCCCTGTGTCTCTGGGCCCTCTCAACCCGCATTGAACTGCCCTCCCTGGCGGCTCTTGGCAGCCTGCTTGGCCAATTGCAGCTTTGGCAATGGCTTGCGGCCTTTGGGGCCACCGGACTTAGCTTCTGGGCGCTGGGGCGTTATGATTCTGTAGCCCACAGACATTTGCAAACCGGCCTAGATGGCCCGCAGGCGCGCCGAGCGGGCATGGCGGCCATCGCCTTTTCCCAACTGGTGGGCTTTGGATTGTTCACCGGAGCCTATGCCCGCTGGCGTTTAGTGCCGGGGTTAACCGCTCTGCAGGCCGCACAGCTCACTGGATTGGTGGGTTTGACCTTCATGGCCGCCCTTGCGTTGCTTTGTGGCCTGGCAATGATCATGGTCCCAGTCTTCGCATGGTTCAGACCCCTTGGCGCCTTGCTGGTCACCCTCACTCTTGCCGGCGGCCTCATGAGCTTTGCCGCGCCTCGGCTTCGCCTTGGTGCCTTCTCCCTGCGCTGGCCCTCCCTGCCCGCAATGGCGGCACTCACGGTCTGGGCCTTCATGGATGTTGTGGCTGCAGGCAGCGCGCTCTGGATCCTGCTACCAGAGACGCTGGCGATCTCCTGGGCCACATTGTTGGTGGTCTATGCCATTGCCCTGGGCGCTGCCATCCTGTCTTCCGCTCCCGGTGGCACCGGCCCCCTAGAGCTGATGATCTTTACCCTGCTTCCTGCCCACGACAGCACCGGCCTGTTGGCAGCGCTCCTGGCATTTCGGCTGGTCTATTACGCCCTGCCCGCCACCATTGCCTGCATTCTGATGGTTTTGCCCGATCGCCTGAAATCCATGCGTGCCCCAGTAACGGATTCGGATCTCTTGGGAGCGCAAAGCTTGCCGGTCGAGCACCTGCCCTATGATCGACTGCGGGCTGAAACTGGGGTTATCCGTCAAAATGGAGGCCATATTCAGGCTTTTGGGTTTAACCAGCTGGCCCTGCTGGATAGCCCGCAGATCTCTGTCGCGCTGTTTGACCCGGTGACGGGCAACCTCGATGAAACCCTCGCCCCATTGCGACGTTATGCACGCCAACGCAATGCCACGCCCTGCATTTACAAATGTTCCGCCCGCAATGCCCTAGCCGCCCGCAAGGCTGGCTGGGTCGTCCTGCGCATTGCCGCCGAAGCGGTGGTTTCCCCGACATCCTTTAGCGAAGCTGGGTCCAGCCATCGCCAATTGCGCCGCAAACTACGTCACGCCGAAAAGGCAGGGATCAGCGTGCGCCCCGCTCCGCCCAATCTGCCGCTGGAACAGATGCAGGCGCTCGATCAGGTTTGGCAACAACGCCACGGCGGCGCACGGGGAACGACCATGGGCCGGTTTGAGGCCAATTACCTTGCGGGACAGCGGGTTTTCCTCGCCTGGCAGAACGAGCATATTATTGGCTTTATCACCCTGCATACAGCCTCCGGGGAATGGTGTCTGGATCTCATCCGCATTTGCCCTGATGCGCCAGATGGGACTGGCCATATCTTGCTGCGCGCGGCCATTGCCGCCGCCAAAGTGGAAGAAATCCCGCGCCTGTCGCTGGCCGCAGTCCCCGACCATCGCTTTGCCGCCCGCATGGATCCTGGTCTGCGCCGCTTCAAGGCCTGTTTCGCCCCCCAGTGGCAGCCCCGCTATATGACCTGCCCCAGTTGGTATGACATGACCATCGCTGGGTTTGAGCTCTACCGGCTGATCCATCACCCAGACCCCGTCCTGCAAGCCGCGCCTGCTGCTACACCCAGTGAGAGCCCTCAAACTAAAGAAAACGCATCGGAAGAAGGCAGGGCTGATGCTGCCTGGGACAAGCAGCAGCCCAAGGATCAATCGCAACAATACGACATGCCAAATTCAGCGCAGGCTTCGTAAGAGGCGTCAAAACAACAGGGGCGCCTCAATATGGGCCTCATAATCAAGTTGAGGATTATGCAATTGCGCTTTCACCGCTCCCATGACACAGCAGGACCAACCAAGCGGCACCGGGCCGCCCTGCCCCTGTGCACCCATCTCCTTTCCTTTGACAGGATTTCCCTATGACCACTTTCTTTGCTGATTTCCTTGCGGAAAAAGACGTTCTGCTAGCTGATGGTGCCACAGGCACCAACCTCTTTAACATGGGGTTGCAATCCGGCGACGCGCCTGAGCTTTGGAACACAGATGAGCCCAAGAAGATCATGGCGCTCTATCAGGGCTCTGTGGATGCGGGCAGTGACTTGTTTTTGACCAATAGCTTTGGGGGCACTGCTGCACGTTTGAAGCTGCATGACGCTCAGGGGCGCGTGCGGGAACTAAACCGCGCCGCTGCTGAACTGGGCCGCGAGGTCGCTGACAAAATGGATCGCAAGATCGCTGTTGCCGGCTCTGTTGGTCCGACCGGTGAAATCATGCTGCCCGTGGGTGAGCTGAGCCATGAGCTGGCCGTTGAGATGTTCCACGAGCAGGCAGAAGCCCTAAAAGAGGGCGGTGTTGACGTGCTCTGGGTTGAGACCATTTCGGCACCGGAAGAATTCCGCGCCGCTGCTGAGGCCTTTGCGCTGGCAGATATGCCCTGGTGTGGCACCATGAGTTTTGACACCGCTGGGCGCAC